>NZ_CP192788.1:0-2612500 GCF_033957725.1 Agrobacterium sp. rho-8.1
ATGCAGTTGAATTTGGTAATGGGTGCGGTGACAAACGGGGACCGCACGCCAAAGGCATGTGACGCAGCTGGTACTGATATCGCAGGGGAAAAGCAGGATATGAAGCATGACGCGCTGTTTGAACGTTTTAGCGCGCGGTTGAAGGCACAGGTCGGACCGGAAGTTTATGCAAGCTGGTTTGCGCGTCTCAAGCTTCATTCTGTCTCCAAGAGCGTCGTGCGGTTTACCGTACCGACAACGTTTCTGAAATCCTGGATCAACAACCGTTATATCGATCTCATCACGACGCTCGTTCAGAGCGAGGATGCGGATGTGTTGAAGGTGGAAATCCTGGTACGTTCGGCGAGCCGCCCAGCGCGGGCCGTGCCGGTCGAAGAACGGGCACAGCCCATCTCCGAGGCGGCAACGACTGCTCAGCGTGCAAAGCCATTCATTCCGCCGCAGCCCTCGTCAAACGGGCAGATATCGGGCGCTTCGCAATCCGCCCACGCGACCCGTCACTCGGGTGCGGGTCCCCTGTTCGGATCGCCGCTTGATAGCCGTTTCACCTTCGATACCTTTGTCGAGGGATCGTCGAACCGCGTGGCTCTGGCCGCCGCAAAGACCATTGCCGAGGCCGGTGCGGGTGCCGTGCGCTTCAATCCGCTCTTCATTCATGCGGGTGTGGGCCTTGGAAAGACGCATCTTCTCCAGGCCATCGCCAATGCCGCCATCGACAGCCCGCGCACTCCGCGTGTCGTCTATCTGACGGCCGAATATTTCATGTGGCGTTTCGCAACGGCGATCCGTGACAATGACGCGCTGACGCTGAAGGACACGCTACGCAATATAGATCTTCTTGTGATCGACGACATGCAGTTCCTGCAGGGCAAGATGATCCAGCACGAATTCTGCCACCTGCTCAACATGTTGCTCGACAGCGCCAAGCAGGTCGTCGTGGCCGCAGATCGTGCGCCCTGGGAGCTGGAATCGCTTGATCCACGCGTTCGCTCGCGCCTTCAGGGTGGCATGGCCATCGAGATCGAAGGTCCGGATTATGACATGCGCCACGAAATGCTCACACAGCGTATCGCGACCGCCCGTCAGGACGACCCAAGCTTCGATATTCCAGAAGAGATCGTCTCTCATGTCGCCCGCAGCGTGACCGCGAGCGGCCGTGAACTGGAAGGCGCCTTCAACCAACTGATCTTCCGTCGCTCCTTCGAGCCGAACCTGTCGATCGAGCGTGTCGATGAATTGCTGGCCCATCTGGTCGGCACGGGCGAAGCCAAGCGTGTGCGCATCGAGGACATCCAGCGCATCGTCGCACGGCACTACAACGTCTCGCGTCAGGAACTGGTCTCCAACCGTCGCACCCGCGTCATCGTCAAGCCGCGCCAGATCGCCATGTATCTGGCAAAAATGCTGACGCCGCGTTCCTTCCCCGAAATCGGCCGTCGCTTCGGCGGGCGCGATCATACAACCGTTCTGCATGCGGTGCGCAAGATCGAAGAACTGATCGGCGGCGATACAAAACTCGGCCACGAGGTCGAATTGCTGAAGCGCTTGATCAACGAAAACAACGCGTAAATGCAGAGGCCGGGCAAGCCCGGCCACTCCCCAAATATTGGACGCATATCAAGAGACCGGTCTTCGTTTCAGAAACGATGACCGGTCTTTCTACTTGTAATTGTGACCTGCGCGTGATTGTTTTGCAAACGGACTGGCTTCAACACCACTCCGTCTCAATTCCGCATCCCTTGCGGGTGCAAATGCATCTTGAAAATTTTATTATTGTCTTAGGCGACAGAAAGGCAATGCATGTCGGGCTGGCATTTGTTCATTCTACTCATTCTCATCGTCTTCCCGCTGATCTTCGTCTTCAGATCACCTCCGCCTGGACCGAATAGGTTTGGAGCTTTGGCGATACCCATGACTTTTGGAGAAGCAATTTCCAGCTTTTTTAGGAACTATGTCAATTTCCAAGGTAGAGCAGCCCGCTCGGAATATTGGTTCTGCATTCTTTTTGTATGTGTCAGTTCTTTCGTTATCGAATTCATAGATACGAGTGGCTTTGCTGGGGCGATCTGGTCGCTTGCAATCTTGTTGCCGTCGATAACGGTTTCCGCCCGTCGTCTTCATGACATCAACCGCAGCGGCTGGCATCAGCTTCTGTCCTGCTTTGCGCCAATCGGATTGATCGTCGCTATCGTCTGGTACTGCACGCCCGGCCGCGACGAGACCTGATTTACCGGGTCCGCGCAAGCTTTGATTGTCGACGATGCGATGGGATATCTCCGCATCGCTACCCACAGATGGATGACGGGGATCAACAGGGTACCGCCGCCGATGATCGCAATGGGCAAACTCGTCCAGCCACCGTCGCTGACGGCAATGGCCGCCATGACCGTCGTGGTGAAAATGAGCGGTGCGACGCCGCAATAAAAGCCAGTCCGAAAGTCGTGTCGATGTGCCGACAGCTCTTCGGCGCCTTTGAACATATAAATGTAAGAGAGCTTTGCCAGTTTCCATAGGGCAACCACGCCCGTTACGGACAGTGCAGCGATTGCGATGACAATTGTTCCCACGAGAATGACCGGAGCGAACTCTCCGTTTGCATCAACGAGATAGGCTATGAACCAGACTGGGCTGAACAGGATCATCATGCCGGCATAGGGTGCGCTAATAAGGGCCAAAAGTCCGTAGGTCAGGTAGAATGGCGCTGCGAAGACGAGAATCTCCACGAAATACACGATGCGGGCTATGGTCTGCGGTGTCTGGTGAGCCTTCATGGCGCGACCTCCAGCTGCGATTCTGCGGCTTGGGCCTCGCTGCTTAATCTGCGCCAGTTTTTAGAGGCGTAGCGATGTGCCTGTTTCAAGGCGATCCAGAGCGCCAGTTGCCTGACCGGGGCCAGCAATCCATGCGCTCTAAAATCGCTGCGGCGTTCGACGCGTGTCGTGTCGGGTCCAATCGGAATGAGGGTGAATTCATCCTCCAGAGCGCCGATCCAGTCCTTGCACCACACGGTGCTGTCGATCATGCGGTAACGCAGTTTCCGGTTGGGGACGTAATCGAGAATGCGTTGATCGATGCTGCCGCGATCCGTGGTGCATTGGCGGGTGTTGCCCAGTGCGCCGTGGCCTTCCAGAACCTTGCAGCTGACGGGCTTGGGAATGCCGAGACGAAATAGAAACGGCTTCGAACTGTCCATCTTCGCATGTAGGAAATGCGGCCAGATGTGATGCGGGGCGCAGTTGAAAGTCCATTGCGAGTGTATCTGCATGATCGTGTCTCCTTCATTTCTACAATTAGGTAATCGACGAAATGTAATTCTGTCAACAGTTAGTTGATTGTCTAATTGATTAATGATAGAAAGAGGCATGTCCATACAGCTGATTTTCGAGGCGTTGGCCTCTCCCGTCCGGCGTAAAATCCTCGCCTATGTCGCGCATCACGAGATGAACGCAGGCGATATCGCCGCGCGTTTCGATATGTCGAAACCGTCTATTTCTCAGCATTTACAGTTGCTTGAACATGCGGGGCTGGTCGCGTCGGAAAAACGGGGCAAGTATGTCTATTACCGCCAGGTATCGGACACGCTCGCCAACAGCCTAACCGGGTTCGTCCAGGATATCTGCCCCATCGGCGCACCGCTTCGCCGCGAAAGTGCGGAGAACGCGCGCAAGGCAAAGTCAGTCGAGGCGGGCGATCCGGTGGAGTGACGTAGCGTCTTATTGCACCACAAGCGCAATCATGATGGCGGCAAAACTGATCATCGCGACACTCCCGACAATGATCGATGCGAGCATCTGCGCCGAAATATAGGTCCCTGCCACACCGCCGACCACGGTCGGCCAGGCGCTGGTGCCTTTTGATGGCTGCGTCTGCGCCATCGGGTAACCGCAGGAGGGGCAGGCATGAGCCTTGTCGGAGATTTTTGCGTCGCATTCCGGGCAGGTGATCAAGGCCATATCAGCGTTCTCCGATAATGAATTCGACACGCCGGTTTTTCTGGCGTCCCTGCGGGTCATCCCCGCCACTCACAGTCTGGTTCGGTGCAACGGGAAAGCGCTCGCCCTTGCCCTGCGTTGTCATCTTCGACATGACGCCAAACTCCGACAGCCACGTCTCGACTGAAACAGCACGCTGCTCCGACAGGCGATCATTATAGGCATCGCTTCCCTTGGCGTCGGTGTGGCCGATGATCTGGACATCGCTTTTGTCCATCGCATTCAGCACTTGCGCCAGCTTGGTCAAGGATGAGCGGGCGTCAGCGCGAATATCGGCCTTGTCGAAATCAAACAGCACGTCGCTGGGAAGGTTGACGATGATCCGGCCATTGTCCTGGCGCGCACCCAACTCCGTCAGCGTGGTCTCCGTTTTCACCCGTGTTTCCTCATCCATGTCCTGCAATTCGAAGGTGGATGTCTCCGACGAGAAGGCACCGCTGCTCTGCTCGATCTTCTCGTCAAAGGAAGAGGCTGGAAATGCAATCTCGGTGAAACTCGATGGCTGATCTGCAAAAGATCCACCGGTCGAGACGGTATAGGTGGCGGCTGTTGCAGCGTTTGCCAGAAGAAGCGGCAGAAGTAACGCGGCCTTCATTTCTTCAATTCCAGCGGAATGGTCACGCCAGGCGCATTGGTATCGTCACCCGAATTGCCGGGGTTGAAGAAGAGCACCACCTTCGTGACATCCGCCGGGATCGTGCCGGGAAAAACGAGATCGCCCTCCATCGTTTTGCCGTTGGAAATACGCATCCATTTGTTGCTGCTGATCTGGCGCATATGCAGCCTGCCTTGATCGCCGTCCGCCCAGGACAGATAGGCATTTTCCTGGTCGTTCATATTGACGGAGAGGGTTTTGCTGCTGTCGAAACTCGCCCGAAGCCGCAGTTTCGTGGCATCTTCACCAACGGTCACGGATTTGACTTGAACGGTAAGACCGATGGGAACGCTAACCTGACCACCAGATATGGTGAAGTTTTGTTCGGCCGCGAAAGCGGTTGTGGATAGAAAAACCGTCAGAAGTAGAGATGCCGTTTTCAGCAAGAATGCCTCCCAAAATAGTATTTTAATACGCCAAGCTGCCACGTTACCGTCAAAGTGCAGATAAATTCTGTGTAAACAAGGGCTTTTTGAGGCGATTGCCGGTCAGCAGGCCAGATCTGCAACGACGGAATCGAGGATGAGCATGCCCGACGGTGTGCAGCGCAGGCGTGAGTTGCCGAGGCGCTCGATAAAGCCGTGCTGCAATAGGAACTCTTCCTTGTCGGGGTCGAGATCGCGACCGGAAAGATCGCTCCAGCGGGCAAGGTCCACACCTTCGCGTAGACGAAGCCCCATCAAGAGCAATTCATCCGATTGCTCTTCGACGCCCAGCATCTCCTGGTCCAGAATACCGTGGCCATCGCGCTCGACGCTTTCGAGCCATGTTTCCGGGTGGCGCTGCGTGGCCGTCGCGAGTTTTGCGCCGCCCGTGGTCAGACGTCCGTGTGCGCCGGGGCCAATGCCGGCGTAATCGCCGTAACGCCAATAGGTCAGGTTGTGGCGGCTTTCCGCGCCGGGAATGGCGTGGTTTGAAACCTCATAGGCCGGCATGCCGTGGTGAGCGGTGATGTCCTGCGTCGCCTCATAAAGCAGAGCGGACTGGTCACCATCCGGTACGATCAGCTTGCCTGCCTTGTGCAGACCGTAGAAGGCCGTGCCTTCCTCGATGGTCAGCTGGTAGAGCGACAGATGATCGACAGCATAGGAAATGGCCTCGGCAAGCTCTTTTTCCCATTCTTCCACCGTCTGGTTGGGCCGGGCATAGATCAGGTCGAAGGACATGCGTGGGAAGATCTCGCGGGCAAGCCGGATGGCTTTCAGCGCATCCGCGACATCATGGAGGCGTCCTAGAAACTTGAGGTCGCGGTCGTTGAGAGCCTGCACACCCATGGAGACACGGTTGACGCCCGCGGCGCGGTAGCCGCGGAACCGTTCCGCCTCCACGCTCGAGGGGTTGGCTTCCATGGTGATTTCGATGCCATCAGGGACATGCCAGAAACGGGCGATGCCATCCATGATGGCGCCGACTGTCTGCGGGTCCATAAGCGAGGGCGTGCCGCCACCGAGGAAAACACTGGTGACGACCTTTGCGCCGCTCAACTGCCGCATCGTTTCCATTTCCCGTAGGAAAGCAGCGACGAAACGCTCCTGATCCACGGGCTGGTGGCGGACATGGCTGTTGAAATCGCAATAGGGGCACTTGGCGGCGCAGAACGGCCAATGCACATAGATACCGAAACCGGGCTCACCGGTATCCGGCAGCAGCGTCGCGTCGGGGGCAGGGGAGAACCTGCTCCCAGGATCGATCATCATGCGTCCAGACAGGTTTCGACGAATGTCTTGAAGGCGCGGGCGCGGTGCGACAGCGCTTGGCGGTCGCCCGGTTTCCAACCGTGCTTCTGCTCGGATGTCATCTCGCCAAATGTTGTCTCATAGCCTTGCGGCTGGAAGATCGGATCGTAGCCGAAGCCGCTATCGCCGCGTGGAGGCCATGCGACGCTGCCCTCGATCTCGCCCCGGAAGAATTCGGTGTGGCCATCGGGCCAAGCCAGGCACAGCACGCTGACGAAGCGGCAAGTGCGGGCGGAAGGCTCGGTCGCGCCGCGTTCCTGCAAGGCGTCCTCCACCTTCTGCATCGCCATGGCGAAATCGCGGGTACCATCAGCCGTTTCCGCCCAGTTGGCGGTGTAGACACCGGGATTGCCATCAAGCGCATCGATCACCAGACCGCTATCGTCGGAAAGCGACGGCAATCCCGACGCTTGCGCAGAGGCCAGCGCCTTGATGGCGGCGTTTTCCTCGAATGTCGTACCGGTTTCGTCTGGCTCGGCGAAATTCAGCTCTGCCGCCGACTTGGCGGAAAAGCCGAGAGGGCCGATCAGATCGGCGATTTCGGCAATCTTGCCCTTGTTGTGGCTGGCAACGACGATGGTTCTGGTGTCGAGTTTGCGCATGGTTCTCGCGTCCCTGGCTCAGGCAATCGTCTGTTTTTGCAGCTCGACGAGGTCCGCGCAGCCTGTCTTGGCAAGGCCCAGCAGTGTCAGGAATTCGTCCTCGCTAAAAGGTGCGCCTTCAGCCGTGCCCTGAATTTCGACGATGCCACCGGAACCGGTGATGACGAAATTGGCGTCGGTTTCCGCCGAGGAATCTTCCAGATAGTCGAGATCGATCACCGGCTGGCTGGCAAAGATACCGCAGGATATCGCGGCGATATGGTCTTTGAGAACCTTCTCGACCTTGATCATGTTGCGGGTTTCCATCCACTTCAGGCAGTCGTGAAGAGCAATCCACGCGCCGGTGATGGAGGCCGTACGCGTGCCGCCATCGGCCTGAATGACGTCGCAGTCGATGCTGATCTGACGTTCGCCCAGCGCCTGAAGATCGACCACGGCGCGCAGCGAACGGCCGATGAGACGCTGGATTTCCTGCGTGCGGCCACCCTGCTTGCCGGAAGCGGCTTCGCGGCGCATGCGCTCGTTGGTGGAGCGGGGCAGCATGCCGTATTCGGCAGTCACCCAGCCCTTGCCGCTGTTGCGCAACCATGGTGGCGTCTTTTCTTCAAGGCTGGCGGTCACCAGGACATGCGTGTCGCCGAATTTGACCAGACAGGAGCCCTCTGCATGCTTCGAGAAATTGCGCTCGAAAGACACTTTGCGCATCTGATCGGTTTTTCTGCCTGAAGGCCGCATCTGGTTCGTCTCCGTTTTGATCTCCGCCTTCTAAGGCCGCGACAGCCCTTTTGCAAAGGAAAAGCGGGTCAGTGCAGGGTATATGCGGAATTTCCGTTTTTACTTAAGCGCGCAAGCGACTATATTCCTGTGATGAACTGACGGGATGAAGAACGGACGTAATGAGCATCTCTCCTCCGATCGGAAAAGAACCGGGTGCGCTGCTGGATGATCGCTCGCGCGAAATCTTCCGGCGCATCGTGGAAGGCTATCTCGAAAATGGTGAGCCGCTGGGTTCGCGCAGCCTGTCGCGCGTCCTGCCCATGTCGCTGTCGCCAGCATCCGTTCGCAATGTGATGAGCGATCTGGAAGAACTCGGCCTGATCTATTCGCCGCATATCAGCGCGGGCCGCCTGCCGACGCAGATCGGCCTGCGCTTTTTCGTGGATGCTTTCATGCAGGTGGGCGATCTGCCTGCCGAACAGCGTGCCAGCATCGACCGGCAGATCGGCCCGGTCTCAGGTCGCGAGCAGCCGATCGAGGGGCTGCTGACGGAAGCGAGCCGCATGCTGTCTGGCATGTCGCGTGGTGCGGGTCTGGTGTTGACGACCAAGAGCGACGCGGTGCTGAAGCATGTCGAGTTCATTCGCCTCGAACCGACCAAGGGGCTTGCTATTCTGGTCGGCGACAACAATCAGGTCGAAAACCGCATCATCGAACTGCCCGCCGGAATTACGTCGTCGCAATTGACGGAGGCCGCCAATTTCATCAACGCCCATCTGGCCGGACAAACGTTGCCGGAACTGCGCACCCAGCTGCTGGAACAGAAATCCGAGCTGCAGACGGCGCTGAGCACGCTGGCGCAGGATCTCGTGACACGCGGTCTCGCGGTATGGTCCGGCGACAATGAGGAGGGTAAGCTCGGGCGGCTGATCGTTCGGGGACGCTCCAATCTTCTGGAGGGGCTCGCCGGCGAAGAAGACATCGATCGCGTGAGGCTGCTGTTCGATGATCTCGAGCGCAAGGACAATCTGATCGAGGTCCTCAACCTGGCTGAAACCGGTTCGGGCGTCAGAATTTTCATCGGTTCGGAAAACAAGCTGTTTTCGCTGTCGGGATCCTCGCTGATCGTAGCGCCCTACCGGGACGATGAAAACCGGGTTGTCGGTGCTGTCGGCGTGATCGGTCCGACCCGGCTCAATTACTCGCGCATCGTGCCGATGGTCGATTATACGGCCCAGATCATGGCCCGGCTGGCCAGCAAACGGCGCTGATCTCGAAAACCTGCCACCGAATAGGAGATGGTTTGCCCGCAAGCCTTGATTTTTGCATGGTAAACCTCGATATCGGGCTCAACCCATAACAGATGTAAAGCTGGAGAACGTCATGACCGACGATACCAAGAAAAACGGACCTGACGCAGACGTCGTGGACGAGGCACTCGAGGCAACGGCTGTCGAAGACGACGCGCCTGAAACGTCCGAGCCCGATCCGATCGATGTGCTGAAGGCTGAAAATGCCGATCTACGCGACAAATTCCTGCGTCTCGCTGCCGAGATGGACAACCTGCGTCGCCGCACCGAGCGTGAGGTGAAGGATGCCAAGGCCTATTCCGTCGCAGGCTTTGCCCGCGACATGCTGGCCGTATCCGACAACCTCCGCCGCGCGCTCGATACGATCCCCGAGGAATTGAAGACGAATTCCGAAGCCGGGATTGCCGGATTGATCGAAGGCGTCGATATGACGGAGCGCTCGATGCTGTCTGCACTGGAGCGTCACGGCGTGCGCAAGATGGATGCGGAAGGCGAGAAGTTCGATCCGAACTTCCATCAGGCGATGTTCGAAATTCCCAACACGGCCGTTCCCAACAATACCGTCGTACAGGTGGTTCAGGCCGGTTTCACGATCGGTGACCGTGTGCTGCGCCCCGCAATGGTTGGCGTTGCCAAGGGTGGACCGAAGGGTGATGCACCGACGACAGCCGAGCCTGGCACCAGCAGCGTCAACGAAAAAGACGCCTGATCAAAACATAGGGCCATCCTTGAGCGGGTGGCCATATCGGCTTTGAAAATGTCCGGGAAACTTTAAAAAGCTATCATCCTCGCCGCAAAGGCGGGGATTTTTTATGGCCAGGAGGGAGCCAAGGTCGTTGCCGTCAGTGGCTTACGACGTCAGGCCGCGTTGGCCTGTTCCTGATTGAGGAAGGTAAAGATCGCCGTGTCGGATTCGGTGGCGCGCAGTTTGGCGACCAGTTCGGGATCGCGCAGCACGCGCGCAATGCGCGACAGTGCCTTCAGGTGATCGGCACCGGCACCTTCGGGCGCCAGCAAAAGAAAAACCAGATCGACGGGCTGATCGTCCAGGGCTTCAAAATCCACGGCATTTTCAAGACGTGCGAAAACGCCGACGATGTGGTCGATGCTGGCGAGCTTTCCGTGTGGAATGGCGATACCGTGACCGACGCCGGTCGAACCCAGCCGCTCACGTTGCAAGATGACGTCGAACACTTCCCGCTCCGGCACGCCTGTAATTCGCGACGCTCTGGCCGCCAATTCCTGAAGAAGCTGCTTTTTGGAATTCACTCTGAGGGCGGGAATAATCGCATCCTGTTGCAGCAAATCTGCCAACGCCATTCTCTGTATCCTTCATGCGATCGAGACGGTCCGGAGGCGCCGCCATGCGACGACACCCCCGGTGCCTTATCAGACTGTTCAGTTCTTTATCGTCGCCGCATCGATCCAGCCGATGTTTCCATCGGTCCGACGGTAGACGATATTCAGTTCCTTGGCTGGGCTGCGAAACAGCAGCACAGGCTCATCTGTCATGTCGAGCGCCATGACGGCACTGGCAACGGTCATGGTTTTGACCTGCTTGGAGGTTTCGGCAACGATGGTCGGTGCGAAATCTTCCGGCAGTTCGTCATCCTCGTCCGGCACGGCATCCATGACCGTGTAAGGAAACTCTTCCAGAATGCCGTTGGCCGACGCACCGTTGTGATGGTGGTCCTTCAATTTTCTCTTGTATCTGCGAAGCCGCTTTTCTATCCGCTGGGCTGCCGCATCGAAACTTGCCTGTGGATCATTGGCTTGTCCCGCTGCGTGCAAGACGACACCCGTATCGAGATGTATCTTGCAATCGGCTGCGAAACCCGCACCGGATTTCTCCACGGTTACTTGACCAGAATACCCCCCGTCAAAGTACTTGGTAATCGCCAGGCTAATGTTGTCCTCGATCCGCTGACGGAACGATTCGCCGATATCCATATGTTTACCAGATACACGCACACTCATGGAATTTTTCCTTTTTCAGTGATTTGCGTGTAACAGCTTACGTTAAGCCAGACGCTCATCCAAGCGTTTCGAGAGACTTTCAGTCTCATTCCTGGTTGGCGCGTCAGCGTGGTGTACACTTTTGCGTTGATCGGCCCCCTGCCGTCTGTGCGGCGAGCTTCTAACGCCGGAGGGGTCAAGAGTCAAACGGGATTATTAACAAATTGAAATATATAAAGAATTCGTTACGCCATAGCGACTTTTGCGATGGCTTTCTTTTCCCGGCGTCGTTGTACGGAAGATGGAATATTCATCGCCTCACGATATTTTGCGACCGTTCGACGCGCCAGTTCGACACCGTTTTTCTTCAGATTATTGACGATATCGTCGTCCGATAGAACGTCGTCGGGCGCTTCCTGCGCAATCATGATCTTGATGCGATGACGCACGGCCTCGGCCGAGTGCCTGTCGCCGCCTTCCACAGCACCAATCGAAACGCTGAAGAAATATTTCAGCTCGAAAAGCCCGCGCGGCGTCAGCATGTATTTTCGTGACGTGACACGGCTGACGGTGGATTCGTGCATCTTGATCGCATCCGCCACCTGCTTGAGATTGAGCGGGCGCAGATGATCGACGCCGTGCAGGAGAAACGCGTCCTGCTGGCGTACGATCTCGTTTGCGACCTTCATGATGGTTCGCGCGCGCTGGTCCAGGCTGCGGGTCAGCCAGCTGGCAGTCTGCATGCATTCGGACAGGAACTCCCCATCCTCGCCAGCGCGCGTCTTGACTTTGGAGACCTCCGAAAAATAGGTCTGATTGACCAGAACACGTGGCAACGTCTCCGGGTTGAGCTCGATCAACCAGCCACCATCGATGGAGGGGCGCACGACGATGTCAGGAACGATGGTTTCCGAAATACCCGTCTCGAAGCCAGCGCCCGGGCGTGGATTGAGGGCGCGGATCTCGGCCAGCATATCCAGAAGATCATCCTCGCCGACACCGCAGAGCCGCTTGAGAGAGGCGAAATCACGCTTTGCCAGAAGCTCCAGATGACCGACGAACGCTTTCATCGCCGGATCGAGACGATCTTTCTGTGCAAGCTGAATGGAAAGGCACTCACTCAAGCTGCGCGCAAAAATGCCGGGGGGATCAAGGGTCTGTAGCGCGCGAAGCACGTGTTCGATGTCGGCTTTTGACGTGCTCAGACGGTCCGAAATATCGTCCATCGCATCGACAGGGAGATAGCCCGTCTCATCGAGGTGATCGAGCAAGGCATCCGCAATCATCCTGTCCTGCGGCACGGGCACGGTGAAGGGAAGTTGCTGGCCGATATGGTCCCGCAGGCTGGGTTTGCTCGCAACGAAATCATCGAGATCGTAGGATTCGCCCGCCTCCGCTCCCGGCATGGACTTCCATTGCCCGACAAGCTCCGGCGCATCGGCCTTTGCCGGGGCGGTATCATCCTGGAAGACGTTTTCGAAATTGGTGTCGAGCTGTTCGTTCAGCGTGCTTGCGCGGTCGCCGTACCACTCGTCCGTCTCTTGAGACACGTCCGAATTTTGCTCTGGCGGTTCGCTGTGCCGATCAAAGCCATCGTCCAGCGGGGCGGTGCCCAAATCGACATCGTTTGCCACTATTTCAAGCAGCGGGTTCTTCTCGACTTCCTGGGCGATGAATTGCGTCAGCTCAATATGCGTCATCTGAAGCAGCTGAATAGACTGCATCAGTTGTGGGGTCATGACCAGAGACTGGCTTTGACGCAACAAAAGACTGGCGGACAAGGCCATGGCGGACGCTAAACTCCCATAAACCCCTTCGGCGCCACTTTTTTCACGATGTTTCGGCGCTGAAGTCTGACTTGGCCCAAAAATTGCTTTTTATTCTTGTTTGGTCAAGCTCACTTGGGGGCGGGGAGGCAGAATCTTTTCGGTGAGCGAGGCGCGCACCTCACTTTTATCGTGGATTCGTCACAGGCTGAAATTATTGCCCAGATAGAGACGACGAACTTCTGCGTTGTTGACGATCTCCGACGCCCTGCCATGGGTCAGAACTTCGCCCGCATGGATGATATAGGCACGGTCGATCAGGCCCAACGTTTCACGCACATTGTGGTCGGTGATCAACACGCCGATACCGCGGGCTGTCAGGTGTCGAACGAGATTCTGGATGTCGCTGACCGAGATCGGGTCGACACCGGCAAAAGGCTCGTCCAGCAGCATGAAGGTTGGGTCTGTTGCCAGCGCTCTCGCGATTTCGAGGCGACGACGCTCACCGCCCGACAGGGCAACGGCAGGCGACTTGCGCAGGGCCGAAATGTGGAATTCTTCCAGCAACTCGTCGAGCTTGCGATTGCGCTTCTTTTCGTCGCGTTCGTGAACTTCCAGAACCGCACGAATATTGTCTTCCACTGTCAGTCCGCGAAAGATCGATGCTTCCTGGGGAAGGTAGCCCACGCCCAGCCGCGAACGGCGATACATGGGCATGTTGGTCACGTCATTGCCATTGATGGCGATCTTGCCAGCATCGACGGGAACAAGACCGGTGATCATGTAAAAACAGGTGGTCTTTCCGGCGCCGTTCGGTCCCAGAAGCCCGACCGCTTCACCACGACGCACGACAAGCGACACGCCATTGACGACGCGACGCGTGTTGTAGGTCTTGGTCAGGCCCTGAGCGATCAGGGTGCCCTCATAGCGCGCCTTGTCTTCGGATAGATTATCCGTTTCCGATGCGCGCGACGAGCCTGCGCCAAACAGTTTTGAAATGGATTGGATTTTCACGGGCTAAAGACTACTGCTTTTTCTGTGATTTCGGGTCGAGCATGATGCGAACAGGTCCACCACAGCTTTCCAGCTTGGCCTGACCCGTCGTCATGAAGACCGTCAGTTTGCAACCGGTGAAAACATTCGTGTCCTGCGACAGGACCACCTGTTTTCCCGAAAGAATGAAGGTCTGCGCCGCCATGTCGAACTCGCCCTTGTCGGCGGTCGCCTTTTGCGTGCCGGACGTGAGGTAAACGGAGTTGTCGACGAAAATCTTGTCGATGTCGGCATTACCACCGGTGATCGAAGCGTTCGGGGCCTTACTGTCGCCGCTCTTGCTCTTGTAGAGCACGGTCATCTTGCCAGCTTGCAAGGTCGTCGTTCCCTGTACGACCTTAACATTGCCGGTGAAATAAGCCTTTTGCTCCTGATCGCGTACTTCAAGCTGATCGCTTTCGATGGCGATAGGCTGGTCATTGGAAAGTTTGAGGCCTTCCATGTTGCTCGTGGTGGATTGCGCGGCTGCAGTGCCCGCAAGACATGCAATGGCAACGGCGGCAAGACAGGCTGCGTTGGTATGACGGGCTGTGCGCAAAATCTGCATCATCTGGGTCGGGCTCTCACTTGCCGGCGTTCTGGCCGGCGTTCTGAATGGTCGATGCAGCGATACGAGCTCGTACCTGCCCCGAAAATGTAATCGTTTTACCATTATCTGCAATGCGTAAACTTTCCGCATTGATCGAGCCTTCTTGGGTCTTCACGAAAACAGGCTTGTCCGTTTCCATCGTTCCCGCTTTCATATCGACATTTGCAGACTGGAACTTTGCTTGTAATCCATTGCTGAGATTGATGTCAAAGGGTGCCATCATTTGCAACTTATTTGTTGCACGGTCAAACAGGCCTTCCTGCGCCACAACCTGCGCTACGATGTCGTTCATGGGCAGTGCAGCTAGAACTTTCTCCAGCGTCATCAGGTTGGGGCTGGCAATATCCTGGAGTGCCCGCTCCGCATTCATCGAATAGTCGAAGCCATTGTTGTTGCGTCCGGCAAGGGCAGGTTTTTCCATGACGAGCTTGCCGTTTTCGACCTTCGAACTTTCGAGTGTGACCTCATCCGGCACCCATGTCCGCAAGAGCGAAACCGCGATAAAGGACAGCGAGATGATGGCAGCGCCCAGCGGAAGAATGACCTTGAGTTTTCGAACCCGGCCGGAATGGCGCAACGCCATGGCATAGGTGTCCGCGTGTCCATTGGACGACGCGAAACTGGAACTGGGTTGGCTTAGTCGCTCAAGCATGTGCTAAGGATCCGGGTGTCGATACGGTACCAGTCAATAAAATCGGGCACCATCATTCGCAATAACATCGGGTGTGGCATGCGGGGCATGCTCTGCCAATATGGTTTTTCTCGGAAATATCGCAAGGGCCACGATATTTTTATCAAAACGATGCTTTCCCGTTTGTTTCCTTGCAAGAGGTGGCTACAAGGCTCATATGGCGAACTTCAGACGCTGTGACCACTCTATAGCGAAGGCGAATAAATGGATCAGATGGCAATCGCAGACCGCAGGCAGTTGCGGCGCAAGCTGACCTTCTGGCGTGTCACGGTCGTCCTTCTCCTCGTCGTGGGCCTGTTTGCCCTTTACCGCTTGGCATTCACTCCACCGCTTCAAAGCGCCCGCCCGCACATTGCCCGCGTCAATATCACCGGTCTGATCCAGGACGACACGGAGCTTCTCGAGCGGCTGCAAAAGATTGCTGATAGCGATAGCGCCAAGGGCCTGATCGTCTCGATTTCCTCGCCCGGTGGCACCACCTATGGCGGCGAGCGCATCTTTAAGGCCATCCGTGCCGTTGCTGAAAAGAAGCCGGTTGTTTCAGATGTGCGCACCCTGGCCGCGTCCGCGGGCTACATGATTGCAACCGCAGCCGATACGATCGTTGCAGGCGACACGTCGATCACCGGTTCCATCGGCGTCATCTTCCAGTATCCGCAGGTCGGCCCGCTGCTGGACAAGCTCGGCGTGTCGCTGCAGGAAATCAAATCATCGCCGATGAAGGCCGAACCGTCGCCCTTCCATGAGCCGCCGGAAGAATCCAAAACCATGATCCGCAATATGATCATGGATAGCTACGGCTGGTTCGTTGATCTCGTGGCCGACCGTCGCAAGCTGCCGCGCGAGGACGTTTTGAAGCTTGCCGATGGCTCGATCTTCACTGGCCGCCAGGCGCTTGCCGTGAAATTGATCGATACCCTGGGCGGCGAAAAGGAAATTCGCGCCTATTTCGACAGCCGCAAGATTGCAAAGGATCTGCCGATCGTGGAGTGGACCGCGCCGTCACAAAGATCGCCATTATCGTTCCTGAGCATTGCAGGCATCGCCAAGGTGCTCGGATATGATCAATTCCTGCCATTTAACGTGCCGCACCAACTGGGCGCCGACAAGTTGTTTCTTGACGGTCTTGTTTCGGTTTGGCAGGTTGGCGAACGATAAAAATCCAATCCTTTCAGGGGGCAACCGTGATTAAGTCTGAACTGGTGCAGATCGTGGCTGCGCACAACCCGCACCTCTACCATCGCGACGTCGAAAATATCGTCAACGCCGTGCTCGATGAGATCACCGATGCGCTGGCTGCGGGCAACCGTGTGGAGTTGCGCGGCTTTGGCGCCTTTTCGGTCAAGAACCGCCCTTCGCGCTCCGGTCGCAACCCGCGCACGGGAGAATCGGTGTTCGTTGAAGAAAAATGGGTTCCCTTTTTCAAGACAGGCAAGGAACTGCGTGAACGGCTCAATCCGGGCATGAGCGACGTGGAAGACGAAGACTGAGCGCACCGCGCGACGTGGTTTTGACGTTATGCGCTTTTAACAGTGGTTGAGACTGAGCAATCGGCCTCCTATCTGACGTCCATGCAGGTTTGTCTGAAGGCCCCTAAAGACGGAGTATCGTTGGATGCCAAAAAAGATCATCAACCTCCTGGTTCTCGTGCCGCTGGCCATTATTCTGGTGGTCTTGTGCGTGGCCAACCGGCAGGCCGTCACGCTCGCGCTCAATCCGTTCAGACCCGATGACAGCCTGCTGTCGTTTTCCGCGCCATTTTTCGTCTTCATTTTCCTGTCGCTTATTCTCGGCGTATTTCTAGGCTCCCTCGTCACGTGGTTTTCTCAAGGCAAGCACCGCAAGCGGGCGCGCGTCGAGGCCAAGGAAGCGGTGCGCTGGCACGATGAAGCCAATCGTCATAAGGCCGCTGCAAATGCCGTTGTCGTCACCACGCCAGCCAGCACGCAGATCGCATCCAAGTAAAATTCCGCGTGAAGCGACAGGTGTTTGAGGCGCAGCCCTTTGATAATGGCGCGCCTTGATGATATTCGCTGTCGCAACAGATGCGGTCAGACTTGGAAAGAACCCCGTTGAAGAAAAAAGACAATCGCCCGGATGCCAAGCCGCGCGCAGGGCAGGAGCCCCGAAACAAGAGCGCTGGCAAACCGCCGAGGCCGAAAAATGCCGAAGCGCGCGGCCGCATGCAAGATTATGTACGCACGCCGCCGACCGCACCCAAAGAGACTGCAACGGTGAAGGCAAAGTCGCCGGCACCCGAGGCAGAACAGGTTCCGACACGTCCCTTGAAGGACCGCACAGGCGCTCTGCCGAGTGAACGGGTGCCCGTCATCCTGGAATCGCTCGGGGCGGGCGACTTTCACCTGATCGATAGCGGCAATGCCTTGAAGCTGGAGCAATACGGTGAGTACCGCATCGTCCGTCCCGAAGCGCAGGCGCTGTGGCGGCCGACCCTGCCGCAGCGTGTCTGGGACAATGCCGATTCCGTCTTTTCCGGCGATACGGACGAGGATGGCATGGGCCGCTGGCGCTTTCCCAAGGAGCCGCTCGGTGAAACCTGGCCGCTTTCGCTTCTCGGTGTCAACTTTCTCGGTCGTTTCACCGCCTTTCGCCACGTCGGCGTCTTTCCCGAACAGATCGTCCATTGGGAGTGGCTTAAAGAAACCATTGAGGCATCCGACCGTCCTTTGAAGGTGCTGAACCTGTTCGGTTATACTGGTGTCGCATCATTGGTGGCGGCGGCTGCCGGTGCGGAAGTGACCCATGTGGACGCCTCCAAGAAGGCGATTGGCTGGGCACGCGAAAATCAGGCGCTGGCAGGTCTGGACAACGCGCCTATCCGCTGGATCTGCGAAGACGCGATGAAGTTCATTCTGCGGGAAGAACGGCGCGGCAACACCTACGACATCATCCTGACCGATCCGCCGAAATTCGGGCGTGGCACCCATGGCGAAATCTGGGAGCTGTTCGATCATCTGCCGCTGATGCTGGATGTCTGCCGCGATATTCTGTCGCCGAATGCGCTCGGTCTGGTGCTGACGGCCTATTCGATCCGCGCGAGCTTTTATTCGATGCATGAATTGATGCGCGAAACCATGCGCGGCGCAGGCGGCGAGGTTGCCTCCGGTGAACTCGTCATTCGCGAAGCGGGCCTTGATGGCAAGACCCAAGGGCGCGCCCTTTCCACCTCACTCTTCAGCCGCTGGGTACCGAAATGACCGATGACCGCCGTGAAAACCGACCGGGCCGGGTAGGGCAGGTCAAGGAGGTCACGAGCCTCGCCAACCCCATCATCAAGGACATCAAGAACCTGACGCAGAAGAAGGGTCGGGAAGAGACCGGCACCTTCATGGCCGAAGGTCTGAAGCTGGTGATCGATGCGCTGGAACTGGGCTGGACAATCCGCACGCTGGTTTACGCCAAGAATGCCAAGGGCAAATCTCTAGTCGAGCAGGTGGCCGCAAAGACGGTCGCCTCTGGCGGGCTTGTTCTGGAAGTCACCGAAAAAATCCTGTCTTCCATCACCCGTCGCGACAATCCACAGATGGTGGTGGGGATTTTCGATCAGAAATGGACAGCGCTGAAAGATATCCGGCCGGACAGTGGCCAGACCTATATCGCGCTCGACCGGGTGCGGGATCCCGGCAATCTCGGCACCATCATCCGCACCGCCGATGCCGCTGGCGCATCCGGGGTGATCCTTTTGGGTGATTGCACGGACCCGTTTTCGCTGGAGACAGTGCGCGCCACCATGGGTTCGGTCTTTGCCATCGCTGTTGCGCACGCAACCGTGGACGAGTTCCTGAGCTGGAAAAAATCGGCGGGCGTCAGTGTCGTCGCTACCCATCTTGCCGGTTCGGTGGACTACAGGACCATTGATTACAAAAAGAAGCCGACCGTGCTGCTGATGGGCAACGAGCAAGGCGGTCTGCCGCCGGAACTGGCCTCCAAGGCCGACCAACTGGCGCGAATTCCCCAGCAGGGCCGTGCCGACTCGCTCAATCTGGCGATTGCAACCGGTGTCATGCTGTTTGAAGCCCGCCGCCATCTTCTCGAACTTTCCCCGGTGACCTGATGGCAAAGCCTGCCCTGTTTTCCAAACTCGTCCCCGCTGTTGCCCTGATCGTCATCGCGCTGATCACCGACCAGATCGTCAAGCTCATGGTCGAAGCCTATCTGCCTCTTCAGGAGATGGTGCCCGTCGTGCCGTATCTGGCGCTCTACCGCACCTATAATCTCGGCGTGGCCTTTTCGATGCTGTCGGGCATGGAAGGCTGGTTCATCGTGACCATGCGACTTCTCATCGTCGGCTTCGTTATCTGGCTGTGGCGAAAGACCGATTCTGATCGCACCTTTGCACATCTGGGTTTTGCTCTGATCATCGCCGGTGCCGCCGGCAATATCTTCGACCGGTTTTTATACGGCCATGTCATCGATTATATTCTGTTTCACACGCAGACATGGTCGTTTGCCGTGTTCAACCTGGCGGATTCCTTCATCACCATCGGCGCGGGCTGCGTCATTCTGGATGAAATCCTTCACGCCAGGGCGAAGAAAAGCTAAAACTTTAGCGTCTGTGCCAAGCCAATCAAAACGGCTGCCATGTTAAGGCTGGCGGTATGAGCGAAGTGGCGAAACTGAAAGAGCGGCTTTCCGAAACCTTCGAACCTGTCGAGGTCGACGCGCTATCGGCTGTCGGGTCGGCCTTCGATGCGCCCGCGGGGCAGCCATCGCCGCCCTTTTTTCTTCGCCTGCTTCGCACCTTGACGCTGTTTACTGCGGGCTGCGGCTTTGCCTTTGCAAGCGCCGTCTATCTGGGTGGCAATGTCGCGCTTTACATGGCCGCGCTCTCGGTCACGATCTGTGTGTCCTGCGGTTTTTACATGATGGTTCGATCCTCCATGCTGCGTCAGGCGTCGATGCGCGATGCCAGGATCGTCGATGCCCGTCACCGCCAGAACGCCGCCCTGATGGCGGAAATTCATGAGGCCATGGGCGATATTGTCGTCACGCGGGACATGGACCGGCGTATCATCCAGACGAATTCTGCTTTTTGCGAAATGACCGGATGCACCGAGCCGCAGGGCAAGACATGCGAGGAGATCGGCATCGCGTTCCGCCCCGGTGGCAAGGCGCATTGTTACGATGTCGAGATCGCCACACCCTACGGCCAGCGCATCTTCACCTGGCACGACGTTGTGGCAAACGATGCGGCCAGCAGCCGTCTGGTGATCAGCAGCCTGGCCCGCGATGTGACAGACGAGCGCGCCGCACTCAGAACCCGCGAGGATGCCCGGCTGCGGGCGGAAAATGCAAATGCCGCCAAGGGCAGGCTTCTGGCCACCGTCAGTCACGAAATTCGCCTGCCGCTATCCGGCATTCTGGGTATGAACCATCTTCTGTCGCAGACAAAGCTCACACAGGAGCAGCACAACTATCTCGATGGCATGCGCCAGTCGGGGCAATCACTGGTGCAGCTCGTTGAGGATCTGCTTGATTTTTCCACGATGGAAGCCGGGCGGTTCAGGCTCAATCCGAGAGCCGAGAACCTGCGCCAGCTCATCGAAAGCGTGGTGGAAATGCTGGCCCATCGCGCCCACGAAAAAGGCATCGAAATCGCCTCCATCGTTTCAGCCGATGTTCCTGACTGTCTCGATTTCGATCCCGCGCGTCTGCGACAGGTGCTGTTCAACCTCATCGGCAATGCGGTGAAGTTCACGACCAAGGGCGGCGTGCTGGTGCGGGCATCCATGCAAGGCGACACGCTTTCGATTGCCGTGAGCGACACCGGTCCTGGGATTGGGAAAGCCGAACAGGCCCGTATTTTCGGTGAGTTCGAACAGGCAGGCTCTATATCGCAGAAGAATGCAGGCACGGGCCTTGGCCTTGCCATCTCCGCCCGCATCATCCGCGAATTCGGCGGCGCGCTGACGGTGGCGAGCAAAAAGGGGGAGGGCAGCGTCTTTACGGCTACCTTCAAGCCGGGCGCAGCACCCACCTCCAACGGTCTGTCCAGTCGCGCAGTCGCGCTTGGCAAATCTACCGTCTTGTTGCTGGCACCGGCAGGCGTTGCAGCAAACGCAACCGGCGATGCCATCCGGGTTCTGGGCGGCACGTGCACTCTGGTTTCGACACCGAGGCAACTGAAGGCTGCAAGGCTTAACACCCCCAATGGTCTGGCTGACATCACCGATATCATCGTCGATCACCGGGTTGCCCCGCAATTTCGCGAGGCGTTGAAAGGCTGGCCATCGACATCGGACCGTACCGTTCGCCAGATTTTGCTGGTCAACCCGGAAGAGCGCGGCGCGCAGTCACAGGACGAGTTCGACGCCTGGCTGATCCGTCCCTTGCGTGAAAAATCGTTGACCGACGTTCTGTGCGGCCGTCTGCGCGGGCTGGAACGACGCGATGCCATCAACGACAATCAGCATCCCGGTTTTGGTTTTTCGACTGCGCTGAATGAGACGCCCTACGACCTTGATGTGCTCGTGGCCGAGGACGATCCCGTCAATGCGCGGATCTTGCGCGCCGTGCTGGAGAAATCCGGTTGCCGTGTGCGGATGGTCAGCGACTTCGAAGCTTTGACGAAGGCCCTTTCGGTGTCTGGTGGACCTTTGCCGGATCTCGTCATTTCCGATCTCCATATGCCTCTTGGAGACGGGTTGGAGGTACTACCACGGCTCAACGCGTCGCTGAAGGGTCGTAAAAACTTACCGATCATGGTGCTGAGCGGCGATACGACGCCGGATACGAAATCTGTTCTACTCAAAGCGGGCATCAGCACGGTGCTCGTCAAACCGGTGGAACCGAAGCGTCTGATCGAGGATGTGCTGCGTCTGTTTCCCCAAAAACGCACCGGCGTTTTTTGAATTGATCCGCTTCCCGTTACGCGGCTAACTGTCACTGTTGTGTCGTCAAGAAGTGATTTATGACAGCCAGAACGAAACGGTGGTGGGGCGATTCTCCATGGTCACGGAAATTCTTGAACACGACATTCGCGAGCGCAATGTCATCGCACATATCGCGCCCGTTTCGCCGCCGCGCAACGACGATGTGTTCGGTCGCATCGGCCCGCTGGAAACCCGGCTGGCCAGAAACGACCGTGAAATCGATGCAGCACAGCACGTCCGCTTCCGGGTCTTCGTGGAGGAGATGGGCGCGCGGCTTCCCGCCGACGCCATGCGCCGCAATCGTGATATCGACGCATTCGATGCCGTCTGCGACCATCTGCTGGTTCTGGACAATTCGATCGAGGGTGATCCGGAAGACCAGATCGTCGGCACCTACCGGCTGCTTCGTCAGGAAACCGCCTTTGCCTATAATGGTTTTTATTCGGCCAGCGAGTTCGATATCGACGGGCTTATCGCCCGCCATCCGGGCAAGCGCTTCATGGAACTCGGCCGCTCCTGTGTTCTGCCGCAATATCGAACGAAAAGAACGGTCGAGCTTCTGTGGCAGGGCAACTGGGCCTATGCCGTCCGCCACCGTATGGATGCCATGATCGGCTGCGCGTCGTTTCCCGGTGTGCAGCCGGAGGCCCATGCGCTGGCGCTGTCCTTCCTGCATCACAATTGCGGTGCGAAAGGCGAATGGTCGGCATCTGCTCTGCCCGAGCTTTACCGCGAGATGGACATGATGCCCACCGAAGCCATCAACCCGCGCCGGGCGCTTTCGGCCATGCCGCCGCTCATCAAGGCCTATATGCGGATCGGCGCCACATTCGGCTCCGGCGCCGTGGTCGACCACGCCTTCAACACGACGGATGTACTGGTCATTCTACCGGTGTCATCCATCGCCGGACGGTACATCACTTATTATGGCGGCGAGGACTATCGTTTCAACGGTTGAGCCTGAAGCTTCCTGTGGGCAGGCGGGTTGAACGTGTTGTGGTGGAGGCGAGGGACCGTTAGGCTCTGCGCTCGTTTCCCTTGAACCATAGCGATATTGAAAAGCCATTGACGGACGTTCATTCTACCGCCTCGCTCATTTCTGAAGAGAGCCGCGCGTCGGCCACGCCGATGATGGAGCAATATATCGAGATCAAGGCGAACAACCCCGGTTCGCTGCTGTTCTATCGCATGGGCGATTTCTACGAACTGTTTTTCGACGATGCTGCAGAGGCGTCGCGTGCGCTGGGCATCACGCTGACCAAGCGCGGCCAGCATCTGGGTCAGGATATTCCCATGTGCGGCGTGCCGGTGCATGCGGCGGATGATTATCTGCAAAAGCTGATCCTGCGCGGTTATCGCGTTGCGGTGTGCGAACAGATGGAAGATCCTGCGGAAGCCAAGAAGCGCGGCTCGAAATCGGTGGTGCGGCGCGATGTGGTGCGGCTCGTGACGCCGGGGACGCTGACCGAAGAAAAGCTGCTGTCGCCAACGGAATCCAACTATCTGATGGCGCTGGCGCGGATCAGGGGCAGCACAGAGGCGCAATTTGCGCTGGCCTGGATCGATATTTCAACCGGCGTTTTTCGTCTGGCCGAGACGACGCCGACGCGGCTTCTGGCCGATATTTGGCGCATCGATCCGCGTGAGCTAATCGTTGCCGACAGCCTGTTCCACGACGAAGAATTGAAGTCGGTTTTCGATGTGTTGGGGCGCGTGGCCGTGCCCCAACCTGCCGTTCTGTTCGACAGCGCAACGGCGGAAGGCCGCGTTGCCCGCTATTTCGGTGTGACCACGCTGGATGGTTTCGGCACGTTCTCCCGCGTCGAGATGGCCGCTGCTGCGGCCGCCGTCGCCTATGTCGAGAAAACCCAGATTGCCGAACGCCCGCCCTTGGCGGCACCCGAGCGGGAGAGTGCCGCCTCCACCCTCTTCATCGATCCCGCCACGCGCGCCAATCTGGAGCTGACGAAGACGCTGTCGGGTGAGCGCGATGGGTCGCTGCTCCACGCCATCAACCGCACGGTCACGGGCGGCGGGGCGCGGCTACTGGCCGAGCGACTGATGTCGCCGCTGACCGACGCGGACAAGATCAATGCGCGGCTGGATGCGGTTGCCTATCTGCTGGATGATGTTTCGCTTTCCGATGGCTTGCGCGATGCGCTGAAGCAGGTGGCCGACATGCCGCGCGCGCTGTCGCGCCTGGCGCTCGATCGCGGTGGGCCACGTGACGTCGGCGCCATCAGACTTGGTCTGTCCGCTGCGGAGAATGTCGCGGCGTTGCTGGACCAGGGCCTGTTGCCGGATGAACTGGCGGACGCGCTTGCCGCGCTGAAAGCGCTCCCGACACCGCTGGAAGCGATGCTGAGCGCGACGCTTGCCGACGAGTTGCCCTTGCTGAAACGCGATGGTGGTTTCGTGCGGGAGGGGTCCAACGCTGAACTGGACGAGATCAGGGCGCTGCGGGATCAATCGCGCCGGGTCATCGCCGGGCTGCAACTGCAATATGCCGAAGAGACCGGCATCAAGTCGCTGAAAATCAAGCACAACAATGTGTTGGGCTATTTCATCGAGGTTTCCGCAGGCAATGCCGATGTGATGATGACGGGCGACGAAGCCAAAGCCCGCTTCATCCACCGCCAGACCATGGCGGGTGCCATGCGCTTTACCACGACCGAACTCGCTGACCTCGAAAGCCGCATCGCCAACGCAGCCTCGCAGGCGCTGTCGATCGAGTTGCAAGCCTTCGAGCAGATGGTGCGTGCCATCGTTTCCCATGCCGAAGCCATCAAGGCCGGTGCATTGGCACTCGCAAAGATCGACGTTGCCACAAGCCTTGCCCATCTTGCCGCAGAACAGGCCTATTGCCGTCCCGTCATCGACACCTCGATGATGTTCAGCATCAAGGGCGGGCGGCATCCGGTGGTGGAACAGGCACTGCGCCGGCAGTCTTCGGGGCCTTTCATCGCCAATCATTGCGATCTCTCGGCGGTCAACGGAAACCGCAACGGCGCTATCTGGCTGCTGACCGGCCCGAACATGGGCGGTAAGTCGACCTTCCTGCGCCAGAACGCGTTGATTGCCATTCTGGGCCAGATCGGCTCCTTCGTTCCGGCGGAAGCCGCCCATATCGGCATCGTCGACCGGCTGTTTTCCCGCGTCGGCGCGTCTGACGATCTGGCGCGGGGCCGCTCGACCTTCATGGTGGAGATGGTCGAAACAGCCGCGATCCTCAATCAGGCGACGGACCGCTCGCTCGTCATTCTGGACGAGATCGGACGCGGTACGGCGACCTTCGACGGTCTTTCGATTGCCTGGGCGGCGGTCGAACACCTGCACGAGGTCAACCGCTGTCGGGGCCTGTTTGCCACCCACTTCCACGAATTGACGGTGCTGTCCGAAAAGCTCGGTCGCTTGTCCAATGCCACCATGAAGGTGCGCGAGTGGGAAGGCGACGTGATCTTTCTGCACGAGGTCGGGCCGGGGGCTGCGGATCGCTCCTACGGTATTCAGGTGGCCAAGCTTGCAGGCCTTCCGGCCTCTGTGGTGGAGCGCGCGCGGGCGGTTCTGACCCAGCTTGAAGATGCCGACCGCAAGAACCCGGCGAGCCAGTTGATCGACGATCTGCCGCTGTTCCAGATCGCCGCGCGGCGCGAGGAAAGCCGCAACCATGGAAATTCGAAGGTGGACGAGGCACTGAAGGCGCTGAACCCGGATGAAATGACCCCGCGTGAGGCGCTGGACGCGCTTTACGCGCTCAAGAAACAACTTGGCAAGGCTTGAGCCTTACAGTGTCCTTGTGAAGGCGCGCTGTCCTTTTTAGATGGGCATCATGCCTGTCCTTCACGCCCGAAAATCGCTATAGGGCTATGCCAAAAGCAGAGCCCATTTGAAATGGATAACGGCATCAATGGCCACAAAAGACCTGGATTTCTCAGCTATACTGGATGTCGACGCACTGAAACGGGAATGCGAATTCGTCTTTCAGGGCGATGAGCAGCGTGTTTCCGATCTGCGGGCCGATCTGTTGCCAATCTTCAAGAAGGCCAGTGCACAGGGCCGCGACAAGGCTCGCGAATTGCTGGATACGGAAGGCGGCGGTATCGATTGCGCGCGGCGGATTTCCTGGCTTCAGGACCGCCTGATCGAGGTGCTCTACGAACTGGCCTGCCGCCATGTCTCCCCCAACGACGCCCAGCAGATCGCAATCACTGCGGTTGGCGGGTACGGTCGTGGAACGCTGGCGCCGGGCTCCGACATCGACCTCCTGTTCCTGCTGCCCACCAAGAACACGCCTGACATGAACAAGGCCATCGAGTTCATCCTCTATATTCTGTGGGATATCGGCTTCAAGGTCGGCCACGCCACGCGCACGGTGGATGAGTGCATTCGCCTGTCCAAGGCCGACATGACGATCCGCACCGCCATTCTCGAAATGCGCTCCATCTGCGGCAAGCAGACGCTGGCCGATGAGCTGGAGCGTCGTTTCGAAACGGAAGTCGTGACCAGCAGCGGTCCCGAATTCATCGCCGCCAAACTGGCCGAGCGCGACCAGCGCCACCGCAAGGCGGGGGATACGCGCTATCTGGTGGAGCCCAACGTCAAGGAAGGCAAGGGTGGCCTGCGCGACCTGCACACGCTGTTCTGGATTGCCAAATATTACTACCATGTGCGCGATACCGCCGAACTGGTAAAGCTTGGCGTTATATCCAGGCGCGAACTGAAGCTGTTCGAAAAGGCCGACGATTTCCTCTGGACCGTGCGGTGCCAGATGCACTTCATCACCGGCAAGGCGGAAGAGCGTCTGTCCTTCGACATTCAGCGGGATATCGCGGCGGCGCTGAATTACCAGCCGCGCCCCGGCCTGTCTGCCGTCGAGCGTTTCATGAAGCATTACTTCCTCGTCGCCAAGGATGTGGGGGACCTGACCCGCATTCTGTGTGCGGCGCTGGAAGACAGGCAAGCCAAGGACGTGCCGGGCCTGTCTGGCGTCTTCAGCCGTTTTGCCCACCGTCTGCGCAAGATACCCGGCTCCGACGAATTCGTGGAAGATCGTGGCCGCATTGCGCTGGCCAATGCCGACGTGTTCCGCAACGATCCCGTCAGCATCATCAGGCTGTTTCACGTCGCCGATATCAACAATCTCGAACTGCACCCGGATGCGCTGCGCGTCGTGACCCGCTCCATGGCGTTGATCAATCACGAACTTCGCGAAAACGAAGAGGCCAATCGTCTTTTCCTCGCCATTCTCACATCCAGGCGGGATCCCGCGCTGACTTTGCGACGCATGAACGAGGCGGGAGTGCTGGGCAAGTTCATTCCGGAATTCGGCAAGATCGTCGCGATGATGCAGTTCAACATGTACCACCACTACACGGTGGATGAGCATCTGATCCGCTCCATCGCGGTGCTTGCGGAGATCGAAAAGGGACAGGCGGTCGACACCCACCCGCTGGTCAATCAACTGATACCCGGGGTGGAGGATCGCGATGCTCTTTATGTGGCTGTGCTGCTGCATGATGTGGCCAAGGGTCGGCAGGAGGATCATTCCATTGCCGGTGCCCGCGTTGCGCGCAAGCTGTGCCAGCGTTTCCGGCTGAGCAGCAAGCAGACCGAAACGGTGTTCTGGCTGATCGAACAGCATTTGCTGATGTCGATGGTTGCGCAGACGCGCGATCTGCACGACCGCAAGACAATCACCGACTTTGCGGCCAAGGTGCAGTCCATGGAACGGCTGAAAATGCTGCTCATCCTCACCGTCTGCGACATCAGAGCCGTCGGCCCGGATGTGTGGAACGGCTGGAAAGGCCAGCTTTTGCGCACGCTCTATTATGAAACCGAGCTTCTTCTATCGGGTGGTTTCTCGGAGACGTCACGCAAGGAGCGCGCCAAGATTGCCCGCCAGGCGCTGTATGATTCCCTGACGGATTGGGGCCAGAAGGCACGGCGCAAATATACCGGCCTGCATTACGAACCTTACCTTCTCTCCGTCGATCTGGAGGATCAAACCCGCCACACGCGGTTCTTACGCGAAGCCGACAAGCAGCAAAAAGCGCTATCGACCATGGTGCGGACCCATTCCTTCCACGCCATCACCGAAATCACCGTTCTGGCCCCCGACCATCCGCGTCTGCTGTCGATCATCACCGGTGCCTGTGCCGCTGCCGGTGCCAACATTGCCGACGCGCAAATCTTCACCACGTCCGATGGTCGCGCGCTCGATACCATCCTCATCAACCGGGAGTTTCCCATCGACGAGGATGAGACGCGGCGCGCCAACAATATCGGCAAGATGATCGAAGAGGTGCTGGCGGGCAAAAAGCGGATCCCGGAAATCATCGCGACGCGCACCAAGAGCCGCAAGAAGAGCAAGACCTTCAACATTCCGCCGTCCGTGACCATCTCGAACGGCCTGTCCAACAAGTTCTCGGTGATCGAGGTGGAATGCCTCGACCGTACCGGCCTGCTCGCGGATATGACGGCTGTGCTGGCCGATCTGTCTCTCGACATCACCTCGGCGCGCATCACGACGTTTGGCGAAAAAGTCATCGATACTTTTTACGTGACCGATCTCTTCGGACAGAAGGTCATGACGGACAACCGCCAGGCCAGCATCGGGTCCCGTTTGAAAGCGGTGATGGCAGAACAGGAAGATGAATTGCGCGACCGTATGCCGTCGGGCATCATCGCCCATCCCGATGTCGCGGCGCTGCCCGCTGCACGCACCGCGAAGGCTTGACGAAACAATGGGTCTGATCGCGAAATTCGCAACCGTCGGCACCGCGACGCTGGGTAGCCGGCTTTTCGGCTTTGTCCGTGAAATGCTAATGGCGGCTGCCGTGGGCACCGGTCCTGTCGCCGATGCCTTCAACGCCGCCTTCCGCTTTCCCAATACCTTCCGCCGCCTGTTTGCCGAAGGTGCCTTCAACTCTGCCTTCGTGCCGCTGTTTGCCAAGGAAATCGAGGCGAACGGCATGGAAGGCGCGAAGCGGTTTTCGGAAGAGGTCTTCGGTGTTCTCTTCACGGTGCTGATGGCGCTGACGATCCTCATGGAACTGTCGATGCCGTTCATCGTTAGAACCGTCATCGCGCCGGGTTTCGTCGAGGACCCGACGAAGTTCGACAACACCGTGCGTCTCGCAACCATCATGTTTCCCTATCTCGCCTGCATGTCGCTGGCGGCGATGATGGGCGGCATGCTGAATTCGCTGCATCGATATTTCGCAGCGGCCATCGCGCCCGTCTTCCTCAATATCATTCTCATCGGCGTGCTGGGTTTTGCCTGGTGGAAGAACTACAGTCCGCTTCAGGTGGGCTATGCTCTGTCATGGGGTGTGATGGCGGCCGGTTTCGTGCAATTGGCCATCGTCTGGATTGCCGTGCGCAATGCCGGTATCAAGATCGGCTTTCGGCGTCCGCGCATGACCGGCAACGTCAAACGCCTGCTGGTGCTGGCGCTGCCTGCCGCCATCACCGGCGGCATTACCCAGATCAACCTGCTGATCAACACCAATATCGCATCCGGCAAGGAAGGTGTCATCTCCTCGCTCGCCTATGCGGACCGTATCTATCAGCTGCCCCTCGGCGTCGTCGGCATTGCCGTGGCGACCGTGCTGTTGCCGGAGCTTGCCCGCGCGTTGCGTGGTGGGCATCAGGTGGAGGCGGCCAATCTGCAGAACCGATCGGTCGAATTCGTCATGTTCCTGACGCTGCCCGCTGCCGCTGCCCTGCTGGTGATGGCAGAACCCATCGTGCGGTTCCTGTACGAGCGCGGCAACTTCTCCTCCTCGGCCACCGGCACCGTGGCTGAAATTCTCGGCATCTACGGCCTGGGCCTACCCGCCTTCGTGCTGATCAAGGCGTTCATTCCGGGCTTTTTTGCGCGCGAAGACACCCGCACACCGATGATCTTTGCGGCGATTTCGGTTGTCGTCAACGTCTCGATGGCGCTGACCCTGTTTCCGACCTATGGGGGTCCTGGCATTGCGACGGCGGAAATCACAGCCGGATGGGTCAATGCCGCGCTGCTGTTCGGTATGCTGCTCTGGCGAGGCCACTGGAAGCTCGACATTCCGCTTCTGACCCGCATTCCGCGGCTTCTGTTTGCGGCAGCCGTCATGGCGATCGCCATCCACTATGCGCTGGCCTATCTGGCCTTCGAACTGTCGTCTGCGTCGTCCATCGCGGTCAGGGCGGGAACGCTCCTGGCTCTCGTCTTTGCGGCCATGGTCCTTTATTTCGGGCTGGCCTTCCTCTCCGGCGGTGCCAATCTCGGCATGGTCAAACGGGGATTGAAGCGAAAGTCGAAGCCTGCGGAAAAAGGGCAGAAGGGCTGATGGCACCTTTTTCGTCTTCCAGACACATCGCATTGGTAACGCTCGTCATCGACGATTATGACAGGGCGAAATCCTTTTACTGCGACCTGCTGGGCTTCGATTGCGTTTCCGATACGCCACTTCCCGATGGAAAACGGTGGGTCGTGGTTGCACCCAAGGCAAGCCAGGGTGCCGGTCTTCTGCTGGCGCAGGCAGATGGTCCGCAGCAAAACGACGTCATCGGAAAACAGACGGGCGGACGTGTCGGCTTCTTTCTCCATACGGATGATTTTGCCGGTGATTTTGCAGCGATGACCGCAAACGGAATCCGGTTTCTGGAGGAGCCGCGTCACGAGGCCTATGGCTCCGTGGCCGTCTTTGAAGACCCCTATGGTAACACGTGGGATCTGTTGCAGCCTGCAGGTTGAATTCACGCAAACCCCTTGATTGGATAGTTTTGCCGGTGCATAAGCGCGGCCAATTTGAAACAAGAGGCAAGGCCCTCCACAAGCCTTTTCGAGGATGATCATGGATACATTCAAGCCGCTGGTTTTTTCGGGCGTCCAGCCCACCGGAAACCTCCATCTGGGCAACTATCTCGGTGCCATCCGCAAGTTCGTCGCTTTGCAGGACGACAATGACTGCATCTATTGCGTCGTGGACATGCATGCCATTACCGCCCAGCTGGTCCATGCCGATCTGAAGGCGCAGACGCGCTCGATTGCGGCGGCCTTCATCGCGGCGGGCATCGATCCGGTCAAGCACATCGTGTTCAACCAGTCCGCCGTGCCGCAGCATGCGGAACTGGCCTGGGTGTTCAACTGCGTGGCGCGCATCGGCTGGATGGAGCGCATGACCCAGTTCAAGGACAAGTCCGGCAAGAATGCCGAGCAGGTCTCGCTGGGACTGCTGGCCTATCCAAGCCTGATGGCCGCCGACATTCTGGTCTATCGTGCGACCCACGTCCCTGTTGGTGACGACCAGAAGCAGCATCTGGAACTGGCGCGCGACATCGCCCAGAAGTTCAACATCGATTTCAGCGACAATATTCGCAATGCCGGTCTCGGCATCGACATCACCGTCGGCAACGAACCGGTTCATGCCTATTTCCCGATGGTGGAACCGTTGATCGGCGGGCCTGCGCCGCGTGTCATGTCGTTGAAGGACGGCACGAAGAAAATGTCGAAGTCGGACCCATCGGACCTGTCGCGCATCAACCTGATGGACGATGTCGATACGCTCTCGCGCAAGATCAAGAAGGCAAAGACCGACCCGGATGCGCTGCCAAGCGAAGTCGACGGCCTGAAAGGTCGCGCGGAAGCCGAAAATCTGGTCGGCATCTATGCCGCTCTGTCGGACAAGACCAAGGCGGATGTCCTTACGGAATTCGGCGGCCAGCAGTTCTCGGCCTTCAAACCCGCACTCGTCGATTTGGCGGTCAATGTTCTCGCCCCCATCAATAGCGAGATGCGCCGCCTGCTCGATGATGTCAGCCATATCGACGCGATCCTGAAACAGGGTGGCGAACGGGCGGGCGCACTGGCCGAAAAGACGATGAACGAGGTACGAGACATCATCGGTTTCCTGCGCTAGAGGCGACGATATGTTCTCCGTGTGCAAGAGCATGTTTTAATCCTCGGATATGATATAAAGTCCGGCGTGAGCGCCGGGCGGCTTTGGCCGTGACGGCGAAAACGGGAGTACGCAATGGTATCGAAACGGCTTTCGCGTCTCGAAGGACACCGCCGTAAATTTCTGGTGGTCATTGATGGGACGCCTGAATGCGAAAGGGCCGTTCATTATGCCGGTCGTCGCGCAAAGAATTCCAATGGCGCGCTCGTGCTTCTCTATGTGATCCCGGATGGCGATTTCCAGCAATGGCTGGGTGTCGAGCAGATCATGCGTGCTGAAGCGCGTGAGGAAGCCGAGGCGTCGCTGGCAAAGGTCGCGCAAAAGGTGCGTGAGAATGTCGGGTCGGAGCCTGAATCGGTCATTCGCGAAGGCAATGCCGCCGAGCAAATCCACGGGCTGATCGAGGAAGACCGAGATATCGCCATTCTGGTTCTGGCAGCCGGTTCCACCAAGGAAGGACCGGGTCCGCTGGTCTCGTCCATCGCCGGACGCGGCACGGCGTTTCCTATCCCGGTGACGGTTCTGCCGGACAGTTTGACCGACGAGGAAATCGACGCGCTGTGCTGAGGCAGACGATATCGGCTTGAAACGGGATAGGCTTATTTCTTGAATGGGTTTATCATGTCAGGACTTGAAGTCAGGCTTCGTCCGGCATACTTTGGAAGTATTCTAAATTCCGGGACTGCTTGTGCTTGTCCCGAAGGAGATCATTATGTTCATTCAGACGGAATCCACCCCGAACCCGGCCACCCTGAAGTTTCTTCCGGGCAAGGTCGTTCTGGAAAGCGGGACGGCGGAATTCCTGAACGCCGCGCAGGCGCAGGCCTCTCCGCTGGCTTCCGTTCTGTTTGAAATTCCGGGCGTCACCGGCGTCTATTACGGTTTCGATTTCATCACCGTCAGCAAGGACGGCGCCGAATGGCAGCACCTCAAGCCTGCTATTCTCGGCTCGATCATGGAGCACTTCATGTCCGGCCGCCCGCTGATGGGCACCGCTGTATCGGCCGAAATTTCGGACGAGGAAGAAGAGTTCTTCGAGGCTGGTGACGAAACCATCGTCGCCACCATCAAGGAACTGCTGGAAACGCGCGTCCGTCCTGCCGTTGCGCAGGATGGCGGCGACATCACTTTCCGTGGTTTTCGCGACGGTACGGTGTTCCTCAACATGAAGGGCGCCTGCTCGGGTTGCCCGTCTTCCACGGCGACGTTGAAGCATGGCGTGCAGAACCTGCTGCGCCACTTCGTTCCTGAAGTGCAAGAGGTCGAGGCTGTCTGATCAAGGGCAGCTTTCCTAATGCTGATTCTCTCCATCGATACATCCGGCGTGGATTGTTCTGCCAGTGTCTATGACAGCGCGGCGGACGCAGTGCTGGGTGAGGTGACAGAACAGATCGGCAAGGGCCATGCGGAACGTCTGATGGGCATCATCGACGGTGCCTTGAACGAGGCATCCGTGACGCTCGATGCCATGGAGCGGATCGCCGTTACCATAGGACCGGGTTCCTTCACGGGTATCCGCGTGGGCGTTGCCGCAGCACGCGGCTTTGCGCTGTCTTTGGGTATCGAGGCGGTGGGCATAACCACGCTCGAAACGCTAGCCGCCCATCACCTGTCTCAAAATCCCGGTTTGCCGGTGGCTGTCGGGCTGGATGCCAAACGCAACGAGGCCTATCTCCAGACCTTTACGGCAGATGGCGCGCCCTTAAGCGATGCAGCATTGCTGTCTCTGGAGGACGCGAAAGCAGCCCTTTCCGGGTTCGCTGGCACCATCATCGGCTCGGCTCACCCGCTTTTTGCCGGTGGCGAGACTGGGTCAGGACCGGATCGATTCGCGATTGCGACCGTTGCCCGCGTGGCTGCGAAAAAGCCGGTGGGCATGCCGAAACCCGCGCCACTCTACCTGCGTGGACCCGACGCCAAGCCGCAGACGGGATTTGCACTGGAACGACGCCCGGTAGCCTGATACGGGCAATTCATACCCTGATGCGGATGATTCCCTGCCATGTTTGACGATTATCTCAGCTGGAAACCTTTTTTCGAAGTCGTCGCCGTGGCGCACGCCGATTGCGCCGATATGGCCACGCTTCACCATGAACGGTTCCCGCGTCCATGGAGCGACGCGGAGTTTGCCAGCCTGCTGGGCCAGTCCAGTGTGTTCGGCGCTGTCGCGCGCCAGACCAATGCATTCTTCAGCAAACCGATGGGTGGTTTCGTGCTGTCACGCGAGGCGGGCGGGGAGGCGGAAATCCTGACCCTTGCCGTCAGCGACAAGTTCGGTCGCTCGGGTCTGGGCTGGCGGCTGATGCAGTCGGTCATGCGCGAAGCGATGATGCGTGGCGCTGAAACCATGTTTCTGGAGGTGGATGGCAGCAACGCTGCTGCCATCGGTCTCTACAGAAAACTTGGCTTCGAGACGGTGGCTGAACGGCAGGCCTATTACACAGCCAAGGACGGCACGAAGTCGACGGCGCTTGTCATGCGACGTGATCTTCGCTAGTTCGTGTAGAGACCAGTCACAGCGCCTCAGGGCGACCCAACGGAAGCAGCTGAAAGCCTAAAAGACGTGATAGATATCTCGAAAACCCTGGAAGAACTCTGTGCCGAACGTGGTATGCGCATGACCGACCAGCGTCGCGTGATTGCCCGTGTCATCCAGGAATCCGTTGATCATCCCGATGTCGAAGAGCTCTATCGCCGGTCTTCCGCTGTCGATCCGCGCATTTCCATTTCCACGGTCTATCGCACGGTCAAGCTGTTCGAAGATGCCGGTATCATCGAGCGGCATGATTTCCGCGATGGCCGCTCCCGCTACGAGACGATGCCGGAGGAACATCACGATCACCTGATCGACCTCAAGCATGGCGTGGTGATCGAGTTTCATTCGCCCGAGATCGAAGCCTTGCAGGAAAAAATCGCGCGTGAACATGGGTTCAGGCTAGTGGATCACCGTCTTGAGCTTTATGGTGTGCCGCTCAAGCCTGAAGACAATTGAAGCAGACAAGGCCACAAAGCGGATGAAGCGATGATGTGGTTGCGGGTGATCTATCTGACCGTCGTCCTGACGGTGGCGACATTGGTCTTTTTACCGGTTCAACTGATTGGTCTCTTCTTCGATCTCCCGTTCAGACGTCGCTTGCCGCGATACTGGCACCGGATTGCGTGCCACGCGCTCGGCATCAAGGTGCATGTCCACGACCGCCTGGAAACCTCAAAGCCGCTGCTTCTCGTGGTCAATCACGTCTCGTGGACCGATATCATGGTGGTGGGAAGCGTTGCCGATGTGGCGTTCATCGCAAAGACGGAAGTGCGCAATTGGCCGGTCTTCGGTCTTCTGGCGCGATTGCAGAAAACCATCTTCATAGCGCGGGAGCAGAAACGAAGCGCGGGGGCGCAGGTCAACGAGATTGCGCAACGTCTGGCGGACGGTGAAATCGTCGTTCTGTTTCCCGAGGGAACCACGTCGGACGGCAACCGGATTTTACCCGTCAAATCCTCGCTCTTCGGTGCAGCGTCCAGTGCGGCCGAGCAGGTGCCGGGGGAACTGGTGCATGTCCAGCCGGTCGCGATCGCCTATACCGGCATCTACGGCATGGCGATGGGCCGCTACCACCGCCCCGTTGCAGCCTGGCCGGGAACGATCGGGCTGGTGCCATCGCTGCTTGGCCTGCTGAAGGCCGGGGCCATCGATGTCGATGTGTCCTTTGGCGAGACGATCCCCTTTCGTCGTGGCGATAATCGGAAGGCACTGAGCGTTCAAGCGACGATGTCGCTTCGCGCCATGCTGGGCTTCAGCTTGCGCGGCGGCTGGCGAAAGCCGCGTTGAGCACGGGATTTTTCGATGTTGCGATACAGTTTTCGCTCAGACAGTCGCGATCGCGCATTTTTCTGTTTAATGTAGCGCTTAAAATCATTAGATAACGGCCATGACCCAGGAAATGATCGGCCTCGAGGCCGCCCCGACTGCTCTTCGCGAAGGTGCAAACAGCCGCAAGGTCTTTATCAAGACCTATGGCTGTCAGATGAACGTCTATGACAGCGTGCGCATGAGCGACGCGCTGGCCAAGGACGGCTATGTTCCGACCGAGGATATGGGCGAGGCGGATCTGGTTCTGCTCAACACCTGTCATATCCGTGAGAAGGCAGCCGAGAAGGTCTATTCCGCGCTTGGACGCTTGCGGGACATGAAAAAATCCCGCGAAGAGCAGGGTCGCGAATTCGTGATCGGCGTTGCCGGTTGCGTGGCGCAGGCCGAGGGCGAGGAGATTCTGCGCCGTGCGCCTGCCGTCGATGTTGTCATCGGCCCGCAGACCTACCACCGTCTGCCCGAAGCGCTGCGGCGTGTTCGTGGCGGCGAACGCGTGATTGAGACCGAATATGCCGTCGAAGACAAGTTCGAGCACCTGCCGGTCGCGGATAAGGCGAAGATTCGCGCGCGCGGGGTCACCGCTTTTCTGACGGTTCAGGAAGGCTGCGACAAGTTCTGTACCTTCTGCGTGGTACCCTATACGCGTGGCTCGGAAGTCTCGCGGCCCGTGCAGCAGATTGTCGATGAAGCAACACGGCTGGCCGAGTCCGGTGTGCGGGAAATTACGCTGCTGGGCCAGAACGTCAATGCGTGGCGCTCGACGGGACCGAAGGGTGAGCAATGGGGGCTTGCCGAATTGCTCTACAGGTTGGCCGAGATCCCCGGTATCGCCCGCCTGCGTTATACGACCAGCCACCCGCGCGACATGGACGACCGGCTCATCGAGGCGCATCGCGATCTGCGCGTTTTGATGCCCTATCTACACCTTCCGGTGCAATCCGGCTCCGACCGGATCCTCAAGGCCATGAACCGTCGCCACACCGGCGAGGAGTACATTAGGCTTATCGAAAAAATTCGCAGTGCCCGCCCTGATATTGCCATGTCCGGGGATTTTATTGTCGGTTTCCCCGGCGAGACGGATCGTGATTTTGACGATACGCTGGCACTGGTGGAAGAAGTGAAATACGCGCAGGCCTTTTCGTTCAAATATTCGACACGTCCCGGCACGCCGGGAGCGGATCTGACCGATCAGGTGCCGGAAGACGTAAAGGCTGAAAGGCTGGAGCGACTACAGGCTCTCCTGCTGAAACAGCAGCACGAATTTGCCGGATCGCTGGTCGGCAAGACCATGGATGTGCTGCTGGAAAAGCCGGGTCGCATGCCGGGCCAGTTGATTGGAAGATCTCCTTGGCTGCAATCTGTGAATCTTGATGCAAATGACATGAAAATCGGCGACATTATTCATGTACGAATCACCGCAACGGGTCCAAACAGCTTGTTTGCCGAGGTGGCATAAAGCTAGAGTGAGGAACCGACACTGATTAGGACGGGAGCCTGACCGCTTGAACGCACACGAATTGGTATCACCCTCATCGCGCCAGCCACGCCCAGCCGCGACCGACGCCAATCACTTCGTCCTCACGTTCGAGAATAACAGGATAGCCGGAGAGCTATTCGGTCAGTTCGATCAGAACCTCAAATTGCTGGAACAGCGTTTGAAGATTGACGCGCGCCCGCGCGGCAACTCCGTTGCCATCACAGGTGAACTCGTCGCCACCAATCAGGCCCGTCGCGCACTCGACACCCTGTACGAGCGCCTGCAAAAGGGCGGAACCGTCGAGGTATCCGACGTGGAAGGCGCGATTCGCATGGCCATGGCAGCCGACGACCAGCTGATCCTGCCGACCATGGAGCGCAAGGCCAAGGTCTCCATGGCGCAGATTTCCACCCGCAAGAAGACCATCGCCGCCCGCACGCCGACGCAGGATGTCTATATGCGGGCGCTGGAACAGTCGGAGCTCGTCTTCGGCGTTGGACCTGCCGGTACCGGCAAGACCTATCTGGCGGTGGCGCACGCCGCGCAATTGCTGGAACGCGGTGTCGTGGATCGCATCATCCTGTCACGTCCGGCGGTCGAAGCCGGCGAGCGCCTCGGCTTTTTGCCTGGCGACATGAAGGAAAAGGTCGATCCTTATCTGCGTCCACTCTACGATGCTCTCTACGACATGATGCCGGGTGACAAGGTGGAGCGCGCCATCCAGGCAGGCGTCATCGAAATCGCGCCGCTGGCCTTCATGCGCGGACGCACGCTGGCCAACGCCGTTGTTATTCTCGATGAGGCGCAGAACACCACGACAATGCAGATGAAGATGTTTCTGACGCGTCTGGGTGAAAACGGCCGCATGATCGTGACCGGCGACCCGAGCCAGGTGGATTTGCCGCGTGGCATGAAGTCCGGTCTCGTGGAAGCTCTGCAAATCCTGACGGAAGTCGAGGGCGTCTCTGTCGTCCGCTTCAAGGATGTGGATGTCGTTCGTCACCCGATGGTCGCACGGATCGTCCGCGCCTACGAAGCGCAGACGGCGGTACCGGACGAGAGCCTGTCGAGAGGCAACTGAAGAACGCCATGACGTCACTGGATATTCAGATCAGCGTCGAGGCTGAAGCTTGGCCATCGGAAGACGAGCTGTTCGCATTTGCCAGCCGGGTTTTGGACCCGGCTGTCGATTTTTTGAAAGCGGAAGAACAGCAGCCTTTTCCCAAGGATACCACCGAGCTGTCGCTGGTCTTCACCGACGACGCGTCGATCCGGGAAATCAATGCCGAGTGGCGCGAAAAAGACAAGCCAACGAATGTGCTGTCATTCCCGGCCTATCCGCTGGAGCCCGGCGGCATGCCGGGGCCGATGCTGGGTGATATCGTCATTGCGCGCGAAACCGTGGAGCGTGAAGCACTTGATCTCGAGAAGAGTTTCGATGATCATCTGACCCATCTTCTGGTGCATGGATTTCTGCATCTTTTCGGTTACGATCACATCGACGCCGACGATGCTGAAGAAATGGAAGAGCTTGAGACTCGCATTTTGGCCAAGCTTGGTCTATCTGATCCCTATGCGGGACAGGAACCGCTTTGAATCAACAGTCTGGGACCATGAACGAACATTCGGCACGACCGCCCCTCGAGGGCAAAGATACCGGGGAACAATCCTCATCGGAGGAAGGCAGTAGTCCCTCACGATCCGAGTATCATTTTAAACCCAGAGCATCCCTCTGGTCTCGAATCTCGCGGCTGCTGAAGCCATCCCAAGGCGAGCGTCTCCGTGAAGACATCACCGACGCGCTTATGACGGACACCGAGATCGGTGCAGCCTTCACGCCCGAAGAGCGGGCAATGCTCAACAACATCCTGCGGTTCCGCGAAGTTCATGTCGAAGACATCATGATACCGCGCGTCGATATCGACGGGCTTGATCAGGACATGACGGTCGGCGAAGCGATGATTCTCTTTGAAGAGACGGGCCGTTCGCGTATGCCGGTTTATGACGAGACGCTGGACAACCCCAAAGGCATGATCCACATCCGCGACCTGCTGGCCTTCATCGGCAAGCAGGCCCGCAACAAGCGCCGCGCAGGCTCGCGCGTTGCCGCAGTCGAGGGAACGCGGGCGGCAAAATCCCCCCGGGCGAATTTCGATCTGGCACGCGTCGATCTGGAGCAAACGCTTGCAGACGCCGGTCTCGTCCGCAAAATCCTTTTCGTGCCGTCATCCATGCTGGCATCGACCCTGTTGAAGACCATGCAGGCACAGCGCACGCAGCTTGCTCTCGTCATCGACGAATATGGCGGGACGGATGGCCTCGTCAGCCACGAAGACATCGTTGAAATGGTGGTGGGCGACATAGACGACGAACATGACAAGGACGAGACGATGTTCTCGCGCCTGTCTGATGATGTTCTGATAGCCGATGCGCGCGCCGAATTGACCGAGCTGGCCGAGGTCATCGGGAATGATTTCGATGTTCGCGAGCATATCGAGGAAATCGACACGCTGGGCGGACTGATCTTCTTTGCGCTGGGCCGCATTCCGGTCAAGGGCGAGGTGGTTCGTGCCGTTCCGGGTTTCGAGTTCCACATTCTCGACGCCGATTCCCGACGCATCAAGGGTGTTCGCATCATGCGAAACCAGTCTTCCGAGGGCGAGGACGATCAGGCACCCGCCGATGCGGCGAGCCAGGTGGTTTTGGCTCTACCATCTCCAAGCCGTGCGGATAACGCGCCGGTCTAAGCGAATGACGGCCATTTTAAACGACGAAGACCGCAGGTGCTTTGCCCTGCGGTCTTCGTCGTTTCAGGCGTCGAACATCTGCGGTGAGCGCAGTGGACGCGCTGCGTCTTTTGCAGTAAGTCCCGTTGAATACACGGTGTCGTTTCCCCGGTCACGAGTGTTAGACGGTACCTCTTTATAAGGTGGAAACTGCATGGAACGACTGGCGGGCAAGATCATGTTGGGCAGTGGTTTTGGCCGGATATGCATCGCAGTTCTTGCTGGTGCATTCGGTGCGCTCGCCCTGCCGCCCATCGGTTTTTTTGCCGCCCTTTTCGTATCCTTCACGCTGCTCGTCTGGCTGATCGATGGGACCACCGGTCATCCCGATGGCGGTGTCTGGTCGCGTGGCTGGAAAACCTTCCTCGTCGGCTGGCTGTTCGGTTTCGGGTATTTCGTGGCGGGGCTCTGGTGGCTGGGCAATGCCCTGTTGCTCGAAGCCGACGAATTCGCCTGGGCGTTGCCCCTCGCCATTTTCGGACTGCCCGCCTGCCTTGCCATTTTCTACGGCGTGGCCACCATGCTGGCCAATCTCTTGTGGTCCGATGGCTGGGGTCGCATCGCGGCGCTGGCGGCCGCATTCGGGCTCATGGAATGGCTGCGCAGTTTCATTCTGACCGGGTTTCCGTGGAATGCTGTCGGCTATGGCATCATGCCGATCCCGATCATGATGCAGACGTCCAATCTCATCGGCATTTTCGGCATGTCGATGCTGGCGGTGTTTGTTTTTTCCAGTCCTGCATTGCTGGGGACGAAGAAAGGGTTGATCCCGGGCCTTTCGATTGCAGTTACCATGATTGCGTTACACCTGGGCTATGGTGCTTACCGCCTGAACCAGCCACCGCCGCCTGTCACCGATGACCTGACGGTCAGGATCGTTCAGCCGGGGATCGACCAGTCGGTGAAGATGCTCAACACCGATCGGACCGAAATCTTCAACGCGCATTTGCGCCTGTCTTCCTTGCCGCCATCGCCGGGCCATAAGCGGCCTGATATCATCGTCTGGCCGGAAACATCCGTTCCCTTTATCCTGACGCAGAACCCCGACGCTTTGGCCGAGATCGCGAAGACGCTGGAAGACGGCCAGATCCTGTTGACGGGTGCCGTGCGGATGGAAGATGCGGGGACGGGGCTTGCACCACGCTATTACAACTCCGTCTATGCCATCGACAGCGAAGGCCAGATCATCGGTGCGACCGACAAGGTCCATCTCGTACCGTTTGGGGAATACGTGCCGTTCGAGGACGTGCTGCGCAAGATCGGTATCAACAATCTCATCAGCCTGCCGGGCGGTTTTTCGCCTGCCGTGACCAGAAACCCGATCACGCTGCCCTCGGGCAAGAAGCTTCATTCCTTCATCTGCTACGAAATCATCTTCCCGGGCGACGTCCCTGATGATATCGCGACATCCGCGGCGATCGTCAACGTGACCAACGACGGCTGGTTCGGCAATACGCCCGGTCCCTATCAGCATCTTCAGCAGGCCAGAATCCGTGCCGTCGAGACTGGAATTCCAGTGATTCGCGCGGCCAATACCGGCATTTCGGCCCTGATCGACCCCATGGGACAAATTGTCGCAGGTCTGGACTACGGTCAAAAGGGAATAATCGATTCTACTTTAGGTCGTGCCGCTACTGGCGCGATCACCGCAGATATGAGACAAATGCACTTTTGGTTGTTCTTTTTCACGTTACTCGTTACCGCGATAATTGCGCGGCTCGGTTTGTTTGATCGTAAGAATTGACCAAAAACCCCTAAAATTGCATAGTGCTTGTGTTAGGTTGCACAACGCACATGATATGTTTCTTATAGTGACAATCCTGTGGTTCAGGACCGCAAGGCTGTGTGATCGTTAACCCCGCAGATTTTTTTGAATGTCAGGACAACAACATGACAGAAAACAAGAAAAAGCCGAACCCGATTGACATTCATGTCGGGAGCCGAATTCGCCTCCGTCGTACTATGCTGGGTATGAGCCAGGAAAAGCTGGGCGAAAGCCTCGGCATCACCTTCCAGCAGATCCAGAAGTACGAAAAAGGGACGAACCGCGTCGGCGCCAGCCGCTTGCAGAACATCTCCAGCATCCTGAACGTGCCCGTCTCCTTCTTCTTCGAGGATGCGCCAGGCGACCAGGGTGTCAGCGCTACCGGCATGGCAGAAGCCAACAGTTCCAACTATGTCGTTGACTTCCTGTCCTCTTCCGAAGGGCTTCAGCTCAACCGCGCATTCGTGAAGATCAACGACCCGAAGGTTCGCCGTCGCATCGTCGATCTGGTCAAGGCGCTGGCCGCCGAAGGCGACGCGGAATAAACGATCGAAACAATTTCGGTAAACGACAAACGGTCCTTCGGGGCCGTTTTTTGTTGCGTAAGGATGATTTAGGAATTCCGATATAAAGATATATTTATGTCGTTGTGTCCTTGTTTTTTTCAGGCAATGTGACTAACAACGATGACCGTTTCTTTGAGGGGAATCCCGCATGCGTGCCAATTACCTATTCACAAGCGAGTCCGTGGCTGAAGGTCACCCTGACAAGGTTTGTGACCGCATTTCCGACGAAATCGTTGATTTGATCTACCGTGAAGCCACCAAGACCGGTGTCGATCCCTGGACGGTGCGCATCGCCTGCGAGACGCTTGCAACGACGAATCGCGTGATCATCGCCGGTGAAGTACGTGTTCCCGACACGCTTTTGAAGAAGGCCAAGGACGGCTCGGTCTTCAAGGATGCGAGCGGCCATCCCGTCATCAACCCCGCCAAGTTCAAGGCTGCTGCCCGCAAGGCCATCCGTGATATCGGTTACGAGCAGGACGGTTTCCATTGGAAGACGGCCAAGATCGACGTGCTGCTGCACCCACAGTCCGCCGACATTGCACAGGGCGTCGATAACGCGTCCGACAAGCAGGGCGACGAAGGTGCTGGCGACCAGGGCATCATGTTCGGTTACGCCTGCAAGGAAACGCCGGACCTGATGCCGGCACCGATCTATTATTCCCACCGCATTCTCCAGCTTCTGGCCACAGCCCGCAAGAGCGGCGAAGGCGAAGCGGCCAAGCTCGGTCCCGATGCCAAGAGCCAGGTGACAGTGCGTTATGTCGATGGCAAAGCGTCCGAAGCCGTCTCGATCGTCTTGTCCACCCAGCATTTGGATGCAAGCTGGGACTCCAAGAAGGTTCGTTCTGTCGTGGAGCCCTATATCCGCGAAGCGCTTGGTGAGCTGAAGATCGCTGACGATTGCCAGTGGTACATCAACCCGACCGGAAAGTTCGTGATCGGTGGTCCCGATGGTGACGCTGGTTTGACGGGTCGCAAGATTATCGTGGACACCTACGGCGGTGCAGCCCCCCACGGTGGCGGTGCGTTTTCCGGTAAGGACACGACAAAGGTCGACCGCTCCGCTGCTTACGCGGCACGCTATATCGCCAAGAACGTCGTCGCCGCAGGGTTGGCAGAGCGCTGCACGATCCAGCTGTCCTACGCCATCGGCGTCGCGCAGCCATTGTCGGTCTATGTCGATTTCCACCAGACCGGCACGATGAGCGAAGACGAGGTAGAAGCCGCGATCCGCAAGGTCATCGACCTCTCGCCATCGGGCATTCGCCGTCATCTGGACCTGAACAAGCCGATCTATGCCAAGACGTCGTCCTACGGCCATTTCGGTCGCAAGGCTGGTCGTGACGGCTCGTTCTCCTGGGAGAAGCTGGATCTGGTCAAGCCGCTGAAGGATGCATTGAAAGCCGCATAAGGCTTGTCAATCATCGCTGATTGAGAGATACGGTCTGAAAAGTTTGAAACCCGCACAGCGCCATAAACAGGCGCGGTGCGGGTTATCCATTTGTCTGAGAGTGTTGAAATGACGGAAGAGCGGCGTTCGCGCGCAACGGAAGCATTTTTTGGTCGGCGCAAAGGCAAGCCACTGCGCAACCAGCAGGTCGATACGATCGAAAACCTTTTGCCTTTGCTGAAGGTGGACCTCGACACTCAGCCGCCGAAAAACCTCGCGGCGCTCTTTCCCGCCGACGTGACGTCCATTCGCCTCGAAATCGGCTTTGGTGGTGGCGAGCATCTCATCCACCGCGCATCCGAAAACCCAGCCACCGGTTTCATCGGCGTCGAGCCCTTCGTGAATTCCATGGCGAAGCTTCTGGGCAGTGTGCGCGAACGCGAACTGATGAACATCCGTCTTTATGACGATGACGCCACGCAATTGCTGGACTGGCTGCCGGATGCGTCGATCGATCATATCGATCTTCTCTATCCCGATCCGTGGCCGAAAAAGAAGCACTGGAAGCGTCGCTTCGTTTCCGATGTCAATCTGGCGCGGTTTCACCGGGTGCTGAAACCGGGTGCCAAATTCTGCTTTGCCTCGGATATCGATACCTACATCAACTGGACGCTTCAGCATTGCGCTCAGCATGGCGGTTTCAAATGGACGGCGCAGACATCAGCCGACTGGAACACGCCGTTCGATACCTGGCCGGGCACGCGTTACGAGAACAAGGCGAAGCGAGAGGGTCGCAGCTCCGCCTATCTCACCTTCATCCGAACCTGATTATTCAGATTTTCGCATCCACCTCGGATGCGACGGGAATGGATGGTTGCGCGCCGGGCCGCGTACAGGCCAGCGAACCGGCAACGGCTGCACGACGCAGCGCCGTCTCGAAATCGAGACCGGCGTCCAGACTTGCGGCCAGATAACCACAGAACGTATCGCCTGCACCGACCGTATCGACGGGCTCGATCTTCAGGCCCTTGGCCTTCACCAGCTTACCGTTGCGAATGGCGATAACGCCGTCTGCACCCAGCGTGACGATCACTGTCTGGCCGGTCTCGTCATGAAGGGCGGCAAGCTCCTTTTCCCGCTGATCTGCGGAGAGGCTGTTTTTGCCGATCAGCAATTCGAATTCGGTTTCGTTGGCAATGACGACGTCAGCGAGTCGTGACAGGCGCTGCGCCTCTGATGTTAGAGGTGCGGTGTTGATGAGCGTCGTCACGCGCTGTGCCTTTGCCGCTTTGAGCGCTGCTTCGATCGCCTCTGCTGGCACCTCGAACTGCAACATGAGAATATCGCCTTCCGCCATTTCTGAGACGGCGCGAGTGGCGTCTACTTCCGACACCTCACCATTGGCGGCGGGGATGACCGAAATCATGTTTTCACCGCCCTCACCGATCAGGATGACGGCGGTTCCGGTCGGTACGGCGACAGTCTTGACCAGCGACAGATCCGCCCGCGCATCACGAAGCAGGGTGAGGGCCGGGGCTGAGAAGGCATCATCGCCGACGGCACCCGCCATCTTCACAGTTGCGCCCGCGCGGCGCGCTGCCAGTGCCTGATTGGCGCCCTTACCACCGGCGGCGGTCGAAAAGGTCTTGCCGGTCACGGTTTCACCCGGCTTCGGCAGGCGGTCGGAAATGGCAACGAGGTCCATGTTGATGGAGCCGAAAACTGTGATCATGCGGGTCATTCCATAAGGGGCGAAAACAAAAGCGAAACAGGCGGCGACTTTGCCGAGTGGATTACTCGTCGTCAACCACCCTCAGCTTGGCCGCACCGGCGCGTACGTCCGAGATTCGGCGCAACTGCTCGGCTTCCAGATGAGCGATTTCCTTTTGTGACGGTGCAAAATCGAGGCTTTCGATCTTGATACCGCGCGCCAGCACCTTGTCGGACGAGGTCAGCATCATGTCGACGTCCTTTTGCACCAGCCCGAAATGTGCCTGCAGTTTACGGGTCCGTTCGTCCAGACGCCGCACATCGTCCATCAGCATGGCGACCTCGCCTTGAATGAGATGCGCCTGTTCGCGCATCCGCTGATCCTTGAGGACAGACTGTATGACCTGAACCGACAGCATCAGCAGCGATGGCGAGACGATGACGACGCGGGAGCGTTGCGCGCGCTGAACCAGATTTTCGAAATGCTGGTGGATATCGGCAAAGATGGATTCCGAGGGAACGAAGATGAAGGCGGTGTCCTGCGTTTCGCCGGAGATGAGATATTTGTCCGCCACATCGCGAATATGCACTTCCATGTCACGTCGGAATTGCTGGGTGGCGGCCCGTTTCGCTTCCGGCGCATCATCCGCCTTGAGCGCATTCCAGGCCTCCAGCGGAAACTTCGCATCGATGACCAAAGGCGGCGCATTGTTCGGCATTCGGATGGTGCAATCGGGCCGAAAGCCGTTCGAAAGTGTCGGCTGCAAACTATAGGCACCGGAGGGCAGGGCGTCTGCGATCAGTGCTTCCATTCTTGCCTGTCCAAAGGCACCACGCGTCTGTTTGTTGTTGAGAATGGCCTGAAGGCCGATCACGTCCTTGGCCAGATCCTGAATATTGCCCTGGGCAGCATCGATCACGGCAAGGCGTTCCTGCAATTTGCTAAGGTTTTCGTGCGTCGAGCGGGTTTGCTCCGTCAACGTGGTGCCGATGCGCTGCGACATGCCGTCCAGCCGGTCGTTCAGCGTTTGGCTCATCTCGTTCTGGCGGGCGCTGAGGCTTTCCGTCATGGCGGCGATGCGGCCGTGCAGTTCCGACTGGGTTCTCAGAAGCTCGGTGATTTCCTCGCGCGACTGATCGACAACCGGCGGTTTTCGCCAGACGAAGGTGGCAGTGATGAAGCACCCTGCAATCACAAAACCGAGCACAGCGCCGGCCGAGATCGGAAGGCTGCCGAGCATGAAGGCTGTCGTACCAAGCGCATTGAGATCGATGTTCATATCCAAATCTAACAGATTTCGTGTGATTCGTCAGATCAAAACAAGAACATTTCCAAGGCGCAAATGAGTCCAGTTTACTGCCGATGCGGTTGCTAATATTGACCTTTATTTTTTGTTTCCTCCAAAGATGAGATGCGTTATGGGGAAGCCATGACGATCAAACCTCTTATTATTTTGCCCGATCCTCTGCTGCGCCAGCAATCCAAGCCCATCGAACAGGTGGATGCTGAGATCACGCGTCTGGCAGACGACATGCTGGACACGATGTATGATGCGCCGGGCATCGGCCTTGCCGCGATCCAGATCGGCGTGCCGCGCCGTATGCTGGTCATCGACATCTCGCGCGAAGACGAAGACCGCAATCCGGTTGTGTTCATCAACCCGGAAATCCTCAAGGTGTCGGACGATGTGTCGGCCTATGAGGAGGGCTGTCTGTCCATTCCCGACTATTATGCCGAGGTAGAGCGTCCGGCATCGCTGACGGTTGGCTATATCGATCGCGACGGCAAAAAACAGACGGTGGAGGCCGATGGCCTGCTCGCCACCTGTCTGCAACACGAAATTGACCATTTGAACGGTGTTCTGTTCATCGACCACATTTCCCGTCTGAAACGGGATATGGTCATCAAGAAATTCACCAAGGCGGCCCGCGCGAAAATCTGATCCGTCTGTTTCTACGAGATTGGCAGATCGGCCGGTAGGGCAGGGGGCGAACATGACACTGCGCATCATCTTCATGGGAACACCGGAGTTTTCCGTTCCCACGCTTCGCGCGCTGGTCGATGCGGGCCACGAGATATCGGCCGTCTATACGCAACCGCCCCGTCCCGGCGGGCGTCGCGGGCTCGATCTTCAGAAGTCACCCGTGCATCAGGCCGCCGAACTGCTCGGTATCCCCGTTCTGACGCCGCTCAACTTCAAGGCGGAAGAGGATAAGGCGGCATTCAAGGCGTTCGACGCGGATGTGGCTGTCGTCGTCGCCTATGGTTTGCTGTTGCCGGAAGCGATTCTCAACGGCACCCGTCTTGGCTGCTATAACGGCCATGCCTCTCTGTTGCCGCGCTGGCGCGGTGCCGCGCCCATTCAGCGTGCCATTATGGCTGGAGACGCTGAAACCGGCATGATGGTGATGCAGATGGAAAAGGGGCTCGATACCGGCCCCGTAGCACTGACGGCAAAGGTCACGATTACACCGAACATGACGGCTGGCGAATTGCATGACAGCCTGATGTTGGCGGGCGCGCGGCTGATGCGCGAGGCGATGGTGAAGCTGGAAGATGGTGATCTGCCGCTGACACCGCAGGCGCAAGACGGCGTCGTCTATGCCGCCAAGATCGACAAGGCCGAGACCCGCATCAATTTTTCCTGGGCAAGCCAGGATGTACACAACCACATTCGCGGCCTGTCGCCCTTTCCGGGTGCGTGGTTCGAAATGGAAATCGGCGGAAAAGCCGAGCGCATCAAGGTTCTGCAAACGGAACTGGCCAGTGGCATGGGCGAAGCGGGGTCCGTTCTGGGCAATGATCTGACCATAGCCTGCGGCAGCGGCGCCGTGCGGCTGGTGCGGCTGCAAAAGGCCGGCGGCAAGCCGATGCTGGCGCAGGATTTTCTGCGCGGCACACAGGTCTCCGTCGGAACGAGGCTCGGCTGATGCCACGCTTCCGCATGACCATCGAATATGATGGGTCTCCCTATTATGGCTGGCAACGGCAAAACAACGGACCGTCCGTGCAATTGGCACTGGAAGCGGCTGTTCTGTCGCTGACCAAGGAAACCGTGAGTTTTCGTGGTGCGGGCCGCACCGATTCCGGCGTGCACGCCAGGGGACAGGTCGCGCATGTCGATCTGGCGCGGGACTGGCAGCCCTACAAGCTGCGCAACGCGTTGAACGCGCATCTGGCCATGGCAGGCGAGGCGGTTTCGGTTCTGGATGTCGAAGCCGTGACCGAGGATTTCGACGCGCGTTTTTCCGCCCTGCGCCGCCATTATCTCTACCGCATCATCTGCCGCAAATCGCGGCTGACGCTGGAGCACAAGCGCGCATGGTGGGTCTCGAAGGACATCGATCACGAGACCATGCATGCGGCGGCCCAGATGCTGGTGGGGCGACATGATTTCACGACGTTCCGCTCGGTTCACTGCCAGGCCAAGAGCCCGGTCCGAACGCTCGACCGGCTGGATGTAACGCGCGATGGTGACGTGATCGAGATAAGGGCCACGGCACAGAGCTTCCTGCACAACCAGATCCGCTCCTTTGCCGGTACGTTGAAGCTGGCGGGGGAGGGGGCAACCACGCCGGATGACGTGAAACATGCCCTTGAGGCGCGCGACCGAAAAGCCTGCGGCCCGGTGGCACCGCCGGAAGGTCTTTATTTCATGCAGGTCGATTATCCCGACGTGATACCGCCACGCAGGCCCAGAACGGAGAAAAATGATGACGGTGACGATCTATCATAATCCTGCGTGCGGCACCTCGCGCAACACGCTGGCCATGATCCGCCAAGCGGGTGAAGAGCCCGTCATCATCGAATATCTGAAGGTGCCGCCTTCGCGTACCGAGATCGTCTCTCTCGCGGAAAAGATCGGCCTGCCACTGCGCGGCCTTCTACGCGAAAAAGGGACGCCCTATGCTGCGCTTGGTCTTTCCGACGAAAGCTTGAGCGACGAAGCGCTGCTGGACGCCATCGAAGCGCATCCCATCCTGCTCAATCGACCCATCGTGGTCACGGACAAGGGCGTACGTCTTTGCCGCCCGTCGGAATTGGTGCTCGATATTTTGGCTGATGGCAGCATCGGCACCTTCACCAAGGAGGACGGCGAGATCGTCAAGCCGCGGTAGGCGTCAGCTCGGATAGACGCCCAGAAAGCGTTGCAGCAGTTCCGACAGGATCATGCCGGGAATGAGGAGCGTCATCACCAGCGCCGCCACGAGCAAAGGCTGTTCCCGCACGAAGAATTTCACGATCCGGGAAAAGCAGAACACCAATGTCAGCAGCAGCGAAAACCACAGGATGGCGATCAGCCCCTGTAAAGACGGCGCCAGCAGCGCGATCAGGATCAGCGTCGCATAGGCATAGGAAAACGGCAGCGACAACCAGTTGGCGACGACGACGAGCGCTGGAAATTTCTGTCTTGCGCCGAATGCCATCAAGAGAAAACCGATAAGAACGAGCGGCACCATCCAGCAGATGGCTTCGACCATCGCCAGACGGATGAAGAAGATGGCACCGGTGCCGGTACCCTTCGGCAGGACGGAAACATAGGCCTCGTGCCACCAGTACCAGGACAGCGCCATGGACGGCAGGCACCACAGCGCCGCATAAAACGACCGCGCCATGCCGCGATCCGTCAGGTCCAGCAACCGCCCACCGGCAGGATCACCCAGAAACAGCAACCACAGGCCTCTGACGTATAAGGTTATCTCGTTATACGACGGCATGGCTGAACCAGCGTTCGATGAAGACCTCGTAGATGCGTGTCAGGGTTTCCAGGTCTGCGACGGAAACGCGCTCGTCCACCATGTGCATGGTCTGGCCGACAAGGCCGAATTCCACCACCGGGCAGTAATCCTTGATGAAACGGGCATCCGATGTGCCGCCGGTGGTCGATAGTTTCGGCTCTTGGCCGGTGACCTCTGCGACAGCGCCCGACAGCGATGAAATCAGCGCATTGTTGCGGGTCAGGAAAACATGGGCGGGGCGGTCGGCCCAGACGATGTCATATCTGACCAGCGAGCGATCCGGGCGCAGCGCGCTGTCGGCTGCGGCCTCGTCCAGACGACGAATGATTTCTGCGCGCAGCGTCACATCCGTCCATGTGTCGTTGAAACGGATGTTGAAGGCAGCCGTCGCCTTGGCCGGGATGACATTGGTCGCAGCATTGCCGGTATCGATGGTCGTCACTTCGAGATTGGACGGCTGGAAGGTGTCGGTACCGGTGTCGAAGGGCTGATCCATGAGCGCATGGGTCAGTTGCAGCATGCCGCGAAGGGGATTATCGGCCAGATGCGGATAGGCGGCATGGCCCTGAACGCCATGGACCGTGATACGACCCGACAGCGAACCGCGACGACCGATCTTGATCATATCGCCAAGCGTGTCGGGGTTGGTGGGTTCGCCCACCACGCAGGCATCCCATGTCTCGCCCTTGGCGGCGGCCCATTCGAGAAGTTTTGAGGTGCCGTTGATGGACGGACCTTCTTCATCGCCGGTGATGAGGAAGGAGACCGAACCCTCAGGCTTTCCATGCTTTTCGATATGGCGGGCGATGGCCGCGACGAAACAGGCGATACCGCCCTTCATATCGACGGCACCACGTCCGAACATCTCGCCGCCTGAAATCTCGGCGGAAAATGGCGGATGGCTCCATGACGCTTCGTCGCCCACAGGCACGACATCGGTATGGCCCGCAAACATCAGATGCTGACCGTCAGTGCCAAGCCGGGCGTAGAGGTTTTCGACGTCGGGCGTTCCGTCTTCCGTTGCCATCACACGCTCGACCGCAAAACCCAGCGGCGTCAGCAGCGTATCGAGAAGCGTCAGCGCGCCTCCTTCTGCTGGGGTTACCGACGGGCAACGAATGAGAGCGGCAAGATTGGCGACGGGATCTGTGGCGGTCATGGGGTAAGCCTATGTCTATCAGTCGCGCAGCAACTCGTTGATGCCGGTCTTGGAACGGGTTTTTTCATCGACGGTCTTGACGATGACGGCGCAATAGAGGCTTGGGCCCATTTCGCCATTCGGGAACGGTTTGCCCGGCATAGTGCCGGCCACGACGACCGAGTAAGGCGGGACTTCGCCATAGGTGATCGAGCCGGTGGCGCGGTTCACGATCTTGGTGGATTTGCCGATGAAGACGCCCATGCCGAGAACCGCACCTTCGCGGATGATGCAGCCTTCAACGACTTCCGAGCGTGCGCCAATGAAGCAATTGTCTTCGATGATGGTCGGACCCGCCTGAAGGGGTTCCAGAACACCGCCGATGCCGACGCCGCCGGACAGATGCACGTTCTTGCCGATCTGCGCGCAGGAGCCGACGGTTGCCCAGGTATCGACCATGGTGCCTTCATCGACATAGGCGCCGAGATTGACGAAGGACGGCATCAAGATGACGTTCTTGGCAACGTAAGCCGAGCGGCGCACAACGGCATTCGGCACGGCGCGGAAACCTGCGGCGCGGAACTGGTTTTCACCCCAGTTCTCGAACTTGGACGGTACCTTGTCCCACCAGGTGGATTCGCCAGGGCCGCCGGTGACGATTTCCATGTCGTTGAGACGGAAGGACAAAAGCACAGCCTTCTTCAGCCACTGGTTCACGGTCCAGTTGCCATCGGCCTGCTTTTCGGCAACGCGTACCTTTCCGCCATCGAGCAGGTTCAGCGCGGTCTCGACGGCATCGCGAACCTCGCCTTTGGTCGATATGTTGACGCTATCGCGATTATCGAATGCGGCTTCGATGATTGTTTCAAGGGAGCCGAGATCGGAGATGCTCATGAGAATTCCTTAAACTTCGCTGACTATCGTCACATACAGGGAAATATCCGCACCGCTGGCCGGACATGGTCAATTGCTCTAAGCGAGTGTTTCAAGGGCGTCAATGTGATTTGGCGCGGGCAGACGAAAGGCATGGACAATGGCAAAACTGAAAAATGGCAAGTTGCATCGCAAGGACGGCGTTTGGGATCCGTTGAAATCCAGCTCCGATGACAAGCAACAAGCAGAAGGCTTGCCCAAGACCCCGCAATCGGCATCGCCATCCTACCGGCTGGCCTATGCCGATACCGATTTTCTGTGCCGCGAGGAATTGCGCCCCATTCGGTTGCAGCTGGAACTGATGAAGCCGGAAATGATCCTGTCGGAACGCGGCATCAAGTCGACGGTGGTGCTATTTGGTGGTGCGCGCATTCCTGAACCGGGCGGTGAGGCCTGGGCCGCGCGCAATGAAACGCAGAGAAAGAACCTGGAAGCCGCATCGGTTTATTACGACGAAGCCCGCAAGTTCGCCAAGCTATGTGCGGGCGAATCCGAAAAGCACGATCATCGCGAATATGTGGTGATGACGGGCGGTGGGCCGGGTGTGATGGAGGCGGGCAATCGCGGTGCATCGGAAGCCGGTGCCCCCTCGATCGGCCTCAACATTCTTCTGCCGCATGAGCAGGCACCCAACCCGCATGTGACGCCGGAGCTCAGCTTCAACTTCCATTACTTCGCCATCCGCAAGATGCATTTTCTGATGCGTGCGAAGGCCGTCGTGGTCTTTCCCGGCGGCTTCGGCACCATGGACGAGTTGTTTGAAACGCTGACGTTGATCCAGACCAAGCGCATGGCACCCATCCCGCTCATCCTGTTCGGCGAAGCTTTCTGGCGCTCCATCATCAATTTCGAAGCGCTGGCCGATTTCGGCACGATTGCGCCTGATGATATGGAGCTGCTGCACTTTGCCGAAACGGCTGATGATGCGTGGAAGATCGTCGCGGATTTCTACGAGCTTTGAGCAGGGTGCTAACCTGCCTTCGTCACCCCGCATCACGTGCGGGGTGACGAAAGAAACGGATCAAATCCGCGCAAAGCGCTCGGTCAGCAGCGCGAAGAACCCGTCGGCGTCCACATCGCGCATGACGCGGGCGTTCGGTTCGCGGCCGGTTACCTTCCACCAGTCGACAACCGTCATGCCGATGGTCAGCTCGGAATTGACCTCGATTTCGACATTGCAATCGCGACCGTCGAAGAGTTCCGGCTTGATCAGATAGGCGATGACGGTCGGGTCATGCAGCGGGCCGCCGTCTGAGCCGTATTTCTCCACATCGAAGCGCTCGAAAAACTCCAGCATCTCGGCCATGGCAATCGCCGGGCGGGTGCCGATATCACGGATGGCGGCAACGCGGGCCTTGGTGGTCAAAAGCTTATGCGTCACGTCAAGCGGCATCATGACCAGCGGGATACCCGAACGGAAGACGATGTCGGCTGCCTGCGGATCGACATAGATGTTGAATTCGGCGGCGGGCGTGATGTTGCCGCCCTCGAAGAAACCGCCACCCATCAACACCAGTTCCTTTACGCGCGGCGCAATATCGGGCGCCTTCTGCAAGGCGGTAGCGATGTTGGTCAGCGCACCCAGCGTGCAGAGGGTTACAGTGCCTTCCGGCTCGCGGCGGATCGTCTCGATGATGAAGTCGATGGCATCTTGCGATTGCGCTTCGAGAACCGGCTCCGGCAAGCTCGGGCCATCAAGGCCCGTGCTGCCGTGAACGTGCTCGGCAGTGATCGGCGCGCGCACCAGCGGGCGCTCGCAGCCTTCATAGACGGGGATTTCGGTGCGGTTGCACAGTTCCAGCATGATGCGGATGTTGCGGCTGGTGAGTTTCAGCGGCACGTTGCCGGCGACGGCACACAGACCGAGGATTTCGATTTCGTCCGGGCTTGCCAAAGCCAGCATGATGGCGGCTGCGTCGTCCTGCCCCGGATCGGTGTCGATGATGATTTTTCTGCGCTCGGTCATGATTGTCCTGTTATTTCTACGACATGCCTTTTCAAGCCTGTTTCCAGGCCTTGTCAAGCACGCGGCAGTTCAGACTTTTCCCGGCATAACGTTCTTGCGTTGCAAACACCATATTCCCATATGAACACTTGCCGCCGCAAACGGGGCAGACGATCGTCGCTTGGGTACAAGGACTGAAAGATATGAGCCGAATGACACCTTTCACGCACCCGCTGATGCTGGGTTTCGATGCCATGGAAAAAACGCTGGAGCGGATGGCAAAGGCGAATGACGGGTATCCCCCCTACAATATAGAGCGGCTGGTTGCCGATGGCGAAAGCCCGGAGCGATTGCGCATCACGATTGCCGTTGCCGGATTTTCCGAAGACGACCTCGACGTGACGACAGCCGACAACCAGCTCGTCATTCGCGGTCGCCAGCAGGAGCAGGATGCGCGCGACTATCTCTATCGCGGCATCGCTGCACGGCAGTTCCAGCGGGTTTTCGTGCTGGCAGACGGCATGCAGGTCAATGATGCGCGCCTGCGCAACGGTTTGCTGTCCATTGATCTCACACGGCCCGAAATCTCCAGCGTGGTGAAAAAAATTAACATTTCCGTTTCACAATAGGATTCTGCACGCCAAGCGACGCACCGCGGCGCGACGTCTGAGGAATATGGAGGCCGAAATATGCTCTTGAAAGAAGCGCATGCGCGTTTGACCAAGTCACAGCTCGCTCACATCGGTGCAGGCGAAGTCGGATATATCAGAAAGATGCGTGCCGAGGAAGTGAACCGTTGTTTCCCAGAAGCCCCGAAAATCGATGCTAGCCTTGATCTTTGGGCGTTGTTCGGTGCCGATGGCACGCCGATCCTTCTGACCGATAATCGGTCCAGCACCTTCTTCAAGGCGGCTGAAGACGAGCTGCGCACCATCAGCGTGCACTGAACAATTCATCCATCGGACAGTTTGAAGGCGCCTCACGGGCGCCTTTTGCATGTGGCCTACATGACGTCTTCCGGCGGTCTGCCGGGACGCGGACGATAGCGCGGAAAAGTCCAGCCGAAGATCAGCGCGCCGCTTCGGATGGCGAATGCGGTGAGGACCCCGGCTGCGGACGCGATGAGAAGCGGCAGGCCGATCGCGTGGGCAGCGGTGAAGACGCAAGCGCCCGCCAGGGCGCAGCTGATATAGACCTCGGGCCGCAGCAAAACGGAGGGTTCGCCCGCCAGAATATCGCGCAGCACGCCGCCGAAGGTCGCCGTCATGGTGCCGGTGACGATGGCGACAGTCGGAGAGCCGCTGACGGCAAGGCCTTTCGCGGCTCCCATGACGCAATAGGCCGAGAGACCGACGGCATCCAGCCAGATCAACAGCCGGTAACGGGATTCCAGCAGATGGGCGGTCAGATAGACAAGTGCTGCGATGACGACGCAGACGAGGATATAGGTGGGATTGACGACCCAAAAGACAGGCGCGCGGCCCAGCACGAGATCGCGCAGCGTGCCGCCGCCGATGCCGGTAACCGACGCGAAGAACAGAAAGCCGATGAAATCCAGCTGTTTGCGCGAGGCTGCAAGCGCGCCTGTCGCGGCAAAAACGGCAACGCCGGCATAATCGAGAAAGGCCAGAAGGGTCATGGAAAGGCGCTCCTCGAATGTTTGCGCGCGGTCAGTGTCACGCAAGGACGGCCCGATATGATCCACCGCCGGATCAAGGACGGCACGCCCATGCTGCCGCATCCATAGCGGAAACAGACCCAAAGGAAAATGCCGTGAGACGCCTTCTCTTCGTTACGCTCCAAGCGCTGGTTTTTCTGGCCGTTCCGATGATGGCGCAGGCCCAGCAGCAGCTGGTCAGCGACCCTGAAATCTACGAGAAGGACCATTTTCGCCAGGAGTGCAAAGTTGCTGAATTCGGCGAGGGTTTCATCACCCGGCTCGACATCAACAATGACGGGATTATGGACGCGATCACCAATCGCGGCGAACTGACCTGCGATGGTGACAAGGCGCGCAGCTGCAACGACGATGGCTGCCCGTATAATTTCTATGTGCAGGTCAAGGAAGGCGGCTATCTGATGATCGCCACCGCCACGATCTACAGCTATGATTTCGTCCAGCGTTTTGGCAACATGGTGTTCGAATTCAAGATGCATCCCCGCTATTGCGAGCGCACCGACAGTGAGCCCTGCGTGATGACCGTGCGTGTGCGTGGCACCAAATTCGTGACGATTTCGGCCAAGTAACGCTTACCACAATCGGTTCGTGCCAGTTAGAGTAAAGCGCAGTGAAAGTCTGTCGCTCGCGTGGGGAAACGACGAAGCCGTTTGCAGTGCCCGGTGCGGAGGGGAGGATCGCGAGCAACGGCACGGCGGCGTCACTGGAAGATCATGCGGTCTTGTATGGGCTGGTCCAGCGCACATTTTCCAGTCTGGAATTGAGCTTGCGTTAAAGCCCGCTGTGACGAGGATTTCAACCGCGATGGCACTATATGGCTAAGTGCGGTACGGGGTGCTATCACGCGGGCAAGAAAACAGGACGAACGAACGTATGACTGATGCCCCCCGTATCCCGGAAAAATCGCTGCATGAGCGCATTACGGGCGACGTGGAAGGACGCATTCTCTCGGGCGAATGGCCCCCTGGTCATCGCATACCCTTCGAACATGAGCTGACGCTTGACTACGGCTGTTCGCGGATGACCGTGAACAAGGCGCTGGGTGAACTGGTGAAGAAGGGCCTGATCGAGCGGCGCCGCCGCTCTGGCAGCTTCGTGACCCAGCCGCATGCCCAATCCGCCGTTCTGGAGATTCAGGACATTCAGCGCGAAGTGCAGGCGCTGGGTCTGATCTATGCCTACAGGCTTGATCGCCGTGAGATGAGATCGTCGAACGTTTCGGACCAGACGACGCTGGGCGTTGGGCCGGGTTCACCGGTTCTGGCCCTGACCTGCCGTCATTTCGCGGCTGACGTTCCCTTCTGCCTCGAAGAACGCGTCATCAATGTGACCACCGTTCCCGAAGCTGGTGACGCCGATTTTTCCACAACGGGGCCTGGCTCCTGGCTTTTGAAGATGGTGCCGTGGAGTGCTGCGGAACATCGCATCCGGGCGATCCCGGCCGATAAGCGTGTCGCCGAAGCGCTGGCGATACCCAACGGAACTGCCTGTCTCGTGATCGAGAGACGGACCTGGAACGGCCAGACCTATATCACGCACGTCAAGGTGACTTATCCCGGAGATCGTCACGAACTGGTGGCGCAATTTATGCCGTCGCAGCAGATGTGAGGCTTTGCCCGCTCTTCTTTTTGCATAAGAAGAGTTTACAGATCATATTTTCACGATGTATTAGTTGTCTTTTCTACTCAACTTTGTTAGCGAGGCGCGCGGCCGCGTTTGCATCTGGGTTTTTTAAGAGATGCGGATTGTGGCTGGCAAAATCGACGCTTGTTACGATATCCGGGAGCAACATGATGGCACTTGAAACGTCGACCTTTTCGTCAAACTCCCATGCTATGTCGCGCAAGCGGTGCGGGTCCGTCGCCATCATGCTGTCACTGGTGGTCTGCCTCGGCGCAAGCGCAGTGTTGGCCCAAACAACGCCGCCAGCGCCGGCAAACGAGCCAGCCCCGGCAGTGCAGAACGCGGCACCTCCAGCACCCGAACAGGCGCAGCCTGCGCCCGCGCCTGCGAGCCCCGCACCGGCGACAACAGCCCAGCCGCCGCTTCAGCCGACATTGGCCGAGCCTGTTGTCACGCCGCCCGCCGCCGCGCCGGAAAAGCGCGCGGATATTCCGCACAACCTGTCTCCGTGGGGGATGTTCATGGCCGCCGACTGGGTGGTCAAGGGTGTGATGATCGGGCTCGCCATCGCGTCGCTCATCACCTGGACGGTCTGGGTTGCAAAGACCATCGAGCTGGCGGGAGCCCGCATTCGCGCCAAGTCCATCCTCAAGATCGTCCACAAGGCCAAGACCTTGTCGGAAGCCACCGACGCGGTGGAGAAAAAGGGCGGCCCCAGCGCGGTGATGTTGCGCATGGCGACCCATGAAATGCAGCTTTCGGACGCCGTGGTGGCACACACCGATGGCGGCGGCATCAAGGAGCGCGTGTCGTCCGTTCTCGGTCGCATCGAAACCCATGCGGGTCGCCGCATGTCGCGCGGCACCGGCATTCTGGCGACGATCGGTTCCGTATCGCCCTTCGTCGGCCTGTTCGGCACGGTCTGGGGCATCATGAACTCCTTCATCAGCATCTCGGAATCGCAAACGACCAATCTGGCCGTCGTGGCACCCGGTATCGCCGAAGCGCTTCTGGCAACCGCCATCGGTCTCGTCGCCGCCATTCCGGCCGTGGTGATCTACAACGTCTTTGCCCGCTCCATCACCGGCTATCGCCACCTGTTGGCCGATGTCGCCGCAGGCGTCGAGCGTCTGGTCAGCCGTGACCTCGATTTCCGCCGCATTCCGCCCGGTAATGCGGCCAAGCCAGCTGTTTCACTCGTGGGGCGCTGATCATGGCGGGCGGTATTCGCGACAGCGGGGGAGACGAGCTCTCCGAAAACCATGAGATCAACGTCACGCCTTTCATCGACGTGATGCTGGTTCTGCTCATCATCTTCATGGTGGCAGCACCCTTGGCGACCGTCGATGTGAATGTCGATCTTCCCGCGTCCAGCGCCAAGCCTGCAGAGCGACCCGAAGAGCCGCTCTATCTGACCGTCAAGGACGACCTCTCTCTCAACCTTGGAAACGACGCCGTTGCCAGGGACGCGCTGACGGCGAGCCTTGATGCGCGCACCGGCGGCAACAAGGACACCCGCATTTTTCTGCGTGCCGACAAGGCCGTGGATTACGGGCATTTCATGGAAATCATGAACATGCTGCGTGACAGCGGCTATCTCAAGATCGCGCTCGTGGGACTTGAGAATGCGGCGGCTGCGAGCCAGCCGGCAATAGCGGCACCATCCCCTCAGCATCAGACTGCGCCATCGGGCACACCCGCGCCCGGCGGAGCGGCTCCATGAACGAGACCGCTTTTCGCACAGGACGCTCCCGGCTGGGAGAAGTGGCCCTGTGGACGACGGCTGCGGTTCTGACGATTTCGGTGCATGCCGGTGCCGCCTATTACCTTTTGCAGCAACCGCCGGAGCCTCCGGCAGATAATGGACCGCCAGCGGCCATCATGATCGAGCTTGCGGCTCTTCCCGAGGCTGCGAAAACCGAAGAAATGGTGGAAGCTGAGGATGTTGTCGATACCGAAGAGATTAAAAACGTCGAGCCTGAAAAAGTAGAGGAGACGCCACCGCAGGAAGCGCCCCAGCCGCCACCGGAACCTGTTGCCGAGGAAACGCCGCCACCGCCGGAACCTCTGCCTGAGCCTGAACCCATGCCTGAGCCGCCGCCGGAGGTCGCCGAGCCATTGCCGGAAGAGCCGCCGCCGCCCGTGGAAGAGGTGGATCCCGTTCAGCAGCAGCAGATGGCAGAGCTTGAAAATGTCGAGGTGCCGTTGCCCGCGCTGCGACCGCCGCCGCCTGTTGAAAAGCAGGTTGAGAAGAAAGAGCAGCCCGACAGGAAAAAGGCCGAACGCAAGGTTGCGCCGCCTCCCTCGGAAGCCAGACAGGCTGCCCGCTCGGAAACCACACAATCCAATCGGACCGCAGCACCAAAAACGAGTTCCGGGTTGTTTTCGTCATCGGTATCGCCCGCCAAGTGGAATTCGAAGGTGCGATCTGCCGTCTCACGGCGCGTGGTAAGGCTTGCGGACAAGGGCACGGCCGTCACGGTTGCTTTCAGTGTCGATGCAAGCGGCTCCATATCCAGAGCCCGTATTCTCAGTTCGACCGGAGATGCGCAGATCGACAGCAAGGTCCTGAGCGCGATCCAGCGTGTATCGGTATCGGCACCACCAGAAGGGGCCGAAACGACATTCCAGGTCAGGATTCTATTGGAGTAATCACCCATTATTTGAGGTGATCGGACTTTTTGTTCGCGCGGGATTGAGGTACGGCTGTCTTCTCACCGGGAAGCATTCGACATCATGAAATTCAGCATTGAACAGGCGGAAGACTTCGTGTCTTCCATTTTTGAAAAAGACGGCGTCCTTCCGGCCACGTCACGATCGGTCGCTCGCGCACTGGTGTCGGCGGAAGCCGCAGGTCAAAGCGGCCATGGCTTCAGGCGTATTCCCGTCTACATCAAGCAGGTGCGGGTCGGAAAAGTGGATGCCAAGGCGGTCGCGGTCGCGACGCGTGTGCGCCCGGCCGTCCTGTCCATCGATGCCCATCTTGGTTATGCTTACCCGGCTATAGATCTGGCTGTCGACCAACTTCCTGCCATTGCCAGAGAACAGGGTATCGCGCTTGCCGTCATCGGTCGGTCTCACCATGCTGGCGTCATGGCGCTGACGGTGGAACGGTTTGCGGAACAGGGTCTCGTCGCCTTCATGGTGGCCAATGCACCCGCGTCGATGGCGCCCTGGGGTGGCATCAAGCCGCTATATGGAACCAATCCGATTGCCTTTGCGGCTCCTGTCGAGGGTACCGATCCGCTGGTTATCGACCTTGCCTTGTCCAAGGTCGCGCGCGGAAAAATCATGGCTGCCCGGCAGAAGGGCGTCAGCATTCCCGAGGGATGGGCGATGGATGCGAGCGGGCGCCCGACGACCGATCCGCATGAGGCGATCAACGGAACGATGGCGCCTGCCGGTGACGCCAAAGGTGCGGCACTGGCGCTGATGGTGGAGGTCATGGCCGCCGGTCTGACGGGGGGCAATTTCGGGTTCCAAGCGTCTTCGCTGCTGGATGACACCGGAACGGCACCCTCGCTGGGGCACACGCTGATTGCCATCGATCCCGCTATTGCCGGGGATCATGTCTTTGCCAAGCGTTTGGCACTGATGGCCAGCGAAATCGAGGGGCAGGAGAATGCGCGCCTTCCGGGCCGCCGCAGCCAGGGTGTTCGCAAGCAATCGCTGGAAAACGGCATCATCATCGATAGCGATATTCTCGCTGAAATTCAGGCGCTGTAATCAGCGGCAGCGGCGGATGTGGTCTTCGAGGACCTCCGCCAGCACCCTGCCGGCCCTGTCCAGCGCGCCGCTATTGTCGATCGTTACGACATCGAACTCTCCACAGACCTCAATGGAACCGCGCTGGAGGCGTCGCAAGATGTCCTCGCGACTTTCACGCCCGCGATTCTCCAGCCTTTGCGCCAACACCTCTGGTGTTGCGACGATGTTGATGACTTTCAGGGAGGGAAATGTCGCCTTGAACTGTGCCAATGCTGAGCGCGAACCGTTGGCGATGACGACCTGACCCTGGTCCAGTCTCTCCAGTACAGACGCCGGAATTCCGTAGCTCAAGCCATGCGCTTGCCAGGAGACGCAGAAATCTCCCGCCGTCTGCCGCCGGTCGAATTCGCTCTGGCTCACCGCATCGTGGTCCTCGCCGCCAGCGGCATGATCGCGGGTGATGACACGGCGCACGAAGTGCAGCTTGTCGGTCTGGCCCAGTTGCGCTGAGGCGAACGCCATAAGCGTGTCCTTGCCAGCGCCGCTCGGTCCCACCACCACGATCATGACGCCGCGGGAGCTTGGCGCAGGATCGGAGCGCTGTGACGAGTTTTCACTCATGCCACACGCCTTCCTTGTCGCCAGACGGAGCGAACGACGGGCACACCATCGTCACGGTGGACGCGCACGAGATCGGCGCGCATGCCCGGTGCGATACGACCGCGATCGTCCAGGCTGACAGTGCGTGCAGGCGTGGCCGTGACCATGGAAATCGCCTTGGGAAGCGTCATCCCCTCGACCTGATCGACAAGCAAAAACGGTGCGTAGAGAAGGCTGAAGGGAACGTAATCTGACGACAGCACGTCAAGGACCCCGAGTTCGGCGAGGTCTCGCGCCGCGATATTGCCGGAATGGGACTTGCCGCGAACGATGTTCGGCGCACCCATCAGAACGCTCATACCGGCACTGTGCGACGCCTTTGCGGCCTCGACGCTGGTCGGAAACTCCGCCAGCTTCACCCCGTGGCCGATGGCTTCCTCGACATGCGCATCGGTCGCATCATCATGGCTGGCCACGGTGATGCCGTGCTCGGCGCAGCGGGCAGCCAGAAAATCGCGGTGTTGCGCCGAGTACTTTCTGGATGCGGACACACGGCGATCGACAAAGGCTTTGAAGACCTCGTCGCTCAAGCCGCGCTTTTTCTGGTAGAACTTGATGTACTGATCCATCGTCTGGAACTGTCGCTGACCCGGGGAGTGATCCATCAGGGAGATCAGTCTTACCTTGGGGTCGTTTTCGAAATCTTCGAAATGATCCAGCACATCGGCCGCCGCTACTTCGCAGCGCAGGTGCAGCAGGTGGTCGGCACGCAGTCGGTTCTCGCTCTGGGCGTGCTCGATCGCATCCGCCATGTCGCGCATCTCGCCCTTTTCGAAGCCGCCGTCCTCATCCGAACCGAGACGCAGGCAATCGAAAACCGTGGTGATGCCCGATGACGCGACCTGCGCATCGTGGGCCTGAATGGCAGCGGTCTTGTTCCACGTCACCCCGGGGCGTGGAGAATAATGCTGCTCCAGATGGTCGGTGTGTAGTTCGACCAGACCGGGGATCAGGAAGTCGTTCTCCATATCCTCGCCTGCCCTCGACGAACCGTCACTGATATCGACAATCAGGCCATCGCGAACAAGCACAGAGCCCTTGATGATTTCGTCTTCCAGGACGATGCGAGCTTTGGAAAAAACATGTTCGGTCATGGGTATCAGTCTTTCGTGTCGTTGGCGCTATCGGCGCCGTGCGTCTGTCCGGCGGATCCGGCAAGGGGCAACCAGGTATGGACGGTAAAATCATCGCCGCGCGCCGGCTCAACAAACAGTCCTAGCCCCGAAATCGTCAGCGGGCGATTGGTAAAGGCGGCAAATTCGCGGTTGAGAACGCTTGCCACGTCCGAACGGCGGTTCTCAGGCACAGGCCCGGTCAGCGTCATGTGAAAGCGAAAATCGTCCATGACATGCGGGTAACCCCATCGCGTCAGGTTCTGCCTCTCGTTTTCCGTCAGGTTTTGCGGCCTGCGTCGCGCGATATCGCTCTCTGAAAGGGGCGCTCGGAAGGATTCGAAATAGCGGACAACATCTGCAGCGAAATCCTGCAGCGGCTGATGGACCCTGTCGGGCACGACAGCAAAAAAGGGGCCGAGCGTTCCGATAACGGCATTCGGGATATCAAAGGCTTGACGGTTGCCGGCAAAGGCGCGCAAGGCCGTCAAAAGATCGGTCTCGCTACGGTCAGACGCAAGCTCGAAGGGTGCTTTCAGCGTCGCATGAAATCCGTAGCGGCAAGGTTCAGCGGTCGTGTTGGCATAAGCTGCGTGTTCCTCGTAGTGAGCACCCGTGAACGCATGTCGCCCGAGCCATCGCGAGGCCGTTTCAGTAAGGGCATCGTCTTTCGCTGGTGTGAAATAAATGGCGTAACGCACGGGGCAGCACTTTCGATAGTCACGATCAAACGACAGTTTGAATGAAATCGCCTCTGATGTTCAAGGCTGTCACAGCGAATTAATGCTTCTGCGTGACGGAATGATGATGCTTGTCGTGATATCGCATCAAGCGAGGACGTTTGTCCGGTTTCCACTTGTTTCAACGCCCCCCGAGGACCGCGTGACACTGCACGACAACAGGGCTTTGGACCGTCAATGAAACTTCTTCAAGCATCGTGCGTTATCAATGCAAGTTTCAAAAGATGACAGGAGTAAACGATCATGGAAATTGGAATTCTTATCGCGACGTTCTTCGCTGTTTTCGCGGGTTCAACAGTATTTTGCGCCTACTGGTTCGGCGAACATCGTAACTTCTGAAGCTATGCTTCGATGAGCCCCTATACTGCTAATTTATTCGATCATGAGAGCGCCCTGCCATATCCTGACGGGCGCTCTTTTCGTTTGGCCTTAATGCGCGGCCGACATATCGCCCAACACGTCTTTCGCGGCGACGGTTGAATCGGCATTCAGCTTGTAGACCATGGGCACACCGGTCGCGAGATTGAGCTTGAGGATCTCGTCCTTGCTCAACTTGTCCAGCACCATGACGAGCGAGCGCAGCGAATTGCCGTGCGCAGCCACCAGCACCTTTTCGCCGCGCAGCACACGCGGCAGAATTTCCGTCAGATAATATGGCCAGACGCGCGCGCCCGTATCGCGCAGGCTTTCGCCGCCTGGCGGCGGGATGTCGTAGGAGCGGCGCCAGATGTGGACCTGATCCTCGCCCCACTTCGCGCGCGCATCATCCTTGTTCAAGCCGGACAAATCTCCGTAGTCGCGTTCGTTCAAAGCCTCATCGCGGATCGTTTCGAGATCGGATTGTCCGACATTGTCGAGAACCATCTGGCAGGTGCGCTGGGCACGGATGAGCGACGACGTATACGCCACATCGAATTTGATGCCGTAATCGGCAAGCGCCTTGCCACCGGCATTGGCTTCCTGAACGCCAAGGTCGGTCAGGTCCGGGTCGCGCCAACCGGTGAAGAGGTTCTTGAGGTTCCAGTCACTTTGGCCGTGACGAACGAGGACGAGGGTTCCGCTCATAGCAATGTCTCTCCAGAGGTTGGTTATGGTTTTTCAGCCAGACCGAGAACGTCCAGCATCGAATAAAAGCCCGGCTTTTGGCCGTGTGCCCAGACGGCGGCAGCGATTGCGCCACGGGCAAAGATCGTCCGGTCTGCGGCGTGGTGCGAAAGCGTGACCTGCTCACCTTCGCCGGCAAAAATCACCGAGTGGTCTCCCACGACAGAGCCACCGCGCAATGTGGCAAAGCCGATCGTGCCGCCTTCGCGCGGGCCGGTATGACCATCACGAACGCGCACCGATCTGGCCGCAAGGTCAATACCGCGACCCTGTGCTGCGGCGTCGCCTAACAGCAGTGCGGTACCGGACGGCGCGTCAACCTTGTGCTTGTGATGCATTTCGAGGATTTCGATGTCCCAGGCGTTGGCTTCAAGCGCCTTCGCTGCTTGCCGGGTCAACACGCTCAGCAGATTGACTCCGAGGCTCATATTGCCGGATTTCACGATTCGGGCATGGCGAGCAGCTGCCCGAAACGTCTCCTCGTTTTGCGGCGAGCAGCCGGTCGTGCCGATGACATGAACGATCCGCGCCTGCGCCGCTAGCCCTGCAAAAGTCGTGCTTGTTGTGGGTGAGGTGAAATCGATGACGCCCTCGGCGTGCACGAAAGCAGCGAGTGCATCACTGGTTACAGGTAGACCGATTGGACCCAGACCGGCAAGCTCGCCAGCGTCACGGCCGATGAACGGTGAGCCTTCACGCCCGACCGCTGCATGAAGCTGAACGCCCGGTGTCTCATGGATCAGCCGGATCAGGGTTTGCCCCATACGACCAGCCGCACCCACGACCACCAGTTTCATGCCATCGCCGCTCATGCTGCCTCGCTCATGCTTTCCGGTTCAAAGGCCACGCACACCCGTTGCCTGAAGATTGTTGAGGCGAGCGTAAAGACCATCCTCCTGGCGCGCAAGCGTCTCGTGCGCGCCTTCTTCCACGACCAGACCTTCGTTCATGACGACGATCTTGTCCGCTTTCACCACAGTCGACAGACGGTGCGCGATGACAATGACGGTGCGGCCGGACATGGCCGTATCCAGCGCCTTCTGCACGACCGCTTCCGACTCCGTATCCAGCGCGGATGTCGCTTCATCGAGCAGAAGAATGGGCGCGTTGCGCACCAGCGCGCGGGCAATCGACAGACGCTGGCGCTGACCGCCCGAAAGGCTCATGCCATTTTCACCCACTGCGGTATCATAGCCCTGCGGCTGCGCGAGAATGAAATCATGCGCGAATGCAAGCTTTGCTGCGTCCTCTATCTCGGTGTCCGTTGCTTCGGGGCGGCCATAGCGGATGTTGTCGCGGATGGTGCCTTCGAACAGATATGGCTGCTGCGACACATAGGCCAGGTTCAATCGAACCGAGCGTGTCGTGACATCGGCGATGTTTTGACCATCGATCAGGATCGCGCCGCCGCTTGGGTCGTAAAAACGCGGAATGAGGTTGATGATGGTCGACTTGCCTGCACCCGATGGACCCACCAGCGCTGTCGTCTTGCCGCCTTCGGCGGTGAAGCTGACATTCTTCAGAATGGGTCCGCCATCCTTGTACGAGAAGACAACATCGCGAAATTCGACCGTGGCGCTGGTCGTCGTCAAGTCTGGCGCGTTGGGCTTTTCACGCTGCAGGGGCTGCATATCGAGAATTTCATAGATCATGCGGGCATTGACGACGGCACGCTCCATGGAAACCTGCAGGCGGGCCAGACGGCGCGCAGGATCATAGGCGAGAAGAAGGGCGGTGATAAACGCGAAGAAGGCGCCAGGCGGGACATTGTCATAGATCGCACGATAAGCGGCGTAGCCGAGAACACCGGAGACCGCCAGGCCCGCGATCGTTTCGGTCAGCGGTGCCGTCTTTTCTGTCAGTTTGGCAATGCGGTTCGCGCGCCATTCAGCCGCTTCGATCACCTTGTTGACGCGATCTTCCAGCGGCTTTTCCATGGTGAAGGCTTTGACGATGGCAATGCCTTGAAGCGTTTCCTGCATCGCGCCCAGCACGCGACTGTTGAGGATGACGGCGTCGCGTGTCGCCTTGCGAAGGCGTCTTGCGATGTAGCGCAGACCTAAAACCAGCGGCGGCACGATGACGACGATGATGAGCGATAGAATGGGGTCCTTGACGATCATCACGACCACAAGGGCAATAAAGGTCAAAAGGTCTCGGGCGACCGAGGTGACGGTCATGTTCATGACATCGCGAATGCCGCCGATGTTCTGGCTGACCTGCGCAGAAAGATGCGCCGACCGCGATTCGCTGAGATAGCCGACCGACAGGGTCATGAGGTGCGCGTAAAGCCGCTTCTGGTAGCGGGCGACGATGTTGTTGCCGATTTTCGACAGCGCCACCGATTGGCCATAGGTTGCCAGACCGCGAATGAAGAAGGCCGCAAAAATGGAAACGCAGATGATCCAGACGAGATCGGCGCGTCTGTTGACGAAGGCCTCGTTGATGATCGAGTCCATGATCCATGCCGTGAAAGCCGTCGTGCCTGCGACTGCCAGCAGGCAGAATATCGCGAAGGCATATCCGGGAATGTGGTCACGCGCATTTTCGGCGAATACGCGTTTCAAAACTGCGGTCATCGTTTCGGAATCCACAGTTTTTCTTGTCTTGGCGGTCTTCAAAGGTTCATCCACCTTGTGCGGTTCAGACGGGCAGGCCGTCTCTTCAACCGGCGTCTATAGACATTCGGGCAGGTTTTGACCAGTGCAGACTTGGCCGTCACGCCTGCCAGCGCCGCCCATCCAATGTCAGGCCGAAATTCGCTGGCGTGCGGGCATACGTCGAAAGTCCGGCCAAGGCCGCCTGCGGATGAGTGACGACGTGGGTCGGAATGCTGCGCATCAGAGCCTTGTGCGGGGCCTTGTCTTCGAAGGCTGCGCGGAACTCCGGCAGGCGCAAGGCGGGAATGATCTTCTGCGAGATGCCACCGGCAAGATAGACACCGCCACGGGCCATGAAAATCAATGCCATATCGCCAGCGATCCGGCCGAGATAGGTACTGAACAGCGACAGAGTTTCCTGCGCCTGGCGGTTTTCACCGCTCAATCCCTTTGCCGTCACGTCTGCGGGATCGGAAAAGTCAGGCTTCATGCCATCGGCTTTACAAATGGCGCGATAGAGATTGACGAGCCCTCGACCGGACAGGATCTGCTCGCCTGCAATGCGCCCTTCGATGCTGTCGAGATGCGGAAAGACCTGATAGTCGCGTGCGCTGCGTGGGCCAATATCGATGTGACCGCCTTCGCCGGGAACGGGAAACCACATGTTACGCGCGTAAACGAGGCCTGCGACACCCAGCCCGGTTCCGGGCCCAAGCACGACGCGCGACGCCATCATATCCGGTTCATCAGGGCCGATAGTCTCTCTGTCATCACCACCAAGCGAGGCGATGGCGAGAGCCTGCGCTTCGAAATCGTTGATGACGATGACGTCTTTCAAGCCAAGATTGACGAGCATCTCCTTCGGCTTGACGACCCAGTGGCAGTTGGTCAGCGGTATCTCGTCGGTCTCGATCGGGCCGGCGACCGCGAGGATGGTGGAAACGGGCAGCAAGTCCGTGTGATCCAGCACGGCTTTCTGGATCGCGTCGTCGATGGACTTAAAGTCGGCGGTCTTGACGCTCGTCAGGAGCGTCGGTTCGGCATCCGCATCCGGCAGAATGCAAAAGCGCGCATTGGTGCCGCCGATGTCTCCGATCAGAATCGGAAAGGAAAGTGTTTCGTTCTGCTTGGTCATCGCTGCTCCTGGATGGCCGGATATCAATGTGTCTCGTGAAAGTCGGTCAATTGTTCGGCGGTGGCGCGGTTCAAGGCCATGGGAATGTCATAGACGGTCGCAAGGCGCGTCAGGGCTTTGACGTCCACGTCGTGGGGTAGGGAAGAGAGAGGATCGATGAAAAAGATCAGCATGTCGACGTCGCCCGTCGCGATCATAGCGCCGATCTGTTGATCACCACCCAGCGGGCCACTCTTCAGGCGCACAACGCTCAAGCCTGGACAGGCATCCTGTACCCGCCCGCCGGTGGTGCCCGTGGCGACGATCCTGAATCGCGACAGGGCGGCCTGATGCTGCCGTGCGAAATCCGCCATATCGTCTTTTTTCTGGTCATGCGCGATCAAAGCGATACAGCGTTGCCCCGTCATATGATGTCTGCGCCCCAGCCTTGTTCAGATCGCGGTTTCTCAATCGATTTGAAGCCTTCTACCGCAACTTTGTACCGGTTGGAAAGCCGCGCGCTATCAATTCGATGATGGGCGGGAGGATGGCCGGGGGACATCGGCAGGCGGCATGGGTCCGCCCGAACGGGACGACTGCGGACCGGCATCTTCCACTTCAGATTCAATCGCTGCGGGCGCGTAGGACTTTTGTGCCGCAGCACTTGTTGCACGGCCCGCCGAAGGTGCTGCCGCGATGGCAGCGCAGGCCTTCGGCAAATCGGATACCATCATCGGGCGCGGCGGCTTTGGCGGCTTGGCATTTGGGTCTTTTTTAGGGGCTGCCCAAGGTTCCTTGGTAAACCACCATGCCAGCGATTTGTCGCAGCCATCGCCGGCACCAACAGGTGCCTGCGGCTTGCAGTTGGGAGCGCCGGGCGGGCATTCCAGACGCACGTGGAAATGCTCGTCATGTCCGTAGATCGGACGGATCTTGCCCATGAAGGTGCGGTCGCCCGTCCATGTCTTGCACAGCTTCTGCTTGATGGCCGGATTGACGAAGATACGCTCTACCTGCGGGTAACTTGCCGCCATCATCACCAGCTTGGCATTGAGCGGAGACCATTTTCGATCGTCTACCGTCAGGAACTTGCTTTTGTCGAGCATGGAGATGAAGGGCGTGCTCTCGCGCTGTTCGGCGCTCATGATCTGGTTGGGCATCTGTCGCCACCAGATATCGGCATCGAGGCCGATCTGGTGCGAGGCGTGGCCCGTCAGCATCGGGCCACCACGCGGCTGCGAGATATCGCCGATCAACAGGCCTGGCCAGCCGATCTTCTGGGCATCCTGCGCAAAGCGTTCGATGAAGGAAATCATCTGCGGCTGGCCCCAGCGGCGGTTGCGGGAAAGCCGCATGGCCTGAAAGCCTTGCCCCTCGGTGGGAAGCGCCACGGCACCGGACTGGCAACCCTTGGCATAGGAGCCGTAAGAGGCGGATGGACCGGAAGATGGTAAGGCGATATTGCCGAAGACCTGCTTGGCGGGAGCGTCCTGCGCAAAGGCGGAACCGCTATCGACGGCAAGAATGGACATCATCGAGAGTGCCAGGAGTGATGCTTTGCCCACGCCCCTTACCTGTTTTTCCATATGGTCCGCCGCCTGCAATGCTTGAAATGATTCTCTTTGCAAGATTACGCTGGAATGCGAATTAGGTGAAAGCATGTTCGCCGATTTCAGCGACATAAACTGCTTGTGAGCCAAATCCCCTATATTTTGCCAATGTTTGTCTTATGCTGCACAGCAATGAAAAACGAAGAGGACTGTCGCCCTATGGCATTTGCAAGGTTGAAATCCGGTTTGTTCGCTCTGGCCGCCGTCTCGTTCGTGGCAGCGCCGATTGCGGCAAACGCTCAAGACAGCGACAATTGGCGCAGCGGGATTTCGACGATTGGCGATTTGAAGCATCCAAATGGTTTTGAGCGTTTTGATTATGTGAATCCTGACGCACCCAAGGGCGGGACGCTAAGGCTGTCGACCGCTGGTACGTTCGATACGGTCAATCCTCTGTTGGCAAAGGGGGAGCTTGCGACCGGGCTCGGCGCTGTCTTTGATACACTCATGAAATCCTCGGAAGAGGAGCTCTCCTCATCCTACGGCCTTCTTGCCGAAGCCGTCAGCTTTCCCGATGATATCTCCAAGGCCAGTTTTCGCCTGCGAAAAGAAGCCAAGTGGGCCGATGGTCAGCCGGTAACGCCTGAAGATGTCGTGTTCAGTTTCGAAAAAGCGAAGGACTTAAGTCCACAACTTGCAACCTACTATACCCATGTCAGCAAAGCTGAAGTGACTGGTGAGCGCGAAGTCACCTTCACATTCAATGAAAAGAACAACAAGGAACTTCCACAGATCGTCGGCCAGATCATGGTCGTGCCGAAACACTGGTGGGAAGCCAATGGTGCAGACGGCAAGCCCCGCGATATTTCCCGCGGCACGCTTGAGCCGGTGATGGGCTCCGGCCCCTACAAGATTGCATCCATCTCGCCAGGTTCAACCATAACCTATGAACGACGTGACGATTATTGGGGCAAGGACCTCAACCTCAATGTCGGAATGAACAACTTCAAGACCGTGAGCTACACATTTTATACTGACCGGGATGTTGAATTTCAGGCTTTCAAGGCTGGAAATACGGACTTTTGGCAGGAGAATTCCGCAGGTCGGTGGGCGACCGGTTATGATTTTCCTGCCGTCAGAGACGGTCGGGTCAAAAAAGAAGAGCTACCCAACATCTATCGTTCAGTGGGCATCATGCAGGCGCTCGTGCCCAATGGACGACGAGACAAGTTCAAAGACCCGAACGTTCGTCTGGCCTTGAACTACGCCTTCGATTTCGAGGACATGAACCGCACGCTGTTTTATAACCAATATCAACGAATCGGCAGCTACTTCATGGGGAGCGATCTGGCATCCTCAGGCCTTCCGGAAGGAAAAGAGCTGGAAATTCTCAACGAAGTCAAAGACCAGATTCCGCCTGAAGTCTTTACGAAAGAGTATAAAAATCCGGTCGGCGGCGATCCGGCAAAGCAGCGTGACAACCTCCGTGAAGCCGTGAAACTCATGAAGGAAGCGGGTTACGAGCTTCGCGGCAACCGAATGGTGAACGCCTCCACAGGCCAGCCTTTCGAGTTTGAGATACTTGTCGATTCCGCTGCGATGGAGCGCGTGGTGGTGACCTACGCACAGAATCTGAAAAAGATCGGGATCAATGCGACAGTCAGGGTGGTGGATACGTCACAATACACAAATCGCACCCGCTCGTTTGATTTCGACATGATTGTCAATCTCTGGGCTCAGAGCGCGAATCCAGGAAATGAGCAGGCGGATTATTGGGGCTCGAAGGCGGTTGATCGCCAAGGGTCCAAGAACTTTGCGGGCATCAGCAACCCTGCCGTGGATGCGATTGTGCGCAAGATTATTTTTGCAGCGAACCGCGATGATCAGGTCGCAGCAGTTAAGGCGCTGGACCGGGTGCTTCTGGCCGGAAACTATGTGATCCCGCAATTCTATCGCGGGGAAATGACGCTCGCCTACTGGAATACGCTGGTACAGCCCCAGACACTGCCTCGCTATGGCATCGGCTTCCCCGACGCCTGGTGGTCTGCAAGTGCCGGAAAATAAGCTGGGCCTTGCTTTATAGGCCAAGCCTTGATTCACATGAGCGATTACGAATCACGCCGCCTGTGGGATACCGCAGGCCCGAAAGGAAACGGTTTGACGAAGCCGATGACAACCGAGCCCGATGCCATTGAGGGAGGCGCCTGATGGGAGCTTATCTTTTGCGGCGTCTTGCCTTGATGATACCGACCATCATCGGCATCATGGGCATCTCATTCCTCGTCATTCAGTTTGCGCCGGGTGGACCTGTGGAGCAGGTCGTTGCCCAGCTTTCCGGCTCCGGCGACAGCGCCTCCGACCGACTTTCAGGCGGTGGCGACCTGATGGGTGGGGGGATGGATGAAAGCGGTTCGAAGTATCGCGGCGCGCAAGGACTGGACCCCGAGCTAATCGCCAAGCTCGAAAAGCAGTTCGGTTTCGATAAACCGCCGCTCACACGGTTTCTCGAGATGATGTGGAATTACATCCGCTTCGATTTCGGCGACAGCTTCTTCCGCAATTCCTCCGTCATCGATCTCATCATCGACAAGCTGCCGGTTTCGATTTCGCTGGGCTTCTGGATCTTGATCATCTCCTACGCCATCTCGATTCCGCTCGGCATCAAGAAGGCGGTCTCGGATGGATCGCGATTCGATGTCTGGACATCGGGCATCGTGATCGTCGGTTATGCGGTGCCGAGCTTCCTGTTCGGCATTTTGCTGATCGTGGTGTTTGCCGGTGGTTCGTTCTTCGACTGGTTCCCGCTGCGCGGGCTGACCTCCGACAATTTTGCGCAACTGACATGGTGGCAGAAGATCATCGACTACTTCTGGCATTTGGCGCTGCCGCTGACGGCGCTTGTCTTGTCCGCTTTTGCCACGACGACACTGCTGACCAAAAACTCCTTCATCGATGAAATCAAGAAGCAATATGTGGTGACGGCCCGCGCCAAGGGTCTGTCGGAGCGCAAGGTGCTCTACGGCCACGTCTTCCGCAACGCCATGCTGATCGTCATCGCAGGGTTTCCCGGTGCCTTCATCTCCGCCTTCTTCACCGGCTCGCTTCTGATCGAAAACATCTTCTCGCTCGATGGTCTTGGGCGGCTCGGCTACCTCTCGGTCGTCAATCGCGATTATCCGATCGTGTTCGGAACGCTGTTCATCTTCTCGCTCATGGGCCTCGTCGTCAGCCTCATCTCCGACATGATCTACACCTGGATCGATCCGCGCATCGACTTCGAGCGGAGGGACGTGTGATGACCGTGACAACGCCCATCGTTACCGATGTGTTGCCTCAAAAGCGGCCCTTCTTCTCGCCAACCAGCGTCAGGCGGTGGCAGAATTTCAAGGCGAACCGCCGGGGATACTGGTCCTTCTGGCTTTTTCTGCTGATCTTCGGCCTCAGCCTGTTTGCCGAGTTTCTGGCCAATGACAAGCCGATCATCGCCTCCTACAAGGGCGAGATTCTCGTGCCTGTGATGGTGGATTATCCGGAAGAGAAATTCGGCGGCTTCCTTGCCCAGACGGATTACAAATCCTCCTTCATTCAGGATGAGATCAGCGCCAATGGCTGGATGATCTGGCCGCCGATCCGCTATTCCTACCAGACGGTCAATTCCAACATTCCGCATTCGGCCCCGACGGCCCCCTTCTGGTTGATGGATGCGCAGGAGCGTTGCTCGGGCTATCCGCAAGGGGCTGCCGATCCGGGCTGCACGCTGGGCAATCTCAACTGGCTCGGCACCGACAATCAGGCCCGCGATGTCGCGTCTCGTGTCATCTATGGTTTCCGCATTTCAGTGCTGTTTGGCCTTGCGCTCACCATCGCCTCTGCCATCGTCGGCGTCAGCGCCGGTGCGGTGCAAGGTTATTTCGGGGGTTGGACCGACCTTCTAATGCAGCGCTTCATCGAGATCTGGTCGTCCATGCCGGTGCTCTACATCCTGCTGATCATCGCCGCCATCCTGCCGCCCGGCTTCTTCGTGCTACTCGGCATCATGCTGCTTTTCTCATGGGTGGGCTTCGTCGGCATTGTCCGCGCCGAGTTCCTGCGCGCCAGAAACTTTGAATATGTGAACGCGGCCCGTGCATTGGGTGTCGGCAACGGCACGATCATGTTTCGCCATCTTCTGCCCAACGCCATGGTAGCGACACTGACTTTCCTGCCCTTCATTCTCTCAGGCTCGATCACCACGCTGACATCGCTCGACTTCCTCGGCTTCGGCATGCCGCCCGGCTCGCCTTCGCTGGGTGAGCTGATTGCGCAGGGCAAGAACAATCTGCAGGCTCCATGGTTGGGGCTGACAGCCTTCTTCACCATGTCGATCATGCTGTCGCTGCTGATCTTTGTCGGTGAAGCGGTGCGCGATGCCTTCGATCCGAGAAAGACATTCCGATGAGTGCCGTAAAGGATACGATGACCGCTCCGCTTCTTTCCGTCCGCGACCTCTCCGTCGCCTTCCATCAGGGTGGCAAGGAGAGCGTGGCCGTCGATCATGTCTCGTTCGATATCATGCCCGGTGAAATCGTGGCGCTGGTTGGCGAATCCGGTTCCGGCAAATCGGTCACGGCCAATTCCATTCTCAAGCTTCTGCCCTATCCCGCAGCCAGTCATCCCTCGGGTCAGATCCTGTTCGAGGGCAAGGATCTGTTGAATGCTTCGATCCGCGAACTGCGCGCCGTTCGTGGCAATGACATCACTATGATCTTTCAGGAGCCGATGACCTCGCTCAACCCGCTGCACAGCATCGAGCGGCAGATTGGCGAAATCCTTGAACTGCATCAGGCCATCACCGGTGTCGAGGCGCGCAAGCGGACACTGGACCTGCTGTTGCAGGTCGGCATTCGCGAACCTGAAAAGCGGCTGAAGGCCTATCCGCATGAATTGTCCGGCGGCCAGCGTCAGCGTGTGATGATTGCCATGGCGCTGGCCAACCGTCCGAAGCTGCTGATCGCAGACGAGCCGACGACAGCACTCGACGTGACGGTACAGGCGCAAATCCTGGAGCTTCTGGGCGATTTGAAGAGCCAGCATGACATGTCCATGCTGTTCATCACCCATGATCTCGGCATCGTGCGCAAATTCGCCGACCGCGTGTGCGTGATGACCAAGGGCAAGATCGTCGAGACCGGCACCGTCGAGGACGTCTTCACCAATCCGCAGCACGCCTATACCCGCCACCTCCTGGCAGCGGAACCCAAGGGCGAGCCACCGATATCCGATAGCAGCAAGCCCGTCATCATGCAGGGTGATGACATCAAGGTCTGGTTTCCGATCAAGGCCGGGCTGATGCGGAAGGTTGTCGATCATGTCAAGGCGGTCGATGGTATCGATATCACGCTGCGCGCTGGTCAGACGGTGGGCGTCGTGGGCGAATCCGGTTCCGGCAAGACGACGTTGGGTCTGGCGCTGTCGCGGCTGATTTCATCCAAGGGGCGCATCAGCTTCATCGGGCAGTCCATCGATGGTTATTCCTATGCAATGATGAAGCCGCTGAGAAATCGGCTTCAGGTGGTGTTTCAGGACCCTTACGGTTCGCTCAGCCCGCGTATGTCGGTGGGCGAGATCATAGCCGAAGGTCTGCGCGTGCACGAAAAGTCCCTGTCTGCGGACGAGCGTGACCGGCGCGTGGCGCAGGCGCTGGATGAGGTGGGTCTCGACACCGCCACCCGCTGGCGTTTCCCGCATGAGTTTTCCGGGGGACAGCGGCAGCGCATCGCCATTGCCCGCGCCATGGTGCTGAAACCGCGCTTCGTCATGCTGGACGAACCGACCTCGGCGCTGGATATGAGCGTGCAGGCGCAGGTGGTTGATCTGTTGCGTGACCTACAGGCGAAGCACGATCTGGCCTATCTCTTCATCAGCCATGATCTGAAGGTGGTCAAAGCGCTGGCCAACGACATGATCGTCATGCGCCACGGCAAAGTGGTGGAGAGCGGCCCGGCGAAATCCATCTTTGAAGCGCCGAAGGAAGACTATACGCGGGCGCTGATGGCTGCGGCCTTCAACATCGAAGCCGTCAAGACGGCAGCGATCAGCGAATAACGTTTTCAAGAACATGCTGGCCTTCTGGGGCCGGCCCACGTACGATGCAACGAGAACGTGGAAAACAATGAGGCGTGATGTCATCATGACGACGCGATATCTTATTTATCAGCTTGTGGATGCTTTCCGTTAGCGACTCTGCCGCGAACCGAAGATGAAACAACCTGCTGGTGAATGATGGTCGATATTGATTACGCAAAAACATTTTTCGAAGAAAACCCTGATATTGAAATTCTTGAAGCCTTTGTCATCGATGTAAACGGTGTGCCGCGCGGAAAATGGATACCGCGTGAACGCGCCATTGATGTGCTGGAAAAAGGCATGGCCGTGCCGCGGTCGGTCTACGCGTTGGATATATGGGGCCGCGACGTGAATGCCGCAGGCCTTGCCGAGGGCACTGGCGATCCTGACGGTCTGTGCTTTGCTGTTCCTGAAACGCTGTCACGCGTCACTTGGTTGGGACGCCCTACGGCACAGGTTCTGCTCGCCATGAAGGACCCCGATGGCAACGGTTTCTATGGCGATCCGCGCAATGTTCTGGCGCAGGTGCTGGCCGGTTTTACCCGTCGCGGGCTGACGCCGGTCGTCGCCACCGAACTTGAATTCTATCTGATCGACCCTGTCCGCTCGGCGCTTGACCCCGTGCGCCCGCCGCGCAGCCGCGAAGGTCGCTGGCATACCGGCCAGACGCAGGTTCTGTCCATTTCCGAATTGCAGGATTTCGAAGGCGTCTTCCACGACATCTCGACGGCGTGTCGCGCCCAAAATGTCGGTGCCGACACGACCCTTCGCGAAAACGGTCCGGGGCAGTACGAAATCAACCTCAACCACGTACCGGATGCATTGAGGGCGGCTGATGATGCCGTCTTCCTGAAACGCATCGTCAAGGGTGTGGCGCGCAAGCATGAGCTCGACGCCACCTTCATGGCCAAGCCCTATGGCATGCAGGCAGGCAACGGCATGCATGTCCACTTTTCCATGCTCGACAGGGACGGCAACAATATCTACGCGGGCGAAAACGGTCCATCCGAAGCGCTAATGCACTCCGTCGGCGGTCTTCTGGAGAACATGGGAGAGAGCATGGCGGTGTTTGCGCCGCATGCAAACTCCTACCGTCGCCTGCGCCCCAGCGAACACGCGCCGACCTATGCGTCCTGGGGTATCGACAACAGATCCGCTGCCGTGCGTGTGATCGTCGCCAGCAAGGCTGCAACCCGCATCGAACACCGCGTGGCAGGAGCAGATACCAACCCCTATCTGGTGCTGGCCATGATCCTCAGTGCGGCCCTTGCCGGCATGAAGGAAAAGCGCCAGCCGGGCGGGGCGATCTCCGGCGATAGCCATGCCATCAACCACGAGCCGCTGCCAACGAACTGGGACTATGCCCTTCAGCGCTTCACGCGCTCCAGTTTTGCCTATGCGACGTTCGGGCAGAAATATCGCACGCTCTATTCTGCCTGCAAACAGCAGGAATTATCCGAATTTTCTCTGCGCGTGACCGACGTCGAATACGACGCCTATATCAGGACGGTGTAAAATGGTTGAAGTAACAAGCGCTCCGAATCCCGGCCACACCACCTCGTGGTATGCGGCGTCTGCCAACACCAAGACGGTCCGCACTGCCCTTCAGGGCGACCAGGATGCGGACATCTGCATCATCGGCGCAGGGTTCACCGGGCTGTCGGCAGCGTTGGAGCTGGCGCAAAAGGGTTTTTCCGTCATTGTTCTGGAGGGTGAGCGGGTCGGTTTCGGTGCGTCCGGGCGCAATGGCGGCCAGATCGTCAATGGCTACAGCCGAGACCTCCACACCATTGCCCGCCGTTATGGCGCGCAGAAAGCAGCACAGCTAGGCGCAATGTCGCTCGAGGGCGGGCAGATCATCCGCGAGCGGGTGGCGAAATACGAGATCGATTGCGATCTGGTCGATGGCGGTTTCTTTGCGGCGTTCACGCCCAAGCAGATCACCGAGATGGCCGCCAACAAGGCCAATTGGGAAAAGCACGGCCATACCGGGCTAGAGATGGTGTCGAAGGCCGAGGTCGGCACATATGTGAAGTCCGACCGTTACGCAGGTGGCATGATCGACCGTTTCGGCGGACATATTCATCCGTTGAACTATGTTCTCGGCGAAGCAGCAGCGATTGAAAGCCTTGGCGGTCGCATCTTCGAAAACTCGCGCGTCATCGCGGTCGAGCAGGGCGCGAACCCGGTTGTGCGCACAGCGCAGGGCAAGGTCGCCGCGAAATATGTGCTGGTGTGCGGCAATGCCTATCTCGGTGGTCTGCTGCCGGAAATCGGTGAGCGGATGATGCCGGTGTCCAGTCAGGTGATGGCGACGGAGCCACTGGATGCGGCGTTGATCGAAGAGCTGCTGCCTGCCAATTACTGCGTCGAGGATGCCAATTACATTCTCGATTATTATCGCCGCACATCCGACAATCGCCTGCTCTACGGTGGCGGAATCGGGTACGGCGGCAGCGATCCGGCTGACTTGACCAGCGTCATCCGACCCAACATGCTGAAAACGTTCCCGCAATTGCAAAACACCAAGATCGATTTCGCCTGGAGCGGCAATTTCGCGCTCACGCTGACGCGTATTCCGCATATCGGGCGTCTGTCGCCGAACGTGTACTTCTCCCATGGCGATAGCGGCCATGGTGTGACAACGACGCAGTTGCTGGGCAGGATATTGGGCGAGGCGGTCGCGGGTCATGCGGAACGCTTTGACGTCTGGTCATCGCTACCGAACTACCCGTTCCCCGGCGGCAAGACGTTCCGCGTGCCGCTCACCATGCTCGGCGCATGGTGGTACGGCCTGCGTGACAGGCTGGGTGTCTAGAGCGCTTCCTTGTTAAATGGAAACGTTCTGCCGGGGCAGGTTTTCGACAGGGCAAAGGCGATTGGCGAAGGACATACCCAAAGGTACGTTCGAGCCAATCGCCTTTGATCCTGGCGGAAAGATGCCCGGCCCTTCGGGTTGGTTCAAACGGGACCAACAGATTGCCCGGGCGGCTTGGCCGTATGCTATGGCTACGGCACACGCCGCCCGGACAATCAGTTGGTCCCGTTTGAACCAACAGAACTGTTTCTATTTAACAAGGAAGCGCTCTAGGGTCGAAACCCAATCAATCTATTGATTATATTATCTCTACATGATTCACTTGCCGCAAAAGCGGAGTGTTTGACCATGGCCGGAGAATTTTGGCTTGATGACCACCAATGGGCAGTGATTGCGCCAATGCTTCCCACCAACCAGCCTGGCGCTCATCGCACCGATGATCGCCGGATCATAAGCGGGATCATTCACGTCTTGCGATCCGGCTGCCGATGGCAGGATTGTCCGGCCTGCTACGGCCCCTCAACAACCGTCTACAATCGCTTCCATCGCTGGTCTGCAAAAGGGATATGGCGAAGACTGTTTGAAGCCTTGGTGCAAACCACCGATCGGGATATCCATATGATCGACAGCACCACCGCAAAAGCACACCGTTCAGCCGCTGGCGGAAAAGGGGGGCAGATGCCGAAGCCATCGGTCACTCGCGAGGCGGCAGATCGACAAAAATCCATGCTGTTGTCGATGGTTGCGGCCGTCCAATCGCGTTGCGAATAACGCCTGGGCAACGCGGGGACGCACCCGTTGCCATTCCGCTGCTCGAACCTTTGCCACCGACGCGGCTCTGCGCCGCAGATACGGCTTACGACAGCGACGCTTTGCGCGACTTCCTGACAACGCGCGGCACTGAACCCGTCATTCCAAACAATCCAACCCGAAAGCGGATCAAGCCCTTCGACCCGATCGCCTACAGACGACGAAACATCATCGAGCGCACATTCTGCCGTCTCAAGGATTGGAGGCGTGTTGCAACACGATACGACAAGCTCATGATCAACTTCGCGGCAACATGCTACATCGCCGCTATCGTTACATGGTGGATTAATTGAGTCTGGAGCCTAAAGCAATTCCCGCAAAAGTGTGAGGCGATTTTGCGTCCGGAATCGCGTGAAAACCTATAGTGCGGTCAGGCCCTTCAGGGCATTCTCGGTGATCTCGTCTGGCGTGGCATCGATGCTGACCGTGACGACGCCGGATTCGCCGGTCGGCACTTCCAACGTGGCGAGCTGCGTCTTGAGCAGTGAAAGCGGCATGAAGTGGCCGGTGCGTGCGCCCATACGCTCGGTCAGCAGCGCTTCGCTTCCCTCCAGATAAACGAAGGCCAAGGGTCCACCGCAGGCATCGCGCAGGCGGTCTCGATAGGTCTTCTTGAGGGCCGAGCAGGAGATGACGACACCGCCTGCCTCGAAGCCCTTGCGAAGCTCCGCGCCCACAAGATCAAGCCACGGCCAACGATCCTCGTCGGTAAGTGGTGTTCCGGCAGCCATTTTCTCGACATTGGAGGCAGGGTGAAGCTTGTCGCCCTCCATAAAGGGGATAGCCAGCCGCTCGGCCAGTTCTTCGCCCACGGTGGACTTGCCGCAGCCGCTGACGCCCATGACGATGATTGCCTGTTTCACGATGATCTCCTGCGTATTCAAAAATATCGTACTCGCCTACTGTATTTGCGTGCGCAGGGGAAACATTTTTCCAAGGCTACGCCGCGACGATCAGTAGCCTGCTCGTCGCGCAGCCTTGGCTTCCAGCATGGATAGCCCGCTATGGATGAGCACGGCAAGGGCTGCCACGATCATGCCACCCTGCAAAATGAAGGCGAGGTTGTTGGATTGCAGCCCGGCAATAATGACCTCTCCCAGTGTCGTGGCCGCCACTGTCGAGCCGATGGTCGCCGTTGACAGGCTGATGACGGCGGAAAGCCTGATGCCCGCAAGAATGGCCGGAAGCGCGAGCGGCAGCTCCACCCGCCACAGCCGCTGCGCATCTGTCATGCCGGTGCCACGCGCTGCTTCCAGAATGGCGTTGGGAAGCGTGGTCAGACCCGTCACCGTGTTTTCGAAGATGGGCAGGAGGGCATAGAGAAAAAGCGCAATCAATGTCGGCTTTTCCCCGAACCCCATGATCGGCACGGCCAGCGCCAGCACGGCGACCGGTGGAAAGGTCTGGCCGATATTGACGATGCTGCGTGAGAGCGGAAGAAATTCACGCCCGAAGGGGCGCGTGACCAGAATGGCAAGCGTGCCGGCGATCAGCACCGCGGTGCCCGTGGCAATCGCGACGGTCTTCAAGTGCGATAGGGTCAGAGACAGAAGATTGGCCTGAATATAGATGGCGGGTGCATTGGGCTGCGCGAGAGGCCGAAACACGGGCTCGAACATCTCCGGCCTCACCAGAAAGGCGAGGAGCACGAAGACGAGAACTGCCAGCAGAAGAGGCCCCAGCTTTATCGTCATGCGGAACCGGCCGCGTTCTGTATCAACACCTCGCGGCGGACTAGGCCTGTCATGGTGCCATCGGCGTCCATGACGGGCAGCGTTTCGCGTCCGGTCCACAGCATGGCGGACAGGGCATCACGCTGACTGGTCCCCGCCAGAAGCGGTTCTCCGTCGGACTGGCCGGGTTCGACGATGTCCCCGACTGTCGCGACGGACAGCAACCTGAGTGGCCGCTCGCGCTCCCCGATCATCGTGCGCACGAATTCCGTTGCCGGTTTCAGCACCAGTTCGGCGGGCTCGCCATATTGAACGATTTTGCCTCTATCCATGACGGCGATGCGGTCGGCCAGATGGAACGCCTCGTCCATATCGTGGGTCACGAGAACGATTGTGACGCCAAGCTTTTTCTGAATGGCGAGAAGATCGTCCTGCGCCTTGGCGCGGATGATCGGATCGAGCGCGCCGAAGGGTTCGTCCATCAAAAGAATGTTCGGCTCTGCCGCAAGGGCGCGGGCAACGCCCACGCGCTGTTGCTGCCCGCCCGACAGGGCCGCGGGAAAGCGGTCGGCGTATTGCGCGGGGTCGAGCTGAAAGAGATCGAGCAGCTCGCTGACCTTCGCGTCGATCCGGGCGCGGTCCCAGCCCAGCAGTTCCGGCACGGTAGCAATGTTTTGCGCTACCGTCCGGTGCGGAAACAGACCGTGTCCCTGGATGGCATAGCCGATGCTGCGGCGCAGCGTGTGTCCGGGCATGTCGAGAATATTCTGTCCATCGATGCGAATGATGCCGGAGGAGGGTTCGACCAGCCGGTTGATCATGCGCAACAGCGTCGTCTTGCCGGAACCGGATGTGCCGACGATCACAGTGATGCTGCGGGCATCGATTACCATCGACACATCGTCCACCACCCTTGTGCCGTCATAGTCCTTGGTCAGATGGTCGACCTCGATCATGCCCTGCTTCCCCTGTTGAAGAGATTGCTCTCGATGACGGCGTCCAGAAGGATGGCGGCGGTAAAGCCCAGAATGACTGTCGGGATGGTGCCGAGCAAAACCAGATCCATGGCCGTCTGGCCGATACCCTGAAACACGAAGACGCCAAACCCGCCACCGCCGATCAGCGCGGCTATCGTCGCGAGCCCGATATTCTGGACGAGCACGATGCGAATGCCGGTGAGTATGATGGGCAGGGCCAGCGGAAAGTCGATTTTGAAGAGCCTTTGCACAGCCGTCATGCCAAGCCCGCGTGCTGCTTCCCGCACGGCATTCGAGACGCCATTCAGCCCCACGACGGTGTTGGAAACGACGGGCAGAAGTGAGTATAAAAACAACGCCACGAATGCGGGCGCCATTCCAATGCCGCGAATGCCAATTTCGGATGCACCGGGAATATTGGCAGCAACCCAGCCCAACGGGGCGATCAAAAGACCAAACAGCGCGATGGAGGGAATGGTCTGTACGATGTTGAGACTGTTCAACACGCCCGCGCGCAGACGCTCGACCTTGTAGCAGAGAATGCCCAGGGGAATGCCGACGAGTGTCGCGGCAAACAGTGAGCCGATTGCAAGCTGGATGTGACGCCCGGCCTCCGTCCAGAAGATGTCCCGCCTGTTTTCATATTCCTTCATGACCGACAGCGCGTCCCATTGCCCGGATATGAGCGTGGCGGCAACCACACTCAGCGCAAGGAAAAGCAGCAATATGCGTGTTGCAGGGCGAGGATTGAGCCGCGCGATGGCGTCCGTTGCCATCAGGATCAAGCCCGATGCCAGCAGCCAAAAGCCGCTGGCGGGAGATACCCGTGCATAGCTGTTGCCAGCGGGCGTCAGATGGGATGCGGCGCTACCGATGGCGAGCGCCAAGGCGACAAGACCCACCAGTGCGAGACCAAGCCGCAGCCGCGTATCATTTCGAAAAAAGGTGACGCAGATCGTGATGCCGACCAGTGCGTAGAGCGCGTAGGCCCATGCTGGAGGCAGGGCGTCCAGAACGCTACGCACTTCGCCCGGAACGATACGGTTTGCCCTAGAGGTTGCGAATGGAAGAGCAAGAAGGGCATAGGCGAGGAGCGCCGCAATCAGCGCTCCGACCTTATCGTATTGTGGGAGGGGCCAGTGCGAGGCGCGTTGCAAAGCAGCCCCTTATTTCACGAAGCCGTTTTTCGTCAGGAAGTCCAGGGCAACAGTCTTCGCCTGCTCACCGCCCACCTGCACACGACCGTTCAGCTCCTGAAGTGTGGTCAGGTCGAGCTTTTCGAAGACCGGCTTCAATAGGGTTTCGATCTCAGGGTGCTTTTTCAAGACCTCTTCGCGCACGACCGGCGCTGGCTGGTAAACCGGCTGTACGTTCTTGTCGTCCTCCAGAACGACGAGACCAGATGGCGCGATGCCGCCGTCGGTTCCATAAACCATGGCTGCGTTGACATTGTTGGTCTGGTTGGCAGCCGCAGCAATCGTCGCGGAGGTATCACCACCGGCAAGCGTGATCAGCTGATCGGCCTTCAGTGTGAAGCCGTAGGTCTTTTGAAATGCGGGAAGGGCTGCGGCAGAGTTCACGAACTCGGAGGAAGCAGCCAGCACGACCTGGCCGCCACCGGCGATATATTTGCCGAAGTCACTCAGCGTTTTCAGACTGTTCTTCTCTGCAACATCCTTGCGAACGGCGATGCCCCAGGTGTTGTTGGCGGGAGACGGTGTCAGCCAGACGATCTTGTTGGCGTTGAAGTCCAATGTCTTGGCTTCTTCATAGGCCTTTGCCGCATCTTTCCAGAGAGGGTCTTCCGCCTTTTCGAAGAAATAGGCGGCATTGCCTGTGTATTCGGGATAGATGTCGATTTCGCCCGCCGTGATCGCCTTGCGCACAACGGGGGTAGCGCCGAGCTGAATGCGGTCGGTGGTTTCGATGTCGTTCTTGCTCAGCACCGTCATGATGATGTTGCCGAGGACGGAGCCCTCCGTATCGATCTTGGATGAAACGACGACCTGCGCCTGTGCTATGGATGCATAAAGTGCGAGCGCAAATCCTGCGCCGGTGAGTTTCATCAAACGCTTCATCAAGCATCTCCAACAGGATACGGGGAAATTTCAGGAAATCGTCTGTGCGCAAGGCGTTTGCGACGGTCTCCAAGTCATGTGGCGGTAACGAAAAAGAGATCGAAAGGTTGCATGCGGGATCGCGATTTATACGCATTGCCTAATGCAGGAAGCGCTGTGTCGTCTCAGTCCGATTTTCTGCGCGCGTCCTTGCCCATGACGAGCGGCATGAGAACGGAGAGAAACAGCAGGCGCAGAACGTGATGGGCACCGACATAGGCAGTGTCTGCGTGCATCATGATTGCCATGGCGGCCATGGTTTCGAGACCGCCCGGCGCAAAGGCGATCATCACCGCATTGAGCGGAACGCCGGTAATTCTGGATACCACAACTGCGGCAAGACAGGCCAGCAACATCACAGCCACGGTCACGACACCGCCCGCCACGAAGGCCATTTTCATGTCGCGAAGCGAAGAGCGGGTGAACCGCGTGCCGATGAGGCTGCCCAGAATGATATAGGTCGGCTGGCTGAGCCAGCCTGGTACGCCGCCGCTCGTCAGTCCGGTGATGTGAATGCCGATGGAAACGGCAACGCCACCGAGCAGCAGGGCTGCGGGAAAGCGCCAGCGCATGAAAAGCCACCCGACAGCAAGTGATGCCAGCACCGTCAAAGCCAGCACCATCGGTGGCATCGGCGGCGCCAGGATCAAAGGTTCGATGCTGATCAGATCGAGATACTCGACGATGACCGGCACGGCGAGCGTCAGGGCAAGAACGCGTACGCTCTGGATGACGCTGACAGTGGCCAGATCGCTCTTCGTTTCTGCCGTCAGGCTGATGATATAGCTGAGATGGCCCGGTGATGCGCCCAGCATGGCCGTGGTGCGGTCATAGCCAAAACCGAAATGCAAAATCCAATAGGCGACGTAGAGCAGAAGAACGACGGTTGCCAGAACGGCGACAAAGCTGAGCGGCCAGGCCTTGGCGGCATCGATTACCTCCGGCGTCACGCTCGTTCCCATGGAAATGCCGACGACGACGAAGGTGGCGTTGCGCAGCATTTGCGGCACGGAAAGGCGCAGCCCCGACAAACCCGCCAGCGTAACGGCAAGCGCCGGTCCACAGAGAAACGGCGCGGGCAGTCCGATCAGAGATGCGACCAGAGCGCCGATGCTGCCGATGAGGGCCGTGAGGAAAAAGCTGTGGAGGTCTGGCTTGGTCATCATGCTTACGGGAAGGCGATCGGCGGGAGAGAATCGGACGGTGAGGCTATCGAGATGCAACTGTGCCTTTTAAAGCGCAACCGTCAACCGCACGTGGCCTAAAAACAGAAAACCCGCGAACGATGTCCGCGGGTTGAAAAATCTCGCCAGGGAAGCTTTAGGCTCAGGCCGCCGGGGCCGCTGCCACGACGCGCGGCGGACGGCGCTTGGCCATGGTGTCTTCGAGACCGAGCAGGAAGCTGATCTGTGGACGAGCCTTGACGAGATCGTCGATGGAATATTGGGTCAGGACGTCGAAGAAGGCGTTGAGCGCCTTGCGCAGCGCCGAGTTCAGACCACAGCTATCCACCAGCGGGCACTCCACGGCGCCGTCTTCGAAGCACTCCGCCATGGCAAAGCTGTCTTCCGTCACCTTGACGACATCGAACAGGCTGATCTTGTCGGCGGGCTTGCCGAGCTTGACGCCGCCATTGCGACCACGCACCGTCTCAACCAGGCCGGCCTTGTTGAGCGGCTGCAAAATCTTGAACAGGAACAGTTCGGAGACACCGTAAGCCTTGGCGATTTCCGGGATGCGGCTGAGGTTGCCGTCATTGGCGGCGCAATACATCAACATGCGGACGGCATAGTTGGTCTGTTTGGTCAAACGCATGCTGATCTCCTAACTCCAGTAATGTGGAGTCATATAGTCGTTATTTTACTTTAGAACAATTCCAGAAATGAAAAAATCTCCGAGAGATTTCCGATCCTTCAATTGTCCTGTTGACCGCCTGCTGTGATTCATGAACAAACAACTCAAGAATCTAATCTACCGGAGGCGTGCCCCATGGCAAGCGTGAAGTCGATATTTTGTGCAATTGCAGCCACGACATCGGTTATCGGTTGCGGAATGTCCACAGCTGTCGCGGGTGGCGAAGTCAACGTCTACTCCTATCGCCAGCCTGAGCTCATTCAGCCGCTGCTCGATGCCTTCACCAAGGAGACCGGCATCGAGGCCAATGTGCTGTTTCTGGACAAGGGTCTGGTCGAGCGCATCCAGGCGGAAGGCGTGAATTCACCAGCCGACATTCTACTGACGGTCGATATTGCCCGCCTTGTGGAGGCCAAGGAAGGCAAGGTGACGCAACCGGTCCTGAACGATCCTGTGATCGAAAAGGACATTCCCGCCAATCTTCGTGACCCGGAAGGCGAATGGTTCGGCCTGACCACGCGAGGCCGCGTCGTCTACGCCTCGAAAGACCGCGTCAGCCCGAAGGATATCACCTATGAGGAGCTTGCCGATCCGAAATGGAAAGGCAAGATCTGCATTCGCGATGGCCAGCACTCCTACAATATCGCGCTGTTTGCATCCATGATTGCCCATCACGGGTTGGATTATACGCGCACATGGCTCACAGGCCTGAAGAACAATCTAGCCCGCAAGCCCGATGGCACCGATCGCAGCCAGGCGAAATCCATCTATTCCGGTGAATGCGACATCGCAGTGGGCAACACCTATTATGTCGGGCTGATGCTGACCAACGAACAGGAGCCTGAGGAAAAGGTCTGGGGCAATGCGGTGCGCGTCATCTTCCCGAATGCGCAGGATCGCGGCACCCACGTCAACATCTCCGGCGTTGCGATGACGAAATACGCGCCCAACAGGGACAATGCCTTGAAGCTGATGGAATTTCTGGCATCCGGCGAAGCCCAGGAAATCTATGCCAAACAGGTCTTCGAATATCCGGTGCTGCCAGGCGCGCAACCATCCGACGTCGTGAAGAATTTTGGCCCGATCAAGCCGGACAGCCTGTCACTGACTGAAATCGCCGCACACCGGAAGGAAGCATCAGAACTGGTGGATGAGGTGGGCTTTAATGACGGCCCGTCGAACTGACGTTCGATCCCTAGACTTGCGACCCTGAGATAGGCCTTTAGCCGCGCTTGCGGCGAAGGCGGATCACCACGTCCACATGGGCGATTTCCATGCCCTCTGGCGGTTCCGGCAGATTGCCGATCTCCAGATTGTTGACGGGAATATCGAGCACCTCGTTCTCACCTTCGACGAAGAAGTGGTGATGATCCGATACGTTGGTGTCAAAATAGGTCTTGGCGCCTTCAACGGCGAGAACGCGAATGATGCCGGCTTCCGTAAATTGATGCAGGGTATTGTAGACGGTGGCGAGCGAAATCGGCACACCGGCATTGACGGCCTCGTCGTGCAATTCCTCGACTGTCAGGTGCCGGTCACCCTTGGCGAATAGCAGATCGCCCAAGGCTACACGCTGACGTGTGGGGCGAAGGCCAAAGCGGCGCAATCTCGTTCCGATATCCAATGTGGCGTCAAATGTCATAAAACGCGGCCTCAAAACCGGTAGAATAAACCCAATTCCATAAGCATATAACTTTTACGCGCCCGGGTTTCAATAGATTCCGGTAGAACGCCGTCCCGCAATTAGCTGTAAAGCGGGGATTTTTGCAAATTTCCTCTGGTTCAGGCCTTACGCTTCCTGTATGCGGGCGCCATGTTTAGGCGGGCTTCGGTCAAAGCATGAGCAACCAGACATGTAAGTTGCCCTTGTGGCGCTTCATTTTCAACCTAACTTGTTCTAGAGAAGTCTTTCAAAGCGTGTAAACGGGGAAATGGATACGACATGGCAACGAGGCAATCGAGCTACAATTACGAGGAAATTCTGTCTTGTGGACGTGGCGAACTGTTTGGCCCCGGCAATGCGCAGCTTCCTCTGCCTCCCATGCTCATGGTTCACCGTATCACCGAAATCTCCGAAACCGGTGGCGCCCACGACAAGGGTTTCATCCGTGCCGAATACGACGTGTCGCCGGATGACTGGTATTTCCCCTGCCACTTTCAGGGCAACCCGATCATGCCTGGCTGCCTCGGTCTCGATGGCATGTGGCAGCTGACCGGCTTTTTCCTTGGCTGGCTGGGTGAAGAAGGTCGCGGTATGGCCCTTTCCACCGGGGAAGTGAAGTTCAAGGGGATGGTTCGCCCTGAAACCAAGCTTTTGCAATACGGCATCGATTTCAAGCGCGTCATGCGCGGTCGCCTCGTTCTCGGTACGGCCGATGGCTGGCTGAAAGCCGATGGCGAAACCATTTATCAAGCGTCGGACCTGCGTGTCGGTCTGTCCAAGGAAAAGACCGCCTGACCCCCTGATCGTTCGGTGACGGGTGGCCAATGCCACTCGGAACCAGAACCCATCGCGCGGCAAACACAGAAAAGGTCAACTTCATGAGAAGAGTTGTAGTCACCGGCCTCGGTATTGTTTCATCGATCGGCAGCGACGCTGCAGAGGTCACGGCGTCCCTGAGAGATGCGAAGTCGGGAATTTCATTCTCGCCGGATTTTGCCGAGCATGGCTTCAAATGCCAGGTCTGGGGCAAACCGTCTCTCGACCCCACCGACCTGGTTGACCGTCGCGCGATGCGCTTCCTGTCCCAGGGCGGCGCGTGGAACCATGTCGCCATGAAGCAGGCGATTGCCGATTCCGGTCTCGAAGAGAGCGTCATCAGCGGCAATGAACGCACCGGCATCATCATGGGTTCGGGCGGTCCTTCGACCCGGACCATCGTTGAGGCCTCCGACATCACGCTGAAGAACAAAAGCCCCAAGCGCATCGGCCCGTTCGCCGTGCCGAAGGCGATGTCGTCCACGGCATCCGCCACGCTGGCGACCTGGTTCAAGATTCACGGCGTCAACTACTCCATCTCGTCTGCCTGCTCGACCTCGGCACACTGCATCGGCAATGCCACCGAAATGATTCAGTGGGGCAAGCAGGACGTGATGTTTGCAGGCGGCCATGAAGATCTGGACTGGTCGATGTCGAACCTGTTCGACGCCATGGGCGCGATGTCGTCCAAGTACAACGACAATCCATCCACCGCGTCCCGCGCATACGATGCCAACCGTGACGGCTTCGTCATCGCTGGCGGTGCGGGCGTTCTGGTTCTGGAAGAACTGGAGCATGCCAAGGCACGCGGCGCCAAGATTTATGCCGAGATCGTCGGTTACGGCGCAACATCCGATGGTTACGACATGGTTGCACCGTCGGGCGAAGGCGCCATTCGTTGCATGCGTCAGGCGCTGGCAACCGTGAAGGGTGAGGTCGACTACATCAACACCCACGGCACGTCCACACCTGTCGGCGACAGCAAGGAAATCGGCGCGATCCGCGAAGTGTTTGGCGCGAAAATCCCGCATGTGCAGTCGACCAAGTCGCTGACGGGTCACTCGCTGGGTGCCGCAGGCGTGCAGGAATCCATTTATGGTCTGTTGATGATGCAGGAACGCTTCATCGGCAAAAGCGCCCATATCGATACGCTCGATCCCGAATTCGAAGGGGTGCCCATCGTTCGTGAACGCATCGATGATGCCAAAATCGATACGGTCCTGTCGAACTCCTTCGGCTTCGGCGGCACCAATGCCACGCTCGTCTTCCAGCGTTACAACGGATAATTGCCTATGAATGGCATCATGCAGGGAAAACGCGGCCTCATCATGGGGGTCGCGAACAACCACTCCATCGCCTGGGGCATCGCCAAGGCGTTGGCCGCCCAAGGGGCGGAGCTTGCTTTCACGTATCAGGGCGAAGCGCTGGGAAAGCGCGTCAAGCCGCTTGCGGCGGACGTCGGCTCCGATTTCATCGTCCCCTGCGACGTGGAAGATCTGGCCTCCGTCGATGCCCTGTTCGACGCGATGCGCGAACGCTGGGGGTCTCTTGATTTCGTCGTTCACGCCATCGGCTTTTCCGACAAGAACGAGTTGAAAGGCCTCTACGCCAACACGACTCGCGAAAACTTCAGCCGGACGATGGTCATTTCCTGCTTCTCGTTTACGGAAATCGCCAAGCGTGCGGCCGCGTTGATGACCGATGGCGGCTCGATGCTGACCTTGACCTATAACGGCTCGCAGCGCGTCATCCCCAATTACAATGTCATGGGTGTCGCAAAGGCGGCGCTAGAAGCATCCGTTCGGTATCTGGCTGCCGATTACGGTCCCAAGGGGATTCGCGTCAACGCCATCTCCGCAGGTCCCGTGCGCACATTGGCCGGTGCCGGTATCTCGGATGCCCGCGCCATCTTCTCGTGGAACCAGAAGAACGCGCCGATGCGCCGCACGCCTGACATCGAAGACATTGGCGGCTCGGCGCTCTATCTTCTGTCGAACCTGTCACGCGGCGTGACGGGCGAATGTCACTACGTCGATGGCGGCTTCAACATCACGTCGATCCCGACGCTTGACGTCCTTTATAACGCCGACAGCGAATAACGCTCGTTCGTGGAGTGACGATTGAAAAGCCCGGTCATGCCGGGCTTTTTGCATTTCGGTTCACACGGGGTCGAAACCGAACAATTCTTCCGGGTTGGTCACCAGCGCTTTTCTGCGCGCCTCTTGCGAAGGAAGCCATGACAGAACCCTGCCCAGCAAATCCGCATCGTTTGGATAGTCTGCAGTCGTCTTGGCGTTGTTATGGGGCCAGTTGGTGCCCCATATGATGCGATCCGGTGCATGGGCCGCGATGACGCGGGCAACGGCGGCGATATCGTCAAACTCGGGTCCACCGGAGCGGCTGGATTCATAGCATCCGGCAAATTTGAACCAGCAATTGCCCTTGTCGATCAGACGCTTCAGCGCAGATATCTGCGGACTATCGGGCGTAACCCCGGCGAAGAACTTGCCGTGGTGGTCAAAAATCCAGCGGCTCTTGACGGCTGCCAGACGCTCTTCGTGGTCGAGAATATGGGAGCCGTCGAATTGCACGGCAATGCACCAGCCCAGCTCTTGGGCGATGCTGTCGACCTCTTCCAGATGCGTGAGATCGACCGCGCCACCGGGCAAATCCATGATGCGGGCGCCAATGACACCGACATCGATCATCTCCTGGATCGCGTCGAGCGGCGTTTGCCGGGTCACGACGGCGACACCTTTGGCAACGTTCCCCATGGCCCGCAGACTGGCGATCAGGTTGCCGTTATCGCGCTGGTGGGCGTTGCCCTGGGTAATGACGACGCGCTCAATGCCGAGCCAGTTCATCAGACGGCGGTATTCCTCAGGGCCTGGTGTTCCCCCCGGCACCGGCGGGCCGCCCTCCAACGCGGGAAACCCAGGAAGATACATGTGCATCTGGGTATCGATGGCACCCTTGGGCATCACCATGCGAGGTTTGTCGCCATCAAATGTTCTGACGATCGCCATGAAAAACCTTTCAGTGTGGATGTGCTAGAGGGCTTCCATTGAACAGGGAAACGGTCTACCGGAGACTATCGGTCGCCCTGACGCAGCATCGCGCGATAACGCTGCTGGCTGCCCTTCAGGTGCTGACGCATGGCCTCGCGCGCAGCCGTTGAATCCCCATCCGAAATCGCGTGCACGATGGCGTTATGCTCATTTTGAAGCTGTTGCAAATAAGGGGCTGCCGTCTTCTCAGATTGGGAGGCACGCAACGCTGCTCTTGGAATGATATTCTGACCCATCACCTCCAGAAACTCGCGGAAGCGCGGATTGTTGGTAGCGTCAGCAATGGCCAGATGAAGCTTGAAATCCGCCTCTGCGGTTGGGACGCTCGTATCGATGCAGGCCTGAACGGAGGATAGACAGCGGATGATCGCCTCTTCCTGTGCGGGCGATCTGCGCACGGCGGCAAGTTCGGCGGCCTCGGTTTCGACGGCTGCCCGTAATTCCAGAAGTTCGATGATGGAAGAAATCCGATCATGATCGACATCCTGAAACGGCTGCGGCTGCTGGGTGGGAAGTTCCAGAACGAAAATGCCCGCACCATGACGTGCCTCGACCAGTCTGTCTGCTCTGAGCGCTGCAACGGCCTCGCGCACGACCGTGCGGCTGACTTTATAAAGCTCCGTCAGGCCCGCTTCACTCGGCAGCTTGTCTCCCGGCTTGTACTGGCCGGACAGAATGGTCTGGCGCAACGCGTTTGCGGTCTGACTGACCAGCGATCCGCCTGTGCGACCGCTTTGAGGCTTTTCTTTCGCACCGCCATCGACGGGTTCACTGAGGCTGGCCAATATTCTCTCCGAAACGATGGGGGAGACATCACACGCTGGCATTGTCTCCGGTCAAACTTTCTATTGATCAAATATCCCGTAAATGGTCGGTCTTGGCAATATTTATATTATTTCCCAAATCACTGATATGATCTCCGAAGGCGTGGATTGCGCTCAAAAATCATACAATATTGGAAATGCGAGGTTTTCCAGCAACAAAATGTAAACGAAGCCGCCATACACTTCATGGGCACAAAGCTCTCGGGCAGACATGCTTTCCCGTCATGAAGATTGAAAAAGCGCAATGCAGGCATTGTCTCCGAAAATGTTGTTGGCCAGACGATTTGCGCGTTCACGCAAAGGTTCGGCGGCCATAGAGTTCGCCATTCTGGCCGTTCCCTATTTTCTGTTGGTCTTTGCCATCATCGAGACTTTTCTGGCGATGATGGGCGAACAACTGGTCACGAATGCAACGGACCGGTTGGCGCGTCAGTTGAGGACGGGACAGATTTCCAGCTCCATCAGTCAGGAAGATTTCAGAAAGCTGTTTTGCGACGAAGTGTCGATCCTGATCACCTGCTCTCCAGAGGAGATCAAGACACCGCAAAAGCTCTATATCGATCTTCGCAGCTTCAATACTTTTGCCGATATTCCCAAAACCATCCCCTTGACGCCGAACGGCCAGTTCTTCGATCTCGATGTTTCCGCGTTCCGGTTTGCACCGGGAGGGCCGAGCACGATCAACATGCTACGCGTCTATTACCGCTGGCAGGTGGTGGCCGATATCGTCCGGCCTTTCCTGACCAATATCCGCCCGAAGGATGGGTCCATGCCTTCGCATTTCCTGATTGTCGCAACAGATGCGTTCCGCAATGAAGCATACCAGTGAGTGCGGCCGGATGGTGATGAAGACAAAAACGGCCTTGCGAGTCATCGGCCAGACGTTCAAGCGATTGCGGCAGGATCGTCAGGGCGTGGGCGCGGTGGAGTTTGCGATCATCTTCCCGGTCTTGCTGGCGCTTTACATAACGGCGTTCGAACTGACGATCGGCTTCAGTGTCTACAAGCGGGCAACGCATGCGGCCGGCACGATCGCCGACCTCGTGTCGCAGCAGGTGAGCGTCAACAAGGCGTACCTGAAGACCATGCCCGACGTCGCCTCGGCAATTTTCGTGCCCTACGCCACGACCGGGCTCGATTTGAAGATCAGTGGCATTCAGGTGGATGCCAACAGGGTCGCCAGGATCAACTGGTCCTGGAGCCAGAGCAATCAGCGCCCGTACCCCGCAAATTCCGTCGTCAACCTTCCCGACAATCTCAGGCAACCCAACGCGTTTCTCGTCCATGCGGAGTTGACGATTCCCCATACGCTATTGATGTTCCTGTCGAACGCAGCCCCAAGCATTCGGCAGATTACGATCGGTCGGGATTATTACTTCGCAAAGCGCGAGCAGGATCCGATTACCTGCACCGATTGCTGAAACAAACATGTGAGCATGGTCCATAAAAAGCCGCGGGGCATCTTTCCGCGGCTTTTCCGTAGTGTTCGTTTTCAAGGTTATTCCGACGGCATATCTAGCACGCGGCTGAAATAGAGCGCCACGATGGTGCACAGCGCACCAGACAAAAGATAGATGCCGACGGCGAAGAGCCCGAACTTCGATGAGAAACCCAGCGCGACCAGAGGTGCAAAGCCAGCGCCGATCAACCATGAAATATCGGAGGTGAGCGATGCGCCCGTGTAGCGATATTCACGGCTGAAGCGAGAGGCCAGCGCGCCGCCCGATTGACCGAAGGACAGGCCAAGCAAGGCAAAGCCGATCAGCACGAAAAGGTAGCGTCCGATATCGCCCGACGCCAGAAGAACCGGTGCTATGAAGCTGAAGATCGCAATCAGCGCAGCGGCGATGCCGAGCAGTTTGCGACGACCAATCTTGTCGGACACAATGCCGGAAACGACGATCATGCCGCCTGCGATGATGGCGCTGACGAATTGCACGAACAGGAAGTCGGAGACGCGCTGGTTCGTGTTGAGCGACACCCAGCTGAGCGGAAACACGGTGACGAGATGGAAGAGCGCAAAGCTGGCCAGGGGCACGAATGCGCCCGTCAAGACGACCCGTGACTGATTGCGCAGCATCTCGAACATGGGCTTGGGCTCCAGTTCATGCTGTTGCAGCATGGACTGGAACTCCGGCGTAACGATCATCCGCAGGCGGGCAAAGAGCGCCAGAACGTTGAGCGCCAAAGCGACGAAGAACGGGAAACGCCAGCCCCACGCCAGGAATTCCGGGTTGGAAAGTTGGGTGGTGAAGATGATGAAGAAGGCGCTCGCAAGACCAAAGCCCATGGCCGCACCCAGTTGTGGCATCATGGCGTACCAGCCACGCTGCTTTTCAGGCGCATTCATCGCCAGAAGGGAGACGAGGCCGTCCCATGCGCCGCCAAGTCCAATGCCCTGACCGATACGGAACACCGCCAGCAGGATCGGCGCAATCATGCCTGCATCCGCATAGGATGGCAGGAAGCTGATCGCCATGGTGGAACCACAGAGCGTAAACAGCGCTGCCGACAGCTTGACGCCGCGTCCGAACTTACGGTCGATTTGCAGAAACAGGAGAGAGCCGATGGGGCGGGCAATGAATGCCAGCGAAAACACGGCGAAGGAGTAGAGGGTGGCTGTGAGGGGGTCGACGAACGAGAAAAAGACGTGAGGGAAAACGAGGGCGGAAGCGATGGCATAAACGAAGAAATCAAAAAACTCCGTCATTCTGGCCAGGATGACCGCGATCGTGATGCGATCCGGGTCCACGGCGACAGGCGCCCCTGGCTGGCCGTTCGGTCCGTTGTTTTGTGAGTAGGACGAGGCCGTGTCGGTATAACTCATAAGATTCCCTCCTGCGTATGGGCTAGCCATGACCATAACGACCGACGCTCCTCTTTCGTCGATGTTATGCGGCGGATTGTCACACAGGGGTTTGAGGCCGTCAATTGAAGAATGTGTGGAAGGGCTTGCCCACACGCTATCCTATGAGATAATGCGGGACTTTCCGCCCTTCGGTCTCAATTTTCCGCATGCTGCGAAGACCGCAGTGAAAATGTCATGTTGCACCGCGACAAACTACCTCATGTCCTTTATGACGTTCGGCAATTATACGCATCAAGCAATATGAAAAACAGTACGAGTCCCAAAACGTGCGCACCCTTATGAAAAAATCCTCTGCCCTTGCGGCCCTGTCGTCTGCGCTCCTGCTCAGCGGTTGTGATCTCGTCGTGATGAACCCTTCCGGCGACATCGCCATCCAGCAGCGCGATCTTATCATCACGTCAACGGTCTTGATGCTTCTGATCATCGTTCCGGTTCTGGCCCTCACGCTCTTCTTCGCGTGGAAGTACCGTGCATCCGCCAAGGCGGAGGATTATGATCCCGAATGGCATCACTCCACCCGTCTTGAAATGGTCATCTGGTCTGCTCCGGTTGCCATCATCCTCATGCTTGGAACGGTTACGTGGATTGCGACGCACCGTCTCGATCCGTATCGTCCTCTTGACCGTATCGATGCGGACCGTCCGGTAACAGCCGAGACGAAACCAATCACGGTCGAGGTCGTCTCCATGGACTGGAAGTGGGTCTTCTTCTACCCGGAACTGGGCATTGGCAGCGTCAATGAGTTCGCGGCTCCCGTCGATGTGCCGATCAATTTCAAGATTACCGGCACGACTGCGATGAATTCGTTCTACGTGCCTGCGCTGGCTGGTCAGATTTATTCGATGGGCGGCATGCAGACGAAGCTTCACGCGGTCATCAACAAGGAAGGCGTTTATGATGGTTTCTCGGCCAACTTCTCTGGCCCAGGCTTCTCTCACATGCGCTTCAAGTTCCATGGTCTGAGCCAGGAAGGCTTCGACCAGTGGGTTGCCAAGGTCAAGGATGGCGGCAAGGGCTTCGGCCGCATGGAATATCTCGAGCTTGCAAAGCCAAGCGAGCGCGAACCCGTGCAGTATTTCGCCAATGTCGACCCTCAGCTTTTCGACGCGATTCTCAACCGCTGTGTGGAGCCTAACAAGCTTTGCATGCGTGACATGATGCATATCGATGCGAATGGCGGCGGCGGCAAGGAGGGCATCGATATGGCCAAGGCTCTGAACTCCGTGGTTTGCACCCCGCTTTCGCCTTATGGCGTTGCATCAGGGCCGCAATCGTTGCCTGCCGCCATTCAGGGCCAGACATTCCAGTCCACGGCTCTGCCCGATACCAAGGCCGAGCTGCCGTCTGCACCGAAAACCGCAGGCTGAACGTCGTGACGTGCATCTGAACCAACGATGCGTAGATTTAATGAGGTTGGAGCGCAGCGTGCATCCGGACGGACGCATGGCACTCTAAGTCAATCGTAAGAGGCTAAAATGGTCGCCACCACCGATCAAACGTCGTTCCTGTTCGGGAAGCTGACGTTGGAATCCATCCCCATCCAAGAGCCCATTCTGATCGTCACGTTCGCGGTCGTGGCGATTGGTGGGGCAGCTGTTCTGGGGCTCCTCACCTATTTCAAGCTCTGGGGATATCTTTGGAAGGAATGGTTCACGAGTATCGATCACAAGAAGATCGGTATCATGTACATCATTCTGGCGCTGGTCATGCTGATGCGTGGCTTTGCCGACGCCATCATGATGCGCATTCAGCAGGCCATTGCGTCTGGTGGCTCCGAGGGCTACCTGAACGCGCATCACTACGATCAGATATTCACCGCGCATGGCGTGATCATGATCCTGTTCGTGGCCATGCCGATGATCACGGGTCTGATGAACTTCGTCATTCCGCTGCAAATCGGCGCGCGTGACGTTTCCTTCCCGTTCCTCAACAACTTCTCCTTCTGGATGACGATGGCCGGCGCCATTATCACCATGATTTCGCTGTTCATCGGTGAATATGCGCAGACAGGCTGGCTAGCCTACCCACCACTGTCGGGCATTCAGGGAAGTCCGAGCGTCGGTGTCGATTATTATATATGGGGCCTGCAAGTCGCCGGCGTCGGAACGACACTGTCCGGCATCAACCTGATCGTCACCATCATCAAGATGCGCGCACCGGGCATGACCATGATGCGTTTGCCGATTTTCGTCTGGACATCGCTGTGTTCCAATATCCTGATCGTGGCATCCTTCCCGATCCTGACGGGAACACTCGCGCTGCTGGCGCTTGACCGTTATGTTGGTACGAACTTCTTCACCAACGATCTTGGCGGCAATCCGATGATGTATGTGAACCTCATCTGGATCTGGGGCCATCCGGAGGTCTACATCCTCATCCTGCCTGCATTCGGTATCTTCTCGGAAATCGTATCGACCTTCTCCAACAAGCGTCTCTTCGGTTACGCGTCGATGGTCTACGCAACGGTGGTCATCACCATTCTGGCCTATGTCGTGTGGTTGCACCACTTCTTCACGATGGGTTCGGGTGCCAGCGTCAATGCCTTCTTCGGCATCACGACGATGATTATCTCTATTCCGACTGGTGCGAAGATTTTCAACTGGCTCTTCACCATGTACAAGGGTCGTATCACCTTCGATGTCCCGATGCTGTGGGCAATCGGCTTCATGATCACCTTCGTCATCGGTGGTATGACGGGTGTTCTTCTTGCCGTCCCTCCGGCAGACTTCGTGCTGCACAACTCACTGTTCCTGGTCGCCCATTTTCACAACGTGATCATCGGTGGCGTCCTGTTCGGCGTGCTGGCGGGTATCGTCTACTGGTTCCCGAAAGCCTTCGGCTACCGTCTCGATCCATTCTGGGGCAAAATGTCCTTCTGGTTCTGGTTCGTCGGCTTTTACTTCGCCTTCATGCCGCTCTACGTGCTGGGTCTGATGGGCGTGACACGCCGCCTCAGCCAGTTCGAAGACACGTCGCTGCAAATCTGGTTCATCATCGCCGCATTCGGTGCCTTCCTTATCGCGCTTGGCATTGCGTCGTTCATCATCCAGCTCGTTGTCAGCTTCTTCCGGCGCGAAGAACTGCGTGATCTCACCGGCGACCCCTACCATGGACGTACGCTGGAGTGGTCCACGTCGTCTCCACCGCCTGCCTACAACTTCGCCTTCACACCGGTCGTGCATGAAGTCGATGCATGGGCGCACATGAAGAAGCACGGCGCCGAACGTCCGGTGGACGGGTTCATTCCCATCCACATGCCGAAAAATACCGGCACGGGTGTTATCCTCAGCGCGGTAAGTGTGGTTCTTGGCTTTGCACTCGTGTGGCACATCTGGTGGCTGGCAATCCTGTCCCTGGTTGCCATCATCGCGATCTCCATCGCGCACACCTTCAACTACAATCGCGAATATTACATTCCCGCATCGGATGTAACAGACGTTGAAGCAGCCCGTACCAAGCTGCTGGCAAATCAGGCGTAACAGAATGGCTCAAGCACCTGCACAGAGCGCCGACGGCGCGGAAAAGCCGGTCTTCTATCTCAAGGAAGACCACCATCCGGAAAACGGTACATCGCTGGGTTTCTGGCTGTATCTGATGAGCGACTGCCTTATCTTCGCAACGCTCTTTGCGACCTATGCCGTTATCGGCCGCAATTATGCGGCTGGCCCCTCCGGCGCGGATCTTTTCGATCTGAAGCTGGTGGCGATCAACACGGGTTTCCTGCTGTTCTCCTCCATCACCTATGGCTTTGCCATGCTGGAAGCGGAGAAGAAGAAGGTCAACACCACGCTGATTTGGCTCGCCATCACCGGTCTGTTCGGTGTCGCCTTTATCGGGCTGGAACTTTACGAGTTCTACCACCTGATTGCAGAAGGTGCGACACCCCAGCGGTCCGCCTTCCTGTCCGCCTTCTTCGCGCTGGTCGGAACCCATGGTCTGCACGTGACCTTTGGCATTATCTGGCTGGTGACGCTGATGGTGCAGGTGAAGAAATATGGTCTTCATGCCGAAAACAAGCGCCGTCTGATGTGCCTTTCCATGTTCTGGCACTTCCTCGACGTGATCTGGATCGGCGTCTTTTCCTTTGTCTATCTGGTTGGAGTTCTGTGATGAGTTCAAACACGCACGACCATAGTCACGCGCACGATCACGGCCACGATCACGACAGCGGCGAAGATCACGGCTCTTTCAAGAGCTATATGATTGGCTTCATCCTGTCGGTCATCCTGACGGCAGTTCCGTTTTGGCTCGTGATGGGTGACGTGCTGGAAAGCCGGATGACAACGGTGTTGATCATCATGCTCTTCGGCGTGGTCCAGGTCTTCGTGCACATGATCTACTTCCTGCACATGAACACCAAATCGCAGGGCGGCTGGATATTCATGTCGCTGCTGTTCACGCTGGTGGTTGTCATGATCACCCTCGTCGGATCGCTCTGGGTCATGTACAACATGAACAAGAACATGATGCCGACGATGACAATCGAGCAGATGCGCAACATGCCGTAACCGGCGCTGTTGCAATGATATTGCGGCCTGCATCCAAGCGGGCCGCGCTTCTCCGAGAGACGCAAGACCCCATGAATCGGAGAGCGGATTCGTGGGGTTTTCTGTTGAGCGGGAAAGCTCTTAATGACCAGTCAAAGCGAAACCACTCCGCGCAGGGGTATCCGCCCGGCAGCCATTGGCGTCATGCTGATAACCGTCATCCTGACCGGCTGCCTGCTGGCGCTTGGTACGTGGCAGGTGAAACGTCTCGCGTGGAAGCTTGATCTCATCGCGCGGGTGGAAGAGCGCGCGCATGCCACGCCTGTGGACATACCCGCGCCAAACGAGTGGCCCGCCATGACGGACCCTTCACAATATGAATATCGCCACGTGAAGGTGACAGGTACCTATCGCCATCAGGACGAGGTGCAGGTCTATACGGTCACCGATCGTGGTCCCGGCTATTGGGTGCTGACGCCGTTGCAGCGCGCCGATGGCACAGGTGTCATCGTCAATCGCGGCTTCGTGCCAACCGATAGACGCGATCCATCGACCCGCCCGCAAGGCGAGGTGGACGGCAATGTCGAGATCATCGGCCTGATGCGGGTAACGGAGACGGGCGGGCTTTTCCTGCGGACCAACGACCCGGAAAACAATCGCTGGTATTCACGCAACATCGCCCAAATTGCAGATGTGAAGAGGATCGAAAACGCCGCCCCCTTCTACATCGATGCGGATGCGACGCCCAATACCGGTGGTCTGCCCATCGGTGGCAAGACCATGCTGACCTTTCCCAACAACCATCTGTCCTATGCCATCACATGGTACATTCTGGCGGGCATGGTGGTTGCTGCTGGCTGGTACGTCATCCGCAATCTGAATGCCCCGAAGGCAGCAACCGACGCGCCGTCCTCCAAAGGCCAAGAGGGTGCTTGAAGAAAGGGTTTCACCTTTCTTCTCACGATGATTATATCACTCGTTCGTTATCGCGGCCGTTTCGGTCGCGCTTTTTCTGGGTGATGCATGGCACGAGCCTTCCTTCTCGTTCTCGATTCCTTTGGCGTGGGTGGCGCGCCGGACGCCGAGCAATATGGTGACCTCGGCTCCAATACGCTGGGCCACATCGCCGAGTTCTGCGCTGCCGGTGCGGCCGATCGTTCCGGGTTGCGGTCGGGGCCGCTGATGTTGCCGAACATGTCGGCACTGGGCCTCTTGGACATTGCGACGCTGGCCAGTGGCGAGACGCCTGCCGGAATGGACGCGCCGGAGCGCATCTACGGGCTGCACGGCTGCGCCAGCGAAGTCTCCAAGGGCAAGGACACGCCGTCGGGCCACTGGGAAATCGCAGGGACACCGGTTCATTTCGATTGGGGTTACTTCCCGACGGAGGGAGACGCTTTCTCACCGGAGCTGGTCGATGCGATTTGCGAGCACGGCAAGGTGCCAGGCATCCTTGGCAATTGCCACGCGTCGGGCACCGACATCATCGCGCGTTTCGGTGCCGAGCATATCCGAACGGGAAAGCCGATCTGTTACACATCATCGGACTCCGTTTTCCAGATCGCGGCGCATGAGACGCATTTCGGCCTGGAACGACTGATCGCTTTTTGCCAGACTGTGCGCGCACTCGTGGATCCCCTCAATATCGGCCGGGTCATTGCCCGGCCCTTCATCGGTGAAACCGTCGCCACGTTCCAGAGAACCGGCAATCGCCGTGATTTTTCCGTGCTGCCGCCCGAGCCGACATTGCTCGATCGCCTCGTGGAGATGGACCACAAGGTGCTCGCCATCGGCAAGGTCGGTGATATCTATGCGCATCAGGGCGTTACGCGTGTCATCAAGGCCAGTGGAAACGAAGCACTGATGGATGCGACTCTGGCAGCGATGGAAGAGGCCGAAAATGGCGATCTCGTCTTCACCAATTTCGTGGATTTCGACATGAATTACGGCCACCGTCGGGATGTCGCGGGGTATGCCGCCGCCCTCGAAGCCTTCGATGCGCGATTGCCGGAAATTCATCGCAAGATGCAGCCGGGCGATCTTGCCATCCTCACCGCCGACCACGGTTGCGACCCGACCTGGCGCGGCACCGACCATACCCGCGAACGCGTGCCGATCATGGCTTTCGGCCCCGGCATTCGCGAAAGGAACATCGGGATACGGTCATCCTTTGCCGATATCGGCGAAAGTATCGCGTCTCATCTCGGCATACCAGCAAGCCGCCACGGCAGGAGTTTCATGTGACGTCGCATCTTCTTAAAGCAGAAATCCATTGCCATCTGGAAGGTGCCGCTCCGCCATCGCTGGTGGCAATGCAGGCGCAGAAATACGGGATAGACAGCAGCCCGTTCTTACGCGACGGCGCTTACGTCTGGTCAGATTTTGCCGAGTTCATCCGCTGTTACGATGCTGTCGCTCAGGTGTTCAAGACGGAAGAGGATTACGCGCTTCTGACGGAGGCGTATCTTACGGAACTGGCCGGTGAAAACACCATCTACAGCGAGCTGATCATCTCGCCCGACCATGGTGATCGCATCGGGCTGGGTGCGGATGCCTATCTCTTAGGGATCGCAGCAGGCATCGAATCTGCAAAGCAGAAAACCGGGATCGAGGCGCGTATCATCGTCACCGGCGAGCGCCACTTCGGCCCCGAACGCGTCATCGCGGCGGCGGAGTATGCAGCGCGCGTCAGACACCCGCTGATCACCGGTTTCAACATGGCGGGTGAAGAGCGCATGGGTCGGGTGGCCGATTATGCGCGCGCCTTCGACATCGCCCGCGATGCCGGTCTTGGATTGACCATTCACGCAGGCGAAGTTTGCGGGGCTTTCAGCGTTGCAGACGCGCTCGATCTCGTCAAACCACAGCGCATCGGCCATGGTGTGCGCGCCATCGAGGATGAAGCGCTGGTGGCTCGGCTTGTCGATCTCGGCACTGTGCTGGAAGTTTGCCCGGGCTCCAACATTGCGCTCAATGTCTACCCGGATTTCGAAAGCCATCCGTTGAAGCGCCTTCGCGACGCGGGTGTTCGCGTCTGCATCAGTTCCGACGATCCGCCGTTCTTCCACACATCGCTGGCGCAGGAATACGAGATCGCCCGCCATGCCTTCGGCTTCAGCGATGCGGAGATCAACGCCATGACGCGCACCTCCATCGAGGCTGCATTCGTTGACGAGGAAACACGAACGACGCTGCTTGCCAAGCTGGATGCACATTCGCCTGCGGCGTAAATCACGCGGGAACGCAGGTGCAAAATGGACTTTCGGTCTTGCGAAAGCCGTTCATTCGGTGAAATACAGAGACATCAGAGATCAAAGAAAAGGCCAGCTTCATGGACGGCGTCACCGTTATCGCTCATCCCCTCGTGCAGCACAAACTCACCATCATGCGCAAGAAGGAAACCTCGACCGCCGGTTTCCGCCGTCTGCTGCGGGAAATCTCCACGCTGCTCTGCTACGAGGTAACGCGCGATCTGGAAATGACGATGGAAACCATCGAAACGCCGATGCAGACCATCGAAGCGCCGGTTCTGGAAGGCAAGAAACTGGTGTTCGCCTCCATCCTGCGCGCCGGCAACGGCCTGCTGGAAGGCATGCTGGAGCTGGTGCCCTCTGCTCGTGTCTCGCATATCGGCGTCTACCGCGATCATGATACGCTGGAAGCGGTGGAATACTTCTTCAAGGCGCCCGATAATCTCGATGCGCGCCTCATCATCGTTGTCGATCCGATGCTGGCAACCGGCAACTCGTCCATCGCCGCCGTCGACAAGTTGAAGGAACGCGGTGCGAAGAACATGCGCTTCCTCTGCCTGCTGGCTGCCCCTGAAGGCATCAAGAATTTTCGCGAAGCGCACCCGGATGTCCCGATCTTCACCGCGTCTATCGACAGCCACCTGAATGAACAGGGCTACATCATGCCCGGTCTCGGTGACGCCGGTGACCGGATGTACGGCACGAAGTAACGCACAAAAAATGCGCCCTCAGCGATGAGGGCGCTTGATCATCGAGATAGATATCTCTTACTTCATCGTCGGCATGACGAATTCAGCACCGGTCTTGATGCCGGATGGCCAGCGTGCTGTGACCGTCTTGGTCTTCGTCCAGAACTTGATCGAGTCGGTGCCGTGCTGGTTGAGATCGCCGAAGCTCGAAGCCTTCCAGCCGCCGAATGAGTGGTAGGCGAGGGGAACTGGGATCGGAACGTTGATGCCGATCATGCCGATATTGATGCGGCTGGCAAAATCACGGGCTGCATCACCGTCACGGGTGAAGATCGCAACGCCGTTGCCGTATTCGTGCTTCATCGGGAGCTCCAGCGCGTCTTCATAGTTCTTGGCGCGAACGACCGAGAGAACAGGCCCGAAGATTTCTTGGCGGTAGATATCCATGTCGGTGGTCACGTTGTCGAACAGGCATCCGCCGACGAAATAACCATCTTCATAGCCCTGAAGCTTGAAATTGCGGCCGTCGACGACAAGCTTGGCACCTTGCTCAACGCCACTGTCGATCAGGCCGCTCACGCGTGCCTGCGCTTCCTTGGTGATCAACGGACCCATATCGGCCTTGTCATCGGTGTAAGGACCGATCTTCAGCGCTTCGATCTGGGGAATGAGCTTTTCAATGAGGCGGTTCGCGGTCTCTTCACCGACCGGGACAGCCACAGACACCGCCATGCAGCGTTCGCCAGCCGAACCGTAACCGGCACCCATCAAGGCGCTGACGGCCTGATCGAGATCCGCATCGGGCATGATGATCATGTGGTTCTTGGCGCCGCCGAAGCACTGCGCGCGCTTGCCGTTCATGGCAGCGGTGCCATAAACATAGCGTGCGATCGGCGTGGAGCCGACGAAGGAAATGGCGCCGATATCCGGGTTGGTCAGAATACCGTCAACCGCGCTCTTGTCGCCATTGATGACGTTGAGAATACCGGCTGGCAGACCGGCCTCGATCATCAGTTCCGCAAGACGAAGTGGCAGGGATGGATCGCGCTCGGACGGTTTGAGGATGAAGGCGTTGCCACAGGCGATGGCCGGCGCAAACATCCACATCGGGATCATGCCGGGGAAGTTGAACGGCGTGATGCCAGCGCCGATGCCAACAGGCTGGCGAATGGAATACATGTCGATGGCAGGGCCGGCACCTTCGGTAAACTCACCCTTGGAAAGATGGGGAATGCCGCAGACGAATTCGCAAACTTCAAGACCGCGAATGATATCGCCCTTGGAATCGTCGACCGTCTTTCCGTGCTCGCTGGATAGCAGCACGGCCAGTTCATCCATGTGCTGGTTCAGCAGATCAACGAATTTGAAGAACACGCGCGCCCGACGCTGGGGGTTGGTCGCGGCCCATTTTGGCTGCGCCGCCTTGGCGCTTTCGACGGCGGCCAGAATTTCGGCATCGCTCGCCAGTGAAAGCGTTGCCTGCACTTCACCCGTTGCCGGATTGTAGACATTGGATGTGCGTCCGCTGGTGCCGGCAACATGCTTGCCGTCGATGAAATGACCGATTTCTTTCATGGGTGTTCCTCCTGAATTTTTGATGGCAAACCATCGCACTTCAATTTGTACAAATCAATGCGCTGATATAAGAAGCCGTTGTGCGTAAATTAAAGTCCAACGCTGGACGCTGGTGTGTCTATGGACAACCAAACAGTGGGCAGATCGATGAAACAAGACCTTGTCGTGAGAATGGCGGACATCGAAATCGATCCGATTCATCTGGATGCTTATCGGGAACTGCTTGCCGAGGAGATCGAGGCTTCGGTCAGTCTGGAAGAGGGCGTGATGTCACTGAATGCGGTGGCGATAAAGGATTGCCCGGAGAAAATCCGTATCCTTGAAATCTACGCCAGCCCTGCTGCATACGAAGCCCATTTGCAGACGCCACATTTCCTCAAATACAAGGCAGCAACGGCAGCAATGGTGACGTCGCTCACGCTGATCGACGTGGAACCCGTGATTTTGCGGAGCAAACCATGAACTGGGATGATGTCCGCATCTTCTTGGCTGTTGCGCGCGCGGGCCAAATCCTTGCGGCATCGAAACGCCTCGGCTTGAACCACGCCACGTTGTCCCGGCGGCTGACATCCCTTGAAGACGCACTGAAGACCCGGCTTTTCATCCGCCGCACCAACGGCTGTGACTTGACGGAAGATGGCGGGCGTTTTCTGATATCGGCAGAGCACATGGAAGCCGAAATGCTTGGCGCTCAGGCAAGTCTCGGACGCAGCGATGCTGCGATTAGCGGGACTGTGCGGATCGGTGCCCCTGACGGGTTCGGCGTTTCGTTTCTGGCACCCCGCTTGGGCGCGCTGACATCACTCCATCCAGAACTCAAGATCGAGCTTGTCCCGGTTCCCCGCTCTTTTTCCCTGTCCCAGCGCGAGGCGGATATTGCCATAACGATAGAAAGGCCGGAGCAGGGCAGGTTGGTCTTATCCAAACTCACCGACTATTCGCTGGGGCTGTATGCGTCGAAATCCTATCTGAAAGACAATGGGACGCCTGAAACCGTTGAGGCGCTGAAGCGTCATCGCAGGATTGGTTATGTCGAAGACCTTATCTTTTCGCCATCGCTGAATTACACCGGCGAAATCATGCGGGACTGGAATGCCAGCTTCGAAATATCCAGCGCCATCGGCCAGACGGAGGCGGTGCGTTCTGGTGCGGGCATCGGCATCTTGCATGATTACATCGCTCGCAATGATCCGGACCTCACCCGCATTCTGCCGGATGTCACGATACGCCGTTCCTACTGGACGGCATTTCACGAAAACGCCCGCCAGCTGGCGCGCGTCAGAACCGTGGTGCAATTCCTTCAGGACATTGTTACCAGCGAACGGTCTATCTTCAGTCCTCCGGCGTCAGTCTGATGATATAGCAGACGATGTGATCTGCCTGGACCGCCACCGTGCAACTGATCGACACCGCGTCGAGCGCCGTGAGGGCCACTGACTGATGGTCCGATACCGCAGACACATCGCCCGTAGCCAACATTAGCACCGTTTCGGTGTCCGCCTGTTTGCTGACCGAAAAGCGACCACTGACACGCTCGACGCTGTGACGATAGCGCCCACGCCGTGTCATCACATTCAGGTCGGTGATCGGTCCATCGACAAGGGTTGCCTCCACCGGAATATCTGCTGGGAGGGCGAGCGGCGGGCTTGAAAGCGTCATAAGGACGGCTTCTCGACCATCCATCCAAAGCGACATTCCGTTCCCGCTCAGAATGGACAGCGTACGATCTATATAGGGAAAGATCGAGAAGGGTCCGTCGCTTGCAACCGTTGCCATGCTGATGCGCCAGTCAAAATTATCGACTGAGGCATCGGGTGGAAAGACGGTGATTTCCACCGTCTCCCCGCCACCATTCTTCCACGGCATATGTTTGTAATCGCTGGAACGAAGCAGCTTCATCCCGATCAGTTGCCGAGAATGCCGGGCAGACGCAGGCCTTTTTCCCGGGCGCAGTCCAGCGCGATGTCGTAACCTGCATCGGCGTGACGCATGACGCCGGTTGCCGGGTCGTTCCACAGGACACGATCCAGACGTCTTGCTGCGTCTTCCGAACCATCGGCGCAGATGACGACACCGGAGTGCTGGGAAAAGCCCATGCCCACACCACCGCCATGGTGCAGCGACACCCACGTCGCGCCCGACGCCGTGTTCAGCAGCGCGTTGAGAAGCGGCCAGTCGGAGACGGCATCCGATCCGTCCTTCATCGCTTCCGTCTCACGATTGGGTGAGGCGACGGAGCCGCTGTCGAGGTGATCGCGACCGATGACGACCGGAGCTTTCAACTCGCCGGTCTTGACCATTTCGTTGAAGGCCAGCGCCAGGCGGTGACGATCGCCCAGACCCACCCAGCAGATACGGGCGGGCAGGCCCTGAAAGGCGATGCGCTCCCGTGCCATGTCCAGCCAGTTGTGCAGATGGGTGTTGCCGGGGGTCAATTCCTTTACCTTGGCGTCGGTCTTGTAGATATCCTCCGGATCACCCGAAAGCGCTGCCCAGCGGAACGGGCCGATGCCACGGCAAAACAGCGGGCGGATATAGGCGGGCACGAAGCCGGGGAAGGCGAAGGCGTTTTCCAAACCCTCTTCCTTGGCAACTTGGCGGATGTTGTTGCCGTAATCCAGCGTTGGAACGCCCGCATTCCAGAAATCGACCATGGCCTGAACCTGAAGTTTCATCGAAGCGCGGGCGGCAGCTTCCACGGCCTTCGGATCGCTTTCCTGTTTGGCGCGCCATTCGGCCACGGTCCAGCCGACGGGCAGATACCCGTGGATCGGGTCATGGGCCGAGGTCTGGTCGGTGACGATATCGGGTCGGACACCGCGTTTGACCAGTTCAGGAAAAATGTCGGCGGCATTGCCGATGAGGCCGACAGACTTGGCTTCGCCCGCCTTCGTCCACTGGTCGATCAGTGCCAGCGCCTCGTCCAGCGTGTGGGCCTTGGCATCGACGTAACGGGTGCGCAGGCGGAAATCGACGCGGGTCTCGTCGCATTCCACGGCAAGGCAGCACGCACCGGCCATGACGGCGGCGAGCGGCTGCGCGCCGCCCATGCCCCCCAGGCCGCCGGTCAAAATCCATTTGCCCTTGAGATTGCCGTCATAATGCTGGCGACCAGCCTCAACGAACGTTTCATAGGTGCCCTGAACGATGCCTTGTGTGCCGATGTAAATCCACGAACCGGCGGTCATCTGGCCGTACATGGCCAGCCCCTTCTTATCCAGTTCGTTGAAGTGCTCCCACGTCGCCCAATGCGGCACGAGGTTGGAATTGGCGATCAGCACACGCGGCGCATCCTTGTGGGTGCGAAACACGCCGACCGGCTTGCCGGATTGCACCAGCAACGTCTCGTCCTCATTGAGGTCCTTCAGGGTGGCGACGATACGGTCGAAATCCTCCCAAGTGCGGGCGGCTCGGCCAATGCCGCCGTAGACAACCAGCTCATGCGGGCGCTCGGCGACGTCAGGGTCGAGATTGTTCATCAGCATGCGCAGCGGCGCTTCGGTCATCCAGCTTTTGGCGTTGAGTTCAGAGCCTCTAGGGCTGCGGACTTCCCGTTCATTGTGGCGTGGATTGGTCATGATGGTCTCCCCTGTTCGTTGGTGTGCAGCGCGAAGTCTTCCATCCGCGTCAGAATATCTTTGAGGTGAATCCGAAGCGTTCCGGCCTTCTCGGCGTCATAGGCGAAGGGCGGCGCTTCTGTGGCGAGATGGGTGAATTGCGCAAGTTCCATCTGGATGGCGTGAACGCCGCTGTCCGGCTTGCCGTACTGCCGCGTCGTCCAGCCGCCCTTGAAGCGCCCGTTGAGAACGGACGTGTATCCTCGCGCATTCACTGTCACATCGATGGCGATCGCTTCGATGGCGGGGTCGCAGGTGCGGCCCATATCCGTACCGATATTGAAATCCGGCAACGCACCCTCGAACAGGAAAGGAATATGCGAGCGGATGGAGTGGCAATCGTAGAGAATGGCGATGCCGTGGATGGCTTTCACCCGCGTGATTTCCGCTTCAAGAGCTGCGTGGTACGGCGCGTGAAACGTTGCGAGCCGATGGGCGATATCCGCTTTCGTCGGCTCTTCGCCCTCGTTCCAGATCGGATTGCCATCGAAATCCGTTGTCGGAACCAGACCGGTCGTATTCTGGCCGGGGTAGAGGCTCAAACCTTCTGGATCGCGGTTTGCGTCGATGACATAGCGGTGGAAGGCTGCGCGAACGGTGGTCGCATCACCAAGCAGTCCCGCATAGAGATCGTGAATATGCCAGTCCGTATCGGCAAGGATTTTGCCGTTGTCGTTCAGGCGCTCCCAGATTTCCTGGGGCACATCTGTGCCGGTGTGTGGCAGACCGAGAATGATGGGGGAAGAGCCCTGGTGCGTTTCGAAAACAGGCATCGTCACGCCTCAAGCTTCGGCAGAATGCCATCGGAGATGACAGACACCAGTGCACCGGACGCAATCAGCTCCGAGGCTGCTTTCAGGTCAGGGGCCATGTAGCGGTCTTCATCCAGCGAAGGAATGACATCGCGCAGAACGGCCATCGCCTTTTGCAGTTCCGGGCTGGTCTTCAGCGGGCCGCGCAGTTCCACGCCTTGCACCGCAGACATTGCCTCAATGCCGATGATGGCAAACAGGTTTTCCGTCATCGCCAGTAGGCGGCGCGCGCCGTGGCACGCCATGGACACATGGTCTTCTTGGTTGGCGGATGTCGGTGTGGAATCGACCGATGCCGGATGGGACATCTGCTTGTTTTCGCTCATCAAGGCAGCGGAGGTGACTTCCGCGATCATCAGGCCGGAATTCAGCCCCGGCTTTTTCGACAGGAAGGCGGGCAGGCCGTAAGACAAGGCGGGATCGACCAGCAAGGCAATCCGGCGTTGGGCAATGGCGCCGATTTCGCAGATGGCAAGCGCCGTCTGGTCCGCGGCAAAAGCCACCGGCTCGGCATGGAAGTTGCCGCCGGACACGACGGAATTGTCCGAAAGCACCAAGGGATTGTCGGTGACGGCGTTGGCTTCGATCTGGAGCGTGTGAGCGACCTGGCGCAGAAGGTCGAGGCAGGCGCCATCCACCTGCGGCTGGCATCGGATGCAATAGGGGTCCTGCACGCGCTCGTCGCCCTCCATATGGCTGACGCGGATTTCCGAACCCTCCAGCAGGTTGCGAAGGGCGGCGCCCGCATCGATCTGGCCTTTATGGCCGCGCAAGGTATGAATATCAGGATGGAATGGCGCGGATGAGCCCATGGCCGCGTCGGTGGACAACGCGCCGGTAATCAGCGCCGCCTGCGCTGCACGGTGGGTTCGGAAAAGTCCGGCGAGCGCCAATGCCGTCGATGTCTGCGTGCCATTGATCAGCGCCAGGCCTTCCTTGGCAGCCAGAACAATCGGCGTCAGTCCGGCCTTGGAAAGTGCGTCAGAGGCTGGCAGCACAGTACCCTGATAAAATGCCTCGCCTTCACCCATCATCACCGCGGCCATGTGCGCCAACGGCGCAAGATCACCGGATGCGCCAACCGAACCCTTTTCCGGGATGCACGGGATGACCCCCTTTTCAAGCATGTCTTCGATCAGCCGCACCAGTTCCAGCCGCACACCGGATGCACCGCGACCGAGCGAAATGAGCTTCAGTGCCATGATGAGGCGGACGATATTTTCCGGCAACGCGGCACCCACGCCGCAGCAGTGCGAGAGGATGAGATTGCGTTGAAGGGTCGTCACATCGGCGGCGTCGATCTTGATCGAGGCCAGTTTGCCGAAACCGGTGTTGATTCCATAAACAGGGGCATTCTTTGCCGCTATCTCGGCGATGCGTTTGGCCGCGCGCTCGATCCCGGCATCGAAGGACGGGTCGAGCTTTGCAGACCCATTGTTCCAGTAGATGTCGGCAAGATCGGCAAGCTGCACGGAACCGGGGTGAAGCGTGATGGTCATGATGTGATCCGTCCCTTGAAAATACGGGCATGAAGCGGGTTGAAACCGATGCGGTAGACAAGCTCGGCGGGGCGCTCGATATTCCAGATGGCGAAGTCGGCAGATTTACCGACCTCCAGTGTTCCGGTCTCGGAGGTGAGCCCAAGGGCTTTTGCGGCATTCCGCGTCGTGGCCGTCAGGCACTCTTCGACCGTCAGGCGGAACAGCGTTGCGCCCATATTCATGGTCAACAGCAGCGAGGTCAGCGGGGAGGTGCCGGGGTTGCAATCGGTCGCGAGCGCGATATCGGCACCCGCATCGCGTAGCGTCTGAACTGGCGGCGCTTGCGTTTCGCGCAGCGCATAGAATGCGCCGGGCAACAGCACCGCGACGGTTCCGGCTTTACCGAGCGCGTCGGCACCTGCCGCATCCAGATATTCGAGATGATCGGCAGAGAGTGCGCCGAAGGCAGCGGCAAGTTGTGAACCGCCAAGATTGGAGAGCTGCTCCGCATGCAGTTTCACCGGCAGGCCCAGGGACGTCGCTTTCTCGAAAACGGTGCGCATCTCGTCAACGGAAAAAGCGATGCCCTCGCAGAAGCCGTCGACGGCGTCGATCAAGCCTTCCGCATGGCCACGGTCCATTCCGGGCAGGACGACCTCGGTGATGTAGTCCGCTTTGCGGCCCTTGTACTCCGCCGGTGTCGCATGGGCGGCAAGGTAGCTGGTGACGATGCGGACCGGTCGCAGGATCCCGAGCTTGCGCGCCACACGCAGCATTTTCAGTTCCGTCTCGATATCCAGCCCGTAACCGGATTTGATCTCGACAGTGGAAATGCCTTCCGCAAGCAGCGCATCCAGGCGCGGCAAGGCCTGCGCAATCAGTTGGTCTTCGCTCAGCGTCCGGGTATCGCGAACGGACGAGACGATGCCGCCGCCCGCCTTGGCAATGTCTTCATAGCTTGCGCCGTTCAGGCGCATTTCGAATTCCATGGCGCGGTTACCGCCGAAGACAAGATGGGTGTGGCAGTCGATCAGGGCCGGGGTAATCCATCGACCTTCGCAATCGAAGCTGTCGGACGTGCTTGCATACTCGCCCGGCAGGTCCGCATCGGGACCTACATAGACGATGCGATCATCTTTCACCGCTATCGCGCCCTTCTCGATAATGCCCAGACCGGACATCGACGGTGCGAGCGTCGCAAGATGGGCATTGCGCCACAGTGAAATCATGCTGTGATCGTCTGGAATGGAGTTGCCGGTCATGCTCGATTTTCCCTTCCCTTATGTTTAATATGTATATACATAATGGATTGCGAGGCAAGAGCTGCGATCTAAAAAATTGAGGAGCCGATATGATCCTTCACGCTGAAACTGCTTTGTTGGCCGATGGCTGGGCGAAAAACGTCCGCTTGAAAATCGTGGGCGGACAGATCGCCTCTCTTGAAACGGATGTCGCGGCGCAGCCGAGTGACGAGCGGGCAAAGGCCATCGTTCCCGCCATGCCGAACCTGCACAGCCACGCGTTTCAGCGGGCCATGGCAGGAATGGTGGAAACGCGTGGGAGCACGGCGGACAGTTTCTGGAGTTGGCGAACGTTGATGTACCGCTTCGCGCTGACCATGACGCCGGACCAGATGGAGGCAGTGGCGGCTCAACTCTACATGGAGATGCTGGAAACCGGTTTCGGCCGTGTCGGCGAATTTCATTACCTCCACCATGACAAGGACGGCGGCCATTATGCCAACATCGCCGAGCTTGCCGAGCGGATCGCCGCTGCGGCCTCGCAAACCGGTATCGCGCTGACATTGCTGCCTGTGCTCTATGCCCATTCTGGCTTTGGCGGACAGGAACCGCTGGACGGTCAGCGCCGCTTCATCAATTCAACGGACAGTTTTGCACGCCTGGTGGATGGCTGCCTCGATGCTGTCGCCACGCTGCCGAACAGTGTGGTCGGTGTGGCCCCCCACAGCCTGCGGGCGGTGACACCGGAAGAACTGGCGATCGCGGCGCAGCTTGCGCCGAACGCACCCCTGCACATTCACATTGCCGAGCAGGTCAAGGAAGTCGAAGACTGCATGGCGTGGTCTGGCAAACGGCCTGTGCAGTGGTTGCTGGACACCAACGATATCACGGATCGCTGGTGCCTTATCCATGCGACGCACATGACGCTGGAGGAAACGACGGGTATGGCAAAGGCCGGAGCGGTCGCCGGGCTCTGCCCTATTACCGAAGCGAACCTAGGTGACGGTACCTTCGCAGCACCTGACTTTCTGGCGGCTGGAGGCGTGTTCGGTATCGGCTCCGACAGCAATGTGCTGATCGGTGTTGGTGACGAATTGCGGCAGCTGGAATATTCGCAACGCCTGTCGCAGCGCGCGCGCAACGTCATCGCACCTGCCAATGGCTCCACCGGCAGAACGCTTCTCGATGGCGCACTCAGCGGCGGCGCGCAAGCCTTGGGCGTAAAGGCGGGCATTGTCGAAGGTCAGGCAGCCGATATCGTGTCGCTGGACACCTCGCACGCGCCCTATCTGGAGAAGGATCATCTGCTGGACGGATGGATTTTTGGTGGTTTGGTGAAACCGCACACGGTCTGGATCCATGGCAAGGCGGTTGTCCGAAACGGCAGGCATGTGGCGCGGGAGACGATCTCCCACCGCTTTCACACGGCCATGAAAGAACTTTTGTCTGCATAGATAAGCCGATGCGGCAGAGCGAGGTCTCCGGGGCTTGACTTGGGCCAAGACCTCGCCGAGTGCTAAGGCTTCCAGGGAGCCCTTAAGTCATGCCGCGTTTTCTTCGTCAGCTTTCGCCCACCGGTCTCGGTGTGGCCGTGATGTTGCTCGGCATGCTGCTGTTTGCGCTGAACGATGCGATGGGAAAATGGCTGGTCGCAACCTACAGCCTGGGTCAGGTCGTACTGGTGCGCAGTGCCGCCGCCATCATTGTGCTTCTGCCCATTCTTTTGCGGTCGGGATTGCGAAATCTGGTGCAGGTCGAGCGTCCCGTCTTGCAGGCGGCGCGCGTATTTTTTTCGACCGCCGAACTCTTCTGCTTCTATTTTGCCGTGGCGGCTTTGCCCCTGGCGGATGTCATGACCTATTGGCTGGCAGCACCCATTTATGTGGCTGCCCTTTCGCCGTTTCTTCTGGGTGAAAAGGTCGGATGGCGGCGCTGGACGGCGATTGCCATCGGCTTTGTTGGCGTGCTGGTTGCGCTTCAGCCAAGCTCCGCGTCCCTCACATCGGCGGCACTGTTTTCGGTTCTCGGAAGTGCAGCCTTCGCATTCATGATGCTGTCCGGGCGTCAGTTGAGAAACACGCCCGATACCGTCCTTGCCTTCTGGCAGGTCGTGGGCGCTGCCGTCGCCGGGCTGGTTGCCATTGCCTGGGCACCGTCGGGCTGGGTGCCGTTGCAATCCGGCTTCGATCTCTTCCTGCTAGCACTTTTAGGCATCGTCGCCATGACGGCGCATGTGCTGGTCAATCGCGCCCTCAAGCTGGCAGATGCCGCAACCGTCGCACCGCTGCAATATACGCTTCTGCTCTGGGCAGTCGTGTTCGGATGGCTGATCTTTGGCGATGTACCCCAGAAAAGCATCGTAATCGGTGCCGGCCTGATCGTGCTGGCGGGGCTCTATATCTTCTTTCGCGAAAACGCCCTCAAGCGCAGGCAGGCGAAAGCTGCGCGACCGCCAATGGAAGATGTGGTCTAACGCGAAAGTTCTCGCAGGCGAGGATGCAACTTTTTGTTTGCAAAATCGGTGAAATTTGGACTGTCCAGCAGGTTGACGCTTCAAAAGACAACTTTCATCTTGACGGGATCACGAACTTGAGAGACTACAAGGGCATTCCCATCCCCTGACATCTGGATTTGGGAACCGAACTTTGGTGCCGGGCCCCTCTGGCGAGAGTTTTACGGCGCTCTCGCGATGTCGGTACCGCCTGCTTCTGACGCCGGCGGATTTAAACCCATGAAATATCTGACCATGCATTCCATGCGTGCGCTTTGTGCCATGCCTGCTCCACGTTTTCCCGTTTGCCCAGCGCGCAAGGGAGCAATGTGATGACACCGACAACAAAATCCACACTGACCTATTTCAAATGGGCCTTCATCGTCACGGTCGTCGGCCTCATCCTGGGTGGCTATCTCGGCTGGCAGATGACCGGTACCGTCAGCGGCACCGCCACGATCTTCTTCATCTGCGCGGTTCTGGCGGTTCTGGAGATATCGCTGTCCTTCGATAACGCCATCGTCAATGCCAACAAGCTGAAAGACATGACGCCGGAATGGCAGCATCGCTTTTTGACCTGGGGCATTCTCATCGCCGTCTTCGGCATGCGTATCGTCTTCCCGCTTCTGATCGTTGTCATCGCTGCCAATGTCGGTCCTTGGACCGCCATGGTGATGGCCGCAACCGAACCGGATCGTTATGCGCAGATCATGAAGGACGCGCATCTGCCGATCGCTGCCTTCGGCGGCACATTCCTGATGATGGTCGGCCTCAGCTTCTTCTTCGATCATGAGAAAGACGTGCACTGGGTGCGCTGGGTGGAAGAAAAGATATCTACCTATTCCTCCATCAAGGGCATCGAGATCGCCTTCGTCTTGATCGTCATGCTGGTCTTCTCGCGCATCATCGCCGGCAGTGCCGATCCCAAACTGGGGCCAGAAGCTGCAAACCTGTTCTTCAGCTCGGCGATCTGGGGTCTTTTGACCTTCCTTCTGGTCGAAGTTCTGGGCGGTATCCTGGACCGCAGCCAGCAGGTGCTGGAAGGTGCGGCCAAGGGCGGCTTCGGCGCATTCCTCTATCTGGAAGTGCTGGACGCCAGCTTCTCCTTCGATGGCGTCATCGGTGCCTTCGCGCTGACGTCAAACCTCTTCATTATCGCCATCGGTCTTGGCATCGGTGCCATGTATGTGCGCTCGATGACCATCATGCTGGTCGAAAAGGGGACGTTGGCGGAATATCGCTACCTGGAGCACGGCGCGTTTTACGCCATCCTCATCCTCTCGGTCATCATGTACGTGCAGACCCTCGCTCATATTCCGGAAGTCGTCACCGGTCTTGGCGGCGCAACGCTGATCGGTATCTCGCTGTGGTCTTCGATCCGCTACAACAAGCGGGAGAGAGCCCACCAGGCCGCATCCGGTAACGGTCCGGTCGCTTGACACGTCAACGGCCTCTCGCCCGCGCGGCGACGGCTTAAATTGAAGCGTTTCGCTTCCGAGCGATTAAAAATTAAGCCCGGCGTCGTCACGCCGGGGCTTTGTCGTTTTCAAATCGCTTGATGTGCAGGCTTTTCCACGACATCTGCAGTTGGCATGCTTCCTGCTTTGTTGTGGTCAAGTCCAGAGGGGACGCAAAAGCTCGCAAAGAGCATCCACTGCCGCCACCGTCGATATGCCCCAGTGCAATCGTCGTGGCGGCAGTTTTGTTTTTGTTCACCGGTTTGCGCCAAGATGCGTTGAAACCGACCGACTGAATACGAAACGAACGGAGCCGGACGTGCCTGTCGAATTGTCTCCCTCTCAAGCGCTGAGCCTGTGGCATCGGGTCGTGCTGGCGCAGGTCGAAGAGGATGCGCCGGATCTGACCGCGCGACAAATGGCCATCCTGCTTCACATCTATCTCGTGCCGCCGCCGCACACGGTGCGCGGGCTGGCTCAGGTTCTCGGGGTCACCAAGCCCGTCATCACCCGCGCGCTGGACAGTATGGGTGCTATGGGTCTCGTCGACCGGGAGCGTGACCCTGCCGACCGTCGGAACGTTGTCATAAAAAGAACCGTATCGGGTGCGCTCTATCTGGAAAAATTCGGTGATTTGATTATCGATCAGGCGCGCAAGGCTTGAAAGCATGGGACGACTTACGATGACGCTTGTAGATACCCCACTCGATCGCCGCCTCAACGTCTTCAGGGACGATCTCGCCGATGAGCGCCTGAAAGGTCAGGTCCAAGCGGCCCGATTTGTCAGCGGTACGCCAGCGCAGGTCACAGTTCCCGTGATCGGGCTGCGCCCGAAACCCGATCTTGCCGCCGGTATCGACACGGAATTGTTGATGGGCGAAACGGTGTGCGTGTTCGAGCGTGCCGATGGTTGGGCCTGGGTGCAGGCCGATGCCGACGGCTATGCGGGCTATCTACCCGAAACCGCGATTGGCGAGATCGTTGCCGCTACCCACCGTATCATCGCGCAGCGCACTTTTCTCTATCCTCAGGCCGAACTGAGAAAGCCACCCGTGGCGGCGCTGTCCATGGGAAGCCGCTTGACGTTCGTGGGCGAGGCGGAGACCCGCGGGACACGGTATCTCGTGACGGACAAGGGCGAGGCCGTCATCGCATCGCACTGCCTTGAAGTCGGCACGGCTCTGGGAAGCGACTATGTGTCCGTCGCGCTTCGCTTTCTGGAAACGCCCTATCTGTGGGGTGGACGTTCGGGTTTCGGGATCGATTGCTCCGGCCTTGTGCAGCTTTCCATGGCGATGACGGAAAAATCCGTTCTGCGTGATACGGACATGCAGGTTCGCTCGCTGGGACGAGAGATCACGCGTGAAGACCTCCAGCGCGGCGATCTCGTCTTCTGGAAAGGCCATGTCGGACTGATGGAGGATGCAGAGACGCTGCTCCACGCCAACGGTCACACCATGACGGTTTCGCGCGAGAATCTGGCCGAAGCGATTGAGCGGATCGGTTGGCTCTATGAGAGACCGACTGCGTTTCGTCGCCCATGAGGTTTCACGAAAACGTTTGAGCCGTCCGGCTGTTTCGGTGCGCGTGCCGTTCTATATAAACGGGGATCGCATTCACGGCAGGACGGGCATATGGCAAGACCATCGACAGGCATCGCGGCTTTCGTAGTGGCAGGGCTTTTCCTTGCCGCTTCCGCGCAGGCGCAAACCGTCTATGAGAATGGTTACAAGCCGGCACCGGATGCCTACACCAATCTTCCCGGCGTCAAGGATCCCAGGACGCTTCAGCAGAAAGAACGCTACACCTGCTCCTCCACATCGGTCACCTCAAGTTACCCGGACGGGGAATATCGCGATCTCTTCGGAAGCCGCGGTCTGCCCGTACAAGGCTATCGCTGCACGGGATCAGCCGGCGTGACCGCCACGGGAACACGCGTGCCGACATCGAAGGACTGGTATCCCGGCATCAACCCGCCTGCCGTCGATTTCTGATCGGCGTTTCCGAACCGTCTTTGCCCAAACCGGTCTGGACTTGGCGCGGTTTTATCAGATAAGTCTTGTGCCGGGAGCGGATCAGGCTCTCGAAGGCGCGACGCCTTTCGAAATGCGCGGCGATACCGACCCTTGTTGAAGACGGGGTCTGGTGCGGGGGATAGCAGCAGCAATGACGAAGACAGATATAGCGACCCGTGTGCACAACCACACCTGGAAGCTCGACCCCATCATCCGCAGTCTCATCGATACGGATTTCTACAAGCTTCTGATGTTGCAGATGATCTGGAAGCTCTATCCAGAGGTCAACGCGACCTTTTCACTGATCAACCGTACCAAGTCCGTCAAGCTTGCCGATGAAATCGACGAGATGGAACTGCGCGAGCAGCTGGACCACGCCCGCACGTTGCGGCTTTCGAAGAAGGAAAGCATCTGGCTGGCGGGTAACACGTTTTATGGCCGCTCGCAGATTTTCGAACCGGAGTTCCTGTCATGGCTGGATAGCTATCAGTTGCCGGAATACGAACTGTTCAAGCGTGATGGGCAATATGAGCTGAATTTCCATGGCCGCTGGATGGATACCACCCTGTGGGAAATTCCAGCCCTTGCCATCATCAACGAATTGCGCTCGCGCAGTGCCATGCGCTCGATGGGCTATTTCACGCTCGACGTGCTCTACGCCCGCGCCAAAGCCAAGATGTGGGAAAAGGTCGAGCGGCTGCGCGAACTGCCGGGCCTGCGCATTTCCGATTTCGGTACCCGCCGTCGCCACAGTTTCCTGTGGCAGCGCTGGTGCGTCGAAGCCTTGAAGGAAGGCATCGGCCCGGCCTTTACCGGCACCAGCAACGTTCTTCTGGCAATGGATTCCGATCTGGAAGCCGTGGGCACCAACGCCCATGAACTGCCCATGGTGGTCGCGGCACTGGCGCAGAATAACGAGGAACTGGCGTCGGCCCCTTATCAGGTGATGAAGGACTGGAACCGTCTCTACGGCGGCAATCTGCTGATCGTTCTGCCGGATGCGTTCGGCACGGCCGCATTCCTGCGCAACGCGCCGGAATGGGTGGCCGACTGGACCGGCTTCAGGCCTGATAGTGCGCCGCCCATCGAAGGCGGTGAGAAGATCATCGACTGGTGGCAGAAAATGAACCGCGATCCGAAGAAGAAGCTGTTGATCTTTTCGGATGGTCTCGATGTCGATGCCATCATCGACACCTACAAGCATTTCGAAGGACGCGTGCGCATGAGCTTCGGCTGGGGCACGAACCTGACGAACGACTTTGCCGACTGCGCGCCAAAAACCATCGAAAGCCTGAAGCCGATCTCGATCGTCTGCAAGGCCATCGATGCCAATGGCCGACCAGCGGTGAAGCTGTCCGATAATCCGCAAAAGGCCACAGGCGAGCCGGAAGAAGTGCAGCGTTACCTGAAATTCTTCGGTCAGGAAGACCGCAAGGAACAGGTTGTGCGCGTGTGAGGCGAGGGCGGTTTCCCGCCCTCATTCGGTGTCTTACGTCTTGGCGAAGGTGCGTGAGATATAGTGGAACAATGCGCGGATCGCCTGTGCTTCGCCACCGATGGACGAATGCGGACGTTCGCTCAAAGACCAGCCGTAAATGTCGAAATGCGCCCATTTCTTCGTCTGCGTCACGAAACGCTTGAGGAAAAGGGCAGCCGTAATCGAGCCCGCCATGCCACCGGCTGGCGCGTTGGTGATGTCGGCCGCGCGCGAGCGGATATCCTTGTCGTAGCCCATATACAGCGGCAGACGCCACAAGGGGTCATCCACATCCATGCTGGCATCGGCAATGCTGTGGGCCAAGTCCTCGTCGTCGGTGAAGAACGGCGGCACGTCGGGACCGAGCGCCACGCGCGCAGCACCCGTCAATGTCGCCATGTCGATCATCAGGTCGGGTGCGTCTTCATCGGCGTAAGCCAGCGCGTCGGCCAGGACGAGACGTCCTTCCGCATCGGTATTGTCGATCTGGACGGTCAGGCCCTTGCGGCTCTGATAAATATCGCCGGGGCGGAAGGCATTGGCGGAAATGGAGTTTTCCACCGCTGGCACAATGACGCGCAGGTCGATCGGAAGGCGCGCATCCATGATCATCAAGGCAAGACCCAGCACATTGGCCGCGCCACCCATGTCCTTCTTCATCAAGGCCATGGAGGAGGATGGCTTGATGTCGAGCCCGCCGGTATCGAAGCACACGCCCTTGCCGACCAGTGTCAGGCGTGGATTGCCTCTCTTGCCCCATGTCATCTCAAGAAGGCGTGGTGCGCTTTCGCTGGCACGACCGACCGCGTGTACCAAAGGGAAGTTTTCTTTCAGCAGATCTTCGCCAGCCACGACGGAAACCTTTGCCTTGTAATGAGCTGCCAGACCGCGGAAGGCGATTTCGAGCTGATCCGGTCCCATATCGTTGGCAGGCACGTTGATCAGGTCGCGGGCCAGATAGACACCGGCCAGAACACGCTTGATTTCGGCATCCTCGGCATCGCGGGGGATCAGAAGCTTGGCGCCATTGCTTTTCACGGTGCGATATTTGTCGAAGCGGTAAGCACCAAGACCGAAACCCAGCATCAGGCGGTTGACCGTCAGCGGTGCCGTCTCGATGTGCCAGTCGCCCTCCGGCAACTCCCTTGCAAGTTTACCGGTGATGAACGGCAGTTCGGACGGGTTGGTGCCGAGACCCAGAAGTGCGCCACCGAGTGCACCTTCTGCTGAGGGGATCAGAAGAAGTGCGCCTGCATCTGCCTTGAAGCCTGCCTTGCGTGCCCAGTCCAAAGCGATCGGATCGATCGCACCCTGTTCGATATGGGCGGGCGTCACGGCAAAAACCGGCAGCGTCTTGCCTGCTTTGGAGCTGAAAGGCGTGGTGCGTTCGATAAATTGATAGGAGGGCATTGGCTGCTTTCGTAAAGGTCTGAAACCGGTAAATTAACACTCTATTAGGGTTAACAGATTATTGCTGGAGCGAGGGTTGCGTCGATTGAAGATACATCGCGCGCCGTTTCGATCCAAATTGAAAGCCGGGGCAATGTCATGATTGCTGTTTCTACCATCTCAGCACGTCGCACGACACTGCTTCGCGGTGCATGCGCGGCGATACTTGCGCTTTCCCTTGCCAGTTGTTCGACGACCAAGCCGGATCGCATGTCGACGGGCTCCATTCCGCAGGTGTCGCGTGCCTATGACCAGATGAACATGGAGCAGCTGCGCCAGGCCGAAGCGTCCACCGGACAGGCCTATGAGCGCAACCCGAAAGACCGCAACACCGGACTCAACTACGCCAACCTTCTGATGATGACCGGCAAGAACACGCAGGCGCTCGCCGTCATGCAGCAGGTTGCCATCGCCTATCCATCCGACCGGGAGGTTCTGGCAGCCTATGGCAAGTCGCAAGCCGCTGCCGGTCAGCTCGAACAGGCGCTCAACACCATCAACCGCGCGCAGATGCCGGACCGTCCCGATTGGCGGCTCTATTCCGCTGAGGGTGCTGTCCTGGATCAGCTCGGACGCTCGAACGAAGCCCGTGCCAAGTACCGCCAAGCTCTCGATCTGAGGCCAAACGATCCAAGCATATTGTCCAATCTGGGCATGTCCTACGTGCTTCAGAGCGATCCACGTACGGCGGAAACCTATATGCGCTCGGCCGTTTCACAGCCCGGTGCCGATAGCCGGATCAGACAGAACCTTGCACTCGTGGTCGGCCTTCAGGGCCGTTTCGAAGAAGCCGAACGCATTGCCATGCAGGAACTGTCCGCCCAGCAGGCGCAGGCCAATCTGACCTATCTGCGCGGCATGTTGGCGCAAAAGAATGCCTGGTCGCAGCTGGCCGACAAGGGCAAGAAGACGGCTGCAAACTAACCCGTCCCTCGTGTCAGGTATCACAAGAGGCGGCCTTGATGGCCGCCCTTTTCGTTTGAGCCGATCAAATTAAAACGTATCGGAAATGCGGATGCCTGCGGGCCCGAGAATGACGGCGATCAGGACCGGCAGGAAAAACAGGATCATCGGGACAGTCAGTTTCGGCGGCAGGGCGGAGGCCTTTTTTTCGGCCTCGTTCATACGCTCGTCACGGCCTTCCTGTGCCAGAACCCGCAGGGCCTGCGCCAAAGGCGTGCCGTATCGTTCGGCCTGGATCAGCGCTTGAACCACGCTTTTCACGCCGTCTAGCTGCGTGCGGATGCCGAGGTTCTCCAGTGCCGTGCGCCGGTCTTGCAGGAAAGACAGTTCGGCCGTCGTCAGCACCATTTCTTCTGCAAGCTCAGGCGACTGGTCCGCCATTTCCTCGGCCACACGGCGCATGGCCGCTTCCATCGACACACCCGATTCGACGCAGATCAGCATTAGGTCCAGCGCATCGGGCCATGCCCGCTTGATGGATTTCTGTCGCTTGGACATCTGGTTGGAGATGAAGATATTTGGCGCGTAAAAGCCGAGATAGCCAAATCCTAGCACGGCCATCAGGCGAATGCCGAACGGTCGCGTGCCCAGATTTCCCATGACGAAGACCCACAGAAACGCCAGCAGCAGGAAAACGAAGGGAAGAATGAAGCGGGCTGCCAGAAAGGTGTTCAGCGCATTTTGCGAGCGATAGCCGGCAGCGCGCAGCTTGTTGACCGTATTGGCGTCCACCAGCGCTTCACGCAAGTTGAAGCGTTCGACAATCTTTCGGGCCGACTTGTTGTTGTTTGCCCGCAACGACGCCTTTTCACCCTTCGCGGCTTCGCTCATGCGTTCGCGCTCACGGCTTCTGATCTGGTCGCGTTCGGTGGACACCGCCTTCATGCGTTTGTTGAGATCTCCCTTTTCGAAATAGGGAATGGCGAGCGTGTAGAACGTCGCAAACACTGCCACGGACACCAGAATGGCGATGATCAGATGTGGGTTGATGAGGCTGGATGCGAATTGCTCTGACATGGTGCTACCGCCTCAAAAATCGAAGTTGATCATCTGGCGCATGACGACGATACCGATGGACATCCACAGCGCCGAAGCACCCAGAATGAGATGGCCGCGGGAATCGGTGAAAAGGACCGATATGTAGTCTGGCGACGTCAGATAGACGAGCGTCGCCACGATGAAGGGAAGCGCGCCGATGATGACGGCAGACGCCTTCGCTTCCATGGAGAGAGCCGCGACCTTGGCCTTCATCTTGCGCCGTTCGCGTAAAACCTTGGAAAGGTTCGCCAGCGCTTCGGACAGATTGCCACCGGCCTGGGCCTGAATGGTGATGACGGTGCCGAAGAAGTTCACTTCCGGTAGCGGCATCGTCAGCATCATGCGGCCGATCCCCTCCGGGATGGTCATACCCACCTGCTGCGCTTCGACCACCCGCTGGAACTCGGTCTTGACCGGCTCCTGACCGTCCGATGCAATCAGCCGGATGGAATCGTTGAGCGGCAGACCGGATTTGATGGAGCGATACATGACGTCAAGCGCGTTCGGAAACTCCTCGAGAAACTTGTTCTGGCGGCGTTTTACCAGAAAGCCGAGCACCCAGCGCGGCAGACCGAGCGCACCCACGAAGCCGCCGCCAAGCGCCAGAAAAAACGGTGCCGCATACAGCAAGGCAACCAGAAAAATGGCGAGCCCGAAGCCAGCGCCGATGAGATAGAATTTCTGGACGGAGATGGAAAGACCAGCCTGCGCCAGCCTGCCACGGAGGCTGGTATCCTTTCGGTCTTTGGATTTCTCGTTCTGCTTTTTTTCCAGATCTTTCAGCGTATCCTGCACCGATTTACGCCGCTTGCTCATCTCCTGAACGCGGTCGCGGGCGGCCTTGATCTTGGTGTGGTCGGTTTCTGCGGATTTGACGCGGCTGACACGGCTGGCGGTCTTCTTCTCGACCTCGATCTGCGGGAACAGAAAGACATAGGCCATCGCTCCTGCCGAAATGGCGACAAGGATCACGAGCAGCATCACCGTCATGTTCATTTACTGTTCCGCCTTGGCCTGGCCACGCTCTGCATCATCTGACATTCTTCTACTGAGACTTGCTTTCCATTTCGTCGAGGGCCGCCGCAAGGCGCTTCTCCTCGTTGAAATAGCGGGCCCGATCCCAGAAATAGGGCTTGCTGATGCCGGTGGAGACATGGCGCCCGATGATGCGGCCACCCGCGTCTTCGCCGTCCATCTCGAAACGCATCAAATCCTGGGTGATGATGACATCGCCTTCCATGCCCATCACCTCGGTGATCTGCGTGATACGACGCGAGCCATCTCGAAGACGGGCGGCCTGAATGACGATATCGACCGATGAGGAGATGATTTCGCGCACCGTTTTCGCAGGCAGGCTGAAGCCACCCATGGCGATCATCGATTCCATACGGCTCAGACACTCACGTGGCGTGTTGGCGTGGATCGTCCCCATGGAACCGTCGTGACCGGTGTTCATCGCCTGCAACAGGTCGAAGACCTCAGGTCCACGCACTTCACCGACGATGATGCGCTCGGGGCGCATACGCAGGCAGTTCTTGACGAGATCACGCATGGTGATTTCGCCTTCGCCTTCGATATTCGGTGGCCGTGTTTCCAGCCGCACCACATGCGGCTGCTGAAGTTGAAGTTCGGCGGTATCTTCGCAGGTAATGACCCGTTCGGTCTTGTCGATATAGCTGGTCAGGCAGTTCAAAAGCGTCGTCTTGCCTGAACCCGTTCCACCCGAAATGACGACATTGCAGCGCACGCGCCCGATGATCTGCAGCAGAACCGCGCCTTCCGGTGTGATCGCACCGAAGCGCACCAGCTGATCGAGCGTCAGCTTGTCCTTCTTGAACTTGCGGATCGTCAGCGCCGGGCCGTCGATGGCCAGCGGCGGCGCGATGACGTTGACACGCGAACCGTCCGGCAGGCGGGCGTCGCAGATCGGGCTGGATTCATCGACACGTCGACCGACCTGACTGACGATGCGCTGGCAGATGGACAGGAGCTGGGCATTGTCGCGAAACCGGATATCGGATTCGATGGTCTTTCCACCCACTTCGACGAAGGTCTGGCCTGAACCATTGACCATGATGTCGGAAATGTCGTCGCGCGCCAGAAGCGGCTCCAGCGGACCGTAACCCAAAACGTCGTTGCAAATGTCGTCCAGCAGCTCTTCCTGCTCGGAAATCGACATCGCAAAATTCTTGATCGTGATGATATCGTTGACGATATCGCGGATTTCCTCGCGCGCGCTCTCGGTGTCGAGTTTCGCCAGCTGCGACAGATCGATGGTGTCGATCAGCGCGGAAAAGACCTGCGCCTTCGTCTGGTAATATTCCTCGGTGCGCGCACGCTTGCGTGTCTGGGGAGGTGCCGCATGTGTGGGCGGGGCAGGCGGTGCGAGCACCAGCGTCTCTGCGGGTTCGGCGCGCGGCATGGGCGCAACAGAAGACGAGGCAGGGGGGGAAACCACCTGCCCGATCTGTGCGCTCCTGGGGGAGCCTTCGTTGCCACGTTTTCCGAACATATCTGTCTTCCGGTCGCTTGTTGCACGGATCGCCGTGCATCACTTGCGTTTTATGAGGTCCATGAATTTGCCCAGTCCCGCACGCTTTGCCTTGCGTGCTGAAGACCGGCCCGTAACGATGTGGGATATTTGCGAAATGGTTTCGGCAATCGGGGATTTCGCATCGATTTCGCTGATCATGCGCCCGCTATTGGCCGCATTGCCAAACAGCTGCACATCAAATGGAATGATGGCAATCGGTTCGATTTCCAAGGGTTCAAAGAAATCGGCAGGTGCGATTTCCGGGCGTTTGAGCATGCCGACCTGATTGAGCACCAGATGCGGGACCTTGTCGTTCGGTCTTAGCCTTTTCAGGGCATCCAGAAGGTTCTTGGTGTTGCGAAGATTGGCAAGATCCGGCACCGCGGTAATCACCACCTCGTCAGCCTCCGCCAGCACCGTCTGCGTCCAGTCCGACCAGATATGCGGGACGTCCAGAACGGCAACGGGAGAGCTGCGTTGCAGGAGCTCCAGAAGCGGCTGGAAGGCCAGCCGTTCGAAATCATAGGGCCGGTCGAGGAGGGAGGGGGCCGCAAGCAATGACAGATGCTCGGAGCATTTGGTCAGCAGGCGATCAAGAAAAACCTCGTCCAGACGTTCCGGTGCATAGACGGCTTCGGCGATGCCTTGTGCAGGGTCCTGATCGAAGTCGATATTCGCGGTCCCGAAGGGCAGGTCGAGATCGGCCAGAATGGTTTCGGTCGAAAACAGCGTCGAAATGTCGAAGGCGCAATTGTGCGCAATCGTGGACGAACCGACGCCGCCCTTTGCCCCGATGAAAGCGATGTTGCGGCCAAGTGGCTCTGATTCAGGATCCACGAAAATGGCCGAAATCGATGCCAGCAGATCCGGCATGGTCACCGGTGCGACGAGGTATTCCGAAATGCCATTACGGATCAGATCGCGATAAAGCGAAATGTCGTTGTGGCGACCGATGATGATGACGCGTGTGGTCGGATCGCAGACCTCGGCAAGCGGCGCGAGATCATTGAGGAGGGTCGATGGCTCGCGCGCTGTTTCAAGAATGATCAGGTTGGGCGTTGGACTTGCCGCAAACATGGTTGCAGCGGCTTCGACTTCGCCATTGGTCACCCGCAGGCTGACCTTGTTCATGCGTCTGTCGCCCGAGAGGCGCTCGATCACGCGCTGCAAACCGTCGCTTTCGCAAAAAGCGTGCACGGAGATGCGTGGCAGGGGCCGAAGCGCGTCGAGATCGCTCGTCCGCACAGGCTCGTCCGCATAGGGCTCCTGCGAAGGTCCGCGTTGAATGTCGTAATCAACCGAGCTCATGGTTTTTCCTGTTGCCGCATGCGGCCTGTGCTGAACGTCATTCCGTTGTTGCCGTGTTCTTGCCTGCGCGATAATTACCGATGACGGCGGAGCGACGCTCCGCATCGATCGGACTCATGCCGCGCGGACCGACGAGGTCCATCGGATTTGCGATCTGTGCGGCGAGGTTGTTTTGCGACGCGCAGCCGAAATTGTACCAGTTCTTGTTGGAATAGGTGTTGTCGGACAGGTCTTCCGGCCATTGTCCGCACTGTCCGGTCATGGCCGTCATCGCGATGAAGCTCAAGCGAATGGGAGCCGCATCGCCCGTAGGGGCCGCACTATAATGGGTTTCCACGATCTTGCTCGAGGCTATGCCGGACGAATTGAGCACGGAACGTATCTGGCGCTTGAGGATGGAAGCTGCCGCGGAATTCGCAGACCCTGTCGGCACCTGAATCTGGACGACACCCGAGGATGTCGCGGTATAGCTCTGCGCAAAGCCCTTGATCGTATCGGCCATGCCAACCGTCAGGCGGTTGTCACTGGCCGAGACCGGAATATCGAGGGAATGCTGTGCTTCCGAGAGCGTAATCGGGTGGCGGGTGCGATAATCGTCGGGAATGGCGCCTGTCGACATCGGGTCACGTGCACATCCCTGCGCGAGCGCCGCCGTGGTCAACAGCGCCAACACGAGACCGGCCCGGCGGAGCGAACGCGCATGTGCAAGAGGTTTCATCTGATCCATCTGTGTCATTTGTAGATAAACCCTACCGAGCCCTGATAGGGCTGTGTGTGTGCCTCTTGCCGGTTGCCATAGACCTTGTTCACCCGGTTCATGAAATACATAGCGGCGTCGTTTTCCGGGTTGAAGTTGTCGTCGGGCCGCGCGATCTCGTTGCGTGATACCGGACGCACGAGGTAAGGCGTGGCGATGATGACGAGTTCTGTTTCGTTGCGGATGAAGTCCTTGCTGCGAAACAGCGTGCCCAGAACAGGCACCTTTGAAACGCCCGGTATGCCGGACATGGCCTGACGCACATTGTCCTGCACCAGACCGGCGATGACGATGGAGCCACCGGAGGGCAGTTCCACGCTGGTGGACGCCTCGCGCTTGCGGATCGACAGATAGGTGCTGCCGGGAATCGAAACGCTGCTGCCATTGCCCGTCGCAGCGCTGCCTTCGAACGTGGGCTCGGAAACGTTGGTTTCGATTTTCAGGCTGATCCGCCCGGGCGATAGCACCACTGGGCGGAAATTCAACTCGATGCCGTAATCGACCTTATCGGTGGAGCGCGTGACTGTCGGTCGCCCGGTGGCGTCATCGATGGCCACTTCCTGTTCCGCAGGCAGGCGGAATTCGCCGCCGACATAGAACTTGGCCTGCTCGCCGGAAATTGCGGTGAGGCTCGGTTCGGCCAGCGTGCGCATGACGCCGGCCTGTTCCATGGCGTTGAAATAGCTACCCAGTGTCAACTTGCCGATGGTGCCAGCGACATTGCCCGTGCCGGCGAGACCGATGGCGTTGCCGAGATTGGCGGGATTGGAAAATGAGATACGCCCGCCCAGATCGCTGCCCGAACCGCTGATCGAGCCGTTGAAGCCAAGCTGCTTCAAAACCTGACGGCTGACTTCCGCAACCGTGACCTTGAGCGTGACCTGATCTTCACCCTCGATGGTCAGCATGTTGACGATGGAGGATTGCTGACGGTCTTCGGCAAAAATCGCGACCGCTCCGTCACCATTGCTCTGGCTTGTCTCGGTAATGTTGCGCGTGGTGGCTTCACCGCCCTTGAGAAAGGCGGATGCCAATTGCACGGCGCGTGCGGAATCCTGTGGCGTGCGCACACTTCCCGAAAGCACGATATTGTCGGAAACGATCTCGACGCGAATGTCCGATTCCGGAATGAAGCGGCGCAAATTGGCCTGAAGACCTGAAATGTCGCGTTCGACCTCAAGATCGAGGCTGACGATTTCCTGGCCCTGATCTCCAAAGATGAAGATGTTGGTTTGTCCCACAGCCTTGCCGAAGAGATAGATCCGGCGCGAGCTGCGCGTGACCGCATCCGCCATGCTGGGGTCGGCGACGAGAATGTCGTGCGCATCCTGCGGCAGATCGATGACGAGCGCCTTGTTCAAGCCAAGCTTCAGCCGTTTGCGAACGCCCTGTCCGCTTTCGCTGATGCGAACGATGCTGGCGCTTTGGGCGAGCGCTTCAGATGTCGAGAGACCAAGGGGGGCATGCAGACCGGGAAAGCCGGAGAACGCAATGCAGAACGCCAGGCCGCCGGTAACGGACGAGCGCATGGACTGTGCAAGGCGGCGAATTGCGAGATGTCTGGTCATTGTGACGACCCTCCCTGTCCGTCCCGGACGATAGAGCCGGATTTGATGATCTGGATGGCTGGTTTTCCGGAGCCACCGCTCAAGAGGTAGTCGGCAGACGTCGTCTCGCTTTCCTGGGCATCCGCCACGGATCGCAGGGACAGCGTCAGCCGATCCGCCATCTGTTGGGCGACCGTCATGATCTTGGCCTGCTCGGGTGTCAGTTCCAGCGTTGCGGTAGCGCCGACGACCGATGTCGTGCCGTTGTCGCCTTCCTTGATCTGCTGGTCGATAGCCAGAACCCGGACATTGTTGAGAACATTTTCAGTGAGAAACGAACCGCCATCACCCTTGCGGACCATGATGACGTCGACACGGTCATTGGGCAGCACGAACCCGCCTGCACCCGTGGCGACTGAAATCTCCGTGGCGACCGCGCGCTTGCCCGCCGGCAGAAGCGAAGACATGATGCTGGTGCCGGAATCGACAACTTTTTCCGGGCGTAGCGGCTCACCTTCGAACAAAGGCAGGCGCACGATCGATCCGGTCAATTCGGCAATGGCGTCGGGTCGTTTGCTCTCGGTCAGGTAGTTGTCGTTGATGCTGCCTTGCGGCCATGGCGCCCAGCGTACGGAATCCGCACTCAGCCGGCTTCCGACAGGCAGATTGACGGAAGAGACCAGAATATTGACGGTCGGCTCTTTCTGGATGATCGCTTCGGCCTGCTCGACAACCTGCTGCGGACCACCGAGCTGCATGGCCAGCAACCCGGCAAGACCGGCAGCAACGACAGCTACGGAAAGAATGACGACGCGCGACGGTTTCATGCTCGGGCCTTGAAGGAGTCAGAATCTTAACTCTGACCATGGCCCGCCATTGGTGTAATTATGGTTAATAAAATGTGTTGGCTTGTGGTTAATGAGAAATAAACGCGATTGTTTTTCGCTTCAGCGATTTACATCAGGTGTTGCATGGCAAGTTGCACCAGCGGTGCTTCCGGATAGGTCAACAGGCCCGCAATAGCGATGGCGATGCCATAGGGCACTTTCTTCGCGACCAGCAGCGAGTCTGGAACGGGCAGGCCCGTCACCATGATTTCCTGTCGGTACGACCGGATAAACAGAATACCCATGGTCAGAATGCCACCGACTATCGCAACGGCAATCATATAGACAGCCAGTGCCGTATCGAAGCCGAACCAGACGGCAGACGCGGTCAGCAGCTTCGCGTCACCGCCGCCCATTGTGTTCAAGGCGAAAAGGCCGAAGCTTGCCGCGAAGACAATAAGTCCGGCAAGAAGACTCATGGCGAAGGTCTGGAGGTCCATTCCGGCGAGAGGTGCGACGACAACAAACGAGAGAAGCAGAATTGCCGAAATGCGATTGGGAATGGTCATCGTGAAGAGGTCGTTGAGAGCCGCGAAGGCAAGGCACAGGGGCACGATCAGAAAGATAGCTGCGATGACCATGATAAGCCCCGAAATGGATTGGCCCTGTTGCTAAAGCATGACGCCGCCCCGAAAGGGCGGCGCGAAGATGTTCGACTTCAAACTCAATCAGTTGTTAGCGGCGGTAGCGGCCGTGGTCAGGCGAGTGCTAAGTGTCGTGAAAATTGCGCCGAGACGCGTTCCAACTGTCGTAGCACCAGTAATGATGGCAACGGAAATCAGCGCTGCGATCAGGCCGTATTCGATGGCGGTCGCGCCGGACTCGTCTTTCATGAAGCGAGCGAAAATGTTTGTCATGGGTTGTCTCCTGAAACTCGTCGATTGTTGATCAGCACGCCGCCAACTGTTTGCCGTTGTTCGGTTGACGCCAAATTACAGAAGGTCACTTTCCAATCGCTTAAAAAATTTCCTTAAGAAGTCGTAAACAGCCTATGTAATTTGGCGTGGTAAACAATATATCAAAGTAAAATATCAATTTTTATAAAGCAGGAGATGCGCTTATTCTCAAGGTTTTCGGAGACTTTTGCTTGCGATAATATTTCCTGAGATGATACAAGTCCCGTGCCATTATGATGCATTACTATCAGTTAAAATCTATATTTGTGATAGCAGCATTGCTGCGTCTCGTTATGGGATCTGTGTTTAACTGTTGATTCACCAATCCGGCGCATGATGTTGGGGATGAGAGACCGCGTGATGCGTCAACAAGGGCTGCCCATATCCATGTCATCCGTTTTCGTGGCCAGAATTGCTGTTGCGCTTGTGGTGCTTGCCGCGATACCGGCAATGGCGATGTCCAGCGAGGACGACATGTTGCGCGTTTCCATGAACCACGCCCGTGTCCTGAAACTGGATCGGCCGGTCAGCAAGGTCATCATCGGCAATTCCAAGGTCGCAGACGCAACTGTTGCGGATGCGACAACCATCGTTCTCACCGGACGAAGCTTCGGCACCACCAATCTGGTCCTGCTGGACAGCGACGGAAATGCCATCGTTGATCAACGCGTGCTCGTCTCTATCGACGAAGGCAACACCGTCCGCGTCTTCCGCCAGACCGCCCGCACGGTTCTGTCCTGCACACCCAATTGCGAAGAACATTCCCCCAATGAGGGCGCGACGGGTAGCGGCCAGTAATCGTATCCAGAATATTCCGAGTGGCAGATATGTGCTGCGACAAAGCCCCATCAAGCCAAGCGAGCACCAACGCAAAAAGCGCCCGAAGGCGCTGTTTTTTATGGTGATTTTTTAGCTAAGTGTTTGATCTGGCTAAGATCAAAAATGGAATGGTGCCCAGAAGAGGACTCGAACCTCCACACCCTTTCGAGTACCAGCACCTGAAGCTGGCGCGTCTACCAATTCCGCCATCTGGGCGACGAGGAGCCATGTACGGGGGCAGCCCTCTGGTGTCAACAGAGATTTTGAAGTTTTGTGACGATCATTGATTTTTCAGCGAAAAAATCGATGCGCCAGACCAAAGCCTGTCTCGCGTGGCGAATGGCTGCCCTTAAACGTCCTCGAGAATCAGGTGTCTAGGCCTTCGTTTTTCGACCTGTCGAGATGGCCGAGGTCGCGGGTAGGGTCGATGACATCCCGAACACGCTGCTTGAGTTCCTTCGCGCCGGGAAAACCGCCATCGCGTTTGCGCTCCCAGATGACGTTTCCGTCCACCAGGATTTCGAACCGCCCCCCAGTCGCTGGCACCAGCGCGACTTCCCCGAGACTATCGGCGAATGTCTGCAAAAGCTCCTGCGCCATCCATGACGAACGCAAGAGCCAGTTGCACTGCGTGCAATAGATAATGGAAATGCGCGGTTTGGGGGGTGCGTCTGCCATGGTGCCCTCATTCGTCATGCGCGGAATCATTCTTCAGCGGGCGTAGATTTGCAAGGGGCTGTCGCTTGCCCTTTTCGTTGGTGGAGACATGAGGCGCTATGCGATCCGCTTGTAAAACAAAGTGGTGGCACAAGAGGACCCATCGGGAAAAAGCGCGTAGTCCGGGATCACGCCCACGCGTTCCCAACCAAACCGAGGGTAGATCGCCTCTGCATCGCTGCCGGTTGCCGTATCAAGGACCAGAAGCGTTCTTCCGCGGTTTGCGGCCTCTGCCTCCACATGCGCCATCAGCCTGCGCGAAAGACCAAGTCCGCGTGCCGACCGATGCACCAGAAGCTTCATCAGGTCACCCCGGTGGGGCTGGTTTGGTTTGGAGGCGAGTCCGATCTGAACCGTGCCGACTGTTTTTCCGTCTATCTGTGCCACGCCATGGATCGTGTCGCCATGATCCACGGCCTCTGCCACGCCTTGCCAATATGCCATTGCGTCGGCGGGTGCGAAAGGCAGCATGAAGCCGACAGAAGCGCCACCATTGACGCAATCGGCCACGATGTCGCAAAGATCTGGCAGTGCGGCCAGTGTCTCGCCACCGGTCAATGTGCGGATATTCGTCATCTAAAACTCCTGAGATATCAACGCTTGCGCTGGTCCAGCACCACGGCGTAGCGGGCGGGGGTGTCGGACGGGTTATGGAATGTGTGGCCCTCGCCAACGGGCATGAACAGGCAATCCCCTGAAGACATCCGGTGCACGGCATCGCCTGTAGTCATTTCGAGCGTACCCTCCAGCAGCCACACATATTGCGTCATGCCGTGGCTGGCCGCATGCGGGGGAAAGCTGACTTTTGCGCGCGCGGGAAAATTCACCTCGACGATATCGACATCCGAGCCGACGCGGGGAGGGGAGATGGCGCGCCGCACATAGCCCGTATCCGGGTCTCGCCATGTCGGTTGGTCCTGCCTTTTGATCAGCGGCGAGACGGCGTCTTCATCTTCCGCGAAGAAGCCGGAAAGCGACAACCCAAGGGCCGCACAGATGCGTGCCAGAAGCGCTGCTGTGGGGCTCGCCTCGCCACGCTCGACACGGGAAATCATGGCGCGGCTGACGCCGGAAGCGCTGGCAAGCTGGTCGAGCGTGAGATTGCCGCGGGTCCGCAGATGCTTGATGCGCTGCGCAATCGACTGTTCGAAGGTGTCTGTCCGATGTTCCATGATAATAGATTAATTATCCTTTATAGTAGAGTCAATATCCATGATGAGAGAATTCGCGCCCTGAGACCTGAACGTCCGTCCATGCCATTCACGATTTCCGCCATCCCCTATCTCCATCCGCGCAGTCTGCTGGCTGGAAAAGCCCAACTTTAAAGGCTTTTAACCAAATTCCCGCTTTTCCAGCGCAAGGGCCCCTGCTATAGCGCGGGGCATGAGCACAAATTCGACCCGCACCCCGCTTGACCATATCCGCAACTTCTCCATCGTCGCCCATATCGACCATGGCAAATCCACGCTGGCCGACCGGTTGATCCAGTCGACGGGCGGCCTTGCCGAGCGCGACATGTCCGAGCAGGTGCTCGACAATATGGATATCGAGCGGGAACGCGGCATTACCATCAAGGCACAGACCGTGCGCCTGCACTACAAGGCGAACAACGGCGAAATCTATGTCCTGAACCTCATCGACACCCCCGGCCACGTCGACTTTGCCTACGAAGTGTCGCGGTCGCTGTCGGCCTGTGAAGGTTCGCTTTTGGTGGTGGATGCGTCCCAGGGTGTGGAAGCGCAGACACTGGCCAATGTTTATCAGGCCATCGACAACGACCATGAGATCGTCACGGTTCTGAACAAGATCGACCTGCCAGCCGCCGAGCCGGACCGCATTCGTGAACAGATCGAGGAAGTCATCGGCATCGATGCCTCCCAGGCCGTTCTGATTTCAGCAAAGACAGGCCTCGGCATCCCAGACGTTCTGGAAGCCATTGTCCACCAGTTGCCGCCGCCAAAGAGCGAGCTTGGCGAAAAGGGTCCGTTGAAAGCGCTGCTCGTCGATAGCTGGTACGATACCTATCTCGGCGTCATGGTTCTGGTGCGCGTGCTCGATGGCGTGCTGACCAAGGGCCAGACCATCCGCATGATGGGCACGGACGCGAAATATCAGGTCGAACGCGTCGGCGTTCTGACGCCTAAGATGGTGGCTGTCGATAGCCTCGGCCCTGGCGAGATCGGTTTCATCACCGGCTCGATCAAGGAAGTGGCCGATACCCGCGTTGGCGATACCATTACCGAAGACAAGAAGCCGACGGCGCAGGCGCTACCGGGCTTCAAACCGGCTCAGCCGGTGGTGTTCTGCGGTCTCTTCCCGGTGGATGCTGCGGATTTCGAAGACCTGCGCGCTGCCATGGGCAAGCTTCGCCTCAATGATGCGTCGTTCTCGTTCGAAATGGAATCGTCCGCCGCTCTCGGCTTCGGTTTCCGTTGCGGCTTCCTCGGCCTGCTGCATCTGGAAATCATTCAGGAACGCCTCGAGCGCGAATTCGATCTCGATCTGATCGCGACGGCTCCTTCGGTGGTCTATCAGCTGACGATGACCGATGGGTCCGAGCGCGAGCTGCATAACCCGGCCGACATGCCGGATGTTGTTCGCATCTCTGAAATCCGCGAACCGTGGATCAAGGCGACCATCCTCACCCCGGATGACTATCTCGGCGGCATTCTCAAGCTCTGTCAGGATCGCCGAGGCGTTCAGACCGAACTCACCTATGTCGGCAAGCGCGCCATGCTGACCTACGAGCTGCCACTGAACGAGGTGGTGTTCGACTTCTACGACCGCCTGAAATCCATCTCCAAGGGTTACGCCTCGTTCGATTACCATCTGGATGGTTACCGCGAAGGCAACCTCGTCAAGATGTCGATCATGGTCAATGGCGAGCCGGTGGATGCGCTATCCATGCTGGTCCACCGCACCGCTGCCGAAAAGCGCGGTCGGGACATGTGCGAGAAGCTGAAAGACCTCATACCGCGTCACATGTTCAAGATCCCCATTCAGGCGGCGATCGGCGGCAACGTCATCGCCCGCGAAACGATCTCGGCCATGCGCAAGGACGTCACCGCCAAGTGCTACGGCGGCGACGCTACCCGAAAGCGCAAACTTCTGGACAAGCAGAAGGAAGGCAAGAAGCGCATGCGCCAGTTCGGCAAGGTGGATATTCCGCAGGAAGCGTTCATTGCCGCACTGAAGATGAGCGACGATTGATATGAAAAGGGCGCCGGGGCGCCCTTTCTGTTGCGATCGCTCACAGGGTCTTTTCGGCAGGACTCTCTGTTTTTTGCCAGCCACACCCGAAACTGCTTGCCCGGAGGCAAGCGATCTCCATGTCTGGCAATGATATCAGTCCTATGGCTGTGTCTGCGTACCGCCGGTGTTCGGCGAAGCAGGTGCCGTGTTGTTCGGTGCGACTGGCGTCATTGGCGCTGGGGTTGACGTGGTCGTCGTCGTTGTTGCGTTGGTCTTTGACGGAGCACTCATCTGCATCCAGATGAAGCCACCGACCAAGAGAACGGCGATAACAGCTACCCATGGCGCCCAGCTAGCCGATTTGCGGGCTGCTGCGGGTGTTGTACGAAGTTCTGGGCGGTCTGGACGAAGATTGGGATCGCGTGGCAGGTTTGGATCGAATGTCATGGTGTTTCTCCTCTTCCCAGGGGAGAAAATACAATTTTGCGTGATTGGTTCCGGAAATCTATAAGGGGTGAAAACTGGTAGCTCTACGATGTCGCGCGCGCCGCATCGATTGCTTCATGCAAAACCTTTGCAAATTCAGGGTCGTCGCACTGTGAAACATTGAACCGCATATGTGACGAGGCGGTTCGCGACTGACTGAAGATGTTGCCTGGGGCAAGGACAACATCTTTCGAGAGGGCAAGCCGAGCGACAGCTGCCGCATCGACACCGTCAGGCAGGCTGCACCACAAAAATAGACCCGCCTGCGGCTCGATCCATGGCTTGATGTCAAGCATGCGAAGCCGTGCTGCCGTTTCCATCCTTGCTCGCGACAGCCTGACTTTCACCGCTTCCATGTGACGCCTGTAGCCGCCATCCTTCAGCGCGGCCAGGAGCAATGCCTCGCAAAGCTGGTTGCCGGAAAAACTCGTGGCGATCTTAAGGTCTGTCAAAGGCTCTATCCACCGTTGTGGCGCGGCGATGTATCCGCAGCGAACGGATGCCGAGAGTGTCTTGGAAAAACTGCCGATCTGCACGACACGGTTCAGCCCATCGAAGGCCGCAAGTCGCGGTGCTTTGTGGTCTTCGAAATCTGCAAAAATATCGTCTTCAATGATTGTAAGTCCGGCTCTTTCCGCCAACATCAGCACCCGATGCGCTGTGACGGGTGAAAGAACCGCGCCGGTTGGGTTATGGATCGCAGAATTGGTGATGTAGAGGCGCGGCTGGTATTCGTTCAACGCCTGTTCAAACACCGCCACATCAGGTCCGGATGGCGTGTACGGCACGCCGATGACCTTGACCCGATGAGCGCGCAGCAGAGCGTGAAAATTGAAATAGCAGGGGTCATCGACCAGGACCGTCGCCCCTGGCTCCAGCAGAAAACGGCAAAGCAGATCTATAGCGTGCGTGCCGCTATCCGTCAGCATGATGTGGTCCGGCGCAGCATGCACGCCGTTTTCCGACAGTCGCCGTGCCAGCAGTTTCCGCAAGGGGAGAAGTCCGAGCGGTGTGCCGTAGTCGGTCAAGATGTGTGGATCGGCGCGTGCCACGGTGCGCATGGCTCGGCGCATTGCCTCTTCCGGCATCCATGAAGGCGGCATCCAGCCACAACCGGGCTTTATCATGCCATCCTGACCACCGAGCGCAAGGCGCGAGACCCAGAAGGGATCAACCGCGCGGTCGAGCTTAGGGCCGATCTCGGCTATCGAAAGTGGAGCCAAAGCCGCGACGACATAGAATCCCGATCCGGGGCGAGACTGAATGATACCCTCTGCAATCAGCCGTTCATAGGCTTCGACGACGGTTGAGGTTGAAACCAGCATCGTCTTTGCAAATGCGCGCACGGATGGGAGTTTTGCCCCCGCCGCAAGGCTGCGGGAAGAAATTCGCTGCCTGATTTCCATCATCACGCTATTGATACGCGGCGCGCGATCGCCAGGTTCAGGTGCAGCTAAATTCATCTGTATTGCTCATAATACCAGAACAGTTTCGACAAACTGTATCGCACTGTCGCTGTCTGTACCATCCATTCCGGCCCATACATCCATGGAAACGGAGTATTCAAATGGACCGGCAGTCGAGTGGTTGGTGGAGCGGATTTTTGGGCGTGGTGATTTTCAGTGGCTCCTTGCCTGCAACGCGCTTGGCGGTCATGGGGTTCGATCCCGTATTTCTGACCCTGGCGCGAGCCACGATTGCAGGACTGCTCGGGGGAGCGCTTCTCATGGCTTTTCGGCAAAAGCGTCCCGCGCAGAGCGACGTGCTGTCTCTGGCCATCGTTTCGCTGGGTGTCGTCGTCGGCTTCCCTTTGCTGACAGCCATGGCATTGCAGCACATCACCTCCGCCCATTCTGTCGTCTTCATCGGCCTGCTGCCGTTGGCGACGGCCATATTTGCCGTTCTGCGCGGAGGCGAGCGCCCGCTTTTGGCGTTCTGGCTGTACTCATGTGTAGGAAGTGCACTGGTCGCTGGTTTCGCGATGACACAGGGCGGGTCGGCATCGCTGACCGGTGATCTCCTGATGTTGGCGGCCATTGCGCTTTGCGGCATAGGCTATGCGGAGGGTGCGGTTTTGTCTCGCAAGCTTGGCGGCTGGCAGGTCATTTCATGGGCGCTGGTTTTGTCGCTGCCCATCATGCTGCCGCTCGTACTCTTCACCCTGCCAGCATCGTGGAGCGAGATTGACGTTGCCGCGTGGGGAGGGCTTGTCTACGTGTCCCTGTTCAGCATGTTGATCGGCTTTATCTTCTGGTATCGCGGACTGGCGCTGGGTGGCATCGCGGCCGTTGGCCAATTGCAATTGCTCCAGCCCTTCATGGGGCTTGTGCTGGCGGCAAGCCTGCTGGGCGAAATCGTCAGCATCCCGATGCTGCTGACAACCGTTGGTGTCGTGGCCTGTGTCGTCGGGGCGAAAAAATCGGCGACGAAGCCGCGGCCTGATTAGCCTTTGCCACGGCGCGATGTCCAGCGAAGCCAGCTTTCCTCGTTGCCGCTGAAGACGTTGAGGTCGATTTTGCCCTCCACACCATGGGACAGGCCTGATCCGGAATATTGCCAGAACATCCATTTGCGGTCGGGATAGACCTTGGACGGATGCTGAGCCACGGCTCGCAGCCAGAAGGGATAGTTCTGGAATTCACCCGACAGGTGGTCCTTGTAGAAGTCCGGTGCAGTATAAATGATCGGGCGCTGGCCGTAATGGTTTTCCAGCATGTCCATGAAGACCTGCATCTTTTCCAGCACCTTGGCGCGCGGCAGCCGCATTTTGCAGCTGGATTCGCCATTATATTCCACATCGATCACGGGCGGCAGCGCATCGGGATCGCGCGGGACGTTGCGAATGAACCAGTCTGCCTGCTGGCTTGCGGGGCGGCACCAGTAGAAGAAGTGGTAGGCGCCCCTGCGAAGTCCTGCGGCCTTGGAGCGGTTCCAGTTGGTCTTGAACATCGGGTCCAGATGATCACCGCCATCGGTTGCCTTGATGAACGCAAAGTTGGCACCGCGTGATCTCAGCCTCTCCCAATCGATATTGCCCTGCCAGCGGGAAACATCGACGCCATGCACGGCGAAGTGCCGTGGCGTAATCCTGCCAAAATTGATCGGCTTGGCATCGCTGAAGTTTGAGCGAAAGATGCGGGATCGTACGGCTGGCCCGGCATTGATGGCGGGTGCGGCGGCCATGGCCATCTGCACCGACGCCTCATCTGGAAGTCCGACACCGGCCTGTGGCGACATGGACGTGTCGATCTGAGGCACGACACGGCGCGGCGCGGCCTGTTGATCGAGAGCGGCAAAGGCTTTGGGTTCCTGCGGAACCGGTCCGCCCCAGGCCAATACCTTCTGGGCAGATTCGGCACGAAGCGGCGCGCGCGTCTGGCCAACACTGGCCTGCGGCACCGGTGCCGAAGGCGTTACGGAACTCGTCGTTTCCTTGGAAGGAATTCCCGCCATCAGGCTTTCCGGCCCGGAACTGGACGTACATCCCGCAAGGGATAGGCAGGCTAGAAAGATGGCTGGTACTGTCGATCGATACATGAGAATCCGTACGCAAAACAGACGGGCAAGCACGAGATGCACCACCCTGGAACCGTGAAAAAAGATGACTAACGACAAATTATCAAAAAAGGCTGAATCCAATCTTTACGATGGGAAAATCACGAGAAAGACGAGATGACGTTTGCGTGAGACGGCATTGAGCATGACAGCAAAAAGCGCGGACGAAACCGCCCGCGCTCACGTTTGAAATTCCCGTTTTGGGTCAGGCAGCGCGCCGGTGATCCCGCGTGCTGTCAAGGCGGAACTGCTCCAGCAGACCGAGCAACTGATCCGTCTCTTCATTCAGCTGTTCGCTGGCTGCACTTGTCTCTTCCACCATCGCAGCATTCTGCTGCGTCAGCAGATCCACTTCACCCACGGAGCTGTTGATCTGCTGCATGGCAACCGATTGGTCCTGCGTAGCCTGCGTGATCTGCTGGACATGGTCGCTGACATGGGAAATTTGCGTGCCGATCTGTGCCAGCGCTTCGCCGGTCTGGGTCACGAGGCTGGAACCTGCGGCAACCTCCTGGTTTGAAACGGCAATCAGCTGACGGATTTCCTTGGCAGCCGCGGCCGATCTTTGCGCCAACTCGCGAACTTCATGGGCAACGACGGCGAAGCCCTTGCCCGCCTCACCGGCGCGCGCGGCTTCGACGCCCGCGTTCAGAGCCAGCAAATTCGTCTGGAACGAAATGGAATCGATGACCTCGGTAATGTTGCCGATGGTCTTCGATGCATTCTCGATCCGCTCCATGGCCGATATCGCATTGCCGACGATGACGAGAGAATCATCGGTGTTGCGGCGGGTCTTGTCGACAATGGTGTTGGCTTCACGGGCACGGTCCACGGCGTTGCGCATATTGGAATTGACCTCATCCACGGCTGCCGCCGTTTCCTCTAGCGAGGCAGCCTGACGTTCCGTGCGGCGCGCAAGATCGACGGCAGATTCAGACATCTGCTGGGCGTTGCCCCTGATGGCGCCGACATTTTCCAATATGCCGCCCATGGTTTCGCGCAATCGCAGCATGGACTGGTTGAAATCGACGCGCAACTGCTCGAGACGATCACTGAACGGGGTGTCGATGGTGGTGGAAATGTCGCCTGCGGACAGTCTCTTGAGGCCACCCGCCAAAGCGGCAACAGCAAACTGGATCTGGCGATCCAGTTCTTTTCGCTCGGCATCGTTCAACTGGCGGGCCGCTTCGGCGGAGGCGCGCTGTTCTCGCGTGGAGGCTTCAAGACGGGTGCGCTCTTCGGCATTCTCCTTGAAGACTTCAAGTGCACGCGCCATGTCGCCGATTTCGTCGTAACGGTTCTTTCCATCCAGCGGAATGTCGATCTCTCCCTTTGCCAGACGTTTCATGGCGCTGACGATACCGAGGATCGGTCCCTTGAAGGTCATGACCAGACCGATACCAGCGAAAATCGCGACGAGAACGCCAATGACCATGGCGGACAGGGAGATGTCATTCGCCTTGCTGCGTTCGGTATCGGCTGCTGTACGCTGCTTTTCGGAAAACGACGTCAGGCTTGCCCAAACGTTGCGGATTTCGTCTTCGGCCATGCCGAAGGCAACTTTGCGCTGCTGGGAAATGGTAAGAAGCGCGGTCGCGGAGCCATCCAGTTTCGTTGCCAGATTATCGATCGCCTTGGCGCTGTTGCGCGTGGCGTCGGACATCTTGGTGTCGCCGGTCATTTCGCCGGTGGAAACATTCAGGCGAAATGCAGCGTCTCGGAAGGTCTCAAGCGACGCCTTGCTGGGTGCGGCCACATAGCCAGCCATCTGCAGCTCCAGGTTTTTGGCATCTTCGGCAATCTGGCGGGCGGTGGCGAGGAAGGCTGTTGCCTGCTCGATGGGCTGATCGAGCTTACCAAACACTTCTGTCGCCAGTCGTGATTTGACGGAGGCAAATCCCTGGAGGCGGATTGTCGCCGGGCGCATCAGGTTGACGACGCGGTCTATGGTTCCAACCGTGCTGTCGTTGACAACACCGATATCCAGCTGCGCGCGGATCTGCGTCACACCGTCGGCGAGCTGATCGATAATCATCTTCTGGTCGACATTGGCGATGGCGACAAGTTCCTTGACGGTGCTCTCCAGCGTGCCGATGGCGGCCTTCACGACGGCGGTCTTTTCTTCAGGCGCTGTCGTTTTGTTGAAGTCGGTGACCACGGTAGCGATCACGTTGGCGCCGCGGTTCAGTTTGTCGGCTTCACGCAACATCAGCTTGGCTTTCGCCTCATCGGTCTGCAACGTGCTTCTCATGTTGGTGGCATTGGCCAGAAGGCCGCGCAATTCGCTTGTGATCGTGCCAAGGTCGGCACTCATGCTGGCGCGAAGAGCCTGTTCCTGACCGTGGCTGGTCCACAGCTCATCGACCTGCTTGTCGATGGTTGCTGTGCGCTCGATCGCGTCTTTTATTTCCGGAGAATGACCGTCTTCGGTTGCACGCAGAAAATTGGCCTGTTCTGAAAGCTGGCGGTGCAACGCGGCCCGTGTGTCATCATTGGTATTGCTGAGAAACGATGTCATTCCCCCATAGACTTCCTTGAATCCGGTCAAGGATCGCAGGATCGTGTTGGAAACATCCATGCGGCTTTGCAGGAGGTTAGATGCGTATAGACCGGACAGCCCGACTGCTAGAATACTGGCAACGAATGGCGCGATGAACACAATGACCTTGGTTTGTATCTTAAACCGCGCCAGCAAATTATCGATGATCATTAACTTTCCCCAAAGCCCGCTTCTGAACTGACGTCCCGTTTCTCGTGGAATCGTCGTGTTTCAACTTGTGCAACCGAGGTTTGAAAAAAATGTTAAGACCAAAGGGCTTGGCGTTAGATGAGCTTCATATCATGAACGCCGGCGCAATCATCCGGCGTCCTGCTAAAGTCGGGTTGTAATCCGTGGCCTTTCTCAGTTATCGGCTTTCAGCGCTGTGCGAAATGCAGTGACGATCAGCGTTGCCAGTTGCGCATGGATGTCCTCCCGATCGCGGTCGGTGGGTGTGCAAATCGGATCGATCTCGCCAACAGACTTTAGAAGCTCTGCCGCACCCGGCTTGCACACCGGCAGAAAGCTGAAGTGGTCCGCATCGTCGATTTGCACATATGCCGCATTCTGCACGTCTCTGGCGAGTTGATCGGACAGGACAGAGACGGGGATTTTACCGACACTGCCCAAATTGATGAAGGACAGCGGTATCTGGATCTCTTTCAGGCTGTCCTTTGTGAAGGCGATCTCCAGACCGGGATCGACCAGAACTGCGGTGCGGATGCGTTCATCGTGGTTTGATTGTTCGAAGCGCGCTTTATCGACGCTTCGCAAATCGAATTTCGGGACATCGATCCTTTCTTCGTTTTTATAGCCACGCCCGCCAGTGAACCATGTGCAATCCATGGATTGCGCGTAATCGACGCAATATTGCACATAGGCGTCCAGATTGGCCCGCGCGCCTGCCAGTTCCAATGCCGCACTGCCACCCAGCGAAAAGCCCAAGACACCGATGCGATTGGCATCGATGAAAGGAGACCATTGTGCGCCGGTCGTGAGCGATGTGATGATGGTGGAGAGGTCATCGGTCCGCTCCCAGATTTTCGGCGTATCTTCAGGGGTGGAATCGCCACTGGTGGTGCCGGGGTGATCCGGTGCTGCAACGATGAAACCCGCGGAAGCAAGTGCGGTGGCAATCCAGGCCATGCCGATGCCGCGAGAGCCGGAACCATGCGACAGGAGCACCAAGGGTAGATGGCCGGACTGAGGAGTTGCGTTCTTGAGTGCGGCAGCGCCCACAAAAATCCTGTTTTCGCCGACATCGACACGATCACCTTGTCCATCGGTAGGATACCAAATGGTCACGGCAAGGTCCTTGCCGCGTGCGGGCGAGGGGATGGAAATGTCGCGGGTGCCGACATCGCCACCTGCAAAAGCGGGCGTCATGGCGAGGGTGGATAGGAGAACAGCTGAGAGGAGGGTTCGCATCGAAAGGCCTCATGGGTTGGAGCAACGATGCCGGTTTCGTCCCGCCTCACTTTTTTCACGCCCTGAATCACGTTTGAGGTCGTCCCCGAACGCGATTCAGGTCATGTAGGAGCCATTGTCGGTTCAAGTTTTGGGTCAGCCCACGTGCTTTTCATTCCCTTGCCCATTGTCGTTTCACTTCTGCTGTTTATGATGCTGGTCTCGATCCTAGTGGGACATGGTGCGGGTAAAGCCAACCGCCCGTTTCTGGCGCTGATTGCGCTCAGTGCCGTGCAATCAGCGCTTGTGGGTCTGCGCTGGGGGTATCAGATCGAATGGCTGCGATTTGCGCTGCCGATCATGGCCTCGCTGTTGCCGCCGCTCGCCTATGCCAGTTTTCGCAGCCTGATGAATGGCTGGCGTCTGGAAAGCATGGCGACGATTGCCAGTGTCGTCGTGCCGCCGTTGGTGATCGCAGCGCTTTTGGTCGTTTATCCCATTGCCATCGACGCTACGCTCATTGCGTTGTTTGTGGGCTACGCAATCGCCATCGTGCTGCTCGGCAGCCGTGGCCCGGACGGGTTGGAGGAGGCGCAGTTTGCAAGCGTTGGGCCGGTCCATCGCGCCCTTTATCTTGCCGCCGCCGCACTGTGCCTTTCGGCGGCTTTCGATATTCTCGTTCTGCTGGATTTTCATTGGGCACGCGGAGAAAATGCGGGCGTCATCATCAGCAACGGCAACTTGCTGGGCCTGCTTCTGATTGGCCTCACTGCATGGGTCGCGGGTGACAGTAAACCGGAGGCATCGTCAAGCGGCGTGCAGCCGGAGCCAGAACCATCAGGCCCCACGGCCGAGGACCACGAGATCATGGCGCGGCTGGAGGCGTTGATGGTGGGTCATAAGGTTTACCGCGACGAGAACCTCAACCTGTCCCGTCTTGCTCGCAAACTGGCCTTGCCCAGTCGCCAGATTTCCCAGGCCATCAACCGCGCCACGGGTGGCAATGTCTCGCAATATATCAATCAGTTGAGGGTTGCCGATGCCTGCCGCCTGCTGGAAGAAACCGAGCAATCGGTCACCGCCATCATGCTGGAAAGCGGTTTCCAGACCAAGTCCAATTTCAATCGCGAATTTCGTCGCATCACCGGCATGAGCCCGCTGGCCTGGCGCGAACGTCAGGTCTGGAAACTGGTGTCAGCCAACAACAAAGGCCACGCGGAATAACCACGTGGCCTTTTCGATGGGGCTGATCGGGTTGATTACAGCGTGCCGTTGCGCTGCTGGATCATCATATAGGTGTCGTAGGTGTATTCGGAAATCTGAGCCCAGAGATAAGCATCCTTCTTGAACGCCTGCTGGTGCTCGTAAATCTTTTTGAAGTTCTCGTTGACCGAGGAAAGCTCTGCATAGGTTTCAAGCGCCGCCTTGTGGCAGACGTCGAGAATTTCCTGGCTAAAGGGACGCAGGATGGCGCCCTGTGCTACCAGTTCCTTCAAAGCCTTGGGATTGCGGGCATCGTAACGCTCCAGCATCGAGGCGCTGCCAGCCGCACAGGCATCTTGCAGCATGCGCTTGTAATGATCAGGCAGGCTGTTGAACTTTTCGAGATTGACGAAGGCATGGCATGCCGGGCCACCTTCCCACCATGCGGGATAGTAGTAGTATTTCGCGACCTTGTAGAAGCCGAGCTTCTGGTCGTCATAGGGTCCGACGAATTCGGTGGCGTCGATGGTGCCCTTTTCCAGCGCCGCGTAGACGTCGCCGCCTGCAATCTGCTGTGGGGTGATGCCAACCTTCTGCATGACTTGGCCCGTCAGACCGGCGATCCGCATTTTCAGACCCTTGAGATCGTCGATCGTATTGATTTCCTTGCGGAACCAGCCGCCCATCTGCGCGCCGGTATTGCCCAGCAGAATGGAATGGATGTTATACTTGGCCAGAAACGCGTTCAGCAACTCGTTGCCACCCGCCTGGTTGAACCAGGCATTGGTCTGGCGGGCGTTGAGGCCGAAAGGAATGCTTGTGCCGAGCGCAAAGGTCGGGTCTTTACCAACGTAATAATATGAGCAGGTATGGGCCATTTCGACCGTGCCCGCTGTCACCGCATCTGCGGCCTGAAGGGCAGGGACGATCTCGCCACCCGCGAAATGCTGAATGGTGAAATTGCCGCCGGAGGCTTCCTTCACATGGTCGGCAACGATCTGACCCGCGCCGAACAGAATATCGAGACCCTTGGTGAAGGACGATGTCATGCGCCAGTTGATCTTGGGGTTTTCCTGCGCAATGGCAGGTGCGGCAAGAGCGGTTGCTGTGACGCCTGCACCAGCGGCACCAGCCCGGCGGATAAATGATCTGCGATCCATGTCGATTCAAGCCCTGAAAGTAGCAAAATAGGCGAACCGCCTGGTACGCCTCCCGCGAACTAATAACCATGTCCTCCATGAGCCTTCAAGATAATCTTGGTGATATTGAGTCTCGGTTCTCAGTTTTCCAGCAACTGGAAACGCGCAGCGAATTGGCGTCAAGCCGCAGTGCAGGACTTTGTTCGAGCCTTTTAGAATCATTCTAATTTATCTTGCGCTTTTATGGGTGTGGCTGTAATTAGAATTATTCTAAAGAGGATCGATCCATGTTCCGCAGCATCTTGCCGGGGTCAAAGCGCCCATTTTCATCTCTCAGCGAGCAGGAAATTCTTGCTCTTGCCATATCGTCTGAGGAGGACGATGCGCGCATTTACCGCTCCTATGCCGGGCATCTGAAAGCGCAATTTCCGCAATCCGCCAAAGTCTTCGAGGATATGGCGGAGGTCGAGCACGCGCATCGCAATATGCTGATCGGCATGCATCAGGATCGTTTTGGCGAGACGATTCCCCTCATTCGCCGAGAGCATGTCAGTGGCTTCTACGAGCGCAAGCCCGATTGGTTGGTGAAAAACCTGCCATTGGAAAAGATCCGCGAACAGGCAGAAGAGATGGAGCAGCAGGCGATCCGTTTCTACGACGAGGCGATCAAGCACGTGACCGACGCCTCGACGCGCAAGCTGCTGGGCGATCTGGCCGAGGCCGAACGTGGTCACGAAGATATTGCCGGGATGCTGGATGGGAAGCATCTAACGGAGGACGCGAAGTCCGAGGAAGAAGAGACTGCGAAGCGGCAGTTTCTCCTGACCTACGTGCAGCCTGGTCTTGCCGGTCTGATGGATGGCTCGGTCTCGACGCTCGCCCCGATCTTTGCCGCCGCATTCGCCACGCAAGACACCTGGCAAACGTTTCTGATTGGCCTTTCCGCATCCGTCGGCGCGGGCATTTCCATGGGCTTTACGGAAGCCGCCCATGACGATGGCAAGCTGTCGGGACGTGGATCTCCTTTGAAACGCGGCCTCGCATCCGGCATCATGACGGCCATTGGCGGTCTGGGTCATACGCTGCCCTATCTCATCTCGCACTTCTGGACGGCAACCGCCGTTGCCGCCGTCATCGTCTTCATGGAGCTTTGGGCCATCGCCTTCATCCAGAACCGCTATATGGAAACCCCGTTCCTGCGTGCTGTCTTTCAGGTGGTGCTGGGTGGCTCGCTTGTGCTGGCCGCCGGTATTCTCATCGGCAATGGTTGACGATGGAGGAGGGCGGTTGAAACCGCCCTCCCTTCTCTATGTCTGTCAGTCCTTGGACGGAAGACGGGCAATGACCTTGATCTCGAAATCGAACCCGGCCAGCCAGGTGACGCCAACCGCAGTCCAGGTGGGGTAAGGCTTATCGTCGAAGACTGTCTCCTTGACGCTCATGATGGTTTCGAACTGGTTTTCCGGGTCGGTATGAAAGGTCGTCACGTCAACAATGTCGTCGAAGGTGGCGCCTGCTGCCGCCAGAACGGCTTTCAGATTATCGAAAGCAAGCCGGACCTGTTTGGCGAAATCCGGCTCGGCCGATCCGTCGTCGCGGCTGCCGACCTGACCTGAAACGAACAGGAGCTCGCCGGATCGGACCGCAGGCGAATAGCCGTGCTTGTCATAGAGGGCGTGTCGATTGGGTAGAAAAACGGCGTCGCGGTTGCTCATGATTATCTCCAGTTTTTGGTCAGCCGAACCCTATCCCTGGCGAGGTGCCCTCAGGGCTTGGGGTCGGCTCATCATTGATGTTCGGGCCGTAATTTGATATACGCCTCGTATGTCTATATATGCGAACATACGGGGCGTATGTCAATAAGCATACGCCCCGTATGTGATTTTAAGGACGGAATATGTCACCCAAAACGCGCGCGCAAATGGTCGAAGAAACACGTGGAAAGCTGATTGCCGCTGCGCGAAAAGCATTCGCATCAAAGGGTTACGCGGCGTCTTCCATGGATGATCTGACAGCGGAAGCAGGTTTGACGAGGGGCGCGCTCTACCACAATTTCGGCGATAAAAAGGGTTTGCTTCAGGCCGTCATCGATCAGATCGATGCAGAAATGCTGGAGCGCCTGCGGGTGGTGCAGGAGGGTGCAGAAACGCCATGGCTGGGCCTGCTGTCAGAAAGCACGGCTTACATCGAAATGGCATTGGAGCCGGAAATTCAGCGGGTCATGCTTCTGGATGGACCGGCGGTTCTGGGTGACCCGGCCAAATGGCCCAACCAGACCGCTTGTCTTCGCCGCATCGAGGAAACCGTTCAGAGCTTGATCGATGATGGAACGCTCAAGCCTGTCGATGCGAAAGCGGCAACATGGCTGCTCAATGGTGCCGTCTTGAACGCAGCTTTGTGGATTGCAGCCGCCGACGATCCGCGCGCCGCTTTTCCCAAGGCAGTCGAAGCCTTCCGCCACATGGCCTCCGGCCTGTTGGCAAAGCGGTGATACCCGGTCAGGATACTATCTCAGCGCGCCGACCAGAACGTCGCGGCCATCTTCGATGGAAACCCAGCGACCTGTGTTGAAAGATGCCTGACGCTTCAGGTAGGTGTAGGTGGTATCTGTCCAGAGTTTGACGTCATCCGACAGGTTATCGAGAATGAAATCGCCGTCATTTGTTCGGAGTGTCAGAACGGCATGGCCTTCACCATCCGGCTTGCGCACGACGGTGACCAGAAGGTCGGAAACGGCGAAGCCGCGTTCGGTCAGTTTCTTGCGCTTCAGCAACACGAAATCTTCGCAGTCACCAGCCGTTTTGGGATATTCCCAGACTTCTTCCTTGCCGTAAACTTCCATGTCGGTCATGGCGATGATGGTGGTGTTGACCTCCGTATTGACCTCGCGAATGACCTTCCAGCCATATTCGGTCACACGCGGTGGTGGGGTCAGCTTGCTGCGTATATCGCACTCGGAAACATACTTCTGGCAGAACTCGTAATGACCGATAGGCTGGGACGTGATGCCTCCGGTGACCATGGACGGGCTGCCCTTGTTATCTGCCTGCGCGGATGCCGCAGAAAGTATTCCTGCCGCAACTGCAACTAGCAGAGCAAGCGCCCGAGGTGCGTTCTTCATGAAACCCGTCCCTTAAAATCTTAATGAAAAGTTAAGAGACGGCAGGGGTATGTGTCAATCGGAACTCAACGTCCATGAACGTAAGATGAATAATATGGTTAAGACCGTGACCCGTTTGCCGACACAGCAAGGCTTTTGACCGCCGCCAGCATGCGTTCGATGTCCTGCGGACGCGACAGCCGATGGTCGCCGTCGCGGATAAGGCTGAGCACCACATCGTCGGCGGGCAGGTGCTCGAGCAATTTCAGGGCATGCCTGTAGGGCACGTCGTCGTCTTTCATGCCCTGGAGAATATGAACCGGACATCCCGTTTCGATGATGCCGTGCAGCACCAGGTTGTTGCGCCCATCCTCGATCAGGTCGCGGGTGAAGATGTTTGGCTCTGAACTGTATTCGGACGGCTCCTCGAAGTAACCGCGCTCGCGAAGCGAGGCTTTTTCCGCATCCGAAAGATTGGGTTCGATCAGTTCGGCGGTAAAGTCCGGTGCCGGGGCGATCAGCAATAGGCCTGACGCGTGCGGGCCGGTCTTGTCCTTACGCAGTTCATTGATCAACCTCAGTGCGATCCAGCCGCCCATCGACGACCCGACCACGACGATGCGTTTTGGTGCCTTGTGGCGCAACACGGCGATGGTTTCTTCCAGCCAGCGCGAAATCGTACCCTTGTTGAAATCGCCCTTCGACGCGCCGTGACCGGAATAATCCAGGCGAATGCAGGCCAAGCCATGCTCTGCGGCAAAGCGGTCCAGCTCGACAGCCTTGGTGCCGGTCATGTCGGAGCGATAGCCGCCAAGCCACACCAGGGTTGGAGCATCGTCATCGTCTCGCGCTTCACGGGAAAGAAGCGCGATCTCGCGTGTGTCGCCTGCTACGCCGACAGTAATGAACTCGATGGGTTGCTCGGTCATCATGGTGTTATTCTCCTGAAATTTGCCCTTCATGTAGTGCAAATTCTGAAAAAGCACGACAGGAGGTGATTTTTTTGCGCAGGCGTGCTATTGACTTCGCGGCGGCATTCACGACATTTCCGCCATTTGCACCGACAAGCTGGTTTTTGCCGACGCGATCCCGAAACAGATCAGGAGAATACGACCATTCGCAGACCGTTCAAAGCCGATGCCCCCGTCAAAGAGGGCCCGCGCTCCAACAGGGAAATTCGAATTCCCAAGATTCAGCTGATTGATGAAGAAGGCCAGAACCTTGGCGTCATGGCGACGGACGAGGCTTTGAAGATGGCGGAAGACGCCGGTCTCGATCTCGTCGAGATTTCGCCGAACGCCGAACCTCCGGTATGCAAGATTCTCGATCTCGGCAAGCTGAAATATTCGTCTCAGAAAAAGGCGGCCGAAGCGCGCAAGAAGCAGAAGATCGTTGAGGTCAAGGAAATCAAGATGCGTCCCAACATCGACACCCACGATTACGAGGTGAAGATGAAGGCGATGAACCGTTTCTTTGACGAGGGCGACAAGGTGAAAGTGACGCTGAAGTTCCGTGGCCGCGAAATGGCCCACCAGGAACTTGGTATGAAGCTTCTGCTGCAGGTCAAGGAAGACACCGTGGCCATTGCCAAGGTCGAAGCCGAACCAAAGCTCGAGGGACGTCAGATGATGATGGTCCTGGCGCCAAAATAAACCGGAAGCGTCTGAATTTCGGGCGCTTTGATCACCGCGCAGGGGAATTTCTCATTCCCCGTTGCTCTTTTCCGTGAACGCGGTTATAGGAGCGCGTCCGAACGGTCCGGCAGGGCATGCCGTGGCCGTTCTAGAATAGCTTGAAAGCAGGCTTCGTCTGCCTGTTTTTCGATACAAAATAATGGAGTAGCAAAATGCCCAAGATGAAGACGAAGTCCGCCGCTAAAAAGCGGTTCAAGATCACAGGCACCGGCAAGGTTCTCGCAGCCGCCGCCGGTAAGCGCCACGGCATGATCAAGCGTTCCAACAAGTTCATTCGCGACGCGCGCGGAACCATGGTTCTGGCCGAAGCTGACGCCAAGAAGGTCGTCAAGAACTATCTGCCGAACGGTCTCTAAGACTTTTCCGCACTTTTGGACATTTAAGGAGATCATGACATGGCACGCGTAAAACGTGGCGTAACTTCCCGCGCCAAGCACACCAAGACACTCAAGGCAGCCAAGGGCTTCTACGGCCGCCGCAAGAACACCATCCGCGCAGCCAAGGCTGCTGTGGACCGTTCCAAACAATACGCCTACCGCGACCGCAAGGTCAACAAGCGCAACTTCCGCGCTCTGTGGATCCAGCGCATCAATGCGGCTGTTCGCGAATTCGGCCTGACCTACGGCCGCTTCATCGACGGCCTGAACAAGGCTGGGATCGAAGTCGACCGCAAGGTTCTGTCCGACATGGCAATCCATGAGCCAGCAGCATTCGGCGTTCTCGTCGACAGCGCCAAGAAGGCTCTTGAGTACCTCAAGGACGCAGGCACCACCAACGAATTTGAAACCGCTGTAAAGTAATTACGGCGCGGACAATGTGTTGTTCATTTGAAGCCCGCGCCGGTCTCCGGCGCGGGCTTCTGTCTTGTCACGAAGGCACTCTCTCAATCGGTGCAGATTATCATGATCCAAACGGCAGACGATCAGGCGACACGTGACGGCTTCCGCGTTCATCTGGAGGACGAGGACATCTCGGCTTTGATGCAAACGCTGCTTGCGAGCAAAAAACGTGTGCAGCAGGTCAAGCTGTCGTCCGGCACGGTCTGGATCAAGCGTCAGGGCACGGAAAAACCGTCCTGGTGGGTCAAATCGCTCGGCGTTCTCGCCAAGCTTCTACCCTATGCCTTCATGCGGCCCTCACCGACGCTCGATCCCACCAGCATGATGCGCCGCGAGATCGACGCCATGGAGCGCTTTGCGGCCAAGGGTTTCCCCGTTCCACAGATCATCTACGCGTCCGATACGGCCATGGTTCTTTCCGATGCCGGTCTGACCATCGCCCAGCGGTTGGATCGGCTGGAGGATGCGCCGGCGGAACATGACGCGCTCATGGTGGAGTGCGCCGCCGCGCTTGGTGATTTGCACACGGCCGGTCTGTGTCACGGCCGCCCGCATGTGCGGGACTTCTTCATGCAGGACGGGCGCATCGGCTTCATGGATTTCGAGGAGTTGCCGCAGTCGGTCATGCCGCTGGAAACCGCCCAGGCGCGGGATCTGTGGCTGCTGTTTCTGCCGCTTTCAACGCGTGTCTTGAACGGAGAGCCGACGCTGGATGCGGCCTACCGGGCCTGGGCTGCGCGTGCCCCGCAGGCGGCCATTTCAGAATTGCGTCGCCTGACCATGATTCTGGGGCGTTTTTTGCCGCTTGCCCGGTTGATTGGCCGCGTACAGATGGGTAGTGATCTGCGACGCTTTATCGTGGCCACCGACTTTTTGATGAATGCCCTCAAACTCGATGCCATAGAGACCGATGCTGGCAAGGCAGGACAGAATGACCGAACTTGATACCTTGAAATCCCAACTGATCTCCGACATTGCCGCAGCATCGGATGAACCCGCCATCGAGGCCGTGCGCGTTTCGGCACTCGGCAAGAAAGGTTCGGTTTCCGAGCTTTTGAAAACGCTGGGCTCGATGACGCCGGAAGAGCGCCAAACCCGTGGTGCCGCCATCAACCAGCTCAAGACCGAAGTGACGGACCTGATCACTACCCGCAAGAGCGAATTGAAGGACGCCGCCATCACAGCGCGGCTGAAAGCGGAAACGCTGGATATCAGCCTGCCGGTTCGCCAGTCTCCGGCAGAGCGCGGCCGCATTCACCCGATCAGCCAGATCGTCGATGAAATCACCGCCATTTTTGCCGATATGGGTTTTTCCATCGCCGAAGGCCCGGACATCGAGACCGACTACTATAATTTCACGGCGCTCAATTTTCCGGAGGGACATCCGGCCCGCGAAATGCACGATACGTTTTTCTTCCCGCCCAACGAAAACGGCGAACGCAAGGTGCTGCGCACGCACACCTCGCCGGTGCAGATCCGAACGATGGAAGCGCAGAAGCCACCGATCCGCATCGTCATTCCCGGCAAGACCTACCGTCAGGACAGTGACGCTACGCACTCGCCGATGTTCCATCAGGTCGAAGGTCTGGTCATCGACAAGAAATCCCATGTCGGCAATCTGCGCTGGATACTGGAAGAGTTCTGCAAGACCTTCTTCGAGGTCGATAGCGTCGTCATGCGCTTCCGCCCGTCGTTCTTCCCCTTCACGGAGCCAAGCTTCGAGGTAGATATCCAGTGCGACCGCTCCGGCCCCATCGTCAAGTTCGGCGAAGGCAAGGACTGGATGGAAATCCTCGGCTGCGGCATGGTGCACCCCAATGTGCTGCGCGCTGGCGGGCTGGACCCGGATGAATATCAGGGCTTTGCCTGGGGCATGGGCCTCGACCGCATCGCCATGCTGAAATACGGCATGCCCGACCTGCGCGACTTCTTCAACGCCGACGTCCGCTGGATGAATCACTACGGCTTCCGCCCGCTCGACATGCCGACGCTGTTTGGTGGTTTGAGCACTTAAGAATATGCCGACCGTCCTTCGCAAATATGGCTTCCGTTTCCATTTCTACTCAGGCGATGGGCATGAGCCGCCTCACATCCACGTGGATGGAGCGGATGGCGAAGCGAAGGTATGGCTGGCGAATGTCGAACTGGCGCAATCGAAGGGCTTCAATCAGCGCGATATCGCCCGTATAATCGAGACGGTTCAAGAGCACAGAGCACAGAGAGCAGATGGTGGAGGCGTGGCATGACTATTTCGGATGACGCATACCCCGAAAGCAACCGCCCGGTGGAGGCATGGTGCGATCTGCACGAGGTCCATGTCCGGCTGGCCGACGGCAGACACGTGTCGACTCCCCTCTGGTGGTATCCACGCTTGCTGGCCGCAAGCCCCGCCCAACGCAATACCGTCGAGTTGATGCTTTCCGGTGTGCATTGGCCTGAAGTGGACGAAGACCTTTCCGTGGATGGAATGCTGAAGGGCCGCAAGGCACCCAACGCCAAAGCGCCACAGGAAGCTGCATAAAGCTGAAGCGGCAGACCGTTCGACCAGAAGAGACAAATACCGTTAAGGACGCATAGACATGAAATTCACACTCTCTTGGCTGAAAGAGCATCTCGAAACCGATGCCTCTCTGGAAAAGATTTGCGAACGCCTCACGGCCATCGGTCTCGAAGTCGAGGACGTGGATGACAAGGCGGCGTACCAGCCTTTCGTCATCGCGAAGATTCTGACCGCTGAAAAGCATCCTGAAGCCGACCGTCTCAAGGTGCTGTCCGTGGATGCGGGGGATGGCAAACCGGTGCAGATCGTGTGCGGTGCGCCCAATGCGCGCGCCGGTCTTATCGGCGCGCTGGCACGTCCGGGCGTGTATGTTCCGGGCATCGACGTGACGCTTGCCGTCGGCAAGATCCGTGGCGTCGAAAGTCATGGCATGATGTGCTCCGAAAAGGAGCTCGACATGTCCGATAGCCATGATGGCATCATCGATCTTCCCGAAGATGCGCCGGTCGGTACGTCGTTCGCGGCCTATGCAGGTTTGGATGATCCTGTCATCGAGATCAACCTGACGCCGAACCGTCCCGATTGCACCTCGATCTATGGCATCGCGCGCGATCTTGCCGCATCGGGGTTGGGCAAGCTCAAGACCAAGCCAGCACCAAGCTTCAAGGTCGACGGCGTAACACCTGTGGATGTGACTCTGGATCTGGATGATGCAGCACTTTGCCCCGGCTTTTCACTGCGCATCGTGCGCGGCGTGAAAAATGGCCCCAGCCCGAAATGGATGCAGCAGCGCCTGATCGCCATCGGGCTGCGCCCCATCAATGCGCTGGTGGATATCACCAACTACATGACGTTCGATCAGGGTCGCCCGATGCACGTCTTCGATGCGGCCAAGGTGAAGGGTAACCTCACGGTGCGTCGCGCCGAGGAAGGCGAGACCATTCTGGCGCTGGACCAGCGCGAATACAAGCTTGGACCCAACAACGTGGTCATCGCCGATGATAACGGCCTCGAATCCATTGGCGGCGTCATGGGCGGCGAGCATTCCGGTTGTGACGAAAACACCACGGATGTGCTGATCGAATCTGCCCTGTGGGACCCGATCAACATTGCCAAGACAGGCCGCGCGCACGGCATCATCACCGATGCCCGCTATCGTTTTGAGCGCGGCATCGACCCCCAATATATGCTTCCGGGTCTGGAGCGCACCACGGAACTGGTTCTCGAATTGTGCGGTGGCACGGCAGGCGAAGCCAAGATCGTTGGCTACAAGGGCTTTGAGCCGAAATTTGTCGATTTCCCGCTGTCGGAAGTCAAGCGCCTGACCGGTCTGGAGGTTTCCGCCGAAGAAAGTCTTGATATTCTCAAGGGTCTTGGTTTCGGCGTGGAAGGGTCCGGCGAGCGCGTCCGCGTTGCGGTGCCGTCATGGCGTCCGGATGTGGATGGCAAGGCGGATCTGGTGGAAGAGGTCATGCGCATTCATGGCGTTGACAATATCAAGCCGGAGCCGCTGGAAAACCTCGGCGCGGTCAATGGCCGTATTCTCACCACGCTGCAAATCCGCACCCGTACGGCGCGGCGCGCACTGGCAAGCCGTGGCATGCTGGAAGCGGTCACATGGTCCTTCATTCCAGAAGCGCAGGCCAAGCTTTTCGGCGGCGGCGCACCAGCGCTGAAACTGGCCAACCCCATCGCTGCCGATATGTCGGACATGCGGCCTTCGCTGCTGCCTGGTCTTTTGACCGCGGCGCAGCGCAATGCCGACAAGGGCCATGGTGACGTGGCTGTTTTCGAAGTGTCCGGCACTTATGAAGGCGATACGCCGGAAGCCCAGCGTCGCGTGGCCGGTGGCATTCGCCGTGGCACGGCATCGCTGTCCGGTTCGGGCCGCATGTGGTCCAACGCGGCCAAGGGCGGCGGCAAGCCGGTGGATGTTTACGATGCCAAGGCCGATGCGCTGGCGGTTATCGAAGCCTGCGGCCTGCCGATGGGCAATGTCCAGATCGAAGCGGGCGCACCTGGCTGGTATCATCCGGGCCGTTCCGGCACCATCAAGATGGGACCGAAGGTCATTCTGGGCTATTTCGGCGAATTCCACCCGAAGACACTGTCCGAACTGGACGTCTCCGGCGTTTACGCTGGATTCGAAATCTATCTCGACGCAATGCCCGAGCCGAAAAAGAAAGCCACGCGCACCAAACCGGCGCTGGACCTGTCGCCGTTCCAGACCGTGAAACGCGACTTCGCCTTCGTGGTGGACAAGAGCGTTGAAGCCGGTGCCATCATCAAGGCGGCAACGAGTGCCGACCGCAAGCTGGTGACAGGCGTCAACGTGTTCGACGTGTTCGAAGGCGCGTCCGTCGGCGAAAACAAGAAATCCATCGCCATCGAAGTCCAGATCCAGCCGGTCGACAAGACCCTGACGGATGAGGATTTCGAAGCGCTGACCGCCAAGATCGTCGGCAATGTCGAGAAATCAACGGGCGGTGTTCTCAGGGCTTAAATAATTGTTATGATTGAAAAAAGGCCGCGGAAACAGTCTTCCGCGGCTTTTGGCATTTAGCGGTTTGCCATCGCCGCCATCTGTTCCGGGTACCGCCCGCCCGAGACCTTTGCAGGTGACAGCAGATCGCCGAGCTTCTGGGCTTCCTCTGCGCTCAAAGAAACATTGGCAGCAGCCACGTTCTTTTCCAGGTTCGCGATTTTGGTGGTGCCGGGAATGGGGACGATGAAATCGCCCTGTGCCATGACCCAGGCTAGCGCCAGTTGTCCGGCCTCGATGCCTTTTTGTGCCGCCATATCTTCCAGCAGCGTGATGAGTGCCAGATTGGCGTCAAAGTTTTCGGCTTGAAAACGGGGCAGCGAACGGCGGAAATCCGTGTCCGAGAGACCGTCGAGGTTTTTCAGCGCGCCGGTTAGTACTCCGCGACCGAGTGGGCTGAAGGGCACGAAACCGATGCCGAGCTCGCGGCAGGTGTCGAGCACACCATTTTGTTCGACATCGCGCGTCCACAGCGAATATTCGCTTTGAAGGGCGGTGATGGGATGGGTGGCATGCGCCTTCCGAATGGTTGCCGCATTGGCTTCCGACAAGCCCAGATGACGGATCTTTCCTGCCTGTACCAGTTCTGCCATCGCACCGACTGTCTCTTCAATCGGCACATTCGGATCGACACGGTGCTGGTAGAACAGGTCGATGACCTCGACGCCCAAGCGCTTGAGCGAGGCTTCGGCAGCAGCATGAACATTTTCCGGGCGGCTGTCGGTGCCGACCATCATCTGCCCTGATGGCTTGCTGGCATCGATCCTGAAACCGAACTTGGTGGCGATCGTCACCTTGTCGCGGAAGGGTTTCAGGCCTTTCCCGACGAGCACTTCATTGGTGTAAGGGCCGTAAACCTCTGCCGTGTCGAAGAAGGTTACGCCCAGTTCCACTGCGCGGTGAAGTGTCGCGATTGATCCGCTTTCGTCGGCCGAGGGGCTGTAGGCATGGCTCATGCCCATGCAGCCGAGGCCCAGTGCCGATACGGAGAGATTGTCTCCGAGAATTCTGTTTTGCATCTGTCTGCCTTCCATAAGGAGCCGCCTGTCCGTGCAGGCGTGATGGCACAATAGCGCTACAAGGCGGCAAAAATAATCGCTGCAAATGCGCGCGGGTTGTTCTATTATTTAGAACAATGAACCGCATACAGCTTTCCCAACTGGCCGTTTTGGCCGCCGTCGCAGAGGGCCGCAGCTTCCGAAAGGCAGCGGCAGAGCTCGGCATTGCACCCTCTGCCGTCAGCCACGCGGTGTCTGCGCTGGAGGCGAGCCTCGGCATGCGTCTGCTTCACCGCACCACGCGCAGCGTCTCTCCCACGGAAGAGGGCAGGCGTCTCCTTGAAACACTGGCCCCCGCCCTGGCCGATATCGATGCGGTGATTGTCGCACTTGCAGAACAGGGTGGACGTCCCGCCGGACCGCTGCGCATCACCATGCCGCGTCTGGCGGCAGAAGATCTGATCGTGCCGAGACTTGGCGAATTTCTGCGCCTTTACCCGGATATTTCACTCGAAATTTCCACCGATGACCGGTTCGAGGATATCGTTGCCAAGGGGTTCGATGCGGGTTTGCGGCTGGGTGAAAATCTGGAGGCTGATATGATTGCGGTGCGCGCCAGCGCCGCATGGCGCGGTGCAATCGTCGGTTCGCCCGCCTATTTTGAACATCACTCCCTTCCGCAACATCCGCGAGACCTGATGCGACACCGCTGCATCCGGCGCCGTTTTTCAAGCGGTCTGATCTATCGCTGGGAGCTGGAGAAAGACGGCAAGCCGCTTGTCGTGGATGTGCAGGGACCTCTCATTCTCACCGACCAGAGCCTTATTCGGGCAGCAACCATCGACGGGGCAGGTCTCGCCTTCGTGTTCGAGCAACGCGTTGAGGATGATGTGCAGCACGGCAGATTGATCAGAGTGCTGGAAGACTGGTGTGCGCCGTTTGACGGCTTTTACATTTATTACCCCTCGCGCCAGCAGATGCGGCCAGCGCTCAGGGCGTTCGTGGATTTCTTTCGGTTCAGGGGGTAGCGGTGTTGTCGGGTGCCTTGCCACACCCACCACCACCGCTAAGCCACGTCAGAACTTGATGCGGTACCGGATGTGGCCGTCACTCTCCATATAGCTGTCATAAAGCTTGCGGGCGCGCGCATTGTCCTGGTTGGTGTGCCAGTACAGGCGCGACCACCCCTTGTCCTCGCAGATGGAAATCAGATCATCGATCAATGCACGGCCAATCCCCTTGCCACGAATGGTCTCGTCAATGAAAAGGTCTTCCAGATAGCAATCGGGCGTCTTGACCCAGGTGGAGTCGTGGAAATGGTGGATGGCAAAGCCGACCAGCGTTCCATCCAGAACAGCAAGGCGGGCGGAAACGCGGGAGGTCGGATCGATGATCCTCTCCCATGTGTGGGCGGTCACATCCTCAACCAGATCGACGCTGTAAAATGCCAGATAGTCGTTCCACAGCTTTAGCCAATCCGCCCGGTGATCCGGGCGGGCGTCATGAATTGTCAGGCTCATTTATGCGCCAGCCTTGTCGAGGATCGAGACCATCTCGTCCGTCAGTTTCAGGTTGACGGCGCGCTTGAAGCTTTCGAGCTGCGAAAGGCTGGTGGCGCTGGCAATCGGTGCGGTGACGGTCTTCTTGCGCAGCAGCCAGGCAAGCGCGATGTCGGCAAGCTTTGCACCGGTTTCGGCAGCAATCGTGTCCATGGCACCGAGAACGGCAAGGCCGCGCGTGTTGACGTAATCGCCGACGCGGTAGGAGCGCGCGACACCTTCCGTATCCGCCTTGCTGCGGTATTTGCCGGTCAGAAATCCTGCAGCAAGGCTGTAGTAATTGATGACGCCGATATCTTCCTTCTGGGTCAGTTCGGCAAGCGGTCCTTCAAATCTCTCACGGGTGTAGAGATTGTATTCCGGCTGCACGACATCGAAGCGCGCCAGTCCGGTCTTGGCCGATATATCGAGTGCCGCTTGCAGGTCCGGTGCGTCATAGTTGGAGCAGCCGATGGCGCGGACCTTGCCCTGTTCCTTCAACTTGGTGAAAGCGCCGAGCGTTTCTTCGATGGGTGTCTCTGCGTCCGGCTTGTGCGCCAGATAAAGATCGATGTAATCCGTTTGCAGACGCCGCAGCGATGCTTCGACCGCATCCGCGATGCGCTCTGCTTTGAGGCCTTTGTCATATCCAACCTTGGAAACGATGATGGCCTTGTCACGCGCAACGCCGCCGCGCTTCAGCCATTTGCCGATGATGGTCTCGGACTCGCCGCCCTGATGGCCATCGACCCATGCGGAATAAACATCGGCGGTGTCGATGGTGTTGAAGCCTGCATCGAAAAACGCATCCAGCAAATTGAAGGATGTGTTCTCATCTGCCGTCCAGCCGAAGACGTTTCCGCCAAAGACGATCGGGGCGATGGAAAGGCCGGTCCGGCCAAGCGCGCGTTTCTCCATGGATGATACTCCCTGTTTTTTCTGATGTGTCGTGACATTAGCAATCACATGGCCGCTTAACCATTGAATTTCCTTGATGGTTGGCCGCCACTTGCGTGATGGAAACGACGCTCAGGATGAAAGGGTTCGGTAAAAACTGGGCGGCTGTTCGTGATGTTGCTGCCAGACACGGCGCAGATGCCGGGCAGAAGCAAAGCCGGAGCGTTCGGCCACAGCCTCCATGTCGAGCCTCGAATGCACGAGAATATCGCGCGCAAGGTTGACGCGCATCAGGTTGATGTAATCCACCACACTGACCCCGGTATGGTCGCGAAACAGCCGCGACAGGTGCCGTTCGCTTAAGCCAGCCGCTTTGGCAATCCTGGCCAGCGACCAGTCGGCGGCAGGATCGGCGACGATGGCGTCCTGGGCCTTGTGGACGGAGGGGTGAATGTGGTTGCGGCCAGAAAGCCAGGGTGAGATCTGTGGATCATTCGCCGCGCGCCTGACATAGATGACCATGATCTGGGCAATCCGCGCGGCAATCACGGGGCTCGTGAGGGACGATACCATGTGCAGCAGAAGATCGATGCCGGTGGAAATCCCCGCACTCGAAAAGCGCATGCGATCCTCCACGAACAGTCGGTTGTCCAGCACATGCGCCAAAGGTGCCAGCCGTCGCAATTCGGCGATACAGTCTGCATGGGTGGTGCATTGATGACCATCGAAGACACCGGCTTCTGCGGCAATCAGCGCGCCGGAGCAGATGGACACGATCGTCGTGTCGTCTCGCACAACCCGGCGTAGCCAATCTGCGAGAACACGCCTTTCCCGCCCCGCGCCTGCTTGCGTCGTTTCCAGCAAAGAGCCGCCGGAAATCAACACCATGGCATGAGGGGACAGGGCATCTGGCAAGGCCTCCAGCCCGGCCAGCGCGAGACCGATGGTCGTCGTCTGTGTGTGGTTCGCGGCGACATATCGGCAATCGAACCGGACAGCATCCTGCTCCTGGTTGGCATAACGCAGAACCTCCACAGGTCCGGCAACATCCAGCAGCAGCGTTTGCGGCGGCAAGACCACGAAGACCGGGATGATCAGGGTCTGGGTGCCGACACCACTCATGGTCATGAAGCTTCTTGTCGTGGCCGCAACGCTTCGTCCACTGTCACGATCCGTGCGAAGCGTCCGGAAAGGACCAGTTCGGTGCGCATGGCGATATCCGCCGCTGAAAAGACCTTGCCGGACGCATGTGTCATCGGGAACGTCAAAGTGGCCTCGGTTACGAAATCGACCGTATAACCAAGATCAGAACCCTGGCGTGTGGTGGTTTCGCAGCATTGTTCGGTGCGAATGCCCGAGACGATCAGGCGGTTGATGCCGTTTTGCGTCAACCAGACATCGAGGCCCGTACCGACGAACGCCGAATGGCGGTTCTTGCGAAAGGTCACGGTCGGCCGGATACGAAGACCCTCCAGCGCGCGAACGAAACCACTGTCCTCGCTAAAGGCCCGGTCGCCATCGACATGAAAAATCTGGACGATCGGCATGCCAGCCGCTTCTGCGTCATCGATCAGCTTTTGCTGGGCAACAAGATAGGTCGATACGTGGACCTCATCGAAATAGGGGGCATGCCGGAAGGATTCCTGCACATCAATAACCAGCAGTGCTGTCTGTGAATGGGACATTTTCTGTATCTCCAATTTCTAATTATTGCAGTATTTCCTATTGTCTAATAGGCTGAAAGTACACATTGGGCCGAATGAAGGACATTTTCAGCCATTATGATAGCTGTTGTGTCCTCAGGTGTCGAACGGTTGCGTGTCTGCAATGCCATGCTAAGGTGCCGGCTATCACAGTGGAGGCACGCATGTTACGTTTCGGAATTTTGTCGACGGCGAAGATCGGTCGTGAGCTCGTTATCCCGGCTATTCAGGATGCGGAAAACGCCGTCGTCACTGCCATTGCCAGCCGTGATTTCAACAAGGCCCGACAACTGGCAGACCGCTTCTCCGTGCCGCATGCTTTCGGGTCCTATGAGGAAATGCTGGCCTCCGACGTTATCGACGCCGTCTACATCCCACTGCCCACCGCCCAGCATGTGGAGTGGTCGATCAAGGCTGCCGACGCAGGCAAGCATGTTCTCTGCGAAAAGCCGATTGCGCTGAAGGCGGACGAGATCGACAGCCTCATTGCCGCGCGGGACCGCAACCGGGTGCTGATTTCGGAAGCCTATATGGTGACCTATGCACCGGTGTGGCTGAAGGTGCGTGAGTTGCTGGCCTCCGGCGCCATCGGTACACTGAAACACGTGCAGGGCTCCTTCACCTACTTCAACCGTGATCCCGGAAACATGCGCAACATTCCAGAACTGGGCGGTGGCGCGCTTCCCGATATCGGTGTCTACCCAACCATCACCACCCGCTTTGCGACGGGCAAAGAGCCGAAGCGCGTTCAGGCCGTGGTCGAGCGCGACCCAGAATTCGGCACCGATTTCTATGCCAGCGTCAAAGCGGATTTTGGCGATTTCGAGCTGAGCTTCTACATTTCCACCCAGCTTGCTGGTCGCCAGCTGATGGTTTTGCATGGCACCGAAGGCTATATCGAGGTCAAGTCACCCTTCAATGCCGACCGCTGGGGTGCTGAGGAGGTCGAACTCACCAACCAGAACCACGGCCAGTCGCAGGTTTTCCGTTTTCAGGACAGCCGCCAGTACAGGCGCGAGATCGAGGCCTTCGCAACAGCGGCAAGCGGCGGAAAAGCTGAGGTTGTTTCATTGGAAAGCTCCAGAAGCAGCCAGCGCTTCATCGACGCGATCTATCGCGCGGCTGAAAAGGACGGTTGGGAGACGGTCTAATCCGGCGCATGACCATCGCAAGCCGTTTTTGCCGGTTTCATTCCGCGTCGAGCGCGTAAGCACTAGGCTCCAGACTCAATTAATCCACCATGTAACGATAGCGGCGATGTAGCATGTTGCCGCGAAGTTGATCATGAGCTTGTCGTATCGTGTTGCAACACGCCTCCAATCCTTGAGACGGCAGAATGTGCGCTCGATGATGTTTCGTCGTCTGTAGGCGATCGGGTCGAAGGGCTTGATCCGCTTTCGGGTTGGATTGTTTGGAATGACGGGTTCAGTGCCGCGCGTTGTCAGGAAGTCGCGCAAAGCGTCGCTGTCGTAAGCCGTATCTGCGGCGCAGAGCCGCGTCGGTGGCAAAGGTTCGAGCAGCGGAATGGCAACGGGTGCGTCCCCGCGTTGCCCAGGCGTTATTCGCAACGCGATTGGACGGCCGCAACCATCGACAACAGCATGGATTTTTGTCGATCTGCCGCCTCGCGAGTGACCGATGGCTTCGGCATCTGCCCCCCTTTTCCGCCAGCGGCTGAACGGTGTGCTTTTGCGGTGGTGCTGTCGATCATATGGATATCCCGATCGGTGGTTTGCACCAAGGCTTCAAACAGTCTTCGCCATATCCCTTTTGCAGACCAGCGATGGAAGCGATTGTAGACGGTTGTTGAGGGGCCGTAGCAGGCCGGACAATCCTGCCATCGGCAGCCGGATCGCAAGACGTGAATGATCCCGCTTATGATCCGGCGATCATCGGTGCGATGAGCGCCAGGCTGGTTGGTGGGAAGCATTGGCGCAATCACTGCCCATTGGTGGTCATCAAGCCAAAATTCTCCGGCCATGGTCAAACACTCCCGCTTTTGCGGCAAGTGAATCATGTAGAGATAATATAATCAATAGATTGATTGGGTTTCGACCCTAGGGCAGGGCCGGGATAAGCCGAAGCCAAGGCAGATTAGCGGGGTAAGCAACCGCTCATACCTACTCTGGCTAACCGATGGGCAAGCCAACGCGCGGGACCAAACGTCACTTTTCAAATGAATGAAAGGACGTTCAGCGACACCCCAAGCACACAAGGCTTCAAACGGGGCGCAGTCCCCGCATCGCAAGCGTGGCGCCGAAGCCTGTTGCAATTCCGACATTATACCCTGCCAGAGCGACCAGAAGCGCTATAAATTGAACGCCGGATGCAGAGACCAAGGCCGCCACCGCAAAGGCGACAACAATCATAATGCCAGTGGCTGCAATGGCGGTCACCGAGCGCAAAGCAAGCGCAGCAATGCCAAGTGAGAGTCCAAGAACAAATACCATGATGCCGCTCCTCCTCCAGAGGGCCTGAGGAAAGGCACCGTCATCCTCAAAGACCCGTATTCTCCTCCGTATATGCACGTCCAACTGCCAAAATAGCAGATTGTTGCAATTTTGTGAAATTTAATCGGCAGAAAATTGTCAAATCCGCGTCATCAAGCCGGTTTGCGAATCGCCAGACATGGCGGTAGTAAAGGGCATGAGCGACATTTTCAGCCAGCCTCTCACCAATCTCGCGGAGTTTTCCGTTTCGGAGCTTTCCGGCTCCATCAAACGTACCGTTGAGACCGCCTTTGATCAGGTGCGCGTGCGGGGCGAGATTTCCGGCTATCGTGGCCAGCACACGTCGGGCCATGCCTATTTCTCGCTGAAGGACGATCGCGCCCGCATCGATGCCGTCATCTGGAAGGGCAGTTTCTCCAAGCTGAAATTCCGCCCGGAAGAGGGTATGGAGGTCATCGCCACCGGCAAGATCACGACCTTCCCCGGCTCATCCAAATACCAGATCGTCATCGAGAGCCTGGAGCCTGCCGGTGCTGGCGCGCTGATGGCGCTTCTGGAAGAGCGTCGCCGCAAACTGGCCACCGAAGGCCTGTTCGATCTGGCCCGCAAGCGCCGTCTGCCCTATATGCCAAGGGTCATCGGTGTCGTCACATCGCCGACAGGCGCCGTCATCCGTGATATTCTGCACCGCATCTCCGATCGCTTCCCCGTGCATGTGCTGGTCTGGCCGGTGAAAGTGCAGGGCGAAGGCTCCGGCGAAGAGGTTGCCAACGCGATCAGAGGCTTCAACGCGCTGGAGATTGGCGGCGATATTCCGCGCCCCGACGTGCTGATCGTGGCGCGTGGCGGCGGTAGCCTGGAGGATCTCTGGAGCTTCAACGACGAAATCGTCGTACGTGCTGCGGCCGAGAGCCAGATCCCGTTGATCTCTGCCGTCGGCCATGAAACCGATACGACACTGATCGACCACGCCGCCGATGTGCGCGCGCCGACGCCGACAGGTGCCGCCGAAATGGCCGTGCCTGTTCGGGCGGATCTGGAGGCGCAGCTTTCGGGCCTGTCCGCCCGGCTTTCCGGCTCCATGTCCCGGCAGATGGACAATCGCCGCCAGGGCGTGCGGGCACTGGTGCGGGCACTCCCTTCCATCGATCAGTTGCTCGCGCTGCCACGTCGTCGCTTCGATGAAGCTGCCAGCGGGCTGGGTCGCGGACTGGAGTTGAACACCCTCAACAAGCGCCGCAGTTTCGAGCGCACTGCTTCGGGTCTTCGCCCGGATGTGCTGGCCCATGGCCTCAAACAACAACGTCAGCGTATTCAGGAGCGCATGCAGCGGGCCGAAAGTCTGGTCGAGCGCCGCTTGCTGCAGGCGCAATCGCGTGTGTCCTCGTCGGACTCCTCCCTGCGTGCCCTGCCAGCCCGGCTTCTCGGCCAGCTGGAGCGCCAAAAGGAAAGGGTGTCCAGTGCCGCCCGTCGCACCGATACCGCCGTTCTGCACCGCATGGCGCAAAATCGCTCCGGCATCGCCGCCCATGATCGTATTCTACAGTCGCTGTCCTACAAGAATGTACTGAAACGCGGTTACGCCGTCATTCGCGATGAGGACAACAATCCGCTGACCCGTGCGGCCGCCGTCATGCCAGGTGCGATGGTATCGATGGAATTTGCCGACGGTCGCGTTTCAGCGGTTGCCACGGGCGAGGGAGTGGCGACAGAAGACGGCGTTGCATCCGCGCCGAAGAAAAAAACCACGAAGGCGCCGATATCGGGTCCGGCTGGTCAGGGCAGCCTGTTTTAGTCGGTCGTTGCCGCCTCACTCAAGACGGGCGAGGAACGTTTTCAGCAGGCGATTGAACTCGGCTTTGTCGTTTTCGCTGATGGCGGCGAGCAGCCTGTGCTGGTTTGCCACATGCGCCTTCACCGCCGCGTCCACCGTCGCAAACCCTTTTTCCGTCAAGGTAATCAATACACTCCGTCGGTCATCGGGATTGTTGATCCGCTCCACCAGCCCTGCTTTTTCCAACTGGTCGATGCGGTTTGTCATGGTGCCTGAACTGACCATGGTCATTTCAAGCAATTCGCCGGGCGAAAGCCGGTAGGGTGCGCCTGCGCGCCGCAGGGTTGCCATCACATCGAAAGCTGAAGAAGACAATCCATGTTGCAGCAGAACGGCCTCGACCTCGCGGCCGAGATGGGTGGCCAGACGGTGCAGACGGCCCATGATGCCCATGGGTGCGACATCCAGGTCAGGCCGTTCCCGTCCCCATTGGGCCAGAATGGCATCGACATGATCAGCTTCGTTTTTTTCACTCATGGACGAAAGATATCAGCAGGTCTCTTGACGTCAAGATAAATGTCGATACCTTAAATTTATCTTGATATAGAGATTCTTGAAATGAAGAAATATACGTGCAACATCTCCGACGTTGCCTTGACGGCAATCGCCCCAGCCATTTGGGGGAGTACCTACTTCGTCACGACCCAGTTTTTGCCCTATGGCTACCCCATGCACGTTGCCATGTTGCGTGCCCTGCCGGCGGGCCTGCTGTTGCTGCTGTTTGTTCGCAGGCTACCGTTCGGCATCTGGTGGGGCCGGGCCTTTTTTCTGGGTGGGCTGAACTTCGCTGTCTTCTGGGCCATGCTGTTCGTCGCTGCCTACCGTCTGCCCGGCGGCGTGGCAGCCACTGTGGGCGCGGTCCAGCCTCTGATCGTTATCGCGCTATCGCGGGTGTTTCTTGCCCGTCCCATTCGCGCCATGGCAATCGCCGCCGGCATCATCGGCATGGCAGGCGTGGCATTCTTGGTGGTGACACCACATGCGGCGTTGGACCCCGTTGGGATTGCAGCTGCTCTTGCCGGTGCGGTCTCCATGGCCTTCGGTACGGTCTTGACGCGCAAATGGCAGCCGCCGGTCTCCAGTCTGACATTTACGGCGTGGCAACTCACGGCGGGCGGCCTCCTGCTCGTGCCGGTCGCCTGGTGTCTGGAGCCCGCTTTGCCCACACTCAGCGCGGCGAACATTCTGGGCCTGGCATATCTCGGCTTGATCGGCGCCGCCTTTACCTACCTCCTGTGGTTTCGTGGCCTTTCGCGCATCGAGCCATCGGTGGCGGCATCACTCGGCTTCCTAAGCCCCGTGACAGCGACACTTCTGGGCTGGCTGGCGCTCGGACAAAGCCTTGCGCCAGCGCAGATCGCCGGTTTTGTCATGGTGCTGTCCAGCGTGTGGCTCAGTCAGAAAAGTCAGGCGCCACGCTAGACATCGTCAGGCCCACTCGCCCTTGCGCATCACGGGTACCGCGGTGCCATCTTCTCTGACGCCATCGATATCCACCTTGTCGGAGCCGATCATCCAGTCGATGTGGATGAGGCTGGAATTGCCACCCTGCGCCTTGATCTGATCCTGCGTGAGCGAAGCGCCATCGACGAAGCACTTGGAATAGCATTGACCCAGCGCGATGTGGCACGACGCATTTTCATCGAACAGCGTGTTGTAGAACAAGATGCCGCTGGCCGAGATGGGGGAGGAGTGCGGCACCAGGGCCACTTCGCCCAGACGCCGTGCGCCCTCATCCGTATCCAAAACCTTGTTCAGGACGGATTCGCCCTTGGACGCCTTGGCTTCCACGATGCGACCTGCCTCGAACTTGACCTGGATATCGTCGATCAACGTGCCCTGATGCGACAGCGGCTTGGTCGACGACACGTAGCCATCCACACGCAGCGCATGCGGCGTGGTGAAGACTTCTTCGGTCGGAATGTTGGGATTGCAGGTCACGCCATTCTTGGCGACAGAGGCACCACCATGCCATTCATGGCTGTCTGCGAGACCGATGGTCACATCCGTACCGGGTCCGGTGAAATGCAGGGCGGAGAACCGCTCTCCATTCAGCCACTTGGAGCGCTTGGCAAGGTTGGCATTGTGCTCCGCCCATGCCGCGACCGGATCGGCCAGATCGACACGCGACGCTGCAAAGATGGCATCGGCCAGCTTCTTCACGGCTTCGTCTTCTGGAATGCCGGGGAACACCTGTCTGGCCCAGGATGGGTTGGGGTAGGAGATGATGTTCCAGTTGATATCGAAGTTGGAGATCTTCTCAAGGGCTGGCTTGTAAGCGGTGGAATTGGCCTTGTTGGCACGTGCAACCTTGGCCGGGTCGGCATCGGCCAGCAGCATCGGGTTGTCGCCTGAGATCGCCAGACGAGCGGCACCATTGGCATAGGCCTTCGCCATGCCTTCATAGAGCCAGCCGGAGGCCCGGTCGAAATTGGCGTCGCTGGCATGGTTATAACGTGCCAGCGTCGTTTCCTCGTCGGAATAGAAAGCCGTCACCAGACCGCTGCCAGCCATATAGGCGTGCTTGGTCAAGAACCGCACCAGCGGTAGCGCCGCCAGCGGGGCCGTGATGACCAGATCCTGATCCTTCTGCAATTGCAGCCCGACCTTGATGGCAACTTCAGCCAGCTTTTCCAGTTTGACGGGATCGATGGGGGAGACTGTCATGATACGCCTTCACGTCTGTATTGCGAGGCGCAAAACATAGCCCATTCGCCGCGAAAGCCAACCGGCTTTCTGCTATTCGCTGACCAGAGAAACCGCCAGCGCCTTCAAAACCGCCTGTGCATCGCCAGGGGAAAGACGTACCTGCAAGCCTCGCTGCCCGCCATTCATGTAGACGAGATCATGGCGCATGGATTGCACCTCGATCGCCGTCGGCACCTGCTTTTTCTGGCCAAAGGGGCTGATCCCGCCGACATGATATCCCGTCGCGCGTTCGGCATCGGCTGGCTTCATCATCTGGGCGGATTTGCCGCCAAAAGCTGCCGCCAGCTTCTTCATGCTGACCTCGTGATCGGAGGGTACGACAACGCAGACAGCCTTGCCATCGACATCCGCCATCAGCGTCTTCAGCACCAGATGCGGTTCGGCACCGATGGCTTCTGCCGCCTGAAGGCCGATGCGTTCTGCATTCGGATCGTAGTCATAGGTCACGGTCGTAAACGTAATTCCAGCCTTGGACAGCACCTGGGTCGCGCGCGTGGTCTTCGACATGGGTGTCGCCTAACCGAAAAGTGCTTCATAGATTTCCGGCTTGAACCCCACAGTGATCTTGTCCTTGGCCTCCAGAATAGGGCGCTTGATCATGGATGGTTGCGCCAGCATCAGCGCGATTGCCTTGTCGCGATTCAGATCGGCTTTGTCGGCATCATCGATCTTCTTGAACGTTGTGCCTGCGCGGTTCAGCACCGTTTCCCAACCGGCGGCATCACACCACGCGTTGAGATGGGCAGCATCGATGCCAGCCGTTTTATAATCATGAAAGGCATAATCAACACCGCGCGCTTCCAGCCAGGTGCGGGCCTTTTTCATCGTGTCGCAATTCTTGATACCGTAGATGGTGATGGTCATTCTGCCTGCCTTTTGATGCTCACACACTGGCATATCAAAATATAAAGCCCATTCAAATAACGATGAGCCATGCAAGTTTGCGATAGCTGACATCCAAACGAGTTCCAGCTGCGGCGCATGGCTTGCCTGCTACATCAGGCGTTGTGCAAAACACTGTCCATGCCCATATTCTAAGCAACACACAAGGAGATAGAAACATGCGTAACGTTGCTAAGACATCCCGTAAGTTCTTCGGCGAGACTTTTGCCATTTTTGGTGCAGCCGTTGCCGTTTCTGCCGCAGTTCGCTCACACCGCAAGCCAGCCGGCGCAGACCTCGAAGCACTCGGCATCGACCGTTCTGCTTTCAACAAAGTTCAGCTCTAAGATTTGATTGTGTGTGACGAGGCGCATTTGCCTCGTCCTGGCGTGAGTTGATCAAGCCTCGCCAATCGCTTCATGCCCGGCGGCGCAAGCGGCTTTGATAAATCTGCGATCAAAGGTCACGAACCTTTCGCAATGGGCGGCTCGTGTTACGTGCAGGGCATCGCCAAAATCCACACCCTTTTGCGACAGATCGAGCGCGATGGCCACCGCGTCAGCGTCTTCCGTACTGACAGTCGGCAATCCACAAAAAGCACGCAGGGCATGGACAGTCTCGGTGCGGCTATAGTTATAGGCGCTGCGCAACACCCACTCGCTCTCGAGCAGCACAGTGACGGTCACGAAGACAGATTGCCCGTCGATGATTGAGCGGGCGCGCGGTGATTGTTCCGGGTGGTCGCCGGTCAAATAGCGAACCACGATATTGGTATCAATCGCGATCATGGCTGCGGCGTGCTTCGGCTAGAACGGCTTCATCCATTTCATCAAGTGTTTTCGGTTCTCCGCTGAACGGCAACATGCCGAACACGTCTTCGGCTTTGGTCTGCGCAAAGGCTGGCGCGCGCCTCAAAAGAACCCCCTCAGCCGTTTCCTCGACAATCAGACGCGTTCCCGCACCCCAGTCGCGATGCTGACGTATGGCCTTGGGAAGAATGACCTGCCCCTTTGTCGAGACTGTCGTGGTCAGTTTTTCAGTCTGCGGCATGCATCCCCCTCAAGTAAGACAAGAGTAAGATACAGCGTCAGCAGGCCATATTCAAGCGTTTCGAGTGAACACAAAAAAGCCGGGCCACCGTCTTTCAACAGCGCCCGGCCAATCCCAAACAGTCAAAGCTGTTCTATTCCCACTCGATCGTGCCGGGCGGCTTGCTGGTCACATCATACACGACGCGGTTGATGCCCTTGACTTCGTTGATGATGCGGGTTGCCGCACGTCCTAGGAAGTTCATGTCGTAGGGGTAGAAGTCTGCCGTCATGCCGTCCACCGAGGTCACGGCGCGCAGCGCGCAGACGAAATCGTAGGTGCGGTAGTCACCCATGACGCCCACGGTCTGCACCGGAAGCAGCACGGCGAAAGCCTGCCAGATGGTGTCGTAAAGGCCAGCCTTGCGGATCTCATCGAGATAGACGGCATCGGCCTTGCGGAGAATATCCAGCTTTTCGCGCGTCACGACACCGGGGCAACGGATGGCGAGGCCAGGTCCGGGGAAGGGGTGGCGACCGATGAAGCTTTCGGGCAGACCAAGCTCGCGGCCAAGCACACGCACCTCATCCTTGAACAGCTCACGCAGCGGCTCCACCAGCTTCATGTTCATGCGTTCTGGAAGACCGCCGACATTGTGGTGGCTCTTGATGGTGACGGATGGACCACCGGAGAAGGACACGCTTTCGATGACGTCGGGGTAGAGGGTACCCTGCGCCAGAAATGCAGGTGCGCCCTTGCCGTCGGACGCGATCTTGGCGGCTTCGGCCTCGAAGGTCTCGATGAACAGACGACCGATGGTCTTGCGCTTGACTTCCGGGTCGGAAACACCGGCCAGTTCCGTCAGGAACAGGTCGGACGCATCCACATGCACCAGCGGAATGTTGTAATGGTCGCGGAACATGGTCACGACCTGATCGCTCTCGGCAAGGCGCATCATGCCGTGATCGACATAAATGCAGGTCAACTGGTCGCCGATGGCTTCGTGGATGAGAACCGCGGCAACGGAGGAATCGACGCCACCCGACAGACCGCAAATCACCCGCTCGGTGCCGACCTGCTCGCGGATCTTGCGGATCATCTCTGCGCGGTAGGCTGCCATGGTCCAATCGGACTTCAGACCGACGATCTTGTGGACGAAATTGGAGAGCAGCTTGGCACCGTCAGGCGTGTGCATGACCTCAGGGTGGAACATGGTGGTGTAATAGCGGCGCTCTTCATCGACGGCGATGGCAAACGGCGCGTTCTCGGATGTCGCGGCCACGTCGAAACCATGCGGCAATTGCGTCACGCGGTCGCCATGGCTCATCCACACGGGGTAGCGTCCACCCAGTTCCCAGAAACCGTCAAACAGCGGGCTCGCCTTCTTGATTTCGATGTCGGCGCGTCCGAATTCCGCCGCATGCCCGCCTTCGACAGTGCCGCCCAGCTGGGTGCACAACGTCTGCTGGCCGTAGCAAATGCCGAGGATCGGAATGCCTGCATCGAACACAGCCTGCGGTGCGCGCGGGCTTCCCTCTGCCGTCACGGAAGCCGGGCCACCGGAGAAAATGACGCCCTTCGGTGCCAGCTTCTCGAAAGCGTCCGCGGCGTTCTGAAACGGGTGGATTTCGCAATAGACTCCGGCCTCGCGAACACGGCGCGCAATAAGCTGCGTCACCTGGCTGCCGAAATCGATGATGAGGATGCTGTCGGGATGGGCTATCTGGGTCATGGCGAGCCTTTAAAGAAATCCGGGGCTTTAGGCAACCCGTGACATGGCCTGAAAAGCCAGAAAATAAGCGATTTAGCAAGACCTTTAGAGCGCGATCTCGCTAACTTCCACGGCGTGACACAGCCTGTCCACGGCTTCCGCCAGCTTCTCGTCAATCACGTGCAGATACTCCGTCCAGTCATCGATATGGCTCACATCCGCCTTGCCATCGGAGATGCCGCGCAGACCGATCAGCGGAATGTCGAAGCGCTGGCAGGCCCGCAAAATGGCAAATGTCTCCATCTCCACCATCTCTGCATCGATCACGTCATAGGCCGAGCCGGACACCACGTTTGCGCCGGTGGAAAGCCGCGCTTGCGCCACCCCCGGAATGCGCAGAGGCAAAGCGATTTCGGCAGGAAGATCGACAAACGGCGTGCGGCCTTTCTCGAACCCGAAGGCAGACGCATCCATGTCGCGGTAGGACACGGAGGTGGCCTGATAGACCTGCGCCTGCTCCAGTGTGCGCGATCCGGCAGACCCGAGCGACACCACGAGGTCCGGCAAACTGTCCCGCATCCGCATTTCGGCGAGCGCCGTCGCCACCGAAACGGCGGCCTCCACCGGACCAACGCCCGTCATCAGCGGTGTGAAACGCGCTTTCAGGTGCGGGCCATATTCGGCATCGGCCGCCATCACGAACAGCAGACGTTTGCCTGCAACATCCACAGTCTCATCCCTCATTCGTCGAAACCTTCGCGGCCCTTCATCACCATCATCGTGCCGGTCATGGAGGCAATCAACTTGGCGGGTCCATCGGACAGCGCATAAGCGCGACCGTCTGCGACGATGATATTGCTGCCCGGCTTGGTGATTTCACCGCGAAACAAAAACCGCTCGCCACGCCCTGGCGACATCAGGTTGACCTTAAACTCGATGGTCAGAAGCGACGTCTCCGGCGCGATGATCGTGTAGGCAGCATAGGTGCAGGCGGTGTCCAGCGCAGCGGCAATAACACCTGCATGCAGGATGCCGTGTTGCTGCGTGAGCTTCGGGTGAAACGGCAGCTCGATTTCCACCAGCCGGTGCTCGATGCGCGAAATCTCGGCTTTGATGGCCTGAACGACGCCCTGGCGTGCGAAGCTTTTTTCTATCCGCTGGCGATAATCGCCGGGATCGGTAAAATCCATTCCCCTGCCTTTCCCTGTTTCCTAGTCGAAACATGGCGTGTGCAGGACCACAAGGCAAGGGCGATGAGGTGGCTAGTTGAGATAGACGATGCTGGCGTTGAGCAGCGTCGCAAAAGCCACCCAAACCGCATAGGGGACGAACAGCCACATGGAGATGCGGTCGCGCGTGGCAGTCATCAGGATGAAAGCGACGACGCAGATCAGCATCGGTACGATAAGGATCAGCGCCCCAGCGGGGCTCTGCATCGTGAAGAAGATCGGCGACCACATGAAGTTCAACAGCATCTGGCTGCCCCACAACTGCATGCGCCCGCCCATGCGGCTTTGCAGCCACGTGCGGGCTCCGGCAATCGCAATCATCACGTAAAGCGCTGTCCAGACCGGCCCGAAAATCCAGTTGGGTGGATTGAAGAAGGGTTTGTTGAGCGACTGGTACCATTCGCCCGGCACATTGTTCATGCCGATCAGCGCGCCGATGGTGACGACTGCCAGGACGAAAAGGAAATAGACCAGCGCTTTTTTCATAGAGATCAAATGCACAGACGTGCCTTCTGTTCCGGTGTTATTTTAGCAATTTATCAGGCAAGTCTCACGATGTGCTGGTCCCACGCCACGGCACTGGTTTTGGTCCCGAATTGCCCATCATAGGACGAGGTTACGATGCCTTTTGCCGCAGCGGCCACACCCGCCGCCTCGCGAAGCGCCGTCTCGCCGACAACGCTACCGCTTTTCTCATCCAGCATCACCGTCACATTGCCGTTGGGCGATGTCAGGCCGACGATGCCGTCTTTCCGGTTGATGGCGATGGCCCCGACATAATTGGCCAGTCGCGCGGTGGTTTCTTCCGGCATATCGATGAAGCGCAGATCATCACCCTTGGAAAAATACCCCACCAGCGGCGGCATATCGTTGCGCGGTCCCTCATACTGACAGGCAAACCAGATGCGCCCGTCACGTCCCAGATCGACATGGCGGGTGGAAAGCTGGCGCAGGTCTTTCGCGAGCCCATGCCGCTGGATCAGCCGTCCCGTCGCCGCATCGAGCAGCACCAGCGAAGGCTCCATCGCGTCGATGTTGAGCTTGGTGCGACCAAAATCCGGGTGTGTCTCGATGCCGCCATTGGCGATGATGATCATCCGCCCGTCGTCGCTGACAGTCATGTCATGGGTGCCGATGCCGCGCGCATCATATTCACCGATCCGCCTGAAGTCATCACGGGCATCGTAGAGACCGATCACACCACGATTTCTGTCGAAGTCGTTTTCGCTGGCATAGAGGATCGATCCATCAGGCGAAAACTGGCCGTGCCCGTAGAAATGCCGGTTCTCCGGCGTGTGCATCACGATGGGTTCGCGCCGTTTGGCGGGGTCGAACGCCATGAAGAAGGTGCCGGGCCTGCGGGCAAAGGCCACCGTTACGCCGGTAGCACGGCTGGCCGCCATGCCATGGGCGCGGGCAGGCAGAACCAACCGGTCGATAATCTCGCCCGCTTCGCTCACCGTCGCCACGCCGTGAGCGCCATCGCGGTCGCGGAAGGCAGAGGCAAAGACCGCGTCCGTCCGCTCCAGTGCATAGAGCGAGCGCGGCGCAAGCGATGCCAGAAACGGCAATCCTGCCGCCTTGATGAAGGTGCGGCGGTCGATCAGCAGCCGTTTGTCCTTCGTCACACTCAATCCCCATCCGCAAACGAAAAGCCGGAGCTGAGGCCGACGGCCCCACCATACTGGTCGTTGATGCGGTAGATCAGGTCCTTGCCGTTCAACAGAAGATAATCGACCTTGGCGCGTTCCTTGTCGTCATCGAGCGCCTTTTCAACATCGGGTTCGATGGTGCTGGACACGCGGACCATGGATTTGGCGATAAAGTCGATGGAGCCCATAATCGAGCGCTGATCCGGCGGCAGAAGATCGCTCATGCCTGCCTTGTGCAGCAGCGTCTGCACGGCAGACACATTGTCGCCAATGCTCTTCCATGTCAGGCCCGAGCGCCAGTAGATTGCGGTGCGCGGAAATTTGGCATTGTCCGGCCCCTTGTAGAAGGTTTCGATGCGTTGGTCGCGAATGGCTTCCGAGCCGTGTACCAGAATGCCCAGCAGCGCCACCAGCGCCTCGCGCTCGTCACGAAACACCGGATTGTCAGGTCCGGGTTCCTTCCAGTTCTTCGCCATCCCGTCCGGCGCGTCCCAGAGTTCGGAAAGTTCCTTGCCAATATTGGCGACATTGCCCGCAATGGCCGCGCCATAGCGGCAACGGAAGCCGTTCTTCTCAGTCAGAATGGCGTCCGCACCAGTGCCGTACAGCACATATTCCAGTGCCCCAAAACCCTGCGCCGCAACGCTTTTTGCCCGCAACCCCTGCGGCGTCGTCACGCTCTCGTCTTTTTCCGAGAGGGCGCGCTGCACCTGCTTCAGGCCAAGACCCTTCTTGTCGGGATAATACAGGACCCGCTCGAAGCGGTTCTGCTCGATGACGGGGCCGACGCGGACGATCTCGATACCCGCCCATGCGTGGGCCGCATCCGCAAAGCCTGCTTTCGCTGCCGCCATCGTGTCTGCGGAAGGCGCGGCGCACAGCGCTTGCATCTTGCCCTCCAGCGCCTTGGCGCTATCGCGAAAACCGTCATAGCCGGGGCGAATGAAGCCATCCACGGCCTTTTCCATCACGCTGCGGACTTTCACCGGGTCGAGCGGCGGTGGCGGCATCAGTTCCACATCCTGCGCCAGTGCGGTGCCGAAGCTCACCAGAAACGCGAGCGGCAGAAGGGCGTGAATTTTTCGCATCGCATTTTCCATCAAAGAGACTCCAGAAATTTGAGCAAAGCCTGCCGATCCGACTTTTGCAAGGCAGCAAAACCATCGCGGGCTTTTTGTGCCTCGCCGCCATGCCACAAGATCGCTTCGGTCAGGCTGCGCGCCCGCCCGTCATGCAGGTAAAAACCATTGCCGTTCACGGCTTGCGTCAGGCCGATGCCCCAAAGCGGCTGGGTGCGCCATTCCTGCCCGCTGGCCTCGCCCACTTGCTGACCATCCGCCAATCCCTCGCCCATGTCGTGCAACAGAAAATCGGAATAGGGCCAGATCAGTTGAAAGGAATGCAGCGGATCGTTGGCGTCGCGTTTGGTCACGAATTTCGGCGCATGACAGGACGCACATCCCGCCTCATAGAATTGCTGCTTGCCGCGCAGAACTGAGGGGTCATCGACATTGCGGCGTGCAGGTACGGCCAGATTTTCGGTGTAGAAGGTCATGAGATCCAGCACGGGGGAGGGCGCTTCCACGTCGCCCAGACGCTTCTGCACACCGGTCGGCATGGCCAGACAGTCCGGCTCGTTCTCCGTACAGTCGCCAAAGGCATTTGGCGCATCCGGCGAGGAAATGCCGATATCATGCGACAGCGCATGGGCGGCCTGATCGCGCACGCTGGCATTCTGCGCCTTCCAGCCGAAACGACCGAGTTTCAATTCACCTGTGCGATGGTCCCGCACAAAAGCCGGCCTGCCGCCATCCGGTCTCGCATTGGCCAGAATATCCGCGTCAGGAATGGCCTCGATCAGGCCCAGACCCAGCGTCGGCTGAGCGATGCGGGCAGAAAGCGTCGTATCCGGCTCCAGCGGCCCGTAAGTCAGCCCGTCGATAGTGTATGTGGGCTTTCGCAGGGATACGGTCTCACCATCACCAAGCGTGACCACTTGCTCCTGATAGGAGATGGCGAGCTTGCCTTCCGCTTTAAGTCCCGGGACTGCAAGGTTCTGTAGTTGCCCGCCATAGGTCGCATCGGGAAAGTTCACCACATCGTGGTCACGGATCGCTCGTAATTCGTCCGGCGTGCGGGCAGGCCGCGCGAGGCGTAGAAACATCGAAACCGCGTCTTCATTCCCCACCGGCGGTCGCCCGCGCCCATCCTTGGTGTGACAGCTCTGGCAAGACCGCGCATTGTAGAGCGGCCCCAGCCCGTCAGATGCCTGCGTGGAAGACGGCGAGGACACCCACAGCTTCTGAAACAGCGCATTGCCCAGCTTGAAATCCTGGCCACGCTCGAAGGTCATGTTGGCGGAGGCCTGCGAAAACGGATCGCGCACTTCAGTTGTCGTCGCAGCCCCGGCGGACATGGCTTCGAACGGTTCTGCCTTGGAAAAGTCGGTGGTTGGGCGGGTTATCTGCTGGACTCGGCCCAGGTCTTTGGCGGAAAGATCGGACCGACCTGCGGTTTGCGCAGCCGCCAGAGTGCTGGTCACCATGATCAGCAACGTACCCAGCAAACGAGGTGGTTTCGTGGACGTCATAAAGACACGCGGAGGATAGGCCCAGGCATGGTCAAAGTGAGTGATTGCGTTCTTCGCACAACAATTCGCCCGCATAGGTTCTGGCAGCAGGAGGCAGGCCGCATGTCACGCACGCGGCCTGCACCGATCTTACTTGAACACCGCGTTCGGGCTATCAAGGCTGTCGGAGCCTTCGAGCTGGATCTTGCCCAGATCGAGAGCTGCAATGACGCGCTCGATGGTCTTGGTCTGGTCCAGAAGCCCGTCGATCGCAGCCTGTACGGTCGCGTTGCCGTCCTTGTTGCCTTCGGCAATCATCTGGTCGTAAGCCTCAACCGTCTGGCCGCGCTTTTCCATGGCATGCATGGCATCCAGCGTCTTGTTCAGCTTGGCCTGCATTTCCGTGTCCAGCGATTTGTCACTGGCAGCGACGAGTTGCGAAAGCGAAGGGCCGGTCAGCTTCTTGCCATCTACCGTTGTGTACTCACCGCTATAGGCGGCGGCGATGCCGATGGCGTCGTTGAGATGCGAGTTGTAGGTGTTGTCGGAGAAGCAATCGTGCTCTTCTTCCGGGTCGTGCAGCAGAAGGCCAAGCTTCATGCGTTCGCCTGCCAGTTCGCCGTAAGACAGCGAGCCCATACCGGTCAGAATGGCGGTCAGCCCCTTCTTCGGATCGGCTTCCACGGTTTTTGCCGCTTCGCCATCCGGTGCCCAGTTGTCGGTCATTTCCTTGAGGTCGGCAACCAGAAGCGTCGAGGCTGCCTTCAGATAATCGGCGCGACGGTCGCAATTGCCACCGGTGCAATTCTTGGTATCATAATCGGTGTAGGGGCGGTTTCCCGCACCCGGTCCCGTGCCGTTCAAATCCTGGCCCCAAAGCAGAAACTCGATGGCGTGGTAACCGGTGGTCACGTTGGCTTCCACTTCGCCCGCTTCCGCAAGGCTCTGGATCAGCTCCGGCGTGATCTTGGAGGCATCGACCTCTTCGCCGCCGACCTTGATCTTTTTGTTGGCGATGATGTTGGCGGTGTAGAGCTCGTTCTCGTCGCTTTCTGTGCCATAGGCGCCGTCGACGTAATCGATCAGGCCTTCATCCAGCGGCCAGGCATTGACCTTGCCTTCCCACTCATCGACGATCGGGTTACCGAAGCGGTAGACTTCCGTCTGCTGATAGGGAACGCGAGCTTTGATCCAGGCTTCGCGCGCAGCCTTCAGATTGGCCTCGCTCGGCGTGGCGATCAGCGCATCGATGGATTTGTCGAGTGTCTGCGCGGTCGTCAGCGCGTCCTGATATTTCGCGTGGCCAAGCTCCGCGTAATGTTTGACCACCGCTGCTGGGTCGGTCGCGGCGCTGGCGGGAAGCGCGGTGAGGGTCACTGATGTGGCCAGAAGCGCAAGACTTGCGCCAAAAAAGGATTTGCGGAACATGGTCTCTCCTATCGGCCCCCTTGTAACGAGGCCGTGAAGGCGAGTTCTGAACCAATCGCAAACTTGTGTCAAATATTCTAGTTTAGAAACTTTCCAACAAGGGCGCAGGATTTCGATATCTTTCGAAACCGGCAGTTGCCGGTGGGTGAAATACCTCTAGGCAGTCCGCTTCATGGCGCAGAAAAAGAAGCCGTCCGTATCGGTAGTCGCAGGCGTCAGTGTCAAAGTTTCGCCATCGGCAGAGTACGGCTTGACCGTGTCGGGACCGAAGATGCTGGTCCAGCGATCCAGCGCGGAACGGATGGAAAACTCCGGGTTCTCGGCACAGAAACGACGAACCTGACGCTCGTTTTCTTCTGGAAGGACAGAGCATGTGACATAGACCAGCTCTCCACCGGGGCGCACGAACATCTTGGCCTGATCCAGTGCCTGTCGCTGCTGTTCGACCCGCTCTTCCAGATTGCGCTGCGTCAGCCGCCACTTGGTGTCGGGCCGACGACGCCATGTGCCGGTGCCGGTGCAGGGGGCATCGACCAGAACGCGGTCGAATTTGTTTTGATAGCGCTCCAGGGCCTCAGCGCGGTCGTGAACCTGCACATTGCGGGTTCCCGCGCGCTTCAATCGTTCGATGATCGGAGCCAGCCGCTTGCGGTCGGCGTCGAAGGCATGAACCTGACCCTTGTTGTTCATGGTCGCCGCCATGGCCAGCGTCTTGCCGCCACCGCCCGCACAATAATCGAGGATCTGTTCGCCCTCTTGCGCGCCGGCAAGATCGGCTACGATCTGCGATCCCTCGTCCTGAACCTCGAACCAGCCCTTCTGGAAGGAAAGCTCGGCTGTCACGTTGGGCAGACGCGAAGGGCCTGCGCCTGCCGCAATTCGCACGCCCTGGCGGGCAATGCGCGTGGCCTCGGCTTTTGCGTCTTCCAGTGCCTTGATGACCTTGGTGCGCGATGCCTTCAGAGTATTGGCGCGAAGGTCGAGCGTCGGGCGCTCGTTCAGCGCCTTTGCCTGCCGCAGCCAGTCCTCACCGAAGGTCGCCTCGAACGATGCCTGCACCCAGTCGGGAATGTCGCCCTGAACATGGGCAGGCGCGTCAGACAGAGCGCGCGATGCGAATGCCGACAAAGCCGCATCTGACAAAGGTTCCGGCGCAAATTTGTCGCCGTCGAATTCGGCTGTCAGTTGCTCGGCGGATTTGCCCCATTGGCGCAACATGACGGCGTAGCCGAGCGCAGTCGCGCTTTCATCATCCATCAGCCATGCGTGGGAAAGTTTCATGCGCAGAGCATCGTAAACGATGTTGCCGATGGCGGCCCTGTCACCGGAGCCGGCAAAACGATGCGCCAGTCCCCAGTCCTTCAGTGCGTCGGCAACCGGGCGTCTGCGCGCCTCGATATCCGCCAACACTTCGATAGCCCCGGCCAACCGCCCGCCCAAACGCATATTCTACCTCATTCACAATCTGTCCGGGTTGGTAGACGCGAATGGTGTCGAGGGCAAGTCTTCGCCCAGAATTCCCTAAAAAACGCTCAGAAGGAACAGGCTTAGTTGGAGGCCATGATTTCGTAGCAGACCTTGGCCGTGCCGGAACTGACCATGCCGATGTTTTTGGCGGCTGCCTTGGAAAGATCGAGCACGCGTCCCTTGATGAACGGACCACGGTCGTTGATGCGAACCACGACGGCCTTGCCGTTGCGAGCGTTGGTTACCTTGACCTTGGTCCCGAAGCGCAGCGAACGATGAGCCGCGGTCAGGTTGGAGGGGTTCATCCGCTCGCCCGAAGCAGTCTTGGAGGTCAGTGCATACCAGGATGCGCCTCCGCAGCCGGTACCGGCCTGTGCTGAAAGTGGAGCAATGATGGAACATGCGGCTATAGTTGCAGCCGCAAAAGTCATGCGTCGTATATGCGTCAAACTGTGCTTCCCTGATACTCGGCCCCGCGCCGATGGACTTAGGCGTATTGAATTGAGGAGAGTGTAGAGCGAGCGAAAGATGGCGAAAAATGGCCAAGGGGTCATCACGAAGTGTTACGCGCTGTAACATTCGTGAAGCGTCTATGACCCCTGAATTTAGACAGGTTTCGATACATTCGGAAAAAATTCATTTGGAATCAACGCCAAACGAAAAATCCGTGCAAATGCCGGGTAAAGCGAACCGGATCACGAATTCACTCTGAAATAATTTTCCAAGACATGAAAATTTTAGCCAAGTTGCGCCTTAACAAATGGTTAAAAAGGCGAAAATGCGATTAAAACATTCCAGAAAAGGGCTTTGGATGGATTTTTCATAACGGCGGAATATGAACGGTTATTCATCTCGCCAAATGCTTTCATCCCACATCTGTCGCAGCGATTGGCTATAGTTGGGATAGGCAAAGGTGAAGCCAAGCTCTTTCAGCTTGCGGTTTGAGACGCGTTTGTTTTCGCCATAGAAAGAACGGGCCATCTCGCTCAGCTGTGCGGTCTCGAAGGGTTGCTCTTCCGGCGGTTCCACATCCATCAGGTCGGCCGCAAAGGCGACGACATCCTGCGGCGGTGCAGGCTCGTCATCCGTCACGTTGAAGATGCCGTGGGCCTGGTGTTCGATCAGAAATTCGGTGGCAGCACCAATATCCTCGACGCGGATGCGGTTGAACACCTGCTCCTTCTTCACCAGTCGCCGGGCCGTGCCCTTTTCAAGGTTGATGAGGCCGTTACGGCCCGGGCCGTAAATTCCCGAAAGCCTCAAGGTGCAGAGCTTGACGCCTGCCTGCTGGCAGGCCGTGTCCCAGGCCTGTTCCGCTTCCACGCGCTCTACGGAGCGTACGGAGACAGGGCGGCAGGGCGTGTCTTCATCCACCCAGTCTCCATCGTGGTTGCCATAGACACCCACCGTCGAGAGATAGGCAGCCCATTGCAAGTCCGGCATGAGGCTTTTGAGGTCGCCCTTGCACAGCCGCAGCAGCGGATCGCCAGAAGCGCTCGGTGCAATCGACTGCACCAGGTGCGTAACGCCGCGCAACTCTGTGCGCAACTCGTCGCTGATCGCCTCGCCGGTAAAAATGAAAGGAGCGATGGCCCGGCACTGCAATGTCGAGATTTTGTCTTCGCCGCGCGTCGTGCCGGAAATGCGGTCCATATCGGTCTGGAGTGCTCTGGCGATGGCCTTGCCGGAATATCCGGCCCCGAAAATCATCAGATGCGACATTTACACTCCTGCTAACAACCACTCGTCCAGCACGTCCGAATCGTCTTCGGATGCACGTGTGCCAGCGTAGGCATTGAAGCTGTGCCTGTCCATCAATCTTGACAGTGCCCACACCGCCATACCGCGTACATCGGGCGATTTATCCTGTGCAAGTATCTGACATTGATCAATAAATTTCGCGTCACCGGAATTTCCAGCAGCGATCAGGACATTGCGAATGAAGCGATTGCGACCAATCCTCTTGACAGGAGATCCGCTGAAAAAGGCACGGAAAGCGGCATCGTCCAGCGTTAGCAGAAAAGCGATTTCCGGTTCCTTCAGATCGTCTCGCGCCTGCAGTTTTATCTCGGATGCGCTCGCCGCAAACTTGTTCCAGGGGCAGGCGGCAAGGCAATCGTCACAACCATAGATACGGTTACCGATCATCGGCCTGAACTCCGGCGGTATCGGTCCCTTGTGCTCGATGGTCAGATAGGAAATGCAACGCCGTGCATCCAGCTTGTAGGGTGCGGGAAAGGCATTGGTCGGGCAGGCGTCGAGACAGGCCCGGCAGGAGCCGCAGTGATCCGTTTCCGCCTCATCCAGGCGCAGATCGGCTGTGGTGAACATGCTGCCCAGAAACAGCCACGACCCATGGCTGCGGCTGACGAGATTGGTATGTTTGCCCTGCCAGCCCAACCCGGCAGCCTGGGCCAGCGGCTTTTCCATCACCGGCGCCGTATCGACAAAGACCTTCACGTCTTCGCCCGCACGCGCAGCAAAGCGCGTGGCAATCTCTTTCAATCGTCCTTTGATGACATCGTGATAATCGCGGTTGCGGGCGTAAACGGAAATCGCGGCCTTGTCGGCTTTGGATAAGATGCCGCGCGGGTCTTCATCGGGGCCATAGTTCAGGCCAAACATGACGACGGACTTCACCTCGCTCCATAACGTCTTCGGTCGCGCACGGCGCTCCTGCGTCTCTTCCATCCAGCCCATGGTGCCGTGGAAGCCGTTGTCGATGAACTCCCTAAGTCTCTCAGGCGCAAGTGGAATACTGTCGGCTGAGGTGACACGACAGAGATCGAAGCCAAGCGCGGCGGCTTCTGCGCGGACGAAGTCCGTCAGCTTGGCAGCATGCATCTGTTGCTTCTGCAATGCCGTATCGATGGCTTTTCTCCCGATGCGCGGCGCAATGAAACCGCGTCGTGCACCATTATATCGTAAGCCGATGTCTCAGGCTTAAAAATCCAGGTCCGCATAATGGGACGAGGGCGCAAGCCGTGGCACGCGCTCTGTCAGTAGCGGTCGGAAAGAGGGGCGCGATTTGACGCGCTGGTACCATTCCTTGGCAATCGGCGCTTCCAGCCAGTTGATCTCGCCGAGATAATCGAGAATGGAAACGGAGGCTCCAGCGGCCAGATCGGCGTAGCTCAGCCGGTCGCCTGCAAGCCACGTGCGCGAACCTGCCAGCCATTCCAGATATTTCATATGCTGATGGACGTTGGAGCGGGCCGTGCGCAACAGCTTGCTGTCAGGCGGGCCACCACCCTGAGCGGTGGACATCTGCAACTTGTAAGCACGTTCCCGCACCAGCGGCCGCGTCACATCCGTTTCCATCTTCTGCAAGAACCATTCCGTCAGGCGGCGGATCTCGGCGCGCTGGAACGGGTCTTCGGCCAGAAGGCGCCTGTCCCGTTTCAGCACACCATGGGTTTCGTCCAGAAATTCGGCCAGAACATAGGGACCACAGAGCGAGCGCATATTGTCGTCGAGATAGACCGGCAGCGTTCCCGCCGGGTTGAGTGCCAGAAACTCCCGCCGCTTTTCCCATGGCTGCTCCTCGACGAGATCCGCCTGAAAACCGTATTCGGTCAGGATCAGCCGAACGAATCGGGATGCGGTCGACATGGGAGAATGAAAAAGGGTTGGCATGGCACTCAGATTTTTTGATGAAAGGAAGGGTTGTCTTTATCGCCAGGCGGCGGACAAACGATGGCCTGTGCAGAAACTATAAGTTCAGCTTTTTTAAGACAAGTTTAACAGCCGCGCGATTGCCACATCACTTTATCGCTGAAAAGGCCCATTCACCCACGAAAAAAGCGCCTTCGATCGACCCGATGGCGCTTTTTTGAAATCATGGCACAAGCGCTTTGCTTGAAATCGATCAGTTTGCCGAGATCGAGCTCGTGGCACATGGATCGACGCCATAGGCTGGCGAACAACCGGTCTTGCCAGCTGCGACCGTGCCCGGCGCCATGAACGAACCTGCCAGAACAACCAACGCCGCACACGCAAAAAAGAGTGCGATAGACTTGCCCATTTTATATTTGCCTTTCAGACGATGACCGCAACGACACCCGCCGCCGCACGATGATTGTTAGGTTCTGGATTGTGTGTAGGATGTGGCATTTAGCAATAAAGGACCTTGCTGAACACCGGGTTAATGCGAACTCTTGTTCACAGTTGCCCATGTGCCACGCTTGGTCTTCTGTCGTGCTGATTTCATGATGTGCCCCCACATACGAAAAAAAAGGCAGCGAACGTGATCGCTGCCCGTTGGGTGCTTAACTCACAGTTTTGAATTTGGTTGCACGCACTTTTTTAAAAGCGTGACGACGAATATTTGATGCGGGGTTTTCGTCCGGACATGCCCAGAAAGCTTAAGCGGCTTTGCCCGTTTTGCTGAACTGTCCGTGGGTGCGGTAGCTCACCATGTAGGACGGCAGAACGGATGCGACGCGCACCGGCGTGATGCCGAGACCGTCGAGCGTCATTCCGGAATTGGTGGCTTCTGCAGACACGACATTGTCGTTTCGCAGCATCGTGACCTGATCGGCCGTCAGTGGCGGGGTGATGAGCGGTATCATCGATGCGACCTTGCCGATCATCGATGCGATGCCGAAAGGTAGAGAGACGAGCGGCCGCTGGCGATAGGTGGCAGCCAACACGGCCTCGAGACAGTCGCGGAATGTCATCACGTCCTGCCCGCCCAGTTCATAGGTCGCGCCAGCCTTCAGCACGCCATCGACGCTGCGGGCCACGACTTCCGCCACGTCCTCGACATAGACGGGCTGGAACTTGGTGTGCCCGCCACCGATCAGCGGCAGAAACGGCATGCGCTGCGCCATACCGGCAAATTTGTTGAAGAAATCGTCTTCCGGTCCGAACACGATCGACGGGCGCAGAATGATGGCATCCGGCAGAACCGAGCGGATCGCAGCTTCGGCGCGGCCTTTTGTGCGGGCATAACCAACGGACGAAGTTGCATCGGCGCCAATGGCGGAAATATGCGTCAGGGTTGCGCCTGTGTTCTTTGCGGCCTCGGCCACGGCACGCGCACCGAATTCCTGTACGGCGTCGAATGTGTTGCGACCGCTCTCGAACAGAATTCCGACGCAGTTGACCACATGGTCGGCGCCTTCAACGGCCTTGTTGATGGACTCCTTGTAACGCAGATTGGCTTGCACAAAGGAGATCTGCCCGACATTGCCCAGCGGCTGCAAAAAGCCGGCCAGATCAGGACGGCGAACGGCAACACGAATGCGGTAGCCGCGCTTGGCCAGAAAACGCACCACATGCCGTCCGACAAAGCCCGAGCCGCCAAAAACGGTGACGAGAGGGGGAAGGTTGGCCAATGGCATGGGAGGCTCCTGCGAAGCGTTGATTACAAGCGTTTCCGTCTCTTAGCTTAAACCCGATGCAACGGGAAGAGAGAACAGCGTTTGCGGCCAACCAGAATGAACGGTTACTTGGCGATGATCAGGCGCCGTCCATGATCATCAGTTCGGTATCGGCCACCTCCTGACGGATTTTCAGCGCCTGCTGATATTCATCGGAGTTGTAGCAATCGAGGGCATGCTGCATCGAGGGAAACTCGATGATGACATTGCGCGCCCGGCCCTTGCCTTCGAGCTGCGTGACGAGGCCACCGCGTGCCAGAAAGTTTGCCCCGAAACGCTCGAATGCCGGTGAGGCTGTGGAGATATAGTCCTTGTAACGCTCGGCGTCACGCACATCCACCTGTGCAATCCAGTATCCCTTGGCCATGGTCTTATCCTTTTCAGATTGCTTTGGACATCTCGTCCAGAATGGCAAGTGCTGCAGCCTTTGGGTCGGCGGCTTTGACGATGGGGCGGCCCACGACCAGATGGCTGGAGCCAGCCTTGATCGCATCGTATGGCGTCACGACCCGCTTCTGGTCACCGGCATCGCCACCAATGGGGCGAATTCCGGGGGTAACGACGGCCATATCGGCACCGACGATCTCACGCACAGCGGCAGATTCTTCCGCTGAACAAACGATGCCACCCATGCCTGCGTCCCGTGCCTGGGCTGCCCGCTTCAGCACCAGCGAACGGGCGTCACCCTGATATCCGGCCTCGATCAAATCCACATCATCCATCGAGGTCAGCACTGTCACGCCCAGCAGCGTCAGCCCGGACCCTTGCGCCGCCTTCACCGCAGCCCGCATGGCCTTGGGGTAGGCGTGCAGCGTCAGCATCGACATGCCCATCTTGGCGATGTTTTCCACACCCGACGCCACTGTGTTGTCGATGTCTAGGAGCTTCATATCGAGGAAGATGTTTTTGCCGCTCGCGGCCAGTTCCTTGGCGAATCCCAGCCCGCCCGCAAAGGCGAGCTGGTGGCCGATCTTGTAGAACAGCACGTCGTTACCCAGCGCATTGACGATGGTTTCGGCCTCAGCCACGGTTGGAACATCAAGCCCGACGATCAGGCGCTCGCGTGCGGTCATAGTGTCATCCCCTGCCACGTTTCCATTGCCGTCCAGTCGCATGTGATGCGCCGGTCTGCAAGGGTAAAACAGAACAGATTGCCACCACCCGGTGGCTGGTCGGTGCTGCGGGTAATCTGGCTTCCTGCGAGGTGGCATTTCAGCAAGGTGCCGACGCCGCCATGTCCGATAAAGGCAATAGCCAGCCTAGGATCATGGTCTGCGAGAACAGCCTCGACAGCCGCTACGATGCGGGCTTGCGCATCAATGGCAGTTTCCCACCCCTTGTAGCTGGCATGCGGGTGGGCAAAGAACCAGTCCGCCGCTGCCTCGAACTGGTCTGGCGGCAGAAACCCCGTCGCACTCCGGTCGTTTTCGTGCATGTCGGGAACGGTCTCAACGGCAACGCCGCTCACCGATGCAACAATCTGCGCCGTTTCGGCGGCCTTGTTCTCGGTGCTGCTAACGATGCGGCTCAAGGTTTTGGCCCAGGGCAGGGCGCTGGCCTTGCGTGTCCTTTCGACGCCCAACTCCGACAGGCCCCATTCGGGAACCGGCACATCGGCGTCGATCCTGACCTGTGGGTGGGTGATATAAAGCGCGTACATGATGCAACGCTAGCTCAGGCGCGGGTGTAGGTCCACAGCTGTGCGGGTGGAATGTTGCGCACCACGAAATCATAGTGGCGAATGTGGTAGAGGTGCGGTTGCGCCACGATCGGCGACATCGGGCCATAGGAAATCTGGATGACCGGACGTCCATGCGGCACGCGATTGAGCAGGTCGTCGAGAAGACGGATGCGCTCGGCCATCGGGAAGTTCAGCATGGGCACGGCTGAGATGACGCAATCGAACATCTGGTCTTTTTGCGCCGCCAGCGTCGTATCCAGATCGAAAGCATCGCCATTGATGAAATTCACGCCCGGATAGCTGCGCAGCAGTTGCTGATAGAAGTCCGTGGAATATTCGATGGCCGTCACGTTTTCCGGCTTCACGCCGCGCGCCAAAATGGCCTTGGTGATACAGCCGGTTCCAGGCCCAAGCTCCAGCACGGGCAGGCCGGATTGCGGGGTGATGACGCTGGCCATGCGCCGTGCGGTCACACCGGAGGTCGGAACGATGGCGCCTACCTTTTTCGGCTGGTTGACCATTCCCTTGAAGAAACGAATTTCCTCTTCGAATTTTCTGCCGAAGCGCTGTTTCAGGCTCAGTCCCATCCGTTCCCCCTCACAAATTCAATCAAAACAACATTTGGTGAAACTGTGGCGATATGTTGTTTCAGACTGTCGTAAAGACAATGAAAAATGTCGCAATAGGAAAATCTTAACAAACTGTGCAGAATCTCCAAACAAAAATGCCGGTGAGGATGTCACCGGCATTTTTAAGTTTTCACTAAATGAGAGAGTGCTAAACGCGCATAGGCATCAGCACGTAAAGGGCATCGTCACCTGCATTGTCGCGCACGAGCGTCGGTGAACCGGCGTCGGCCAACAGAAAGATCGCGTCTTCCCCGGAAAGCTGCGCCGTGATGTCCAGCAGATATTTAGCATTGAAGCCGATCTCCATGCCTTCGTGTTCGTACCCGACCGCGACTTCTTCCGTCGCACTGCCGGAATCCGGGTTGTTGACGGTCAGCGTCAATTGTCCCTCGGCAATCGCAAGCTTCACCGCGCGGCCACGCTCGGACGAGATGGTCGAGACGCGGTCCACCGCTTTGGCGAAGGACTGGCAATCGACGCGCATTTCCTTGTCGTTGCCAGTGGGGATGACGCGCTGGTAATCCGGGAACGTGCCGTCGATCAGCTTGGACGTCAAAACGATGTCGCCGATCGCAATGCGGATCTTTGCGTCGGATACCTCGACGGTCACTTCCAGCTCCGGGTTATCGACCAGCTTTTGCAGCTCGCCCACCGTCTTGCGTGGGATGATGATGCCAGGCATGCCCTCGGAACCGGATGGCGCGTTCACATCGGCGCGCGCCAGACGGTGACCGTCGGTGGCCACTGCGCGCAACTTCAGATCGTTGCCGCTTTCAATCGTGTGGAAGAAGATGCCGTTGAGATAATAACGTGTCTCTTCGGTCGAAATCGCAAACTGCGTGCGGTCGATCAGCATTTTCAGGTCGGCGGCTTTGAGCTTGAAGACGTGGCTGAACGTGCCTGCGGTCAGGTCCGGAAAGTCGGTTTCCGGCAGGCACTGCAACGAAAACTTCGAGCGACCGGACGCAACCGTCATGGTCGAGCCATCGGGATTGGTAGCCAGAAGAACCTCGGAACCGTCGGGCAGCTTGCGCACGATTTCATACAGCAGATGCGCAGGCACCGTCGTCGAGCCTGCCTGTTCCACCATGGCCGGTGTCGCTTCGGTGATTTCGAGATCGAGGTCGGTCGCCTTCATGTCCAGCTTGGCGTCGGATGCGCGCAGCAGCACGTTGGACAGAATGGGAATCGTGTTGCGCCGTTCCACCACACGATGAACGTGGTTCAGCGATTTCAGAAGGTTCGACCGCTCGAGGGTAATACGCATGAAGACTTCCGCTTTCAACCGATGCGATCCCGATAGGCCGGATCGCCAAGATAGTGTCTCCGGCATTTTGGCCGGATAATGTGGACGGGCAAAATGGCAGAGTTATCGAGGAAAAGGCAAGGGGCCAGACCGCGTCATTCCCCAATTTTCCACGCTATACATTTCCTTACATGACTTGAGCGCCAATAACGGCCCTTGTTCGAAGGCGCCGTCTTGCCCATAAAGACAGGGAAATACCACATGACGGGAATGATGCAGTGACAGATGACGCCACAACGGACCAGACGATAGAAGACGCAGACGGCACGGGGCGTGGTTTCAAGGTCGGTGGCTTTACCGTACCTGCACGACCCATCGATGCCGCACTCTATCTGGTCGCCACCCCCATCGGCAATCTCGGCGATATCACCATAAGAGCACTGGAAACGCTGGCCTCTGCCGATGTGCTGGCCTGCGAAGACACCCGTGTCACCCGCATTCTGCTGGACCGTTACGGCATCCGCAATCGCCCCTATTCCTATCATGAGCACAATGCCGAAGAGGCAGGCCCCAAGCTCATCGCCGCCCTGGATGCCGGAAAATCCGTGGCGCTGGTGTCGGATGCGGGCACGCCGCTGGTCTCCGATCCCGGTTATCGCTTAGGACAAATGGCAGTCGAGGCGGGCCACCGTGTCGTGCCCATTCCCGGTGCTTCGGCGCCTTTGGCCGCGCTGGTCGGCTCCGGCATGCCGAGCGACGCTTTCATGTTCGCAGGTTTCCTGCCGGTCAAGGACAAGGGCAAGCGAGACCGCTTTTCCGAACTGTCTAAAATTCCGGCGACCATGATGTTTTTCGAATCCCCGCACCGCATCTGCGCCACCATCAAGGTCGCCTCGGAGGTTCTGGGGCCGAACCGCCGCGCCGTCGTGTGTCGGGAACTGACGAAAACCTTCGAAGAGTTCCGCCGTGGCACGCTGGGTGAGCTAACGGAATTTTACAACGAAGACCGCATCGTCAAAGGTGAAATCGTGCTGCTGATCGAGCCGCCCTCCTATGATGAAATTCCCGACATGGAAGACGTCGAAAAGCTGCTGAAAGACCTTGTCTCCACCATGCCTGCCGCAAAAGCCGCCGCAGAGGCGGCCAAACTCACCGGCCTGCCGCGCAAGGAGCTTTACCAGCGTATCCTTGACCTGAAGGATAGCGATGGCGCGTGAGGCGAGCAAACGCCGAGCCGAGCGGCGCGGCCATGTTGCCGAATATTGGGCGGCACTTTATCTGCTGTTGAAGGGCTATCGCATCCTCGCCCTGCGTTACCGCACCCGGTCTGGTGAAATCGATATCATCGCACGCAAGAAGGACGTGATCGCCGTCATCGAGGTCAAGGCCCGGGCGTCTGAAACAGGCGCTATCGATGCGGTCAGCTACGCGTCGCAAGGCCGCATCCGCGCCGCCGCCGATCTCTGGCTGTCACGCCGCAAGGACGCCGCTGCGCTGTCGCTGCGCTTCGATATCGTCGCCGTCCTGCCGCGTCGCCTGCCCAAACATTTCATCGACGCGTTCTAGGGAGACAAGCGGATGCGCAGCGAACGGGAAAAAATGGCAGCCGGAGAATGGTATTGCTGTCTGGATGATGAACTCGATGCCTTGCGTGTCGCGGCCCGCCGGGCGGTCCATCAACATAACAGCATGGTGCCGGATGCCCGTGGCGCGATGGCCCCGCTTCTGCGCTCTCTCTTCGGTTCAGTCTCGAAAACGGCCTTCATCGAAGCACCGTTTCATTGCAGCTACGGCTTCAATATATCGCTGGGTGAAAACACCTATCTCAACGCGGGCTGCGTCATTCTGGATTCCGGCCCCGTGACCATAGGCGATGGTTCCATGCTCGGCCCCGGCGTGCAGATCTATTGCGCCGATCACCATAGGGATGGCGCGCAGCGCGCACGCGGCATCGAGATCGCCAAACCCGTTACCATTGGCAACAATGTCTGGATTGGCGGCGGGGCGATCATCCTGCCCGGCATCCGCATTTTCGATGGTGCGATCATCGGCGCGGGCTCCGTGGTCACGAAGGATGTCGCTGCCGGTCGGACCGTGGTCGGAAATCCCGCTCGCCTCGTTTCGGCATCGTTGCCGGCAACTATTGATTGATACGTGAAGTCATGGAGCACTTCTTGGTACCATACTGTTATAAATCCGACATAAAACCGTAAACGAGACGTCATGGAACGCGCCTATTCGCATCCTCACCCAACAAGGGCGGTAGAGGATCGGAACTATGATCAAGAAGTTTTCTATGGCTGCAATGGCCATCACGTTTTCGGCGACATCGTCCATGGCGGCGACAAACATCACCTGGTGGCATGGCATGGGTGGCCGCAACGGCGAAGTCATCAATGAAGTGTCGCAGAAGTTCAACGCTGCGCAGACCAATTGCGCGCTGACGCCTGTGTCCAAGGGCACATACGAAGAAGCGCTGGCCAGCGGCATCGCTGCCTTCCGCTCCGGCGAACAGCCGAACATCCTTCAGGTTTTCGATGCCGGTGCCGCCACCATCATCAACGCCAAGGGCGCGATCATTCCGGCCGAAGACATCATCACCAAGGCCGGTTACAAGTTCGATCGCGAAGCCTTCATTCCCGGCGTGCGGAACTTCTACGCCGCTGCCGATGGTAAGTTCGTCGGCATGCCGTTCAACTCGTCCGCGCCGATCATGTACTACAACACGGAAGCCCTGAAAAAGGCCGGTGTCGAAGCACCCAAGACCTGGGAAGAGTTCGAAGCCGCAGCGCCGAAGCTGAAGGAAGCCGGTTTCATTCCGCTCGTTCAGACGCAGCTGACATGGGAATTCACCGAGAACTTCTTCTCGCGCAACAACCTTCAGTTCGCCACCAACAACAATGGTTACGACAGCGTCGTCGACACCAAGCTTAAGGTCACCGACCCGAACCTCGTCATGATGTTCGACAAGCTGAAGGCCTGGAAGGATCAGGGCTACTTCGCCTATTACGGCGCTGGCTGGAACGATAACCAGAAGCCGTTCGAAGAAAACAAGGTCGCGCTCTGGATCGGTTCTTCCGGCTCCTTCGGCGGTTTGCAGAAGACGGCGCAGATGCCGTTCTCGGCAACCTTCCTGCCATACTGGGGCTCCATCAAGGGCGCTGGCACCAACTCCTTTATCGGCGGCGCGGCCCTGTTTGCCATGTCCGGCAAGTCGGAAGCAGAAAACAAGTGCGTGGCTGACTTCTTCCAGTTCCTGACATCGCCTGAAATCCAGAAGTTCTACCACGAAGCCACCGGTTACGTCGCCATCACCCAGGCAGCCTATGAGCTGGCCAAGAAGGAAGGCTTTTACGAGAAGCAGCCTGTTGCCGAAGTCGGCATCAAGCAGCTGTCTCTTCCAGGCGGCGAATGGTCCAAGGGCTACCGCCTCGGCTTCTACCCACAGATTCGCTCCATCATGGAGCGTGAATATGGTCGCATCTTCTCCGGTGAAGTCGAGCCGAAGCAGGCCATGGACATCATCGAAAAGGAAGGCAACGAGCTTCTGGCCCGTTTTGCCAAGACTGCCGGTTGATTGAACTGAAGCCTTAAGAAATGGGCCTCCCTTCATAGTGAGGGAGGTCCGTTGGTTGTCTGAAGGTTTGCCAAATTCTCTTCCGTCATCCTCGAGACAAGCCCGAGGATGACGCCGCAAAGGGGCAACGTCCTGCCTCAGTCCACGGCCTCCCTTCATCCCCGAAGACAGGCCCCAACACAAAAAGGTTCGCGCGCGTGGCCTATACCTCGTCCCAGCCGGGTCTCGTCCGGCCTATTCCCGGCGTCGTCGCCAAGGCCAAGAAGCCTGTCGCGATATCTGAGCCAGCCAAGCGGGTGCAGTTCTCGTCGTCCGCGCTGCCTTATCTGTTGATCGCGCCGCAGCTTATCGTCATTTTCGTCTTCTTCTACTGGCCGTCGGTGCAGGCGGTGCAATCTTCGTTTTACATCGAAGATCCCTTCGGCTTCGGCTCCACCTTCGTCGGTTTTGCCAATTATTCCGATGCGCTGTTCAGCGCTGAATATCTCAACATCGCCAAATTCACGGTGATTTTCACTGTTCTCGTTACCGTCTTTTCACTGGCGCTGGGCCTTTTGCTGGCCGTGAAGGCGGACGCGATCATTCGCGGCGCTTCGGCTTACAAGACGCTGTTGATTTCGGTCTATGCCATCGCTCCACCGGTCGCGGGCCTCATCGGCATGATGTTCTTTGATCAGCACATCGGCCCTTTCGTGAAAATGGCTGCCTTCTTCGGCTGGCACATGCAGGTCGGCGTCACCTATTTCGATACCGCCTTTGCGATGATTTTCGTGTCGGTCTGGAAGCAGATCCCCTATAATTTCATCTTCTTTCTGTCGGGCCTGCAAAGCGTGCCGGTGTCCGTTCGTGAGGCTGCCTTTATCGATTGCCGCTCCGGTTTTCGCCGGTTCTGGACGGTCATCATGCCGCTTCTGGCGCCCACCGCTTTCTTCCTGCTCATCATCAACATCACCTATGCGCTGTTCGATACCTTCGGCGTCATCGACGTGATGGTGAAGGACAAGGCGGCCAACAACCCGATTACCCTTGTCTACAAGGTCTATGTGGATGGCTTCCGCGGCAATGACATTGGCGGCTCATCGGCCCAATCGGTCATTCTCATGATCGTGGTCTTCGTGCTGACGGTCATCCAGTTCCGCTTCCTCGAAAAACGCATCCATTACGGTTGAGGGATTTTCACGATGTACAAGACAAAACCTCTCGATCACCTGATCCTCATCATCGGCGCGCTGTTTCTCATCATGCCTGTGATCGTCGCCTTCATGACCTCGACGCATACGGCAGCGCAAATCCATATGAATGGCCTGACGCTTCTGCCGGGAGACAATTTCGTCGGGACCTATGAGAAGGTTCTGACCCAGAAGGGCGGCTTTACGGGTCAGATCACCGGCCTCAACATGGTCATCAACTCGCTGATCCTCGGCATCGGCTTTGCTGTCGGCAAGATCGTTCTGTCGATGCTGGCGGCTTACGCCATCGTCTACTTCCGCTTCCGCTTCGCCACGCTCGCCTTCTGGGTCATCTTCACGACCCTGCTCCTGCCGCTCGAAGTCCGCATCATGCCGTCCTATGAGGTCATGAGCAAACTGGGGCTTTTGAACTCCTATACCGGCCTCATCGTGCCGCTTCTGGCATCTGCCACCGGCACCTTCTATTTCCGCCAGTTCTTCAAATCCGTTCCCGACGAGATTCTGGAAGCCGCCCGTATCGATGGGGCAGGGCCGGTGAAGTTCTTCATCGATATCCTGCTGCCGCTCTCGCGCACCATGATGGCGGCCATCTTCATCATCATGTTCGTCTATGGCTGGAACCAGTATCTGTGGCCCACGCTGATGACCAATGACGAGCGCTTCTTCACCCTCATGCGCGGCATCAAACAGATCCTTCAGGTCTGGGTCGGTTCGCAACTTCCCGATTACAACGAAGCTTTCGCGCTCGCCGTTCTGGCCATGCTGCCACCTGTGTTGATCGTCGTCATCTTCCAGAGTTGGTTCATCAAGGGCCTCACCGAAAGCGACAAATAAGGAGCCTGTTATGGCCGAGATCGAAATCACCCAGGTCTGCAAGGATTACTCCAACGGCATACGCGCCGTGCATGACGTGGATATATCCATCAAGGACGGCGAATTCATCGTCCTCGTCGGCCCCTCGGGCTGCGGCAAGTCCACGTTGCTGCGCATGGTTGCCGGCCTTGAGGAGATCTCGCAAGGCAAGGTCAGCATCGGCAACCGCGTCGTCAATGACGTGGAGCCCGCAGACCGCGACATCGCCATGGTGTTCCAGAACTACGCGCTCTACCCGCATATGTCAGTGCGCCAAAATCTGGAATACGGCCTGAAAAACCGCAAGACGCCGAAGGCCGAGATCGATGCGCGTGTGGCGGAAGCCGCCCGCATGCTGGAGCTTCAGCCCTATCTGGATCGCAAACCCCGCGCTCTCTCCGGTGGCCAGCGCCAGCGCGTTGCCATGGGTCGCGCCATCGTGCGCAAACCGGCCGCTTTCCTCTTCGATGAGCCGCTGTCCAACCTCGATGCCAAGCTTCGTGTCTCGATGCGCGGTGAGATCAAGCGCCTGCAACGCCGCCTCGGCACCACTTCCATCTACGTCACCCACGACCAGCTGGAAGCCATGACGCTGGCAGACCGCCTGGTGGTGCTGAATGCCGGTCGCATCGAACAGATCGGCGCGCCGCTGGAGGTCTATCACAAGCCCGCCTCCACCTTCGTCGCCAGCTTCATCGGCTCGCCCGCCATGAACCTTCTGGCAGGCGAATTGCACGGCGACAGTCTCGCCATCGGCCCGACGGTTCTTTCGCTCAATGGTTATGCCCCGGCGTCCGGCCCTGTCACGGTCGGCATGCGCGCAGAAGACCTGCGGATTGCCCGCGCCGGTGAACAGGGCATCCCTTTCCGCGTGGATTATATCGAGGAACTCGGCTCGCAGCGTCTCCTCCATGGCATGGTGGGCGATCAGGTTCTGACTGTGGCTTGCGCCTCCGAAACCGAGATGCCGCAGGAGATGTTGCTGGCGATTGCGCGCGAAAAGCTGCATTTCTTCGACAATGAGACCGGCAAGCGCATCACGACCAGCGCCGATGTCATGCCGCGTCAGCCAGCGGAGCAGCTCGTCGCGGCCCATTAAAGTCGGCTGGAAATGCACGTCGTTAAAATTGTCTCAATTTAAGGAAGAGCATTCTTACTCGATATGTGCTAAGGCGTTTCCATTGCAAGGTGGGGACGCAATATGGTTTTTCATGTCATGATCGCAAGTGTGGCTGCAATGGCGGCCCGCGCCGTGCCGCTGATGCCGCGCACCAGGAGTGCCGGGCGGACGCAGACCGTCGTGTCAGCTGCTTCCAGCGGCCTGAACATGCAGCCAGCCCCCATCAACCCGGACTGGATCATCGCAGGCGAACCCGTTGCCCGCATGGCAGACCATTCCAGAAGCGCAGATCGCGCCGCCTATACTGCTCTGTGGGATTGTACGGCTGGTACCTTCCGCTGGTTCTTCGCCTGGGACGAAACCGTCCATATCGTCGAGGGCGAGGTGCATGTCACGGCGCAAGACGGCTCCGTGCATCACCTCGGTGCGGGCGACGTCGCCTATTTCAAGGCCGGCACCTGGGCCACATGGCGGGTGGATACTTACGTGCGCAAAGTTGCCTTCCTGCGCCGCCCTTTCCCTTCGCCGATCGCCTTTGCATACCGCTTGAAGAACAAGCTGTTGCCAGCCAAAACCCCGTCGCTTTAAGCCGCGAAGCCGTCAATAAAACTCATAGATACGCCACTCCGTAGCAGTTGCCTTTGAAGCTTGCCTGCCCTACACATTTCGGGCTTTCAAAAGGAAACTGCGCATGGCCAAAATCAAGAACGTCGCGATCCAGATGGATCATGTCTCCGGCATCAACATTGCTGGTGATAGCACCTTTGCGATCAGTCTTGAGGCCCAGGCCCGCGGTTACCGCCTGTTCCATTACACGCCGGATCGTCTGTCGATGCGCGATGGCAAGATTTACGCCACGGTCGAGCAGATGGAACTGCGCGACATCAAGGGTGACCACTTCTCCTTGGCCGAACCGGAGCGCGTCGATCTCGCCACCATGGATGTCATTCATCTGCGCCAGGATCCGCCCTTCGACATGGCCTACATCACCTCCACCCATCTCCTGGAGCGTATCCACCCCAAGACGCTGGTGGTGAACGATCCGGCATGGGTGCGCAATTCGCCGGAAAAGATCTTCGTCACCGAATTCGCCGATCTCATGCCCACGACACTCATCACCAAGGATGTGAGCGAGATCGCCCGCTTCCGCGAGGAGATGGGCGACATGATCCTGAAGCCGCTCTACGGCAATGGCGGCGCTGGCGTCTTCCACTCCACCCGCGATGACCGCAACTTCTCCTCGCTTCTGGAAATGTTCGGCCAGATGTTCCGCGAACCCTACATCGCCCAGCAATATCTGCCCGACGTTCGCAAGGGCGACAAGCGCATCCTCCTGGTGGATGGCGAGCCTGTCGGTGCGATCAATCGCGTGCCTGCGGAAAACGACGCCCGCTCCAACATGCACGCCGGTGGCCGCCCTGAACCGACAGAGCTCACGGCGCGCGAAAAGGAAATCTGCCAGCGCATCGGCCCAGCATTGCGCGAACGCGGCTTCCTCTTCGTCGGCATCGATGTCATCGGCGATTACATGACGGAAATCAACGTCACGTCACCCACGGGCATCCGCGAAGTCAAGAAATTCGGCGGCGCCGATGTCGCCAGCCTGCTCTGGGACGCCATCGAGCGCAAACGCGACGCTCATGGCTGAAATGGCGTAGAAAAAACGCATGATTTAGGCGGCATTGGGTGGGGCTTACCCCCCTCTGTCCTGCCGGACATCTCCCCCTCAAGGGGGGAGATCAGCAAGTCGCATGCTCCTCACTCTATCCGCAGCCTTCGAGATGGTCGGGCGCCATCCACGAGTCGATCTCCCTACGTGAGGGGGAGATGCCCGGCAGGGCAGAGGGGGGTAAGCCAAGCCCACTGACACCAACCGCCGACCTTAAGCCAAATTCAAACTCACGCCGCCTTGGCGACGTGATACTCCTTGATCGCGGCCATCTTGATAGCTGGATAGCGTTCGGACTCGTAGCGCAGAGAGAACGCATCCTGCGCCAGAAACACCGGGTCGCCATCCAGATCGCGGGCAATATCGCCGCGCTTCACGGTCAGGAATTTTTCCATATCCGCAGCCTGATCCGACGATATCCAGCGGCAGATCGAGAAACGTGACATTTCGAACGAAACCGGCAGGCCATACTCGCCCATCAGCCGTTCCTTCAAAACATCCAGCTGCAACGCACCGACGACGCCGACGATGGCCGGGGAGCCGTCCTCGGGTGAAAACAGCTGCACGACGCCTTCTTCGGCCATCTGGTGCAGCGCTTCCTTCAGCTTCTTCGCCTTCATCGCATCTTCGAGACGCACACGGCGCAAAATTTCCGGCGAGAAGTTCGGCACGCCCTGGAAGACGAGGTTCTCCCCTTCGGTCAGCGTATCGCCGATGCGCAGGGTTCCGTGGTTGGGAATACCCACCACATCGCCCGCAAAGGCCGTGTCGGCAATGTGACGCTGCGAGGCGAAGAAGAATTGCGGTGCCGTCAGGCCCATTTGCTTGCCGGTGCGCGCCAGCCGCGCCTTCATGCCGCGCTCCAGCTTTCCGGAGCAGATGCGCGCGAAAGCAATGCGGTCGCGGTGGTTGGGGTCCATATTGGCCTGAATCTTGAAAACGAAGGCCGTCATTTTTTCTTCGGCCGCGTGAACCGTTCTCGTATCGGCCACCTGGTCGCGCGGTGGCGGCGCAATGTCGCCGAGAGCGTTGATCAGGTCTCGAACGCCGAAGTTGCGCAGTGCTGAGCCGAAGAAGACCGGTGTCAGATGCCCCTCCAGAAAGGCCTCGCGGTTGAACGGGCGGCACGCTTCCAGCGCCAGCTGCGTTTCCTCGATAAAGGCCGCGCGCTCGTTTTCCGGCAACCGGCTGGCCACGTCCTGAGGACCATTGGCCTGGGTTGCCTCGACTTCCGTGTCAGAGCCACGCACCATGTTGCTGGCCAGATAATAGGAGCCGCAGAAGCTCTTCGAACGACCGATCGGCCAGGTGATCGGCGCCGTGTCCAGCGCCAGCTTCTCCTCGATCTCATCGAGAATTTCGAAGATGTCGCGGCTTTCGCGGTCCATCTTGTTGACGAAGGTGATGATGGGAATGTCGCGCATGCGGCAGACTTCGAACAGTTTTAGCGTCCGCGGTTCGATACCCTTGGCAGCATCGATGACCATGATGGCTGCATCCACCGCCGTCAGCGTGCGGTAGGTATCATCAGCAAAGTCTTCATGGCCCGGCGTGTCGAGAATATTGTAGACCTTGTCGTCATATTCGAACGTCATCACCGAGGTCACGACCGAGATGCCGCGCTCGCGCTCGATTTTCATCCAGTCGGACCGCGTCTGGATGCGATCCTTCTTCGCCTTCACTTCACCGGCCAGCTGAATGGCACCGCCGAACAGCAGCAGCTTTTCGGTCAGCGTCGTCTTACCGGCGTCCGGGTGCGCGATGATAGCGAAGGTGCGGCGGCGGGAAACCGCCTCTGCGAGTGTTTCGGGCATCAAACAAATCCTGTGGAATTGCGCGGTATCTAGCGTTTCGGGGCCGCTTTTGCAATTGACCTTGGCCCTGCAACGGAAAACTAATGCCGCATGACCAAAGAAAACCAAAATCGTCCCGCCCTCAATCTCGTTCGTCTGGACCATGCAGAGGGCATCGAGCTGCCTTCCTACGAGACGTTGGGAGCAGCTGGCATGGATCTGCGCGCCGCCGTCGCCGGGGACGCGCCGCTGGTGCTGACACCGGGCGCCCGCGCGCTGGTGCCCACCGGCTTCATCTTCGAAGTGCCGAAGGGCTTTGAGGCGCAAATCCGCCCACGCTCCGGCCTCGCCATCAAGAACGGCATCACCTGCCTCAATTCGCCGGGAACGGTGGACAGCGATTATCGCGGAGAGGTCAAAGTCATCCTCGCCAATCTGGGCCAAGAGGATTTCGTGATCGAGCGTGGTATGCGCATCGCCCAGATGGTTATAGCACCCGTCACCCACGTTTCGGTTCTCGAGGTGAGCGAGACCTCCGATACGGCCCGTGGCACCGGCGGCTTCGGCTCAACCGGCGTGTGACGCTCTCACAAGGACGCGCCATTTTTGCACGTGCCAAGTGAAATTGTTCACTTCTTGTTCTTGTTTTCTGGTTTGCGTTGTGCAAGGTTGCATGGGCGGACACTTACACGCTTGATTGCGCGTTTTCTAAAGTCCGCCTGTTGGGGGCTTAGATGGTCGCGCGCGTCAATACGGTGGCATTTCAGGGCATAGAGGGCGTGCCCGTCGAAGTTCAGGTCATGGTCGCACCCGGCAAGGTCGGGATGCAGATCGTCGGCCTGCCGGACAAGGCCGTGGCCGAAAGCCGGGAGCGGGTGCAGGCGGCCCTGCATGCCTCTGGTCTGGCGCTTCCAGCAAAGAAAGTCACGGTCAATCTCGCTCCGGCTGATTTGCCAAAAGAGGGCAGTCATTTCGATTTGCCCATCGCGCTGGGCTTGATGGCCGCCTTGGGTGCCATTCCCGCCGATGCGCTGGATTCCTATGTCGTTCTGGGCGAGCTTAATCTGGATGGCACCATCGGCGCCGTGTCCGGCGCGCTGCCGGCCGCCATCGGCGCAAACGGGCAGGGCAAAGGGCTGATCTGCCCGGCAGACAGTGGTGGAGAAGCCGCATGGGCCGGTTCCAATTTCGATATTCTCGCTCCGCGCAGCCTGATCGCTCTCGTCAATCATTTTCGCGGAACACAGCGCCTCTCACGTCCTGTTCCCGCCATCCGCGCGCATCCCGCCAACCTGCCTGACCTGGCCGATATCAAGGGGCAGGAAAGTGCCAAGCGCGCGCTGGAGGTGGCCGCCGCTGGTGGGCATAATCTCCTGATGGTCGGTCCGCCCGGTTCGGGCAAATCCATGCTCGCCTCGCGCCTTCCCTCCATCCTGCCGCCGCTGTCGGCTGCGGAATTGCTGGAAGTGTCCATGGTCCATTCCATCGCTGGGCAACTCTCCGGTGGCAAGTTGTCGGATCGTCGCCCGTTCCGCACCCCGCATCATTCCGCCACCATGGCAGCCCTTGTCGGCGGTGGCCTGCGGGCGCGACCCGGAGAGGCGTCGCTTGCCCATCACGGCGTGCTCTTTCTCGATGAGTTCCCGGAATTTTCACCCCAGTCTCTGGATGCGCTGCGTCAGCCGCTGGAAACCGGAGAATGCATCATTGCCCGCGCCAATCACCGTGTCAGCTATCCCGCAGAAATCCAACTGGTTGCTGCCATGAACCCGTGCAAATGCGGCATGGCGGGCGAACCCGGCTTTACCTGCGCCAGAGGGCCGCGCTGCCTGACCGATTATCAACAGCGCATATCCGGCCCGCTGATGGACCGTATCGATATCCGCATCGAGGTCCCCGCTGTCTCAGCGGCCGACCTCATCCGCCCCATGGCGGCCGAAGCCAGCGCCGATGTCGCGCGTCGCGTGGCCCGCGCTCGTGATCTGCAGCAGGACCGTTTCGCGAGTGCCGGTTTCAACGGCATCCGCACCAATGCCCGTTGCTCCACGGCGCTGATCGAAAAATTCGGTGAACCCGATGCGCCAGGCCTGCAACTCCTCCGCGACGCCGCCGAAAAACTGAAATTCTCCGCCCGAGGCTACCACCGCATCCTCAAGGTCGCCCGCACCCTGGCCGATTTGGACGACAAGTCGACCGTTGGCCGCATTCATCTGGCGGAAGCGATTTCCTATCGTATCGCAGGTGAGCGTTTGACGGCGGCGGCGTGAGCGAGGTCGAGGTCGGTAATATACGGTAACCGCCGTGCCAGCCACTCACCCGCCTCTGTCCTGCCGGACATCTCCCCCTCAAGGGGGGAGATCGGCAAACCGCATGCCCCTCCGCTCTATCCGCAACGGTAAAGATGGCCGAGAGCCAACCACGAATCGATCTCCCCACCTGAGGGGGAGATGGCCGGCAGGCCAGAGGGGGGTAAGCCCCACCCTCAAGTCTCACGATGTGCGCCCAACCACCCACACCAAAAATACTTCCCAACCAAATCAATACCTTACCAAAAAACCGAGAAAAACAGCAAAAAATCCCCCCGCAGTTTTCTCCACGGGTCGCGAATCGCCCGCACACTTGTCCCGTTCCGCCCTCGGATACACCGCAAGGCGTTGCGGCGAGGCGGGACCGGCGCTGGTGGTGAAGGGGTACGCAACCCCTCATCGCCGGGGTCCGGCAGCGAATCCCCCCGGCGGCAACGGGTGGGGCGTGGCACCGGTTTCGGACCGGCCGGTGCACCGCGCCAGATGTTCGGACCGGATCGGCATGCCTGCCTCGAATATCCTGACGGGTTTCGAGATCCAGGCATTGCCGCTCCTGTCCGCCCGCCGCCGGGTGTACCGACAGCTCATCGGCTCCTGGTCGAACGCGACCGCGAGGAGTTTGAAGCGAAAGTCAGGCGGTACACAGGCAAACGCTGCATCTGCCCGACATCCTCGACAGGGGAGAAAGGGCAGATGTGGCCGAACTGGCAGGCGGGGCATTTCGGCAACGAAGCCCCCGCTGCCCGGAGGTGAAGGGTTGGACCTTGAACATGTCCGACCGGTCAACCGGCAGGGTTTCGGCCCTTCGCCGTCCGGGATGCGCCAGCCGTGGCAAGAGGATCGCAGGCGGGCACAAACCGCTGAACGGGGCGCTGAAAGGTGCCAATACTATTCTACCCCAACGAGGCAGCTTGCAGCGCCCCGTCCGAATACCATGGCCGACAAGGCCGTGGACCCTGAGAAGAGAGCAAACCACGGGCAGATGCTGCCGCGTGAACGGCGAAGCTTGCGTGAAAGGCTGGCCGGTGTTTTTGACAGGATGGGTGGAAGCACGGAGCCCGCAGCCGCCTCATCTTCAACGTTCAAGAGGAGCGAGAGTTAACCGCGCTTCGATCTCCCCACCTGTGGGGGAGATGCCCGGCAGGGCAGAGGGGGGTAAGCCGCATCCGCGACGTTAATAAGAATCCGCATCGGCAGACGGAGCGCACCTCACCCTCAACGCTCCATCAAAGAACCAAAAAAACCCTCAAAACTCCAAACCCTCAAACAGCGCCGTCGACAGGTATCGCTCGGCAAACGACGGAATGATCACGACCATGGTCTTGCCGGCATTCTCGTCCCGCGCACCGATCTTGATGGCGGCAGCAAGTGAAGCACCGGAGGAAATACCGACGGGCACACCTTCGAGGCGGGCAACGAGGCGGGCAGTTTCGAATGCTTCGTCATTGGTGACGGTGATGATTTCGTCGTAGATTTTCGTATCGAGAACGTTGGGCGCAAAGCCTGCGCCGATGCCTTGAAGCTTATGTGGGCCCGGGGTGCCGCCCGAGAGAACCGGGCTGTCGGCGGGTTCGACGGCCACGACCCTGATCTCAGGCTTGCGGGATTTCAGAACCTGGCCGACCCCGCTGATCGTGCCGCCCGTGCCGACGCCGGAAATGAAGATATCGACGTCACCATTGGTATCGTTCCAGATTTCCTCGGCCGTCGTCCTGCGGTGCACATCCGGGTTGGCCGGGTTCTCGAATTGCTGCGGAATGATCGCATTGGGCAATGTTTCGGCCAGTTCATGCGCCTTGGAGATCGCGCCCTTCATGCCCTTGGGGCCTTCGGTCAAAACCAGTTCGGCACCCAACAGCGCCAGCATCTTGCGCCGTTCGATGGACATGGTCTCGGGCATGGTGAGGATCAGCTTGTAGCCCTTGGCTGCGGCGGCAAAAGCCAGCGCGATGCCTGTGTTGCCCGACGTCGGCTCGATCAGCGTCGTCACGCCGGGGGTAATCTTGCCCTGCGCTTCCAGCGCCTCGATCATCGCAACGCCGATCCGGTCTTTGACCGAAGCAATGGGGTTGAAGAATTCGAGCTTCGCCAGGATTGTTGCCTTCACGCCCTTTTCATTGGCCAGCTTGTCGAGACGCACCAGCGGCGTGTCGCCGATCGTCTCCGTGATCGAGGAATAGATCCGTCCGCGTCCCGGTTTTCTGGCTTCAGACATGACAGGCTCCCATTGTGCAAATGCATCAGAATTTTGCGCAGAATAGGAGGAATGATCCGATGACGCTAGAGAACGAGAATGCGTATGTAGCATCTTTCCTGGTATATCGTTCTCAAAATCGCCGCGTTGCCGATACGATCATTTCACGTCGCGCGGGTGGCGATCATCGCTGCTGTCGCTGCTAAAATCCCGGCGGCGGTGCGGTTGAGGATGGTGAGTGCGCTGGGACGCTTCAACAGGGTTCGGGCCTTGGAGGCCAGCAGAATATAGGGCAGCAGCACGGCCATCAACACGGTGAAGGTCACTGCCAGCAGGGTAATGTATTCGGTGCTGCCGATGACGCGGATATCGATCAGCGTCGGCACCAGCGCCACGTAAAACAGCATGGTCTTCGGGTTACCAAGCGTAATGAGCAGGCCCGATAGAAACGACATGGCGATGCTGGTGCTCTTCTTCGCCTGCAGATCCTTCGGCAAAATCCCTGCTGTCCAGAGTTTCCAGGCGATGTAAAGAAGATAGATGGCGCCTGCGATCTTCAGGACCATGAAGGCTTCCTGAAACGTCTGCGCCAGAAAGGCGAGACCCAGGATGACGGCGGTCAGATAGACCATATCGCCCAGCACGAGACCCAGCCCCATGAAGAAGGTTTCGCGAAAGCCGGACCCCAGAGCCCGCGCCACGATGGCCGTCATGCCCGGGCCGGGAATGGCCGCTGCAATGAAAAGGGCGGTGGCGTAGGCGAAAAGGCTGGCGAGGCTCACGGTCATATCCTTCGAAAACAGGAGACATCGCTATAGCATGAAGACAGCGTTTGAACAGAGCAGACCTGAAACGGACAAAGCCCGCACGTGGCGGGCTTTGCTGGATGTCATTCGGCGAGCGGTCGGATCAGAGGAACGGGCGATCCGGCATGTCGTCGATGCTGATGACGCCGTCAGTGTTCTTGTCGAGACGTGTGAACATTTTCTCGCCAGCCGCCGTGAATTCGGCCTTGCTGATCTGGCCGTTGCCATCGGTGTCGACCATGGAGAACATGGCGTTCATCCGGCCGCCAGGACCACCTTTGCCACCCTTGCCGCCTTCGCGTCCTTCGTGTTTGCGGCCTGGCTCGCCCTTGCGGTCGGCTTGTTCCGGGCCACCCTTCTTGCCATCGGGACCCTTGGCGTCTTCGCGCTCTGGGCGCGGGTTGGCGGCACGGTATGCCTCCATCTTCTCCCGACGATTATCGCGCATTTCCTTGGGCGTGATCGAACCGTCCTTGTTGGCATCGATCTCGGTAAACAAGGCGTCCTGGCGGGCTGTGAACTCTTCCTTGGAGACCTTGCCGTCCTTATTTGTATCGGCCGTTTTCAGCAGATAGACATAGGCCAGTTCCGGGCGCATGGGCGGGCCGTCTCGGCCGGGGCCACGCGGTGCCGCCATCGACATGGGTGCTGTCGTTCCAAGCACCAGAGCCGCTCCAAGAGCTGTCAGCGCAAATTTACGAATTGTCATGGTGTGTACCTTTCAAATGCTGTCCCTGATGGAAAGGTAGTGTCGCCGTTCCGCCTTCACCAGTTAAACATCAGCAATGTGCATGACAAATCGGTAATGCGGGTCATGTCATCGGCAATGCCTTGAGAAAGCCTGTCAGATCATCGGTGATGAAATCGATGTGTTCGTCGCTTGCGGCGGGAATTTCCCAGCGCTCCATGATGACGCCTTCGAGATTGCGCGGCACCAGCAGCACCGTCTTCATGCCCAGCGCCTTGGGTGCCACGAGATTGCGCGGCAGGTCTTCGAACATCGCCGCTTTGGTCGTGTCGAGCTTGGCAAGGGCTGCGAACTTCTCATAGGTCGCGCTGGCGGGCTTGGGCAGATAATCGGCCGCGACGATATCGAAGATATCCTCGAAGTGGTCGAGAATACCCAGCGCACCGGCGGCTGCCTGCGCATGCGGCACGCTGCCATTGGTCAGAATGAACTTACGGCCCGGCAGCGCCTTGATCGCCTCACCCAGCTCGGGGTTTGGCGCAAGCATGGAATAATCGATGGCATGCGCCCGCTCCAGAAAAGCATTGGGATCGATGCCGTGATTGATCATCAACCCCTGAAGCGTGGTGCCATGCTCATGGTAATACTGCTTTTGAAGCTTGCGCGCTTCGTCGGGTGCCAGTTCGAGCAGTTCGGCGACATAGGCCGTCATGTTTGTGTCGATCTGCGAAAACAGGTTTACCTCATGCGGGTAAAGCGTGTTGTCGAGATCGAACACCCATTCGCTCACATGGGAGAAATCGGCGGGATTCGGCTCATTTTTCGGTTTCGTGCTCATGCCCATTCTTATGCAATGGCTGGACTGCAAAGAAAACGGAAAAGGCGACGCCGTGCGAGAAAAGCGACCTTGGCGGACGCGCAAAGCCCGTGGTACCGCCATTCCATGGAACTCTGGATCGGCATTACCTTTGTCAGCGCGTTTTTGCAGAACGTGCGCTCGACCTTGCAAAAGCACTTAAAGGCAAGCATGGGAACGACAGGCGCGACGTTCATGCGCTTTGGTTTCGGCATGCCCTTCGCGCTTGCCTATCTCGCCTTTCTGCACTTCGGGCTGAGTAAGCCGCTCCCATCCACCAATGCTGCATTCGCAATGTGGGCGGTGGTCGGTGCCATGGCGCAGATCGTCGCAACATTTCTGCTGGTTCACCTGTTTTCCCTGCGAAACTTTGCAGTGGGCACGGCCTATTCCCGCACGGAACCGGCACAGGCCGCCATCATCGCCCTGATTGTCGTGGGCGAGAGCGTCAGTTCCGGCACGGTGCTGGCCATTGCGATATCGGTCGCGGGGGTGATGCTGATTTCCGTTGCGCGAACAGAGCTTTCTCCGACATCCATTCTGACGTCGATTTTCAGCCGCACTGCAGGCATCGGGCTGGCATCCGGTGCCTTTTTCGGCTTGTCTTCGGTGGCCTATCGCTCGGCGTCACTTTCGCTCGCCCCAAGTCTGGAAAGACCGGATGCCGTGATGCAGGCGAGTTTCACGCTGGTCGTGGTCATCGTCATGCAGACGCTGTGCATGCTGGGTTGGCTCGTATGGCGGGAGCGTTCCGAATTGCCGCGTATCGCCAAGGCGTGGAGACCGGGCATTGCTGTGGGGTTCGTAGGCGCCACTGCATCGTTCGGCTGGTTCACGGCCATGACGCTTCAACAAGCCGCAGTGGTCAAGGCGCTGGCGCAGGTGGAAATGCTGTTCGCCTTCGCCTCGACGGTGTTTTTCTTCAAGGAAAAGATCAACAGGCTGGAAGTGACAGGGTGCCTGTTGATCGTGCTTGGCGTTTTGTCATTGCTCGCATTTGGCTGAGCGACAAGGGTTCAGGGAACGATGAGTGTGCCCGCGCCTTCCGTGAAGATTTCCAGCAGAACCGAGTGGGGCGTCTTGCCGTTGAGAATGACGACGCCCTGAACGCCCGCCTTGATGGCTTCGATGCAGGTTTCGACCTTGGGAATCATGCCGCCGGAAATCGTGCCGTCCTTGATCAGCGCGCGGGCCTGCGACACCGTCAATTCCTTGATCAGTTCCTTGTTCTTGTCGAGAACACCTTCGACATCTGTCAGGAACAGCAGGCGGCTGGCATGCAGCGCGCCGGCGATGGCACCGGCAAAGGTGTCGGCATTGATGTTGTAGGTCGCACCGTCACGCCCAGGCGCCACCGGTGCGATGACCGGGATCATCTCGGACTTGGCGAGAAGATCAAGCAGCGTGCGGTCGACTTCGACGACTTCTCCCACGAAACCCAGGTCGAGAACACGCTCGATGTTGCTGTCGGGATCGATGACGGTCTTCTTGGCCTTTTCGGCAAAAACCATGTTGCCGTCCTTGCCGCAGAGACCGATGGCCCATTCGCCGGTCTGGTTGATGAGGGCAACGATTTCCTTGTTGATCGAACCGGCCAGAACCATTTCGACGATTTCGACCGTTTTGGCATCGGTGACCCGCAAGCCGCCCTCGAATTTCGATTCGATGCCCATCTTGCTCAGCATCGCGCCGATCTGCGGTCCGCCGCCGTGAACGACGATCGGGTTGATGCCCGATTGCTTGAGAAGAGCGATGTCTTCGGCGAAGGCTTTGCCAAGGCTCGTATCGCCCATGGCATGGCCGCCATATTTTACGACGATGGTTTTGTGCTCGTATTTCTGCATGAAGGGCAGGGCCTGCGCCAGAAGTCGAGCCTGCATTTCGCTTTCGGAAGACGTCATGGGAAATCACCTCGTCGTTGATTGTGGCGCTTTTAACCCAAGTTTTTGACGGATGAAACAACGGACAGTCACGCAGGCACAGAAAGTTGAAACGTGATCGCGTCGTTCATCAGCAACGATTGACATGCAAGGCCAATCAGACCAGCTTTGCAAAAGGGGAGATGTGCGTCGCCAGCGGGTTGGGCTACGCACCAAGCCAGGAGTTCGACGACGAATGACCTTGCCGGATCGGGAGAAGCCAAGCGGGTTGCGCGATGAGGTGCTAGCAGGCGAATATGTGTTGGGAGCGTTATCCGACGAGGCCCGAGCGGCCCTTGCCAGACGCATCAAAACGGACCGTCAGTTCGCCGCGACCGTGCGCCGCTGGAAGAATGGCCTTGCAGAAAACGACAAGCGTGAGCGTCGGGTGTTCTCTGACTATCTCAGGGACGCGTCTCTGGACCACGCCCTGCGCCGTCCCCATGACAAGCTGCACCGCAGCATTTACGGGAGATTTTCGATCGTCTTGTCGCTTTGGAATTCTGCGCGCTTCTGGCGATTGACGACAGTTGCGGCGATGCTTTGGGCGATGGTGCTGCTGTTTGCAGTCGCTTGAGCGGCTGTTGTGAGGTGACCGTAGCCACCTCATCACTGTCACTTGGCGCCAACTGTCCTGCAGATTTCAGCGCGCAGGAAATCCATCCCCACAGATTTCTCTGATGATGTTGCCAGAACCTCGGGGTATGCCGCCGGACGCTTGCGGATTTTTTCCAGGGTCTCGTTGATCAGGCGTGGGACGCCGACATCTTTGATCTTGTCGGTTTTGGTCAGCACGACTTGGTAGGAGATGGCCGCCTTGTCGAGGATATTCAGAACATTCTCGTCATTGGTTTTGATGCCATGGCGCGAATCGATCAGCAGGTAGACGCGCTTCAACGTTGCGCGGCCACGCAGGTAATCGAACACCAGCTTCGTCCAGGCATCCACGTGGTCCTTTGGCGCCTGCGCATAGCCGTAACCCGGCATATCGACCAGCGCCATGGGCGGAAGATCACCCGCTTCACCCGAATAGCCTTCAGGAACGAAGTAGTTCAGTTCCTGCGTACGGCCCGGCGTGTTCGACGTGCGCGCCAGCCCCTTATGGCCGACGAGCGCGTTGATGAGCGACGACTTTCCGACGTTGGAGCGCCCGGCGAATGCGATTTCAGGCGGTCCTTCGGGTGGCAGGAACTTCATGGCTGGTACACCGCGAATGAAAATCCAGGGCCGCCCGAACAGCGGCTTTTCCGTCGCCGGCTGACCGCTTTTATTGTCGCCCGTCATTTGGTTTCCACCGGCTTTCGTTTGAACAATCCCTTGATGTTGTCGAACAGCTCGATCTTGGCACCGTGGCGCTTCATGATCACGGCCTGCTGGGAAATCGACAGAGTGTTGTTCCACGCCCAGTAGATGACGAGACCGGCAGGGAAGGACGCCAGCATGAAGGTGAAGATCAGCGGCATCCAGGTGAAGATCATCGCCTGTGTCGGATCTGGAGGTGTCGGGTTCATCCGCATCTGCATGAACATGGTGATGCCCATGATGATGGGCCAGACGCCGATCATCAGGAAGTGCGGAACGTCATAAGGCAGAAGACCGAAAAGGTTGAACAGCGATGTCGGATCGGGAGCGGACAGGTCGTGGATCCAGCCGAAGAACGGCGCATGCCGCATTTCGATGGTGACGTAGATGACCTTGTAGAGCGCGAAGAACACCGGAATCTGCAACAGCATCGGCCAGCAACCGGCCACCGGATTGATCTTCTCTTCCTTGTAGAGTTGCATCATGGCCTGCTGCATGGCCATGCGGTCATCGCCGTGCTTGGCTTTCAGCTCTTCCATCTTCGGCTGCATGCGCTTCATATTGGCCATGGAAGCGTATTGCTTGGACGCCAGCGGGAAGAACAGAAGCTTGACGACGATGGTGGTCAGAAGGATCGCAAGGCCGAAATTGCCGATGTGACGGAAGAAGAAGTCCATCAGCTTGAACATCGGCTTGGTGATGAAGTAGAACCAGCCCCAGTCGATCAGCAGATCGAACTTCGGAATGCTGTATTCAGCCTCGTAACGATCAACCAGCGGAACTTCCTTGGCGCCTGCGAAGACGAGGTTCTTCAATTCGATCGACTGGCCCGGAGCGACGGTCACTGCGTCGGCGCGGTAGTCTGCCTGATAGCGCGGCTGACCATCTGTGAAATGGGTGTAGCGGGATTCGACAGGAACGGTCTGCGGCGGGACAATGGCTGCTGCCCAGTACTTGTCGGTAATGCCAAGCCAGCCACCAGTCGCCTTTGGCGATGTGAAGGGCTTTTCCTCGACGTTCTTGTAGCTTTCTTCCGCCAGACTTCCGTCTGCACCGGCAACGCCGAGAAAGCCTTCGAAAATCACGAAAACCGGAGGCGTGGCAGGCTTGTTGTTACGCGTGATGCGACCGTAGGTCGAAAACGAAATCGGCTCCTGGCCAGGGTTTTCAACCTTGTCGGTGATCGTGATCATGTAGTGATCGTCGATGGCAAGCGTGCGGGTAAAGACCACGCCCTTGTCGTTGGTAAAGGTCAGCGCAACCGGTGTCGTTTCCGTCAGCTTGGAACCGGAAGCCGCCGTCCAGACAGTGGAGGGACCGGGAACAGTGCCCACCGCTTCACCGGCGATGTAACCAAGTTCGGTAAAGTAGCCGTCACGGGTATCCGACGGCGAGAACAGGGTGATCAGCGGGCTCGAATCGTCCACCGTCTCGTGGTAATCCTTGAGGCGGATATCGTCCAGACGTGCGCCGGTCAGATTGATGGAGCCCTGAATGGCGTTGGTTTCGATCTGAACGCGTGGGGACTTGGCGAGTGCTTCGTCACGCGAAACGGTTGCCGCCTGCTGGGCGGTTGCGCCGGGCAAAGCACCCGCTGGCGCCGGGGCGCCGGGAGCGGCGTTCGTTGTCGTTTGCTGGCTCTGCTGCGTCGCCTGCTGGGCCTGACGAGCCTCCTCGGTACGGCGCTGCTGCTCGATGCGCGGGTTCATGTACAGGAACTGCCAGGCTAGCACGATGACAACCGAAAGGCCTATCGCGATGAAGTAGTTGCGGTTTTTTTCCATCATTCTTTCCTGGAGCGGGTCTCCCGGGAGCGGCCTGATTTCGCGCGTCCCTCGATCCGCTCTGTGAGCAAGTGTTCCAGTACGGCAAATTCGGTCTTCAATACGTCCCTGCGGGCGACAATCACATAGTCAAGTCCGGGCTTCATGGAAGACCCGGCTGAAAGCCTGACGGCTTCCTTCAAACGGCGTCGCATGCGGTTGCGTTCAACCGCGTTTCCCTGCCGTTTCGTTACGGTGAAACCGACCCTTGGAGCGGTTTCGGGCTGCTTCCGATCCAGCACTTCGAGAAGGAAAGTGCTGCCTCGTCTTTTTTCTCCTGCCTGGACAGCAAGAAACTCCGGTCGGTTTTTCAACCGACCGGGTATGTGTCTGTCATGCGTCATATGCCACGACTTTCATCGGGCTGCGGCCCAATTAGGCCGAAAGACGTGCGCGACCGCGTGTGCGGCGAGCGGCAAGAACCTTGCGACCGCCGGCAGTTGCCATGCGGGAGCGGAAACCATGACGACGCTTGCGAACAAGCTTGGATGGCTGGAAAGTACGCTTAGACATTTATTTAATACCGCGGGGTGCGGCCCTTCTTGACTTTGCCCCTTGTGGGACAAGAGCGTTTCGATTGACGTTCAGACCATCAGCGCAAGCGGAAAATGCCCGAACGTGCGGGCTTATAAGGGCTTCCGGGCTGGAAAGTCAATCGCTGCCGGTCAAACCTGTGCGGCGCGGTCAAGGACACCAGAGCGATCTCAACCCGCCACGTCGTGTAAGTCGGGCAGTTAGGTCTTCATTTCAAGAGTAAAGCAGCGACCCGTCAAATTCGAAATTAATTTTTAAGAGTAGAGCGATAAATGTTGTCATGGCGAACTATCTGTTCGTCTGCGTTCTCACATCCGTGTGAGGGGGGCGCTTTGTAAGGGGATACGCAGTGAGAATTCGGGGAAAAATTAATCTTCTGGTGGGGCTTTTGAGTCTCGTGGCGTGCACGATCGGCGGACTGTCGATCTATGCGGTCAAGGAATACCAGACACAGACTGTCGCTCTGGATGCGATTGCTGACCGAGCGCGCCGTGGAGAGACATTGAACCGTCTTGTTACTGCTGTCGTCATGGAGGCGCGCGGTGTCTACGCCGCCAAGGACAAGGAAGCGGCCGCAAAATTCGCCGATGGCATCATCAAAAACCTCAACGACATGGATGCGTTGCTGAAGGATTGGAAACCACGCGTTCCCGCCAGCCAGGTCGCGGCATTTGCCAATATCGACAAGCTTTTCGGGGATTTCCGCACGTTCCGCACGGAAACGGCGCGTCTGGGACGCGAGGTCAGCCCGCAGGACGCCAACACGCAGGGCAACAACGAAGCCAACCGTGAAAATCGCAAGGCCTACCAGGCCGATATCGATGCCGTCGTGAAGTCCGACATGCAGGAGCTTGCCGCAGTCAAGATAAGCATCGAAAGCTTTGGCGAGATGATCTTTCTCGTTGTCGTCTTCGTGACAGCCGGTGGTGTCATCGCCGGGTCCGCCCTTGGTCTTTACATCGGCTCGAAGGAGCTCAGTGCCCCTATCCTCAACGTATCGAACGCGATGAATTCCGTTGCCGAGGGCAAGCTCGACACAGACGTTCCCTATCTTGGCCGCAAGGACGAAATCGGTGAGATGGCGGCTGCCGTCGAAGTCTTCAAACGCAACGGTTTGGAAGTGCGCCGCATGAACGCACAGGAAACGGCAATGCGAGCCAAGAGCGATGATTTGCAGGCAGGCATGGCCGAGGTCGTGAGTGCTGCTGCTGCCGGTGATTTCACCAGCCGCATCACCAAGGACTACGGTGACGACAATCTCAACCGCTTCGCCACCAACATCAACGCGTTGCTGGTCAGCGTCGATACCGGCGTGACCGAGACCGGCCGCGTCATCGAAAGCCTGGCGCAGGGCGACCTGACGCAGACGATGAACGGAAGTTTCCACGGCGTGTTTGCCGAGCTTCAATCGAATGTGAATGAGACATTCTCCAAGCTGAAGGGTACCATCTCCGAAGTTCGTGGCAGCACCGAGAGCATCAACGGCAATGCCAACGAACTGCGCTCCGCCGCAGACGATCTGTCCAAGCGGACCGAGCAGCAGGCGGCGGCTCTGGAAGAAACCTCCGCTGCTCTCGACGAGATTACCGCAGTTGTCCGCAGTTCGACGGCGCGCGCTCAGGAAGCCAGCGTCATGGTGTCCGAAACCAAGGAAAAGACCACTGAATCCGCCAAGGTCGTCCGCGAAGCGGTCGCCGCCATGGGACGCATCGAGCAGGCTTCGCGTGAAATCAGCCAGATCATCAGCGTCATCGACGAGATCGCCTTCCAGACCAACCTGCTGGCGCTGAATGCTGGCGTGGAAGCAGCGCGCGCCGGTGAAGCCGGTAAGGGCTTTGCGGTCGTGGCGCAGGAAGTCCGCGAGCTTGCGCAACGCTCAGCAAACGCTGCCAAGGACATCAAGACACTCATCACCAAGTCGGGTGACGAAGTTGGGCGTGGCGTGACGCTCGTCAAGCGCACGGGCGAAGCACTGGACGAGATGGAAACCCGCGTTGTCGGTATCAACGACCATATCCATTCGATCGCCACCGCAGCCAAGGAACAGTCGACCGGTCTTCAGGAGGTCAACACGGCCATCAACCAGATGGATCAGGTCACGCAGCGCAATGCCGCCATGGTGGAAGAGACCTCGGCTGCGACCCATAAGCTCAGCGGCGAGGCCGAAAACCTCGTCTCGCTGGTCGGACGCTTCCGCCTCGGTAACGAAACCGCGTCGGCATCCTCTTACCGGCCTGTCGCCGCGTCGGCTCGCTCTGCCCCGGTCGCGTCTCCTGCCCGAAAGATGATGGGAAATGTGTCGCGCGCCTTCAAGGGCAACGCCGCCGTCGCGCAATCCCGAGACGAGTGGCAGGAGTTTTAAGCCTCACATAGGGCATAATGATCATGACGCCGCCAGAGATGGCGGCGTTTTTGTTTGGCCTTGGTATCGCGGCAGCTTGGAAAACGGTGCGGACGCCTTAATATCTCTTGGAATTACACGCCTGCGCCGATATGAAACCAGAGGCCACGTATCAACAGGAACAGGCCTGGTGTTTTCGACCGTCATGAACAGGACCGACCGTCAGACCGCGGACCCGCAGACCGAGGTGCCCGCCTTGACGAAGGGCTTGTCCGGTCGCCTGCTGCTCTTGACGGTCATCTTCGTCATGATTGCCGAAGTGCTGATCTTCGTCCCCTCCGTTGCCAATATGCGCCTCTCCTGGCTGCGCGACCGCTTGAACACCGCTGCGGCGGCTGGCGTGGTAATCGACGGTTTGCAAACCGAGTTGCCCCGCAGCGTACAGAACGACACGCTGCTGGCCACCGGCGCCAAGCTGATCGCGCTGAAGAAAGACGGCACCTCGACGCTTCTAGCAGCAACTGAAGTGCCGCCGAGCGTCGACGATCAGTATGATCTGTCAGGCGTTTCGCAGCTGGAAGCCGTGCGCGACGCCTTCTCCGTGCTTCTGTTTGGCGGCAACCGGGTCATTCGCGTGTTCGACGTGATCGGCGATAGCAACATGATCATCGAAATCGTCATCGGTGAGCATAAACTGCGTGCCGCAATGATCGCCTATGCGGGCAACGTGCTGATGATTTCGGTTGCGCTCTCACTCATCACGGCCAGCCTGATTTTCGTATCGATCAACCGCATTCTTATTCGCCCGATCCGTCGACTGACGGCAGGTATGCAGGTGTTTTCCGAACAGCCGGATGATCCCGCCAACGTCTTCAAGCCTGAGGAAGGTAGCGACGAGCTGGCCGTGGCCGGGCGACATCTGGCGGATATGCAGACCCAGCTCCAAAAGACCCTGAAACAGCAGAAAAATCTTGCCGATCTCGGCCTGGCCGTCTCCAAGATCAACCACGACATGCGCAACATTCTGTCGTCGGCGCAGCTGATGTCCGACCGTCTGGTGGATGTCGAGGACCCGATGGTGCGAAGTTTTGCCCCGAAGCTTCTGCGCACGATTGATCGCGCCGTGGGCTATACCAGCGCAGTTCTGGTTTACGGGCAGGCGACAGAAGGTACGCCGAAAAGACGGCTGACAGACCTGAGTGAACTGGTGCAGGACGTCAAGGACATCATTGCCATCGATCCCGCAGCTGCGATCGATCTGGTGGACAATGTTTCGCCGGGCACGCTCATCGATGCCGACGGCGAGCAGCTGTTTCGCGTCCTCTATAATCTCTGTCGCAATGCCGTGCAGGCCCTGCAACAGGCCAGTGGCGAGGTATACCCCGATAAACGGCTGACGATTGCCGCCCAGCGCAATGGAGACGTGGTCAGCATCGTCATCGACGACAACGGCCCGGGCATGCCGCAAAAGGCAAGAGAGAACCTGTTCTCGGCCTTCCGTGGTTCAGCCCGTTCCGGTGGCACCGGTCTTGGTCTGGTTATCGCTCGAGAACTGGTGCTCTCCCACAAGGGAACGATCGCGCTGGTGGAAAAATCCGGCAACGGCACCCAGTTTCGTATCGAAATCCCCGACAGCCCCAAGAAGGACCAGCATTCGAGCCCGTCGGAGTGAATTGACGCGCCTGCTTTCGACGCGCCGGGTCGACGGTCACGGTCGGGGGGCAGTTTCGCACCTCTGTTGCAGTCCTATCAAATCATGATCGATTTCAATGGCTTGGAAATATCATTGCAGGAAAATGACAATTTTCCAGTGAAATGACTTGCATTCATTCCCCGGACGTTTTAGAGGATCGCCACGCCAACGGAACACGCTTCCACGGCACGCACCCGTAGCTCAGCTGGATAGAGCATCAGACTACGAATCTGAGGGTCGGACGTTCGAATCGTTCCGGGTGCGCCATTTTCTAACTTAAAATCCCAGTACTGATTGTCGTAACGATACGTCGCAGATGCGACAGTTTCTGGTTTCGCCTTAAGCGATGAATATTGCGCCTTTGCTCGATCATTTCCCGTCCGAAGTAATGGTTGTTCTGCCAGGGCTAGACTGGCCTGCGTCGGTGGTTTGGTTAGGCTGAGGCAAGCTTAAAATCCTAGTGTTGTTCGATATTCCAGAGGCGGAACAACAGATGATCAATATTTCGGAGCCGAAAGGTTCCATATCCGTTACCGCAGACCAGCTTCTTTCAAGAACATTTACGTTCCGGGTCGCAGAGAACGACACGGTTATCAGCGAAGACTTCGTGTTCCACAAGAACGGGTTCCTGATCGGCTACAGTCACCCGAATGAAATGTTCTGGGAGATGGATGGAACGTGTGTGAACATTCTGGACAAGGATGGCGGGATCACATGCCGGTTGTCCTCGCAGCCCGGCACGGATGGCGTGATCAGGCTCGGCGGTTATTTTCTTGACCCTGCATCGGGATACGAGCAAACCAGCAATTTCCACATTCTCGAAGAAAATTCATCCGACAGCCATACCAAAATCCAGAGCTTCGATCTTTTCGATACGCTGGTTGCCCGCCGCTGTCATGATCCTCTGGAAATTTTCCGTATCGTTGAGCGCAAGGCCGGTGTCGTGGGCTTTGCGGACAAACGCCACAGAGTGGAAATGAGCATGTTCGGGCACCGTCGCTACGGGCTCGATGATATCTACATCATGATGGTCGCGGATGCTTTTCTGACGGAAAAGCAGGCGAATGTGCTCAAGTGGATGGAGCTTGAGGAGGAGTGGGATCACCTTTTCCCGATTGGCGATGTGGTGGCACGGGTCAATGCCAATGATATCGTCATTTCCGACATGTATCTGCCCTACGCCTTCATCGAGCGCGTCCTCAAGGAAAAATGCGGCCTCGACAACAAGCTCTACCTCAGCAATTACGGCAAGCATCACAAGCTGATATGGCCGCAAATTCTCGATACCTATCAACTGCGCAGCCATTTCGGTGACAACATCCAGGCCGATATCATAAGCCCGTCGAGCTTTGGTATCGGCGTGAATTTCGTCACCATTTCCAAATGGGACCGGACCGAGGAAATTCTTCACTCGATCGGTCTTGGACCCTATGCCCATGCCGTGCGGGAAACACGCCTACATGTGTTTCATCGCAATATTCACATTCGCCATGCGTTGAATGCTCAGGCCTCGGTCAATATTCCGCTCATGATCCTCGGCGCGTTCTGGATCAGGCTGCTGGTTGAGCAGCAGGGTGCCGATAAGGTTTTGATGGCCGCTCGCGACTGTAACCTCTGGCACGAGATGGTGTCTTCACGCCATTTTGCCAAGACAGGCATGCCACACTCGGAATATGTCCGCATTTCCAGATCGGTCTGCTACATCGAATCCGCTGAGTACGAGGCATATTTTCAGGGCAGGCTGGGACGTCACAATCTACTCGTCGATTTCGTCGGGACCGGCAGGTCGTTGGGGACAATTGTACAGCGGATGGGGCGCGGGAACGCCATCACGCCTTGCGTTCTGATAGGCGAACCCAAACTTGCGAATGCCACGGAGTACCTTCCTGAGACGCTTGTCCTGAAGGACTTCCACGAATACCGGATTTTCTTCGAAGCCCTGAACGCGTCTCTCGATGGATCGGCCGTCCTGACCGTTCACGATAACCACCGCCTCAAGGTTCTGCAGCAGGACAACGAATTCAGTGACCTTGCCCGGATAATCATCGCTGCCATGCGCGAGACGTTCGGTCACTTCATGTCCGGGCTCGATCGGTTCGATCCGCCAACGACCATGCCGACGCTGGACAATCTGAAAATCGCGGCAGATGCGATCGCAGAGCTTATTCCTGCCTGGGGTCCAAAACTCACCGCCTTGCAGCGAGAGCAAAAAAACAACCTGTCGCTCGGCAATCCGTTACATGCCGTGAAAATCGCTTAAACCTTTTGATTGCCGGATTACAACCGAGAACGTAGGAAAATCATGCCGTCCAGACCTATTCATAACCTGCTGACCGAAGAAATGCGCAAGAGAGTTGCGTGGGAAGGCAACAAAGTTCCGCCATTCCCGAGTGTCGACAACACCGTCTCCGGCCAGGTGTGGGCGACGATTCCAGGGGGGCACAAATGGCTTGGCTATTTTCAGACCTATGACCGCGAGTTTGGACGATATCACGGCAAGCAACCCCGCGTTCTTGAAATTGGCGTTTACAAAGGAGCGTCTTTGCAATTGTGGAGACGTTTCTTCGGAGATGGAGCGGTCATTGTCGGAATCGACATTGACGAAGGCTGCGCACGCTTCAACGCGCCTGAACACGACATCCATGTCGAAATCGGCGATCAGAGCGATCCGACTTTCTTGCAATCGGTCGTCGACAAATATGGTCCGTTCGACATCATCATCGATGACGGCAGCCATATTGCCTCGCATCAGATTGCGTCCTTCAACGGTCTGTTCAACAGTGGACTAAAGGATACCGGCATCTATTTCGTGGAGGATCTGGAGTGCATGTACTGGGGGCATACCGATGCTTTCCGCGACGCGCCGGTGACCACTGTCGAATTCTTCAAGATGCTGATCGACATTCAAAACAGCATTTTCGAAGATTATAATTACAACGACTTTGCCGTTCACTTGCCAGGGTCGAGAAATCAGTACGAAGTTATCGCGCTGGCAAAATCCATCGCGAGCATAAAGTTCGCGCGTGGATTGGTGCTTGTCGAGAAGGCTCCACAAATTCCTCCGCTGACACTTCATTTGTAAATCCAGCTGTTATTGCGGTATCTGGCGCACCACCGCCAGATATCTGGCAGTGGCGCTCCTGCGCCAACGGTCGTCTGCGGCACGCGCGACACACTGCGGCGAAAAGCGCCCCCCACGGTGCCATGGCGGCTGGCCTATGGGCAGCTGTTCTGTAATAAGGGAGACAGTTGGTAACGAAGGCGATAGATCGTCACTTGTGACGAGAGAGCCTTCGCCGTTTCCCTGGAGTATCTGAATGGCCGCAAGGCTTGTAGCCCTTGTCACCTTGCTTGCTTTTCTTGCCAGTTGCGGCGGGCGTCCCATTGGGGTGATGACGCCGACAGGGCAAAGAGTGCAGGGTACCTCTGCGGTCAATCTTCTGGTTGCCACCACGCGTGCACCATCCGATGACAAGGCTATTCTGTTTGGGGGAGAGCGCGGGACCGGGCTGAAGGTCGATGCGATCTCGGTTTCCATTCCGCCTGAGGCCAACCGCAAGGTGGGTCAGGTGCAGTGGCCGAAGAAGCTGCCGGCTGACCCACTGAAGAGCTTCACAACTGTTTCCGTTGAATCGCTGAAAAGCGACACCGACGCTCAACACTGGATCAAGCGTAACAGCCTGAAAAACAAGCGTGTGCTGGTTTTCGTCCACGGTTTCAACAATCGATATGAGGAATCGGTCTATCGCTTTGCGCAGATCGTCCACGATTCCGGGTCCGACGTCCTGCCGGTGGTGTTCACCTGGCCATCGCGCGCCAGCGTGTTCGATTACAACTACGACAAGGAAAGCACCAATTATTCCCGCGATGCGCTGGAAGAAATGCTGACCCGGCTGGCCAAGGACAGTGCGGTCAGCGACGTGACGGTCATGGCGCACTCCATGGGAACCTGGCTCGCAGTCGAGGCGCTGCGCCAGATGGCGATCCGCCATGGACGGGTCTATCCAAAGATCAACAACGTCATTCTGGCTGCACCGGATCTCGATGTGGATGTATTTGCCCGCCAATATGCGAGCCTTGGCAAGGAAAAGCCGAAGTTCACATTGTTCGTATCTCAGGATGACAGGGCGCTTAGCCTGTCGCGTCGCATTTCCGGCAATGTGGATCGCCTCGGCCAGATCGACCCCGGCGCAGAGCCCTATCGCAGCCAATTGGAGAGCGCTGGCATTACCGTGCTCGATCTCACCAAACTGAAGTCCGGCGATAGTCTCAACCATGGAAAGTTCGCCGAAAGCCCCGAAGTCGTGCGCCTCATTGGCGGCAGGCTGATCGACGGGCAGACGGTGACGGATTCCGATGTCGGTCTGGGTGAAGCGATTGGTGCGGTGGGCATCGGTGCAGCACAAACGGTTGGTACGGCGGCCAGCGTCGTCGTCAGTGCGCCGATTGCGGTGTTCGATCCACGCACGCGCGAGAATTACGGGCGGCAGGTCGAGCGTCTCGGCCGTTCTGTCGGCAATACGGTTGGATCCGTGGGGGATACGGCGACGAGCGTGGTCGATCCGCAAGATCTGAGTTCGGGACCACGCGGCGATCTGGATTGCGCCGCATCTCAAAATCGCGGAAAGTCCGAATGCCGGGATCGTTGAGCCTATAATATACAAACAGTATTTGATGCGCTAAGACCGGCCAACGATAATCCATTTTCGGAGTGATCTTCATGCGCTTCAAACGCACCCTTCAGCTTCTCGATGTGCATTGCGAAGGTGAAATCGGGCGCGTTGCTACCGGTGGCGTTCCGAAAATTCCCGGTGCCACCGTTGCCGAACAACTCCATTGGCTGAACACCGATCCCAAAGGCGAAGAGCTTCGCCGCTTCCTGACGCTGGAGCCACGTGGCGCGCCGATCGGCTCTGTCAACCTGCTGCTGCCGCCCAAGCACCCCGATGCCGATGCCGCTTTCGTCATTATCCAGCCGGATCAGGCACATGCCAGTTCCGGCTCCAACTCCATCTGTGCCACGACAGCGCTGCTGGAAAGCGGCATAGTGGAGATGAAGGAGCCGGAAACGATCGTCACGCTGGAAACGGCCGCCGGTCTGGTAAAGGCCACCGCCACCTGCCGCGACGGTCGTTGCGAGACGGTGAAACTGACCATGGTGCCGTCCTTCGTGCATCGACTGGATGTCGAGATCGATACGCCGGACTGGGGCCGCATCCGCATGGATATCGCCTATGGCGGCATTTTTTATGCGCTGGTGGATGTGCAGCAGATCGACCTGACCATAGACAAGGCCAATGCTGCGAAACTGGTGGCGGCGGGCATGGTGCTGAAGGATATCGTCAACCGCGAAATTCCCGTTGCGCACCCCGAAATCCCGGCCATCTCGGGCGTGGCTTACGTGATGTTCCGCGATACCGAGGCTGATGGCACCATCCGCACCTGCACCACCATGTGGCCGGGCCGGGCGGATCGCTCTCCCTGTGGCACGGGCAATTCCGCCAATCTCGCCACGCTTCATGCGCGCGGCAAGGTAAAGGTGGGTGATACCTACACGTCGCGCTCCATCATCGGCACGCAGTTTGAGGTAGGGCTTTCAGCCACCACGGAGGTCGCCGGAAGACCAGCGGTCATTCCCACCATTACCGGGCGCGGCTTCACCTTCGGCATGCATCAGGTCTGGCTCGATCCGAATGATCCACTGGCAGATGGATTTGCCATGACGGACGTGTGGGGCCCGCAGGCAGGCGCGATCTAAGCCACGTTTGCGTTGAAAAAGTCTGCTCTGGACGTTGTTTTCTTCCATGGAATGGTGCTAAACGGGCGCAATTCCAGCATGATCCAGAGGTTTCACGATGAAGTCGATCACCCTTCGCCGCCCTGATGACTGGCACCTGCATTTGCGCGATGGTGCGATGCTGGAAGGCGTGATCGGGGATAGCAGCCGCCATTTCGCACGCGCCATCATCATGCCCAACCTCGTGCCACCGGTGGTGACAACGGCTGATGCGATTGCCTACAAGGATCGTATCGTCAAGGCCATTCCCGCTGGCGACACCTTCCAGCCGCTGATGACGCTGTATCTGACCGAACAGACCAGCGCCGACGATGTGGAGGAGGGGAAGGCCAGCGGCCTCATTACCGCCGTCAAGCTCTATCCCGCCGGTGCTACCACCAATTCCCACGGCGGCGTGCGGGATATGGACAAGGCGATGCCGGTGCTGGAGCGCATGGCGAAGATTGGTCTGCCGCTGTGCGTCCACGGTGAAGTGACGACGCCGGAGGTCGATATTTTCGACCGTGAAAAGGTCTTCATCGACACGGTTCTGGACCCGCTGCGTCAGCGTCTGCCCGAATTGAAAATCACGATGGAGCATGTCACGACGCAAGACGGTGTGGATTACATCAAGGCGTCCAAGGCCAATCTCGCCGGATCCATCACCACCCATCATCTGATCATCAACCGCAACGCCATTCTGGTCGGCGGTATCAAGCCGCATTATTACTGTCTGCCGGTGGCCAAGCGCGAAGAACATCGCCTGGCGCTGCGCGCCGCCGCCACCTCCGGCGATATCAGGTTCTTCCTCGGCACGGATTCCGCCCCACATGTGGACCCGTTGAAGGAATGCGCCTGTGGTTGCGCCGGCGTCTACACCTCCATCAACACCATGAGCTGCCTTGCCCATGTGTTCGAGCAGGACAACGCGCTCGACAGACTGGAAGCTTTCACTTCGCTCAACGGTCCGGCCTGGTATGGTCTGGCACCGAACGAGGACACGATCACGTTGGTGAAACGCGATGAGCCCGTGAATTTCCCGGCCAAGATCGAAACCGGTGATGGCACTGTCACAGTGTTCGACCCGATGTTCCCGCTGCACTGGGACGTCGCCTGATTTTTTCAATTGCTGCCGGTTTATCCGGCAGTTTTTCTATGTGCTCCATGACGATAAAGGAAAACGCCCGATGTCCCAATTTACATTCACGGATCGCGCCATTGTGGCGGAGCTTGTTGCGAAGATGTTGTGGGAAATCAAGGCGGTCCATTTCAACTCCGAGAGCCCCTACACCTTCGCGTCCGGCATGAAGAGCCCTGTCTATATCGACATGCGCAAGCTGATCTCCTACCCGCGCATCCGCTCCGCCGTGATGGATTTTGCAGCGGCCAAGATCGTCACTGACGCGGGCTTTGAAACGTTCGATTGCGTGGCGGGTGGCGAGACGGCGGGTATTCCCTTCGCAGCCTTTCTGGCCGAACGCTTGGGCTTGCCGATGATCTATTGCCGTAAAAAGCCAAAGGGCCATGGCCGCAATGCGCAGATCGAAGGCCATATGCCGGAAGGTGCACGCGTTCTTGTCATCGAGGATCTGACCACCGCTGGCGGGTCCATGTTCACCTTCATCGACGCGATCCGCGCTGCCGGTGGCATTGTCGATCACGGCATCGCGCTGTTTTATTATGGTATCTTCCCGGAAGCCGAAGCACGTTTTGCCAACGGAAACGTAAAACTGCATTACCTCAGCACATGGCGCAATGTTTTGGCGGTCGCCCGCTCCGAAAAACTATTCGATGATAAGACGTTGTCGGAAGTGGAAGCCTTCCTCGACAACCCGTTGCCATGGTCTGCCGCACGCGGTGGCATCAGCGAATTGCCGCAATCGTAATCTTGGTTGGGGCCGAATTTCGATCGTGCAGCGACTGGCCAATTCAGGTGAAGTTGTTTAAATCGATTTAGTTTTTGATACGGAGGAGAACCGGATGATCCTGTGTTGTGGTGAAGCCCTGATCGATATGCTGCCGCGTGAGACCACAAAAGGCGAGCCGGGTTTTGCGCCCTATGCAGGTGGCGCGGTCTTCAACACCGCCATCGCGCTCGGTCGTCTCGGCGTTCCCTCGTCCTTCTTCTCCGGCATTGCCGACGATATGATGGGCGAAATCCTGAAAGACACGCTGAAGGCCAGCAATGTCGATTACAGCCTCTGCGCCTTCTCGCATCGCCCCTCCACAATCGCTTTCGTCAAGCTGGTGGACGGTCACGCGACCTATGCCTTCTACGATGAAGGCACGGCGCTGCGCATGCTGTCGGAGAGCGATCTACCCAACATAGGTGCCGATTGCGAGGCCATGCATTTCGGCGCGATCAGCCTCATTCCAGAACCCTGCGGCGGCACCTATGAAGCGCTTCTGATGCGCGAACACGAGAAGCGCGTCATCTCTCTAGACCCCAACATCCGCCCCGGTTTCATCAAGGACAAACAGAAACACCTCGACCGCATCAACCGCATGGCCGCCAAGTCTGACATCGTCAAATTCTCGGATGAAGATCTGGCTTGGTTTGGTCTGGAAGGCGACGAAGACACACTCGCCCGCCACTGGCTACACCACGGCGCTAAACTCGTCGTCGTCACGCGCGGCGCACAAGGCGCCGTCGGCTACACCTCCAGCCTGCGCGTGGAAGTTCCAAGCGAACGCGTCGACGTCGTTGACACCGTCGGCGCCGGCGACACCTTCGACGCCGGCATTTTGGCCTCGCTCAAACTCCAGGGCCTGCTGACCAAGCCACAGGTTGCGGCACTGACCGAAGAGCAGATTGCCAAGGCACTGGCGCTGGGCGCTAAGGCCGCGGCGGTGACGGTTTCACGCGCCGGGGCGAACCCGCCTTGGGCGGAGGAGATTGGGTTGTAGTTAGGTTGTAAAGTGTTCATTGTCTTACTATCAATTGCTTAGGCTGTAAGTGCTGCGATTTTTGAGCGAGATGTATGAACAAGTTAACCTCCGTACTCATTATGGTGGGTTTACCACTGATGTTGATGTCCCTGTCGGCGAAAGCCGAGAGTGCATCTGACATGTTTTACGACTTGCCGTGCAGAAGTTTGGCTTCTGGCGATAGGTATTGTCCGAAAGACTTTGTTGACCGATACCTGTCGTCAGATCAGGACGAGCGAACAGAGATGCTCACCAAATTGTATGTTCTTCTCGTGCGTAGATTTGAACCGCTCGAGTATTTTCGCAACGTTAGTTTCGAACAAGATTTTATGGTCGCCGCCGTCGAGGGATTGACCCGAAAAAACTTCATGAAGCGGACGCAAGGACTAATCTTGCTCTCAGTTGCTTCCAACAAAGAAAGTCGAGATTTTCTGGTAACTGAAATTCTTAGACGTGCCGAGATGTCTGCATCCTCGGATGAAAGAGGAGTTTATCATTCCTCTCTTTACGGCGAAGTTGAGAGATCGAGCGATCTAATTTTCAAAGCGGTGTTAGCGTCAGCCAATGTCGAATTTATCGGAAATCTTGCCAGTCTCTTGAGAAAGACCCCATTGCCGCCTCAGGTTCGGCAGAAATTCGAAGAAATTTTAATCGCATCCGATGCAGATGATGTTCGCATCAAGATTGCACAGGCACTTGGTCCCAACTCAGGCTCTTTCGACGGTGTATTCAATCTGGTTCTTACCAAACTCATTTCAGCATCGTCAGACGACGAACGGATGCATTGGGCGACAGAACTCGGAAGATTTCCTGGTCGAGATGACGTTGTCATCGATGCGTTGGCAACCGCATTGGCGCTGACGAACGATCCACTCAAGAGTGGCGCTGTTGGACGCGCTTTAGCAGAAGTTGGCGAAAACGGTGTCCTGAGATTGGCGAAGATTGTTGACGTTGAGGTGGTCGACGAAAAACAAAAAAGCATGGCGATTATAATGAGCGCCATTGGGTCGGAAGGGGCTGTGCCTATTGATAAGGTGGATTTCGTCATCAGGACGGCGCTCAAGGCGCGCCTCAAGAGTGACGATCCGCTGTTAAAATCTTCGGTTTATGCGCTTTTGTTCAAATATGGGAAGGCGTCGATCGGTCCGATTGACCAAGTGCTCAAAAAAGCCAATGAGGAAACTCGAACCGACTTGCAGGAAATTCTAGATCGATTTGGAGATCAGTGAAAATCCATAATTTCAGTGCTGCGTACCAGTTTTTGTATAAGCTTAGACGCTCTGGTGGATCAAAATTTCAATAGGTCCCTTTCCGGCGCAATCTCATTCGTTGATATGCTTGGTAAATATGCCGACTATTAGGTCAACTCTCCCTCCTTCATGCATTAGACGACTGACATGGTTGTCGTGCTTTCATGGAATACCAAAATGTCTGCTTCATCCACCCCACGGGCACATAAGCCCTTTTATGCGTCGTTCGGCTTTCAGGTTTTTGCCGCTATGGTTGTCGGTCTTGTGCTGGGCTACATCGCCCGACAGATGGGCGCTTCGGAGGCGGGGCCGAATTGGTTGGTGCAGACGCTGTCGACCATCGGCACGATTTTTGTTCAGCTGCTGCGAGCGCTTGTGCCGCTTTTGATCTTTACCGCCATCGTTGCCAGCATCGCCAATCTGCGAGAGTTGAACAATGCGGCGCGGTTGGTGTGGCAGACGCTGTTGTGGTTTGCGATCACGGCTTTGATTGCCGTTGTCATCGGCATTGCGCTTGGGTTGCTGATCCAGCCGGGTGTTAACTCCGGTGTTGCGGCCACCGCTGCGGCCGTGCCGTCCAGCACGGGCTCGTGGCTCGATTTTCTCAAAGGCTTGATCCCTGCCAACCTGCTGGGTCTTCAGGCGTCGACCAAAATCAGTGGAACGGGTGCGGCGACGTCGCTCAACTTCAATGTGCTGCAAATCCTGGTGATTTCCATTGCCGTCGGGATCGCGGCCTTGCAGGTGGGTGAGAAGGCGGAGCCGTTTCTAGCGTTCAATCGTTCGCTTCTCGCCATCACCCGCAAAATTCTGTGGTGGGTCATCCGTCTCACACCGATCGGTACCATTGGTCTGCTGGGCAACGCGGTTGCCGTCTATGGCTGGGAGGCACTGGCTTCGCTCGGCTGGTATTCCGCAGCGATCTATATCGGTCTCGCGCTGGTTCTGTTCGTGGTCTACCCGATTATCCTGACCGCGAACGGGTTGAATCCTGTCCGCTTCTTTTCGGGCGCCTGGCCTGCCATCCAGCTGGCTTTCGTGTCCCGTTCGTCGATCGGCACCCTGCCGGTGACGGAACAGGTGACGGAGCGCAATCTCGGTGTGCCGCGTGAATATGCAGCCTTTGCCGTGCCGCTGGGCGCGACGACCAAGATGGACGGATGTGCTGCGATCTACCCGGCGATTTCCGCTATCTTCGTCGCGCAGTTTTATGGCGTGCCGCTCGGCATTCAGGAATATGTGCTGATCGCCTTCGTATCGGTTCTCGGCTCGGCAGCGACGGCTGGCCTGACCGGCGCGACCGTCATGCTGACGCTGACGCTCTCCACGCTTGGCCTTCCTCTTCAAGGTGTTGGCTTGTTGCTGGCGGTGGATCCAATCCTCGATATGGGCCGAACGGCCGTCAACGTCACGGGTCAGGCACTCATCCCAACCATCGTTGCGAAACGTCAGGGTATTCTCGATCAGGCCGCCTACGACCGTCAGGAAGGCATCGACGCGCTCGACCCGGGGGCGGTGCCTGCGGAATAGGTGTTTTGACCGCTTTGAAACGACAAAACCCGCTGGGAGACCAGCGGGTTTTTTTGATGCGAAAGGGCTTGATGTCTTACTTTGCGAGGCCTGACAGCGCTTTGACGAGCCCCTGCGTCGAGCTGTCATGGCTTTCGGCGCTTTCCTTGCCTTCCACCACCGGCAGCAGACCCGTCGCCAGTTCCTTGCCCAGTTCCACACCCCATTGGTCGAAGGAATTGATACGGAAGAGGACACCTTCCACAAAGACGCGGTGTTCGTACAGCGCGATCAGGCGACCGAGCGCGAAGGGTGTCAGCGTGTCGTAAACGAAGGTGATCGACGGGCGGTTGCCGGTGAAGACGCGGTGCGGGGCGATGAAGTCGGCTTTCTTGTCGTCCATGCCCTTCGAGGTGAGCTGCTCCTTGGCCTCGGCCAGCGTACGGCCCTTCATCAGCGCTTCCGATTGCGCAAGGCAATTGGCGATGAGCAGCTGGTGCTGGTGGCGCAGGTTCGGCTCGAAGCCGTTGGCGGCAATCATGAATTCGGCAGGAATGACGCTCGTGCCCTGATGGATGAGCTGATAAAAAGCGTGCTGACCGTTGGTGCCGGGCTCGCCCCAGACCACCGGGCCGGACTGGCCTTCGACAGGGGTGCCGTCGATGGTGACGCCCTTGCCGTTCGATTCCATATCCAGCTGTTGCAGATAGGCCGGGAAGCGCGACAGGCGCTGGTCGTAAGGGAGAATGGCGCGCGTCGAATAATCCAGAACATTGCGGTGATAAAAGCCGATAAGGCCGAGCAGCATTGGCAGGTTCTGGCGCACGGGCGCCTCGCGGAAATGCGTGTCCATGGCGTGGGCGCCATCCAGGAACTTTCCGAAATTCTCTGGACCAACAGCGATCATGAGCGGCAGGCCGATGGCCGACCAGATGGAATAACGACCGCCGACCCAATCCCAGAAGCCGAAGATCCGGTCGCTGTCGATCCCGAACTTGGCAACCTTGTCCAATGCGGTGGAGACGGCGCAGAAGTGGTGCTTCACAGCCTCTTCGCCCAGCGCATCGGCGATGAATGTGCGTGCCGTCGCGGCATTGGTCATCGTCTCGATGGTGGTAAATGTCTTGGACGCGATGATGAAGAGCGTGGTTTCCGGTTCAACCAGTTTCAGCGTATCGGCAATATGCGCGCCGTCGATGTTGGAGACGAAATGGGCGCGGGGGCCATCATGAAACGGAGCCAGCGCCAAAGTGGCCATAACAGGGCCGAGGTCCGAGCCGCCAATGCCGATATTGACGATATCGGTGATCTTTTTGCCCGTCGCACCCTTGAGCGTACCGGAACGGATGGCATCGGCAAACTTGCCCATGGCAGCCAGAACGCCGTTCACATCCGGCATCTCATCCTTGCCATCCACCATGACAGGCGTGTTGGAACGGTTGCGCAGTGCGGTGTGCAGCACGGCGCGTCCCTCGGTAAAGTTGATTTCTTTGCCGGAGAACATTTCATCGCGCTTCTTCTGGACGCCGCCTTCGACGGCAAGCTTTTCGAGAAGCGCGAGGACCTCGTCATTCACCGCGCATTTGGAAAAATCCATCAACAGGTCATCGAAGCGGACGCTGAACTGCTCGAAACGGTTGGCGTTGGCGGCAAATGCGGCGCGAAGATCGGTAGCCGCAGTTTTTGCGGCGGTGGATTTCAGGTTTTCGACGATGGCCTGCATGGAATGCTCCTCATGCTCCGGGAAAGGATGAGGAAGCTATTCTTTTTCATCGGGCTAAATCAAGGCGAGATCTGGTAAATCGATTGAAATATCGTGAAGGACACCAATCAGTTAGCCAGCTTGCGAAGTTCACGCCGCAGGATCTTGCCGACATTGGTCTTTGGCAGTTCCGGCAGGAACTCGATATGCTTGGGCCGCTTGTAGTTGGTCAGGCTTTTCGCACAGAACGCCTTCAGGTCGTCAGCGGTGAGGCTGGCATCCTTTTTAACGACATAAAGCTTTACCGCTTCGCCGGAATGCTCGTCGTTAATACCAACGGCGGCACATTCCTGCACGCCGGGATGGGCTGCGGCCACCTCTTCGATCTCGTTCGGATAGACGTTGAACCCGGACACGAGGATCATATCCTTCTTGCGGTCAACGATCTTCGTATAGCCACGGTTGTCCAGAAAACCGATGTCGCCGGATCGGAAGAAGCCGTCTGGCGTCATGACCTTGGCGGTTTCGTCATCGCGCTGCCAGTAACCGGCCATGACCTGAGGGCCGCGGATGCAAATCTCGCCCACGTCGCCAAGCGGCAGACTGTTGCCGTCATCGTCGCGAATGTCGATATCGGTCGAAGGCATGGGAAGCCCGATCGTGCCGCTGAAATCCGGTACCCCGAGCGGGTTGACCGTGGCAACCGGCGATGTTTCGGAAAGACCGTAACCTTCGCAGATATGGGTGCCTGTCACAGATGCCCAACGTTCCGCAATCGGTCGCTGCACCGCCATGCCGCCGCCCATGACAAGAACCAGCGACGAGAGATCGAGTTTGCGAAATTCCTCATTGTTCAGGAGTGCATTGAACAGCGTGTTGATACCGGGGAAGATGTGAGGCTGGTAACCCGACAGCTCCTTGACGAATCCGGGAATGTCGCGTGGATTGGCAATCAGCAGATTGTGACCACCGAGCGCAATGCCCATCAGCGAATTCACCGTCAAAGCGAAAATGTGGTAAAGGGGTAGGGCGCACACGAAGTTCAAGACTTCAGGTCTGGTCCTGTTGACGAAGCCGGGTTCCATCCACAACGCGATCTGGCTTTTGTTGGCCAGGAGATTGGCGTTGGTCAGGACAGCGCCTTTGGAAACACCCGTCGTGCCACCGGTATATTGCAGGAAGGCCACGTCGTTGAGACCGATATCGGTCGGTTTCAATTCCATCTGGCGAGATTGCGCCAGTACAGCCTTGTAGCTGACAGCCTGCGGCAGCGCATAGGCCGGAACCATCTTCTTGACCTTGCGCACCACGAGATTGACGATGTGGCCCTTGAGGCCCAGCAGATCGCCCATGGACGCGACGACGACATGCTTCACATCCGTCTTCGGCAGCGCCTGTTGAACGACATGGGCGAAGTTTTCGAGCACGAACAGCGCCTTGGCGCCGGAATCTTTCAGCTGATGTTCCAGTTCGCGGGGCGTGTAGAGAGGGTTGACGTTTACCACGACCAGTCCTGCGCGCAAAATGGCGTAAGTTGCAACCGGGTTCTGGAGAATATTGGGCATCATGACCGCAACGCGGTCACCCTTTTGCAAGCCCAACTGTTGCAACCAAGCACCGACGCGGCGGGTCTGTTCTTCCAGCTGGCGATAGGTGAGGGACTTGCCCATGGAGGAAAATGCCTTGCGATCGGCATAGCGCGCGCAGCTTTTTTCCAGCAGCTCGGCGAGGGAGGAATAACCAAGGTCGGGAATCTCCGCAGGGACGCCTTGCGGATAGGATGCAAGCCAGGGTCGCGGCAGACTACCCGGTTCCTGGCGGCTAAAACTCACGTCGCTCATGTCCGTCCTCCCATGCTGGCATTTGCAATCACCTGCAATGTGCGGTCATCCCTGCCAGCTCCTCGGCGTGATGATGCACCAATGATTGCAACTGTAGATGAAGCCTCCAAAACCATCCACTCACATCAGCGTATTTAACTCTAACGTAAACGTCAACTATCGCCCTGGCCAAATCCCCGATGTCTGCCCGGGACGTCGTGTTTGGCTTTTGACTTTAATCCTGATTTGCGCGATCAACAAAACCACATCAGAAAACACGGAACCCTGACATGCCAGAGACCGCCGCTCTCCACCTCAGCACCATCGGAAAGCGCTTTGGCGATGTGGATGTGCTTGAGGGTATCGACCTGACGGTCATGCGCGGCGAGATCATCTGCCTTGTTGGTCGTTCAGGCTGCGGTAAATCGACCCTTTTGCGGATTATCGCGGGTGTCGAGACGCCTGATTCAGGCTCGATCATGATGAACGGGCGCGAGATTGCCGGGCCGACGACGTTCATGGAGCCCGAAAAGCGGCGTATCGGTTTCGTGTTTCAGGACTATGCGCTGTTTCCGCATTTGACGGTCGAGCAGAATGTTCTCTTCGGTTTGAAAGGTCAGCCGAAAGCGCAAGCGCGGGCGCGTGCTGCCGAGATGATCGAGCATGTGCGACTGGCGGATTTGGCCAGGCGCTATCCGCATACGCTTTCCGGCGGTGAGCAGCAGCGCGTGGCGCTGGCGCGTGCCCTGGCACCCAAGCCTGACATTCTGCTGATGGACGAGCCTTTCTCCAATCTGGATCGCGGGCTTCGTGACAGCGTGCGCGAAGAAACGCTCGGCCTCCTGCGAGACCTGAAAACGACGGCCATCATGGTCACGCACGACCCCGAAGAGGCTTTGTCTGCGGGCGATCGCGTGGTGCTGATGGAGAAAGGTCGTATCGTGCAGACCGGCACGGGCTACGAGTTGCATGACAACCCGGTCAGCCGTTATGCCGCAGATTTCTTCTGCTCCTTCAACAAGGTGGAAGGCACAGTCAGAAACGGGTACTTGGAAACGCCGATCGGAAGCTTTGCCCACAAGGGCGATCTGCGTGAAGGGGAGAAGGCCTTCGCCTATATCCGCCCGGGCGCGATCACCATTTCTCCGTTTAAGACCGGCGCCGCAATTTTTGGGCGCATCACCAACCGTGTGTTCATGGGCGAGATCGAACAGGTTTCGGTGAGCGTGGACGGCCTCATGCAGGACGTGCGGGTCCGCAGCATGCGCCGGACGCCTGTCGATGTTGAAGAGGTCAATCTCTGGGTAGAGAAAGAGACCGTTCTAACCTTTACCTCAGATTGAATATCTGAATTCAGACTCCAAAAAAGCGCTTATATTCAACTCAAAGTGAGAGAAACGCGCTGAAAACCTGGAGAACATAACTTGATTTAACCGATCAGGTATGGTGCATGCAGTTCCGACATCATTTTCACGTCACAGGGACATAGGCATGACATCACTGACCATCACCAAAATTGCGCTTCTGGCCAGCACGATGGCCTTTTCGGCCGGAGCGGTAAATGCTGCGGAACTCAACATCTATACGACCCGCGAACCGGCCCTGATGCAGCCGCTGCTGGATGCCTTCACCAAGGAGAGCGGCGTCAAAGTCAACTCCGTGTTCCTCAAGGACGGTCTGGCCGAGCGCGTTTTGAGCGAAGGTACGAGCTCGCCCGCTGACGTTTTGATGACGGTCGATGCTGGAAATCTGGTCGATCTGGTTGAAAAGGGTGTGACCCAGCCGGTCGAATCCGAGGTTCTGACGAAGGCCATTCCGGCCGAGCTGCGCGATGCCAAGGGCAACTGGTTTGCGCTGTCCTTGCGTGCTCGCGTTCTCTACGCAGCCAAAGACGTCGATGTCTCCACGTTCAACTACGAAGACCTCGCTGACCCGAAATGGAAGGGCAAGGTGTGCATCCGCGCAGGCCAGCATCCCTACAACACGATACTGTTTGCGAATTACATCACCCACCATGGCACCGAAGCCACTGAGAAGTGGCTGACTGGCGTCAAGGACAATCTGGCCCGCAAGGCTGGCGGCGGTGATCGCGATGTCGCCAAGGACATTCTCGGCGGCATTTGCGAGATCGGCGTCGCCAATTCGTACTATGTCGGCCTGATGCGCTCCGGCAAGGGCGGCGAAGAGCAGGTCAAGTGGGGCGAGGCCATCAAAGTCGTCCTGCCAACGTTCAAGGACGGCGGCACGCAGGTGAACGTCTCGGGTGCAGCCGTTGCCAAAAACGCGCCGAACAAGGCCGAAGCCGTCAAGCTTCTCGAATATCTGGTGTCCGACGAAGCCCAGAAGATCTATGCGGAAGCCAACTACGAATACCCCGTGAAAAAGGGCGCCGCCCTCGACAAGATCGTCGCCTCTTTCGGTGACCTGAAAGTCGATACCAAGTCGCTGACCGAAATCGTATCTCACCGCAAGGAAGCCAGCCAGCTGGTCGATAAGGTCGGTTTCGACAATTAAGGGCTAGGGGACATAGCGCCTTGAACGGGCGCGTTGATGTGTTGGCCGCTCACCACAAAGTCCGTCATCCTCGGGCTGTCCCGAGGGATCTGTAACGGACCGGGTGTTGCGACGGCAACAGATCCTCGGCACGAGGCCGAGGATGACGAAAAGCAGGGACTTCGGTCCCTTCGATCTCAGGCGCCCGTTTCACGCGGGCGCCTTGCCTGTTTCAAGCAACCCGTGTTTTTGCACGGTCAAACTCCCAAGATCAGCATGCACTCCAGCACCGCCACAGCCAATTCTTCCCGACCGAGACTGCGGATAAACTCCGCATTCTGGTGGCTGTTGACGTCCTGTGTCATCGCAGCCTTCGCTATGCTGCCGGTGCTGGCGCTGCTATCTGAGGCGATCAAGGGCTCCAATGGTCTTTGGGGGCATCTGCGCGATACCGTGCTGGCAACGGCACTTCCCGAAACGCTGATCCTTTTGCTCGGCGTTGGCATTCTGGCCGGAGTCATCGGCACAGCCAGTGCCTGGCTTGTCAGCGCCTATGATTTTCGTGGGCGCAGGCTTCTGGAGTGGGCGCTGTTATTGCCGCTGGCCATGCCGACCTATATCGTCGCCTACGCCTATCTGGATATTTTGCATCCGCTGGGGCCGGTGCAGGGAGCGATACGCTGGATACTGGGATATTCCAGTCCGCGCGAATTTCGGTTGCCCGATATCCGCTCGATGACCGGTTGCATCATCCTGCTCGGCTTCGTGCTGTATCCCTATGTCTATATTCCGGTCAGGGCGATGTTTCTGACGCAGGCTGGAACCCTTCTCGATGCTGCCCGTATGCTCGGAACATCGAGACGAGCGCTGTTTCTCAAGGTCGCGGTGCCGCTTGCCCGCCCGGCCATCGCGGTGGGCGTCAGCCTCGCCCTGATGGAGGCTCTGAACGATATCGGAGCGTCGGAGTTTCTGGGTGTGCGAACGCTGACCGTGTCCATCTACACCACCTGGGTCACCAGATCCGATTTGCCGGGGGCGGCGCAGATTGCGCTGTGCATGTTGCTCCTGGTCGTCGCACTGGTTGCGATGGAACAATGGGCGCGACGCAGGCAACGCTATTCCACCTCGGCACAAAAGAGCACCGCTCTTGCCCCCGCGCGTCTTCAAGGTGCGCGCGCTGTTGCGGCATTTTTGCTTGGCGGTCTGCCGATTCTGGTCGGCTTCATTGCCCCGGCGATCTATCTGGTCACGGAAGCATGGAAGCGATTTCAGTTCAGTGGGCTCTCCGCCCGGTTTGCGGCTGAGGCGATGAACACGGTGCTGTTTGCCGGTGTCGCGACCATGGCAACGATCATTGCAGGGCTTGTGGTCGCCTACGCCATGCGGCTTGCGCCGGGAAAGGTCTCGCACTGGTCTTTCAGGCTGGCGACCGTTGGCTATGCGGCACCGGGAACCGTCATTGCCATCGGCATGCTGATCGCACTCGGCGGGTTCGACCGATTTGTCGATGGAACGATGCGGCACTGGTTTGGAGTGTCCACCGGTCTTTTGTTGATCGGCAGCGGCTCTGCCCTGATCTTTGCCTATATGGCACGTTTCCTGACCATTGCTGGCGGCGGGATCGATGCGGGGCTTAGCCGAATTCCCCTATCTCTCGATCAGGCCTCCCGAACCCTTGGCCGCACCTCGATTGCAACGTTCCACAGCATCCACCTGCCACTTTCCAAGGCAGCGGTAGCCGCCGCCGCACTGCTGGTCTTCGTCGATTGCGTGAAAGAATTACCGGCGACGCTGCTTCTGCGTCCGCTCAACTTCGAGACATTCGCCACGCATCTGTATGGCGAGGCGGCGCGCGGGACCTACGAGGAAGCGTCGATCGCCGCGTTGGCCATCGTCATCGTCGGTATTTTACCCGTCATGCTGCTCGCCCGGGTCGGACGTATCAGAGTTTGAGCGCGATACCGTGGGGGACTTTTCATTTGCCAAATCCCGCCTTCGGCATTAAACATGACTAATTATATCATGTTATATAAAGGAGCCAGCATGCTGGTAGCGAAATCGGAATTGGCAACGGAAAGTGGCAGCAAATATCTCGTCCAGCTTTTCAAACACTTTGCCCATAAGATCGAGGTCAGCTACTCCGACACCCATGGCGAATGCGCGTTCGATTTCGGGACGGCCAGCCTCGATGCGCATAGCGATCGTCTGAGGATAGCTGTCACAGCGCCGGACGAGGAGAAACTGGAGCGCGCAAAATCTGTAGTCGAAAGTCACCTGTTGCGCTTTGCTTTTCGCGAAGAGGTCGACAAGCTCGATTGGCATTGATTAGACGAAAAGAGGAACGATTTCGTCTTCGGAGGATTTACAAACCATAACGAATAGAACGCGAAGGAGGAAACGTTATGGTACATCACACCCCTCAGCCCGGTCAGGATCCTTACGTCAAGGACACCCCAAGCTTCATTGCCAGCGATAAGGTTGAAGGCACAAGCGTCTACGGCGCTGACAGCAAGAAGATCGGCTCGATCCAGCGCATCATTCTTGAAAAGCGCGGCGGCCGGGTTGCCTATGCGGTGCTGAGTTTTGGCGGATTTCTTGGCATCGGTGACGACTACTATCCACTGCCGTGGGAAAAGCTGCATTACGATGAAGAGCTTGATGGCTACCGCATCGATTTGACAAAAGACCAGATCGAAAATGGCCCTAAGTTCGCAAACCGCGATGACGACAGCCTTTTCGGCAATGACGATCGCAAGGTCTACGACTACTATGGCGTTCCGCCGTACTGGATGTAGCATCAACGAAAAATGGCCCCGACTGGGGCCATTTTTTTTAAGTCTAATCTATATCGATACGAAGGCCTCGCCGTCAGTGCTTCTTCTGCTTTCCGGCTTCGGATACAGCGTCCTCAAACCATCGCCGCGCTTCCTCGACTGGTTTGCGACCATCCAGAGCTGCACGGCATGCGCTACGGGCTCTGACGAACGTCAATCCCTGCACATGTGGCCAGTTCTCGGTCAAAAGAGCCAAGGCATCGAACGGCCCGGCAACGACGTTTCTGGTATTCTTGTCGAAATTCACTTCGACAGGTTCTGCCCATATCGCTTGTTTCATGCGGACGCCTCCCTAATAGCCAACGTCAACGAGTAGCTCATCGACATGGTTCCCATGAAAGAGAATATTCGCGAATGCTTAAGTTTACAATCGGAAATTTGATCTCAACGGAAGCCGAAGAACGACAGGATAGCGAGAACGATGACGACCAGGCCGACGATGTAGATAATCTGATTCATGGGAGACACTCCAGGTTGCGCATCAAATGGGCCATTCTGTCGGCGCTAAAATATTCGATGCTAAAACAAAGACACTCACCGTAACGTGAATGCCTTCTGGAAGTTCCATCCTTGCTGGCAATTTCATTGCGCACGAGGGGATTGCCCTCTCTACATATTTGCCAGCCTCAGCTGTTGCTCAACTTGAACTGAACGACGTCGATGGTCCCGGCACGGAAACCCGCAGAGCAATAATGCAGGTAGTAGCGCCACATCCGGAAAAAACGCTCGTCGAAGCCGAGCGGCTCGATGCGGTGCCAATTGGCGAGGAACGCGCGGTCCCACAGCATCAGCGTGCGATCGTAATCCTTACCGAACTGCAGCGTGTCGGTGTTGGCAAAGCCTTCACGCGCAGCCGCATCACGGAACTTTGTGATGGAGGGGAGCATGCCGCCGGGGAAGATGTAGGTCTGAATGAAGTCGGCATTGCGACTGTATTCATCGAAGCGGTCTTCGTGGATGGTGATGACCTGCACCATGGCTTCCCCACCTTTTGCCAGAAGCTCGCGCAGGCGGCGGAAATAGGTCGGCCAGTTCTCTTCGCCCACAGCTTCGAACATTTCAATGGAGACGATTTTCGAATATTGCCCCTGGCAATCGCGGTAGTCTTCCAACCGAATATCGGCGCGGTCCGCAAGGCCTGCCTTCGCAAGACGTGCCCGCGCGAAATCTGCCTGTTCGGTAGAGAGCGTAAGGCCCGTCACGCGGCAGCCGGTCTTGGCGATGGCATATTCCGCAAAGCCGCCCCAGCCGCAGCCGACTTCCAGAACGTGGTCGTCAGGCCCGATCTTCAACTGCTCGACAATGCGGTCGTATTTCGCGTTTTGTGCTTCGGCAAGGCTTTGGCCCGGCCTGTCAAAAAGCGCGGACGAATAGGTCATGGTCTCATCGAGCCATGCGGAATAGAAGCGATTGCCGAGATCATAGTGGAACGAGATATTGCGACGGCTGCCTGCCTTTGAGTTGCGGCGCAGGCGGTGGCGCAGAAGCGCGAAGGCTGACACCAGCCGGGATGGCTCGGACACGGCCTGCCAGTTTTTCTCATTGGCGATGGCAACCTCCAGCAGACTGACGAGGTCGGGACTATCCCAGTCGCCATCCATGTAGGATTGCGCAAAGCCGAGGCTTCCGCCCATGACCAGCCTGCGAACGACACGTCCTCGGTTCAGGCTGATGACGCCATGCGGGCCGGGCTCAGGGCCGCTGACGACATATTCGCACCCGCCGGGAAAGACCAGAGTTAGCCGACCATGCGTCATGTTTTTCAATCGACGGCAGATCATACGCTGCCACAAAGGGGCACGATCCATCAGAAACGGAATGGTTTCCTCTTCGGCGTGACTCATTTCTCTGTACCTCCCAGTGTTGCGCCCACCGTTGCACGGTCACTGACGCTGACAGAACTCGCGATGCGTTGCTTCGCGGCCTTGTGTCGATAAATCGGATTGCCTTTTGCCCAGAGGCGGAGCGCCTCCCAGTGGATGGCGCCCATGATCTTGAGCGTCATCAATGGATAGGTCAGAAGCGCACGCCCAAGTGTGCCATCGCTCAACGTGCGGCGCTTTCCCGCAAAGGACGCATACAAAAGCTCGCCTTGAGCATCCTGTTCATTGATGGTGACGAGGACCTTGTCATCCGGCGGACGGATGCGGAAATCATATGTGCATTCCATCGGCACGAAGGGCGAGACATACATTTCCTTGGCGCAGGAATGCTGCACCGTGCCGTTGTCGTTCACGGCAGCCGGAATAATGTAGGTATGGCGCTCGTGAAAGGTATTGCAGACCTCATAGAGAATGGCCACGAGACGGTTAGCATCATGCCGGTCATGGCAGAAATAGACCGTCAGCGGATTGAAGACGTAGCCGAAGATGCGCGGATAGCAGAGCATATCGACGCGCAGGGCATCGGGCGATACGTTCAAACCCGCAGCCGCCAAATGGCGCTCGACCCATTGCTTCAACTGACCTTTTTCACCGGCACCATGGTCGGTGTCACGAAAGCTGAAGACGGCGCGTCTGTTATAGCCGAAGAGGCGTAGCCCCCTGTCCAGAATGGAAAGCTCATCCAGATCCAGCAGCAGCGAAAAGACGCGATAGCGCATCTTGTGGGCGTGCGGGCGGTGGCGCGCATGCACGACGTGTCCTGCATAGATGGCTGAGCGAAACGTCATGACGCCAAAGCCTTCTCGGGGCTGAGGAAAATCCGTCCCGATTCCTGCGCGACGGTCCATGGACGCTTCAGGCCGCCGAGAGCCTCTGCAACAGCTAGACCCGATTGCAATCCGTCTTCATGGAAACCGCTACCGAAGTGCGCGCCGCAGAACCACGTGTTTTGACGGCCTTGCAGGCTCCACAATTGCTTCTGAGCTTCGAGCGCCTTGGTATCGAAAAGTGGATGGGCATAGTCGAAAGCGCGAATGAGTTTGTCGGGATCTATCGGCCGGGAAGGATTAAGCGTTACGAAAAGCGGCGTCGCTTCATCGATGTTCTGAAGGCGGTTCATCCAATAGGTGACGCAAAGCTGCTCGGTACCGGTCGCATTGGGTTCGCTCAGATAGTTCCAGGCGGACCAAACATTGCGGCGCTTCGGCATCAGCGTTTCGTCACTGTGCAGCACGGCGGCATTGCGGGTATATTCGAACGCACCGAGCAGCGAGCGCTCCCGTTCGTCGGCATCCGCCAAAAGCGAAAGCGCCTGATCCGCATGGGTGGCAATCACCACGTCATCGAAATGGGATGCCTGACCGGATCGGTCGAGCAGGGTGATGCCACTGTCGGTACGCTGGATGGCTTCAATCTGGCTGTTGAGAACGACAGTGCCTTTGAACTGTGCCATAATGCGCGCGATATATTCGCGACTGCCACCTCTGACGGTTCGCCACTGCGGCCGGTCCGACAATTGCACCAGCCCGTGATTGACGAAGAACCGGATAAAGGCTTGCAGCGGATAGGCGCGCATATCTGCCGCCGTCGTGGACCAGATCGCGGCTCCCATAGGCAGCAGATGGTCGTCGACAAAACTCAAAGAATAGCCGTTGGAATCGAGATATTCACCAAGACTTGTTGTCTGCAATGACGGGTCGTTCAGAAGCTCCGGCGCCTTTTTGTAGAAACGCATGACATCGCGCACCATGCTCCAGAAGCGTGGACGCAAAATGTTGGAACGCTGACCGAACAGGCCGTCGATGCCGGAACCGGAATATTCCAGGGATCCACCGCGCAAGGATGCTGCAAACGACATATCGGATGCGTCGGTCTCAACGCCCAGATGTTTGAACAGGGCGACGAGGTTTGGATAGTTGCGCTCATTATAAACGATAAAACCGGTATCGACCGCGATTGGGTCCGAGCCGGGGACGTCTGCAAACACCGTATTGGCATGGCCGCCCAACCGACTGTCGGCTTCAAACAGCGTCACGTCTGCGGATTTATCCAGCATCCACGCGGCGGAAAGGCCTGAAATACCCGAGCCGATGACGGCGATCCGGCGTCTTGTCTGTCGGTTGTTGTCGCCTGTCATCACATCCATTGCCGCCGGTTCCATATTCTCATGTCAGCAATTACGCAGCCGGTTGGCAACTGGATTGCTCCAAGTGCATTTTTTTGTTGTTGGTGATCCATTGCCATATCGCTGGCGTAGTCGGTTTCATGACAATAAACGTTTCCATAGCTGGACCTGCGTGCCAGTATATTAGGAGTAACCGGAACGGTCCGGTTACAGCCAAGCCATATGGAAGCGGAGTGAAGCCGATCCGCATGAATGATACCGTCAAGAATACGATCGAGAGTGAATGTCCTAGCCTCATAAAAGCTGTTGCCAGCGAGCGCAGCGTCGAGGCTTTCGAGGTGCTTTTTCGTTATTACGGGCCGCGCGTGCGGATCTATATGTTACGGCAGGTGCGCGATGCGCAAGCCGCTGAGGAACTGATGCAGGAAACCATGTTGACGGTCTGGAACAAGGCCGCCCTTTTCGATCCGGCCCGCGGCAACGTGTCCGCCTGGATTTTCAGAATTGCCCGAAATTTGAGGATTGACGCGCACCGCAAGGATAGGCGCCCGGAATTCGACATCAACGATCCGGCTTTCGTGAAAGACGACGCACCTGCCGCCGACAAACAGTTGGAAGAGGTGCAGGATGCGCAGCGTCTGCACCGCGCACTGGCGCAATTGCCGCAGGAGCAGCTCGACCTGCTGAAGCGCTCGTTCTTCGATGAAGCGTCCCACAGCACCATTGCCGAGCAACTCGGTCTGCCCATTGGAACGGTCAAATCGCGCATCCGGCTTGCTTTCGCAAAGCTGCGCGCAGCGCTGGAGTCACGCACATGAGTGTACGGCATCAGGTTAGCGACGAATTGCTGCTGGATTACGCATCGGGAAGCCTTGGGGAGAGCTGGAGCCTCGCGGTCTCGACGCATCTCGCCTTGTGTCCCGAAAGCCGGCAAAGGCTCGAAGCGATGGAAATGACCGGCGGTGCACTGCTAACGGACATCGAGCCGACGCAGGGCAACGGGGATGCAGACTGGGAGAAGATACGCACCCTTCTGCACGCCGACAGATCGTCTGCAACATCCCGTCCGGCCGTTCAGACCAGGGACGACGCAGTGCTGCCTGAGCCTTTGCGTTCCTATGCCGGTGGTGACGTGGACAAGCTGAAATGGAAACAGCTTGGACCCGGTGCTTACCATTTTCCCATCCGCACACGCGACGGCGAGGCGAATGTTCGGCTGCTCCGCATACCCGCTGGCAAACCGGTGCCGGAACACACGCATGGCGGGCGGGAACTGACCGTTGTTCTCTCCGGTTACTTCAAGGACGGCAACGACGTCTTCCGTCGCGGTGATTTCGAGGAAGCAGACGAAGATTTGATGCACCAGCCTGTTGCAGGTGAAGGCCAGGACTGCATCTGTCTGGCCGTGACCGACGCGCCGTTGAAATTCAAGAGCTGGCTGGTTCGCCTCGTTCAGCCTGTTCTGGGCATATAGGGAGAGCGGACGATGGACTATTTCATAGCCTATGTGGGCACGGCCATCGTCTTTTTCGGATTTGATTTTCTGTGGCTGTCAAAACTGGCCATCGGTTTTTACAGGCGCGAAATCGGCGGTCTGATGCTGGCAAAACCAAATTTTGCGGCCGCCGGTATATTCTACCTCTTCTACATTGCGGGCATCGTATACTTCGCTGTCGTGCCTGCACTCAATGGCGATAGCTGGCAGTCGGCTCTGGTGTCCGGCGCCATCCTTGGCTTTATCGGTTACGGCACCTACGACATGACCAACCTCTCGACGCTCAAGGGCTGGTCACTGAAAATGTGTGTCGTCGATATCATCTGGGGCACCGTGCTGACGGGCGCCGCAGCCGTTGGCGGATATTGGCTGGTTCAGCTTGCCCTGTAAGCCGCATCGGTGAGATCGCGCCACTTTCGATAATAGCTTTCCGAGCCCAAGAGCGGCTGGACCGCGTGATAGGACTGATGCGGCGCGTGCCGCGTCACCAGCAGTGCCGCGCCCAAGGCCGTGCCTGACGGGCTGTTTCCATCGGTGACCATGACGCGCGAACCGGTTATAGCAGCCAGTGCAGAAGTGAAATGCGTGTTTGTCGCAAACGGCCCTTCGATAATGATCGTTGGGGCGTTACCGATAATCTCGAGGCAACGTGCCGTCATCATGGCGGCGTAAAGAGACGCAGCCACCCAGCGTTCAGCATCATCTCGGGGCTCCCTGACCCAACGCCCCTTCATTCCGGGATACGGTCCTGACCCTTCGACCGCATTGGGAATATAGAGAATGGTGTCGGTCACGATACGATCGAGTGCTGCCTCGCTTGCCGAACGATCAACTGGTGTGATGCCCGCAGTCAGCAGCTCGAACTCCCGCCCGCCCATGAAGCGGGCCGAGGGTACGGGCTTTGCGAAAGCATCCACATTGACCAGCGTATCGCGTGCCGGATCCAGCGTTTCCAACAGCGCCCCGACGCCGAAGCAGATGACCCATGTGCCCGTCGATACCACGGAAAACGGGCCTTTACGCACCATCAGATGCGGCAGCAAGGAGGCGTTGGAATCGTGAAGACCGCAATAGACTGGTATGTCTTCCTGTGCACCGATACGTTTCGCTATATCTGGCAAAAGCGATCCGAGCGTATCGAAGGCTGAGCGCACGGGTGGCATCAGATCGGTGATGCCCAGAATGTCCGGGAGGCTTGAAAATGCAGCCTTACCCGGTTGCCACAGATCGGTATGGCAACCCAGCGACGTCACCTCGTTGGCCTTAACGCCGGTGAGCCGGTAAGCCCAATATTGTGGATAGGTCATGATGTCGGTGACATCGGCGAACGCATCAGGAAATGCAATTTTTTGATAGTGCAGTTGCGCGCCGACATTCAGCCCCATGGGAAGAGCCGGTGAGAAGGTCTCTTCAAAAGGAGGGCGCAAGGCCGCATAGGCTTTTTGGATGGGATCGGGATAGCTGTGTTCGTAATCCAGAACTGGCAGTGCCAGATCACCCTCGCTATTCAGCAGAGCAGCACTCGCCCCATGCGTTGTGATCGAAATGGCCTGATATCCCGGTTGCTCGTGAAACGCTGCGAGCCCCTCAATGATGAACGTCCACAGCGCGTCAATATCGTAATGCGGATAAGGTGGGCCACTCAAAACCCGGTTGGCTATCTTGCGAGAGGCGATTTCCTCGCCGCTCTGCCCATCCACGACGATCAGCTTGGCGTGTGTCTTGCCGATATCGATGACGGCGACATTGCGGACCGGCGCGCTCATGGCAGATGAAACAACAGTGTGAGGTCGGTCGTAACGGGGGAATTATCCTGATGGCTTTCCATGATGTCGGACATATGCGCCCACCATTTTTTCATAACAGGATGATCGGGCAAAGAGGCCATTCCGTGGTCCTTCGGGCGGGTCAAAACACCAAATAGAATATTTGTTTCATGATCGAGGTGAATGGAATAATCGCTCACGCCCGCCTCATGCAGCAGCGTCACCAGGTCCGGCCATATCTCGTCATGGCGCTTCCTATACTCGGCTTCCATACCGGGAAAGAGCTTCATCTTGAAGGCGTATTTTTCAAGGTCCGGCATGGTCTACCTCATGGCCCGCAGGCGGCGAACGACGATGGGAATGGCGATGGTGATGATGAGAAGCAGGCCGACGAAGATCGACATGACGATGCCGGGAACGTTCAACAAACCCAACCCGAAGGTGACGAGACCCATGACGAAGGCCGCAATCACCACCCCGCCGATGGTGCCGGATCCACCGAGGATAGACACACCACCCAGCACCACCATCGTCACCACTTCCAGCTCCCATCCTTGCGCGATGGAAGGCCTGGTGGAGCCGAGGCGGGATGTGAGGCAGACGGCGGCGATGCCGCTCATCAGACCGGTGAGCAGGAAGAGGATAAACTTCACCCGCTCCACCGGAATGCCAGAAAAGCGTGCGGCAAACGGATTGGTACCGATAACATAGACCTGCCGTCCGAAATTTGTGGCATGCAGCAGGATGGCGAAAACCACGGCCATCACCACGAACAGCACGAATTCGAAAGAGATGACCCAGAAGACATAGCCCTGGCCGAAATAGGCAAAGTCTTCGGGGTATTTGCCGAAGGCCTGATCGCCCAGCACCATGTAGGAAATGCCGCGAAACAGGCTCATCGTGCCGATCGTGACGACGATGGACGGCAATTTCAGGCCTGCAACCAGAAAGCCGTTGAACGCCCCGCAGATAAGGCCGGTGCAGATGCCGATGGCAACCAGCCCCGGCGTGCCGACACCCAACTGCACCGCATAGCCCATGGCGGTGGAGGCAAGCGCGATGATGGCTGCCACCGAAAGATCGATCTCGCCGGCAATGATGAGCAGCGCCATGGCGAATGCGATCAGCGCTTTTTCGGTGAAGTTGAAGGTAGCGTCCGAGAGATTGAAGGCATCGAGGAAATAGGGTGATGCGAAGGAATTGACGATGAAGATGAGAATGGCGACGCCGAGCAGGAGCACCTCCCAGCTTGCCATGATGCGTTTGAACGGCGTGCCGAGCTTGTCGGGAATGACGCGCGGCGTCGTATTTTCGGTCGCGCTCATGCCGAAGCCTCCTTGGTGATTTCAGTCTTTGCTCTGTCACGCAGGATGATGCGGCCCTTCTTGGCTTCGGCGCGAGCGTTGAAGACGACAGCGAGCACGATGACGACGCCCGAAATCGCCATCTGCGCGAAGGGCGAAATGCCGATGACCGGCAGCGCATTCTTGATGACACCGAGGAAGAGCGCACCCAATACGGCACCAGCGACGGAGCCGATGCCGCCCGCAATCGAGATGCCACCGATGACATTTGCCGCGACGCTATCCAGTTCGAAGCCGGATGCAATATCGACATAGGCCACTGCGTATCGGGAGACCCAGAGATAGCTCGCCAGACCCGCCAAGGCACCGGAGAGGACGAAGGCTAGAAAGCGCGTCCGTCCGACATCGATACCGGCATAGACAGCAGCACCCGGATTGCCACCGGACGCGTAAGCTGAGCGCCCGAATGAGGTGCGGCTCAAGACCAGCCATGCGCCTGCGATGATGAGGATCGCCACCCATGACAGCACCGGCATGCCGAGGATCGGCGTGCGCGGGACGTTGAGAAACGTGGGCGACATCTGGTGTGCATTGACCCAGGCGCCGCCTGACAGCACGAAGGCCATGCCGCGATAGATGGTCAGAGTACCGAGCGTGACCACGATGGAAGGAAGTCCCAGCCACCAGACGAGAATGCCGTTGATCGAGCCCAAAAACGCACCGATGGCCACCGCCATGACAATGAGGACGGGCAGGGGAAGACCGGGAAAGGCGGCATTGGTCATGGCGACAGCCATGCCGGTAAAGGCAAGGTTTGCGGCCACCGACAGGTCGATGGATTTCGTCAGGATGACCGCCATCTGGCCCAGCGCCAGAATGATCAGGATCGACGTATCGTTGAAGATGTTGACGAGATTGCCCGGTCGCTCAAAGCCCGGAGAGCGCCAGGAAAAGGCTGCGATCAACAGGATGATGATGCCTGCCAGCAGCCATTCGCGGTTCTTGAGTAGTTTTTTCATGCTGTGGCTCCCTTCACGCATTGCCCGTGGCGGCGCGCACCAGCTTTTCCGGTGAAAATTCGGCACGCTCGAACGTACCTGCCATCAAGCCCTCCCGCATCACGATGGCGCGGTCGGACATGCCGAGAATTTCCGGCAACTCGGATGAAATCATGATGATCGATAGTCCTTCGGCGGCAAGCTCGCTGATGAATCCGTGGACAGCGGCCTTGGAGCCGATATCGATGCCCTTGGTCGGCTCGTCCAGAATGATCACCTTGGGCTGCGTCGCCAGCCATTTGCCGATGACCACCTTCTGCTGGTTGCCGCCTGATAGCGTGCCGACCGGAACGGAGAGCGCCGCGGCGCGCAGATCGAGACGAGAGGCATATTTACGGGCAAGCGCGAATTCGTTGGCTGCCGCCAGAAAGCCTTTTCGCGATGTACGCGAAAGAGATGGCAAAGACATATTCTGATAGATCGGCATATCGAGCGCCAGCCCGTGCCGTCCACGCTCTTCCGGCACATAGACGATGCCAGCGCGGATCGCATCTTCGGGCGAGCGGATGGCCAGCGCTTCGCCATTCAATGTGAGCGTGCCGGATGCAGGGCGTGTGATGCCGAAGAGCGACTGGCAAAGCTCCGAGCGGCCAGCGCCGATCAGCCCGTAAAGACCGAGAATTTCACCCTTGCGCAGGTCGAAGGAAATGTCACGAAACTCCGTCTCGTGGCAGTATCGCTCGACGGAAAGCGTCGTCGCGCCAATATTGACAGGCTGTTTCGGAAAGGCGTCCTTCACGTCGCGACCCACCATCAGGCGCACGATTTCGTCCTGAGGGGTCTGCGCCAGATCGCCCGAACCGACCATCTTGCCATCGCGGAAAACCGCGTAGCTTTCGGCGATTTCATAGACCTCATCGAACTTGTGGCTGATGAACAGGATGGCCTTGCCCTGCCGTTTCAGGTTTTCGACAATGCGGAACAGGTCGTCTATTTCCTTGCGGGAAAGCGCAGCTGTTGGCTCGTCCATGATGACGATACGCGCTTCGACAGAGAGCGCACGGGCAATCGCCACCAGATGCCGCTGCGCAATAGATTGGTCTTTCAACCGGATCGTCGGATCGATCTTGCTTTCCAGCCGCTCCAGCAGGGCGCGCGATTGATCGTTGATGGTCTTCCAGTCGATCAGCCCGAAACGGGTTTTCGGCGCATGGCCGAGGAAGATGTTTTCGCCGACTGAGAGTTCATCGAACAGCACGGTTTCCTGATGAATGGCGGTGACACCGGCATCGAGAGCATCCTGAGCGCTGTGAAACGTCACCGGCTGGCCGTCCAGCAGGATCTCGCCTTCATTGGGGCGGTAAATGCCGGTGAGGATTTTCACCAGCGTCGATTTGCCGGCGCCGTTTTCACCGATCAGCGCCGTGACCTTGCCGGGGTAGAGCTGGATGTTGACGCCATCCAGCGCTTTGACGCCGGGAAATATCTGGCTGATGCCGCGCATTTCGAGAATGGGCGAGGGGCTTGAGGCCTCGGGCGCATCCATGATTTTGGTTTCAACACGCGTCATCTGTCTTGCCAGTCAGTTTATTGGAATTTGTGGGTGGGGCCACCCCCCTCTGTCCTGCCGGACATCTCCCCCTCAAGGGGGGAGATCGGATCGCGGCAACCTTTCGAACATCTCGATTGTCGACCTTTAAGTGGCGCTCACGCGTCTTGCCAATCTCCCCCCTTGAGGGGGAGATGCCCGGCAGGGCAGAGGGGGGGGGTAAGCCCCACCCGCCACGTCTAGGTCAGATCAGAAAATCTTCGAGAACTGATCGATGTTCTTGGCGTCATAGATGAACGGATCGGCCATGGCTGCTTCGCTGTTTTCGCCAACCTTGATCTTGCCCATGCGTCCGGCTTCGATCTCGGTGCCCGGCTTGCCGTCAGTATCACCCTTGACGAGGTGATAGGCGATCTGGGTTGCGGAGTAGCCGAGGTCAATCGGGTTCCAGATGGCGAATTCCTTGGTGGCGCCGGACTTGATGGCACCCGCCATTTCGGAAGGAAGTCCGAGACCTGTCACGAAGACCTGCCCAATCTTGCCCGCATCCTTTACCGCCTGCGATGCCGCAAGCACACCGACGGTGGTCGGCGCGACGATGACCTTCACATTCGGCTGCGAGGTCAACAGGCCCTGCGCTTCACGGTAGCTCTTGTCGGCCAGGTCGTCGCCATAGACAGTGGTGACGAGGTTGAGGCCGGAGAAGTCTTTCAGCTGCTTCTTCATCTCTTCGATCCAGATATTCTGGTTCGTGGAGGTGGTCGTGGCAGAGAGAATCGCAAAATCACCCTTGCCGCCTTCGAGATGCGCGGCTGCAAGCTGCAGGCACATCTTGCCGATTAGGGCGTTGGACGATGGGTTTAACTGTAGAATACGGCCCGCCGGTGCAACGCCACTATCCCAGGAGATGACCTTGATGCCGCGTTGTGCTGCCTTCTTGAGGGCTGGCACGACAGCGTCCGGATCGTTGGCGGAAATCGCGATGGCATCCACGCCCTGCGCAATCAGCGAGTTGATGACCTCGATCTGGCCTTCGGCTGTTGTTGAAGTTGGGCCTGTATAGATGATCTCCACACCACCCAGTTCCTTGGCGGCTTCCTGAGCGCCCTTGTTGGCGGCCTCGAAGAAGCCGTTGCCGAGCGACTTGACGACCAGCGCGATTTTCATGTCCTTCGCTTGCACCATGCCGCCGAAACCGGCAACGCCGATGGCAACACTGAGCGCCAAGGCGCGGGTCAGTTTTCTACGTGTCAGTTTCATGTTCCGTTTCCTCCCGTTAAAACAACTTCCGCTTGGCGCCCCTCAAGCAACCGAAGCAGAATCCTCTTCATCCGGCGATGGCGGCGCCTGCGCACCCGCAACCGATCCGGCGACAACAAGTGCAACGCCCGCTGCCTCGACCATCCGCGCTGCCTCGTCCGAAATGCCGTCATCGGTGATGATGGTCGAGACATTGTCCAAAGGGCAGAGAATGAGGCTGGAGCGTTTTCGGAATTTGGAGCTATCGACCATCACGATCAGCTCCTCCGCTTGCCGCATCAATTTCTGTTCGCTCTGGATGACCAGCGCATCCGATTCCATGATGCCAAGCGCACCGACACCTTGCGCGCCGATAAAGATGCGCCGCGCATAGAAATTGCGGATCGCGTCATTCTCGAAAGGCGACAGGATCAGGCTCTGGTCGCGGTAGATCGCGCCACCGGGAACGCTGACATTGCATTTCGAATGCTTCACCAAGTGCTCTGCGATGGCGAAGGAATTCGTCATCACCTGCAAGCGCCGGGCCGACATGTAATGCACCATCTGGAAGGTGGTCGTACCGCCATTGATGATGATGGCGTCACCTTCCTCGCAGAGATCGACAGCCTTGCGTGCAATTGCGCGTTTCTTATCGATGTTGACCGATTCCGACACCCGAAACGGGCGTGCGGCAAGATTCCCCAGCTGTGGCGGGTGGACTGCCTCTGCCCCGCCTCTGACGCGCCTCAGCTTTCCCTGAACATGCAGAGAAGCGATATCGCGTCGGATCGTTGCTTCGGAAGCGTCCGTCAATTCGGCAATATCCTGCACCGTCACAACAGGCTTTTCCTGTATGGCGCTCAAGATGATGCGATGGCGTTCGCTTTCGTGCATGGGGTCCTCCTGATCGCAATCTTCCGTAAACTTCTGATGTTGTCAATCAAGTTCAATCAAAATAAATAATGTTGCATCGCACAATGAAAATATATGATCGTTTATGATTGACATTGCGCTTTTGAATGCGCGATACCTGCTCCTAACGGAAGGCGGGCTGGTTCAATAGTCCGCATGTGAACGATCTGGGAGGATATAGCGATGGGACAAACACGTCTTCTCGAAAGCCGCTGGGACGATGCTTATGCTGCAAAGCTCGATGAGCCAGGCAAGCTGCTCTATCGCTCCAATCTGCTGGGCGCAGACAAGCGCATCACCAACTACGGTGGCGGCAACACCTCTGCCAAGGTGCTGGAAACCGATCCTCCAACCGGCGAAAAGGCTCGCGTCATGTGGGTCAAGGGCTCTGGCGGCGATGTCGGCACCATCAAGCTGGATGGCTTTGCCACGCTCTACATGGACAAGCTCGAAGCGTTGAAGGGCATCTACAAGGGTGTGGACGATGAAGACCGCATGGTCGGTTTTCTTCCCCATTGCACCTTCAATCTCAATCCGCGCGCGGCTTCCATCGACACCCCTCTGCACGGTTTCGTGCCGTTCGACCATGTCGATCACATGCACCCGGATGCCATCATCGCCATTGCCGCTTCGAAGAATTCGAGAGAATTGACGCAAGAGATTTTCGGGGCTGACATCGGCTGGCTGCCATGGCGTCGTCCGGGCTTCCAGCTGGGTCTCGATCTCGAAGCCTTCGTGAAGGCCAATCCCAATTCCAAGGGCGTCGTGCTGGAAAGCCACGGCCTTTTCACTTGGGATAATGATGCGAAAAAGTGCTACGAACTGACGCTCGCCATCATCAACAAGGCGATCGAATGGTTCGCCGCAAAGACCGAAGGCAAGACCATTTTCGGGGGCGCGGTTGCCAAGACATTGGCGAAGGATGAGCGCCGCGCCATTGCTGCGCGCCTGATGCCGGAAATTCGTGGCCGCATCGGTCGTGACGAGCGCAAGCTCGGTCATTTCGATGATCAGGATTCCGTTCTGGAATTCGTCAATTCCGCACAATTGAAGCCGCTGGGCGCGCTTGGCACATCCTGCCCGGATCACTTCCTTCGCACCAAGATCCGTCCGCTCATCCTCGATCTCGATACTGTTAACCCGGATGTAGACGCCGTTCTGGCCTGTCTGGACAAGGCGCTGGATGACTATCGCGCTGATTACACGCGCTATTACGAGAGCTGCAAGCGCGACAATTCACCGAAAATCCGCGACCCCAACCCGGTAATTTTCCTCATTCCCGGTGTCGGTCTGCTGTCCTTCGCCAAGGACAAGGCGACCGCACGCATTGCCGGTGAGTTCTACGTCAACGCCATCAACGTCATGCGCGGCGCCTCGACGGTATCCGAATATCAGGGCCTGCCTGCGCAGGAAGCCTTCGATATCGAATACTGGCTGCTGGAGGAAGCAAAGCTTCAGCGTATGCCCAAGCCGAAAAGCCTTGCCGGCCGCGTGGCCTTCATTACTGGTGGTGCGGGCGGCATCGGCCGTGCGACGGCCGAACGTTTGGCCAACGAAGGTGCCTGCGTGGTGCTGGCGGACATTGATGAAAGCGCGTTGGAAACGACGAAAAATGACTTCGAAAAGCGTTTCAGCGCTGATGCGGTTCGTAGCGTCAAGCTGGATGTGACGAAGGAAGAAGCGGTGCTTTCAGCCTTCGTTGAAGCCAGTGTTGAATTTGGCGGTGTGGATATTCTGGTATCGAATGCAGGCATCGCGTCATCTGCCCCGGTGGAAGACACCACGCTCGCCATGTGGAACAAGAATATCGATATTCTGGCGACCGGTTATTTCCTCGTCTCAAGAGAAGCATTCCGCCTGTTCCGTCGCCAGAATCTTGGTGGCAACGTCGTTTTCGTCGCGTCCAAGAACGGCTTGGCGTCGTCACCAAATGCGTCCGCTTACTGCACAGCCAAGGCTGCCGAAATTCACCTTGCCCGTTGCCTGGCGCTCGAGGGTGCTGATGCCGGTATCCGCGTCAACACCGTCAATCCCGACGCTGTTCTGCGCGGCTCGAAAATCTGGAATGGAGAATGGCGGGAACAACGCGCCGCTTCTTCCAAGATCGAAATCGATGATCTGGAAGAGCATTACCGGAAGCGTTCCATGCTGAAGCTGAATGTCTTCCCGGAAGATATTGCCGAGGCGATCTACTTCTTCGCCTCGGACGTGTCGGCCAAGTCCACCGGCAACATCATCAATGTCGATGCCGGTAACGCGCAAAGTTTCACCCGCTAGTCGCGGGTGAAAAACCTTTTATCTGCGCAGGATGACCCAGATGGCGTGAATGATGCCGGGGATGTATCCACACAGCGTCAGCAGAATGTTGAGCCAAAACTGCAGGCCAAGGCCGACCTGAAGAAAGACGCCGACTGGCGGCAGGAAAATGGCAAGAATGATGCGAATAACGTCCACGATTGAATACCCCGTCTGATTGTTTTCGACGACATAACGTGGGGAGCACGGAATTGGTTCAATCGGCAGGGCGAGCAAAGGGAGGAAGGGATGATGGAATTGAGGATTGCGGCAGATATTGTCGAGGCGGAAAACCAAAAGCGCGGTGAAGCACATGACGCGGATTACGCCGCGTTGGGCGCGCATCTCTCGCGCCGCAATATCGACATCGATGTTATCGCGAAAAAAGTGTCCGAGTTTTTCGTCGCCGTTCCCTCCTGGGGTGTCGGTACCGGTGGGACCCGTTTCGCCCGCTTTCCCGGCAGGGGAGAGCCGCGGGGCATTTTCGACAAGCTGGACGATTGCGCCGTCATCAACCAGCTGACCTCAGCCACGCCCAATGTTTCCCTGCATATTCCATGGGACAGGCAAGATCCGAAAGCGCTCAAGGAGCATGCGAACGCGCTGGGCCTCGGCTTCGATGCCATGAATTCCAACACCTTTTCGGACGCGCCGGACCAACCGCATTCCTACAAATACGGTTCACTCAGCCACGCAGATGCGGCGACGCGTCAACAGGCCATCGACCACAACATCGAATGCATCGAAATTGGTAACGCGCTCGGTTCCAAGGCGCTGACGGTGTGGGTGGGTGACGGCTCCAACTTCCCCGGCCAGAGCAATTTCACCAAGAGTTTCGAGCGCTATCTTTCGGGAATGGCAGACATCTACAAAGCGCTGCCGGATGACTGGCGCATCTTCTCCGAACACAAGATGTACGAGCCCGCCTTCTATTCCACAGTGGTGCAGGATTGGGGCACGAACTACCTCATTGCCAACACGCTGGGTGAAAAAGCTTACTGCCTTGTCGATCTCGGCCACCACGCGCCGAATACCAATATCGAAATGATCGTCGCCCGCCTCATCCAGTTCGGCAAACTCGGCGGCTTCCATTTCAACGACAGCAAATATGGCGATGACGATCTGGATGCGGGCTCCATCGATCCTTACCGCCTGTTCCTCGTCTTCAACGAGTTGGTGGATGCCGACCATCGCGGCGTCAAAGGCTTCCACCCAGCCCATATGATCGACCAATCGCACAATGTGACCGACCCCATCGAAAGCCTCATTTCCAGCGCCAACGAAATCCGCCGCGCCTATGCGCAGGCGCTGCTGGTGGATCGCATGGCACTTGATGGTTTCCAGCAGGACAACGATGCTCTCATGGCATCCGACACTCTCAAACGCGCGTATCGGACTGATGTGGAGCCTATTTTGGCGGAGGCGCGGAAACGGGCCGGCGGAGCCATCGACCCTGTCGCCACCTATCGCGCCAGCGGCTATCGCGCCAAAGTGGCAGCTGAGCGCCCTGAATCGAAAGGCGGTAGTGGCGGCATCATCTGACGCGCTCCACCTAAGCGGCAAACGTTAACACATGAAGGCACGCGAGAGCGTGCCTTCATGCATTTGTAACCAAATATGTCCGCCGTTAAAGAATCGTGTTTTTCGCCCCACCATCTTCACATTCGCGTTTATGTTAGGGCGTTATGAAACAACCAATAGACAGATCAGGTCTGATTTTTGTAGCGCTGCTGTGCGTGCTCGTCGGTATCGTGGTGAGCATTGCGTTTCTGAACGGAGACAGACAGCTTTCACCCCAAAGCCAGGACGGCACGTTGATCCCGAGGACAACGGTTCAGCCGCAGCCCCAACAGTGATGGCAGCGCCAGTGCGGTAAGACAACCGTTCTGCTGGCGTTCATCATAAGGGATTTATACTTGCCGAACAACGCGGGAGAACCACCATGAAACTGGCAAGCCTTACTCTGCTCATTGTGACGACGATTGTTTCTGTCGGCCATGAACCGTTCGCTGCGCAAGCGCAGGACTTCGAACTGCATATCGGCGAAGGCAGAAACAGAGATTATAGGCCTGATCGGGACTACCGTGAAGGCAGAAACAGAGACTACAGGCCTGATCGGGACTATGGTGAAGAGCGGTACGATCGGGGTTGCAGCCCCAGGGAAGCGATAAGAAATGCTCTTCGTCGGGGTATGATAGATCCACAGATCATCGAAGCCGATTCGCGGCGCATCGTGATTGAGGGCTATGGGCGCAGAAACGAATATACCCGACTCCGACTGGCCAATCGACAGGGCTGCCCCCGTATCGGCTAAATCCTACAGCTGGACCGATCTGTTTTGACCCCGCAGGCGTTTCAGCTTGGCCGGAACGCCTGCGTATATTCCCATCGTCACGGTTTCTCCGCGCACCACGGAGCCAGCCGCAATAACGCATCCGTCAGCGATCTTGGCACCGTCGAGAATGACGCAATTGGCACCAATCCAGACGTCGTTTCCGATGGTGATGCCGATTGAAGAGTTGCCTTGGGATTTTATCGTTCTGCTGGGATCGTCGAAATTGTGATTGGAAGCGACGATTGTAACGTGCGCCGCGACCCGAACGTCATTGCCTATGAGGACGCGACCGGGACCGTAGATAATCGCATACGGGTTAAGACTGAAGTTGTTCCCGATCGTGATGTCGCCGCCATAGGTGTGAATGATGGAACCTCTGCGGATATGCGCTCGTCGACCGATCGTTATCGTGCCAGTTTGCACGAGAAACTGTGTTCCGAAGTTAATGTCGCACTTGGGTCCAAACTGAACCTTTCCCCTGCTCAAGAAACCAATAACGCGCTGTCTTGCCCGTCTGAAAAGCACGATTGCAAACTCCCTATTCCGCGCGCCCATCGACCAGTGGAGTCGAACTTATAGATCGTGAAACTGGCACGGGCCTATATTCGATTGCTGGTAATCACACTGCGACGAACGAAGGCATGTGGTTTGATTTATAATCTTGAAACTGGTGCCGCTTGCAGGACTCGAACCTGCGACCCCATCATTACGAATGATGTGCTCTACCACCTGAGCTAAAGCGGCTTGCCAAGCGTCGAACAGCTGTCGGCGCGGTGTATGGCGGGCTGATACAGGCATTGGGGATGGATTTCAAGTCTTGAATAAGGCTTCGATCAAAAATCCCGCGTCACCAATCCTCGTGGCCTCCATCAAGCCAGAATGCGAGCCTTGGCGGCGTCGTATTCCTTGGCAAGGCGATCCACCAGTGCGGAAACGGGTTCGACTGCCTTCACCGCACCCACGCCCTGACCGGCACCCCAGATATCTTTCCACGCCTTGGTACCGCTGTTTGCCGCGCCGAAGTCCATCTTGGATGGGTCGGCGACCGGCAGGTTGTCGGGGTCCATGCCAGCTGCAACGATCGAGGCTTTCATGTAGTTGCCGTGGATGCCGGTAAAATAGTTGGAATAGACGATGTCGCTGGCCTGAGCGTCCACAATGGCCTGTTTGTAGGCGTCGTTCGCCCTTGCTTCTGTCGTGGCAATGAAGGGGGAGCCGATATAGGCCATATCAGCGCCCATCGCCTGGGCAGCGAGAATGGCACCGCCATTGGCGATTGCACCCGCCAGAAGCAGGGGGCCGTCGAACCATTCGCGAATTTCCTGCACCAGCGCGAAGGGCGAGAGAGTCCCCGCGTGGCCCCCAGCACCGGTTGCAACGGCGATCAATCCGTCGGCACCCTTACGAATGGCCGAATTGGCATGGCGGTTGTTGATAATGTCATGCAGCACGATGCCGCCATAGGAGTGGATCGCAGCATTGACTTCGGGAACTGCACCAAGGGAAGAGATGACGATCGGCACCTTGTATTTTACGCACAGCCCGAGGTCATGCTCGAGACGCTTGTTGGAAGTGTGGACGATCTGGTTGACGGCAAAGGGGGCTGCCGGTTTGTCAGGGTTTGCTGCGTTGTGGCTGGCCAGGTCCTCGGTCATCATCGCCAGCCATTCGTCCAGCTGGCTTTCGGGGCGTGCGTTGAGCGCTGGAAACGCGCCGACGACACCCGCCTTGCATTGCGCCAGCGTCAGTTCGGGATGCGAGATGATGAACAGTGGCGAGGCAATCACCGGCAGTCGAAGATTGTCCCTGAGTACGGACGGCAGCATGTTTCCTCCCATGAGTGACGTTTACGCGCACGTAAGATGTAGCGAAGCCAACAGGATATGAAAAGCGAAAAAGAAGAGGGCGGTGGTGGGAGCCTTAAGGCCGTTGACGCGGCGACCGTCATGTCTTTTTGATACCGGGTTTGCTGAAGTGGGATGTTCGTAGGACGGTCAACCGGTCGCTCGGCGCACCCGCTCAACACGTTTTCACCATTCCATCCCCATATTTGACCAAGACGTCTCTTGCGGTTGAGCAAGCGAGAGGTTACCGAATCGTAAACATATGGCGCAATGCCGCAAAAGCCTTTCGGATGGCGAGAAAAGGACCGATAGTGAGCGGACTGGAAACGGCAATCAGAAATGCCCTCGAAAAATCGGACCGATCCAGTGCCGAAGTGCGGGCACGGATTTACCAATCTTCGCGCCAGGCGCTGGAAGCGGGTTTGCGCAAACAAGGGATAGATGACCCCGAGGTGGTGGCGCAGCAACGCCAGCGCCTGGAGGTGCTTGTTCACACGATTGAGGCCGAAGAGCGAAATCGGCTGCTGAGCGTCGTGGAAGATCATGTCCGGCGTGAGGCCTCTCGCACATCGGCGCCCGCCCAGCCGATATCGCGCGCCACCCCGCAAGTTATACCGCCTTCACCACGCACTGACGAAGACGATGTGCTGCCGGTTGAGACGCCAATTCGCGCCGAGGCGCCAGACGAAGCGCAGACCACAAGTCGCAGCGGCGATGATTTTCATGCCGAACGGGGAGTGATCGCACCCGATGCCCGAACTGCGCCTGCTGCTGATGCGGCATCCCTTTCGTTTACGCCGCAGCGCACGGCAAAAGCCCGCCGCAAGAAGGGTCTCGTCGCCAGGCTATTCATCTCTTTTACCCTCATCGCTTTTTTCGGTTTCGGAGCGTGGTGGATCTACAGTTCCGGCATATTGCTGAGCCCGTCGGAGCGCGACACCGGTGTCCCCAACCCGCCACCGGAAGTGCAATCGGAAGATTTTACCGGTACCGAAGCAGCACCCCAGCCTAGCCTTGAGGCAGGGCGCGGCTTTTCCGATGCCTGGGAAGAGGTTTTCAATGCAGAGCGGGGCAACGAGGGACTTCAGGCAGGTTCGCTTGCCGCCCTCGAGCCGATTTCGACGGCCGCCGGAAAGGCTGTCCGTCTCACCTCGCGGGTTTCGGAAGCCGATGGAAATATCGCCATCACGGTTCCGGCCGATGTTCTGCGTGAAATGGCAGGCAAGTCCTCGACCATCGCCATCACGCTGCAATCCTCCAGTGACCGCCAGACCCAGCTGTCCATCAGCTGCGATTTTGGCACCCTTGGGGATTGCGCCCGCCACCGCTTCACGGCAACGCCAGAACGTGCCGATATGTTGATCAATGTCACATTTGACCGCACGCTCGCGCCAAGCAACTCTGGCACCATCATTATCAACAGCGATATCGATGGCAACGGACGCCCGGTCAATCTTTACTCGGCACGCATTCTGCCGGGGCAGTGACCGTTCAACAGGTCGGCGTGGACGTCGCGTTCCCTTGAAAAAAGGGAACGCTCTGAAGAACTCAGGGTAACGGACGTTGCGGCATCACTCTCTCGACTTGATGATGCGTCAAACTGGTTCAGATTCCTACTTCAAAAAATCGGGCCCGGAACCGAGAATCTTGTGATCAATCTCGCCGATCACCGTCTTGTCCTTCCCATCGTAATCCAGCGATTTCAAAATGTGCCTGATGAGGTTGATCCGGGCCCGGCGTTTGTCGTTGGCGCGAATGACCGTCCAGGGCGCTTCGTCATTGTGGGTCTTTTCCAGCATCAAATCACGCATGGCCGTGTAGTCGTCCCATTTGCTCAGCGCGGCGATGTCCATGTCCGAGAGTTTCCAGGCCTTCAAAGGGCTATGGCGGCGGTCGTGAAAACGGTCAAGCTGCGTTTCGCGGCCGGTATCCAGCCAGAATTTGAAGAGATAGGTGCCTTCGTGAACGACCATCTTTTCAAGGCGAGGGGCTTCTTTCAAGAAACGCTTGTGTTCTTCGGGTGTGCAGAAACCCATGATCGGTTCGACACCGGCACGGTTATACCAGGACCGGTCGAACATCACGAATTCGCCAGCCGTCGGGAAATGGGAAATGTACCGCTGGAAATACCATTGGCCGCGTTCGGTTTCGCTCGGTTTGGTCAAGGCGACGACGCGCGCGCTGCGGGGGTTGAGATATTCCTTGATGACGGAGATGACGCCACCCTTTCCGGCCGCATCACGTCCCTCGAAAACCGACATGACACGCGTGCCGGTGGCCTGAAGCCACGATTGCACCTTCACGAGCTCGATCTGCAGAGCCTCCAGCGTCTCGTCATACTCCTCACGCTTCATTTTCTTGTCGTAGGGAAAGCCACCGGCTGACAGCTTGTTGTCTTCAATCCAGTCCGGCAGAACCGGGTCATCGATGTTGAAGATGCGGGTTTTTCCGTTGATCTCAAGTTCAACCGAACGGTCCTTGGCGTTTTCGCTCATCATCGCTCCCTGAGTGCTGCTTTAAGAAATTGACGGGCTCTTAAAAACGAGCTCGCATCCAATATGGATATCAAACTGTGAGAAAAGACATAGTGATGAATCTCTGTCATGAAAGAGCGATAAAAGGTTTCGATGCGCAATTTGCGGCGAAAGGCGAGGGTGAACCGAGATGGTGAGGAATGAAGGCAGCACATCGGCGCGATATCTGAACAGGCTTCGCCGCGGCTGGTTGCCTATTCTGGTCGTTTCCCTGCTTGCTGTTGTCGCTTCTCTCGAACTTTTGTCTCCCTACGTTCCCGCCGTTTTGTGGGTCGCGGCTGTTCTGGCCATCCTCGCGCTCAATTCGGGAACGTCGTCCAAGGCTCAGGCGCGTGTGGAAGTGTCAGACCCGGGAAATGATGAACAAGGTGTCAGCGAAAGCCTGCTTGCCGGCGTACGCTCAGGCCTTGCCGCACTCGATACGCCGGTCTTCATTCTGGATCGCAACGCCAGCGTTCTGTTCGAAAATGCCGCTGCCGAACGCGCCTTCGGTTTGATGCCGGTCGGTTCACACATTTCCGGTCGTATGCGCTCACCCGGTCTCCTCGACGTTATTCGTGAAGCCATCACGACAGGTGAGGCCAATCAGGTGGAGCATTCCGAGCGTTTGCCGTCCGAACGCGTCTTCATCGTGCGCATCGCCAAGGTGGTCACGAAGGACAAGGCAGGTGCGCCGCTTTATGTTTTATCGTTCCGCGACATTTCCGAACTGCGCCGCATCGATCGCATGCGCAGCGATTTCGTCGCCAATGCCAGCCATGAGTTGCGCACGCCTCTGGCCTCGTTGCGCGGTTTTATCGAGACGATGCAGGGCCCGGCCCGCGACGATCCCAAGGCGCGAGAGCGGTTCCTGGGCATCATGCTGGATCAGGCCACGCGTATGAGCCGTCTGGTGGATGACTTGATGTCGTTGTCTCGGCTGGAGTTGCGGGCCAATATTGCGCCCGACCAGAAGGTCGATCTCGTGCCGCTGCTGGGCCATGTCCGGGATTCTCTTTTACCTTTGGCACAGGATCTCGATGTCTCCATCAACCTGCATATGCCGGATGGCAAGGTGGAAGTGACGGGAGACCGCGACGAATTGGTGCAGGTGTTTCAGAACCTCGTCGAAAACGCCTGCAAATACGGACAGGATGGCAAGGTCGTGGATGTCGCGCTGCGTTCGGATGCCGGAAAGCCGGTCGAAGTCAGCGTGGTGGACAAGGGGCCGGGCATTCCAGCCGAGCATGTGCCGCGCCTGACCGAGCGGTTTTATCGGGTCAGTGTGGCAGACAGCCGCTCGAAAAAAGGAACAGGTCTGGGGCTGGCCATCGTCAAACATATCCTCACCCGCCACCGTGCCCGGTTGATTATCCGCTCAGAGCTCGACGTTGGCACGGACTTCACGGTGCGTTTTTAACACAAGACTCGCATAGATCGTGGTGTTATAAAAAATGTACAATAAAATCAAACTCTTAAACTGTCACAAATACTTCATCGAAGTGACATAAAAGGGTGGGGCAAGACTGGTTATGAAGAGGCCGCCGGGGCAGCCCAGATTGGGCAGAGGGTAAAAGATACTGCCGGCAGCGTCCACACATGCCCGCCACGGGCCCCTACGGGAGAGTTATATGAACATCGTTAAATTGTCCGCCGCAGCCTTGGTGGCTTCGGTTGCCTTCGCAGGTGCTGCTGCTGCGCGCGACCAGATCCAGGTTGCCGGTTCGTCCACCGTTCTGCCTTATGCAAAGATCGTTGCTGAGACGTTCGCCGAAACCTTCCCTGACTTCAAGGCTCCTGTTGTCGAGTCCGGCGGCACGGGCGGCGGTTTGAAGGCTTTCTGCTCGGGCGTTGGTGAAGGCACCATCGATATCGCCAATGCTTCACGCCCTATCAAGGCTGACGAACTTGCGGCCTGTAAGGCAGCTGGCGTCGCTGACGTGCAGGAAGTCAAGATCGGTTACGACGGCATCGTGTTCGCGATGGACAAGTCCAACAAGGACATCAAGCTCGTACCGAAGGACCTCTACCTCGGTCTCGCCGCTGAAATCGTCAAGGACGGCAAGCTTGTTGCCAACCCTTACAAGAAGTGGACGGAAATCAACAAGGACCTGCCGGATGTTGCGATTGCCGCTTACATCCCTGGCTCCAAGCACGGCACGCGCGAAGTCTTCGAAGAGAAGATCATGGCTGACGGCTGCAAGGAAGCTGGCGCGACCGAGGCTCTCAAGACCCTCGTGACTGATGCCAAGCAGGCTGCTGCCAAGTGCGTTGCAGTTCGTAAAGACGGTGCCGCTGTCGACATCGACGGCGACTACACGGAAACGCTTGCCCGCATCGATGCCAACAAGGGTGGCCTCGGCGTGTTTGGTCTCGCGTTTTACGAAAACAACAAGGACAAGCTGAAGGTTGCGACCGTCAGCGACGTTGTTCCATCGACCGAAACCGTTGCAAGCGGCAAGTATCCAGTGTCGCGCCCACTGTTCTTCTACGTCAAGAAGGCACATGTCGGCGTCATTCCTGGCGTGAAGGAATATGTTGAATTCTTCCTGTCCGACGAAATGATCGGCCCTGACTCCCCGCTGGCAAACTACGGCCTGGTGTCTGCTCCTGATGCAGAGCGCAAGGAAATCCGTTCGAAGTTCGAAGCTGGTACCACGATGTAATAAAGCTGGATGCGCGGCGAGGCGTCGCGCATCCATCCTTCTGTGGATTGTCGTCTTCCGTTGATCGAAACGCTTAAACCCGGTGATCGCTTTGTGTATCAAGCCGGACTGCGTCGGCTTTGTCCGAACAGATGACATCTTCGGTCAAAAGGCCGAAATTTTTATCGCCTTTGAAAGTGCCCGATACCGCATCGCGCCATGTGGCGTGCCGAGGAAAGTTTCATGAACACACCTATCATTTTGTTGATACTGGCGTTGATCGGCATCACCAGTTACGTGCTTGGCACGCGCCGCGCTGTCGCGCTGGCAGGTGGTCGTCCATCATCCATGCATTCTCGCGCCGGTTACCATGGCTCTTATGCACTGGTGTGGGCCATCCTACCGTCGGCCTTCATTCTGGCTGTTTGGCTCATCGTCAGCCCGATGGTCATCACGGCAGCGGTTCGCGCCGAGTTTCCGGAAGATATTCGCGCGCAGTCAGAGGCGCAGCAGAGCCTGAACTACGGTATGGTCGGCTCCATCGCGCGTGGTCTTCAGCGCCTGACGGCGGAAGAGCACGACGCTGTGAAAGCCGGTGCGCCGGTTCGCCCGCTGCTTGCCGCCAAGGGCGTCGCCATCGCCGGTGACCCAGAGCCTTACATGGTCGAGGCAGCCCAGACGCTCAACACGATGACGACGTCCAGCCGTATCGGCATGATTGTTGTGGTGCTGGGTGCTGCATTGCTTGGCGCGCTCTATGCGCTGCGTGCCATTGCTCCTCGATTTCGGGCAAGAAACAAAGTCGAGCGCGTCATTCTCGGTGCGCTTCTTCTGGCGTCGTCGCTCGCCATTTTGACGACCATCGGCATCGTCATGTCGATGCTGACGGAAGCCATTCAGTTCTTCAACATGGTGCCAGCCCACGAGTTCTTCTTCGGCACCGTTTGGGACCCGCGGTTTGCGGCCGCAGGGGCAACGGAATCAGTCGGCCAGTTCGGTCTCATTCCGCTTCTTGCCGGTACGCTCTACATCGGTTTCGTCGCCATGCTGGTCGCCGTCCCGGTGGGGCTGTTCTCGGCCATCTACATGGCAGAATACGCGTCTCGGCGTGTCCGCTCCATTGCAAAGCCGCTGCTGGAAGTTCTGGCCGGTATTCCGACCATCGTCTACGGCTTCTTCGCGCTGACCACCGTTGGCCCGTTCCTGCGCGACATCTCCTCGCAGATCAACGGCCTGACGACTGGCGATTACACCTCTTTCATTCAGGCACAGAGCGTTCTGACGGCAGGCTTCGTGATGGGCATCATGCTCATCCCTTACGTGTCCTCGCTGTCTGACGACATCATTACAGCCGTGCCACGCACACTTCGTGATGGGTCGCTTGGTCTGGGGGCCACTCGCTCCGAGACCATCAAGCGTGTCCTCCTTCCCGCTGCCCTGCCTGGCATCGTCGGCGCCATCCTGATGACGGCATCGCGCGCCATCGGTGAAACCATGATTGTGGTTCTGGCGGCAGGTGTTGCCGCACGCTTGCAGATCAGCCCGTTCGAACCGATGACGACGGTGACGGTGAAGATCGTCAGCCAGTTGACCGGCGACCTTGAGTTTACCTCGCCGCAGACGCTGGTTGCCTTTGCGCTCGGCATCACGCTCTTTGCCATCACGCTATGCCTTAATATCTACGCGCTCTTCATTGTGCGCAAATACCGGGAGCAGTACGAATGACCGACGTTGTTTCTTCGGCGGCTGGCGTGCCAGTCGCGCCAAAGACGGCCCGTCGCGATATCGGCATCAAGCGCCGTTATGCAGCGGAGCGCCGCTTCCGCACCTATGGCGTTGCCGCGATTTCCTTCGGCCTGCTGTTCCTCTTCCTCCTGATCTGGTCGGTTGTGGGCAAAGGCTACACGGCGTTTCAACAGACCACGATTACGGTTCCGGTCGAGTTTTCCGAACAGATCATCGATCCTGACAATCAACGCGCCACCAATCCGAACAAGCTTGTTACGGCAAACTACCCGGTTCTGGCGCGCAACGCGGTGGCCAAGGCGCTGGGCGTGTCGCTGGACGACCGCACAGCCTTACGCACCATCGGCACCATGGTATCCGACAGTGTACGCACCCAGTTGCGTGACATCGTAACGTCTGATCCCAGTGTGATCGGTACGACGCGGAATGTCGCGCTGCTGGCGTCCGGTGATATCGACTCGGCCTTCAAGGGCCAGTTCGACATGACCGGCGAAGAGGCCAACCGCCGCGTCTCCGACCAGCAGGTCAAATGGATGGATCAGCTCGTCGCAAGCGGCCAACTCGCCAAACAGTTCAACACCGGCATTTTCGTGAATGGTGCGTCGAGCCGTCCGGAGGCCGCCGGTGTGGGTGTCGCGCTCATCGGCTCCTTCTACATGATGATGATCGTTCTGGTGCTGTCCCTGCCGATTGGCGTGGCAGCCTCGATCTATCTGGAGGAATTCGCGCCCAAGAACCGCATTACCGACCTGATCGAGGTGAATATCAACAACCTCGCAGCCGTGCCATCGATTGTGTACGGTCTGCTCGGCCTGTCGGTCTTCATCAACTTCATGGGCTTTCCGCGCTCGGCATCTCTGGTCGGTGGCTTCGTGTTGACGCTGATGACCTTGCCGACGATCATCATCGCCACCCGTGCGGCGCTGAAGGCCGTGCCGCCATCGATCCGTGCTGCGGCTTTGGGACTGGGCGCCTCGAAGATGCAGACGATCTTTCACCATGTTCTGCCGCTGGCCATGCCGGGTATTCTGACCGGCACCATCATCGGCCTGGCGCATGCTCTGGGCGAAACCGCTCCCCTGCTGTTGATCGGCATGGTCGCCTTCGTCGCAAACTACCCGACAACGCCGATGGACCCATCCACGGCCTTGCCGGTCCAGATCTATATGTGGGCAAACGAGGCAGAGCGCGCCTTTGTCGAACGGACATCCGGCGCTATCATTATCCTGCTGATGTTCCTCGTTGTCATGAATGTTGGCGCAATTCTCTTGCGGCGTCGCTTCGAGCGGCGCTGGTAGAAGGAGCTTAGAACGATGAATATGTTGTCGGAAGCAGCAATGGAAAAGGCGCTGGACAAGAAAATGAATGACGTTTCTCATAAGATGATCGGCAAGGACGTGTCCGTCTACTACAGCGACAAACGGGCGCTCTACGATGTGAACCTCAACGTCCGCGAAAACACCGTGACCGCGCTCATCGGACCATCGGGCTGTGGCAAGTCCACGTTCCTGCGGACGCTGAACCGCATGAACGACACGATCGACGGTTGCCGCGTCACGGGTAAGATCACACTCGATGGCGAAGATGTCTACGACAGCAACATCGATGTGGTTGAACTGCGCGCCCGCGTCGGCATGGTGTTCCAGAAGCCGAACCCGTTTCCGAAGTCGATCTACGAGAACATCGCTTACGGCCCGCGCATTCACGGTCTTGCTCGCAACAAGGCGGATATGGATCAGATCGTCGAGGCCAGCCTTCAAAAGGCAGGCCTGTGGAACGAAGCCAAGGATCGCCTTTTGGAGTCCGGCACGGGCCTTTCGGGTGGTCAGCAACAGCGTCTGTGCATCGCCCGCGCGATTGCCGTCAGCCCTGAAGTCATTCTGATGGACGAGCCTTGCTCGGCGCTCGACCCGATTGCGACGGCCAAGGTCGAGGAGTTGATCCACGAGCTTCGCTCCAACTACACCATCGTCATCGTGACCCACTCCATGCAGCAGGCGGCCCGCGTTTCACAGCGCACTGCGATGTTCCATCTGGGCCACCTCGTCGAAGAAAACGACACCGACAAGATGTTCACCAACCCGGATGACCAGCGCACGCAGGATTACATCATGGGTCGCTTCGGCTGATCCCGTCGTTGATTGCAACCCATCGCGTCGAACCGCTTGAGCCCGACAGAGCTTGCGGCCAGCCGCATCGAAACTGGAGAATTCGACCATGCCGACAAACTCACACATCATGTCCGCGTACGACGAAGAACTGAAGTTCCTCAGCCGCCGTATCGCTGAAATGGGTGGCCTTGCGGAGCAGATGTGCAGCGATGCGGTGCGCGCACTCGTCAATTCCGATGCTGCTTTGGCCCAGAAGGTCATTTCGGACGATACGATCCTCGACAACGCCGAACGCGAAATCGGGGACAAGGCAATCGTGACCATTGCCAAGCGTCAGCCGATGGCGGCTGACCTTCGCGAAATCATCGGTTCGCTGCGCATCGCCGCTGATCTGGAGCGCGTGGGCGACCTTGGCAAAAACACCGCCAAGCGTGTTATCGCGGTTGCCGGAACCGGCGTGCCCCGCAAGCTGGCCCGCGGCCTCGAGCATCTGTCCGAGCTGGCCTTGGTCCAGTTGAAGGACGTTCTGGATGTCTATTCCACCCGTTCGGCGGAAAAGGCGCAGACCATCCGCGAACGCGACGAGGAAATCGATGCCATGTACACCTCGCTGTTTCGCGAGCTGCTGACCTACATGATGGAAGACCCGCGCAACATCACCACCTGCACACACCTCCTGTTCTGCGCCAAGAACATCGAGCGTGTGGGCGACCATGCGACGAACATCGCGGAAACCATCTACTACATGGCCACCGGCAGCCAGCCGGCAGGCGAGCGTCCCAAGGACGACAGTTCCAATACGCTCGGTGCGATCACCGAGTGAATTTCCTACAAGCCTGGCGGAGTCACTAGTCATGGTGCCGAAAATAGCAGTTGTCGAAGATGAAGAGGCGTTGAGCGTTCTTCTTCGCTACAATCTCGAATCCGAAGGTTACGACGTGGACACGATCCCGCGTGGTGACGAGGCGGAAATCCGCTTGCAGGAACGTACCCCGGATCTGCTCATTCTCGACTGGATGCTGCCAGGTGTCTCTGGCATCGAGCTGTGCCGTCGTTTACGCATGCGCCCTGAAACGGAACGTCTGCCGATCATCATGCTGACGGCGCGTGGCGAGGAAAGCGAACGCGTGCGTGGATTGGCCACAGGGGCCGATGACTATGTGGTCAAGCCGTTCTCCACGCCGGAACTGATGGCGCGCGTCAAGGCCATGTTGCGCCGCGCCCGGCCCGAAGTCCTGTCATCCGTTTTGAAATGCGGCGACATCGAACTGGATCGCGAAACCCACCGCGTTCATCGCAAGGCCCGCGAAGTGCGCCTGGGACCTACCGAGTTCCGTTTGCTGGAGTTCCTGATGGTATCGCCCGGCCGCGTTTTCTCCCGCTCGCAACTTCTTGACGGCGTATGGGGGCACGACATCTACGTGGATGAACGCACGGTGGACGTCCATGTGGGCCGTCTGCGCAAGGCGCTCAACTTCTCCAGCATGCAGGATGTTATCCGCACCGTACGCGGCGCAGGATATTCGATGGAAGCCTGACGTCTACGACGAAGGCAGATGCGACGTGACGCATCGAAGAGCGCGCGCCCATAATCGACGCATATCAGCAATGTGCGTTTACGTATGGGATCGCGTGGTTGCTCTAGGCTCATCACAAGCCGGTGGGGGCCTCGCTTAAGCTACGCTGAAGATATGATGTGTTGGACAGATGTGGATCTGGGGTGATAAACAACCGGGATACCCGAACGTTTCAGAGCTCAATATCGTCAACAAAAGCAAACGATATCGGATGGCCACTGATATGATGACAAGGGCTGATTGAAATTATCTGAAAATTAAAGTTTGACTATCCGACCGGAAGGCTCTATTAATTGGTTGTCGATATTTTTCTTGCTGAGCTTTGGTTGCCGCGCGATTAGCACCGCGTTTTGAACTAACCCTTTCTTCAAAAAAATCGCTATAATCGCACGCAGGGCATCAGTTCTGCGATCTATCTCTTATGCTTTGAAAGGGTTCATTATGACCACAGGCACAGTAAAATGGTTTAACTCCACCAAGGGCTTCGGCTTCATTCAGCCTGACAACGGCGGCACAGACGCATTCGTACACATCTCCGCTGTAGAGCGTGCAGGTATGCGCGAAATCGTTGAAGGCCAGAAGCTGAGCTACGACCTTGAGCGCGACAACAAGTCGGGCAAAATGTCTGCTTGCAACCTTCAGGCTGCTTAAATAACGGGATCTGCTTTCCCTTGACCACGGATGTACTGGCACTGTTGAAAGCATGAGACCAACCGAGGTCAGGCACTTTGCCTGGCCTTTTTTTGTGCTGCTTGGCGGCACTCGCTTCGGGTACTGTGCCTTTATGGCGTAACAGGCTCCAGGCTGCTCGATCCACCACGCATCGGACTTCCAGCAAATCGATCCCGATTTCAGGCCGGCGCGACAGGAAGGAAATTTCATGTCTGAAACACACAGCAAATCTCGCAAACAGGCAGAGATCGCATTCGGCGCGACGCAGACGCAATTTTTTGCGCGTGGCCATGCGGTTGACGAACTGAATTCGATTACGCAAGCTCGTGAAGAAAAGACGCTCAGACTGCGCGAAGCGCGTCTTGCCAAAGAATTGCAAGACAGCCTGAACCCTGCACCCGCCCCGACGAAACGTGGTAAGAAGTCCTGATCGCAGGATCAGTATGACCACTCAACTGGAATAGAGATTTGAGAAACACTAGAAACATCAAGAACAACGAAGTCTCCGAACAACGCGGCGCCGCGGCTGACGCAAAGGCTGCTCTTTTGAAGGCCTATCGCGAAGCCAAGGAAGCTGCGGCACCCATGCTTGAAGCCAAGCAGGCCGAACAGATTGCCGTTGCCGAGGCCCGCAGAGCGCGCCAGGCTGAACGCGACCAGCAAAAACGCGACGAAAAAATCCGCCTCGAAGCAGAAGCCGCCGAAAAGCAGGCTGAACTCGAAGCTGCGGCAAGTGCTGAAGAAGACGCCCGTAAGCTGGCCGACAAAAACCGCATCGCCCGCGTCATCGAAGACGAAGCCGCTTGCAAGGCAGAGCGCGATCGCCGCTATGCCAACCGCAAAGCCCGTCAAGGCTGAACCATCCGCCAAGATCAAGCAGCCGTTCAATCGAAGGGCTGCGATCTGGCCGGGTGCCTTGTCAAACTTCTAGCGGCGTAGGGCACTAACCCGGACACGGCATTCTCAGCGCTCACCGCTCAGGCAGATCCCTGTCTGGGACGCTTTTTGCGCACAGCATAATTCTTCTCCTGAATATTTCGGTCCAACGTCAAGCTCATCGCTCTATAAGAGTTCATGGGATGATGGTGGACAATTGATATGAGCGTTTGGCGTCGTAAGGCCATCGAGGCTGCACCCGAACTGCGCGATGAGATCGAACGCGCCTGGTCGCCCATGGCTGCATGGATAGAGCTGCGCCCGTTTTTCGAAGACTGCGTGAAAAACGACAGAAGAGAGAAAGCCCGGCGTATCGTGCATTACGCCCGCTATTGTCTTGCAGCTCCACACGCAGATATCAACACCGCTGCGGCGGTTGGCTTCATTGAACATCTGGCCGACGATGAACAGGTGCCTCTCCGCTTGCCCGAACTCATCACGACTCAAGAGGTAGAAGAGTGGCGCACCATTCTGACCTATCACACCGAAGCAGTGATAATAGACGCTTTGAGCGAAGCGTGCCGACGTCGAAGACATCACAACACTTCACACATTAAAAAAGCGGGCCAATGACCCGCTTTTTTATCATCATAATGTGTTTCTCGAACCTTCAGGCTCTGCGGCGTTCGCTCACAGGCTGGTACGCCATCTTTGCGTGGAATTTGCAGTAAGGCGAGGATTCAGACGCGTCGCAGCCGCAGAAATGGAAGTCATCCTTTAGCGGATCGCCGACCGGCCATTTGCAGGTGCGTTCCGTAAGTTCCGTCAGTGTTAGACGCAGCGATGTCGGCAGAACCGCTGTGTTGACCGGTGCGTAGTCAAGAACCCGGCCTGTATCGGTATCCTGATCGTTCGACGTTGCTGTGCGCACCGTTGGACGTGGTGTCGCAGCACGTGCCTGGAAGGTATTTGCGGCGCGGGGTGCAGCAGACGGTGTCGCGACCGTTGGGCGCTTTGCTGCGGGACGTGACGTAGCAACTGTGCCGCCTGCTTTCGCGCGGCCGGGCAGGTTCAGACGGTGGACTTTGCCGATAACGGCATTGCGGCTGACACCGCCAAGTTGTGCCGCGATCTGGCTCGCGCTCAGGCCCTCGGCCCACAACCTTTTGAGTCTCTCAACGCGTTCGTCAGTCCAGTTCATGCCGCTTCTCCGCTTGTCGCGCAGGCCGAATCATTCTCTAATGCCGTGGAGTGAACCACGCGCAGAGTGTCCGCCAGATTTTAGGTGACTAGTTCCGCCGCTTGCAGTCTAGTAATTGAAGATTAACCTAATCGTCGGGTGACTCTCTGACAAGAGTCGTGGGAATCATCTGGAATCGATTTTCCGGTTTTCCCCAACTTGCTGCATTTGTGAGTCAGAAAAGCAACACCTCGTATGGTGTCCCAAATTGCCTACCATGGCTTGAGAAAGCCGGAAAATACGGACATTTGTTGACATCGCCAGGTGAAGTGACAATAGTGATCGCGTAAGAGGAAGACGACCAGAAGCCGCCGCGAGGCGGCATTTTTGATTTTCAGGCACGGGATGACCGGTAAGCCCTCATGAGAGCGCCTTTCGCGCAAGGAGTGACACTGCCATGGCCGACACCGCGCCATTGTTCGATACGTTTTCCAGAGCTCCTCTGCGCTTTGAACGAGGAGAGGGCGTTTGGCTCGTTACGGAAAACGGCGAGCGATATCTGGATTTCGGCGCGGGGGTAGCGGTCACATCGGTTGGTCACAGCCATCCTCACATGGTGGACGCTTTGAAGTCGCAGGCAGAGAAGGTGTGGCACCTGTCCAATCTCTACGAGGTTGAGGGGCAGGAAGTGCTCGCCAAGCGGCTGACGGATGCAACTTTTGCGGACAAGGTGTTCTTCACCAATTCGGGTGCAGAATCCCTGGAATGCGCCATCAAAACCGCGCGCCGTTATCATTACACGCACGGTCATCCGGAAAAATTCCGTATCATTACCTTCGAAGGCGCATTCCATGGGCGCACGCTGGCAACGATTGCCGCCGGTGGACAGGAAAAATATATCGAAGGTTTCGGCCCGAAGGTCGAAGGCTTCGATCAGGTGCCGTTTAACGATCTCGACGCGCTGAAAGCGGCGATCTTACCGGAAACGGCAGCGTTGCTGATCGAGCCCATTCAGGGTGAAGGCGGTGTTCGCCCTGTAACCCCAGAATTTTTGCGGGAACTTCGCTCGCTGTGTGATGAACATGGCCTGCTGCTGATTTTTGATGAAGTGCAGACCGGTGTTGGCCGCACGGGCAAGTTCTTTGCGCATGAGTGGTCGGGCGTGACGCCGGATATCATGGCGGTGGCCAAGGGTATCGGCGGCGGTTTTCCGTTCGGCGCTTGTCTTGCCACGGCAGAGGCCGCGTCCGGCATGACGGCTGGCGTTCATGGTACGACCTACGGCGGCAACCCGCTGGCGATGGCCTGTGGCAACGCGGTGCTGGATATCGTTCTGGCCGAGGGCTTCCTCCAGCATGTGCGGGATGTGACGCTTGTGTTTCGTCAAGGACTTGCATCCTTGAAGGATCGCTATCCTGATGTGATCGAGGAGATCAGAGGCGAGGGCCTGCTGATCGGCGTCAAGGCGAAGGTGCCGTCATCGGATCTGCTGCACGCCATTCGCGCAGAGCGGCTTCTGGGCGTTCCCGCTGGTGACAATGTCATCCGCCTGCTGCCGCCGCTTGTCGTGACGGCAGAAGAGGCGCGAGAGGGGTTGGCCCGGCTCGAACGAGCTGCGGAAAGCCTTACGACGAAAATGGCAAGAAGCGCTTGAACGCGCATTGTTCAGGCAAGCGCCAAGCGCGGCCTGCACCAACGGGACTATATTGAAATGGCATCAGCAAAGCATTTTCTAGACCTTTCGGCCGTCGGTTCGGAAGACCTGCGGGTTATTATGGACGACGCCCGTGCCCGAAAGATTGCCACCAAGAACGGCACGGCGGAAAAGCCGCTGGCTGGCAAGATGTTGGCAATGATCTTCGAAAAGCCCTCCACGCGGACGCGTGTCTCCTTCGATGTCGGCATGCGCCAACTGGGCGGCGAGACGCTGTTTTTGTCGGGCACGGAAATGCAGCTTGGCCGCGCTGAAACCATTGGCGATACGGCCAAGGTTCTGTCGCGATATGTCGACGCGATCATGATCCGCACCACGGACCATTCGCGCCTTTTGGAGCTTGCCGAACACGCGACCGTGCCCGTCATCAACGGCCTCACCGACGAGACGCACCCTTGCCAGATCATGGCCGACATTCTCACTTTCGAGGAGCATCGCGGCCCAATCAAGGGCAAGACCATCGCCTGGACGGGGGATGGCAACAACGTGTTGCATTCGCTGGTGGAAGGCTCTGCCCGCTTCGGTTACCGCATGAACATGGCCGTACCGATGGGGTCTGAGCCCCATGACCGTTTCCTGAACTGGGCGCGCAACAATGGCGGCGAAGTGGCGCTATATCACGATGCGGAACGAGCAGTTGCCGGTGCCGATTGCGTGGTGACCGACACGTGGGTGTCCATGAACCAGGAACACAAGGCTCGCGGCCACAACATCTTTCAGCCTTATCAGGTCAATGCCGCCCTGATGGGCAAAGCCAGCAAGGACGCCCTGTTCATGCATTGCCTGCCGGCGCATCGCGGTGAAGAGGTGACGGATGACGTCATCGACGGTCCTCAGTCTGTCGTTTTCGATGAAGCCGAAAACCGTCTGCATGCCCAAAAGGCCATCATCGCCTGGTGCATGGGCGTTATCTGATTTGCGTCAGCCAATCACCTGCAGGTGATGCGGAACCGGTTGACTTGAATTTCAAGCCAAGGTTCCTATTTCTAGCGCAATTCAATGTTGCCGTTATTTAAAACGGCAACCTTTCATCAATCGTTCGCCGCTCGGTGGCTTCGTGCCGGCTCGTGTCTCGCAGGAGGTCCGGTCCGAACGGACACGCTGTTTTTGGATAAACCGCCCCTTTTGCTAAAGTTAAGGTGGCACGGTGGTTCCGTTTTCATCGTGCCCGGTCTATCTGCGCAAGACGAACATCATGCCTGTTGGTCGATACCATCGCGTTTTCGATCATTTTGCGCGAAAGCACGGGCGAGTGACGTTAAGGAGTTAGGACATGGCAGACGCAACGGTACAGCTGGACGATCTTAAATTGGCTGGCGATGACAAGGTCGTTCCCTTTCAGGTAGAGGGACTGGACGTGCGCGGTCGCGCCGTTCAGGTCGGGCCACTCCTCAATGCTATTCTGGCGCGGCATGATTACCCGCCGGTCGTGGCTCGCCTTTTGGCGGAGGCCGTGGTTTTGACGTCGCTGATTGGCACGTCCCTCAAATTTTCTGGCAAACTGACCCTTCAAACGAAGAGCGATGGTCCTGTGGATCTACTGGTCGCGGATTTTTCTGCACCTGAGAGTATGCGCGCCTATGCTCGTTTCGATGAGGAGCGCCTGACTGAGGCGACCGCTGCTGGCCAAACCTCGCCGGAACAGTTGCTGGGCGAAGGTATTCTCGCTTTCACCATCGACCAGGGCGTGGGCATGCAACCATATCAGGGCATCGTACCCTTGGATGGGTCGTCGCTGGAGGATATTGCCGGTGTCTATTTTCGGCAGTCAGAACAGTTGCCGACCCGCGTACGCCTTGGCGTTGCCGAGTTGTTTGACCGGGACAGCGATGGCAATCCGCGTTGCAGTTGGCGAGCGGGCGGTATTATCGCGCAGTTTCTGCCACAGGCGCCTGAGCGTGTTCGCCAACGCGACCTGCACGGCGGTGATGGCGACGAGGGCGCTGCCGAATATTCGGAGGATGATGCCTGGACCGAAGCGGTTGCTCTGATCGACACGGTGGACATGGATGAGCTGACCGATCCGCAGGTGCCTGCGGAAAAACTGCTGTTTCGCCTTTTCCACGAGCAGGGCGTGCGCGTCTATGACCCGCAATTGATCCTTGATCGCTGCAATTGCTCGCGCGACAAGATCAAAGGGGTCCTGTCAGGATTTTCCGCAACAGAAATCCAGGAAAGCCAGGAGAATGGTGTCATCTCCGTTACCTGCGAGTTCTGCTCCACCACCTATCATTATCCGGTAGAGGAAATGGAAGCGGCGAAATGAATTGAAAAGGCGGGATGATATCCCGCCTTTTTTAATTGAGAATTCTTGTCAGCCCGGGACTATCCAGAGAAAATGCGGGGATGGCGACGGTGAAAACCTCGCCGGTTTCTGCTTTCATTTCATAGTGGCCGAACATCATGCCGGATGGTGTATCCAGCGGGCAGCCGGAGGAATACTCATATGTGTCGCCGGGTTTCAGCTGCGGCTGTTCACCGATCACGCCAGGGCCTGATACTTCGTCCACCTGTCCCGTCTCATCCGTGATATTCCAATACCGGCTGACGAGGGTGACGGCCAAACTGGAATGGTTGGAGATCACCACCGTGTAGCCCCAGACGTAACGGCTGTCATCCGGGTCTGACTGCTCTTCAAGGTAATAGGGGTCGACGGTGACCTCGATGTCTCTTGTCACTGCTCGATACATAATGCGGCCCTAAGTCATTGCTTGTCAAACATTCTACACCAAAGGCGTGGGTCATCGTCAAGAAACTGCAGGTCAACGCGGGATTTTGACGAATACGATGCACGCTTTCCCGAATAGATATCACCTGTAAGGTAATATCCGGTTACCACACCGACTTTTTGGCGTTTGGCGTTTTTCGGGCGTCTCGGCGCGCTAGTCTGTGGCAGAGGAACGGGTAGAAACGGCCCGGCATATGCCCGGGCCGTGGCTGTCACATCAGGCGGATACCTTAGCGATTGCGGCTGCAAAATCCTCCAGCAGATCGTCAGTATCTTCGATCCCGCAGGAAAGACGCAGCGTGCCGCCGGAAATTCCGAGTTCAGCGCGGGCCTCGTCGGTCAGGTTCTTGTGCGTAGTTGTCCCAGGATGGGTAATCAGGCTCTTCGCATCGCCCAGATTGTTGGAAATCTTGACGATTTCCAACGCGTTCTGCAGCTTGAAGGCCGCTTCCTTGCCACCTTTCAATTCAAAGCACACCAGCGTCGAGCCACCCGTCATCTGCTTGGCGATGATGTCGGCTTGCGGATGGTCGGCGCGGCCTGGGTAGATAACCCTGGCGATTTTGCCCTGATCGGCGAGAAAATCCGCAATCTTTCCGGCATTTTCTGTCTGCTGGCGCACGCGCAACGGCAGCGTCTCAACACCTTTAAGCAGCGTCCACGCGTTGAAAGGAGACATGGCCGGGCCTGTGTGGCGGAAGTAATCCTGAAGCTCTTCCTCGATCCACTTTTTGTCGGACAGAACGACGCCGCCCAGGCAACGTCCCTGGCCATCGATGTGCTTGGTTGCGGAATAGACGACAATATGTGCGCCCAGTTCCAGCGGCTTTTGAAAAAGTGGTGTGGCAAACACGTTGTCGACCACCAGCTTCGCGCCGATCTGGTTGGCAAGCTTTGCTACGCCTGCGATATCGACCACTTCCAGCGTCGGGTTGGTCGGGCTTTCAAGGAAGAACAGCTTGGTGTTCGGCTGGATTGCCTGTTCCCAATTGGCGAGATCGCGGCCATCGACCAGCGTACATTCGATGCCGTATTTCGGTGCCAGCGTCTCGACGACCCAACGGCAAGAACCAAACAAGGCGCGGGCGGCAACGATATGATCGCCTGCCTTCAGCTGGCAGAGAATGGCGGCGCTGACGGCAGCCATGCCAGAAGCCGTGGCGCGCGCATCTTCGGCGCCTTCCAGCAGGCACATGCGCTTTTCGAACATGTCATTGGTTGGGCTTGCGTAACGGGCGTAGATGAAGCCTTCCGTTTCGCCCTTGAAACGGGCTTCGGCCGCCTCGGAACTGTCATAGACGAACCCTTGCGTGAGGTAGATCGCCTCAGATGTTTCGCCATAACCGGAACGCAGTGTACCACCGTGTACCAATTGTGTTGCCGGGCGCCATTTCTTGCTCATGTCATCACCTTACAAACAAAAAAACCGGCCGCAAAAGCAGACCGGTTACAAGCGCACCCGGTCTTTTTAGCCACTTGTTTAACGTGGCTGCAAGCCGACCGGCCAAATCACCACGGGATAAGCTTGGCTTAACTCTGTTAACGACTTGCGTCAATGCCTTGCTTTTGGTTTTGTCGCCGTGAAAAGGGATGATCAAACGATGGCGAGAACGACGGGCATATTGGCGGATACTGCGATCCGGGAACTGTTCAGTTCTGGACAGTTGAAGAGCGAACGCGCGCTGGATGGAGATCAGATCCAGCCAGCAAGCCTGGATCTGCGTCTGGGCGGAAAAGCTTACCGCGTACGCGCCAGCTTCATGCCCGGCCCATCGACAAAAGTCATCGAAAAGCTGACGCGTTTCAGCTTGCACGAAATCAATCTCGGCGAAGGTGCCGTTCTGGAAACCGGCTGCGTTTACATCGTACCATTGATGGAGGCGCTTGCCCTGCCTTCGGATATGTCCGCGTCTGCCAACCCCAAAAGCTCTACGGGTCGTCTCGATATCTTCACCCGCGTCATCACCGACAATGCGCAGGAATTCGACAAGATCCCCGCGGGCTATAACGGCCCGCTCTATCTCGAAATAAGCCCGCGCACGTTCCCAATCGTCGTCCGTCAGGGCTCGCGTCTCTCACAAATTCGCTTTCGTATCGGTCATTCCGTCCTGGCCGATGCTGAAATGCTGGCCTTGCACGAAGAGGAAACGCTGGTCGCGAGCGAAATGCCCAACGTGTCCGGCGGAGGCATCGCCTTGTCGATCGATCTTCAGGGTTTTGGTGAAAACCGCCTGATCGGCTATCGTGGCAAACACCACACCGCAGTTGTGGATGTCGACCAGAAAGCTGCCCATGATGTCCTGGATTTCTGGGAGCCGATCCACGCGAGAGGTCGTGCCGAACTCATTCTTGACCCGGACGAGTTCTACATTCTTGTCTCGCAGGAGGCCGTCCATGTTCCGCCCCTCTACGCTGCTGAAATGACACCGTTCGATCCGCTGGTCGGCGAATTCCGCGTCCACTACGCCGGCTTCTTTGACCCAGGCTTCGGCCACGCCAGCGCCGGTGGCACCGGCAGCCGCGCCGTTCTCGAAGTTCGAAGCCATGAAGTCCCCTTCATTTTGGAACACGGCCAAATCGTCGGCCGCCTGGTCTATGAACACATGCTGACCAAGCCGGAAGGCCTCTATGGCAGCGGCCTCGGCTCCAATTATCAGGCCCAAGGCCTCAAATTGTCAAAACACTTCCGCGCTGCATAGCCCTAACGAAGCTTGACAGTCTACCACAACTGTCACACCGTCATCTTGTGCGCGGGTGTAGCTCAATGGCAGAGCAGCAGCTTCCCAAGCTGAATACGAGGGTTCGATTCCCTTGGTAATCCCCCCATTCTTAACGGGGCTCCGCAGTAGAACTCACGCGGCCATTTTTAGTTTCTGTGCAGGCGTTATGCCGCCGATGCCCATATTGGGCCGTTCGTTGTTGTAGGTCCATAGCCACTGCGTGGCGAATTCCTGCGCCTCCTCGATGCTTTCAATGATGTACTGGTCAAGCCATTCATGTCGGACGGTGCGGTTGTAGCGCTCGACATAGGCGTTCTGTTGCGGCTTTCCGGGCTGGATGTGGCTCAACGCAATTCCTTGCGTTTCGGCCCATTCCATCAGTTTGCCACTGACATACTCAGGCCCGTTATCCACACGAATGGCGAACGGTTTACCGCGCCATTCGATGATCCGGTTCAGGCTGCGGATGACGCGTTCAGCAGGCAGCGAAAAGTCCACCTCGATACCCAGCCCCTCCCGGTTGAAGTCGTCCAGGACATTCAACAGTCGGAATTGCCGACCGTCCTCCAAACGATCCGCCATAAAATCCATGGACCAGACCAGGTTCGGAGCTTCCGGCACGGTCAACGCATCGGGCTTGTCCCGCTTCAAACGCTTGCGTGGCTTGATCCTGAGGTTCAACTCCAGCTCGCGGTAGATGCGGTAGACACGCTTGTGGTTCCAGCGATGTCCTCGGACATTCCGTAGGTATAGAAAGCACAGGCCAAAGCCCCAAGTCTTCTTTGCCCGCGTCAGCCCGATCAGGAGATCGGCGATCTGCTCGTTCTCGTCGTTCAGCTTGGCGCTGTAGCGATAGCAGGTCTCGCTGACCTGGAAGGTGCGGCAGGCAAGCGCAATGCTCACCCCGCGTAATGCCACTGCTTTCCCGGCCATCTCTCGGCGTTGAGATGGCCGCGTCATTTTTTTCCCAAAGCCTCTTTGAGCAGTTCCGCTTGCATGCTCATCTCCGCATACATCTTCTTCAGCCGACGGTTCTCATCCTCCAGAGCTTTCATCTGGCTGATCATCGATGCGTCCATGCCCCCATACTTGGCCCGCCATTTGTAAAATGAGGCAGTGCTCATCCCGTGCTCCCGGCATAGCTCGGGAACTGGAACACCACCTTCTGCCTGGCGCAGGATGGCCAATATCTGCGGTTCGCTAAATCTGCTCGTCTTCATCAAAAATCTCCTCGATCATAAAGCCCGAGAAAATTCTACTTTTGAAGCCCGTTAATTTGCGGGGGGATTACCTGTTCACACGCCAGATGGCAGGCTGCGGCAAGATCGAAGGCAACACATCGAAACTCATCTGCGACCACGTCAAACCTCACAAGGGTGATGAGGTGGTGTTCTTCGATGAGACCAATCTTCAGACGCTGTGCAAGCTATGCCACGACACATTGAAGCAACGAGAGGAGCGGTCGCGAAGTTACTTACTAAGAGATTTTAGATAATCACAATCGTAAACCGACCGTGCTTCAGAAAGCTTGATATCAAAAACATGATCCTTGATGATCTGACTCTCAACCTCAAAATATGGCTGGATCGCGACTGTTCCCAAATCTTTGTTATTAACAAGATCGTGCACTTTTCTGTACGCGCTTTCGCACTCTGTTTTGGTCAACGATATGAGGTGGGAAACGTTATATTTAACGCTCGATACCATGTTTATCTCATTGGTTGATGTCGTGCCGTTCAGTGACTCTCTAACAACGAGCTCATCGAGATTGTCGAAAAATGCTCCGGTAAACTTCTCCGAGAAGGTCAGGTGGTACGAATTAAGTTTAATAGAATTTGAACCTTCAAACGAGACTTTAAATGGAAATTGTGCTTCCACTCTGTAGCCGATAATTCTATCCGCGAGTGTTGTTGGTACGACCGTTACGGTGCCTTCCAAAACGTTTCGTTGATCTAATGTGCCAAAGACATTCACTGCCTTCAAATTTCTGGTATCAAAATATTCCTTGAGCTTCGCGTCCCGTTGAAATTCGCCTTTTTTAGCGCTCTCCACTACCTCAGAAATTCTCTCTACTTGATACCAACCGTTTGCAATGGTTCCAAGGCCAAGGCCAGCCACAGTAACTGAGGCAAATATGGTTAATCTGCTAGTGAAGCTGTCCATTGATTTCTGAACAGCTTCGAACATGAACTTAACAGTCTCAACGGCCTGAGACTGGTTGCTGATGCGAACCGTTTCACGATTTAATTCTTCTATTTTTGAATTGATCTTGTTTAAGTCGTCCATCGGAACCCGCTCGCTAATTTATTAGATATCTCACTTTGCCAATCTTATCTTGCCTCATCCTGTTGAAGTGGTCGGGGGGGCAAGAAGTCTGGAAAGCCTCTTTCTCCCGCACCCGCGTCCCCCACAACGAGAGATTTTTTTTACCGTGACCGATGAAAAAAATGGCGAGGGTGTCGAGCTTGATCTGTTCGGCAAGCCAATTGAGCCGATCAAAGATCGCCGCGGCAGACCGTCATTCGGAAAAAGCAATGAAAATCAGGAGCTTGTGTGCCTACTTCGGGCGGCGGGTTGGACGCAAGCGCGGATTGCCGGGTATCTTCGGTGCGATGAGAAGACGTTACGGAAGAATTTTTCCCGTGAGCTCAACGAAGGCGCGGACCAGATCGAAGGCATGGCGCTTGAGGTCACGCTTAAGAAATTGAAGTCCGGCAACTCGGTCGCGATCTCCAGAATATTCGACATCATCGAAAAAGGCGCTGCCGCCGTTCCAATTCCAAGAGCTCCCGCAAAAGAGCCGGACGAAAAGGTTGGGGAAAAGGAGGCCGCCGACAGAGACGCCCATACGGCGCATGAAGGCACTCCATGGGCTTCGCTTCTGCAATAAAGGCCGACTGGAATTTCTCATGCCCGGACTGGGCCGAGCGGCTTCGCGATGGTCGGCCAATCGTCCCCGAACTTCCTCTTGATTTCGACGAGGGAAATCGCGCGGTAGGCATCTTCGATAATCTGCGCCTGCCTGATGTTCCCGACCAACCCTACATGGCCGACGCTGCCGGTGATTGGTTTCGCCACATCGTTCGCGCAATCTTCGGTTCAATCGACGAGAATGGCGAACGCCATGTTCGCAACGTCTTTGGATTGGTACCGAAGAAAAATTCGAAGACGACGGGCGGCGCTGGCATCATGGTCACGGCGCTGCTGATGAATAAGCGCCCTCGCGCTGAGTTTCTGCTGATTGGTCCGACGCAGGACGTGGCCGACACAGCATATCAGCAGGCGGCGGGCATGATTGAGGCTGATCCGTATCTCGCGAAACGGTTTCACGCCATCGAGCATAAGAAGAAGATAGTTGATCGCCTCAATAAGGCGAAGCTGCGTATCAAGACTTTTGACATGAAGGTGCTGACAGGTTCCAAGCCTGCGGGCGTTCTGCTCGATGAGCTGCACATCATGTCGTCATACTCCTACGCCTCGCGTGTGCTTGGTCAGATCAGCGGTGGTTTGATCCCGAACAAAGAATCGTTCCTGATCATAATTACCACGCAAAGCGACGAGCCGCCCTCGGGCGTGTTCAAGTCTGAACTGCAATATGCCCGAGGTGTTCGAGATGGCACCATTGTCGACGGCAGCACGCTTCCGGTTCTCTACGAGTTCCCGGAAGAAATGCAGACCAGCGACAGAAGCCTTGGAAAGATCCATCCAACTGGCACATGGTTCTGCCAAATCTCGGACTTTCCATCACGTTGGATCGCCTGATTGAGGAATGGCAGACCGCCCAGAAGAAGGGTGAAGAAGAAGAGCGGCGCTGGGCAAGCCAGCACTTGAACGTGGAAATTGGCCTGGCCTTGCATTCCGATCGGTGGATCGGTGCTGACTACTGGGAGGCCGCTGCTGACAAGCGCATTACCCTTCAGTATCTGATCAACGAGTGCGACGTGATTGTCGTGGGTGGCGATGTTGGAGGCCTCCTCGACCTTTGGGGATTGGCAGCAATCGGACGTCACAAAGTCACGCGCCACTGGTTGCTGTGGGCAAAGGCATGGGCGCAACCGTCCGTTCTCAAGCGTCATCCGGAGATAGTCGAGAAGCTGAATGACTTCGAGCGTGATGGCGACCTGGTCATCTGCAAGCGCGTCACTCAGGATGTAGAGGAAGCAGCGGCCATCATTGCCAGCCTACGTGACGCCGGGAAGTTACCAGAGGTTGGTGCGATCGGGCTTGACCCGAACGGCGTGACAGCTTTGCTGGAAGAGCTAGCTGGATACTCAATCGTCGATCCGATGGTGAAGGCGGTTTCGCAAGGGTACAAGCTGTCGGGTTCGATCTTCGGGATTGAACGCAAGCTTGCTAACGGCACCATGAAGCAGTGCGGCTCTGGCCTACTGACCTGGTGCGTCCAGAACGCGAGCGCAGAGCAGCGCGGCAGCAACATCTACATCGACAAGAAAACAGCCAGCTCCAAGATTGACCCCTTGGTCGCGGCCTTCAACGCTGGCGAGCTGATGGGCAGAAACCCTGAAGCTTCAGGTAACGCAGGTATGGACGATTATTTCCGTGAGATGGCAGGTGCTCAGTGAACGCATTTCGAAAACTTGCCTTCAAGGCTGCAACATCTGTGATGCGGATGCTGTCGATCGAAAACACGAATGGCTGGCACGGGAATGTTGGCGACGCCGGTGAGCATGTTTCAGATTCCAGTGTTTTGTCTCTGTCCGCTGCCTGGGCTTGCGTAAACCTGCTTTCTGGAACGATCGCGAGCCTCCCACTCATGGTTTACCGGCGCGATAGTAAGGGAAATCGCGAGGTCTACCGTGACCATCCTCTGTATCGCCTGCTGCATGACAGTCCCAATTTTGACCAGACGGCTGTGGATTTTTGGGAGTTCATCTCCGCGTCGCTTGAGTTGAGAGGTAACGCCTACGCCCGGATTGAGCGCGGGAGCCGAGGCGTTCTGGCGCTGACCCCTGTTAATCCCGGGCTCGTCGGTGTGAAGCGCTTGCAAAACGGCACGCTTGAATACCGGTGGTCTTACGAGGGTCACCTCGGACGCAGCGGCCGAAGAACAGTCCTACTACAAGGGCAACAGCTTGGAGATTTTCCTTAACACACCTGATGATGTTGACGAAAAGGCGTTCTGTGCATTTCGCAGCACGGCATGGTCGGGAAAGTCGGTCGCGATTGAGTATACGCTCATCGGCATCGATAAGATCGTCCCCCGACTTCGCGTGTCGAAGCAAAACTGGAATTTGTCGGTCGGCCAAGCGACGAACGTTGCAATCGGCACCGCGTGGGCAGGTGGTATCGAATTCGTTTCCAAGGTTGTCAGCAGTGACGAATTGTACGGCGAGATTCCCGGCGCTACCGCCGAAGATGGCGGTGGCTTCATGGTGACCACCATTTTGGGTACGGCGATCTCGACCAATAAACCAGCACCTTTGGCCGTGACCTTTCAAGGCAATGAACCCGTTTGGTATCTGCCGGTGGTAAGCTATGCAGATGCTATCGGGCTGGGTACGGGCTTCGACAACATCGCCCTTTGCCGCGCCACAAAGCCAGAACAGTCGCAACGGGCTGCCTACCCCCGTCGGTCGCAGCGTTATGTTTGGGGACCCGCCTCTTGCACCAGCAGTGAGCGCTGCTGCTTCGGCCTCGTCCTGGACGTTTGAGCAACGCGAAGAAGACTGGGGTGATACCTGCTTCGTGGAGGCCAAGCAGGGCGACATGACCATCGGCTTCATGGGCGCGCCCGGCAAGGACTTCGTCGGATTTGTTGAAAACGGACCGTATAAAGATGTGGTCCGCACCTCTTGGAAAATCGATGAGACCAGTGACTCCATCTCCAACGGCCATCCCGATGATTATTTTGGATGGTACGGCTTTTATGAACTTTCGAGCGATATCCTCAATGATGCCAAGAAAGGCAAAGAACTGAAGATCGTTGATTGGAATGACAACGCGATCACTCTAAGCTTGGCTACCGCCGAAATACCATTTTCCCAGTTCCAGCTGTGCTTTGCCAAACCAGCGTCGAACACGGAAGCCTCCGACACCTACCCCGCTGCGAAGCAAACACCACCCAATCGTAAAAACTGCCTGCTAGAGGTTGATGGTAAGAAGGCCATCAACGGCGTTTGCTACTGGGGTCCATATGGCACCGACAAGGGCAGCTTTGTCATGGAGGGTAACCAGTATTTCGCTTACATTGGTATCAATGGTTCGACCGCTTCTGGCACGTGGAATGCGACGCCGGGAAGTACCCACGCGCATTCAAATCTGGGTGACATGAAGCGCGACGGCAAATGCTGGAAGAGCAACAAGGTCCGCCTGTGCCCGGGCGTCCCATGATCGGATCAGGCGCTGGATCGGTCGTTGTTGATAAACACGAGCTCGTTGAACCCTTCGGCTAAATCGAACTGCTCCGGCTTGAGCAGCGCTTCCCCATGCGCTTCCATAAACCATCTTGCTGTATCCGCGTCGTAGATTTCCGCAACCGTCGCCTCGATCCTCGATTTGACCTCGCTCAAAGCCTCAAGCTTGCCAAGCTTGCGTGTATTAACCTGCATCAGCTTGCGTTTGGCAGACTTGCCCGCATCCGATACGAACACCGAGAGCCTGTTATGATGGTATCGCATGACGCGAACCCGTAGCCGCTTCGGTCGCGTCCTGTCGAAGTCGTCGTTGATCACCTGGATGCGCGCCTTGATCTCGTCCTCTGTGAGATGCGTCTCCGGCATCACGTCGCTAACCGGAATAAGATCGTCGGCAAAGTGCTCTTCCGCCACGTCGGCTGCGTGTTGGGCATAAGCAAGATGTGTCACGGGCAGATCGGCCAGCCATTTGCGGCGTTGGGCGATGGCCATCGATTTCGCGGCAAGTTCACCGAACTTCGACACGGAGAAGTTCTCGCGCTTCTGACCGTCATTTGTCATCAATGTCGCCTGCCACGCGTCGCCCTCGCGGCTCTCGATCCGGCGCACCCCGGAGATGCCGCTCTTGTTGGTCTTGCGCAGAAGAACGGCCTGCTCATGATTGGTGGCGGGCGGTATAGCCTCGATCATCGCATCGCGGTAGGCGCGGGCTGCGGAGTAAGTCGCTTCATCGGAACCATAGACGCTGTCCTTGAAGAGCCGCACGATCTTGTGCCCGCGTCGTCTGAGGCTTACCCACCACCCGGCCCCGCGACGCTCGTTGGCCTCTTCACGATGAAGGCCATAGCCCTCGGCATCATGCTTCGTCTGCGGGCTGTGCGCCTTCAGCCGTCTTTTGGGCATTGTGCTGTCCACATCAACAAGCGCCATCAGCGAATCCTCTTATCCCGACCGCATCCATCCCCACAAAACTAGATGGCAGATTGCGGCGGGTTTGGGACTGGGGAACGATTTTCCGCCTGATTGGTTGTACAAACGGCCAAACCTCCTTGGTTTTGCCACAATGATTGATTGCATTCCGTCCAGATTTTGACAGCTGATTGATAATTTATCTCATCCGATCACCGGGGTTCCCCATGACCGACCAGCCTTCGTCGTCCGAATTCATCCAGGCCAGCCGTGTTTTGAAGGTCAAGTCGCCGCTGGGCGAAGACCAGTTGCTGCCAGAGCGCATGGTGATCAATGAAGGCGTTTCACAACTCTTCGAGATACAGTTGAATGTCCGCGCCAAGAAGGAAGCGGTCAAGCCAGAAGAGCTGATCGGTCGTCTGGTTGATGTCTCGGTCGAAGTGCAACAGGGCGAAGATGGTGGTGGTGTCCGCCGTCCGTTCAACGGTCTGGTGACCGACCTGCACGAGGGACCACCGATCACGCGCGGCCTGCGCTCCTACGCGATGACCATTCGTCCTCAGATGTGGCTCTTATCCCGCCGTTCCGATTGCCGTATCTGGCAGAACCAGAACTCGATCGATATCGTCGAAACGCTGTTTTCCGAGCACGGCATTCCCGCACCGGATACATCGGGGATCATCAAACCTCCGCCCGCACAAATCTACAGCGTGCAGTTCAACGAAGACGATTTATCCTATCTTTTCAGACGCTTTCAGGAGGACGGGCTGTTCTACTGGTTCAGCCATGAGGATGGGTCTCACAAGCTGCATGTGGCCGATACCGCCAATGGATGGCTTGACCCATCGCCGTCCGCTCAGGGCGAAGGCAGGGTGAGATTGGCACAGGGATCATCGGATCGCAACCACATCAATGACTGGGCCCGTCGTTTTTCCTATGTGCCGGGCCAGCGCGCTGGCGCAGACTGGAATTTCGAGACACCGAGCATGGTGCCGGGCACGATGACACCGTCTCTGGTACAAATGCCAGATGCGACCAAGCGGGAGCTTTACGAGTACCCTTCCCGGATCAAGACGGTCGAAGAGGCGGAACGAGCCCAAAAACTCAGGGTCCAGGCGACAGAGGCCGATCATGACCGGGTCTTCGGTGGTTCAACATCGCGTATTCTGGAAGCCGGTCGCCGCTTTACCCCTTATGAGGAAGCCCATCCCGAGCACGAATACGAAGAGCACGTCATCATCAGGGCCAGCCATACCATTGTGGACCGCTCCTATGAGACCAACAGCAACGAGCCGGAATACCGCAACCAGTTTGAGGCCATTCCCGCCCGCGTCCCGCTGACCCCTCACCGCACCACCAAACGCCCGAAGATCGAGGGCACGCAGGTCGCCATCGTCGCGGGTCCCGAGGGTGAAGAAATCCACCCGGATCAATACGGCCGCATCAAGCTGTGGTTCCCGTGGGACCGCAGGGCCAAGAAGGATGGGACGGACACGTGCTGGGTTCGGGTCAGTCAGGCATGGGGCGGAGGCACATGGGGTGCGCAGGTCATTCCGCGCATCGGCATGGAGGTCATGGTCGCCTTTGTTGATGGTGATCCAGACCGCCCACTGGTGACGGGCGTGGTCAACAACCCAAAAAATTCGGTGCCTTACGACCTTCCCGCCAACAAGACCCGCATGGTCCTGCGCTCCAACACGCACAAGGGCGATGGCTTCAACGAAATCACCTTCGAGGATGAAGCAGGCAAGGAGAACCAGTTCTTCCATGCCCAGAAGGACCAGACGACCCGTGTCCTGAACGACCGTACCAAGCGCATCGACCGTCATGAAGTCGCATCCGTCGGCGGCAACCGTGCTGTAGAGGTCTCAGGCAACCAGAAGCATGAGATCGGTGGATCGGTGAATACAGTCGTCGGTGGCACTGGGCCGATGGCGATGATGGCCATGGCAGGCGTGCAGGCGCTGTCAGGCCAGACAGCAGGTCTCCTCAGTCAGGCCGCCCAGATTGCAGGCGCTGGGGGGCCGGGTGTTGCAGCTTTTGCCACGTCACTTGCATCATCGGCGCTTGGCTTCCTCGGCGCTGGTGGCATGTCATCGCGCGAGGGCGTCGTCTCCGGCCCAAGCCCCCGTTCCGACGCAGGCACAGCGCTTGCGGGGTCAGGCACGGGTATTGGATCGGATGCATCGAGCCTGTTCCCGCTTCCCGGCATTATGAACACCATCATCGGTGCGTTTCAGTCCACGTCGGTTGGCGTCGCACAAACGGAGCAGATCGGGGTCAGCAAGGTTACCAATGTCGGCCAAACGTCGATTGAAAATATCGGGAAATTCAAGAAAACGATTGTCGGAGAAGAGTTCGTCATCGAATGCGGTGCGTCAAAGTTCATTATGAGAAAAGACGGCACCGTTATTATTCTCGGTACGAACTTTAATTTCACGGCTTCAGGACCTGCTCAGCTAAATGGTTCAGTCGTTGATCTTAACAAGCCATCCGGTCAATTAGCCCCGGCCCCGGCCCCGGCCCCGGCGACTAAAGGAGCCAATCCCAAACCAAACCGCGCGTTTGATAAGAATAGCCAATCGCTGATCAATCAATCACCAACATTGACACAACAGCTTCAAAATCTTGAAAAGCTTGGATGGACCATTGCGAAGGGACCAGCAGGCAAAGGAAGCTACACCGACGACAAAGCAAAGGTGATCACAATCGCCGCTGAGAACTATGAAAATCCGAAAAAATTGGCGATGGCGTTGTCTCATGAGGCGGGTCATGCAGTAAATCCATATGCTGAAAACCCCACCAGCCGCGCGGCCTATGTTAACGGGATGCTCTCAGGCGAGGGTGCAGCCACCATGAACAACATTCAGGTTCAGCGGGAAATATACTGGAACAGCAAGACAAAGATTGACGTCGCCGGTAACCCCTCAAGCATCCCCTCTTACAATATTGTTTTTGACAACGTTCAAAGTGGAAAATGGTCGACCGAGACAGGTCGAGCAGTCATTGGAAGGGATATGGGGAGCAATACAAAAAACTCGCGGACTGGGCAGTTATATAAAGACTACTACGGAGATGCCTACGATAAAAATTTTGGGGGTAAGTAATTGACGGTCAAATTGGTTCGCTCTGGGAAAAGTGATATGTCGGGAAATAAGATGTCATTGGAAGTTTTGCAGAATGTTGTTTCTGACCTTAACTCCAAAAATATTGGCACGAAGGACGCGCTGGAGAAGACATTCGGCTTCACGCTTACTCCCGATGGGCAAACCTCAGCGTTCGACCTATTTCAGGCTCGCGACGTAGATTTACGAGGTTTGCCGACTGATGAAATTTCCTATCGCGAGCCGATTGAAGGTTCGGGCGCAATCGCAGGAGCGATACTCATTATCCATCTAAAGTCTGACGCATGCTTTGATCTTGATGACGTTTTGGCTGCCTATCCTATGATGAAAATAGATGCTCCCCCATCTCCGGAAAACCCTAATCCGGTCCAGTATTTTAGCGAAGAAACGAGTTTGACATCGCTGTCCTTCGGATTTTCAACAGGCAGTGAAGCCTGCCTGAGAAATATTATTTTCTCCCTTAAGCGGTAATAGGTCGATTCCATGTCTGTCGACAATCACACACCATTCCCAGCTCTTGCTTTTCGCCAATACAACTTGGTCGGCGATCTTATGGGTGTGGTCGTCGCACGGGGAACATTCAAGCTGACCAATGGTGGTCCCTTGAAACTAGCGGACGAGCAACAACCTCTTGTCATGTCTGATGTCTACGATGGAGATCCACACCAGACGCCGCAGATGGCCTGCACAGACCTCGCACCGTTTAAACCCGGAACCGACGTAACCTTCATAGGTGCCGCTTTTCCCCCGAACGGCGCGCCCTCGTCATCATGGACATGTGGCCTGCAGGTTGGGCCCATCGAAAAACGTTTGCGTGTTCACGGCCCGCGTTATTGGAGGGCAAAAACACGTAAAACTTGGCGCGGGCTGATAGATCGCCAACAAGAAGATGCGTTGGACGGCTGGGAGCTGACCGCAGGGGATCCAGTGCCCTATGTCCCATTGGACTGGCGTTTGGCGTTTGGCGGTCGGCTGCAAGATGAAACGATAGAGGCGAATCCTGTCGGTATCGGCCTCGTGGACGAGACCCGCTTTAAAGAGCAGCATGACTGGCCTGCCCCACAAATCGAGGATGAGGCTGAGCCAATCCGTGCAGTTAGCGATAGGCCGAAACCTGCCGGTCTTGGTCCGATCTCTCCGTTTTGGAAAGATCGAGCTGACCTCGCTGGAACATACGATGATGAGTGGTTGCAGAGATGCCACCCACTTCTACCACCGGATTTTAACTACTCTTTCTGGCAAGCCGCTCCACGGGATCAAGTCACGGACCAATGGCTGTACGGTCACGAGCCTTTTGAATTACATCGTCTTCTGCCGGGGTTCGAGCGTTTAAGTGGGTTCCTGCCGGAAATCGTACCGATGATCTCGTTAGATCAGGGGGAGGGAATGGACGTCGGCCCTATGGTTTTGGATGGCGTACACTTCGATATGCGCCCTGGCGTTGGCCGCGTTTTCTTAACTTGGCGTGTCGGGTTTCCATGGCCTGATCGGCGCGGTTTACCAATTCTTTCTTTGCATCGAAAAAGGGAGTCCGCCTAGTGCAAACGACCCCTATCACCTTGGATCGGCGAGATGTTACGGCTGAAGCGTTCAGCACAGGTGCAATTGGAAGAAATAATCTCGTTACAAACCAACCTGTTTACTGGAACCGCGGCGGTAATCACTTCTATCAGGCTAGAGACCCTTACGATGTAGATACGTACGTAGAGTTTCAAGACGAAGCACTTGAAAAGAAACTTCGCGAAGATGAAGTGGCCAAAGCCAAACAGCCCCCTCCGACCGCTCCTGACCCACATCCCCCGGAGCTAGTCCCTGATGAGGGCGATGTCTACGCCGTTTGTCTTTCACCGGATGTCTGCCGCACACCTGACAAGCCCATTCCATATATGAGTTGGGGCAAGGCGGATGACAAGACGAACTACTCTCCAAACGTCCGCTCCAACGGCAAGGTGATCAAGCGGCACGATTCGAAGTTTTCCTGCTGCTATGGTGACGAGCCCGGCATAGGGAAAGGTGTAAAGTCTGGTACAGTTGAAGATGTCGTTGAGCCAGTTACGTCGTCGGCTATCGTGCGAGCAAATGGCATTCCGGTGCAACGCCATTCCGATCGCTGCACTCTGAATAGCGGTAATTGTCCCGGAGAGTATATCCACGTCAAATCTACGCAAACCTCTCCGGCGCCGGATGGAAACGATGAGCATGATAAAAGTAAAACCCGTGAAGAGCAGATCGCGGATTATGCCGCGTCCAAGGGCTACAAACGTGCGGATGATGGAGGCTGGAACACAAATCCGAACGGCGTCGGCTGGGCATCTAACGATAAACTCGGCGAGGAAATGGATTATGTGAACAGCGGAAAAGGTAATGTACAGCCTTTCTCGCTTGGCTCTGGCCCGTCTGAAATTAAGCCATATGAGCCGTCTTGGACAGAGAGTATCAAAAGCTCTGTCCAAGATAGATTGATGTCGTGGGGTGTAGATCGATACCAAGCGTTGCAATGGGGTGAGAAAGTCAGCGGTATCGCAGGTTTCGCTCCCGGTGTTGGAAACACGCTTTCAGGGAACGAAGCATATCGTGCCTACGCTTCAGGCCATCCGATATTGGGCACAATACATGCGATAGGCGCGATACCGATTCCTGGGGCGGCAAAGGTCGCCGAGAAGCTTGGTGTAAAGGCCGCTGAAAAGGCAGCCGTTGATGCTGCGGAGGAAGCCGCCGAAACAGCAGCAAAAAATGTTAAAGGCGCCAACAGAGCTGTAGCGAGTCTTGGTGGAGAGGGGGGTGCTAGAAGCACTCGGCGCGTTAGCCTCCGCAGACAGTATCTTGGCAACACACCGTCCAAGACATCACGTACCGGCAACGAAGTCCGAAAGAGAACGCGTAAGGAGGGTTTGTTACGCACGAACCGCAGAGGACAGGATGAGTTTTTTGACAAGGAAAACAATGTGTGGAGACCTGTGGACTCACCCCAGACACATATGGGGCATAATCCCGTAGACGCCGTTGATTATTGGAACACTACTGGACGCTTCCAAGGTGCTCGGTCACAAGAAGTTCGAGATTGGATGTTGAACTCTGACAATTATAGGTTTGAATGGGGGCCATCAAATTCGAGCCGTGGAGGCCAAACCCCATCTCGGTATCTGCCGCCTGCAAATTGAGGATCATATGACCAGAAAGCCCGAGATAGAGAAAGACGTAAAAGCTCAAATTGACAACCTGTTAGAGTTGTCCGGCACGAGATTCCAGGACGGCGATCTTGCGGTGTCCATTCAACTAGGGTTGCAAGCTTGGGAGCTAATACCGGAACCCAAGGAAACGTGGGATTATTACCCTCAAAGCCTTTCAGCTAGTTTTGTCCAAGACTACGTCGATCTCGGTGATAAGGACAATGCTTCAAAATGGATCGATATCATGGCGAAAATGTACGGCGATCCAAATCATGAGGATCATCTTGTTTTGATGACTGAAGGTGAAGCTATGTACAAACTTGGAGACAAAGAGAGAGCGTATTACGTGTTTTCAAGAATATATGAGTTGTTTGGAAAGCAAGGATTTGCTGGGGAACAAAAACAATATTTGGAATTTTATTTGAAAGAGAAGGCAAACAGTGAGTAAAAATCAAAACGAACTCCCAGATGACATTTACCAAGAGGTAGTTCGTCTTTCAGCAATAGGTGACGAGCATATCGAGCTCGGCTCCTCAACTGAAGCGATAAGTGCCTGGCAACAGGCGCTTGACCTTTTGCCAAATCCGAAACGAATATGGGATGCGTCAGTTTGGTTAAATGCCTCAATCGGAGACGCGTTTCTTCAGCTTAATGAATTCGACAGCTCATTGTTGTCATTTAGAGAAGCAGAATCAAGCAGTGATGGATTTTCCAATGCGTTCGTTCAATTCGGACTCGGAGCCTCTTTTTATGAGTTGGGGCTCACTGATGAGGCAAAGGATCACCTACTACGCGCGTATATGTTAGAAGGTGAGGAGATATTTGGTGAGTCAGACCCAAAATATCTTTCATTTCTAGTGCATGAAAAGCTCGTGTAATCCCGCTTTAGTTGGTGACATGGAATGAGCGGATTAGGCAGCTTCGAAGACGCAGTAGAAATCCTCGACGCCAAAAAATCACAAGCGGATTTTTTTGGCCCCGCAAGCCAAGACGATTTACTGAAATCCTCTGAGATGATCGGGTTAAAGTTTCCACCAAGTGATGAAGCGTTTCTCAAACATCTTGGAGTAGTCGCATTGAGCGACGCTGAGTTTTATGGGATAATTGCAAATAAAGTCCCCGGCACTTGTGTGTCAAGTATGACGTGGCGGACATTAGACGACAGAGAGTCTGCTGGGCTCCCTCACCATCTTGTACCTATTATGAGCAGTGGGTACGGCCCTATGTTTTGCTTTGATGCGTCGAATAGGTCAAACGATGGAGAATACGCAGTAGTTTTGTGGTCGCCATCTAACGACGAAAGCAACCCGCCCGAACTGATCGCTTCGGTGATTTTTTCTTGAATGAAATAAAAACTCGTATTCAAACGTAATCGAAGTCGGCATAGGCTGAATTACTCGTATGCACGACCAGCATTCGGCGAGGGGCGCCAATGTTGGTCGTGTCACATTAAGGTATACCCTAACGTGACGGGCGGCATGTTACTGTTCTTGGTGTAACATCTGGGTTGACAGCGACTATTTGTGACAGGGTAGCCTGAGGCCTAAACCTTGAGGTTACAATATGGCTCGCATCGGTTACGCACGCGTTAGCACCATTGATCAGGATTTGGAGGTTCAGCTTGAGCGGCTTCGAAATGAAGGCTGCGAGATCGTTCGCTCGGAAAAGGTATCCGGCGGCGCTCGCGAAAGTCGGGTAATCCCCCCGCAAATTAACGGGCTTCAAAAGTAGAATTTTCTCGGGCTTTATGATCGAGGAGATTTTTGATGAAGACGAGCAGATTTAGCGAACCGCAGATAATGGCCATCCGGCGGTCAGGCAGAAGGAGGTGTTCCCGTTCCCGAGCTATGCCGGGAGCACGGGATGAGCACGGCCTCATTTTACAAATGGCGGGCCAAGTATGGGGGCATGGACGCATCGATGATCAGCCAGATGAAAGCTCTGGAGGATGAGAACCGTCGGCTGAAGAAGATGTATGCGGAGATGAGCATGCAAGCGGAACTGCTGAAGGAGGCTTTGGGAAAAAAATGACGCGGCCATCTCAACGCCGAGAGATGGCCGGGAAAGCAGTGGCATTACGCGGGGTGAGCATTGCGCTTGCCTGCCGCACCTTCCAGGTCAGCGAGACCTGCTATCGCTACAGCGCCAAGCTGAACGACGAGAACGAGCAGATCGCCGATCTCCTGATCGGGCTGACGCGGGCAAAGAAGACTTGGGGCTTTGGCCTGTGCTTTCTATACCTACGGAATGTCCGAGGACATCGCTGGAACCACAAGCGTGTCTACCGCATCTACCGCGAGCTGGAGTGTAAGCCCACGGTGAGGGCCGTCTTGCGAGGTTGATGCGAACATCGGAAGTCCTAGTGCAAACACTAGGAGTAGTCCTATGACCAAGCATCCGATTGAAGTGATCACGTCTGTCGAGCGCCGTCGGCGCTGGTCTCGCGAGGACAAAGAGCGGCTGGTTGCAGCCTGCCTTGAGCCTGGTGCGGTTCTTTCCGAGATTGCCCGTGCGGCCGGCATCCACGTTAGCCAGCTCTTTCGGTGGCGCAAGGAACTCTGCCGGATCGAGGAGCCGTCGAAGCAGGTATCGAGCACCTTGGTGCCCGTGATCGTTTCGGAGGCCGCGCCGGCAGCCCAGCCCGCCGCCTTAGAAGCGCCAGCCCCATCGCAACCCCGTCGGAAGCGTAGCGATGTGACGATTGAGCTGGGCCGCGATCGCCGTGTCCGCGTGGACAGCGACATAGACGCGGAGGCGCTTGGCCGCATTCTCGATTGTGTGCTGGGGCGACGATGATCCCTGTTCCTGCTAGTGTGAAGGTCTGGTTGGCAACCGGCCATACGGACATGCGCAAAGGCTTTCCCGGTTTGTCGCTGATGGTGCAAGAGACGCTGTGACCTGCCACTGAAGTTTCATCCGGCTGCGATTAGAGCCTCGGCGGTTTTTGATACGCCAAATGGCGCGGTGGGAGCAACCGGCGGCAACGCGAAGCTTCCACTTTGCGTAGCGTTGGAGCCGGTTGCGGCGATGATCCCGGCATAGTCCGCCGGGGTCTGGTATCCGAGCGATGAGTGCGGCCGGAAATTGTTATAGTCGTCGGCCCATTCCGCAATGGCGCTGCGGGCATGATCGAGCCCAAAGAACAAACTTTCATTGAGCAGTTCGTCGCGCATGCGGCCGTTAAAACTCTCGACATAGCCGTTTTGCATCGGTCTTCCCGGCGCAATGTAGTGCCACTCAACCTTATGATCCTTTGACCAGGCAAGGATGGCATTCGAGGTTAGTTCGGTCCCATTGTCTGAGACAATCATGCCGGGCTTGCCCCGTCGCTCGATAAGCGTCGTCAGTTCTCGCGCGACACGGCGGCCGGAGATCGATGTGTCCGGGATCGCCGCCAGGCATTCGCGCGTGACATCGTCGACCACATTGAGGACACGGAAGCGTCTGCCGCAGGCGAACTGGTCGTGGACGAAATCCAGCGACCAGCGGGCATTTGCCTTTGCTTCGACGAGGATCGGCGCACGCGTACCGACAGCACGACGCCTGCCTTTCCGCTTGCGCACGGAAAGACCTTCCTCGCGATATAGCCGGTAGATGCGATTGATACCAGACGGCTCTCCGTCTCGTCGAAGCAAGACGAACAATCGACGATAGCCGAACCGGCGGCGCTCATTGGCCAGATCGCGCAACTTCGCTCGCAGCTCTAACTCAGGTGGTCGACTGGATTGATAACGGACCGTCTTGCGGTCGGCAGATATGATCTGGCAGGCCCGCCGCTCCGAAAGCCCCATTGTGACCTTCAGATGCGTGACGGCTTCACGCTTGGCGGCAGGCCCTACCATTTTTTTCCAAGAAGCTCACGAAGAGCGGCAACATCCAGCATCTGCTCGGCCAACAACTTCTTCAGCTTTGCATTCTCGTCCTCAAGCGCCTTCAGACGCTTGGCCTCCGACACCTCCATGCCGCCGTATTTGGCCTTCCAATTATAAAAGGTCGCCTCGGAAATACCGTGCTTGCGGCAAAGATCAGCGGCCTTAACGCCCGCCTCCTGCTCCTTCAGCACACCAATAATCTGCTCTTCCGTAAATCTCTGCTTCTTCATAAGTCCGTCCTCGATGAGCCGGACTATAATCGAATCTGGAGGAAATTCTCAGTGGCAGGTCAGCTGAAGCGCGATCCGATGTGCGGGCATCTGTTCGTCTTCCGGGGTCGTGGCGGCGGCCTGATCAAGGTCATCTGGCATGATGGCCAGGGAGCATGCCTGTTCACGAAGAAGCTGGAACGGGGACGCTTCATATGGCCGTCGGCGGCCGATGGGACGGTCGTGATTACGCCGGCGCAGCTCAGTTATTTGCTGGAAGGTATCGACTGGCGGATGCCAAAAAAAACGTGGAGACCGACCTCAGCCGGATGAGCAAAAACGCTGGAATCGCTGGATAGAATATGATTCCATCAGTCCATGAACGATACGGCCGAACAGCTTCCCGACGATCTTGCCAGCGCACTTGCGGCCCTGGCGGCGGAGCGTGCCCGGCGTGTTGCTGCCGAGGTAGAAGCAGCGACTGCCAAGGCAGAAGCCGCCAGTGCAAAGGCGCTCGTGTCGCACTCCGAGGCGCTGATCGCGCGGTTGAAGCTGGAGATCGAGAAAGTCCGCCGGGAGCTTTATGGCAGTCGCTCCGAGCGCAAAGCGCGGCTTCTCGAACAGATGGAACTGCAGCTCGAGGAACTGGAGGCTGATGCTGGCGAAGACGAGCTCGCGGCGGAGATGGTTGCCAAGGGCTCGACCGTTAGGGTCTTCGAGCGCAAGCGTCCGTCACGCAAGCCGTTTCCCGAGCATCTGCCACGCGAACGTGTCGTCATTGCTGCCCCAACAAACTGTTCCTGCTGCGGCTCGGCCAAGCTTTCGAAGCTCGGTGAGGATATCACAGAGACGCTGGAGGTCATCCCGCGTCAGTGGAAAGTCATTCAGACCGTGCGGGAGAAGTTCTCCTGCCGCGAATGCGAGAAGATCACGCAGCCGCCAGCACCCTTCCACGTGACGCCGCGCGGCTTTGCCGGCCCGAACCTTCTGGCGATGATCCTGTTCGAGAAGTTCGCCCAGCATCAGCCGCTCAATCGCCAAAGCGAGCGCTATGCCCGAGAGGGGATCGACCTCAGCCTGTCGACGCTTGCCGATCAGGTCGGCGCGTGCGCCGCGGCCCTGAAGCCAATCCATTCGTTGATCGAGGCCCATGTCCTGGCCGCCGAGCGACTGCATGGCGACGACACGACCGTACCGATCCTGGCGAAGGGAAAGACCGATACGGGCCGCATCTGGACCTATGTCCGGGATGACCGGCCGTTTGGCGGGCTGTCACCGCCAGCAGCTCTGTTCTACGCGTCGCGAGACCGGCGACAAGAGCATCCCGTACGCCACCTGAAGGCCTTCTATGGCATTCTGCAGGCGGATGCTTATGGCGGCTACAATCCGCTGTTCAAGGTAGATCGCGATCCCGCGCCTCTGCGCCAAGCACTCTGCTGGGCACATTCACGCCGAAAGTTCTTCGTGCTGGCCGACATCGCCGCGAACGCCAAACGTGGCAGCAAAGCTGCGCCGATCTCGCCAATGGCATTAGAGGCCGTCAAACAGATCGATGCCCTGTTCGATATCGAACGGGAGATCAACGGTCTTGCCGCCGAGCAGCGTCTGGAGCGCCGCCGCAAAGACAGCCAGCCACTCGTAGAAGAGCTGCATGACTGGCTCCAAACCGAGCGGGCAAAATTGTCGCGCAGTTCTCCCGTCGCCGAGGCGATAGATTACATGCTCAAGCGATGGGATGGCTTTACGTCATTCCTCGATGACGGTCGGATTTGCCTGGCGAACAATGCTGCCGAACGAGCGCTCAGAGGCTTTGCACTCGGCAGGAAGTCATGGCTGTTTGCCGGATCGGATCGTGGTGCTGAACGTGCGGCGTTCATGGCGACACTGATCATGAGCGCCAAGCTCAATGACATCGACCCGCAGGCCTGGCTTGCAGACGTCCTCGCCAACATTGCGGACACGCCGATCAGAAGGCTTGAGCAACTCCTGCCGTGGAACTGGACACCCAAGACGCTGAGTGCTCAGGCGGCCTGACCTGCGGCCTTCGCCGGATGCTTACGCTGGAGTTGAACCTCAGGATCAAGCCACGCAAGCGTTTGAAGCGGGACAAGCCCGATGCGTTGACCGTGCCGGAAGCTCCGAACCTGGTCTGGTCCATGGATTTTATGGCGGATCGTTTGGAGGACGGTCGGCAATTCCGACTGTTGAATGTCCTGGACGACTTCAACCGGGAGGGGCTGGTATCGAGGTGGACTTTTCGCTGCCTGCTGAACGCGTCATCCGCAGCCTGAACCGGATCATCGAATGGCGCGGTAAACCGTTCGCCATTCGTGTGGATAACGGGCCTGAGTATGTCAGTGGCAAACTGATGGAATGGGCCGAAACGCAAGGAATTGCGTTGAGCCACATCCAGCCCGGAAAGCCGCAACAGAACGCCTATGTCGAGCGCTACAACCGCACCGTCCGACATGAATGGCTTGACCAGTACATCATTGAAAGCATCGAGGAGGCGCAGGAATTCGCCACGCAGTGGCTATGGACCTACAACAGCGAACGGCCCAATATGGGCATCGGCGGCATAACGCCTGCACAGAAACTAAAAATGGCCGCGTGAGTTCTACTGCGGAGCCCCGTTAAGAATGGGGGGATTACCAAACCATACGCTCTTCGCAACGTTGCGCAGTTGATCGAGCTTTCGAAAGCCTTCAGAATACTGCAGCAGGATCTGCTCAAAAAGCCGGGCGAAGATCGCGATTTTCTCAATGATGCTTGCGTCACCTGCCGGGCAGAGGATGTTTGGCATTCTGACGCTCGACCTCCAGCACGACGAGCAGGCTGTGCTTTCGGCCGTGGATATCGCCTTTAAGTTCGGGGTTCCGACCAAGACCCATGTTCTGAACCTGCCGCATTGCTTGGTTGACGGTAAATCTACTACGCCACCGACGATCGATACGTTCCAAGCCCTCACATCCCCGGTGGTATCGTCGTCATGGACAATCTACCTGCCCACAAAAACGAGGATGTCCGCCTCGCCATCGATGTCGCCGGATTTAGCTTGCTGCTCCTGCCGCCCTACGGTCCTGCAACCCGATCCAAAATGCCTTTTCCGAGCGGAACGCAACGTAGAGCAAATGCCGAGCGTTCCATGAAGACCTGTGAACACAGTTGGCGAAATCATCGTCGTCTTCACACCCCAAGAATGCGCACATTACTTCGCTGCCTGCGGATAGGAACCGGAATAATACGGACGTGCTCTCAATGGGAATGTCCTAATCGGCATTTTCATAATACCTAGTGAGATTTCCACCCAGAAAGGAATTGGCGAGGGGCCGGTAAGACTTGGCGAGGCTCAGGGCAACGTCGTCATTTTGCAAGAAGAGGTACGGTTCAAGCCAGGCGATCTGAAAAGCCTTCAACTTTTCTTTACGGGTCTGGAAGCTCTGTTTTGTACCGGCAATATCCGCGACGATTTCAGGATTTGCTAAGGCAGAAATCGTGAAGTCGACTATCGTGTCGAGCTTGCCGTCACATACGCTCAAGCTGTCAGGTCTTGAGGGATAAAGAATACGCGCTGTCATCACGATGGGGGCGACGGCGTGCAATTGATAGTGAAGCGCTTTGTCCTTGCGTTTCATTTCCTCAGGTAAACTGCCGTTCTGGCCTGCCGAGCAGATCAGCATCTGATTTGTCTGCGCTCCCCAGTCCATGAGGTTTTGCCGCCCTGTTATTGCACCCACCTGCGCTGCAGCGAGGCCCGCCCATGCCCGGTGATTGTTCCGGGACGCCATCGGCGGGGCTTTCGTATCAAAATAGACGATCTGTTTTTCTGTGAGTGTGACCAACCAGTCCTGAATGGATTTCTCATTTGTGGCGGAAGGTTTTTCGACAGTCAAAGCTCTGGCATAGGCAGCCGAGATACCGGCAATTCGCGAGGAGAGCGCGAGATGCGCATTCATCGTTTCGGCTTGCGTTAACGCACCAGCCTGTGCCCAGCTTGCCAAGCTGCTAAAAATGCATTCTGCCGCAGCGCTGGCCTTCTTTTCGTCCAGTGTTTTATTGGCCGCATCCGCCAGATTGCGAATGAAGCCGTCGATCGGCGCGAGCGATTTTTCGACTTCGGCATTCAGTTTCTCATCGATTTCCGATCGTGACTTGTCATCATCCTTGTATCGCGAGGGCAGGTCGATATTCACGACGGGCTGCACAAGCGTGGCGCACTCTTCTGCCGCCGATACGTTGTTTTGGAAAAAGCAGGTGCCTAAACCCACGGCGAGCGCCACATATTTGAGGATAAATCCGGTCATAGTACTGTTCCTCAATTGATCTTCGCATTCATGCCTGCAAGCATTTCTGCTGCTTCGTCACTCCCGAGATCGGATGCTTTGCGCAACCAGATACGGGCGTCATCGAGAGAAACGGGCCCGCCAATTCCGTAGGCGTGATTTCGGGCCAATATCAGCATCGCTGGCACATCGTTGAAACTCGCGGCCGCTACAAGCAACATCTGCGCCTGTTTGACATCTTCTCCGGGCCTCGGTTCCGCCACGATGACCTTGGCATATTCTCTCATACCACCCGGATCGCCGCTCTCTGCCGCAGATTTATAGATGGTATGGAGATCGAGCTTGGACAGCACAAGCGAGCGCACGGGTGCGTTCATTTTCTTGATCCGTGCGACGCGCTCGTAAAGCTGGTCAGGCGTGGCATTTTTTACGGAGGACAAAACGACATTGGCGGCTTTGTCCTTCGAGTAACTTTGCTTTGCAGGGTCTGAGTAGTGGCTCAACAGAACCATTTCGGCTTTTATATCACCGAACCGCACCGCGTCTTCGTAAAGAGCGAGCGCTCTTTCAGGAATGTTCTTTCCTTGTCCATCCGATGCGAAGTCTCCAAGAAGTCTGAAGCGCCAGCCGCGACGTTCGGTCAGTTCATTCGCAACGGTCATCCAGCTTTCAGCTTTTGTGCGGTCGATTGGCACATAGGCCTTTGCCAACGCAAAGCTGTTTTCGAAGTTGCAGTCCATGACGGAGGACGCCATCGACAGAAGTCGGTTTTTTTCAACGACGGAGTCTTCGGCTTCCGCAGCAAACATCAACGCGGTCGCATCGCCATTGGTCGAGATGACACTGATATATTGTGCATAAACACTGGTTGTACCGCGCAATGACGCCAAGGCGCGCATGGCACGGCCATTGCCTTGCGCGCTTGCTTTGTCCAGGTAACTCAGTGCCAGTTCTCGCAGCGTCTCGTTTTCGGGAAGGTTAGCGATGACGGCAATGGCAGAGGCAACCTGGGTGGCGACCGATCCGGTTTCCGCAGCCGAAACGTATAGTTTCAGGGCTTCCTGCGTCATTTTATCGTTTGTTGAGGCAGCCAGCAACAGCTTGGCATGGCCAACGCCAGCATCACCATCGGCTGCAACCTTGGCCGTCCATTCCTTGACCGTAGCGTCATCGGCACGAGTCGATTTGAGGTAATAGAGATAGGCAGCCAGTGCATCTGCCCGACCATAAAGCGCCTCTGACTGTAAGGCTGCAATTTCAACCGCATCGGGACGGCGCACCAGCTTTACGATACGCCAGAGCGGCCAGTTCGCCGAGGCATCCTCGTCGTTCATCTGTTGCCACTTGGCAGCTTCCTGAAAATCGGGGCCACCCGGTTTGCGGCAAAGATAGGCTGCCTTCAGATCATTGACGGTGCCGGTCACACCAAAATTCTCAAGCACCGAACGAAGCAAGTTTGTGGCCTCATTGAACCGACCAGGCTCGTCGACGTGTCGCAGACGCATTTCCGCGAGGCTGTGCATCGATGTGACATCGCGCAGCTTTGCCCCTTGTTCAAACAGGGCGGTTGCCTCTGCTTCACCCGCCCATTGCCCCTTCTTTTCAAGGGTCAGATTCCCAAGTCTCGAAAATGCCCATGCGGGAGGCTGAGGCAGTTCCGACAGCCTGCGTAACGTTTCCTCATAGGCCTCGATGGAGCGGAGATTATCGGTATCAGCCCGATAAAGAGCAGCCAGATGGGTCAGGCTGGCGCGGTTGCCTTCATCCGCAGCCTTGATGAAATATTGGCGGGCAAGCGCTTCGTCCTTTTCGACAATGGCCCCTGCACTATAAATCTTGGCCAGTTCCACCATGGCCGGTATCATACCGCGGTCCGCCGCCATTTTGAGATAACGCAACAGAATGTCGTTATCCTTCTCGATAGCCGTACTTTCCATGTGGTAGCGGGCGACTTTCCAAGCCGCCGTCCCGTCACCCAAATCGGCTGCGACCCTCAGCCATGCCTCGGCAATGTGACGATCCGCAGCAACGACCTCGCCCTTCTCAAATTCGCGCGCGATACGCCCTATCCGCTCGCAAATTCTGTCGTCCAGCTTTCCGACCATCGAGCCTAGCGCCATGGTGATTGCCAATGACGGCTCCATATCCCAGCCGGGTGTCGGCTTCCCATCCAGTTGCGCCTTCGCCAGCGTCAGCAAGGCATCGGCATGCCCGTTCGATGCTGCCCTTACGAGCAGTTTTTCGACTGCCTCTTGCCCGCCTTGATCCTTTACGATGCCGCCCGTGATGAGGTCCGCCGCCATTTTCATTTCACGCGCCGACATGCCGTTGCCAAGCTCGAAAAGCTTTTTCAGGAGGCCGGACTGCTCAAGTTCTGTGATTTTGCTCGCACGCAGGTAAAGCGAGATGCGTTCCGCCGTAACGTCATTGGCAGACAGATCGCTCCGCTCGCCCAGACGCGCAATCATGCTATCGACAATCTGGAAATTACGCGTCGCGTCCATGTCGCGCAGGCGTTGAGCCTCGCGCAGGATGATCCAGCCTTTCGTGGTCGGCAGCGCCTTCTGGTCCCAGGACGTCCAACGCTTCATGATATCATCATCGGTTGCACGCTGAACACAGATATTTGCGGGCTCCACCGCCGGAGGCAAAAATTCGATTTTAAGCGGCTCTGACGGCGCGGCCCATCCGGTTGCAGTCGAAACCGCGAGTATGGCCGAAGAGAGCAGGAAGCCGATCGTGCGATGGTTTCTGGAAGAAAAAGACATGAAGGCCTCCTATCGCTGCAAAAGGTTGTTTTCGAGTGCGACGGCGCTGTAGCGACCATTTGCGCCGGTGATGACGATCGAGTAGGCCGCCTTGCGCTTGAGATCGATCGTCTCGGTCTTCGCAACAGCTAAACCGTCTTTTTGTATCTCGAAGGCCAGCGACAGCGGCGCCTTTAATGCCACATCCTTGCTCTCACCCGCCGCCACGCCTTTAAGCGCGACAGCCTTTGCTGCGGGTACAAACAAGTCAGCGCTGGCAAGGTCGCTCAGATTGTAGAGATAAAGCTGCGCCTTCGCCGGGTCGTTTTTGACCGCATCGCTAAAAATGCGCTCACCGTTCATCCCCATCGTCATGGTGTAATATTTGCCAGGCTCGGCCGTCATCACCGTACTTTGTCCACCAGAGGAAATCTCGACGGGGCCGGCATCGACATTCACATAGGCTGAGACACCTTGCGTCGGCACGGATTTCCCACCGATCGTCGCGGCTTGTTGATCAAAGCTTACGACCCGTACAAAGGAAGCTTTGGGATCGGCCGCCTTGCCATACAGTCCGGCATCCTGTGCGTGACCAACCGTCACGGAAAACCCTGCGATGAGGACGGCGATAGAAGACATTGTTTTACTGTTCATGTCAGTTGTCCTTTGTGCTGGCCGAGTGGCAAATGCTCACACCGGCACTTTCGGGAGACAGGGTGTCGAACGTAATCTGGACGTTCTTGACGGATTTGGATCTGGCATCGAAGGGGAAATAGTAGCGCCCACTTGATGCCGCGCGAGCAGGACGTGAAATCTGTGTTTCAATGACGTCGCCGTCTTCAAGTCCGACACGCAGCATGGCTGAACGGCTATTCTCATTACCGGCATAGGCTAGAATGACAGACTGGCCTTCAAGACTTTCGGGCCGCAGTGCTACGTCGAGTACATTTTCGGTCGACGTGGAAAATTCCGGCGATACCCCGCCATCGCATACTTTGACTGCGGCAGCGGCAAGCTCCCGCAAAGGCGCATCTCCGAATTTACCGAGATTGTTGTAGATCGGGTTTTCCCAGATCAGGAAACGCGGCCGCTTTTCTGCAAAATTCAAAGAGGTAATATATGCGGTGATGGACCCGAACTGGTTTCCGCCTGACACCGCATAATTGTTGACGGATGTTCCCAGTTCTTGGGAGAGAAAGCCCGCAAAATTTGCCGGAGCGAGATCGGAAAAGCTGGTACCAACAAGCGCGACCTGCTCCCCTTCATCCGTATTGCCGAAAATATCCAGCTGCGCGCTACCTGACGCGATGACTTCCGTCGTTTCGAAAGCGTCCATTTCAGCAGCTGGCAAAGAAGACACGCACGATGCCTGAAGAAAACGTCGCATGGTGGAGATAATCTGCTGGCGACCGGCAGGCTTCGTTTCGAACGTCGCGTTCATCAAGCCGTCTGCGCCGGGCAAAGCCCTTATAGTCGCGGCGACTTCGCTTGCGGCGGCTTGCGCGCCCCATGCTGTCCAGTGAAAATCTGCTTGCAGGAACGGCGGATGCTTGCGGTCATTATTTTGAAGGGCTTTGAGGACATCGACCGTCACCACCCCGTTACGGCGCAATTTTCCAAGCGTTTCGTCATAAGCGACCTTGGCGATATCGTAATTGAAGCCCAACTCGTAGGTGCGATCCGGTAGATACTGCGGCATCGTCAGGCTTTTGGTGGGGATCGGAACATAGATCAGCGTGGTACCATTGGCTTCCAGCGCCCTTGCCAGTTCGGCCAGTTGCTTTGCGGTATGCTCGCCCAACTGATGTTGCATCCGGATGTCGGCGAGTACGCGGAAAAAATATCCGTCCTTGCCTTCCACGGATGCCACGAGAGGATCTTCTTCCAAACCCGTGCAGCCAAAATCCGAAGCAATGACCGGAGTTGAGAAAAAAGCCATGCACATCAAAGAAATGATGAGCGGTGTATGAACGTTCAAAATGCTATTCATTCACATCTCCAGACGTCGGAGTTTCCGTTGCGACAGCGAGCTTGCGTCGGAGCGCGCCAGCCACACTCTGGGTCTTCAGGTCGCTAGAGCGTTCAGCAACCACGAGATAGGCTTCGATTTCACTGCGTTTGGCGGTGGTTCCACTGGCCGAGATAAGGCTGATCGCCTCTTCAAGCGCGGCAGTGGCATTTCCACGATGGGCAGCGCTGGCGCGGAACTCGGCATATTTTGCAAGGCTGTTTTCGAAAGGTGTACCGGAGCGATAAGCGGTCATAAGCCCTTCGAACGCGGCCTCATCGCCACGCGCGGCATGCGCCCGCAAGGCAGATTCAGCTGCATCGAGACGCTTCTGATTGGCAGAATCCGGCTGTATCTTGCGCACCAATGCAACAAGCGGCTTGACGGCGCCCGAACGACCGGCAGCGGCAGCCATGGTGAAATAGTGCAGGGAATCTTTTGCAAATTCCGGTTTTTGATAAAGCTGCTTGGCAACCAGCAAGGCTGCGAGACTATCCCCGCGATCTGCTAGAACCTGAAGTTGCCGGTAGGAGATGCGCTGGTTTTTGACCATGCGTTTACGGGCATCCCGCAACTCCGTTGTGGGAAGCTGGTCAGTGCGGGTAATGCCGGAGATAAAACCAGCCTTCCGGCGCGGTTGGGCGTTGCCATCGGACACTGCTCCTAAAATCACGGCAGATGCCAGGAATGCGACGCTGCAAATCCGAATGCAGGGAGTGTCAAAGCTTTGCATGGCCGACCTCCTTGGCTGCTGACGCGTCAGCCCAGAGCTTTGCATCGGTCAGAAAACGGACCGGAAACTCCCACAACACGGTTTGTGGGAGAGATTCAGCGTTCTCCAGAGAGGCAAGATAGTGGCGCATGGGCGCCACAGGCCCTTGGCCAACCAGCGCGGCATTGGCGACATCCAATCCGCTCTGGAATGAGAGAAAGGATGCGAAGGACCAGAGTTCGTTTGCACTGTAGCTTGTGCCGACGAGTGCTACGGGAATGCTCGTTGCATTGCCGAAGATATCATCGACCGGCTGATCACCCGATTTCTGCGCCAAATGATAGGGCGTCACAGTCTCGCTTCCGAGACCGACGAGCGACGCAAAAATACCGCCGGTGACGTATTTGACCAGATCTCCCTCGATACGGTCCTCGGCGCCTTCCAAAATCTCGTAATGTCCGGACGTCTCCCCAAGCACCTGTGTCGCAACAGCACCTGCGACTGCCTGTGCACCGGCAGGTGTCCAGTGTGTGTCGGTCTTCAAAAACACTTGGCGATCCTGCCGCGCGGACATCAGAACCGAGCGAGTATCGACGGTCTTGACGCCCCGAGCCTCGAGTCTTGCCCTAAAATCATCATAGAGTTTCTGGCTGTAGGAAGAGGCTCCGGCCTGCTCCACCTCATCTGAGTAGACATCGTTTTTGGCTGGCAGCGGAACCATGGCAAGCTGCACGCCTTTTTCGCCCAAGGTCTTGGAGATCGTTACAATCTGTTCGACGGAGGCCGTCACATACGCATCGATATTAGCCGGCGAACGGAATTCCTCATCCGTGAAGAGGTAGCCGTCTTGTCCAGCGACAACGCCTCGCCGCCCTTCTCCTAGTAAAATGTACCGGGCGGCGCCGATCATTTCAACTGCGAGCTGCCGATGCGGTAAACCGTCGCGATAGAGTTTCTCCAGATGAACCGTAACGCCACCATTCAAAACCGATGTGAGAGACAGATCGTTCTCAAGATGGGCGGGCTGCAAGCGCTCCGGCATGCCGAAGTTGGCGAAGGCTGCATAGCCAAACAGCGCGGCAGGTATCAGAAGCTGGATTGCAAGAGACGAACGAATAGCCGTCATGGTCTGGCTCCTAAAATTGGAAATAGAGGAAGGGGGAGTAGGCACTGTCCGCAAGCTTCAGAACCGTCACGACACCCAGCAGAAGGATGGTCAGGGGCAGGGCAATTGACGTCTGCATGACCATTGTCCCATCGGAGCTAAAGGTGACGTCCTGCTCAGGCTGGAAGAGATCACGCAGCCACGGCTCGAATGCTGCAACCGCTGTTGCAACGACAAGCATCAGCAGCGCTTCGCGGGTGAAGGCGAGAGACAGAGCGGAGGTCAGTGGCAGACCGTTGAAGCCGAGCATGCCGGTATAGACGTTCGCCGCAATCGACAGATTTTCCGCCCTGAAGACGACCCAGCCGACCAAAACAAGCAGCAATGTCAGTGGTAAAGAAACCCAGTGACGTGTGGCTTGTTTGTCCCAACCCGTTGCCCGCTCGATCGCCAGCAAGCCGCCATGCCAGGCACCCCAGATCACGAATGTCCAATTGGCGCCATGCCACAAGCCACCCAGCAACATGACCAGGAAAAGGTTGACGTAGGTGCGCAGAGGCCCAAGCCGACTGCCGCCGAGCGAGATGTAGAGATAGTCACGCAGCCATGTCGAAAGGCTGATATGCCAGCGACGCCAGAATTCCGTGATGCTGCGGCTCGTGTAGGGCATGTCGAAGTTCTTGACGAACTGAAAGCCAATCATCAGGCCAAGACCGCAAGCCATGTTGCTGTATCCCGAAAAGTCGAAATAAAGTTGCAGCATGTAGGCAATGGCACCCGTCCAGGATTCGACGAGAGTCGGCGATGGGTCAGAAAAGACGGCATTCGCAAGCGGTGCGATACTGTCGGCGATCAGCACCTTTTTGGCGAGACCAATCGTGAAAAGCGCTGTTCCATCGGCAAATTTCTGAAGGCTGTGCTCACGATGTTTGAACTGACCGGCAAGATCGCGAAACCGCAGAATAGGTCCCGCGACCAGCTGCGGAAACAGTGCCTTGAACGCCGCAAGATCGATAAAATTCCGGGTTGCAGGCGTGTCGCGCCGATAGACGTCAATGAGGTAGCTGACAGACTGAAATATATAAAAGGATATGCCGATCGGCAGAATGAGCCGCCAGTGAAAGCCCATTGCCTCAGGCGTCGTTCCGCCAAGGGCTGCAATGCTATCCATGAAGAAATTGAGATACTTGAATATCCCGAGGACGAGCAAACAACCCGTGATGCCAACGACCATCAGAGGTTTCGCCAATGGACGGCCAAGATTTTTCTCGATGAAAATTGCGAAAAAATAGACCCAGACGGTCGTTGCAAACAACAGGCCGAGAAAGTCGACCCTCCACCATGCGTAAAAAACGTAAGAACCGATCAAGATCGTGAGCGAACGAAACCGCGGCGGCGTCAGATAGTAGGCGATGAGAAAACACGGTAGGTACATGAAGAGGAAGATTTCGGAAGAAAATACCATTTCAACCACCTATCGTTTTGTAGCAGGCCGCGAGACCGAAAGCGGAGAAAGATGCCAGTTGGACGGTGGCAGGCCTCTGCTCGCCATTCACAATGAATGCGGAGTTCGGCTGAGCATCGTTTGCGTTTAGGTATCGACCCGTCGCACCTGCCATTTTGCCTGCGAACAAGCGTGGCCACTGCGCGGAGAAGTCGTTAGCTGCGAGCCGTAAATCACCGTGCCCGTCAGATCGGATACCGGTGGCGTTTCGCGAGAAGAGATTGTCGTGAATGTCTGTCGACATCGCTCCAGCCTGTTCCTCAAGCGAAATGCCATCGTGATTTTTGACAATGGAATTTCCGAAAATTTCAACGCTCAAACTTCCCTCAGCACGAATGCCACTGAGTTTGTTGCGGGCAGTAAGGTTATCCGTAACGATACTGCAGCCACTTCCCTTGATGACGATGCCGGAAAGTTCGCTTTTCTCGACGCGGTTGTCTTGCACGTGAACGAGAACAGAACCGTCATCCACGAATATGCCGTGGCCTTGACTGGCCATGATATCGTTGCGTTGGAGCTTTACGTTCTGGCTGCGGCTCGTAATCCGGATGCCATGTCCTTTTGACATGCTTAGGTTGTTGTTCAGCACATTCACATTGGATGTCGACTGCACAACAATGCCGGAAGACCGCATGCCGGTAAGGCTGTTGCCATCGATGACACTGCCGTTCGCCTTGACGAAGCTGAGGCTGACAAGGTTGGATATGGTGTTGTTCGCGACCTGAATATTGGGTGTGGAGAGAGAGAACCCACGCCCAAGAAAGGACAGCCCCGATGCTTCCGCGAACGACCCAAAACCGAGATTGCTAATGTGGCTGCCTTTGATTGACGCACCGCCTTCAGCAACGGTGAGGATGAACGGCCTGAAGGGATTGCCTTGCTGCAAGGACGCGCTGGCGTCTATCGAAGCCTCTGTGATTATCAACGTTCCAGCGTTGAGGATGAGTGCTGACTTCGCTCCGTTGAGAAGAAGCCGTTCGCCCTTCCCGATGCGAAGTTCTGCGCCTTTCCAGATCACCAGCGGTGCCATGATCTGAAAAATGTCATCCCGTTTTTGAACCGTGCCCTCCAAGTGTTTTCCGGCAGCGATAACAACCAGGTCGGATAAGGTGAAAATACCGCTCTCGATCACAATGGCCGTGATGTTTGGATCGACGTGTTTTTCGAGTTCGCCAAACAGCCCCTGACTTGCACCGACCGTGGCAATAGGTATGACCGTGCCGAATTTTGCGGTGCTAAGCCGTTGTTGAGATGCTGCTGGTATCGGCAAAGTGCTTGTCGCATCCGTGGCCCGAGATGGCTGCGGTGAAACGGCAGAAAAAGTGGCACACAAGATCAATGCCTGGATCAGAGCTTTAGACATAATCTTCCACTCCAATCGCCTGCTGCAAAGCGCCCACCGACATTGTGGGAAGCGGCAATTGCTGAATAGAAGGTTTGATCTCGCAGGTGATTTCGATGAGTTCGGCAGGCAAGTCGGAATAATTGCTGACCAGCGCGTAATCGGCACTGAGGAACATTTCAGCGCTGCCTGCGTGAACCGGCATACCCATAGCGCCCGACTTCAAGTGAACCGTGCCGCTTAAAACCGTGACGATGTGGCTTCGATTGGAGCCCCCCAGAATGCGAGCCTGCTTTCCAGGTGCAATCGTCAGCAAATTCATAGTGACACCGTTTGCGGTGTGAATGGACTTGAACGTTCCCCATTCCATGAACTGGTTACGGTGGGTGCTGACTTCCGAACGTTTCGACAGGACCAGTTTTTCGACGATTTTCTTGACGTCCTGTGAGCGGTGCTTCGAGGCAATCAGAACTGCATCATCGGTGTCCACAACGATCACATCCGTCATACCGACGACCGCAATGAGCCGATCCCCTCCTCTGACTAGGGAATCCTGCGTGTCGTGCATCACCACATCGCCGGAAATGACGTTACCGTTTTCACATTTCTGACCGATGGAGTGCAGCGAATTCCAAGCCCCGACATCGTCCCATTTGATGTCGGCTGGTGCGAGCGCGATATCGGTTGTCCTCTCGAAGATTGCTTTCTCCGTTGGCAGGTTAAGGGCCTTCAGAAAGCTCTTGGCCGAAAGAGCAATGCCACGGTTGCCGGACAGAGGTTCCGCATCATTCAAAGATGTCTGCAACGCTTCGTAAGTGGCAGGGTCATGCAAACGGTACTCGCTAACGAGCTTGTCGGCGCGAAACATGCTGATGCCGGACGCCCAATATGCCGAACCCGTTTCGAACAACGAATGGGCAACGCTCAACTCGGGCTTCTCGATAAAGCGCTCGACCCGGTGAAGACCTGGATAATTATCGAAAACGCCCCCATCCATGATGTACCCGTAACCGGTTTCAGCAAATGTCGGGCGGATGCCAAATGTGACGATCAAGCCGTCAAGCGCTGCCTTGTGCATCGACTTTACAATGCCGTTGAGATCGCCCTGAATGACATGATCCGAGGGAAGAACGACAATGACAGAATCCGGCTCCGCACCAGCCACGTACATGGATGCGGCCAGCACTGCGGGACCGGTGTTACGAGCCATCGGCTCGGTGATGATATGCGCCTTGCACTGGATCTCGGCCAGTTGGCGGGATGCCGTCTCCAGATGGCGCTCGCCAACAGACACGATCGGCGTTGCAAACATACCGCCACGGTGGCGCTGGACGGTCTGCTGAAAGAAGGACATGGAGCCCTTGCCTTCAATCGACTGGAACTGTTTGGGCTGTTCCTCGCGTGACATCGGCCACAGCCGGGTTCCTGAACCACCACAAAGAATCAGAGGATAGATTTTGGAGGTTTTCATGGTCATCGTTTCCAGTTGCTGATTGGCGCGATCAACCGCGTACCCGCATCGTTGATCGCGGCGAGCCAGGTGGGCGTTGTATCGATGGACACGCGCACCGGCTTGTTGGCGTTGGAAGGTTGAATGGCTGCTTCAGGCTTTAGCGTGACAACCATCGTTGGGGAGGGGTCGACGTTCGCCCCCTTGGATTTCACATTGTTCAAACGAGCGGGCAGGACGGTGCCATCCGCCATGGTCATCTTGATAGCAGCATCGTCGGATAGCGCATTGAGGTCCTTGGACGAGAAGCGGGCCTCGACCACCAGCGTATCGCCAGCGCTGCTCAACTGCGCCACGGGATCCCCTGCGAGAACTGTTGCACCTTGATCAACGTACTGATCTCTCAACGTGCAGTCGCATGGCATCACCGCCGTGACCGATGCTCCGGACGAACTTTCAATCGTATAAAGCGGTTGATTGATCGCCGGGTTGCTGGCGAAGAAGGAGAGCTGACCGGATGCCGTCGCACGCAACACCGACCCGTCCCACACTGCGAGAGCCGGCCCGTCGATATTTTGCTGGTAGACTCGATTGGACACCAGCGCCGAAGCGCCGAAAATGAAAAGAACGGACGCGACGGCGGAAACGGTGATGCCCAGCAGCTTGCTCAGCAATCGACCGGACGTCATATGAGCGCTCGCGCCACCAGCAGTCTTCGGCAGTCTTGACTTGGCTTGCAACATATCATGCAGGTTGACGACATCACCTGCCAGCCAGGCGTTCAGGATGTAACGAAGCTGAGGCATGTGAGGGCCTGCGGGCTCCGAAAAGGTCAAGGCGAGCTGTCCAGTCTCTGAATCTGCCGCATCGACGATGACGGCGATGGGAAGTGAAAAGACAAACGCGCCGAAGTCGAAACGGAACATCGCCAGACGTGCTGCCTGCGTCAGCCCCGGGGCAGCAAGGCCACTGACCTTGGCTTGCGCCATGGACACCGAAATACCGTCATAGCTCCGACCATCGATGACGACGCTGAAAGGAAGGTTGATGGAGGGGTGCTCATTGCCGGAATGCAAAGCCGATGCCGCTTCCGAAAAAACCTCTTTTGACCGCTCTTGGCCAGTGTGCTCGATCGTAGTCATGCGCGTTCCTTGTTGCTTGGGTTCAACTCAGTGCGATTGCGGTGAGCAGCAGCCAACCCGTGGCAACTGCATGAAGATAGATTGAAGTGAGGGATCTCAGCCGCAGCGACAGTGGCTGTCGCACCTTCGTTTTGCTGGCGGACTGCCGTGTCCACTTCTGACGGTCGAGGCGGAACAGCACGAAGGTTTTCACCGCGGCACCAACCAGCTGACCAAAATACAGTAGGAAGGGATAGCTGATCGGGAAGTTTGGCCGGAAACTCATAATGGCCAGACAATAGATATAGCGCGTGATCATCACCCAGGTGATGTAGGCCGCCAGGATCAGCGGATGAACAAAGATTGCAGAAACCAGAACTGTTGCCGGACCCAACAAGGTCGTCCACATCGACACGCGTTGGTCGAGCAGCGACCACCATGTGAAAGCACCGATCTGGCCAGGGCCGAGGGCTAGCGCTCGCCCATTGGTGCGCAGCATATTGCCGAACCAGCGCACCATCAGAACCACCGCAGACTGCACGAAACCCGGATGTGGCTGCGTTTCCATCGACAAGCTGCTGACATCTGGAAGATAAAGCATCCGCCAACCATTTTTCAGCAACCAGAACCAAGTCGACTTGTCATCACCGGTCAGAAACGTCACTCGTCCCAGACGCCAGTGGTCCATGCTGTCGCGTTCCACCATGCGGATGAAGTCGCTGTTGCAAGCAAGTGTCGCCCGGAAAACAGACATTCTGCCCGTCAATGTCAGGATACGTCGCGAAAGACCCATCGACGACATCATCATCTGGCGCTGCGTGAAACGCAGGTTGAACCAATCGCGGAACAGACCTGGTTGCGGCACTTCGCATCGCTCGTCCGTCGTCAGAGCTCCGACTTTGTCATCACAAAAGAAAGGTGCAGACTTTTCAACGATATCGAGAGGTGGACAGCTATCGCCGTCTACAAAGATGACGACGTCTCTTTCACTCGGGCATTGGCGTGCGATAATACGCAGAGATGTTGCAAGCGCATCACGTTTGCCTGTTCCGGCAATACGGTCAACAATCAAGCGGACTTTCCCCTGCATGTTTGGGGTCAGTTCGAAGATGCTGCGGATCAGGCGTTCATCCGCGCCTTCAACCACGGAAGCCACGACTGTTGCTCCCCCTCTTGATGCTCCAGCAGCGGCAAAGATGGACCGGTAGACAGTGGTCGAGATTTCAGGCTCGATCTTGTAGCTGGTCGCCAGAAAGAAAGCATGGGCGGGCACCTGCTGTTGTCTGTAAAGACCTTCCACCAACGCGCGGCGGCGCGGGTGTACGAAACGAACGAAGACATGCGCTCTGACGAAGTTGACGGCGCCCCAGCTATAACGCCAAGCGCCGATGACACCGATGGTCAACGCAAGACCGATATGTTTGGAGAGTTCCTCAAAAGGAATGAACAGCAGCAGAAGGCAAACTGTCGTCAAATAGAGCGCATGTCTCATCATCGTTACGACCTCACCAGCAAATGCCTTCATACCGACCGTTCGAACGAAGGCTTGCCGTCAGACGCGCAAGATCGACGCAGGACTTTTCGGTAACGGCCTCGCTCAACGGATCAACAGTCTCATCGTAACGATTGCCGATGAGGATGATGTCCGATGTGTCGATCAACTCGCCAATGCCTTCAACGAGGCGGTCCTGAAGATCAGGAATGGTATTGTTGCCGCGCCCGGACCCCGTCATCTGGTTGTCGTAGGCCTCGCGAACGCTCGGATCATAGACCTTCAGGCCATAACCCTTGGCGATGAGACGGGCGGCAAGATCTGCCAGTGGACTTTCGCGAAGGTCGTCCGTTCCCGCCTTGAAGCTGATGCCGACAAGACCGACCGATTTTCCGCCGGTATTTTCGACCATCGTCTCAGCACGTTCGATCTGCCGGGCATTGGCGACAAGCACCGCATCAAGAAGCGGCGTCTTGGTAGCGTTGGCGGCTGCGAGATGGCGCAGTGCTCGCACGTCTTTTGGAAGGCAGGATCCGCCAAACGCAAAGCCTGGCCGCATGAAGTAAGGCGACATGCTCACCTTGCCATCCGAGCAAAGGACACGCATGACCTGCTGGCCATCAATACCCAGGGACTTGGCGATATTGCCAATTTCGTTGGCGAACGTAACCTTGGTCGCGCGCCAGGAATTGCTGGTGTATTTGATCATCTCCGCCGTCGCGATCGAGACAATGCTGAGCTCGCATGGGAGCCCGGAGTTAACCTCCTTCAGGACATCAAGCGTTGGCTCATCCAGTGCGCCAAAGACGATCAGGCCAGGATTGTAATTGTCTTCGATTGCCGTGCTTTCGCGCAGAAATTCCGGGTAGTAACCGACGCCGAAATCGACGCCTGCGACCAGTCCTGATGCCTGTTCGAGAAGTGGTATGCACACCGTTTCCATCGTTCCCGGAACGATTGTCGAGCGGATCACGACGGAATGGTAGCGTCCCTTGGAAGAGATTTCCTTGCCGATCTGGATGCAGGCCTGCTTGACATAAGCCAAGCCCACGCCGCCATCCGGATCGCTTGGCGTGCCAACGCAAACGAACGATACGTCCGTGTCAGCGATGGCCTCTGCGATATCCAGCGATGCCCGGAGTTTCCCGAGCTCCACCGTTTTTCTAATCATGATGTCGAGACCAGGCTCGACGATCGGCGTTTCGCCGCGGTTGACCTTGTCGACTTTGTTGGGGTCAACGTCGACTGCAACAACGTCATGCCCATCACTGGCAAGACATGCAGCCGAAACTACCCCCACATAACCGATGCCAAATATACTGATACGCGCCATTTGGACGTTGCTCCCGTCATAGCTTGGTTCACCTAGCGGGTCCGAGGCACGGCTCTCTACTTCGTGTTCGGCCCATGTGTGTCAGCTTATGTCGGTAAAAATCCTGTTCAAGTCAGGAAAAAGCGAAATTTTAAGATTAAATTAACCAAATAATCGATGAAAACAGCAATAGACCGCGTCGATATTTCGACGCAGTCCAAATATAGAAATATTTTTGAATAATTAGCTCAACAGGACCGAGAACCAGCCGCTAGTGCATCCATATTTTACTATTGCGACACGAGATCTCAAATCTAGTTTATCTGAAGCACGCGCTTTATATGTCTCAACAGTCTTGGTACTGACTCGTAATTCAGCGGCGATTTCTTTTGTACTGAAGCCGAAAGCGAATAATTTCAGCACCATTTCCTCACGCCGACTAAGCGGCCCGGATTCAGCGCCTATCGATGCTAAGGATGTGTTGTTAAGGGCGGCATAGAACGAGCGGATGTTAGGCTCACGAATAAGACCGAATATACGGCGGCTGATATAGTTGCCGCCGCCGCCAATGATGCCGATTGCGCGAGAAAACTCCATGGCTATGTCAGACACAAGCAGGATATTGTGTATGCCCGCCGCATAGATATCCGGTACGGTCTCGACGAGATCGTCGTTCACAACACAAATTACCGACGCAGTGCTACGCGCACTGCGCAGTCCGCGCACGACGATGTGTCCATCAAATTCGGATAGCTGGTCTCCTATCCCCACCACAACAATATCCGGCAACGTTCTGATAACGAACTCAGAAAGTTTTTCGAGTCCGCGTATCTCATCAACGAATATTGCCGTTCCACTGAGTGAAACGTTGTCGCGAAGTCTTGTTATAGTCTCTCTATTAGCTCCCACAGTCGCAACCCGGAGCCTGTTCTGATCAATCATTGAAGTCCCCCACTATAGCGAAACTTCCTCCCAAAAATTAAATAGAACGACCTGCCTCCATCCCCTAAGATGCAGAGCGTTACCGAAGATATTATCATATTTACAAGAGAGCACTTTTAAGCTGCATTGATTTCAAATATATGTCAATATAAATATAGAAGAAAACATTACATTATTAGTCGCTTGTTTTAATAATATTTGTTACTTTAGATTGCATAATGAATGAAGAGTGAAATTTTTAATTATTAAGTTGTATTTCAGAGTGGTCCTCGACGTAGCTCTGAGCTTTATTTGGTTCTGCCAGTTTAAGGCTGCACCGATAAGGCGCGCGCTTAGGCATCTCGGAACTGTATTTGTGAGCCAGCCTTTTTCATACCGTTGTTTGTGAATTTCGATTCACTTCACCCGCTCCAAATTTCTGGAATTTTTGAGTTTGAAGGAACGTGGTCATAAACTCTTCACGCGCCAGTGCTGCGTGGCGTCTAATTTGAACCTGCTTCTTACGTTCATTGAACCCCGCCTCAGATCGGCATCGGTCCTAAACCTTAACGTCGCCACTTGGGGCGTTATCTACTTCTACTTCTGCTAATCTTTCTTCAGTTGGAACAAAATCCGTTCGACCTACGTTGGTTTCCCGAAGAGAAAAGGAATTACCAATGATCAATATGGTAAAAATCATTTCTGCATTTGCACTGAGCGCTGGTCTGACAGCGAGCTTTACGTCGCCCGCGAGCGCACTTAGCCTCATAGCGCCTGCGTACGAAAATCAGGCGGTGGCGCAGGCTTCGGGATATGATAACTCTCCCGTTGCCTTCACCGGAGGCACCTCTGGAAATGCAGGCTCGACCGGGTTTAATCTTTCCGAGCAGGAAATCAATCATGTGAAGTGGTGCGCTAAAGCGTACGTTTCCTACCACGCGATCGACAATACATACCAGGCTAAGAATGGTACTCGTGCAGTATGCACGTCGCCATACTAACAATGCGTTGAAGCAACAAAGTATAACTGATCTCATTTTTTAATGTTTTCTTGACGTCGGCTTATGTGGTGTTTTGTTCCACACGAACGGTTTGTAACGGAGTTCGTAAAGCGCGCGCCACGCTGCGACTGACAGCAAGAGCCAGTACAGAGGCGTATAGAGCCAGCGTCTACCAATCAACTTGCGCTCATGCGGAATCATGGCCCGTGTGCCCATGAGTAGAAAGACCGTATAGCTGGCGGCAATGTTGACGATATCAACCGTGAAAAGAAAGATTTGCATCGGTGAGAGTGCCGATATTCCCTCGATCCAGATCAATCGCAAAATGTATAAGATGTAGAGAATAAACATCGGATGCGTCAGCGATGAGAGCAGCATACCGCCAATCAAGAGGTGGAACACCAGATAGGCTTTCCACCCCATTTCGCGAGAGATTGCCAACGGCGATCGCATCATGACAAGCCAGCTTTGCAGCCAGCCTTTGAACCATCGGCTGCGCTGGCTCAGCCATACGAAAATGTCGGTCGGCGCGTCTTCGAGTGTCTGGCAGCTGATGACGTCGGATTGGTAGCCCAGCCGGTGGAGCCGAAGCCCGAGATCGGCATCCTCAGTAACATTGTAGGGATCCCATGCGCCAACTTTGCGCAGAACCGAGGCGCGGAAATGGTTTGATGTTCCGCCAAGCGGAAGCGGCATCTTCATCCGTGCCAGCATGGGCAACATGCGCCGGAAAAGGGCGGAATACTCCAGCGAAAAAGAGGCGGTGATCCACGAGGCACTGGCGTTGCTGATAATGAGAGGTGCCTGCAGGCATGCGAGCTGGTCTGATCCGGTGCGAAAGCGGGCGTAGGCCTCACGCAATTGCTTGGGGTGGGGTCGGTCTTCTGCATCATAGATCGCGATGAACTCTCCGCGTGCCCCAGCGAGGGCATAGGTCAGCGCTTTTGGTTTTGTGCGTGGCAATGACGGCGGTACGTGGACAATTTCGATGTGATAAGCCGGGTTGAGTCGGGTGATTGCATCTATGGTCGTGGCATCGTCGTCTTCGCAGACGAGCTTGATGTCGAGACAGGATTTCGGCCAGTCTAGCCGATGAAGCGCGTTGATGAGTTGTTCCACCACCGCCTCCTCACGGTAAAGCGCCACGAGAATAGTGTAGACCGGCAGTTGCTCATCGTTTGTTTGATCGAGAAGAACAAGATTTCGTCTCGAATTTTCCTCGGCTGGGGTTGCGCGAAAGAGTATGGCCGCCATGTAAAGCCCGGCCGTCACAATGTGTAAAAGCTGAAATGTCGGTGTGGGCGCCAAAAGCATCGACCCGAACAGAAGTGCCGCGCAGATACCCAGCAGAAACCCCTGCTTCCCGTGCAGGGTAATGCGCGCCGAATAGAGCGGCGCTGTCTCGAACAATGAGTTTATGGTCTGCCGGGTCCGTCGCTCCTCGCCCACCCTCCACACCGCTTTTCGAAGGGCTGATGGTGTCGTCACGACAAGATCTGCAGCGACCGTCGGATTGGTTTCAAGCGCTGCCTTCAGTCGTTCAATGCTCTCTATGTCAGGCGTAACCGCGATATAGGGTTTTGCGTCAGGGGGCGAAAGGCGCACCATGCGTGTCTCGATAAGCTGAATGTCGAGTAACGGCGTGTCTACAACGATGGCAGCATCCAGATCGGCATGGAAGGGCAGCCGCAGAAAGCGGGCGAAGGCACCGAAATAGGCGTCTTCCGTCACCAGCCCGTCTGCCAGCAACTCCATTTCGAACGTGGAACCGTTGCGTGCTGCTCTTGCGGTGTAGCGGTCTATATGGGGTTTTCCGAGCCCGAGCGATTTTAGAAAGGCGATATCGTCGCGCTCTGGGGCGGCTTTGCCGAGAAGCATGAAGGGATCATCATATATGGGATCGAAGGCAAGAATTTCGCCCTGCACCAGCATCGCGTTTTGCGAGACTTGTGTATACTCTTCAAAACGCGACATACACATTCAGCCACCGTAACCGGTGGCGCCCCAACAATGCCCGTTTGGATGATATACATGCGCCTTGCAGTTGCACCCCTGAAATTCAGTAGTATTTTTTCTTTATTGATCGGCGTGGCGATTTTTTCACTGCCTGCTCAGCCCAGAGCGCAGGAGTTGGTGCAAAGCGGGCGCTTGCCTGTGTTGTTCGATGCGCAGGAACGCATGCCAGGTGCGGATTTATCCACGGTCTCGCGTGTTCGGTTCTTGATGTCGGTGGATTTTCCACCCTTCAATTTCACCGATCAGGACGGGCGTCTGACGGGGTTTCATGTCGATCTGGCACGTGAAATATGCGCACAACTGAAGATAGAGAATAAATGTCAGGTGCAGGCGCTGCCGTTCGATGAATTGGAAGCGGCTGTGGAAATGGGCGAGGGGGAGGCTGTCATGTCAGGTATCGCCTCGAGCGCAAATCTGCGAAAAAGCTTCAGCTTTACCAGGCCCTATACGCTTTTGCCCGCGCGCTTTGCAGTCAATAAGGCGGCCAGGCTGGAAGGACAAACGGCTAGCGCACTCTCGGGAAAAAAGGTCGGCGTCGTCAGCAATTCCCGGCATGAGGCCATGTTGAAGGCATTTTTTCCCGCCGTTCAGGCCACCGGCTTCGATGGTTATGAGCCGATGTATGAGGCACTGAAATCCGGCAAGATAGATGGGGTCTTTGCCGACGGGTTGCGTCTGCCTTTCTGGGTTGCCGGTACGGCGTCGAATGGCTGCTGCACCCTGTTCGATGGTCCCTATATGTCGGACCGCTTTTTAGGAGAAGGCCTGTCTATCATGACGGTCGATCCGGAAAACAAGCTGGTTCCCGCTTTCGATCAGGCCCTCGCTGCCCTCTCGCGCAACGGGCGGCTGGAAGAAATCTATCGCCGCTATTTTCCTTACGGCATGTTTTGATCCAGGGCTACTGGCTGGCCCAGATGATCCGCGCCATCCATTCAACCTCTTTGAGGTCGAAGCTGCGATTGGGATGTTCCGGGTTAAGCGAAAAAAGCTCGATCGTCTTGGCCGTTTGGCGTGCCAGAACCTTGGCCATGACCTCGCCATCCCGGCTTTTCACCACCACGCGGTCGCCGCGCCGCACTTGTGCGCCCGGCTCTACGATCAGCACATCGCCATCGCGGTACAGTGGCATCATGCTGTCGCCTTGCACTTCCAGAGCATAGGCTCCAGCCTTGTTGGCGGGGGAGGCGGGAAAGTCTACTACGTCCCAGCCTTGGCCTGCAGGAAAACCACCATCATCGAAAAAGCCGCCTGAGCCTGCCTGAGCAAAACCGATGAGAGGGATAGCCCCTGTCTGTGGTGGAAAATTGCCATCAGGCAATGCGTTTTTGTTCGCGTGCCCCATGGCATAGCCAAAGAACTGATCGATCGTCGCGCCCGTCGCGTCCAGAACCTTCGAGATGGATTCTGTGGAGGGCCAGCGTTGGCGCCCGTCCGGTCCTACCCGTTTGGATTTGTTGAAGGATGTCGGGTCAAGCCCCGCTTTGCGCGCCAAGCCGGACGGCGAAAGCTGGTTCCGATCGGCAAGCGTATCGATTGCACTCCAGATATCATCGTGTGACAGCATGTTCAGGGCCCGGGTGGAGCGGCGTCGTCACGCGGCTCGCTTTAATATAACGCAAAACCTAGCCAATTATGCCTTCGGAGTAAAGTATTAAAGGAATAAAATCCTTGTTTTTATGCAACCAAAGTCGACATATTGATCTTGGAAAGCTGAATGACGGCCTGTGTGCGGCTATCGACTTTCAGTTTCAACAATATCGCCGAGACATGCGCTTTGATCGTGGCTTCCGAAACGCTGAGCTCATAGGCAATTTGCTTGTTGAGCAAGCCTTCGCCCAACATGCCCAGCACACGGTTTTGCTGAGGTGTCAAAGTGCGCAGCCGGTTGATGAGGTCGGCCATGTCAGGGTCGTGATCCTGCCCGGACTGACAGGACGCCGGTATCCAGACATCACCCTCCAGCACCGCCCGCATACCTGCGCGCAGGTCCTCAATGCCTGAGGATTTGGAAATGAAGCCGGAGGCCCCGAGTTCTATGGCACGGCGCATGGTCGCTGGATCATCCGTAGCCGATACGATGACAATCGGTAGGCTGGAAAACTCGGCCCTCAACGCCATCAGCCCGGAAAACCCGCTGACGCCTGGCATGGCAAGGTCAAGCAGCATGAGATCGGCATTCGGCTGATCTGCGGCGGCCATTTTTGCCGCTTCGAAATCGCCAGCCTCTATGATGGTATTATTGCCCTCCAGCCCTGTTACCGCCTGACGCAGAGCGCCGCGAAACAGAGGATGGTCATCTGCGATGATGATGGTCATCTGTGACATGCCGCGCCCCCTCCCAAGAGCATTTCATGTGCGCATCATTTCTCGGTGGACGTCACCAGACGTGAATACCCCACAAACCAAGGATTGCGTAAATAACGACGCAACACAAGCGCTCAATGGTGAACAATGCTGATCGCGCGCCGTCAATGCCCAAAAAACTGCGTGAAGCGGTGGACAACCCCGGGCATTTGCGGCAAACCGCCTTGATAAGAAGGAGACGCCGCATGAGTGAAACGCCCCCGATTATCAATCAGGTCATTTATAAAATCGTCCCGAGCGACCTGTGGCGGGATGCCAAGCAGGCGGGTGTTTTCGAGGGTGCGGCCATCGACCTCATAGATGGTTATATCCATTTTTCCACCGCAGCCCAGGTTAAGGAAACAGCGCTCAAGCATTTCGCCGGTCAGGACGATCTCCTACTGGTCGCCGTCGATGGCGCGGCCTTAGGCGATAAGCTGGTATTCGAAACCTCCCGGGGTGGCGACCGATTTCCGCATCTTTACGCATCATTGCCCTTGAGTGCGGTTTTGTGGGAAACGCCGCTGACGCTGGATGATGACGGTGCCCACCAGTTTCCGGAGATTGCATGATGAGCGGAATTTTTTCCTCGATCGGTCGGCGCGGTCTTTTTCTGATGGACCCTGAAGTGGCGCATGGCATGTCCATCACTGCATTGCGCTCAGGCTTCATTCCCACTTGCCACGTGCCGCACGATCCGCGCTTGCAACAGACCGTTGCGGGGCTCGTTTTCCCCAATCCGCTCGGCATGGCGGCGGGCTATGACAAGAACGCCGAAGTGCCGGGCCAGCTTTTGAGGCTCGGCTTCGGTTTTACCGAAATCGGCACGGTGACGCCGCTTGCGCAGTCGGGCAATCCCAAGCCGCGCATTTTCCGCCTTGTGGAAAATGAAGCCGTCATCAACCGCCTTGGCTTCAACAATGAAGGCCATGCGGCGGCACTTGCCCGGCTGATCGCGGCAGGGCTTCGCGGCCTCGTCGGCATCAATATCGGTGCCAACAAGGACAGCGAAGATCGCATCGCCGATTATGTGAAGGGCATCGAAACCTTCGCGACGGTCGCATCCTACTTCACCGCCAATATCTCTTCTCCCAACACGCCCGGCCTGCGCGATCTGCAGGCGCGCGACAGCCTGTCCGCACTCCTCAAAGCCGTGCTGGAGACGCGCGATGCGGAAGTGGAAAAGCTGAACCGCCCCATTCCGGTGTTCCTGAAGATCGCACCCGATTTGACCGAGGAAGGGCTGGACGATATCGCCGCAGAAGCCTTGGCGCATAATCTCGATGGCCTGATCGTCTCGAACACCACGCTCTCGCGTGCGGGCCTCAGACCCGGCCAGAACAATGGTGAAACCGGTGGTCTTTCCGGCAAGCCGCTGTTTGATTTGTCCACCACGGTTCTCGCCAAGATGCGCAAGCGCGTCGGCCCCGCCATGCCCATCATCGGCGTTGGCGGCGTTTCATCGGCTGAAACCGCACTGGAAAAAATCCGCGCAGGTGCCGACCTCGTGCAGCTTTATTCCTGCATGGTGTACGAGGGACCGGCCCTGCCGGGCCGCATCGTGCGCGGCCTTTCCACCCTTGTGGAGCGTGAGCGGGTTGGCAATATCAGAGAGTTGCGTGACAGCGCTGTGGAGAAATGGGCGGAGCGGACGCTTTAAGAGATGAATTCGAGGTGACAACCTCGCCTCCGTCATCCTCGGGCTTGTCCCGAGGATCCAATCACGTCTCCAAAATCGCAACGTAGCGGGTGATCGGGACAAACCCGAGCCTGACCAAGGAAAACTTCGTTTGTTATATTAAGCGCAAAGCACCATCGCCCAATAAGGACGATTCTTCGCGCTGGCGTCGTAAGCCACGGCCACGCCAAGTCCGCCATAATTGCCCAGCATGTTTTCCAGATGGTGCGGAGAGCCGATCCAGGCTTTGACCACGCGCTCGACAGTATCTTGCCCGGCAGCCACGTTTTCAGCTGCTGGAAGCGGCACCCCGCCATCCTTCATGCGAATGAGAAAGCTGTCCGTTAGGCCAATTAGGTGCGCCATCTTTTGCGCCTTGACCATGCGGCTGGCCTGATAGATGGCGGCCTTTTGCGCGGCGCTGTTGGCAGAGAGCGTGGAAAGGCCCTTGGAGCGGCGAAGCTCATTGACCATGGGCAGCGCCGAAGAGGTCTCGTCTCGCGTACCCGAGGCGATACCTTTGTTGGTGGGCGTCGAGACGCAGGCGGAAAGGGCGGCACCAGCGGAAACCAGCACGAAGCCGCGCCGTGAAAAGGTGAATAAGGACTGTTGGGTCATTAGCGGCGGAAGCTCAAAAGGCGAAGGATTATGAAGACTGGCACAACGATGATGGCGCCCGCCAGCAGATAGTCGCCAATGCTGCCCAAGGCGCGGAATCCGCTGTGCCAGATATCGAGTATGAAATCCCGAATGCCATAAATGATATTCCAGGGTGTCAGGCCAAAGACAGCCATGACGAAACCAACGATCAGCGAGACGACAAGCAACTTTACGATTGTGCGCGCTACACTGTCACCCAGCACCTTATCAACCTCACCAGCCATCAACATCTCTCCTGATTCAAGCCAAGACATATGAAGAGCACCTCTTATATGCAAGCTTTTCAACGCTGCCATGAAATAGGACTTGAGTTTTTTTGTGGCCTGATAAAAGAGAGCCAACCTCTTTCGGGCCCACTTTTATCTTTCAGGAAATCATGCATGGCCCCAAACCAGTTTTCTTCCGGCGATGTCATTGCAGACAGACGCGCGAACTATGCCCGCATGCTGGCCGAAAGCGGAGATCACGCCGCTGCCGTAGAGTTGATAGAGCAGGCGCTGGAACTTGCACCGCAATGGGCGGCAGGCTGGTCTCTGCTGGGGGACTATCGTGAAAAAGCCGGACTGACGGAAAAGGCCATAGCGGCTTACGAGACGGTGGCCCAACTGGACGGTGAAGGCATTTTCGCAGCACCTCTGAAGCTCGCCGTACTCGGCGCGGCTGAAACGCCGGAGCAACCGCCGAGCCGCTATGTCGAAGGTCTGTTTGACGATTACGCAGACCGTTTCGAAACCTCGCTGATGGAGAAACTGGATTACAGCGTACCGCAAAAGCTGGCTGCTCTGATCGAAACAGCAAAACCGGCAAGCGGAAAATTCTGCTGCGTCGTGGATATTGGCTGCGGAACTGGCCTGCTCGGTGGGGAAATCCATCCATGGGCAGAGCGTCTGGAAGGCTTCGACATTTCCACCAACATGCTGGCGAAGGCGCAGGAGAAGGATATCTATGACCATCTCGCCCAAGCTGATCTATCGCTGGAAGCAGAAGCGTCTGGGCTGTTCAGCAATGAACTGCCCAGGAACCGCGCCGATCTGGTCGCCGCTGCGGATGTGATGATGTATCTGGGCAGTCTGGAAGCCGTCATGCCGCTGGTTTCGGCACTGCTGGCACCCGGCGGCACATTTGCGTTTTCAGTGGAAGATGCCGGTGATGAAGATGGTTTCGTCCTACTGCCATCCCTGCGGTACGCCCATGCGGAACACTACATCAACACCCTCTTGGAGGTTTTTGGGTTGCAAACGGTAGAAGTCCAGAAAACCACCATTCGCAAGGACGCCGGAAAACCCGTCTTCGGCATTCTGTTTCTTGCCAGAAAACCTAGCTGAGCTTTTCGTTTCTTGCCTTTTTATCGATAGGTCAGCCATGCTTACATATCGATATTGAAACGCAGCCTGTTGCGGTGCAAAATACAGCGTATTCAGCCGATCTCACCTGCAATCAAGTGACACGGCTATGCAGTTTCAAACAGCACACACAGTTTCATTTCGGGGTAGCACGCATGGCATTCACGAGAAGCGTCTATGGCATGTGGAGTGCCGATCCCGCAAAGCATGCGCCGCTGGAAGACATCCAAGGGATCGTCACAGGCAGCATCGTGTCGGCGCTTGGCTTCTATCTCCTTGCCAGGGTTGGCCTGCTCACCGGCGGTACGGCAGGTGTCGCATTTCTCATTCACTATGCCTTCGGTATCAGCTTCGGCCTGCTGTTCTTCCTCGTCAATCTGCCCTTCTATTACCTCTCCTTCCGTCGTCTTGGTCTCGCCTTTTCGCTCAAAACCTTCATCGCCATTGGTTTCGTTTCTGTGCTGACGGAACTGGAAAGCCGGTGGATGGTGGTGGAAAGCATCAACCCGCTCTGGGCCGCTTTGCTCGGCGGGTTGCTTCTGGGCTATGGGCTTCTGGCACTGTACCGCCACCGCGCCAGTCTTGGCGGCATCGGCATTCTGGCGATTTACATTCAGGATCGTTTCGGCATCCGCGCAGGTCTCATTCAGCTTGCCTTCGATAGTTGCGTGATGATTGCCGCTTTCGCGGTCATCAACCCTGAGACGGTGCTGTATTCCATCGTCGGTGCTTTCGTGCTCAACCTCTTCCTTGCTATCAACCATCGCTCGGATCGCTACATCGTCGTGCGTTGAACGCTTGAAATTTCTCCCCATGCGGCGCAAGGAGGAGAGACGCAATGTGGGAACGATGATGAGCGATGTAGCAGAGCGCAAGCGCAACAGGTTTTGGGCATCCACCTCGGATAAGCACTCTGTGGTCGAAGACACACAGGCCGTGATTGCGGGCAGCATGCTTGTCTCGCTCGGCGTCGTACTTCTGTCCGGCGGTGGACTATTGACTGGCGGTGTGGTGGGTGTGGCTTTCCTTCTGCACTACGCGACGAATATCAGCTTCGGTCTTCTCTTCTTCCTCGCCAACCTGCCATTTTATTACATCGCGTTTCGTCGCCTTGGCCTTTCTTTCACCATCAAGACCTTCTGTGCCGTCGCGCTGACATCGGTCCTGTCGGAATATCTTCCGCATCTGATCGTGCTACAAAACGTCAACCCCGTCATCGCGGCTCTGTTCGGCGGCTTGACGGTGGCGGCAGGCATGCTGGCGCTGTTTCGCCACCGTGCCAGCCTCGGAGGCTTTGGAATTCTGGCGCTCTATCTGCAGGATCGGTTTGGCATCCGTGCTGGGCTGGCACAGATGGCATTTGATTGTACGGTGCTCTTCTGCGCTTTCTTCGTCGCTACGCCGTTCATCATCCTGTGTTCCATCCTCGGCGCGTTGATCATGAACCTCGTCATCGCCGTTAATCACCGAAACGACCGCTATATCGCGATGTAGGGCCCTTCTTTTTCGACCCGCTTTCCCTACTTTAGGGGTGTGAAACACACAGAGCCTCCCATGACCGGCCAAGATGTCGGCACCTTGCCTCTTTCGTTCCAGACATGGTTCGGCGAAAAGGGCTGGAGCCCGCGCGCCCACCAGCTGGAGTTATCAGCCCGCGCCCACGCTGGCGAAAACATGCTGCTGATTGCGCCGACTGGAGCGGGAAAGACGCTCGGCGGTTTCATGGCGTCGCTGACAGACCTTGCGCAGCGCGGCAAGGTGCCGCCGGGCTCTGCCTTTGTTGGCGTCCACACGCTTTACATCTCGCCGCTGAAGGCCTTAGCCGTGGATATCGAGCGCAATCTCATGAAGCCGGTGACGGAGATGGGTCTGCCCATTTCGGTCGAAACCCGCACCGGCGACACGCCGCAATCCAAACGCCAGCGCCAGAAGCTGAAACCACCGGATATTCTGCTGACGACGCCGGAACAGGTCTCGCTGCTGCTCGCCAACAAGGAAGCCGAACGCTTCTTCAAAGACCTGAAATATGTGGTGCTGGATGAGCTACACTCGCTTGTCACTTCCAAGCGTGGTCATCTCCTGTCGCTGGCGATTGCCCGCATTCGCAAACATGCCCCCGCCATGCGCACGATCGGTCTTTCTGCCACGGTGGCCGATCCCATGGATTTGCAACGCTATCTTAGCCCGCAGGTGGAGGGCGAGCCGCCTGCCGGTCTCATCACGGTCGATGGCGGTGCAAAACCCGATATCGCCATTTTGGGCACCGAAGAGCGCATCCCGTGGTCCGGCCATTCGGCGCGTTATGCCATGCAGGATCTCTATCCGGCCCTGAAGGCCCACAAGACGACGCTGATCTTCGTCAACACGCGCTCGCAAGCGGAGCGCATCTTTCAGGAACTCTGGACCATCAACGACGACAATCTGCCGATTGCGTTGCATCACGGCTCGCTGGATGCGGGACAGCGCCGCAAGGTCGAAGCGGCTATGGCTGACAACAAGCTGCGGGCGGTCGTCGCCACCTCCACGCTCGATCTCGGTATCGACTGGGGTGACGTCGATCTGGTAGTCCATGTCGGCGCGCCGAAGGGCGCTAGCCGCCTTGCCCAGCGCATCGGCCGTTCCAATCACCGTATGGATGAACCCTCCAAGGCCATTCTGGTGCCCGCCAACCGTTTCGAGGTCATGGAGTGCCGGGCAGCCCTGGATGCGAACTATGTCGGCGCGCAGGATACGCCCTCGATTGCCGAGGGCGCGCTGGATGTTCTGGCGCAACACGTTCTCGGCATGGCCTGCGCCGAGCCGTTCGATGCCGATGAGCTTTACCACGAAGTCACCAGTGCCTCTCCCTATGCCGACTTACCCCGCGAAACCTTCGACCGCGTGGTGGATTTTACCGCGACTGGCGGCTACGCGCTGCGCACCTATGAGCGTTACGCTCGTATCCGCCAGATGGAGGATGGTCGTTGGCGCGTGTCCAACCAGCAGGTCGCCATGCAGTACCGTCTCAACCTCGGCACCATCGTCGAGGCGGCGGAACTCAATGTCCGCATGGTCAAGCGTAATGCCAAAGGCACGGTCGGGCGCGGTGGCATGTCGCTGGGCAAGGTAGAGGAGCATTTTCTCGAACAATTGGTGCAGGGCGATACCTTCCTTTTCGCAGGCAAGGTGCTGCGCTTCGAGGGCATCCGTGAAAACGAATGCCTCGTCAGCCAGGCCTTTTCCATGGATCCGAAAATCCCGTCCTATGCGGGCGGCAAGTTTCCGCTCTCCACCTATCTGGCAGACCAGGTGCGCTCCATGCTGGCCGATCCTGCGCGTTGGAACGCCCTGCCGGATCAGGTACGCGACTGGCTGGCCATCCAGCAGGAGAAGTCGATCATTCCGAAACGGGATGAGTTGCTGGTCGAGACCTTCCCGTTCCGCAAACGTTTCTTCATGGTCATGTATCCGTTCGAGGGGCGGCTAGCGCACCAGACGCTCGGCATGCTTTTGACACGGCGGCTGGAGCGGGCAGGGGCGAAACCCATGGGCTTCGTCGCCACCGATTATTCTCTGGCCATCTGGGCGCTGGAAGATATCGGCTTGCGTCTGCAATCGAACCGCCTGTCGCTGCCCGACCTGTTGGACGAGGATATGCTGGGTGACGATCTGGAAGCATGGCTGGACGAATCCTTCATGCTCAAACGCACCTTCCGCAATTGCGCCGTCATCGCCGGCCTAATCGAGCGACGTCACCCCGGCAAGGAAAAGACCGGTCGGCAGGTCACGGTGTCGGCTGATCTTATCTATGACGTTCTTCGCAGCCATGAGCCCGATCACATCCTGCTGGAGGCCACGCGGCGCGATGCCGCATCGGGACTTTTGGACATTGGCCGTCTTGGCGATATGCTAAGACGAATCAAGGGCCATACCACCCATTGCGCTCTGGAGCATGTCTCGCCGCTGGCCGTTCCAGTCATGATGGAAATCGGCCGTGAGACGGTACCGGGCCAAGCTATGGATGACGTGCTGGCCGAAGCCGCCGATGAGCTGATTGCGGATGCGATGTCATAATGCATCGGCCAGTGGAAGATGAAGGACAAAACCGAAACGTGCTGAGCAGACTTGCCTTGAGCGACAAATTTGCCACCGGCTTTGAATGCCTGGGCTCGGAAACCGCCATCAATGGCGTCGCTGGCTGGTGCGATCCGCTGGGCGGTCTCTATCTGACGGACCTGTCTTTGCTGGTCGTGTCTGATCTGCACCTAGAGAAAGGGGCAGCTTTTGCCCGCCGTGGACGTCTTTTGCCGCCCTACGACACCATCGCAACCCTCAAGATCCTTGCCTCTCTTATCTTTCGCTACGATCCGAAAATCGTCGTCAGCCTCGGCGATAATTTCCATGACCGCATCGGCTCAACGCATTTGCCGTTGCCCCTTCGTGACCTCATCAAGGAGATGGCGAAGGGGCGTGAGTGGATCTGGATCAACGGCAACCACGATCCCGATGGTACCGTCGATTTGCCGGGCGCCTCGACCGACGAGATGTTCTACGGCAACCTCGTCTTCCGGCATGAGCCGAAATCCGGTGTCTCCGAAGGTGAAATCGCCGGCCACCTTCACCCAGCCGCGACGGTGCGTCGCCGCGATAAATCGGTTCGCCGTCCGTGTTTCGCAACCGATGGCACGCGTATGCTCATGCCTGCCTTCGGCGTCTTGAGCGGCGGTCTGGATTTGCGGCATAAGGCAATGCAGGGCCTGTTCGATCACACGTCTCTCGTTGCGCATCTGCTCGGTCGGGAGCGGATTTACTCGGTGCGTTTCGCCAATCTTCTGGGATGATAACGTCTCAGTGATAGACGTTCGGCGCGACGGCGCTTTTGTCGATCTTCACCTTTGCCAGTGTCAGGAAACGATCGAGCGGACAGGCCCCGTCTTTGGCGTCACCTTCGCATCCGGGCATGGCTACCGCAGCCTGAAGGGGTGGTGATGTGTCGTTGATCACCGAGGCATTGCGGATCTGGTCGAGCGACGGCGCAACGAAACCCATTCGGACATAGGATTTCCCGTCTGCGTCATGAAGGCGCTCGAAGGTTAAGGCGCCAGTCGGCGGCGTCTCATCATTCAGATAGGGCGGGATTTTCCAGTGGATGCCAAGCAGTGTCGCCAATTCGGCCTGCTGGGTGTCGCTGCCCATGAACAGCAGGAACTTCGCGTCCGGTGGGCCACCCGCTGGCGTGTTCTTGTCCAGCGCCAGAAGGATCTGATTGAGAAAATTCGAACCATCGCGTTGCGCAATGTAGGGCACGCGGTTGCCGAGATCATATTTGATCTGCCGCAGTTGCGATAAGCGGATGATATCGGCTGCTGCGGGTAACTTGCCGAAGGCCACTTCATCAGCTGGAAAACCGTTGGCATATTGCAGGAGAAAGACCTGCGCAAGGGTGCCCGCCTCGGCGAGCGGTCCTTGCAGGCTGACGCTTGCGGGCTTGTCGCCCTTGGCCTTCTTGACCTCGATGGACCACGGTCGGGTCTGTAAGGAGCAGTCGCTACCGGCTGTATCGCATCCGAGGATCGCGTCCATCTCCTTCATAAGCGGTGCTGCCTTTTGCTTGGCCGCATCGAAACTGCCGCCCGCCGCTTCCAGAATGGCCGCCTCTGCTGTGTCTGTATCGACGGCACCGAGTGCCGTCTCGGACGCATCATATAGCGCGTCCGGGCCATCGCCGGATGCATGGCCGACCGTCAGGCCGCAGCCCGGAAACATGGTCGAAAGAATGACATTGCCGGTATCGATGGTGCGCTGGACGGTGCTGTTACCCCAAGAGAAAACGCTCTCCCTTGCAGGGCAGCCAGTCTCCGGCACCAGCCCTTTGGCGGCCAGCATACCGTGTTCCCACCTGGCCAGTTGCGCCGCTGCCGTGGCGCCGTGCGGCGTCAGCGCGCCATCTGGCGTATTCCACACGGGCCACTGCTTTGCCGACATGCGGGCAAGCTCTTTGCTGCTGGTCTGCGGGCGCACACCGTGTCGCATCACGGCGATATATTTATCACTGACGAGCGTCTCGCAAACCGCGGGGGCTGAAATCAGACAAAGGAGAAACGCGGCAGACAAAGTCCGTTTGATGTCCATGTCGTCGTCCTGTGGCCATGAAAGCAAACACCACAGATAGGATCGCTTCGTGAACCTTTTGTGACCGCACTCAGTCCCGGCGGAACAGGATGCTGGCACCCCAACCCGTCACAATTGCCAGCAATACGCAGAGAAAGCCATAAACCACTGGGGTCTGATGCGCGGCATCTGTGATGGCCTGCTCCATGCCGGTCTTCACCACGCGTAGTCGCAGTTCCTTTTGCGCCACCGGCATGCCGCTCTTGAAGAGATAGGCGCGCGCCGTGTGGACGCCGTTCGGCACGTTTGCGGGCAGGCGAAGCGTGGCCCAGAACAGTCCCGTCCGTTCCAGCCGAACACCTGTGGTGTCGTTGCGATAGATGCCGCTCGACAGTTTCAGGCGACGATAGGCTTCCTGGAAATCATAGACATTGTCCGGCACGCCGGAAAAGACAGCACTGCGCAATGGCAGATGGTCCACGCCCAGACCCATGGCCTTAAGGGTTCCCGCCGTCGCGATATTGTCGATACTGCGGGTACTGGCCATGGAGTAGGATTCCGGCAGTGGCGCAAAGGTGATCGCGCTGGTGTTGATCCAGATGCCACCAACACGGCTTTTCTTGCGCACGGTGGAATATTCGTTGGGGCCTTCCAGCGTTACCACGATGTCATACTGCCCGATTGCCAGCAAAAGCTGGTCGGCATTGTTCAGCGCACCGAACATGGTGAAATCGGCACCACGAAAATCAGAGGCGATGGAAATCTCGGTCGTTGATGCACCGATCTCGATGTTTTCCTGCAAGGTTCGGGCCTGGCCGGTTGCATCGGGTGAAATCGGCAACGGCGGTGTCTGCGCAAAGGCAGGCGTGCACAGCGCGCTGAAGGCGGCTGCAAGAAGGGCGGCGCGGATCAATAGCCCAGCCCTCCGACAGCCACGGAAAACAGGTCTTCAGGCTTCAGCACCAGCGAAATCGCAAGTCTCACGCCAACGGCCAGCACCAGCAGTGCCAGCAATGCACGCAACTGCTCACCACGCAGTTTCTGGCCGACGCGAACGCCATATTGGGCGCCGACCACGCCCGCTAGCATGAGGATGAAAGCCAGCACGATATCGACGGAAAAATTCGTCGCCGCCTGGACGATGGTGGTGTAGGCAGTGACGAAAATGATCTGGAACAGCGAGGTGCCGACAACGACGTTGGTGGGCACGCGCAGGAGATAGATCATGGCCGGAACCATAATGAACCCACCGCCGACGCCCATGACCGATGTCAGCACGCCGATACCGAAACCTAAGACGATGATGGGGATGACGCTGAGATAGAGTTTCGATTTCTTGAAACGCATCTTCAACGGCAGGCGGTGGACCCAGTTGTGGTGACCGGGGCGGCGCAATGTCACTGTTTCGTTGCGGGCAGACCGCCGGATGGCCGAGATGCTTTCTTTCAGCATCAGCGCACCGACGGTACTCAGCAAAATGACGTAGAGAAGCGAGATGATGAGATCGAGCTGACCGATGCTGCGCAACAGCGTAAACAGCCAAACACCCACCGTCGCCCCGCAAAGGCCGCCGATCAGCAGCATGCCGCCGAGCTTCATATCCAAGGTGCCGCGCCGGAAGTGACTGATCGATCCTGAAACGGAAGAAGCGACCACCTGGTTGGCACCGGTTGCCACGGCGACGACAGGGGGAATGTTATAGAAGATGAGAAGCGGAGTGATGAGAAAGCCACCGCCGACGCCGAACATGCCGGACAGAAAACCCACAGCGGCGCCCATGCCAAGAATGATGAAGATATTCACCGATAGTTCTGCGATGGGCAGGTAGACAGTCACATCAGGACCTCGGGCATGGTTCCGTGTAAAACGACAAAGCCGCCGGAAGGCGGGCTTTGCCACGAAAGGCGGTATCTGTCTGGGTGGCGGAGGCAGCAAATCCTGCGGCCTTTACCGGTCATGCCCGTGGAGGACATGACTGTCAATTATTCAACGGCAAATACGTTGATAATTTGAAAAGATCGGCAAAGACCAAAATTACTTGTTGCGGGCCAGCAACGCAGTCACCAGCTCGTCGGTAATGCGGCCATCCGGCGCCTGTCCGATGGACTTCTGGAAGTTCTTGATAGCTGCCACAGTCGCACGGCCAAGCTTCCCGTCTGGTTCACCAGCCTTGAAACCATTGTTGTTGAGAATGGCCTGAATGTTGCGGATTGCCTTCTGCATGTCGACAGACGATGTCTTGACCTCTTCGCCGCCAGTCCATTCGGCCGGCAGGTTCACCGAGTTGGTTTCATCGTTCATCGGCGTTGCCTGCCAGGTTTCGACTTTTGCTTTGGCGCTGGCCAGCTGTTCCGGCCGCATGGCCTTGGCAACATCGTCGCGCTTCTGACCAGCATCGGCATCGCCATCACGGGCCGCGATGGCAAACCACTTGTAGGATTCTTCCAGGCTCTGGGGAACACCGCTACCGCGTGCGTAAAGAATGGCCAGATTGAACTGGCTGTCGCGAACGCCGAGATTGGATGCCTTGATGAACCAGTCGCCCGCAGCCTTGAAGTCAGGGGCACCGGCAGCATCGGAGGCAAGCAGAACGGCCAGATTGTGCATGGCGCCGGCGTTGCCCTGATCTGCGGCAAGCTGGTAGTAGCGCTTGGCTTCGGAAAGATTGCGCTCTACGCCGTTCGCCTTTTCATACATGTTGCCAAGGCGGTATTGCGCAGGCGCAAAACCGCGGTCGGCGGAAAGCTTGTACCACTTGGCAGCTTCCGCGCGATCGGCTGCAACGCCGCGACCGTCTGTGTAACGAGCGCCGATTTCGAACAGGGCCTGACGATCACCCTTGGCAGCCGCTTCGGACAGGGATGTCGGCTTGATGACTGTTGGCACGGCGATGGTGTCAGCCGTTGCCATGATTTGCTGCTGGACCTCGTCCAAGGCGGGCGCTGTGGCCGGCACTGGAGCCTGTTCTGCAACATCGGCACCACGTTCAGGCGCAGGTGCTTGAACGGCAGGTGCTTCCTCGGGAAGAGGCGAGCCGCCAATCGGGCGCGGGTCGATCTGGTCCGTCTTCGCGTCGGCACCGACCTGCATGCGCTCTGCCGCCGCCTTTACATTCTCGTCGATCATCGAATCGGACGGAATGGTCACGGCTGGTTCGACGCCGGCTGGCGGTGCATCGGATCGGGCACTAGGTGTTACCGTTGGCTCTGCAGCTTTGGGCTCGATCACCTTCGGCTCGACCGCAACAGAGGCCGGTTCGCTACCGATAAGCGTTTTGACGGCGGGCACCGCCATCATCGCCAGAAGAATGGCGCCGATACCGAGCAGAAGCGGACGGCGATAACGAGACAGGGCAGACCCCTGCTGTTCGGCAGTCGTCGTGCGCTGTGGACGTGAGGCAAAGCTCTTGTCCGGCACACTTTCCTGCGCAGCGGCCTGTGCGGCGCGGCGGGCAGCGGCAATAAAGTCAGCGCGGTTGTCGCTGTCGCCAGCGCCTGCACGGGCTGCTGCCGTCTGGCTGGCGCGCACACGCTCCAAGATTTTCTTGATATCCGGAGCACCGGAGCCGGGCTCCAGCAATTCCGTTTCTATATCGGCCTGCAAGGCATCGACCGGGTCGATCGAGGGCGTAGGGTCAACCTGTGTGCGTGCGTTGACCTCGGGCTGCGAAGCCTCTTCGGTTTTGGCAGCGCTGGACTTGAAACGGCTGGTCAGGCTGGACAGCAGGCCGCGCTTTTCTTGGGCTGCGGGCTTTGCGGCTGCAGGTGGAACCAGCGTATCTGTCGCCATATCAGCATCGAGCTGTCGCGACAGATTGCTTTCGAAAGACTTATGGTCCTGCTTGCCGATGAGGCCATCTTCTGGAAAGCTGGCAGCAGGCATGCGCGCGCCATCATAGTCGGCCCAGCCATTCTCGCCGTTGGCGGAGACGGAGGCAGCCATACGCGGCGCGTTGCGGTTGTCGAGATTGTCGAGGCGGCCGGCAATCTGCACGAGTGTTTCGTGCAGTGCCTCAAAGGTGCGGTGCGTGCGCTCTTCCGTGTTGCGGCTCAAGCCTTCAAGCTTGCGCAGGTCGTTGGCAAGTTCAGTCAGAATGGCGATATCGGAGCTGCTGGCTGTCTGGGCCAGGTTGTTGCGCGTGTGCGCTTCCAGAACGGCCTCTGCCGCTTGGCGGGCCGCTTCGATGATGTATTCATCGCTGGACGCCATATAGTCTTCGATTGCGGCCATGCGCTGGTCGAGTTCCGGCGACATCCCAGCTGCGTCCGCTCCAACAGGCGCTTTCGTCTCGTCCAGCTTGGCGGCAATATCGCTCAAGCGATCTTCAAGGCGCTTGAATGCGGTCTCGTAAGACGCAGCCTTCGCCTGTGCAGGCTTGGATTCGATCTCCTCGATCCGGCGCGCGATTTTTTCCAATCGTTCGGCCAGCTTGTCGTTGACGGCGCCTTCGCCAAGCTCATCGATCTTGCGGGAAATATCTGTGAGGGCAGATGTCAGTTCCGGCTGGCTGGACGTGCGTTGCGAGCGCTCCATCATTTTGGAAAGCTGATCCAGCCGCTCGCCAAGTTCGGAAACGCTGCGTTCGGTCGAAAGCTCTTCAATGCGGGTCGTCAACGCATCAAGGCGTGCGCCCAACGCGTCCGATGGCTTGTCCTGCGCCTCGGAAACATCCTTCAACGTATCGATCTGCGACGACAGCGCACTCAAACGGCTTTCCAGCCGCTCTGCAAGTGCAGGGTCGAAAGCAGGGGCTGGTCTGTTTCCGGCAGCAGCGATGGCGCGGCTGATTTCGTCCAGACGCTGGTCTAGGCCGGAGAAATGCTCAGAGAACAGTTGGTCATTGGGCTGAATGTGTTTGCCAAGATGCTCGACTGCGCTGGCAATGGTCAGTAGCTTTTCTTCCAGTGCACGCACCGGGCCGCTGCGGTTCATGGAAGCGAGCTGTGTTTTGATATCATCCAGCCGGTAGGCCAGGCCGATGACTTCCTCCTGCAGCGGCGCAGGATCGAAGCCACGCAAGGTGTCCTCAACCGTCTCCCAGCGACGTTCGATGCGGTGCACGCTGTCTTCACGGGCAACTTGGTCCATCAGCACGCGAAGCTCTTCAAACTCGCTGCGCAGCGCTTCGGCGTCTGGCGATGCGCTTGCGCCCATGCGCTCGATGCTGGCAGCCAGACGCGCCACGTCCTCGCGAATGTCTTCTGCAAAATGCTGGTCTTCGGCAAACGATCGGATGTTGCGCAGTTCCGAGCGCACGCCCTGCATCTCGCGGGCGACACCTTCGGTAATCTCGTGCTTCAGTTCCTGGCGCAGGCTAACCAGCGCTTCTGCGACCTCGCGCAGCGCTGCGTCGCTTTGTTGGGGGGCAGGGGCGGTGCGTTCGAAGCGGGCAGTGGGGCGCGGACGTGCCGGAGGAATAGCGGTTGAGGTGCGATAGTCACGCTCGACATAACGGCGGTCCAGATCGCGCTCGAGCACGGTCTCCGCGCGTGGCGATTCGGTTTTCTGGCGTTCCCAACGGGCATCAAGCGCCTGTTGGCGCTGGCGGATTTCATTGACGGGATCGAAACGGTTAGAGGTGGGCTCTCTGGTCGGGCGGGACTGAGGGATCGGCCTTTCGGCTTCGATGCGTGTCGTTTGATTATCGTATGAAGGGCGGGTCGCGGTTGCGCCAAGAAGATCGTCAATCCGGGCTTCCAGCCCCTCGATGGTGCGATTGAGCGCATCCAGAGACGATCTGTCGCTGTGCTGAGGGGAATTCGATCGCAATCCGTTCATCTTCCTGCTCGCTTCATTGCCCTGTTGTTTTCTATCCCGGCCACAAAATGGCTTGTGGAACGGAGGTCTTTTTTTAAATACTCGGGTGACGGAGGTTTCTTCAGGACGCGAAGCAGTTCCGCCGAACGCTACAATGGCCGGAATATGGTTAACAAATAGTGAATTAGCAAATGCTGTTTTAACGCTTTCTTCATGAAGGTGAACGAAACCACCAATTAACCGCAGTCATGCAAGCTTCGCGCAAGCTTGAAATCGCTGCGAGATTTCTCACGAATGTCATTTGACGTTTACGCGCACGTCAAATATTGTGATTGTTATGTTGACGCCGGAGTGGTCCGGCAAACGATGCGGAGGATCATCGGTAATGCCTGTTTACAAGGCCCCTGTTCAAGATACGCTTTTCATTCTCAATGACGTGCTCGGCATCGAGCGCTACAACAATCTGCCCGGTTTTGAAGACGCAACGCCTGATATGATCGAAGCGATCACGGGCGAGGCCGCAAAGGTAGCCGAGGAGCAGCTCTTCCCGCTGAACCTGTCTGGTGACCAGCAGGGCTGTCAGCGGAGCGCCGATGGTTCGGTTACCGTGCCGGATGGTTTCAAGGAAGCTTACGACGCCTATTGTGAAGGTGGCTGGACTGGTTTGGCCGTACCACCGGAATATGGCGGGCAGGGGCTTCCCTACACGCTGCATGCGGCCATCGGCGAATATATGTCGTCGGCCAACCTGTCGCTGATGATGTATCCTGGCCTGACGCAGGGGGCGATTGCAGCGGTTCTGGCGCATGGCTCCGAGGAACAGAAGCAGACTTACCTGCCGAAAATGGTTGAGGGCACATGGTCTGGCACCATGAACCTGACCGAACCGCATTGCGGCACCGATCTAGGTCTTCTGCGCACCAAAGCCGTGCCGCAGGGCGATGGCTCATATAAACTGTCCGGCCAGAAGATTTTCATCTCGGCTGGCGAACATTCCATGACCAGCAATATCATCCATCTGGTTCTCGCCCGGATCGAAGGCGCGCCAGAGGGTACCAAAGGTATTTCGCTGTTTATCGTGCCGAAGTTCCTCGTCAACGATGATGGTTCGGTCGGTACGCGCAACGGTGTCGTCTGTGGCGCGCTCGAACACAAGATGGGTATCCACGGAAACGCCACCTGCGTCATGAATTACGATGACGCGACCGGTTATCTGATCGGCGCCGAGAACAAGGGCCTTTCGGCCATGTTCGTGATGATGAACGAAGCGCGCCTCGGCGTTGGTCTTCAGGGTCTTTCGGTTGGTGAGATCGCCTATCAAAACGCCGTTGAATATGCGCGCGAGCGTATTCAGGGCCGTTCCCTCTCCGGTGCGAAAGCGCCGGACAAGAAAGCCGATCCGATCATCGTCCACCCGGACATCCGTCGCACGTTGATGACCATCAAGGCCTATAACGAAGCCAGCCGTGCGTTCCTTTTGTGGACAGCGCTGCAATCAGATATCGCCCATCGCGCCACCGATGAGAAGGAACGTCAGGCGGCCGACGACATTCTCGGCCTCGTTACCCCGATCCTCAAGGGTGTGCTGACAGACAAGGGGTTCGATCACGCCGTCATGGCGCAGCAGGTCTTCGGCGGTCACGGCTATATCGAAGAACACGGCATGAGCCAGTATGTGCGCGATGCCCGCATCACCATGATCTATGAAGGCGCCAATGGCATTCAGGCGCTTGACCTCGTGGGCCGTAAGCTCGGCCTCAATGGCGGCCGCGCCGTCATGGCGCTGTTCAAGGAAATCGGTGATTTCTGCGAGGAAAACCGCGCAGACGAGAGCCTTACGCTCTACACCAAGGGCCTTAAGAAAGGCCTGAACGACCTGCAGGCGGCCACCATGTGGTTCATGCAGCATGCGATGGCCAAGCCGGATAATGCCGGTGCCGGTTCCACCGACTACATGCACCTCTTCGGCCTCGTCGTATTGGGTTACATGCAGGCTCGTATGGCGAAGGCCGCACAGGTTGCTCTGTCGTCTGGTTCTGCGTCGGATGAGCAATATCTCAAGACCAAGCTCGTCACGGCCAAGTTTTTCATGGAGCGTATCTTGCCGGAAACCGCGCTGCGCAAGACCCGTATCGAGGCAGGTAGCGACACGATGATGGAACTGGCTGCGGAAGCGTTTTGAGAATAACGGCATTCACATGCCGACAGGGAGATGAGACATGACTGACGTTTATATCTACGACCACGTCCGCACCCCGCGTGGACGCGGTAAGAAGGATGGTTCGCTGCACGAAGTTCCGTCCGTTCGTCTGGCCGCCAAGACGCTGGAAGCGATCCGCGACCGCAACGGGCTTAATACCGCAACCGTCGATGACATCATCATGGGTTGTGTCGATCCGGTCATGGATGCGGGTGCCGTCATTGCCAAGGGTGCGGCCTTCGAGGCCGGTTATTCCACCAAGGCACCGGGGATGCAGATTTCGCGTTTTTGCGCATCGGGTCTGGATGCCATCAACTTCGCAGCCGGAAAGATCGCGGCGGGCGCCGATGAGATCGTCATTGCCGGTGGCGTGGAAAGCATGTCGCGTGTCGGCATGGGCATGTCCGGCGGCGCCTGGTACATGGATCCGTCCGTCAGCTTCCCGGCCTATTTCATGCCGCAGGGCGTGTCGGCCGATCTCATCGCCACCAAATACGGTTTCAGCCGTGATGATGTCGACGCCTTTGCCGTCGAAAGCCAGAAGCGTGCCGCTCACGCCTGGGAAAACGGCTACTTCAAGAATTCCGTCATTCCGGTGAAAGACCAGAACGGCATCACCATTCTCGACCGCGACGAACATATGCGCCCCGGCACAGATATGCAGGCACTCGCCTCGCTCAACGCATCCTTCCAGATGCCAGGCGAAATGGGCGGCTTCGAGGCCGTCGGCATCATGGCCCACCCGGAGGTGGAGCGCATCACCTACGTCCACCATGCGGGTAACTCGTCTGGCATCGTCGATGGAGCTGCCGCCGTTCTTGTCGGCTCCAAGGCTGGCGGCGAGAGCATGGGTCTGAAACCACGCGCCCGCATCCGCTCCTTCGCCAATATCGGCTCCGACCCGGCGCTGATGCTGACTGGCCCTGTCGATGTCACCGAAAAGCTGCTGGCCAAGACTGGCATGTCGATTGCGGATATCGACCTGTTCGAACTCAACGAAGCCTTCGCCGCCGTGGTGCTGCGTTACCTCCAGGCCTTCGACATCAGCCATGACAAGATGAACGTCAACGGCGGCGCGATTGCCATGGGCCACCCGCTGGGTGCCACGGGCGCGATGATCCTCGGCACGGTTCTGGACGAACTGGAACGCCGCGATCTCAACACCGCGCTGGTCACGCTCTGCATCGGCGCAGGCATGGGTACGGCAACGGTCATCGAGCGGGTTTAGTCACTGTCATGAGACGCGAGGTTTACGACCAACCAAAGAACGAAATCGAGCAACAGCTCGCTCGGCACAATCTGAATAAGGACATGGCGCAGGATTACGAGGCATCGACTCGTATCTCGCCCAGAGACCATGTCCAAAGCCTAAAGGCTCAAAACCTAGGGCTGCTTGTGTTTCTCGTTCTGGTGCTTGGTTGCTTCGGGTTTGCTGTCTGGCTGTATTAAACTCACAGAAATTCAGGGAAGAGGAATCCCAATATGAGCACGTACAAAAATTTCACCCTCGAAACAGACGCAGACGGCATTGCCCTCGTTACCTGGGATATGCCTGACAAATCCATGAACGTCTTTACGGCTGATGTCATGGAAGAGCTGAACGCCATCGTTGAGGCAACCGTGGCCGATGCTGCCGTTAAAGGCGTTGTCTTCACGTCCGGCAAGAGCACGTTTTCTGGCGGCGCTGATCTGTCGATGATCAAATCCATGTTCTCCTTCTACCACGAGGAAAAAGCGAAGAACCCGGATGAGGCAGCCAAGAAACTGTTCGATCTGGTTGGCAAGATGAACGGCCTGTTTCGCAAGATCGAAACCAACGGCAAGCCCTGGGTATCCGCCATCAACGGCACCTGCATGGGCGGCGCATTCGAATTGTCGTTGGCTTGCCATGGCCGCGTTGCCTCGAATGCGAAAAGCGTCAAAATCGCTCTGCCGGAAATCAAGGTCGGCATTTTCCCCGGTGCCGGTGGTACGCAGCGCGTATCGCGCCTCACTGATGCGCAGTCTGCGCTCCAGATGATGACGACCGGCCAGTCGCTGACGGCGAGCCGCGCGAAATCCATGAACCTCGTGCATCAGGTGGTCGAGCCGGATCAACTGATCCCCGCCTCCAAACAGATGATCAAGGATGGCCTGAAGCCGGTTGCCCCATGGGATGAAAAAGGCTTCAAAGCCCCCGGTGGGGGCATCTGGACGCCAGCTGCCGCCCAGCTTTGGCCAGCAGCACCTGCCATCCTGCGCCGCGAAAGCGCTGGCAACTACCCCGCCGCGCTTGCCATTCTCAAATGCGTTTACGAAGGCCTGCAATTGCCTTTCGATACGGCTTTGAAAGTCGAGCAGCGCTACTTCACGGAAATCCTTCGGTCAAAAGAAGCCTTCGCGATGATCCGCTCGCTGTTCATCTCCATGCAAGAACTGGGCAAGGGCGCTCGCCGTCCAGCCGGTCAGCCGAAGAGCGATCTGAAGCACATCGGCGTCGTCGGTGCGGGCTTCATGGGTGCATCCATCGCTTACGTTACGGCCGTTGCCGGTCTTGATGTGACATTGATCGACCGCGATGACGAAGCCGCCGCAAAGGGCAAAACCACCTGCGAAGGTCTGGTGAAAGACAGCGTCGGCAAAGGCCGCATGACGCAGGAAGAGGGTGCCGCCATCCTCGCCCGCATCACGCCAAGCGCCGATTACGCGTCGCTCAAGACCGCAAACCTGGTTATCGAGGCCGTGTTCGAAGACCGCGATGTGAAGAAAGCCGTGATCGAAGCGGTGGAAGCTGTGCTGCCGGAAGGCGCAATCTTTGCCTCCAATACCTCCACCCTGCCCATCACCGGTCTGGCGCAGAACTCAAAGCGTCCGACCGATTTCATCGGCGTTCATTTCTTCTCACCGGTTGAAAAGATGATGCTGACCGAAGTTATCATCGGCAAGGAAACCGGCGATAAGGCTTTGGCCGTTGCACTCGATTACGTTGCAAAAATCAAGAAGACGCCGATTGTCGTCAACGACACACGCGGATTCTTCGTCAATCGCTGCGTGCTGCGCTACATGGCCGAAAGCTATGACATGCTAATCGAAGGCGTTCCCGCAGCCATGATCGAAAATGCCGCGAAATTCGCTGGCATGCCGGTCGGTCCGCTGGCGCTGAACGATGAAGTCGCCATCGACCTTTCCTACAAAATCCTCAAAGCCACCGCCGCCGATCTGGGCGAAAAGGCAGTCGATCCGAGGCATATGGAACTGGTGAAAAAGCTGGTGGAAGGCGAGGGCCGCTTCGGTCGCAAGAACGCCAAGGGTTTCTATGACTATCCGGCAAAGCCCGCCAAGAAGTCGCTCTGGCCCGGCCTGAAAGACCTCTACCCGCAGCAGAAGCCTGAGGATGTCGACATGTACGTGTTGAAACAGCGTTTCCTCGTCACAATTGCACTGGAAGCGGCCCGCACGGTTGAAGAAGGCATTGTCACCGATCCCCGTGAGGCAGATGTCGGCTCCATCCTCGGCTTTGGCTTTGCGCCATACACCGGCGGTGCGCTGTCTTACATCGACGGTATGGGTGTGAAGACATTCGTGGAACTGGCAGAAAAGCTGGCGCACACCTACGGTCCGCATTTCCAACCGACACCGCTGCTGCAAGACATGGCCATCAAGGGCGACACCTTCTACGGCAGATTCGACCCCTATGGCGATGCCGCAAAAGCCGCTTAAGGCCAAAGTCACGCAACCATCAGCAGGCCCGTCTGGGCCTGTTTCTTTGTCGGTCTCTCCCGATAGCAATCTGTAATTGCGTGCCAGTGTATAATGTGAAAATTATAGAGGATCGTTACAGGGAATAACCAGACTACGACGCGTTAACTCTGGTCGTAACATTCTCCATTACTTGATATTATTCTGATGACATAATAACGAATTTTCCTTTATATCCATTTTTAGCAACGGCTGGGGCACCATTGCGAACCCTATGTTACGCGCCTCGATCCCAGAGGATTTTTCCATGAAGAGAACCATGTTGGCGGCCGCCTTTGTGCTGGCGCCCTTTTTTGCCCAAGCCGAAACACTCAAGTTTCCCAGCGAAGCGCCCATCGCATCAGTCAAAATTCCCAATGACTGGGAGCCCAAAGAAACCGAGTCCGGCATTGACGCCACATCGCCCGATGCAGCGATCTACTTCTCGATCGACGTTGCCAGCGACAAGACCATGGACAAGGTCATTGACGATGCCATCAAGTTTCTCACGGATAATGGCGTAGAGATCGATGCCAATTCCAAGTCTGATTCCGGCGACGTCGATATTAACGGCATGAAGTTCGGCAGCATCGAGTTCGACGGTAAGGACGAGGACGGTCCCGTTGAAGTGTCGCTCGGCTTCGCCTCTCCAAGAGACGGAAAAATGCTGGTTGTGACCTATTGGGGTACAAAGGCCACGCAGGATGCGCATCACGCGGAATTGGTCGGCATTTTGCAGTCCCTAAAACCCGTCAAGTGAACCGTCCTGTCCTTCGGCACATGCCACGCCTATATCACTGTCTCGACTGAAATTCTCTGCGTCAGGTCAAAGGTCCGTCCGGCATGCCGACTGGCTTCGGAACTTGCTGTGGTGATTGGATGAAAGGCTGCATCCTTTTTCTAATTTCCGCGTTTGCTAACCATCTGCCGTCACGCCGTTATGTTGCGACGGCGCAAAGCAAGAGTGCGAGAGGAAAAGTGAATGAGGGCGCCGGTACGTTCCCATGGTTTCGACAAACCATCAGACCTTGAAGACGAACTTTCTGAACTGGACGATGATATGAGCACAACACCCAGAAAGCCCGCCATGCGCGCCAAGCCACCCGAGACAGCACCGGGCGGTGCCGATTTGAAAGAGGAATTGAGCGCACTGCGCCGTGACGTCGATGCCCTGCGCAAAGAGGTCGAGACGCTCCAATCGGCGCGCTCGCACCAGAAGCGCTCGTCCAGTCACAGCGCCGATATGGCAAACTGGCTACCTGTCGTCCGTTCGGTTGCGATCACGTCGATCGCCGGCCGCATCTTCGCGTCCTCGCCGGCTATGGCGCTACTTGTCGCTGCAGTGCCTTTTGCCTTGGGGCTATCTGCCGGATCGAAGTAACCGCAGACATCGTTTAAAAAACAAAGGCCCTGTCGGCTCTCGACAGGGCGTTTGTTTTATTTCATTGCAGCATCCAGTTTTGCTTTCCAGCCGCCATCGTCCAGTTGCTTGCGGACGAAATCATCGACTGCAGCTTTCAGCGCGGGGTCTTTTCGCACGAGATACGCGTTTTCGAAGTGTGTGAAAGGCTCTGCGACTTTCGCGGGGCACAGTACACCGGGGTGAAGCTTGGATTGAAGATCGACCTCTACGCCGTCGGTCACCATTACATCTGCTCTGTTGGCAGCAATCTCATCGAAAATCACACGGTTGTCCGGAAAGACCTCGATCTTGGCATTAGTGAAATGTTCATGGGCAAATTTGTCGTTCGTACCGCCCGGATTGACGATGACGCGTGTGGACGGCTGGTTGATGGCATCGATGCTTGAATACTTGGTCTGATCTTCGCACCGGGCGATCGGTCGCTTACCATCTTTGACGTTGGACACCGAAAAATCGCCGACCTCCGCGCGCGCCGGGTTGACGGTGATGCCGCCCACCAAAATGTCGAATTTGTTGGTCTTGAAGTCTTCTAGCAATGTCTTCCACGTGGTTGGCACGAACTCCGGCTTGACACCCAAAGATACCGCCAGTTCCTGTGCCATGGAGATATCGGCACCCGTCAGTTCACCGTTCGGGCTTCTGTAGCTGAAGGGTTTGTAGTCGCCGGTCGTTCCAATTTTCAAAACACCTGCCTGCTGGATGAGGGCAAGTGCGCTATCTTCCGCATGAGCAGAGGCCGTGGTCATAAAGGTTGCAATGATGAGTGCGAGCAATGACGTTTTCTTCATTAATGTGTTCCCCTGTGCTGTGTCATAATCAATACGGGCCGTTCCGTGTGGGCGATCGGAGGCCATCCTCATTTCTTGTTCAACGAAAAATGGGGCGCAAGCCAATTGTGTGTTTCGTCAAAGAGTTTCCTCTTTTTGCGATGATCTGAACATGGCTAGCAACGACGAAAAAACTGTCAAAAAAGTTTCGTCAAGCGCTTGCCATGGCCGAACAAGATGCTATAACCCCGCTCACTTCCGGGGCGGCAAGCTTCTCCGGCGCTGACCAAAAGCGAAGGTTCTGATTGAGCCTAGAGTGCCCGAATAGCTCAGTTGGTAGAGCAGCGGATTGAAAATCCGCGTGTCGGTGGTTCAAATCCGCCTTCGGGCACCATTTTTTACTGTCATTGAAATATCTGAAGTTGGGCTTGCGGCGTCTTGCTGGCATCGACGTATGTCGTCGCGGCTGTCCCAGAGGGATATGTGCGAAGAGCGTGGTGCCATCAGGTACGAATCAATCGGCTTGGCATTCCTACTCGGAATAAACCTCACCCGATGACGTGATGATCTGCCATTTGCCATCCACGCTGTTCATCGAGAGCAGGCGGCTGTCGTCAGGGAGGATCGAACCGATCTGGACGAGGAACATGCCGGATTTGTCTTCGATGAGTGCGCGGCCGTTCGAGACGTGCAGGAGCTTGAAGCGCGTACCGCCGGGGAAGGGCTGGGAAGGTCCGCTGTCGGTTTGGCTTTCGCCAGTCCCGCTCGTTGGAAGAGTTGCGGTTGTCATCGGATCGAGCTGCAATGCAGCTGTGTCGGCTTTGTTGTCGGGGGGCGTGTCTTTATCGAAGTGTGGCACAACAGCGGTCACTCCGCCGCCTTGGCGTTGCGGCACGTGCTTGAGCGCTTCCCAACCATTGCCGCTGATGCCGAATTTCTCCGGGTTGAAGAACACGTACCACGGCAGCGCAGCAGCTGTGGCTGCAATCACGAGGAGTCCGCCGGTCAGATATCGGTCGAAATCCCGGATAGACCGTCTTTGGCGTGCATCGCGGGCCAGATTTTCGTTAATTTTCGAATGGATCAGATTCATGGTCATCCCCGCCGCTGTAAAGGCGCTGGCTGGTTGTTGACGGGTGCGTTGCGCAAGGCATTTGCAAGCTCGGCATAGGCGTCGATAACGGTGCGGTCGCCCGGCGATTGCTTAAGCACATCGTAGACGAACGGAACCTGTTTGACGGCCATATCGAGTTCGGCGTCCACGCCGGGGCGATAGCCGCCGATCAGGCGTAAGTCCTTGGTTTCCTCATAATTGTGGATGAGTGATTTTAACCGCGAGACCAGCTTTTGCTGGTCGGGGGTCCAGGCCTTGTGCGACAGGCGCGAAATAGAGGCGAGCGGGTTGATCGGCGGATAGCGGCCCTCATCGGCCAGAGCGCGGTCCAGCACGATGTGTCCGTCGAGAATACCACGGGTCGAGTCGGCGATGGGGTCGTTGTGATTGTCTCCATCCACCAGAATGGAGATGATCGCGGTGACGGTGCCCGTGCCTTCCGGGCCGGGTCCGGCGCGCTCCAGCAAACGGGGCAATTCGGTGAAAACAGAGGCTGGATAGCCACGTGCAATAGGGGGCTCTCCCGCGGCAATGGCCACTTCGCGAATGGCATGGGCAAATCGCGTGATGCTGTCTGCGATGAAGAGGACGTTTTCACCCTTGTCACGAAAGTGCTCGGCAATCGTCATGGCCACCAGCGGCGCCATTTTGCGCAGCATAGGGCTCTCGTCGCTGGTCGCGACGATGGCGATGGATTTCTGCATGTTGTCGCCGAGCGTGTCCTCGATGAATTCACGAACTTCGCGACCACGCTCGCCGACAAGCGCAATGACGACCTTGTCGAACGCATCGGCGCGGGCAAGCATGGAAAGCAAAGTGGATTTACCGACGCCCGAGCCGGCGAAGATGCCCAGACGTTGACCGAAGCAAAGCGGTGTGAAGATGTCGATGGCTTTGACGCCGGTCCGGAAGCCCGAAATGACGCGGCTGCGCGTCATCGACGGTGGCGGCAGTGCCATGACCGAACGTTTTTTAGGTCCCTTCAGAAGAGGGCCTTTGTTGTCGATGGGTTTGCACAGCGAGTTGATGGTGCGCCCACACCAGCTGTCGTCAGGCTGAACGCGAAATTCGCCTTCGCGCAAGACCACATCGTTGACGCCGATCGGGTCACCAGGTTCGATGGGGCAAACATAGATCAGGTCCGGTTCGACACGAACCACTTCGCCCAGATGTAATCCTGTGGCGCTCTTGTGGACGACGAATTCGCCCAGCCTCACGTGTTCCGAAAGACCGCTGACCGTATAATGGCCCGCAGCGATGGTTCTGACCTTGCCGCCGCGGGACATCGGCATGCCAGCGGCGACCTGCGCCTCCATCATTTGCGCAAGTGCTTCCAGTTTCGGAAAGATGTTCTGCCGTGCCGGTGGCGCGACCAGTAGATCCGAATCCGTATCAGTGTCGATCTCGACTTGCGTGTCCATCTACGTCAATCGCCCGTTACTGTCCGCCACCAAGGGTGCGGATGGCCTGCGCAAAAGAATCTTCCGTCGACTTCATCAGCGAGGAAATGCCGTCGAAAGCGCGGTTGACCTGAACAAGCTGGGTCATCTGGCTGATGGCGTTGACGTTGGATTGTTCGACATAGCCCTGCAAAACACCGACAGCCGAATTGTCGACAACCGGCTGCGGCGCTTCGGAGAAGATGACGCCGCTGTTTTCATAACGCACGAAACCCTTGTTCGCATTGGCAGAAAACAGGCCGAGCTGGGCAACCGTGGTGCCATTTTGAACGATGCGGCCATCCGCACCGACGGTTGGCGTGCCACCGGCGGGGTTGAGTTGTATGGGCGCGCCACCAGCATCGATAACCGGATAGCCTTGTGTCGATACCAGTTCGCCGGTGACCGACATGGAGAAACGACCGTCCCGCGTCATCACCTGGCCGGCGGGCGTGTTGATGCCGAACCATCCATCGCCCTTGACGGCAAAATCCAGCGGGTTGCCGGTCTTGATCATTTCGCCGTTACGGGTCGAAAGATAATCGCTTCCCTGCGTCACGAAGGAAATGTCTGCCTTCAGATCGTTGCGCGTCTGGCTCATGACCTGGTCGAATTTCACTTCCGTACCGCGAAAACCGACCGTGTTCATATTGGCGATATTGTCGGCAATGGTTGTGAGGCGGCGTTCCAAGGCAATCTGGGAGGAAATGCCGACGTAAATTCCTGATTGCATGGTGCTCTCCTGTTCGGACAATGAAGAAAAGGCGCACTGCTTCACAGCAACCTCGTATCTGCCCAGAAACTAGAAGCGCTGGCTTGTGCGAGGCTTTTGGTCGCGACCATGGGATGAGGCGTCTGGTCTGAGCTGGCATTGTTTGGAATACGGGCTCGTAACCAGCGGTCGATAGCCAGCCTCGCACAAGGCATGTCACCTATCCCTGAAATGCGAAATTGGCATCAGACGCGAGCTTCAGATGAACATTCTTATCGGATTAGTGATTACCTTCGGCTGTATTATCGGCGGTTACATGGCCATGGGCGGCCACTTGAACGTGCTGTTCCAGCCATTCGAGCTTGTCATCATCGGCGGTGCGGGCATCGGCGGCTTCATCATGGCCAACCCCATGAAAGTGGTGAAGGACAGCGGTAAGGCACTTGGCGAAGCATTCAAGTTCGCCGTCCCCAAAGAGCGAAACTATCTGGATGTTCTGGGTGTCCTTTATTCGCTGATGCGCGATCTGCGGACGAAATCGCGCAACGAAATCGAAGCCCATATCGACAATCCGGAGGAATCCTCGATTTTCCAGACCGCACCATCGGTCTTGAAGAACAAGGAATTGACGTCCTTCATCTGCGACTATGTTCGCCTCATCATCATCGGCAATGCGCGCAGCCATGAGATCGAAGCGCTGATGGACGAAGAAATCGAAACCATTTTGCATGATAAGATGAAGCCCTATCACGCCATTACTGCGATGGGCGATTCCTTCCCCGCCATCGGTATCGTGGCCGCGGTTCTCGGCGTTATCAAAGCCATGGGCAAGATCAACGAATCGCCTGCGGTTCTGGGCGGCCTCATCGGTGCTGCACTCGTCGGCACCATGCTTGGCATCATCCTGTCCTATTCCATCTGTAATCCTCTGTCGGCGCAGATCAAGATCGTGCGCACCAAGCAGCACCGTCTCTACATCATCGTGAAGCAGACCTTGCTGGCCTACATGAACGGCTCGGTTCCGCAGGTTGCGCTGGAATATGGACGCAAGACCATTTCCAACTATGAGCGTCCGTCTATCGATGCCGTGGAGCAGGAAATGATGAACCCCGGTGGCGACCAGAAGGCGGCTTGATGATGGCAAATGTTGCCCAGACCAATGTCACGACCATGGAACCGGCACTTCTCGCGAAGTTGACGGGTGGCCTCGGCGACAGCAAGAAAGTCGCCAAGATCGGTGCTGATATCGGTCATCTGTACAGCAATTTTTTGCCCGACATCTTCCATAGCGAAACGGGCATTGCAATCGAGGTTGATTATGTGGGTTGCGAATCGGGCCTGATGACCGATCTTGTTCGCAAGCTCGGCAAGGATTTTGCAGTGGCAGACTGCTCGCTGCGCAACTGGTGCCCCAATTTCATGATGGCAACCAGCACGTCCTTCATCATGGCATTGATGGAACGGATGCTGGGGGCTGCCTCTGATACGGTCATTGAGGCTGAAGTGCGGGCGCTGTCGCAGATCGAGCTCGATCTTGCCGCGCTTGTCATGGGACGCATTGGTGATGTGCTGCGCTCTGGCGTCAACGCGCAAGGCGGGTTCGAGACAACGGTCAATGCGCCCTTCAATGGCAATGGCAAAAGCGCTTTCGAAGAGGCCATGGCCGCACAATTCGGCATGCTCGTTCGCCTGAAGGTGGAGATCGGCAAGGTCGCCAGCGAGTTCGTACTGGTCATTCCTCAGCGTACGCTGTTGAAGACGGCGATCGTCGCGCCGAAACCATCGGCGCAGGCGATGAGGAAACAGGAAGAATGGGTAGAGATGATTTCCGAGCAGGTCAAACGCTCGCAGGTCACGCTCGAAGCTAAGATACGGCTGCAGAGCCTGACCCTGAAAACGATCTCGCGGCTGGTGGCAGGTGACGTCATTCCGTTCCGTGACATCCGCCAGGATGACATCTGCGTCGAAGTCAGCGCCAATGGCGCGAATATGTACAATTGCGAATTCGGTCGCGCAGGCGACCGATACACCGTTCGGGTAAAGAATAACGTCTCCACGGATGACGAAATTCTCAGGCATTTGATGGGTTGAATCCTGAACGTGCCTCTCCACGAGGCATGGGCAGCTTGACGCAAGTTTCAAAGGGAATAATTAGCGCATGGCTACGAAAAAGACACCAAAACCCGAAGACGATTTGATGGCGTCGCTCAATGATCCAGCCGATCTGGACCAAGCGATCGGCGATCTGCGCGGTGTGCTGAAAAGTGATTCGGAAGGATCGCTGTCTGACTTCGGCGATTTTGGCGACTTCGGCTCACCTGCTGCCGAACCGGAAAGCAACGATCTTGCTGCTTTCGGCGGTGGCATGGATACATTCGGAATGTCCGAGTTCGGCTCTGCCGAACCGGTCATGGGATCGCCATCGCCTCTGGGCAGCGGCCTGTCCGACAATCTCGATCTGATCATGGACATCCCCATCGATGTGCAGATCGTTCTGGGCACCAGCCGCATGCTGGTTTCCGGATTGATGGGACTGGAAGAAGGTGCGACGATCGCTCTTGAGCGCAGAATCGGCGAGCCTGTTGAAATCATGGTGAATGGCCGGTGCATCGCACGTGGCGAAATCACCGTTCTGGAAGACGATGATACACGGTTCGGCGTGAAGCTGATCGAAGTTTTGAGTACGAAGAAAGCCTAATCCCTGTGGGGACGGAGAGGAAAGACCATGATGGACTTTGAAGATTTCGGTAACCCTTTAGCAGGGAAACCGTTGTCTCAGGCCGATAAGGCCGCCGCCGTACTTCTGGCGATGGGAAAAGGCGTGGCCGGGAAACTCCTCAAGTTTTTCACGCAGGCCGAGTTGCAGACCATCATCAATTCAGCCCAGACGCTGCGGGTCATTCCTCCCGATGAACTCGCAGTGATCGTGGCCGAATTCGAAGACCTGTTTACCGAAGGCACTGGCCTCATGGACAATGCCAAGGCCATCGAGAGCATTCTCGAAGAAGGATTGACACCGGAAGAGGTCGACGGTCTTCTCGGTCGCCGCGCGGCATTCCAGTCCTACGAGGCATCGATTTGGGACCAGCTGCAGGATGCAGACCCGCTGATCATCGGCAAGTTCCTGATGCGCGAACATCCACAGACCATTGCCTATATCCTGTCGATGCTGCCATCGTCTTTCGGTGCAAAGGTTCTTCTGATCATTCCCGACGAGCAGCGCGCCGACATCATGAACCGTACGGTCAACATGAAGGAAGTCAGCCCCGCTGCGACCCAGATTATTGAAAAGCGTGTGTTGAACCTGATCGTGGAACTCGATGCAGAGCGCAACGCAGCCGGTTCGACGAAGGTTGCCGACCTCATGAACGAACTCGACAAGCCACAGGTCGATACCCTGCTCAGCTCTCTCGAGACGCTCAGCAAGGAAGCTGCCAACAAGGTCAAGCCGAAGATCTTCCTGTTCGAAGACCTTCTCTACATGCCGCAGCGCAGCCGCGTTCTTCTGCTCAACGACGTCTCCGCCGACATTCTCACCATGGCGCTTCGCGGCGCCACGATGGAAATCAAGGAATGTGTGTTGTCGTGCATCAGCCCGCGTCAGCGTCGCATGATCGAATCCGATCTGGCCGTGCCTACGGCATCGCTCAACACCCGCGAAGTGGCGATTGCTCGCCGCGCGGTTGCTCAGGAAGCGATCCGTCTGGCCAATTCGGGCCAGATATTGCTCAAGGAAGCCGTGGCGGCGGAGCAAGCCGCAGCGGCCTGATCCCTCGCCGGTTGATAACCCTGTGTGGTAGCGACGGGTGGGTTGCGGGCAAAGGTTGGCCTCTGTAACCTGTCGATGACGGCCTGCCGATTCCGGCGGGCCTTTTTTGTGCAGGGGACGTGTCTTGTCAGACGGCGAAGACAAAGACAGTAAAACAGAAGAACCCACAGAAAAGAAGATGACCGATGCGTTGGAGAAGGGCAATGTCCCCTCATCGCACGAAGCGTCTCTCTTCGCTTCGACGCTCGCTTTTTATATCTATCTCGTTTTCTTCGTTCCCGACGGCATCAAGAGACTGAGCGAAACGTTAAAAGACATCATAGAACGACCCGAACAATGGCGCATGAACACCGCCGCCGACATGGTGTCTCTGGGGCTGCACCTTGCCAAGGAAGCCAGCGCGCTTCTGATGCCCGCCGCGATCATGCTTATCATCTTCGGTCTGGGGCAATCTTTCGCACAGAATCTGCCGCAATTCGTTCTGGACCGGATCACCCCTCAGGCGTCACGGATATCCGTCGTTAAAGGCTTTCAGCGCATCTACAGCGTCAATGGCATGGTCAATTTCGGCAAGTCGCTGTTCAAGGTGGTTGTCGTTGCGATCATCATGGTCATGGTTTTGAAGAGCGATTACTACAATCTTCTCAACGCCCTGATGGTAGACCCGCATAGCATCATGACGACAGGCTATGAAATCCTGAAAAAAATGGTGATCGTTGTTCTGTTTTCCACGGGCATTCTGGCCGTGGTTGACTATTTCTGGACCAATTATAAATGGCACAGCGACCTGCGCATGACCAAGCAGGAAATCAAGGACGAACACAAGCAATCCCAGGGTGATCCGGTCGTGAAGGCGCGTCAGCGTTCTATCGCACGTGACAGGGCTCGTCGTCGCATGATGGATGGTGTCCCGCGTGCTACTCTGATCATCACCAACCCGACTCACTATGCGGTTGCCCTGCGCTACGTGAAGGAAGAAAGCGACGCGCCCATTGTCGTTGCAAAGGGTCAGGATCTGATCGCGCTCAGAATCCGAGAGATCGCCACTGAGAATGGAATTCCGATTTTTGAGGACCCGCCACTTGCCCGCTCCATGTTTGCGCAAGTCTCGGTAGATAGTGTCATACCGTCAGTATTTTATAAGGCAGTCGCGGAACTTATTCATAAGGTTTACGCCACGCGCCAAAGCAAAAGACGGGTAAACTGATCAGTATGAAAAAGTGCTCATATTCGGCTGAGAGAGAAGAAATATTGGCTCGCGCGATTAGCCCAGTGGCCGCCGAGCTTCGTTTAATCGATGCGGGAGATCTGATCTCCCTGTTGAAGTTTGAGTATTACAGCAGCCTGTCCGATCTCGTGGATTCGGCTGCGGAGCTTTATTTCCACCCGGGTACCGTCTATTTTGGAATTGGCGGCGATTATTCGCTCGATTGGGACACCTATCCCGAAATCACGCTGGATCTGGAAATCAAGCCGAAAGGCGTGACCATCTATGCGCAGTTGATGCTGGGCAAGGACCAGGCTTGTGTGAATATCAATCACATCAATTTCCAGAACCCGTCCAACGATCCGAACGAAAATACGGCGTTTCTGGCCGATAGTCTGCGACACGCGACCTTCTACCGAACAACCGACGTTCCCGCCGCGACCATCACGCATTAGGCGCTCTGGCCTTCCACGATGAGCCCATCAATAAGCTGCCACCGAGGATCGCAACCGGTTCTCGGTGGTAGCCATTCCCCTATGTCAAAAGGGCTAGCCCAAAATATAACCTGACAACCGGTCTGCCGCGTCCTCGATCTGTGCCGGATCGCGCAGGAAGCAGGCGCGCAGGAAGAGTTCGCCACCCGCACCAAAGGCAGTGCCGGGAGCCAGACCCACGCCGACCTTGTCGACGATGTCGAAGGCAGCGGCGCGGCTATCGGTAACACCATCGATCTTCAGAAACGCGTAGAGCGCACCATCGGGTTTCAGGGTTTCGACGCGATTTGTGGCAATCAATGCATCGCACAAGATGTCACGCGATCTGGCGGCGCGGGCAAAGTTCTGTTTGATGAACTCGTCCCCATGATCGAGCGCCGCAATAGCGCCACGCTGCATGAACTGGGCCACGCCCGATGTGGAATACTGGATCAGATTTTCGATGACCTGACCGATCTCCGTCGGCGCCGCCAGCCAACCGACGCGCCAGCCTGTCATCGACCAATTCTTGGAAAACGAATTGGCAAAGATGATGCGGTCGTCCTCTTCCTTGATATCCAGGAACGAGGGCGCTCGACCTCCGACATAGTGGTAAAGCGCGTAAATCTCGTCAGCGATGATCCAGAGATTATGCTTGCGCGCGAGAGTGAGAATATCACGCAAATTGTCGAGCGTGGCTGTCCAGCCGGTTGGGTTCGATGGCGTGTTGATGAACAGTGCCTTCGTCTTTGGTGTAATCGCCTGTTCCAGCTTGCTGATGTCGATATCCCATTTGCCATTGGTGAAATCGATGCCGACGGGAACAGCTCTGGCACCAGCCACGCCGATTGCCGCGACGATGTTCGGCCATGTCGGGGTCAGATAGATCATCTCATTACCCGGCGAGGTCAGCGCCTGCACGGCGAGCACGATCGCCTGCATGCCGGAGCCGGTGACATAAAAATGGTCGGATGAGAGTTTGGCTGCAAAATGGCGCTGGTAATAGCGGCTGAGAGCGTCGCGCAGTTCAGGAATGCCGCGCTGCCACGTGTAGAACGTCTCGCCACCCGTCAGCGCGTCTGCGGCGGCCTGTGCGATAAACGCGGGCGTTGGCAGATCTCCTTCGCCAACCCAGAGCGGCAAAAGATTTTCGCGCGCATGAGCGTATTTCTTGACCTCGACGATACCGCTTTCAGGCGCAGCCAGCGAGCGGGCACTCAGACTTTTCAGAATCGACATGAAAAAAGGCACTCCAGTGTGAGTGCCTTCTTAGCGCATGAGACGCCTGTCGTGCATGATATTCCGTGAAGAGATAACGGATTTTTCTGATGGATCAGGCGCGGTTGTTATCAGCTGTTTTCAGGAGATCGCGGATTTCCATGAGAAGCCGGACGTCTTCCGGTGGCGGTGCTGGTTCTTTCTTTTCCTCGATCTTCTGCCGCTCGACCGACGAGCGGAGTTTGTTCACGCCCTTGACCATAAGGAAGATGATCCAGGCGAGGATGACGAAGTTGATGACGACGGTGAGGAAGTTACCATACGCAAAAACCGCACCCTGCTCGCGTGCAGCGGCAAGCGACGCGGCTGTTACTTTTGAGCTGAGTGGCAGAAAGTAATTGGCGAAATCGAACCCGCCGAAGACAGCGCCGACAACCGGCATGATCAAATCGTTGACCACCGACTCGACGATCTTGCTGAAGGCCGCACCGATGATGACACCCACGGCCAGGTCCATGACATTGCCACGGGCGATAAAGGTTTTAAATTCGTTGAGCATTTCAGATGTCCCTCTTTCAAGCCCTCTGTTGGCCAGTACGCATTGCACGGCCGGTACACAATACCATTCAATTTTCGAATGTGCAGATATACGCTGTAAAAAACCTGAGGTTTCATCGTCTTAAACTTTATAACAAGTCTCTGCCAATTCTCATTTTCCCGGAACTGTCCTATGCTTAAGGTGGCGAGGATGAGGGAGAGAACCGTCAAGTGCTTCCGGGCTGGGTCATATTCGTATCTGCATTTGCCTATATTCTGCTATTGTTTGCGGTAGCGAGTTATGGCGATGCCAAGAGCCGTCAGAAGTCAGCCTCCAAGAAGGGCAGGCCCGTCGTCTATGCGCTGAGCCTTGCGATCTACTGCACCTCATGGACTTACTTTGGAGGCGTTGGGCTGGCATCCGAACGCGGGCTAGAGTTTCTCGGCATCTACACCGGCCCGATCCTCGCCTTCACGCTAGGGATGCCCATCCTTCGGCGCATCGTGGAACTGGCGAAAGCCGAGAAGCTGACATCTGTTGCCGACTTCATCGCCGCCCGTTATGGCAAGAATCCAACGGTCGCCACGCTGGTATCGATCATCGCGCTGGTGGGAGCCATCCCCTATATCGCCTTGCAGCTAAAATCCGTGTCCAACTCTGTCGCGGCCATGGTGGACCCGAGCGATTATGGCATCGGTAGCGGCAACCTCTATTTTCTTGATCTGCCCCTGCTGGTTACGGTCGTGATGGCCGGGTTTGCCGTCATTTTCGGAACGCGCCACACCGATGCGACGGAGCATCAGGACGGGCTGATCCTCGCCATCTCGATGGAATCGGTGGTGAAGCTGGTGGCGATCTGCACGGCGGGCGTCTATGTCGTCTTCTTCCTGTTCGATGGTCCAACGCAGCTCTGGCGATTGGCGTCCGAGAACAGCCAGGTCATGCAGGCCATGTCCTACCAGACGCCGATCAGCCGTTGGATCGTGCTGACGCTGCTCTCGGCTTTCGCCATCATCCTTTTGCCGCGCCAGTTCCATGTAACAGTGGTGGAGAACCGTACGCCGAACGAGTTGCGCATGGCGGGCCTGCTGTTTCCGCTCTACCTCATCGCCATCAACATCTTCGTATTGCCAATTGCCATTGCCGGTCTGCTGACGCTGGGTGGTAGCGGTGACGCCGACCTTTATGTGCTGCAATTACCTTTGGTCAACCAGATGCCCGTGGTGTCGCTTATCACTTTCATCGGCGGCTTTTCGGCGGCGACGGCCATGGTCATCGTTGCCTCTGTGGCATTGTCCATCATGGTGTCGAACGACATTGTGATGCCGATTTTCCTGCGACAGAAATTGTTACATCGCTCGTCGCATCGCGATGATTTTGCCAAGACCCTGCTCAATATACGCCGCACTGCAATTTTTGCGGTTCTGTTGCTTGGCTATGCCTATTATCGCGCGGCAGACAGTGCGTCTGGTCTTGCATCGATAGGCCTATTGGCCTTTGCAGCCATCGCGCAAATGGCACCATCGCTGTTGGGAGGGCTCATATGGCGTCGCGCCAATGCGCGTGGCGCAATAGCGGGCTTGAGCTCAGGCTTCCTCATCTGGGGCTATCTACTCTTTCTTCCAAGCCTCGGCGGGCCCGATAACTCCCATATTGCAGCAACTGTCTTGAGCTTCCTGTTCCCCGGAACGACACTGTTCAACGGTCCAGGCGCCGATCCGCTTGTCAATGCCGTCACGCTCAGCCTGTTGATCAATTGCGCCGCATTCGTACTCGGATCTCTGTCGCGTAACCCACGCCCGGTCGAGCGGATTCAATCTGGCATCTTTGTAAAGCGCCATTCCAAGTCACAATTCGCGACCCGTGGCTGGAAAACGCGCGTCAGTGTGGGCGATCTGAAGACGGCGGTTGCGCGCTATCTCGGCGAAGAAAGGATGTTGCGCTCGCTGTCGGCTTACGAAAAGACAGCGGGGCGCAAGTTGGAGGACGATCAACCGGCGGACATGGCGCTCATCCATTTTTCGGAACAGTTGCTGGGCAGTGCGATCGGCTCGTCCTCTGCGCGGTTGGTGTTGTCGCTGATCTTGCAAAAGGCAGAAGATACCAGCGCCGATACGGTCTGGCTGCTGGATCAGGCCAGCGAAGCGCTGCAATATAATCAGGACATGCTTCAAACAGCGCTGGCCCAGATGGATCAGGGTATTGCCGTTTTCGACAGTTCCCAGCAACTGACCATCTGGAACCGGCGCTTCCGCACGCTGCTGGATCTGCCGGAGCAGTTCGGGAGGGTAGGGCTGCCGCTCAACGAGATCGTGGCCATGCTGGAGGAGCGTGGTGATATCGCGGCGGGTCAGCAGGCGCACACCATCGATCTGTTTCTGACGATGGACATGCCGTTTTCGCTTGTGTTCGCGGGTGGTGCACGCATCATCGAAGTGCGCTCGAACGCGATGCCGGACAAGGGTATTGTCGCAACCTTCACCGATATCACCCAGCGTGTGGCGAGTGATCAGGCGCTCAAGCAGGCTAATGAAACGCTGGAGCAACGTGTGGAGGAACGGACCGGCGAATTGACCCGCGTGAACCACGAATTGGCCGAAGCGCGTGCGGCGGCTGATGAGGCCAATATCGGCAAGACCCGCTTTTTTGCCGCAGCAGGCCACGACATTCTCCAGCCATTGAATGCTGCCCGTCTGTACTCGTCGGCGCTTGTCGAGCGGGTGGGAGCGTCGGAAAACGGGTCTCTCGTCCAGAATATCGACTCGGCACTGGAATCGGTGGAAACCATTCTCGGTGCGGTTCTCGACATATCCCGTCTTGATACCGGCTCGATGAAGCCGCGCGTGGCCTCTGTGCCGCTAAACGATCTGTTCAAACGCATCGAAACGGATTTTGCGCCGATGGCGCGGGAAAGAAACCTCGAACTTATCGTCATGCCTACAACTTTGACGGTGAAATCCGATATCAATCTGCTGCGACGGCTCGTTCAGAACCTCGTATCCAATGCCATCAAATATACAGTGACCGGCAAGGTCGTTGTCGGCGTCCGCCGTCGGGGTAAGGAGGCGGTCATTCAGGTGTCGGATTCCGGCATCGGCATTCCGTCCTCCAAGTTCCGCACCATCTTCAAGGAGTTCGCGCGGCTTGACGAAGGGGCAAAGACGGCGGCGGGGCTCGGCTTGGGCTTGTCGATTGTGGACCGGCTGTCACGCATCCTGCACCACCCCGTCCACCTGTCGTCCATTCAGGGCAGGGGAACGACGTTTCGAGTTCACCTTCCCCGCGAACTGACCCATGGTCGTCAATCAAAAGCCGTGGAGCGCAATGCACCGCGAGCGATTGCCCAGCAAATGAAAGGCTTTCGCATCCTGTGCATCGACAATGAACCGAAGATATTGGAAGGCATGGCCCTGTTGATGTCCGGTTGGGGGTGCGAGGTGCAACAGGCAGCCTCGCTTGCCTCCATCTACGAGAGGATGGGGCATCAGATCGAGCCTCCGGATATGATCATCGCCGATTATCATCTTGACGATGGCGATGGCGTAGATGCGGTGCTTCGGCTCCGACGCCTGTATCAGAGAGATATTCCTGCGTTGCTCATCACAGCTGACCGCACCCCTGACGTCCGTGCGCAGGCGGAAAAAGAGGGGATTGCTGTGCAGCATAAACCTGTCCGGCCCGCAGCTCTTCGCGCCTATATCAATCAGGTGTTCAGCGTGACGCGGGCAGCGGCGGAGTAAAACGGAAAAGGCCGCCCGTTATTGGGCGGCCTTTCAAGTCCATTGGGAAATCAGCGAGTGGCTTATGCAGCGCGGTTGTAGCGAGCCTGCTGCTGGTTTGGCTGGCCGATCTGGAAGCGTTGGACGAGACCCAGCAGGGCTTCGACTTCTTCCGATAGCATCTGGGTTGCCGCGCTGGACTCTTCCGCCATGGCGGCGTTCTGCTGGGTCATCTGGTCCATCTGATTGACGGAGCTGTTGACTTCCTGAAGCGCGGACGACTGGTCGGCCGTTGCCGTCGCGATGGTTTCAACGTGCTTGCTGACGACGACGATCTGCTGGCTGATGTCGGACAGAACCTGCCCGGCCTCCTGGACCAGATGAGCGCCTGTGCCGACTTCGTTGGTGGACTGGTTGATCAGCGTTTTGATTTCGCGGGCGGCATCGGCCGAACGCTGGGCAAGCTCGCGAACTTCCTGCGCCACAACCGCAAAGCCCTTGCCGGCTTCACCGGCACGCGCAGCCTCGATACCGGCATTCAACGCCAGAAGGTTGGTCTGGAAGGCGATGTCGTCGATGACCTCGATGATCTGCTCGATTTTCTTGGAAGCATCTTCGATACGGCCCATCGCGTCGATGGCGTTCTTGACGACGGGGCCAGAACTGTCGGCGCTCTTTTGCGTGATACGAACAGCCTGATTTGCTTCACGAGCACGTTCGGCAGAAGATTTTACGGTAACAGTGATCTCTTCGACGGCGGCTGCAGTCTGTTCCAGTGAAGCAGCCTGTGATTCCGTGCGCCGCGACAGGTCGTTGGAAGACTCGCGCATCTCCATGCCATTGGTCTGGATGACGAGCGTCCTATCACGGATTTGCACCAGAACGTCTTTCAGATTGGCAAGCGAGTTGTTGAAGTCCGAGCGCAACTGTTCCAGGCGACCGGAGAACGGCGTATCGATCGTCTGCGTCAGGTCACCCTGAGAAAGACGGGCAAGACCACCAGCAAGCTGGTTGACCGCATAGTCGATCTGACGGTCCGTTTCGCGTTTTTCGCTATCGTTGCGGTTACGTTCAGCCTCCGCCTCGGCCCGTTCCTCGACACTGCGTCCTTCCATGACGAGCTTTTCGTGCGCGTTGTCGCGGAAGACTTCCAGTGCACGTGCGATGTTGCCGAATTCGTTTTTGCGTTCGGTGTATGGAATATTGGTGTCGAGCTTGCCTTCCGACAGCGACTTGACCGCATTCGTCAGCAGGCCGAGTGGGCGGAGCGAACGGTTGATGGCAAAGTAGCCGAGCAGACCGAACACGAGCATAACGCCAACGCCGCACCACAGGACGATGTCACGCAATCCGTCGACATGTGACTGGTAGACCGCCATCGGGACGCCGACAAAGAGAATGCCGACTGTGCTGCCGGACTTGTTGAGTACGGGAAGATAGCCGGTCATGTAGTCGGTGCCAAAAAGCTTGGCTTCCCCAAAGTAGGACTCGCCCTTTGCCATTTTGGCATAGGCAGGATGATCAAGGGCAAGTTTGGTGCCGACAGCCCGTTCGCCTTTTTCATTTTTCACGTTGGTCGAGATACGCGTGTAATCTGTACCCTGGGTCTGGAAGACGGTGGCAACACCACCGTTGGCGGTACCCGTACGATCCACGAGGTCGAAATCAAGCAGGGTTCCGATGCTGGGTCGGCTGACGGATTTCAAATCGCCGTTTTCGATAGCAACCGTTGCTCCACCGACTTTCATCTCATAGAGAATAGCCATGCTTCTGACAGCACGACGCGTGTCCATGAGTGCGCTCTCCATCACGTCTTGCTTCAGACGGATGTAGGTCGAAGTACCAACGGCAAAAATGCCAAGAAAAATAAGCGCGATAGTCAGACAAACCATCTGAACAACTATCGATCTCGAAAAGAAACTCGTCATACATATGTCCCCGAGAAATACTGAATTTTGCCACAATGCAGAAAAAAAGTTAAAATTCAGGGAACGTTTTTCTAAGTCAACATGCGGTATCATTGCGTTTTAGAATTGACTTCTTCAGCACCAAATATTGAAATGATTGTATTGTCATGTGATTTCTTGCGTCTTCAAAAGCTGACATTTCAGCCCGTCCGAAACGCCCATTTCATCCTGTCAAATCAGAGCAACGTCTTCATTTTGCATTTGCCTGCAAGGCTCAAAGGCTTTGACGACTGTTCGGGTCCTGCTCGGCACGGTCGCGATAGAGAGCGGCACGGCCCAATAGCATCAGAGAAACAGGCGTGGTAACGGTCATGAAAATACCGATGAAGATTTCTTGAAAGACCGGGCGTTCGCCTGACACCGAAAAATAGATGACCGATGCGATGACGATGCCGCCTGTTCCCCAGCTCGTGCCAAGGGTTGGGGCATGCAGACGTTCATAGAAGCTCTGCAACTTGGCAAAGCCGATCGTTCCTATGAGCGTGAGGGATGAACCAAGCAGAACGAAAAAGGCGACGAGGATGGCGGCCCAAAGGGGGAATTCGGCAGCGCTGTTCATTCAATCACTTCTCCACGCATCATGAATTTCGAAAGCGCCACGGTCGAGACAAATCCTAGAATAGCGATCAGCAGGGCGGCGGTGAAATAGACGTCGTTGCCGGTGCGAAGCCCAAACAGCAGAACCAGCAGCATGGCGCTGACATAAAGCGTATCGACGCCCAGTACCCGGTCCTGCGCGCGCGGGCCGATGGCGATGCGATAGACGGATAGCGCCATGGCGCTTGCGAGAAATAACTGGGCGATCGAAAACGACCAGAAAAGGATAACCGAACTCATTCGAATATCTCCATCAGCAATTTTTCATAACGGCCTTTGATAAGGTTATGCCAATAGGCCTCATTCATTTCGTCCAACACGTGGATCAGAAGCGTGCCTTGAGACGAATTATACTCAAGCCAGGCGCTTCCCGGTGCTGCTGTCAGCACGACAGCCAGAATCGAAAGCCCCATCGGGTCTCGGAGTTCAAGAGGCAGCGTCAGAAAGCCTGAGCGTATCTTTCGATCGCGCCGGAACAGGATGATCGATGCAACCGTGATGTTGGAGCGGATGATATCGTAAAGGACGATAAACATCAGCTTCACCAGCAGATGCCAGTTTCGAATGCGCGGCTTCGGTGGGCGCAGGGATGCCATGGCCCAGGATGCCAGGATGGCGACGATCGTACCCAGCAACAGATGACCGGTCGAGAAGCCATTGATCGTCAGCCAGAAGAAGATGAGCGAAAGTGTCAGCAGCGGATAGGGCAGGATACGGGTGATCATGGCGCTGTCCCCTGACCGTTGTCGGCCCGTGGAGCAGACATCACGCCTTGAATATAACTTTCGGGAAGGCTGCCGATACGTGCCGTTTCCTGCAGGTACTTCATGACCGGACCGGCTGCGATGGTCATTGCCAACGTTAAGGCCAAAAGCATCAGGACCGGCGCGATTTCAATGACGAGAACACGCGGTACAGTGCCTTCAAGTGACCCCCAGAAAGTACGAATACCGGCGCGCGTCATGGAAATCAGCGCGGCGAGGCCCGAGAAGACGATGAGGAAGACGAGCCACCAGGAGAGCGTCGAGACCGTATCGTTGGCGCCCAATCCTGATGGATTGAGTATGGCAGACAGCATCGAAAACTTGGCGATGAAACCAGATAGAGGCGGCAGGCCGGCCAGAAGAATGCCACAGGCTGCGAAACAGACGCCGAGCACTGCCATGGTGCCGGGCATGGTAACGCCGACCTCGTCTTCTTCTTCGTCCTCTTCACCTTCGCCGTAAGCTTCCATCGTCACAGCCAAAACGTTGGCACCAGCGTCCTGCCCGCGCTCGACGAGCTCGATCAGCATGAAAAAGGCGCTGATCGTCAGCGTCGAACTGATAAGGTAATAAAGCGCACCGGAAGCCACGAGGGGATTGCCCGTCCCCATCGCAGCCAGAAGCGTTCCCGAAGACACGAGAACAGAAAAGCCGGCAAGGCGGCCCAAGGCCTGTGAGGCCAGCACCCCTATGGTGCCGAACACGATGGTGGCGATACCGCCGACCAGAAGCGCATCATGACCGAAACCCGCCGAAGCGCCCGCCGTCTCTCCGAACAGGAGGAAGGACAGGCGCGCAATGATGTAGATTCCGACCTTGCTCATGATGGCGAAAATGGCGGCAACAGGTGCCGATGCAGCGGTGTAGGCCGTGGGTAGCCAAAAATTCAAAGGCCACATGCCGGCCTTGACCAGGAAGGCTACGCCAAGCACGGCAGCGCCGGTCTCCAGCAGCATGCGCTGGTCCGGGTTGAGACCGGCGATACGCTGGGCCAGATCACCCATGTTGAGGGTGCCGGTGACGCCATAGATGAGGCTGACGCCGATCAGGAAAAACAGGGCAGCAACAAGGTTTATGGCGATGTAATGCAGACCGGCCTTGACGCGCAACGGCCCCGAGCCGTGCAACAGGAGGCCATATGAGGCTGCCAGCATAACCTCGAAGAAGACAAACAGATTGAACAGATCGCCCGTCAGAAATGCGCCGTTCACGCCCATCAGCATCAGATGAAAAAGCGAATGGAAATGCGCACCTGCTTTGTGCCACTTCGCCAACGAATAGATAAGGGAGGGAATGGCGAGCAGCGCCATCAGCAGAACCATAAGTCCGGAAAGCCGGTCCGCGACCAGAACGATACCGAAGGGCGCAGGCCAGTTGCCGAGAAGATAGACGCCGGTCGAAATGACGGCAGCAACTTCCGTGTTGATCGTCGAATTGACCTCGATGAACAGGGTGATAGCAACTGCCAGCAGAATGAAGGTCGAGATAAGGCTGACAGCGGCTTTCGTGGAGCGCTTGCGCTCGTCGATGAACAGCAGGATGGCGCCAGTCATCAGCGGCACCAATATCGGTGCGACGACGATATGAGCGGGGAAGAAATTCACTTCGTTTCCCTCCCGTCGACATGGTCGGTGCCGGTCAGTCCGCGTGCCGCCAAGAGCACGACGAGAAAGAGTGCGGTCGTTGCAAAGCCGATGACGATGGCTGTCAGCACAAGTGCTTGTGGGACGGGATCCGCCAGTGTCGATGTGATGACACCCTCAAGCAGCAATGGCGGTGCATTGGTCTTGATGCCGCCCACGCCGAAGATGAAGAGGTTGACGGCATAGGACAAAAGCGAAAGGCCGATGATGACCTGATAGGTGCGCGGACGCAGGATGAGCCAGACACCAGATCCGGTCATCACACCGATCCCCAGGGCAAGAATGAGTTCCATTACGCCTCCTCCGCTTTTGAGGTGTCAGGCACACGTATTTTGTAGTTACGCAGCGATTGGTGCGCCAATGCTATCAGGATAAGGACCGTCGCACCGACGACGAGGGCAAAAACGCCGAGGTCGAACAGCAGCGCCGTCGCAGTCGGCATTTTACCGATATAGGGGATGTCAGTGTATTGGAAATAGGATGTGAGAAAAGGGTATCCAAGGAACCACGACCCCATGCCCGTTGCTGCCGACATCAACAGACCGAACCCCATCCAGCGCAACGGCAGAATGCGGATGCGGTCTTCCGCCCAGCGGGTGCCACCGGCCAGATATTGCAGAAGAAATGCGACAGCCATGGTGATGCCTGCCGAGAAGCCACCGCCCGGAAGATCATGGCCTCTTATGAACAGGTAGATCGAGAAGGTCACGATGACAGGGAACATCCACTGCATGATAACCGAAGGGACCAGCAGGTAATCGCGAACCGTGTCACCCTTGCTGCGTTCCGGGCTGTCGGCATCGAACGCATTTTGAATGAGCTGTTGTTCCGGCAGACCGATGCTTTCCTGAGCAGGACGGAAACGACGCAGCAGCGAGAAGACGGTGAGACCGACGATGGCGAGAACCGCAATTTCACCCATGGTGTCGAACCCACGGAAATCGACCAGAATGACGTTGACGACATTCCTTCCACCACCCTCGCTATAGGCTTTATCGAGGAAGTAGTTGGCGATGGTGTTTGGCACGGGCAGCGTCATGACGGCAAAAGCAATGATGCTCATGCCGATTCCGCAGAAGACGGCAAGCAGAAAATCGCGCCCGCGACGAAGCTGCGACGGTAGTTCGTTGTTGTTGTCGACCTTGACCATACGTTTGGGCAGCCAGCGTAGGCCCAGCAGAATGAGAACGAGTGTGACGATTTCGACCAACAACTGCGTGATGGCCAGATCGGGTGCCGAAAGCCACACGAAGGTAAGGCAGGTAACGAGACCGGAGACGCCCAGCATGACGAGCGCAGCCAGCCGGTGATATTTCGCCTGCCATGCGGCACCCATGGCGGCAATCATCCCGATGCCCCACAGAATCGCGAAAATCGGATCAAAAGTCGTCACAGCTGGAAGTGTCAGCGAGAAATTGGACGATGCGAGCGGTGAGAAACCGGCAACCAGCGCCACCAATATCAGCATTCGCAGTTGTGGTTGCAACCGGCGTGTACCCAGCCTGCTTTCAGCCCAGCGCGCCCATTTCCAGGAAACGGTCACCATGACGCGCTCGAAAATACGCTGCCCGCGCAGATGACGGAAGAACGGTGGACCATCATCGCAGCGGGCGAAATAACCACCCAGCAAAGCGTAGATCGCAACGCCACCAGCGAACGCCACGAAGCTCATGATTAGTGGAAGGTTGAAACCGTGCCAGATCGACAGGCTATAGACCGGGGTCTGAGGTCCAAGCACCGACAGCACCGCCGAATGCAGGAAAGGACCAATAGATAGGCTGGGGACCACGCCGACGATCAGGCAGGCCAGCACCAGAAACTCGATGGGAAAACGCATCCAGCGCGGCGGTTCGTGGGGCTTGGGGTTCGGAATATCATGTGGGGGCGGTCCGAAGAAGACCGTGTGGATGAAGCGCAGCGAATAGGCGACAGCAAAGGCGCCAGAAAGCGTTGCGACATAGGGAAGCGCCTTGTCCAGCAGAGAATCCGCGTGGGTTTCGACGGATTCCGCAAAGAACATTTCCTTCGACAGGAAGCCGTTGAACAAAGGAACCCCTGCCATCGCCGCACTGGCTGCCATGGCAAGTGTGGCTGTCGCGGGTAGAAATCGATAAAGCCCGCTCAATCGCCGCATGTCCCGCGTGCCGGTCTCATGGTCGATAATCCCGGCCGCCATGAAAAGAGATGCCTTGAAGGTGGCATGGTTCATCATGTGGAAGATGGCGGCAACTGCAGCCAGAGGGCTTCCAAGGCTCAAAAGCGTGGTGATGAGGCCGAGGTGGCTGATCGTGGAGTATGCGAGCAGCCCCTTCAGATCCTGCTGGAACATGGCGAAGTAAGCGCCGAGCAGCAGGGTGATGATACCGCAGAAACCGAGCAGCCAGAACCACTCCGGTGTTCCCGCCAGAACCGGCCATAGCCTTGCCAGTAGAAACACGCCAGCTTTCACCATGGTGGCGGAGTGCAGATAGGCGGAAACCGGTGTTGGCGCCGCCATCGCATTGGGAAGCCAGAAGTGGAACGGGAACTGCGCGCTCTTGGTCAGTGCGCCGATGAGGATGAGAACAAGTGCGGGAACATAGAGCGAGTGCGCTCTGATATCGGCTCCCTTGGCGATGATGTCGTCGAGATCGTAGCTGCCCGCCATATGACCGAGGATCAAAAGCCCTGCGAGAAGGCAGAAACCGCCGATACCGGTGACGGTGAGCGCCATACGTGCGCCATCGCGGGCCGTGGCATTGTGGTGCCAATATCCGATCAGCAGGAATGAGAAGATGCTTGTCATTTCCCAGAAGATTGACAGCAAGATCACGTTTCCCGAGAGAACAATGCCCAGCATCGAGCCCATGAAGGACAGAAAGAACGCGAAAAAGCGTGGAATGGGATCGTCTGCAGACATGTAATAGCGTGCGTAAAGAACCACCAGAAATCCGATGCCGGTGATCAATACGGTGAACATCCAGGCGAATGCGTCCAGCCGGAGCGTAAAATTCAGACCAAGCTGTGGAAGCCACTCTACATCGTATTTGAGAACCGCACCGCCTTTGACGCTGCTGTACAGCAAAATGGCCGTGACGAGGCTGAAGAGAGCGATGCCGCCTGCAACCAGCGCAGGCGCACGGGCCGCGCCATCTCTCGGCATCATCGCAGTCACGATGCTGCCGATAAAGGGGAGGGCAATCAGAATGGGAAGGAGAACGTCAAGACTCATATAGGATGGCAATTTTCTGGCGTTAAGATATGACAGTTTTTGTGCCCGTCAGCTTCGCCAATTCCGTCAAGGACGAAAACAATTGGCCACGACGGTTATGAGATCCTTCGGGGTGGTCCGCGAGACGAGACTGTCCGGGTGAGATGAAAACCATGCGCATGGAATTGCATGTCTTCTGCCCCGATTTGGTCCTTCATGTCGCCCGATACCAGTGCCGGGCTCGGTAAAAATGGATAAACAAAATCGTGATCAACTGATCGATCGTAAGACGTCCAGCGTGCTACGCCATCGCGCTGTGCAATGGTTGCGTCTTGCTCCAGCCATGCGGCTGCTTGAGGTCGTTGAGACGATTCAAGTCGATGGAGTTTTGCTGCAAGAGTAACGCTGGCACTCGCCTGAATCCCCATGAAGACAAGCACGCCAGCCGCAAAAACACTGATCAGCCTTCTGGAATAACGAGGGGTGCAGTGGTTTTTCCCCGTCCATGGCAAAATCGTGTCTCCTCGATCGTCGTCAGCGTTTCGTTAAAACATCACCGTGAAAGTGGATATTGTGTCTGTTTTTAGGGGAATGGTATTGCCATTGTCCAGCGTGGACAGCCTAAAATAAAGATATCTTTCCAAAAAAACGTGATGTCTGAGAGTGGTCACCGCAAGGAAAAAACGCCGCGAGGCTAAATTATACAGCAAATTTTAGTAATTGTTGGTTTATGTATTGGTTCTTAACTTTCGGGCAAGGAATTAACCATAAAGATTGGACGTATTTCACGGCGGAACGGAGATTTACAAAATTTCCTTCCAGGCATGACGCCGCGCTGCCGTACCGGGTCGATCCGGTATTCTCTTTGATTGCAGAAGGCTCAGCAACGTCATCTTGCCACGACTCCTCGTGCGCGGATCCGTGAAATATCCTCTCGGATACTGACATTCTCAATCGGTCATGGGCCGGTCACCACCGGCGTAGCTATCGGGGACGTCGCTTGGGGCAGGACTTGCCAACAGATCATACGCGAAAGGCCACAGGCGGAAGCCTTGCAGGCCGGTTGCGTTTTGCTGGCCTTGACCAGGACCAGTGCGATCTGCTGCGCCGCTACCGCACCATGCTGGAACCACATGTGAAGGCTGGCCTTCGCGACCTGATGGTCCGCTTCCAGTCCATGCCCGACTGTTCCCCATCCTTTGAAAGTGAAAACCAGCTCGACCGGCTGCACGACCTCCAGACTGCTCATTGGAGCGTGATGACGGACGCCCGGTTCGACGCGGTCTATGCGGAACGCATCAAGGTCCTGTCCGATACCGAAAGCCGTATGGGGCTAGACCCGCGCTGGCACGTCGCCGGTCATGCCGTGGTGCTGGAAAATCTTCTCGGCGGTTTGATCGCCGATCATGCGCCTCGCACATTTTTGCCCGGCAACCGCAAGCGTCAACGCGAATTGGCTGAAGCCGTCAAGGCCGTCGTACGGCTGGTCATGGTCGATACTGAAATCGCGGTATCGTTGCGCTTCAACGAATTGCGCCTGCGCCACACCCAGGAACTGGCCAAGCAGCGCGAAGAGGATCAGGCCGATACCAAGCGTCTGCTCGGTGATGCGTTGGCCTCCTTTGCCGCTGGCGATCTGACAGCACGGATCAGCGGCGATATTCCAGACAATTATCGCGATCTTGTCGATGCCTTCAACGGGGCGCTGGAGAAGATCGAAGCGTCGATGGCATCGGCTCAGGCTGGGATCCATAAGGCACATACAGCAACCGAGCGGTTGGCTGGCGAGGGCCGGACGATGGCGTCTGCATCGTCTCAGCAGGCGCTAAGATTGACCAACGCATCCGACACTTTGGGTGCGGTCATGGGCGACGTTCGCACCAGCAGCGAGCGTATTGCTGCTGCCGACACGGCGGTCTCCCAGGCCCGCAACGCCGCGACGGAAAGCGGAACGGCTGTTGGTGAGGCGATCAACGCCATGGCCGGTATCGAACAATCGGCGGAACAAATCGGTCGCATCATCGGCTCGATCGATGAAATTGCATTCCAGACGAATTTACTAGCGCTGAATGCTGGCATCGAGGCCGCACGTGCGGGCGAAAGCGGTCGCGGCTTTGCCGTCGTTGCTCAGGAAGTTCGTGCTTTGGCACAGCGTTCGGCAGATGCCGCGCGTGAAATCAAAAATCTCGTCAACGGCACCAAGACGCAGGTGGATGCAGGCGTTCGCATGGTCAATCGCACGCAGGAAGCCATTGACGGTGTTGTCCGTCAGGTTTCCGGGGTCAGCGACATGATCGGCGATGTTGCACGCCGGACCGACGAAAACGTTACCAGCTTGCAGACCGTTGCGACTGAACTCGGTTCCATCGGTTCTGACACTGAGCGTTCCGCCATCCGTTTGACATCGGCAGCCGATGAGGCCGACGATTTGCACACGGTCATTCTGGAGCTGGGTCGTACCGTGCGGGAGTTCCGCATCGCGCGCCAGATGCAGTCGGCCGCGGAGCCGATCATCAGACACACACAAGACAACGTGGCAACCACGCGCGATGATCGCGTGGACTATGGCTACGTGCACCAACAATTCAGACGCCAAGGAGTGATTTGATGGCAGGCAGGAAAGCAGCGCAACCGGCATTAAAATTGTCACCGGTGCTGGACCTCAATCAGGCATCCGTACTGCACGGAAAGCTGATGGAATTGAGGGGTGCCCCACTTGCGGTGGATGCCTCCGAGGTCGAGCGCGTAGGCGTGCAATGCGCCCAGGTCTTGATGGCTGGAATCAAGGCTTGGGAAGCCGATGGCAAGTCATTCACCTTTGCAAAGGCATCCGACGTCTTTGACAAAACCCTTAAACTGATCGGCGTGGACATCGATCATATGCTCCCGAAGGAGATGCAGAAATGAAGAAGAAGGTTCTGACGGTCGACGATTCCAGGACGATCCGCAATATGCTGCTTTTGACGTTGAACAATGCCGGTTTCGAAACGATCCAGGCTGAAGACGGCATCGAAGGCCTCGAAGTGCTCGAAGGCTGCGAGCCCGACGTTATCGTCACCGACATCAACATGCCGCGTCTCGATGGTTTCGGCTTTATCGAGGGTGTTCGTCGCAATGAGAAATATCGTGCGATCCCTATCCTTGTGCTGACGACGGAAAGCGATGCCGAGAAGAAAAATCGTGCCCGCCAGGCAGGTGCAACCGGCTGGATTGTCAAGCCGTTCGATCCTGTAAAGCTGATCGATGCCATTGAACGCGTAACTGCTTGATACGGGACTACTCACGATGGATATGAACGAAATCAAAGAAATCTTCTTCCAGGAGTGCGAGGAGCAACTCGCTGAACTGGAATCGGGTCTTCTGAAATTGAATGACGGTGACCGTGATCCGGAAACCGTAAATGCTGTGTTTCGTGCCGTTCATTCCATCAAGGGTGGAGCAGGCGCGTTCGGTCTCGACGATCTCGTGGCGTTTGCTCACGTTTTCGAAACGACACTGGACTGCGTACGCTCGAACAAGCTCGAACCCGATCAGGACGTCTTGAAGGTCATGCTGAAATCGGCTGACGTTCTGGCCGATTTGACCAATGCCGCTCGTGATGGCAGCAGCGTGGAAGATGGCCGCACACGCGGTCTGGTGAAGGAATTGGAAGCACTCGCCAACGGCGAAAAGCCTTCGTCGGGCGCATCCTCCGAACCGGCAGCACAGAAGGCCGCAGCGCCGGTTGCTGCTGCACCTGTGCCAACCGACGACAGCGGCTTCCAGCCCGTTGCCTTTTCTTTCGGCGAGTTCGAGGATGACACTGTCCCGATGATGGAAACGCCGTCTTTCAACGTCGTTTTCAAACCGCAGACATCGCTCTATACCAAGGGCAATGAATCAGCTCTGTTGCTGCGCGATCTTTCCCGCATCGGCGAGATGAGCATCAACTGCGACATGAGCGCTTTGCCTTCGCTGGAAAACATCGAGCCTGAAGCGGCCTACTTCTTCTGGAAGATTTCCATCAAGACGGACAAGGGCGCCGGAGGCATCCGTACTGTCTTTGAATTCGCCGAGTGGGATTGCGACCTGGAGATCACGGAAATCGTGGCCGAGACGCCAGCCGAAGAAGAACTGCCGATGATACCGGTGCCGTTCGATCTTTCGGTTCTCGACGAAGCTGCCGACGAGCCCGCTATCCAGGCGGCTCCTGCTGAAGAAACAGTCGCTTCAAAGACAGTCTCCACCGCCGTCGCCGCCACCGAGGTGACGCGCGCCGTCTCTGCGGCTGCGGAAAAGAAGGAAGCACCGGCTGCCGCTGCCGCCAATGCGGCCAACGCAAGCGCTGGCCAGACGATCCGTGTCGACCTAGACCGCGTCGATCGCCTCATCAACCTCGTTGGCGAACTCGTCATCAACCAGGCAATGTTGTCGCAGAGCGTGATCGAGAACGACACCACCGGCACATCTGCCGTCAATATGGGCCTTGAAGAACTTCAGCAGCTGACGCGCGAAATTCAGGATAGCGTTATGGCTATCCGTGCGCAGCCGGTGAAGCCTGTGTTCCAGCGCATGTCTCGTATCGTTCGCGAAGTCGCCGATATGATCGGCAAGCAGATCCGCCTGATCACAGAGGGTGAAAACACCGAAGTGGACAAGACGGTCATCGACAAGCTGGCCGAGCCGCTGACGCACATGATCCGTAATGCCGTCGACCACGGCATCGAAACACCTGAAAAGCGCGAAGCTGCCGGAAAGAACCCGGAAGGCACCGTCAAGCTGACGGCAAAGCACCGCTCGGGCCGTATTCTCATCGAACTTGCAGACGATGGCGCCGGTATCAACCGCGAGCGCGTTCGCCAGAAGGCCATCGACAACGATCTGATCGCTGCCGACGCCAACCTGACGGACGAGGAAATCGACAACCTGATCTTCGCACCGGGCTTCTCCACCGCCGACAAGATTTCTGATATTTCGGGTCGTGGCGTGGGTATGGACGTGGTCAAGCGGTCGATCCAGGCACTGGGCGGTCGTATCAGCATCACCTCGCGTCCGGGTCTCGGTTCTACCTTCACCATGAGCCTGCCACTGACACTTGCCGTTCTCGACGGCATGGTGGTGACCGTTGCCGGCCAGACGCTCGTCGTGCCTTTGACGGCGATCGTCGAAACCTTGCAGCCGGAAGCCGTGAACATTCACTCCTTCGGCTCCAACCAGCGCCTGATCTCCATCCGCAACTCCTTCTGCCCGCTGGTGGACGTCGGTCGTATCCTCAACTTCCGCAACACTCAGGCAAACCCGGTCGACGGCGTTGCACTGCTGGTGGAATCGGAAGGTGGCGGCCAGCGCGCTCTGATGGTCGATGCCATCCAGGGCCAGCGTCAGGTCGTGATCAAGTCGCTGGAGGCCAACTACACCCACGTTCCGGGCATTGCCGCCGCAACCATCCTTGGTGATGGCCGCGTTGCGCTCATTCTCGATGTGGATGCCGTTGTCGGCGCGTCTCGTGGCCAGTCGCTCAAGCAAGAGATGTCTCTTGCGGTAGCGGGTTGAAAGTAGTGATGAATGACAGCGCTCAAGTTTAACGATACACGCCTATCCCCGGATGAAGTGCTTGCCAGCGGAGAATATCCGCTGACACGTCGCGACCTGTCCGAAATCGCCGCGATGATCTATGCCGATGCCGGCATCTATCTGAACGACACAAAGGCGTCGCTCGTTTATTCGCGACTGTCCAAGCACATCCGTAATCTGGGTATTTCCGGTTTCCGGGAGTATTGCACGCTCGTTTCCTCGCAGGAGGGCGCTCATGCTCGTCGTGAGATGCTGTCGCATCTGACAACGAACTTCACGCGCTTCTTCCGCGAAAACCACCACTTCGAGAATTTGCGCGATGAAGTTCTTCCAGGGCTTATCAACCGTGCAAAAGCCGGTGGCCGTGTGCGTATCTGGTCTGCCGCCTGTTCCGACGGGCAGGAGCCATATTCAATTGCACTGACGGTCTTGGGCATGTTCCCGAATGCTGCAGAATACGACTTCCGTATTCTGGCGACGGATATCGACCCGAAGATTTTGGCGCAGGCCAAAGCCGGGGTCTACGATGAAAATGCACTTGAAACCGTCACGCCGGCCATGCGCAAGCAATGGTTCGAGACTGTCGATGTCGGTGGTCGCCGTAAGCACCAGATCAGCGACAAGGTTAAACGCCTGATCACGTTCAACGAACTGAACCTGATGACACAGTGGCCCTTCAAGGGCGGCTTCGACGTGATTTTCTGTCGCAACGTGGTGATCTATTTCGATGAGCCGACACAGGTGAAAATCTGGTCGCGCTTTGCAGGCCTTCTGCCGGAAGGCGGACATCTCTATATCGGCCACTCCGAGCGTGTCTCCGGTGATCCGAAAGCACTGTTCGACAACACCGGCATCACGACCTATCGCTACATCGGCAAACCAGGCGGGAGAAAAGCATGACGGCACCCGCCAGAGTTCTTGTCGTTGACGACTCACCGACGATGCGCGGCCTGATTTCGGCTGTCCTGAAAGCTGACCCCGATGTTCACGTGGTTGGCCAGGCGGGCAACGCCATGGAAGCACGTGCGGCCATCAAAGAACTCAATCCGGATGTGGTGACACTGGATATCGAGATGCCGGAGATGAACGGCCTCGAGTTTCTGGAAAAGATCATGCGGCTTCGGCCTATGCCGGTCATCATGGTTTCGACGCTGACACATCGCGGTGCAGGCGCTTCCCTGGCGGCGCTTGAAATCGGTGCGTTTGATTGCGTTGGAAAGCCTGCGCCAGGCGATAGCAGGCCGTTTGGCGATCTGGCTGAAAAGGTCAAGGCTGCCGCACGCTCGCAGCATCAGTCCTATCGCAACATTGCCGTTGAAAGATCTCCGGTTCCTCAGCCGATGGCCGTCAGCGATTATCGCGTTGGACGAAAGATCGTGGCAATCGGTTCATCGACCGGTGGTGTGGAAGCATTGATCGCCGTCTTGCAGAAGTTCCCGGCCAATTGCCCGCCCACCGTCATCACCCAGCACATGCCGTCGACGTTTACGAAAAGCTTCGCGGAACGTCTCAATCGTCTGTGCGCACCCGTGGTGGAAGAAGCGACCGATGGAGCGCGCCTCCAGACCGGGAAAATATATCTTGCACCGGGCGGAGAGCGCCATTTGCAGGTCGTTAATCATTCCGCACCAAGTTGCAGGCTTTTGGAAAAAGAACCTGTTAATGGGCATCGTCCATCCGTGGATGTTCTGTTCGATTCCGTGGCCGAACTCGCCGGACGCAACGCCGTTGGTGTCATCCTCACAGGTATGGGTCGTGATGGTGCTGCCGGGTTGCTGAAGATGCGCCATGCCGGGGCTCGCACGGTTGGCCAGAACGAAAAGACCTGCGTCGTTTACGGCATGCCAAGGGTTGCCCATGAGCTTGGGGCTGTCGAACAACAACTTCCGCTGAACGCCATAGGCGAAGAAATTCTAAAACTTACTGCCGCCCGAAAAGAAGGTTCCGACTAATGTCTCTTGCAGAAAAAATCAAAGTTCTGATCGTTGACGATCAGGTTACCAGCCGCCTGCTCCTCAGTGATGCACTGACGCAGCTCGGTTTCAAGCAGATCACCTCTGCTGGTGACGGCGAACAGGGAATGAAGATCATGGAGCAGCAGCCCCATCATCTCGTCATTTCCGACTTCAACATGCCGAAGATGGATGGTCTTGGCTTCTTGCAGGCGGTTCGCACGAACCCGACGACCAAGAAGGCAGCCTTCATCATCTTGACCGCGCAGGGTGACCGCGCGCTGGTTCAGAAGGCAGCGCAGCTGGGCGCCAACAACGTTCTGGCAAAGCCGTTCTCCATCGACAAAATGAAGGCGGCAATCGAAGCCGTATTTGGATCGTTGAAATGATCGAAACCGCAGCCAAGCGCGTACATATTATCCAAGGCGAGTATAAAATCGCCAACGATCCCGATGTGGTTTTAACGACCATTCTCGGCTCGTGCGTGGCTGCATGTCTGAGAGACCCCGTTGCGGGCGTCGGCGGCATGAACCACTTTCTGCTGCCGGGAACGGGGGGCACCGGGGGCGGAGATGCAACCCGCTATGGGGTGCATCTCATGGAATTGCTGATCAACGGTCTGCTCAAGCAGGGCGCGCGCCGTGATCGGCTCGAGGCAAAGATTTTCGGCGGGGCGAAGACCATTGCCAGCTTCTCGAATGTCGGCGAACAGAACGCCGCATTCGCGGTGCAATTTTTAAAAGATGAAGGCATTCGTCTTCTCGGACAGTCGACCGGGGGAGACTCGGGCAGGAAAGTGGAGTTCTGGCCGGTGTCGGGTCGCGCGCGCCAGCATCCACTCAGCGGTGCCGAAACGCAGTCTACGGTTGCTCTCGAAAAGCGTCCAGCACCGGCTCCAAAGCCAGTCGCCAACGATATCGAGTTTTTCTAGAACGACAGCAAAAGCGGGTTTGCCCAGTCGTTCTTCATATTGTTTCAGCATCGGGTCGACGCCAGCTTGGCCACATCGATCCGGCGCTCTGGTCACGGAGTCATTTATGCAGATCGCCGAGCAAGTGCAGTTGTCCACATTCGAAGAAGCACTTCCCGATGTCTTGATGCGGGTCGTTTCGGAACTTCACGATGTAGCATACCTCATCGAGAGAATAGAACCACAATTGCTCGAAGCAACCGACGGTGCCGTCACGGTGGAAGGCATGCGCCTTTTGCAGGGTATCGATCTCGCCGTTCAAAAGACCCGCGGTCTCGCCGAATTCATCGATACGATTACGGGCTCCATCCCGCTCGATTGGGCCGTCGATGTCTCGACAGCGCTCAGCCTCGTCAAGCTGGCCGAAATGCAAAAGGCGCTCGGTGCAGGCTTGCGTCACGGCCATTCGCAACCGCTCGATAAGGTCTCCGGTGATTGCGATCTGTTCTAGAATCAGTTTTTGAAGCTCAAGGCGGCGATGCAACTGCGTATCGTCGCCAGTTATCGACCATTGAAAAAATAATTTCCTACTATTTATAAGGCAATGAAGCATCATTTTTGTGCACGTAAAGCGCGGCACAAGCTTCGACGTATTAATCTGCAATCCGATTTCCATAGATAATGGTACATGTGGCGAACGGCATGCCACATTCGGGGTTCAGATTGATGAATAGTGTAACAAACGGCAATTTCTCCAGTTCGCTTTTCCCGAATGTGCTTGAGCTTGCGAAGACCCAGCGTCTGTCTCTGATGGACCTTTTTAAATTTGCCGAAGCCTTCAGTGCAGAAGGTAGGCGAGCCGAGGCGGTCGAGCTTTACAAGACCTGGCTTGCCTTCAACGAGTCCCAGCCTGGACAACAGATGGTTTACTTCAACTATTCTGTCACCCTTCGCCAACTCAACGACCTGCCAGGCTCGATCAACGCCATGCGTGCCGCCCTGAAAGTCGACCCCATGTTTGGTCCTGCCCACATCAACCTGGGGCGGGCCTATGAAGACGCCGGTGCAGCTCCACAGGCCATCCAGCAGTGGAAGAGTTTTGTGGAGAGCACGGACGAAAGCACCGCCGACCGTATGTCCTACCGGTTCATGGCGTTGCAGCACATTGGCCGTGTGATGGAAAATGCCGGTTTGCTAGACGATGCCGAGGCTGTGATGTGGCAGGCCATGGAATTGCGGCCGGACAAGCCAGAAACCGGCCAACACTGGAGTGCCATTCGCCAGCGCCAGTGCAAATGGCCAATCCTCATACCGTCGAACCATATCACCATGCGCCAGATGGTGGATGCCATGTCGCCGCTGACATTGGGCTGCTATTCCGACGACCCGATGTTCCAGTTGGCCCGTGCCTACGTCTACAACAATGGTTTCGTCGGCCGCCTTGATATCAAGGATTTTCCGCGTGGTAGGGTCAAACAGAAGACCGGGACAGGGCAACGCCTGCGCATCGGTTACGTCTCGTCCGACCTTCGCGACCATGCCGTCGGCTTTGCTTTGCGCGAGGTATTGGAATTTCACGACAAGACAAGTGTCGAAATCCACGCCTATTACTGTGGCGATCCAGTTGCCAACGACGAAACACAGACGCGCATGAAGGCAGCCGTCGACAGCTGGCATGACATCGGCACGCTGACAGATGAAGCTGCCGCGCGACAGATCGCCAAGGACGAGATCGACATCCTGATCGACGTCAACGGTTACACGAAACATGCCCGCACGAAAATTTTCGCTTATCGTCCCGCACCTGTCATCGTCAATTTCTGCGGTTATCCCGGCTCGATGGGCAGTCCGTTCCACCAGTATATGATTGCAGACGCGCAAATCGTGCCGGTGGAAAGCGAGATCTACTACTCTGAGAAGGTTCTGCGCATTGCCTGCAATCAACCGATCGATCGCAAGCGCACAATCGCCGAGAAGCCGACGCGGGCGAGCGTAGGGCTGCCGGAAGATGCCTTCGTATTTGCCTGCTTCAACGGCATGCAGAAGATCACCTCCGGCACGTTTGACCAGTGGATGAAGATTTTGACAGCCACGCCTGACAGCATCTTGTGGCTGCTGAGCGGCAACGAAAAGGCCGATCAGCGACTACGAGACTTGGCGCAGGCTGCGGGTATCGCGTCTGAGCGGATCATTTTCGCGCCCAAGGCCGGCAATGCACAGCATCTGGCGCGCATTGCCGTGGCTGATTTGTTTCTCGACACTTTCCCTTACGGTGCGCATTCGACGGCCGGTGACGCATTGACGGTCGGCCTTCCCGTGCTGACGTTCCCGGGCAAGAGCTTCGCCGCACGCTTTTGCAGCAGCGTTGTGGCTGCAACCGGCGTGCCGGAACTGATCTGCACGGGCCCAGAAGACTATGTCGACAAAGCGATTGCCTACGCCAAAGAACCCACGACCTTGAAGCAGGTGAGAGACAAGCTGCAAGCCAATCGTGAAACGAGTGCTCTGCGCGACATTCCCGGATTGGCTCGTCGTCTGGAGGAGCTGTTTTGGCAGATGCAAGGCGAAGCGGAGCGGGGCGAAGCGCCAGTTCCCGATTTGCGAAACCTTGATGTTTACTACGAAATCGGTACCGAACTTGTTTTGGAAAATCTGGAATTCGTTGATGAGCAGACCTACCGCAACCGATATCTGGAAAAGTTGAGGGAGTGGAATGCCTTTGCTGCCATTCCCCATGACATCAGGCTGTGGACCAGTGACGGAAGCAACGACGCATAGGCGTTCCGATCAAACCGGTTCCCCGGCAACGTCCCCAACATCTTTCGATCCGTGCGCTGTTTCGTTTGTTGCGCGCTCGCGATCGATACATTCAATAAGGCAGGTCGAGCGTGTCCCAGTCGAAAAAGATTGCTATCGTCGGTGCGGGTCTCTCCGGCGCCGTGATTGGTCGCGAGCTTGCGCAAGCTGGCCACCAGGTCGATATATTTGACAGACGCGGCCACATCGCAGGCAACTGCCACACCGAGCGCGACGCTGAAACGGGCGTGATGGTGCATGTTTATGGCCCGCATATTTTTCACACCGACGATGCGAACGTGTGGGATTACGTCAACCGCTTCCAGACCTTCATGCCCTACAAGAACCGTGTGAAAACGACGAGCCGTGGCGAGGTGTTTTCACTTCCCGTCAACCTTCACACCATCAACCAGTTCTTCGACAAGACGTTTCGGCCGGATGAGGCGAAGGCATTTATCGAAGATCAGGCCGACAAGACGATCAAGGACCCGCAGACGTTCGAAGAGCAGGCCCTACGCTTCGTCGGGCGAGATCTTTATGAGGCGTTTTTCCAAGGATACACGCAAAAACAATGGGGCTGCTCGCCAACCGCCTTGCCTGCGTCGATCCTCAAACGCCTACCCGTGCGCTTCAATTACGATGATGACTACTTCTTCCACAAATATCAGGGCATGCCGGAAACCGGCTACACCCCGATGGTCGAGCGTATCTTGGACCATCCTGGCATCAGGGTTCATCTCAACAGCAATTTTGAGCGCAGCGAAACTGATGGCTATGACCACACGTTCTACTCCGGTTCTCTCGATGGCTATTTCGATTATGCCAATGGTCGGCTCGGCTATCGCACGCTCGATTTCGAACGCTTCACCTATGATGGCGATTACCAAGGCTGCGCGGTCATGAATTACGGGGAGGTCTCGGTTCCCTATACGCGCATTACGGAACACAAGCATTTCTCGCCGTGGGAAAAGCATCAGGGCTCGGTCTGCTACCGTGAATTTTCGCGCGAATGCGGCCCCGACGATGTGCCCTATTATCCCATTCGGCTTGTCGAGGAAAAAGAGCAACTGGCGCAATATGCAGCTCTGGCGACTGCGGAGAAAGCCGTGACCTTCGTCGGACGGCTGGGAACCTATCGGTATCTGGATATGGACGTCACCATTCGTGAGGCGCTGGATACGGCTGCTCTCTTCCTGTCGAATGACCAGGCGGGCGAGCCCATGCCTGCCTTCCTCAATCCTCCGCTTTAAGCTGACTGGGCGCTAGCTGCGATTTTTAGATCGAGAAATCTGACAGCCTCGCGCAAGCAACCAAACCTAGGATTGTTACAGCTGGATTTATGCCTTGGCCGTTGGCTCAGGCAACGTTCTGCATGACAGGGGCTGGGCAGGGTTATTTTCTTCGTGCTGTTCAGGCATTCGTCCGGAGACTTTGTAGCTTCCGAACTGTCTTCGATATTTGAACTCGCGATCAAGGCCTGCACATGACGTCGATCATTCCTACTTTAACACCCAGCCTGATCTCGAAGCTATCGACGGCCACAGTTGCAAGCTGGTCCACGGAAGACGTCGCCTCCCTCACGACCGATCAGGTGTCTGCCATGTCTTCGCGGCAGATCAGCGCATTTTCATCCATACAGATATCGGCGATCGAGACAGAAGATCTGCAAACGATGTCGCGGATACAGCTGAGTGGCATCTCGACAAGCGGAATGGTAGGGCTGACGCTTGATCAGCTTGCGGTTCTCAACAAGGCCTCGATCGAAAGCTTCAGCCAAGGGCAGGTCGCAGCGTTGACCACCCAGCAGCTGGCCGACATGAACAATGTTACCATCGAAGCACTCACGCCATCGCAGATCGCAGCTCTCAGCTCTGAGCAACTGGCAGCAATCGACCCGGAAGACTTCAAAGAATTCTCCACCGCAGATATGGCCGCGATTTCCAGCAAAGCCATGCCGGGATTGAGCTACCAAGTCGTTCCGTTTTTAAGCACGGCTCAGATCGCTTCAATCACGGCAACTGCCATGCCCGCCATGACAACGGAAGCACTCAGTGCTTTTTCCGATCTGCAACTTTCTGCTATCAATAGCCAAGCAATCGGGAAACTGACGAGCGAACAACTCACAAGCCTCGTCTCCGTCGACTTCACATATTTTACGCCCGATCAGGCGTCTGCCCTGAAGGCCAACCAGATTTCCGCACTCGAGCAAGGAGATGTCTCCAACTTAACGGCAGCGGCTGTCGGCGCATTCAGCACGGCTGTAATCGCTAGCCTTTCGAGCAGCCAGATCGCGGAATTGTCCTCAACGCAGCTTGCTAGCTTGAACGTCCGCCAGATCGGTGCGCTGACGTCGTCTCAAGTGGCAGCCGTTACGACCGTTGACATCAAGGCTTTGACACCGACGCAGATCGCAGCGCTTTCGACAAAAACAATCACGGGCCTGACCACAGAGCAAATCGGTGCGCTTTCCACCGCGCAGGTGGAGGCCTTCACCCCGGCTCAGGTCAAGGCACTCAGTTCGACCCAGGTCGCAACGCTCGATAAGGATCAGATCGCGACGTTTTCAACGGGCGATATAGCTGCGATCACGAGTGCAGCTGCTCTGGGCTTGAAGACGGAGATTGTTGTTTCTTTGAGTTCACAGCAGGTGGCGGCAATCAGTGCCAGCACGTTCGCAAAGCTCACGACCGATCAGATATCGGCGCTGACATCGAGCCAGCCGGGCGCTTTGACAGCGACCCAACTGGCTGCACTGACATCCATTCAGGCGGCAGTTCTGTCTAAGGATGACATTGACAAGTTTGCTCCTTCAGCGCTCGCAGCCTTGTCCAGCAAAGCGGTTCCCGGACTCGATGCGTCCGTCCTTGCCGAGTTCACGGCCAATCAGATCGCCGCGCTGTCGACAGGTGCTATTGCCAAACTGACCACAACGCAGGTTGCCGCGCTTTCTGCCGATCAGGTCGAGGCACTGACTGCGGCGCAGGTCAAAGTTCTGACTTCATCCCAGATCGCGGCTCTCGGCGCCGATGAGATCAAGACATTCTCGACGGATGATATCGCCGCCCTCTCGACCAAAAGCATTGCGGGCTTGAGCGCCGACGCATTGAAGGGCCTGACGGAAGCGCAGGTTGCAGCCTTCAGTTCAGCTGCTATTGCTGCCTTGTCCACGGAACAGTTTGGCGCGTTCACGGGCCTCCAGCTGGGTAAATTGACGGTAACCCAACTGAGCGCGCTCATACCGGCGCAAATCAAATTGCTGTCCGCAGAAACAGTTGCCTCACTTGCGAATGAGGGTATCGCAGCTCTGAACACCGCAGCGATTGCCGGCTTGTCGACGGCGCAGATCGCCGCAATGACGACGGCTCAGGTCGAAGCCTTGTCCCCGACCCAAGTTAAAGCTTTGAGTTCATCGCAACTCGGCGCGCTTGAGACAGAACAAATCGCCACGTTTTCGACAGCGGATATCGCCGCAATCGGCTCCAAGGCCATTCAGGGCTTGAGCACGGCCGTCGTCGCTGCGCTGACATCCGTGCAAGTGGCTGCGTTGAGCACGGTTTCCGTGGCCGCGCTGACCACAGATCAGATTGATGCTCTACCAGCGGACATGTTCACGCATTTTTCAAACATCCAGGTCGGTGCGCTCACGTCTGCGCAGCTTGGTGTGCTGGATGCCTCTGATCTCGCGAAAATTTCCATCCCGTCTTTAAGCGGGACGGCCATTTCGGGCCTTTCAACGGCGGTTCTTGCCTCGTTAAAGCCTACAGAAATTGCGGCCTTGAGCGCCAATGCCGTCTCGAAATTGACGAAGGATCAGATCGTCGCCTTAACGGCCACTCAGGTCGCAGCAATGACGACAGGCCAGACCAGAGCCCTCAGTACCACGCAAGTTTCAGCCCTTCCGTCAACGTCTCTTGCTGCGTTGAGCACAGCGCAAATATCTACTATGTTGCCAAAGACGTTGGCCGCGTTGACTGCGGAGCAGATAACGGCTCTTTCGAGTGAGCAAATGAAAGCCTTGTCGTCGTCGCAAGTGGCCGCGCTGACATCGAACCAGATAAAAGGTCTTGAGGCCGAAGACATCAAGGCACTTTCGACGGCGGCTATTGCAGCCCTGAGCGCAAGCGGTATTAGCGGATTATCGAAAGACCTGATCGAGGCACTCTCGGCGGACCAGATTGCTGCGTTGAGCGTTGGCTCCGTTGGATCGATGACGTCAGATCAGATTTCGGCGCTCTCGACCTTACAGGTGGATGCCTTTACCACACGTCAGCTCGCTGCGATGAAATCAGCACAGACTGCGGGATTTGGGTCTGAGGATATTGCGACATTTTCAACAGCAGACATCGCCGCTTTTACAGCAAGGGCTATTTCCGGATTCAGCACGACTGTCATAAAAGCACTGACAGCAGTGCAGGTCGAGGCATTGTCGACGTCCGCCGTCGCAAGTTTGACGGCTGACCAGATCGATATTCTAGATACGGCCCAGTTCGGGGCGCTGACGACGGCGCAGATCGGGGCGCTCAGTTCCACCCAGATTGCTGCGCTCGATACGGCAAATCTGCAATCGCTGACCACCGATAAACTTGCAGCCCTTCAACCCGCTACGATTAAAAATCTGACCGACGCTCAAGTGGCTGCGTTGACAACCCTCCAGATCGGCAGCCTTTCCACAGCCCAGGTGCGTGAACTGGGCGCCACCCAGATCGCCGCCTTGAGCACGGACAAGATTGCGGCGCTGACTCCCGAGAAGATAGCCGCCATCGGCACTGCCGGTATTTCTGGCCTGTCCAGCAAGCAGATTGCGGCGCTGACGCCATTGCAGGCGCAAGCACTGACGACCATACAAATATCAGTAATGGTCGGCGATCAGATCGATGCGTTCGGGACGGCCGCGATCAAGACATTTTCGACAGACGATATAGCTGCCATCAAACCCGATGCCATTTCCGGGCTGTCGACGGCCGTTCTGGCGTCCTTGACGACAGCGCAAATTGCGGCACTGAATCCCTCTAGCGTCCCGGCGCTGACGACCCGTCAGGTCGCCGTGCTCGACAGCACGCAAATTCCCGCCTTGACCACCAAACAGGTCTCGTCGCTGACCGCCGGCCAGATTGCCGTTCTCAACCCTGACGACGTCGCAAAATTCACGACAGCGCAGATTGCGGCTTTGAGCACCGTTGGCGTTTCGGGGCTGACCCCGGCCCAGCTTGCAAAGTTTACAACGCTGCAGGCTGAAGCGTTGACCGCGTTCCAGGTAGGGGCTTTATCGTCTGCACAGATCGGCGCTTTGGGAAAAGATGGCATAGCGCAATTCTCGAACGCTGATATTGGCGCCATCAATCCGGCCATTATTGCGACCCTGCCGACAGATACCATCAAGGGTCTGACGCCGATTCAGCTTGCATCTTTGAGCAGCAGCGCTGTTGCAAGCCTGACGACCGGTCAGATAGGCGCTTTGAGCACTGGGCAGATCGTTGCGTTGTCGACGAAACAGATTTCGGCACTGACGTCACAGCAAATCGGGGCGCTGAGCAGCGACCATCTGACGTCGATGTCCACAGCATCCATCGCATCGATCAGCTCCGCTGCAATTTCCGGATTGTCGACTGAGACGGTTGCAGCATTGACGACCTTCCAACTGGGCGCCATCAGCACGGCTGGTATATCAGGCTTGACGACCAAACAGGTCGCAGCTTTGGGTACGGACCAAGTCGGCTTGCTGTCGAGCACGCAGGTTTCAGCCTTGTCTTCAAGGCAGGTGGCGTCCCTCAACTCCGATCAGATCAAAGCGTTGACCACGCATCAGATACCGGCCTTGAGTTCAGACGGCATCACGGGTCTTTCGACCACGCAGATCGCCACGTTGACCACGGCTCAGGCGGAAGCGCTCACAACCGGCCAGGTTGCTGTCCTAAGCTCTGCGCAGGTAGGAGCGTTTGACTTAGACGATCTGAAGGTCTTTTCGATCAGAGATATTCTGTCGCTTTCCAGCGGCGCGGTCGCGGGCCTGTCCACCGACATGCTGCCTTTGCTGCCTGCTGAAACCATTGCGGCTTTATCCTCATCGGCGATGACGGGTCTCTCCACAGCCCAGATAGCATCGTTGACATTGACACAGTTCGGAGCGCTGACCACGTCGCAGATTGGTGCGCTCGGTTCAAAGCAGATTGCAGCCCTTGGAACGGTCGGTGTCGGTGCGCTGTCCACGGCCCAGATCGCTGCGCTCAGTACGATCGGTGTACCCGGGCTTTCCGCAGCACAGGTTGGAGCACTCTCCACAGCTCAGATCGAGGCGCTGAACACAGCGCAGGTCGCCGTCCTCACCTCGTCGCAAGTCGCAGCGCTTGATGCCGCCGACATTGGCGTGTTTTCGACCGCTGAACTCGCGGTCTTGAGCTCAAGCGCTATTCTTGGACTATCCTCCGCGACGCTTGCCGGTCTTTCTCCCGAGCGCATCGCCGTGCTTGGAGCTGGCAGTATTCCTGGCCTGTCCACGGGACAAATCGGATCCCTGACGAGCGTGCAGATCGGTGCGTTGACGACGGCGCAGGTTGCATCGCTCGGTTCCAAGCAGATCGCAGCCTTGGGCACGGCCGGCGCAAGCGCGCTATCCACAGGCCAGATCGCGGCCTTGAGCACCGCTGGCATAGCCGGTCTCACCACAGACCAGATCGCGGCTCTATCGACGGGTCAGATCGAGGCCTTCAACACGACGCAGGTTGCCGTGCTGACCTCGGCGCAGGTTGGTGCCTTGGGCGCGGACGACTTCGGCGCGTTTTCGACTGCCGAGCTTGCGGCTCTGCCTTCGGGTGCGATCGCTGGTCTCACGACCACGACACTTGCCGGACTTCCAACCGAGCGCATCGCTGTTCTTGGAACAGCCAGCATTGCTGGTCTCTCGACCGCGCAGATTGCGGCTTTGAAACCAGCGCAGCTGGAAGCCTTGACGACGGCACAAGTGGCAGCTCTCGGCTCCAAGCAAGTTGCCGTGCTGAAGAGCGAGGACGCGGCGCTCTTGTCGTCGGCGCAGATCATGGCTCTGAGTACGGCCGCCATTGCAGGCTTATCGAGCGGCCAGATCAAGGCATTTTCGACCGAGCAGGTGGAGGCGCTGACGCCTGCACAGGTTGCCGCTCTTACCTCAATGCAGCTTTCCGCCTTCGATGTGGACGATATCGCTGTACTGTCTACCGATGATCTGGCGGCGTTGCCAGCGCACGTGATCCAAGGCCTATCCACCTCGGCGCTTGCCGCCATGCCGACGGAAAGAATTGCGGCCCTTGGTACGGCCGGTATTTCCGGGCTCACAACGGGCCAGATCGCAGCCCTTAGCCCCGATCAGGTGGAAGCTTTCACGCCCGTTCAGGTGGCGGCCCTGGGGTCGAAACAGCTGGCTGCCCTCGGCACGGACGATCTGTTGACCTTCTCGACGGCTGATCTTGCGGCCATCAGTGCCGCCGCCATCAGCGGCCTTTCGACGGCGACGCTGGCTTCGCTATCCACCGAAGTCGTCCATTCTTTCAGCACGGCGGGCGTTTCGGGCCTTTCCACGGCCCAGATCGCCGCCCTCACTGTCGATCAGATCAGCGTCCTGTCCACAGGCCAGGTCGCTGCGTTCAGCTCGCAGCAGATCGCAGCATTGGAATTGGTTGACATCGCGGCTCTCTCGACAGGTCAGATTGTATCGATCAGCACGGGCGGTATCACCGGTCTCTCCAGCGATCAGGTCGCGGCTCTCAGTCTGGAACAATTGCATGTGCTGTCCACCACACAGGTCAACAACCTCACTTCAAAGGCAGTGGCGGGGCTGACAGCGGAAGAGTTGCAAACGCTCAACTCGGCCCAGATCGCTGCCATCAACTCGTCGGCCATTGGCGGATTGCCGACTGACTTCATAGCGGCCATGTCTACGGGCGAACTGGCGGCCTTGGGAACGGCCGGTATCGCCGGGCTGACCAGCAAGCAGGTCGCAGCGCTTGGCAAGGATCAGGTCGAATCCTTCTCGACCGCGCAGATTGCAGCACTCAGCGCAGATGGCTTGGCAGGCCTGACCACACAGGGCATGTCGACATTTTCGACGGCAGATATTGCAGCTATTGCCTCAGGCTCCATCCGGGGTTTGTCGACTGCCATCGTCGCGGCATTGACGACCAGCGAGATCGGCGCTTTGAGTGCGGGCCAGGTTGGCGCGTTGGGCTATAATCAGATCGTCGCACTGACGACGACGCAGGTCGATGCGTTGACGACAACGCAGATCAACGCGTTGAACGCCATCCAGGCGGCGGCGCTGGGAACAGAAGATATCGCGCTGTTTTCAACTGACGACATCCTGGCCTTTTCCACCGGCGCGATTTCCGGTCTGGCAACCAGCGTGATCGGTGCTTTGACGACTGCTCAGAGCGAGGCGTTGACACCGGCGCAGGTCGGCGCGCTGACATCGGCCCAGGTGGCGGCTCTCTCCAAGGAGAATATCGCGAAATTCTCCACCTCCGATATCGCAGCCTTCAGCCCGACTGGTGTCACCGGACTGTCCACTGACACGCTGGTGAGCCTGTCCAGCCAGCAGATCGATACGATCCTCAACACCCATATGGGGTCGCTGACGCCCAATCAGGTGTCTGCCATTATCTCAAATTACGTTTCCTGACGGGATGCGTAATTTAGACAAGGGAAACGGATAGGGGAAACGCTCGCGCAAGCTTCGCCGCATAGTGTGCCAATGGGACCAGAAGGTCTCGGACTCATTGAATGACGGTGCGGAACAGAATGAATCTGTTAAATCAATTCCCTCAGGTTTTAAAAAATTTCGCGGCTCTCGGCCAGACGCGGCTTTTGATGCTGGGTGGTGTGGGCGTATTGTCCATGGCAATCATTCTCGCTGCTGCGCTTTATGTGAACAAACCTGCCTACGAAACGCTCTATGTCGGCCTCGAAACGATGGATCTGAACAAGATCAGCATCGCGCTTGCAGAAGCGAATGTCGATTTTCAGATCGGGTCTGACGGTACGAGTCTTCAGGTTCCAGTGGGCATGACAAGCAAGGCGCGTCTACTGCTTGCCGAGCGCGGTTTGCCCGACAGCGCCAATGCCGGTTACGAACTGTTCGACAATGTCGGTTCTCTCGGCCTCACCTCCTTCATGCAGGAAGTCACCCGTGTTCGCGCCCTTGAGGGTGAAATTGGACGCTCCATCCAGCAAATCGATGGGATTGCCGCTGCCCGCGTTCATATCGTCATGCCCGATGTCGGAAATTTCCGTCGTGGCGAGCAAAAGCCGACCGCATCTGTCATGATCCGCGCAAGCGCATCTGCTGGCCGCAAGGCCGCATCGTCCATTCGTCATCTCGTCGCTTCGGCTGTTCCCGGCCTTGAGGTTGACGATGTGACGCTTCTCGATTCCACTGGCCAGCTTCTGGCCTCCGGCGACGATGTCGGCAACGGCGCGTTGAACCGCTCGCTGACACTTTCCCAGAATGTCCAGCAGGAGCTCGAAACCAAGATCGACAAGGCGCTCGCGCCCTTTCTTGGCATGGACAATTTTCGCTCCACCGTTACGGCCGAGCTGAACACCGACACTCAGCAGATCCAGGAAACGGTTTTCGATCCTGAATCGCGCGTAGAACGGTCCGTGCGCACCACCAAGGAAGACCAGAAGTCTCAGGAAACAACACCTGACTCGGCTGCAACCGTTGAGCAGAACGTACCGCAAGCAGCCCCTCAGGGCGGTGGTGGCGGCCCTAAATCTTCAGATGAGACTGCGAAAAAAGAAGAGCAGACAAACTACGAAATCAATTCGAAGACGACAGCCACGGTTCGCAATGGCTACACCGTCGACAAGATTTCCATCGCCGTTGTCGTCAACAAAGGTCGTCTGGCAAAGATGATCGGCGAGAATGCCGATCAGGCTAAGATCGACGCCTATCTTGCCGAAATGCAGAAAATCGTTGCATCAGCTGCGGGTATTTCGACTGATCGGGGCGATATCGTAACCATCACTGCCATGGACTTCCTCGAGACACAGTTGCTCGATCAGGCGGTTGCTGGTCCAGGCTTTACGGAAGTCTTGAGCCGCAATTCGGCAGGTATTATCAACTCACTGGCCTTCGTTCTGGTCGCCTTCCTCGTGGTCTGGCTCGGCGTACGCCCTATCGTACGCTCCATGTCGGGTGGCAACGCATCGTCTCCTGCAGAAATCGGCCAGGAAGCCGCGGGTCTCGAACTCCCAGACTTCTCGCCTGCCATGGGCGGAGCAAGCGCCGGCGGAGGTCTCATGGACGGCTTCGGCGCGGACTTCGGCTTCGACAGCACCGACGATCTCCTGTCCGGCGACGATGGCGGTGGCGATTTCACTCGCCGTGTTCGCGAAGGACCCGAGCGCCGCCTGTCTCGCATGGTGGAAATCAGCGAGGAACGTGCGGCCAAGATACTGCGCAAATGGGCAATCGAAAAAGCAGCGTGATTCAAACGGCCGGTTTTCTACCGGTCGTTTTTCGTTTTACCCTTGCATCCAATCGAAGCGCGTGTTCTTTTTTGGGACAGAATTTATCATTTGTTCATCAAGCCGATAATTTACCTTGGAATAATGAAATCAACCCTGTGCGACATTGAGAACATCAATATGCTCCCTTTGTCGTGACAAAGAGACGAAATAAGTGGAATGCCTTGGACTGGTTATGGCGTTTGCCGTAGCGTCTCCTAAAATGCAATGATTCGGTCGTCAGCGACGCAGTTCCTTATTTTGGTTGCGTTTCTGAATGGAAATGATTTCCGTCCCGGTTAAGAAATCTCCGTTTCTGGAGAATAAGAGGGCCTAGGCTATTGAAGGTGGATGTTGATGTTCGCAGGCTCTCTGCAACGCCGTTCGACAGATCGGTGAAAGCGTTGCCGCGCGACCAGCTCATGCGAAATATTTCCATCGCGGCTGGGGACAGCAACGTTACAGCTGCCGTAGAGATGATCGCGTCCTATGCCGGTGCCTCGCACTACCTGTTGGCACGCGAAGATCTTTTGCAGGAAGCGGGCCTCAATTTCATCCTAACATCGGACTGGCCGTTCGATTTGGTTCGCAAGCTGGGCGCAGAGCTGACCAACAATCAGAACCGTGTCAGCGAGATGGAAAAATGCCTGGCGCTGCTCAAGCCTCGCATGTTGTTTTTGCCGGACGATGCGGTGATCCCGGAAGGGGTGGATCGCAAGTATTGCTCGGTCACCTTCTGCGTCGGCCGTATCCGCTTTTCGCTGCTGATGCTGTTTGCCGAAGACAGCGCTCCGGTGGACGACCGGCTACAGGAGGCGGCCATGCTGGCGGGTTATTTCGCAAGCTCCGGGATCGTTGCCGAATCCCGTATGGAGCGCGATATCGATCTCACCGAGCGTGAACTCGAATGCCTTTTCTGGATTGCCGAGGGTAAGACCAGCGATGAAATGGCGACCATTTTGGGCATATCGCGCAACACGATCAACAACTACATCACCAGCGTCATGCGCAAGACGGCAACAAAGACCCGCTCCGAGGCCATTGCCTATGCGGTTCGCAACAATCTCGTTTGAAGGCGACCGGAATGGGGTATTACAAGGAAGCTGAGAGTGCCAACCCAGGGCAGGGTTTTCCTGCAAGGACAGGCACCTCCACCAGTCGTTCCGATCTTTTTCCAAAGCTCGTCGCCATTCAGCGTCTGCTGGGCGCCAAGAACTTTGTTGTTTTAAGAGCTGTTGCATCAGGCTTTCCCAATAAGCGCAAGCTGTCCTGCGAACTGGAAAACTGGGGTATGAGCGCCGGTGAACAAAGCGCAAAACTAGTCCGCGTCATGGGCGAAGCCCTGCTCGACCATCTGGAGCGCTCGCTGATCCCCGTTACCTGGAAGAGTGAAAACGGTGCTGGGTTTTCCGATATTCCGGATGTCGCAGCCCTCATGCTGAGGCTTGGCAATGACGAATTGTCCTATCCCGGGCTGGCGCTTCCGGTTCGCCTCGGCAGCATTGGCAACGGCTATGTGATTTTTTGTGGCGGTGGACTGCTGCTCGATAACGAGCTGGTTCTTGAGCAGCATATAAAATGCACTGAAGTCATGGTCGATCTGCTTGCGCTTGATGAGCGTCGCGTGACGCCTGCCGAGTCCTTAAGCGAGCGCGAAGTCGCCTGCTTGCAACTGGCCGGCGATGGCCGCATCAGCGAAGAAATTGCGGTCAAGCTCGGACTGTCGGTTCACACCGTCAACGCCTATCTGGGTTCGGCCACCATCAAGCTGGATTCCGTCAATCGCATTCAGGCGATCGCAAAAGCCATTCGCATGGGTTACATCCACTGAAATGATCGGTACCCGATGCTGGCGTGAAAACCACGGTGGTCTTCAGGCCAGCCATACCGTGCTTTATCGGACCTCGAACGGTGCGGTACGCGCTGGAAGAGCTTGCACATCGAAGTGATCAGGCTCGTCTCCGGCCTTTGCTTTCTCCCACATTTTTTCATATGCGCTCTCAAGGTGACGGCAGAAACGCTCGGCATCGAAGAGGGGCATGGTGAAACGGTTGGCATCGATGCGTGCGCGGATATCATTCAGCGGCGCGGGATCCAGAGCGTAGGCGACGGCCTGATCGACATAAGCGGCCTCGCTTTCCGCGATCAATTCGGGAGCGCCAATGGCGTGAAGCAGACTTTCGCTCACACGTGATGCGAAGTTTGTGCCCTGCGTTGTGAGAACCGGCAAGCCAGACCAGAGTTGCTCCGAGGTTGTCGTGTGCCCGTTAACCGGAAAAGTGTCGAGACCAAGGTCAGCGACAGTGATACGGTTGAGGTGGAGCTCGAACTCCAGTTTTTCCATGAAGAACACCCGCTTTGCGGATATTCCCGTCGCCATGAGCTTGGTGAGAATATTGGTTTTGCTGTCCTGACTGTTGTGCAAAATCCAGATGACGCTTTTCGGTGCGCGTTTAAGGATGTCTGCCCATAGCTCCATCGCGCGCGGTGTGATCTTGCGGTTGGCGTTGAAGGACGCGAAAACGAATGCGTCTTCCGGAAGCCCGACCTGCGCCCTGGTGATCGTCTTGGCCAAAGGACGGTTGACCGGGTCGTTTGGCTGATAGGTCTCCGGCAACCGCGCGAATTTTTCGTAGTAGTGTGGTTTGGAGCTGTCGCGAAGCACGTAGTGGTCGCCAATGACGTAATCGAGGTCGACGTTAACGGTCGAGCCCGGAAAGCCGATCCAGGCGACCTGGATCGGTGCTGCCCCCATGTTGAGAATGGATGTCCGGTTGCCGGCCGTGTGGCCTTTCAGGTCAACAAGAATATCGATGCCCCGCGCCTTGATCTCGGCGAGCGCTTCATCGTTGGTCATGTCTCTGATGGTGACGACGTGTCCCCACAAGGCGCGATCGGCCTGGTTCGTCTGAAGAAGGTCGGGTTCCGAGTGGCAAAACAAGGTGACTTCGAAACGGTCCCGATCGTGCAGCTCCAGGACACGGCGGATGAGCTTCATGGTCGCATGTTTGTCGAAAAAGTCGGAGGAGAGGTAGCCGACTCTGATCTTTTGTGCCCACTCGTGAGGCATCTTGCGGCGTTTGCTGCTCATCTCTGGCGAAAAAACCGGGGTGTTGCTGCGGGCCATCTGGTTGATGTGCTCGTCGCCGCTCCAATGCAGATTGAAGAACGTACCATCCAGCTCGATGAAAGCCGTTTCTCCGGAGGCAATCGCGCTTTCGATGATCGGCAGGTGCTTTTCCACGGCGTCGAACTTGCTGTGTTCGCGGCAAAACGTCAGATACATCAAACGCACGGCCTGTTGGCGTGGCAATTTCGCAAGAAGGATTCGCGCTGTCTCAATGTCTTTCGGATCGAACAGATCCCAAGTCGTAATCGCTATGCGAGCACCCAGCTTCACGTGCTCAAGCGTCTCGCTCTTCATCAGGACATTTTTCAGCGCCCGCGCAATTCTGGGCTCGCCCCGTTCCAGCAGGATTGTGCCGACGATGTAGCATATCTCAGGATACTTGTGGAATTTATGGATGAGCTTGTTGGCGAGCGAAAGCGCCTTGTCTTTTTGTCCGCAGTCGTAATGGAGCTTGATGCTCTCGACGAGATAACTTTCAGCATCCAAACCGCCCTGCTGGTATGCGAGCTCGTAAGAGGTGGCTGCCTGTTCCGGCATGTTGATCCGCAAACATGTCTTCGCTAGGAGCGCGTACGTTCGCGCATCGCGATTGGTATCGATCAGCTTGTTCAGCGTCGTCAAGGCTTGTGTGTATTGACCGGTCTTGAAGTGCTTCGACGCGGCTGAGTAGCTGATTTCGTTTAGCATTGGGTCCCGTTCTATCCTCTTGCCGTCCCTTGCCCAGACAGTCGCCATGACGCGCGCAGGTATCGTAGACTTTGAATATCCACATAACCCTATCCTGCGAACCTTGCTTGAAACAGGTCTTGCGTTCGTGACCGGTGTCCCAGTTTGGTTAATGCTGGCTGTCGGGTCTTTGCGCGATATTAACCAACAAAACCAACAGACTGGCCGCTACCTTCAAAATTAAGGACTTGGAAATCGTTGCCGCGCATTTTGATCCCTGCGTGACGGGTTTGGTTGTCCATAAGAAAATCGGAACCGAGTGGCATGATGCCGAACCGTTCGCGCCGGTACTTGTAATCCGGCATGTCCCTCATCTTGTACCGCGTTCTAAAGGGGCACTATTATGTCTAGCATTAACTACAACTCCAGCGCCAATTCCGCACTTCAGACACTGCGCACGATCAACAGCAATCTTGGCAAGACGCAGGAACGCGTTTCGACCGGGATGAAGATCGGCAGTGCGTCCGATGGTGCTGCCTACTGGTCCATCGCAACCACGATGAAGTCCGACAACAAGGCACTCGGTGCAGCAACTGACGCACTGGGCGTTGGTGCGGCCAAGGTCGACACCGCTTATGCCGCTATGGATAGCGCAATCGACGTTGTCAACGAAATCAAGGCAAAGCTAACAACTGCCAGCGAATCGTCTGTCGACAAGGAGCAGGTTCAGCTCGAAATCACCAAGCTTCAGGAGCAGCTGTCCTCTATCGGTCAGGCCGCTTCGTTCAACGGTGAAAACTGGGCCGTCAAGGCAAGCGGTTCGTCCACGACTGTTGTCGATGGCTTCATCCGCAACACTGACGGTACCGTCAAGGTCACGACAGCGACCTTCGATGCAGGTTCCTACGCGATGTTCTCCGCCATCTCGACGGCTGGCGTCGGTACAGGCGGTGTTCTTGCTGCGGTCATGACAATCGCTTTGACATCCGTATCCACACAGGGTCAGGTCGACGCGTTCCTTTCGACCGTCGAAACAGCACTCGGAAAAATGACGAAGGGCGCCGCAGCTCTCGGTGCACTGTCCACGCGTATCGATCTTCAGGATCAGTATTCCAGCAAGCTCAGCGATGCGATGGATGCCGGTGTTAGCCGTCTGGTTGATGCAGACATGGAAGAGGAATCGGCCAGACTGTCCGCTCTGCAAACACAGCAGCAGCTGGCGATCCAGTCCTTGTCGATTGCCAACTCTTCTTCGCAGAACATCCTCACGCTGTTCCGTTAATAGAACTAGCAGACTTGAAAATTGGCCGGACCGAAAGGTTCGGCCTTTTTGCGTTCTTAGTTCATTAAAATAGTATTAACAAATTATTTTCAAAATTAACTCATTTTTTACTGAATATTTGGAAGTCCTTAACCTTAATAATGTTAGATCGGGTTACCAAAACGACGGCCGAAAATTTACTATACTGTTCGGCAGGCATGACGCTGATCGTCGTTTACCGGTAAAGCCGGAATGTCCCTTCAATTATTCTTGCCAAAGGGGCAAATAATACTATGACCAGTATCCTGACTAACCCATCTGCAATGTCTGCACTTCAGACTCTGCGCACTATCAATATGAATCTTGCAACAACGCAGGACCGCGTTTCGTCTGGTGAAAAGGTCGGCAAAGCTGCCGATAACGTCGCTTACTGGTCGATTTCCACGACAATGAATTCCGACAACAAGGCACTCGGCGCAGCAACGGACGCTCTGGGCGTCGGCGCAGCCAAGGTCGACACCGCTTATGCTGCTATGGACAGCGCGATCGACGTTGTTAACGAAATCAAGGCAAAGCTGACGACTGCCAGCGAAACATCCGTCGACAAGGACCAGGTTCAGCTTGAAATTACCAAGCTGCAGGAACAGTTGACAGCAATCGGTCAGGCCGCTTCTTTCAACGGCGAAAACTGGGCTGTACAGGGCAGCGGATCGACAACGACTGTGGTCGATGGCTTCATTCGTGACTCTGCAGGCGCCGTCAAGGTAACGACAGCGACGTTCGATGCTGGCACATACGCCATGTTCTCTGCCATTTCCAGCGGCGTTGGTACCGGTGGTGTTCTCGGTTCTCTGATGTCCGTCAAGCTGGAAAGCAACTCGACGCAGGGCGAAATTGATGCGTTCCTGACAACTGTTCAGGGCGCACTCGACAAACTCACCGATGGTGCAGCTGCTCTCGGTGCTCTGTCTTCGCGTATCGACATGCAGGACGACTACTCTGCCAAGCTGAGCGACGCGATCGAAGCCGGCGTAAGCCGTCTGGTTGACGCCGACATGGAAGAAGAATCTGCGCGCCTTTCGGCCTTGCAGACCCAGCAGCAGCTCGCAGTTCAGTCGCTGTCGATTGCCAACTCTTCTTCGCAGAACATCATGTCTCTCTTCAGAGGCTAATCTCTTCCCATTTGAAGCGAAAAAGCCGCGCATTGCGCGGCTTTTTTTTAATAAAAATTAACGTCTAGATATTCAAAATTATCTTTATTTAACAGTATGTTATTCTTTGTTAACGGTAGCGACTGGCTTTAAGGCTTCGTTCATGAAGGTAAAAGATTTCCTTCGTTTAAAGTTTTGTTAACCATAAAGTTGTTTTCTGTGGTCATCGAAACAGCGCACCGGCCACTTCAAGGTCGGGAAGCATGAAGCTGCCTGCTGCGTTTCCCGGCTGGACCGGAATGTCCCTTCTAAAAGATTTGCCAAAGGGGCGACCTGAAGATGACGAGTATTTTGACAAACACCTCTGCAATGTCTGCCCTTCAGACGCTGCGCCACATCAACGTAGATCTCTCCGACACCCAGGACCGCGTTTCCTCCGGTTACCGCGTTGGTCAGGCGAAAGACAACGTTGCCTATTGGTCCATCTCCACCACCATGAACTCCGACAATAAGGCGCTGAACGCTGCGTCGGACGCTCTGGGTGTGGGTGCTGCCAAGGTTGACACTGCCTATGCGGCAATGGAAAGCGCGATCAGCGCTGTTGACGAAATCAAAGCAAAGCTCGTCACCGCCAGCGAGCAGTCCACTGACAAGAGCCAGATCCAGCTTGAAATCGGCAAACTTCAGGAGCAGCTTTCCGCAATCGCACAGGGCGCTTCGTTCTCCGGTGAAAACTGGATGGTTTACGGCTCTGCGACTGAGGCCAGCGTTGTTGATGGCTTTATTCGTACGGCAAGCGGCGGCGTCAGCGTTACGACAGCGAAATTCAATATCGGTTCTTACGCCATGTTCCAATCGATCAACGGCGGCGTTGGCTCGGGCGGTATTCTCGGCAGCATTATGAGCGTTGCTCTAACCAGCGTATCCACGCAAGGCGAGATCGACACTTTCATGAACATCGTTGAAAACGCGATGAGTGGCCTGACGGACTCAGCTGCCGCTATCGGTGCGCTCCAGACCCGTATCGACTTGCAGGACAACTACTCCGCTAAACTGTCGGATGCGATGGAAGCTGGCGTAAGCCGGCTTGTAGATGCAGACATGGAAGAGGAATCCGCCAAGCTTTCCGCGCTCCAGACGCAACAGCAGCTGGCCATCCAGTCACTCTCGATTGCGAACTCTTCGGCCCAGAATATTATGACGCTGTTCCAGCGTTAAGTATCAGATATCACATAAAAAAGCCGCACGATCCGAAAGGATGGTGCGGTTTTTTTTTATCGCGACACCGAAGGAGACTGATACTGGTGCCAGTCACACAAGCTTCGGCATAGCTTGGCTTGATATAAGGCCTGCTCCAGGATTGCAATTTCCAACCGCTGACGATCTAGCAGCTTCGAGATTGGCTCCCACGCCTCTTCATGATGAGAGTGCGATCTTCGCCAGATTGATTGGCATGTTTCTGACACTCATTGCCGATGTAGGTACCGATGACCAAAATTCTCTCCTCTGGCTACGTGCAAAGCGCGCTCCAAACCCTGTTGTTCAGCGATGATACGCTGACGAAGACACAAGCGAGGGTGACCTCGGGTTTGAAAATTGCTTCGGCAGCCGACGACTCTGGATATTGGTCCACGGCAACCAATCTGCGCTCTGACGGCAATGTTCTGACCAGTGTTGGAGATGCGCTTAACCTTGGTGCGTCCAAGGCGGACACGGCCTATGAGGCCGTGACCGCGATTATCGATGTTGTCGATCAGATCATGACGCAACTGACCACGGCGTACGAGCCTGGTGCAGACCGAAGCAAAATCAACGGTGCCATCGACGCGCTCAAGAACAATCTGCAATCGGTCTCGCAGGCGGCAAGCTTTTCAGGCGATAATTGGCTCTATAACACCAGCGAGCAGCTTCAGCCTGAAAAGCGTGTCCCGTTTTCGTTCCAGAAGGATACATCCGGCTCCATCACGTTGCAGTATCTGACCGTCAATACGGCGCAAACGACGCTTGTCGACGGCAGCGATGCGAGCCGTGGGCTGCTGACCGCAGGCGTTGACGCAAGTAAACGTAACCCTGATACAAGTTCCACGGAGCGCAATTACTACCTGCTGGACGTTGGGTCCCCGACGGGCCAAACGGGGAGTGAAATCGGCGTTTCGAAAAGTACGACCAACGACGAACTCGATGATATGGTCTATGTGGTCGGGCAGTTATCGACCAAGTTGAACCAGTTGGCTGGCTCGATCGGCACCATGTCCAGCAGAATTGATCAGCAGACGACCTTTGTTGGCGCATTGAAAGATTCCATGGGCAAAAGTGTCAGCCGGCTGGTGGATGCCAACATGGAAGAAGAGTCCACACGATTGAAAGCGCAGGAGACGCAGCGCGATCTGGCGGTTCAAGTGGTGTCGCTTGCCAACAACCATCGCAAAAGCCTAGCCAACCTGTTTGCGTGATCTGCGGCAGGGTTCATCCTCGCACAAGTTTGACCCTCTAGTTTGAGACACTGAATTGCTGCCTCGTCTTTGCGCACTCCTGGGGAGTGCGTAAAGCCATTTTGTCGGCTGTAGCTGAATGCCTTGCGGATTATTTCATGACGTTCTCATCTGAAGAAAAGACAAGCGCGATGTTGGGTGGAGAGCATCTATGAGCGGAGCGCTTGCCAAATATCTCAAGGACTTCAGCCAGTTCGTGCCGCCTGAGACGCCGAGCCACTTCTACGTCGACACGCCTGTTTCCGCTTTTGAAAATGACGTTTTCGCAGAGCCGGAAATCATCGTTGATCTGGACGAAGAGAAACGCAAAGCGTTTGCCGAAGGCGAAGTAGCCGCGACCCAACAGGCAAAAGACACGCACGAAAAAGAGCTTGAAGCGCTACGTACGTCGCATGCCCAGGAAATCGAGGCAATGCGGACGCGTTATGAAGAAGAAATTGCCACACATCTTGCGATGTCGGTCATTTCCATGAAGCAGACGATTGCCGCGGATGTGGAGCAGGTCTGTTTTCGCCTGTTCGGGATGTTGATGGAACGCGACTTCGCTGAAAAGGCGGCCACAGATGTCGCGACCCAGATCATCAAAGAGATTGAGGGCGGTCATGCCGGGACGATCAAGATCACAGGTCCTGATCTTATCGTGTCGCGTGTTCGGGAAGCCTTGGGTGATGTCGACAACCAGGTCGACTACGATGTGTCGACCGATATCGACGTGAAGGTTCAGATGGAAAACTCGGTGCTGATGACAAGACTATCCGAGTTTTTCCAGAGCGTAAGGGGTTTGGCGGATGAGTGAAGGCGAAAATCACCATCACGGCAAAAACGAGATCATTATCGTCAAGCGCCACAAGGGCGGCCACGATGGGGCTCATGGTGGCGCGTGGAAAATCGCTTATGCGGACTTCATGACGGCCATGATGGCGTTCTTTCTCGTGATGTGGCTGGTCAACGCGTCGAATGAGGAAACAAAGGCTTCCGTTGCCAGCTATTTCAACCCGATCAAGCTCACCGATGAGAAGCCTGCCGACAAGGGTATGAAGCAGCCTGCCAAAACGGCCAAGGGCGAGCAGACCCAGCAGACCTCCGACACCAAATCTGAAAAGCCGGAAGATGCCGCAGCCGCTGCGAGCGGTGAGGATATGACGTCATCATCAGGCGACAAGACCGCCTATTCCGAAGCGGCGTTCTTCGAGAACCCTTATGCGGTTCTGGCGGAGATTGCCCAGGAAGTTGGCCAACAGGCCAATGTCAGTGCCAAGGGCGAGGGCGGTGCAAGCAACTCCGGCCCATCGACCGGTGCTTCTGGTGGAGAAGCCTACCGCGATCCGTTCGATCCGGATTTTTGGAGCAAGCAGGTGGATGTGCCCGCGCAGCCGGCAAGTGTTGCGGTGCAGGATACGGCTCTGCCAAAGAAAGACCAGAAGACGGCCGACGCCAAGGCTGCGGTCGCCAAGCAGGACTTGACCGATGTCATCAGCGACAGCGAACCTGCGACGCCTGTTCAGAACGTGGCCCCCAGTGCACAGAAGAACCCGAAGACCGAGATCGCATCCGTCGAAAAAAATCAGATGCCTGATGAAGCAGCAGATGTTACGGAAGCGGAGAAAAAAACCGCTGACAAATTGCGCGACGAAATCTCTCAGCAGGTTGCTGGTGTTGCGGGTAAGCTGGCAGAAGGTATCGTGGTCACCCCTGCCGAGGGCGGCACTTTGATTACCATTTCGGAAAAAGCCAACACGTCCATGTTCGACGTCGGTTCCGCTGTGCCCCAGAAAACGCTTGTGCTGGCGATGGAAAAAATCGGCGCGGTTCTGAGCAAGCAACCCGGTGCCGTCGTCATTCGCGGTCATACTGATGCGCGTCCCTATAGCGTCGGCGGCAAAGATAATTGGACCCTTTCCATGGATCGCGCCCATTCGGCATTTTACATGCTGTCGCGCGGCGGTCTGGACCAAACACGGATCAAGCAGCTTTCCGGCTTTGCCGATCGTCGCCTGCAAAACGTCGATGATCCTATGAACGGCGCGAACCGCCGTATCGAAATCTTGCTTGAGGATGGTTGAGGCAGCGGATGATGAAAGCGACCCGCATAGCTGTCTTGTCCCTGTGCATTCCCTGGTTGGCTAGCGCCAGCCACGGATACGCACAAAGCAATCTGCCGCCTTCCAAAATATTGCGCTCGCTTCAGTTCGTGCAGGACTCCGTGGTCATGGGCGATCATTCCGCGCGGGATATGCAAAAATACCTTCTCGAAACCATTGATACCGCTTTGCGGACCGCCGACCCGTCGATTTTCGAAGATTCCGAAAATGCAGACGCTGCGCTTGCCTACATCATGAGTGGCGGTAATCCGCAAACCCTCGATTACCTCGTTGCCCGTGACGTTCAGGGCCATTTCGACACGCGGGTGATCAATGTTTTGCAGAAATATTTCAACGGAAGAGGTAGCCAAGCCGAAAAGGTCATATCCGATATCTTGCCGGAGTATCGCAACGGCGTACTTGGCCCTTATCTCATGCTGATTGCAGGCAACATCACGGTAACGAGAGATCCCACGGCGGCCCTGGTCTACTTCGATGATGCACGTTTGACGGCACCTGGCACGATCATCGAAGAGGCTGCTTTGCGCCGCTCGATCATCGCCATGATCCAGGCTAAGCAGCCCGAAAAGACGTTCGCCTATGTCAGGAAATATGCGGTCAGATTTCTACATTCTCCTTATGCTTCTCAATTCGCCGATCTCTTCGTAACCTTCGTAGTCGATAGCAATGGCGCAGTTTCCAAAGAGAATATCGGTGAAATTGCACAGCTGATGGATGATGAGAGGGCAGAGGAAATCTATCTGCGGATCGCGCGGCAGGCTTCGTTGCGCGGGCAGGTGGAGCTGGCGCGTTTTGCAACGGAGCAGGCCAACATTCTGCTGCCGGAAACCGGTGACGGCGCACGCGCCCCGTTGTCGAAACTGTATTCTGGATTGGCGAGCGTATCGAGCGATGCCGTTCATAGTGCCAGCGAGGCGCTTTCGAGCATACCCAGCGACGAACTGTCCCCGCGCGATCTTGCACTGCGCGACGCGGCCCAGGCCGTTGCCGAGCAAATCGTACGGGCACCCATAGCCACCCCGGTATCGCAAGATGGTGGCGTTGCTGCGGCACCGCAAAACGGTGGCGACCCGGTAAAGCAGGAACAGACCCAACAGGCGGCTGCGAGCGCGCCTGTGCAGGAATTCGTCGACAAGGGCCGGACTCGCTTAAGCGAGATCGACACTTTGTTGAAGCAGGAGGAGAAATAGGATGAACGTGTTAACGACGATTGCGTCCGCAAATTCCGACGCCACGGCCCAGGCAAGCCGACAGGGCAGGGACACCTCAAAGGGCAAAGGCTCCGGTTTTTCCGAAACGCTCGGTTCTTTCGACAAGGCTGCTCCGTCCAGGCAGAGCCCGCGCGGGGATGCGAACGCCGCCAAGGATGATGCGCAGCCGCAAGCGGTGGCAGAGGATACCGCGGTGGACGCGGCACCGCTCACCACGCCACAGCCGAGCACGAGCAAGCCAATCGTCCCGCCTCCAGTTTTCCCAGTCGTCGTGAAAGCTGTCGCCACCACCACACCTGAAAATACGGTTCTGCCGCTGGTCAACGCCGATTTGACGACGGAAGCGCCAATTGTAGAGCAATTGCCAGTCGCAACCGTACCCAGGCAAGATATCAGCAACGATAACGCACTCGCACCGGTAATGACCGACCTCGCAAAACTGGTGACGGCCCTTACCAAAACTGTGTCCGCACCTGCGACGTCCAAGACCGAAGGCGCCAGCAAAGGCGATGCCACCGACGAAATTATTGACGCAGACGCTGCCCCGGTTGGCGCCGTAAACGAGAATGTTGATCTTTTGGCGCTGCTGGCATCGACTGCAATGCCGACCCAGCCCGATCAGCCGCAAGGACAAAACGTTGCTCCGGCGCAGAACGCGAACCAGACGTTGGGTGCGGTATCCGGCAACATCGGCACGGCTCCACTGGTTGATGGCGGTCCAACGACGACCTCTGTGGTAAGACTGCAAAAGCAGGATACTCCGGGCATCGATTTCCATTTTGAAACGGACGAAGACGGCTCGACGCAAGTGGACGTGGCAAAGGCGGCTGGTGACGCTGCCGATGTGGTGCAGGTGGTTGAAAGCAGACGGTTTGTTGGACTTGCGCCGGCAACGAATGCTGCGGCCATAACCAGCGCCATGTCATCCGACCCCGATTGGGCGAGCAGCATGGCTGGCCAGACAAACAGCGGGCCAATGATCGCGAGTACGGGGCAGGTTGTTCATGTGCTGAAGATCCAGATGGCACCTGTTGACTTGGGTCATGTCACCGCGGCTTTGAAACTCGTTGGTGATGACCTGAGCGTTCAGCTGACGGCACATACGCTCAAGGGCTATAGTGAACTTCAGAAAGACAGCTCAAGCATCCTCGATGCTCTCAAGTCTCAAGGGTTCAGTGTCGAGCAGGTGACGGTTAGCCTGGCAAGTGGCGCAGACCGACAGGACAATGGCACCAACAACCGACAGCCTTCCGATGGCGGCCAGCAGAGCGCGCAGCACAACCAGCGTGGCCAGGAAGAAAAGCCTCAACAACAACAATCATATAGGCAAGCAAGTGGCGACGCCCGCCAGGAGGCCATCGTCCATGAAAGCACTTCAACGGCTGAAACTTCTGTTCGCGCTTCCAGCGCTCGCCCTGACCTCGTTTACCTGTGAGGCTTCACAGACCGCAACGCGGGTTGACTGCGAACGCCAAATCCAGGCAGCGGCCGGACAGTACGGCATACCGGAAGGTATTCTCTATTCGGTTGGGCTGACGGAGACGGGTCGAAAGGGCTCTTTGAGCCCCTACGCAATCAACATAGAAGGGAAAGCTTTTTTCCCGAGCAGCTTTCCAGAAGCCTATCAACTCGTGGAAAATGCAAAACGCAGCGGTGCCAAGCTGATCGATATCGGCTGCATGCAGATCAACGTTTACTTCCATGGCGCTGAATTCAAGTCGCTGGCGGAGATGTTTGACCCCGCCAAGAACGTGTCTTACGCCGCTCAATTTCTCAGCCGTCTTCATGCCAAACATGAAACCTGGACGATGGCGGTAGCCAGGTACCATGCAGGACCCAACAACGATCCTGCTCAACAGCGGTATGTTTGCCGGGTCATCAGTAATCTGGTCGCCACCGGCTACGGACAATGGACCGTCAACGCGAGAAATTTCTGCGCAACCTGACCAATCTATGGTTGTCCCTCAAGGCCTTTGTGAGGCTACAAAAAAATAAGGCGAGATTCAGTCAAAAATGGCAACGCAAGTCTTAACTGACTTGACGGGCACTTTTCCACCAAAAAAATATCCTTAAAATTTTAACGGCATACTATATGTAGATCAAATCGGAACAATTTTGTTAATCAATTATTAATAAATACCTGTGGTTTTTTGTAGTTGTGAGAGATTCCCACGATTCGTACACCCGGACTGTAGATTGGCTACACTGATTCGGAGGCGGACGAATGATCGTGGTAGTTGATGAGCGGAAGCTTGTTAAGGACGGGTATACAGCCCTATTTGGGCGAGAGGGAATTCCCTCGACTGGATTCGATCCAGTAGAATTTGGCGAATGGGTAACAACGGCGGCGGACTCTGATATTGCGGCGATCGAGGCATTCCTGATTGGTCAGTCGGACACAACTCACGAGTTGCCACGCACAATCCGGGATCGCTCTCAGGCGCCTGTGATTGCGGTCAGCGATCATCATTCTTTGGATGCGACGTTGGCACTCTTTGACTGTGGCGTGGACGATGTCGTTCGCAAGCCAGTCCACCCGAGAGAAATTCTCGCACGTGCGGCGGCAATTCGCCGTCGGCTTTCGGTGCTGACGAATTTCACCGACGCGGGTCCAATCCGGGTGTTTTCGGATGGTCGCGATCCCGAGGTCAATGGTGAAGTCTTTGCCTTGCCGCGCCGCGAGCGCCGTATTCTCGAATACTTAATCGCAAATCGCAGCCGTCGTGTTTCGAAATCACAGATTTTCAATGCAATTTACGGCATCTTTGACGAAGAAGTCGAAGAAAACGTTGTCGAAAGCCACATCAGCAAGCTTCGCAAGAAGCTGCGCAAGAAACTCGGTTTTGATCCGATCGATTCAAAGCGGTTTTTGGGCTATTGCATCGACTGGAGCTAAACATCCGCCCCGGACCGCATCTGGTCCTGGTCACGTGCCTCCGAATTTTCATGTTCTGCGCCGTCGGCTCCCAAGGCCCTCGGCGTTTTTCATTTCTGGAACCAGTTGCGGCGGCTTTCTGATTCCGCACCGAAAACGTGGTGAAATACGATTGGTTCCATCAACGGTTCCTTTTTTTCTTTTTTCCTAACCAGAGTGAAAACAGACAGCCTCACGCAAGGCCCGCATCCTAACTTTGGTACAGACAGGAACAGAGGATTCGGAATGAGCCTTTTTGGAACGATGAAGACGGCCGTATCAGGCATGGGCGCTCAGGCAAACAAGCTGGGAACGGTCGGCGACAACATCGCCAATGCCAGCACGACTGGCTATAAAAGTGCATCGACCGCCTTTTCCTCACTCGTCTTGTCATCGAGCGGCGGCAGCTACAACTCCGGCGGCGTCATGACAAACGTCAACTATTCGATTTCGCAGCAGGGCGCTTTGCAGTCCACGCAGTCTTCGACCGATTTGGCCATCGACGGTGATGGCTTCTTCGTCGTTCAGGATACGGCCGGCAACGTCTTCCTGACACGCTCCGGTTCGTTCACGCCCAATGACGAAGGCTTCCTGGTCAACGACGCTGGCTTTACGCTTCTTGGCTACCAGTACACAGGCACAACGCCAACGACAGTCATCAACAGCTACGATGGTCTGGTCCCGGTCAATGTCTCTGCCAACGGCATGACGGCAACTCCTTCCACGACAGGATCCCTGACCGGTAACCTCAGCGACTCTGCGCCCGTTGCCGCCAATCTTCCTGGTGATAACAGTGCTTCTGTCGTCGTCGACCAGATCAGCGTCCTGAAGACCTCTGTGACCGGCTACGATCCACTCGGCAACGAAATCAAATATGACTTCTACTTCGCAAAGACGGATCAGGGCGAGTGGGAAGTTTCGGTTTATGACGCAGCAAATGCGACGCCGCCTGGTGGCTTCCCGTACTCCGAAGGCGCTATCAGCCAAATGACGTTGAGCTATGACGATCTCGGCAAGATGCTGAACGATCCCAAGACGATCCTGATCGACGACACCAACAACAATACCAGCATCACGGTCGACCTGTCCGGTATGACGCAGCTTGGTGCTGACAAGTCGACGATCGCCAAGGGCGGCGTCAACGGTAACCCGGCTGAAGAGGTGCAATCCATCTCTATCACGGCTGACGGCACCGTCTACGCAACCTACGCAAAATCCGCTGCGCGTGCGCTCTTCCAGATCCCTTTGGCAGATGTCGCAAGCCCGGACAATCTCAGTGTTCTCTCGGGCAACGTCTTCCAGACAAGCGCAGACTCCGGCGTCGTGACGCTCGGTTTCGCAGGTCAGACCGGGTTCGGCAAGATTTCCTCGAAACAGCTCGAGTCTTCCAACGTCGATATCGCGACGGAATTGACCGAAATGATCCAGGCACAGCGCAGCTACACTGCAAATTCCAAGGTCTTCCAGACAGGTTCCGATCTGATGGACGTTCTCATCAATCTGGTACGATAGTTTTTAGAGGACGGGTGAATGTCGCTTGCTTCGGCACTTAATACGACCAAGTCAACTCTGAGCAATACAGCGCTCCAGAGTGGTGTCGTTTCGACCAACATTTCGAATGCCAGCTCTGCGGACTACAATCGCCGCACAGCGATCACGACCACGAACATGTCCACCGGCGCAATCGTAGTCAAGATTGAGCGCACCGAAGATACCGCGCTCCTCAAGCAGACGCTGGCAGCGACGTCCGATGACGCTGGAAAGCAAGCATTCCTTGATGGTATGAATTCGCTCAGCGTCGTTCTCGGCGGTGAAGAATATACCGCGGCGCCTGCAACCTACCTTGCTGCCTTGCAGAAGGCTTTGCAGACTGCCGCAGCATCACCAAGCGATGTAACACTGGCCTCCGCCGCCGTCAGCGCCTCAAGCGATGTCGCAAGCGCGCTGAATACCTCGACGCAGGCTGTTCAGCAGCTGCGCACCGATGCCGACAGTGAAATTTCAACGACAGTCGCAAAGCTCAACCAGCTCCTGTCCGATTTCGAACAGGCAAACAGTGCGGTACGCTCGGCAACAGCCGCTGGCACTGATCCGAACAATGCTCTCGATCAGCGTGAAGGACTTCTCAAGCAGATCTCCGGGATCGTCGGTATCTCGACATCTGTTCGGTCCGACAACGATATGGCCATCTACACGAGCGATGGTACGACGCTGTTTGAAACAAGACCGAGACAGGTTTCGTTCAATTCTCTCGCCGCCTATGATGCCAACACGACCGGTGGAAGCATCTACATCGATGGCGTTGCTATCAAGACCGGTGCAGGCAGCAACACAAATTCGAAGGGCAGCCTCCCCGCACTGTTGCAGCTTCGCGACGAGGTTTACCCAACATACCAGACCCAGCTCGACGAGATCGCGCGTTCGGTGATGAAGACGTTTGCCGAAACCGATGCCGGCGGCAATTCCGTTACTGGCCTGTTTACGACACGCGATGGTTCTGTCGTTGATTTCGATGCGGACCCGCCAACAGCCATTCCAGGTCTGGCAGGCTTGGTCACGGTATCACCTGACGCAACGGCAACGCCTGTGAAACTTCGCGATGGCTCCATTGCGGGCGAGACACCAAACACCGAAAATTCCAGCGGCTATTCCGACCTGCTCTACAAATACGCCGCTGGTCTCAACGCCCAGATGGATTTCGATCCCGCTGCCGGCATCTCGACCAATGTCAGCCTCCTGAGCTTTGCAACCGATTCCGCAGGCTTCGTGGAAGAGTATCGCTCCAACGCCACATCGGCCGCGGAAAGCACCTCTGCCATGCTGAACAAGTCGAAAGAAGCCTACTCCAATTCGACCGGCGTCAATCTGGACGAAGAACTCATCCAGATGCTGGACATTGAGCAGTCCTACAAGGCTGCCGCGAAACTCATGTCGACCATAGACGATCTATTGAAGACACTGATGGAGGCCGCGAACTGATATGAAAACGACACCGATTTCTTCTCTCTCCATCAGCACTGCCATGCAACTGACCGTTTCGAACGCGCAGACGGAAATCACCAAGTTGCAAAAAGAGGCCGTGACTGGCACCTACTCGGATGTTGGTCTGGAACTTGGCACCCGCACGTCCACCAGCCTGGATTACACGCGCGAAAGCGGACGTCTCCAGTCCATCATGGACGCCAATGCTTTGGCAGAACAGCGCATGGATGCGTCTCAGCTGGCCATGGAGAACATGTCTTCGTCGGCCCAAAGCCTGCTCAACTCGGTCATCGCGCTCAGCGGTAATACCGACGCCAGCAGCTTGAGCGTTGCCCAGACCACGGCCAAGTCGACCCTCGAGAATTTCGTCAGCTATTCGAACACGGCTGTTAACGGGGAATATCTTTTCTCAGGTATCAACACCGATGCGCAAACTCTGAGCGACACGTTCATCGACGATATCAGCTCGGACTTCAAAACAGCATTCGACACGCAGTTCCCCGACCCTTCGTCTGTTACTGCCGATGAGATGAAAACGTTTCTGTCGGACTATCAGGACAATCTCGACTGGCCATCCTGGACGAGTGCTTCTGAAACAACCATGAGTAGCCGTATTAGCACTTCGGAAACCGTGTCCACATCCACCACTGCGAACTCGGATGGTTTCAAAAGCCTTGTGCTAGCGAGTGTGATATCGTCGCAGCTTGTAAACTCCGGTCTGAACTCGAATGCGCTCGCTGTCGTCAATGACACAACCACGAGTCTGGCTGGAGCCGCAATTTCTGGCATCGATACACAGCGGGCAAAAATCGGCCTGTCCCAGGAACGAGTGGAAAAGGCGAATACCTACATGAGTTCGCAAAAAACGATCATCGACACACAGCTCACCAACCTTATCGGTGTGGATACCTATGAGGCGTCCACACGCCTGACGACCCTGCTCAATCAGGTCGAGACGTCATACTCCATCACCTCGAAGATACAGGGCCTCAGCCTTGTGAACTTTCTCTAGCGAAAACAGATAACGCCTATGACAGGTGGCATTTAAGACCATAAGGAAAAATGAATGTTCCAGTTTTCATATGCGGAGATAATGGAGGATGACCCCAATATCGCCCGCGATAGAGAAAGACAGGTTCTAGAACGATCGATCGAACTTCTTGCCGCAGCCAAACAGCACGACCATTACGGCAAGGACGGAATCGAGGCGATCTTTTACACAAGACGCGTTTGGACCAGGCTTATCGACGACCTCAAGCAGGCCGAAAACGAGCTTCCTGTTGAACTGAAAGCCAACCTGATATCCATCGCTATCTGGATTCTGAGAGAATGCGAACAAATCCGCAAACGTAAATCGAAGAATTATCAGGGCATCATTGACGTTACAACCATCATCAAGGATGGATTAAAATGAAAAGTACGCTGCGCATTTCTTTGAAATCCGGGGAAAAAATCTTCATCAATGGCGCTGTCTTGCGCGTTGACAGAAAAGTCTCGCTGGAATTTCTGAACGACGTGACCTTCCTTCTCGAAAACCACGTCCTGCAACTTGAAGACACCACGACACCCTTGCGGCAGCTCTATTTCATCGTCCAGATGATGCTGATCAACCCTGAGGGCAAGGAGCAGTCCCTTTCGCTGTTCCGCAAGTCGATCACGATGCTTCTGACCACGTTCAAGAACGAAGATATTCGTTCTGAACTGAAGCGGATCGACGCGACCGTATCGTCTGGTCGTCCTTTCGATGCGCTCAAGACCATTCGTGGTCTTTACGCCAAGGAAGAAGTCATTCTCAACAGTCATGAAATTACGCCTGCGGCGGTGAATGAACTGAGAAGGGAAATTGCACCATGGTAGACGCTGTCACAGGTAGCACTTCTACGACGAGCACGTCTGCTGCGACGTCTGCGTCCAAAACCGACGCGAAAAAGGCGTCGCTGGATTACGACAATTTCCTTCAGCTGTTGATCACGCAGATGAAGAACCAGGATCCGACCGATCCGATGGATGCCAGCGAACAGGTGGCACAGCTTGCCACCTTCTCGCAGGTCGAGCAGACCATCAAGACCAACACCAATCTTGAAAGCCTTCTTTCGGCCAATTCGCTGTCGAGCGCATCTTCCTATATCGGGAAAACGGTGACCAGTGCAGACGAGCAAACCACGGGTGTCGTATCTGCTGTGAAGGTAACCGCCGAAGGCATCAGCGCGACCACCACATCCGGCGCGACGATTGCGATTACACAAGGCATCAAAATCGCCAACACTCCGGCTTAACCATCCGTCTCGAATCATATACTGCTTATGATAGACGGAAACGGCGTCACTGAAATTAGATGTCTTCCACTCGGCTTCGTGACGCCGATTAGATCGAGCGGACTGAGATGAACGAGGCCGACGCTCTCGACATTATGCAAAATGCCATCTGGACCATTCTTGTGGCATCGGGTCCGGCTGTTCTGGCCGCCATGGTCGTTGGTATCGTCATTGCCTTCATTCAGGCGCTGACCCAGATCCAGGAAATGACCCTGACATTCGTTCCGAAGATCATCGCGGTCATGCTCGCGATCGGCGTCTCCGCACCTTTTGTCGGCGCCCAAATCTCCATGTTCACGACCATGGTCTTCTCTCGCGTCCAGTCGGGGTTCTAGCGCTGTTTTAAGCCACATCGCTCCGACCCGGCTTTTCACAGAAAAATCGATGACCTTATCAAGCATCACTTGATAACCAATCACGGCAACAATTTTCATGGGAAAGTGGTGCTGCGAAAGAGGATTGAACTCTCGACCTCTCCCTTACCAAGGGAGTGCTCTACCACTGAGCTACCGCAGCATCCGATGCCGAAGCAGTGCTTCACATCAAGTTGGGGCCTATTGCCATAGGTTTATGACGAGTGCAAGCCGCAATATGAGACTTGGTCATTCCACGCGGTAAAAACCGGTGGGGGCTGTTGAAAAGTTGCGAATTCCGCTATGGATGCGCTCATGAACGATCATCACGACAATCTGGCCGATAAAGCAGAGCCTGCCTCCGGGCAAAATGGGCCTGGCAATGAGGCCAAACGGCAAGAGGCCGTGCGTAAGGCGCGGGCGGCGAACAAGTTGCGTGAAAACCTGGCTCGCCGCAAGCAGCAGGCCCGAGCACGACGCGCGGGAGAGGCGGACGAAACAAATGGTCTGCCCGCCGCAAAAACGGACGAATCGTGCTGACAAGAAACATTCATCAGAAAATTGAACTGGCGCCGGATTTCCTTTACTGCGTAGCCTAACGGACAACGCGGCACGGCCGCTCGCTAGGTTGATTTTAGACCGGATATCAAAGAACGGACGGGCAGGAGAGGCCTATCCGTTACAAGCACTCAGGAAAGGCGGGCGTTAAGCTCGTAGGGACGCATGGATCGCATCAGAATCATTGGTGGCAACGAACTCAACGGCATCATACCGATCTCAGGCGCAAAGAATGCAGCTTTGCCGTTGATGATCGCCTCGCTGCTGACAAGCGATACGCTGACGCTTGAAAACGTTCCCCACCTGGCAGACGTCGAACAGCTCGTCCGTATTTTGGGCAATCATGGTGTCGATGTCGCGGTCAACGGACGTCGTGAAAGCCAGGATGAGGGCTATTCCCGCACCGTACATTTCACCTGCCGGACCATTGTCGATACGACGGCTCCCTATGAACTCGTATCGAAGATGCGCGCAAGCTTCTGGGTCATCGGGCCTCTTCTGGCGCGTGACGGCAAAGCGCGTGTGTCCCTGCCGGGCGGTTGCGCCATCGGCACACGTCCCGTTGACCTGTTCATCGAAGGTCTGAAGGCACTGGGCGCCAATATGGAAATCGACAGCGGTTACATCAACGCAACGGCGCCTTCCGGTGGTTTGATCGGCGCGACCTATACGTTCCCGAAAGTTTCGGTTGGTGCAACGCATGTCATGTTGATGGCCGCATCGCTGGCACGTGGCACGACGGTCATTCACAACGCGGCTCGCGAGCCTGAAGTTGTAGACCTTGCGCAGTGCCTGATTGCTATGGGTGCGAAAATCGAGGGTGCGGGCACCTCTACCATCACCATTGAAGGCGTGACGTCGCTGCACGGCGCGCGCCATCGCGTGCTTCCGGACCGCATCGAAACCGGCACTTACGCGATGGCTGTTGCCATGACGGGTGGCGATGTTCTGCTGGAAGGCACACGCGCGTCGCTGCTCGACAACGCGCTGGACACGCTGAAACTCGCCGGCGCGACGATCACGGAAACGGAAACCGGCCTGCGCGTCGTTCGCAACGGAAATGGTATCCAGCCAGTGGACGTCGTGACGGAACCTTTCCCGGGATTCCCGACGGATCTTCAGGCGCAGTTTATGGCGCTGATGACGCGCGCACAGGGCGTCTCGCACATCACCGAAACCATCTTCGAAAACCGTTTCATGCACGTTCAGGAACTGGCGCGTCTCGGCGCGAAAATCTCGCTCTCCGGCCAGATGGCACGCATCGAAGGTGTGTCTCGCCTCAAGGGGGCGCCTGTCATGGCGACGGATCTTCGCGCATCGGTATCTTTGGTCATCGCCGGTCTCGTTGCCGAAGGTGAGACCGTGGTGTCACGCGTCTATCATCTGGATCGCGGTTTCGAGCGCCTGGAAGAAAAGCTCAACCGTTGCGGTGCGCAGGTCGAGCGCGTCAGCGACTAATACTGTGCTCTCATCGAGGCGCGCTGGTTGTACAGCGGGCCTCGACTGCTTATCTCCAAGTCACAATTGGATATACGCGGCCTTGTCCGCACAAGGAGGGCATACACACGATGAGCGGCCTTAAATTGATGGCGCTGGATGGGGAAGACCTCTCCATCATCTCGACACACATGCAGGACAGCGTCTTCAAACTGAAAGATGCGTCATTTGATCGCAAAACCGGCCAGTTTCTTGTCTCGGCCAACCGTTTCGTCTGGGAAAACGGTAGTAAAAAGGGCCAGCCGCAGGAGCGTTGCCGAAGCGTTCTGGCGCTGAAGCGTGTGGGAAACGTCCGCTCTTCCGGCTTTGATCGTGATAACAAGGAACAGGTCCTGTCCCTGCTTGCCGTGCAGTTCACTCAAAATGGTGAGGGGCCTGATGGGACGGTCGAACTCACCCTTTCGGGCGGCGGCGCCATAGCGATGGATGTGGAATGCATCGAGGCGCAACTGGCCGATGTCAGCGGTGGCTGGGAAACAGCATCAAAACCAAAGCACCCACAAGACTGATCTTATAAAACAGGTGGACAGGGAATTGCCTTGCCCGTCTGTTTTAATTTATGCCACATACCCAAGAGCGCATGCGACAGCGTGCAGGCAGGCATTCCGCACCGTCTCGAAAGGCGGTGTAGCAAGAGGGTAAGTGACGTGGCAATCTGGCTGGAACAGGCGTCTGACGATTTCGAACAGGCGTTCGCAGCGTTCCTGACGACGAAAAGAGAAGTGTCGGAAGACGTCAACGTCGTCGTGCGCGATATTATCGATGATGTCCGCAAGCGTGGCGATGACGCACTGGCCCATTATTCCCTGAAATTCGATGGCCTGGATTTCACCAAGACCTCCATGCGCGTCACGGCAGCGGAAATCGATGCGGCTGTCGCACAGGTAGATCCTGCCGTTCTTGACGCTCTGAAATTCGCTGCAGCGCGTATCGAAAAGCATCATGCACGACAGATGCCGAAAGACGATATCTACGAGGACGACATCGGCGTTGGCCTCGGCTCCCGTTGGACGGCCATCGAGGCGGTCGGTCTTTATGTGCCTGGCGGCACGGCAAGCTATCCGAGCTCGGTGCTGATGAACGCTGTTCCGGCGAAGGTGGCTGGCGTGGAGCGTGTCGTCATGGTCGTGCCGGCCAATGGCGGCGTTATCAATCCGGCCGTGCTGGCAGCAGCACGTATTGCCGGTGTCGAAGAAATTTACCGCATCGGCGGAGCGCAGGCCGTCGCAGCGCTCGCTTACGGTACGCAGACCATTGCGCCTGTTGCCAAGATCGTCGGTCCTGGCAACGCCTATGTGGCGGCAGCCAAGCGGCACGTTTTCGGGACTGTCGGCATCGACATGATTGCCGGGCCATCGGAAGTGCTTGTCATTGCCGACAAGAACAACAATCCCGAATGGCTGGCAGCCGACCTCCTGGCGCAGGCCGAGCACGATGAGGGTGCGCAGTCGATCCTGATCACCGACGATGCGGAACTCGGAAGAGCGGTGGAGCAGGCCGTGAAGCGTCAGTTGACGCTGCTGTCGCGTGAAAAGACGGCAACCGCCAGCTGGCGGGATTTCGGTGCGATCATACTGGTCAAAGACCTCGCCATTTCCGTTTCGCTTGCCAACCGCATCGCGGCAGAGCATCTGGAACTGGCGGTGGACGATCCAGACGCTCTGATGGCTGGCATCAGGAATGCGGGTGCGATCTTCGTCGGTCGCCATACGCCTGAAGTGATTGGCGATTACGTCGGCGGCTCCAACCACGTTCTGCCGACGGCACGCTCGGCGCGCTTCTCGTCCGGCCTTTCTGTTTTGGATTTCGTAAAGCGCACGTCGATCCTGCGTCTGGGGCCGGATCAATTGCGCCAGCTCGCACCGGCGGCCATTACGCTCGCCCACTCCGAAGGGCTGGATGCGCATGCGCGCTCCGTTGCCATCCGTCTCAATCTGGAAGGGTGAAAGATGGAGCCAGGCACTTTCAGGCTCTGCGATGTGGTTCTGGACGAGAGCATCGGCCGGTCCACACCTGACGTGGAGCATGAACGTGCCGTCGCCATCTTCGACCTCATCGAGGAGAACAGCTTTGAACCTTTCGGCCACGCAGGCGGTCCTTACAAGCTGAATATTGCGCTCGTTGATACCAAGCTGGTCTTTACGATCAGAACTGAAGACGAGCAGGCTGTCGCCACGCATATCCTGTCGCTCACACCGCTTCGCCGCATCATCAAGGACTACTTCATGATCTGCGAAAGCTATTACGAAGCGATCCGGTCTTCTACGCCAAGCCAGATCGAAGCTATCGACATGGGGCGTCGCGGCATCCACAATGATGGTTCGCAGACGTTGATGGACCGGCTATCCGGTAAGATAAAGGTCGATTTCGATACGGCGCGTCGCCTGTTTACGCTTGTCTGTGTGCTGTATTGGCGGGGTTAGGCGTGCAAGACCCTGTCGGTGTCGACTTGAAAGAAAAGGCACCGCGCGCCATATTGTTCATGTGTGGCATGAATTCTATTCGTTCGCCCATGGCTGAGGTCATCGCCAAACAATTGGTTGCTCCCGGCATCTATATTCAATCGGCGGGCGTTCGCGCTGGTGAGCGGGATCCGTTCGTGGATGCGGTGCTGGATGAGGCGGGACTGACGCTTGGAAAACACAAGCCCCGGACGCTGGATGAAATCGAGGATGATTTCTTTGATCTCATCATCACCCTGACGCCCGAGGCGCATCATGCAGCTCTCGAATTAACCAGATCGAACGCGCTCGATGTCGTCTACTGGCCGACCATGGACCCAACGGTGGCGACAGGCACGAGAGACCATATTCTTGAGGCCTATCGTGAGGTCCGCGAACACCTGAAAAAGCTGATTTCGGAGCGCCTGCCGCAACGGCCGAGGCCCTTTTCCGAGACACTTTAATACGAATGACAATTTAGGTTCACAAATGTGCGGCGATTGTGTAGTTTCCGCGCAATTTTCCCGGACTGTTCAGTCCGGCATTATCAACAGGAAGAAAAACACTATATGACCAAAGAAGAAGTCCTTGAGTTTCCGGGCGTCGTTATCGAACTTTTGCCGAATGCTACGTTCCGCGTAAAGCTGGAAAACGAACACGAAATTATCGCTCACACCGCTGGCCGCATGCGCAAGAACCGTATCCGCGTTCTGGCAGGCGACAAGGTGCTGGTTGAAATGACGCCTTACGACCTGACCAAGGGTCGCATCACCTATCGTTTCAAGTAAGCGCCCGGCAGATCGGACGACTGGCAGAGCATGACAGACGCAAAACAAAAGCTGATTCTGGCTTCCGGGTCGCCACGCCGTCTTGAGCTTCTGCATCAAGTCGGCATCGAGCCCGCACGTCTGATGCCGATGGATATCGACGAGACGCCCGCACGCCTCGAGCACCCGCGCACGCTTTGCCGTCGCCTGTCCTTGCAAAAGGCGGAAGCCGCTTACAAGGCTGTGAAAGGCGAGCTTGCCTGGAAGGGTGCCTATGTGCTCGGCTCTGACACGGTCGTCGCCGTCGGTCGCCGTATTGTCGGTAAGGCCGAATATATCGAGGAAGCGTCTGCAGCGCTTCACCTTCTGTCGGGTCGCAGCCATTGGGTCTATACGGGCGTCTGTCTCGTGACACCGAGCGGCAAGGTGCGCCAGAAGGTGGTCGAGACCAAGGTTCGTTTCAAGCGCCTGTCGCAACATGAAATCGAAAGCTACATCGCCTCTGGTCAATGGCGTGGCAAAGCGGGAGCATACGGCATTCAGGGAATTGCCAGCTGTTTTGTCCAGAAACTGACCGGTTCCTACACCAATGTCGTCGGGCTACCGCTCTATGAAACAGTGTCGCTTCTGGCTGGCGAGGGCTTTGAGGTGGCATCGGCCTGGCAGGAAGGTTGATCTCCATGACAGACGCATCCAACAAATCCACCGTCACACCGTTGCGCAAGGCGCAGCCATGCCCGGAATGCAAACGCCCATCCACGCGTGAGGATTACCCATTCTGTTCGGATCGTTGCCGCACAGCCGATCTCTCACGCTGGCTGACGGGCGCCTACGCCATTCCCGTTGCCGACGATGAGAGCAATGCCGACGAAGAAGGCGTTGCAAAGCGCGCAGACGACAGCGAATATTGAGCGAAACGGTTTGCGTAACCAAAAACAGGCCTGAAAATCACATCGATTTTCAGGCCTGTTTCGTTCGGCAGATGCAGATCGATATCACGGTCAGCCGGACTTCAACTGAGCAACCGCCAGAAGTGTATCCGCGCTAATGGACGTGCTTCCATTCAGGATCGACAGGGTAGGCGATTGCGAGACATTGTTCTGCACGTCGTAAAGCGCGGTAAAGCGCTTCAACATTTTGCTGACATATTCCGGATCTTGAAGTTTGGGGATGTCGATATAGGATGTGACCAGTTCCGCCTGCTTGGTCACGTCCATATTGGCAATCGAGGTTGGCAGGTTGAAGCTGGTCTTGAAAAACTGGAAAAGCGCGTCATCGCTCAAGAAGCCGTAGGCACTTGAAATCGTTGGTGCCATGCGCTCGAAATACAAGGCCAAACGCACGCCGGCATTGCCCTCGCCCTGTTGTTCCTCCAGAGTTTGGCGAACGAATTGATCGGTCGTTTCCAAAACTGCGCCACGTTGCTGGCCGCCGCGCTCGGCATCTGCGGTGAGATTGCCTTTCGCATCGAAGTTGAAGGAAGCAACGATCTGGGCAAACTTGTTGTTTTCCAGCGTGTTGACGTAGCTCTTCGGGTCCGACAAGTCGGAGTCGAACATTTTCTTGAGGTCGGCAGGGGCGACACTTTTCGGGTCAATGCCATTGGCTTCAAGTACGAAATTCGTCACACGCGTGTCGGCCAGAAGTTCCTTGGTGGTGGTGATGGCCCCCATCTTGGATTTGTAATACTCGACTTCGGTGTCGGCTTTCTTGGTCGCTGCGTCTTTTGCGGCACCGCTGAGCGATCTGACTTTGTTACTTTCGTAATCTGCCGCATAATTGTTTGTGACACTTTCAGATTGTGCCAGCAGCGGTGCCTCCAATTTGCCATCGGAGGTGAAGTTGAAAGCCTTGTTCAACGCAATGAAGCGGTCATCCTTGAGGGAATTGACGTAACTCTTCTTGTCATTCAAATCGCTCGTGAGAACGCGTTTCAGTTCTGATTGACTGACTTCGTCGGGATCGATGCCGAAAGCCCTGAGCGCCACATCCCAGACTTCGGTAACGCCGTCGTTTTTCTTGTCGTCATCCTTTTTATTGGAAACGAAAAAATCATCGAGGCTGGTGAAGCCGGTGATCCGTTTTTCGTAGTTTGCCACAGCTTCGTCGACAGCTGTCGCCTGATCCTCGGAAAATGCCGTTTTGTAGAGCCTGTTGACATCGGTCGTCTGCGTCGCGGTCTGGGCAGTGTTTCCACTCGCCAGCGTGCCATCAGTTTCGAAATTGAAATAGTCCAGCAATTTCGTGTTGCCATAGGTGGTCGCGAAATTCTCGCTCGACATCAGGCTCGCAACGCTACTCGGCATAATGATCGGGTTGAGGTCGAATGCTTTTTTCACATAGTCGAGCATCCGGCTGTCCGAGACAAGATCCGTGGCGCTGGTAACACCGACGATGTTCTTTTCCCAGTAGCGCTTGTTGGAGTCCGCCAGCAAGGTCGAAGGAAACGTGGATTGATTGTAGACGTAATCGAGATTGAGGTCTTCGGTCTGGCTGGTGGTCTGCATGCTGCCGTTCACGGTGCCGTCAGCATTGAAATTGAAAGCTGCGGTCAGTTTCTTCCAGCCTGGATCCTTGGCTTGGTTGGCGACGCTGTTGGGATCGCTGAGATCGCTCGTCAGGACCTGCTTCAGGTAGCTTTTGGATGTGTAGGAGGAATCAAGACCCACGGCGTCCAGCATATAGGTGCGAAGCCGGGTATTGTTGACGAGGCTGTCGATATCGGTGACTTTGCCGATCTGAGCCGCAAAATATGTATTCTCCGCTTTGATGGACGTTTCTTCAGCGGTGAAGGACGCCTTGTAGGCATCGGTTACGCTTGTGGCCTGGGCGGTGTTTTGCGCTGTCTTCTTGTCGCCTTCGAAGTTGAAGGCTTCAGCAAACTGCAGGTATCGCTTGTCCGTCAATGAGTTGGCGAAGCTTGCACTATCGGAGAGGTCGCTTTCCAGCACCTTTCGCATGAACGCCTTGCCATAGGTCATGTCTTCAAGACCATAGGATTTCATGGCGTAGGAATAGAGGCGGTAATCTCCCAGGAACTCATCGACCGTTTTCACGTCACCGATTTTTGCCTTGTAATAGGCAGTATCTTTCGCAACCGACGTCTGACTGGCGACTGTCGACATCGACGATTTTATATCGCGGTTGACCGTGAGATAGCTTGTGTAGGTAGAAATCGCCATGGATAGCCTTGCATAGTGTGGCCCCTGGAAAGACATGGCCAGCGTACACGCCATCATCGCGCGAATAACCCAACCAGCATATTACAAGTTCTATCTGAACCAAAGCCTAATATTTCACTCGCATATCGATGCATCTGTCAGGCAGGGCAACACGGACTTTCATCCACGCTCGCGCAAGCTTGGGAGACTAAGCCTCGGGTGTCGATCTGCGTCCAATCGGTCGGCTGGGCTTTTCCATGACGGAAAATCCGCGACGTTTGTACACGTTCTCATGAAGAGATGGAGTTAGAATGGCTGCGCCTTCGAGCATATTGCCCCTTCCCAAAGTCGCCGCACGCGGTCGCGACATCGGGTTTGCCGTGGGCATCGTCTCCATTCTCTGCATCCTGTTCCTGCCTATTCCAGTCTTCATGATCGATATGGGGCTGGCGTTTTCCATCGCGTTCTCGGTTCTTATTCTGATGGTGTCGCTATGGATTCAGCGCCCGTTGGACTTCTCGTCCTTCCCGACGATCCTTCTGATCTCCACGATGATCCGCCTTGCGCTGAACATCGCCACCACGCGCGTCATCCTGTCTCACGGCAACGAAGGGCACAGTGCGGCGGGTGGGGTCATCGCTGGCTTCTCGAGCCTCGTCATGTCGGGCGACTTCGTCATCGGCCTGATCGTCTTCCTCATTCTTATCGTGGTGAACTTCATCGTCATCACCAAGGGCGCAACGCGTATCGCGGAAGTCGGCGCCCGCTTCACACTTGATGCCATTCCCGGCAAGCAGATGTCGATCGATGCCGACTTGTCTGCCGGTATCATCAATGAAAAAGAAGCCCAGCTTCGCCGTCGCGAGCTGGAAGAAGAAAGCGCCTTCTACGGTGCCATGGACGGTGCCTCCAAATTCGTGCGTGGTGACGCGGTCGCAGGCCTTCTCATCACCGCCATTAACATTTGCGGCGGCATCATCATCGGTGTTTTCCGCCACGGCATGCCGATCGGCGAAGCCGCGGACGTGTTCGTCAAACTGTCCGTCGGTGACGGCATCGTTTCCCAGGTACCAGCGCTGATCGTTTCGCTCGCCGCGGGCCTCATCATTACCCGTGGTGGCGCGCAGGGCTCTACTGACACCGCCGTCATCAACCAGCTTAGCGGATATCCCAAGGCTCTGGGTGTCGCCGCTGGCCTGATGTTCGTTCTTGCGGTCATTCCGGGCTTGCCTCTTGTGCCCTTCATGTTACTGGGCGGTTTCCTCGCTTTTGGTGCATGGTATATTCCTCGTCAACTCGCTCAGGAAAAAGCCGCCGAACGCGTTGCGGAAGAGCAGCAGACCAGCAAGACGCAGGAAGCCGAAAAAGACACGGTCAAGAACTCGCTTCGGACGACCGAAATCGAGCTTGCCCTGGGCAAGCAGGTCTCCCCAAGATTGCTGGGCGCTCACCAGGAGCTTGGTTTCCGCGTTGGAAAAATGCGCAAGAAGTTCGCGTCTCAATACGGTTTCGTGGTGCCCGAAATCAAGGTCACGGACGATATCGCCATTCCCGACAAGTCGTATCAGATCCGAATTCATGGCACGACGGTTGCAGCCAGCACGCTGCGCGTGGGCGAAGTCCTCGTCATCACCGGCAAGGGTCGTCGCCCATCCGTTCCGGGTGACGATGTGCGCGAACCCGCTTTCGGCATGCCTGCCGTTTCCGTTCTGGAAAACTTCGTGGAAGACCTCAAACGCGAAGGCTTCCACCCGATCGACAATATTTCGGCGCTTCTGACGCATGTCAGCGAAGTCATTCGCAACAACCTGCCGATGCTCCTGTCCTACAAGGACGTAAAGGTTCTCATCGACCGGCTTGATCCGGAATACAAAAAACTCGCGGATGAAATCTGCTCATCGCATATGTCCTATTCGGGCTTGCAGGCCATCCTCAAATTGCTGCTGGCCGAGCGTGTCTCCATCCGCAACCTTCACCTCATTTTGGAAGCCGTTGCAGAGCTCGCTCCGCATCTTCGCCGCACCGAACAGATCGTCGAGCATGTCCGTATTCGTATGGCCCAGCAGATTTGCGGTGATCTCTCCGACAATGGTGTGTTGCGCGTCCTGCGTCTCGGCACGAAGTGGGACGTTGTGTTCCAGCAGGCGATCAAGCGCGATCCGAAGGGTGATGTCATCGAATTCGATATCGATCCGCGTCAGGTGGAGGAGTTCTCCAACGAAGCGAGCAAAGTAATCCGTGAATATATGGATGTCGGATTGCCTTTCGTGCTTGTTACTTTGCCCGAAACCCGTTCATATGTCCGCATGATTACGGAACGCCTTTTCAGCACGCTGCCGGTGCTGTCGCATGTCGAATTGGCCAAGGGCACGGAAATAAAGATACTCGGCGCCATCTCATGATGTCAGATCCCCAGGGAACCATAATGGCACTGTTTCTGGCATTTTGCCGGATCGGTGCCTGCTTGATGGTGATGCCTGGGTTTTCGTCCGCCAGATTGCCGATGCAGATTCGTTTGCTCCTCGCTCTGGCACTTTCGATGGCCATTCTGCCGTTGATGTGGGACGTGATCTACCCATTGGCGAAGACCGACAACGCCAATTTTCTCAAGCTGATGTTCTTTGAATCGGTCATCGGTGCCATGTTCGGCATGATTGCCCACCTCTATGTGTTGGGAATGCAGTTTGCGGCAACGGCCATCGGCACGGCGATTGCCTTGACCGGCCCGCCCGGCCAGGACGTACTGGAAGACACCTCTGAAAGTCAGCTTTCGAGCATGTTGAGTTATGGTGTCCTGTTGCTGCTCTTCATTCTCGACTTCCACCACGTCATTTTCCGCGCGCTTGTGGATTCCTATTCGACAATTCCTATGGGTGGCGGGATGAGCATGCAAAGAATGCTGATTACGCTGACAGATACGTTGGTCGCGTCCATGAGCGTTGCTTTGCGTGTCGCAAGCCCCTTTATTTTGTACGGCTTTCTGTTCCACGTTGCCGTGGGATTGATCAACAAGCTAGCGCCGCAGATACCGGTCTACTTCATCTCGACACCCTATGCTCTGGCCGGTGGGCTGCTGCTGCTCTATTTTGGAATGGCGGCGCTGGTCAGCCAGTTCGTGGGTGGCTTCTTCCGTGTCTTCGCGAATATATGAGGCCTCATGATGGACCCACTCAAATCTAAAAAGCTCTCCAGATTGGTGAAGGTTCAAGGGCATCTCAAGCAGATGGCCGAAAACGAGCTTGCGATCACGACGCGTGAACGCAACGAACTGGCCGAGAAGATCGAAACCCTGAGTGGCTATGTGACGTCGCTGGACCCATTGCACCAGCAGATGCTGAAACATTATGCCATGCGACACGGCAGGTTGCTCTCTCGTGATGTGCGACTGGAAGCCATCGAAAAAGGCCAGGAGCAACAGGTCGTCAAGGAAACGAAAAAGGGCGAGCGTCTCGAAGAAAAGCGGGATGCGGCGCGTGCAGACGAACTGCGCGTGCAGGAAGACAACAGTGTTTATGAGCTGATCGATCTTCAGATGAGCATGAAAGACACCAGCCTCCAGCAAGGTTAGGTTGGTATCGTCATCCGATTCAAACGGAAAGGATGACGACGTGGCAATTTCTCCTCCAAGCGATCTTGTGCTTGATGTTGTGAATGCGGCTGACCCGACACAGGTCATGGCGGCAAGAGAGAAACTGCGCTCGGTGAGCGCAGCCAACGAAGCGTCGGTCCTGACGGCAAGCAATGCAGGTTTTGCATCTGCCATCAACAGCATCGATACGGCGGCCGGGAAGGCTGGTGTTGGCAACATCCATCACATTAAAACCGACGAAAAAATCCCCGAGACCTATCGCAAGTTCGAGGCCAGCGTTCTGTCGACCATGCTCCAGAACATGATGCCGAAGGAAAGCGAAGAGGTTTACGGCAAAGGTTCGGCTGGTGACTTCTGGAAAAGCATGATGGCCGAGCAGATGGCGGATGCAGTTTCCAAGCGCGGCGGTATCGGTATTGCCGAGCAGGCCTATTCTCAGGCCATGCAAAAGATGCGCAATGCTGAAGCGCCTACAAAGATGAATGAAGACGACAAGAGCCTTGCAGTCAGCATGGTGACGGACTTCCAGCGGCGCACGTTTTCCGTAGCCGAATCCAACAAGACTGAAAGTTAAGCCGCGGAGTGCTGAAAATATGGAAATTGTAAACAACGACTACAGAACACAGGCCATTCTCGGTCGCCTTGAAACGGTGATCGACAACGAGAACCAGCGTATCGGCAAAGATCCCGATTTCGATTTCAAGCTGTCGAACGCCCACAAGAGCCGCTGCCTGTATGAACTCAGCATGCTCCTGCGCGACGTGGACGGAGCGCAGATCGCCGCGGCCCACAAGCGCCAGATCCTGGATATCAAGTCCAAGCTGGCCATCAACACCCGGCGCGTCGAAGCCAACCTCAACGCCGTGAAGGCCGTTGTCGATCTGTTGAAGAATGCCGCCAAGCGGGCTGAAGACGATGGCACTTATTCGCTGGAACAGTTCGCACGCGAGGCGCAATGATCAAGCTGATCGCGACAGGCGTCTGGGTTCTTGTGGTGACATTGGGTGGCGTCTACGCCGCCGTTACCTTTGGAGGGAACGGTGCCACGGATCAAAATGGGGAAGTCGTTCCACCACCGCATTTCGTGAGCAGTGAAACTGTGACGTTGCCTGTAGTGGCAAACGGCAAGGTTTCCGGTTATTTCCTCATCCGCGCCAGTCTTCAGGTTGACGAAGACGCGCTGAAGGAGGTAACGGTCCCGGTTCCTGCGTTTCTGACCGACGAACTCTACACCCTGCTGGTTGGGGAAAAGCTGGTCGATATCAAGGATGCGGGCAAGTTCGACGTGGTCGGCTTGAAGACCAGAATAAAGGACGGTCTGAACACGCGCCTCGAAAAACCCTTGGTCAAAGATATTCTCATCGAGCAGATGGATTTCATTTCCAAGGAAGACATCGAAGCCAGAGACCCCAACAAAAAGCCTCAGAAAATTCTCGTCAACACGGACGCCCCGCCGGCGGTACCAGCGGCAGCTGCGGCCAGTTCGGGCCATTGATCGCTGAGCCGTCAGTCTGATCGACGCCAGACATGTCCTTTAACCTCTCGAATTCGGTGATACCGGTTCGGGAGGTTTTTTTACATCCATCGGCATTTGGGAAAGCGGGGATGGTCGGACAGTCGATCAGTAGAACGATCTGACCAGCGAGCCGACCAGCAAGTTCCAACCGTCGATGAGGACGAAGAAGAGGATCTTGAAGGGCAGGGAGATGGAGGTCGGTGGCAGCATCATCATGCCCATGGCCATCGTGATGGTGGCGACCACCATATCGATGACGAGAAAAGGCAGGATGATGAGAAAGCCGATTTCGAATCCGCGACGGATTTCAGACAGCATGAAGGCTGGAATGAGGACCCTGTACTGCGGAACAGTGCCGTTCATCGTTTCCTGATTCCGCTCAATGGCCAGATCGACAAAGAGCGCAAGATCCTTGGGGCGCGTGTTGGCCACCATAAATGTGCGGAATGGCTCGGCGGCTCGCTCAACGGCTTGCGCCTCGGTGATCTGGGTCTGCAACAGCGGTTGGATGCCATCCTGCCAGGATCGCTCGAACGTCGGTGCCATGACGTAGAAGGTCATGAACATCGCCATACTGGTGAGGATCATCGTGGAGGGTGTGGTCCCCAAGCCCATGCCGGAGCGCAAAATGGAAAATGCGATGATGAACCGTGGAAAGCTGGTCACCATGATCAGAATGCCCGGCGCGATCGACAGAACCGTCAGAAGCCCGAAGGTGCGGATGATCCACGAAGCCGCAGACCCATCCAGCGGCAGATTGAGCAAATCTGCCGGGGTTTGTTGGGCGAAAGCAAACCCTGGGGTTAGGGCGATCGCAAGCAGCAGGACAATTTTTCGAATCATTCGATCACAAAGGTTCTGAAGAGAACCTTGGATACGCGCCCTTTTGATCTGAGGTCAACGATTTCTCTCAGGTCATCCCTAAGATATTGAAAGCCGCGCGGGCCTTGGAGCTGCTGCAGGGAAACCGTTCGCAGATATGTGAGGATTTCCTGATGCAGATCCTGAGCCAGCGCCGTGTCGCCGGGGCCGGTGAATTGGAGAGCCAATTCGAGCCTGATCCAGTTTTCATTGGGGTAGCCGAGGTTGGTGACGATCGGGTCCAGGGCGAGCAAGCTGGGTGCAGCACCGGCCGCGCCATGCTCACCCGCAGGCGCTGCCGCAGCTTTATTTTCACCAGCCGCAGCTTCCGGCACGTGTACAGGCGGCGGAGTTACGCTCGGCATGGAAGGCACAAGCAATGCCTGGCCCACGAACCATCCGCCACCAATGCCTAGAAGAGATAACACTGCGATAGCGCCGGCAGTCACGATGATCGATGGCTTCTTCGGTGCAGCAGGTTCAATGGTCGTGAGGCTCATGATCGTTTCTAACGTCTGTTCCGGAGAGCAGCCCATGCACAATGCGAAGGGCCGAATAGCTGTTCAAGCGGTCAGATCGGCGAGAACAGGTCGACAACCTGCTGACCCACCGGCGGCTGCTGAATTTCGGTGATGCGGCCACGGCCACCGTAGGAAATGCGTGCCTCGGCGATTTTGTCGTACGAGATCGTATTTTCGGAATTGACGTCCTGCGGACGCACGATGCCGGCGACGTTCAGAATACGGATTTCGTGGTTGACGCGAACCTCCTGCGAACCGCTGATCAGCAGGTTGCCGTTTTCCAGAATTCCAGTCACGACGGCGGCGACCAGCAGCGTCAGCTTTTCGGCGCGGCTGATGGAGCCCTTGCCATTGGATTCGCTGGTATTGTCGAAGCTCAGCGATGAATCTGCCTGCGGCTTCCAACCGAGAATTTCGGCATTTGCTTTCCAGCCCGTATCACGGTTGTTTTTCCGCGTCCGGTCGGTTTCGTTGTCGAAGGTTGCCTTGTCGTTGATCTGGATATTGACCGTCAAAATGTCGCCGATGTTGAGCGCACGTGCGTCCTTGAACAGCGCCGCCTTGCTGTCGCTCCACAGCGAGTAGCCGCTAGCATTGTGGAGGGGTTGCTTGGGATAGGATGCGAGCTGTGGCGCCTGGCTGAACTGAAGGCCGCTGCCGATGGGGCTCATCGCGGGTGCGTTGCCGATTTCTTTCAGCGTCTGGTTCTGCGTCACGCTGGAGCAGCCAGTCAGAACACACGATGCGGCGAGAGCGAGAATAAGCGCTTTGTTCATGACGGGTCTCTTGATGTGGTTTTGTCCGTCGCGCTGGACATGATCGACGCAACCGTGGCTGCCTTCTTGGCATCCATTTCGGCAAGGATCAGGCTCGACTGGCGGGGAGGAAGTTTCATGATGATGGCCGCGGCAAGCCCGGCGTCGACCTGTTCCAGCTGCGGTGCCGCGGCATCCGGCTTCATCGTCTTGTAGACGTTGACCAGATTGACTTCGGCGCGTTGCATGAACTCATTGCGGCGCTTCAACCAGTCTTCATATTCGGCCTTGCGGGCTTCCATGACGGCGATGCGGTTGTCGACATCGGCTTGCAGCTTTTCAAGGTCCTGCTTCTGCAAGAGATAGCGCTGGTCACGGGCCTGATCGACGATATTGGTGCAATATTGCTGAATTTCCTGTCCGCTCGTCTCACCGGTGGTGATGCGCACCTGCTCTTGCGCCTTTGCAGAGGGAAGAGACGCGGTCAGGACGAACACGGCGAGGAGTGCCCGGCGGGGCGTGAACATATCAAACACTTTTGCCATCATTGTAGCACCAGTTCTGCTTGCAGCGCGCCGGCTGATTTGATGCCTTGGAGAATGGCGATGATGCCGTCCGGCTTCACGCCGATATTGTTGAGACCAGCCACCAGCGAGCGCAAATTCGGCCCGTTGAGGATGGCAACCGGACCCCCGGTCGCCTGGGCGGCAATGTCTGTCTGCGGCTGAACGGCCGTTTGTCCACGTGAGAAGGGTTCAGGCTGAATGACCTGCGGCGTTTCCGTGACCTGCACCGTCAAGGTGCCGTAGCTGACAGCGACCTGCGAGATGCGAACATCGGCGCCGATCACGATGGTGCCGGTCCGCTCGTTGATGACGACTTTGGCGGGCGTATCGGTCTCGACTGACAGGTTCTCGATATTGGCCATCAGTCGCGTCAGATCTGCCGTTCTGGGCTTCTGGATAAAGACGACCTGGCTGTCGCGGGCTTCGGCAATCGGTTCTCCGAATGCCGTTTTCGCGTAATTGTTGATGGCGTCTGCGATGCGTGTCGATGTCGAAAAGTCGGGATTGCGCAGTTGCAGAACGAGATTGACCGAATCCTTGAACTGCGATGGCAACTCGCGCTCGATGATGGCGCCGCTGGGAACACGTCCGGCAGTGGTCACACCCTGTGTCAACTGGGCCGCTTGGCCCTCCGCGTTGAAGCCGGAAACAATGACCGATCCCTGAGCAACAGCATAGATCTGACCATCGGCACCGGACATGGATGTCATGATCAGCGTCCCGCCACGCAGCGACGAAGCATCACCCAGCGAGCTGACATTGACGTCGAGCCGGCTGCCGGGGCTTGCGAAAGGCGGAAGATTGGCTGTGACCATGACCGCGGCGACATTTTTCGAGCCGCTCTGGTTCCCCTGCATGGAAATGCCGAGGTTCTGCAACATGGCGCGCATCGACTGTTCGGTAAACGGCGAAGAACGCATGCTGTCGCCAGACCCCTGAAGGCCGACGACCAGACCATAACCGATCAACTGGTTTTCACGCCCGGCCTGGAGGGAAGCGATGTCTTTGACACGGGCATTGAATTGGGAATAGGCAACGGGCGTCGTCACAAAAAGCGTGGCGATGGCCAATGCAGCGGTTATCAGGCTCCGGCGGACATTCATTTCTCAAAAACCTCCACGGTCCCGTTTTCCATGGCCGTGCCGGAGATGGTCACGCCGGTGTCGCGGTTGCGTACCCGGACGACTTCGCCCGCCATCGCATCCTCGATGGCAGTGCCGGAGGCAGAGAGGTTCATGCCGCCCATGGAATATGTGATCCTGATGGCTGCACCGCGCTGGACCGCGAACGGATCGCGAAGATCAGCGACCGTTATGGTGCGTCCTGCGACCAGGGTGCGCTTGGAAACCTTGCCGAGCACGATGCTGGTACTATCCGCATAACCGGGTGCAAGGTTGGGATTTGTGACGAGAACTTCCGTCACCCGCTCGCGGGTAATGGTTTCGCCAGGAAAGATGGTGCCTGTTGGAACAACGGCGTGTTTTTGCTGCGAAAAAGCCGCCTGGGGTGAAAACACCACCAGGCTTGCCGTGAGCGCCAGCGCCATTGTGCAGAAACTGCCAGGCACGATTTTCGGGCGAAACTTCATGTTACCCTACCTTCGGTTACTTCAGGTTTTGACTGACGATCGTCGCCATCTCGTCTGCGGTTGTGATGACCTTGGAGTTCATTTCATACGCACGCTGCGCTGAAATCAGGTCGGTGATTTCCTTGACGGAATCGACGTTCGAGCTTTCCAGGTAATGCTGCTTGATATAGCCGAAGCCGATCGATTGCGGCGTCGCATCGACCGCATTGCCGGACGCTTCCGTCTGCTGGAACAGATTGTCGCCCAAAGGCTTCAGGCCCGCTTCGTTGGCAAAGTTGCTCATGTTCAACTGGCCAAGCTGCGTCAGGTTCGTGGCTGTGCCGATGCGCGCCGAGACGTTGCCATCTGTGCTGATCGTGACTTCCGTCGCGTCGATGGGAATGGTGATGGCTGGCAGGACAGGCAGACCGTCGACCGTCACCAGTCGGCCCGTGGAATCGCGGTTGAGCGCGCCTGCACGGGTATAAAGTGTGTTGTTGTCGGGACCTTCGACCTGCAGCCAGCCCTTGCCGACGATGGCGACGTCAAGGTCGTTACCGGTCTGGCTGATTTCACCCTGAACGTGCAGCTTGCGCACGGCAGACGTCTGCACGCCGAGACCGATGTTGGCGCCTTCCGGGACCATGGTCTGGTTGGCGCGGTTCATCACGCCCTGAGCGCGTTCTGTCTGATAGAGAAGGTCTGTAAACTCGGCGCGGCCGCGCTTGAACGCGGTCGTGTTGATGTTCGCGATGTTGTTCGCGATGACCTCAAGGTTTGTCTGCTGGGCATCCATGCCCGTCGCTGCAATGGCTAGTGCTCTCATCTTTTTGTCCTTAAGCGTCAGATCTGCATTTTCACGATGTCGAGATAGGCCGAGACGATCTTGTCGCGCAGAGCCACGGCGGTCTTGAGTGTCTGGTCGGCCTGCATGACGGCATCCACAACCTCACGCGTGTTGGCCTTGCCCTGAATGCCGGCAAAGGACATGGCTTCACCCTTCTTCAGGGATTCAACCGCGTCCGAAGCGACGCTACCCAGCACGCTGCCGAAGGTTGGGCCACCGGCGGCGGTTGCAGCCGTTGAAACGGCGCTTCCGGCAAGCGATGTCAGGCTGGAGGTGACGTCCTTGACGCTGTCGAGTGCAGACGAGTTGGTCAATGATTTCAGGCTGCTAATGGCGTCGATCATCACTGACCTTTCAATAAGTCTATGGTTGAGGCAACCATGTCGCGTGTCTGTTTGATAACTTGAAGGTTGGCGTCATATCCGCGGTTTGCTTCGCGAAGGTCGGCCATCTCGATAAGCATGTTGACGTTCGGAAGCTTGACCATCCCCTTTGCGTCGGCGGCGGGGCTGTCGGGATCATATTCCTGCGTGAAGTCGGAGCGATCGACACCCAGTTTCTTGACTTCGACCAGATTTGTCTGGGATGCGCGGTCCATCTCGTTAGCAAAGGTGATGGTCTTGCGGCGATAAGGGTCGGCGCCCGGGGTATCGCCCGTCGTGCGAGAGTTCGCGATATTTTCCGAAACGATACGCAGACGGGTGGCCTGCGCCTCCATCCCATTTCCCGCAATTTTCATCGAGGACTTTAAAGGGTCCATATTACTTGCCCACCGCTGTCAACATCATGCTGTGAAAAGAGCGAACGAGTTGCGCGTTCAGTTCGAACTGCCCCTTGATCTCGCCTGTCTTGGCCATTTCCTTGGAGAGCGACACTGTGTTGCCGGATTCCTGAATGCCGATTTCATTGGCCAGTTCTGCATTCTGCATGCCGATCTTGCCGCCGCCTGCCATTGCCAGCTCCATGTGAGCCGGGTTCGTGCGGGCCATCTGCATGCCAGCCGACTGCAGTTCGGAATCGAAGGACACGACGTCCTTCGCCTGGAACTTAGGCGTATTGGCATTGGCAATGTTGGTGGCGACGACTTCTTGACGGACAGAAAGCCATTCGGCCTGCCGGGATGCCAACGCAAACAGCTGAATCGGCTGCATGACAATTCTCCGTGTTTAACTTGACTTTGTTCTAGGTCGACAATCTTGCGCGGGACTTGCGGTCGATGGCTTTCTGCGGAAACGCGCAAGAGTCTCGCAGACAGGTGATCATAGGCTGTTATTAACCATTTGTTTGCCTTATCGGTTTAGGCTTCGTTCATATTTCCAAACGTGGAATTCGATCTAACCCTATGGGTTTGCGATGGTTTTAGAGAACGATGATCAAGTGTTGCCAGATGACGGCGTGTTACCCGTGGGTAGTCGTATTCTCTTGTGGAAGCGCCACATGGTGTCCGCTGGCGTTATCCTGTCTCTGACCACCTGTGGGTATTTTTTGCCCGGGTTGCTTCTCGAACCCGGCTTGAAGGGATACGTCTCACAAGCAAGCGTGAAGGTTTCCGATCCACGCACCAACGCTGCCAGCGTCCAGCGCATCGCTTCGCAGGTTCGCGACAACCTCATGTCGCCGGTGTTGCTTGGGTTGACCGTCTCGGAACTGAAGCTTCGGCCTGAAGATCTGACCGGCGTTGAAACACAAAGCCATTTCTCCGTGCTGATGGATTTGCTCGGCGGCGGCAAGAGTGGCGAGGCGCTGGTTGGGGCAACCGAGACAGCCTTGAAGAATGCGGTTTCCATCAGCTCTGCACCATCGGACGCTGAGATCGACGTGACGGTCACCGCAGCCACGCCGCAGGCTGCCCGGAAAATCACCGACCATATTGCGACCCTCGTCATCAAGCAGATCGGGGTGGAAGAGCAGGCACCCGAACTTCAGGCAGTCGAAAGGGCACGGGTTGCGCTCGACAGTGCCGAGGCGGCCTTGACCGGCTTTCAGATGCGCCATGGCAATGACGCGGTCTCGCGCATACAGAGCCTGCAGCAGAAAATACGTGAAGACGATGCTCTGGCTACCGATCTTCAAAGCAAGAGCACAGAACTGGCAGACGCCATTTCGACCGCCTCCGCCATGAAGGGAGACGATGTGTTGAATACAACGCTGCCTGCAATGAGCATGTTTTCACCGTTGGAGCCCATCCGCGACAGCTATGCTGCGGCAAAGCTTGCAATGGCAGAAATCAGCGTCGATTACGGCCCCAAGCATCCGAAAGCCATTGCGGCACAGGCAACGCTGGACGCAGCACGCGCCACTGCCATGCCGACCATGCGCCGGATTTTGGAAACCTTGAAGCGCGAGCAGGCAACGGTTACCGCCGCACTCGAGACCCAGACAAGCGGGCGTGCCGACCTCGACAGTCAGTTACAGGCCATGGGTCAGGCACCTGCAGATCTCGCGCGTCTGGAAACTGCACTTGAGAAGGCGCGCACGGATTATATCCTCTCCAGCGAAGCCGCAGGAACGTTCTCGTCCACGCCACGTGTCAGCGCAAAGCTCGTTAAGCAAGCGGAGGAAGGGGTCGCCAACTATGATGCCTTTACGGCCATGGCCATGGCACTCGCAGGTGCTGCTGCCGGGTTGTTGCTGTCTCTCTTCGCGCTGAGCTTCAAGCGGTCGGAAATCGAAGAGGAACAGGCCGTTCTTCCCGACGCGCACTCGGCCGAGCCCGAGGAACCAGCAGTCGGCATAGCCCCGGAGCAAACGCCAGCGGCAGAGATCGTAGAGATAGAGCCCGGCATTTTCGAAGATCTGGAGCCCACACAATATTCCACTGAAATCGCCGAGACCGACGAGACCGGCGAGGCAGAGCCTGTAGAGGCAGCCAAGCCGATTGAAACACTGCTGGAGGATAGTCCAGAAGCAGAAGGCGCAGAGGAAGCCGCGCTTGAACCTCTGCATGATGAGCCTGCCAACGATATTCCGCTCGATGAGCGCGTGCGCCAGGTTTTGGTCAGCAATGCCGTCCAAGATACCCAAACTGAGCGTGAAATCCCGACATTCAAGCTCCCGCCATTGCTGGCCGCAGCCCTTGCCGGAAAAGCCGACCACGCGCAGGCGGAAACGGAAGAGCTGCGCGCTCTGCGGCAGGAATTGGTGATGCTGCGCGAGCGTTTGTCCGAACACGCTGCCCGTCAGGACGATAAGAGCAATAAGGCCTGAAGCGCCGATTTTCCATCAAAATGCACTATGCCACGCAGCATTCCGGCGCTAGATAGCTATCTGGATTTCAGGAGGCAGGCAGATGGCAGTGGTAATCGACGGCAAGGCAAAGGCAGCATTCGTAACAGACGCTGTGCGTGAAGCGGCAGAACTGCTGGAGCAGCAGACCGGCGTCAAGCCTGGGCTCGCAGTCGTGATCATCGGCAACGATCCCGCCAGCCATGCCTATGTCAATTCCAAGAGCAAGACGGCCAAGCACTGCGGCTTCAACTCCGTTCAGCACACATTGCCCGAAGAGACGACGCAGGCGGAGCTGGAAGCTTTGGTCGCAACCTTGAACGCAGACGTCTCCATCCATGGTATTTTGGTGCAACTGCCGCTGCCGAAGCACCTGAACGCCGATCCCGTCATCCAGTCGATTTTACCGGAAAAGGATGTGGATGGCCTGAGCGTTCTCAATGCTGGCAAGCTTGCCACGGGTGATCTGGAGACAGGTCTGATCTCGTGCACACCCGCAGGCTCCATGTTGCTGGTCCGCAGCATTCATGGCGATGACCTTTCCGGCCTCAGCGCGGTCGTCATCGGTCGCTCCAACCTGTTCGGTAAGCCGATGGGGCAATTGTTGCTCAATGCGAATGCCACCGTAACCATGGCGCATTCACGCACGAAGGACTTGGCCGCGGTCTGCAGGACTGCCGATATTCTGGTGGCTGCAGTCGGTCGCGCGCAGATGGTCAAGGCGGATTGGATCAAGCCCGGTGCGACTGTCATCGATGTCGGCATCAATCGCATTCCGGCGCCGGAAAAGGGCGAGGGTAAGTCCAGACTGGTAGGCGATGTGGCCTATGATGAGGCAAGCGCCGTTGCCAGCGCCATTACGCCGGTTCCAGGTGGGGTCGGCCCGATGACCATTGCCATGTTGATGGCCAACACCGTGATTGCCGCGCATCGTGCTCTTGGAAAAACCGCGCCAAAATTCTGACCGGCGTCATCCCTGGGCTGGACCGGTCGATCCGCGCACCACAAGCTCGGCCTTCCACAGTTCCTGAAGACTGTCGGTTTCCCCTGTCTTGATGTGGTTGATTAAACGCTCGGCAATCCGCAAGCCCGCTGCCCGTAGCGAAGATCGTGTCGTGGTCAGCGGCACGGAAAAATTGACGGGTTTGAGCAAAGGTAAAACGTCGTCATGGGCAATGAGCGATATGTCTTTTCCCGGCTTTAGCCCTCGTTGATTGAGGGCCCGCACTGCGCCCAATGCCAGCGCGGTGGAGGCACAGATGACCGCTGTCGGTATATCGGGGCGAGACAGAAGCTCTTCCATCTTCAGGTAACCGGCCTCGTCGTTCATGATGCTGTGGCTGACATTGTCCTGTGCCAGCTCATGACCATGCTCGGCAAGAGCCGCCTTCACGCCCCGATGACGGCGGAAGGTGAAGTCGTAGCCCTCAGGCCCGTTCAACAGCGCGATATTGCGATGACCGAGTTGCAACAGAAGCGATGTCGCATCGCGAAAGGCCATCTCATTGTCGACGTCGAGATAGGGGTAGTCGGTATCGACGCCCCAGGATCGGCCATGGACCATGAAGGGGATCGACAGGCTTTTTACCATCTCGATCCGGCTGTCATTCTTTTTCATATAGGCGAGGTAGATGCCGTCCACGCCGCCACTCGCTGCCAGTTCCCGCAAGGCGTTTTCTTCATTGGAAGGGTCGGTCGGCATGATGACGAGATGGAAGCCGTTGCGAGCGGAAGCCTCGCCCAGCCCGCTTAAAAACTCGCCGAAATGCACATCGGATGCGTGGTCAGGCCCCGTTGGCATCACGAGGCCGATGGAACCCATCTTGCCGGTGGCCAAGCGCTGGGCGGCGGCATTCGGCCGATACCCGGTTTGTTGCGCCGCCTCGATGATTTTGCGCCGCGTCTCTGCGTTGACCTCGGGATATCCATTCAGGGCACGGCTGATCGTTGTTTGCGAAATGCCCAGCAACTTCGACAATTGTTTCAGGTTCATCGTGTGCAGAGCTCCTCCAACCAGTCGTGCTCGGATGTGGACGATGCTCCTCCATGCGTCCAAACCGCTTTGGATAATAGCAAGTGTTATCAGAGTGGACAATTGAAAAAGTCCAATGTTTCTCCCGCATAGTTTGCATGGTGCGCCGCAACATACTGACCAAAGCGCTAAAGTTTAATGCGGCCCTTGACTCGGCTTCCATCTCAATGAGATGAATAGGTAGCCAAAGCGCTTTGAGTATCTTTGTGGGCGGAACGCCTGCGAATGTGATGGGAGGTAGATCACATGAAAAAGACTTTCTGGACGACCGTGGCCATAGCCACGTTGTTTTCGGGTATGTCCCTTGCGGCAGATCTGAAGTTCAAGCCCGGTGAAGACACGAAATTCAACTGGAAGAGCTACGAAGACTTCAAAACCGCCAATGCCAGCCTCAAGGGCGAAACGTTGACGATCTTCGGCCCTTGGCGCGGTGAGGACGAGGCGCTGTTTCAGTCCGTGCTGTCATATTTCGCCGATGCGACGGGCGTGAATGTCCGTTATTCCTCATCGGAAAACTACGAGCAGCAGATCGTCATCGATACGCAGGCTGGTTCTCCTCCTAATGTCGCCATTCTGCCGCAGCCCGGCCTGCTTGCCGACCTTGCGGCCAAGGGTTTGCTGACGCCGCTGGGTGACGACACGGCAAAATGGGTCAAGGACAATTACGGCGCAGGCCAGTCCTGGGTGGATCTGGGCATGTATCCCGGCAAGGACGGCCAGAAGGCCTATTTCGCCTTTCCGTTCAAGGCCGACCTGAAGTCGCTGGTCTGGTACGTGCCTGAAAACTTCGAAGAAGCAGGCTACAAGGTTCCCGAAAGCGTGGAAGACCTTGTGAAGCTTTCCGATCAGATCGTCGCCGATGGCGGCACGCCGTGGTGCATCGGTCTTGGTTCCGGCGGCGCAACCGGCTGGCCGGGCACCGACTGGGTCGAAGACTTCATGCTGCGCACGCAGCCACTGGATGTCTACCTGAAGTGGACGACGAACGAGGTGAAGTTCAACGACCCACGCGTCGTTGCAGCCATCGAGGAATTCGGCAAGTTTGCCAAGAACGACAAATATGTTTCGGGTGGCGCAGCGGCCGTTGCCTCCACGGACTTCCGCGATAGTCCGAAGGGTCTCTTCGACATTCCGCCGAAGTGCTACCTGCACCGTCAGGCGTCCTTCATTCCATCCTTCTTCCCTGAAGGTACGAAGGTTGGAACGGATGTCGACTTCTTCTACATGCCGACATTTGCGTCCAAGCCTGAACTCGGCAAGCCGGTTCTCGGTGCCGGAACGCTGTTCACCATCACCAAGGATTCCAAGGCGGCCCGCGCGCTGGTCGAATTCCTCAAGACGCCGATTGCGCATGAGGTCTGGATGGCACAGTCAGGCTTCCTGACGCCTTACAAGGGCGTCAACCTCGACGCTTACGCCAGCGAGCAGACCAAACGTCAGGGGCAAATCCTCACCACTGCCACCAGCTTTGGTTTCGATGGCTCTGACCTGATGCCCGGCAAGATCGGCGCTGGCGCATTCTGGACCGGCATGGTCGATTTCGTCGGCGGCAAGTCTGCGCAGCAGGTTGGCGACGATATCCAGAAGGCTTGGGACGGCCTGAAATAATCAAAAACTCCGCCCGGCAGTGCCAGTCATTGCCGGGCCGTTTCTCTAAAAATCTCTGCCATCACAGAATGACACTGTCTGGCTGGGTATAAAACGGATAACGGGGAGGGAATGTGATGACCCAGATCGTTTCGGCGCTCGGCGTGATGATCGTCGGCGTCTTCGCCTGCGCCGCCTATTACTGGCTGTCTGACAAGGCGCTACAGCTCATTTTCCCGGTCAAAGACGGAGATGTGATCCACGCGTCGCGCAATTTGAACCGGCGCGCGGCGATCCGTCCGTGGCTCTTCGTCGGTCCGGCGCTGCTGCTTCTGGTCGTCTATCTCGTCTATCCGGTTGTTGCGACCTTCATCCTCTCCTTCTATGATCGCACCGGTGCCAACTTCGTCGGCCTCAACAATTACCGTTGGGCCTTTTTCGATGCCGGTTTCCGCCAATCCATTTTCAACAATATTCTTTGGCTTGCCGTCGTGCCTGCCGCCTGCACCTTCTTCGGTCTCGTCATCGCCGTCATGACCGACCGCATCTGGTGGGGCAATATCGCCAAGTCCATCGTCTTCATGCCCATGGCCATCTCCTTCGTCGGCGCATCGGTCATCTGGAAGTTTGTCTATGAATATCGCGGGGAGGGCCAGGTTCAGATTGGCCTGCTGAACGCCATCGTCGAATATTTCGGCGGCAGCCCGGAGGTCTGGATTTCCATGCCCTTCTGGAACAACTTCTTCCTGATGATCATTCTCATCTGGATCCAGACCGGTTTTGCCATGGTCATCCTGTCGGCTGCTCTTCGCGGTATTCCTGAAGAAACCGTGGAGGCTGCCGTCATCGATGGCGCCAATGGCTGGCAAATTTTCTGGAAAATCCTCGTGCCGCAAATATGGGGCACCATCGCTGTGGTCTGGACGACCATCACCATTCTCGTCCTCAAGGTTTTCGATATCGTTCTGACCATGACCAACGGCCAGTGGAACACCATGGTTCTTGCCAACCTCATGTTCGACTGGATGTTCCGCGGCGGCGGGGATAGCGGACGAAGTGCCGTCATCGCGCTCGTCATCATGGCGGCTGTGACGCCCATCATGATCTGGAACATACGTCAGGCAAACCGCGAGATGGAGGGCCGTTGATATGAGCATCGCAACGCGTATTCGCCGCATCGGCCTGCCTCGCCTGATCGTTCACATCAGCGTCCTGTTCGTAGTCCTGCTGTGGCTCCTGCCGACGCTTGGCATTCTCGTCTCCTCGCTGCGAGACAAGGACCAGCTCGTCGTGTCCGGCTGGTGGACAGCCTTTTCAAGCTCCAGCCAGACGCAGGCGGTTCGTCTTGCCGATCTCGCTACGCAAAAACAGGAAGGTGATCGCTTCGTCATCGCCGGTAACGTCTTTGAAAACGGTGCCGGGGGCAAAGTGTCCGCTTTCGGCGTGAAGGTGCAGGAACCCTCGGCGTTCGAAGCTGGCAAGGTCGCCGATCTGGGCGATGGCGAAACGCTGCTCGTCAATGAGGATGGCACTTACCAGTACAGCAAGAATGCCAGCTTCGAAGGCTCGCGCGCCAAGCGCGTCTATCTCGCCGTTGGCACACCGCCGATCTTTACACTCGACAATTACCGCACCGTCCTTAAGTCGGAAGGCATCGGCCAATCCTTCGTCAACTCGCTGACGGTCGCCATTCCTGCCACGGTCATTCCGATCCTCATCGCAGCCTTTGCGGCCTACGCGCTGTCATGGATGAAGTTTACCGGGCGGTCCCTCATCATCGCCATGGTCGTCGGCCTCATCGTCGTACCCTTGCAGATGTCGCTCATTCCGCTGTTGCAGCTCTATAACTGGATCGGCAATGTCTTCGGGGTGCCGTCCAAGACCTATGCGGGCATTTGGTTGGCGCATACGGCGTTCGGTCTGCCGCTCGCCATCTATCTGCTGCGCAACTACATTGCCGGGCTGCCAAAAGAGATCATCGAAAGCGCCCGTGTCGATGGCGCCAGCGATTTCGAAATCTTCGTCAAGATCGTCCTGCCGCTATCCTTCCCGGCGCTGGCGTCCTTCTCGATCTTTCAGTTCCTGTGGACATGGAACGACCTGCTGGTCGCGATGGTCTTCCTCGGCACGCAGAAGGATGAACTGGTGCTGACGGGGGCGCTGAATGCGCTGCTCGGTTCGCGCGGCGGCAACTGGGAAATCCTCACCGCGTCGGCCTTCGTCACCATCGTCGTGCCGCTCTGCGTTTTCTTCGCTCTCCAACGTTACCTTGTGCGTGGCCTGTTGACCGGCTCCGTCAAGGGAGGCTGATATTCCATGAATGCCCATACCACACAGGATACTGCAATGACGTCTTCTGCTCTCGTGCGCGACAAGGATTGGTGGCGCGGTGCCGTGATCTACCAGATTTACCCACGCTCCTATCAGGATTCAAACGGTGATGGCATTGGCGACTTGAAGGGCATCACCTCGCGTCTGGAGCATATTTCCAAGCTCGGCGCAGACGCGATCTGGATTTCACCCTTCTTCACCTCACCGATGAAGGATTTCGGCTACGACGTGTCCAACTATGTCGATGTCGATCCGATGTTCGGCACGCTGGCGGATTTCGATGGGCTGATTGCCGAGGCCCACCGCCTCGGCGTCCGCGTCATGATCGATCTCGTGCTGTCGCACACATCCGATCAACATCCGTGGTTCGTGCAAAGCCGTTCAAGCCGCCAGAACCCCAAGGCGGACTGGTATGTATGGAGCGATGGCAAGCCGGATGGCACACCGCCCAACAACTGGCTGTCCATCTTCGGCGGTTCCGGCTGGCAGTGGGACCCGACCCGCATGCAATATTTCATGCACAACTTCCTCACCTCGCAGCCGGACCTGAACCTGCACAATGAAGAGGTGCAGCAGGAGCTGTTGAACATCACCCGCTTCTGGCTCGAACGCGGCGTCGATGGCTTCCGTCTGGATACCATCAATTTCTATTTCCACGACAAGGAACTGCGCGATAACCCGGCCTTGGCACCGGAGCGCCGCAACGCCTCCACCGCGCCTGCCGTGAACCCCTATAATTTCCAGGAACACATCTACGACAAGAACCGCCCTGAGAATATCGCCTTCCTGAAGCGTTTCCGCGCGGTGCTGGATGAGTTCCCGGATATTGCAGCCGTGGGTGAGGTGGGCGACAGCCAGCGCGGCCTTGAAATTGTTGGCGAATATACCTCTGGCGATGACAAGATGCAGATGTGCTACGCCTTCGAGTTTCTGGCACCGGATGCCCTGACACCGCAGCGCGTGGCCGATGTGCAGGCGGATTTTGCGCGCGCGGCACCCGAAGGATGGGCCTGCTGGGCTTTTTCCAACCACGATGTTGTCAGGCATGTCAGCCGCTGGGGTGATGTGGTCGAAGACAAGGACGCCTTTGCGAAGGTCCTCTCGGCGCTTTTGATGACGCAGCGCGGTTCGGTCTGCATCTATGAGGGCGAAGAGCTTGGCCTGACCGAAGCCGATATCGCGTTCGACGATTTGCAGGACCCTTACGGCATTCAGTTCTGGCCGGAATTCAAGGGCCGTGACGGTTGCCGCACGCCGATGGTCTGGGACGCAGGCCATGCGCTGGCAGGCTTCTCGACAGCCGAGAAGGGCTGGCTTCCCATTCCGCCCGAGCACAAGCAGCGCGCCGTCAGCGCCCAGCAGGGCGATGAAGCATCGGTTCTGGAGCATTACCGCCGCTTCCTCGCATTCCGCAAGCTGCATCCGGCCTTTGCCAAGGGCAAGATCGAGTTTCAGCCGGTGGTCGGCACGGTGTCGAGCTACACCCGCACTTTGGGGAACGAAACAGTGCTGTGCCTCTTCAACCTCTCCGCTGAGCCTTCAATGGTGACCTTGCCGGACGGCAATTGGGAGGTTCTGGACGGCCACGGCTTTTCCGCAGAGCAAAGCGGCAACGAGGTTACATTACCGGCATGGGGCGCATTCTTCGCCCGTCACGCCTGAAGATTTGAGGGAGGAACACCACATGACGGGCGTTATTCTGAAGGACATCCGCAAATCCTACGGGCAGGTGAAAGTCCTGCACGGTATCGACCTGGACATCAAGCAAGGCGAGTTCATCGTCTTCGTCGGTCCCTCTGGCTGCGGTAAATCCACGCTTTTGCGCATGATTGCCGGTCTTGAGGAGATCACTGGCGGGGAGATGTATATCGATGGCCAACTGGTCAACGAAATCCCGCCCTCGCGGCGTGGCATCGCCATGGTGTTCCAGTCCTACGCGCTCTACCCGCATATGACGGTTTATGACAACATGGCTTTCGGCATGAAGATCGCCAAGGAAAACAAACAGGAAATCGACCGTCGCGTGCGCGCCGCTGCCGATATTCTGCAATTGACGCAATATCTGGAGCGGTTGCCGAAGGCGCTCTCCGGCGGTCAGCGCCAGCGTGTTGCCATTGGTCGCGCCATCTGCCGCAACCCGAAGGTCTTCCTGTTCGATGAGCCATTATCGAACCTCGATGCAGCCCTTCGCGTCGCCACCCGCATCGAGATCGCCAAGCTCGGTGAACAGATGGCGGATACGACGATGATCTATGTCACGCACGACCAGGTCGAGGCGATGACGCTGGCTGACCGGATCGTCGTGCTGAATGGCGGTCGTGTCGAACAGGTTGGCGCGCCGCTGGAGCTTTACGAAAACCCCGGCAATCTCTTTGTTGCCAAGTTCATTGGCTCCCCCGCCATGAACATCATTGCCGCGACGATCAGGGAAACAGGCGCGAAGACTGCGATCGAACTGGTCGGTGGCAAGACGCTCTCCGTCGATATTGCGACCCTGTCTGGAGAAGAAGGCAAGGCTGCATCCTTCGGGGTACGCCCGGAAGATCTGTCCATCGTCACCGGTGACGACTATCTTTTCGAGGGCAAAGTTTCCATCGTCGAAGCGCTGGGAGAGGTCACCTTGCTCTACCTGGAAGCGCCGGCCGGACAGGAGCCGATCATCGTCAAAATCCCCGGCATTGCGGAAGCCAAAAAAGGTCAGGTTTTGCGCTTCTCCGCACCGTCTCAAAAGCTGCATCTGTTTGATGCGGAAGGCCAGACATATCGCCGGTAAAAGGGCGTTTGGAACGGCTTTTTAACCATGATATGAAGCCGTTCCGGTTTGGAATATATATTCCATAATCAATAAAACGCTGCGAGATCAGGTGGTTGGTTCGAACAGTGACTGCCCGCCGATATGGCTCCAAAGATATCCACAGTCCGTTCCAGCATGTGTTCCATATCGAAACGGCGACAGGAATTCTTAAGGAGTTCTGGCTAGTCTTTTCCTTGGAACGTAACAAAAGGAATTCGGCAGTGAACGCCCGGGCAGATATCGGCAAACCCACCTATCTCAGCAAGGAAGAATCTTTCATGTACGACCGCGAAGGTCGTTTCAAAATGGAAGATACGATGAATGCCGCGCGTATCGAATACACCGAGAAAGCCGTTATGAATATGGCGTCGCGCCGGTGTGACGTCATCAAGATTTCGAAGTCCGAGGCCGTTCTCGCGCTAATGACGCAGTATAATCTACCCCGGCAGTTTTACCTCGACATTCCCGATGCCCGTATTACGAAGATTGGTTGCGTGCTGTTGAAGGTCAATCCCAACAACACGATCCACGTTCGCTTCCTGCACCTTCTAAGCAAGAAGGATATGGACCGGATTTTCGTCTTCAGCACGCACCCGGCGCACCGCGACCGCAAGCTCGATATTCGCGCCTGGTAGTGCCCCCCGGGTTTGTGATCGGCTAGGCGTAAACTCTTTTGTCGCCGATCTTGAACCAGGCCTTTGCGATCTTGCCGCCGATGATTTCATAGATGCAGATGACATCCAGCTCTCCGGGACCTTCTGGAAAGGTCCGGATCACCGTTTCATGGTCGATGACGGTGTTGCCCATTACAAGACGATGCAACAACGTGCCGTGGAGGTTCGGCTCCTTGAATCGTTCGACATGCCTCTCGCGAATTTCCTTGGCAGTCCCGGCGACGAGCTGATCCGGGAAGACGTAATATTGGCAGTCATCCGCCCACCACGGCATGAACGTGTCGATGTCGCGCGCATTATAGGCCTCCAGCTGCATCTGCACGGGGTAGGCCGGGTCTGTCGGGTTCATATCTAATCTCAATTCGAGAAAACGCTGGCACCATGATCGGCAGCCCCGACATTGCGACGGAAGGGTGCGAACAGCTCGCGGCCCATACCCCATTCGTTGGCCGACAGGTCGGCTGTTGCCGGTTCGCGGGCTGAAAGTTCGGCAGATGAAACCAGAACTTCGATGGTGCCGGTAACGGCATCAAGCCGGATCATGTCGCCATCGCGAATAAGAGAAATCGGGCCGCAATCGACCGCTTCCGGCGTCATGTGGATGGCGGCGGGCACCTTGCCGGATGCGCCGGACATGCGCCCATCGGTCACCAGCGCCACCTTGAAGCCGCGGTCCTGCAACACGCCGAGCGGCGGCGTCAACTGGTGCAGTTCCGGCATGCCGTTGGCCTTCGGTCCCTGGAAACGAACGACCGCCACGAAATCGCGGTTCAGCTTGCCTTCCTTGAAGGCGGTCTGAAGGCTCTGCTGATCGTGGAAGATCATGGCCGGTGCCTCGATGACATGACGCTCCGGCTTGACCGCAGAAATCTTGATGACGGCCTTGCCGAGGTTGCCGGTCAGCATCTTCAGCCCACCGGTCGGCTGGAATGGCGTTTCGGCGCTGGCCAGAACCTTTGGATCGTGGCTGACCTCTGGCGAGGATGTGCGGGCTACTGCACCGTTTTCATCCAGTGTCGGCTCGATGGTATAGGCCTCGAGCCCATGACCAAACACGGTGCGCACGTCATCATGCACGAAGCCCTGTTTCAGAAGCTGCTTGATGAGGAAGCCCATGCCACCGGCGGCATGGAAATGGTTCACATCCGCCAAGCCGTTCGGATAAACGCGCGCCAGCAGGGGCACTACGTCCGACAGATCGGAAATATCCTGCCATGTCAGCACGATACCAGCCGCGCGCGCCATGGCGATGAGGTGAAGCGTGTGGTTGGTGGAGCCACCTGTGGCGTGCAGGCCGACGACGCCGTTGACAACGGAACGCTCATCGATCATCTCGCCCGCAGGCGTAAACTCGTTGCCCTGCGCCGTGATCGCCAAGGCCCGCTTGGTCGCTTCACGCGTCATTGCATCGCGAAGCGGCGTGTTGGGGTTGATGAACGACGATCCGGGCATGTGGAAGCCCATGATTTCCATCAGCATCTGGTTGGAATTGGCGGTGCCGTAGAAGGTGCAGGTGCCGGGACCGTGATAGGATTTGGATTCGGCTTCCAGCAGTTCGGCGCGGCCCACCTTGCCCTCGGCATAAAGCTGGCGAATGCGCGACTTCTCGTCATTCGGCAGACCCGATGTCATCGGCCCTGCCGGAATGAAGATTGATGGCAGGTGGCCGAAGGACAGAGCGGCAATCACCAGACCCGGCACGATCTTGTCGCAGACGCCGAGGAATACGGCCGCATCGAACATGTTATGGGAAAGGCCGATGCCTGCTGCCATGGCAATCGCATCGCGCGAAAACAGCGACAGCTCCATGCCCGGCTGTCCCTGCGTCACGCCATCGCACATGGCTGGAACCGCACCTGCCACCTGCGCGATGCCGCCCGCTTCCTTGGCTGCTTCGCGGATCAGGTTTGGGTAGGTCTCGAAGGGCTGGTGTGCCGAGAGCATGTCGTTGTAAGCGGTGATGATGCCGAGATTGCCAACCCGGTCGCCGGCAAGGATGTCCTTGTCGGCGGGGGAACAGACCGCAAACCCGTGCGCGAGATTGGCGCAAGACAGAACGGACCGATGTACGCCCTTGGTGACCTGAAGCCGAAGCCTTTCGAGATAGATCTCGCGGTAAGGTTTCGAGCGCTCGACGATACGGGCCGTGATAGCCTGAATACGAGGGTCGGCAGCCATGGGCGTTCATCCTGTCCTTCTGTTGATCATCGGCCAGACGCTTGGGCATCTCGGCCGGTCATCATGTTGCTGTTTCAAGCGTCGGGCTTATGGTGCCCAATAGATATGTACGGGCGATTCCGCGCGGTTGAGAACGGCCCGAACGGGCATGTCTTCCTCATCCAGATCGGATTTCGCCTTGTCGAGCGTTTCCTTCTTGGCAGCGCCTTCGATATGCAAAACCAGGAAGCGGGCGTCGTGAAGAGCGGAGAGATTGAACGTCAGCCGTTCTTCCCCAGCGGTTTCGGCAGCCATCGGCAGCACCGCGCGCTCTTCGTCCAAATCTAGCGCTTCTTCGAGATTATCGCCGCCGGGGAAGAACGAGGCGGTATGCCCGTCGGTGCCCATGCCAAGAATGACGACGTCGAAAGGATCGCAGATCGCTTCTGTCTTGACGGTCGCAAGCGTTGCCGCATCGTCAGGCGTTGCAAAGAACTGATAGAGCGGCACGAAATAGGCGTAGGTGGCCGCGTTCTGCAACAGATTGTCAGCCACCAGCTTGTGGTTGGATCGGTCGCTTTCCGGCGGCACGAAACGCTCGTCCACCAGCGTCACGCTGATGTTTTTCCAGTCCAGTTCATGTTTGGAAAGTGCATTGAAAAAAAGCTTTGGCGTGGAGCCGCCAGAAACGGCAATGCTTGCCGTTCCACGCTCCGAAAGTCCTCGCTCAAGGCGTTCTGCAACGTCCTTTGCCAGCGTTTCCGCCAACTCAGCGCCGTTTGCAAAGATATGCTCTTGTCTAATCATTTGCATATCCCCCTAATCGGCTTCGTGCCATGTGCGGCCATCGCGTTCGATCAAAGCGATGGAGCCGCTTGGTCCCCAGGTCCCGGATGTGTAACCCTGTACGCCTTGGCTCACGGATTCCCAGCTTTTCAGAATGGGATCGACCCACTTCCACGCCGCTTCCACTTCGTCGCGACGCATGAACAGGGCCTGATTGGAGCGGATCGTGTCCATCAACAGGCGCTCATAGGCATCCGGGCTGCGCACATTAAAGGCCTGGGCAAAGCTCATATCCAGCGAAACCTGACGCAGGCGCATGCCGCCTGGACCTGGGTCCTTGATGAGCAGCGACTGCTTGACGCCTTCATCCGGTTGCAGGCGAATGACCAGCTTGTTGGCCTCCACCTTGCCAGCCGCATCATCGAAGATCGAATGTGGGATTTGCTTGAAGGTAACGACGATCTCGGACACGCGGGTTGCAAGACGCTTGCCGGTGCGGATGTAGAACGGCACGCCAGCCCAGCGCCAGTTGGCGATTTCGGCCTTGATGGCAACGAAGGTCTCGGTGTTGGAAACGCCGCCTTCCAGTTCTTCCAGATAACCCTTGACCGGGCCACCGGCGGAAGCGCCGGCGCGGTACTGGCCGCGGACTGTGAGCTTTTCGACATTGGATTCATCGATCATTTTCAGCGAGCGCAGAACCTTGACCTTTTCGTCACGCACGGCTTCGGCGTTCATGGAAGAGGGGGGCTCCATCGCAACGAGGCATAGTAGCTGCAGAATATGGTTCTGCACCATGTCGCGCAGCGCGCCAGCCTTGTCGTAATATCCGGCGCGGCCTTCAAGGCCAACGGATTCGGCAACCGTGATCTGCACGTGGTCGATATGGGCGGAGTTCCACAGTGGCTCATAAAGCGCATTGGCAAAGCGCAGCACCATCAGGTTCTGCACGGTTTCCTTGCCGAGGTAATGGTCGATACGGAAGATCTGCTCTTCCTTGAAGACATTGCCCAGCGTGTCATTGAGTTCCAGCGCGGATGCCAGATCGCGGCCAATCGGCTTTTCCACAACGATGCGGGTGGATTTGGTGATCAGCTTGTGATCGCGGATCTTGAAAGCGATATCGCCGAAAATCCCAGGCGCAACAGCGAGATAGAAGGCGCGAATGCGGTCCTTGCCCTCATCCAACAGCCTCTTCAGCTTGTCCCAGCCGCCATCGGATTTCGCATCGACGGGAATATAGAACAGGCGCGCGCAGAATTTTTCGACCTGAGCGTCGTCATATTCGCCCTTCTTCAGATGCTCTTTAAGAGCGTCCTGCGCGAATTTACGGTATTCTTCATGCGTCATGACCGAACGGGAAGCGCCGATGATGCGTGTCGGTTCAGACAGCTGGTTTTCCACCTGACGGTGGTAAAGGGCTGGCAGAAGCTTGCGCTCGGCCAGATCGCCAGTGCCGCCGAAGACGACGCAATCGAAGGGCTCGACTGGAATGATTTGACTGCTCATACCGATTCTCTCGATCTTTCCGTGTTGAGGGCATCCATAATCTAATCGATTTAAAAATGCCAGACGTGTTGTAAGAATTTATGAATTTTGCGTGCAAGCCGTTGTTTCTGTTCACGATGAGGTCGTCTCACGAACACCTGCTCCAAACGCTCGATTAAAACCTGTCGCGCAAGGCGTACCATGAAAGCGCCAGAAACAGCAGAGGTGCCCGCAACGTCGTGCCGCCCGGAAAAGACGGCACATCCAGCGAAGCGAACTGATCCAACGCCTTGTCCTTGGCAACGACCATATCCGCATAGAGCTTGCCGCAATAATTGGATAGCATCACGCCATGGCCGGAATAGCCGCCGATGGACATCACGCCCGGCATGACTTCGCGCACGAAAGGCTGGCGGTTGAGTGTGATGCCAACAGACCCGCCCCAGGCATGTGTCATCCCGACATTGCTGAGCGCAGGATAGATTTCGGCAATCTGCTTGCGGATGTGTTTGGAAATGTCGCGCGGTGAATCCGCCGTGTAGGCCTCACGCCCGCCAAACAGCAGGCGATTGTCCGGTGTCTTGCGGAAATAGCGCACCACGAAACGGCTATCGGCAACCGCCTCTTTTCCGGGAATAATAGTCGGGAAGTCATCCAGCGGCACGGTTGCGCCGATGAAGGAACGGATCGGCATGACATGCGCTGACGTTACCGGCTCCAGATTGCCGATATAGGCATTGGTAGCGACCAGAACACGGTCGGCCGTGATGGTGCCAGACGGCGTTTCGATGAGCGTCTTGCCGCCAGTCTGCTTGATGGATTTGGCAGGCGTCATCTCGAAGATTTGCGCCCCTGCGGCCTGCGCCGCCTTGGCCAGACCGATGATCAGCTTTAGCGGGTGGATGTGCCCTGTACCGGTATCGCGAACGCCGAAATGGTAATGACCGGAGCCAAGTCTTTCAGCCGTTTCAGCTTTCTCCATGAAGGAGACATGGCTGTAACCGTAGCGGCTGGTCATGGCGTCCACGCTTTTGCGATAGGCCTTTTCATAAGATGCCTTATGCAGGACATTCAATTGGCCGGGCAGAAAATCCATGTCGATGTCGTGCTCACGGGAAAAATCCAGCACATAGTGCTTTGCGTTTTCCGCAATGTCGAGCAGCGCCTTGGAACGTTCGAAGCCGATGTCTTTTTCCAGATCATCTGGCCATGCACGCTGGCCAGTGCCGAACTGCCCGCCATTGCGACCGGACGCGCCATCGCCAAAACGATAGCCTTCGACAAGCGCAACAGAAACGCCAGCCTTTGCCAGATTATAGGCTGCCTGCAAGCCGGTGAAGCCACCGCCGATGACGGCGACATCCACTGCGCGCGAGCCGTCCATCGCCGCATATTCGGGTCGCTCGCCCGAACTGTCCTGATACCAGGACATGCCGGGTGCAATAGGGCTTTGCCATGTCATGTGCGGGCCCTCATACGTTCAACAGCAGGAATTCCCGCTCCCACGGGCTGATCACCTGCATGAAGGTCTCGAACTCGCCGCGCTTCAGACCGGCATAAAGGCCGACGAATTCATGCCCGAAGACACGCTCCAGCTGCGGTTCGCCTTCCAGAAGCGCTACCGCTTCCAAAAGACCCCGTGGCAATTCGATGGAACCTTCGTTTGCCGTCTCGTAGGTCGGTTCGGTCGGCTCGATATTGTTCATGATCCCGAGCCAGCCACAAGCCAGCGATGCAGCAATGGCGAGATACGGGTTGGCATCGGAACTCGGCAGACGATTTTCCACACGCCGTGCCGAAGGACCGGAAATCGGCACTCGGAACGCGGTCGTGCGGTTGTCGTAGCCCCAGGCATTGTTGACCGGGCAGGCCATGTCGGGCGTCAGGCGGCGATAGGAGTTGACGTAGGGCGCCAGCATAACCAGCGCATTCGGCACATAACGCTGCATGCCGCCCACAAAGGAGAAGAACTCCTTGGAAGGGCTGCCATCCCTATTGGAAAACACGTTGTCACCGGTCTCGATATCGACAACCGACTGGTGAATGTGCATGGCCGAGCCGGGCATGCCCTGCATGGGCTTCGCCATGAAGGTGGCATAGATGCCGTGTTTCAGCGCTGCCTCGCGAATGGTGCGCTTGAACAGGAAAACCTGATCGGCCAGCTCGATGGGGTCGCCGTGGCGCAGGTTGATTTCCAGCTGCGCCGGACCTTCCTCATGGATCAGCGTATCGATCTCCAGACCCTGCTTTTCCGAGAAATGGTAGATGTCGTCGATCAGCTCGTCGAATTCATTGATACCGGCAATCGAATAGCTCTGCCCGCCGACGATGGAGCGACCGGAGCGGCCCTTTGGCGGGTGCAGCGGGTAATCAGGGTCGTCATTCATGGCAACGAGATAGAATTCGATTTCTGGCGCAACGACCGGCTTCCAGCCCTTTTCCTTGTAGAGGTCGAGCACGTTCCGCAACACGTTGCGCGGTGTGTAGGGAACGAATGCGCCTTCCTGATCCACCACATCGCAGATGACCTGCGCAGTGGGATCGCTTTCCCATGGCACAACGCAGAGCGTGGAAAGATCGGGAACAAGCTTCAGGTCGCTATCGCGCGGTTCATAGCGGAAGTTCGCCGTTTCATCCGGATATTCGCCTGATATCGTGTGGCGATAGAGGGCAGACGGAAGCGCAAGTGAGGTGTCGCCGGTGAATTTGGATGTCGGCATCATCTTGCCGCGCGGCACGCCCGCAAGGTCCGGCGTGATGCACTCGATATCCTCGATCCCGCGGGCTTTCAGCCACTGCGCGGCTTCACGCCATGTGGAGCAACCGCGTGTCGGAGAGACATCGACAGGTATTTTCTTTGCCATGTTTGCCGGTTTTTTCGGACGGAGCATGGTTTTCTTGGGGGGCATAAATCACCGGCTTTGTGTTTCGATTGGCACTATCATAGCCAGACTTTGTCATTTGGCAAAAGGGGGAGCGCCATTGACAACAAGCCTGACTTCTAAAAGAGGAAGTACACTGAAACTAGGGAAACTCCATGACGGAAAAATGTAACGTGCTGATATTGGGCGCAGGGGCGGCTGGCATGATGTGCGCCATCCGCGCCGGTCAGCGTGGCCGTTCCGTCATCATCCTCGATCACGCCAAGGCGCCGGGCGAGAAAATCCGCATTTCCGGCGGCGGGCGCTGCAACTTCACCAATATCCACGCGGGGCCGAAAAACTATCTCTCGACCAATCCCCATTTCGCCAAATCGGCCCTGGCGCGGTACACGCCGCGCGATTTCATCGCCCTTGTCGAAAAGCATCGCATTGCATTCCACGAAAAGGCACTGGGTCAGCTTTTTTGCGACGACAGTGCCAAGGATATCATCCGCATGCTGCTGACCGAAATGCAGGCCGTGGGTGCGAAGCTGAAATTGCAAACGGAGACCGCCTCGGTGGAGCAGATCCCAACCGGCGGTTTTCGCGTTTTCACCTCAGCGGGTGTCATTGAAACGGAAAGTCTGGTTCTAGCCACCGGTGGAAAATCCATTCCAAAAATGGGTGCGACCGGCTTTGCCTATCGTATTGCCGAGCAATTCGGCCTCGATCTCATCGAGACGCGCCCCGGCCTCGTACCGCTGACGCTGGAACCAACACAATTGGAAAAGCTCTCGGCTCTCTCAGGCATCGCCGTTCCAGCCGAAATTTCCCACGGAAAGACCGGGTTCAAGGAAGCGCTCCTGTTCACCCATCGCGGCTTGAGCGGTCCGTCCGTCCTGCAAATCTCGTCCTATTGGCGTGAAGGCGATGAGATCCGGTTGAAAATGGAGCCTGATCTGGATATTATCGGCCACTTGAAGACGGCGAAAAAAGCCAATGGTCGTCAGTCTGCCCAGACGGCGCTTGGTGACATTCTGCCGAAAAGACTGGCGCAGCATGTAGCGGAGCGGGCAGGCATTACCGGCAATCTGGGCGATATGTCCGACAAGGCCTTGGCTGCACTTACCGCAGCCGTTCAGGAATGGACCATCAAACCATCAGGTTCGGAAGGTTATCGCACCGCCGAAGTCACACTCGGCGGCGTCAACACGACGAATCTCGACTCCAAATCCATGCAGGCGAAAAATGTGCCGGGCCTCTATTTCATCGGTGAATGCGTCGATGTCACAGGCTGGCTCGGCGGCTATAATTTCCAGTGGGCATGGGCATCCGGCCACGCCGCCGGAGAATCTGTTTGAGCCGCTGACATCTTAAGGCCTTATTAAGAGACGTGGAGTCATGCTGATCGAATGCCAGCACAACGCAAGTTGATACATGATGTCCCGCTGGACGCCGGAACCCGGCATCGATCGGTTATGTTTCTCGTTCAGGAAGCCGCTCATGATGATGTCCAGAAAACCTGCCCGCGCCATCGCAATTGCTCGAACCGCCAATGATAAAGCCGTTTATGCCTTCCGCCTTAGCCTGATTTCGGCTGGCGCGATTGCTGCGTTTCTCGTGCTGCTGCATTAGGTTTTTCATCGCACATCGGCAACGAATAATCACGGCCCCGGCCAGTCGCCAAGGTGCCGATGCATGTGCAGCCTCAGCATAAAACCTCTCCTCTTCTTCTCTCGCGTTTCGCGGCCTGTCGGGATGGGTGATCTTTAGTAAAGCCAGGGCCGAATAAAGCTCTTGCATAGACGCCTCCATGTTCTGAGGCTCCAGCATGAGCGATATTTTCCGATTTATATGCAGCTGATAATGCCCTATGTTTTTCACCTATGAAAAACCTTGGCTGGGATGCATTTCAGATCTTCCTCGATGTTGCACGCAGTGGCGGACTGACCGGTGCAACGGCAACGTCGGGCCTCAGCGCTGCGACCATTGGGCGGCGGATGTTGGAGTTGGAGCAGTCGCTCGGCAAGTCCCTGTTCATCCGAAGCCAGACCGGTTACGTGCTGACCGCCGATGGCAGGGCACTTCTCGACCAGCTTCAGACCATGGAAGGTGCCGCACGCGACATCGATGGCTGGCGCAAATCCGGTGCCGGTTCATCGCTGGTCCGCATCGCGGCGGGCACATGGAACGCCCATCTGCTGACCACCAACTTCTCGGCGATTTGCAGCGAGCGGGATGATTTCCGGGTCGATCTGTTCGTGGCGGAACAACGGGCGAGCCTCGCACACCGCGAAAACGATATCGGCATCCGCGCATTCGAGCCGGAAGAGCGCAATCTTGCCGCCATCAAAACTGGGAACGTTGCCTATGCGTCCTATCGCTTACGCAACGCGCCAGCGTCGATCGGAGACAGATGGGTTGCCGTCGCAAAGGAAAGCGCGATTTCAGCCTATTTGCGTTGGCCGCATAAAAACCGAAGCGATGGCATCGTCGTGACCGTCAATCGCCCGACTGCGCTGCTGGACCTTGCTCTGGCAGGGGCGGGTGTCGCGGTGCTGCCGTGTTTCATCGGGGATGGAGACCCGCGCCTGCTGCGGGAGGGAGGTGAGATTGAAGAGCTGCGCCACCGCCAATGGATCGTCATGAACAACGAAGATCGCCACCGTCGCGATATCCGGACGGTGGCAGATCGGATGGTGAAGCTGATCAAGGATCACTCCGATCTCTACGCCGGACGGCATAACCGCCCGGCTTGAGAATCCATTACGCCGCTGCCTTGCCCTGCGCAACGATGACCGGGATCATCAGGTCGCCCCAGTTACCATCACCGCCGTGGTGACGGGCGGAGCGGACGAGTTCGACCGAGACACCCGCCTCGACCGCATTCATGACCGCCTGGTTGAGGCGATGCAGGTCGTTGGCCAGCGTGCGGATGGCGCTTTGCTGATCCTGGCTCATGGATGAAGATTGCTCCTCGCTGCGTTCTTTTACTCTCGAAATGGAAGCCATTGGTTTTCCTCCGTTCAATGGGCTTGAAGTGTTGTCTTATTCCGCAGCGGGGCGGAACTGGTCGTGTTCGGTCGATTCTTTCATGGCGGTGGTGGATGATGTGCCGCCGGATATGGCCACGGAAACAGCATCGAAATATCCGGTGCCGACTTCACGCTGATGCTTGGTAGCGGTGTAGCCGTTGATTTCGGCCGCGAATTCCGCTTCCTGAAGCTCCGAATAGGCTGCCATCTGCCGGTCCTTGTAGCCGCGTGCCAGTTCGAACATGCCGTAGTTGAGTTGGTGAAACCCGGCAAGGGTGATGAACTGGAACTTGTAGCCCATAGCGCCCAATTCGCGCTGGAATTTGGCAATCGTCGCATCATCCAAGTGCTTCTTCCAGTTGAAGGACGGCGAGCAATTGTATGCCAGCTTTTTGCCCGGATGAACCTTGTGGACACCTTCGGCAAAGCGCTTGGCCTGCTCCAGATCCGGCTTGGACGTTTCGCACCAAATCAGATCGCAATAGGGCGCATAGGCATTGGCGCGGGCAATACACGGCTCCAGGCCGTTCTTGACCTGATAGAAACCTTCGACCGTGCGGCCTGCATCGTAGTCCACGAAGGGCTGGTCGCGTTCATCGATGTCCGATGTCAAAAGCTTGGCGGCCTCCGCATCCGTGCGGGCGATGACGAGTGTCGGCGTCCCCAGGACATCGGCTGCCAGGCGCGCTGCCGTCAGGTTGCGGATGTGAGCCGCTGTCGGGATCAGCACCTTGCCGCCCAGATGGCCGCACTTCTTTTCCGATGCCAACTGGTCTTCATAGTGAACACCAGCAGCACCCGCCTCGATAAAGGCCTTCATGATTTCAAAGGCGTTCAACGGTCCGCCGAACCCGGCTTCCGCATCGGCAACGATCGGCGCAAACCACGTGTCGACGGACAGGCCCTTGCCCTCGGCTGTCTCGATCTGATCGGCGCGCTGCAACGTCTTGTTGATGCGCTTTGCCAGTTCCGGTGCGGCATTGGCGGGGTAAAGCGACTGGTCCGGGTACATGGAGGATGCGGTGTTGGCGTCAGCCGCAACCTGCCAGCCGGAAAGATAGATCGCCTTCAAACCGGCGCGAACCATCTGCATGGCCTGATTGCCGGAGAGCGCGCCGAGCGCATTGATGTAGCTTTCCTCGTTGATGAGCTGCCACAGCCGGTTGGCACCCATTTCCGCCAGCGAGTGGCGGATTTGCACAGAACCGCGCAGCTTCTCCACATCCGCTGCCGTGTAGGTGCGCTCGATACCGTTGAAACGACCCTGTGGCGCATTGGGAACCAGCTTGTAAAAATCAGTCATCTTTCTCTCCCTTGTCAGAACTGTCAAACGATCCGCCTCATTTCACTCCTCTGAAAGGCGCGGTACGATGTGACTGAATTTACAATTTCCATGAGTTTGGCGCTATATAAAAAGGAAAATCAGTGACTTGAAAGAGGTCATGCTGTATCGTCTTTGACAGGCCGCTTTGTAAAATTGTAAATTTTGTAAAATATTGGCGGCTCGTCGTTTGTATGGATTTTGTAAAGGCGCAGGAGGAGATCCATGGAAGCCAAGATTTTTGCAGGGCCGCGTGTTCGGCGTGTACGCAACGGGTTGGGGCTGACGCAGACCGCCATGGCGGAGGCCTTGTCGATCTCCCCCTCCTACCTCAACCTCATCGAGCGCAACCAGCGCCCATTGACGGTGCAACTGCTGCTCAAACTCAGCTCCGTGTATAAGGTCGATCTTGATGACCTGCAGGGCGAAAGCGGCGGCATTGCCAGCCAGTTGCGGGAAGTTTTCGCCGATCCGCTGCTGGCAGGCGAAGTGCCATCGGGCCAGGAGCTTGTCGAGGTGGCGGAAGCGGCACCCAATGCGGCCAGCGGTATCACCAAGCTTTACCGTGCCTATAAAGAGCAGGCGCAGCGCCTCACTGATCTCTCGGACCTTTTGGCGCGGGAGGGGCACCAGACAACGCTCTTAGCCACCCGCCTGCCGATCGACGAGGTCCGAGAGATATTCGAGCGCCGCGCTGCGCATTTCGTAGAGCTGGATGCCGCCGCAGAACATTTCCATGCCTCGCTTTCACCGGGCGATGATCTGGCAACCGCCCTTAAGGGCTGGCTCCAGAAAAACCACGGCGTCGTGGTCCGTTCCATGCCTGTTCATGCCATGCCGAACCTGCGCAGACGTTACGACCGGCATTCCATGCGGCTGTTTCTATCCGAGCGCCTGTCACCTCAGGATCAGTTGCGGGAGCTTGCCATGGAGGCCTGTCTTCTGGCGCTGACGGACGAGATCGGCACGGAGTTGCAAGCGCTGGCCGTATCCGGTGAAGAGGCCAGGCGCATCGCCAGGTTCGAGCTGGCCCGCTATGCCGCGCATGCGCTGATGATGCCCTATGGCGCGTTTCTGGCCGCTGCCCAGCGCGCGCGCTATGACATCGATATTTTGCGTGGTCGCTTCAACGTGTCCTTCGAGCAGGCAGCCAACCGCCTCGTCACGCTGGTCCGGCCCGGTGCCGCAGGCATTCCGTTCTTCCTGATGGAAATCGACAGCGCTGGAAACCGCTTTCGCAAGGCGGGCGCGCAAGGCTTTCCGCAGGCGCGTTTCGGCGGGCTGTGCGTCAAGCTGAATGTGCACGCTGCCTTTTCCCAACCGGGGCAGGTTCTTGCCGAACAGGTGGAGATGCCGGATGGCAGTGCCTATCTCACCGTCGCGCGGTCTCTGGATGGCCCGCAGGCGGGGTTCGGAGAACGCATTCGTCGCACGGCTATCATGGTTGCCTGCGATGCCGCGCTGGCGAAAGACACCGTCTATGGCGATGTGGTCGGCATCAAGGCAGGCAGCATTGCCGTCGGCCCATCCTGTCGGCTGTGCGAGAGGCAGGGCTGTCTTTCGCGTGCCGAGGCGCCGCTAACGCGTCCGCTCGGGCTGGATGAAATGGTGACGGGCCTCAGCGTTTTCGATTTTCAGTAAGGACTTCACACAGTTGTTCGAAATTACCGCGCTGCACATTTCCCGCTTGCCGATACAAGTTTTCCTTTCTAGTCTCTGACAAAACAAGGGGATCACGCGTCTTTCCCAAGGGTGCGTCCAAACAGGAGTTACCATGAAACATCGTTCGCTTCGTTTCAGCCTGGCCGTTGTGGCTGCGGCGCTGGCCGCTGGCACAGCCTTTGCGCAGGAAAAGGTCGTCCACGTTTATAACTGGTCCGACTATATCGATCCCGTTCTGCTAGAGGAATTCACTAAGGAAACCGGCATCAAGGTCGTTTACGACGTGTATGACGGCAACGAAGTGCTGGAAACCAAGCTGCTTGCGGGTAATTCCGGTTATGATGTGGTGGCTCCGACATCGCCGTTTCTGGCGCGTCAGATCAAGGCTGGCGTCTACCAGAAGCTGGACAAGTCCAAGCTGCCGAACCTGAAAAACATGTGGCCGGAAATCACCACACGGCTGTCGCAGTATGATCCCGGCAACGAATATGCCGTCAACTACATGTGGGGCACGACCGGCATCGGTTACAACGTGGCCAAGGTCAAGGCTGCTCTCGGCGATGTGAAGGTCGATAGCTGGGATATTATCTTCAAACCGGAAAATGCAGCCAAGCTGAAATCCTGTGGCATCAACATTCTCGATGCGTCCGACGAGACCTTCGCCATTGCCATGAACTACATCGGCAAGAACCCGGACAGCAAGGATACGGCTGATCTGGAAGCCGGTGGTGACGTCTACAAGGCGATCCGTCCTTCGGTTAAGACGTTTAACTCCTCTGCCTATATCGATGAGCTTGCCAATGGCGATAGCTGCATCACCATCGGCTGGTCGGGCGATATTCTCCAGGCCAAGACGCGCGCCGAAGAAGCCAAGAACGGCGTTGAGGTCAACTACGTCATCCCCAAGGAAGGCACATATATCTGGATGGATTCCTTTGCCATTCCAGCAGATGCCAAGAACGTGGATGCTGCACACGCCTTTATCAACTTCATGATGAAGCCTGATGTCGCCGCCAAGGCATCCGATTATGTGCAATATGCCAACGGCAATCTGGCTTCGCAGGCGTTGATGGATGAAACCGTGGCCAAGAACCCTGGCGTTTATCCCGATGCCGAGACGATGAAGAAGCTCTTCACCATTTCGCCCTATGGACCCAAAGAACAGCGCGTTCTCAACCGCGTCTGGACCCAGATAAAAACCGGTAGCTGACCGGGTTTCAAAAAGGGGCAGGTGGAAACTCCTGCCCCTTTCTCGTTCGGCCTCTTCATACAGCAAATGGGACAGTTCATGGCGAAATCTCTCGGTCCGGTAAAACGCAAATTCTCACCGTGGGAAGACCCCGCCGCTGTCCCCTTCATCCGGTTCGAAAACATCACCAAACGCTTCGGTGATTTCGTTGCCGTCGACAATCTGACGCTGGATATTTACGAGCGCGAGTTCTTCTCGCTGCTAGGGCCATCCGGCTGCGGCAAGACCACTCTGATGCGCATGCTGGCCGGTTTCGAGGAACCGACTGAAGGTCGTATTCTGTTGCAGGGCAAAGATATCTCCGGCGTGCCGCCCTATAAACGCCCGACCAACATGATGTTCCAGTCCTACGCCCTTTTTCCCCATATGACGGTGGAAAAGAACATCGCTTTCGGTCTGGAACAGGACAATTTATCCAAGGCCGATATCAAGACCCGCGTCGAAGAAATGCTGCGTCTCGTCAAGTTGACTGAATTTGCCAAACGCAAGCCAAGCCAGTTGTCGGGTGGCCAGCGCCAGCGGGTGGCGCTCGCGCGTTCGCTCGCCAAGCGACCCAAGGTGTTGCTGCTGGATGAGCCGCTCGGCGCACTGGACAAGAAGCTGCGCGAGGAAACGCAATTCGAACTGATGGACCTGCAGCAAACCCTTGGCACGACCTTCCTCATTGTCACCCATGACCAGGAGGAGGCGATGACGGTGTCTGATCGCATTGCCGTCATGGACAAGGGTATCGTAGCGCAGGTGGCGACGCCCGCCGAAATCTACGAAGCGCCCAACAGCCGCTACGTTGCCGATTTCATCGGCGACATCAATATTTTCGATGCCACCATCAAGGCCAAGACGCCTGTCGATGGCAAGGCTTCATCCGTGCAATTGGATTGCGACGGGCTCGACGTGGTGGTCGACCAGGATTGTGCTGCCGCCATCGGCGATAAGGTCGCCTTCGCCGTCCGACCGGAGAAAGTTCGCATTTCGCTCGATGCACCAACGGAGCAGGGTGCCAACCTTGCACATGGCGAAGTCTGGGATATCGGTTATCTCGGCGACTTCTCCGTCTTCATCGTCAAGCTGGACGATGGTCGCATCATGCGCGCCGCACAGGCCAATATCTCGCGCCTCGTCGACCGTCCCATTACCTTCGGTGACATGGTCTGGTTGAGCTGGAAATCCGATTCCGGTCTGGTTCTCACGCGCTGAGGGAGGGTTGAACATGGCGATTTCGTCTCCGGATAACCGACAGAGCCCCATGCGCTGGCTGGTCATTGCCGTTCCATATCTTTGGCTTGTGCTGTTTTTTGTCGCCCCCTTCCTCATCATCGTCAAGATTTCGCTTTCCGATACAGCCATCGCCATGCCGCCCTATGTGCCGGTGTTCGATGGCTTTGCCCAGATCGGCGACTTTTTCGCGCAACTCGATTTCGAAAACTACCTCTTCCTCACGCAAGATCCGCTCTATGTGGAAGCCTATTTGTCTTCGTTGCGCATCGCGCTCATTTCCACCGGTCTCCTTCTGTTGATCGGTTATCCCATGGCGCTGGCCATGGCGCGCGCGCCCAGCGCCATTCGCCCGACGCTGGTCATGCTTGTCGTTCTTCCGTTCTGGACGTCGTTTCTCATTCGCGTCTACGCCTGGATCGGGATCTTGAAGCCGGAGGGCCTGTTGACGGTCCTGTTTCAGACGATCGGCATTCTGGGGCCTGATCAACAGGTTAATATCTTTCGGACCGATACGGCAGTCTTCATCGGCATGGTCTACTCTTACCTGCCATTCATGGTGCTGCCGCTCTATGCGGCGTTGGAAAAGCTGGACAATACGCTTCTGGAAGCCGCCAACGATCTGGGTTGCCCGCCTTGGAAAGCGTTCTGGAAAATCACCTTCCCGCTGTCCTTGCCGGGCGTGATCGCCGGATCGATGATCTGCTTCATTCCCATCACCGGCGAGTTCGTCATCCCCGATCTGCTGGGCGGGGCGGAAACACTGATGATCGGCAAGACCTTGTGGACGGAATTCTTCGGCAACCGCGACTGGCCTCTGGCATCTGCCGTTGCCGTTCTGTTGCTGCTCGTGCTCGTCGTGCCGATCGCCATCTTCCAGAATCAACAGAAGAAGGTGGTGTAAGCTCATGAAGCGCGGCAAGTTCGACACCACCATTCTCACCCTCTGCTTTGCCTTTCTCTACATCCCGATCATCATTCTGGTGGTCTATTCCTTCAACGCGTCCAAGCTGGTCACGGTCTGGGGCGGTTTTTCGCTGCACTGGTACAGTTCCATGTGGTCCAACGAGGGGCTGATGGATGCCGCCTGGATCACGGTGCGCGTCGCGCTGCTCAGCGCTACCATCGGCACGGTTCTCGGCACCCTCGCAGCCCTGTCGCTCACGCGCTTTACCCGCTTTCCGGGTCGTATGCTCTTTTCGGGTATGATCTATGCGCCTCTGGTGATGCCGGAAGTCATCACTGGCCTGTCGCTCCTGCTGCTTTTCGTGTCCATCGGTGTGGATCGCGGGTTCTGGACGGTGGTTATCGCGCATACGACTTTCACCATGTGCTACGTCGCCATTGTCGTGCAATCGCGCTTGCTGACCTTTGATCGTAGTTTGGAGGAAGCCGCGCTCGATCTCGGCTGCCCGCCAGTGAAGACGTTCTTCCGTATTACGCTGCCGCTCATTCTCCCCGCCGTGGTGGCCGGTTGGATGCTGGCGTTTTCCCTGTCGCTGGACGATCTGGTCATTGCGAGTTTTACCACGGGGCCGGGAGCAACGACGCTGCCGATCAAGATCTACTCGCAGGTGCGCCTTGGCGTGACACCTGAGATCAACGCCATCTGCACGATTTTGATTGCGCTTGTCACCGTCGGCGTGATCTGCGCTTCCATCGCCTCGAAGCGCTCTGAGCTGCAGCGCATGCGCGATGAACATGACGCTGTAAAAGGCTAACTCTTTCGGTGGTTTAGGAATTCTCGTCTATGAAACAGGCGGTCCGTGTTTTAACAATTTGTTAAATGGAGTTGCTGCACATAAGGCCTAACGTGGGTGCACTCGATGAGAGGGTGAGCGGGCCGGTGGCCCAAAAGACATGACGTCCGTTTTTATTCCTGCTCTCGTTACAAGCACAACTCTCAAGGCAGCCTCGGCTGCCTTTTCTTTGCTCTTATGAGACGGCTTCCAGCTCACCGAGTAATTTGTCCAGCATCAGACGGCCATAGGTTGGATTGGCGTGGTAGTCACCGGGACTTTTGGCAAAGATATCGTGCATCGCACCGTTCTCGTCATAAACCTCTGCTGGTGGGAGATGGCACATGACACCCATCGCTGCCAACTGCGCCACGGCGTGGTCGCGAAAACGGTTGTAGATGAAGGCAACTTCGCCATCCGCGAAATTGGTTTTTCCAGCCAGCCTTTGATAGCTTGCGGGCACTGGGCTGCAGGATGCCACGGAGAAGCGGACATTCAGGCCGACAAGCGCCTGAAAGAACGCCATGGGTTCTTTCAGCGTTTCGTCGATGATCAGATCGAAAGCGCGTGTCGACACGAAGTGGCGATCCCGTGACCATGCTGCCACGGTGTGGGTCATCCAGTTTTTGGCGTCGAAACCAAAGCTGGGATAAAGGCCGAACATGAATATGAACCGCCGCGGATCGTGTCTGACGATGACGGAAGGCGCATCCGGATTGATCTTCTCGAACACCGCTATTGCCGGGGGCTGCGTAAAGGATACCGTCTCTCCGTCAAACGCAAAAAACGGTTCCAGAAAATTGTAGCCGTGACCCATTTGGGCAAGCGTAACCGGTCCGTGAGAGCTGACACAGGAACCCAGCCGCATGGCATCAGCAAGTGCGATGACGTGTGAATCTCCGACGATCTCAAGCATAACCGAGTTCCTGCGCCTGCATCATTTCCTCGCAGACCGCTTCATGGTCTCCCATGGCTCTGGGCTTGTTCACGGTGGGGCCTGTCGGACCTTCGCTTCCGTGATGTTCCCTGAAGAAATGCGACATGACATAGTCCACACCGGCAGCTGTCACGGTTCGCAGATTCGGATCGTAGAACATGCCGCGCATGGAGGGTGCCGCAATGATCTCGTAGGAGGGGAAATAATCCACAAATCCAGCCTCGTCAGCGATGTGGCCGGCCACAGCACGCAGAACGGATTTGGAATAAAGCGAGGCAGCAAGGACATGGTGGTCACTTTTCGTGGCCGTAAGGGGAACCGGCGATACGGTGAACACGAATTTTACATCGGCATTGATCTCGCGTAGCCGGGTGATGAAGCCCACAAGGTCCTCAAAAATTTCAAAGTAGTTGAAGTTCTTGAACGCGTATTCGCTGTCCTCAAACCGACCGGCAACAGTGCCGGGGCAAAGCGGTAGCACGGCACCATCGCGCTTCGAAACCCACGCCTCCGTCAGGCCCAGAGTGAAGACAAAGACGTCCGTCTTTTCGAAAAGCATGCGGGTTGCCGCCAGATGCGAGTGGCGCGCGCGCTCCATTTCTGCCTGGCTGCCAAAAGGTTCAGGCTCCAGAAGCGGACGGAACGGGTCGACCACACCGTCACCTTTGATCCAGGCGGGTTCTTCCGGAACGAACCGGCCGAATGCCCTATCGAAGGTTTGGACCAACTGACGTGCGCTGTAAATGTTGCAATAACGGGCGGAATAGACGCCGTAATTATAGGCCTTCGCCATCGCCCGTGGAAAAAGTGGTGGGGCTGGTTCAAAATCTCGGAAGCCGAAGCCGTTTTTCGTCAGGGACGTGGAAATGTGCTGGGCAAAGCAACTTCCAGCCGTGGAAATCGCCATATCCACCGAGATATCGAACTTCCTACGGTAGAGATCGTCCAGTTGCATTGCATGGGTTTCTGCAACGGCTTTGCGCCAAATCGCGCGCTCGGGCAGAGCGCAGTAGGGGTGGCTGTCGCCGCGCGTTTCCGCCGCGCCGTTCTTTGTGGTCTCTGCACCCATCTTCAACCTCCAGGCCTCATCTGCATGTCAGAGCGGAACGGCAGGATGATAGAACTGAACTGCTTTGACTTTCTGCTGAACAATAGGTGGTGGAGCTTTCTTCAGGCTGACGGAAGCGCTCTAGTGTCCAATCGCTCCGTGCCTGTCGTCGAGAGACCGCGAGACGAGAAGCACCGGAATGAGACCGGCAGCGATGATGATCAAAGCGGGGAGGGCGGCGTCCTGAACGCGCGAACGTGATGCATCCTCATAGACCAGCGTGGCCAGCGTGTTGAAATTGAAGGGACGCAACATGATGGTCGCGGGCAATTCTTTCAAGGATTCGATGAAAACCAGCAATGTAGCTGTTATGGCCGCCGGGCGAATGTTGGGTAAAAGCACATGGATGAGTGTTTGAAAGCGGGTGCGCCCCAGTGTCCGGGCGGCCATGTCCACATGCGGTGAAAGCTTCTGCAAGCCCGCGTCGATATTGCCTTCTGCCAGCGTCATGAACCTGACGCTGTGCGCATAAATAATTGCAAAGGCTGTTCCCGATAACAGAAGTCCCGTGGAGTAGTTGAGATGCGAGCGCAAAAAACCATCCATGGCATTATCCAATGCAGCCAGCGGCAACAGAACGCCGATGGCAAGGACCGTGCCGGGAATACCGTAACCAAGCGAGCCTAAGCGGCTGGCCGAACGCGCAATCGGCGACGTATTGACGCGTTGGACATAGGCAAAGGCGAAGCCGCAGACGAGCGTGATGAGCGCTGCAGATGCCGAAACCTCCACACTGTGCGCCAGCGCCTTTAAAAGCTTGGGGTCTGACAGAGCGCCAAGCCGTTTGATGGCATAGCCACCTAGGACAAGGACGGGGATTGCAAAGCCACAAAGAATAGGCAGAACGCAAAATCCTGTTGCCGCCCATCCGCGACCGGCAGCGAGTGTCTTCAACCCGGAACGCTGCGTCATTGCAGTGGATTTGGCGCTGGAAAAACGCTGTCGGCTGCGCGCTTTCCGCTCAACGATAATGAGTGTGGCAACGATGATGATGAGGATCGAGGCGATCTGGGTTGCACCGCCAAGATTGCCACGGTTGAGCCATGTCTCATAGATGGCGAAGGTCAGTGTGCGAATGCCGAGATACTCCACCGCGCCGATGTCGTTGAGCGTTTCCATCAAAACCAGTGCAAGGCCGATGATGATGGCTGGGCGTGCCATTGGCAATTGCACCGACAGAAAGATTCGCATGGGGCTTGCGCCCAGCGTTCTCGCTGCTTCCGCTGCAAACCGTCCCTGCAAGCCGAAGGCTGCTCTGACCGACAGATAGACATAAGGGTAAAGTACCGAGCTTAGTACCAGGACCGCTCCGCCAAGCGAACGGATATCGGGAAACCAGTAGTCTCTGATGGTTTGAAATCCGAAGAGCATGCGGACGACACTTTGCACCGGCCCGGTAAAATCCAGGAACTCACCAAAGGCATAGGCTGCGAGATAGGAGGGAATCGCCAGCGGCAACACCAGTGCCAGAGAAAGCAGGCGGCGGAACGGAAACTGAAAAGTGCTGACAAGCCATGCAGAGATGATACCGAAAAAGGCAGTTGTCGCGCCGGTGAGGACCAGCAGCATCAGCGTTTGCCCGCCTGCGTGCGGCAACACATTCACCAGCAAATGACGCCACCCATCTGTTCCGCCGGTAGCAGCTATACAGAATACCGCAATCAGAGGCATGGCAATGATCAGCGCGAGCAACACGGTGCCGAGCGATAATCCCGACGCCATATGTTCTCTGGATCGCAAAACGACAGACGAATGTGAAGCCAGCGGCAATTATCTTATCCTTGCGTCACCGGTGTTCACCGGTGCGGAGACATCAATGGTGTGGCGCGCGATGACGCTTCACACCATTGCTAGTCTCCTATTACCTCAGTTCGCAAGCACGCGCTGCGAAGGAAAGCTGATTTCCACCAGCGTTCCCTCGTTCGGCGTAGACGTAATCGAAAAATTGGCCCTGTTGGCATCCACCATCGCCTTGGTCAGCGGCAGGCCCAAGCCAGTCCCGTCCCCGCGCACGCGGCTGCTGGATGCAGACACCTGACGGAAGGGTTTCATGGCATGCTCCAGCTCCGAGCGGGTCATGCCGATGCCGGTATCCCTGATACGCAAGACCACACTGCCATTGGTTTCATAGGCCGTTGCAACCACGATCTGCCCACCTGACGGGGTGAACTTGATGGCGTTCGATAAAATGTTGAGCATGATTTGCTTTATGGAGCGAAGATCGGCAACGATCTGTGGCAACGAGGGCGACAAGGCTGTGCGAATGATAACGCGCTGATTGTTTGCCTGTGGCTGCACGATCGACACGGCTTCTGCAATGGTGTCATTCAGGGCCACAGCCTTGAACTCCACATCCATCTGGCCTGCCTCGATCTTTGATATATCTAGAAGATCATTGACGATATCCAGAACATGGCGGCCGGACCGCACGATGTCGTTGGAATATTCTATGTAGCGAGGGTTGCCGACCGGTCCAAAACGCTCCGTTGCCATCAAGTCGGCAAAACCGATGATGGCATTCAAAGGTGTGCGAATTTCATGGCTGACGCGCGCCAGAAAGTCAGTTTTGTGGCCGTTTGCAGTTTCTGCCGCACGCTTGGCGTTGCGCAAATCTTCTTCGGTCCGCTTCCATTGGGTAATGTCGCGAATGACGGCGCAATAACCGTTGGACGATTTGAGCCTGCCGATGGTCATGAACAATGGCAGAAAACCACCGGACGCCTCGCGACCAATCACTTCACGGCCATCGTTCAGCACGCTTGCGACGCCATTATTGGCGAGACCTGATAGGTAATCCAGCACAGCGCGCTGGCTTTCATGGGCAAACAGCGTCACGAAAGGCTTGGCGGCCACCTCACCATTATCATAATTGAAAAGTGCACTGGCGGATCGGTTCAGCGACCGAATGTTACCGTCCTCATCCAGCAGAACAACGCCATCGGTCGCGGTTTCCAAGATGGAATGCAGCTCCTCGATCTGCCCTTTCAACTCGACCAGCTCAATGCCTGCGTCTGCGTCATCTGCCAACCGGTTTTCATTGGCGGGCAGGGGCGCCGCACTCTTCTCCTCCGTCGGGATCAGGGAGAGCATCAAGGCGCTGGCGTCTTCCCAACGTACCGATTGCAGGCGTGCCCTGACCGGGATCAGATCATTGTCGACACTGACCGCCATCATCCCGCCAGCATGGTCCGCCATCGCGTCAAGCTCATCACGCTGAAGCAGAGCATCGAGACCGCCGACGTCTGCCAGCTCGGTGGTATTGCGATAGCCGGTGAGGCGCAGGAATTCGGGGTTGGCATGGATCAGTCGATCGCCGCTGTGGATCAAGAGTGCAATAGGCATCTGGTCCACGGCTTCTGCTGTCAGAGAGGAGCCGGTTCGAAGCGGCGCGAATGGTTCCGCCGCCGTTTCATCATCCTCCTCGTTTGCGACGCGTGGCGGCACTTGCGGTGCCAAAAAGATGACCGGTTCATCGCCACGGGTGTAATCGGCAAAATCGTCGTCATCAGATGGCGAAGACACCGGCCCGTGATCGGGAGGTGTGGCGGGCTCAGGAGCCTTCACAATATCGATCACGTCCTGTTCCTGTTCGTCAGTCGACACGAAGTCTAAGGTTTCCGTGGCGACGGGCTTCAGTGTGCGGGCAATCTCCTGAAACGCTGCCTGCTCGCTGGCGCTCAGTTCGTCCAGGCCCTTGCTACGGCGCTCTTCGAGACGAACGATCTTGTCGGAAAAGCGTCGGTTCGGCGTTTCGGTTATTTTCAGCGCTGGAACTTCGTTTTCTGGCGGCTCGTAGCGACGCGGCGCTTCGTCTTGCTCCTCTGTCGCGTCTTCCCGTTCAGCATGCCCGTCTTCGCTCAGAAATGTCGCGACATCCTCATTGTTCTCCGGGAGAGAAAACACCGTAGTCTCGTCAACTGCACGGTCTCGCGCCACATCGAAAACGTCGGCGTCCGAGCGCGCATCGTTGACCAGGGTCAAACCCACAGCACTGGTATCCTCGACCGCATCTGCCAAGCGCACGATGCCGAAGCCTCGGAAGCCATCGAATCCGCGCGCGCGTGTATAGGTCGGCAGTGCCGCCAGATCGATCGGCACGGTCAGCGACGTACCCTCCACCGGCCAGTAAATGGTCTTTCCAGACCACGTATCGCGCCGGTTCAGGAGGTCGGCAATTTTGCCGTCGGGATCGAGATTGAACAGGGCCGCAAGGTCGGCAAAACTCATGCCTTCGACGTTTGCCGCATTTGGGCCGACAGCATCGGCAAATTCATGCGAAATCGAGGTGAAATGACCCGCAGCATCGATCTTCCAGACGAATCGTGACGCGCGTCGGTTGGGTTCGAAGACGAAGGTGTTGTTTTCGCGGGTGTCCTGTTCTTTTGCCAAAGGCTCTTCGGCGACCGGAGGCTCGGGAGAAACGGGCACGGCTGCGTCCTGCGCGGACACCTCCATGACCTCCTGGGCAACCATCGGAAACTCGGGTTCGTCGGCATCTGCGAGCGGAGAAACGTGGTCCACAACATCCAGCTCTTCGTCTGGATGGGCAAGGGTAACAGGCTCTGCCTCAGCGTGAGCTTCGAATTCAGCGGGCTCCTCTTCGTCCGCATCCGGATCGACAGCGGTCTCGATATCGTCGCTTTCGTCTTGTGGCTCGGTGCTCCCTTCGATCTGTTCCAAGGGCACTGGAACGTCCGTTACGTCTTGGGGTCCCTGCTCCTGAACCTCTTCGACCACCGGCGCGGCATCGATGATTGGCAAGCTTTCATGCAGGTCCAGTTTGGCTTCGGTGAATTCGCTCGAAGGATCGAGTGTTCCGATGACGGTTTCGACGACAAACAGAAGGTTGAGTTCAGGCTCTCTCGACAGCTGGCCGACCGCCGCTGGCAGATAGCCTTTTCCTGCTGGCACCGGTCGTTTGACCAGCTTGCCGGCTTGCACCGACGCCATCGAAATAAGCGTGCGGGTCGTTCCAGCCGTGATACCCAGCGCTGAAAACCCTGGCGATCCCGCGATGATTTTGCTGTCTGCGTCCAGCACGGCCATGTGAACATCCGGATCGTCGAAGCCTTCGATCATCCGACGTGCACGCTCCTCCAGCGACAGCGTCGCCTGATCGATCGGCGCGGAAAACAGGATAGCCTGTTGCCCGGCTTCCGCCTCGATGATTTCGGCAGTGGCAACGGTCGATACACTTTTGAAGCCGGAATGGACGCGGATGTTGAACTGCTGACTGTCTCCGGTCTGCGTCAGTCGGGCAACTGTTGCTGCCAGCTGGCGGTAGGTGACATCCTGCGGTTTTGGTCCGCGCTCCAGAAAATCATAGATCATCGGGGTGCCAAACAGGGCAGCACCACGTCCATTGGCCCACAGTGTGTTTTGCAAGTCCATCGAAAACAGAGCCATGGCCTCACCGCGGCCAAAATGTTCGCGCACACGCTCATGAACTGCAATGTCGATAAATGGGTATTGAACGGCGGGCATGTGGAAACCTATTCTGGCACGACCTGACCTCACGCAACCGCACGACCTCGTCATAAGGCATCATACAGCCTGCATCGGCTTGATGTTAACAGAATCTTAAATAACTTCCCAGCGTGGATCGGTCCATCATAAGCTGTGGGAATTGCCAAACACAGTTAATGCGCCGACCATCTGGATACTTATCAGATCCCCTCGAATGTGCGGTCTACGACAGTGTTTTGCAACTGTCCTTCATCAATGTTGGGCAGCAATCCCGAGCTTTTTATCGAGCGACGAATGACGGGATGAAGAGCGGTTTCCTTTTCCGCGGATTTTCGGCAAAAATTGTCGAAGGACTTGCAAAGGTTCAAAACTTGCCGTATGTGAGCCGAAGTGACGCCGCCGCGGCGTTTCATATGCGGTTGTAGCTCAGTTGGTTAGAGCGCAGGTTTGTGGTTCCTGAGGCCGGTGGTTCGACCCCACCCAACCGTACCATTTTTTTCTCTCGTTACTGACGGTGGATTTTACGCGTGTTCAGCGTTTCTCGCCGTGACCTCAATATCTTCACGCTTCATCCCCTTTCAAAAATCGGTTGGCTAAAATGGCGCGCGCTGGTATGATTGCGTCAACGTAACCTAATGGACGCCAGCAGCATCGCTTCAAGCTTTCGCGCGGCGGAATGGACAAGACAGTGATCGACCCCGGCAACGGCCCAAAGCCGTCGGAATCAGGGGAGTCGGCGGTGGAAAAAGGGAATGCGAAGCGTTCCCGTCGTGGCAAAAGCAGGCGTAACGGCAAGGCCCGTAACGCTGGGTCTTCTCCGCAGCTTCACGGTGCCGAGTCTCAAGTGGATTCCCCATCACACGGCGCTCAAGAGCGAGACTCGGAGCCAAAGAAGCGCAAGCGTCGTAGACGCGGGCAGGGTGGCGCTAAGCCGCCGCAAGAGGCCGTCGTTGCCACGGCCGGTAGCGAACAGGTCTCCCAGACGCCAAATGCTCAGGGCAAGCGCAAAGCCCGCAACGGAAAACGCAATCATCGCGGGCCGCAAGGCAGACCACTTGTGCCAACTCACGCCCCAAAAGCCTGTGTTCGGCAAAATGGCTCAGCTTCTGCCAGTCATGCGCCGTCACTGGTTGACCATGGCCGTCCCCATGCGCGTGCGCAGACAAACTATCGCGATACTGGTTTCGACGGTGGCGCGGATATGTATGCCGCGCTCGATCTTGGTACCAACAATTGCCGCCTCCTGATTGCCCAGCCGACACGCCCTGGACAATTCCGCGTCGTGGATGCCTTTTCGCGGATTGTGCGACTGGGTGAGGGCCTGATATCCACGGGACGCTTGTCCGATGATGCGATGGATCGCGCTGTCGAAGCTTTGCGCGTGTGCGCATCCAAGCTCGCAGGGCGCTCCATCCGTCGCATGCGCTTGATCGCGACCGAAGCTTGCCGTGCGGCGGCAAACGGTGAAGACTTTTTGGCTCGGGTGACGCGCGAGACAGGTTTGCAACTGGAAATCATCAGCCGTGAAACGGAAGCGCGGCTGGCCGTGTCTGGCTGTGCATCGCTTGTGGGTCGTGAAGCGCGCTCTGTTGTGTTGTTTGACATCGGCGGTGGATCGTCAGAAATCGCGGTTATCCGTGTGGGCGAAAACCGCTCCAACCGGCTGGCCAACCATATCACGCATTGGACCTCGCTGCCGGTTGGCGTCGTCACGTTATCGGAACGCCATGGTGGGCGCGATGTAACCCCAGAGGTCTTTGCTGCCATGGTCGGCGAGGTCGAGGGCTTGCTGGATGCGTTCGATTGCCCGCCATTGGGCGAAATCGCGCACGAGGATTTCCATCTCATCGGAACGTCGGGCACAGTCACCACCCTTGCCGGTGTGCACCTCGATCTGCCGCGCTATGATCGCCGCAAGGTGGACGGCCTCTGGCTGTCGGATGATGAGGTTACCGCGATGCAGGACAAGTTGCTGGCCTGGGATTTCGCCGGTCGCGCTGCCAATGCCTGTATCGGGCCTGATCGTGCGGATCTGGTTCTCGCAGGTTGCGCCATTCTGGAGGCTATTCGCAAGCGCTGGCCTTCCAGGCGCATGCGGGTTGCCGACAGGGGGCTTCGCGAGGGGCTTTTGACGGATATGATGGCAGATGATGGCGCCTGGCGCCGTACACGAATTCGCCGGGCACAGATGCAAGGCACAGCGGAACGGAAAGTTTGATATGAGCAAGGCGCCCACGAGTACCAACCGTACCGGACGCAAGATCGGCCAGAAGGTGAAGAAGGCAAAGCTGAAGCCGTCTTCCCGCCGCTGGATCGAGCGTCACATCAACGATCCCTATGTCCAGCGTGCAAAGCTCGAGGGCTACCGCGCACGTGCAGCTTTCAAGCTGCTTGAGATCAACGACAAGCACCAGATTTTGAAAGATGCACGCCGCATCATCGATCTGGGTGCGGCACCGGGAAGCTGGTCGCAGATTGCCGCCAAGGTCACCGATTCGACGGAAGACGATATCCGCGTCGCTGCGATCGACTTCCTGGAACTCGACCCTATCCCCGGCGTCAAGATCCTGCATCTCGACTTCCTCGACCCCAGCGCACCGGACCTTTTGATCGAATCCGTCGGTGGAACGCCGGATCTCGTTCTGTCGGACATGGCTGCGCCCACGACGGGTCACCAGAAGACCGACCACATCAGGACGATGCATCTGTGCGAAGTTGCGGCGGATTTTGCGGTGCAGGTGTTGGCCGAGGGCGGTCACTTCCTGGCCAAGACCTTCCAGGGCGGGACTGAGAAAACGCTGCTGGATATGTTGAAGCAGAATTTCAAGCAGGTCATCCACATCAAGCCGGCTTCATCGCGCTCCGAATCCGTAGAAATGTTCCTGCTGGCCAAGCACTTTAAAGGCCGCAAGCCAGCCGAGCCGGCCGCGCAGGGTGACGACTAGAAACGGAATAGACGCCACTCGCCACATCTTATTCCGCTGGCTGTGAGGACTTGTCGCGATGTCCAGACACGGCGGCGCCTGCACTCCGGTCCATCGCAATCAGCGGCAGGATGGCAAGCAGTGACACGATGGCGACGACCGTGAAGGCTGTGTGGAAGTCCGCAAGCTGCAGGTGTTCTCCGGAGATGTAGCTGCTGACTTCGAGAATGGTGGCGGCAAAAGCCACACCGAGCGCGAGGCTGATCTGCTGCAACACGGACGCCATAGAAGTCGCCTGGCTTGCCTGCGAATCGTCGATATCGGAATAGCCAAGCGCGTTCGTGCCTGTGAAGAAGAACGACCGTGCAAAGCCTGCCGTCACCAGAAAGATCATGATCAGCGGGTAGGGCGTATCCGGCGTAAAGAATGCGTTGGCGGCGGTGGTAAAGGCCCCAACAATGCCAGCCCCGATCAAAATGGTTCTAAAGCCAGTCGCTGCGAACACGCGCCGGGCCATGAACTTGGTGGTGATAGCGCCAATAGCGCCGGCAAAGGTGATCATGCCCGACTGGAACGGGTTGAGCCCAAATCCGATCTGCAGCATTAGCGGCATGAGGAAGGGAATGGCGCCGGTCGAAATGCGAAAGACGGTTCCACTCACCGAGGCTGCACGGAACGTGGGATTGCGAAAGATCTTGAAATCGAGGATCGGCGCGGGGTGAGCTCTGGCGTGCCGTATATACCAATACCCGCACATAAAACCGATAATGGTTGTCAATATCCCGACATAGGGCGGTAGCGCCGGCAGGCTGACCACTGAAACGCCGAAGACGACGCCTGATGCGGCAATGCCTGACAGGATGAAGCCTTTTGTGTCCATTGGCGGGGGATTGGTCGTTTCGATTTCCGGCAAATATATCGTCGCCAGCCATATTCCCAGCACCCCGATGGGCACGTTGATGAGGAATATCCAGTGCCATGAGAAATAGGTCGTAATGAAGCCCCCGATGGGTGGGCCGGTGAGCGGCCCAACGAGGCCGGGGATCGTTAGCAGCGCCATGGCGGAGACGAGTTCGGAGCGTTTCGTGGTGCGCAAAAGAACCAGACGCCCGACCGGGGTCATCATCGCGCCGCCCATGCCCTGGAGAAAGCGGGAGACGACGAATTCAACGACGGACGATGAAACCGCGCAGCAGATCGAGCCAATGACGAAAATGGCGATCGCGATGCGGAAGATTTTCTTGGCGCCGAATTTGTCTGCCATCCACCCGCTGATGGGAATGAAGATCGCCAGCGCCACCATGTAGGAGGTCAACGCCAGCTTCAGCGTAATCGGTCCGACATGCAAATCGGCAGCAATCGCCGCCAGGGATGTCGCGATGACGGTGGAATCCATCTGCTCCATGAAAAGAGCAACGGCAAGTATAAGCGGAATGACGCGGTTCATGGGATGATTGCGGGAGGACCGCATCCTGATAAAGTCGTTGACTGCTACCTACGCCTGTGCGTGCGGTTTGCCAACTAAACATTCGGCAATTTAGAGATTTCCATCACGTCTGTGTGAGATGGATCTTTCTGCACAATCTCGGCGTTCACCAGTGCTAATGCTGTCGAGCAGAGGCGAATAATACCGGAGGATTTCATGAAGAATTTATTGACGATGAGCAGGCGCAATTTGTTTGCCACCGCAGGGCTTGGCGCTCTGGCTGCACCCTTCGTGCTGCGTGGAACAGCATTCGCGCAGGCCACCCAACCGCAAACATCCATGAAAGTCGATCACGCTATGCCACCCGAAACAAATCGCTTCAAACTCGGAAATTTCGAAGTTCTCGTCGTCAAGGATGGCTCGCGCCCTTCGGGCAAGCCGGGCGAGACCTTCGGCACCAATCAGAACGCCGAAACCATCGACGCGCTTTTGCAGGAAAACTTTTTGCCGACGGAGCAATTCGTTAATGGCTTTTCGCCAGCGCTGATCAACACCGGCTCTGATCTCGTCCTGTTCGACACCGGCTTCGGCGAGAGCGGTCGGGAAGCGGGCAATGGCCGCTTGCTGGAAGGTCTGACTGCCGCAGGTTACAAGCCTGAAGACGTAACCGTGGTCGTGCTGACGCACATGCACGGAGACCATATCGGCGGTCTCATGGAAAAAGGCGCTCCCGCCTTTGCGAATGCGAGGTACGTCATGGGTCAGGTCGAATATGATTTCTGGACGGACCCGAAGCGTGTCGGAACACCTGCTGAGGGGGGACAGAAAGCAGTGCTGGCAAACGTCAAGCCACTGGCTGAAAAAGCAACCTTCATCGGCGATGGGGCAACGGTTGTCTCCGGTATCACCAGCTCTGCGGCATTCGGCCATTCGCCCGGCCATATGATTTTTCATATCGAGTCTGAAGGAAAGCATCTGGTGCTGACGGCCGATACGGCGAACCACTTCGTGCTGTCGCTTCAACGTCCGGACTGGGAAGTGCGTTTCGACATGGACAAGGCCGCCGCCGCCACCAGCCGCAAGAAGGTGTTCGACATGGTCTCCACTGACCGGTTGCCGTTCTTGGGCTATCACATGCCGTTCCCATCCGTCGGTTATGCCGAACGTCAGGATGTGGGCTACCGCTTCGTGCCGAAGTCGTACCAGTTCGACATCTGACATCTGCGGCAGCGCGGCAACAGCAAGACCCGGAACGTGTTTCCGGGTTTTTTCTATTCCCTTCCTGTCATGAACGTGTTACCAGCCCTCGCCAACTTCCAAGCAATCCTTTGCAGGGCCGCCGGTGGACTTTTCCCTCCGGAACGGCTTGCATTTTCAAATTAGGAATTTGGCCATGGCTCGCATTATTGAAACACCCACCGGTCTCGATGCTCTGACGTTTGATGACGTACTGCTTCAGCCGGGTCATTCCGAAGTCATGCCCGGCCAGACGAATATCTCGACCCGCATCGCCCGGGACATCGAGCTCAACCTGCCGATTTTGTCGTCCGCCATGGATACGGTCACGGAAGGGCGTCTTGCCATCGCTATGGCGCAGGCTGGCGGTATCGGCGTCATCCACCGCAACCTGTCTCCTGTCGAACAGGCCGAGCAGGTTCGTCAGGTCAAGAAGTTCGAAAGCGGCATGGTCGTCAACCCTGTGACGATTGGCCCCGATGCCACGCTTGCCGAAGCGCAGGCGTTGATGAAGACATACAGCATCTCCGGTATTCCGGTTGTCGAAAATGGTGGCTCCGGTGGCCACAAGACAGGCCGCCTCGTCGGCATCCTGACCAACCGCGATGTACGTTTTGCATCTGATCCCGGCCAGAAAATCTATGAATTGATGACGCGGGAAAACCTGATCACCGTCAAGGAAAGCAGCGTCGATCAGCAGGAAGCCCGTCGCCTTTTGCACAAGCACCGCATCGAAAAGCTGCTGGTCGTTGACAGCGCTGGCAATTGTGTCGGCCTCATCACTGTCAAGGATATCGAAAAGTCACAGCTCAACCCCAACGCCACAAAAGATGCGCAGGGCCGCCTGCGTGCCGCCGCTGCCATCAGCGTTGGTGCCGATGCGATTGAGCGCGCCGAGCGTCTGATTGCCGCCGGTGTTGACCTTCTGGTGGTGGACACCGCGCATGGTCACTCGCAGCGCGTTCTGGATGCCGTCACGCAGGTCAAGAAGATGTCGAATTCTGTTCGCATTCTCGCCGGAAACGTCGCAACCGCTGACGGCACCAAGGCCCTGATCGATGCAGGCGCCGATGGCGTCAAGGTCGGCATCGGGCCAGGATCGATCTGCACCACACGCATCGTCGCCGGTGTCGGCGTTCCGCAACTCGCGGCCATCATGTCTGCGGTTGAGGCCGCACGTGAAGCCGATATCCCCGTCATCGCCGACGGTGGCATCAAATTCTCCGGCGATTTTGCAAAGGCCATTGCGGCCGGTGCATCCGCCGTCATGATCGGCTCGCTATTGGCTGGCACCGATGAAAGCCCGGGCGAAGTGTTCCTGTATCAGGGCCGTTCGTTCAAGGCCTATCGCGGCATGGGTTCCGTTGGCGCCATGGCACGCGGCTCGGCAGACCGGTACTTCCAGGCGGAAGTGCGCGATACGCTGAAGCTGGTGCCGGAGGGTATCGAAGGTCAGGTGCCATACAAGGGCCCGGTATCCGGTGTACTGCACCAACTGGCTGGTGGCCTGAAAGCTGCCATGGGATATGTCGGCGGTGGCACCATCAAGGACTTCCAGGAGCGCGCCACCTTCGTGCGTATTTCCGGTGCGGGCCTACGCGAGAGCCACGCCCATGACGTGACCATTACTCGCGAGAGCCCGAACTATCCAGGCGCAGTTTGATCTATCGTCCAGCGATATGATATGCCAATAAATCGACGCTCTCCGAATGCTTGTTCGGGGAGCGTTTTTTGCTGAAAAGGAAGCAAGAAAATGTCCCCGACGACCGCAATGTTCTGGCCCATGATCGCTCACGCCTTTCTGGTCTTCGGTCTCTATGTGCTTCTTTTCATTCGCCGAAAAAAATATACTTTTACCGACAAGGATGCTTTCAAGCGTTTTCGCGATGCGGGCGAAGAGGCGCTGCAAAGCCGGTTGGTGAACAAGAACATTGCCAACCAGTTCGAAATGCCCATGTTGTTTCATGCGGTGTGCCTGCTGCTCTACATCACGGATGCCGACAACATAGCGACTATCCTCTTCGCATGGATTTTTGTTGCCGGGCGTTACGCGCATTCCTATGTGCATGTCACCAGCAACCGCCTGCGATATCGCGGGCCATCCTTTGTCGTTAGCTTCGTAGCGCTGGTCCTCATGTGGGGCTGGCTGGCAGTCTGGCTGGCACTCGAGTAGTTTCGCAAGCCTGGGATGATCGCGAAAAGTTGTTTCACTGAAATCCCCGAGTTGCATCGCTTTTTCCGACTTTGCGTTACTGTCGTGCACAACGGTTTACGCGGGAGAGCAAGATGACGGACGAGCCGAAGATCACCCAGGCCATGATCGATGCCTATGACGACTACACACATCTCAGCCTGGATCGCCGTAAATTCATGGAAAAGCTGACGCTGTTGGCAGGTTCCGGTGCGGCTGCCGCGACAATTGCGCCTCTGTTGGGCGCAAGCGGCGCACAGGCAGCTATCGTTCCTGAAGCGGATGAACGTCTAACAGCCCAAGATATCACCTATCCCGGCGCAAACGGTGACATGAGGGGCTATCTCGCTACCCCTAAGAACGCATCTGCGTCGCTCGGTTCGGTCATCGTCATTCACGAGAACCGTGGCCTCAACGCGCACATCCGCGATGTTGCGCGTCGGGTGGCTCTCGAGGGTTTTGTGGCGCTCGCACCGGATTTTCTGTCCGGGCAGGGCGGTACGCCTGCAGACGAAGACAAGGCTCGCGAAATGTTCAGCAGTCTCGATATGGCTGCAACCGTTGCCGATGCGGAAGCGACACGTGCATGGCTTTCCAAGCGCGATGGCGCAAATGGCAAGGTCGGTGCCGTCGGCTTTTGCTGGGGCGGTGGTCTCGTCAACCGTCTCGCGACAAAATCAGGAAGTCTGAACGCAGGCGTTGCCTATTATGGTGCGCAGCCCCCGGTGGCTGACGTTCCCGCCATTAAGGCACCATTACTTCTCCACTATGGCGGCCTTGATGAGCGCATCAATGCGGGTATCGACGCCTATCGCAAGGCACTGGAAACGAATGGAAAGACGTTCGAAATCTTCGTCTATGACGGCGTCAATCACGCCTTTAACAACGATACGTCAAGCGCGCGCTATGACAAGAAAGCTGCGGATATGGCTTGGGGCCGAACGATCGACTTTTTCCGCAAAAATCTGAGTTGACCCTTCACCAGCCCGGAGCCAACTGGCCGGTGCGTGCACGGGCGAGTTTCGGAAACGCCTTCATATCCTCATCCAGCTCGTCAGGAGCGGAGGCGAGCGATATGTTGTCGAGGCAGGCGGTGATATGGTCGGTAATCGCATTGATGAGCGATGGCGAAAGGCCAGGGCGCTTCATCAGGCCTATCTGTACAGGCGGCAAAGGTGGAAAGCCGTCCGCTGCCGTCAACACTTTCATACCTGTTCGAAGCGTTGATTCCGGTAGGACTGAGACGGCCATACCAGCGAGAACGGCTGCGGCGATGACGGTAGACGACCAGCTTGTGAACAGGACCTGATAATCACGGCCATCTGCATCCAGTGCGGAGGCAGCCAATTGTCTCCACTGGCAATCACGCCGCCCAACGGCGAGCGGGACCGGAACGTCATCGCGCAAGGGATGATTTGCGGATGCTACCCAGCAGAGCGGCTCGGTGCGGACGATATCCGATGCGCGAGTGCGCGGGTTATGAGTAACCAGCGCAATATCCAGCTCGCCACGCGCCATCTTCTCCGCGAGGCTGACAGATGGTTCACACACGATATAAAGCTCGACATTGGGATGCGTCTTGGCAAAACGCCCGATGATTTCGGGCATGTAGCGGTCGGCATAATCATCCGGTGTGCCAATACGCAACGTGCCTTCCAGCCGGTTGTCATCGAAAGCGGCGACGGCCTCGTTGTTAAGCCGGATGATACGGCGAGCATAATGCATCAGCTTTTCGCCTTCTGCCGTCAGCCTGTTTCCACGCCCGTCTTTCGCAAATAGCTGTTTGCCCAATCGTTCTTCCAAACGCCGCATCTGCATCGAAACCGCCGATTGCGTCTTGAACACCCTGTCTGCCGCTTTGGTGAAGCTGCCGGAATCGATGATGGCAATGAAGGTGTGCAGCTGATCAATATCGAGGGGTGAGGACATGGCTTTGCGATCCATAAGAATGATTGATGACTGACATTAGAAACATTCGTTGGACTGATCAATGGTCTTGCGACATTTTGACGCCATAAACACCGACAACCAATTGGTCATCCGCCGATGACCGAACCGGCGGCCTTACACGTGGGTGTATAGGCAGTGCCTCATCGTGCCTCATTAAAGGAAGAGTGTCATGCGCACGGCAGAACGGAAGATGGAACTGGGTTTGATCGCACCACGCACGGCGACCTTTGAACAGGTCGTGGCAGGTGCTGGCAAGTGGTCCCTGATGGTTCTGCGCCGCATTGCCAACCGTATCGCCGCCAATAGCCTGCTTGAGATGGATGACCATCAACTGGCCGATATCGGTTTGACACGGGGCGATCTCAAAAAGGCGCTTGACACCGGTCTCATGGACGATCCGACAACGCGGCTTGCGCGCTGTGCCAGAATGGCGGCTGCAAAAGCTTTGTAAGCTTCGGCCCATTCAGTTTCCCCCGCAGGGTGATTTGCCAATACGCCCTGCCTTTGCCCGGTGTCTGCCCTCGAGCTGCACCGGGTTTTTTATAGTGTCGGATTTTAGAGCGTTTTCATTGAACAGGGAAGCGCTCTAGTATTGGTACTCGTCGAACACCGGCAGCACCGACTTGTTCCAGCGACCATTGTAAGCGGTCAACAGGTCTTCAGCCATTGTCGCTTTCTTGGCCAGAACTTCGTCCAGCGGGTTCAGGAATACGCTTTCGTCCTGTCCGTCTTCGTTGAGACGCTTGCGGTTGCGCAGGCCATCGCGTGAGATCGAAACGGTTTCGCGCGCGACATCCATCAAGGAAAGACCTGCGACAGTCGCCTTCAAACCTTGAACCGGCACGGTGTCGCGCATGGCGATAACGTCTTCGACGGTCCAGTCCTTTGTCAATTCGTCGGCAGCGGTCAGCGCGCTGTCATCATAAAGCAGGCCGACCCAATAGGCGGGCAGGGCACAGATGCGACGCCATAGGCCGCCGTCTGCTCCCCGCATTTCGAGGAAGCGCTTGAGACGAACATCCGGGAACAGCGTCGACAGGTGATTGGTCCAATCGCCCAGATTGGGTTGCCACTCGGAAATCTGACCCTTCAGCGCGCCATTCATGAACTGGCGGAAGGTCATGTCCGTACAGTCGCGATATCGGCCATCGCGCACGATGAAATACATGGGTACATCCAGCGCCCATTCGACATAATGCCGGAAGCCGAAATCCTCGTTGAACGTGAAAGGCAGAACGCCAGAGCGGCGATTGTCCGTGTCGCGCCAGATGTCCCCGCGCCAGGAAAGCAGCCCGTTCGGCTTGCCTTCCGTAAAAGGCGAGGATGCAAACAGCGCAGTCGCAACGGACTGCAATTTCATCGAAACGCGCATCTTGCGACGCATATCTGCTTCCGACGAGAAATCGAGATTCACCTGGATCGTACAGGTGCGGTACATCATATCAAGACCCTGCGTGCCGACCTTCGGCATGTAGCGAGTCATGATAGCATAGCGGGATTTCGGCATTTGCGGTGTTTCGTCATAGGTCCACAGAGGGCTTCCACCAATGCCGAGGAAGCGGATGCCCATGGGCTCGGCGATCTCGCGTACCGTGGCAAGGTGTCGGTTGGATTCTTTGCAGGTCTCATGCAGGTTTTCCAAGGGTGCGCCGGATAGTTCGAACTGACCACCGGGTTCGATGGAAATCGCGCCCATGCCAGAGGGTTCGCTAAGACCGATGACGTTGCCCTCATCAATGATGGGTTCCCAGCCCAATTTAGCCTGCATACCTTTCAGCAAAGCGGAGATGCTGGCGTCGCCGAAATAGGGCACCGGCTTGTTGCCGTCCCTGAAGAAGGCGAATTTCTCATGCTCTGTGCCGATGCGAAATTTCTCGACGGGCTTGCAACCTTCCGCCAGATAGTCGATCAATTCCTGTGCCGAGGAAATGGGTGTCTGGTCGGTCGTGTCGCGGGCCATGAAATTACCTTATGGTCGATGTTGCCTGTGAGGCTTTGAATTCGCTGATAGGGTGCCGCATCGCCGCACGCAAATGAATTTCTTTCAAGCATGGTTTGAGCGCGTTTGTTTGCGCCCTAACCGTGCCTCTTGGTCCACTATTTCCAGTCACCCAGCGTCGCCTGAATGACCGCAAGCGCTGCAACCCCTGCCGTATCAGCCCGCAGGATGCGGGGGCCAAGCGGAATGGGTGTGACAAATGGGTGGTTACGCAGCAAGGACTGCTCCTCATCCGAAAATCCACCCTCTGGCCCAACCAGCAAGGCGATATGCTGCTCCTCAATACGGTTGAGAACGGGCAACGGATTTTGCCCTTCGTCGCCTTCATCGCAATAAATGATCCGACGGGTTGCGGGCCATGTTTCCATAAGATCTTTCAGCCTGACAGGCTCTTCGACCTGCGGCACGGCCAGGATGCCGCATTGTTCCGCCGCTTCCACGACATTCGCACGCAGCTTGTCGAGATTGTTGATCTTGCCTTGAACATGTTGCGTCAAGACAGGTTGAAGAACTCCGGCCCCCATCTCCACTGCCTTTTGCACCACATAGTCCATACGGCCTGTTTTCAGCGGGGCGAAGAGATAGTGAAGGTCTGATGCGGCCGGTTGCGGCCGTGTCTGCTGGGTGGCCGTCAGGTGTATCTTTTTGCGTGTGGGATAGGAAAGTTCGGCCTTCCACTCTCCATCACGACCATTGAACAGAAGGATTTCGGCGCCATCCGCCATGCGTAGGACATTGGCCAGATAATTGAACTGGTCACTGGTTGTCTCGAACGCCCCGCCGGCATTGAGGGACTGGCTGACGAAAAGCCGTTGCATTCGGAAATTGGCGCGCATGTTTCTCTTTGAATTTACGGCTGAAAATCGCCGCAGCTAGAGCCTGATGAAAAGAATATACATGATTCCATAACATCCTGCAGACAATGCAGCGCTGGCGGGAACTGTAATGATCCAGGCGGCGACAATCGTCATGAAGTGCGAGCGCCGAACCAGATACCGACGACGGAGCTCGGAGGTATTTTCATCGCCTTCACCGCTTTTGTTCTGTCGATTGTCTGGTTCCAGTTGGTGCCGGGCATGTTGCGTGTACCACTCACGAAAAAAGCCGACACCGAAGACGGCGCCGATTGCCGTGTGCGTTGTGCTGACGGGCATGCCGAATCGGGATGCGACGAGGACAGTCAAAGCTGTGGATACCGATACGCAAAATGCACGCATCGGGTTGAGCTTGGTGATCTGCTCTCCGACCAGCCGGATCAGGCGTGGACCGAACAGAAGGATGCCGCAGGAGAGGCCAAACGCGCCGATTAGCATCACCCATTGCGGAGCACGCGCGGTTTCACCAACGATGACGCCCTGGGTGGCACGCACAATGGCCACAACCGGGCCGATGGCATTCGACACATCATTTGCGCCATGAGCAAAGGACATCAAGGCAGCAGCCAGGATGAGCGGCCACTGAAACAGTTTGCGCAGCGACTGATTGCGGTTCTCAAGGCCCTGTGATTGCCGAGCGATGAGGGGGATGGACAGGCGCCAGCTCAAAAGGCCGACGGCGAGGCCAGACAGTGCGGCGGTTCCAAACGAGATGGTGACCACTTGATGGAAGCCCACCCAGATGAGATAGGCGGTGAAGACGCCGCTCATGATGCCGATCAGCACCGGTACCCAGATCTGAGCAGCGGAAATCTTGTCGTCGCGATAGATGATGAATTTCTTGATGAAGGCAAGCAGAAGAATGGCAAAAAACGCACTGATGAAAGGCGTTGCGACCCAGGTCATGGCAATACCGCCCAAGGACAGCCAGTCGACCGCGCCAAAGCCATAGGCAGCGGTGCCCGCGCCCGCGACTCCGCCGACGACAGTGTGCGTTGTCGAAATCGGGGCCCTGAGATAATTCGAAAGATTGACGAGCAAAGCAGCCGTGATCAATGCCGACAGCATCGCCCATGCGAAGATCGAGCTGTCGGGGATGGTTTTGATGTTGATGATGCCGCTGGAGATCGTTTCCACGACATTGCCACCGGTGATCACCGCTCCCATGACTTCGCAGATGGCGCCGATGATGAGCGCCGCTGCGATCGGCATCGCTTTGGCACCGACGGCCGGGCCGACATTGTTGGCGACATCCTTTGCGCCGATGTTCATCGCCATGTAGGCGCCGATGACGACCGCTGCAAAGACAATCATGCCGCCAGGCTGACCGATGACGAAAATGCTGGCAACCAATGCCGAAATGATGAGGAACAGCAGCCCAAGCCCCGGTGCCGTCATACCACGGCTGAGGTGATAGCTGGCCTCCTCGACAAGCGAAAGCTTATCCAGATCCTTATCCAGAGTTGGCTTCATACGATTGTGGGGTGGTTGCGCCATCTGTTTGCTTTCGAATGCGGCATGACCGCATGTGCAGGCGCAAGCGGCTGGTCTGAATTTATAGGTTTACGATTTTCTGCGGCGGTTGCTGTTGCGTTTGCGCCATTTGCTTGTCGAAGGAAAGGAAAAGTTCCTTCAACTCCGGTTCGTTGACACGGCGCGAAGCTTCCTGCGGCGTTACCCATTCCAGCGTCCGGCTTGCGCGCTCAGGGAAATTCTTAACCAGATCCACGACCTCGAGCAGATGGACCTGCACGCGACAAAGGACCTGCACGCCATTGCGCAGCTTCTTGTCATAATCAAAAAATCCGAAATGGTTCTTCTCGACGCGGCCACGGACACCGGCTTCCTCAAACGCCTCGCGTTCGGCAACGGCATGGGCCTTCTTGCCCTCCATAGGCCAACCCTTGGGTATAACCCAGCGGCCCGTGTCGCGGCTGGTCAGCAAAAGCACTTCAACATCACCGGTCTTTTTTGCACGACGATAGCATAGCGCTGCGTATTGCTGTCGCGGAGGGCGACGCAAAATCAAGCAGACGTCATTTGCCAGTCGTGTCAACAGATTCAATTCATAACGTCCTTTTATCGGTTTTTCTAATATATATCGAATGTAAAGATATCACCAGATCAGTTCAGACCTGCCGCAACATTGGATGTGAAACGATTCGCCTGATTGTCCGGCCCTGCCGGGCCAAGGTCAATGCGGCTTGAGGCCGCGCTCAAGCATATTTGATGTTGGACACATATTTGATGTTATCAGAGTATCGCCCCTAGAGGGACATCCAGTGCTTAAGTCCGGATATAACGCCATCGGCCTCGTTTTCAAGGGCAGCAAAGATAGTCCGCTTTTGGACAGCAAGCGTTTTCAGCTCGGGTAAGGCGTTTGCAACGGCTATGCCACGTATGCCGGGCAACTCGAACATCGCTCTATCATTGCCGGTATCTCCTGCAACGACAACTTCGTCCAGACCGATTTCTAGATGGTCACACAGCCATGAAATCGCCGCGCCCTTGTCAGCCGCGCGCGGCAGAATATCGAGATCGCGATTGCTGGAGTAGACGATGCGTCCGTCGATCCCGTTGTCGTGGAGGTGCTGTTCAATCCGGGCGATATCCGCTTCACCAGCGTCATGGAGATACCAGCTGGATTTCAGTCCGTGCTGATAACGTTCAGGCTGCATGCGAATTCCCGGAATGTCCGAGACGAGAGACACAATTTTATCTGTGTCGAACGCCTCACCAAGAAACGCTGTATAAGCCTGTCGCAACGAGGGTTGAGCGCGGCATGACATCATGGTGCCGACCCCGCCGATGACATAGTCCGGCGAGGGCAAGGGCACATGGCCCATGAGTTCCACCTGGTCATCCAAAAGGCGCCCGCTGTTGAAAACCAGCAGGGGCCTAGTGGCTTCCGGCAACGACTGCCAGAAGTCACGGAAACGGGCCGTTGCGGCATTGTCGCCGACGACGGTTCCGTCGAGATCAGTCGAGAAAATGCGAACCGGTTTCAATCGCCATCATTCCATGGTTCGGCCCAATCGGACTCTTCCAGAACAGGCATCATCGGACGTCCTTCAACGACGGCCAGAAGCTGCTGTGCGATGCCTGTCCACGTAAACAGGCTTCGGGCCTTGTGCGCTCCCATGCGGGACAACCGCCCGTATAGACGTTCATGTTTGAACGGTTTCATCATGGTGATGCCGAGATCCTCCTTGTCGAAAGGATCGGCAAACAGCGCGTGCCGCCCATAGCTGACGGCACGGAAGAGACCGCCATGGATGGTAACAACGGTCGGCGTGCCGCTTGCCATGGCTTCGATCGCCGTCATGCCGAAGGGCTCATAACGACTGGAAAGCACGAACATGTCGGCGGCGCGGTAGATATCCGGCAAATCCTCGTCGGCAACGTAGCCGGAGAAGATAACCTTGTCCTGAAGGTTCAGGGAACTCACGCGCTCCTTCAACTGGTTGAGGATCGTCGTTTCCTGCTCGTCCATATTTTCACCGCCGACAGCCAGATGCAGTCGCGCTTCCGGCTCCCGTTCAGCCAGAACCGAAAAGCCATCGATCAGCAGATCATATCCTTTGTTGGTGGCGAGACGTCCCAAGGCAAGAACGGTCTTGCCTTCGAACCCGAAGCGCTGACGCAGCATCTGCCGCGATCCTTCCGACACCGGGAAGAAGCGGTTGTCGTCGTATCCGGGCGGTATCATATGGATGTGCTTGCGTTTCAGGCCGTAATCTTCGATCAACACGTCTAGCTGCACGGGCGTCGTCGCGATGACCATATCGCAACTGCGATAGATGATGAGCTCGTGCTGAATGCGTTCCTTGAAGTTGAACTCCAGCTCGAACGTATCCGCCTTTTCGGGATAATCGGTTTCCATCTGGCGCTTTTTCCAGATGCCGATGGAATGAGGCGTATGAAGATGGGGAACTTTCAGTGCTTCGGACAGGCGCTGACCGGCGACACCGGCATCCCAGTAATGGCTGTTGATAAAGGAGTAAGTCAGCCCGTTTTTCTTGATGAAACGAAGCGCATTCTCGCACCATTCCATCATATGGCGGTGAAGATATTCCTTCGGAATGAAGTCCTTGCCGCCGCAGGGAACGCGAACCACCCGAACACGCTCATCGACTTCATCAATCTCCGGCTGGTCTTCAAACTGGCGGGTGTAAAGGTCGACGGTATATCCAAGCTGACCAAGTTTTTTGGCGAGTTCGAGGACGTATACGACCTGTCCGCCGGTATCTGCTGCGCCTAGTGGCGGGTGTGCGGCTACGTAGCCATGTGTCGATATGAGTGCTATCCGGGGATAGCGTTCAGTTTCGCTCAAGGTGATCATAGCGTCCCATCGTAGTAAAAATTTCCAGTTAACACCTTCAAAAGCAGGTGGAGCAGGAAAAGTTCCATCAAAAGACGATAAAAATTCTGAATTATGGTATCAGTAGGGCGCTGGTGTCAGCGTTACGGCGATTGATGTAATTCCGGCACCTTGCATCGCGACAACAAATTCCCGTAACATCGTCTCATCTGTCGCTTGGGGTGGGGAGGCCTGTGAGCAACGATGTCGCAAACCATTGAGTTCTTGAAGCCGCGAACCTCTGTGCTCGACAACCGCGCCAGGATCGTCGCCGACTTGGCCGATCTGCTTCCGCCCGAATGTCTGGTGCAGGAGCCGCGAGAGCTTGTGCCGTTTGAGACCGACGCCTTCGTTTCTTATCGCAAACTGCCGTTGGCGGTCGCTTTGCCGAAGACGACCGCGCAAGTTGCTGCCGTCATGAAATACTGCCATCGCTACGGCATTCCCATCGTACCACGCGGAGCCGGCACGTCGCTCTCCGGCGGTGCCATTCCGCAGGAAGATGCCGTGGTGATCGGTCTTTCAAAGATGACCCAGATTCTCGAAATGGATTTGTTCAACCGTACGGCTACCGTGCACGCAGGCGTCACCAATCTGTCGATTTCAGATGTCGCAGGCCTGCAGGGCTTCTTCTATGCGCCCGACCCCAGCTCGCAACTCGCCTGTACCATCGGCGGCAATATCGGCATGAATTCCGGCGGTGCGCATTGCCTGAAATACGGGGTGACGACCAACAACCTGCTCGGCGTCAAGATGGTTCTGGTCGATGGTACGGTGCTGGAGCTGGGTGGCAAGCATCTGGATGCCAGCGGCTACGATCTGCTCGGCCTCGTCTGCGGCTCGGAAGGCCAACTGGGCATCGTGACAGAAGCCACCGTTAGGCTCATCGCCAAGCCAGAAGGCACGCGGCCGGTTCTGTTCGGTTTCGAAACCTCGGAAGAGGCGGGCTCTTGCGTGGCCAATATTATCGGCGCAGGCATCATTCCCGTCGCCATCGAATTCATGGACAAACCCGCCATCGAAATCTGCGAGGCCTTTGCCAAGGCGGGGTATCCGCTCGATGTCGGTGCGCTGCTGATTGTCGAGGTGGAGGGGTCCGAAGACGAGATGGATGCGATGCTGGCCGATATCGTTGCTATCGCCCGCAGACATGGCGTTAAAACCGTCCGCGAATGTCAATCCGCCATGGAAGCCGCTGCTATCTGGAAAGGCCGCAAATCTGCGTTCGGTGCAACTGGCCGGATTTCTGATTACATCTGCATGGACGGCACGGTGCCGCTCAGCCAACTGTCCTATGTGCTGCAAAGAACAGGCGAAATCGTCGATAGCCTCGGCTTGCGCGTGGCCAATGTCTTCCACGCAGGTGACGGCAACATGCATCCGCTCATTCTGTTCAACGCCAATGACCCCGACGAGGCCGCAAAAGCAGAAGAAGCGGGCAATCAAATCCTGAGGCTCTGTGTCGATGCGGGCGGTTGCCTGACGGGAGAGCACGGCGTTGGCATCGAAAAGCGCGACCTCATGCGCCACCAATATTCAGACGCTGACCTGACGCAGCAGATGGCGGTACGATTTGCCTTCGATGAGGGCTGGCTTCTCAACCCCTCCAAGGTCTTCCCGCTGGACGGGCGGCCTGCTTCATGAGTGAAATACTTCTGCCTGCAACCGAAGCCGAGGCGGCGGATATCATTTGCGAACACGCGCAGTCTGGCCGTGCGCTGGCGATCATCGGTGGCAACACGCGCGCCGGTTTCGGCAATCGCGTCGAGGCCGAAGTGTGTCTTTCCTCACGCAACATTAGCGGCATCGTGGCCTATAATCCCGCTGAAATGGTGATGACGGTGAAGGCCGGAACGCCGGTGGCGGAGGTAGAGGCAGCACTGATATCCGCCAACCAGATGATGGTGTTCGAACCGATGGATCACCGCCCCGTCATGGGCACCGCAGGCGAACCGACCATCGGCGGCATCTTCGCCGCCAACGTGTCCGGTCCGCGCCGGTTTGTGGCGGGTGCCGCGCGCGATAGTCTGCTCGGCATTCGCTTCATCAATGGCAAGGGTGAAGCGATCAAGGCAGGCGGGCGGGTGATGAAGAATGTCACCGGGCTTGATCTGGTGAAGCTTCTGGCAGGCTCTTACGGAACACTGGGTTTCTTGACAGAAGTTACTTTTCGCATTTTGCCTATCCCGCCTGCTCAGACCACTCTGCTCATATCCGGCCTTGAAGACGAAGCCGCAACCCATGTCATGGCCGCCGCCATGGCGACCAGCACCGAGGTTTCCGGTGCCGCGCATCTGCCGGAAAGCGTAAAGTCGCGTTTTTTGAGGGGTTCGCTACCCGATGGCGCGGCAACCGTTTTGCGGGTCGAAGGCCTTGAGGCTTCGGTCCAGGCACGGGTGCAAAAATTGCAAACAACCCTGTCTGCATTCGGGCCTTCCACTTTGCAGGATAGCGAAGAAAGCAAAGTCCTATGGCACGAAATCCGCGATGTGACGCCGTTCGCAGCCGATCTCAAAAAGCCGCTCTGGCGCGTCTCGGTCGCTCCCTCGCAAGGTCACAAGCTGGTGGCAGCACTGCGATTGGAAGCGGGCATCGATGCGTTTTACGATTGGCAGGGTGGCCTCGTCTGGATGCAGATGGAGGCCGGTATCGAAGCTGACCTCCTCAGCCGACATATCAGAACGCTGGGTGGCGGCCATTCTACCTTGATCCGCGCTCTGCACATAGAACGCCACGGCATCGCAGCCTTCGAGCCGCTGACCGCTGCTGAACACGAACTGTCCCGTCGCATCAAGGCAAAGCTTGATCCTGCGGGAATTTTCAATCCGGGTAAAATGGGGATTTAGACATGCAAACCTCGTTCACCCCGCAACAACTCGCCGATCCCCATGTCGCTGAATCCGAGAAAATCCTGCGCAAATGCGTGCATTGCGGTTTCTGCACCGCGACCTGTCCGACCTATGTGACGCTCGGCAACGAACTGGATAGCCCGCGGGGACGCATCTATCTCATCAAGGATATGTTGGAGAACGACCGCCCTGCGGACGCTCAGGTCGTAACGCACATCGACCGCTGTCTGTCCTGCCTTGCGTGCGTGACCACCTGTCCCTCGGGCGTGGACTATATGCATCTTGTCGATCACGCCCGCGTCCATATCGAAAAGACCTACAAGCGGCCGCTGATGGATCGGCTGATCCGCAATCTGCTCGCCTTCGTGCTGCCCTATCCAGGCCGGTTCCGCACCGTTCTGAAGTTGGCGCGCCTTGGCCAACCCTTCGCAGGGCTTTTGCGCAATAGCAAAGGGCTGAGGCCACTTGCATCGATGCTCGATTTGGCCCCGAAATCAGAACCTGCAGCGTCGGCCTTCGCAAATCCGGGTGTTCATGCACCAAAAGCCGAAAAACGTGGACGTGTCGCACTTCTGTCCGGCTGCGCCCAGCAGGTGCTTGATCCTCATATCAATGACGCGACCATCCGGCTTTTGACCCGGCTCGGCATCGAGGTTGTGGTGCCGCAAGGGGAGGGCTGTTGCGGTGCTCTGGTGCATCATATGGGCCGGGAAGAGCAGGCGCTCTCATCTGCGCGGCGCAATGTCGATGTGTGGATGCGCGAAGTGGAACGCGGCGGTCTGGATGCCATTATCATCACCGCATCTGGCTGCGGCACGACCATCAAGGATTATGGCCATATGCTGCGGCTGGATGCCGCTTACGCCGAAAAAGCGAAGATCGTTTCCGGGCTGGCAAGGGATATCACCGAATATCTGGGTGGGCTTGATCTGCCGTCTCTTGAGCGCAATGGCCTCACGGTGGCCTATCATTCGGCCTGTTCCATGCAGCATGGTCAGAAGATCACGGCTGTGCCGAAACTGTTGCTGAAGGCGGCGGGTTATACCGTGCGCGATCCGGCAGAGGGACATCTCTGTTGCGGCTCGGCCGGAACCTACAACATTCTCCAACCGGAATTTTCGGCGGAGTTGAAGGCGCGCAAGGTCAAGAATATCGAAGCCACAAAAGCCGATATCATCGCCACGGGCAATCTCGGCTGCATCACGCAGATCGCCAGTGGCACGGCAGTACCAATTCTCCACACGATCGAATTGCTGGATTGGGCTTATGGCGGCAAAAAGCCAAAGAAAATCGCGATGGTGCCATAAAAAACGGGCGGTCTGATCACCGCCCGTTTCTCATCGGTTAGCACGTGTGACGTGCCTGCCGCCCCCTGGCGTCCCCCGCCAAAAGAATATGCTGGCACCTTTAGCCCATTCATCCGTCCCGGCAAGCACGTTCACGTCTGGTTTCAACTCTTCGGCGTGAAGATTTATATTAGCGTTGCTATCAGATCACAATCACACGGGTGCCGACAGTCACGCGCTCATAGAGATCGGTCACATCTTCATTGCGCATACGAATGCAACCGGAGGAATTGTTGCTGCCGATGGTCCATGGCTGGTTGGTGCCATGAATACGGTAAAGGGTGGATCCGAGATACATGGCGCGCGCGCCCATCGGGTTTTGCGGTCCGCCCTCCATGAAGGCAGGAAGATAATGGCCCTTTGCGGCCTCGCGGGTGATCATTTCCTGCGGTGGTGTCCAGCTTGGCCATTCATTCTTGCGGGTAATCTTGTGCGTACCGGCCCATTCGAATCCGGGTTTGCCAACGCCAACGCCATAACGCCGCGCTTTTCCATCTGCCATCACGAGATAGAGAAACCGGTTTGGCGTATCGATGACGATGGTGCCCGGGGCTTCCTTGCCCTGATACTGCACCATTTGCGGCAAAAACTGCGGCGCGATACGCAGACGCGGATCCCCTGTTCGTGCGGCCACGGCCTGCGCGCGCGGCTGAGCGACTGGCCGCTGGAACAGCGATGGGCGTACGGGGCGCTGCGGATAAACGACAGGGCGCACCTGAGCGCCGCCAAGCTGCATCACCCACGGTGCTGTCAGGTCTGGGCTGACGACGACCGGTGGGCGTTCCCGATAACGATCATTGGCAAGAGCTGGCAGCGAAAAGGCGGAGACGAGGCTCAGCGCCAGAAGAACGGATTTCATCGACATCGGGTGAACTCTCTATATGACACCGGAACATAATCGTCACGTTGCCACCCCGGCGACAGCGAATGGTAAACGGCGCTTGATGAAAAGCCGCGATTTGGTCGAAACCTTTTAATAAGGTTAGCGGACGGTTTTGAAACACAGTAAATCAATGGTAATCACCGGCAGACGACGAAACGAGCATGGTAGCCATGAGTGAAACCGGACTTTTGACGGGCGAAGACGGCAAGATCCGTTGCTTCTGGCAACAGGGGTTGGCGGATTATGCGCTGTATCACGATGAAGAGTGGGGACGTCCGGTCAAGGACGACACGCGCCTGTTCGAGAAGATCTGCCTGGAGGGGTTTCAGTCCGGCCTCTCCTGGTTGACGGTGCTGAGAAAGCGGGAGGCTTTTCGCGCTGCGTTCTGCGGGTTCGATTTCGAAAAGGTTGCGCAGTTCGAAGAGGCGGATATCGAGCGTTGCGTAGCCGACAAGGGGATCATTCGTCATCGTGGCAAGATCGTTTCCACCATCAACAATGCCCGCCGTGCCATCGAGATGCGCGACGAGTTCGGCTCACTGGCGCGCTATTTCTGGTCGTTTGAACCCAAGCCGGAGGAGCGCCCACCGGTTTTGGATTACGCGACGCTGCGCGCTAACCCCATCACACCCGCCTCCACGCGCCTGTCGAAAGATCTGAAAAAGCGCGGCTGGACCTTTGTCGGCCCCACCACGATTTACGCCTTCATGCAGGCCATGGGCATGGTCAACGACCACATCGAAGGTTGCCATTGCCGCCCGCGTATCGAAACGCAAAGGCTGGAGTTTTCACGCCTGTGACCCGATTTCCCCACATTCTGCTTGCGTCTCTCCTCGCCCTGTCGATCGTGACTTCCGTTCACGCGGAAGGCCGCAATGTCGATGGCATCTGGCTCGATGATGGTGAGAACCTGAAACCCGCTACCATGCCGGCAACCGGTCCGCTGGTGCTGAACGGCTGGACACGGCAGGGCAGGGGTGATGTCTACCGCCTCAAGGTCAAGGCTGGCGAGACCCTGAAGGTCACACTCACCAGCCGCAGCGAATTCGTGGTGATGGCGATTTTCGATTTCGCCAAGCCGGAAGACGACGCGATCTTCTTCAGCGAGGCCGGAAAGAACACCGCCGTACTGACGCCGAATGCGGATACGGAATGGCTGGTCCGCCCGATCCTCGTGCTCAGCTCATCCCGTCGTGGCCTTGGTGCGAATTACACGATTACGGTGGAAAAACAGCCGTAACGTCGCCTGTCTTGGGCGCCGTTTAGTAGCCTCTGGATTTAAGCCACTGCTGCATCATCGCGATCTCCGCTTCCTGCGCGGTGATGACCTCTTGCGCGAGTTTGCGGATTTCCGGGTCTTTGCCATACTGCAACTGAACCTTCGCCATATCGATCGCGCCCTGATGGTGTGGGATCATGCCGCGCACGAAATCCACATCGGCATTGCCGGTATAGTCCATGGACATATCGCCATGCATCTTCTTGCTGGCGTCCATGAAGGCTTTGGAGGAAGCACTCTCGGTGGCGGCAGCCTTCGACATATCATGGCCCGCATGGCCGCCGCTCTCTTGAGCATAGGCGGGTAAGATGAAAGCTGCGACCAGCGCGGTGGCGAGGGAAATGGTCTTTAGGCGCATGCATGATCCTTCCTGTGTCTGGCAGAAACCCCAATGGACATGACCATTATGTCAGTTCGCTGGCAACGACCTTGTGGATGATCTGATAATCGCGGCTTTCTTCGCCAAACGGCACGACCGGCCAATTCCACTCACGCGCGATTTTGGGAACAGTCACGCCATGCAACAGGTCCTCGTGCTGATGCGGCGCGCCGTTTTTATCGATGACGTCGAAAGCGGTATCGGTGATGAGGCATGCCTTGCAGGGAAGACCTGACAGGCCATCCAGATGCGCCTGAAGGAGCTGACGCACGGCATCCTGTGGCATCGTGTTGCCCGGTTGTTTTTCCAGCCGGTTGCGAATGCCGGTGCCGATTTGCGACAGCAGATTGGCGGACACGACGAAGTCGAGATAGGGCACCAGTCGCAGAAAGCTCAGCGGCTCCACCGGTTTTCCCGCTTCCAGATCGCCATAGCCGGAGAGATCGCGGTGATTCAGAACCACGGTTCTGCTATGTCGTGCATAAAGCCTCGCACGAACGCTGGCCAAATGGACGAGATCCACCAGAACCACGGTGTCGAAGGCCGCAGCCAGCTGTTGCAACGGCACATCCCGCAAGAGGCCGGAGCCGAGCACGACAGCCGTGCGGCGCTGTTTCAGCTTGGCCGCAGAAGACACAATGAAGCGCTTGCTGTTGTCCTCATGCTCGGCCCATGCCTGCCTGCAACGGTTGGCGCGCGCCCAGAGATTGACGGAATAGCGGATATGAGGGCGAAATTCCGGCGGCGTCTTGCGGTATGTCGCGGCGTAATTGAGCGCTTCGAGGATCATGATCTAACGGTAGACTTCCCGGCGATGGCCGATTTCGATGACGAGAACGACAAGTCTCTCGTCCTGAATATCACACAGAATACGGTAGTCGCCCGTTCGGTAACGCCAGTAGTTGCCGAGTTCGGAGCCTTTCAGAGCTTCACCTATCTTGCGGGGATTATCGAGTTGCGCCAGTCGCTCATGAAGGAATGAACGGATACGATCACGGGTTTGCGGATCAAGTTTCTTGATCTGTTTCTGAACAAGAATATCGTACTCAATTGTCCAGATCACGCCAGAAATCCTCGGCGCCTACAACCTTTGATTCACCGCGCTGAATGCGCCGCGTGGCCTCTTCGGCCAAATACAAATCTTCCATATCCTCGATATGCTTTTCAATGGCCTCGCGAATGTAGAAAGCCGATGTGCGGCCGGTGCGCTCGGACAGCGCCTTCAGACGCTCATAGGTCTCGTCAGGCAGGCGGATGGCGGTCTGTTTGCTCATGGTGCTCTTGTCCCTGGAAGCGATTGGGATGCATGTATCCCAATTAGCACGATTTCCGCCATCACGCCAGCAAAACCGCGCCCCTGCGGCCTTGCCGCACAGGGCTTCATCCTCTAATAGACCGGCTTGATTTCAAGAGACAGTTGGACCGGCATCATGAGCGAAAAAGCAAAAAAGCCTCAGAAACTGAAAGCCCGCCTGCCGCGCGGCTTCGTGGATCGCTCGAGCGCCGATATTCATGCCACCCATGAGATGATCGAGAAAATCCGTGGCGTTTACGAACTCTACGGTTTCGACCCCATCGAGACGCCGCTGTTCGAATATACAGATGCACTCGGCAAGTTCCTGCCCGATAGCGACCGCCCCAATGAAGGCGTGTTTTCGCTGACGGACGATGACGACCAGTGGATGAGCCTGCGCTACGATCTTACCGCACCGCTTGCTCGCCATGTCGCCGAAAATTTCAACGAGATACAGTTACCCTTCCGCACCTACCGCGCCGGTTATGTCTTCCGCAACGAAAAGCCTGGCCCCGGCCGCTTCCGCCAGTTCATGCAGTTCGACGCCGATAGCGTTGGCGCACCCGGCGTTCAGGCCGATGCGGAAATGTGCATGATGATGGCGGACACGCTGGAAGCTTTGGGCATCAAGCGCGGCGATTACGTGATCCGGGTGAACAACCGCAAGGTTCTGGACGGTGTGATGGAAGCCATCGGGCTTGGTGGTGAGGAGAATGCGGCGCGTCGTCTGAACGTGCTGCGCGCCATCGACAAGTTGGATAAGTTCGGTGTTGAAGGTGTGAAACTTTTGCTTGGTGCTGGTCGGAAGGATGAATCCGGCGATTTCACTAAGGGCGCGGGACTTGCTGAAGAGCAATCAACGAAGATTTTAAAAGTGTTATCTCTGATAGATGATGTCGCCAATCAAATGATTAGGGATTCGGGGCTGAGAGATTACAAATCGGTAGAGGTCATCTCTGTTCTCGATGAAACAGTATTCCAAGCTTTGGAAAGTGAGTTTGGTGGTAACGCGACTTGTGCAGAAGGCATTAAGGAGCTGCGTTTTATTTCAGACCTTTGCCGCGCAGCAGGGTACGGAATTGATCGGATAAAGTTCGATCCATCTTGTATTCGAGGCCTCGAATACTACACCGGCCCCGTCTACGAAGCCGAACTCACCTTCGATGTGACCAACGAAAAAGGCGAAAAGGTCGTCTTCGGCTCTGTCGGCGGCGGCGGTCGTTACGATGGTCTGGTGTCCCGCTTCATGGGTCAGCCGGTTCCGGCAACCGGTTTCTCCATCGGTGTTTCACGCCTGATGACGGCGTTGAAAAATCTTGGCAAGCTGGGGCAGACAAAGCCGCTCGCGCCCGTTCTCGTCACCGTCATGGATGGCGATGTGGAGAGCATGGGGCGTTACCAGCGTTTCACGCAGGCGCTGCGCAAGGAAGGCATTCGTGCCGAGATGTATCAGGGCAACTGGAAGAAATTCGGAAACCAGCTGAAATATGCCGACCGCATGGGCGCACCCATCGCCATCATTCAGGGGGGTGATGAGCGGGCCGAAGGCGTGGTGCAGATCAAGGACCTGATCGAAGGCAAGCGCCTGTCCGGCGAAATCGAGGACAACGCCACGTGGCGCGAAGCCCGTGTGGCGCAGGTTATCGTGCCGGAAGCGGAACTGGTGGCTAAGGTGAAGGAAATTCTGGCAACCCAGGCCGAGGACCGTCAACGCGAAGCCGAAAGCAAATGACCGGATGAGCCTCGTCGCCCTCGATCACGTTCAACTTGCCATGCCTGAGGGTCGTGAGGACGATGCGCGGAATTTCTACGCTGGCCTTCTTGGATTGCCGGAGCTGGCTAAGCTCGCCAATCTGGCCAAGCGGGGTGGATGCTGGTTTGGAAGCGGCGCGGTGCGCGTTCATCTCGGTGTCGACGTAGATTTCAGGCCTGCGGCGAAAGCGCATCCGGCTTTTCAGGTCGAGAATTTGGCCCGTTTTCGGAAAACATTCGAGCTGGCAGGCCACCGCGTGGTTGAGGATGAGCCGTTGGAAGGTTATGACCGCTTCTACGTCTATGACCCTTTTGGAAATCGCATCGAACTGATGCAGCCGCTCCTACGTGATGAAAAGTAGCATTTCATGCCCCTGATCGACATGCCGGATTTTGCCGGTGACATCCTGGATGAATTCGATGCGCGCCGCACCAGCCGCGTGAGCACGCCTGTGATCCAGCCAGCCGAACCCTTTCTGGATATGGCGGGGGAAGACCTGCGGCGACGGATTTTCATGACGGAAAGCGAAACGGGTGCGAGCCTGTGTCTGCGCCCGGAATTCACCATTCCGGTTTGTCTTCGCCACATCGAAACCGCGACCGGTACGCCCAAGCGCTACTCCTATCTGGGTGAAGTCTTTCGCCAGCGGCGGGATGGGGCGAGCGAGTTTTATCAGGCCGGTATCGAGGATCTCGGCGATACCAATATTGCCGCCGCCGATGCCCGTGCGATCAGCGACGCGACCGGCATTTTGAAGCGCCTTTTGCCGGGTCGCAGACTGATCGTCACGCTGGGTGACCAGCAGGTGTTCGAGGCGGTTGTTGCGGCACTCGGCTTGCCGCTCGGCTGGCAGAAACGTCTGGTTCATGCGTTCGGGGACACGGTGCAACTGGAAGCGCTGCTGCAAAGCCTCGTCAACCCCAAGCCGATGACAGGGCTCGATGCCCGCGTTGCAGGCCTGCTGGCAACGGGTGAGGAAAAGGTTTTGGTCGACTATATCGACAGCGTCATGGAAGACACCGGCTATTCCACCAATGCCAGCCGCTCCCCGCAGGAAATCGCCCGCCGTCTGCGCGAGAAACTGGCGCTGGCCGCCACGCGCCTGCCGGATGAGAGCTTTGAACTGTTGAAACAGTTCCTTTCCCTGCAAGCACCGCTGTCGCAGGCATCGCAGACGCTTGCCGAATTTGCCGACAAGGCAAAGCTGAGACTGGACGGCGCGCTGTCTGCCTTTGATGCCCGCGTTGCCGCACTGGCCAATGGCGGCATCGATCTGGATAGCATCGCCTATCGTGCCGCCTTCGGACGTCCGCTGGACTATTACACCGGCCTTGTCTTCGAGGTCGTCGTGGACGGTGAGGGGGCGGTGTTGGCCGGTGGCGGTCGGTTCGACCGGCTGATGACGCTGCTCGGCGCAAAAGACAAGATACCGGCTGTGGGTTTCTCGCTGTGGCTGGATCGAATCGAAGCCGTGAGGGCCAAGCCATGACCATCACCATCGCCTTGCCCTCCAAGGGCCGCATGAAGGAAGACGCTTCCGCCATTCTTGAGCGCGCCGGGCTCAAAATTATCGCCATCGGCAACGACCGCTCCTATCGCGGCAGGGTCGAGGGACGCGACGATATCGAAATCGCCTATCTCTCGGCATCCGAAATTGCGCGTGAAATCGGCAATGGCACGGTGGATTTCGGCGTGACCGGCGAGGACCTCGTGCGCGAGGATCTTGTTGATGTGGATAAGCGCGTCGAGTTCTGTGCCCGTCTGGGTTTCGGTCATGCCGATGTCGTGGTTGCGGTGCCGGAGATATGGCTGGATGTGGACAGTATGGCCGATCTCGGCGACGTCGCCTCTGAGTTTCGCGCCCGCCACGGACGCCGCCTCGCCATAGCCACCAAATACTGGCGGCTGACGCAGCAGTTTTTCTCGCGACAGCACGGCATCCAGCTTTACCGGATCGTCGAAAGTCTGGGCGCGACCGAAGGGGCCCCGGCGGCAGGGCAGGCGGATATCATCGTAGACATCACCTCCACCGGCTCGACACTGACGGCAAACCATCTCAAGGTTCTGACGGATGGCGTCATTCTGCGCTCGCAAGCCTGCTTCGTGCGGGCCCGCAAGCCGGAGCACGAGGGCGATCCTGTCGTCAGCGATATCGTTTCACGACTAACGTCTGCCCTGTAGAAAACGACATCGGATATGACAGATACAAAAAAGCCGCCGGAGCAATCCAGCGGCCTTTTTTATGAATGGACGATCAGCTTATGCGCGGGCGAGGCTGAGGCCACGGCGGGCGTCCAGCGAATAGGCACCAGCACCGAAAGTTGCGAGAAGGATGTAAGCGCCAGCCAGCGTGATGTTCTTCATCAGCATGATGCCGTTCAGCGTGTTGATCCAGCCAAGAGCCGCATCAGGCCAGCCGGGAACGGCAACGGTACCGCTGTGGAAGACGAGGCCGGTAAACACGCAGAATACGGCGAGCGCCCAGGCGGCGACCTTCGTCTGGAAGCCGACCAGAATGGCAAGACCGGCAACCAGTTCGAACGCACCCGCGATATAAGCCAGCGCCGTCGCGGCAGGAAGGCCAGCGCCGGTGATCATGCCAGCCGTACCGGCAGGATCCGTCAGCTTGCCGAAGCCCGACAGGATGAAGATGAAGGAAAGAAGAATACGTGCAATGAGCACGAGTGCGTTCTGGCTGCTGGACATTGGGTGTCTCCAAGTATGGTGCCCAAGGGCATGAATTGATGCACACCATATGCGCCAAATTGTCGCTTCCGAACAGATGAACAAGTGAAGACTATTTGTTCACTATTTGAAGACAGTGCGGTGCTGTGTTGGCTCAGTCATATGGCCTGATCTTGCCTCGGATTACCCAATTCCCTGGCCCCAGCGCCTCGATTTTGTATGGCGCGAGGTCCTTCAGTGGCACAAAGGTAGATGATTGGCCGTGTTTGATGATCAGTCCCTCCGCTTTTTCGATGAAGGCGTACTCGTCACATGCCACTGTCGCACCAGAGCGAAGCGGCACAGCCTTATCGGCCTCGCATGCACTAGCGTTGTTTTTATGGGGGAGGAGCATAGACAGCATGCATCCGCCAACGAGACACAGGACGATAAAAATACCGTAACCGATAGCCCCTTGGGCCAAAAGTCGCGGCGTTAAATAGAGAACAACTCCCGCAGCGAGAAGGTAAATTATGCCGCTTAGCCCTATAACGATGAGCAGAGGAGAACAGAATAAAGACAGGCCGAGAGTGATGCCAAAAAACGGCTGCTCAAATATCCAGCGTGGAAAGTCCCACCGCCGCTGTTCAAGATCGACCGGCGGAGCCTCAAATATCCGACCGAAATAGAGTATTACATTGCACACGACTACCGACTGTAAGCTGAAAAGCTCGGCCCACAGCAGAGTGAAGAGTAGCCTGACGTAGTTTGATGGAACGGGTGCGGGCACACTAATGATGCTGTAGACAGTTGATCCAACCGCAAACATTAAGGGCGCAGCTAACACTAAGAGACATCGTCTGCGGGCAAACGACAACGAAGTGGGTGTGCTCTTTGTTATTTGCTCTGCTTCAGACACCTAATCTCCGATCCAAGGGTTGCATTTAGCGCCCCTAAACTCGCTGAACGATACTTTGCCAGTGCGATAGCCACAACAAAAAAGGCGGCCCGTGAGGACCGCCTTTCGTATTCCAAAGGGTAGGACTTCTTAGAAGTCCATACCGCCCATTCCGCCGCCTGGCATCTGTGGCATTGCCGATTCCTTCTTGGGAAGTTCGGCAATCATGGCTTCCGTCGTGATCAGCAGGGAAGCAACCGAAGCTGCGTTCTGCAGAGCTGTACGAACAACCTTGACCGGGTCAACGATACCCATGGCAATCATGTCGCCATATTCGGAGGTCTGGGCGTTGTAGCCCCAGTTCTCTTCGTTCTTCTCGAGGATCTTGCCAACAACGATGGAGGCTTCGTCACCTGCGTTTTCAGCAATCTGGCGAACCAGCGACTGAAGAGCGCGGCGAACGATGTTGATGCCAGCTTCCTGGTCGTCGTTCACACCCTTGACGGTGATCTTCGTGGAAGAGCGCAGAAGAGCTGTACCGCCGCCTGGGACGATACCTTCCTGAACAGCAGCGCGCGTCGCGTTGAGAGCGTCGTCGATGCGGTCCTTGCGTTCCTTCACTTCGATTTCCGTGGAGCCGCCAACGCGGATGACGGCAACGCCGCCAGCGAGCTTGGCAAGACGTTCCTGCAGCTTTTCGCGGTCATAATCGGAAGATGTTTCTTCGATCTGAGCCTTGATCTGCGCAACGCGGCCTTCGATGTCGGACTTCTGGCCCGAACCGTCGACGATCGTTGTGTTTTCCTTGGTGATCGAAACTTTCTTCGCCTTGCCGAGCATGTCGAGCGTGACGTTTTCAAGCTTGATGCCGATATCTTCGGAGATAACGGTACCGCCGGTCAGGATCGCGATGTCTTCAAGCATGGCCTTGCGGCGATCGCCGAAGCCAGGAGCCTTGACAGCAGCAATCTTCAGGCCGCCACGCAGCTTGTTGACGACGAGCGTTGCAAGAGCTTCGCCTTCAACGTCTTCAGCGATGATGACGAGTGGCTTGCCAGTCTGAACGACAGCTTCGAGAACAGGCAGCATGGCCTGAAGGTTCGAAAGCTTCTTTTCGTGGAGAAGAATGTAAGCGTCTTCAAGGTCAGCAACCATCTTTTCAGGGTTGGTGACGAAGTAAGGCGACAGGTAACCGCGGTCGAACTGCATGCCTTCAACGACTTCAAGTTCGGTTTCTGCGGTCTTGGCTTCTTCGACGGTGATAACACCTTCGTTGCCGACCTTCTGCATGGCTTCAGCAATGTCCTTGCCAACCTGCGTGTCGCCGTTTGCAGAGATCGTGCCGACCTGTGCAACTTCTTCAGACGTGGAGATCTTCTTGGCCTTGGCCTGAAGGTCCTTCACGACTTCGGACACTGCGAGGTCGATACCGCGCTTGAGGTCCATTGGGTTCATGCCGGCTGCAACAGCCTTGTTGCCTTCGCGAACGATGGCCTGTGCAAGAACGGTCGCAGTCGTGGTGCCGTCACCAGCGATGTCGTTGGTCTTCGAAGCAACTTCGCGGACCATCTGTGCGCCCATGTTTTCGAACTTGTCTTCCAGTTCGATTTCCTTGGCGACGGAAACGCCGTCCTTGGTAATGCGCGGAGCGCCGAAGGACTTGTCGATGATGACGTTACGGCCCTTAGGACCGAGCGTTACCTTCACTGCGTCTGCGAGAATGTCGACGCCACGGAGCATCTTTTCGCGCGCTGTGCGGCCGAATTTAATTTCTTTAGCTGCCATTGTAGCAAACTCCCGGGCTCATGGCCCATTGGTTGTCATGGAAAAGTGAGAAGAACCGGCTCAATCAGCCGATAACGCCCATGATGTCGGATTCCTTCATGATCAGAAGGTCTTCGCCGTCGAGCTTGACTTCAGTGCCGGACCACTTGCCGAACAGAACGCGGTCGCCAGCCTTGACATCAAGAGGAACGAGCTTGCCGCTATCGTCGCGAGCGCCGGTGCCAACAGCGACGATTTCGCCTTCCTGCGGCTTTTCCTTGGCGGTATCAGGAATGATGATGCCGCCCTTGGTCTTTGCTTCAGACTCAACGCGACGTACGACGACGCGGTCATGCAGCGGACGGAAAGTTGTGCTTGTCATTGTCTAATCCCTCGATCAAATGACCTGTACGGACCACTCAAAGGTCCGCTTGATAAGTGTTAGCACTCCTCATTGGAGAGTGCTAGCGAGGCAGAGATAGGGGTGTCTTCTGGGTGAGTCAAGAACGCCCTGTCGGAAATATTTCATGTAAAATGGTTATCAGCGGTTCATGACAGATTTTGTAAGCCCGCCACCAACTGCCAAACCGACCCTGAAAGAACTCACCTCGGTCTTTGCCCGTATTGGCTTTCTGAGCTTCGGCGGACCAGCAGGCCAGATCGGCATGATGCACCGCGTTCTGGTGGATGAAAGACGCTGGGTATCGGACGCCCGCTTCATGCACGCCCTCAACTACTGCATGCTTCTGCCGGGCCCGGAGGCCCAGCAACTCGCCACCTATATCGGCTGGCTGTTGCACGGCGTGCGCGGTGGCATCATTGCCGGTACGCTGTTCATCCTGCCCGGCTTCGTCGCCATCGTGGCCCTTGCCGCTGCCTATTGCCTTTATCAGGATACGCACTGGCTGCCCGGTCTTTTGTTCGGCCTGAAGGCCTGCGTGCTGGCCATCGTTATCGAGGCCTTGATCCGGGTGGCGAAACGCGCCTTGGTCAGCCGCTTTCTGGCCGCCATCGGTGCCGCCGCATTCATAGCGCTCTTCGTCTTTGGCCTGCCGTTTCCACTCGTCATCCTTACCGCCGGCCTGCTCGGCTTTCTGAGCGCGCGGCTTGGTGACCAGACCGACCAGGCACACACTGACGCCGAAAATGATGCCGCGCCCGTGACGTTTCTGTCGAGGGTGAGGGGGCTCGTTCTGGGTCTGATGATCTGGCAGATCCCGCTGGTCTTGATCTATCTCTTTTCAGCGCCGGCAACACTGGCGACCCTGCAAAGCTTCTTCTCGCGCATGGCGGTGGTGACCTTCGGCGGCGCCTATGCGGTGCTGGCCTATGTCGCGCAGGTGGCGGTGGAAACCCATGGCTGGCTGACAGCAGGCGAAATGCTGGATGGTCTCGCGCTGGCCGAAGCGACGCCCGGTCCGCTGGTGCTGGTTCTGCCCTATATCGGGTTTCTCGCCGGGTTCCGCCATTCCGAGTGGTTGGACCCGATGGTCGCGGGCATTTTCGGCGCGATGGTCACGGCCTGGGCGACGTTTGTGCCCAGCTTCATCTTCATTTTTCTCGGCGCGCCCTATGTTGAAAAGATGCGCAACAATGCAATTCTGTCGGCGGCCTTGTCGGCTGTCACAGCGGCTGTCGTTGGGGTCATTCTCAACCTTTCCATCTGGTTTGGCTTGCACGTGCTGTTTGCGCAGGTGGAACGCATCGCCATCGTACCGAGCTTCGGTCCCGGCATGTCCTGGCCGGTCTGGAGTACGCTCGATCCCTTCGCGACCGGCCTTCTGGGTCTATCGCTCCTGATGTTGATGCGCTGGAAAGTCGGCGTGATGCCGGTGCTTGCACTTGGCATTGCAGGTGGTGTTTTGCGCCTCTGGCTGATCTGATGCGTTGGCGCACGACACGATGCCACCATTGGATTGTTTGCCCTCAACCTTGTGAATTCTCTTCATCGAAGGCGCCTGGTTGCGGAGGCCAGCCGTAATGCTTTCAAACACGTGAGGCGTGTCATCGTGGTATGCCGCCGTGCAAAAGATGGGTTTTCGTGTCTGCGCTTTGTTCGAGAAGAAACCTTTTCTCTTGTAATCAGCGTGCCGGTTTGTCATGTCACGCCCATGCATTATTTGTGAAAATCTGGCATCTTTGAAAGTCTGGAAGCACCTCATGGCCCACCGCATCTCCACCCTTGGCGAAATCACAGATCGGTTCGACGTCGTTCTTTCAGATGTCTGGGGTGTGCTGCACAATGGCGTCAGCGCCTTCCCCGATGCGTCGATTGCGCTGGAAGCGGCGCGCAAGGCGGGCAAGACCGTGGTGCTGATCACCAATTCCCCGCGCCCGGGCCCCGGGGTCATCACGCAGCTGCGGGCGCTCGGTATTCCCGACACGGCCTATGATCGCATCATCACCTCGGGCGACGTCACGCGCGAACTGATTTCACAAGGCCCGCGAGACGTCTTCCTGTTGGGCCCAGAGCGTGACATGCCGTTGCTCGAAGGTCTCGATATCGACGTGGTGCCGGAGACAGAGGCGACAGCCATCGTCTGCACCGGGTTTTTCGATGATGAAACCGAAACGCCGGAAGATTATACGGATATGCTGAAGGGCTTCATCGCCCGCGCGGTACCGATGATCTGTGCCAACCCCGATCTGGTGGTGGAGCGCGGCGAACGCATCATTCCCTGCGCCGGTGCCCTGGCCGCGTATTACGAGCAGCTTGGCGGTGAGGTTCGCATTGCCGGTAAGCCACATTCGCCGATCTACGAGGCTTGTCTTGCTGCGGCCAAAGAGGTCCGCGGTGACTTTGCTGGAGATCGTGTGCTGGCTATCGGCGATGGCATGCCGACGGATGTGAAGGGTGCCATCAATGCAGGCCTCCAGCTTCTCTATATCAGTGGCGGCATTCATGCGGCCGAATATACGCTGAATGGCGAAACGGACGAAGCGTTGATGAATGCCTATCTGACAGGCCAGAACGCAGCCCCCGGCTGGTGGATGCCGCGTCTTGCCTAACCGTATGGCACCAGCATAGAGTTTGCCCATGACCGTTTTTCATCGCAATGAAAAGAAGGAACTGCTGCCCGAAAACCTGAAGGGCGGCGTCATCGCCATTGGCAATTTCGACGGCGTGCATCGCGGTCACCGTGCCGTGCTGGACCGTGCGCTGGAGCTTGCCGCGTCGCGTAATCTTCCCGCTTTGGCGTTGACGTTTGAGCCGCATCCACGCACCGTCTTTCGGCCTGAAACACCGGTTTTCCGGCTGACGCCTGCGTCCGTCAAGGCGCGTGTTCTGGAAGCCGAAGGCTTTCATTCTGTGATCGAATATCCCTTCGATCGGGATTTTTCGCAGCGATCTGCGGAAGATTTCGTCAAATCCATTCTGGTGGACTGGCTGGGTGCCAGCGCAGTCGTCACCGGCGTGGATTTCCACTTTGGCAAGGGACGTGAAGGTGGCCCGGCCTATCTGATGGCAGCGGGCAAGAAACACGGTTTCGATGTCGTTCTGATCGATTCGTTCCGCGATGAAGGTGCGGAAGTCGTCTCCTCAAGCCGCATCCGGGAATTGCTGGCGCAAGGGGATGTCGCCGGTGCCGCCGGTCTGCTGGGTTATCGCTACACGGTCGAAGCGGAAGTAATCGGCGGGCAGAAACTCGGCCGCACACTCGGCTACCCCACCGCCAACATGGCGTTGCCGCCGGAAACGGAATTGAAGCCCGGCATTTATGCCGTGCGTTTCCGTCGCGCGGATGGCTCGCTCCATGATGGCGTTGCCAGTTTCGGCTATCGCCCGACCGTAACGGTCGATGGTGCTGCCCTTCTCGAAACCTTCATCTTCGATTTTTCCGGCGATCTGTACGGGGAAATTTGCTCCGTTTCCTTTTTTGGTCATCTGCGCGACGAGCTGAAATTCGATGGTCTTGAGACACTGGTGGCGCAGATCAAACACGATGAGGACGAAGCGAGGGCGCTCCTGTCCGGTGTCAAACCTCTGGGCGAACTGGATGCACGGATCGCTTTTTGAAAGCGTGGGCGTTTGTGTGGCATCTATTCTCTTTTCAAACGCGGCAAAAACACATAAACAGTCGCCCATGTACCAATTTCGGCTGACGTTCATTTCCCGAATTATTGGCCCGGCCTTTTGCGCGCAGTAAGCAGCCAAAAGGTCCGGGATTTCGGCGCTTTCCTTGAGCGCCCTCCGCTTTAGCCCTCTTGCACTCAAGACGGCGCGACCTTTCAGATTTTTGAATGCGTGTGCGCCGCATAACGGTATGATCATGAACGACACCGCACAGACCATCGACTATTCCAAAACGCTGTACCTGCCGCAAACGGATTTTCCGATGCGCGCCGGTTTGCCGCAAAAAGAGCCTGAAACGGTTGCCCGCTGGCAGCAGATGGGTCTTTACAAACGCCTGCGCGCTTCTGCCGCCGGTCGCGAAAAATTCGTGCTGCATGATGGTCCTCCCTATGCCAACGGCAACATCCATATCGGCCATGCGCTGAACAAGATCCTGAAAGACGTCATCACCCGCTCGTTTCAGATGCGCGGCTTCGACGCAAATTACGTGCCCGGTTGGGATTGCCACGGCCTTCCTATCGAGTGGAAGATCGAGGAGGCCTACCGCGCCAAGGGCAAGAACAAGGACGAAGTTCCAATCAACGAATTTCGCCAGGAGTGCCGTGAGTTCGCTGCCGGATGGATCGAGAAGCAGTCGGCGGAGTTCAAGCGCCTTGGCATCGAGGGCGATTTCGACCAGCCCTACACGACCATGAACTTCCACGCGGAAGCCCGCATCGCTGGCGAGCTGCTGAAGATCGCCAAGAGCGGCCAGATGTATCGCGGATCGAAGCCGGTCATGTGGTCGGTTGTCGAGCGCACGGCTTTGGCCGAGGCCGAGGTCGAGTATGCGGATGTCGAGAGCGACATGATCTGGGTGAAGTTCCCCGTTCAGCCGCACGACTCTAAGTTTATGTGGCAAGACAAAGCAACGAACAGGCCTGGAGCTGTTCCGGAATCCTTCAAGGAGTTGGCCCATGCATCCGTCGTCATCTGGACCACGACACCTTGGACCATCCCTGGCAACCGTGCGATCTCCTTCTCCTCGCGCTTCCCTTACGGCTTGTTCGAAGTGGAAACGGCTGAAAACGACTTCGGTCCACAGCCCGGCGAAAAGCTGATCTTCGCGACAAAGCTGGCCGACGAAGCCGCGAAGAAAGCGAAGCTGACATTCAAGTTGGTTCGTCCCGTCACGGCTGAAGAGCTCGGCGCGATCACCTGCGCCCATCCGCTGGTCGACCTCGGTTACGATTTCGCCGTCCCACTCCTCGATGGCGATCACGTCACAGACGATGCCGGTACCGGCTTCGTGCACACTGCTCCAAGCCACGGTCGCGAAGACTTTGATGCGTGGACCTCCAAGGTTCGTGAGATCGAAGCACGCGGCATCTCGTCCAAGATACCGTTCCCGGTTGCCGATGATGGCTTCTACACCGAGGATGCCCCCGGTTTCGGCCCATCCGCCGAAGGTGGTGCAGCGCGTGTCATGGACGATAATGGCAAGAAGGGTGATGCTAACGAGCGCGTTATCAAGGCGCTGATCGCGGCGAACAACCTGTTTGCCCGTGGTCGCTTGAAGCACAGCTATCCGCACAGCTGGCGCTCCAAGAAGCCGGTCATCTTCCGCAACACGCCGCAATGGTTTGTCTATATGGACAAGGAACTGGGCGACGGCACCACGCTGCGCTCGCGGTCGCTCTCTGCCATTGACGATACCCGTTTCGTGCCAGCCGCTGGCCAGAACCGTCTGCGCGCCATGATCGAGAACCGTCCGGACTGGGTGCTCTCGCGTCAACGCGCCTGGGGCGTGCCCATCGCCGTGTTTGCCGATGAGCATGGCGAAGTGCTGATCGATGAGGCCGTCAACGCCCGTATTCTGGAGGCTTTCGAAGTGGAAGGCGCCGATGCCTGGTTTGCCGAAGGTGCGCGTGAGCGGTTCCTCGGCGAACGTGCCGGTGAGCCTTGGTTGCAGGTGAGGGATATCCTCGACGTCTGGTTTGACAGTGGCTGCACGCACACCTTCACGCTGGAAGACCGCCCGGACCTGAAATGGCCTGCGGACGTCTATCTGGAAGGCTCCGATCAGCATCGCGGCTGGTTCCACTCGTCGCTGCTGGAAAGCTGCGCGACGCGTGGCCGTGCGCCGTACAATGCCGTCGTCACCCATGGTTTCACCATGGACGAGCAGGGCCGAAAACAGTCCAAGTCTCTCGGCAATGTGGTGGCACCGCAGGATGTGATGAAGGAGTCCGGTGCGGATATCCTGCGTCTGTGGGTCATGACCACGGATTACTGGGAAGACCAGCGTCTGGGCAAGGCCATCATCCAGACCAATATCGATGCCTACCGCAAGCTGCGCAACACGGTGCGCTGGATGCTGGGCACGCTGGCGCATGACAAGGGCGAAGACATTGCCTATGCCGACCTGCCCGAACTGGAACAGCTAATGCTGCACCGCTTGGCGGAGCTGGATCAGGTGGTGCGCGAGGGCTATGACGCCTTCGACTTCAAGAAGATCACCCGCGCCCTGATCGACTTTGCCAATGTCGAGCTTTCGGCCTTCTATTTCGATATCCGCAAGGATGCGCTCTATTGCGATGCCCCGTCTTCGCTAAGGCGCCGCGCATCGCTGTCGGTCATCGCAAAGCTGTTCGATTGCCTCGTCACATGGCTCGCACCCATGCTGCCGTTCACGACGGAAGAAGCATGGCTTTCGCGTTACCCTGATGCCGAGTCCGTGCATCTCGTCCAGTTCCCGGAGGTTCCTGCGGAATGGAAGAACGCTGCACTAGACGCAAAGTGGGACAAGATTCGCAAGGTCCGCACGGTTGTCACCGGCGCTCTGGAAGTCGAGCGCCGAGAAAAGCGCATCGGTTCGTCTCTGGAAGCGGCTCCCGTCGTGCATATTGCCGATGGCGAGTTGCTGGCCGCACTCGAAGGTCAGGACTTCGCGGAAATCTGCATCACCTCGGCCATTTCAGTGGTCTCGGGCGATGGTACGGCAGATGCGTTCCGTCTGGGTGAAGTGCAGAAGGTGTCGGTCGAGCAGAAGCTGGCGGAAGGGCGCAAATGTGCCCGTTCCTGGCGTATCACCACCGATGTCGGCTCCGATCCGGCTTTCCCGGATGTCTCGGCGCGCGATGCTGCGGCACTCCACGAATTGGGTATCGCTGTTTAAGAAAAGTACCGGGTGAATTGCACTTTGGGCGTTCATCCGGTAAACCTGCCTGAAATTGGCCGGATTTTAGCATCAATGCAAGCTACCGGTCGCGGGACGGTGACAGCATCAGCGCGAAAATCGACATCGATTTTCGGAATGCATGATGCGTTGAATTAATATAAAGAGCGCTCTGTGAGCGCCCGTATGGGCGCATGGCGCTTTGGGGCGGAAGGGTTTCCATGAGCATGACGCAGAGATTTCGCATCTACGGCACGATTTTTGGTGCGGTTTCCGTTAGCCTTGCGCTCAGTGCCTGCACGAGCCCGACTTACGGCACGGGTAAAACCTCTGCCGAACAGCTGGTGGATGATCTGGGCAATGCAACGTCCATCACCGGCGACCAGAGCAAACGGAGCCTGAAATACAATCCGCGTCCCGGCCTCGTCGTTCCCGCCCAGGCGCGCGCTGGCCAGCTGGCCCAGCCACAACAGAGCCTCGCCAACCGCGAGACGAACCCACAATGGCCTGAGACACCGGAAGAAGCCCGCGAGCGCCTGCGCAAGGAAGCGGATGAAAACCGCGATAACCCGAATTACCGCTCGCCATTGCTCGCCGGTAACGGCACCAACGGCCAGATGACCGAAAGCCAGAAGTGGGAAGCCTTCCGCAAGGCCAAGGCCGATGCGCAGGGCGGCACGGTCGTCAACAACAACCAGCGCAAGTTCCTCACCGATCCGCCGGTAGAATATCGCAATTTGCCCCAGGATCAGCTGGCCGATCTCGGCGAGCCGGAAGCCAAAAAAGAAAAAGAGCGCAAGAAGAACGCCGCCATGGCGGGAACCGGCAAGAGCTGGTGGAACCCGTTCCAGTAAGGCTATGCTTTCATAGACATGTTTCGAACGCGGTGCTTGAGAGTGCCGCGTTTTTCGTTTTGGATATCAGGACCAATTTTCACAGGCGACAACAGTATGACATTCGTAATTCGGGACGCCTTACCAGAAGACGCCGACACCATTCTCCGCTTCATTCGCGAATTGGCGATCTATGAGAAGGCGGAACACGAGTTGCGGGCTACGGTTGATAACATCAGATCGTCCCTGTTTGGTGCAGATTCGGTCACGTCGGCGCTGATCTGTGAAAAGGACGGTCGGGCCATAGGCTTCGCCGTCTGGTTCCTCAGCTACTCTACGTGGCTTGCCAAAAACGGGCTTTATCTCGAAGACCTTTACGTCACACCGGAAGGGCGTGGTTCAGGTGCCGGCAAAGCGCTGTTACGACGGTTGGCCACAATTGCAGTTGAAAAAGGCTGCGGCCGTTTCGAGTGGAGCGTGCTGGACTGGAACGAACCGGCCATCCGTGTCTACAAGGCCATTGGCGCGGAGGCCATGGATGATTGGACGCGTTTTCGTCTGTCCGGAGATGCACTTGAGACCTTCGCAGCTGGCTGAGGAGCGGTCATGGCTCGGCCCGTCGCTGCTGGAAGAAGGTCTGCAATATATCCCGCGCCTGTGTTTCGCTGAACCCGGAATAGACCTCCGGCGCGTGATGGCAGGTTGGTTGGTTGAAAAACCGCACACCACTTTCCACGGCGCCGCCTTTGGTATCCTGTGCGCCGTAATATAATCTGCGGATGCGGGCAAAGGATATGGCGGCTGCACACATGGTGCAGGGCTCAAGCGTGACATAAAGGTCTGCTCCGGTAAGCCGTTCCTGCCCCAGTTCTTCACACGCCATGCGAATGACGGCGATTTCGGCATGGGCGGTCACGTCGTTGAGTTCGCGTGTCCGGTTGCCTGAACGCGCAATCACGCGGCCGTGCAGCACCAGCACTGCACCTATCGGTACCTCGTTTCTGGAGGCCGCAGCCTGCGCTTCTTCCAGCGCAAGGTCCATGAAATGCGTCGTTTCCGCCATCGTTCTTGCAATTTCCTCTTAACCAGTGCCGCGCGACCTGATAGGACACGGCAAACAACAGGCAAACAACAAATGACATTCAAAGACAAGCCGAAGCGCGCTGGCGGCAAAACATTCGACCGCGACAGGAAGCCGACATCGTCGGCAAAGCCTGATGCGGCGCGCGAAAAGAAGCCATTTGTCGCAAAGACCGAGACCGTGGCGACGGAAACGGCGGCGACGAAACCCGAGCGCATCTCCAAGATCATGGCGCGTGCCGGCGTGGCTTCGCGCCGCGATGTAGAGCGCATGATCATGGAAGGCCGCGTTTCGCTGAATGGCGTCAAGCTTGAAAGCCCTGCGGTCAACGCCACCCTCGATGACAAGATCGAGGTCGATGGCGAACCGATCCGTGGCGCCGAACGCACGCGGCTTTGGCTCTATCACAAGCCATCCGGCCTTGTGACGACCAATTCCGATCCCGAAGGGCGCCCGACCGTCTTCGACAATCTGCCCAAGGAACTTCCACGCGTTCTGTCCATCGGACGTCTGGATATCAACACCGAAGGCCTGCTGCTGCTGACCAATGATGGCGGCCTGTCCCGCGTTCTGGAATTGCCGACCACCGGCTGGCTGCGTCGTTACCGCGTTCGTGCCTATGGTGAGGTCGATCAGGCCGCACTCGATAAGCTGAAGGATGGCATTGCCGTCGATGGTGTTCTCTATGGTGCCATCGAAGCGACGCTCGACCGCACGCAGGGCCACAATGTCTGGATCACCATGGGCATTCGCGAGGGCAAGAACCGCGAGATCAAGAACGTGCTGGGCGCAATCGGTCTCGAAGTTAACCGCCTGATCCGCATTTCCTATGGTCCGTTCCAGCTGGGTGACCTGCCGGAAAGCCAGGTGGTGGAAGTGCGCGGGCGCATGCTGCGTGATCAGCTTGGGCCACGCCTCATCGAAGCCGCCGGAGCCAATTTCGATGCGCCGATTTATGATGCCATTACCGAAGAAGATGACGTCCCCGTCCAGCGTCCCGTAAGGTCCGAATGGACCAAGCGCGGTGATGCGGAGCAAAACCCGCGCGGCGGCAATTTCGCTGAAAAGCGCGACAACCCGCGCGACCGCGCACAGGGCAAGCCGGACGCGAAACGTCCCGGCAAGCCTTTCGCCAAGGACCGCGAAGACGATCGCGCCGACGATCGCCCCAAGCGTCCACCGATGGGCAGCAACCGCACCGCCAATGTTTGGATGGCGCCGGGTGCCAAGCCAACGCGTGACGGCAAGGAACGGAAATCTGTACGTGCGGAAGCCGAAAGCGTCTTCAAGCCTTCCGCCGAGGCCGATGCTCGACGCGCTATCGTCAGACACAGAGATGGTGACGGCGAGTGGATCCGCGCTGACAAGCCTGCGCAGGATGAAAGCCGTGGTCGCGGCAGAGGTGAGCGGGGCGAAAAGTCGTTTGGTGACCGCCCATCCCGTGGCGGTGAGCGCGGCGAGAAATCCTTCGGAGATCGCAAACCCCGTGACGCAGGCGATCGTGGTGATCGCCCCCGTGGCGACAGGCCCTTCAGCGCTCGTCCGGATCGTGGCGATCGCCCGGCCCGCAGTGGTGAACGTAGCGAGCGCCCTTATGGCGACCGCAAGCCGCGCGATGGCGCTGAACGCGGTGACCGTCCACGCGGCGAACGTTCCTTCGGGGATCGTCCAGCCCGTACGGAACGACCATTTGGTGACCGTCCCGCCCGTAGTGAGCGTCCCTTCAGCGACCGCAAGCCGCGCGAAGAGGGAGATCGCCCCCGGGGTGAACGCCCGTTCGGCGATAAGCCGCGTGGCGCAAAACCTTTTGGTGACAAGCCGCGCGAAGGCAGGCCTTCTGGCGGCAAGCCCGGTGGTTTCGGTGGCAAGCCGGCTTTCGGCAAGCCTCGCGGCGAACGTTCCGATGGTGGTTTTTCGGGCAAAGGTGCCGGAAGCGGCAAAGGCCCGGATCGCAAAGGACCTGGAAATGGTCCTGGCGGCAAAGGGCCGGGTGGAAAACCTTCTGGAGGCAAGGGAATGACGCGTAATGCGGATCGTAGGCGGTGAGTTTCGCGGCAGGTCGCTTGCCGCTCCGAAATCGAATACAATCAGGCCCACGATCGACCGTACGCGAGAAAGCCTTTTCAATATCCTGAGCCACGCCTACCCGGAAAGTCTTGAGGGTACGCGTATTCTCGATGTCTTCGCGGGTACTGGCGCAGTCGGGCTTGAGGCTCTGTCGCGCGGTTGCCGCGTGGCTTTGTTCGTTGAGAACGGTGTTGAGGGCAGGGGCCTGTTGTGGGAAAACATCGATGCTCTGGGCCTGCATGGTCGCGCGCGTATTTTGCGCCGCGATGCCACCAAGCTAGGCAGCGTCAATAATATCGAACCCTTCGATGTCCTGTTTGCCGACCCGCCCTATGGCTACGGTCATGGAGAGAAATCCATGCTGGCCGCACATCTGGGCGGCTGGCTGGTACCGGGTGCGCTTGCCATTCTCGAAGAGCGCGCCGATGTGCTTGTAACCGTCGATCCCGCTTTCAAGCTGCTGGAAAGCCGGACCTTCGGTGATTCTGTCATGCATTTTTATCGCTACGAGCCTGAAGCGGCTGTTTGACGACAATGACGCGCGGCCTTGAGCGCGCGTCACTCTCCTGTCGTCTTTGTGTCATAGAGCGGGACAGCACATGACATGAAGGAGAGGCCGCACCCGTGGCTGCAAAGAAAAAGAAACTCTCTGGCAAAAAGCGGAAACGCGAAGAGGCGGCAAGAGAGAACGCAGTACCAGAAGTTCGCGATCCGACATTTGCACTGGCCCTGGGTGGCGGTGGCGCTCGCGGCATCTGCCACATCAATATCGTCGAAGCCCTGGATGAGCTTGGTATTCGCCCAACAGCCATAGCAGGCTCGTCCATCGGTTCCATCATCGGTGCCGGTATGGCAGCAGGGATGAGCGGCCGCGATATCAGAGAATATACTCTGGAGTTGATGGGCAAAAAGGGCAGCGTCGCCAACAGGCTCTGGAGCCTTGGTCCTGCATCGATGCGCCACGCCGTCTCCGGCTTTCGTCTGGGGCAGTTCAATCTCGAGCTCGTTCTCGATGCTCTTCTGCCGTCCGCCATGCCAAAGACCTTCGAAGGGCTGAAAATCCCGTTGAAAGTGACAGCGACAGATTATTATGCGCAGTCGGAGGTCATCGTCGAAAGCGGCGATCTGCGTCAGGCGCTGGCAGCCTCCTCCGCCATTCCTGCTCTGTTCATGCCGATCCGCATGAATGATCGCATCATGATCGATGGCGGTATCTTCAATCCTGTCCCCTACGATCATCTGCTGGATAAGGCGGATATCGTGATCGCGGTGGACGTTGTCGGCGGTCCCGAGGGCGACGGCACGACGATGCCCAGCCGCTTCGAGAGCCTGTTCGGCGCCAGCCAGTTGATGATGCAATCGGTGATCTCGCTGAAGCTTCGCATGCATCCGCCGCATATTTTTCTGCGTCCACCGGTCAATCGTTTCAAGGTCCTGGACTTCCGCAAGGCGCATGAGGTCTTGGCGGAGTCTGAGGTGTCGAAGGACGATCTGAAGCGGCAGATTGAGCTTCAGGTGGAGCTTTATCATCGCGGCCACGGCGTGGATGTCTAGGCATTTTGCTCAAATACCGGTGAAATGCCGCTTTGGCCTTGATGCGGCAGGTGCGCCGCAATAAATGAAGGTCAACGAAAGGCCCACCTCATGTCCTCAGATATCGATTCCTCAAAGCTACTCGAACGCGCCAGCGAATTGGTCGATATGGCCCGGCGTGCTGGAGCCGATGAGGCGGATGCCGTCATCGTGCGGTCCCGCTCGCAATCTGTCGGCGTGCGGCTTGGCAAGGTTGAAAGCACGGAATCCTCCGAGAGCGATGATTTCTCTCTCCGCGTTTTCGTCGGCAAGCGGGTCGCTAGCGTTTCGGCCAACCCCGGCTTCGACCTGAAGACATTGGCCGAACGTGCGGTTGCCATGGCCAAGGTTTCCCCAGAAGACCCTTATGCTTGCCTCGCGGATAGCAATCGGCTCGCAAATTCCTACGACGACCTGCAATTGTTCGATCCCACCGAAGTCTCCGCTGACGAACTGCGCGAAGCAGCGCTGGCGGCAGAAGAGGCGGCGTTGGCTGTTCAAGGCGTCAGCAATTCCTCGGGCGCCGGTGCCTCCAGCGGCATGGGTGGTCTTGTGCTGGTGACGTCCCATGGCTTTTCCGGCAGTTACATGGGCAGCCGCTTCGGCCGCTCCGTCAGCGTCATTGCCGGTGAAGGCACCAAGATGGAGCGTGACTACGAATATGACAGCCGTCTCTATTTTGCCGATCTCGACAAGCCCGAAGACATCGGTCGTCGTGCCGGGGAAAAAGCCGTCAAGCGCATCAACCCTCGCCAGGTCGATACCGGAAGCAATATCACGGTCGTGTTCGATCCGCGCATCGCTCGTGGCTTTGTCGGCGGCATTGCCGGTGCCATCAACGGCGCGTCCGTTGCGCGCAAGACCAGCTTCCTGCGCGACAAGATGGGCCAGCAGGTGCTGAAGAAGGGGCTGTCGATTACGGACGATCCACAGATCATGCGCGGCCCGTCATCACGCCCCTTCGATGGCGAGGGCATTCGTGGCGAAAAGCTTGTGATGATCGAGGACGGCGTTCTGAAGCATTGGTTTCTGTCGACATCGACCGCCCGAGAAATCGGACTTGAAACCAATGGCCGTGGTGTGCGTGGCGGAACATCCGTGTCTCCGGCCTCCACCAATCTGGCGCTGGAACCGGGCGATATCTCGCCACAGGATCTGATCGCCCAGGTCGGCACCGGCTTTTACGTCACGGAGCTGATTGGCCATGGCGCAAATCTGCTGACAGGTGAGTATAGCTGCGGCGCAAGTGGTTTCTGGATCGAAAATGGCGAAAAAGCCTTTCCGGTTTCGGAAGTGACCATCGCCTCCAATCTCAAGGATATGTTCATGCGCGTTACACCTGCAAACGACATAGACCGCAAATATGGCGTGGCCGCCCCGACGATTGCGATAGAAGGCATGACCATAGCGGGACGCTGATGCCGTCAATCAACGGTTGCTTTGGTGCTCGCACCATGCGCATGTTCGGGGACTGAAAACCGGCCTCATTCGAGGCCCGCGAAATGAACGACGATATAATGAGCGATACAACAGGGGCAGACTGGCGCTCCGATCTCGACCTGATTGTGGATGCCGCCCGGCAAGCGGGCCGCGTTGCGCTGAAGTTTTTTCGTAAAGACCCGGAAGTCTGGTGGAAAAGTGGTCATTCGCCCGTCAGCGCTGCTGACTATGCCGCCAACGAGGTGCTGGCCACGATACTCCAAAAGGCGCGCCCGGATTACGGCTGGCTTTCGGAGGAAACCGACGACAACGAAAACCGGCTGTCCAAGGAAACCCTTTTCGTGGTTGATCCGATCGATGGCACACGCGCTTTCATCAATGGCAAGGACACATGGTGCGTCAGCGTGGCCGTCGTCCACCACGGACGCCCGGTGGCGGCCGTTCTCGTGGCACCCGCATTCGATGAGGAGTTCACGGCATCACTGGATGCGCCTTCCATCAAGAACGGCAAAGTTCTGTCGACCTCGTCATCCATTGTAGGGCAAATACAGTTGGCTGCGCCGGACGTTGTGATCGCGCGGCTGCCGCAGAATGTGAAGTCGTGCATTCATCGCATCCCGCATGTACCATCTCTGGCTTACCGGCTTGCCATGGTGTCGGACGGCCGTATAGACGGTACGTTGGTCATGGCCAATGCCCATGATTGGGATTTGGCTGCGGCCGACCTCATCCTCGAACAGGCTGGCGGAAAACTCGTTGATCTGGCGGGAAATCCCCTCATCTATAATCGAGCCAGTGTCCGTCACCCCGAACTGTGCGCCGCTGCAAATCATATCTTGCCGGAATTATTGGCGTCTCTGAACCTGTCGGCCAGAGGTTGATTTTCACGACGAAATCGCGCAGATGAGAACCTCTGCGGGCAATAGACTATTAGAAAGAAGAGAAGAAAAATGACTGTAGCGGGCAACCAGAAACAGCTTCTGCATCTCGTATTCGGCGGCGAACTTGAAAATCTTCAGGACGTACAGTTTCGCGATTTGAAGGCGCTGGACATCGTCGGCATCTATCCAGACTATGCAACGGCGCTGACCGCCTGGAAATCAAAGGCACAGCAGACTGTTGATAACGCCCATATGCGTTATTTTATAGTGCATATGCACCGCCTCCTTGACCCACAGAGCAAATAATCACTGCGTCTCGACTGTGTTTGTACTATATCGGACAGACGTTGATGTAAGCGAGTCTCTTTGGCAGAGATGGCGGGCTCCAGGGTGCATCGGAATTTTCGCTGACCCGTGTCTGCTCTGAAACAAAAAAGACGCATTTTTGTAACAAACCGTTTCGAGGCATCAACCTGAAAGTCTCAGGCTGCTTGGAAGCGACGATGCCGAACCATGAACACTGAACACGTTGACGTCTTGCGTTTCTTGAACGCGAGGCCTTAGCGGAGATCACAGGGGAAAGCTTTGCGCGAAATGATCGAAGGCAGCATGTCATGAACAGCCGAATCGTACGTTTCGCCCTTTCGGGTTATAGAATTGCAGGGGCCGCGGCCTATCCGTTCGCCCGCCCCTATCTCATGTATCGCTCTGCCAAGGGCAAGGAAGACAAATACCGCCGCATGGAGCGTTTCGGTTATCCCAGCAAGGAGCGCCCGCGTGGCCCTCTGATCTGGTTTCACGCCGCAAGCGTGGGAGAGACGCTGGCGCTCGTTCCGCTCATCCGCGAGATTAGAAAACGTGACATTCACGTTCTTTTGACCACTGGCACCGTCACCTCTGCAGAGCTCAGCCAAACGCGCCTGGGCGATGATGTGATCCATCAATACGTGCCACTCGATGTCAAATTCTCCGTCTCCCGTTTTCTGACATACTGGTCGCCGGATGCTGCTGTTACCGCCGAGTCCGAGATATGGCCTGTGACGATGATGGAGCTGGAGCGCCGTCACGTCCCGCAAATCCGTGTCAACGCACGGCTGTCTGACCGGTCCTTCGGGCGGTGGCACAGCCGGTCAGAGTTCGCCGAGGCGCTGTTCAGCAAACTGGCCTTGGTCGTCGCGCAGTCGGATGTCGATGCTGAACGCTTTCGCGATCTCGGCTCATGGCCTGTCGTCGTCTCCGGCAACCTGAAAGGCGACACGGACCCGCCGCCGTGTGATGCGACTGCCCTTGAAACCTGTCGCCGTCAGATCGGCAATCGCAAGACCTGGGCTGCCATTTCGACATTCGATGGCGAGGAGAAGGCTGCAGCGACCGTCCATACGGCTATCAAGTCGCGCAACGGGCAACTCACCATCATCGTCCCGCGTCACCCCGAACGGGCAGACGAGATCGAAACCATGCTGAAAGGTATGAACCTGACGGTCGCGCGCCGCAGCCGGAATGATGTCATTACGCCGCAGACGGATATTTTCCTTGGTGATAGCATCGGCGAAATGGGTCTTTACCTTCGGCTCACGGAGCTTGCCTTTGTCGGGCGTTCGCTGATGGCGGAAGGGGGGCAAAACCCTCTGGAGCCAGCCATGCTTGGTTGCGCGGTCTTGTCCGGCGCTCATGTTCAGAATTTTCGCGAAGCTTATCAGAAGCTGCTACGCTCTGGTGGAGGTCGTATTATTCGCGATGTGGAAATGCTGGCAAAAGCCGTGCATTACCTCCTCGTAAACGACAATGAGCGCTACAAGATGATCGATGCGGGCGGTAAGGTCATTCAGGATATGCGTGGCGCCCTGTCTTCGACAGTCAAGGCTTTGGAGCCCTACATAAATCCGTTGACGGTGACCGCTAAGCTCCAGCCGCGCAGTGCGGTCGGCTGATCGTGGGTGCGGCTGAAACTCCGAGGTCGGCTGCAGCAATTGCCGCCGTCCTTTTCGACAAGGACGGAACACTCATTGGTTACGATGCGAGTTGGGGGCCTGTTAACCGCGAACTGGCAGCGATTGCCTCCCAAGGTGATGCGGAACTGGCGGACAGGCTTTTATCCGCTTGCGGCATGAACCCTTTGACTGGCCATGTCATGCCAGACAGTCTGCTTGCCGCTGGCAACACTGCTCAAATCGCTGAAGGTCTGGTTGCCGCCGGCTCACCTTGCGACGTGACTGAACTCACAAAACGCCTTGACCAGCTGTTTACCGACGCCGCCGGAAAATCGGTTGCCGTGACAGACCTCAAAGCCTTCTTCGCGCGATTGAAGGGCAGGGGCTTCAAGCTGGGCATCGCCTCCAGCGACAATGAAGCTTCCATTCTCAAACTTGCAAGACGCTTTGGCTTTGAAGCGGAACTCGATTTCGTCGCAGGTTACGACAGCGGCCACGGCACCAAACCGCAGCCGGGCATGGTCCTAGGCTTCTGCCAAACCATTGGCCTAGCTCCGGAGCGCGTGGCTGTGGTGGGTGATAACAATCACGATTTGCACATGGGCAGACATGCAGGTGCTGGTTTGCGTATCGGTGTCCTCACTGGCACCGGTTCGAAACAAAGCCTGTCGGCGGATTGCGATTATTGTTTCGACGACATTACCGGCTTGGAAGATCTGCTGCCTCAAAGTGCTGCATCTTGAGCTGTGAGCGATAAGGCTTGTCCCTTGTCGATAGGCAGAACGCGAAGATGACAAAGATATCATTCCGCTGAAACCGGCGTCCTTTGCAAAATCCTTACCTTTCTGGCAGATACCTGCTTTGAACGACGAGGGGATTGCGGGGTTTTTAGGCTCATGGTTTCGGAAGCGCCGCCATTCTGGTGGGAAAAATCCGGTTGGCAGGCGTGGGCACTGGCGCCGTTTTCGTTCGTTTACGGCAAGGTAGCTGGCCGCACGATGAAGAAGGCGAAGCGGGCGTCCGTCGCCGTTCCCGTTATTTGCATCGGCAATTTCACCGTCGGAGGCGCGGGCAAAACACCCACCGCAATTGCCATCGCCAAAGCAGCGGTGGCCAAGGGGCTGACGCCCGGCTTTCTCAGCCGTGGTTATGGCGGCACGATCGATGTGACCACACTGGTTGACGCCAACCACCATCGTTCCGCCGCCGTGGGTGATGAGCCGCTGTTGCTGGCACGCGAGGCAACCACCGTCATTTCCAGAAAACGTGTCGACGGCGCAAAGCGCCTGGTTGCAGAGGGTGTCGACCTTATCATCATGGATGATGGCTTTCAGAGCGCTCGATTGACACTGGATTACGCTCTTGTCGTTATAGATACCCAGCGCGGTATCGGTAACGGCCACCTCGTTCCAGGCGGCCCCGTGCGCGCACCGCTGGATGAGCAGATGCGCCAGCTCTCGGCCATTTTGAAAGTCGGTGACGGACAGGCGGCGGATGCTATCGTTCGCACAGCAGCGCGCGCAGGCAAACCCGTTTTCGTCTCGTCTATCCGGCCCAGGCCCCAGCCCAATTTTACGGGCAAACGCGTTCTGGCCTATGCGGGCATCGCCGATCCCGGCAAATTCTACCGGACGGTCGAAGCGTTGGGCGCTGAGATTGGTGTGAAAAGGGCGTTCCCGGATCATCACCATTTCAGCGAGGAGGAAATGCGTGATCTGCTGGAGGTGGCCAGCAAGAGCAATCTGTTGCTTGTGACCACTGCCAAGGATGCCGTTCGCCTGAACGGCCACCACGGCGTCGCATCCGAATTGCTCTCCAGCACCCTCGTCATCGAAATCGACATGGTCTTTGACGATCCCAATGCTGCACCTGCAATGATCGATGCCGCCATTGCGAATTGCCGCCGCAGACGGCTACAGAAAATCTAGCTCCACAATCCTCAATCGATGAATCTCGCGCGTCCCACGGAACAATCCGACGCTTGGCGAGCTTTCATAAGAACATGAGCATAAAGAGTGTTCGCCAGAGATTTGAGGAGGAATTTATGCCGCAGGGTTCAGAAAAAAAGGTTTTTACCCCACAGGAAAGCCGTCAAGGTTTGAAGGGAAGCCCGGTGCTGATAATTCTGGTCATCAGCCTCGTGCTAGCGGGCGCGGTCTGGATCATCGCCGAGACCTGGGGCGAGACGACGGCGCCAGCGACCACTGAGACGCAGCCAGCGCCTGGCCCGTCCACGCCGAATGCCCCTGCCGATCCCGGCGCACGAGGCGCCGGATCGTTCGATAACAACACGCCATCCGGCGCAGCACCGGCAACAGGTGGAACTGACAGCAACCCCAATCCCGGCCAGCCAGCCCGACCAGTTCAGCCCGCACCATAAAATGGAAATAAAAAACCGGGCATCGCCCGGTTTTTTACGTCTTGCTGGCATGAGCCGGGCATGATGCCGGGCTCATGTCATCTTCAACACCTCAAGCAGCTTTCTGCGCAGCTGCGTTGACGGACTTGCCGGCAAGCGTGGTCAGCGCTTCGTCTGTCTTGGACTCTTCCTGTAGCGTCGCGTCCAGAAGCGGAACAACCTTGTCATAGCCAAGCTTCTGAGCCCATGCTTTCAGCGTTCCGTAACGGGCGATCTCGTAATGTTCCACCGCCTGCGCAGACGAGATCAGGCCTGCGTCGAGCGCCTGGGTACCCTTGTAGTCTTCGATGATTTCTTCGCCTTCGGCAAGAATACCCTGAATCGCTTCGCAGGTCTTGCCTTGCGCACGTTTTCCGATCAGCTCAAAAACGTCCTGAAGGCGTTCGATCTGCCCCTGAGTTTCTTCTTTGTGCTTTTCGAAAGCCGCCTTCAGTTTCTGGTCGGTTGCAGCGCGTGCCATTTTCGGCAGTGCTTTCAGCACCTGCCGCTCGGCATAATAGATGTCTTTCAGTGTGTCATAGAAAAGGTCGTCGAGTGTCTTCTCGGCCATTGTCAGCTCCCATTGAAAAACGTGCGATTGATTATGCACGGGTCTTTAACAGGGAGGGATACGCATAGTTCCTGATGGGTTGCGCGCAATGTTAATTATATTTTAGGAATATATTTTATTATCGTAAAATCAGGTGTTTCGCCGTTGGTTGGGCAGGGCGCCGGCGCGCTTCTCCGCCTCAAAGGATGCAGCGGCATCGGCATAGGCTTCCTGGCGCGCAACGCTCCAGTAGCGCAGTTCATCCAGTGGAATGAGTTTGCCGGTCATGGCGCAGACGACATGAGAGCCGGTTTGCACGATGCGCATATCGCCATCGAGATATTCGACCTTCGCTTCGCGATGGCTCCCGCCTTCAAATCTGTTCATTCGCCATGTCTCCGTGGTGGCAGCCTTTTTAGCGATGCCTTTGACAGAATGCCAGTCTGCATGATGACGATAATTTCAACTTCTACCAAAAAGCTTTTCGATATCCGCAAGCTTCAGTTCGATATAGGTTGGACGTCCGTGGTTGCATTGGCCGGATCCCGGGGTGTTTTCCATTTGCCGGAGCAGGGCGTTCATTTCTTCTGGCCGCATGCGCCGACCCGCGCGCACCGAGCCATGGCAGGCCATGGTCGCGGCGACATATTCGAGCTTGTTGGCCAGACTGCCTGCCGTGTGCCATTCTGCAATCTCGTCGGCCAGTTGCCGCACCAGACCCTGCACATTGACCTCACCCAGCATGGCAGGGGTTTCGCGCACGGCAACCGCACCGGGCCCAAATCGCTCGATGGACAGTCCCATGCTGTCGAACTCGCTCGCATGGTCCATCAACCGGTCGCAGTCTTCCTCCGGCAGATCGATAATTTCGGGAATGAGCAGGACTTGCGAAGCGGGCCGCTTGGAATGCAGGGCTTTGCGAATTTCTTCGAAGACCAGACGCTCATGCGCTGCATGCTGATCGACGATGACGAGGCCGTCTTCGGTTTGCGCCACGATGTAGTTGGCGTGAACCTGCGCGCGCGCAGCGCCCAGCGGATAGCGCGCGGGCTCCGACACGTGCGTTGCATTTTCCGGTGCGTCATAGCGATCCGCCCGCGCGGTCGGCATGGTGATATCAGTAAAGCGGGACTGGTCCGTTTCCTGCAGCGCCATGCCGCCTTGCGTGGCAAGCGGTCGGGAGGGCGACGTGGCTGGTGACCATGCCTGCGAGGCAAACGGTCGAATATTTGATGGGCTGTAGCCGGGACGAAAGGCATTCATCATCTGCGCCGCACCGGTGGTGGACGCACGATCGCCCTCTCGGCTCAGCGCCTGGCGCACAGCGCCGACGATCAGTCCACGGACGAGGCCGGGGTCGCGAAAACGAACATCGGACTTGGCCGGATGGACGTTGACGTCGACAAAAGCCGGGTCGAGCTGCAAAGACAGAACCGCAATTGGATAGCGGCCATGCGGTATGGTTTCGGCATAGGCGCCGCGGATGGCAGACAGCAGCAGCTTGTCCTGAACAGGGCGCCCGTTCACGAACATATATTGATGGGCCGAATTGCCACGGTTGAAGGTGGGTACGCCTGCAAATCCCGAAAGCGTCACGCCCTCCCGTTCGGCATCGATCTCAATGGCGTTGTCCTTGAAATCGGCTCCGAGGATTTGTGCCATGCGTGCCAGATGGTCGTCGCCGGTCGTTGGAAATTCCAGCGTCGAACGGTCGGTGCCCGATAACACGAAGCGGATATGGGGAAAGGCGATGGCCATGCGCTTGACGATTTCCGTAATCGCACCCGCTTCAGCCTTCTCGCTCTTCAAGAATTTCAACCGTGCTGGCGTTGCAAAAAACAGGTCACGGACTTCAACGATTGTGCCGGTGTTGGAGGGGGCGGGCCGCACACGCGACAGTTTGCCTCCCGCAACGGAGATGATGGCGCCCTCCGCTGCGCCCTGCTGGCGGCTGGTAATGGTCAGTTTGGCGACCGAGCCAATCGACGGCAGCGCCTCACCACGGAAGCCGAGCGTGCGAATGTCGTCCAGGGTGGCTGAGATCTTGGAAGTGCAGTGCCTGCGGATCGCCAGTTCCAGATCGGAGGGCGACATGCCGCAGCCATTGTCGGAAATGCGGACAAGGCCCTTTCCACCGCCTGCCGTTGCGATCTCTATGCGCGTGGCCCCGGCGTCGATGGCGTTTTCGATCAGTTCCTTTGCAGCGCTGGACGGACGTTCGATAACCTCGCCTGCTGCAATCTGGTTGATGAGTGTTTCGGACAACTGCTTGATGGACATGGCGCCATTTTCATGGATTCGCACCGTTTGTGAAAGGAAAATCGGTGCACGATAATCAGATGTGTCCATTGTCCCGCCTATTTTTTCGCAGCACACAGCGTTAAGCGGGTCTTAAGGTAAAACTTCTAAAGTCGGATCAACTTGAAATGAGTGCAGAACCAAGTCCCTTCGGCCTGTTCGAAGGGTATGCGACGGAAAGCAGGGTCCCGTCCGCATAGCCAGGAAATCTGCTTCAAGCCACCAGCCCGCATGTCCCATATCTTCAGCCATTTCGGTGCCGCGCCCCGGTCCGTGTTTGAAAGTATAATTCGCCTTGAGACGTGCGTGTGAGGTTTTACGATGAGTGGGGTGGCGTCTGTTCACGCAGACAATCACGCTGCCATGCTCGACGCGATCTGCGACGCGATTTCGTCTGCCCTCATCATTTACGATCGCGACGACCAGATCATTTTTGCCAGTCGAAGAATTCTGAGTTATTTTGCGCTGTGCGAAACCAAGGTCGCGGTCGGAACCCGCCTTCGTGATTTTCTGGCTTCTCTATATGATTGCCAGAAGGTCTCAGATGCGCAATCGTCGCCCCAATATGCCGAGCGGGAAGACTGGATCGCCGACAGATTGGCATCTCACTGGAAGGAGCGGTCGGAGTGCTTAGAGCAGGCCGCCGGTGACCGTTGGCTGCGTTTCATGAAACGACGCATGCCGTCTGGTATGGGTATCTGCGTCATCTCCGACATTTCTGAGCAGAAGAAGAGAGAGGATCAGTGGCGTTACGATATCGAACGGGTGCAGTTGACCGAAGAAATTCTGGATACGCTGCCCCTTTCGATCTTCGTCAAGGATCTCAACACCACCTATGTCGCCGTTAACAAGGCTGGTTGCACGCTGCTGGAGACATCGGCTGACCTCATCCTGGGGCGAACGGTGTCTGATATCCACTCCGATCCGCTGGCCTCCCGCATCGACGCGATGGATCGCCATGTTCTTGAAACGGGTTTGCCCGGTATCCTACCGGAGCGCGTCACCCGCCTGAGCGGTGAGGAAGTCCTTGTCATCACCCGCAAGCAAAGGGTGGGGAACCCGGGCCGGTACTTCCTCGTCACCACCATGGATGACGTGACGACCTTTGCAACAGCCGGCGTGGATGGCAGCCGAGTTATCCCCGGCCTGGAGCATATGACCTTCACGCCATCTTCCTATATGGACGACGAGTTTCATCAGGCATCGAAAATATTGAAAGGCCGTGCCGTTCTTCTGGTGACGCCCAACACCCAGCTCGGTGAGGTTGCTCACAAGAAAATTGCTGCGCTCGGGGTCGATTGTGCGGTTGCATCGAGCCAGGCGGAGCAAAAAGCCTTCATGGAGTTCGCCGCCTTGGCGAATGTCCGCATCGACCTTGTGATTGTCGATGTGCAACTGGAGATGGCCTGCCTTGATTTGGCGCAGGCCTATGGTGTCGATACGATGACGATCGATGATTTCCAGCTGGGAAGCTCGCTCATCGACCAGATGACCCGCCATTTCCGTATGCGCGGTCAGGTCGCCACTGCAGCGCCGACGGATGGCAATTGGGAAATTACATCTGCCCCGACGCCTGTGATCGCCAGAAAAGCCGGGCTTGATGTCCTCGTGGTCGAAGACAACAATATCAACCAGATCGTCTTTTCGCAGATCCTTGAGGGTCTGGGCCTGAGCTACAAGATTGCCGCCACTGGCAGGGACGCCATTCGCGCTTTTGATCAGGAAAGACCGTCCTTTGTTTTGATGGATACGACGCTGCCCGACTTCGATGGCTTTGAAGCAACGCGAAGACTGCGCAAGATGACAGCAACAGAGCGTACCCACATACCGATCATCGGTGTCGTATCGTTGGCCTTCGATGGGGATCGTCAGGCATGTATCGATTCGGGCATGGACGATATGTTGCTGAAACCCGTCAGCCCAGACATGGTGGAAGCCTTGTTCAAGCGCTATTTGCCTCAGCAAGTCTCTGGAATGGTGAGTTGATACTGATAAATAAGCATTTGCAAAATCAACTAACGCTAAAATCAGTGGCTATTTGTAGAACTTCAGCGATAGTGATTCTGGACGAACCACTGTTCTTAAAATTCGTACTCCCCCACAATCTATCGTTCAGGATGCGCGAATGAAATCGCCAGACCCCAATGCGCCGCAGGTCAGCCAGCACGAATTGCAGGCCATGGCTTACAGCGATCCTCTGACGGGTCTGGGAAACCGTTACCGGTTGCGTGACAGGGTTCGCATGCTTGCTGCTGAACGCTCCAGTGATCCCGCACCTTTTACCATCGGTGTCGCCAACATTGACGGCTTCAAACCCATCAACGATCTTTTTGGCGTGGCTGCCGGCGACGAAATCCTCTGTCAGGTCGCCCACCGCCTCAAGGCCTGTGTGCCGGATGGTGCCATCGTCACTCGCCACGAGGGCGACGAGTTTGCATTCGTGTTGCCGCTGGTATTCGAACGGGTCGGCGCTGAGCGCGTGGGACAGATGATCAAGGACGTACTATCAGCGCCTTATGATCTGGGCGACCGCAATGTTCGACTGTCGTCGTCCTTCGGCTTTGCCGTCTATCCTTTCGCAGGCGAGGATTTCGAGGATTTGTTGAAAAGCGCCGAGACGGCGCTTTACCGCTCCAAACGGCGGGGGCGCGGTCAGATCACCGTCTATTCGCGCGAGATCGCGCAGGAAATGAAGCGTGCCACGCAACTGGAACAGGCGCTTAGAAATGCCATTATCACCGATTCGGTCGACGTGCACTTCCAGCCTATCGTGCGTTTGAGCGATGGAATTGCTGTGGGGTTCGAGGCTTTGGCACGCTGGAACGACCCGGATCTCGGCTTCGTCTCTCCAGCTACCTTCGTGCCCTTGGCCGAAGAGCGCGGCTTTATCGATGCTCTCTCGGAAACGCTGCTGCGCAAGGCGGCGGAAGCGGCGCTGTCATGGCCGCGCGAACTGTTCCTCTCCTTCAATCTATCGTCTGCTCAATTGATGGACCCGGGCACAGCGGAAAACATTCTGGCCATTTTGCGACGCGTGGGGCTTGATCCTCGGCGGTTGGAACTGGAAATTACCGAAACGGCGGTGATGACGTCCGCTGAAACCGCCCAACGTATCATTAGCGACCTCAAGCAGGAGGGGGTGCGTATTTCGCTCGACGATTTCGGAACGGGTCAGTCCAGTCTGGGAAGGTTGCGTGACTTCTCCTTCGACAAGGTCAAGATCGACCGCGCCTTTGTGTCGCGCATCAGCACGGATCGTCCTTCAGAGCATATCATAAAGGCCATCGTCGCCATGTGTGACGGGCTTGATCTTGAGGTCGTCGCAGAGGGTATAGAAGATAGAAGCGAGGCAGAGAAACTTCGCAGTCTGGGTTGTGCAATGGGGCAGGGCTATTTCTATGGCCGCCCGGTGGATGCCGCAGCCACCCACCGCTATCTTCAGGAGAACTATCGCGAATTGTCTCCGCCGAGCCGCGATTTCGGATAGTCCTGGAGGCGGTTGTGATCAGACTTTATAAGCGTGATCGAAAACGCCCTTTACCTCTATTCCCAGGTCGACAGTGGTCCCATAAAGCGGATTGGCCTTGATCGTTTCTGCGTCTAAACCTTCGCAGGCCGATGTCACGGCCAGGCGGTTCGCGGATGCGCCAAAAAAGGCGGGGCAGGTGCTTTGGGCAGCCGGCACTTCATAGCGGTCCAGATGTAACCCCTGGGGCGAGTAGCGATCCACCGCACCCATTCCCCAGCAGGCGTTCCAGATGTTGCCGTCTGCATCGCAGACGGAGCCGTCACTGCCGCCCTTCTGGCCAGCCCGGTCTATCAATACCGTGCTTGCGCCCGTGGGAAGTCCCGTTGCAGGATCAAGCGGCACAGACATGAGCTGATTGACCCGTGTGTCGACATAATATCCGGTGGCACCGTCCGGTGAAAAGCAGATGGAATTGGAAATGCTGATGTCGGCAAACAGCGTCGTCACCACGCCCTTGGCAACGTGGTATATGCTTCCAGCCTTGTCTTCCGCCTTCTTGCCCATGGTGCCGATCCACAATGCACCGCTCTGGTGCACGCGGCCGTCATTGGAGCGGTTGCCCGGCTTGCCGGGTTCGAAATCGGCATGAAGAAAAAGGTCGCCGGTTGCCCGGTCACGAATGAAAAGCCCTTCTTCCGTTGCCAGCAACTGCCGCTTCTCGTCGATCCGCGCGACTACACTTGCCATGAACGGCAGGGAGTGAACCGTTTTGGTATCGGTTTGCGGGTCGTATTCGTGCAATTCTTTGCCAAGAATGTTGAGCCAGCAGAGTGTGTTTGTGATCGGGTCGAAGCTTGGGCCTTCACCCAGCAGCATCTGGGTATGATCCAGCACCGTCCCCATAAAGGGATGAATGTCAGCCATGTCTATGCTCCCATCGCAATGTCGTAAGCCTTGATGGTCAGGACGGCACGTTCCTGTACCTCTGCGGCCGTCATGCCGGGTTTGTAGAGACTGGTGCCCAGGCCGAATGCGGTGACGCCGATGCTGGTGTACTCGCTGAAATTCTTGTCGGAAACGCCGCCGACCGCTGCTACCAGAGTGTCTTTTGGCAATATGGCGCGAATGGCATTGATGCCCGATGGACCGAGAACGCTGGCTGGGAAGAATTTCAGGCCCGTCGCCCCCGCCTTCAGAGCCAGAAGCGCCTCGGTTGGTGTCAGCACGCCCGGCATGGTTACCATGCCTTTTTCACGCGCAGCGGTGATGACCTCGACGTCCACGTTGGGGCTCACCATGAGTTTGCCGCCCGCCGCATCGAGATTGGCAACCTGGTCCACGGTTAAAACAGTGCCAGCGCCGATGAGGGCATCTGATGGCGCAAGCTTGGCCGCGATTTCGATCGAGCGAAAGGCATCCGGCGAATTGAGTGGAATTTCGATGGCCCGCAGGCCGCTCTCCAGGAGGCCGGAGACGACAGCTTCCGCTTCTTCCGGGCGGATGCCGCGAAGGATGGCGATGAGTGGGTACTTCATATCTGGGAATGGAATGCGCATTTCAGGTATTCTCCTCATTGCCAAATGGCGTTGGCAGCTGCCACAAGCCCGCGGCGAACGGCGTCATCGGCGTCGATGGTTACAGAGTCTATAGATAATGCGGCAAAAGCCGCCTTGTAGAGTTCTCCCAGCGCACCGGATGCGATCAGGATGACGTTGGCATCGTTGCGCGCACTCGAACGAGCGCCCGCAATCTCAAGGCCGATCATTGTGCCGGACAGTTTCGCCTTCGCATCTGTTGCGGAAAGTCCGTGCAGAAGCTGCCCGGATCGGACCGTAAACAGACGGTTCGTTGCCATTTGCGGGTTCCCGTAACTTTCAGCGACGGCGCTCTGGAATGCGGGAAGATCACCAGTGACGGTTTCCGCACCCTCCACCGCGTGCGACAGGATGGAATGTTTCGAGATCACGTCGAACAATTCACCGGTCATGTAGGTGGAAAAGCCGGTGACCTTCAGATTGCTGACGCTGACCCATTTCGAATGGGTGCCGGGCATGCAAACAAGCTGCTCGCCGGTAGCGTAATCAGCTGATAGCGCACCGAGAAGCTGGGTCTCTTCGCCACGCATCACGTCGGGCGTGTCCTGCGACCGTTGCGCCAGCCCCGGAAGGATGCGGATGTCGGCAGCCTCGCCCGGCACGCGAACCGCACCTTTCAGCACATCGGCCAGATCAGCTGGCACGTCCACATAACCTGCCTCGACCCAGCCCTGGCGAGCACCCGCCATGCCACAGATAACGACGGGCAGGTCAGACGATGCGGAAAGGGTAGAAAGGTGTGAAGCCAGAACGTCGGGAAAGCCGGTCCGCATGGCAGTGGTCATGCCTTCGCCACTGCGCCGCTCGCCCAGTATCTCACCGGATTTGCTCATAAGCCAGAGCCGGAAGCTGGTTGTTCCCCAGTCCACGGCGACAAATGCGGCATCAGCCATTATAGAAGACCTCCATCGATAATCATTGTTTGGGCCGTCATGGCAGCAGATGCCGATGAGGCCAAAAATAGACATGGGCCGACGAGATCATCGGCGGTCAAAGCACGCTTGAGGCACTGGCGCGCGACGGTCTGCGAAATAGAGGCGTCCGTCAGCCACAGATCCCTTTGCCGCTCAGTCACGATCATGCCAGGCAAAATCGCGTTGACGCGAATATTTTCAGGTCCCAGCCTGCCAGCAAGGCTCTTCGTCAGACCGATAATTCCAGCTTTGGCGCTCGCGTAAGCGGGCAGTTCACCCATGTTCAGCAGATAGGAAATGGACGAAAAGTTGATGATTGACGCACCCTCCGCAACGCGCAGGTAGGGAAGCGCCGCCTGCGTGACGAAGAAGACCGGCTTCAGATTGACCGCGTGATTGGCATCCCAATAGTCGCTGGTAACGGTGTCGATATCGTGCCGGTCGTCACGGGCGGCATTGTTGATCAGCACCCTGATGCCACCCGTCGCTTTGGCCGCGGTTTCCACCGCCTGCGCCCATTGTGACTGGTCACGAAGGTCTGCTTTGACGAAGGTGACGGAATGAAGGCTCGTCGCCGACAGTCTTTCGATAAGCGCCTCGCTCGCTGCCCGATCAATATCGATAAAGGCGACTTTTGCACCGCGCGCGGCAAAGGCTGCGACAAGGCAAGCGCCAATGCCCGAGCCGCCACCGGTTATCAGCACGCCCTGATCCTGAAATTCGGAAAGCTGTGCCAGAATCTCTGTCGCCATGACGCCCGATACGGATTGCAAGTTCCATTATTTGGAACTATGTTTCATTTAACGGAATATTGCCCCTGACCTCATCTCAAAGTCAAGTGTGACCAATGTGCGCGTGGAGAAGAGCATGGCCTCCCATGACAGGATCAAGACAAGCGACAGCAGGACGGGGACGCTTGGCAAAGCCATATCGCTTCTCGACATGGTGGTCATGTCGTCTCGTCCGCTTCGTTTTACCGATATTCTCGACCTTTCCGGCCAACCACGCGGCACGCTCCATCGTCAGTTGATGCATTTGCTGGAGGAAGGCTTGCTGGAGCAGAATGAGGATCAGACATATAGCGCAGGCGTGCGTCTCCTCACCTTTGCCGCGCAGGCCTGGAACACAAACGATCTCCGATCCGTCGCGGCGCCCCATCTCCGCCTTCTGCATGAGAGAACGCAGGAATCCGTACATCTTGGCGTTCTGCGAGGTGCGGAAATCGTCTATCTCGACAAGATCGATGGAAAGCATGCGGTGCGGATGTACTCGCAGATCGGACGCGTCTCTCCGGTCTATTGTACGGGTGTTGGAAAAGCTGCTCTTTCACTTTTGTCGAAACAAGAGCTGGATGATATCATCGATACCATCGTCTTTCGGGCTTTCACATCCAGCACCGTCAAGACCGCTTTCGAGTTGAAAAAACAGGTTGCTGAAATCCAACATCGTGGCTTTGGCTTTGACCTTGAGGAACATGAGACCGGCATTCAGTGCATCGCGGTGCCGGTTCATGCGGCTGGCACAAAAAATCACGCTGCAATTTCGGTCACCGGGCCGGCCTACCGACTCACACAGCAGCGTCTGGAGGGGTGGGCGGACCTCATTCGAGAGGCGGCAAAGAATATTTCCAGCGATCTGTCGGTGCGACTGTCGCCCGCCCGTTCCTAAATCGCTTTCCTCAGTCGAAGGTTGGATGTCGGTCATGATCTGAATGATCGCGAAAAGGCAACTTTTGTGTGCAAAAAAATTAAATGGTTATTTATTGGTGCTGGAATTGCATGTATACACTCTGATCGAAGCCTAAATTGCAAAGAAATATGGATGATGTCCAAGCCAGAATTTTCCAGTCCTGCACCCTTGGTGGCGGAGTGTGCTCAGGAAGTGGCGGAACTCAAAACCCAATTCGATATCTTTCGGTTTCTGAAGAGGGTCACGGAATCCTTTTCGATGAGAGCCTTCATGGTCGTTAATCTGCCCACCAACACGTCGTTGGAATTGTCGGATTATACCATTATAACAAACTGGCCTGCGGAGCTTTTGCATCAATACGACCATGAAGGGTTGCTCACGCGCAGCAATGTATTACGCAATTTGAAGCATTCCAGTGTTCCGTTCTGGGTCAATAGGGAATTCGTGCTGCGCGGCCACGATGAAGCATCCATCAAGACCATCATCGAACTCTTTGATCGCTTTGAAATGATCAATTCCATATGGTGTCCTGTTCAAGATGCAACGGGTCAGCGCGGAGCCATATCCTTTAGCGGAAACAGATCAGCTTTTTCACCAACAGAGATGGCCGAGATCGCTTTCATCTCCGCCCATGTTTTCAGCCGCCTCGCTTATGTGCGAAGCCTTGATGCACGTATTCCCGATACATTGACGGACCGTGAGATCGACTGCCTGAACTGGACGGCGGCGGGAAAGACAAGTGTGGAGATCGCCGAAATCCTCACGTTATCAGAGCATACCGTCAACCATTATCTGAACCGTGCAACCAAGAAGCTCAATACGGTCAATCGCACCCAGGCGGTCGCCAAGGCGTTACGTGTTGGTTTGATAAAGTAGTCATTTTTTCCATTTTTCGATTGTTATCTTCCGCTACGTAAGCAATTCTCGGTTTGCTTGCGGCAGAGGAGATTCGTTTGTCGGCGTCGAAGAGCTTCAAAGCTGGATTTTCTCCGACAGTTGATTGTGCGGCACTTGTTGTTGCTGTTGAAAAAGGGTTTGCGGCCGACGAAGGCGTAGCGCTCGAACTGGTGAAAAAAAACGGCACTGCCGAGCTCCTGGTCGAGTGGAACAGAGGCGTCCTTCACGGTCTTCATCTGTCGGCATCCTTACCCGTCGCGTCCGCTCTCGGTCTTCCTGCACTTCCCGCTGACCTCATCGCGCCATTCGTTTTGGCCACTGGCGGGGCAACCTTGGTCGTATCTCAGTCTTTGCACAAAGATCTGGTCGAGCAGGGTATGAAAATACCTGATCCCGCAACGGTCGCACGGGCGCTGGCCCGTGTCGCTCTGTCCCGCCAGACCGCCGGTCTTTCCCGCCTGGTATTTGCCGTCGAGCATCATTTGTCCGTATCGGCATTCGAGCTGCGCTATCTGCTGGCGAGCGCACGCCTTCCCAGCAATTGCGAGATCAGCTTTACGGCGACTTTCCCGGCCAACATGCCGGATTTGCTGGAGACGGGACAGATTGATGGCTTTTACGTTGTAGAGCCTTACGGTAGCGCTGCGGTCTTGCAGGGCGCGGCTCGTATCGTGACCACAAAATCGCACATCTGGCAGAATGCGCCTGAAAAGGTTTTGGCCGTCTCGCAAGATTGGTCAGAGGCTTATCCTGCAACGCTGGAGTCGCTTCTGCGGGCGCTGTATCGAGCGGGCGAATGGTGCGCCAGCAGCGCCAATTACGAGGAGCTTTCCGGTATTCTCTCAGCACCGGATTATCTCGACATGGATCGCGATCTCATATTGCCGGCACTGACCGGCTATATCTCGCATTCACCCTCCCGGATGCTGGAATGCAGCAGCTTCTTTTCCACCAGCGGAAAAGCTGCGAACTTTCCCTGGCAAAGCCAGGCGTTGTGGTTCTTCAGCCAGATGTTGCGATGGAAGGATTGCCCACCGGAGTTTGCCGACGACGCGGAAATCTACGAGGCGGCAAGCCAAGCCTTTCGCCCCGATATTTTCCGCAAGGCCATGCGGCCGATCTTTGCCCCTGTTCCGGCAGCCAATTTGAAAGTCGAGGGAACATTGAAAGCGCCGGTGCATGTCGGAGCGTCCCGGTCAGGCCTTGTTCTCGGGCCAGATGCTTTCTTCGATGGCAGCATCTTCGATCCTGAAAAACTCTATACCGGCGACGAAAACTGACGATTGGCCGTATGGTCACGCTTTATCGTTGGCGAAACCCATCTGCTTGGTTATGGAAGACCGGCGTATGGGACAATGGATAGTGACATGACACAGGTCGACAAGAAGCAGATCGCGCAGGCACTGGAAAGCGTCGCGTATCCGGGTGGGGATAAAAGCATCGTTGCGCTTGGTATGGTGTCGGAAATATTCATTGCGGACGCCAAGGCGTATTTTTCCATCACGGTTCCGGCTGATCAGGCCGATGCGATGGAACCCTTACGGCTTGCTGCGGAAAAGGCAGCGGTCGGTGTCTCCGGCATCAAGGCGGCGATGGTGACCCTCACAGCAGATCGCAAACCCGGCGCAAACCCTTCACCACAGCCGGCGTCGGCTCGGCCGAATGCAGCTCCGCAGCCGCGCACCAAGACAGGCGTGCCGGGCATTGGCGCGATCATCGCTGTCGCATCCGGAAAAGGTGGTGTGGGCAAGTCCACGACGGCTGTCAATCTGGCGCTCGGTCTCCAGGCGCTGGGGCTGCGTGTCGGCATTCTGGATGCCGATATCTATGGGCCATCCATTCCACGCTTGCTGAAGATATCTGGTCGCCCACAGCAGGGCGAGGGGCGTATCATCATGCCGATGGAGAATTATGGCCTCAAGGTCATGTCCATGGGGTTTTTGGTGGATGAGGAAGCCGCCATGATCTGGCGCGGGCCGATGGTGCAATCCGCCCTGATGCAGATGCTGCGGGAAGTCGCCTGGGGCGATCTGGACATTTTAGTGCTGGATATGCCACCCGGTACGGGCGACGCGCAATTGACCATCGCCCAGCAGGTTCCGTTGGCAGGTGCGGTCATCGTCTCAACGCCGCAGGATCTTGCGCTGATCGACGCGCGCAAGGGCATCACCATGTTCCGCAAGGTCGAGGTGCCGCTTCTGGGTGTGATCGAGAACATGAGCTATTTCATCGCGCCCGATACCGGCACCCGCTACGATATTTTCGGTCACGGCGGCGCGCGCGCAGAAGCAGACCGTATCGGCGTCCCGTTTCTGGGTGAGGTGCCGCTGACGATCTCCATCCGTGAATTATCGGATGCCGGAACACCTGTTGTGATGGCGGAGCCGGAGGGCCCGCAGGCTCAAATCTACAGGGATATTGCGCAGAAAGTCTGGGCGGAAATCGGTGCTGGGAAGCAAAAAACTGCACCGAAAATCGTATTCGATTAGGATTTATCGATGCGCCGGGTGCATAGCACTCGGGCTTTCGCATCGCTTGACAGTTCGCGCCTGCGTAGAGAAAGCGAAGAAATTTCCCGTATTTTAACCACCGTTGGCGTCAGCTCTTTAACAGTTTAATCGTTAAGCTGTTGAAGTTGATAAATTTTATTGGTGGATTTCGTTCCGTGCCTAAGCATTTGATCCCCTTTCAAGTCATCATAACTTCGCCTCAGTCTCGTGACGGATCGGCCGTGCCCAAATTTTACCCCTTGATTATTGAGGCCATTGAGAGCATAGCCCTGCGCCGTTTGATCCCTCGCCCATCCCGGGCGTTTGCGGAAGCCACACATGATGTGTTAGAGCAGCGTATCGACCCATGTCGGTGTGCTGACCGGAGAAACTGATTGATCAAAGCCTATCGCTCGAATTGCGAGGCAATCAGCCTGTCGGCGGACCAGAAGGTCACGCAGATTTCGGATGATATTGTCTGGGTCGATCTTGTGAACCCCACCCGGGATGAAGAAATCAAGGTCGAAAAGCTGCTGGGTGTCGAGCTTCCCACGCGCGAGGATTTGAAGGACATCGAGCCTTCGAGCCGCCTTTTTATGGAAGAGGGTAACGTTTTCATGACCGGTTCGCTGGTCTGGAATGCGGATTCGAAAGATCCGCGCCTGACCGATGTCGCTTTCATCCTGGCTGGCAAAAGGCTCGTGACCATCCGCTATGCCGAACCGAAATCCTTCAATCTCTTCATCGCAGCCATCACCCGCGTGCCGCACGATATGCGCAGCGGGACCGCCCTGTTGCTGAAGCTTCTCGAAACCATCGTGGATCGCACCGCCGAAATTCTCGAAAATTCCGTTGTTCGCATCGACGATGTCGCGGCAGGCATTTTTGGGGACAAGGCGCGCAGCAAACGCAAGGCGCCGCGATATCTGGAAGACAAGCTGGCCGATATCTCCGCCTATCACCGGCTGATATCGAAGGTGCGCGATAGCCTGGCGTCGCTTGCGCGCCTTCAGTCCTTTTTGCAGGCAACACCCAATGTCCAGCAGGACAAGGAAGCCAAGGAAATGGGCCGCTCCATCGGGCGCGATATCCAGTCCCTGTCGGAGCACGCCTCGTTTATTTCAGGCAACCTCACCTTCCTGCTGGATGCGTCGCTGGGCATTATCAACGTCGAACAGAACGCCATCATCAAGATTTTCTCCATCGCGTCGGTCGTTTTTCTACCCCCGACGCTCGTGGCATCCATTTATGGAATGAACTTTACTCTCATGCCGGAGTTGCAGTGGACCTATGGGTATCCACTCGCGGTCTTCATCATGCTCATCTCGGCTATCATTCCGTTCATCTTTTTCCGCTGGAAGGGCTGGCTTTAACCGGTCAGAATCACAATGTCTCATGCCATGGACAAGGAATGCATCGAAAAGCCCGGCCCCGACGATCACAGTCGGAAAGGCTTTCTTGCTGCCATGCTGGGTTCGATCGGCGTCGTCTACGGCGACATCGGAACGAGCCCTCTCTACGCCTTTCGCGAAGCGCTGAAGCCTATCTCCCGGGACGGTCTGACCGAAGCGGAGGTCATCGGCCTCATCTCACTGATGATCTGGTCACTCACCATTATCGTCACCATCAAATACATCTGTTTTCTGCTACGCGCGGACAATGGTGGAGAAGGCGGCACGCTGTCGCTTCTGGCGCTTTTGATGAAAAAAGCCGGTAAAAAACGCGGTGTGCTCATCATGCTGGGTTTGATTGGCGCGGCGCTGTTCCTCGGCGATGCCATGATCACGCCGGCACTCTCCGTGCTATCGGCTGTCGAGGGCTTGAAACTCGTCACGCCGCAGATGGATGAGTTCATCATTCCCATCTCGGTCGGCATTCTCGTCGGCCTCTTCGCCATCCAGTCTCACGGTACGGAATTCGTCGCCAAGTTCTTCGGCCCAATCACCGCCGTGTGGTTTCTGGTCATGGGCTTCGTCGGACTGATCCATATTTCGGACGATTACAGCATTCTGTATTCGTTCAACCCGTGGCATGCGGTCGAATTCCTGCTGGCCGAAGGCTTCTACGGCATCGTCGTTCTTGGTGCCGTGTTCCTGACGATCACAGGTGCAGAAGCCCTTTATGCGGATTTGGGGCATTTCGGTCGCAAACCTATTCAGTGGGCATGGTTCGTTCTGGTTTTTCCAGCTTTGACCCTCAATTACCTTGGCCAAGGCGCACTGGTTCTGAAAGACCCCGCGGCCATGTCCAACCCGTTCTACCTGATGTTCCCGCAATGGGCCTTGCTGCCAGCCGTTATTCTGGCAACGGCGGCCACCATCATTGCGAGCCAGGCGGTCATCACTGGCGCGTTCTCGCTCGTGCGTCAGGCGATCAACCTTGGCTATCTGCCGCGCATGGAAATCCTCTTCACGTCGGAAACCAACACCGGGCAAATCTACCTTCCGTCGGTCAACACGATTCTGTTGTTCGGCGTCGTTGCGCTGGTGTTGACCTTCAAGAGCTCGGATGCGCTGGCAACGGCCTATGGTATCTCGGTCACCGGTGCGATGGTCGTTACCAGCCTGCTGTTCTTCCAGTTTGCGCGTAGCCACTGGAAGTGGTCTCCACTGGTTGCAGCCTTGGTCATCTTCCCGTTCATTTCGCTCGAAATGATCTTCCTTGGCGCAAACCTGCTGAAAATTCATGACGGCGGTTACGTGCCGGTGTTGCTGGCCATCGCCTTCACCATCATCATGACGACGTGGCAGCGTGGATCGAAGATCCTCTTTGCCAAGACCCGCCGCACGGATGTGCCATTGAAGGCGTTCGTGGCTTCGGTCGAAAAGGAAAGTTCGCATGCTCCCGTTCGCATTCCTGGTACGGCGATCTTCCTGACCGGCGATCCGGAAACAGCGCCTGCGGCTTTGCTACACAATCTGAAACACAACCACGTCCTGCACGACAAGAACGTCATCCTGACGATCCGCACCGAGGATACGCCGCGTATTCACCCGGACAAGCGCTATACGATCACCAAGATCAGCGAGCGCTTCGTCGTCGTCGAACTGCATTTCGGCTTCATGGAAACCCAGAACGTCACGCAGGCATTGGGTTATCTGCGCCGCACGGGCTACAAGTTCGATATCATGTCGACATCGTTCTATCTGGGCAGACGAAAGCTCGTTCCCGATCCGAAGTCAGGTATGCCGGGATGGCAGAACCGTTTGTTCATCGGGCTGGCTGAAACGGCGGCAGACCCGTCCGACTACTTCCGCCTGCCAGCAAACCGCGTGGTCGAACTCGGATCTCACGTCGTGATCTGATCCATCCTGTTATTTTGACAGCTATCGAGCGCCATTCTTCGAGAGAAGGGTGGCGTTTTTCGTAAGGTCACACGTTAACGTGAAACGTCACGATCGAGTACCGTTAACCAAGCATCAAGGTTAATGAGAGATTATCCGGTCATACCAACTGTTTGAGTCTGTGTGCCGGAGTGCGGGTTTTGCGTTCGAAAAATGTATCGCGTCGCGGGTTCTTCTTTTCGTTTGAAAAATGGACATCGCCTGTCATCTTCGGTCTCGCCGCATGGCTGGCCTTTCCCTCTCTCGCTGCGCGCGCCGATCTTGCATCAATGCTGGCAGGTCTCGATGCCGGAAGCGAACAATGGCGCATGGTCTTGACCAACTCGCCAGCGGGTTCCGTCCATAACGCTTCGCTCGCCTTCAACAATGCCGATGCTGCACCTGCCCTGAGCGGCTCCGGGATGATCACGGCAGACGGTCGGAAGGTGGCCTTTGTCACCGGTAAGAACGGCAAGGAGACCAGCCCCGATAGCGACCGCGTCAATCGTGCTGCCAAAAAGGGCCGTGTCGTCTCCACCGAAATCATGCAGCCACCGAAAGCCTTTACCGCAGGCTCCGTTCTCAACCGCACCAGCATGCTGGACACCAAGCCCTTGCAGGGGACCGATCGTACCGCATTCGTGAAGTGGAAGAAGAGCAAGGACATCGAGCTTGCCTCCTTCTACTTCCGCCGTGACGACAAGAAGGTCGAAAAGAACGTCTCGCCCATGGTTGCCGAGTTGATCACCAACCGCACCGCTGATGTTCTGGCCACCGCCTATGCACCCGCCGAGCCGGATTTCGCGCGCGATTCGCCTTTCGACGCTATTTTGAAGAAGCCTGAGGCAGGCCGTTTTATTCCAAAGATCGCGTCCGATGACCACGCCTGGGCGGCAACGCCGCTTCCGGCAGAGGTCTTTTCCGCCGCCGAGCAGCAGTGCCTCGCCTCCGGCATCTATTTCGAAGCGCGTGGCGAATCGGTTAAGGGACAGGCGGCCGTGGCGCAGGTTATCCTCAACCGCGTCCGCAATCCGTCCTATCCGAAAACCATCTGCGGCGTGGTCTATCAGAACAAGGATTGGCGCAATCGTTGCCAGTTTTCCTTTGCCTGCGACAATATCAAGGACCGGATCAACTCCGAACGTCATTGGAAGATGGCACGCGAAGTGGCCATGGCGACCTCTGCGGGCAAGATCTGGCTGACAGAAGTTGGGTCCGCGACCCATTATCACGCCGTCTACGTCCGTCCGGCATGGGGCAAATCCATGAAAAAGGTCGGCAGAATTGGTCTTCACGTCTTCTATCGCACCTATGGCGGTGGTTGGAGCTGATATTACAGGGTTTTTACCGGGATAACGTCACGAAAATTGCCGATTCCGAACGCCATTGCGGCCTTAAATTCTAAAATCTAAAGCAAGTCTCTGTTTTGACTGGATAAATTTGTATTCCGTGAAGCGCCTCCGGTGCCTTGACTAGAGAAGTCCCTAAAACTATGTTGCGCGCGACTTCAGAGCGGGCTGGAACAGGCTTGAAGCCCTGCCGTTTACAACTCCAAAGAGTTCTGGCAATGCCAGTATGGAGACAAAGGGTGGGGATTTGGCCATGACCGGCAACCGTAACGATAGTCTGGATGAGCGCCGCAAGCGCCTTGCCAATGAGTTGGCAAAGGTGAAGGCGGAGGACGACGCGGAAGCGCGGACGGAGCAGAACGCAGCGGAGACCCGCAAGGGTTTCGCAATGGCGATCAAGCTTTCCTCCGAGTTCATTTCCGCAGTCATCGTCGGCGCGATGCTGGGTTATCTTCTGGACCATTTTGCGGGCACGTCACCGTGGGGGATGATCGTTCTTCTTCTTCTGGGTTTCTGTGCAGGGGTGCTGAATGTTTTGCGTTCCGCTGGAGTGGTGGCCAAGCCGCCGCTTCTCGAAGGTGGACTGGGAAAAGACAAGGGTGGAGAGCAGGGCGACTAATTCGCTCCTTTCCATAGACAGTTAAGTGCCGTCATGCGCGGCAACAGGTAAAGAGGGCAGCCGGTGGCAAACGATCCGACGCATCAGTTCATTGTACAGCCGATCATCCCGATTGAGATCGGTGGCGTGGATTTTTCGTTCACCAACGCGTCTCTGTTCATGGTTGCCACTGTCGCTGCCGCTTCCGGTTTTCTGTATTTCGCAACGTCCAACCGCGGTCTGATTCCTGGCCGTATGCAGTCCGTTGCTGAAATGTCCTACGAATTCATCGCCTCCATGTTGCGCGAAGGTGCTGGCAAGAAGGGAATGGTCTTCTTCCCATTCGTCTTCTCGCTGTTCATGTTCGTTCTGACGGCAAACCTTCTGGGCATGTTCCCATACTTCTTCACCGTCACCAGCCAGATCATCGTGACCTTTGCACTGTCGTGCCTCGTCATCGGAACTGTCGTCGTTTACGGTTTCTATAAGCACGGCCTGCATTTCCTCGGCATCTTCGCGCCGCAGGGTGTTCCAGCGGTTCTTCTGCCGCTTGTGTCGTCGATCGAAATCATCTCCTTCCTGTCGCGTCCGATCAGCCTTTCCGTTCGTCTCTTTGCGAACATGCTGGCCGGTCACATCACGCTGAAGGTCTTCTCGGGCTTCGTCGCTTCCATGGGTGCCTTGGGCGCGCTTGGTATCGGTGGCGCAATCCTGCCACTCATCATGACGGTCGCAATGACCGGTCTGGAATTTCTCGTCGCCTTCCTGCAGGCATACGTCTTCGCGGTACTGACTTGCATGTACCTGAACGACGCCGTGCATGGCGGTCACTGAGAAGTAAAGTCGCTGGCCCCGGAAACCGGGTGTCAAAAATAGCCGCAACAACCCATTCTAAGGAGCTTAACATGGAAGCGGAAGCAGCAAAGTACATCGGCGCAGGTCTCGCATGCCTCGGCATGGCTGGTACGTCCCTCGCTCTCGGCCGTATCTTCGGCGATTTCTTGTCGGGCGCACTGCGCAACCCGTCTGCCGCTGACAGCCAGTTCGGCCGTCTGGTATTCGGCTTTGCCGTTACGGAAGCTTTGGGCATCTTCTCGTTGCTCGTCGCTCTCCTTCTCCTGTTCGCTGTCTAATATCGGCATCAGGTATGGATCACGGCTCGCACCGCGTGCCGTGATCCTTCGCATTTGCACTACCCCTGGAGGTGAGCATGTTCGTGACCGAGGCTTTGGCCCAGTCAGCACCGGCGACAAGTGAAACGAATACCGGAACTCCGGCTATCGGTCAGACCGCCCCGGAAGTAACACACACGGAAACCGGAGTGGCACAGGATGCCGGTCACGGGTCGCCTGTGTTTCCACCGTTCGATCAGTCCACTTACGCATCCCAGCTTTTGTGGCTGGCCATTACGTTCGGCCTTTTCTACGTGCTCATGAAGAAGGTCATCGTGCCGCGCGTTGGCGGAATTCTCGAAGACCGTCACGGCCGTATCGCACAGGACCTCGATGAAGCATCCCGGCTCAAAGCCGAGGCAGACGCTGCCATCGAAACCTACGAAAAAGAATTGAGCGCGGCGCGCGCCAAGGCCGGTTCCATTGCCGCTGCCGCCCGCGACGCCGCGAAAGTCAAGGCAGATGCAGATCGCGCCGCAATCGAAGCTGACCTTTCCCAAAAGGTCGCAGCGGCGGAAGCGCGCATTGAAACGATCAAGCAGCAGGCCTTTGCCGACGTCGGCACCATTGCCGAGGAAACCGCGACCGCGATCGTCGATCAGCTGATCGGCCTCAAGGTCAAGGATACGGATGCGAAGGCCGCAGTGGCCGCCGTATCCGTTGTGAAGGGAGCTTGATATGGCGTTCGATGCAACATTTTTTGCCCTCGTCGGTCTTATCCTTTTCTTCGTTCTGATTGCCTATCTCAAGGTGCCAGGCATGCTGGCAAGCTCGCTTGATGAGCGGGCTGGCAACATCAAGGAAGAACTCGCTGAAGCCAAGCGCCTGCGTGAAGAGGCTCAGCATCTGCTGGCCGAATATCAGCGCAAGCGCAAGGAAGCCGAAGCCGATGCAGCCAATATCATTGCGGCTGCAGAACGCGAAGCGGCTGCCCTGACCGCCGAAGCCAAGGTGAAGACGGAAGAGTTTGTCGCCCGTCGCAACGCTCTGTCGGAACAGAAGATCAAACAGGCGGAAACAGACGCGATTGGCGCCGTCCGTTCCGCCGCCGTCGATCTTGCGATTGCCGCGTCTGAGAAGATTCTTGCTGAAAAGACCAACGCTGCTGCAAAGGCCAAGCTTTTCAGCACTGCGGTGAGCGAAGTCAAGACGCGCTTGAATTAAGAACATACGGTCGGCGGCGTTAGAGCCGCACCCGTTTCGAAGATCTTTAGCCCCGCTGAGCAATCGGCGGGGTTTTTCATTTGTGTATTGCGCGTTGATAGCGGTGAGAATTGATCGCAGATACTCTGTGCTATCCCTTGCCCAAGAAGTTCATAAGTGGCTCGGGGCTGACTATTCGGTGTTGCTTCGTATGTGAAGTTGCAGCAGAGGAAGAAGGATCCACTATATTAATAAAATGAAATTTAATGAAATATCAATAATTAAAAAGCAATATATTTACGCATTCAGGGCGCGGATTGTATTTATAGCAATGTTCGGCGAATTCCAGCCTTCGTCCACTAGCAAGTCTTGGATGAAGAAATACTGCCTTTGCATCGTCAGATATCCACTTTGAGGGACTATTATGAAACTATCCATTGGTGTTGTTCTTGCTGGTCTCTCAGGTGTCATGTTGTTGGTTGCAGGTGTGGAGGGAATGGCCTCGATTTCCTCCTTCAACCAGATCAGGGGCGGCATCGACACCATCGTGGATAGCCGCGTTCCATCCTTTATTTTGTTGGGCAAGATTAAAGGTGAACTCGGCGATGTTCGCAATGCGCAAGGCTCGATCTTAACGTCTACACCCGATGGCTGGCCACGATTTGAAGGAGAATTGCAGGCATCACGTACGGCGCTAGATGCGGATTTGCGTACGTATAAGAGTTATCTCGTTGACGAGGCGGACAAAAAGTATTTCGCCTCATTCGATGAGAAATGGAAACTGTCAGAAGCGCGCTGGGACAACGTCAAGGCCCTGCTGACAGATGGAAAGACTGAGGAAGCGCGGTCAAGTTTTGTCGGTGATGAACTAGCGGCGTTTAGTGACGCAAAGAGCGTGTTGCAGGCCGCAGTGGATGATATGGAAAAAGATGTCCAGGGTGAGGGTGAATTCACAAAGCAGACTGTCGAATCCGCCATCACGATCAACTACATCTCACTCGGTATTGCGCTTGCCATCGGCGTCGGCGCTGCTCTCTTCGGAAATTTCCATCTCGCCAGACCGCTGGTGCGGATGACTGGTGTGATGCGGCGTCTTTCGGATGGTGACACGGATATCACCATTCCTGGAAGTGGCAGAAAAGACGAGATCGGTTCGATGGCGGGAGCTGTCGAGGTCTTCCGTCAGGGCGCTATCGAGAACAAACGTCTGGAAGCGCAGACGGAAACAAACCGCCAGCAAGCTGAGATCGAGCGTCTTGCCACCCAGCAGAAAGCCGAAGCTGACGCAGAGGAAAGACTGCGGATTGCCACATCTGGACTGGCGGATGGCCTGCGACGCTTGGCATCCGGCGATCTCGCCTTCCAGATCAATGACGTCTTCGCGCCGGATTTTGAACCGTTGCGTCAAGACTTCAACCGATCGCTCAAGCAATTGGGCGCCACCATGTCGGAAATCGCCCATTCCATTGACGCCATGAACAACGGTACACGCGAAATTGCGGATGGATCGGTTGACCTGTCGAAACGGACGGAACAACAGGCCGCGACGCTGGAGGAAACCGCTGCCGCTCTCGATCAGATCACCGTCAATGTTAGTAACTCCACCAAACGTGTGCACGAAGCACGCGGTGCAGCAACAGAAGCAAACCGCGCAGCCAAAGTGTCGGGTGATGTTGTCGCGACCGCTGTCGATGCGATGCACCGGATAGAACAATCGTCAGGCCAAATCTCCAACATCATCGTCGTTATCGACGAGATCGCGTTCCAGACCAATCTTCTGGCGCTCAACGCTGGTGTTGAGGCCGCTCGTGCAGGCGAAGCAGGCAAGGGCTTTGCGGTCGTGGCCCAGGAGGTGCGTGAACTCGCACAACGGTCTGCCAAAGCTGCCAAGGAAATCAAGGAATTGATCGGCAAGTCGTCGATCGAAGTCGAGAACGGCGTCAATCTCGTACGACAGACTGGTGATGCGTTGAAAACCATCGAAAGCCATGTGACCGTCATGAACGAACACATGGGCGCAATTGCCTCCTCCGCTCAAGAGCAGGCAACGGGTTTGGCGGAGCTCAACACAGCCGTCAATCAGATGGACCAGACCACCCAGCAGAATGCTGCGATGGTGGAAGAGACGACCTCCGCGACATCGGCGCTGGCAAGCGAAAGCGAAAAGTTGCGGACGCTTCTGCAGCAATTCCAGCTGGCCCAACTGGGATCGCAGGGTCGCGATCATGGTGTTTACGAGATGAGGCGCGCTGGCTGATAGACCGCGCTCACTCCATCCGCATGGGACGGAAACTCATGCGGTGAAGCGGGCATGCGCCATTGGTCTCGATCGCGCGCAGATGTGCCGGTGTGCCGTATCCCGCATGCGCTTCAAAACCATAGGCCGGATAGATTGATCCGGCCTTTTCCATCATCCTGTCCCGCGTCACCTTCGCGACGATGGAGGCGGCGGCAATCGAAACCGACCGCGCATCGCCCTTGATGACCGCTTTGCCGAGGCAGGAAATGCCGGGCGGAATATCACGCCCATCGGCCAGCACCAGAGCGGGCGCAGTCTGAAGTCCAAGCACTGCCCGGCGCATGGCATCCAGGCTGGCCTTCAGAATGTTCATGCGGTCGATAAGCAGAGGTCCGGATGAGGCGATGGAAACGATGGATGTTTCCAGAATCTTCTCAAACAGAAACGCACGACGCGCCTTGGACAGCTTTTTTGAATCGTTTAGCCCATCGGGAATGTTGTCGGGATCGAGAATGACGGCGGCGGCAACGACGGGTCCGGCCAGCGGGCCGCGCCCGGCTTCATCCGTTCCGGCCACCGGCCACTCACCACGCTGTTTCGCTTCAAGCTCCAGACTGAAATCCGGGCCGGTGTTTGCAAAGTCAAAGAGGGCAGGAGAATCGGATGCTGTGCGTCGTTTCATTGGCGGAAACTGACACAGGCAACCGATCTCCTGCAAGCCCCCGGTCGCAGGGTGTGCAGCAACCCACGGGGCGGAGGGGTGCTGGCTGAGGTCTCATGACCTCCAAGCTCTTCCATCGGGGCGGAAAGAGCAAACCCATGCGAGGCGGCAGATCACCGGGGGCATACAACCCGTAGCGCAGGGCATAGACGCTAGGGGTATTCTTGAATATCAGCCAGAACCGATCTCCGATTTCAGGCTTTTCCGATTGGGCGGCAAGCGCAATTTCGTAACGCCCGCCGAGATTTCAACCAACATATTGGCCTCGACTATCAAAGCAGTGACAATTGCACGCCTGCACCTCCGGGCGCGATAAACAGATCGTCGCGAAGATGAAGGCCACGGCGGATGAGCCCAAGCCTCTTTGTCGTCATTTCGAAACGGCGACCGATCTGCCATGCGTAGGGACCGGCGCCCTTCATCCGCTTGCCGAATTCGGCGTCGTAGTCCTTGCCATCGCGCATGGAGCGCACCAGCGACATGACATGCTGGTAGCGATGCGGATAGTTGCGCAGCAGCCATTCGCGAAACAGGGGGCTGACCTCCAGCGGCAGTCGCAGCAGCACGTAGGACGCTTCCGTTGCTCCCGCCGCTTTTCCGGCTTCCAGCACCCGTTCGATTTCGTGATCGTTCAGCGCTGGAATGACAGGCGCCATCATGACGGCGGTGGGTATTCCCGCATCTGTCAGCGTCTTGATCGCTTCCAGCCGCTTGGTGGGCGTGGAGGCACGAGGCTCCATGCTGCGGGCAAGCTTCCGGTCCAGCGTCGTCACCGAAATACCGACCTTCACAAGCCCTTTCGCGGCCATGGGGGCGAGGATATCGATATCGCGGGTAATCAGCCCTGATTTGGTGACGATGGCGACGGGGTGTTCTGCTTTTGCCAACACCTCGAGGATCTGCCGCATGATGCGCCATTCCCGCTCGATCGGCTGGTAAGGATCGGTGTTGGTCCCGATGGCAATCACCCTTGCCTTGTATCCCGGCTTGCCAAGTTCCCGTTCCAGCAGCTTTGCGGCATCCGGTTTGGCAAACAGCTTGGCCTCGAAATCCAGTCCGGCGGATAGGCCCATATAGCTGTGACTGGGTCTCGCAAAACAATAGATGCAGCCATGCTCGCATCCTCGATAAGGATTGATGGACCGGTCAAAGGGAATGTCTGGCGAATCGTTGCGCGTAATGATCGTGCGCGGTTTTTCCACCTGCACCTCGGTGCGAAACTCAGGGAGCTCCTCTATGATCTGCCAGCCATCATCAACGGCTTCATGCTGAAGGGCTTCGAAACGCCCACCGGGATTGATGCCCGCACCACGCCCGCGACGGCGATCGATCTCGATCCGAAGACCGGATGCATCGGCCAGCGCATTGGCAATATCTGGCGTATGGCCCGGCTGGAATGCAGCCTGCCCGGAAAGCACGTGTTGTCTCATCTGGATGCTCCTGACCGGCCTGAACCAGCTTTGTGGATGTCATGATTCTTAGATCAATCATGAGAACAATACAAGAACAAAATGCGGAAACGCGTGATAGCTATTTCTTTTGCATTGCGGTAGGAATCTCATCGATGAATTATGGTAGCGGCGCAGGTTTTTCTGTTTTATTGCTCTCCAGGGATCACACACTGATAGACATATGTTGACAATCATCATGGAATGCCGGGATCAGGAGCCGGAGCTTGCTCATACTCTCGCTACGCTCGTCTCGGGCGCGGTGGAGGGGTTGATCAGTGACGTCATCGTACTCGATCATGCCTCCAGCGACGGATCGTCGCGTGTGGCCGAGGCCGCGGGCTGCCGCTTTCATACGGAATGGGACATCAAGGATATCATCGCCTCGGCGCGCGGCGAGTGGATATTGATGATGGAACCGGGTAGCCGTCCGCAAAGCGGCTGGATCGCGGATATCAGCGAATACATGGCGCTGAGCAAGCTTCCTGCGCGCTTTGCACCTTCGCGTCACTATCGCCCATCGTTTTTATCGCGGTTCGTCCAGCGCAGACCGCCACTGGAATATGGTCTGTTGTTAGGGAAGCCCGAAGCGCTGTCGATTGCCAAGTCCGGCATGAGGCTCGACCATTTCCCGAAATCGCAGAAAACCCGTCGCCTCAGCGCCGAACTGATTCCATCATGGGTGCTGCGCTCAGCCCGCTAGTCGGCCCTAAGCCTGACCGCGCTTCAGATGTTCGTCCAGACGCGGCATGATTTCCACGAAATTGCAGGGCATGTGGCGGTAATCCAGCTGCGCTTTCAAAATCCCATCCCACGCATCCTTGCACGCACCGGGAGAGCCGGGTAGCACGAAGATGAAGGTAGAATTCGCCAATCCCGCCGTCGCGCGCGATTGGATGGTGGATGTGTTGATCTTGTCATAGGAAATACGGTGAAACACCGCTGAAAAGCCATCCATCCGCTTTTCAAACATGGGCTCCAGTGCGTCGGGCGTCACGTCGCGTCCGGTAAAGCCTGTGCCGCCAGTGGTAATGACCACGTCGATCTCATCGGATAGCGTCCAGCGTCGCACCTGCGCTTCTATAGCCACTTTGTCATCCGCGACGATAGCGCGGTCCACAAGTGCATGCCCAGCCTCGGCAATGCGGGCAACCAGCGTATCGCCTGATTTGTCGTCGGCAAGTGTACGGGTATCGGACACGGTCAGAACCGCGATACCGACGGGAATAAACGCTCGTTCAACAGTCATCTCGCAAATCCGCCTATGGTTTTCGTTGCCTGAACATACCAGTCTGGCCGTTGCTGGCGAAGACATGTGGTTGCCGTTTCGGCGTCTTCGATTGTCGCAAAAATCCCGAAGCAAGTCGCACCGGAACCGGACATCCGCACGATGGCGGCACCCGCATTCGCCAACAGATCTGATGCCAAGGAGATATCCGGTAAAACGACCCGCGCAGGCGGCTCGAGATCATTGCGGCTTTTCCCGATGAAATTTATCCACGTCCCGTCACCGCGCGCTCCAAGCGGGGGATTGCTCTTATCCGTCAAACGTTTGAAAATCTCGGGCGTCGAGACACCCTTCAGCGGATTGACGAGAACGAGCGGCAACACAGGCATGTCATCGATGATGGTGATGTCCTCACCGATTCCGCGCGCCATCAGCGGTCTGCTGGCCAGGCACATCGGCACGTCTGCCCCAAGTTTCAGAGCAATGTCTGCGAGCTTGACGTCCGATAGGTCTACGCTCCAGTGGCGGGAAAGCCCCCGTATCGTAGCTGCTGCGTCGGCGGAGCCACCGCCGATACCGGAAGACACAGGGAGATTTTTCTCAAGATGGATGGCGACCGACGACGTGTCCGGACCCGCTGCTTTACGTAGCAAATCCCGCGCTCGTAACACAAGATTGTCTCCCGCATTCCCGTGCAAAAGAACATCAGCGAATGGTCCTGAGATCGAAAATCCATCTTCCAGCGCATCTTGAATACGAATGACGTCACCTGCCTCGGTAAAAGTCACCAGCGTATCCAGCAGGTGATATCCATCTGCCCGCTGGCCCGTCACGTGCAGGGCAAGATTGATCTTGGCGGGAGCGGCTTCCGTTGTTTCGACCGCTCCCATAGGCTCATGCGAAAGCATGGCGCATCAGGACTTCTTGTCCGGGGCAGGGGCTGGTGCGACAGGTGGCTGCGGCATTGGCTGATCCTTCTTGGCGGTGTTCTGCGCATCCTTTTCCAGAGCTGGCAGGCCGTTTGCGATCTTTTCCTTCACCTTGGCCTTATCGACATCGTCGCTTTCACCAATCAGCGCGCGGTTCCACTGGTAGACGGCCTCGATCTTGCGGCCGACGCGCCAATAGGCATCGCCCAGATGGTCGTTGATGGTGGGGTCACCGGCGCGCAGCTCGATGGCGCGTTCCAGTTCCGTCACCGCCTCATCAAAGGCGCCTAGGCGGAAATGCGCCCAGCCGAGCGAGTCGACGATGTAGCCGTCATTCGGTCGCAGCTCGACCGCACGGCGGATCATGTCGATCCCTTGATCGAGATTCATATTCTTGTCCACCCAGGAATAGCCCAAATAGTTCAGAACCTGGGGTTGTTCCGGGTTCAGTTCCAGCGCACGCTTGAAGTCTGGTTCTGCCTTGTCCCACTGCTTCAGGCGCTCATAGGCAATGGCGCGCTGGAAGAAGATCGTCCAGTCGGTCTTCTTTGGAACAGCACCGATGACCTCGACAGCCTTGTCGTAATTGGCCGCCATCGCCGCATAATCCTTGGCATCGGACAGAACAGAGCCATAGGCTAGGTAGGAACGGATGTCGGACGGATCGGATTCCAAAAGGGATTTGAGATGCTTGCGCGCCTCTTCCACCTTGTCCGTCTGCGCCAGCGTCAGGCCCAGCTGCAGTTCCGATATGCGGTGCATCGGCGAATCGGCTGGAACCTCGCGATAGAACGCAATTGCACGGTCCGGCTGCTTTTGCGCTTCTGCGAGCCCGCCCAGAAGAATCAGCGTATCGGCACTTTTCGGGTCGAGCGCACGTGATGTCTGAAGGTAAAGCGTGACGATTTCTTCCGCGCCCTCGCGGTTCAACGCACCGGCGATGGAGAACATGACGGCCGCCGCACCCTCGACGGGCGTCTGCACCTGTTGTTCGGGCTTCTCACCCTTTTCGATGCTCTGGCGCAAGGCCTTCAGCGGCGCATAGTTCGGCGCGAACGTGTCGCCGACAGAGATCGTGTCAAGAGCCTTCTGCTTGTTGCCGGCATTGGCTTCCAGCCGGGCGAGCGCCATCACGGCGCGCATATAGGTGTCGGTGGCGGTTGCTCCGCCTTCACGGTCGGTCACGGCGTCGTTCAGGCTCTTGCGGGCCGCGTCGGTGTTGCCGGTGGCCAGCGCGATCGCACCGGCATGGTATTTCTGGAAGATCGAGATCCAGCCTGGACCCTTCATACCATTGACCAGAGCCAGCGCTTCCTTGCCCTTGCCGGCACCGGCGCGGGCCCAGGCGGTCAACAGCGTGTTGACCATGCGGTCCAGATCGTTGGGGCCGGTGTATTTCAGAATCTTTTCCGCGCTGGAAAATTCCTTGTGCTTGATGGCGGCAAGCGCGCGAATGATGGTGGTTACACGCTCGACGGACGAATCGTCCTTCAGGCTGTCGGCAATTTTCGCACCCGCCTCGAAATCACCACTGAGCAGCTGCGCAATCATCAGGCGCTGGCGGATTTCAACGTTGGCTGTGTCGAAATCCAGGGCTTTCTGGTAAAGCGTGATGGCTGTGGCATAATCCTGATCCACATCGGCTGTGCGAGCTGCCAGAAACGCGCCGGAGAACGTGTTGACCTTCGCAGGATCGAACGTAACGGTCTCGGCAGCCTTGCCTGCTGGCGTCGTCTCGGCAAAAGCGGTAGAGCCTGCACCAAGAGAAATGACGGCAATGAACGCCGCGCCGCAGAGAAGACGAAATGCTGGTTTGCGCCGCATGAAGGAACCTTTGCTTTTGTGCATATGCACCGAAAAATCAGTTTCCCGCCTTACAGTTCGGGGCAAATCCGTTGCACCAGAACGCTGTAATGCTTGAATTGAGCTAGAACGCGTGAATCGGAAACGATTCCCGCAATCACATATCACGTCACGATAGAATGGCTTTTTTGGAGCAAGCCTGCAAGAAATTCCGCCCGTGATTTCGGTTTCGTGACATGTCTGAATCGCCGAACAGCAACGGAGAGGGTCCGCAATGCTCCAAAAACCGTCTCAGTTCACGCGCTCGATGCAAAAGTCGATAACTTCCATCAGGGCTTTCTTCCACGGGCTTTGCGGCAGCGGCGCCAGCGCATCGCGCGCAATGGTGCCATAGTGGTTGGCGCGGGTGATGGTGTCGGCCAGACCATTGTATTTCTTGATCAGGCCGAGCGCCTTCTCCAGATTTTCATCCGTGCTTTCGCCCTGCTCGATCGCGCGTTTCCAGAATTCGCGCTCCTCTGCCGTGCCGCGGCGATAGGACAGAATGACCGGTAGCGTAATCTTGCCTTCGCGGAAATCGTCCCCAGTATTCTTGCCGAGATCGGCGGCTTTGCCGCCATAATCCAGCACGTCGTCCACCAGCTGGAAGGCGAGGCCAAGGTTCATGCCATAGGACTTCAGCGCGCTGCGGGTCGCCTTGTCGGTCTTGGCAACGATCGGGCCCACTTCCGCTGCGGCGGCGAAAAGTGCTGCTGTCTTGGCACGGATGACCTGAAGGTAATCGTCCTCGGTCGTTTCCATATTCTTGGCAACGGAAAGCTGAAGAACCTCGCCCTCTGCAATGACCGAAGCGGCGGTCGACAGCACGTCCAGAGCATCCAGCGAGCCGACATCGACCATCATGCGGAAAGCCTGGCCGAGAAGGAAATCACCGACCAGCACGCTGGCCTGATTGCCCCAGATGGTGCGGGCGGTGGATTTACCACGGCGCAGATCGCTCTCATCTACAACGTCGTCATGCAAAAGCGTGGCTGTGTGCATGAATTCCACGCTGGTCGCCAGTTTGATGTGGTGGTCGCCCTGATAGTTGAACATGGCGGCAGAGGCGAGCGTCAGCATCGGCCGAAGGCGCTTTCCGCCCGACGAGATCAGATGGTTGGCCACCTCAGGTATCATCTGGACATCGGAACCCGCTTTGGAGAGGATAAGCTGGTTGACCCTTTCCATGTCTGGCCGTGTCAGGTCGACAAGCGGCTTGACGGATGCGAGTTTGTTTTTGCTTTCTTCAAGCGGTATGACGACGCCCAACGGACCGGACTCCTGTTCGATATTGGCGCCGACAATAGAAAGCGGCAGTGCAGGCGGCAAGGGGCGAATTGTCTCACACCGTTCAAAAAGATGGTATTTGGGGTGGAAACTGACCTATGCGTGAACTGATCCGTACAAACGACGCCGTTCTCCTGTCCTTTGCACAGAGCCTGATGAAGGATGCGGGCATTCACAGCCTTATTGCCGATCAGGGAATGAGTATTCTCGAAGGCTCTCTCGGGCTTTTGCCGCGTCGTTTCCTGGTGGAGGAGGAACGGGGAGACGAGGCGCGTCGTATCCTGATCGATGCCGGGCTGGCAGACGAGCTTCGCGAAGACACGGTCTGAAACCCAATGGCAGCTAACGTTTCAGAAACAGTCGATGCGTTTCATCGCGGTCGCTTTCAAATATTGCAGCCAAAGGGCAGGGGCCACAGGGCCGGCATGGATGCCATGCTGCTCGCCTCTTTGGTGGCTGACGATAGGGCATGTCGCGTCGCCGATCTCGGTGCCGGTGCCGGTGCCGCAGGCATGGCGGTGGCATCGCGTCTGGACAAGGTTGACGTGACACTCTTCGAGCGATCTCCAGAAATGGTGGATTTTGCGCGACGCAGCCTGCAACTTCCAGCGAATGCCGCCTTGGAGAAACGTATTTGCGTAAGACAGGCGGATGTCACCTTGCGTGCCGATGCCCGACGAGAGGCCGGTTTGGCGGACAATCATTTCCATCACGTCATCATGAACCCGCCCTATAACGACGCTGGCGACCGAAAGACGCCAGACGCGTTGAAAGCCGCCGCCCATGCCATGACGGATGATCTCTTCGAACATTGGCTGAGAACCGCCGCCGCCATTATGATTCCCAGCGGCCAACTGTCTCTCATCGCCCGCCCTCAACCGATATCCGAGATCATCGCGGCTTGCGGTCGTCGCTTCGGCGGCCTGGAAATAACCCTCATCCATCCGCGTGCAGGCGAAGACGCGGTGCGGATGCTCGTCACCGCGATCAAAGGATCCAAAGCCCGCCTGACCTTCCGAGCGCCGCTGACGATGCACGAAAACGATAGCCACGCATTTTTGCCGCTGGTGGATGATTTGAGCAACGGGCGGATTGGGTATCGGCGCAAGGATGGAACCACACCAGATAAAAGGCAGTGACCCTGAGGGCCAAGGCGAAGCCTCGACAGACGGGGGCCGACAAGAGCTATTGCAAGGGCAGACCCCAGCCGCCCCTCACCAAATTATCAGTGCACTCGCCATTGTCTTTGCCCCCGCCATACCCACATCGGTTCCCATAGGAATGATGATGAGGACAAAATGGCTGGATTTTTGAAGCGACTGGTGCCGAAGCGGTTTCGCAAGACGGAACTGGTCATTCCTGTGGTGCGCATGCACGGCGCTATCATGGCAGGCGGCAGTCAGTTTCGTCCGGCGCTCAATCTGGCCTCTTATGCACCGCTTCTGGACAAGGCATTTGGGATGAAAGAGGCGCCGGTTGTTGCGATCACGCTGAATTCCCCTGGCGGCTCGCCAGTTCAGTCGCGGATGATCTACAATCGCATCCGCCAGTTGGCTGAGGAAAAGAACAAGAAAGTTCTGATCTTCGTGGAGGACGTCGCAGCATCCGGCGGTTACATGATCGCTTTGGCAGGCGATGAGATTATCGCCGACCCCACCTCTATCGTCGGTTCCATCGGTGTCGTTTCCGGCGGCTTCGGCTTCCCTGAAATGCTGAAGAAGATCGGCGTCGAGCGGCGAGTCTATACGGCAGGTCAGAACAAGGCGATCCTTGACCCGTTCCAGCCCGAAAAAGAAGGCGATATCGAATATCTGAAATCGCTTCAGCTCGAAATCCATAATGTTTTCATCGACATGGTCAAGCTGCGTCGCGGTTCGAAGTTGAAGGACGATCCGGCGATCTTTTCCGGCCTGTTCTGGACCGGAATGCGTGGCCTCGACCTCGGTCTCATCGACGGTCTGGGCGATATGCGCGATGTGCTGCGCCGACGTTATGGAGACAAGGTCAAGCTGCAGTTGGTCAGCGGTGCCCGTAACTTCTTCGGCAAGAAACTGCCGGGCGTGGATCTTCGCGCCCAGTCAATCGCCGCATCCGCCGCCTCGGGGCTTGCGGAAGTGGCGGAAGAAAAGGCAATGTGGGCGCGTTACGGATTCTGATGGACAAACGATAGATGGCCCAATTGATCACGCTCGCCCTGCTTATGTTCGGGGCGATCATTCTTTACAGACGTTTCGTCGGCGATGCCAAAAAACTGTCTGAGAAAACCAAACGGCAGGAAAAAGAGCGCGAGACCGGTGCAACCGGCACGCTGATTAAAGACCCCACCACCGGAGAATACCGGGTGAAAAAGGAAGACGAGGTTTAACCCCCGTCGCAGAGGCGGCTACCAGCCGCCCCCTCCGCCACCACCACCGCCAGATCCGGACGAACCGCCACCGCTTGAGAAGCTGGAGGATGAAGACGAACTTGTCTGCTGCGGAATGGTGGACGCAATAGTCGACGCCATGGTGGAGGAGAAGCCGCCGATGCGGGTTCCGAAATTGCTGTAGTTACCGCTGTACCATCCAGGCGAATATTCTCCCGAATTAGCATCTGCCAGCCACGTCTCGAACGCGTCGCTCCAAGGCTTCTCCACGCCCAGCGCCACAGCGTATGGCAACAGCGTTTCGAAATGCTGCGGAGACATCTGCGGCGCGCCCTGCATGTTCATGCGGTCTTTTTCGGCGACCGTCAGATAGAGCCGCAATCCCTCGATACCGTCCATCAGCTTGCGGCCCAGCGGTGTCGGAGCACCCATCAGCATCAGGAATACAAGGTTGGTGGCAATGATACCCGCGACGGACATGATCGCCGGTAAATGCAGCGCTTCGAGCGTTTCCAGGGAGATGATACTGATCGCACCACCAACACCGGAGATCAGCATCGATCCCACCAGCGCCAGAACAACGATCATCCCTATGCGCTTAAGCAGAGAGCCGCCACGCGTTAACGATTTCCCGAAAAGAAGTGCAAAAATCGTTCCGACAAAGGACATGATGCCGATAACGAACATCGCAACAAGGGCTTCAGGTTCGAAATTGCCGAACACGACAACGGCGAAGACGGAGATGATGGACAGTGCAACGCCCAGCGCAATAAAACCGGCATTCGCATGGTAATATTTGCCGCTATGTTCTGTCTCGATCGCTTTGCGGAAAGCATTGCCGAGGGATACGACCCGTGAACCATTTTTTTTGTTAATCTCAAATGACATGCCCGGCTCATCGACCGTGTTGAGGATCGCTGCCTCACCCGCCTGTAACTTGCCCTCGATCGGCTTCTCGGTACGGCGAATGACGACAGAATTCTTCAAATCCTCCAGCACCACGTAACCCTTTACCGCAAGGTTCAACGACGCGGCGGAAAAAGCCGTCCAGCCACTATCGGAGAACCCGTGATGATCGACATAGTTGACGAGCGCCGGCGACAATCCCTCTGGGGCATCCCAGCGCGGCACGATGATGCCTTTGGCGGGATCGCGGCCCACGGCGGACCATGCCCTGTAATAATAAATCAGGATGAGAATGAAGCCGGAAATACCCAGAACCGAACCCAGATGGTCCTGCAACCACCAGCTCCGCTCCTGCGCAGCCGTTGGCGCATCTATCGCGCCCTTGGGTAGTTTCACTGCAATCGTCATGCCTTCGCCCTGATAGAAGGGACGTGTCGAGGCGAAGAACACTTCGTTGCCCTCGGTCATAACGCGTGCGTCCTTGCCCTTCGAACCAAGAGTTCCGGTGAAGACGGCGGTGTCGGTCGGCTGCACGCCTTGCGGCAGGGAGACGGTCGCCGAGATGTCGCGCATGGCAAACTGCCAGCCATTGCCGGTCACGTTCCAGGTTAACTCATCATAATCATCGAAATAGCGGATTTGCCGGTCGGTGGTGTAGGTTATCTGGAAAATATGGTCACCGGTGGATAGAAAGCGTTCGGCGTTGCCGGTGTAGATGCGGATGCCGCCATCTATGGTTTCCGTGCGCCAATCCTCAGGTGAACCGTCCCGCTCCACAGATTGAACGTTGAAACCGACCTTTGTCCGGTTGCCGTTTTTATCCAGCGCATAAAGCGGGAAATCACGAAAAATGCCGCGTTTGATACGGTCACCTTCGGAACGCGCCGTGATGGTTTCCGTGACCGTCAACTGACCGCTTTTAGCCACATCGACCACAGAGTGGTAGGAACTGATAAATTCTTCGGCCGCGGCGGGAAGGGCCACGTAAAGGAAGACGAAAAGTGCGAGACATCTGGCAACAATGGTCTTCACGGGCGGCCCTTTCTGTGTGTCAGTCCTGTCCGGTTTCGCTGTAGCTCACACCCAGCGAAGCCAGCGCCTTCCAGTATCCGGGATAGGTCTTTCCGACGCAAACAGGGTTCTGAATGGCGATACCGCCGGTTTTTAGTCCCGCCAGCGCAAAGCTCATGGCAATGCGGTGATCGTGGAACGTATCGATGGAGGCAGACACGGTCTGGCCAGCCAGCGCCGGGTCCGCATGCACGATCAGATCATCGCCATCTTCTTCGGCCAGCCCTATGCGGATGCCGTTGAGGCCCAGAGACAGCGCACGAATGCGGTCGCATTCCTTCACCCGCAGGTTGGCAATGCCAATGAAACGCACCGGCGTATTGTTGTAGGCTGCCAGCACAGCAATCGTCGGAATGGCGTCCTGCATCTGGGACCCATCGATTTCGGCAGGCAGATTGGGGAACTGCGCCATGACGGCATATGCCTTGGCATCCGGCTGGGTGAAGGCGTCGGCGGGTGTGCCGATATCGATCTTTCCGCCGGTCAGCAGTTCCGCGCCCCAGAGATAGGTGGCGGCGGAGGCGTCCGGCTCAATGTGGAAATCGGTGGCCGTATAGCCGGTCGGATGCACCCGCCAGATCGCGTTGCTCACCCGCTCCACCTTCGCCCCGAAGGCCTCCATGGCTGAAACGGTCAGATCGATATAACCCTTGGCGCCGATATCCTCGCCCGCCAGAATAATGTTCAGCGGCTTCGCCCCGCAAGGCGCGGCCATCAAAAGTGCCGAAACGTACTGGCTGGAAAGATTGGCGTCGATGGTGACGCTGTCCCTGGTGAAGCCGTGTCCATTGCCTTTCACCATCACCGGTGGGCAACCGGTTGGTGCCTCAGCTTCGATGCCGAGCGCGATCAACGCATCCACCAGCGGCTTGATCGGGCGTTTGCGCATATGCTCATCGCCATCCACCACAACGGTACCATTCACCGAGGCGACCGCTGCCGTTAAAAACCGCGTTGCTGTGCCAGCATTGCCGAGGAAAAGCGGCTTGTCGGGAGCGGTCAGCACGCCCTCGCTTTCCACCACGAAACTCGTCGCATCCGGCTCCGTAACCTTAACGCCCATGGCGCGCAGCGCTTCAGCCATAAACAGCGTATCATCGCTTTTCAGCGCGCCGGTCAGCAGGCTCTTGCCCTTGGCAAGACCCGCCAGAAGCAAAACGCGATTGGTGATGGATTTGGAGCCGGGCGGCTCCACCTTGCCGGAAAGCGCGTGGTCGGGCGGGGTGATGGTCAGTTCGATCATGGCTTTATCGTTTCTCAACCAGCCACATGCCGGTTCTCAATATCAGAATTTCACGGAAGGAACGGCGCGGTCCGCCTCGTTGGTGATTTCGAAATAGGGCGCTTTGGCAAAGCCGAAATTGCGGGCAACGAGGTTAGACGGGAAGCTCTCCACTTTCACGTTCAGGTCGCGTGCCGAACCATTGTAATAGCGCCGTGACATCTGGATTTCGCCTTCGATGGTCTCAAGCGATTTCTGCAATTCCAGAAAGCCCTGATTGGCCTTGAGATCGGGGTAAGCTTCTGCCAATGCAAACAGTTTGCCGAGCGCCTGAGACAGCAGACCTTCCGCCTGCGCACGTCCTTCGACATCACCAGCAGGCACGGCTTGAGCGCGGTTGCGCATGGCGACCACTTCCTCGAAGGTGCTTTTCTCGTGAGCGGCATAGCCCTTCACGGTTTCGATGAGGTTGGGAATGAGATCGGCGCGGCGCTTCAACTGCACGTCGATACCGGACCACGCCTCTTCCTTCATCTGCCGCGCCGTAACGAGGCCGTTATAGATGAAGACGACATAGACCGCGATTGCCGCGATGATTGCCAGTGCGATATACATGTCCCAGTCCCCCTCATGAAACCTTATGGTCTGGCCGGACGATAATGGTTCCGGCCTCCCATGTCATCGCCTTAAAGCCAGTCGTCAGGCCGCGTCCTTGTTCCAGTTCGCGCCGCCCGCATCCGTCATCAGGAAGGCCTCGCCGCACGCCTTGGAAAGCGTGCGAACCCGCAGGATGTAGCTCTGCCGTTCCGTCACGGAAATCACGCCGCGCGCATCCAGCAGGTTGAAAACGTGGCTGGCTTTGATGCACTGGTCATAGGCCGGAAATACGCATTTATGCAGCATCTGGTTAGCGTTATCACCGGGAGCGCCGGCATCCAGAAGCGCCTTGCATTCCTTCTCGGCGTCGATGAAGTGGCGGTGCAGCATGGCCGTGTCGGCATATTCGAAGTTGTGGCGGGAATATTCCTGTTCGGCCTGCAAAAACACGTCGCCGTAGGAAATCTTCTCTTCGCCTTCGCGGCCATTGAAGTTCAGGTCGTAGACATTGTCCACGCCCTGCACATACATGGCCAGACGTTCGAGACCATAGGTCAGCTCACCCGCAACGGGTGAACATTCGATGCCGCACACCTGCTGAAAGTAGGTGAACTGCGACACTTCCATGCCATCGCACCAGCATTCCCAGCCCAGACCCCAGGCACCCAGCGTCGGGCTTTCCCAATCGTCTTCCACGAAGCGCACATCATGCAGCAACGGATCGAGACCGATGGCCTTCAGCGAGCCGAGATAAAGCTCCTGTAGGTTGGATGGGTTCGGCTTCAGAATGACCTGATACTGGTAATAATGCTGCAAACGGTTGGGGTTTTCACCGTAACGACCATCGGATGGACGACGCGATGGCTGCACATAAGCGGCCTTCCACGGCTTGGGGCCAAGCGCCCGCAGCGTGGTCGCCGGGTGAAACGTGCCCGCGCCCACTTCCATATCGTAAGGCTGCAACACCGCGCAGCCCTTGTCGGCCCAGTAATTGTGCAGCGTCAGGATCAGCGCCTGAAAGGAACGCTTCGGGTTCATATGGTCTGGAACGTCGGTCATTGCAGTCATCACGGCCATCGAGTGTTGTCAGTAAGTGGCTACTTACTTTGGATGCGGACAGGTGCCACGGGGAAGGGTTGTGGGTCAAGAACTTCTGTGGGGTCGTTGGCGTAGAGCTTGTGGCTCACCCCCTCTGCCCGGCAGGGCAGAGGGGGGTAAGCGGCATACTCGACGCCAACTGCAGAACTCCACCCGATATTACCATTGTGCTTCCACCTCAAATTTTGCTAGCAGAGGCCAACTGAAAATCCATGATACCGGAAACGCGATATGCCTGATCTTCTGCTTGAACTCCGCTCCGAGGAAATTCCTGCGCGTATGCAGCGGAAGGCGGCTGGCGATCTGAAGAAGCTTGTCACCGATGCGCTGGTGGAAAAAGGGCTGACCTATGACGGTGCGCGGGAATACTGGACGCCGCGCCGTCTGACGCTGGACATTCGCGGCCTCAATGCGCGCTCCGCCGATGTGCGTGAAGAGAAGAAAGGCCCGCGCACCGATGCAAACGAAAAGGCCATCGAAGGCTTTCTGCGCGGCGCTGGTCTTACTGATGTTTCGCAGGCGCAGGTCGTGTCCGATCCCAAGAAGGGTGATTTCTATATCGCCATCGTCAACAAGCCCGGTCGTGCAGCGGAAGAGATCATTGCCGAAGTCATGCCCGGCATCATCCGTAAGTTTCCATGGCCCGTTTCGATGCGCTCCGGACCGGCCTCCATGCCGAAGGGCTCCAGCTACGGCGGCATCGAAGGCAAGGGTTCGGAAAGCCTGACTTGGGTGCGCCCGCTGCAATCCATCGTCTGCATGTTCGGCCCGGAGCATGATGAAACGCAGGTCATTCCCTTCGAAATCGATGGCATCGTTGCATCCAACATCACCTATGGCCACCGTTTCCACGCACCGGATGCCATCACCGTGCGCCGTTTCGAGGATTATTCCGCCAATCTGGAAAAAGCCAAGGTCATTCTCGATGCAGAGCGCCGCAAGGATATCATCCTGCACGATGCCAAGGATCTGGCCTTCGCCAACGGTCTGGACCTCGTGGAAGACGAAGGCCTGCTGGAAGAAGTCTCCGGCCTTGTGGAATGGCCGCAGGTGCTGATCGGCACCTTCGAGGAAGATTACCTCGAAATTCCCGCCGAAATCATCCGCCTGACGATCAAGACAAACCAGAAGTGCTTCGTCACCCGCCCGCAAGGCGCTGCGGAAGGCCTCTCCAACCGCTTCATTCTGGTCTCCAACATTGAAGCCAAGGACGGCGGCAAGGAAATCATCCACGGCAACGGCAAGGTCGTCCGCGCCCGCCTGTCGGACGCCAAGCACTTCTGGACTCGCGATCAGGGCGACCTGCCGGATTTGGAAACGCTAAATGCATCTGCCGCCAAGTTCGGTCTGGACCTGAAAAAGCCGCTGGACCAGCGCATGGCCAAGCTGGATGCGCTTGATGTTACCTTCCACGCCAAGCTCGGCACGCAGGGTGAGCGCGTGGCGCGCATTCGCGAACTGGCGAAAGCGCTCGCGCCGATCGTCGGTGCCGATGCCGCATTGGTGGACCGTGCCGTTGTTCTCGCCAAGGCCGACCTGCGCACCGAGGCAGTCGGTGAATTCCCCGAATTGCAAGGCCTGATGGGCCGCAAATATGCGACTTTGCAGGGTGAACAATCATCAGTCGCCGCCGCGATAGAAGATCACTGGAAGCCCAATGGCCCTTCTGACCGTCTACCGGAAGATAAGGTTGGTTTGACAGTAGCACTCGCCGACAAGCTCGACACCCTCGTCGGCTTCTGGGCCATCGATGAAAAGCCCACCGGTTCGAAAGACCCGTTTGCGTTGCGCCGTGCGGCGCTTGGTGTGGTCCGGATGATTTTGGAGCGGAATCTTCGGCTCAACATTATCGACCCGTGCCAGGTTGTTAAGCAGCAATTGCTACTTCAAAAAGTTCGATTTGAATCAAAGAAGCAGCAGGAATTGGCTGAGGAACTTATTCAGCTGGGAGTTCAGGGAGCTGAGGATATTAGAAACGCTCCAGCTCTTAGTTCCTTTGGTCAAGTTGCGGAAAAGCAAGGTAAGTGGGTTTATCGTGACGTTTTGGACCTCCTCTCTTTCTTCCACGACCGCCTGAAAGTCTACCTCCGCGATCTGGGCGCGCGCTACGATCTCATCGAAGCTGTGCTGACGCCTGAAACCGACGATCTCCTTATGGTCGCCCGTCGCGTCGAAGCGCTGACCGCTTTCGTGACCGATCAGGAGGGCATCAACCTTCTAGCTGGCACCAAGCGCGCCACGCAGCTTCTGGCGGCGGAAGAGAAGAAGGGCACTGTGGTTGCCGACAGTGTTTCGGAAGACCTGTTGAAACTCGACGCCGAAAAGGCGCTTTATGCGGCCATCAAGACGGCGTCTGCCGATGCGGCAAAGGCTGTCGAGGCGGAAGATTTCCGTTCGGCCATGCAGGCGCTGTCCACGCTGCGCGCACCGGTGGATACATTCTTCGAGGATGTGCTGGTCAACGACGAAGACGCGGCCATCCGCGCCAACCGTCTGGCGCTGTTGAAGGCCATTCGTGAAGCCACAGGAACAGTTGCTGATTTCTCGAGGATCAGTGGGTGAGTTGGTCGGGTTGCCGTCGCATATGTGGCTCACCCCCCCCTCTGTCCTGCCGGACATCTCCCCCTCAGGTGGGGAGATCAGCAGGGCGCAGGCTCGCTGGTTCATCCGCACTGTCATCATGGACCGCGTTCGCAACGTCCAAGGTGGTCGAATGCGATCCGTGGGTCGATCTCCCCACCTGAGGGGGAGATGCCCGGCAGGGCAGAGGGGGGTGAGCCGCGCATGAATACGTACAACGACAAGCCCTCCAAAATCCTCATCAGTGCTTGCCTGCTCGGCCATGCCGTTCGCTACGACGGCAAGGGCAAGGCGTTCTCGCATCCCGCCATCGAGCGTTGGAAAAGCGAAGGCAGGCTGGTGACGATCTGTCCTGAAATGGCGGGTGGCATGCCGGTTCCGCGTCCGCCTGCGGAAATCGAGAATGGGGCTTCGGGGCTCGACGTTCTGGAGGGCAGCGCGCGGGTTCTCGAAATCACCGGTGGCGATGTCACGGCGCAATTCATCGCCGGGGCGCAGAGGGCGCTGGCCTTCGCGAAAGACAATGATTGCGCCTATGCGCTGCTGATCGATGGCAGCCCGTCCTGTGGCTCGGTCGCCATCTACGACGGCTCGTTTTCCGGCCGCAAGCAGTCTGGTCACGGTGTTACTGCCGCCTTACTGAAGGAGGCGGGCATCGTCGTCTTTTCGCCTGCCGAGATCGATGCGCTGGATCAGCTGACACAATAAAACGCCGGAGATATCTCCCCGGCGTTTCATCATTTGCGGTATATCGCGTTAAAGCTGGTCAGCCTGCCATCCGCATCTGCTGACCCACGTCATGCAGAGAGGATGTCGAGGACTGCGAGACGCGGAAGGTGCGAATGAGGTTCAGCAACTCTTCGGTGTCGGCGGCCAGCGCTTCGGCCGATGCGGTCGTTTCCTCGGCCATCGCAGCATTGTGCTGGGTCGCCGCATCCAGCTGGTTGAGCGAAGAGGAGATGGAGCGCAACGTCGTGTCCTGCTCGGCTGCCGAATGGGCAATCTTGCTGACGATGTCGCTGGAAGACTTGATCTGGTCGGAAATCCGCTTCAGCGCATCGCCTGCCTCGCCAACAAGCCGCACGCCGTTTTCCACCTGCGTGGAGGAGCGGGCAATCTGTTCCTTGATTTCCTTGGCTGCTGCTGCGGATTTCTGCGCAAGCTCACGCACTTCCTGCGCGACCACGGCAAAGCCCTTGCCTGCTTCGCCAGCCCGCGCGGCTTCGACGCCAGCGTTGAGTGCCAGAAGGTTGGTCTGGAAGGCGATGCCATCGATGACGCCGATGATCTTGGAAATTTCTTCCGACGATTGCTCGATGCCGCTCATGGCGCCGATGGCCTGCTCGACGATCTTGTCGCTGCGGTTGGCATCGGTGCTGATGGAGTTGACCCGCTTTGCCGCTTCCGTTGCACCATCCGCCGTCTGGCGAACCGCAACCGTCAGCTCGTCCAAAGCGGCGGAGGTTTCCTCCAGGCTTGCGGCCTGACGTTCGGTGCGCTGCGAAAGCTCGTTGGAGGCCTTGCGAATTTCGTCCTTGGAACCACCGATATCGATGCTCTTGATATTGACCTTTTCCATCGCCGCATCCAGCTGCGACAGTGCCTCGTTGAAATTGTCGCGCAGGTCCGCATAGCGGGAGCCGAGGTCGCGGCAGCGAACGGTGAGATCGCCCCGGGCCAGCTGCGCCAGCGCATCACCGATGGTGGTAACGACACGCGCCTGAAGATCGGCCTCGTCACGCTGCATGTCCAGATTGTTCTGGCGCTCCGTGTCCAGCTGGTCCTGCTGCTCTTCCTGGCGGCGCTGCATTGTGTGGCGGTCGCGCACCTTGTGCTGCAGCGCTTCGGTGGCCTTGGCCATCAGACCGATTTCGTTTTTCATGCCTGTGTGCGGAATGGCCAGATCGACATTCTCGTTGGCGACTTCGCCTAGCGCCTTGTGAATATCGTCGAGAGGCTTGGAAATACCACGGATGACGACATAGGCGGCCAGAAGGCCCAGCAGAAACACGCCGACGCCGAAGGAGATGGCATTGATGATGGTGGAACGAACCTGCGCCTGGAGGTCATCGACATAAACGCCTGTCACGACCACGATTTGCCAAGGCTCGAACGCCATGGCGTAGGAGCTTTTCAGATAGGTATCGCCTTCCACGCCCGGTTTAGGGCCGTAAAAACTGGTCTCGCCACCACCGGCGCGCCCGAGGCGAACCAACTCGTCACGGTAGTTGAAGCCCTGGCTGTCCGGCTTGCCCTTGAAGCTTTGCCCGACGCGCTTGGGGTCGGGATGAAACAGCATCTTCACATCGTAGTCGTATCCGAACATATAGCCATCCGGCACATATTTCATGGATGTGACGATTGCGAAGGCTTGTGCCATGGCCTGTTCACGGGTCAGCGTCCCAGCCTTTTCCTTATCGTAGAACGACTGCAAAATCGAAATGGACGACTGCACCTGCGTGCGCAGCATGCCGTAGCGTTCTTCATAAATGGCATTGACGGACGACTTGATCTGAAAATAGGTCGTCAAGGCAAAGGCCGCCATCAGGGCGACCACAAGCAGGATCAATTGTCGGGAAATCGGCAGGTTTTTCATGAGCGCTCACGGGGCTGCGGCGCGTTCAACGATAACGCGACGATCTGGTGTATGTTTTGGATAAGCGCCTGATGCGCGATACCGGTGCGCTCATCGCACCTTCTGGCAGAAGATGAAGCACTATAACGCTGAATAAATATTTAAGTTTTAATCGAGAACGATAGTAAGCCGCAATTTATCGAAAGTCAGAAGCCGTTTTTCTATCGTTAGTTGCTTTTGATACTCGAGACTGACTCGAGATGGCCGATGCTACTGCGATTGTCGCAACACCAAATTATCAAAGGCCAGGGGCGTGGAAGCGTTTGCGGCGATAGGAACGACAACGTCGTTGCCGATGACGGTGTCCACCGCGGATGTCTTCACCAGCGTATCGATCGTCGGAGCGGTCTCGGCGAGTGCTGTTGCCGTATTGTCCACCGGAAGCCAGGCCGGATTTTTGCTGACATAGGTCACGGGCGAACCGCCAAGCCATGCTTCTCTACGCACAATCTGCTTTTGGCCATCCACATCGCGGATGGAAATATCCTGCATGCCGGGGGAAAGTGTCGGGGCTGCATCTGCGGGTTTGGTCTTGACCGCCACAGTCGGGCAACCCTCGCAGGTTACGAAGACCACGCTGCCGTTGCCTGTGCGGTTGCCATGGATGACGTCGATGGAAGACGCCATGGCAGAGCCGCTTGTCAGCACGATTGCGACCGTCAGCAAAGTCTTGCGCATAAGAGCCCCCGTTTCCCGCAGCCGTTCTGCCGCTTGACCGGGACAATTTTACCGAGACTTCCTTTCCATCCGGTCAGGAATTTTGGTAAATATTGAACGAAATCCGGGGTTGTTTTACGTCGCTTTCTCGCGAGCCACGGCCTGCCAGCCGATGTCGCTGCGGCTGAACCCATTGTCCCATCTCACGTCTTTTGCCAGGGCATAGGCGCGTGCTTGTGCTTCCGTTACGGTTTTGCCGAGTGCCGTGACGTTCAGCACGCGTCCGCCGGTAGCGACCAATTGTCCGTCTTTGAGCGCTGTCCCGGCATGAAACACCTTCGCATCTTCGCGTGCATCGGGAATATGGGCAATCGGCGTGTTCTTATCGTAGGATGCGGGATAGCCCTTGGAGGCCAGAACGACGGTCAGCGCCGCATCGTCGCTCCACTCTGCCGTCACCTGGTCAAGCGTCCCGGTGGCCGTGGCGTAGAGAATGGGCAGCAGATCGCTTTTCAGGCGCATCATGAGCACCTGGCACTCGGGATCGCCGAAACGGACATTGTATTCGATCAGCTCCGGGCCTTTTTTCGTGATCATCAGGCCTGCGAAGAAAACGCCGGAGAAAGGGTTGCCATCCTTCGCCATGCCCTTAATCGTCGGCTCGATGATGTCCTTCATGGTCCGCTCGACCATCGCGGGCGTCATCACCGGCGCTGGCGAATAGGCGCCCATGCCACCAGTATTGGGGCCGGTGTCTCCATCGCCGACGCGCTTGTGGTCCTGCGCGGTGGCCAGCGCGAGAGCCGTCTTGCCATCGGAAAGGCAAAAGAAGCTGGCTTCCTCGCCATCGAGGAAGGCTTCCACCACGACTTCAGCGCCAGCAGCACCAAAGGCTCCATCAAAACAATCATCGATGGCGGCCAGCGCTTCCGCCTCACTCATCGCGACTGTCACGCCTTTACCCGCTGCCAGACCATCGGCCTTGATGACGATCGGCGCGCCCTGTTCACGAACATAGGCCTTCGCCGGTTCTGCAGAATGGAAGCGCTGGTAGGCGCCTGTCGGGATATCGTAACGGGCGCAAAGATCCTTGGTGAAACCCTTGGAGCCCTCAAGCTGAGCCGCTGCCTTCGATGGGCCGAAGGTGGCAATGCCTGCGGCGCGCAGATCATCCGCCAGACCAGCAACCAGCGGTGCTTCCGGGCCGACGACGACGAAGTCGATATCCTTGTCTTTGCTAAAGGAAATGACGGCAGCATGGTCTTCGACATCGAGCGAGACCAGCGTGGCGTGTTCGGCAATGCCGGGATTGCCGGGGGCGGCGTAAAGGTGTTGGAGAAGGGGGGACTGGGCGATTTTCCATGCCAGCGCATGTTCGCGTCCGCCGGAACCGATCAACAGAACTTTCATGGTCGACACCCCTGTCATCTCGCCTTTAATCGTGTTGTTGGGGCGTTAAGGGCCAAGGGCTGAAAGGTCAAGCTCAGCCCATGCTTTTCTGTGGAATCGCGCAAGCTTCTTGTTGTCATGCCACATTCAGTATCTATGTTCTGGCAAATTTAAAACAGTTCAGAGAACCATATGTCCGCAGATAATGCCCGCCTTGCACCAACCATCGCTTCCGAGATCAACGCCCGCGCCGAACAGGTGAAGGCAGCGATTGCGCTGCTGGATGAGGGAGCGACCGTGCCCTTCATCGCCCGCTATCGTAAGGAAGTGACCGGCGGGCTCGATGATACCCAACTCCGCACATTGGCGGAACGGCTGTCCTATCTGCGAGAACTCAACGCAAGGCGCGCTTCGATCGTTGATTCCATCAGCGGTCAGGGAAAGATGAGCGATGAACTGATGGTCAAGATCGTGTCTGCCGCGACCAAGGCCGAACTCGAAGACCTCTACCTTCCCTACAAACCCAAGCGCCGTACCCGCGCCGAGATTGCCCGTGAGCGTGGACTGGGCCCGTTGGCGCAGGCCATATGGGACAATCGCAGTTCGGACCCCTCTGTTTTGGCACAGGCCTATGTGCAGGGAGAGGTCGCGGATGTGAAGGCGGCGCTTGAGGGTGCCCGCGACATCGTTGCCGAAACCATGACCGAAAATGCTGATCTGCTCGGCCGTCTGCGTGATTATATGCGCCGCAACGCCACCTTCCGAGCCAAGGTGGTGGACGGCAAGCAGGCGACGGGCGAAAAGTTCTCCGATTATTTCGACCATTCCGAAAAATGGGCGACCGTTCCCGGCCACCGTGCGCTGGCCATGCTGCGCGGCTGGAACGAAGAAGTGCTGACGCTGACCATCGATGTGGATGCGGATGATCCATCGCCGGTCAAGCCCGCGCAGCGCAGCATCGCCAGCGCGTTCGATATTCGCGGTGCCGGTCCCGCCGATGCTTGGCTGATGGAGGTTGCCGGCTGGACGTGGCGCGTCAAGCTTTCCATGTCGCTTTCGCTGGATTTGATGCGCGAGTTGCGAGAGCGTTCGGAAGAAGAGGCCATCCACGTCTTTGCCCGTAACCTGAATGCTCTGCTGTTGGCGGCGCCTGCCGGTTCGCGCCCCACCATGGGCCTAGATCCCGGCATTCGCACCGGCGTCAAGGTCGCCATCATCGATGGCACAGGCAAGCTGCTGGACACGACGACGGTTTATCCGTTCCCGCCGAGGAACGACATTCGCGGGGCGCAGACGGAGATGGCAAGCCTGGTGCGCAAGCACAATGTCGAGCTGATTTCCATCGGCAACGGTACCGGCAGCCGTGAAACGGAGCGGCTGGTGGCGGATATGCTGACCCAGATTGCCGGGCCCAAACCCACCAAGGTCATCGTTTCAGAAGCTGGCGCATCGATCTATTCGGCCTCGGCCAGTGCCGCTGCCGAATTCCCCAATCTGGACGTGTCCATCCGTGGTGCTGTTTCCATTGCCCGCCGTCTGCAAGACCCGCTGGCAGAACTGGTGAAGATCGAGCCGAAGTCCATCGGCGTCGGCCAGTACCAGCATGACGTGGATCAGGGCAAGCTGTCGCGCTCGCTGGATGCTGTTGTCGAAGATGCGGTGAATGCGGTGGGTGTCGATCTCAATACGGCATCGGCACCACTCCTGTCTCGCGTTTCGGGCCTGGGTAGCTCGATTGCCGATGCCATCGTTCTGCACCGTGACCAGACCGGGCCGTTTGCCAGCCGCAAGGAATTGCTGAAAGTCCCAAGGCTCGGCCAACGCACATTCGAACAATGCGCCGGATTTCTACGGATTCCCAATGGTAAGGAGCCACTGGATTCGTCTTCCGTGCACCCGGAAGCGTACGGCGTTGCCAAGAAGATCGTCGCCGCCTGCGGTCGCGACCTGCGCTCTGTGATGGGCGACAGCGCGGCATTGAAATCTCTGGACCCGAAACAGTTTATCGATGAGCAGTTCGGTCTACCCACCGTCAAAGATATCATTGCCGAACTGGAAAAGCCCGGCCGCGATCCACGCCCGAGCTTCAAGACCGCAACCTTTGCCGATGGCGTCGATGAAATCACCGATCTGAAACCGGGAATGCTGCTGGAGGGAACGGTGACTAACGTGGCCGCCTTCGGCGCTTTCGTGGATATCGGCGTTCACCAGGATGGTCTGGTTCACGTTTCCCAGCTTGCCGACCGCTTCATCAAGGACCCGCATGAGGTCGTGAAAGCTGGCGATGTGGTGAAGGTTCGCGTGGTGGAGGTGGACGTGAAACGGAAGCGCATTGCGCTGACCATGCGCAAGGACGGAGGTGAGGCGGCACCTCAGCCGATGCGCGAAAAAGGCACCGCAAATGTCATGCGCCATGCCAGCGCCAAGCCGCAGCCGCGCACAGAGACGGCGCAACCCGGCGGTGCATTGGCCGCGGCGATGGCCGAAGCCATGAAGAAACGTTGATCCAAGGTTGAAAAGAGCGGTTTCCATTCAAAGGAAGCCGCTTTTACGGCATGAAATTATTCAATTTATTTGAAAGTAGACCCGCTTGAAAGTTTGAATGAAAGCGATAGCTTTACCCCAATTGATAAGTGAGACTTAGCTTATTGGGGGTAAAATGGCCTCGTCTCTGCATGCTTTGCTTGGAAAAATAGTCAAGACCGGCAATCTCGTGGTAACCGCGCCCAGCGGGCTGCATGTCTATGGAGACGGGACCGGGAAAAAAGTTGCTCTCAACTTCACCGATGATGCGGCGATGGATGAGATTGCGGGAGATCCCGCCCTCAAACTTGCTGAAATCTATATGGAAGGCCGCATGGCTGTCGTCGAAGGCGACATCTATGATTTTCTGGCACTGATCAAAGGCAACACGCTGAGCCAAGCGCTTACGTTCGGCATGGTCTGGCGCGGCATGGCACGCATCATTGCATCGCGCATCAAGATGCATCTGCCCGTCAACCACAACAGGGACAATGTCGCCCACCACTACGACTTGAGCGCCAAACTGTTCGATCTGTTTCTGGACGAGGACTGGCAATATTCCTGCGCCTACTTCAATCCGCCCGGCATCAGCCTCTATGAGGCGCAGCTCGCCAAGAAACGTCACATCGCGGCAAAGCTCATGCTGGAGCCCGGCCAGCGGGTGCTCGAAATCGGCTCCGGCTGGGGTGGCATGGCGATGTATCTGGCTGAAAGTTCAGGTGTTGATGTTACCGGCATTACGCTCAGCGAAGAGCAGTTGCGGGTCTCGCGCGACCGCGCGCACAAGCGCGGGCTGGCGGACAAGCTGCGTTTCGACTTGCAGGACTATCGTCATCTGTCCGCCTCCAGCAAATATGACCGTATCGTCTCGGTCGGAATGTTCGAGCATGTCGGGCCGACGCATTACCGCGAATATTTCACCAAAGCCGCGGAGTTGCTGGATGGTAGCGGCGTGATGGTAATGCATTCCATCGGCCAACCCTATCCGGCACTTGCCACAAATCCCTTCATCGAAAAGTATATTTTCCCCGGCGGGTATATTCCCTCCTTGTCGGAGGTTCTGCCTGCCGTCGAAAAATCCGGCCTGCTGGTGCGCGACATCGAAATATTGCCGATGCATTACGCTCACACCTTGCGCAAATGGCGCGAGCGTTTCGTAGCCAACAAGGCTGAAGCCATTGCCATTTACGATGCGCGTTTCTTTCGAATGTGGGAATTTTATCTGGCGGGTTCCGAGATGGCGTTCACGCACGAAAGCTTCCATATTTTCCAGATTCAACTGGCAAAGCGTGGAGACGTCGTGCCTGACAATCGGGATTATATCGCCGCCACGGAAGAGAGACTGCGCGAATTCGAAAAGACGCGACCACCGCTGGAAAAAGTCCTATTTTGACGGCGCAGCGCGGGTTGCCGGGGTGTTTTGCTTGACGCTTCGTAAAGGCCGAGCGTAGAACGCTTGGCATGGTTGACCAAGGCGATCTTTCCGGCCGCGTTTCTGACGCGCCATCCAACAATTGGGTCTATCGGATATTGCCGAGGACGCTATGGCCCTATGCGCAGCTGGCGCGTTGGGACCGTCCCATCGGTTGGGAATTGCTGATGTGGCCCTGTTTCTGGTCCGCAGCGATGGCGGCCAACACAGCGCAGCATCTCGGCACATTTTCCTGGGGTCTTCTGCTTTTTCATCTCTTTCTGTTTTTCGCCGGTTCGGTCGCCATGCGCGGCGCGGGCTGCACCTATAATGATCTGGTCGACCACAAGATCGATATGGCGGTGGCGCGCACCCGCTCTCGACCCCTCCCATCGGGCCGGGTCAGTCGCAAACAGGCGAAAATTTTCATCGTCATTCAGGCGCTGGCTGGACTGGCGGTGTTGTTGTGCTTCAACGGTTTTGCCATTGTCGTTGGCTTCTCGTCGCTCATATTCGTGGCGATCTATCCTTTCGCCAAGCGCTTCACCAACTGGCCGCAGTTTTTCCTCGGACTTGCCTTCTCGTGGGGTGCTCTCATGGGCTGGGCGGGTCAATTCGGATCGCTATCGATCTCGGCTTTCCTGCTTTACGCTGGCGCGATTGCCTGGACGATCGGTTACGATACGATCTATGCGCATCAGGACCGGGAAGACGATACCGCTGCCGGTATCGGTTCGACCGCGCTGTTGTTTGTAGATAAGACGCATAGCTGGCTGATCGGTCTTTATGGGGCAGCCTTGGTCTTCATCTTTCTTGCATTCGTGGCGGCGGGTGTTCCCTGGACAGGCTATCTTGGCCTTGTCATCTCCGCCTTTCTCCTGTTTGGCCAGGTAAGGGCGCTCGATATCGACAATGTCGAACAATGTCTGGCTCTGTTCAAATCCAACAACCGCGTCGGTCTTCTGATTTTCGCCGGTCTGCTTTTGCCGCTGGTTTTCGGTTGATACGAAAAACCCGGCGACGTCTTTCGACGCTCCGGGTTTTTCGTTTTGTCCGCAGATGCGGAGGATCAGCTGCGGGCGATGATTTCCTTGCCTTGGATGCGCATGCTCATACCCAGCGAACCGGTGCTGCGGCGCACGAGGAAGCGCGGGCGGCGGTCCGCGAAGTAGGAATGGCGGCGGCGCGGGCTGGTGGTCTTGGTACGGACATGGCCGAGATGATCTTCCAGCGGGCGGGCAACGCCATCGGCTTCCACCATCAGCATGGGAATGCGGTAGGCCTCAGACCAGCTGCGCCAGTCGGCAGCGATGTCGCACAGGTCGTGCGCCACCAGCAGCGGAATGCAGAGGTCCGGGTCGTCGTGGTGAAGTTCAAGCGTCACGGTGACCTGTCCGTCACCATGGTCGATGGCGCGTGCAGCGACACCCTTGAAGGCGCGGGCCGGAAGCGCAAAGGACAACGGAAGACCGCTGGACTCGAGAACCTTGCGAAGAACTGCGCCGCGCTCGTCGAGCGTGATAGCGATATCGGCTGAACCCTTGTCCTTGCCGTAGGTGATCTGCTGCGGGAACCGCGTAGGGTCGAGCCGGAGTGTCGCGCCTGCCCATTCGGGCTTCAGAACAGTGTTGGTCATCATGCTATCCTTGTTTTACCTGAGAGCCGTTTCATGGTCTCGTCCGGGACTTTTCGTCCTCTGATAGGGAGAAGATAGCGACCGCTTCTTCGAGACAGCTTAAAAATCGAGGTTAAGAAAACTTTGCATTCCCAAATGGTTAGCAAAACGCAGATCGATAGGGTTTCGAATTCCTGAATTGGCACGGCAGCCTGTGGGGAGACGTCTGTGCCGAGATCGGATTTCCAGTTCATGTAGACAGGGAAAACGCGTCTGCCGTCCCTGCGCGCATCGCCCTGAGAAACAGGTAGCGCAGGGCTAAGTGCTCTCGGCAATTGCCGAAGGTGCGAAAGCCAAAAATGGATGGGGATGACGTGCGTGACGCCCAAAAAAGGGCGTCACCACGGGAGCCCGGGCTGTGGGCGGAGTGCTCTATTCTTAGACGGAAGCGATAAAGATGCGCGCTAGATGCGAACGACCTTGCCCGGGTTCATGACGCCGGCCGGATCAAACGCTGTCTTGATTCGGCGCATTAGCTCCATTTCGATACCTGGGCGGATGTCGGCAAGTTCGTCACGTTTTAACTGGCCGATGCCGTGTTCCGCAGAAATCGATCCACCATGCGACAGAACGATACCGTGGACAATGTGGTTGATCTCGCGCCAGCGGGCAATGAACTCCGCCTTGTCGGCACCAACGGGCTGGGAAATATTGTAATGGATATTGCCATCGCCGAGATGACCGAAGGCGCAGATGCGCGCACCCGGAATGGCGTTGAGAACGCCAGCCGCCGCTTCCGCCATGAATTCGGGGATTTTCGAGATCGGCACCGACACGTCGTGCTTGATGGAGCCGCCCTCCGGCTTTTGCGCATCCGACATGCTTTCGCGCATGTGCCACAGAGCCTGACGCTGCGCCTCCGATGTGGCAATGACGGCGTCCTGCACGATACCAGCCTCAAAACCCTGTTCAAGCAGGGTTTCCATCATGGTCTGCGCCGTCTCTGCCTTGTCGGAGGTCGAGATATCGATGAGCGCATACCATGGATGCGCTGTCTCCAAGGGGTCGCGGACGCCGGGAATGTGTTTGGCTGTAAACTCGATCCCGATGCGTGGCATCAACTCGAAGCCGGTGAGCGCCGCTCCGCACAAGGTCGAGGCGCGGTCAAACAGTTTCAGCGCTTCTTCCGGCGAATTGAGCCCCGCAAAGCCGACCTGATGCCCTTTAGGCTTAGGGAAGAGTTTCAGCACCGCACCGGTGATGATGCCGAGCGTGCCCTCGGAGCCGATGAAGAGATCGCGCAGATCGTAACCGGTATTGTCCTTCTTGAGGCGGCGAAGACCATTCCAGATCTCGCCGGTCGGTAGAACGACTTCGAGCCCCAGGCAAAGCTGCCGCATATTGCCATAAGCCAGAACGGCGGTGCCGCCGGCATTGGTGGCAAGGTTGCCGCCGATGCGGCAGGACCCTTGCGAACCCAGTGACAGGGGAAACATGCGTTCCACCTTCTCGGCCGCCTGATGAACGTGATCCAGGATGCAGCCACCATCCACGACGATGACATTGGCAACGGGATCGATGTCGCGAACGCGGCTCATGCGTTCCAGAGACAGAATGACGTCGCTGGCATCGCTGCGCGGCGTCTGTCCACCCACGAGGCCTGTGTTGCCCGTTTGCGGGACAATGGCCGTGCCGGTTTCGCTGGCGAGCTTCATGATGGCAGCGACCTCCTCCGTCGAGGCCGGTTTCAACAGAAGCGGCGAGGCGCCCTTATAAAGTCCGCGATTTTCCACCAGGTGAGGCGCAAGATCAGCCTGATCGCGTACGGCGTTCTTCTCACCGACGATGGTCACGAAACGGTGGAGTAGATCATCGGGCAGGGCGGTTGTCGTCATGATGTCCTCGTTCAGGGGCGTGGTGCAGCGGCACGCGCCAGCCGGTCGTTGATGGCTTCGCCAAGGCCGGTGTCGGGAATGGGGGTAATGGCGATGCTGCGCGCTCCGCTGGCATCTGCGGTTTTGAGGTGGTGAAACAGGTTCGTCGCGGCTTCCGCCAGATTGCCGGTAGGGCTGAGATCGAGCACGGTCACGGCATGTGCTTCACCGGCTATCGCGCCGCCACCAAAACGGATCAGGGCCTCGCCTCTCTCGACGGTGACGGCATTCAATCGCACGGATGCCCCGGGCGCGTAATGAGAGGCCAGCATTCCAGGCGCTTCAATGGCAGCGGATGCTTTTGCCGACCGGACAAGCGTTAGACCCAGGATACGCTCAATTTCTTCTGCGACGAGCCCGCCGGGACGCAGGAGGCGAACGGTGCCATCCGTTTCGACCTTGAGGATCGTGGATTCCACGCCGACCAGTGCTGCGCCGCCATCCAGAATAAGGCTGACCTTATCACCCAGATCCGCCTCCACATGAGCGGCGCTGGTAGAGCTGATCTTGCCGGAACTGTTGGCACTGGGGGCTGCGAGCGGCTTGCCGAAAGCAGCGATCAGGTCACTGGCAAAACCCGTGGGAATGCGGATGCCGACGGTATCAAGACCCGCCGTCGCCAGCGCGTGGATCTGGCTGCCGGGCTTCAAAGGCAGGATAAGGGTCAGTGGTCCCGGCCAGAATGCGTTCGCGAGTTTGCGCGAGATCGGATCGAAGATCGCATACGCTTCCGCCATCTCGATGCTTGCCATATGGCAGATCAGCGGATTGAACTGCGGGCGCCCCTTGGTTTCATAAATGCGGGCAATGGCGGCAGAGTTCGTGGCATCTGCCGCAAGACCGTAAACCGTCTCGGTGGGAATGGCGACGGGATGACCGGATGACAGGATATCGACAGCGTCGCGAAGCGCCGTTTCCCTGTTATGGTCGATATGAATATGACGCGCCATGGATGCTTGAGCCTTTCAGGCGTGCCGCCTGAGGCGCCACACTTTCGCGCGGCATCCTTTAGAGGTTTTCAGCCCAGTTGAAAAGCCGTCTGTGGGATGGTGTCAGAGCGTGCGGATGAACTTGCGCATCTCGCTGGAGCGGGTACCCAGCATCAGCACGTTCTTAAGCGCGATTTTCGGGTCGCTTGTGCGAAACAACAGGCCATCGCGATGAATGGCCTTGTTGATCTTGACTGTCTTGTCACCGGCCATATCCATGGCGACGGCGAAATACATGCGCGACTGGCGCGGGTCGATATTCTCGAAGAACTGCTCGTCGCCACACAGTTCGGAGAAGAAGTTGGCGAAATAGAAAGAAAAAAGCACCGGCGTCCGCGCATCGAAGCTGGTCCGGGATGCCGTCACGTGGCAGTAGCCGAGGTGCGGGCTTTCTTCGATGGTGCGATGGAATACCATTTGCGGAAAACGGATCGAATCATGAAAGGAGTTCAGCCGGGAATGGGTCATTTCACCAGCAGTCTGGAGCTTGCGGCCGGTGATTTCGGCGACCTGATCATGCGTCAGATAACGCGGTTCGCGGGGTATCCACTTTTGCTCATAACGGGCAATTTTTCCGGTACGCAAAAAATCCGAGTGAGCCGTCTTCGTACGTGCAGGTGCCGTTGTGCGAGCGTTCGCATCGAAGTAGCGGATTTGCGTTCCCTTCTCCATCGGAAGAACTCCTGTTTGCCTATCTCCTTGTTTTTACGAGGAGTAGGTTAAGATTTTCTTGTTGCGATGGAATCGACGTTAAGGAATATGCAGCAGGTGTTTGTGTCATATTGCGACGAAATTTTCCAGAAATAGCTTATTAACACGCTGTTTTAAAAGTATAATCGGGTCGGGCAGTATTTATGAGGCATGTCGCAATTTGTCGCCAATGCGGAAGCCGATGTCGCTGTATGTGGTGCTGAATATCTGCGCGAATGGTTAGATCATTTCAGCTAAACGCGGAAATGATGCTTTGGAAGCGAGCCGCGACTTTTCGAGGACATGGCCATGGATTTGCGTGAAACCGTATTGCGCCAACTGAAAAACCGTCGTGAAGGCTTCACGTTGGAGCAGCCCTTCTACGTGGATCAGGACTATTTCCAGCTGGATATGGAAAACATCTGGTACCGCGACTGGCTTTTCGTAGCTCATGATTGCGAAGTGCCCAAAACCGGCACCTATCTGACCGTGCAGATCGGCGATTACTCGGTCGTTATCGTGCGCGGCAAGGATGGCGTGATCCGCGCTTTTCACAACTCCTGTCGCCACCGTGGTTCGCGTGTCTGCACCAGCCAAAAGGGCCAGTCGGCACGTCTGGTCTGTCCTTATCACCAGTGGACCTATGATCTGGATGGCAAGCTTTTGTTTGCCCGGCATATGGGAGACGATTTCAACAAGGGTGATTTCGGCCTGAAGCCGATTGCCTGTGAAGCCGTGGCTGGCTACGTCTTCATCTGTCTGGCAGAGCAGCCGATGGATTTCGCTCCGGTGCGTGCCGAAGTCGAAGCCTACATGGCGCCGCACCGAATCTGGGAGGCGAAGGTCGCCCATGAGAGCACCATCATCGAAAAGGGCAACTGGAAGCTCGTCTGGGAAAACAATCGTGAGTGCTATCACTGCGCCGCCAACCACCCGGAGCTGTGCCGCACCTACCCGGAAAATCCGAGCGTGACAGGCACCGATGGCGGTGCCAGCGATCCGGAAATCGGCGGTCATTGGGCGCGCTGCGAGGCCGCCGGCCTGCCGAGCCGCTTCAAGATAGACCCCAAGGGGCAATTCCGTGTGGCTCGCATGCCGCTGATCGGAGAAGCAGAAAGCTATACGATGTCGGGCAAGCGTGCCGTTCGCCGCCCGTTGTCCGATGACGTGACCATCGACCATATCGGTGCGCTGCTTCTGTTCCACTACCCGACGACGTGGAACCACTTCCTCGGCGACCATCTGATTTCCTTCCGTGTGCTGCCGCTTGGGCCACAGGAAACACAGGTCACGACGAAATGGCTGGTCCACAAGGACGCCGTGGAAGGTGTCGATTACAATCTCGAGGACCTGACGCATGTCTGGAACGAGACCAATGATCAGGACCGCCGCATCGTCGAGGAAAATGCTTTCGGCATCCGTTCGCCTGCGTATGAACCGGGGCCCTATTCGATGGAAGACGAAGGCGGCGTCATGCAGTTCGTGAACTGGTATGCCGATTTCATGATCGACCGTCTGTCTGGCGACACACAAAAACTCTCGGCCGTCGCATGACCTTGGTGAACATGGCGACCACCTACAAGCATATCGATGAGATGAAGCCGTGGAGCGATAAGCTTCACATGCTGGAATGCATTTCTGTCACGCCCGAGACGCCTGACGTGATGACATTCCTGTTTCGATCCGACGGTCCGAACTGGTTCCGTTATCTGCCGGGTCAGTTCGTGACGCTGGAACTGCCGGTGGGGCCGGACCCACTTTTTCGCACCTACACGCTGTCTTCCAGCCCATCACGCCCCTATGCGCTGGCCGTTACGGTCAAGGCGCAAGCAAGCAGTATCGGCACACGCTGGATGTTCGATAACCTCAAGCCCGGCATGCGCATTCGCGCGTTGGGCCCGCTGGGGGATTTCTCCTATGTGCGCCATCCCGGCGACAAATACCTGTTCATCTCGGCAGGTTCCGGTGTGACGCCGATGATGTCGATGGTGCGGGACATGAGCGACCGCGCACCGCTGAGCGACATTCATTTCATCAACTGCTCGCGTTCTCCGTCCGATATCGTCTTCCGGCACGAACTCGAATATCTCGCCCGCTTCATGCCCAATCTTTCGCTTGGTTTCATCGTCGAAAATTGCGGGCGTACCGATCTGTGGTCGGGGCTGAAGGGTATGGTGGACAAGGCCAAGATCGCGTTGCTCTCGCATGATTTTATGGACCGCACAGTGTTTTGCTGCGGGCCTGAGCCGTTTATGGCGGCCATCCATTCCATGCTGGAAGCGTCCGGCTTCGATATGGCCCGCTACCATCAGGAAAGCTTTGCTCCCGCAACGCCGGTTGCCGTGGGTCCGAGTGCGGCACTTGAAGATGGCGAGGTCCTGGCGAAGATCGGTTTTACGCTTTCCGGCAAGGACGTTCCTTGCCAGCCGGGCCAAACGATCCTGATGACCGCACGTGCGGCGGGTGTGCGCATCGGCGCTGCCTGCGAATCCGGCATATGCGGAACATGCCGCGTTCTGAAGCTCTCCGGCGAGGTGGAGATGAACCACAATGGCGGCATTCTCGATGAAGATATCGAGGAGGGATATATCCTTGCCTGCTGCTCACGCCCATTGACGGATGTTCAGGTAGAGGCTTGATTATACTTGGGTTCCATTTTGCACAATGGAACCAATATCGAATTTTCCCGTTAGTTGGTCATCAAAGCGCGGTCTCAACGCGTAGTCCCATAAAACGGAGGAAACTCATGCTGAATTTGCGCAAGACCAGTGTTGCGACAGCGTTCATCATGCTTTTGACGAGCTTTACGCCGTCTCAGGCATTCCAGGCCCCGGTTCCAATGCCGAAACCAGTCCAGTCAACGACCACAACGACAGACAATGTCGTACAGGTACAGTATGACGGACGTCGCATCTACCGCGACCGCAATTTCCGCAATCGGGATTTTCGTAGCCGCGACCGCGATTATCGTCGTCCATCCTACCGCCAGGGGTATTATAATGGCCACCGTGGCTACCGCGATCGCCGTCCGGGCTATCGTCAGCACAATGGCATGTGGTTCCCGTTGGCAGCATTTGCGACAGGTGCAATCATCGGCGGTGCAGTATCGCAGGGTCGTCCATCCTACGGCAGTAGCCACCAGCAGGCATGCGCAAGCCGTTACCGCTCGTACCGCGCGTCTGACAACACGTATCAGCCAAACAATGGCCCACGCAGACAGTGCGTCACCAATTAAATGATGATCTTGGAAGGGCCCGGCATGCGTCGGGCTTTTCCTATTGTGTGTACTCGGAAGCCATCAAGTGACTGTGAACACACTGTTAATGCTGGGTTCAGCTAGCTATTTATAATCTAAGAAACATATAAATAGACCCACATTTCGTGGACAGAATACCAACAGAAGAACATCGTTATTCACAATGCGCCGGCAGTGTACCCGGCGGTGAATGGAGGAAATCAGATGCAAAACTATATGAAAACCCTTTGGGCTACCGGGTTCTCGGCGTTGATCGCCGCTGGCTCTGTCGTGCCGGCGCAGGCAATGCCGATCTCCGTTGCTCCACCAGCGGTCGAAAAGGCCGATACTGGTGTGGTGAACGTCCAATACTGGCGCGACCGTGGTTACAGACGCGACTATGGCGGCGGTTATTACCGCGGTCACCGTGGCTATCGCGACTACCGTCCGGGGTATCGTAATCACAATGGCTACTGGTTCCCGCTGGCTGCATTCGGTGCTGGTGCGATCATTGGCGGAGCCCTGTCGCAGCCTCGCGAGGTCTACCGTCCCGTGCCGGAATATCGTCCGCGCCCGGTCTATCGTGCTGCTCCGCGTGCCGGTGTCACCCAGAGCCACGTGAACTGGTGCTCTGGTCGTTACCGTTCGTATGATGCCTATAGCAACACGTTCCAGCCTTATAACGGCCCACGTCAGACCTGCTATTCGCCTTACGGCTGATCGACATATATTTCAAAGTGAGAAACGCCGTCCGGCTCCATCCGGGCGGCGTTTTGCATTTAGAGAATGCCGACACGGCGCAGGATGACCCAGGCAAACAGAATCGACGCAATGATGAAGCTGGCGGCATAGATCGTGCCGCTGGTTCCTTCCGTAAAGGGGAGGGCGCCGGTGTTCATGCCGAAAAAGCCGGTGACCAGCGTCGGAGGCAAAAGAAAGGCCGTCATCAGCGATAGGATGTAGAGGTGCCGATTGGTTTCAGAGGAAAGCTTCGAATCGACCTCTTCATGCAGCAGCCGTGCACGCTCCTGAAGCGCGTAGACATCGTGATCAATGGATTCAAGGCGTCCGGTCAGCCGGGCCGCGATCTCTTCGAAGCCGAATGGCATTTCCTCGTCATCCGCCGCTGACGCTCTGCGCATCAATGTCAGCACCGTGCGCAGATGCCGGTGGAGGCGCACTACGGTACGGCGTACGGGTGCCAGCCTGCGGCGTTCGTCGCGGGGCGTGGCGTCATAAACGAAATCCTCGATGGCGTTCAGCTCTTCGGTCGTTTCCATGACCAGTGCGATCAGGCTGCGCTGGAATTCCGCGACGAGGCCCTCGAAAACATGCGAGGGTGTGGAAAAGCGCTTGGGGTTCTTGTCGATTGCGGCGCGCAGGCGGTCGATAGACCGAAGTGGTTGCAAGCGGGTGGTGATGATGTAACGTTCCCCCAACGCAAAATGCAGCCAACCGATATCGCGCGTTTCCTGATCGAACTCCCTCTGGAAATCGATCAGCGTTCCATACAGCGCGCCGTCATCGACGACGATGGATGGGTGCGTTTCATGCGTCGTGAGGTTCGCCTTGATGCTGTCGTCGAGTGCAGGAACGTTCTCCAGAAAGCCCGCAACGCGTGAGTCTGCGAGGTTTAAGTGTAGCCAGAAAAAGCCGTCTTCGGTCTGGAGGTCGGCAAGTGTTACGTCCGCCCCCAATCGGACGCAGGGCTCGATTCCCGGACGAAAGCGGTAGGCCCAGACGAGGCCGGGGATGGCTGGGTGAGGAATGTCCATGCGCTTGATCCTGAAACATGGTCGCGGCGAGGAGCGGAAGACAATTCCGCTTATGCGACAAGATCATGCTGATCAGAGTTTTGTGACAGTTTGATTACGGTCATGCCGATTGCCGCAGGTCGGTTTCGAACGCAAACCGCCGCACGCTTTAAGTTGAACACATCGGGGATATTTCAAATTGACGTTTACGTAAAAATCAATTAGCCCCGAAGGCTATCGCTTTGCAACGTTGACGCTTCGGGAGGAGGCAGAATGTATCTCGCACCGGTAGACGATATCGCTTTTACGCTGAAACACGTGGCAGGCCTCAAGGTCGCGCTGGAAGAAGGCGCGTTCGGTGATCTCGATGAAGATACCGTCGATGCCATTCTCCATGAGGCCGGTCGTTTCGCCACCGAAGAGGTTGCACCTCTGGCAGAGATCGGTGACCGCCAAGGCTCCAAGATCGTGGATGGTGTCGTGCGGACGCCGGATGGCTGGGCCGATCTCTACCGCCGTTGGGCAGAAGGCGGCTGGAACGGACTGACCGCGCCGGAAGAATTCGGCGGGCAGGCCCTGCCGCATCTGTTGAATGTGGCGGCTCTCGAGATGTGGAACTCCGGCTCCATGGCTTTCGCCCTTTGCCCGACGCTGACAATGGGTGCGGTGGAAGCCATCGCCACCCATGGAAGCGACGAGCTCAAAGCCACCTATCTGGAAAAACTGGTGTCCGGCGTCTGGACCGGAACCATGAACCTGACGGAACCGCAGGCCGGATCGGATCTTGCTGCCTTGAAAAGCCGGGCGGAGCGCGTCGGCGATGGCAGCTACCGGATCTTCGGCCAGAAAATCTACATCACCTGGGGTGAGCACGACGCAGCCGACAACATCATCCATCTGGTGCTGGCGCGCCTGCCGGATGCGCCCGGCGGTACACGCGGTATCTCGCTCTTTCTCGTCCCGAAATTCCTGCCCGATGAGGCAGGCAATCCCGGTGACCGCAACGATCTCTTCTGCCACGCGCTGGAGCACAAGCTCGGTATTCATGGTTCTCCCACCTGCACGATGATTTTTGGGGATGGTCGCTATGGCTCCGAAAAAGGTGCACTCGGCTGGATCGTCGGTGAGGAAAACAAGGGATTGGCCTGCATGTTCACCATGATGAACAACGCGCGTCTGGCCGTCGGCATGCAGGGTGTGGCGATCTGCGAAGCGGCAACGCAAAAGGCGATCGCCTATGCCAAGGAGCGTACGCAGGGCAAAGCGCCCGGTACCAAAGCGACGGGCATGAGCCCGATCATCGAGCATCCTGATATCGCCAGAACGCTTCTGACCATGAAGGCGCTGACACAAGGCTCCCGCGCCATTTCCTTCTCCTGCGCTCATGCCATCGATATGAGCCACGCGAAAACCGATGCAGCGGAGCGCAAGTTCTGGCAGGAACGGGCGGCCCTTTTAACACCTATCGCCAAGTCCTTTTCAACCGATGCCGGAGTAGACGTGGCCTCGCTCGGCATTCAGGTTCACGGCGGTATGGGCTTTATCGAGGAAACGGGAGCGGCTCGCTATCTGCGCGATGCACGGATCGCGCCGATCTACGAAGGCACCAACGGTATTCAGGCCATTGACCTCGTCATGCGCAAATTGCCGCTCTCCGAGGGCGCGCAGGTGCGTGGGTTCATCGCCGAACTGAAAGAGCAGGCGCAGGCGGTGCACGCGTCCAACACACCGGAGCTTGGCGAAACCGCCCGCTATCTTGACCGGAGCATTTCCGATCTGGAGGAGGCGACCGATTGGCTGCTGGGCGCCTTGGCAAACGGTGAAACTACTGCTGCACTTGCCGGTGCCACACCGTATCAGCGTTTGTTCGGGCTTGCCTTGACGGGTGCTTATCTCGCCAAGGGTGCTTTGGCGTCGGTTGATGATGGGCAGGGCTCCAACCGGATCGCTCTTTGCCGTTTCACCGCCGAAAACCTTCTTGCTGAAACGTCTGCCTTGAAGGATCGTGTGATATCCGGAGCCGCGAGCCTTGAAGCCGCCCGCGCCGTTCTGGCTTAAGGAGTTCTCATGTCTGCCGATCATATCCTTATTGAACGTCCGCACGCGACACCCGGCGTGCTGGTCATTCGTTTCAACCGACCGGACAAGAAAAACGCCATCACGGACGCCATGTATCGCACCATGATCGATGCCTTGCAGACGGCGGATGCCGATGCTGATATTCGCGTCATCGCATTTCTCGGCTCAAACGGCTGCTTTTCGGCGGGTAATGACATGGCTGATTTCATGGCCTTTGCCATGTCCGGTGGCAAGGGTCGGCTGGCGGCGGGGGATTTCCTGCATGCGCTGGTCGGCGTTCAAAAACCCATCGTATCAGGTGTGGACGGTCTCGCCATCGGCATCGGCACCACGCTCAACCTGCATTGCGACCTGACGGTTGCCTCCGCCCGCAGTCTGTTCAAGACGCCTTTCGTGGATTTGGCTTTGGTGCCGGAAGCGGCTTCCAGCCTGCTCGTGCCGCGCGTCATGGGCCACCAGCGTGCCTTCGCGCTGCTGGCCGCGGGTGAAGGCTTTTCGGCAGATCAGGCACTTCAGGCTGGTTTGATATGGAAAGTCGTGCCCGAAGCCGACGTCGAGAGTGAAACGCTGAAAATTGCATCGTCGCTTGCAGCAAAGCCACCGCAAGCGCTCAAAATCGCCCGTGACCTGCTGCGCGGAGATGGCGCTGACATTCGGGCACGGATCGACGCAGAAATTGTGCATTTCGCTGCCCAGCTGCAGAGTGCGGAAGCCAGAGCCGCGTTCGAGGCATTCATGCGCCGTTAAGCGTGGCTGATGAAAATGGGCGGGTCTTATGGAATTGCCGATGAAGGCTGTTTAGTCTTTGAGGAAACAACGTCCGTCTTCAAGGAAGCCCATCCATGCGCCCCCTCCTTTTCGCAACGCTTGCCCTCGTCATGTCGCTATCCAGTGTCGCAGGTGCGGCCAGCCTCCAGCCACCCTCGATGTCGCAGTCGGCCCAAAGCGATATCATTGAAGTGCAAAATTTCAACAGTCAGGCCGGTTCGTCCAACCGAAACAACGGTTATGACCGCCGCCACCAGCGCTTCGTCTGCGTCGTCACGCCACCTGACAGCGCCAACCGCTCGCGACCCTATGTCTGCCCTGTTCAGCAAGGACGAGTTGGTGGACGCTGCCGTTGCAGCGGTGTCGTTGGCAACGGCAATATCGATACCGCCTGGTAGGCGTTACTTTTCCAGCGTTGCGACCGCTTCCACATGCGGCGACCATAAAAACTGGTCGATGGGCGTCACCTTGGTAATGCGGTAGCCGCCCTCGACCAGAATAGCGAGGTCACGCGCAAGCGACAGCGGATTGCAGCTGACGGCAACGATCTTTTTCACGCCGCTGCGGGCCAGTTCCTTGCATTGCGCTTCCGCTCCTGCGCGTGGCGGATCGAAGACTACGGCATCGTAGTTCTTCAGTTCCTTGACGGTCAGCGCATGGCGAAACAGGTCGCGCTTTTCAATTGTTACGGGTTTCAGGCCTTGCGTATTGCGGGCCGCAAGATCGAGCGCCTTGAGCGCCTTGTCTTCGGCCTCCACCGCGTGAACCTTACCCAGACGCGCCAACCGCAGGGCGAAGGTGCCGGAGCCGCTGAACAGGTCGGCGATGCGTTTCGATTTGCCCACATGGGCCAGAACCAGTTCGGCCATGGCATCTTCCGCCTGCTTGGTGGCCTGCGCAAAACCACCGGCGGGCGGCGTGATCTTGACGCCGTCGAATTGAATGACAGGCCTCAGCGGTTCGATCAGGATTTCACCCGAGAGCGAAACACGGGCAATACCGCGCATCGACAGCACGATTTCAGTTACGGTACGGCGCTGCTTGTCACTGGCCGTCTTGATACCCTCGAAGCAAATATCAAGTCCCGAAAGCGTTTCCATCACGGTGATGCGGAACGGTTCGGCGGTCGATGCAAGCGGCGCACCGATGGCTCGGATCGCATCGAGACGCGATACGATACCATCGGTCGTGACGGGACATTCTTCGATGGCGACGATATGGTGGCTGTTGGCCTGACTAAAGCCGAGCAGCAACCCCTTTTCGGTTTTGCGGGCCGTGAAGACCACACGGCGTCTTTCGGCGGGGCGACATTGCACCAGCGCACCGACCTCGACGTCCAATCCCTTCGACTTCAGTGCGGAGACGACGAGGCTGCGCTTGAAAACGTGGTATGGCTCGTCGGCAAGGTGTTGCAACGAGCAGCTCCCACACGTGCCGCTTTTTCCATCGGGTCCGAAATGGCGACAGGCAGGCTCGCGCCGCTCGGGTGCCGCCTCGGTGATCGACATGATGGTGCCCTGGTCCTTGATACGGGCAATCGCAACGGTCTCTCCAGGCAGTGCGAAAGGGACGAAGATCGGACCATCTGCTTCGTGCACGATGCCATCGCCCTGCGCGCCGAGGCCTTGTATTTTCACGGTCTGCGCGGTCATGGCTTGCGGCCTCCGAGAAGAAACTCCTCGGTCCCATCACCACCGGCGATGGGGGAGGGGATGAGGCCAAGGCTGATCCAGCCCATGTCTTCCACCAGCCAGCGCTCAAGTTCTGCGGCAACAGCCGGTGCCGTCTCAGGCTCTTTCAGCAGGCCTGCCTTGCTGATCGCATCGCGTCCTGCTTCGAATTGCGGCTTCACGAGCAAAATGGCCAGCGCACCGGACTCGACCAATTCAAGGGCAGGCGCCAGCGCCAGCTTCAACGATATGAACGACACATCCGACACGATAAACCGGATCGGCCGGTTATCGATATCATCGCTTGTCAGGAAGCGTGCGTTGAAACCTTCGATGCTGGTGACACGACGGTCGTTTTCGATGCGGGGATGGATTTGGCCGTGGCCGACATCGATAGAGGTCACGTGGGACGCGCCGCGTTTCAGCAACACCTCGGTAAAGCCACCGGTGGAGGCGCCAACGTCAAGACATTCCAGATTGCGTGGGTCCAGCTCGAAGTAGTCGAGTGCTGCAACCAGTTTCAATGCCGCGCGCGATACGTAATCCTGCGCCGGATCGCTGATCTCGAAGACGACATTTCCAGGAAATGTCAGGCTTGGTTTGGTGACGACCTTGCCGTTGACGCGTACGGTGCCGCGCGCAACCGCGTCGCGTGCACGGGAGCGGCTGGCGAACAGGCCGCGCGATACCAGAAGCTGGTCCAGCCGGTGATTTTCAGATGAATGAGACATGGTCGTGTCAATGACTGCCAAAAGCCCGGAAAGCAAGCGTTTTGTAGTGGCAAAGCACTGAGCGGAGCGCAAAACTCAATTTCCACACGGGTGCAGCACCTGTGGCCATCCCCAGCGTTTAAGCGAAAATAAACGGCTTGGTGGCACTGTGTCGCAAAGCTGAGTTTAGACCCAACATTTCCGCCATGAAGGCGGGCCTCCCCGAAAGAGATTACGTGGTGTCCAGGCTGCTCGCCTGCTGTCACACCAGAAGCGTGTCGAAAGAGTCGTCGATGTCTTTGAAAAATCTACCTATCAACCTGAAGCTGGTCGTCACGTTCGTTGCCCTGATGGCTGTTTGCCTGATCGCGTCGGCGGTTGTCTTCATGCAAACGATTGAAGCCAAGCGTGTTTCTGAACGTCAGACGAACACCGCCAAGATCATGTCAAATATTGACGACGCGAAAGCGGCGATGCTGGAGCAAGCGGTCAACCAGCGCGGCTTCCTGCTGTTTCGCAGCGATAGCACATATAATGATGTGTTTGCCCAACGTGACCTGATGTTGAAGAAACTGGATGAGGCCCGCAGCCTCGCCGTCGGTCAGTCGGAAATCCTGAAATCCATCGATGACATGCAGGCAACGGCGACCGTGTTCTACACGCAGTTGGCTCAGCCCCAGATGGCAGCTCGCAAGAACACGGAGGCACCGATTTCCGAGGTCATCGAAATTGGACGCAATCAGGCCAAGGGCCAGCTGGATAATTTCCGTGCTGCTGCCGCCAAGATCAAGACTGAGCTGGCAGCCGCTTCCGAAATCCAGGTCGCTGCACAAGCTGCCGCGCATACCAATCTGGAGTTTGCTCTTCTCGGTGGCGGTGCCGCCGCCGGCCTCGTTGCAATTGTGCTGATCTGGGCGCTATCGCGTGCCATCGTCTCGCCGATTGTCGGTATGACGGATGCGATGAGCCGCCTTGCCGGTGGTGATACGACAGTCGATGTTCCTGCACTGGACCGTGGCGACGAGGTTGGCAAGATGGCGCAAGCCGTTCTGGTCTTCAAGGAAGCCGGCATCGAAAAGTCCCGCCTTTCGGACGAAAGCGACCGCATGCGCTCCTCGACAGAGGCAGATCGTCGCCGCAACGAAGCCGAAAAAGCCCGCACCGAAGCCGAACAGACTTTTGCTCGTGATGAGCTGGCCAAAGGTCTGCAGGCTCTGGCCGACGGCAATCTGGTCTACCGGATCGATACGCCGTTTGCTGAGTTTATCGAACCCTTGCGCGTCAACTTCAACAACTCTCTGGACAAGCTTCAGGAAGCCATGCGCACGGTCGGCGAAAATGCCTCCGCCATCAATGCCGGTGCTTCCGAGATGCTGTCGTCTGCAGATGACCTGTCGCGCCGTACCGAGCAGCAGGCGGCTTCTATCGAAGAAACGGCCGCAGCGCTTGAGGAAGTCACGACCACCGTGCGTGACAGCGCCAAGGGTGCGGAAGAGGCAAGCGCTCTGGTTCAGCGTGCACGCTCCGGCGCTGAAAAATCAGGTACCGTTGTCCGTAGCGCCGTATCTGCCATGCAGGCCATTGAAAAGTCTTCGGGCGAAATCACCAATATTATCGGTGTTATCGACGACATCGCGTTCCAGACCAATCTCCTGGCTTTGAACGCCGGCGTCGAAGCGGCGCGTGCCGGTGAAGCGGGCAAGGGCTTTGCGGTTGTCGCGCAGGAAGTGCGTGAACTGGCGCAGCGTTCTGCAAACGCTGCAAAGGAGATCAAGACACTGATCAGCGCCTCTACCCAGCAGGTCGAAAACGGCGTGAACCTCGTCGGCGAAACCGGCAAGGCACTGGAACTGATCATCGCTGAAGTCGAGGAGATCAACACCCACGTCAGCACCATCGTCACGGCTGCCCGCGAACAGGCAACCGGTCTTCAGGAAATCAACACGGCCGTCAACACCATGGATCAGGGCACGCAGCAGAACGCAGCGATGGTGGAACAGCAGACCGCTGCGAGCCACGCCCTTGCCCGCGAAGCCGAAGCACTGAACGACCTCATCGGCCAGTTCAACCTCGGCAATGGCACCCGTGCCGCCACAGCCTTTGCACCAGCACAGCACAGTGCGCCGCGTTCCTTCTCTGCGTCGGCGCCGAAGCCGGTCTATTCGCAGGCTCCACGCCCTGCGGCAAAGATTGCTCAGCCAACGGCGCGTCCGGTTTCGTCTCCAGCGCGCGCACTTGGCCAGAGCCTGGCGAAAGCCTTCTCGCCGAAGGCCGAAACATCCGCCAAGCCGGTGGCACAGGATTGGGAAGAATTCTGAGACAAACCATAACGTGAAATGAAAAACCCGCCGGAGAGATCCGGCGGGTTTTTCTATTGTCGTTTGGAATGGGAAGCCGGATTATCCAGCGACACCAAGACCGGCCTGCTTTTGGCCCAGCGCATTGAAGACCGTGGAAACGATACCTGCGCGATCAAGCCCTGCATTGGCATACATGATTTCGGGCTTGGCCTGCTCGACCCACTGGTCCGGCAAGGTCAACGTGCGAACCTTCAAACCCGTGTCGAGGAGACCGGCACTGGCCATGAAGTGCAGGACATGCGCACCAAAGCCGCCCGCCGAGCCCTCTTCAATGGTGATAAGCACTTCGTGATGGCTGGCGAGCTGACGAATGAGATCGAGGTCCAACGGCTTTGCAAAGCGCGCATCGGCAACGGTGGTGGAAAGGCCCGCCGCATCGAGATCCTCTGCCGCAGTCAGGCATTCTGCAAGACGCGTGCCGAAGGAAAGCAGCGCGATCTTCGTGCCCTCCTTGATGACGCGACCCTTGCCGATTTCGAGAATTTCGCCACGAGCAGGCATTTCGATGCCGACGCCTTCGCCGCGCGGATAGCGGAAAGAGATCGGACCCTCGTCATAGGCTGCAGCCGTACGCACCATGTGTTTCAGCTCTGCTTCGTCCGACGCCGCCATAACCACCATGCCAGGCAGGGTAGCGAGGAAAGTGGTGTCGAAGGAGCCCGAGTGGGTGGGGCCGTCAGCTCCGACAAACCCGGCGCGATCTATCGGAAAGCGCACCGGAAGGCTCTGAATGGCCACATCATGCACCAACTGGTCGTAACCACGTTGCAGGAAGGTGGAGTAGAGAGCACAAAACGGCTTGTAGCCATCGGCAGCAAGGCCCGCCGCGAAGGTGACAGCATGCTGTTCGGCAATGCCCACATCGAAGCTGCGTTTCGGGAACAGTTCGGCCAGTTTATCCAGACCCGTCCCATTGGGCATGGCAGCGCTGACGCCGACGATCTTGTCATCCAGCGTGGCTTCCTGAATAAGCGCTTCCGCAAACACGCTGGTATAGCTGGGTGCATTCGGCTTGGCCTTGGCCTGCGCACCGGTGATCACATCGAATTTGTTGACGCCGTGATACTTGTCGGCAGCGGCTTCGGCAGGTGCATAACCCTTGCCCTTTTGCGTCACCACATGAATGAGCACGGGGCCTTTCTGGTTGTCACGTACATTGCGCAGAACGGGCAAAAGGTGCTCGAAGGAGTGACCGTCGATAGGGCCGATGTGGTAGAAGCCGAGTTCTTCGAACAGGGTGCCACCGGTGACGTAGCCCCGCGCATGGGTCACGGCACGCGTAATCGCCCGGTCGATGGTCTTGCCAAGATAGGCGGTCAGCTTTTTGCCAAAATCGCGAAAGCCCATATAGGTGCGCCCGGAGGCGAGACGCGCGAGATAGGCGCTCATCGCACCTGTCGGCGGCGCAATCGACATGTCGTTGTCATTGAGAATGACGATGAGGCGGGCATCCAGCGCACCGGCATTGTTCAGTGCCTCGAACGCCATACCTGCTGACATGGAGCCATCGCCGATGACGGAAATGACCTTGCGGTTGCTTCCATCCAGTTCGGCAGCCACTGCCATGCCGAGCCCGGCAGAGATGGAGGTGGAGGAATGGCCTGCGCCGAAATCGTCATATTCGCTTTCCGCGCGGCGGGTGAAGCCGGAGAGACCACCCTCCTGCCGCAAGGTGCGGATGCGGTCACGGCGACCTGTCAGGATCTTGTGTGGATAACATTGATGGCCCACATCGAAAATCAGCCGGTCGTCCGGTGTGTTGAACACCTTGTGGATGGCAATGGTCAGTTCTACCACGCCCAGACCTGCACCCAGATGTCCGCCGGTCGTTGAGACAGCATCGATCATCTCGTCGCGCAATTCTCTGGCCAATTGCGGCAGATCGCGATCTTCGATCGACTTGAGATCGGATGGGAATTTCACCCGGTCAAGCAATGGTGTCTCTGGCATTCCGGTCAATCGTTCGGCCTTCGTATTTATCGGTTCAAACTGCTGCCACCAGATGGTGTGCAATGCAGGCTTGGGCAAGATTTAATTCGTTTTAACGAATTTCAACCCTGCGGCAAAGGGACAAACTCTTCCTCATCCCCCGGTACGATGTCGAAGCGCCCGGTTCTCCACTCTTCCTTGGCTTTTTCTATGCGTTCTTTTGATGACGATACGAAATTCCACCAGATATAACGCTTGGAATTCATGGCCGCGCCGCCGAAGATCATGATATGGCAGCCTGCGATGCCGCCCTTCAACGTAATATCGTCGCCTGCTCGAAACACGATCAATTGATCGGCTGCAAAAACGTCACCCGCCACCTCCAGGCACCCAGAGAGAATGTAAATTGCGCGCTCTTCATGATCTGCGGCAAAGGGAAACTTGATACCCGCGCCCAGCGTCAGATCGACATAGAGCGTATCCGTGAGCGTCTTGACCGGCGAAGACGCCCCCGCAAACGAGCCAATGACGACACGGCCCGATGCACCTTTGATATCGATAGCAGGCATGGCGTCCCGTCCGGTGTGGGAAAAATCCGGCTCGATTTCTTCTCTGTCGTCCGGGAGGGCAAGCCATGTTTGCAAGCCGGACATGGATTGCGGATGACCACGCAGATTTTCCGGTGTCCGTTCCGAATGCACGATGCCACGCCCGGCCGTCATGAGGTTGATGTCGCCAGGACGAATGGTGAGTTCGGTCCCGAGACTATCGCGATGCTTGATCTCGCCATCGAAGAGGTAGGTCACGGTCGAAAGTCCGATATGTGGATGCGGCTTCACATCCAGCGCTTCACCGGCCTTTAAAATAGCCGGTCCCATACGATCGAAAAAGATGAACGGACCGACCAGTCGCCGGTCGCGTGTCGGCAAGGCGCGTCGCACGGCAAATCCGCCGATATCGCTGGAGCGTGGAATGATCAGGTTCTCGATAGCATCGCAGGCGAAGGCATCGCCCGCAACAGGGTCTCTTCCCGGAAAAAACGACATCGTCATCTCCTGCGACAAGCCGGTAGGTTACCACGGTCCGCAGTATTCGTGAGCGAGCAATAATCAGCGGTATCTTCTAGTGCTGGGCGGACGGGCTAAACGCAGATTTTAATCCTATTCGCCGTCTAGGGGCTCCACGCCCTGTGGCTTTCCGGCGCGATCCAGGCGGATTTTCTCGATACGCTTTTCAGCGGCGGTCAGCAGGGTTTCGCAATGTTTCTTCAGGGCTTCGCCACGTTCGTAAATGGCGATGGACTCGTCCAGTGCCACATCGCCGCGTTCCAGACGGGCGACAATGCTTTCCAGCTCGGCGACAGCCTTTTCGAAAGAATAACCGCTGACATCGGCTGTGTTGGCATTTTCCGTCATGTTCAACCCTTCATCATTCTCAAAATATGCATGGCTGCCGATTCCGCCAGCCCTTCCAGATCATAACCACCTTCAAGCAGGCTGACGACCCGGTTGGCGGCAAATTTGTCGGCCATCTCCAGAATTCGCCCCGTCGCCCAGTCGAAATCCTCACCCACGAGATTGATCTGCGCCAGCGGATCGCGGTGATGCGCATCGAAACCCGCCGAGATGATGATGAGATCGGGGGAGAAATCGGCAAGCGCCGGTAGAACGCGGGATTTGAATGCTTCCCGGAAATGGTCGCTGCCGGTATTGGGCGAAAGCGGTGCGTTGACCACGTTGTTCTTGATGCCTGTCTCGCGTTTGTCACCGCTCCAAGGATAGAGCGGCATCTGGTGTGTGGAACAGAAGAGAACCGACGTGTCGTTCCAGAAAATATCCTGCGTGCCATTGCCGTGGTGGACATCCCAGTCGACGATGGCGACACGTTCCGCGCCGTAGGTCTTCTGCGCATGGCGCGCTGCAATGGCGGCATTGTTGAACAGGCAAAAGCCCATGGCTTTTTCCGTCTCGGCATGGTGGCCGGGTGGCCGGCTGGCAACGAAGACGTTATCGGCTGCGCCGCTAAACACATCGTCCACCGCCGCCATCGCAGCGCCGATGCCGGTCAGCGCCGCCTGAAGGCTTTTGGGCGAAGCGTAGGTATCGGCCTCGATGCGATTGATCTCGCCGTCCTCTTCCGGGATTTGTCGCATGACCGAGATGAGATGGCTTTCCGGGTGCGCCAGAAGCACGGCATCCTCATTTGCCTGTGGCGCTTCCTTCCGGTCCAACCGCTCGAAATTCGGATGCTCCAGCGCAATATTGAGCGAACGCAGCCGGTCAGGGCGCTCAGGGTGGCCCGCAGGCGTTATGTGTTCCAGGAATATCGGGTGCTCGTAAAGCCGTGTGGCCATGGCGGTAACTCCTGAACGTTTGGGTGCGGAATTAGGCGCGCTGCGGCAGTAGGGGGTACCCGGCCATGACGGCACGACCAGCCAGCGCAGCGAGGACGGCCTTGACGACATCACCTGGAATGAACGCCATGGAGCCGATGAAAGCCTTGGTAAAGCCGATACCTGCTGCAAAACCGAGATAGGTGATGCCGAAAGCGTAAAGAACGATCACGCCACCGGCGACACTGGCCAGAAAGAATCCGACGCCCTGTGCGAGGCCCGATTGATCACGGTTCACCAAACGCTCTGACAGATATCCTGTCGTGAAGGCAGCAGCGATCCAGCCGATCAGGAAGCCGGTGGTGGGCGTGTAGAAAATGGAAAGACCACCACGACCGCCTGACAGCACCGGCAGGCCGATGGCGGCGATGAGAATGGTGAGCAGCACCGCAAATGCCCCCCGTTTCGCGCCCAGCACCACACCGGCCAGCATGACGCCGAGCGATTGCGCGGTGATGGGAACGGGAATGAAACCAAGCGGGATGGGCGGCAGCAGGCCAAGCGCGATGATGATGGCCGAAAACAGCGAAATCAGAACAAGGTCACGCGTCTTCATGGAACTCTCCCTTTTATGTCGTTCGAGGTTTGGCCTCTGAAACCGCGCGCGTCAATGGCATCCGCGATGGCATCGGCGTCCTTCAACGTCATAATGATGAGCGGGACCAGAATCGTATGCAGCCTGACCTTCATTCCGCGCGCGAGATGGGCATCGCTCAGCGTCTCGTAACGATTGATGACCTCCGGCACAAAACGCACGACGAGCCCAACCGCCAAACCCACATCGGCAGCATTGGCAAGGCCGATTTTTTCAAGCGGACGAAGGGCAAACGTGATCTCATCCATGAACTGCGAGATGCTCACGCTCGCGGTTATCGCCGTTGCCAGTAGCGTCAGCGCCGTCAACCGCAGGAGGGCGATCGCTGCATCCAGCGCCGACATGAACAGGAAACTGAACAGCGCGATCACGGCAATCGTCAGCAAAACGGGCCGCAACCGCGCCACGGTTTCCTGAAGCCCCAAATGCGCCTGCCACAGCATGACCCCCGCCAGTAGAACGGCAGCGGAGAGGATAACCGGATCGCGCGTCAGAAACAGGCCAATGCTGAAGAGCGCAAGGCCCGTGAGCTTGATGCGTGACGAGAGCCGGTAAAGCCAACCGGTTCCTTCGACATGGAGACTTTTCATGTGAGCGCCAGCTTCCGGTAAAGCTGAATGGCGTCGGCGGGAGAGGTATCGGCGTGCAGCCTGTTTTGATGAAACAGAAGAACGCGGTCGAAACTCTCCAATAGCGGAAGGTCGTGCGTGATGACGATCAGACCTTGTTCCAGTCCCGCCATCGTCCGCTCAACCAGCGCGCGGTTCTTCAGATCAAGCTGGTTCGTCGGCTCGTCCATGATGAGGATTTTCGGACTGGTGATGGTCAACGCCGCCAAAGCGGAGAGCTGCAATTCTCCACCGGATAGTTCGTGTGCGCGGCGTTTGGCGAGATGCTGGATATCGAAACGCTGCAATATGGTATCGACCGCCTTATCGATGGCCGATCCGTTCAGTCCCTTGTTTTTCAATCCAAAAGCGATGTCGTCACGAATCATCGGCAGGATGATCTGGTTCTGCGGGTTCTGGAAGATGAAGCCAACGTCCTTCAAGACTTCGGATGCGTCCTTGACCGTATCCAGCCCGTTGACGATGACACGGCCGCTGGTCGGCTTCGTCAGCCCGTTGATCATCCGCGCAAAGGTCGTCTTGCCGGACCCATTGAGGCCGATCACGCCGATGCGCCTCTCGTTCAGCGCAAGCGTCAGCGGCTCCACCGCCGCTCTGCCCTCGAAGGCTACGCCTGCTTCGTCAAAACGAATATCCAACTGGTGGTCCCCGAAATATGTCCCAGTTTCTATAAACGGATGGGAGGGCAAACGAAACGAGGAACAAAAAAAGAACATTGATTTTTAAGTGACGTAACCATAGGCTTTTGCCATGGCGATCAAGATTTCGAACGAAGCAGCACGACGTATTTTTCTGGCGCGACAGGGGCTGTCCGCATCGCCCAGCCGCGCCATGGACAAGGACGATCTGCTGAAGCTCATCACCGACCTCGGCTTTGTGCAGCTCGACAGCATCGCCACCGTGGAGCGGGCGCATCACCAGATCATCCTTTCCCGCAATCAGACTTATAAGCGCCACCATCTGACGGAACTGCTGGAGAAAGACCGGTCGTTGTTCGAACACTGGACACACGACGCCTCGATCCTGCCGGTACAATTCTACCCGTACTGGAAACACCGCTTCCGCCGCCGTGAGCCGATTATTCAGGAACGCTGGCGTAACTGGCACGGGGAGGGTTTCGATTCGGCCTTTGAGGAAACCTATCGCCGCATCGCCGAAAACGGTGCCACCATGTCGCGTGATATGAAGGCGGAGGGGCATCAATCCGGTGGCTGGTGGAACTGGCATCCGTCGAAAACCGCACTGGAATATCTGTGGCACACCGGCAAGCTGGCCGTGGCGGGCCGCGTCAATTTCCAGAAGGTCTATGATCTCGCGGAACGGGTCATCCCAACTGAGCATCACGACCTTGAAGTGCCTCACCACGAATTCGTGGACTGGGCCTGCCGTGGAGCGCTGCGGCGCCTCGGTTTTGCCACGCCGGGCGAGCTTGCCGCCTTTTTCGATATCGTCACGCCGCAGGAAGCCAGGCAATGGGTGACAGATCATCGCGACGAACTCTGCGAGGTCTCACTCGCTTCCTCCGACGGGGCAAAGGAGCGCGTCTCCTATGCCTTCGAAGGATTTACCAGCGAGGTGGACGCCAACATCGAGCCTCCCAACCGCATCCGGGTGCTCAGCCCCTTCGATCCCCTGCTACGCAACCGCGCCCGCACTGAGCGTCTGTTCGGCTTCTACTACCGCATCGAGGTTTTCGTGCCGGAGCCGAAACGGGAATATGGCTACTACGTCTTTCCGCTTCTGGAAGCGGATCGCCTCATCGGCCGCATCGATATGAAGGCGGACCGCAAGGGTGGAACGCTGGATGTGAAGCGCCTTTGGCTTGAAAAGGGCGTGCGCGCAACGTCGGGACGTCTGGCAAAGCTGGATGCCGAGTTGAACCGTCTCGCCAAGTTCACGGGTGTGGAAACCGTTCGGTATCTGGATGGCTGGCTGGGGTAGAGCAATCTGCAGCGTATGACCTGATCTCGTCTACCCCGGCTCAAGGCCGGGGTGACGTAGATGCGCGGCAAATCATCCGATATCGGTCGAGCTGATCTTGATGCCAAAACCTTCGAGGCCGACATAGTGGCGCTCGCGGGAGGTCAGAAGCTTGATGGAACTGATGCCGAGTTCTTTCAGGATTTGTGCACCAAGGCCGATTTCTAGCCATTCGTCATCGCGCGACCGGGCCTGCACATGGGCTTCATCAGGATCGCGGGATTTGCGGCGTCCCGCGACCTGTCCGACCCCGACCGAACCTTCACGCAAATAGATGATGACGCCGCGGCCTTCGGCTGCGATCTTTTCCATGTAGTGTTGAACCGGCTGCTTCTTGCCGAAGATGTCGTCGGCCACGTTTTCGGGGTGCAGACGCACAGGAATATCGACGCCATCGCGAATATCGCCAAAAATGACAGCCATATGCTCCATCGGATCCCACGGCAGGGAGTAGGTCTGCGCCTTTGCAGGGCCAAACGGCGTATCGAGCGTGAACTCGCTTTCCTTTTCGACCAGCGTTTCCTTGCGCTGGCGATAGGCGATGAGATCGGCAACCGAAACCTGCTTCATACCATGGGTGTCGGCAAAGGCGGAAACCTGCGGGCCGCGCATGACGGTGCCGTCGTCATTGACGAGTTCGCTGATCACACCGATCAGTGGCAGGCCGGCCAGCTTGCACAGATCGACAGCTGCTTCCGTATGGCCGGAGCGCATCAAGACCCCGCCTTCTCGCGAAATCAGCGGGAAGATGTGGCCAGGGCGGGTAAAATCGGCCGCACCCGCATTGGGGTTTGCCAGGTTGCGAACCGTCACATTGCGGTCGCTGGCAGAAATACCCGTCGTGGTGCCGTGCTTGAAGTCCACCGAAACCGTAAAGGCAGTCGTATGCGCGCTATCGTTCTCGGCGACCATGGCGTTGAGGTTGAGGCGTTTTGCCTCTTCCCGCGGCATGGGCGCACAGACGATGCCGGAGGTATGGCGCACGATGAAGGCCATTTTTTCCGGCGTGCAATGCACGGCGGCAACAATCAGGTCGCCTTCGTTTTCGCGGTCGTCATCATCCATGACCACGACGATTTCGCCAGCCTCGAAGGCTCGGATAGCTTCAACAACACGCTTCTGATCATATGCCATGCTAAATTCCTACTTCAAACGCCCGGTCTGGCCGCGGTCTCTGAGATAATGATCGGCAACCGTGCAGGCTACCATCGCTTCACCGATCGGCACGGCGCGGATGCCCACACATGGGTCATGACGACCCTTTGTGCGCACGTCGACATTGTTGCCATCGGCATCGATGGACTGCCGTTCGGTCAAAATGGAAGAGGTCGGCTTGATCGCAAAGCGTGCGACGATGGGCTGGCCCGTCGCGATGCCGCCCAGAATGCCGCCAGCATGGTTGGACAGGAAAAGCGGCTTGCCGTCATTGCCCATCCGCATTTCATCGGCATTTTCCTCGCCTGTCAGTTCGGCAGAGGCGAACCCTTCGCCAATCTCCACGCCTTTAACGGCATTGATGGACATCAGATTGGAGGCAATATCCTGATCGAGTTTCGCGTAGATCGGTGCGCCGATACCGGCAGGCACGCCTTCTGCCACCACTTCGATGACGGCGCCGATAGAGGAGCCTGCCTTGCGAATGCCATCCAGATACTCTTCCCACACAGGCACCATCTCCGCATCGGGGCAGAAGAAAGGGTTCTGATCGACCTGGTTCCAATTCCAGTTGGCGCGGTTGATCTTGTGCTTGCCGATCTGCACCAGCGCACCCCGAACGTTAAGGCTCGGCACCACCTTGCGGGCCAGCGCACCGGCTGCAACACGTGCGGCCGTTTCACGCGCAGACGAGCGCCCGCCGCCGCGATAGTCGCGAATGCCGTATTTCAGATCGTAGGTGAAGTCGGCGTGGCCGGGACGGAAGCTCTTGGCGATCTCGCCGTAGTCCTTGGAACGCTGGTCGGTGTTCTCGATCATCATGGATACCGGCGTGCCGGTGGTGATCATCGTCTCACCGTCTGCATCCATCATGACGCCGGAGAGCACCTTGACGATATCGTCTTCACGCCGCTGGGTGACAAAGCGGTTCTGGCCGGGCTTGCGCTTGTCCATCCATGTCTGGACTTCCGAGAGCGTAAAGCGAATGCCAGGAGGGCAACCATCGATAACGCAGCCAAGCGCCGGGCCGTGGCTCTCGCCCCAGGTGGACACACGAAAGAGAGTACCGAATGTATTATGTGACATAGGACCAGACCGAACCAGCAGCATTCCATACACGGAATACGTTTTTTAAAAAGAAGCGGGTTTGTCATAGTGTAAAAGATGGCAAGGACGAAAGCCTTTATTTCTCCAATTCGGTTCGCATCGAAGCGCGCAAGGTGTGTTCCTCAGGAAACCTGGCGCCACTCCTGTGCGCTGGCGAATGCCGAGAAATCCTGTGGCGCGAGTGGCTGGGCAAAGGCGTAGCCTTGCAAAATGTCACAGCCCAATTGCTTCAGCAAAACCGCGTGCTCCTGTGTTTCGACACCTTCGGCCACCGTCTCGACGCCCAGCGAATGGGCGATGTCGATGATCGAGCTCACGAGAGACCGCTCCTGTGGCGAGGTGAGAATGGGCATGACGAGTTGCCGGTCTATCTTCAGTCGCTTGGGCTTCAGGCGCAAAAGGCTGATGATGGATGTGTGGCCGGTGCCGAAATCGTCGATTTCAATCTCGATACCCAACGCCTTGATACGGTCGATATTACCGGTGGCGACATCCTCGTGCTCGTCAAGGAAGATCGCCTCCACCAGTTCGAAGGTGATTTCGCCTGGCTCGATCGGGAGGGTGCTGAGACTTTCGATCAGTTGATCGTCATGCAGGCGTCGTACAGACACGTTGACGGAGACCCTCGGCACGTCCAAGCCTTTCAGGCGCCAAATCTCTTTGTCATGGAGTGTTTGCTGCAAGACAATGTGGTCGATCTTGGAAACGACATTCAATTCCTCTGCGATCTTCAGGAATTTGTCGGGCGTCAAGATGCCTCTGATCGGATGCCGCCAGCGCACGAGGGCCTCAACGCCGGTCATGTCTAGCGACTTCGCGCAGAACTGCGGCTGATACCAGGCTTCAAACTCGCCGTTTTCCAGACCGGCCAGAATCTCGTCTGCGATTTTCTTGTGGTTGATGATTTCTTCTTGGAGGTTTTGGGTGAAGAACTCGTAGCGGTTTCGGCCCGTGGCCTTGGCGCGGTAGAGCGCGAGATCGGCATTGATGAGGGTTGCCCGCGCATTCGTCGTTTTTCCGTCTCCAAAAGCGATACCGATGGATACGCCGTAGCGACAGGTGAAACCATTGAACTCGAAGGGCTGGCTGAAAGCGGCGATAATCTTCGTCGCGATGGAGGTGATGTGATCCGTGTCGCCTAGGTTCTGGATGAGAATGACGAATTCGTCGCCGCCGATGCGCGCCACCGTATCGTTTTCTGGTACGATGCTCTTCAGAATGCTGGCGGCATGGGCCAGCACGGCATCGCCTGCGGCATGACCCAGCGTGTCGTTGATCTGCTTGAAGCGGTCGAGATCCAGATGCAGAATTGCGTAGGGCTTGGGTTCGTCATTCGTCTGCAAAGACAAGGCATCCAGATCCTGATCGAACTTGCGACGGTTTGCGAGGCCGGTGAGCGGATCGTGAAGCGCGTTATGCTCGATGCGTGTCTTTGTCTGCTCCAACTCGGCATTTTTCGCTTCCGCATCGTTTTTCGCAGACTGAAGCTGATCGGAAATCAGCACGTCCGCTGTCACGTCGAAAGCGATACCGACGATTTTCTTGCGACCATCGCGGTGAACGTGGAGGCGACCAACTGCCTTCACATAGCGCAGGCTTCCATCCGGCAGGACGACCCGATGAACGACGGCGCGGTAGGGGTCGGCTTCACTGATCAGGTTGTCGTCGAAAAGGCCTTCACGCTCTTCCAGGGCTAGGCAATTGATGAAATCCTGCTGTGTCACGCGACGTTCCGGCTGCGGAGGTAAGCCATACAGCTCGCACATGCGCTCGTTCCAGATCGCCAGAGAATAGTCGTGGGTAGCCTCCCATATCCCGCAATTGTAGGATTCGAGCGCAAGGGTCAAACGCCCCGACAATTCTTCCAGTTCGTGCTCGCGGTTGGATAGTTCCTGTAGGGCTAGCTCCAGTTCAGCATTCTTGATGTCGCTGGTATCTCGCGATTCGCGCAGTTTCAGCGCCATCACCATGTCTGCGGTCACGTCCCAGATGATACCGGTGGTCTGGTGCGATCCGTCGGGTTTGATGTAGCTGGAACCAGCCGATCGCAGATATCGCACCGTACCGTCAGCCACGGGAATTCTGTAGACCTCGGAAGAGGTTTGCTGTCCTTTGGAACATGTGAAGAAGAACCGCGCAGCCTTGGACCGGTCTTCAACCACCAGTGCGGTCAGCCATTCCGTTAGTAACACACGTTTTTCCACCATGTGAAAACCGTGCAGACTTGCGGCGCGCTCATCGAGATAGCAACTGGACGTGTCGTTTTCGATTTCCCAGATTCCGATATTGGACGAATCCATCGCCAGTTTGAAACGTTGGGAAAGCTCCACCAGTTTTGCCTCACGAAGACGCAGCGTCTTGATGTTGCGGTTGCGTTCCGACAGCAGCAATGTGGCGACGATGATGGGCAGCAGCATGGATGCAACGGCGATGACAAGCGTGGCGTGCAAGGATTGACCGGTCTTCGGTGCCGCTCCCCATCCCGACGCAGGTGTTGCACGTATCTCCCAATGGGTCCCATCCAGATCAACAGCCTTGACGAAAGGGTCTTCGCCCACCGGGCCAACATCGCCCGCCACCGTGGTATTGGTCAGCTTGTCTCGGATTTCGAATCGTATGTCGCCGGATGCACCGGATGCGTATCCGATGCCATCCAGCAGTCTGCGCCAATCGATGAGGCCGGGGACTGCACCCGATACCTGCCCGCCCGAATTGACGGGAACGATCAACAACAACAGCGTGCCGTTGGGTCCCGCCTCGATGATCGGTTGCCAATCATTCTTCGTCTCGGACACAGCCTCAAGTCGGGCCAGTCGTTCGCTCAAGATGGCACTCAAGGCCTCTTGTGGGAGGCTGGTCGGTGATGGGGCGGGATAAAACTGTTGAAGCTTGAGATTGGGTGCAAAGCCGATACCCACGAAATGCGGGTTCTGCGCAAGGTGGTGACCAGCCATTGCACTGAAATCCTGCGGGGTGGCTGCCGGGTTTATGGTCGTGAAATGAGCCAGCGCCGTCAGCGTGGTAACGTCCTGACGAATGCGCATGACCAGCCTGTCATGCAAAAGGGCAACGGCACGCTTGAGATCGTTTGTCATCGCATTGCGGTGGGCGGTCTCTTCTCGGGTTTCGATGATGTGAAAGACACTGAGCGTGACGCCTGCGATGGCGACCGCCAGAAGGGCCGCAATTGCTCGCTTTTTGATAATTTGGTTGAGGCTGTCCCCAATATTGGCCCAAACACTCACCCGGTCTTATCCTTCGGTAATCTTCGAAATATCACTTCTATACAGCTTAAAACCGAATATAGTCTGAATCTGTAAATGGCAGCGTCGATTTAAATGATATCGAATGAACAGGGTAAACCTAACCGCAGCATGATCTTATATGCTGACAGGAAACCCGCCTAAAGCCTTGATCAAAGGTTAAAATTCATTCATCAATTGGATTTAAAATGTCATGTTTGCGGGCGAATTCCGCCACATTCGGGAGGCAAATCTTGGTGCAGATGAATTTCCTCAGCAGCTTCAAGAAAGCAATTGCGATGCGTTTGATGATTGCCGCACTTTTGGCCACGGCAGGTCTGTTTGCTCCGTTCAACGCATTCGCGCAAAGCGTTGACGTCGAATCGACCATCAGCAAAGTTGATGTGAAGGGACTGACAATCACCCTTGCGGACGGCAAAAGCTACAAGGTGCCGGAAGAGTTCAACTTCGACGGACTGCAGGCTGGTGTGAAGGTCGTGGTCTTCTACACTGAGGTCGATGGCAAGAGGGTAGTGGATGATCTCGAGGTCATCCAGTAACCACCGTTACGCTTGAGAGATTGTATCGACCCATTCGGCCTGTCGATGATCTGTTTCAATTCTCAAAATCTGGTCCTGCGGGATAGGTATATCCGCAGCTTCTTCCTTATCCATACTGGTGACGAGGCGGAAGATGGAGCGGATGACGCCGCCATGGCATACACACACGGTCTGGCGCTCGACCGATGATAGCCAGGCGCCAATCCGCCAGGATAGGATTTCGTAGCTTTCGGCATGATCGCCGGGTGGAATGAAGTCCCACTTCGCGGCCTTGCGCGCTTTCACCTTGTCAGGGTGGGCCAGCTTCAACTCCGGTATGGTATAGCCTTCCCAATCGCCAAACGAAACCTCTACAAGACGTGCGTCCGTGCGATAGGCATCAGGCTCCAGCCCCATGGCGCCGCGCAACAGTTCCATCGTTTCACGGGTGCGGCCAAGAGGGCTTGCGACATAGTCGAAATCATTGGCTGACGTGCCGAGGATCTCGGACAGGGCTTTGCCGTTAGCAACAGCTTGCGAGCGGCCGAAGTCATTGAGGGGAATATCTTTTTGGCCTTGAAGCCTGCGTATCGCATTCCAGTCTGTCTGTCCGTGGCGGATAACATAGACCAGCAAAGCGGCACTCCTGTCTGATATGATGCTTCACAAACGAATCGTTGATGACGCGTTTCGAATTTGATCGCATATGTCGCGCAAATATGCCTTACACATTCGCGCGACAGGTGACCCTTCAGTCCTTTACGACAGAGATGTCTGGTGCGTCCACCGCTTTCATGCCGATCGTGTGGTAACCGGAATCGACGTGGTGAATTTCACCTGTCACGCCCGTCGACAGATCCGACAGAAGATAGAGCGCAGATTTGCCGACCTCCTCGATGGATACGGTACGCTTGAGGGGAGCATTGTACTCGTTCCATTTGAGAATATAGCGGAAATCACCGATGCCGGAGGCAGCGAGCGTCTTGATCGGGCCAGCCGAAACAGCGTTCACGCGAATGCCACGGCCACCCAGATCGACCGCCAGATAGCGTACGCTGGCTTCAAGAGCAGCCTTTGCAACGCCCATGACGTTGTAGTTCGGCATTACCTTTTCCGCGCCGTAGTAGGTGAGCGTCAGCAGCGAGCCGCCATCGTTCATGACAGGGTCTGCGCGCTTGGCAACAGCGGCCAGCGAGTAGACAGAGATATCCATGGTACGATTGAAATTGTCGCGGCTGGTGTCGAGATAACGACCGGTAAGCTCGTCCTTGTCAGAAAATGCGATAGCGTGAACGACGAAATCGATCTTGCCCCAATGCGCTTCGATGTTTGCAAAAACCGTATCGATCGTGCTGAGATCGGTCACGTCGCAATGGCCTGCCATAAACGCGCCAAGTTCCTGCGCGAGGGGTTCGACACGCTTCTTCAGGGCGTCACCCTGCCAGGTGAATGCGAGTTCAGCACCTGCATCGGCACAGGCCTTTGCAATCCCCCAGGCGATCGAGCGATTGTTTGCGACGCCCATGATGAGGCCGCGCTTGCCAGCCATCAGGCCGGATGTCTGAGCCATTGGATGCTCCCTATACGTAAATCGAACCTGCCTATGGCATAGCCCGAACGCGGGTTCAAGCAGGCCCGAGATCATCTCATGTTAGGGAATGTAACAAAGGGTGGGTTGTGCACCCCTTTCATTGGAACGGGTCTGGAAAGGCCACGACCAAGCGCCCTGCGGGCGAATGGTGCTTCTAGCAATGTCCTTACCCATCAAATCCGGGAAATCACGATGGGTACGATTTAAAGGTACAGGCCCTCACGCATGTGGCGCATGAGGTCCATCACCTTGGCGTCGGGCGTATCCAGAAGGACGATGCGGACCTCGACCACGAAGTCGCCGTAACCGCCGGACGCATCACGCAGACCTTTGCCTTCTACCCGGATGGAGCGGTCAGAGCCGGACCATGGCGGGACATCCACCTTCAGCTCTCCGTGTGGGGATTGAACGGTCGCTTCGCAACCGAGAACCGCATCTGCCAAGGAAACCTGAAGCGTCGTGTGTATGTCGAAATTGTTGATCGTGTAAGGACCTTCGCGCGATGCGAGCAGGGTCACGACAAGGTCGCCTCTGTTCGTGTCGGGCAGTTTCAGGCCCTGGCCTTTCAACCGCACCACATAACCATCCGTCATGCCGGGCTCCAGCGGGAAGCGAACTTCCCGGTCCTCCGGCATGTTGATCGTGAGCCACTTCTGCTCGATCAGGTCGGTTACGGTAATGATGGCTTCCGCCGTGATATCGGGCGCTTTTTCCGCTGACGGAGCTGCGCCGCGGATACGGCGCATCAGGGCAGCAAAGAAGCTGGTTGCCTGCTCGGCGCGCGCGTCGTCTTTTTCCTTCTGGGTCTTGGTGCTGTCGTCGGCAGAGGCTTGGGCTGCTTCAGCGCCTGTCGACTGACCGGCGGCTGCGGCCTTGGCTTTGGCATCTGCTCCAAAAATCCGCTCCAGCATGTCCTCGGCCGTCTCGGGCTTGGCGCTCTCGTCGGTGGACTGTGCCTGCGCTTCGGCGTTTCGAGCCTGCGCCTTCGCGAGCTCTTCCATGAGTTTTTCGGCCGCTTTTGCTCGCTGTACGGCTTCTCGGGCGGCGGCGCGCTGCTGCATGATGGTTTGATCGCGTTTTTTGGTTTCGGCAGCGCGGCGTGACTGATCGTAGAGCCCACGTTTTTGGGGATCCTTCAACAGATCATAGGCCTGACCAATTTCCGCAAAGCGTGCGGTTGCATCGGGATCGTCACGGTTGTGATCCGGGTGAACGGCTTTGGCCTGCGACCGCCAGGCCGCCTTTATCTCATCCGATCCGGCATCCTTTTGAACGCCGAGAATAGAGTAGGGATCACGCATCCGCACCACCCGTCATGCTTGTGTGTTGAGGCGGTATTTTTTCGTCATGAAAAGCCTTCAACACGAATTACACCCGCCATGAACGTTCACGCAGTGTTTTGCGTTGCATCGCTCTTTTGAAATTGGGTTTCACTGTCGCAAGAAGTTGCTAATCAGACCTTTACGGGCCAGCAACCGGACATGCCGCGCTGCTGAAACAGCCAGATAAGGTAAACGCTTTATTTCTGGCTGAACCGGGTCATTAACCAGTCGCCCGTCTCGGAAAGACATGCTTGCCCGCTATAGCTGGCAACGCCCTCGAAGGAATGGCGGGTGGTATCGAAGTTGCGGCAGACGAAACCGGTGCTTCGGTCCTCGCGGATGGCAGTGACGACCCCGGCGCTGCCGGTTGCTGCGTTGGCCCAGGGAAGAGGCGCGTCCGAGACTTTGGCAAGATCGGCAGAGGTAACGGCATTGCGGATTGTCGCATCATCAGACACTGTCTGCGTTGTCTGCTGATGGGGTACGGAAGCGGTGGACAGGGATTTGTCGACCTTCTCTCCGCCAAACAGATCGAGGCTGACGCAACTGGTCAACATGACAAGCATGCAGACAGTCGCGGAAACATCCACGACTGAGGCTAAGAAGCTCTTTGTTCGACTGTTCGACTTTGCTATGACGATCACCATCTTAAGGCCAGAATCCATCTCTGGTGTGAAAATCAGCTCAGGAGCATTTTATTCAATATGTCGGAAAGTCAGTTAACATCCAGTGACTTTACTGAGGAAAATGAACCTTTTGCACTTTTCGCGAACTGGCTGCGAGATGCAACGGCCTCGGAAATCAATGATCCAAACGCCGTGGCGCTTGCCTCGGTGGACGAAGATGGCATGCCCAGCGTGCGTATGGTTTTGCTGAAACATGCCGATGAACGCGGCTTTGTTTTCTACACAAATTTCGAAAGCCGCAAGGGCATAGAGCTGCTGGGACAGCAAAAAGGTGCCATGTGCTTCCACTGGAAGAGCCTGCGCAGGCAGGTTCGTATCCGAGGCTCGGTCGAGGTCGTCAGCGATCGGGATGCGGACGAGTATTACGCATCGCGCGCCCGCGGCAGCCGCATCGGGGCGTGGGCGTCCAAGCAATCGCGCCCGCTTGAAAGCCGCTTTGCGCTCGAAAAAGCCGTTGCCACCTATACCGCAAAATACGCGATCGGCGAGATTCCACGCCCGCCCCACTGGTCGGGTTTCCGCATTCAGCCGCTGACCATCGAGTTCTGGCAGGACGGCAAGTTCCGCCTTCATGACCGCGTCGAATTCCGCCGCGATATGCCGGAAGGCGAATGGTCCAAGGTGCGGATGTATCCTTGACCGCTCACATGCGGTGCCTTTTACAGCCACCGCATGTTTCATCTCGACACGACGAACGGAATCATGTTGAGGTTCATTCGAACAAAGGATGAACATATGTTGTCCAAACTCATGCAGCAATTTGAGCAGGCCTCGCAGACATACGCAAAAGCCAATGGTATCGAGCGGGATCCGGACTGGTATCTTCTCAAGCTTCAGGAAGAAGTGGGAGAGGTGACCCAGGCGTGGAACAGGTTGAGTGGTCGCGGGCGCAGCAAAGGCAAGACGCAAGAGGAAATGCGTCGGGATCTTTCGGACGAGACCGCCGATTTGTTGGGACATGTGCTGTTGCTCGCCCATCACAGCGGGCTCGACCTTGACGCGTCGATTAAGCGCAAATGGCTATTCGATCCGAGCGTCTGACAGCAAACTATACGGACTTTAACAGTGTTGCGACATCGAAAAGACTGTCGCAGATCGCTACGCATTTCTCTCGCATCGCGTTTGTTGCCGGTGCCACATCGGGCACCATGACCGTCTGTGTACCGGCGCTCCAGGCCGATTGGACGCCGTGGTAGGAATCTTCTACCGTAAGGCAATCTTCTGGTGCTACGCCCAGACGTGCCGCTGCGGTGAGATAGGGGAGTGGCGAAGGCTTGGGTTCGGCATAATCGCCGCGCGCCACAATATGATCGAACCGTTTCAGGATGTCGAAAGGACCAAGGTGGCGGTTGACGGAGTCGTGGCCGGATGAGGTGGCAATAGCTCGAGGCAGCCCAAGTGTATCCAGTAAATCCAGTATTTCGACAACACCCGCTTTCAAAGCCACCCCATCGGCCATCTGGATCGCTAGATGCCGAAGCCACGCATCGCGGAAGTCGCTCATCGGGAAATCATCCCCGTATTCCGTCCGGATGGTGGTTGTGATCGTATCCCAGGGGCTACCGCAGACCCGTTGATACACCTCCACCGACATGCTGTGCCCGCCTTCATCAGAGGCGGCCAGAAACGAGTCACGATAATGCTTTTCGCTTTCGATAAGAACGCCATCCATATCGAAGATGACGGCTTTGGGTCTGCGCAACAATTGCCCCATTCGATCAACCAAACCGGAAGGGGCGCTCGCCCAGACTTTCGAACGGACGGATAAGGTAGCCGTCGGGATCCGCAATGATGAATTGCCGGTTGCCGACTTCGGTCTCGCCGCGTCGATACCACTTCTCTTCAAGCGGCAGATAAAGCTCGATACCTGCGCGCTCGATCCGCTCCAGAATGGCTTCCAGCGATGGGACGACAATCTGCAGGTTCATGCCACGTCCGAAGGGGTAGTTGATCGGCACTTTCCCGTTTTCAAATGTGCGCCCCGCACCCAGCTGATCGATCATCAATTGTGCGTCGCCCAGCGCAAGATAGGTGAAACCCTCTTCCGGGCGCTCGTATACCACGTGAAAACCAATGAGATCGCAGTAGAAAGAACGGCTTTTCGGCCAGTCGCTGACGGCAAGTTCGGGGACGAGGGCATTTGCTGTAAAAGTCATGATGTCCTTGATTGCTGAAGTGGAGCGTGACCTGAATGTCAAAATTCTTTTAGGTAATTGTTTTTCAAAGCATTCTCGATGAAATCTGCTTTAGCACGAGTGTAGCCATCGCCATCTTCCCGATATATGTGCGCCAAATTTTGTTTTAGTTCACCATATTTTCCCGCAACACCTGCATTAGCGCGAAGAATGTCCCGGAAACGCATGCGTTTAAAGTGAGTTCCGCTATCACTGGGGCAGAGGTAAACTCGTCGCCCGGGCAATGGATCGCGTATCATAAACGCCCAGACACCATCGCCATATCGACTGCCGCGGGGCTCGTAACCAAAGCCCTCCATCAGTATTCGGCACTCGTGCAGATTAGCCATGTCGCTTAACACCACATCGACGTCGATATAGGGTTTTGAAGCCAAGCCGGGAACGGAGGTGCTCCCGACATGATCGATGCTTTTGACTGCGTCTTTTAATAATGCGTGCAGACTTTTTTCCACGTCGCGATAAATCTGCGGCCATGATGGGTCATAGGGAACAATTTCCACAACGGCTCCCATTTTGAGTTTCCTCTATGCCTTCGTTCCACCGACGGTAATCTGGTCCATCCGCAGATGCGGTTGGCCCACGCCGACAGGCACCCATTGCCCCGCCTTGCCGCAATTGCCGATGCCTGTGTCGAGCTTCATGTCGTTGCCGATCATCGTCACGCGCTTCATCGCGTCAGGCCCGTTGCCGATCAGCATGGCACCCTTGACCGGCGCGCCGATTTTGCCGTTTTCGATAAGATAGGCTTCCGTGCAGCCGAAGACGAATTTGCCTGAGGTGATGTCCACCTGACCGCCACCGAAGGAGACAGCGTAGATACCCTTCTTCACCGAGGCGATGATTTCTTCCGGCGTCTTGTCGCCGCCCAGCATGTAGGTATTGGTCATGCGTGGCATCGGCACATGCGAGTAGCCTTGGCGACGGCCATTGCCGGTCGCCTTCAAGCCCATAAGGCGCGCATTCTGCCGGTCCTGCATGTAGCCGACCAGTCTGCCATCCTCGATCAGGACATTGTAGGCGGAAGGCGTACCTTCGTCATCGACCGTGATTGAGCCGCGGCGGTTGTCGATGGTGCCATCATCCACGACGGTTACGCCGGGGGCCGCCACCATCTCACCCAGCAGGCCTGCGAAAGCTGACGTTTTCTTGCGGTTGAAGTCGCCTTCCAGACCGTGGCCGACAGCTTCGTGCAGCATAACGCCCGGCCAACCGGCACCCAGCACCACGTCCATCGTACCCGCAGGCGCATCGACCGCAGTGAGGTTGACGAGCGCCTGCCGCAAAGCCTCATCTGCGCCGCGCTGCCAGTTTTCCGTTGTGATGAAATCGCCAAATCCGACGCGCCCGCCAATGCCGTAGGAACCACTTTCCTGACGGTCGCCTTCGCCAGCAATCACCGAGATATTGATCCGGGTCATAGGCCTGATATCGCTAACGCGGTGTCCGTCGGCACGCAGGATGTCCACCACCTGCCAGCTTGCGGCAACGCTTGCAGTGACCTGCCGAACCTTCGGGTCCTTGTCGCGCAGGTAGGCGTCGATTTCTGTAAGAAGCTTGACCTTTTCTTCGAAGCTCGGAGTGCCGATCGGATTTTCGTCACCGTAGAGTTTCTTGTTGGTGCGCTGCGGAGCGGCCGCGTAAGAGCCTGAATAACCGCGAGTCACCGCGCCAACGGCGTCGGATGCACGCCCAAGGGCCGAAAGCGAAAGCTCGCCCGCATGGGCATAGCCCACCGTTTCGCCCGCCACGGCGCGAAGTCCAAAACCCTGGTCGGTGTTGAAGCTGCCGCCCTTCAGGCGACCATTGTCGAAGGTCAGCGATTCCGCCTGCGCGTGCTCCACAAACAACTCGCCGTCGTCGGAACCCGCCAGTGCATCGGCGACCTTGGCGCGCAACTGCCCCTCATCGCAATCGAAAAGGGTCAAAAGATCTTGGGTCATCGCAGGCTCCAGTCGTTGCTGTTGAGAGCGCATTTAAGTGCTGAACCCTCGGGGCGCAAGATTGGTCAAGGAAGCGTGTCGTAGCCTTCCGCAAAGCCGCGAAGCTCGATGGGAATGCCGACACGGTCCTGATCAACGGATTCGCGCAGCGCAAAGACCGCATTCTTGCCGGCGCGCAGCACCTTCAGCAGTTCATCGTCGATATCGACTTCCACATAGCAGCCTTCCGAGAAGCAGCGTGTGAAATAGGCGCGGCCGATATTGTTGTTGTCGATATAGAGTTCCATCCCGTCCTTCAGCAAGACGCCAAGCGGCGCCAGAATGCGCAGGATACGGGATTTGCGGTCTGCGGTTTTCAAGATGACGACGGACAGCCCAACCTCGGGCCGGTCGTCAGCAATCACGTTCTGCATCAGAGCACACTGATCCTCAGACGCGCCTGCAGGCTTGTCGCAGATGACGGACCATGCACCATGCGTCGATTTCGGCGTTCCCGGTTGCTGCGGCTGACCCGGTGCTGGCTGTTGCTGCTGCTGGGCAGAACCTGCTGCCGGAAGGGTGATGGAAAGACCGGCGGCGATAAAAAAAGCGCGCGCAATCGGGGACAGACGCATGGATACCTCAGGATTCGAATCAGTGCGGCTATTTTGACCTCCCGAACCGGAAAGGAAAGAGCCGCCGTCCTCAATTCCAAGGGAGTGCGGCCAAAATAGGACTTTGCCGCTCGATCCCCACACAGTTTATGGGATGCAGGATATCATGCGAGCTCCGTCTGGGCAGTTTAAACGCGTCAAATGGAGGAGGAGAGAGGTAAAAATGCCTCGCTTGCAAACCAAGGCGATATTGCGGCGAAAGGCAAACTATGATTTGAAGTCTAGTCTATATGCATGGATTCTGCGTTTGAGATTGATCTTGATCAAGCGCGTGAGGGAGAGGTACCGTGACTAACAGAATTTACGCAAGCTTGGTGGGCAGTATCCGTCTGCTCGCGGCTGGCGGCGTCAGCGCCGATCAGCCGAAAGAGTGGCAGATGGGTTTGCAGGAGGCGGCAACGCCCATCATGCATGAAATTCGCTGGTTCGAACAATATACGCTTTGGTTTATCGTTCCGGTCACGCTGTTCGTGCTCGCATTGTTGATTGTCGTTGCGGTCAAGTTCCGTGCATCGAAAAATCCGGTTCCATCCAAGACCAGTCACAACACTGCCATCGAAATCGTCTGGACGCTTGCGCCGGTCCTCATCCTGATGTTCCTGGCGTTCCCGTCGTTCAACCTGCTCAATGCGCAACTGACGCAGCCGGAAAACCCGGATCTGACGTTGAAGGCAACCGCCACCCAGTGGCAGTGGAATTATGAATACACCGCAGCTGAAGGTGCCGAGCCACTCGCTTTCGACAGCTACCTGCTGAAAGACGCCGATCGTTCGGCCGCTGGCAAGAGCGATATTGCGCGCTATCCGCGCCTGCTTGCCGTGGACAATGAAATGGTCGTTCCAGTGGGCAAGACCGTGCGCCTGCTGGTCACATCTGCGCCGACCGATGTCATTCACGCCTTCGCCATGCCGGCCTTCGGCGTCAAGATCGACGCCGTGCCGGGTCGTTTGAATGAAACATGGTTCAAGCCGGAGAAGGAAGGCCTTTATTATGGCCAATGTTCCGAGCTTTGCGGCAAGGATCACGCCTTTATGCCGATCGCCATACGTGTGGTTTCCGAAGAGCAATATAACACCTGGCATACCGCTGCCGCCTCAGATCTGAGCGGTGCGAACCGGGCGCTCATGGCTTCGATGGACGGTGCGCCAAGTGCCGTTCAAGTTGCCAAAAACGAAACCAAGTAAGGTAAGGAGTGAGGACAATGGCTGGACCATCCGCACACGACGATCACCACTCTCACGCCCATGACGTTCTTCATGATGACCACGCGCACCATGCGCACAAGCCGACCTTTGCTCAGCGCTGGTTGTTTTCCACCAACCACAAGGACATCGGCACGCTCTATCTGATCTTCGCGATCATTGCCGGTATCATTGGCGGTGGCCTGTCGGTTGTGATGCGCATGGAGTTGCAGGAACCTGGCATTCAGATTTTCCACGGTCTAGCAGCCATGGTTTATGGTTTTGAAGGCGATGCCGCGATCGATGGCGGTAAGCACATGTACAATGTGTTCACCACAGCGCATGCGTTGATCATGATCTTCTTCATGGTCATGCCCGCCATGATTGGTGGGTTCGCCAACTGGATGGTGCCCATCATGATCGGCGCACCGGACATGGCGTTTCCGCGCCTCAACAACATCTCCTTCTGGCTGATTGTTCCTGCCTTCATTCTTCTGCTTCTTTCGCTTTTTGTGGAGGGACCTGCAGGCGCTTATGGTGTCGGTGGTGGGTGGACCATGTATCCGCCGCTCTCGACGAGCGGGATGCCGGGGCCTGCAGTGGACTTGGCGATTTTTTCGCTCCACATCGCCGGTGTGTCATCGATCCTGGGTGCGATCAACTTCATCACCACCATCTTGAACATGCGCGCGCCGGGCATGACCCTGCACAAGATGCCGCTGTTTGCGTGGTCGGTCCTTGTCACTGCGTTTCTTCTGCTTCTGTCTCTTCCGGTTCTGGCCGGTGGCATCACCATGCTGCTGACAGACCGCAACTTCGGCACCGCGTTCTTCTCGCCGGAGGGCGGTGGTGATCCGATCCTTTACCAGCACCTGTTCTGGTTCTTCGGTCACCCTGAAGTTTATATTCTGATCCTGCCCGGCTTCGGCATCATCAGCCACATCGTGTCGACCTTCTCCAAGAAGCCGATCTTCGGTTACCTCGGTATGGCGTACGCCATGGTCGCCATCGGCGCCGTCGGCTTCATCGTGTGGGCGCACCACATGTACACGGTCGGCCTGTCGCTCGAAGCGCAGCGCTACTTCGTCTTCGCAACCATGGTCATCGCGGTTCCCACGGGGATCAAGATATTTTCCTGGATCGCAACGATGTGGGGCGGGTCTCTGACGTTCTCGACGCCCATGATCTGGGCCATCGGCTTCATCTTCCTCTTTACGGTGGGTGGTGTGACAGGCGTTCAGCTCGCCAATGCCGGTCTCGACCGCTCACTGCATGACACCTATTATGTCGTTGCGCACTTCCATTACGTGCTGTCGCTGGGCGCCGTGTTCGCGATATTCGCGGGCTGGTACTACTGGTTCCCAAAGATCACCGGTTACATGTACAGCCAGAAGATCGGCAACCTGCATTTCTGGGTCATGTTCATCGGCGTCAACCTCATCTTCTTCCCACAGCACTTCCTCGGTCTTGCTGGCATGCCGCGTCGTTACATCGACTACCCGGATGCCTACGCAGGTTGGAACGCGGTATCGTCCTATGGCTCCTATATCTCGGCTGTGGCGGTTCTCATCTTTCTCGGCGGCGTCTGGGAAGCCTTCGCCAAGAAGCGCGTGGCGGGTGACAACCCATGGGGTGAAGGTGCGACGACGCTCGAATGGCAGTTGTCATCTCCTCCGCCGTATCACCAGTGGGAACAGCTCCCCCGTATCCGCTGAGGCATTTTGTCCAAGCGTGCGCTTTAACCGTTCATGATACATGTCGGTTTCACGCTCGGACGAGAGATACAAAGGAGCGCCGCATCGATGCGCGGCGTTTCCTATGAAAGCAGGTAATATGACCGTTATCGACAATCGCGACACGCTGGAGATGGATAGCATCAGGCTTTCCGAAGCGAGCGCGCGCGATTATTTCGAACTGTTGAAGCCCCGCGTCATGTCGCTGGTGGTGTTCACCGGTTTTGCCGGGCTGGTTCTGGCTCCAGGCAGCATCCATCCAGTCTTGGCCGTTGTCGCCATCTTGTGCATTGCGGTGGGCGCTGGTGCGTCCGGCGCGCTGAACATGTGGTACGATGCCGATATTGATGCGGTCATGACACGGACCGCAAAACGCCCTATTCCGTCTGGTCGTATTGCGCCGACGGAAGCGCTGGCTTTCGGCCTGACTCTCTCGGTTTTTTCCGTCGCAATCCTTGGTCTTGCCGTCAACTGGTTTGCCGCAGGCCTTCTGGCCTTTACGATTTTCTTCTACGCTGTCGTTTATACGATGTGGCTGAAGCGATCGACACCGCAAAACATCGTCATCGGTGGTGCTGCGGGCGCTTTTCCTCCCATGCTCGGCTGGGCCTGCGTCACCGGTGGGGTTTCGCTCGACAGCACCATCCTGTTCCTGATCATCTTCCTGTGGACACCTGCGCATTTCTGGGCGTTGGCTCTCTTCAAGATGCGCGATTACGGCTCTGTCGGCATTCCGATGATGCCGAATGTCGCCGGCGAACGTTCCACCAAGAATCAGATGATCGGCTATGCGGTGCTGACAGCAGTCGCTGCGGTTGCGCCTTATTTCACGGGTCTTGCGGGTGCAGGCTATGGCGTCTTCGCCGCTATTCTCAGCGCCATCTTCATCTACTGCTCCATCTCGGTACGGCGCATGCCTGATGCCGATGAACGGATGGTTCAGGCGAAGAAGATGTTTGCCTATTCCGTCTTTTATCTGTTTGCGATTTTTTCCGGCCTGCTGGCCGATCATCTCGCCCCGTCATTCCTGACGTTGCTCGGAGGTTCGGCATAATGGAAACGATCAAGCTGAACGACGCACAGAGGAAATCCAGACGCGGTCGCAATATCGCACTCGGGATCGTCCTGGCTGCTCTCGTCGTCCTCTTCTACATTATAACCATCATAAAAATCGGCGGTTTCTGACCGTCGAGCGGCAGGAGAGGGAGGAGATTTGACAGTGACGCAAACAACCGCAAAATCAACGAGCAATGGCTCGATCCTCGTGCTTTGTCTGGTCTTCGTGTGCGGCATGGTCGGCATGGCCTATGCATCCGTTCCGCTCTACCGGCTGTTCTGCCAGGTCACCGGCTATAACGGCACCACACAGCGCGTCGAGCAATATTCGGATGTCATTCTCGACAAGACGATGAAGGTGACGTTTGACTCCAACACCTCCAACGGCTTGAACTGGGATTTCCGCCCCGTTGACAAAATAGTGGAGCCGAGGATCGGCGAAACCGTGCAGGTGATGTTCAGGGCCACCAATCGTTCGCCTGTCGCTACCACGGGCAGCGCCGTCTTCAACGTCACACCGATGGAGGCCGGCGCCTATTTCAACAAGGTCCAGTGCTTCTGCTTCACCGAAACGACCTTGCAGCCGGGTGAGACGCTCGACATGCCGGTGGTGTTCTTCATCGATCCGGAAATCGTGAATGCCCGGGAAACCAAGGGCATCCATACGTTGACACTGTCCTATACATTCTATCCGGCCAAGACGGAAAAACCGGTTGCGTCCTTGCCTGCAAAGACGGAACTTGGCGAGACGAAACTTTGAGAGAGGGAGGTGCGACCGTTATCGGTCGTGCTGCATTCAGTGATTTTTTTAAAAAAGGTCACAGCATCGAGTGAGACCAGGGAAGAGCCTGCGGGGATCGATTACATGGCAGACGCACATCAAAAGAAACACGACTATCACATCATAGACCCCAGCCCTTGGCCGCTTATGGCTTCGGTTGGTGCGTTTTTTCTTGCCTTTGGCGGTGTCTGTTACATCCGCTATCTGAATGGCGGGTCGTTCAAGCTGTTCGGAATGGAGCTTGCCAACCCTTGGCTGTTTTATATCGGCGTGGCCATGGTTCTCTACGTCATGTACGCGTGGTGGGCCGATACGGTGAAAGAAGGACACGAGGGGCATCACACGCCTGTCGTCTCACTGCATCTGCGTTACGGCATGATCATGTTCATAGCCTCTGAAGTCATGTTCTTCGTGGCGTGGTTCTGGGCCTATTTCGATGCCAGCCTCTATCCGCACGAGGCCATCCAGGCGTCGCGTCTGGCCTTTACCGGCGGGCAATGGCCGCCCAAGGGTATAGAAGTTCTCGATCCCTGGCATCTGCCGCTCTATAATACGGTCATTCTTCTGCTATCCGGCACCTGCGTGACCTGGGCGCACCATGCGCTGTTGCACAATGATCGCAAGGGTCTCGTCAACGGATTGGCGCTGACGGTCGCGCTCGGCGCATTTTTCTCCTTCGTGCAGGTCTACGAATACATGCACGCGCCATTCGACTTCAAGAACTCGATCTACGGCGCTACGTTCTTCATGGCGACAGGCTTCCACGGCTTCCACGTCTTTGTGGGCACGGTGTTCCTGCTCATTTGCCTGCTGCGCGCCATGAAGGGTGATTTCTCACCCGAACGTCACTTCGCCTTCGAGGCTGCCGCATGGTACTGGCACTTCGTGGACGTGGTCTGGTTGTTTCTCTTCTTCGCCATCTACGTCTGGGGTGGCTGGGGCGCGCCTTTGGCAGGTTGAAGCCAATTCATCGATGAAACAAAGGGCGGCGCGGGCCGCCCTTTGTTTTTCTGCGGATTGAACGATCTTGAGGAGGAGGGATACGATGACGCAGGATGACGAAGCGTCCTATCCACCGGTGGACCCGGTCAAAACTGGTTTGCGTGGTTGCTGCCCGCGGTGCGGGCATGGCAAATTGTTCAAAGGCTTCTTGACGCTGAAGCCAAAGTGCAGCGCGTGCGGCCTCGATTACGCCTTTGCCGATGCGGGTGAGGGGCCCGCCGTCTTCGTCATGCTTATCGTCGGTTTTTTCGTTATCGGTATGGCGCTCTGGTTTGATGCGCGCTTTGCGCCTCCCGTCTGGCTGCATGCGTTGATCTGGATACCCTTTGCGATAATTCTGTCTCTTGTCCTGCTGCGCAAGATGAAAGGCATCATGATCGCTTTGCAATATCGCCACAATGCCAGCGAGGGTCGGATTGATCGTGACTGATAGCAAGACAATCAAGCCCAGTCATCGCCGCATCTGGTTTGCTGCCCCGCTTGTGCTGCTGGCGCTCGTGCTCCTCCTCGCACTGGGCACGTGGCAGGTCAAACGCATGTACTGGAAGGAAGCGCTGCTTGCCGATATCCAGCAGCGCACACAGGCCCCTGCCGTGCCGCTTGCGCAGATCGAGTCGACGGCCGCATCCGGTGGCGACATCGAATATCGGACCGTAACAGTTTCCGGCACCTTCGATCATGCCAAGGAGCAGCATTTCTTCGCGACCTTTCGAGGGCAGACCGGTTATTACATCTACACGCCGCTTCGTCTGCCGGATGGACGGTCGATCTTCGTCAATCGCGGTTTCGTGCTCTATGACATGAAAGAGCCAGCCAAGCGTGCCGCCGGTCAGGTGCCCGGCGTCGTGACCGTTCAAGGCTTGGCGCGCGCACGGCTTGATGCGAAACCGTCAAGCCTGCTTCCTGAAAATGATATGGTCAAAAATATCTATTACTGGAAGGACCTGTCAGCCATGGTCAGGAGTGCCGGTCTGCCAATCGGTCAGGTCGTGCCGTTTTTCGTGGATGCCGATACCACGCCTAATCCCGGCGGCTGGCCCAAGGGTGGCGTGACGCTGATCGATCTGCCAAATAGTCACCTCCAATATGCGATTACTTGGTACGGATTGGCGCTCGCCCTTGTCATCGTGGTCGGTTTTGCCTATGTCCGGGGTAGACGAAATTCACGTGGATGAAAGACCGGGAGGCTGAAGGAGAAGGAATGAACGTTATCGTTTCCAAGCCGCCTCTGACGATCAGGCTTTGCGGACCGCGCGGATTTTGCGCCGGTGTAGACCGCGCGATCCAGATCGTGGTTTTGGCGTTGAAGGCCTATGGCGCGCCTGTCTATGTCCGCCATGAGATCGTCCACAACCGCTACGTCGTGGAGGGGCTAGAAGCCAAAGGTGCGATCTTCGTTGAAGAATTGAACGAAATCCCGCCTGAGCATCGTCAGCAGCCCGTTGTCTTTTCGGCCCATGGCGTGCCGAAATCAGTGCCGGAAGACGCGCAAGCCAGAAACCTGTTTTATCTTGATGCGACCTGCCCACTGGTGTCCAAAGTTCACAAGCAGGCCATGCGCCACCAGCGCCTCGGTCGGCATGTCGTTCTTATCGGCCATGCGGGCCACCCGGAAGTGATCGGCACGATGGGACAACTTCCTGAGGGCGCTGTATCGCTGGTCGATACTGTGGAAGACGCGGCCCGTTACCAGCCGGTCGATACGGAAAATCTGGGCTTCGTGACGCAGACAACCCTTTCCGTAGACGATACAGCAGGCGTTATCGCCAAGCTTCAGGAACGGTTTCCGGCCATGCAGGCGCCTGCGGCAGACAGCATTTGTTACGCCACCACCAACCGTCAGGACGCGGTGAAGCAGGCAGCACCGGGTTGCGATTTGTTCATCGTCGTTGGTGCGCCGAACTCCTCCAACTCCAAGCGGCTGGTGGAAGTGGCTTTGCGCGCTGGCGCCAAGCGCTCCGTGCTGGTGCAGCGCGCTGCTGAGATCGATTGGGACGACATTGGCGATGTACAGACTGTCGGTCTGTCTGCGGGTGCGTCGGCGCCAGAAGTCATCGTTGACGAGATCATTCAGGCCTTCAAGGCGCGTTATGACACCACGCTCGATCTGGCCGTCACGGTTGAGGAGACCGAGCATTTTCTGGTCAACCGCGAGCTGCGCGATATCGAGTTGACCACGCAGGATATGGCTTTCGTGAATGGAACGGCAAGCGACGCTTTGCCGTCCAGACCCAAGCCAGCGGTTTGATCCTTTAACAACCTGTTTCCCGCATAAGAGATCATCAATTGGCAGTCTATACCGATATTAGCGAAGACGATCTGAAGCATTTTCTGACGCAATATGATGTCGGCGAATTGACCTCCTACAAGGGCATCGCTGAAGGTGTCGAAAATACCAACTTCCTGCTTCATACCACCAAGGATCCGCTGATCCTCACGCTCTATGAAAAGCGCGTCGAGAAATCCGATCTGCCGTTTTTTCTGGGCCTGAAGCAGCATCTTTTCGCAAAGGGTCTGTCCTGTCCCCTGCCGCTACCACGTCACGATGGTGAATTGCTGGGCGAGTTGTCGGGGCGACCTGCGGCTCTCATTTCGTTTCTGGAAGGCATGTGGCTGCGCAAGCCGGAAGCGCGCCATTGCCGAGAAGTCGGCAAGGCACTCGCCGCCATGCATCTGGCCGGTGAAGGATTCGATCTCAAGCGGCCCAACGCACTTTCGGTCGAAGGCTGGAAGCTCCTCTGGGAGAAATCGCAAGCCCGCGCCGACGAGGTCGAAAATGGCCTGCAGCAGGAAATCAGCACTGATCTTGCGTTCCTTGCGGAACACTGGCCGAAGGATCTGCCCACAGGCGTCATCCACGCCGACCTGTTCCAAGACAATGTGTTTTTCCTCGGCGACGAACTATCCGGCCTGATCGACTTCTATTTCGCCTGCAATGATTTCCTGGCCTATGACGTGTCGATCTGCCTCAATGCATGGTGTTTTGAGAAGGATGGTTCCTACAATGTCACCAAGGGCAAGGCACTGCTGGAGGGTTACCAATCCGTGCGGCCTATGAGCCAGGCTGAACTCGATGCGTTGCCGCTTCTGGCGCGCGGTTCTGCGCTCCGGTTCTTCCTGACCCGTCTTTATGATTGGCTGACCACGCCGGAAGGCGCACTCGTCGTCAAGAAAGACCCCCTGGAATATCTGCGCAAACTGCGCTTCCACCGCGCCGTTGGCAATGTGGCCGAGTATGGGTTGGCTGCACCATGAAGCATGTCGATATTTTTACCGATGGTGCCTGCTCCGGCAATCCGGGGCCGGGCGGTTGGGGCGCTGTGCTCCGCTACGGTGAGACTGAAAAGGAACTCTGCGGCGGCGAGGCTGATACCACCAACAATCGCATGGAGCTGATGGCGGCCATTTCATCGCTGAATGCCTTGAAGTCGCCCTGCGAGGTCGATCTCTACACTGACAGCGCTTACGTGAAGGACGGCATTACCAAGTGGATTTTCGGCTGGAAGAAAAAAGGTTGGAAGACCGCCGACAACAAGCCGGTGAAAAATGTCGAGCTCTGGCAGGCGCTGGAACTCGCAAGGGAGCGCCACAAGGTCACTCTGCACTGGGTCAAAGGCCATGCCGGACACCCTGAGAATGAACGCGCCGACGAACTTGCGCGTAAGGGTATGGAGCCGTTCAAACGCCGATAGACCAAGGAGCGCAAGACCTCCCGTCTTCGCGAGCTTGCGTACTCACATGCATTTGGGGTTGCGCATCACGCGTCGGAACCTATCTTGCTGGCAAAATACAAAACAGGCGAGGGACACTTCATGATCATGCATTGCGTATTCATACGCTTCAAGTCGGCAACGACGACAGGCGAAAAACAGGGTATCTTCGAGGCTATCACTGCACTAAAAGACGTCATTCCGGGCATTGCAGATGTTCAGTACGGCCAGAATGTCTCATCCGAAGGCCTGAACGGCGGCTTCATGGATGGCTTCATCGTGACGCTGGACAGCATCGAAGCGCGCGACGAATATCTGGCACATCCCAAACATATGGATGTTGGCGAACGGTTGATGGGCCTTGTGGATGGCGGCGCAGCCGGTCTTCTGGTGTTCGATATGGCGGCCTGAGCAGAGGCCGACTGTGAGATACGAAGAGGTGCAGAACGGTTCTGCACCTCTTTTTGATTCAGGCCTTAGCTGGATTTGTTGATGGCCGAGGCCAGTTGTTCGACATTGTAGCGGAACATCTTCTCATAGGTCGGGGCAGGGCCATTGGCTTTCGAGAGCGCTTCCACATAAAGCTCGCCACCCGGCTTGGCACCGGTTGCCTTGGCCACCTGCTTGACCAGACGCGGGTCATTGGAGCTTTCGAAAAAGTATGTCTTCACATTCTCCGCCTTGATCTGCTCGATCAGCTTGGCGACGTCTCCGGCAGACGCTTCCGTTTCGGTCGAGACCCCCAATGGCGACAGGAACGTCACCTTGTATTCGCGCCCGAAGTAACCGAAGGCATCGTGGCTGGTCAGTACCTTGCGGCGATCTGCTGGGATGGGATCGAACTTGGCGTGGGCAAAGGCGTCGAGCTCATCCAGCGTCTTGATATAGGCGTCGGCGTTGGTCTTGAAGTCCCGGGCATCGGCAGGATCAGCGGCAGCAAGCGTCGTTTCGATGTTCTTCACCCATGTCTTTACGTTGATAGGGCTGTTCCAGACGTGAGGATCGGTGATGGTTTTGCCGTCCTCTTCCATGCTGCTTGTTTCGATACCGTCCGATACCGTTACCGGTATGCTCTTGGTGCCGGATGCGGAAATCAGGCGGTCCATCCATCCTTCAAGTCCAAGGCCGCTGACGAAAACAACGTCTGCGGCCTTCAGGCTTTTCGCGTCTGATGGCGATGGTTCGAATTCATGCGGATCGCCATCCGGCTTGACGAGGCTCGTCACCGTCACGTGTTTGCCGCCCACCTGTTTCACCACATCGGCCAGCACGGTGAAGGAGGCGACGGCCTTCAGTTCGGCAGCGGAGACGGGCGCGGAGAAGGCCAAAATGGCGGGTAGGGCAGCGGCAGTCAGAAGATATGTGCGGCACAGCATGGTAGGAGGTCTCCTAGGGTTAGCCCTTTAAGTGCGGGCGGGTGAAATAGCGGCCTGCGACACCAGCCGGTGCTGCCAGAATGGACAGCCCGTAGAGGCATGTTGCAGCCATGATGATGGTCGGCCCGGAGGCAAGCTCGAAATGGTAGGATACGACGAGACCGACATAGCCCGAGACGGCGGCACTCACCGTGGCAAGGATCAACATGGCGGGCAGGCTACGTGTCCATAATTGCGCGATGGCTGCCGGCAGCATCATCAGCCCCACGGCCATCAGCGTGCCGAGTGCCTGAAAGCTCGCCACCAGATTGATGACGACCAGCACCAGAAACACGACGTGGTATATCGGCCCGCGCCCGCCAACGGCTCTGAGAAAGCCGGGGTCAAAACATTCTGTAACCAAAGGGCGGTAGATGACGGCGAGGACGATCAGCGTCAGCGACGTGATGGCGCCGATCTGATAGAGGGCCGCAGCATCTATCGCGAGGATCGTTCCGAACAGCACGTGCAGAAGGTCGACATTCGATCCGTGCAGGGAAACAATCAGAACGCCCAGTGCCAGCGATGCCAGATAAAAACTCGCAAAACTCGCATCTTCCTGTAGCGGCGTGATGCGGCTGACGATGCCGGATAGAAGCGCGACCGACAGTCCCGCAACCAGTCCGCCGAGGCCCATGGCGGTCAAGGAGAGCGATCCGGCAATCAGATAGCCGATGGCCGCTCCCGGCAAAATGGCGTGGCTGAGTGCATCGCCCATGAGGCTCATCCGCCGCAACATCAGGAAAACGCCAATGGGGCTGGCACCGGCGGCAAGGCAAAAGCAGGCGATCAACGCCCGGCGCATGAAGCCGTAATCCTGAAATGGCGCAAGGAAGATATCGTAAGCCGTCATGCTGCGGGCTCGCAGACATCGCTGGTGTCGTCCCACCGCTCGGCCATGGTGCGGGCGCGCACAAGGTTGATTGGTGACATGACCTGCTGTGTCGGACCCCACGCGATCAATTCGCGCGCGATCAGAAGCGTTTCGGGAAAATGCGCGCGAACCTGTTCGAAATCATGCAGCACGGCAACGACGGTGCGACCTTCGCCGTGCCAGCGGGTAACAATGCCCAGGAGGTCGCGGGTCGTACGCGCATCGATGGCAGTGAAGGGTTCGTCCAGAAGAATGACGCTCGCATCTTGCAGCAGCAGCCTTGCGAAGAGAACGCGCTGAAACTGGCCGGCAGAAAGCGCCCCGATGGAGCGGTTTTCGAAACCCGCCAACCCAACGGATGCCAGCGCCTCATGCGCCCGCCTTTCCTCATATCTACCGATGCTGCCAAAGGCTCCAGCGGTTTTCCAAGCGCCCAGCACCACTGTTTCCAGTACCGAGATGGGAAATCGTCTGTTGATGTCCGCGGCCTGCGGAAGGTATCCGAACTCAGCCCGTTTCAGGGCATGGACAATGCTGCCCTGGGAAGCCTTGATATCACCCATGATCGCCTTCAGCAGCGTAGATTTTCCCGCGCCATTTGGCCCCGCAATGGCTGTGAGGCTTCCTGCGTTGAAGCTGCCCGATACGTGATGGACGGCGGGATGACGATCATAGGCGACTGTCAGGTTGTCGATTGTCAGCACGGCGGCATCACTCATGACACAAGCACCGCCCATCGAATGGCTAGCCATAAAGGGATGATAACGATAGCAACGATGAAAAGGCGGGTAGGAACGGATTGGTGCAGTAGCCGGTAGAGGGAGAAATGATGCAGCATCGGATGCTCACAATAATGTTATATAATTACTGTAATGATATAACAATTGCGGCGGAAGAAAGGCCTGGTTTTGAATGGCATGGATGGGACTGTGTGGGGGATTTTTGCCGATGCCGCCATGCCGATCGGCGAGCATCAACTGCCTGGGACGCCCCAGGGCAATAAGAAAATCCTCGGGCCAAGCCCGAGGATACAAATGAAAATCGGATTAAAGCTGTTCGATCATCGTTGCGGCAGATGAAACGGTTGCCTGGCCGGGGTTTTCTTCCACGTTGAGAGATTTTACAACGCCGTCTTCCACCAGCATGGAATAGCGCTTGGAGCGCACGCCAAGGCTGCCCGCAGACAGGTCAGCATCAAGTCCAAGTGCCTTGGTGAAGGCGGCATCCCAATCCGCCAGGAAGTGAATTTTGCCCTGTCCGCCCGAAGATTGAGCCCAAGCGCCCATGACGTGCCAGTCGTTGACGGCGATAACGGCGATATCGTCTACGCCCCGGGCCAGAATGGCATCACGGTTTTCGAGATAGCCGGGCAGGTGGTTGAGAGAGCAGGTGGGAGTAAACGCGCCTGGAACGGCGAAGACAACAACCTTCTTGCCGCCGAAAAGGGCGTCCGTGGTGGTATCGACAGGGCCGTCGGCCGTCTTTTCCTTAAATGTCGCAGAGGGGAGTTTGTCGCCGATCTTGATGGTCATAATATCGCTCCTGTGGCAATGATCCGGCGCGACTATAAAGGATGATTTTACAAAGTCGCCAACGATTTTTGGCGTTTCTCACTGCGGAAATTCCAGTGATGCTTCCATGACCTGATCCCCGGATTTGACCAGAATCATCCAGCGCTGCCCCCGCGGATTATAGGATTTCGGTAGACCTTTGATGTTCATGTAAAAGGATAGCTTGCGCTTGTCACGCACCATGTTCTGTGGTTCGAAATAGGCGTAGCCCGATGGTCCGGCGACAAAAATGTCGGTTTCCTTGGGCGAATTTTCCGGCAAGCGCAGGTTCACGCCAAGCAACGTCTTGTCAGGCGTGATGTGAAAATTCTCAACCCTGAAATCATCCGTTGGCGGTGAGGGCAAGGTTGCTTTTGCCGCAGCGATGGCATCCATCTCTGGCTGCGTCGCCGTCTTTTCCGCGCCCTTGTCGATTTCGAAAGCGGCCTCAAACGGAATGCAGATATTGAGGCACACGCCGATAAAGGCTGTCAGTCGTGCCTTTTCGCTGTTTGAGCCGGGTTGGGACTGCAGCACGAACGGCAGCGACACGGAAGCATCGTAACCGATATCTTCAATTTCGTCGTTCTTGATCAGCTTTGGCACAGGGAACGACAAGGATGCCAAGCTTGCTTCGCTCGTCTTGTCGAGCGTGATCGTCGGTGGGATGCCCGATTCGCCAGGCTCACGCCAATAGGTGATCCAACCGGGTTTCAGGTCGATCTGCAAGACCGCATCAATGCGGCCATTGGCATCGGCAGGCAGACTGATAACGCGCATGCGTCCGCCCTCGCTTTGCGCCCACTCCGTCGTATCGGCATGCGCCAGTCTGGGAATGAAGGCGGCTGCCACCATGAGAGCAAATACGGGCAACGATGCGCGCGTGATAAAAAAGTCTTTGGCGTTCATGTTTTCGGTCTAACCTAACCCGCGCCGGGGGCCAAGTTACGATTTTCACCCGTTCATCATTTTCGGTTGATTGATTGTCCTTCATGCCGCATCCTGACACCATGACCAACCATTATGCCGTACCGGTGTCGCGCCAGAGTACCGCAGACCGGAGGCCCTGGTGACGTTTTCGACCCTTTTGAACAAGAGAGAAAGAGGCTTCCTGGATGGCCATTTTCTCATCGCCATGCCGGGGCTGGAGGGTGGGGCTTTCGAGCGTTCCGTTGTCTATATCTGCGCGCATTCTGATGCGGGTGCCATGGGCTTCATCATCAATCGTAGCCAGCAGATCACCTTCACCGACCTGCTTCTGCACTTGAAGATGATGAACCAGACCGACGCCATCATGCTACCCACCCAGACCCGCGATTTTCCCGTTCAATGCGGCGGGCCGGTGGAAGCAGGTCGTGGCTTTGTCCTGCACTCGGATGACTACAGCAGCGAATCCAGTATTCCCGTCAGCGATGATATCTCTTTGACATCGACGCTGGATATCGTGCGCGCGATTTCCAGCGGGCAGGGGCCGGACCGGGCCACCATGCTGTTGGGCTACGCAGGTTGGGGTGCTGGCCAGCTGGAAAACGAAATGGCCAGCAATGGCTGGCTGAACTGCCCGGCGTCCGAAGAGCTCATCTTTGATCGAACGCTGGACAACAAATACGAACGCGCATTGGGGCTTCTGGGCGTCGATCCCAGAATGCTGTCGGCGCAAGCGGGTCATGCTTGAGGAATTTAAAATTTAGCGGAACTAAAATTTGACTGATGACGTTTTTACACCGGTTGCCAGCACCAAGTCTGGTTTAAAAACTAGGGAGAAGCATCATGGGTAGCATGTCTGATAAAGTCGCTGGCAAGGCCAATGAAATCGCTGGCAAGGTAAAGCAGGGCATTGGCTCCGCAACAGACAACGATCGTCTGGAAGCCGAAGGTGCAGCGCAGGAAACCAAGGGCAAGATTCAGTCCACGACCGGTAAAGCCAAGGACGCCGTAAAGGGCGCGGTTGACCGCATCTAATGAATTAACGGTTGACGTATTGTCGGCCATGAAATTTTAAGCGCATGTGTTGTTGTCGACACGTGCGCTTTTTCATCTCTATCAAACCGTTCTCAACACCGAACCGTCCTGTGACCTCAATTGGGAGGCTTCCGGTTCGGTGTTTTTTAGGAGCCGGAAATGCAGCTATTCTCATGCGCGGCCTGTGGGCAGCTTGTCCATTTTGACAACCGGTCCTGCGTCAATTGCGGGCATCGTCTGGTCTTCGTACCCCAGACACTCACAATGGAGGCGATCGAGCCTGCTGGCGATCCGAACTGGTCATTGGTCGCAAACCCGGCGCGCCAGATCCGATTTTGTGCCAATGAGGTGAACGACATCTGCAATTGGTCCGTGCCTGCGGAAAGCAACAGCAATTTCTGTCCCGCTTGCAGCCATAACAGGCTGGTGCCGGACGTCTCGAAAGAAGAGGGCGTGGAGCAGTGGCGTCGGTTGAGCCAGGCGCAACGCCATCTGTTTTATTCCATTCTCCGTCTCGGCCTGCCGCATCCCAACCGCGACGTCGATCCGCAAGGCGGTCTCGTCTTCGACTTTCTCGTGGATGAGGTCGCGGCTGACGGCTCGATCATTCCGGCCATGACCGGCCACGACGAGGGATTGATCGCCATTCGCGCCGCAGAATCGGACGACGCGACGCGTGAGCAGATCAAAAGCAATATGAACGAGCCATACCGCACCATGCTCGGCCATTTCCGCCATGAGGTCGGCCACTTCATCTGGAACAAATTGGTCCGTGACGCCAACAGGCTGGATGCGTGCCGCGCGGTCTTTGGAGATGACCGCGCCGATTATGGCGAAGCCCTGAAGCGCAACTATGATCAAGGCCCGCAGCTTGGCTGGCAGCAAAGCTTCATCAGTTCCTATGCTTCGGTTCATCCCTGGGAAGATTTTGCGGAATGCTTTGCGCATTATCTGCATATCGTCGACACGCTGGAGACAGCGCATGCCTTCGGTATTGCCATCGAGCCGGAAGGGCATCAAGAACTGGAGGCCGATGTCAGCTTTGACCCCTATCGTGCCCGCAGTGCCAAACAACTGGTCAGCGCCTGGATACCATTGAGCGTTGCCCTCAATTCCATGCAGCGCAGCATGGGAGAGGCGGATTTGTACCCGTTTGTGCTGGCGCCAGCGGTGGTCGATAAACTCGAATTCATGCACCAGCTTCTGCACGGACAGATCCCGGCGCAGCAGCAGAACGAGATACACTCACAAGCACAGCCGCCACAGCAGCCAACTGAGCAAAATCAGGCTCTTTTCACAACCTGATAGCGTTCTTTCAGAAGCCGAAGCGCCGCATCCGGCGTATCCGGCGTGCCGAACAGGAAGCTTTGCCCGTAATGACAATTCATGCGGGCAAGCTCTGCGGCATCCTCGGGCGTTTCTATCCCCTCGGCAACCACCTGCATGTCCAGAGCGCGCGCCATCGCGATAATGGAGCGCAATAGTACATTTCGCTTGTCGCTGGTGTTGGCGACCAACGCCTTGTCCAGCTTGATCGTGTCGAACGGAAAGCGCGTGAGATAGGCAAGCGACGAGTAACCCGTGCCGAAATCATCAAGAGCGAGGCTAAGGCCAGTTTCCTTCAGCTTCGCCAGAACCAGCCGCGCCTGTTCCGGGTTCTCCATAACGATGGATTCGGTCAGCTCCAGCTTCAGCTGTTTGGGGTTGCAACGGGTCCGCTGCAACATGCTGCGCACATCATTGTAGAGCTCGTTGTTCAAAAGCTGGGCGCTGGAAATATTTACCGAGATGAAGATCGGCAGCTTGTCTATGGCATGCTGCCAGTCCATCAGATCATTCGCCGCGCGCTCCAGCGCAAACATACCCAGAGGTTCGATAAGCCCCGAAGCCTCGGCTATTGGGATGAATTCGCTTGGCGGTATGGCGCCGCGCTTCGGATGCTCCCAGCGCATCAGCGCCTCGAAACCGGCCAGATCGCCATTGTCGAGCTTGATGATCGGCTGATAGGCGAGCGACAGTTCCTTTCGTTCGATCGCACGGCGCAGATCGCTCTCCATCTGCAAGCGGTCTGTCCCGGACGTGCGGAAAGCAGGGCGGAACGGCTCGACACGGTTGCCGCCTGCGCGCTTGGCCCGGTACATGGCAAGTTCGGCGTCGCTCAAAAGACCGGCGGCATTCTCCTGCTGGTCGATCCATGACACGAGACCGATGGACGCCGTCAGGACGATTTCGCGATTGGCGAAGTTGATCGGCACCATGATGGCCTTGTTCACCGCCTCGGCAAAATCAGCAACACGCTGCGGGTCGCGCTCCGACACGAGAATGAGACCGAACTCATCGCCGGAAAGGCGGGCGAGCGTGTCTTGTGGTTTCAGCAGACGTCGCAGACGGCGGGTCAAAGCGATCAGAATATTGTCACCAGCGGCGATGCCCAGCGTGTCGTTGACCAGCTTGTAACGGTCGATATCGATTGCCATCACCGTGGGGCGCACGGTTTCGCCCTCCGGTGCGAGGTTAAGGACCGATTGCAGGCGGTCGAGAAAGACCTGACGGTTCGGAAGACCGGTCAGATTGTCGCTCAACGCATCCTGCAACAGCCGCTCGACGGAGTTCTTCTGTTCGGTAATATCGGTGATGGTACCGACGCAGCGGATGATTTCGCCATTTGAGCCCAGTACGGGGCGCGCACGAATTTGCAGCCAGTGGAAATGTCCGTCTTCGGCTCTGATGCGGAATTCGTGGTTGAGGCGTCCCTTGCGATGATCAAGCAGCACGTCGAGCGTCGCCTTGAAGCGGTCGCGGTCATCGGGATGCAGACGCGGGATCCAGTTTCTCGCAGCACCATGCATGGTGCCGGGGTTCAGCCCGAGTTTGACCGAAACGTCAGGCGTTGTGACGATGCGGTCGCGCGTTACATCCCAGTCCCACACGGTATCGCCGCTGCCGGTCAGCGCCAGAGACTGTCGCTCGAGATCTGAAAACAAGCCTTGCTGATAGGCGCTGCCTGCGAAGGCATGCTGGATGACGGTAAAACCGATCAAGAGCACGATCAGAACCAATCCACCGCCGAGGGCTGGTTGTACGATATCGTTGTCCAGTTGCCCAGTGACCGTCAACCAGCTTCCAAAGAGCCAGACCAGAATGAGGGCCCAGGACGGCACCAGCAAAATGGCGCGGTCGTACCGGTTGAAGCCGAGATAGATGATCAGTAACAGCCCCGCAGTCGCTGTCAGTGCAAAGGAAAGCCGCGCAATGCCCGACGCGATGGAAGGGTCATAAATGGCGACGCCAAACAGCGTACCAAGCCCGATGATCCACGCAAATGTCGCATAACCCAGATGCGCGTGCCACCGGTTCAGGTTCAGATAGGTAAACAGGAAGACCACAAAACTGGAAGCGAGCGCCACTTCGGCACCCGCGCGCCATATTCGCTGGTCGCTGGACGTGACGGTAATCAGCTTTTCCAGAAATCCGAAATCCACGCAGATATAAGCAAGAACCGCCCAGGACAGTGCTGCCGATGCGGGCAGAACGGAGGTGCCTCTGACGACGAAGAGAATGGTGAGGAGCACGGCGAGAAGACCGGCAATACCGAGAACGATGCCGCGATACAGCGTGAAGGCGTTGATCGTGTCCTTGTAGGCTTCCGGTTCCCACAGATAGATTTGCGGCAGTTGCGGGGTGGAAAGTTCCGCGACGAAGGTGATGACGGCGCCGGGGTTCAGTGTGATGCGGAACACATCGGCGTCGGGGCTCGGCTGTCGGTCCAGCGCAAAACCTTCGCTGGGCGTAATCGCGATGATGCGTTGCGAACCGAGATCGGGCCAGAAAAGCTTGGAATTCACCAGACGGAAATGCGGCGCGACAATCACGCGCTCCAACTGCTCTTCGGACACATTGGCAAGTGCAAAGACCGCCCAATCGCCCTGATGCGTGGGCGAGGAGGCCCGAACCTCGATGCGCCGTCGAATGCCGTCTGGACCGGGAGCGGTGGAGACCTGGAAGGCCTCTCCCTGATTGGCATGGATATCGGTCGTCGCCGTCAGGTCCAGTGCGGTGTCGTCGCGGGAGATCTTAACGGGCTCGAAGGCTTGGGCTTGTGCGGCGAAAAACACGCAGACAAGCATCAAGGGCAAAAAGCGCGCTGCGGCCACAAAACGTCCAACGAGGCGCGACGCAAGGCTAATATATCTCATCTATCTACTGCGTCCCGCCGGGATTTTGCTTGTCGGTGATGAGGGAGAACATGAGGTGGTCCCGCCACTCGCCGTTTATTTTCAGATATTCCCGCAAGAGACCTTCTTGCTGAAATCCGGCGTTTTCAAGCAGCCGTATGCTTTTGAAGTTCTCTGGAATACAGGCTGCCTCAATACGGTGCAACTGAAGTCCGTTAAAGATGTAGGGTATTACCAGCTTTAATGCGGCAGACATATGGCCTTGGGCAGCATATGGCTGCCCCATCCAGTATCCGATCATGCAGCTTTGCGCCGCACCCCGCCGGATATGACCGATGGTGATGCCGCCTAGAAGCACTTGCTGGTTATTGAAGAGGAGAAGAGACGCCGCCATTCCCGAGGAAAATTCCTGGGAATTGCGCGTCACACGCACCCGGTAGGAGCTTTCTGTCAGCTCGTCGCTACGCCATGTCGGCTCCCATGGTTGCAGGAACTGTCGGCTTTCCGAACGCAGTTGGTACCATTGTCGATAATCAGAATAGCGCGGCAATCTGAGCAGATAATCAGCATTGCGCAGTTCAGGCGTATCGCTGTTACGGGAAAGGAAACGCAGCATATAAGGTCAGACCTCATCCACTTGCCACGGATACTTGCCGCTGGGCGTTAGCCGTTTGCCATTTTGACGGACGGCGTTGCGGAAAGCTCTGCCGTGATATCCGAAAGCGGCAAGAGGTTTTCCAATGGGCCGATGGCAGATAACGTCGGAACTGTATCGAAAAACAGACGTCCTGCAAGATCGGTCAATCGTCCGGTCGTAATATCCCCCAGACGCTGCATCATTTCGTCATTGGGAATAGGCCTGCCGTAAAGCATCATCTGCCGGGCGATCTGTCCGGCGCGCGCCGCAGGGCTTTCCTGCCCCATCAACAATTGCGCGCGGATCTGTGCACGAGCGCGGTCGATTTCTTCCTGATGGATGGTTTGCGACGACTTGCGAAGTTCGTCAATAATCACAGGAACCAGTTCCGGCAAATCGCTGCTGCCGGTTGCGGCGTGAATGCCGAAGATGCCGGTGTCGGAAAAGCCCCAATGGAAGGCATAGACCGAATAGCAAAGACCGCGATATTCCCGCACTTCCTGAAACAGGCGAGATGACATGCCGCCGCCCAGAATATTGGCAAGGATCTGCGAACAGTAGAAGTCACGTGCGTGGTAGGCCTTGCCCTCGAAACCGAGAAGCACCTGGGCATCCATCAGATCGCGGGTCTCGCGGATTTCACCGCCGGTATAGATAGCTTGTTCCATGACCGGCGTTGCCGCTGGCATCTGCGGCAGGCCAGCAAAACGCTCCTCGACCTGCTTGACGAAGCTATCATGATCCACCGCACCCGCAGCGACCACGAAGATGCGGTCAGTCGTATAATTGCGCGCGAGATAATGGCGAATCTGACCAGTCGTGAAGGACTGCACGGTATCAGGTGTGCCCAGAATAGGGCGGCCAATGGTTTGGTCGCGGTACGCGACGCCGGAGAAATTGTCGAACAGCACGTCGTCGGGGGTATCTGTTGCAGCCCCGATTTCCTGCAGAATAACGTTTTTTTCCCGTTCCAGCTCCGCCTCATCGAAAGCCGATTCCGTGAGGATATCGGCAAGGATATCGACCGCGAGCGGAACATGGTCTTTCAGAACGCGGGCGTAGTAGGATGTCGTCTCTGTCGACGTCGCAGCATTGACCTCGCCACCGACATTCTCGATCTGCTCAGCAATCTGCCTGGCTGTCCGGCGCGCCGTCCCCTTGAACGCCATATGCTCAAGAAGATGCGCGATGCCGTGCTCGTCATCGGTCTCGTTCCGGGAGCCGGATTTGATCCACACTCCGAGCGCAACGCTTTCGAGATGCGGCATTTTTTCCGTAACAACGGTCAACCCGGACGAAAGCCGGGTTACATTTACACTCATATCACGTCTTTCCGCGTCACTCACTCTTGGCACGAGCGTGCTTGCCGATGAAAGTTTCCACCGCGTTCAGCTCAGCATCCAGAATGTCGAAACGCTCCTCCCGGTTCATCAGATCAGCAAGCCATACTGGAAGGGCAGGATCGATTTCGCAAGCAGATTTTACAGCTGCCGGAAATTTCGCTGGATGCGCCGTGGCCAATGTGACCATCGGAGTGTTTGATTTTTCGTGCTTTTTAGCAACGAAGACAGCGGATGCCGTGTGCGGGTCCAACAGGTAACCGGTCTCCGCCAGCGTGTCTCTGATCGTCGCAGCAACCTGCTTTTCCGTGGCGCGACCCGCCCGGAAATCGCGCTTGATCATCTTCATCGCCTTGTCTGAAATCTCGAATGCGCCCGATTGCTTCAAGCCGTCCATCGAGCGTTTCACGGCGCCAGCATCGCGGTCATAGGCTTCAAACAACAGGCGTTCGAAGTTGGACGAAATCTGAATGTCCATCGAAGGCGATGTCGTTGCGTGCACGCCGCGCATCTCATAGCGGCCAGTCTTCAGGGTGCGCGCTAGAATGTCGTTGTCATTGGTCGCAATCACCAGCTTGTCGATCGGAAGGCCCATCTGCTTGGCGACGTAGCCCGCGAAAATATCGCCGAAATTGCCGGTCGGAACCGTGAACGATACCTTGCGGTCCGGCCCGCCCAGCGAAAGCGATGCGGTAAAGTAATAGACCACCTGTGCCATGATGCGCGCCCAGTTGATGGAGTTCACGCCCGAGAGCTTGACGCTATCGCGGAACTTTCCATCATTGAACATGTCTTTGACGAGGTTCTGGCAATCATCGAAATTGCCGTGGACGGCAATGGCATGCACGTTGGACGCCGTTGAACTGGTCATCTGGCGCTGCTGCACCGGCGAGACCTTGCCATGGGGGAAGAGGATGAAGATGTCGGTGCGCTCGCGACCCGCAAAAGCGTCGATGGCGGCACCGCCTGTATCACCCGATGTCGCGCCGACAATGGTCGCGCGCTCGTTGCGCTCCGTCAGCGTGTAATCCATCAGCCGGGCGATGAGCTGCATCGCCACGTCTTTGAAGGCGAGCGTCGTGCCGTGAAAGAGCTCAAGAATGAAGGAGTTCGGCCCGGTCTGCACAAGGGGCACGACGGCAGGATGCCGGAAGGTGGCGTAGGCATCGTCGATCATCGAACGGAACGTATCAGCCGGAATTTCGCCACCGGTGAAACGGTATAGAACCTCGAAGGCGACCTCTTGGTAGGATTTTCCGCGAAGCGCCCGGATTTCCTTTTTCGACATGGTCGGCCATTTGCGGGGAACGTACAATCCGCCATCACGCGCCAGACCCGCCAGTAGCGCGTCGGAAAAACCCAGCGATGGGGCGCTGCCCCTGGTCGATACATATTCCACGAGAGTGTCCCTTGTCGTCAGCAGCCTATCCGTTGGAAACACGACATTTGGAGGGTTGCAAAAGCAATTTGCAAAATTCCAGCAAATCCGACCGCAACCAATCGATTTTTTCCAGCGCCGCTGCTATAGACCATCGCCGACAGGCATGAAAGGCCAATAAATGGGTTCTCTGGTCCTGTATCGGGATAGTTTTTGAAGGGTTGAACAGAGTGACAGGGAATATTTTGCGTTTGTCCGCCACGCTATCGCTGCTGACAGTGCTTGCAGGTTGCAACTCTTCCAATCCATCGGATTCGATGGCGGTGAATCCACCCGCAGCTCAAGCCGTGGCACCGGTCGTACAGGCCAATTGCCCGTCCATCACCATTCTCGACGGCACCGCCGTTCGCCGCGTCTACGCAGGTGGCGCAAAGGACGATGCATCCAAGCTCGTCTACCAAGCCTCGCTTTCCGACACGACCCGCTCTTGCAGCATGAGTGACGCAACGCTGACGGTCAACGTGCTCGCCCAGGGCCGCCTCGTGCCCGGCCCGCTCTCCAAGCCCGGCCGCATCACGCTCCCTATCCGCGTAACGGTGAAGGACGGCGACGGCGAAATCTTTTCGCAGGTCACCAACTTCCCGGTCGACGTTCCAGCCGGTGAGGCTGGCACCCAATTCATCTTCAACAACCCGAACGTCGCCATTCCCAACGCCCCGGGCGGCGCATCCCGCCAGACGAATGTGTTCATCTCGTTCGATGACGGTGGTGCACAGGCAGGTTCGAAAAAAGGTCGTCGCGGGTAAGTTTTCCGGGCTAGCTCGCCTGTTTACAGCCCTGCGGCCTTACGCAGGGCTTCGTTCATGCGACTCTGCCAGCCTTTTCCGCTCTGGCGAAAGCGCGCAATGACGTCTTCGTCAAGCCGTAACGTTATCTGTCGTTTTGGATTTTCAAGCGCAAGGCGTCCTCGGGTCGCACGATGCTCGCCTATAGCTTTAAAGAATTCAGGCGACAAAACCTCGGCTGCGGGCCGGAGGCGTCTCAGTTCCTGCTCGGTCATTTCGGGAAAGTCTACCGAATGCCAGTCAGTTTCGCTATAACCGCGCCCATCCCGAAATGTCACTTTTGAAGTCTTGGCCATGGCAACCTCCTTCTTTCCTTGTCGCTGGCCCGTCTAAAGCTGATAACGGATATCGCTTCTGATCCCAAAGTTGCGAAGATGACAGCGGCAGTTCCGTTGTGGAAATATCCCAAGGCCTAGAAACGCCGTGGCCCCAAATCTCGCTCGTGGCTTTTTTCGATAAGAGAGTTCTCCCAATCGAAGTCGCCAATATCTGAGAAATCGAGACCATGTTTCTCGATATTGGCGATCCGTTTCCGCTCATCCCAGATGATCTTCATCAGATAATGTAACTACATTTATTGATAAAGCAATGCAGCTATTCAGATGAGGGAGATCTGCGAAAGTGGCTTACGCCACGCCAGCCCATTCAGAAAGCGCTTCGATCGTCGCAGGCAGGTCTTGCATACGGGCGATCACGGTCTCTGCACCGGCATCCGTCAGTCGATCTGCATGGCTTGGATAGCTGTGAGATGCGCCGGTGAAGCCGATGACGCGCATGCCGGCCGCTCTTGCTCCGGTGATGCCATGCACGGAGTCTTCCACCACGACCACGCGGTCCGGCGAGATGTTGAACTGCTGTGCGCCATGCAGGAAGATGTCGGGCTTCGGCTTGACGCGATCGGCACCCAGATCCTTGGCGGAATAGATGTGACCTTCGAAATATGGCTTGAGGCCGACCTTGGTCAGCATCATCTCAAGCCGGGCGCTCGACGAATTGGAGCAGATGCAGCGTGGCAGCGTCAGGCGCGAAAGTGCTGTCTTCACGCCTTCGATGACCTTCACGTCGCGTTCGAGCCGTGCATCCAGAAGCTTCTCGGACTTTTCCAGAAGCGAGGCGGATAGAGGAATGCTGGCTTCGCGTTCCACTTCCAGAAGAATGTTCTTCCACGTCATGCCGGAAAAGCGTTCACCCATTTCCTCGGTCGAGATGGGGTACCCCGCGTCGGTCAACAGGCGCGATTCGACCTGCGCCGCGATGATTTCGGAATCGACGAGAACGCCGTCACAGTCGAAAATGATGAGGTCAAAGCCGCTCATGGGCTCTCCTTAGCGATTGGATATGAGGGAAAAGATCGTTATCGGAATGTTGGGGCGCTTTTAGACCAAATGGCTCTTAAGCTCAACCGATGCCACTGCAAACGAGCTTTGCATGCACTGTGCCTTGCTCGACAAGTCTCAAGCGGCACTTTATGTCAAGTCATGGCCAAAACTCCGATGAAGAAACCCGAAGACACCATCGCTGCCAAAATCAGCCGCGCATTGGCAGATCGGATCGTGCGCGGCGAGCTGGCGCCGGGAGAGCGGTTGCGGCAGGATCACATCGCCGAGGAATTCGGTGCCTCGCATGTGCCGGTCCGAGAGGCGTTTCGTCGTCTGGAATCGCAAGGGCTTGCCGTCAGTGTTCCTCGCCGTGGTGTTAGGGTTGCGGATTTCGGTTTGGCGGATGTTCAGGAGGTGGCCGAGATGCGGGCCGCACTGGAAGTGCTGGCGCTTCGCCATGCCGTTCCCAACCTGACAGCCGCCATCCTGGATGAAGCAGAGGCGGCGACGCTTGCTGGCGACAGGGCGATGGATGTCCGGCAATGGGAGGAGGCCAACAGACGTTTCCACAGGCTGATCACAGCGCCGTGCAATATGCCAAGATTGATGGAAACCATCGATGGGCTCCACGCCGCTAGCGCCCGCTTTCTGTTTTCCGCTTGGCGGGCAGGGTGGGAGCGACGGACCGACACGGATCACCGCGCCATTATTGACGCCCTGCGCGGCAGCCGGACGGAAGAGGCAATTCGCATTCTGGACGGGCACGCTCAGTGGATCGGCCGAACGGCAATCCGCACGCCAACGGGTTCGACCCGTGACGCCTTTGCGATTGTCGGATAAATTATAGATAATTTAAAATTACCTTATCATTTTGATTTTGCAATATTTATGTGGAGTTTTTCCACATGAGGCGATCATCGACAAGCGAATATTGAAGTTATCATCTGGATCGGGAAGCGTTTTAGAGTATCAATGATGTCGTCGTTCAAAATTATCTATAATTTGAGAAGAGGACATCATGACAACACAAATTCGCAACGCCTCTCCAGGCTTTCTCGATTTTTCGTCAAAATCCGTCGTCCAGCAGGCTTTGTTCATCGTTGCTGGAACAATGGTGCTGGCGCTGGCCTCTAAAATCGCTGTGCCGATGGTGCCTGTGCCGATCACCATGCAGACGTTTGCGGTCACGATGATCGGTGCGCTCTACGGCTGGCGTCTCGGTACATTGACTGTGCTTGCCTGGTTGGGAGAAGCCTTGCTCGGACTTCCGGTTCTGGCGGGGGGATCGTCCGGCCTTATGCCCTTTGTCGGACCAACTGCGGGCTACCTCGTTTCTTTTCCAATCATGGCGGCGCTTGTCGGCTTCCTGACGGAAAAAGCTATCAACGGTCATCGCCCGTTCGCCAGCTTCCTGCTCCACTTATGCGCAAATGCCTTGGGCCTGGCCATCGGCTGGGCCTGGCTGGCAGGTCTGTTGGGTGCTGAAAAAGCCTGGATCGCAGGCGTCGCCCCGTTCATTTTCGGTGCCGTGCTGAAATCCGCTCTTGCCGCTACGGTCCTAAAGCTTCTGGCTCCGCACAAAGAGGTTGCCCGTTGACGGTTCGTCTCAGGGCGCATCATCTGCTCTGCATGCTGACCTATGTGGGTAAAGGCTATACGCCTGGCTTCACGGTCAATTACGACCGTGTTGCCAGGCGGCTCAATGGCGGGGAAGAGATCGAAATCGTATCAGGTCCTGATGATATCTGCGCACCTCTGCTGGGTGACGAGACCGCGCACTGCTTCAAAAAAGGGGTGAGTGAACGGGACACAAAAGCTCTCATGTCAGTGACGGAATGGCTGGGCTTGACACTACAGATCGGAAGCCGGGTCGTCCCGGATGAAGCTTTTATCGAAAAGCTTCGCATCGGTTTTAAACGTGAGCCCCTGCGTTCCGCATGCTCTGGCTGCGAATGGACGGGTCTTTGCGACCGCGTTTCCGCATCGAATTTCTGCGGCGTGAAGATCGCGCCGCAGACGACCGCTGGGGTCAGTCGGTGATGTTGATTTCCGTGCGCTCGGCGGCTTTGACCGTCGCGCTCACTTCTTTCGGTTCGCGCTTGGTTTTGTCGTCATAGGTCACCTTCACGGAATAATTTCCCGGACGCAGAGTTTCCTGATGCGTGGTGCCATAACGGCCGGAGATTTCCTTCTGCGTGCCTTGCAGATCTTTCGTTGTTTCCACGATGTCAATGCGCTGCGCATCCTTGGCTTTCACCGCCAGCACCCCAGCATCGAGGTTGACGGTCACAGTGGTCCGCTGGCCCGCAGTCACGCTGAACGGTGTTTCCACCACAACCTTGCCGAGACGCGCGCGCATGACAAAGGAGCCGGCAGGCATCTGCATCAATTTGCCGGGACCATAAGTGCCAGTCATGGTTTCGCGGGTGCCATCAATGGTTTCGTCCGTGGATACCGTCTCGAAGCGGATATTGTCGGTTTCAACGGCGCGCCCGCCATCCTTGTAGACAGCGTTCGCAATCACGACGCCGCTGGGAATGATGAGGTCGTGGCTGATCGTCTCGCCCGCTTTCACGATTACCGTACCTTCAGCCTTCGCGGGGCCGATACGACCTTCAAGCTTAAGCTCGCCGGCCGGAACGAATATTTCTTTCGCGCCATAGATGCTGTCGCTGAACGTTCCTTGCTTGATGTCGACGCGGGCTTGCGGCTCCGCTTCCTTGCTGTCCTGGCTGCGCTTGGGGACAACGGTCAATTGCGCGGCGTCGAACACGACATTCACTTGCGCGACCGCTCCGTTCTTGATCTCGACGGGAATGTTGCGAGTGATGTTGCCAAGGCTTGCCACAGCCACATATTTCCCGACCGGGATTTTCTCCTCGAATGTCGCGTCATAGGCGCCGCCGACATTTTCTTCGCTCGCACCGCCGGTGCTGTCGGCCTTGTAGAAATCCCACCGCACCTTGTCGCTATTGCCAAGCGATGGCCCGCCGGTGACGAGCATCGCATCCGTCTTGACGTTGATCTGTGGTTTTGGAGCCGGTGTCGTTGCGCTCTGCGCAAAGGCCGTACTGGCAAAAAGTGTGGAAACGATAATGATGGAAACGCGCATTCTGAAATTACCCCTGCAACCCTTAACCCTGGCTCCATCATATAGATGGCGCGCAAAATTCCGAAATCACAACGTTAAAAGTGACGTTTGGTTCCATTGCTCACTATTGAATCTCGAACGCTTGGCAAACGCTCCTTTGACTTGACTATTTATTCTTCTTTGTTCATCTTATGTTCATGTTGGAGGGCATGGGATGGATAACATCGAGCTACATAACGTCGTGGTCCGTGCAAAAGCAGCTTGTTATGTCGGCGGCGGTCAGAGCGTTTCTATCAGCAGGCTTGGGTCTCACGACCTCACCTGGTCCGAGGGCAGGTGGTTCTATCGCGATAGCTATTTTGGCGGTTCTGACTTTCTTGGTCAGGAAACAGTTTGGTGTGATGAGACGCCTGTCTGGGCCATGAATTATTACGGTTACATTTTGCGTCACGATCTGATTGACGCGGCGCGGGCAGGTAGCACCATCAAGGCTGCGCTCTCGGCTATGTATGCGCAGGGCCGTTTTCTGGGCGGGTTCGAATGGGCCGGAGAATTCGGTACATATCGGGATAGCAGCGACGGCGACCTAACCCACTTTCATGGCAGAGAAGCCATTCTCGTAGAGAATGAAATCGCTTACGTGCTCGATTATTTTGGCGGCCTTATCAAGCCTTAGTTAGGCTGCTTAACTGTAACGGGTCTTTGATTTCACCCAGTAATCGTATTTTTTTACGCACTTAGCACGATTTTGCGTACCTCGTTCAGCCTTTGATAACCAACTTCGGTAACCATAAGCATCAGTTGAGTTGAGTAAGCGTATGGAGCGAGTACCTATGGCATCAGTGTTTCCGCTGGCCGATTTTCGGCGTGCCGGTTTTGATCTTGCAGGTGACAGCGATGCCTGGAAAGACAGCATCATCAAGGGTGACTGCGTTGCCGCGCTCGAGGCACTCCCCAGCCAGTCGGTCGATGCGATTTTCGCTGATCCGCCGTATAATCTTCAGCTCGGTGGCACGCTTCACCGCCCGGACCAGTCGCTGGTCGATGCCGTCGATAATGATTGGGACCAGTTCGCATCCTTCGAGGCCTATGACGCGTTCACCCGCGCCTGGCTTCTGGCCTGCCGACGTGTGCTTAAGCCAAACGGCACGATCTGGGTCATCGGCTCGTATCACAATATCTACCGCGTCGGCTCCATTCTTCAGGACATGAATTTCTGGATTTTGAACGATATCGTCTGGCGCAAGACAAACCCGATGCCGAACTTCAAGGGTCGCCGGTTCCAGAACGCGCATGAAACGATGATCTGGGCCAGCCGCGATGCCAAGGCAAAAAGCTACACCTTCAATTACGAAGCGCTGAAAGCATCCAATGACGATGTGCAGATGCGTTCCGACTGGCTGTTCCCGATCTGCAGCGGCGGCGAGCGGTTGAAGGGCGATGACGGCAAGAAGGTTCACCCCACCCAGAAGCCGGAAGCCCTGCTGGCACGCATCATCATGGCGTCTACCAAGCCGGGTGATGTCGTGCTGGACCCCTTCTTCGGCTCCGGTACCACGGGTGCGGTCGCAAAGCGTCTGGGTCGCCATTTCGTCGGCATCGAGCGCGAGCAGGACTATATCGATGCGGCCTCTGCACGTATCGCCGCCGTCGAGCCTCTCGGCAAGGCTGAACTCACGGTTATGACCGGAAAGAAATCCGAGCCGCGCGTTGCGTTCAACGTGCTCCTCGAAAGCGGTCTGGTTCGTCCCGGTCAGGTTTTGACGGACGCGAAACGCCGCTACAGCGCCATCATCCGTGCCGATGGAACGGTTGCATCCGGTGGCACCGCTGGCTCCATTCATCGCCTCGGCGCCAAGGTGCAGGGGCTGGATGCCTGCAACGGCTGGACCTTCTGGCACTTCGAAGAGGGTGAGGCTCTCAAGCCGATCGATGATCTGAGAACTCTGATCCGCAATGAAATGGCAAAGGCCGGATAAAGCGATCCACCGCTTTGCCCTTGTCAATCGCTGGCGATTTTTATCGCCGAGGATACTTCATCCGGTTTTAGTACCTTCAGTCCCGGGTGAGGAGCAACAGACGTCCGGCGTTCCCTGAGCGCCGGACGTCTGTGTATTCGCTATTAATCATAACAGAATTTTCTTAAATATATCAATTGCATGGCAAGCCTGGAGCAAGTATGGCTCTCTAGCTAGTGTGTCCAAGGGAGCCACGAGCAAGCCGCCAGCGGATCTGCCTGGATGTCAGAGATGATGTCCGAAAGGCAAGGTCCAGAAAAACAAGGCAGCAACTTTCCCGATTGTGAGATTTACAAATCTGGCCGTTCGCGGTCGGACTGGTGCAGGTAGAAGACCGCCATTTTCGCCTGCACCAGACATTCTCATTTCAGAAACTGACGCCATACTCGGCCAAATCTGCTTTCAATTTCTCAGCACCGGTAAAATGCACGGCCTGCCATCCGGCGGCTTTCGCGCCTTCCACATTGGGAAGCGAATCGTCGATGAAAAGGCTGCTGGCGGGGTCGAGGCCAAAAGTCCTTGCGTGCAATTCGTAAATCGCCACATCTGGCTTGATCAGTCCGACATCGCCCGACACCGTCACGCCGCGTGACCACGTCAAGAAAGGATACATCTTCTGCGCTTCACGGAACGTATCCGAGGCGAAGTTGGTGAGCATCGTCACGTCGTACCCGCTATCGATCAGGCCTTTCAGAATGGCAACCGAATCATCATATGCGTGCGACACCATTTCGTGCCAGTGCAGACGAAAGGCGCGGATCGTTTCTTCGTGGTCGGGATAGTCCTGCAAAAGCAGAGCTTCGGCTTCTTCCCATGTGCGGCCCCGGTCCTGCTCGATATTCCAGTCATGCGTGCAGACATTTTCGAAGAACCACGAGCGTTCCTGCTCATCTGGAATGAGGCGGCTGTAGGGAATGTTCGGATCGTAGTGGATCAGAACTTTGCCGATATCAAAAACGATATGGTTGATTTTGGTCATCAATTCTTCCTGCTTTTATCGAAGGCAAACGGAATAGCCTGCGCGATCGCTTTTTTCATCACGGTCGGCAGCGCTTGCGCATCGAGGTTTGTCACCGGCTCCCACCATTCGTCATTGGCACCGGGCTGTGTACTGCCGGAAATTCTGGCATGGAAAATGGAAAGTCGAAGCTCGAAGTGGGTAAAGACGTGCACGATTGTGCCGGCTGCCTCCCAGTCCGCCTCAAACGGCGCGTGCTCGGCACCGGTACCGCCATCGATCCGCGCTGTCCACGCCGTCGTCGGTACTTCCGTCATGCCGCCCAGCAGGCCAGTTTCGATGCGGCGGCGCAACAGAATCTCACCCTTGTCATTCACCGCAACGAAGGCCGCCCCCACGCGCACCGGCTTCTCCTTCTTGGCAGCCTTCACCGGAAAACGTTCCGGTTCATCGTGGGCCAGCGCCTGACAATGGCTGTTGTAAGGACAGAGCGCGCAGGCCGGACGCTTCGGCGTGCAGATCGTTGCTCCGAGGTCCATCATCGCTTGCGCGAAATCGCCCGGACGGGTAGCGGGGGTTATCTCGGCCACCTTCGCCCGCATAGCACCCTTGGAGCCGGGCAGGGGCGCGTCGATGCAAAACAGGCGGGAAATCACGCGCTCAACATTGCCATCCAGCACCGCTGCCTGACGGTTGAAGGCGATTGCGGCAATCGCTGCTGCCGTATAGTCGCCGATGCCGGGCAGGGCTTTCAATCCCTCTTCGGTATCGGGAAACACGCCGCCATGCGCGTTCGCAACCGCTTCGGCGCATTTTTTCAGATTGCGCGCGCGCGCATAATAGCCAAGCCCCGCCCAGGCGGCCATCACGTCTTCGCTGGATGCGGCGGCCAGATCCTCGACCCGTGGCCACAGTGCCAGAAACTTGGCAAAGTAAGGCTTTACCGCCTGAACGGTGGTCTGTTGCAGCATCACCTCGGAAAGCCAGACGTGATATGGATTGGCCCGCAAACCTTTTGCCGTCATCGGCGGCGAGGTGCGCCACGGTAGATCGCGGTGGTGTCTGTCGTACCAGGCCAGCAGCATCTCCGCATAAGGCGGGTTTTCAATTTTCTGAAGCATGGTTTGCTGTGGCCCTCATATTGCGCCTATACTTGGTTCATCCGCTTGCGTCGATCAAGCCCATCACGTCCGGGCAAAAAAGAGTTCACGAGTAAACTATGAAAAAGCCCAGCAAAGGCGTTATCCAGATTGCCGAAATCGCAAACGGCATCATTGATCCGGTTTTGGCAAAACGCGCGGGAATCAGCACGTCGCTGCTCGGCTCATGGGACGAAATTGCAGGTGCTGACTTTGCCGATTGCACCCGCCCGGAAAAGATCACATGGCCGCGACGTGATGAGGGGCCGGATCGTGGCGGCTATCAGGCAGGCGTGCTGACGATTGCGTGCGAAGGCGCGCGCGCCCTGTTCCTCACCCATGCGCAAGGGGAGTTGATCGCGCGCATCAATGGCTTCTTCGGTTTTCCGGCGGTGCGGCAAATCAGGATCGTCCAGAAGCCGGTCTCTCAGACGCTCAATCGCCGCCCCAAGCCACAACCATTGCGCGGTGATGCGGCCAAAAGGCTGGAAGGCATGATGGAGGGCATCGAGAGCGAGGCTCTGCGCAAGGCCGTCGAGCGCCTTGGAACCGCTGTTTTACAAAAGCGCGTACGGCGTGGCACGATTTGACGCAGTCTTTCGGCAAGACTGTCCTTGACTGGTCACAATTCTTTGACAAGAAGGAAAGAAATGGCCGCTTGTTCTCTACATGCGGTCGCTATATCGCAATTGCAGACAATTTCAGTCTTTCACAAACAGGTGCTAGATGCATTTTCCAGACGTCACTCTTTCTCGCCGCAGCCTTCTGGGCGGTGTTGCTCTCGCCGCAGTGGCCGCAGCCCTGCCATTCGCGCTGACATCAGGTTCCGCGTTTGCGCAGGATTTGCCTCAGTCTACCGGTGATGTGGATATGGATGCGGTCATGAAGCCCGGCCCGCTGCCGGATCGTGGCGTCGGTGACCCGAATGCGAAGGTAAAGATCGTCGAATACATGTCGATGACGTGCCCACACTGCGCGAATTTCCACAACAAGACGTTTGATGAGATCAAAAAGAAGTACATCGATACAGGCAAGGTCTACTTCGTCATCCGCGAATTCCCGTTCGATCCGCGTGCGGCCGCTGCCTTCATGCTGGCCCGTTGCGCACCGGAACAGCAGTATTACCCGTTCGTCTCCATGCTGTTCAAGCAGCAGCAAAGCTGGGCAACGGCGCAGGATGCCCGCGCGGCATTGCTGCAAATGTCGAAACTGGCAGGTTTTTCACAGGAGACATTCGAGGCCTGCTTGACGAACCAGAAGCTTCTGGATGATGTGAACGCAACGATGCAACGCGGTGCGACGGAATTCGGCGTCAATTCGACCCCGACCTTCATCATCAACGGAAAGCGCTACGCTGGAGACATGTCTGTGGAAAATATGTCGGCTCTCGTCGACAGCCTTCTCTAAAAGACGTTACCGCACAAAAACGGGCGACGGACACTTCCGTGCGCCCGTTTTTTTTGTTCTTGAGGCAGCAGCATGAAGTTCAACAAGCTGCGCCTGCTCGGCTTCAAATCCTTCGTGGAGCCGTCCGAATTCATCATCGAGCCGGGCCTGACCGGCGTCGTCGGACCCAATGGTTGCGGCAAGTCCAATCTTGTCGAGGCGCTTCGCTGGGTGATGGGCGAAAACTCCTATAAGAACATGCGCGCATCCGGCATGGATGATGTCATTTTCTCCGGCTCGGGAAATCGCCCCGCCCGCAATACTGCCGAAGTCGGCCTCTATCTCGACAATTCAGACCGCACCGCGCCTGCCGCCTTCAACGATGCCGATGAAATTCAGGTCACGCGCCGTATCGAGCGCGAAAATGGTTCGGTCTACCGCATCAACGGCAAGGAAGCCCGCGCCAAGGATGTTCAGCTTCTGTTTGCCGATGCCTCCACCGGCGCACGCTCGCCCTCCATGGTAGGGCAGGGGCGTATCGGGGAACTCATCAACGCCAAGCCGCAGGCCCGTCGGCAGTTGCTGGAAGAGGCGGCTGGCATTTCCGGACTGCATTCCCGCCGCCATGAGGCGGAACTGCGCCTGCGCGCGGCCGAAACCAATCTGGAGCGGCTGGAGGATGTGACGGCGCAACTGGAAAGCCAGATCGAAAGCCTGAAACGACAGGCGCGTCAGGCCAACCGCTTCAAGATGCTGTCGGCCGACATTCGCGCTCGCGAAGCGACATTGCTGCACATCCGCTGGGTAGAGGCCAAGCTGGCCGAGGGCGAGGCCGAAAGCGCGCTCAATCAGGCGACGAATGTGGTCGCTGAAAAGGCGCAGAGCCAGATGGAAGCGGCCAAGACGCAAGGGCTTGCCAGCTTCAAGCTGCCGGAACTGCGCGAAAACGAAGCGAAGGTCGCCGCAGCCCTACAGCGCCTGCAAATCGCTCGCACGCAACTGGACGAAGAAACCAACCGCATCCTGCGCCGCCGCGACGAGCTTGCTCGGCGCCTGACGCAATTGGGTGAGGATATCGAGCGCGAAGAGCGCATTGTTTCCGACAACTCCGACATCCTCGCGCGGCTGGATGCGGAGGAAGCCGAAATCCTCGATATTCTGGCTGATTCGGGTCGTCAGTCCGAGGAAACGCGTGAGGCTTTCGAGCAAGCCACGTCGAAACTGACCGAGAGCGAACGCGTTTTTGCAGCACTGACGGCAGAGCGTGCGGAGGCCGCCGCCTCCCGCACGCAGTTGGAGCGCACCATTCGCGATCTCGCTGACCGCAAGGCGCGCGCGGAGCGTCAGGCAGGGGAGGCCGCTGCAGAAATCGATACCATCGATGAGAAGCTCTCCGATCTGCCCGATCCATCCGAAAAACGGGAAACCGTGGAAGCCGCCGAGATCGCTGTCGAAGACGCGCTGATCGTGGTGGAAGAGGCGGAATCGGCCGTAGCGGAGGCGCGCTCTGTGGAAGCTATGGCGCGTGGCCCGGTCGATGCGGCACGCAGTCGCCTCAACGCGCTGGAAACCGAAGCGCGCACCATTGCCAAAATGCTGGATGCCGGTGCGGTATCGGGCTCGTTTACGCCGGTGGCGGAAGAGTTGACGGTGGATCGCGGTTTCGAGGCGGCTCTCGGCGCTGCCTTGGGTGATGACCTCGAAAGCCCACTCGATGCGGCCGCTCCAGCCTATTGGACCGTCAATGGCGACGGCGTAGCCGACCCGTCCCTGCCGGAAAACATTGTATCGCTGCTTGCGCATGTCGCAGGTCCGGATGCACTGAAACGCACGCTTCGCCAGGCAGGTCTTGTCGCAAGCGTCGATGAAGCCAAGCGCCTGATGCCAGCGCTGAAACCCGGTCAGCGCCTCGTTACGAAAGATGGCGCACTGTTCCGCTGGGATGGCCACATCACCAGCGCCGACGCTCCCGGCAATGCAGCACTCAGGCTTGCCCAGAAAAACCGTCTGAGCGAGCTGGAAGGTGAAGTGGACGAGGCGCGCTATGCGCTGGAGGAAGCCGAAGATCAGCTTGCCGCCAGCGCAGACGGCGTTCGTGTGGTGGAAAGTCAGCTTGCGGACGCAAGGGAACGAAGCCGTCTTGCCTCACGCCAACTGGTTGAAGCACGCGATGCCCTTTCGATGGCCGAACGCGCCTCCGGCGATCTCCTGCGCCGCCGCGATGTCGTGTCTGAAGCCATCAGCCAGATCAGCGGCCAGATCGAGGACATCGCCGCTCAGGAAGAAAACGCCCGCATCGAACTGGAGGACGCAGCCGACCTGTCCGATCTCGATTTGCGCCTGCGCGAGAGCCAACTGGACGTCGCGACCGACCGCAGCCTTCTAGCTGAAGCGCGCGCCCGGCATGAAGGGTTGAACCGGGAAGCGGAGGCCCGCCAGCGCCGCATCAACGCCATTGCTCAGGAGCGCACCACCTGGCAGGCGCGCGCGGCAAGCGCCAGCGGCCATATCGCGACGCTGCGCGAACGCGAGGACGAAGCCCGCGACGAGCTTGCCGAACTCGATATCGCGCCGGAAGAATTCGATGAGAAGCGCCGTGATCTTCTGACGCAATTGCAAAATACCGAGGCTGCGCGACGTGAAGCGGCTGATCGCCTGGTCGAGGCGGAAAATCTGCAACGAGAGGCTGACCGTGCGGCCACCATTGCCCTGTCAGCATTGGCGGAGGCGCGTGAAAAGCGCGGACGGGCCGAGGAGCGGCTCGTTTCCGCCCGTGAAAAACGTCAGGAAAGCGAATACCGCATTCGCGAAGCGCTGAATGTCGAGCCTCATATGGCATTCCGACTGACGGGACTTGGGGTTGATGCACCAATGCCCGAAATACGCGATGTCGAGCGTGATCTGGACCGGCTGAAGATCGAGCGTGAGCGATTGGGCGCAGTCAACCTTCGCGCCGATGAAGAGCAGGCGGAACTATCGGAAAAGCTGGCAGCACTGATCAAGGAACGTGACGACATCATCGATGCGGTGCGGAAGCTGCGCGCAGGCATTCACAATCTCAACCGCGAAGGCCGCGAACGTCTGGTTGCCGCTTTCGATATCGTCAACACCCAGTTCCAGCGGCTGTTCACGCACCTCTTCGGTGGCGGTACGGCGGAACTGCAATTGATCGAATCCGACGACCCGCTGGAGGCGGGCCTGGAAATCCTCGCCCGCCCACCGGGCAAGAAGCCGCAGACCATGACGCTTCTCTCAGGCGGCGAGCAGGCCCTGACGGCCATGGCGCTGATCTTTGCCGTCTTCCTCACCAACCCGGCACCGATCTGCGTGCTGGACGAGGTGGATGCGCCGCTCGACGACCACAATGTCGAGCGTTACTGCAACCTGATGGACGAGATGGTGGCCTCCACCGAAACCCGCTTCGTCATCATCACCCACAACCCCATCACCATGGCCCGCATGGACCGCCTGTTCGGCGTGACCATGGCCGAACAGGGTGTGTCGCAGCTCGTGTCCGTCGATTTGCAGATGGCGGAGCGGTTGATCGAGACTGTTTGATCTTTCCACGGTCGATTTTTCACGGTTTCGTAAAAATAAATGCGAATGCGTCCAAAGCTTCCGTAAGGGTAGGTTCTTGTATTTCTCTATTAGAACGAAGTGTTGCCTTATAGATTCTCTCAGCGGTTGGCTTCTGAAAAGCAGAGATAAATTATTACGCAGCTTCTGATGTGTGTTTTCTGGCAATTATTTCATGAGCGATCAAGTAACGCGCAATTTGCCTAAATTATTGGCATAAATGCAGTTTTTCATGTCTCATTAATGCTTATCGATCACCCTTCGGTGGCGATTTTTATCTCGCCGGACAGTATTCGGACCCACCCGATCTACGCGGAGATGTTTCGCTCAAGAGGATTTCCATGTCTATTCGGTCCAAACTTCTGTCGTGCATATTTTTTCTCGTCGCCATTCTGGCTGTGACGTCTCTGTTCTCTCTTTATGCGCTGAATGAAGAGTCACGGCTTTTGCGCAGCATTGTTGCCGACCGTGTCGTGCCGATGGCGCAGCTCAAATCCATCTCCGATGATTACGCGGTCAAGATTGTCGATACCGTCCACAAGGTCAGTGGCGGCTCGCTGAGCACTGAGCAGGGCATCCAGAATATTCGCAGCGCCATGCAAAGTATCGACACATCCTGGCGTGATTACACGGCGACCTATCTCACCGTGGACGAGAAGCGCCTTGCCGATGAATTCCAAACCATGCGCCAGTCGGCTGATCAGAAGATCCAGGGAATCATCACGCTTCTGCAGGCGGGTAATCTGGAGGAGATCGGCAAGTTTGCCGATGGTCAGCTCTATCAGATCATCGATCCTCTCGGTGAGTCCGTTTCAAAACTCATCGAGATTCAATTGACGGCGGCCAAAGACGGCATGGCGACAGGTGAAGACCTCAAAACATTCATCCTCCATACTCTCGCTGTCCTCGGCGCCATTGCTTTGGCACTGGCAACCGTTTGCGTCTTCATCGTCATCCGCGGCGTCATCAAGCCCATTCAGCTCATGACCGGATCGATGTCATCGCTCGCATCCGGCAATGTCGATCTGGAAATACCCGGCGCAGACCGCAAGGACGAAATTGGACAGATGGCGCAGAACGTCGTCATTTTCCGCAACAACGCTCTCGAGCGCATCCGTTTGGAGCAGGAAGCCGATGCCAACCGCAGCCTGTCGGAGAGGGAACGGATCGCTCGCGAAGAGCAGAAGGCCAGGGAAGCCGCAGACACCAGCTTTGCCGTCGATAATCTGGCCGATGCGCTGTCGCGCCTGGCCGATGGCGATGTCTCCTATCGCATCAGCCAGCCTTTCGTTCAGCACCTGGACGTGGTTCGCGCCAACTTCAACTCGTCTGCCGAAAAGCTGCAGTCTGCCCTGAACCGCGTGGCCGACAATGCCCGTGGCATCGACGCCGGTGCCAACGAAATCCGTGCTGCCGCCGACGACCTGGCCAAGCGCACCGAACAGCAGGCCGCATCGGTGGAAGAAACCGCCGCCGCGCTCGAGCAGATCACCACGACGGTCAAGGACAGCACCAAGCGCGCCCAGGAAGCCGGTCAGCTGGTGTCCAGGGCCCGCACCGGTGCCGAACAGTCCGGCGATGTGGTCCGCAAGGCCGTGATTGCCATGGAGCAGATCGAAAAGTCGTCGTCGGAGATTTCCAACATCATCAGCGTGATCGACGAGATCGCCTTCCAGACCAACCTTCTGGCGCTCAATGCCGGTGTGGAAGCGGCACGTGCCGGTGAAGCGGGCAAGGGCTTTGCGGTCGTTGCACAGGAAGTGCGCGAACTGGCTCAGCGTTCAGCAAACGCTGCCAAGGACATCAAGGCGCTGATCACGACATCGAACGGCCAGGTCCAGCAGGGCGTGCAGCTGGTCGGTGAAACGGGTCGTGCGCTGGAAACCATCGTTGCCGAAGTCCAGGAAATCAACCGTCACGTCGTGGCGATCGTGGACGGCGCGCAGGAACAGTCCTCCGGTCTCCAGCAGATCAACACGGCTGTGAACCAGATGGACCAGGACACGCAGAAGAACGCCGCCATGGTGGAAGAGCAGACGGCAGCCAGCCATACGCTGGCCCGCGAAGCCGCCTCGCTCAACCATCTGCTGGGCCAGTTCAAGCTGGGCGGTGGTTACGAAGCACCGGTGCGCCAGGCCACGCAGGCAGAACGTCCCGTCCAGTCTCCGGCGCGTGCGCTGGGCCGCAAGGTGGCGTCTGCCTTCAACGGCAATGCCGCTGTGAAATCGGATTGGGAAGAGTTTTGAGCCTGATGGCTTGAACGACCCGATGATAACGTGAAGATCAAAACCGCCCGCGCTTGTCGCGGGCGGTTTTGATTTATCAGCATGTGCGCCGCATTTATGCTGCACTGCGGTGGCACGTCTATAACAGAGGCCGTTTCCAACACTGTGACAATGCTGTAAAGGGTTGAAAAACAAGAACGCTTCTGGGTGGAGAGCGTAGAATGAAAAAGTGGGTCTATACCTTTGGCGACGGTGCCGCCGAAGGACGCGCGAGCGATATCGCCATATTGGGCGGCAAGGGTGCAAACCTTGCCGAAATGGCGAGCCTCGGCCTGCCTGTTCCCCCCGGCTTGACCATTATCAGCGAAGCCTGCGCGCGCTATCATCAAGGTGGTCGCAGTTTGCCCGAAGACCTGAAAATGCAGGTGAATTGTGGCATTTCCGGCATGGAAGCCATCACCGGTCGCACCTTCGGCTCGGGCTCTCAGCCGCTTCTCCTGTCCATTCGCTCCGGCGCGCGCGCCTCGATGCCAGGCATGATGGATACCGTTCTCAACCTCGGCCTCAACGACGAGACGGTGCAGGCCTTGGCAAGCGATTCGGGTGACGCCCGCTTTGCTTGGGATAGTTACCGCCGCTTCATCCAGATGTATGCCGATGTGGTGATGGGTCTCGATCACGAAATCTTCGAGGAAATTCTTGAAGATGAAAAAGGTCGCCTCGGTTACGAATACGACACCGAACTTTCTGCTGATGAGTGGCAGCACATCGTCTCGCTTTATAAAAGCCTGATCGAGGAAGAACTCGGCGATCCCTTTCCTCAGGATACGCAGGTGCAATTGTGGGGCGCCATCGGGGCGGTCTTCGCCAGCTGGATGAACGCGCGCGCCGTCACCTACCGCCAACTGCACAACATTCCCGGGGATTGGGGCACGGCGGTCAACGTTCAGGCCATGGTCTTCGGCAATCTCGGCTCGTCCTCGGCTACAGGCGTTGCCTTTACCCGCAATCCCTCCACCGGCGAAAAAGAGCTGTACGGCGAATTTCTCGTCAATGCACAGGGCGAGGATGTCGTCGCGGGCATTCGCACGCCCCAATCCATCACCGAAGATGCGCGCATCTGCTCAGGCTCCGACAAGCCGTCGATGGAAAAGGTGATGCCGGAGGCATTCGCAGAGTTTCTGGCGATTTGCGGACGGCTGGAAAGCCACTACCGCGATATGCAGGACATGGAATTCACCATAGAGCGCGGCAAATTGTGGATGTTGCAGACCCGTTCCGGCAAGCGCACCACCAAGGCGGCGATGAAGATTGCCGTCGATATGGTCGAGGAAGGGCTCATCACCACCGATGAGGCGATCTGTCGTATCGAGCCATCGTCGCTCGACCAGTTGCTGCACCCGACCATCGATCCCGCCATTGAGCGCCCCATTATCGGTTCGGGCCTTCCGGCCTCACCGGGTGCTGCATCCGGCGAAATCGTCTTCACCTCGGACGAGGCGGTGGCCGCGAAGGCCGAGGGTCGACGCGTCATTCTGGTGCGCATGGAAACCAGCCCGGAAGACATCCATGGCATGCATGCCGCTGAAGGCATTTTGACCACCCGCGGCGGTATGACCAGCCATGCGGCGGTCGTGGCGCGTGGCATGGGTATCCCCTGCGTGTCGGGTGCTGGCTCCATGCGCGTGGATGTGCGCAACAACGTCCTGATTGGTGTTGGCTGCATGCTGAAAAGAGGCGACGTCATCACCATTGACGGATCGTCCGGCCGCGTGATGAAGGGCGAAGTGCCCATGACTCAGCCGGAACTGTCAGGTGATTTCGCCAGGCTGATGGAGTGGGCTGACGGCACCCGCCGCATGACGGTGCGCACCAATGCCGATACGCCGGCAGACGCCCGCGCCGCCCGTGCCTTCGGCGCGGAAGGCATCGGCCTTTGCCGCACCGAACATATGTTCTTCGAAGGCGAACGCATTCACGTGATGCGCGAAATGATCCTCGCCGAGCATGAAGAGGGCAGGCGCGCCGCGCTCGATCAGCTGCTGCCCATGCAGCGGCAGGATTTCACCGACCTGTTTTCCATCATGCACGGCCTGCCGGTGACGATCCGCCTTCTCGACCCGCCCTTGCACGAATTCCTGCCCAAGACCGACGGTGAAATCGTGGAAGTCGCGGCGGCCATGGGCATGTCGCAGACACTGTTCCGCCAGCGGTTGGATGCACTGCACGAGTTCAATCCGATGCTTGGCCATCGTGGTTGCCGTCTGGCTATTTCCTATCCCGAAATTGCCGAAATGCAGGCGCGCGCCATTTTTGAGGCGGCGGTGGAAGCGGCTCGCCAGACCGGTGCGCCGGTTGTGCCGGAAATCATGGTGCCGCTGGTCGGCCTACGCTCCGAGCTGGATTATGTCCGCGCCGTCATCGACCGCGTGGCCGCAGCCGTGGCGCAGGAAACCGGCATGACGCTCGAATATCTGACCGGCACGATGATCGAGTTGCCCCGCGCAGCGCTCCGCGCCCACGTCATTGCCGAGGCTGCCGAGTTCTTCTCCTTCGGCACCAACGACCTGACGCAGACGACATTCGGCATTTCTCGTGACGATGCCGCCCGCTTCATCGAAACCTATCAACGCAAGGGCATTATTGAGCGCGACCCGTTCGTCTCCTTGGATTTCGACGGCGTCGGCGAGTTGATTCGCATCGCGGCAGATCGTGGCCGACAGACGCGGCCCGAACTCAAGCTTGGCATTTGCGGCGAGCACGGTGGCGATCCGGCGTCGATCCATTTCTGTGAGGATGCAGGTCTCGACTACGTGTCCTGCTCGCCATTCCGTGTGCCGATCGCGCGACTGTCTGCGGCACAGGCTACGCTTGCTATGGCTCAAAAGAATGAGATCGATACCGTTTCGAAGGTCGTGGCTTTCCGGGCAATCCCAGCGAAAGTCTAGCGGTTCTGTACGATAATGCGGCGTTCCACGACGACGGGGCGATAGAACATGTCGCGGCTGGATTGCGCCTGCCATGCACGCGCATCGGCCCGACGGTCGAGGTCCAGATCCAGCAGGCAACCGGCCATTTGATCGGTGTTGGGGCGGAAGCCGTAGCCCCGGCAGGTGGTATCGTCACGTGCACGCCGTTCCTCCGGGCTCAAGGTCTGGCACGCCGAAAGGGCCAAGGTCGCGGCAAGTGCGCTCAGGACGATGGAAACACGCATGATGGTCACTCCCTGATCGCAGCGACTGCGGCTGCTTTTGCGCATGACTCATAGGATTGTTTGCGCCCGCAGAAAAGTCCGCCGCGCGGCAAAGGTTGCCTTTGGAAAACACGTCGCGGAAAAGTGTTTGGTACGGCGCGATGGAGCGACGGACCGATTCCATTCGCCGCTAAAACCCATTATGACGTGGTGTACCGGCGATTCCTTGCGAACTGAACTTCGCGTGAAGCGCCCTCGTTGAAATACTTCGCCATCTCGTGCAAATCAGTTCAGCGGTTTGCGGCAGAGACATGCGCATCGGGTGCCGCTTTATGACTGTGCGTTTCGTTCGGCCCGTGTCCTATGCGGCATATCTGTCCCGGTATCTCGGGCTGTCGGCGCTCGTTCTTTTTCTGATTGCGGCACCTCTTCATCGCTTCGGTCCGCTGACCCTGCCGGATTTCATTTCGCTCACGCTCATCTCTGCAGCCATCGCAGCGGTGGCGCTGCTGCTTGCCATTTTCGGTCTGCAACGACTTTGGTCTGCTGGCGCAAAGGGCGGGCTTTGGTCGCTCCAAGCCATTCTGCTGGCCGCCGTTCCGCTTGGCGTCGTGGCATTTGCAGGGCTTTTGTACTGGCAAAAACCTGAAATCTATGATGTCTCGACCGATATTGTCGACGCTCCGAACTGGCTGTCCATTCCCACCGCAAACCAGCAATGGCTACCGCGCCCGTCAATCGTGTCCAAGGCTGACCGCGATGCACAGGCCGCAGCCTATCCAAGCCTTGCGGGCCACCGTTACGAAGGTGCTATTGACCGCGTCTACACCGCCGCCCGCAAGGTAGCGAAAGCGCAGCGCATTCGCATCGCCCATACCGATGGTCTCATTGGCTCGCTGCCGGATGTCCAGCCTGGCGTACCGCAGCAGGACCAGAATGAAAGTGTCACCGACACGCCAATTGATGAACTGCCGACCAATGTTCCGGTGCCCTTGGCGCGGCCCGCAGAGGCGCCAGCCCCGACTTTCTTCAATGGTAGCGGCGTGGTGACGATACAGGGCGAAACGCGCACCCTCATCTGGGGACTGCGCTTCGATGTCGTCATTCGCTTGCGCGAAGACACGGAAACCACCCTCGTCGATGTCCGGGTCGCCTCCCGCTTCGGCCCGCACGATCTGGGCATGGGTGCGGAAATCGCGGACGCCTATCTCGATGCGCTGGACGCGGAAATGCAGGGCCTTAACGACAATTGAGCGCACTTAGATAAAACGATCGCGCTCCTCGGGCGTCGGTATCCGACAGGCCTGACGCCGCCCGGCGATCTTCATACGGTTGCGGGCGACCAGATCGTAAACCCCGTCTCGAATTCTGCGCGGCACGAAGCGAAGAAGCGACACGAAACCGAAAAGACCGCCCATATGCCGGAGCACGCGTAGCACACCGTCCGAACGGGGATAGGCGACGCCGTTCTCGATCAAAAGGCTCGTTTCATAGTCATCTGTCCGATAGCCGTAATGGCGCATCAATGCCGTGCCGAGTTCGAACTGCGCCGGTGTGAAGCGAAACAGCTGTTTCTGATCATGGCGCAAGACGAAATTGATATCCCGAGAGCAAAAACCGCACTCGTCATCGAAGACGATCAGCGGCTTGTCGTCGGGAAAATCTGGAACTGATGGATCATCGCGGTAGCTATAGGCAGTCGTCATCGTCTCACTCCTATGCCGGACAATAAATTCCACCCAGCGAAGGCGGACCGTCCGTCTCGATCTCGCCTTTTTCGATCAGGTCTTCGATGTGGGCGAGAACAGACAGCGCGGCAGCGCCGTGCAGGCGCAGGTCGGTGCTGCGGTAAATGATTTTCACCATCTCCGGTATCGTCCGGTCGCCCGCTTTGATGCGTGCCAGCACCGCCTTTTCGCGCATGCGCCGGTGGGCACGAAGGCCGCGCATGAAGGCCGTGGGCTCGTTGACCGGCCCGCCATGGCCGGGCAGAAACAAACGATCGTCGCGTTTCAGAAGCTTTGCCAGCGACGCCATATACTCGCTCATCGACCCGTCCGGTGGCGCGACGATGGTCGTGGCCCAAGCCATCACATGATCCGCCGAAAAGACGATGCCGGTATCGTTAAGCGAAAAGGCCGAATGGTTGGCCGTGTGCCCCGGCGTGTGCAGCGCGGTCAATGTCCAGCCATCACCCGAAACAGCCTGTCCATCACCAAGTGCGATGTCAGGCACGAACGCGGTGTCGGAGCTTTCGGCAAACGGGTTGCGTTCACCTTCATGCAACGGTCGTGCGGCACGATGCGGCCCTTCGGCCACGGTCAGCGCGCCGGTGGCCTGGGAAAGCCGTGCAGCTAGAGGTGAGTGATCGCGGTGGGTGTGGCTGACGAAAATATGCGTGACTTCCCGCCCCGCAAGCGCTGTCAGCAAGGCTTGAAAATGCGCTTCATCGTCAGGTCCGGGATCGATGACGGCAACGGATTTGTCACCGACGATGTAGCTGTTGGTGCCATGGAAGGTAAAAGCCGAGGGATTGTTGACCGTGACGCGCTGAACGCCGTGGGCCACTGGCACGACAATGCCATAGGCGGGATCGAAGTCACGGTTGAATTCCGGGTCGGCCATCGTGTCAGTCAACGCTCTACTTGTATTCGATCTCGATGAAGGACATCGGTTCGCTGCCTGCATTGACCACATTGTGCGAAATGCCAGCCTCACGCCGGTAGGGCATGCCCTTTGCCGTATCGACCCTGCGACTGCCATCCTCGTCTTCGATCAGGAAATGACAATCCGTCATCGGCACCACCACATAACCCAGCCCGTGGGTGTGGTGGCCGGTATCGGCGCCCGGCTCGAAATCCCAACGGATGATTCGCACCACGGCGTCGTCCAGCAGCGTGGTGGGAATGGCGGGTGGTCTGGCGGAATACTTGCTCATGAGACGGTTCACCGGAAGCGTGTGGAATGGCAGGTTCTCTTCTGACGTAACATGAAGCCTGTGTGGACACACAAGAAATATTGTCCACGCCTCAACTTAATGATTGCCGCTGCCATTCGGCTTTGATAATCAGGCCCGGTTCAGGCAGTTGCGCGTAGCCATCTGTCCTGTTGGGGCGTCGCCAAGCGGTAAGGCACCGGTTTTTGGTACCGGCATCCCAGGTTCGAATCCTGGCGCCCCAGCCATATGTTTTCTCTGAGCCAGCAGGGCTTGAAGCCCCATCCTCTTTGATCGTCAGCTTGCATGGAAACCTCCCTCTATCTTCCCGTCAAAACATTTCTGGAGGCCGCCGGTTATTCGGTCAAAGGGGAGATCGGCGGGTGTGATCTGGTTGGAATCAATGCGGATGATCCACCCATCATTGTGGTGTGTGAGTTGAAGCTGACCTTCAATCTGGAGCTCATCCTTCAGGCGGTCGACAGGGCCGCGATCTCGGACGAGGTCTGGATTGCCGCCAGAATTTCGGCCAAGGGCAGGGGGCGGGAGGCGGACAAGCGTTACCGCGATCTATGTCGCCGTCTCGGCATCGGCATGCTCGGCGTCTCGGATCGTGGCGATGTGAGTGTCATCGTCGCGTCCGTCTCGCCCATGCCGCGCACCAACCCGAAGCGACGATCCAGGCTGGTGCGCGAGCATCAGAAAAGACGCGGCGATCCTGTCGTTGGTGGCAGCACGCGCACGCCCATGCTGACGGCCTACCGACAGCAGGCGCTTGGCTGCGCGGCGGCCTTGGCCGCAGAGCCGATGCGCCTTCGCGATGTTCGCGACCGCGTACCCGAAGCTGGCAAGATTTTGCAATCCAACGTCTATGGGTGGTTCGAGCGACTGGACAGGGGCATTTACGGCCTCACGGGCGCTGGCCGCGAGGCCTTGATCCGCTGGCCGCAGCCCTCTGTTGATCCCGAAGCGGAAACGCTTTAGGCGGCCTCAGTCGCTTTTACAGCCCGCAGTCTAGGCCGCCCGATCTTGCGCGCAATCACCACAAGCTCTGTCGGCGTGGTCTTCGTCAGGGCAAGTTTCACGGCCTCGTTCAGTGATGTCGCGATGAAATCGGCGCTGATTTCCGTTGCCTGGATCTGCGAAAAATGCTGACCATTGGCGGTGGGAATGAGAATGCCGACGCGGATGGATGGTTTCGCCCGCTTCAGGCGGCGAACGATCTGGCGGGCATGGGATTTTGAGTTGCCGTTGAGGAACGAGACGACAACCGTATCGACACCATCCAGCGCAAGTTTCTGCAAGCCGCGTCCGGCAAGGCCGATATAGCTTGCGGAAGACACCTCAGCACCCTGAATCTCGATAGCTTGCGACAGCATGGCGGATGCCGCGTCGTCGATCGCGCCTCGGCCGCCCAGACACAGCACCGTCTGCTCCCGACCGTCCGGCAACGCGGTGGGATCGGCCAAGGTTTCGGACGGGTTGGTTGCTTCTTCCTCGTTTTCCTCTTCCTCGGCGATATCGGAAAGGTTCTCCACAAGCGTGAGCGAACTGGATGAAAACAGCGAGACCTGCGCATCCGACATCACGCCACGCTGCCTGTCCATTTCCCCCAGAAGAAGAGCGGGAAGTCCGACCTTGTCGTAGTAATCAACGAGATATTCTTCCTTCAGATATTCCTCGGCATTGTCGATCGCCTCGTTCGGATCACCGGCCAGCAGTCTTTGATAAAGCTTTTCGTGGAGTTCCAGAACGGGTTCGTTGCCGAGCAGAACGTCGAGGAAACCAAATTGCGGAACGTAGCGTCCCAGCACGACGAGGCAGACCGTTAGCGGTGTCGATAACATCAGGCCGATAGGCCCCCAGAGCCAGGACCAGAATATGGCGGACACGATGATCGCCAGCGGAGAGAGGCCGGTATGGGAGCCGTAGAGCCAAGGCTCGATGACATTGTTGCTGATCAGCTCCGTCGTTATGAACAAGGCGGCAACCCAGGCAACCAGCGACCAGCCGGGTGCGATGGCGAGAGCGAGAAACAGCGGCAGGATCATCCCGATGACGGGTCCGATATAAGGTACGAACCGCAAGACGAGCGTGAGCAAGCCCCAAAGGATCGCATTGGGTATTCCCAGAATCCAAAGCCCAATGGTGATCGGTAGCGCGTACAGCGCATTCACCACCAACTGCATCAGAAGATATTTGCCGACGCGCTTGCCCGCATCCTGCAAGGCGGCTGTCGTTCTGTGAAGGTCACTGAGGCCCACCAGCCGGATGAAGCGATCCCGCAAATCCTCCCGTTCCAAAAGCATGAAAACAACGAGAACGATGACGAGACCTGCCGTCGCAAACGGGCTGATCAAAGGCAGTATAAGGTTTCCCAGCGTCTGAAGCGGATTGGTGCGCGATACGATTTCGACCGGCATGGGCTCGCGCTGCGGAGTTTCAGGAGCCGCTGTGTCCTGGCTTTCGACGGCCCGAACCTGAATTTCCGCCCCCACCTTCTCCACCACCTTGCTGAGATGATCGAGCAGGCCGTTGCCTGCGCCGGCCTGCGCCAGAACCTGGACCTTGCTGACGATATTGCGCTGATAGGTTGGAATGTTTTCGGCAAGGTTTGCCACCTGCGTCGCGACGATGAAGCTGAAAACAGCAATGGCGCTGAAGGCCGATATGACGGCGAGAATGACTGCCAGGATCTTCGGCACTGATCGTTTGCGAAGAAAAGAGACGATGGGGGCAAGCGTAAACGAAAGAAGGAGCGAAAGCGCAAGCGGAATGAAGATTTCCTCGCCAACGCGCAACACGATGGCCACTCCGATAAGGATCACCACCGTTTTTCCTGACAACATGTTCGTCGAGGCAGCATCGGTTTTCGGGTAGGTCGGGCCTGCGGTTACCGACTTGATCGTCTTTGAAAGGTCCATGTTCTTTCCCGCCCTATGCCCATTCGGTTCACCTTGTGGACCAATACGACAAAGAGCACCAGTGGATGTGCGATGGCTTTGGCAGGCTGGTCGAACGCGGTGAGGTGCAATCGGCATCGTGCCGGGTGCAAAGCGGTGAACGCACGTCTTGTTGTGCGGTTCCTTATATAAGCGATGACGCGATCACAAGCGCTCATATCTGTGGCTTGATGGTCGCCATATCCAGAGTTGACCAGACAGTGCGGATTTTCCAGGTGGCAGTTTACTTGCTTGCTTGACCGTCATCCCGGCGCGTCATTGAAAATCGGGAATTCTTCGGTGGCCGGTATCGGAGCGTCGTATCCAACCGAAGAAAAACACCGAAAATCCGCGGAGGCTGCCTCTGTTTACAAGAAACATACGTTGCGAGACCAACGAAAACTCCTTTAAAAGCCATGGTGTGTTTTCGCGTGTGGAGTTCTGAATGCCTGCAGGTTCTTCCCGGCCGTCCTATTTGCCTGCCACTGGCGAGACAGCCGACCTTATCCATCAGTTCGATTGGTCTGCGACCGCGCTGGGACCCATCGAATTTTGGAGCTCCACTGTTCGCACTGCTGTCGGGATGATGCTGCGTTCGCCCGTCGCCATCGCCACGCTTTGGGGTGATGACGGCGTGATGATCTATAACGATGCCTATGTGGAGATTGCAGGTAAAAGACATCCTGGTCTGCTGGGCTCGAAGGTACGCGAAGGCTGGCCCGAAGCATCCGACTTCAACGGCAATGTCATGAAAACCGGGATGGCCGGCAAAACGCTGTCCTATAAGGATCAGGAATTTACGCTTTTCAGAAACGGTGCTCCCGAAACTGTCTGGCTGGATCTCGACTACTCCCCCATTGTCGATGACGCAGGCGTCACCGTCGGTGTCTTGGCCGTCCTCAGGGACACGTCCGAGCGTGTAAAGGCCGCAAGACAGCTGGAGGCTCTGAACGAAGACCTTGAGCGTCAAGTGCTGGAACGGGTTCTGGAGCAGGGCACGACCTGGAACATAAATCCCGACATGCTGGCCGTTGTCAGCATGGAAGGCCGCTTTCTCGCCACCAACCCGGCATGGGGCAAGACGCTGGGGTATAATGCGCAAGACATGCGCGGCCTTATCTATACCGACCTTTTGCACCCTGACGATATTCCCGAGGCGAAGGCCGCATTGGCTCCCCTGATGTCTGGAGAAGCGGTGATTGGCGCCGAAAACCGGTATCGGACGAAAGATGGTGCTTACAGGTGGGTTTCCTGGATCTGTGTCCCTGATAACGGCAAGATCTACTGCATCGTCCGTGACGTGACCGACGAGAAAACCACACGTGCCGAACGTGATCAGTTGTGGCGGCTTTCGCAGGACATGCTGGCGCGCGCCAATTATGCTGGCGAAATGTTGGCGGTCAATCCTGCCTGGAGCGCGGTTCTTGGTTGGAGCGAGCAAGAGCTTCTGACCAATCCCTATGCCGATATCATTCATCCGCAGGACGTGCCAAGAACGACGGCGGCTCTGGTGGAGATGGCAAAGACCGGTCACCCGACAAGATTCGAGAATCGCATCTTGACCAAGACCGGGGTCTGGACCCCCATCGACTGGACCGTGTCGCCGGAGGCCGACAATGTCAACTTCATCGCGGTTGGTCGAGACCTGTCTGACTACAAGGCTCGGGAAGCGGAACTCGAAGAGGCTCAGGAGCAGTTGCGCCAGGCCCAGAAGATCGAGGCGATCGGCCAGCTTACGGGTGGACTGGCGCATGACTTCAACAATATCCTTGCCGGGATCGGCGGAAGTCTCGAGATGATGACGACGCGTCTGGCGCAGGGGCGTGTTGGTGAGTTGGACCGCTATCTGGTCGGTGCGACCGCCGCCACCAAACGCGCGGCTGCATTGACACAGCGCCTGCTCGCCTTCTCCCGTCGGCAAACGCTGGACCCGAAGCCCACCGATCTGAACAGCCTCGTCATCGGCATGCTTGAACTGATCTATCGCAGCATCGGCCCGAGCATCGAAGTCGAGACGGCGGCAGCGCAGGATTTGTGGACGACTTTCGTCGACGCCGGTCAGCTGGAAAATGCGTTGCTGAACCTTTGCATCAATGCCCGTGACGCCATGCCTGAAGGCGGCAAGATTACCATCGAGACTGGAAACCATCGGCTGGATGAGCGCGCCGCAAGGGAGCAGGGCCTCAAACCAGGCCAATACGTCTCCCTGTGCGTCAGCGATACGGGCACGGGCATGTCGGACGAGGTCATGTCCCGCGCATTCGACCCGTTCTACACGACAAAGCCGATAGGGCAGGGGACGGGCCTTGGCCTCTCCATGGTGCATGGCTTTGCCGGGCAGTCCGATGGCGCTGTGCGCATCGATTCCAAGATCGGCGACGGAACGACGATTTGCATTTACCTGCCACGCTACGGCACCGACACATATGTCGAAACGCCCGGAGCAGAGCAACAGTCGCCTGCACCACAATCAAGTGGCAATGAAACGATCCTTGTTGTCGATGACGAACCCCTGGTGCGGATGTTCGCAGTCGAGCAGCTGGAAGATCTTGGCTACACGGTTCTGGAAGCCGACGACGGACCATCCGCGCTGGCAATTCTCAACTCCGAGCGCCCGATCAACCTGCTCGTCACCGATGTTGGATTGCCCAATGGCATGAACGGTCGACAACTGGCCGAAGCCGCCAGACTGTCTCGGCCCGATCTGGGCGTGCTGTTCATAACAGGGTACGCCGAAAACGCCGTCCTCAACTACGGCCACCTGGAAAACGGCATGCATGTCATGACAAAGCCGTTCCAGACAGACCTTTTTGCCCGCAAGGTGAACGATCTGATCGGACGCCGCTCGTAGGATAATGCTTCAGGTGGCGATCATAACCACCTGAAGTATCGGCGATTTCAAGGTGCCAGATCACCCACAGGCTGTACAGACACAGTGTCCGGTGCTGGAGGCGTGGCAGACGCCGCCGGCGCCAGTGATGCCATGTCGATCTGTGGCGGTGTTGGCAGCTGCAGGTGTTCGCTTGTGTAAGCCCATTCCTGCATGACCTTGTCTGGGTCGCCGTTCAGCTTCGTACCATAGCTTGGAACGATCTGACGGATCTTGGACTGCCATTCCGGGCTCGCGACCTTTTCGGCAAAGACCTTTTCCAGAACCTGGAGCATGATGGGAGCGGCGGTGGAAGCACCCGGCGAAGCACCGAGCAATGCTGCGATGCTGCCATCCTTGGCGCTGACGATTTCAGTGCCTAACTTCAGAACCCCGCCCTTGTCTGCGTCGCGCTTGATGATCTGTACGCGCTGTCCCGCCTGCCACAAACGCCATTCGCCCTGTTTTGCACCGGGGAAATATTCCTGCAACGCTGCGAAGCGGTCGTCGTCGGACAGCATCAACTGTCCGGCCAGATATTCTACCAGTGGATATTCATCCATGCCCACGCTCATCATCGGCCATGCATTGCTCATGGTGGTCGATGTCAGCAGATCGAAATACGAGCCTTCCTTGAGGAATTTCGTGGAGAATGTCGCAAAGGGTCCAAACAGAATGACGCGCTTGCCGCCGATGACGCGCGTGTCGAGATGTGGCACGGACATGGGCGGAGAGCCGACGGATGCCTTGCCGTAAGCCTTGGCCAGATGCAGCATCGTCACATCGGGATTTTCATTGACGAGGAAGGAGCCGCCGACCGGGAAGCCCGCGTAATCCTCACCTTCGGGAATGCCGGACATCTGCAGCAGATGCAACGCACCCCCACCGGCGCCAACGAACAGGAACTTGGCGTCCACCGTGTGGGCCGTGCCATCCTTCGTGTTGCTGTAGCTGACGCGCCAGGTGCCATCGGCATTGCGCTCGATGCCATCGACTTCGCTGGAAACCTGGAGATTGAAATTCTCTTGGCTCTTCAGATAACCGACGAACTGGCGAGTGATCTCACCGAATTCCATGTCGGTGCCGAGCGGAGACCACGTTGCGCCGATCTTCTGGCCGGGATCGCGGCCTTCCATCATTAGCGGAACCCATGTCTTGATCTTTTCAGGGTCGCTGGAATACTGCATACCGGCAAACAGAGGGCTGGCCTTCAACGCCTCATAACGCTTTTCCAGATAGGAAATGTTTTCATCTCCCCACACGAAGCTCATATGCGGCGTGTGGTTGATGAAGGAGCGCGGGTTTTTCAGCACGCCATTGCGCACCTGCCATGCCCAGAACTGGCGGGAAATCTGGAAGGATTCGTTGATCTCGATCGCCTTGGAAATGTCGATGCCGCCATTGGCGGTTTCCGGCGTGTAGTTCAGTTCCGCCAGAGCCGAGTGACCGGTACCGGCATTGTTCCAGCCGTTGGAGCTTTCCAGCGCGACCGCATCGAGCCGCTCCAGCATTTCGATGGACCAGTTGGGCTCCAGCTCATGCAGCCAGACGCCGAGCGTGGCGCTCATGATGCCGCCGCCGACCAGTAGAACATCGACTTGTCTGTCCGCAGTCTGCGCCACCGCCGTGGCACCCGGCATCGCCGCGGCGGCAAGACCAGCCAATGCCGTACCCAGCACCTGGCGGCGGTTCAGGGCGAGGTTGTCGCGAGAAAATCCGGCAGTCAGGCTATTGCCCTTGTCTTTTACGGTCACGTCTTTTCCTAAGCTCTTGATGATTTTCATTTTGTGCGGCGCAATAAAGCAATCGATCCTGTAAGACAACTCTTGCCAAGCGACCGCGTACCGCCACTTGGTCTGGTCGATTTTTGAGGGAAGCGGGCGACGAGGGTGTCGAAAAGCAGGCGCAAAAACGGCGACCGAGGCATTTTGCCTTATTTTTCCGTACCATAAGGTCCAGAGTGCCAGCTCGCACAATGAAGGCGTCACCCGCCTTTGCGAGCAATGCAATTCTAGAATATCACGACATGCGCCAAGCGCATAACAGATGTGCGCGGCTCATTTCCGTCGCAACAGCGAAGAGCTGCCGGCATCAGATCGCTCTGAGGAGCCAAAAAAGCCCGCCGAAGTAATCTTCGACGGGCGATGTTGTCGGAATGTGTCTGCTATCAATTCGCTGCGAGGAATTCCGCGCAATAGCTTGGCCCGTTCACGCCTGGACGGTCCGATACGGTGCGAATGGAGCGGATCGTGTAGTCCGAACCTACCATCAGTTGGACGGTGCAAGACAGGTAGACCTTGCGTGCAGACGACGTTTGACGGCCACGTTTGCCATCTTTGCCCTCGTCAAACTTCGCAGGAACAGTCGTGGTCTTGTAACCGCCGCGCCATGTGAAGGTGGTGCTGCTGCCGTTGTCTATATCGCTCAGTGGCGGACCGAATTTGGCGAAGAAAATGCCAGCCGATTGGCCGACCCAACGTGTTTCAACAGCGCTTTTAGGAGCAAGCGAGGGAGTGGTGGTGGTGCAAGCGGAAAGGGCAATGGCCAGCCCTGCCAATGTTACGCTGCGAAAACGCATGTCGAAATATCCTTGTTGAGCCGTTTCCGGTTTTTGCGGGAGATCATGATCCCCTAGCAGATTTAACGCTACGCAACAGGCACCCCGTGCGCTTTGACGAATATTTTCCGCCACAATTGCTTTTTTGTAACGATTGGAGGGTGCGCAGGCGTCGGATCGCCCGTTCCAAAGGGCACCGGTAACAATGACATGCACGCTTCAATGTCCTGAGGACTGCGCGCAAAGGAACCTTTGGCAACGACAGGACGTTGCTTCCTCGTGTTTAACGGGAGAAATGTGATGTTTAAAGCTGTGGTTTTGTGGGCAATGGGTGTCCCGTTAGTCGTCGTCGTGCTGCTTTGGATGTTCTTTTTTTAATCTCTTGACGATGCGGAATACTTTTAAAAGGCGCCGGTTTCGACTGGCGCTTTTTGTGTCTCTGCCCTTCAGCGACACGCGCGGCAAATACCGCTCACACGTAGCGCCGTATTTCCTCAAGTGTCGATGTCGTCGATATTCCGTCGGTTCGCGGTAAGTATACGACCTCACAGACGTGATTGAGATAGTCGAAGCGTCCTGCCCAATCATCGCCCATGACCAGAACATCCGCGCCATGCTCGCGAATATAGTGCTCTTTCAATTCCAGTGAGTGTTCGAGAAACACTTCATCGACGCCGATGATTGCACTGATGATTTCGAGTCGTTCATTCTCGTTGTAAATGGGGCTTTTCTGTTTCTTCGAAAAATTCAGAGCGTCAGTGGAAACGCCGACGACAAGATAATCACCCAATGCCCGTGCTCTTTGAAGAATTCGAATATGGCCGATATGCAGCACGTCAAAAGTGCCAAATGTTATGATTTTCTTCATCTTGGTCCCACCACGAAAAATAGGTTGGTTGCGCCGGTCTCGCTCGACGCGCTCCGAGGCACATCCGAAACGTCAAGGTTCATGGATGCCCTGCGCGATCGCTTCGAGAATACTGGCCGCTGCCTTCCCGCGATTGGGAAGGATGTTTTGCAGCAGTGTGTTTCGCTCTTCCTCAAATTCCCATGGCTTGCCGCTCTTGTATTCGAGAGCGGCCTGTTTGAGTTGATCGAAACTGGTAACACGCCGCGAGGCGGCTTCGGCCAGCTTCCCCAACTCGTTGAACTCGACGTGATTGCCCGAATCAAAGAAGATCAGAGGCTTGTTGAAGAGGGGATATTCGGCAAGAAAAGACAGGCCGTCGGATATCATAAGGTCTGACGCGGCAAAAAGCGGACCATACTGCTCTTCGGAAAACGCGCAGTTGGGCAGCTCCGTCCAAGCCTTTCTGAACATCGCCTGCGCTTCGGGCGTCAAAATGGCACCGAACAGAGCCGGATGCGGTTTCAAGACGAAATCGATATCGGGGCTTTGTCTCGCCCAGGACAACATCGCCTCCCAGATGCGATCAAATACACCGAAACCCAGACCGCCACCTTTCCCCAACGAATAGTGTGGCGCCCATACAATCCTGAAATTTCTGTGACCCTGATGCGAAACAGGCCAGGCGGCTGCGCTGCTCTCCTTCAGCAATCGATCAAATTTCGGATATCCGCTGAGAACGAATTTTTTCGGATCGGAGTGGTCGAAGGAGCGAAAGTAGCTTTGAGTGATGGGGGTCTCACAAAAAATGCGCCACGCTGCACGATGATAGGCTTGGTCGAAACCGAACGCCGAAACATCCGTCACCACTGGATCGCCCAGGGACGCTGCCAGATTGAGCGCGTAAGGAACCAGACAAAGTCGGCTGAACGTCAATTCCTGGGTTCGGAATGCAGGCTGCACACCCATATCCCATTGTTGTTGGCGGAAGATAACGGCTGGCTTCAATGCCTTGAGAATGTCCAGAGCGGCGTAGGAATCGTCCATGTTGAAGCGTAGATGGGGTATGCCCATTGCGGCAAACGCGCTGCTAACCTTGTCCTCACCCTCGTAAACGCCCCGCCCCAACGTTCCCACATGAATGGAGATAACGATCGGGTCGAACCTTTCATCTTCCACCATGGCGTCATAGACGTCCGATAGTGCATCCCACATCGGTATGGATTGGATCAGGAAAACGGTCCGGATCGGGAAAATCCCCCGCGTCGCCTCTCGCAGAGCCATATTCGCGCTTTGTTTGATCGAGGCGATATCCACCGTCTTCTGCCGGCTGTCATGGATGAAGGCGAGGCCGATTTTCGACAGGTCGCTGCGAATACTTCCGTCGGCGGTGGTCGTAACAGCATTGGAGAGTTCTTCGACTTTGCTGTCCAGATCCTGTTGGACATGCTGCATATGTTGCAGCAGCTTCACCACTTCGATCTGAATCTCACCGTGGGTTTCGGTGCTTTGCATCAAGGCATCCAGTCGCATGCCCATTTCATCGATTTTTGCGACGACAGAGTCGAGGCGGTCAGCCAATTGCAGGGAAATGGAAGCGTCCATATAATCTGTTCCGCGTTTAACTGCGAATTCCGGCGTCGAAATCGGCGCGTACGGGGATTCGAACAGTGAATAAATTAAACACGGAAATACCCTGCTGAACTGTAGTGGGGCTTACGCAGCGGCGCTGGTCGATAAAAGCGACATATAAAGCCGCATGAACCTCCTCAAAACGCAAAAGGCGCCGGGTTTCCGGCGCCTTTCATTATCGATAGCAGACGTTTTCTCAGTTCAGATTGTCCAGTAGTCGAGACGCTGTTGCCGAGCTCGTCCGCCGGACTTCGATCTCGTCTCTTCGGCTGGACAACTGTTCGCTTGCCAGCAGCGCTTCGGCCAGATCGGCTGGCAGCGAGATGATGACGCGTTCGCCCTGGGAAACCTTGCCGGTGTCGGCACGTCTGCCGATAATCATGCCACCGGCAACGGTGTTGTTGGTATCGGGATCGATCAGGATGAAGGAGCCGGTGGAACGGTTCTGTTCATAAGGATCGAAAATCGCCAGTTCATCAAAGGCGAGGCGCACCTTTCCGATGGCGTTCATGGCAAGCGTATCGGTATGGGTAAGCCATTGACCATTTTTCAGGTCGAGTTGCGTTTGCGGTTGAACCGTCACCCGCTGGCGGCGGCTACCGCTTTTCAGCCAGTAGCGTTTTCCGGGCTCGATGCCGCCGGGTTGAAGCGCCACGATTTGCGCATCGAAGGCGTGGCCTGTTTGCGGCTGTGCCTCGATGGACACGATCATGTCGCCGCGCGAAACATCCACCTGCCTGTCGAGAACAAGCGTGATCGCATCGCCGGAAACGGCAGCGTTGCGCACCAGATCGAAGGTGACGATCTGCTTGACGTTGGCCACCATGCCCGATGGCAGAATAACGACGGAATCACCTGGCTTGACGGCGCCACCGGCGACCGTGCCCTGATAGCCACGAAAGCTTTCGCCGGGGCGTGATACACGCTGCACCGGCAGGCGGAAACCGCCGGTCTGGGTGGAGCGCGCCGTTGCCAGTTCCAGCGTTTCGGCCAGTGTCGGGCCCTCATACCATGGCATGGACGGCTTGCCGGAGAGAACCACGTTCTCGCCTTTCAACGCCGACATGGGGATGGAGGTGATCTGCTTGATTCCGAGCGATTGTGCAAACTCACGGAAGTCATGAGCAATGAGCTCGAAACCGGCCTTGTCGTAGTTGGTGAGGTCGATCTTGTTGACGGCCAGCACGAACTGGCGAATGCCCATCAGTGCCGCGATGGTGGCATGACGGCGCGTTTGTTCGAGAATGCCCGTGCGGGCATCCACCAGCAGCACGGCCAGATCGGCGGTAGACGCGCCCGTCGCCATGTTGCGGGTATATTGCTCATGGCCGGGTGTGTCGGCAACGATAAAGGCGCGCTTGTCGGTGGCGAAATAGCGATAGGCGACATCGATGGTGATGCCCTGTTCGCGCTCGGCCTGGAGACCGTCCAGCAGCAGCGCGAAGTCGGGCAGGCCGAGATCGTTCTGCTTGCCGCTGTCGCGGTGAAGCGAGGCTGCCTGATCTTCCTTCACCGCCTTTGTGTCCCACAGCAGGCGGCCGATCAGTGTGGATTTTCCGTCATCGACGCTACCGCAGGTGATGAGCCGCAGCGGACGTGTGTCTCTGACGAATTTTGCGGGTTCTACGAACGGCAGAATGGTGGCGGATTGGGCTGTCGTGTTCTGGGTCATCAGAAATAGCCCTCGCGCTTTTTCTTTTCCATGGAGCCGGACTGGTCGCGGTCGATCGCGCGTCCCTGCCGTTCGGAAACGGTGGCGATTTCAAGCTCGGAAATCACCTCGTCCAGCGTCTTGGCTTCAGAGTTGATCGCACCCGTCAGCGGAAAACACCCCAGCGTGCGGAAACGGATCATGCCGTGCTGGATGTTTTCGCCGGGCAGCAGTTCAAGACGTTCATCTTCGGCCAGGATCATCATGCCATCACGTTCGACATAAGGGCGCTCTGCGGCGTAATAGAGCGGCACCAGAGGAATGCCCTCGGCTTGAATGTAGCGCCAGACATCGACCTCGGTCCAGTTGGACATCGGGAAGGCGCGCACGCTCTCACCTTGGCGAACCATACCGTTGTAGATGTTCCACAGTTCCGGGCGCTGGTTCCGCGGGTCCCATTTATGGTCGGGCGTGCGGAACGAGTAGATGCGCTCCTTTGCGCGGCTGGCTTCCTCATCCCGGCGGGCACCACCGAACGCGGCATCGAACTTGCCAGCGTCCAGTGCCTGACGCAGTGCTTCGGTCTTCATGATGTCTGTGTAGAGCGCTGAACCATGCGTAAACGGTGTCACGTTTTCGCTCGCACCACGCGGATTGGTGTAGGAGATGAGGTCGAGATCATATTCCTTGACGATGTTGTCACGGAACGCGATCATCTCCTTGAATTTCCAGCCAGTGTTGACGTGAAGCAGTGGGAAGGGGATCCGACCCGGAAAGAACGCCTTGCGGGCCAAATGCAGCAGCACGGACGAATCCTTGCCGATGGAATAAAGCATGACCGGATTTTCGAATTCGGCCGCAACTTCACGGAAAATATGGATGGCTTCGTTTTCGAGCGCCTTCAGATGGGGGTCAAGGGGCTGCTTTGGGGTGGTGACATTGCTGCCTTCCGTTTCCGGAACTGCATGGGACATTGTAAACTCCGGCAATCTGTTGATTTCAATTATCGTTGTGAGGCGGCGGGCAGGGGAGAGGCTTGGGATGCCTCGGCCACGTGCAGGCCGCATTCGCGCTTCTCGTCATTTTCCCACCACCATCGACCGGCGCGCTCTGGCTCGCCGGGCTTGATGGCGCGGGTACAGGGCTCGCAACCGATGGATGGATATCCACGGGCATGGAGCGGATTGACGGGAATGTTTTCCGATGAAACATGCGCCTTGATCACATCGATATCCCAATCCGCGAGTGGATTGATCTTGATCAGATTGCGCTCGGCATCGAATTCGGCAAAAGGCGTGGTCGCCCTGTTGCCCGACTGGCCCCGGCGAAGGCCGGTAATCCAGAAGCTTGCTCCTTCCAGCGCCCGTGCCAGCGGCACCAGCTTGCGCACATGGCAACAGGCGTGGCGGGCTTCGACGCTGTCGTAAAAACCATTGAGCCCATATTTGGAGGTATAGGCGTCTATATCGTCCTTGGCGGGATAAAACCGCATAATGTCGATGTCGTAACGCGTTTCCGTCTCATCAATCAGATTGAGCGTCTCTGCAAACAGGCGTCCTGTCTCCAGTGTCGCAACCTCGATGGGCAGCCGATGCGTGCCGATGGCGGCTGTTATGACCTGATCTTCGATGCCGAGGCTCGTCGTAAACACCGAGCGCCCGCCAAGCCCGGCCACGAATGCCAGACGCTCAGCCAGATCGAGACTGGCAAGTCGGTCGTTGAGCGATGCGACATTGTGAGGAGAGAATGGCTGCGCAGACTGATTGATGGTCATTTCACGGTTCCGAACATTACTGTCCCAAATATCCGCGAATTCATCGTGTTTTGACAGGAATGGCTATGCTTGTCTTGTTCATCGGAGAGCAAATATCTCTCGCAGGCGCACAATATGCGCAAAAGCCGCCCACGAACGCAGTGTCGTGGCGTATCGGCAACTGTATGAAATCGGTTTTACGTCAAAAAGCAAGACCAATTTGCGATATATTCGCTAATTTTTATAGATTTCTATTTTGTGATCTTGGACGCGTTTTTAAAAGTCCAGTGCTGGACAGAAAAACATTCCGACCACGGAAAATTTCGGCGTGACGACGGTGGAAATACGGTAAAAATGCGGACGGATTTTGCGTTCAGCGCGGGTTTTACACGCGGGGCGTTGCGCCGTTCGCTGTTGCCACGGCGTATTTGTTGCCGTTCAACTCACTGGAATGGAAACACTTTTGCGATTGTATCGCACCTGATTGACCCTGTGGCCTTTACAAGTAGTCTTAGGCGCACTGCATCTAGGAGGGATACCGATGTCGAAACTTCTTTCTGGCCTCAGCGCCGTTGCGCTTGGCCTGTCCGTTGCTCTGGGTGCTGTCGGAACGGCCTCTGCAGACACCAAGCTGCTGAATGTGTCTTATGATCCGACCCGCGAACTCTACAAGGATTTCAACGAGGCTTTCGCCAAGAAGTGGAAAGCCGACACGGGCGAGGATGTCACCATCCAGCAGTCGCACGGTGGATCGGGCAAGCAGGCCCGTTCGGTTATCGACGGTCTGGAGGCAGATGTTGTAACGCTGGCGCTTCAGAGCGATATTGACGCCATCGTCAAGAACAGCGGCAAGATCAATGCCGACTGGCGCACGCGCCTTCCGCACAATTCATCGCCTTACACCTCCACCATCGTCTTCCTGGTTCGCAAGGGCAATCCCAAGGGCATCCACAACTGGGGTGATCTGGTCAAGGGTGACATCCAGATCGTGACGCCCAACCCGAAAACCTCTGGCGGCGCGCGCTGGAACTATCTCGCAGCCTGGGCATGGGCCAATGAGGAGTACAAGGGTGATCAGGCCAAGATCAAGGCCTATGTCGGCGAACTCTACAAGCGCGCTCCTGTGCTCGACACCGGCGCACGCGGCTCGACCGTGACATTTGCACAGCGCCAGATCGGTGATGTGCTATTGGCCTGGGAGAACGAGGCCTATCTGGCGGGCGAGGAGTTCGGCAAGGATGAATTCGAGATCGTTGTTCCGCCCATTTCCATCCTCGCGGAACCGCCGGTCGCGGTTGTCGATAAGAATGTCGATGAGAAGGGCACACGCAAAGCAGCCGAAGCTTACCTGCAATATCTCTATTCCGACGAAGGGCAGAATATTGCGGCCAAGCATTTCTACCGCCCATCCAACCCGTCGGTCGTCTCCAAGGATTTGCTCAAGCAATTGCCGGAAATCAAGCTTGTGACCATCGATGATCCGCAGTTCGGGGGATGGGCAAAGGCACAGCCGGAACATTTCGGTGATGGCGGCATCTTCGACCAGATTTACAAGCCCGCAAAGTAAGCCGATGATGGCGCACACCGAATGGGTCGCATCTGCGTCCGTTCGGATCGGAGACAAGATCGACCGGCCCTGAGGCCGGTCGTTGGCGCATGAAGGGAGGCTGACGATGGCCCCCCGTTTTACCCGGAGCCTTGATGAGCAATACCCCATCGCCAACGAAGTGGAAGTGGCGCCAATCCAGCGTTTTGCCGGGATTCGGACTGACGCTCGGCTACACCATCACCTATCTGTTTCTGATCATTCTCATCCCGCTCGCTGGCCTCGTCTGGTCCACGGCGAAGCTTGGCCCCGGTGAATTCTTCGCAATCGCGACCGACAGCAGAACGCTGAATGCGCTGCGCATCAGCTTTACCACGGCGTTTTTGGCGGCGCTCGTCAACGCCGTGTTCGGCGTCCTCATCGCATGGGTGCTGGTCCGCTACCGCTTTCCCGGGCGTCGCTTCGTCGATGCCATCGTGGATCTGCCATTTGCGCTTCCCACGGCCGTCGCCGGCATTGCGCTGACGGCGCTTTACGCCAACCGTGGCTGGGTGGGGCAGATGTTCGAGCCCTTCGGTATCAAGATCGCTTTCACGCCGACCGGCATCGTCATCGCGCTGATCTTCATTGGCCTGCCCTTTGTCGTGCGCACCGTGCAGCCGGTGATGGAGGAGATCGACCGGCAGGTGGAGGAAGTGGCGGCAACCCTTGGCGCAAATCGTTTTCAGACCATTACCCGTATTCTCCTGCCGGGCCTCACGCCCGCCATTCTCACCGGCTTTGCGCTCGCCTTCGCGCGCGGCGTGGGGGAATATGGCTCGGTCATCTTCATCGCTGGTAACATTCCCTATGTCTCTGAAATCGCACCTCTTCTCATTGTCATACGGTTGGAGGAGTTCAATTACCCAGCCGCCACTGGCATTGCCACCATCATGCTGATCATCTCCTTCTCCATGCTGTTCGTCATCAATCTCATTCAGGCGTGGAGCCGCAAGAGGTACGGTTATGCCTGATCAAACGCCCATCATTTCATCCAGACCCTTCCGTGACCCGACGAGCGAAGGCGTGCCGGCAAAGCTGGTGCTGATCGGCCTTGCCTTTGTTTTCCTGGCGCTTTTTCTCGTGCTGCCGCTGGTCGCCGTCTTCGTGGAGGCTTTCCGCAAGGGCGGCGAATATTTCTGGGAATCGATTGTCGAGCCGGATGCGCTGTCGGCCATCCGTCTCACGCTTCTGGTCGCCGCCATCTCGGTGCCGCTCAATGTCATCTTCGGCGTCGCTGCGGCCTGGGCCATCGCGAAATTCGAGTTCAAGGGCAAGGCGTTTCTGATCACGCTGATCGATCTGCCATTTTCCATTTCGCCGGTTATCTCAGGCCTCGTCTACGTCATCCTGTTTTCCTCCCACAGCGTGCTCGGGCCGTTCCTGAAAAGCTATGGCATCGAAATTCTGTTTGCCGTGCCGGGCATCGTGCTGGCGACCATCTTCGTCACGTTTCCCTTCGTCGCGCGTGAACTCATTCCGCTGATGCAGGACCAGGGCACGGGCGATGAAGAGGCAGCGCTTTCTTTGGGCGCTTCCGGCTGGCAGACCTTCTGGTTTGTGACGCTGCCCAACATCAAATGGGGTCTGCTTTACGGCGTTCTGCTGTGCAACGCCCGTGCTATGGGCGAGTTCGGTGCCGTCTCTGTGGTGTCGGGCCACATCAGGGGCGAAACCAACACCATGCCGCTGCATGTCGAAATTCTATATAACGAGTACAATATTGGCGCTGCCTTCGCCGTCGCGACTTTGCTCGCAGGCCTGGCGCTTGTTACCCTTGTTCTCAAAACCATTCTTGAAATACGCTTTGGCGCGGGCAACGCCGCCGGCAAGCATTGAAGGGCATGTCCATGGACGTCAAAGTCACCAACATTACCAAGCAGTTCGACCGCTTTCCCGCATTGGACAACGTCTCGCTCGATATTCGTTCAGGGGAACTGATTGCGCTGCTTGGCCCTTCCGGCTCAGGCAAAACAACGCTTCTGCGACTGATCGCCGGTCTGGAACAGCCCACGGATGGCCAGATATTCTTTGGCGACGAAGACGCCTCCCACCGCTCGGTGCAGGAGCGCAATGTCGGCTTCGTCTTTCAGCACTACGCCTTGTTCCGACACATGACGGTGGCCGATAACATCGGCTTCGGTCTCAAAGTTCGCCCATCCTCGACACGCCCGGCAAAATCCGCCATTCGCAAGCGTGTTTCGGAGCTGCTGGATATGGTGCATCTTTCCGGTCTTGAAAACCGCTATCCCAACCAATTGTCCGGCGGTCAGCGCCAGCGTGTGGCTCTTGCTCGCGCCGTTGCCATCGAACCGAAGGTTCTGCTCTTGGATGAACCCTTCGGTGCGCTGGATGCCAAGGTTCGCAAGGAACTGCGCCGCTGGCTGCGCGAGTTTCACGACCGTACCGGCCACACCACCGTGTTCGTAACCCATGATCAGGAAGAAGCGCTGGAACTGGCCGACCGCGTCGTCGTCATGAGCCAGGGCAGAATAGAGCAGGTCGGTACGGCGGACGATGTCTACGACACCCCCAACTCGCCCTTCGTCTTCTCGTTCATCGGAGAATCGTCCAACCTGCCGGTGACGATCCGCGATGGGCACATGCTGTTTCAGGGAGAAAATATCGGGATCCGCGATGCCTGCGAAGGGGATGGCGATCTGTTCTTCCGACCTGAGGACGTTGTGCTGACGGACGACCGCGACGCGCTCTACGGCAAAGTCACCATCTGCCGCCGCCTGGCGGGAACGCGGATCGCGGAAATAGATATTGCGAACAATGGGCATGAGCCGCACCATCTCGAAATCGAAGTCCCGCTGGATGCAACGGTGGCTGTGGGCAGTGAAGTCCGTTTCCGGCCAACCCGCTGGAAAGTGTTCCGCAAGTAAGACCCAGAAATAGGAAAAGGGCCGCTTGTGGCGGCCCTTCCATGAGTTTGGTCTTGTTTCAGACCTGAAACGTTTATCAACGTTTCGCTGGAAGGCGGATCAAGCCGAGGGCTGCCTCGTCAAAATCAAATCCTTTCCATTGCCCGCTACGAAGACCGAAATCTCATTAGACATTGGATCACCTTCCTTTCACTACGTTGAACATGACAAGAAGGTAATACGATTCGTCGAGATTGCAAGGGGGTAGCCAACACGGGCTTTTCTGAAACATATCGAATGACTGGATAAAACAGGTGTATGTTTCGCTCCCTAGAGCGTTTCCGTTTAACAAGGAAGCGCTCTAGCGTTTGGCCAGAGCCACTCTTCCCTTCATCATGGTTTCGCGAAGCTTGGTTTTGATTGTTTGGAAAAACTCTGGAGGAATCATGCCGTAATCATAACGGCTAGGATTGGAGGGAAGCGGCCTGAGATGGTTTCCTGGCCACTCAAATCTGTTGACTTCGCTCAAGCGAATCCAGTTGGTTTGCTCATCCAGGCCAAGCTTGTCGCAAAGTTCGACAGGAACTTCGATTGATAGATCCTCCTCGCCAATCTCGGGAGGAGCATGTGTAATTGGCACGACAATCGTGTCGTTGTTCGTGGAATGGTACAGGATAATGGCGCAGGGCCTGTCCTTGCTTCCGGTAGACAGGCCCTGGCTTTTTTCCTTATCCCACAAATAGTTGTAACGGACGACAAGGCCCGGGACGGGAATTGGGTAACTCACTCTGATGCTTTGCCATACTCGGCGTTCATGATCAGCGTCATGGTTTCATCATCCAATTCGCTTACCCGGATCACCTGACGTTCGCGTCTTTTCAAGTCTTGATAGTGAAGGAGTTCGGAAGCAGACAAAAACGCTCCAATCGTACGGTTGTGGGCCGTAACTTCAATCACGCCTTCAGATTGCACCTGTTCCCGGAATGTCGTAAACTTACGAGCAAACTCAGTTGCTGGAACGCGCAAAGTTTGAGCCATGGCCGACAATCTCCTTTTTGTGTAAAATACGAATTTTACACATTTTGTCAAGCGGATGAGTGGGCGAGGATGTTCGCGTTACAGTCTCATCATGATCTTGCCGATATGGCTGCTCGACTCCATCAACCGGTGGCCGTCCGAGACATGGTCGAAATCGATGACGTCATGAATGACGGGACCGATCGTGCCGGCTTCCAGAAGCGGCCAGACCTGTGCCACCAATTCATCGCGGATGGCGCGTTTTTCATCCCCTGTGCGGGGACGCATGGTGGAGCCTGTTACCGTCAGACGCTTGACCATGATCGGGCGCAGATCGACCTTTTCGGCAATGTTGCCGCCCAGAAATGCGATGATCGAGAGACATCCGTCCTTGGCCAGCGATGCCAGATTCTTCTCGAAATAGGAGGCGCCGATCATGTCGAGGATAACATCGACGCCCTTGCCATTGGTCTGTGCCTTGACGATCTCAACGAAATCCTCGTCGCGGTAGTTGATCGCCCGCTTTGCGCCGAGCTTTTCGCAGGCATCGCATTTTTCTTTGGAGCCTGCGGTGGTGTAAACCTCTGCACCAAAAGCCTTGGCGAGTTGGATCGCCGTTGTGCCGATACCACTGCTGCCGCCGTGGATCAGCACGCTTTCGCCTTCGGTCAGCCCTGCCATCTGAAACAGGTTGGCCCAGACCGTGAAGAAGGTTTCCGGCAACGCGGCCGCTTTCACCGCATCATATCCTTTTGGGAAGGGCAGAGCCTGGCCCGCTGGCACCACGCAATATTCCGCGTAACCGCCGCCATTGGCCAGCGCACAGATGGCGTCACCGATCTTGAACTCGCTCACCCCTTCGCCGAGTGCCACGATTTCACCGGCGATTTCCAACCCCAGCACGGGGCTCGCATCTTTCGGGGCGGGGTAGGAACCCTGGCGCTGCGCGACATCCGGGCGGTTGATACCGGCGGCCTGGACGCGCACGAGAACTTCGCCTGATTTGGGGGAGGGCAACGGACCTGTCGAAAAAGCCATTACCTCTGGCCCGCCAAAGCTGGGCAGGTCAACAAATCGCATCGTTTCGGGCAAAGTCATGGTCGGCCTCCATCATGTTTCATCGGCCGGGAACTTAGGCGAGATGACGGCGAGATGGAAGAAGGCGTTTTGCCGCGATGTCTGAACGCTTAGTCCGGCTCTCCGAAGCCACGAATGACGAGACCTGATGCGCTTTCCTTGGCCGCCTTCTTGATCGCTGCGATATCGCTACCGATGCGCTCGGGATTGGCGATAATCAACCCCTTCGGCAGTTTCAGGACGGCAATGGAGCACCGCAGCAGTGCGAAGTCACGCTCGTTTCCAAACCGGTCATGGCCCTTGATCTGGCCTGCCATCCGGTCCTCGTCGGAATATAGTTCCACGACATCGTCGTGGAAATCGCTCAACAGCCTTTCGAGGATTTCCGTGATCTCGTCCCTGGTCCAGTCGCGCACGCCGATGAAGAAATCGTCGCCGCCGATATGGCCGAGGAAGCAGTCGCCAGAAAAGAAATAGCGTTTCATCAGCGCCGAAAACAGCGTGATGGCGTGGTCGCCGATGTGGAAACCGTATTTGTCGTTGAAGGGTTTGAAGTTGTCGAAATCGCAATAGCAGAAGAAGCGGTTATCGTCGCTGTCGCCGCAACTGTCTTCGATGAAGCTGCTGATGGCGCGGTTTCCGGGCAGAGCAGTTAAAGGGTTCTGCTCCTGCGCCAGTTTCAACTGCTTTTCATTGATGACCTTGATCAGCGATGCTGCGGAGACGACGCCGATGTAGCGCATGTTTTCGGTCAGGATAACGCAGGCGCTGCCACCGGTATTGGCAAAGACATTCATCAACTGGTCGGCATCCGCATCCAGACCGACGATGGGCGCGCCATCGACGAAATGCGATATCGTCCGCTCATAGACCTTGTTTTTGAGCAGATCTCGGCCGAATGGCTGGTAGATATATTCCTTCAGATGATGTTCGTTGATCACGCCGCGTGGTTCGCCATTGGCATTGAGGACGGGAAAAAAGGCTTGCGCCGGGTTGCGACGGAAAAGCTCGAACACGCTGTCGATACTGTCGTTTTCGAAAACGGTAGGCAGGCGCTCGATCTGGCGACGGATGAGGATTTCATCCAGAGTCTGGCTGCTGCGCCGCGTTTCACCCAGATGCTGGAGATGTGGAAAGGCGCCCTGCAACTCGCTGACGAATGTGGTGGGTCGGGAAATGAACCAGCCTTGCACCAGATCCACGCCATGGTCGCGGCAGGCCAGAAACTCGGCCTCGGTCTCGATGCCCTCGGCAATCACTCGCACACCCAGTACGTGGGCAATGTTGACGATGTTCTTCACCAGATGACGCTTGCGCGGATTGCGATCCACGCCGTCGATGAAGTAGCGGTCGATCTTCAGATAATCGACAGGAAATTCACACAGTAATTTCATCTCGCCATGACCGACGCCGAAATCATCGATGGCCAGCTTGAAGCCTTCCTTGCGCATTCGGGCGATGAGCGCGCTGAACTCCGGCACGCTGGTATTGTCGAAGCGCTCGGACAGTTCGAAGCAGACGGAGGACGGCGGTATGGAGGCTTTGGCCATGTGCTCCAACAGCTTGTCCAGAATAACATCGCCATGCGGAATGAGCCGCACATCCAGATTGAGAAAAAGCGTGGCCGATTGAAACTCAGGCAGCGTGGAAAACTTCGCAAGGGCACGGCCCGCCAGCATCTGCTCCACGGCAACAAGTTGCCCGTCTGCCGCGACATGGTCCAGAAGTGCCAGAGGATCGGAAAAGCCGATGCGATCAAAGCCGCGCATCAGCGACTCGTAGCCGAATACCGTGCCGGTGGTGGCTTCAACGATGGGCTGGAATGCAGTTTCAAGAACGAGTTTAGCCATGGAGGCCATTTGCCCGCTGGCAAACCGCCTGATGACGTCCGGGTCGATCGCCGTCGACTGCATGAATGCTCTCCACCATCACGCCGCACACGGAATCGTGAGGGCGTGTTTCGGTGGCGACGATGCTGCAAACTCCTCAACAAAAACTTTCCGGTTGATGAAGCTTTTTTGAAGTTTTTGTGACTGCAGCACCATTCTCTAAAGCAGCTTTAGCGCAACAACGCCATGAGCTTAGGCATGTCGTCTGCGCGTGGAGTGCGCCTCGTAAAGTTCTGCGACATTCAAATATTCGTCACTGACAGGCCGCTTGCTTTTCGAGGTGCCACTGCGCGCTTCGGTTTCGAGCCAGAGCCGAAGCGCAGCGCGCACAACCTCGCTGCCGGAGCCATAATCTCCGCTGTCCACCGCTTCACGCATTTTGGCTGCCTGCTCTGGGGAAATGGATACGGTTACCATCGGCATAGTCTTCTCTCCCTTTTTTGACCGTTTAACTTCGGACAAACACACCGAACTCAATCGCTCCTGGCCATTTTATGCATCCGTCACCGGCCAGTCGTGAACGGACTTGAGTCGACACTATATTAGCATAAACGCAACGTGCCCGCGAAGAAACGTCCGTCGAGGCTGTTGGGTCCAAAGGAAATATCTTTTCAGCAAATCGAGGCAGATTGGGAAAACCACGATGCCGGCTTGCCAAGCGGCCACGTGCCTCCTGCTCAGGCGCTGCTCTTGGTTTTGCAAGCGAATGCACTCGGTCATGGCTGCGACCTCTCATTTGCTGATCGCAGCACCCTACCAAAATCAGGGCTGGACGGCAAAGTGTTCTAGGTGCCGCAACTGACACGTTTGCGTGTCGCATTTATTATTGATTGATCAATCAATCAATAATAAATTGGTGCGAAAGGAGACTGCGAATGCCAAAGCTTGGAATGGAGCCGCTGCGCAAGAAAGCGCTGATGGATGCCGCTCTGCGGGCCATCGGTCAGAACGGTTCGCTGAATGTCACCATGTCGGACATCGCCCGTGAGGCGGGCGTGTCGGCAGCTCTTGCGCATCATTATTTCGGCAGCAAGCAACAGCTTCTTCTGGAGACGATCCGCAGTCTTTTGCGCGCTCTTCGTCAGGATGCCATTGCAGCCCTCGGTCAGGCGTCCGGCCCGCGTGCGCGGCTGAGCGCGATCGTCCGTGTCTCGTTCCAGAGCGACCAGTTCACCAACGACACCGTTGCTGCCTGGCTTGCCTTTTATGTGGAGGCGCAGCGTTCCGAAGACATGCGCCGCCTGCTGATCGTTTACACACGCCGCCTGCGTTCCAACATCATGGACAGCCTCAACCGCCTCTGCCCGCCGGACGATGCAGCGCGGATTGCGGAGGGCGCCGCAGCACTCATCGACGGGCTCTATATCAGACACAGCCTTCAGGCTGCCCCGCTCGGCCTTTCCGCTGCACCTGCGCTGGTCGAAAACTATTTCGATACCCAGCTCAAACCATTTTCCGACGCGCCGCCTCTTGAGGGCAAGCCGTCTATCCGCATTCTGTGAGGAGTTTCATATGACATTGAAAGCCCAGCCCAAAGCATCGCATTTCATCGATGGTGATTACGTCGAAGACACTGAAGGCACGATCTTCGAAAGCATTTATCCGGCAACGGGTGAAGTTGTCGCAAGGTTGCATGCCGCCACGCCCGCCATTGTCGAGCGTGCAGTGGCATCCGCGAAGAAAGCACAGAAGGAATGGGCGGCGATGAGTCCCACCGCCCGTGGGCGTATCTTGCGTCGTGCAGCCGACATCATCCGCGAGCGCAACCGCGCCTTGTCGGAGCTTGAGACGCTGGATACGGGCAAGCCCATTCAGGAAACCATCGTGGCGGATTCGACCTCCGGCGCGGACGCTTTCGAGTTCTTCGGCGGCATCGCACCCTCGGCCCTCAACGGCGATTACATCCCGCTCGGTGGTGATTTCGCTTATACCAAACGCGTGCCGCTCGGCGTCTGCGTCGGTATCGGTGCGTGGAATTACCCACAGCAGATCGCCTGCTGGAAGGCGGCGCCTGCTCTTGTGGCGGGTAACGCCATGGTTTTCAAACCGTCCGAGAACACGCCGCTGGGTGCTTTGAAGATCGCAGAAATTCTCATCGAGGCTGGTCTCCCCAAGGGGATTTTCAACGTCATTCAGGGTGACAGAGACACCGGCCCGCTTCTGGTCAATCACGCTGACGTCGCCAAGGTGTCGCTTACAGGCTCCGTGCCAACGGGCCGTAAGGTCGCCGCTGCCGCTGCCGGTCATCTCAAGCACGTCACCATGGAACTGGGCGGCAAATCGCCGCTCATCGTGTTTGACGATGCCGATATCGAAAGTGCCGTTGGCGGCGCCATGCTCGGCAACTTCTATTCCTCCGGTCAGGTTTGCTCCAACGGTACCCGCGTTTTCGTTCAGCGCGGCGCCAAGCAGCGCTTCCTCGAAAACCTGAAAAGCCGCACCGACGCGATGGTGATTGGCGATCCCATGGATGAAGCCACCCAGATCGGCCCACTCGTCTCCAAGGCGCAGCAGGAAAAGGTGCTGGCCTATATCGAGAAGGGCAAGGCCGAGGGTGCCACGCTGATCACCGGTGGTGGCATTCCCAACCATGTCGCGGGCGAGGGCGCATACGTGCAGCCAACCGTGTTTGCCGATGTGACCGATGGTATGACCATCGCCCGCGAAGAAATCTTCGGGCCTGTCATGTGCGTTTTGGATTTCGATGACGAAGACGAAGTCATTGCCCGCGCCAACGCCACCGAATTCGGCCTCGCAGGCGGCGTCTTCACCGCAGACATCACCCGTGCGCACCGCGTGGTGGACCAGCTGGAGGCGGGCACATTGTGGATCAATACCTACAATCTCTGCCCGGTAGAGATGCCGTTCGGGGGCTCGAAGCAGTCGGGGTTCGGGCGTGAGAATTCTGCGGCGGCGCTCAGTCATTATAGTGAATTGAAGACGGTTTATGTGGCGACGGGCAAGGTCGAGGCGCCCTACTGATTGAAGTGGCGGAGGGGAAGCCGCCAGCGTCGACGTTAAATCCTGGAAAGAAACCACCATGCAAAACGCAGATTTCGTCATAGTCGGTTCCGGTTCCGCAGGCTCTGCCATGGCCTATCGTCTGTCGGAGGACGGCAAATATTCCGTCATCGTGATCGAGGCGGGCGGTTCGGATTTCGGACCGTTCATCCAGATGCCCGCAGCGCTGGCCTGGCCGATGAGCATGAAGCGCTACAATTGGGGTTACTATTCCGAGCCAGAGCCGAACCTTAACAATCGCCGCATCACTGCGCCGCGTGGCAAGGTCATCGGCGGGTCGTCATCCATCAATGGGCTCGTCTATGTTCGCGGCCATGCGGAGGATTTCAACCGCTGGGAAGAGCTCGGCGCTCAAGGGTGGTCCTATGCAGATGTGCTGCCCTATTACAAACGCATGGAAACCAGCCACGGCGGCGAGGAAGGCTGGCGCGGGACCGACGGGCCGCTGCATGTGCAGCGCGGGCCGGTTACCAATCCGCTGTTCCACGCCTTCGTCAAAGCCGGTTCGCAGGCCGGTTTCGAGCTGACAGACGACTATAACGGCTCCAAGCAGGAAGGCTTTGGCCTGATGGAGCAGACCATCCACAATGGTCGTCGCTGGTCTGCCGCCAATGCCTATCTGCGACCGGCTCTGAAACGCGGGAATGTTACGCTGGTGCATGGCTTTGCCCGCAAGATCGTCATCGAAAACGGTCGTGCCACCGGTGTCGAAATCGAGCGTCGCGGTAAGGTGGAAACCATCAGCGCCAACCGTGAGGTCATCGTTTCGGCGTCATCCTTCAATTCGCCAAAGCTGTTGATGCTCTCCGGTATTGGCCCTGCCCAGCACTTGCAGGATATGGGCATTGAGGTGATCGCTGACCGCCCCGGCGTCGGGGCCAATCTTCAGGACCACATGGAGTTCTACTTTCAGCAGGTCTCCACCAAGCCCGTCTCGCTCTACTCATGGCTGCCATGGTTCTGGCAAGGGGTGGCAGGTGCGCAATGGCTGGTGACGAAGGGTGGGCTTGGTGCTTCCAACCAGTTCGAGGCCTGTGCCTTCCTGCGCTCCGAGCCGGGTCTGAAGCAGCCGGATATCCAGTTCCACTTCCTTCCTGTCGCCATCTCCTATGATGGCAAGGCAGCGGCAAAGAGCCATGGTTTCCAGGTCCATGTCGGCTTCAACCTGTCGAAATCACGCGGCAATGTGACGTTGCGCTCGTCCGATCCGAAGGATGATCCGGTCATCCGTTTCAACTATATGAGCCACGCCGAGGACTGGGAGAAATTCCGCCATTGCGTGCGCCTGACACGGGATATCTTCAGCCAGAAGGCATTCGATGATTATCGCGGACCCGAAATCCAGCCTGGCGAGGCGGTGCAATCCGACGAAGACATCGACGCGTTCCTGCGTGAGCATCTGGAAAGCGCCTACCACCCCTGCGGCACCTGCAAAATGGGCGACCGAAACGACCCGATGGCGGTCGTCGATCCCGAATGCCGGGTCATCGGCGTGGATGGCCTGCGCGTGGCCGACAGCTCGATCTTCCCGCACGTTACCTATGGCAATCTCAACGGCCCCTCGATCATGACGGGAGAGAAGGCGTCGGATCATATTCTAGGGAGACAACCGCTGCCGCGCTCCAATCAGGAGCCATGGGTCAACCCGCGTGCAGAGGTGAGCGATCGGTAGGGATCAGTGGTAATCGTCTTCGCGCTGGTGGCGTACGGCTGCGACGGTTACTATCTCGGGGCTGTCGATACGGAACAATACGATATATCCCGACGATCCGAACGGTACGAGAAGTTCACGTACGACACCGTTGCCGCCTTCGACCTTTCGGCAACTGAAAGGAAACTCGGTCAAAGTTTGCAAACCCGTTTTCACGGCGAGGACCGCCCTTTCGGCAAGATTGACATCGTAGAAGACAAGAACGTCGTAAATCCTGTCAAAATCTGCCAACGCATTTGTGGTGAAGCGGAGCGCGTAACTCATCCCATTTTTTTGGTTTGCGCCGCCTTGGCAGCATCAAGCTTTCGCTTCATCATTGATAGGACGTCGTCAGTCGTATAATAAACGCCTGTTCGTTCAGATTCTTCCAATGACGCAAGCCCGCGCGCAATGAACTCCGCCTGCGATTTCCGTATTTCGACCTGACGTCGTACCGAATCTTCCACGAATGACGAGAGCGTCTCACCCTCCTTCAAAACACTTTCGGCAGCTTCGCGAAAATCCGAGGTTACCCTTAATGACGGTATCGTTGCGGTTTTCATGATTTAGCCCTATGCGTTGCAATTGCGATGCGCGATCCTGCGCCATTCCCCGGCAATTGTCAAAGACGAGGTTGCAATCGTCGTCTGTGAGTCCGATAAGGGAGCTTCTCCCGGACGACAGAAAAGTTGCCATGCCTGCCAAATACAAGAAAATGAAGATGTTTCGCCGCTCCCGCGTCATGTGGGGTTCGTGGCGGATATGGAAACCGCGCGCCGTTTTCTGGACCGGTGCTCTGGCTGTCGGTGTCATCAGCGTTGCGTTTGCGAAAATGGCGGACTGGGCGCAGCATCTGTTCGTCTCCGTCACGTCGTCGGGAGAGTGGGCCTTTCTTCTGCCGCTCATCATCACCCCGCTCGGCTTTGCGCTTTGCGCGTGGCTGGCCATCACCGTGTTTCCCAATTCCGGCGGAAGCGGCATTCCGCAGGCGATTGCGGCACGGCACTTTCATGATGATGAGGATCGTGTGCGGCTCCTGTCTCTAAAACTGGCTGTCGGCAAAATCGTGCTGACGATAGCGGGTCTGCTGTCCGGCGCGTCCATCGGCCGCGAGGGACCCACGGTGCAGGTGGGCGCATCGATCATGCTGCAAGCGGCACGGATCGGCGGCATGGCGCAGGCGCGGGGATTGATCCTTGCCGGTTCTGCCGCAGGTATCGCCGCCGCCTTCAATACGCCGCTGGCCGGTATCGTTTTTGCCATAGAGGAAATGAGCCGGACCTACGAGGCGCGCTCCAACGGGCTGGTGCTGACCGCCGTCATTCTGTCGGGTCTGGCGTCGCTAGGTCTGGTCGGAACCTATACCTATTTCGGCACGAGCACGGTCGTGGCCCAAACGGCAGCAGATTGGGGACTGGTTCTGGTCTGCGGTATCGGTGGGGGTGTGTTCGGGGCGTTGTTCAGCGCCGGTGCGCTCAAGGTATCGCAACGCATTCGTCGCTGGAGCCACAGCGTGCCATTGAAGCGGATGCTGATCGTGGCCGCCGGTTGCGGCCTTGCCTCCGCTGTCATCGGTGTGGCAACGGGTGGTGCTACTTTCGGCACGGGTTATGAGCAGGCGCGTTCCGCAATTGAGGGCCAGGCAGCCCCGCCATTCTTTTTTCTCGAAAAGCTGGCATCCACCTTTCTTGCCATGATGTCCGGCATTCCCGGGGGCATTTTTGCGCCCTCGTTATCGGTCGGTGCCGGTTTCGGCAGCACTGTAGCATCCGTTCTCGGCACCAGCGTTGGTCTCGGAGCCATTCTCGGCATGGCCGGATATTTCGCAGGCGTCGTTCAGGCGCCGATGACCGCTTTCGTCATCATTCTGGAGATGACGGGCAACCACGAGGCCGTCATTCCCATCATGGCGGCGTCGATGCTGGGATATCTGACATCACGTATGATCTCGGCAGAGCCTCTTTATCACGGCCTGTCACGGGTCTTCATCGCGCAGGGCATTCGTGCCAAACGTGCCAACCGCGCAGCAGAAGATCACACGCCGAGCTGAGAACGCGTACCGAAATAGCCCAACCCCGGAATTTTGACGCCAGGATGCTGCAGATCGATACCGGCCACAAGACCGAGGAAATTGACCTCCAGGCCGCTTCTGACGCCTGCCGATACGCCGAAATAACCGCCAAGCGAGAGACTCACGTCTTTCCAGTCATCGGCAACGTGGATGAATTCCCCGTTGGGAAGATAGTCGCGTCCGACTGCATCGGGCGGCAAAACGACACCCAGTTCCGGCACTAGGCGCAACACATGCGCGACGAAGGTGTTGGAGTTTGGACCCGGATAGATGGTGTAACCGCCCGGTTTTCCATAGGGATAATCGGCAATGGCCTGCTCGATTTTCGGGATCAGTCGTGCAGCATCTTCCCCATGCAATTCCACCACACGGCGCGGCATGTTGGAATACCAGTAGGCATCCGGCGCGTAGGCGTTGCGGCGGATGGGCGTGCCCCAGCCGACCTTGTCATAACGTTCATAGCTGGTCGCACCTTCCCGTTTGACAACGATCCAGGCGTGGCTGGCAATCGAACCTTTGAGGCCCCCCGTCATGGCGGAATAGACGTAGATGGCAGCTGGCTTATCGGCAGGTGCTTCCGGCAAAATGCCAGCGGAAGACCAGCGCGCATTGCGGTAGCCTGTCGGGTGCTCCTTCATCGCCCACAGCCCGGCAGAGGCAAGGGCTGGCAAGAGGTAGATGATGAGAATGGCAAGCAGCAAACGTTTGGCAACTTTCAACGATGGGCCTCGTGCATCAATCAGAGAAGTTGGATAGAACGACATCAATTTCGTATTTTTTGAGGCCAAAGCCATGCACAACCCCGTTACCGTCGAAGTCACCAGAGGCAATCTCGTCGAAAGCCGCCATCGCGGCATGGCCGTGGTCGTAGATGGTGACGGCGGCATTCTGTTTTCCGCAGGTGATATCGAAGGCGGTGTGTTTCCCCGGTCTGCCTGCAAGGCCATGCAGGCTTTGCCACTGGTGGAGAGCGGGGCGGCGGATGCCTATGGTTTTGGCAACCGCGAACTGGCATTCGCTTGCGCCTCCCATTCGGGCGAGGATGCCCACGCGCAGTTGGCGGCCAGCATGCTGGCAAAAGCCGGTAAGGACATGGAGACGCTGGAATGCGGCGCGCACTGGTCTTCGGATCAGAAAACCATTATCCATCAGGCCCGCACGCTGGAAAAGCCGACGGCCCTGCACAACAATTGCTCCGGCAAGCATTCCGGCTTCGTCTGCACCTGCGTTCACACAGGCATGGAAACAGCAGGCTATGTCGGTTACGACCATCCCCTCCAGGCCGAGATACGCGCCACGATGGAAAGCCTGACGGGTACGGCCCTCGGCCACGACAATTGCGGCACGGACGGCTGCTCCATTCCGAACTACGCCATTCCGTTGAAAGGTCTGGCGCACGGCTTTGCCAAGATGGCGACAGGGCAGGGCCTGGAGACGGAGCGGGCGAAAGCCTCGCGCCGCCTGATCGACGCCTGTATGGCCGAGCCCTTTTACGTTGCAGGAACCGGCCGCACCTGCACGAGACTGATGGAGATTGCTCCCGGCCAGATTTTCGCCAAGACCGGCGTGGAGGGCGTGTTCGTTGCGGCCTTGCCAGGGCAGGGCATTGCCATGGCCGTCAAGTGCGAAGACGGCACAACGCGTGCGGCGGAAGCCATGATCGCGGCTCTTCTGGCGCGATACTTCGAAGACGAGAGCCCGGAACAACAGACGCTTCTGGGCATGGCAAACCGCTCCATGAAAAACTGGAACGGCATCCATGTCGGGGACATCAGGGTGACCACCCGGCTCTAAAACGGCTCAGGCGGCTTCGTTGGTACGGGCGTCCCACATGGCCTTGAACGCCGGGCGGGACTGGCAGCGCTCCAGCCATGCCTTTATCGATGGGTTTGCGTCGAACAAGGGAGCATGCGCCTGAGCATACCGCACCACCTCGGCAACATTGATATCGGCAACGCTGAAACGGTTTCCAACCAGATAGTCGTTGCCGGACAGATGTTGGTCGAGGACCTTGAACGGGCGGCGCAGCATGCGGGCTGCGACCTCGATCACGGCCTGACCGGTTTCGGTCCCCGCCAGTCCTTCTGCAACGGTCGATGAGATCTTCAGCGCATGGGACTCGATCTCGGTCGCTGCAAAGAAAGACCACTGCATCATCTGGGCGTCTTCGACCAGATCCGCAGGGGCAAGCGATGTGCCGTGCTTGCGCGCCAGATAAAGGTTGATTGCCATGGATTCGTAAAGCACGATGCCATCGTCATCGATGCAGGGAATGGTGCCCATCGGGTTGATGGCAAGGTAGGACGGCGTCAACGTGTTGATCGGTGCATCGGCAGCCAGTGGGTCGGGCAGGCGTCTGGCCTGGATGACAGGCACATGCGTAAACTCTAGTCCCAGTTCTCCAGCCAGCCACAGGGTGCGCGTGGCGCGAGAGCGGTAAACTCCATAAATCGTCAGCATTCCAAATCCCCATCGATTGCGTCACGGCAACCTATTGCTGCTGTTGGTAAAACGAAAGCAAAATCCGTGCGTCCGTATCAGGATTCTGGAGTTGTTTTTAACACTTTTAAATTGTATGAAATTATTGTATCGACAGTAACGCTTATATTGTGCTGATATAAAAAGTAGCGAATATAAATGCATGATGTAGAGACTATTATATCTTATTTTAATTGCACATAAGTAGTTTTACGACATGGTCGATTGGCTGACTTGTATAAATGAAATGTGGTTTCTGGTTGTAAGGGCGACGGCAGACGCGTATTAATAGATAGGTAGAGGTCTTTCGACGATGCGGGACGATAATGGTTCTCTTGCATTCAACGTGCAATCATGGACAAGGGATTTGCTGACAGTCGGTCCGACCGATGAAAGGTTGTCCTATCTTATCAATAATATATCAGAAGTTGTATTTCTGAAGGATGCCGAGGGTGTTTACACCTACATGAATGCGGCCGGTCTGACGTGGCTGGGGTCTGACCTCACGAGTCTTGCGAAAACCCGACCGACCGTGTTCGACGTGTTTGCGCCCGATGTCGCCCGCAAGATCGACGCCATCGATCGCCGCATTCTTTCAACCGGCGAAGCAATGTATGATTTCGAAGAGCGTCTGACGACCAAGGACGGCCAGGTCCGGTGGTATTCCGGAACACGCGTTCCCATCCGTGACGAGGATGGCAAGATCGTCGGGCTGGCGGGTATTTCCAGGGATATCACGGATACGAAACGCCAGGAAACGCTACGCCGAAGCCACGCCGCCCTTCTGGAGATGATCGTCCACGGCCAGCCGCTTCCCGTTATTCTCGAAGCCGTCATCAACACTGTCGAGGGACTTCTGGAAAATGTGAGCGGCTCCATCCTGCTTCTGGATGAGAAGGAAGGCAGGTTGTGGCACGGTGCGGCACCGTCTTTGCCCGACAGCTATACCTCGCTGATCGACGGCATTTCGATTGGCCCCAATGTCGGCTCCTGCGGGACGGCTGCATGGCGGCGCGAGGCGGTCTATGTCAGCGATACATTTCAGGATCCGCTTTGGGGCAATTTTGTCGAAATCGTCATGCGTCACAATCTGCGCTCCTGTTGGTCGACGCCAATCATGGGCAACAACGACGTGCTCTTGGGCACCTTCGCGCTGTATTCCGGCACGGTCAGAATGCCATCTTCGCTGGAGCGTGAGATCATCGACATGGCGACCAACATCGCCGGTATCGCGATTGACCGCCGCCGCGCCGAAGAGCGTGTGCATTTCATGGCGCATCACGATCCACTGACGGGGCTGTCCAACCGCAACCTGTTCTGGACCCAGTTCCGCCGTGCAATTCATGAGGCAAAACGCGAAGAGCGCCTTGTCGCCATCAGTTACATCGACCTGAACCACTTCAAGCAGATCAACGATCTGCATGGACACGCCGTGGGTGACGAGGTACTGCGCTGTCTGGCGGAGCGCATCATGTCCAGTATCAGGGCGTCCGACATCGCAGTTCGGTTGGGCGGTGATGAGTTCGCCATCATCTTCAGCAATCCCAGACATGACGCGCTGGGCATCATGCGCCGCCTCGAAACGATCATGGAGCGCGCATCCGAGCCGATGATGCTCGAAAACGGCTCGATCAGCATCACCTGTTCATCCGGAACGGCGTTTTACCCCAACGATGGCGACACGCCGGAAGCGCTTCTGGCCAAGGCTGATGCGGCCATGTACGAGGCCAAGAAGAAAAGCCGCGATATCAGTGGGGTTTCGGAGCAGTATTGGGGCAGCGGTATCTGACAGGCGGTGATGCTTTAGCCGTCTTTGCAGGCCTTGACCGCAAGTGGCGCATGGGCCTCAGACAATAGACGCTTTTCGAAGCGTCCGATGAAACGGTCGAACAGACGGGCGAAATCTGCGACGTCCTGCTCGGGCCAGTCACCCACGACCTCGCCGATGATGCTGATCTTGGCGCTGCGCATTTCCTCCAAAATGCTCTGACCCAGCGGCGTGATATCGATAACGCTGCGTCGCCCGTCCTCTTGCGACGCCTCGCGTTTCAACAGGCCACGGCCCACCATTTCCGCCACCACACGGCTGCCGCGCGAGGGGTCTAGGCGCATGGCGTCCGCAATTGCGCCGACGGTTGCAGCATTTTCCGCTCGGTGGACAATATCCAGCACATCGATATGTGACAGCTCCAATCCCGGCGCCAGCTTGGCAATGGCCATGCGGCCAATCACGCGCCGCCCGATCATCAGCCGCATCCGCGTCATCGTCAGGCTGATGCTCAGAACCTCGTCGCTGGCAGTTTTCCCGTCCGGCGTCGAAAATGATACCCGTTCGCTCATGAACCCAATTCCCCGAAATTTCGACGTCTTGTAGCAGACCCACTGAAATGTGTCATTGACATATATGTGCGAAAGTCACATAAATCAGCGACCCAATGCGAGATTTCCCATGGATATGTCTGTTAAGCCTGTGACCTCCCTTGTCCCGGATCGCCGTCGCAGGCTCGTCGTCTTTTTCTTTCTGATGTTTGCCATGTTCATGGCAACGCTCGATAACCAGATCGTCTCCACCGCGCTGCCGACCATCGTCGGTGAGTTCGGTGCGCTGGAACGCTTCGGCTGGATCGGGTCCGCCTATCTGCTGGCCACGAGCGCCGTGATGCCGGTCTACGGCAAGCTGGGCGATCTGTTCGGGCGTAAATACGTCATGATGGCCGCCATCGTCATCTTCACGATGGGGTCGCTGGCCTGTGGTCTGGCCTGGTCGATGGATTCGCTGATCGCCGCCCGTGTGCTGCAAGGTCTCGGTGGCGGCGGCATCATGGTCTCGATTTTTTCCGTGAATGCGGATCTGTTCGAGGCGCGGGAGAGGGCGCGTTACCAAAGCTATTCCAGCCTCGTCATCATGGCGTCGGGCAGCGTCGGGCCGATCCTCGGCGGCACGATGAGCGATCTGTTCGGCTGGCGCTCGATCTTCCTAATCAACCTGCCCATCGGCATCGTTGTTCTGGCTGGTCTCGCCTTCATGTTGCCCTATCGTCGCCCGGAACGGTCGCCGAAGATCGATTATCTCGGCGCCGTGCTTCTCGCGATGACGATTTCCAGTGTTGTCTTGTGGGCAGATAGTTCGCAGCTTTTTGGCTCCATCTTCGCCTGGCAAAGCCTTTGCATCGTTCTATTCGCGGCTATTACCGCATATTTATGGGTACAGGTGGAGCGTCGCGCCCCGGAGCCCATCGTGCCTTTGCGGTTGTTCAAGGACAGCACATTCCCTCTGTTCATGGTTATCTCGCTGGTCAGCGGTGGTCTGGGCATCGGCATGGTCAATTATTACGCTCTGTTTCTGCAAACGACGACCGGCCTGTCACCATCGTCAGCCGGACTGTTCTTCATTGCCGTAACAAGCGGGATTGTCATGGGGTCTTTGACGGCGGGTCGTCTGATCTCGGCGACGGGCAGCTACAAGATATTTTCTGTCGTCAGTCTCAGCATCGCCGTGATTGCGATGTTGGCCTTTTCCCAGGTCCATGCGGGCACGCCCTTGTTCATCATCGCCATCATCATGTTCGGGCAGGGTCTCGGCGTTGGCCTCGGCCAGCAGGCACCCATCATCGCCGTACAGAACTCCGCGCCGAAGGCCGATATCGGTGCGGCGAGCGGTGCGGTGTCGCTGACCCGCATGGGTGGCGCGGCCATCGCCATTTCGATTTACGGCGCAATCGTGTCTTCCTATTTGAAGGGTGTCTCGGTCGACATCCCCGGTGTCGGCAAGATACAGGAACTGACGCCGAAAATGCTGTCCGAGCTTCCCGCCGCTTCCCAGAGCGCAGTCGCCAACCTTTATGCGGGTGCCTTCACGCCGCTGTTTTATGCCGCGGCCGCCACGGCCGCCATCGGTCTCGTTGCCGCTCTGGCGTTGAAAAACGTCAAGCTTCCGGCAGCAGCCGTCGAAAAGCCAGCCACTGCTGTGGAGTAAGGCGGTGGCTGAAATTGGTGCGGTTTGAGGAACGGGTTGCGGGTTCCACGCGTTCTTCCAGTCCACGACGCAGCCGATAGTGCACATGAAGCCAGAGAAATTGCTGAGCCCCACGCCAAAAGGGCTTTATTGCCCCGTTGGCGATTTTTACGTCGACCCCGTCAGGCCAGTGCCACGGGCGCTGATCACCCACGGCCATTCCGACCATGCCCGTGCGGGCCACGAGAAGGTTCTGGCGACCCGCCAAACCCTCGATATCATGCGCATTCGCTATGGGGAGGATTTCACCGGAAGCGAGCAGGCTGTTGGGTTCGGTGAAACAGTGGAGATCAATGGCGTCACCGTCGGCTTCCACCCGGCAGGCCACGTGCTGGGTTCGGCGCAGATTTCCATCGAACATGGCGGCATCAGGATCGTGGCATCGGGTGATTACAAGCGTGGTATCGATCCCACCTGCGCGCCTTTCGAGCCTGTGCCGTGCGATGTCTTCATTACAGAGGCGACGTTCGGTCTGCCCGTATTCCACCACCCGAAACCTGCCCACGAAATCGCGAAACTTCTGACCTCGATCAGGCAATTTCCCGAGCGCACCCATCTCGTCGGCGCCTATTCGCTGGGCAAGGCGCAGCGGGTGCTGCGGCTGCTGCGCGACAATGGCTACCGAGAGCCGGTCTATATCCACGGCGCTCTCGCCAAGCTGTGCGATTATTACATCTCGCAGGGCATCGACCTCGGAGACCTGCGCCCTGCAACGTTGGAAAAAAGCAATCCCGAGCAATTCAAAGGCGCCATCGTCGTCGGCCCGCCCTCGGCCTTTCAGGAGAAATGGGCCCGCCGTTTCAACGAACCGCTGATTTCCTTCGCATCGGGTTGGATGATGGTGCGCCAGCGCGCCAAGCAGGGCGGTGTCGAACTGCCGCTGGTTATCTCCGATCATTGCGATTGGCCCGAACTGCTGGAGACCATCAAGGAAGTGGCACCATCTGAGGTCTGGGTGACGCATGGCCGCGAAGAAGCACTGGTGCGCTGGTGCGAATTGCAGGGCATTCCGGCCCGGCCACTGCATCTGGTGGGCTACGAAGACGAGGGGGACTGATTTCTGTGAAAGCCTTCGCAACTCTCCTCGACCGCCTCGTCCTCACGCCTTCGCGCAACGGCAAGCTCAAACTGCTGAGCGATTATTTCCGAGATACGCCCGACCCTGACAGGGGCTATGGTCTGGCGGCGATTGCAGGCACGCTGGACCTGAAAAGCGTCAAGCCCGCCATGCTGCGCGAACTGGCGCTAGAGCGAATGGACGATATTCTGTTTCGCTATTCCTATGACTATGTCGGCGACCTGGCCGAGACCATCTCGCTTGTCTGGGATACAAGCCAGACTGATAATCCGCCTGACGTAGAAGATCCGGGCCTTGGCGAAATCGTCAATCTCATGAATTCGCTGGGGCGAACGGAGGTGCGCTCTGCGGTGCGCGATCTCCTCGACAGACTTGAAACCTCATCTCGCTTCGCCTTCCTCAAGCTCGTCACTGGTGGTCTGCGCATCGGCGTGTCGGCACGGCTTGCGCGGCAGGCACTGGCGGATTTCGGTGGGCGTGACATCACCGAAATCGAAACGCTGTGGCATGGTCTGGAGCCACCCTATGAGCCGTTGTTCGCATGGCTGGAAGGCAAATCCGAGCGTCCGGTCCTCGCCACACCCGCGATTTTCCACTCTGTCATGCTCTCCACCCCGGTGGGCGATAATGACCTGAAAAATCTCGATCCGCAGGATTTCGTGGCGGAATGGAAATGGGACGGCATCCGCGTACAGCTGTCCCGATCCGGCGAGACCCGGAAGCTCTATTCGCGATCCGGCGACGATATCTCCGGCGCTTTTCCCGATATTCTCGAACGCATCAATTTCGAAGGCGTCGTCGATGGCGAGCTGTTGATCGGTGGCACCGCCCGCTCCAACATCGCCACCCGCACCTTTTCCGATCTCCAGCAACGCCTGAACCGCAAGACGGTGACCGGCAAGATGCTGGAGGAATACCCGGCCTTTATCCGCGCCTACGACCTTTTGTTCGAAGGCGAGGACGACATTCGTGGCGAAGTCTTTCTGAAACGTCGGGAAAAGCTGACGCGCATGATCGAAGAGGCGCCGCACGACCGTTTCGATCTGTCGCCACTCGTCCCGTTTTCCAGCTGGGATGAGCTGGAAACCTTGCGGAAAGCACCGCCCGATCCTGTCATCGAAGGCGTGATGATCAAGCGCAAGGACAGCATCTATCAGGCGGGTCGTGCCAAAGGTCCGTGGTTCAAGTGGAAGCGTGACCCCTTCAATATCGATGCCGTGATGATGTACGCCCAGCGCGGCCACGGCAAACGCTCCAGCTATTATTCCGATTTCACCTTCGGCGTCTGGTCGGAAAACGAAGACGGCGAGCAGCTGGTGCCGGTGGGCAAGGCCTATTTCGGCTTTACCGATGCGGAGCTGGAGGTGCTGGACAAGTTCGTGCGCGACAACACCGTTGAGCGCTTCGGCCCCGTCCGTGCAGTGCGTGCCACGCCGCAATTCGGTTTCGTGCTGGAGGTGGCGTTTGAAGGCATCAACCGCTCCAACCGCCATAAATCCGGCGTCGCCATGCGGTTTCCTCGCATCGCCAGATTGCGCGCCGACAAATTGCCATCGGAGGCGGATCGCCTATCGACGCTGATGGCGATGATCGACGCGAAGTCCTGACAGGTTTCGTCGGTTTTCTCAAAACAGTGAGTGGACAATTCAATCTTGTAGTGATGAAATTAACCTGCGCTTCATGAAATTTCGGGTCCTCGCAAATGGCAGAAAAACATTTGTCTTTTTTCGGTACTGTCTCCCAACAAAACCTGACCCGGCGCACTTTACTGGCTGGGGCGGCGGGGCTTTCTGCTGCAGCTTTGCTACCGTCTCACGGACGTGCCAACCTCGTCATGCCGGAGGTTCTGCCTCTGGCGACGGAAGACTATGCCAATGCACGCCAGCAGTTTCAAACACATCTGCTGAAGAAGATCGCCGCGCCCGAGAAGTCCACGCCGTTGGGTACCCCGCCGGGTGCGACCCGCGTGACCTATCCGGGTGGACCGCACGGATCCATTGAATTGGTGGCGTGGCTTTCGCAGTATGAGCCGAGCACCAAGCTGAAGCCTGCGGTCCTGTTCCTCCACGGTGGCAACGCCACAGGCGACGGGCACTGGGCGCTGATGAAGCCCTATTGGGAAGCGGGCTTTGTGGTGTTGCTCCCGTCTTTCCGTGGTGAAAACGGCCAACAGGGAAATTATTCCGGCTTTTACGACGAAACATCCGATGCACTGGCTGCGGCCTCCTACCTCGAAAACCTGCCGGGGATCGATCAGGATCGCCTGTTTCTCGCAGGTCATTCCAATGGCGGCACGCTGTCGCTGCTGGCATCGATGACGCGCAAATTCCGCGCGTCCGTGCCGATTTCGGCTGGCGTCAATTCGTGGCGGTATTTCAACCGTTACGCCGACGAGATCTGTTTTGATGGCAGCGACGAGCAGGAGTTCGTCATGCGCTCTTCTGTGTGTTTCGGACCGAGCCTCAAATGCCCGACCTTGTTGCTGCGCGGCACGGAGGAGCGTCCGTTCGATGCTGACCACAAGCTGCTGATGGAGCGGGCGCGGTTTGCGGGTATGAAGATCGACAATATGCTGTTGCCCGGAAACCATAATGGCGTCGTGCCAGGTGCGGTGGTGGAAAGCATTCGTTTCTTCAATCAGTTCGCCTGATACGCTTCATAATTGGATTTGGCTCCAGCTTCGCGCCAGCCGGGCAGGGCATTGTCGCTAAAACGATGCCTCCTCTTGAAGCGGTTCCATGACAGTACCCTTGAAAACCTGCCGTCGCCTTGTGTCCTTTGCGGTGCTCGCGCTGATGCCGCTGTTGAGCGGCTGCCTGTTTGTGACGGATACCAGCCGCATGAATCCGGATGTGTTCGTGCAGGAAACGGCCCCGGTCTTCAATTACAACAATGTCGGCTCCATTCCGCGTCCTCCGCTGCCGCCCACGCCCGGCTCGATCAACAGCCGTCCGCCTGATCTGTTCCGTTCGCAGTTCCAGCAGCTGTATGGGCCGCCATCCACGGCCAGGCCTACGGGCTCCGGCCTGTCGCCCGCTTACGGCGACCAGACACGCAGTTATGGCCTGCCGGTGTCCAACCCACTGCATCGCGTCATCTACAGTCAGATCAGCGACGAAGGTCACACGTTGCCGGCCATTCCCTATTCGCGCGTCGATTCTCGCTTTCTGCGTCAGGATGTGAACTATCAGACGGCGGAAGCGCCGGGTACGATCGTGGTCGATACCAAACAGCATTTCCTCTATCTCGTTCAGCCCGGCGGCAAGGCGGTTCGCTATGGCGTCGGTCTGGGGCGTGATGGTTATGCTTGGGCCGGTCGTGGCAAGATACAGTGGAAGGCCAAATGGCCACGCTGGACGCCGCCGGACGAGATGGTGCAGCGACAACCGGAGTTGGCGTCGATCTCGGCGGCCAATGGCGGTATGATTCCCGGTCTCAACAATCCGCTCGGTGCCCGGGCGCTTTATATTTTCAAGGACGGCAAGGACACGCTTTATCGCGTCCATGGCACGCCGGACTGGCAGTCTGTGGGCAAGGCGACATCATCCGGTTGTGTGCGCATGCTCAATCAGGACGTCATCGATCTCTACGACCGCGTCCCGCAGGGCGCGCCGATTGTGGTTATCTGATCACGCAAGCCAAGAATGCTTTCCTAAATGGGCCATGTTGCCTTCGGGAAACTGGTCTTTAGGGATGTATTAACTACTATGCTCATACCTGATTAATCGTGGAACAAACGATGTACAGCGAGATTGTAGGATGGTTCCGCAGCCCCGCGCAACATCCGCCCCAGTCGCTTCGATGTGAGAAAAAAACGGCCTTATGATGAGCACCGACACAGATCTTTCCAGACGTACCTTCCTTTCCCTCCTTGGCCTTTCCTCTGCATCGCTTCTGGCGGGCTGCGCCTCTTCCGGCGTCCGCCCCTATAGCAGCGTGGAGCCGGGCAGCCTTGCAGGCAATATCGCAGGCGATTTCCGCTCGATGTTTGCAGGTGGCATTTCCGATGCCGAGCTTGCCGTGATGTACGGGACGGTGGAAGATGGCGGCTACGTCATCCCCGCCATTCCCTATCAGAAAATCGACCGTCGTTATTACCGTCAGCGCGTGGTTGATCCCACCGGCGAGCCCGCAGGCACCGTTGTCGTCGATACGCGCTCGCGCTTCCTCTACGTCGTCGAGCCCGGTGGTTCCGCCATGCGCTATGGCGTCGGCATCGGCCGCGAAGGTTTCGCATGGTCGGGCGAAGGTGTCATCCAGTGGCGTCAGAAGTGGCCGAAGTGGACTCCGCCGGATGAAATGGTTGCCCGCCAGCCGGAACTGACCAAGTTCTCCTCCAAGAACGGCGGTATGCCACCTGGCTTGAAAAATCCGCTTGGTGCCCGCGCTCTCTATATCTTCCAGAACGGGAAAGACACGCTCTACCGTCTGCACGGGTCGCCGGAGTGGAGCTCCATCGGCAAGGCCGTGTCATCCGGCTGCGTACGCCTGATGAACCAGGATGTGATCGACCTTTACGACCGCGTGCCGAACAAGGCGCGGGTTGTGGTTTGGCAATAAGCCGATCCCAGGGCGTGAAATACGGAGCCGCAGACAGCATGATGTCTGCGGCTTTCTCTTTTTTGTCATAGATTCAATTTTTGATTGATTTTTTCTGTCTTTAGACGGTAACCCTTTCGCTGTTGCAGCTTGAGGGTTCAGAGATTGGTCAATATCCCGAAAATTTCCGGTGGTGTCACTGCGGGATCCGGTCAAGTGCAGCCGATCATAAAGGTGGTCGACCGCAAGATCATTTGGGTCGCCTATGTGATGGCGATCATGGGCGGCGGGGGAATTCTGGGACTCCATCGATTTTACCTTGGTTATACGCGATCTGCCGTGTTGCAGCTGTTACTTGGGATCTGTGCTTTTCTGCTTCCAGCGGTACTGAACCTGTTCGATTTAACCTACTTCATGGGGATGATCGCTGCGGGATGGGTACTGGTCGATCTCTTTCTCATTCCTCTGATGGTTCGTGCTGCCAACAGGAGAGGGAATGCTTGAACGCGCGGTGATTGGCGGCCTGCCGATCGCTCTTGCTTTTTTACTCTTTCACCAAATTCTCTTTCAACGCGTTCAATCGATCACGCAACTGCCCCAATTCATCGAGCGTACACCCCGTGGCCTCTCCAATCGAGCGCATGACATCCGTCGCCTTCTTCTTCAACTCCGCCCCTTCGCCCGTCAGCGCGATCATTACCTGACGCTCGTCCACCGTGCCGCGTTTGCGGGTAATCAGCCCTGCCTGTTCCAGCCTTTTGAGAAGGGGGGAGAGGGTACCGGAATCCAGGCCGAGCATTTCCCCCAGCGTTTTGACGGTGGCAGTTTCTTTTTCCCACAGCGCCATCATGACGAGATATTGCGGATAGGTGAGGCCCAGCGGCTCGAGCAGGGGTTTATAAGCACGGTTGAACGCATGTGACGCGCCATACAGCGCAAAACATATTTGCAGGTCCAGCCTCAGAAGGCTTTCCATCGTTCCGTCGTCCATGTGTGGGCTCCAAATATGCGGCTGGAGAGGGAACAATTTATCCCGTCACTCGGTTCCTGCCACATGCAAAAGGCAACGCAATCTTCCAAATTGTTATGTCAGAGATCGAAAAATATCTCAATGTGCAAAATTATATTGCGCGCAATTTTATTGTGAGCTATATGACCGTCAACATCAACCGAAGGAAGTGAATGACATGGCTATTCTCTATACGACACAGGCATCCGCAACGGGCGGCCGTGCAGGCAACGCCAAGTCCGAGGACGGCGTTCTCGACGTCACTCTGACAGTTCCAAAGGAACTCGGCGGCGACGGCGCAACCGGCACAAACCCTGAACAGCTGTTTGCCGCCGGCTACTCTGCCTGCTTCCTCGGCGCGTTGAAGAACGTTGCTGGCAAGGAAAAGGTCAAGATTCCGGAAGATACCAAGGTCACCGCTACCGTTGGCATCGGCCCGCGCGACGATGGCACAGGCTTTGGCATCGAAGTTTCGCTGAAGGTCAATATCCCCGGTCTCGATAAGGACGTCGCTGACGACCTGATCAAGAAGGCGCATATCGTTTGCCCTTACTCGCATGCGATGCGGACCTCCACTGAAGTGCCTGTTTCTGCCGCATAATCTCGTCCCCACGATGTGCGACATGGCAAGGGCTGGCTTCATCGCCAGCCCTTGTTGCTTTCAGAAAGAAATTTGCTATATTCTTTCCAAAGAAAGGATATGAGGATGAATATCCAGATCAAACCATCCGTCGACACGGCTGAGCAGGGTCGGGTCGTGACGAAGGCTGTGGTCTCTGCCGCAGACCGGCTGGGCCTGAACGCGGCCCGCGTGGCCGATGTTCTCGGGGTTTCAGCCCCGACGGTTTCGCGTATGAAACGGCTCGACTTCATCCTGGAACCCGGCAGCAAAGCGTTTGAACTGGCGGTTCTCTTGATCCGTGTCTTTCGTTCACTCGACGCGATTGCGGGCGGAGACGAGATGGTGGCGCGCACGTGGTTGCGAAACTACAATGAGGTTCTCGCCGCGAGACCTGCTGAAAAACTCACAACCATCACTGGATTGCTCGATGTCCTTGCCTATTTGGACGCCAGACGCGCTCCAATCTGAAAAGCGCGATATATCAGGCCATTGGTGGCGGCTCGTGGAGGCGCAGCATCAGGTCTCCACGATGAAGCTCGTCGATACCGTGGATGAGCAGTCGCTGCTGGAAGATATTCTGGAAGACAGCAAACGCCGCTTTCCACCCGAGTGCGCGGGCCTCGATTACCTGCTGGCGACACCCTTTCGCTACGATGCCGCTTATCCCTACGGTTCACGTTTTCGTCGGGCAGGATGGACCAAGGGCGTCTATTACGCGTCGGCCAGAGTGGAAACGGCGCTGGCCGAAATGGCGTTCTACCGCCTGCTGTTCTATGCCGAATCGCCTGCCACGCCACTGCCCGCAAACGCGGCCGAATACACCGCCTTTTCGGCCGAGATCGCTACGCCCTCTGCCATCGATTTGACGAAGCCGCATCTGTCGCACGACAAGGCTATGTGGACGGACCCAATGGATTACGGGCCATGCCAGGCGTTGAGCGACACGGCGCGGGCGGCCAATGTCGATGCGATCCTCTACCAATCCGTGCGCGACCCGGAGGCAGGGCTGAATATCGCGCTTCTCGCACCATGGGCATTCAAAAAGAAGCAGCCATCGGACCGCGTCAGCTGGCGGATACGCTTGGCAAAAACCGGCATACAGGCGCTATGCGAATTCCCGATGCGGCGTATCGGTTTTGCCGTGGAGGATTTTTCCGGAGATCCGCGGATCGCAAAAATGTTGAGCGCCTAACCCAGGCTGACCAAATCCTGCCGTAGACGCTCTGCATCACCGCTTTTGATCTGCGCTTCGACCTCCGCATGGGTTTGCGTCCAGATCGGCAGGGCAGAGGCCAGCAGTGCCAGGCCCCGATCTGTCAGTCTTAACCGCTTGCCACGCTTATCTTTAGGGTCACTGTCGATAGAGAGCAGGCCGCGTTTTTCCAGAGGCTTCAACGCCGCGGTCAGGGTTGTGCGGTCCATGGCCAGCAGGCTGGCTACCGGCCCCATGGGTGGCGGCTCGGGACGGTTCAACGACATCAGCAGTGAGAATTGCCCATTCGTCAGCCCGACCGGCTTCAAAGCCGTGTCGAAACGGCGTGCCAGGGCGCGGGCGGCGCGCTGCGCGTGCAGACAAAGGCAGGTGTCACGCACCAGAAGTGTTGTCGAAAAGGGAATCATCATATTTGACATGAGTAATATATGTTGATATCAACATAAACAGTCAAGTAAAATCCGCGTAAGATGAGGCTGCCGGTCAGACCGAAGCCCTGTCGCGTCCATCGACCATAGCTGACAGATCGAAGGAGGATGAGATCATGCCGCATGCTGTCGTTTCCAGGGAGGAATGGCTGGAGGCCCGAAAGGCGCTTCTGGTTCAGGAGAAGGAACTGACCCGCGCCCGTGACAGGTTGAACGAGGCGCGTCGCGCACTGCCGTGGGAGCCGGTGACGCAGGACTACATTTTCGAGACGCCATCTGGCCCTAAATCGCTGGGTGAGCTGTTCGGCACTTGCAGCCAGCTCATCGTCTACCACTTCATGCTGGCGCCGGATTGGGAAGAGGGCTGCGTCGGCTGCTCCTTCTTCGCCGACCACGTCGATGGCGCAATGGCGCATTTGAAAGCGGGCGATGCCGCCTTCGTCGCCGTGTCCCGCGCGCCGCTGGAAAACATCGAGGCTTACAAGGTCCGTATGGGCTGGAAATTCCCTTGGGTCTCATCGCAGGCCAGTGATTTCAACTATGATTATCAGGCCTCGTTCCGCGATGCAGACGTCGCCTCAGGCACCATCACCTATAACTACACCGCTATGCCCGCCATGGGCGATCTGAAGGACCTGCACGGCACCAGTGTTTTTGTCAAAGGCGAGGATGGCAGGACTTACCACACCTATTCCACCTACGCCCGAGGTGCGGAACAGACGCTGACGACACTGATGCTGCTCGACCTCGTACCCAAGGGGCGCAATGAGGAGGGCACCATGAACTGGGTGCGTCGTCACGACCAATATGAGGATGCGCCAAAAGTCGCCAGCTGCTGCCACTAAATTGCGAGGGAGGAGAGACCGATGGAAAGCGCAAGGCCGCAGAAGGAACATGCGTTTCTGGAGCGCATGGTAGGCGACTGGGAAATGGTGTCCAGCACGGGGTATGATGGTTACGATCCTGATGATCCCGAGCAGCGTTTTACCGAGACCGTCCGCTCGGTCGGCGGGCTGTGGATCGTCAGCGATGGCAAGGGGAAGATGCCGGATGGTTCGCCCATGGCAGCCATCATCACCCTCGGCTTCGACCCCATCAAGGGCCATTATGTCGGCTCATGGATCGGTTCGATGATGACGACATTCTGGGTTTACAAGGGTTGGCTGGAGGCCGATGGCAAGACGCTGGTCTTGGAAGCGCAAGGGCCGAAGTTCGACGGGAGCGGTGAGATCGCCACCTATCATGATGTCGTAACATTGCACGACGATAACAACCGCACCTTTTCCGGCAGCGTTTTGCAGCCGGACGGAAGCTTCAAGCAATTCATGTCTTCAAAATTCCGCCGCACGCAATTGAGGGAGAAAAGCGATGTCTGATACCCATGGAAAATTCATCTGGTCCGAATTGATGACGTCGGACAAGTATAGCGCGGGCCAATTCTACAGTCACGTCGTCGGTTGGGACCTCAAGGATTTCGGCGCGCCGGAGATGGGCTACAAGGTTTTCGAGGCCGATGGGTTAGGCGTCGGCGGCATGATGGAACTAACGGACCAGCACAAAGGCGAGGGCATTCCGCCGAACTGGACGCGCTATGTCGCTGTCGATGATGTGGATGCCACGGCAAAACTGTTCGAGGAAAAAGGCGGCAAGATCATGCGTCCGCCGCAGGACATCCCGGAAGTCGGTCGTTTCGCCGTGGTGACGGACCCATCGGGCGCGGTCCTGTGTATCATGACCCCGTTACCGATGGAGAGTGGCGGCTTTCCCGAAGACACCCACACATTGAGAGGCCATGTCGGCTGGAACGAGCTTTTCACCGATGACGTCGATACCGCCATGGTATTCTACGGCGATGTCTTCGGCTGGACCAAGGACCACGACATGGACATGGGCGACATGGGTCCGTACCGTATCTTCGCTCACAACGGCAAAGCTATCGGCGGCATCATGAAACGCCCGCCACAGGTTCCCGTTTGCCACTGGGCCTACTACTTCAATGTCGATGGCATCGAAGCCGCCATCACCCGCGTCAGCGCCGGTGGCGGAAAGGTTGTCCACGGCCCGATGGAAGTTCCGGGCGGCAGCTGGATCGTCAATTGCCAGGACCCGGATGGAGCCTATTTCTCGCTGGTTTCTTCGCAGAAATAGCAGGTCAGCTTCCCCTCGGTAACCGCACATGATCAATAAAGGCCCGCAGCTTCGGTGCGAGATTACGGCGGCTGGGGTAGTAGAGATAGAAGCCTGCAAAGCCGGGGCAGTAGTCTTCCAGCATGGGCAGCAACTGTCCGCGCTCGATATAAGGGCGGAATGTTTCTTCCATGCCAAAGGTGATGCCAGCACCGGCGCAGGCAAGCTTGATCATCAGTTGCATGTCGTTGGTGGTGATATCAGGTTGAACGGCGACCGCAAATTCACGTCCGTTCTCCATGAACTCCCAACGATAAGGGGCAATGCCGGGGCGGGGGCGCCAGCCGATACACCGATGATCGATCAACTCCAAGGGGTGCGATGGCAGGCCGTGGCGGTCTCGATATGCCGGCGCGCAAACGGGAAGCTGCCTTTGTTCGGCGGAGACGGGCACGGCGATCATATCCTGTTCGATCAATTCACCCAGACGCACGCCTGCGTCATAGTGCTCCGCAACGATATCGAACTCCTCGTCCGTGACGGTGATATCCAACTGGACCTCGGGGTAGGCCTCGGTAAAACGTGCGATCAACGGACCGGAGAGGAGGCGCTCGGCGATGGAGGACACCGCCAACCGCAATTGCCCGCGCACGGTTGTCGAAAGTGACGATGCCGCAAGCGTTGCCTGCGCCAGATTGGCAATGGACGGTGATACGTCGGCGTAAAGCTGCTGCCCCGCTTCGGTCAGGCTGACGCTGCGGGTGGTGCGGCGCAGCAGTGCTATACCCATGCTCTCTTCAAGTTTGCGGATCGTCTGGCTGACGGCAGAGCGCGTGACGCCGAGGCGGTCGGCGGTAGCACGGAAATTGCGCTCTTCTGCCACCATGCAGAAAATCGAGAGAGCGTTGAGATCGATGTTCATTGGTTAGGATTTCTATCCATTGAAGTGAAAAAGGAGGCAGTTTTCACGACAATGTCAAAGCTCTATCTCTGTTGCAACGGCGCCGCGGATAAAATTCGACGGGTCGTAACATCAAGGAGATCTAGTCATGGCATTGAATAAAGTCGTTCTCATCACCGGTGCATCCAGCGGTATCGGCGAAGGCATCGCACGTGAACTTGCAGCGGCGGGCGCAAAACTCGTCATCGGCGCTCGCCGCACGGACCGTCTGAAGGCCTTGGCCGATGAGCTTCGTCAGACAGGCGCAGACGTCATCGCGCATCCGCTCGACGTAACGAACAGGGAAAGCGTCGCAGCCTTTGCAGAGGCCGGCCGCACAGCGTTCGGCCAGATCGACGTCATCGTCAACAATGCGGGTATCATGCCGCTGTCGCTGATGTCATCGCTCAAGGTTGACCAATGGGACCGTATGATCGACGTCAACATCAAGGGTGTGTTGTACGGCGTCGCCGCCGTGTTGCCGGAGATGAGCCGCCGTAAATCCGGCCAGATCATCAATATCGCCTCGATCGGAGCGCTTGCAGTATCGCCCACGGCTGCCGTCTACTGCGCAACGAAGTTCGCGGTGCGTGCGATTTCGGACGGGTTGCGTCAGGAAAACAAGGACATCCGCGTGACCTGCATCCACCCCGGTGTGGTCGAAAGCGAGCTGGCTGGAACGATCACCGATAGCGCCGCTGCAGAGCTGATGAAAGGCTATCGCTCGGTCGCGCTAAAACCCGATGCCATCGGTCGCGCCGTCCGCTTCGCCATCGAGCAACCTGCCGATGTCGACATCAACGAAATCGTTGTTCGCCCAACGGCAAACCATGGAGGCTGAATTGGAAGCACTCTTAGCGACCTCACTTGTCATCGCCGCCGCGATGACCGTCAGTACCGAAACCGATCTACGAAAGGCGCCTTTTGCCATGACCGTCAGCGATACCGCGCAAACTCAAAACCATCCTTATCTCGGTATGTGGGTAACCGGCGACGGTCGCATTCGCCAGGAACTCTTGCCCAATGGGCGCTACGATGAAGCCCGGGGGGCACGCCAAAGCGCCTATCAGGGACGTTACGCAGTGAAGGACAACCACATCGATTACTGGGACGACACCGGCTTTACAGCCGATGGCGAGTTCAGGGACGACGTGCTCTATCACGGAGGAATGGTGTTTTACCGGGAGACGTGAGGAAAACGTCAATGCTCCCTCGTCATCCCGGAGTTGGATGAGGGATGACGGGAAGAAGGATACACCCTACCGGCGCAAACTCCCCAGGATGCCCCGTACCAAGGCACGTCCTACCGAACTTGCCACAGTGCGCGCCGCACTCTTCATCGCAGCCTCGATCACCGTTTCGCGCTGGTAGCCGCTCGTCTTGCGTGTGCCACCGGTGGTGGAGGCCGGTTTCGGTTCTTCGTCACCAAAGCCAGGCAGCTTCCAACGGCTGGACGCGGTCTCGGATGGCTGGCTTGCCTGTTCTTCGGCTGCCCGTTTGGCCGCTTCGGCATCGGCAGCCTTCTGGGCGCGGGCGGCCAGCAGTTCGAAGGCCGATTCGCGATCGAGGTCCGTGTCGTAAAGTCCAGCGACCGGGCTGGTGCTCATGATGCTGCGTCGTTCGTCATCGGTAACGGGACCAACGCGGCCCGAGGGCGGGCGAACCAGGGTGCGTTCCACGATGGAGGGCGCGCCCTTGTCGCCGAGTGTCGAAACCAGTGCTTCGCCGGTGCCGAGCGTGGTGATGGCATCTGCCGTGCTGAAGGCCGGGTTTTGACGGAAGGTGTCGGCGGCGGTCTTGACCGCCTTCTGCTCACGCGGCGTATAGGCGCGCAGCGCATGCTGCACGCGGTTGCCAAGCTGCGCCAGAACGGTTTCCGGCACGTCCAGCGGGTTCTGCGTCACGAAATAAACGCCCACGCCCTTGGAGCGAATGAGGCGAACGACCTGCTCGACGCGCTCGACCAGCACGCGCGGCGCATCGTTGAACAGCAGATGCGCCTCGTCGAAGAAGAAGACGAGTTTCGGCTTGGCGGGATCGCCGATTTCCGGCAACTCCTCGAACAGTTCCGACAGCATCCACAGCAGGAATGTGCCGTAAAGGCGTGGGTTCATCATCAATTTGTCGGCGGCCAGAACGGAGATCGTGCCGCGTCCGTCAGGCGTGATCCGCATGATATCAGAAATCTTCAGCGCCGGTTCACCGAAGAAATGTTCAGCCCCCTGCTGCTCCAGCACCAGAAGGCCGCGCTGTAGCGAGCCGACAGAGGATTTGGAAATCAGGCCGAACTGGTTGGAAAGCTCCGATGCATGTTCGCCCATATAATTGAGCAACGCCTGCAAGTCCTTGAGATCCAGAAGCGGTAATCCGCCCTGATCGGCAATCTTGAAGGCGATGTTGAGTACGCCTTCCTGCGCTTCCGACGCATCCATCAGGCGCGCCAGCAAAAGCGGGCCCATTTCAGCGATGGTGGCGCGAACGCGGTGGCCCTTTTCGCCGTAGAGGTCCCAGAAGATGACAGGAAACTGTTCGAAGGACAGGTCGGTGAAGCCGATCTGCTCGGCGCGCTTCGTGACCCAGTCCTTGGCTTCGCCCTTGGCTGCTATGCCGGACAGGTCTCCCTTCACGTCGGCGCAGAAAACGGGCACGCCTGCCTTGGCAAAGCCTTCGGCCAACACCTGAAGCGACACGGTCTTGCCGGTGCCGGTGGCGCCTGTGATGAGGCCGTGGCGGTTGCCGAATTTCAGATCGAGATACTCGCCCTTGTTCAGGCTGTCGTCGGCGTTGCGGCTTGTGCCGATATAGAGCTTTCCGTCCTGCAACATCACGCCAGTTCCTCCGGGTCAAACGGGCATGCGATGCCCTTTGTCTAATATTTGCAATAGTCTTATAGGAACTGGCTGCGCGCTCAACAACTGTTTGATAAGGTTGTTGAAGCAGGCCCGCCAAACTTGGTCGCGCCGCGATTTCCCACCTTGTGTCCAAACTTCAGTTGTTTTACGTTGACGTTAACGTCATTTATTCGTTTTCAGGAGGAAAACTATGAGCGAAATCGTTACCCAGATTGCCGACAAGGTTGGTATCGAACACGACAAGGCCGAAAAGGCGCTGGGCATGATGCTGGGCTTTCTTCAGCGCGAAGCCGATGATGCGCCTGTTGCCAAGATGATCGAAGCCATTCCTGGCGCGCCTGATCTGGTTGCCCGCTTCAACGGCGAAGGCCAGGGCGGCGGGGGTCTGCTCGGCGGTCTGATGAGCGCCATCGGCGGCGGCGGCATCATGGGTCTCGGCCAGCAACTGATGAGCCAGGGCCTCGGCATGAGCGAAATCTCCGCCTTGGCCAAGGAAACCATCGCTATCGCCCGTCAGCACGCAGGCGACGAGACCGTAGATCAGGTCATCGCATCCGTTCCGGGTCTGAGCCAGTTCGCCTGATTACACTTGAGGGCGCGGTGTGTGTTCGTTGAACGCTTTCCGCGCCTTTTCTATATCCGCATGGTGGGTCTCGGCCCAGATCCACACGCCGCAAAAGGCGCTACCGAGACTGTTTCCCAGTGCCGTCAGGCAGTAATCCACATGCGGTGGTATGACGGGATGGACGACACGCTTCACCAGCCCGTCGCATTCCATCTGGCGTAAGGTTTTCGTCAGCATCTTCTGGCTGATACCGCCGACATGATGGCCGATCTGCGTGAAGCGCAGCGTGCCCTTTTCTTCCAGAAGTTCCAGAATGAGCATCGTCCACTTGTCCGCAACCTTGGCGATGATGTCGCGCACCAGCGCCTCGATAACCGGGTCGGTCTCTTCCGGTGGCGGGTACTTGCGTTGTTCTTCGATGGTGCTATCGGCCAGATGCCTTTTCATCCAGACACTCTCCGTTCGGTCAGTATAAATCTTTCGGGTGCCTACTACCCTTTGGGAGACATCCTACTTACGTTTTGGCTCAGCAACAAGGAAGGGTCCTCCCATGAACGTCACAGGCAACACCATTCTCATAACAGGCGGCGGTTCGGGCATTGGTCGTGCGCTGGCGGAAGCGTTTCACGCGCTGGGCAATCAGGTCATCATCTCCGGTCGCCGTGCGGAGCTATTGCAGGAGGTCGCCACGGCCAATCCGGGCATGGCCTGGGCCACGATGGATGCGGCGGATGCGCAGGGTATTCGTGCGTTTGCCGATAAGCTCATTGGCGACCACCCCGATCTCAACGCCGTCATCAACAATGCCGGCATCATGAAGAACGAGGATATCAAGGCGGCACCCGACTATCTCGACATCGCCGAAGAAACGATCACCACCAACCTTCTGGCACCTATCCGCCTTACGGCCGCTCTGCTCCCGCATTTTCTCACGAAGCCGAAGGCGACAGTGCTGACGGTCTCATCCGGCCTCGCCTTTGTGCCGATGGTGGCGACACCCACCTACAGCGCCACGAAATTCGCCATCCACGGCTACTCGATGGCGATCCGCGAACAGCTCAAGGGCACTTCGGTCGATGTCATTGAAATCATCCCGCCTTACGTTCAGACGACGTTGCAGGGCGATCATCAGGCAACCGACGAGCGCGCCATGCCGCTCGACGCCTATATTGCCGAGGTGATGGACATCATGACCAACCAGCCGGACGCGGCCGAAATCGTCGTCGAACGCTGCAAGCCACTGAGGTTCGCGGCGCAAAACGGCAATTTCGATCAGGTGTTCGGCATGGTGAACGGGATGCACGCCTGAGCGCTTTGCAAAAGCCGCACGCCTCACAGGCGTGCGGTGCTACGCCGTCAGGCCCAGCCATGCCCGCCACGCCTTGCCGTTTTCCGTCGTCCAATCGATCACGCACCCGCTCATGGCAGCCAGCTCGTATGTCTCAACCGTCTCCCGGTCCTTGTATCCCGCATTGAACCTGTCGAAGGCCGCCCTGCCGCTTTCTTCGTTTGCGAAGATGTCGAGGATGTATATTTCGAAGCCTATGAAGTTGAGCCGACTTTGCTGTTCGAGGTGATCGAGGAGGTTTTGCCCGAAAAGCCATGCGGGCTCGTCGGCCCCGTCATGGAAGCTCATGAAGAGTTCTTCGCCGGTGGACTCCATATCAATAGCGACGATATCGCCGCCGCCATTGGTCGTGATCGGAAACCCGCGCTCCATCATATTGGCAAAAACGGTGTAATGCGCCTTGCCGCCTTCGTCCTGCGCTTCGGCAGCTGCTTCCCTGAAGCTTGCAATCCAGTCCTGTCGCGCCGCCCAGAGGCCCGCGATCTCATCGAGGTCTATCCGCAGACCGCCGCTGTTGATCAGCGGCTCGTTCTTTTCATCTGAAAATGGCTTGGGCGGCACGAGCGCGTATTTGAGGTCGATGGGTCCATCAGTATCCGACATATGTCCCGGCAAAAGCCAGTGCGTGTCGATCCCGCTGCTGCACTCCTTGAAGAAATGCCGCAACGTCTTGGGCAGCGGCCGGCCGATCTGCTGTTCCACGCGAACGATACGACTTTCTTCAGCGGGAGGCTTTATCTTGAAACGCGGTGGCTTGTAGAAGCGCCAGTCGCCTGTGAAGTTCAACTTCAGGGACGCAAGTTGGCACAGGCGGGTCTGTTCGACGATCCTGTCCCACTGCGAAGGCATAGTCTGAGCCCTTGCCGCACTTGTGCCCGAAAATCCAAGCGCCGACATCCCAGCCATAAAGCCGCGTCGTCCAATAAAACCTGGCATCACCTTACCCGAGTTGAAATCCAGAGTTGAGGAGCTTATCGACGCCTCTCTATCGCTGCAAGTCCACCTTCCAAAAGAAAAGCCCGGCTTTTGGCCGGGCTCCTTGAGTGGTGATCTCTATGATCAATCATCCCATTCCGGTGCCAGATGCCCCGGGTTGACGATCCGGCCATCTTTTTTCGCCAGCGCGAAAATCGCCTGCATTTCGTCGCTGGACAGCTCGAAATCGAAGATGTCGTAATTTTCCTTCAACCGGCTTTCTGTCGCCGTCTTGGAAAGTGCGATGATATCCGGCTGCTGGACGGCCCAGCGCAACGCCACCTGCGCGGCGGTCTTGCCGTGTTTTGCGCCGATGTCTTTCAACACTGCGTCACCCGGCACCTTGCCATCCGCCATCAGATAATAGGCTGTGACGGAAAGACCGTGTTTGCGGGCGGCTTCGATGACCTTCGTCTGGTCGAGATAGGGGTGGTATTCGATCTGGTTGTTGGCGATGGGCGCGTCGGAAAGCGTCACGGCTTCTTCTGTCAGCGCCACGTTGAAGTTGGAAATTCCGATATTGCGGACCTTCCCGGCTTTGTGCACCTCGTTCAACGCGCCGATACGCTCTGCCAGTGGCACATCGCTCTTTGGCCAGTGCAGCAATAGAAGATCGACATAGTCGGTCTTCAGCTTTTTCAAGCTTTCATCGACGGATTTGACGAAATCGTCGTGTTTGTACTGATCGACCCAGACCTTGGTGGTGAGAAAAATGTCGCCGCGCGCAATACCGGAATTGGCGATGACCTCGCCCACGGATGCTTCATTCTTGTAGATCTGCGCCGTATCGACATGGCGGAAGCCGAGTTTGAGAGCTTGCGGAAGGATGCGGTTGATATCGTCGTCCGGCATGCGAAATGTACCGAAGCCGAGAGCCGGAATGTTCGCACCATTGGCGTTCACTGTGTGCATGGTTTTTCTCCGTTGTGGGAGTGGGCCCGCAGGGATGCGGACAGGAATGTCATGGGGATAAGTGTGTTGGCTGCAGATTTGTTCAAGGCGCAACCGCAACATTCCTCAAACGACAGTCGATTCCACGGCCTCAAGCGCGGGGCGCAAAGACGATCATCTAACCGACGAAAAATGCGGGCCCCGAGGCCCGCATCGTTGTTTCCATTAAATGTTTGCCGGTCAAACCAGCTGTGCTGTTCTCAACTCGTCAAACGCGGCGAGGTGATGATGCGTTTGAACAGAGCCGCCATGGCGTCGCTGATGCCTTCCGTCGGGCTGACTTCGAAATAGAGACCAGGCGTTGCGCAGTCCTGCATTCTGGTGCTGATCTGCGACTGGAAGGGGCTGATCCAGTCGTTGTACCAAGTGTCCTCCGGCAGGGGCAGATAGGTGGTGTAGAGCACCGCGATCCTGTAACCTTTTTCTTTCAAAGCCGTGCAAAACCTGACGTCGATAGGCTCTTGGCAGCGCCCATTATTGACCTTCTTGGTGCAACTGGCGGGCTTGTTGCTGTCACCCACACCGTCGGATACGAAGAACACGACCTTGTCCGGCGAAGCAGAGCTTGTGCCGTTGCCGACGGTTCCCATACTGTTGCCAAGTTCGGTCAATGTCTTGTCGAAGTCTGTCAACTGACTTTCGGCGTTCTTCTTGGAAAGGGCTGACATCAGGTCAATGGTCGCAGCCTTCTTCTTGGCATTTGCCAGATTGCTTGTCAGCGGCACGACTTCAGTCAGCTTGGCGTCCTGTGCCTTTTCACCGAATGTATAGACCGCCATGCGATATTGATCGCTTGTCTTGCGCAGCGACGTCGCCGTGTCCATCAGCGCGGCGGTGGCCTGTGCCACCACATTGATGCGGGTGGTCACGCCGAGTTTCCTGGCGAGGTGGTAATAGCTGTTCTGGTCATCGACACCATCTGCGCTGACCACGTGACAGGCAAAGGCGCATTTGTCCTTGGTGTTGTCCATCATCGTCTTCACGTCTGCCGGTGTCGCGCCAACGCCCATGGAGGGCGTGTTATCCAGCAGCAGATAGAAATCGCTATAGGTTTCGGTCTCGTACTTTGCCGTCGCCTTGCCGGAAACGGTCACGAAGTCCTTGCCGAGGATGCGGGTCAGCGATGTCTGAACGGTGGCTTTGAAGCTCACAGCCGCCTGGACGCTGTTGCCGACCTTCTCGACATAGACTTCGACGGATTCCACGTCGAAATCATCACGACCGACGGCATCGCTTCTGAAAAAGCTGAGAGCATCGGCATTGGCGATTTCGATTCTGCCGTTGCCTGCCATTTTGCGGGCTGCCTCGACTTCCTTCGATGCTTTGGCCACGGACGCCAGCGCCGCGGCGTCGGCCGCGTTCTGCAGGTCTGCCTTTACCGCCATCGCCTGGTTGATATCGAGCGCAACACCCGCCGTCCCGAAAATCGGAACCACCATGAGTGCCGTCAAAATGCCGAAATTACCCGATTTTTCTCGCCAAAAATGTCGCACGTCTTACCCCAGCAATAGAATTGCCTTAAAATATACAGGGGCAAGATTGAAATCTGGTTTCGACAGATAACTAATATCAGGTGAAGTTATTCCGTCAATCTCTTGGAAACGATAGGATATACGCCGTCGTTCATGTCGTGCTGGAACGCGCGAAGGATGACCTGCAGGCATCCATTTCTAGCGTTTGACAGCCACAACGAACAACCTTGGAAAACGCAGCAGACGCTGTCCGTCTGCCATCGGCGGATAGGCGGCGTCGATACGGGTCAGATAGTCGGCCAGAAAGGCCGTACGATGTTCCTCGCCCGCCGCGTTCAGGTACGGGCGAAGACCTGTGCCCTTGACCCACTCGACAATCGCTTCAGCGTTTTTCATGGGGTGGTTGTAGATGCTGTGCCAAACATCCAAGCGGGCCGATTTCGGGGAAAGTCGGTCGAAATAGGTGGGCGGTGACGGCAGAATCTGGCGGCGCAGTTTGCTGCCTTCGAATGCGCTTTTCCACGGTCCGGCAGCGCCAGTCTCTTCCATCGCCAGATGCGTCGGTTCGTCCAGATTGTCCGGCATCTGCACGGCCAGCACCCCACCCGGCTTGAGGTGATCCATCAGCGCTTCCAGGATGTCGATATGGTTGGGTAACCACTGAAAAACCGCGTTGGCATAGAAAAGATCAGCCTTTTGTTTCGGTAGCCACGTGGCCAGATCAGCCTGCTGGAACTGGGTGTTGGGCAGCCGTAAGCGCGCCTTTTCCAGCATGTCGGTATCGCTGTCGATGCCGGTGATGACGTTGACGCCATAGCGCTCCGCCAGAAGCTCGGTGGAATTACCGGGTCCGCAACCCAGATCGTAACCCGCCGTCAAACGCTCCAGCGGCACCTGCGCCAGCAGATCGCGGGCAGGGCGGGTTCGTTCGTCTTCGAATTTCAGATATTGCTGCGCGGACCAGACCATATCGCACTCCTTTGTCAGGGGCGAATATCGCATGACGACCAGCCGCCATCCAGACGGTCAACCATCAAAAAACGTGATGCATCCATCGACGCCGTTGGCGCATCGCGCAATAAAATCCTTGGAAATGGCTGGTTTTTCGTAACTTTCCATCAAAACCGGGAATGGACGGATTTTGGTCTTGACGTCAAAGGCGCGGCAGCATTCATTCCGGCGATTGCATAAGGAGAATGTCATGTCCGTTGATACAGCACCCCGCTCCCCCACCTGGACCTATGTCGATGGTCAGTGGCTTCCCGGCAACCCTCCGCTCATCGGGCCAACATCGCACGCCATGTGGCTGGCATCCACGGTGTTCGATGGTGCGCGCTGGTTCAACGGGCTCGCGCCGGATTTGGATCAGCACTGCCAGCGCGTCAATCGCTCGGCCGTCAGCATGGGCATGAAACCCACCATGACCCCGGAAGAGATCGAAAAGCTCGCACTGGAAGGCGTGACGAAATTCGATGGCAAAGTCGCGATCTACATCAAGCCGATGTACTGGGCCGAACACGGCATGCCCGGCAGCATCGTGGCACCGGACGCCGCCTCCACCCGCTTTGCGCTGTGCCTGTTCGAAGCGCCGATGGATGCGGGCACCCCCGTCACACTCACCGTTTCGTCCCTTCGCCGCCCGTCGCCGGAAACGGCCATGACCGATGCCAAGGCCGGTAGCCTTTATCCCAACAGCGGACGCGCCATTCTGGAAGCCCGTTCGCGCGGCTTTGGTGGTGCGCTGATGCTGGATATGAACGGCAATGTCGCTGAAACATCATCGGCCAATGTCTTCATGGTCAAGGATGGCGTCGTCTTTACGCCCGTCCCCAACCGCACGTTCCTCGCCGGCATCACCCGATCCCGCGTCATGGGCCTTCTGCGCCAGGCCGGTTTCGACGTGCGCGAAGCCACGCTGTCGGTGCAGGATTTCCGCGAGGCCGACGAGATTTTTTGCTCGGGCAACTATTCCAAGGTTTCTCCAGTCACCAAGCTGGATGACCGGGAATTGCAGGCCGGTCCCGTCGCACGCAAGGCGCTGGACCTGTATATGGAATGGTCGGCCTCTGCGAACGTTGAGGCGGAGTAAGGAAGCCAAGCCGCAGACGTTGCGTTTGCGGCTTAACCTTTTAACCTTGCACCAACACGCCCCGTGCCGCATCCACCACCGCTTGCGTCAACGGCTTGAGCCTGTCGGCCGCAAGCCGGTTCACCTGCCAAAACAGCGGGATATCCAACGGCGTTCCCGCCACCAGTTCCACCAGATCCCCCGATGCCAGGTGGTCCCGCACCAAGAGGTCGGGGTTCATGCCCCAACCCATGCCCAACACGGCCGCATCCACAAAACTTTGCGTGGAGGGAAGCCAGTGGGTGGGGTGCACGACGGGTGCACCGAACACTTTTGAGGCCCAGACATGCTGCAGCCTGTCCTTCTGGTTGAAGGTGAGGGCAGGCGCTTGCGACAGTCGCGCTTCGGTTACACCACCAGCAAAATAGCGGGTCATGAACGGCTGGCTGGCCGTGGCACGGTATCGCAACGACCCGAGTGGTGTGACGCGGCATCCCTGCACCGGCTTGTCCAGACTGGTAACGGCTGCCAGAACCCGTCCACGCTGGAGCCATTCCGCCGTATGGTCCTGATCGTCAACGGCAATGTTCAGCAGATAATCCCGGTCGGTGGCAAAGCTCGATATGGCCTTCAGAAACCACGTGCCGAGGCTGTCTGCATTGGTGGCGACGTGAAGCGTGACCCTCTGCCCCGGCTCGTCTGGCGCAATGAGGGCAGGTAACTGCCCGAACAGTTCGGTTTCGAGCATGCCCACATGCTCCATGTGTCGGCAGACCCACTCTCCCTTTTCGGTTGCGGTACATGGATTGCCACGCAGGATCAGCACTACACCCAGCCGTTCTTCCAGCTGTTTGACCCGTTGAGAGATCGCGGAGGGCGTCACATGCAGGGCAAGAGCCGCCTTTTCGAAGCTGCCGGTCTGGACAACAAGAGAAACAGCGCGAAGTGCCGCGTAATCAAGCATGAAGTTAGCCCACCTTAATCGACGTAAGAATCATTAACTGGATTAAACCATGAAGGCATCTTATTCAAAGCCTGAAACAAGGGCAGGTTTATGGATTTTTCGACATATGTGACGGGCTTGACGATGGGGCTGACGCTGATCGTTGCCATCGGCGCGCAGAACGCTTTCGTCCTGCGGCAGGGGCTGCGGGGCGAACATGTGGCTGCCGTCGTGCTGACCTGCGCCATATCCGATGCGGTTCTGATCACCGTCGGCGTGACGGCCTTCCGCCAGATCGCTGCCATCCTGCCCGCGCTGGAACCGGCCATGCGCTACGCCGGTGCGGCCTTTCTGTTCTGGTACGGTGCAAAAAGCCTGAAATCGGCGCTTGGCCCTGCCAATGCTCTTGTCGCGGCATCCGGCACGGCCGCCTCGCTCGGATCGATACTTGCCACCTGCCTTGCGCTGACATGGCTCAATCCGCATGTCTATCTGGACACGGTCGTCCTGCTCGGCACCATATCCACGCAGTTTCCTGGCTCGGAAACATCGTTTTGGGCCGGTGCGGTCACCGCGTCCTTCCTGTTCTTCTTTTGCCTGGGTTACGGCGCGCGCTGGCTGCGTCCGGTCTTTGCCAATCCCAAGGCGTGGCGTGTGCTGGAAGGCGCCATCGCGCTGACCATGTGGCTTATCGCCATCAAGCTGTTGACGGACGCATGAGGCGTTGATTTCGATTTGAAATGGTGCGCGCAGCGTGCACAGTATCTGCGACAATATTCAGGACATAGACATGCATTCCCAGCCCAAACCAGCCGTTATCATTCGCCCGTGCGCAGAGGGCGATATCGCCGCCATTACCGAAATCTACCGCCACGCGGTGCTGCACGGGACGGCCAGCTTCGAAATCGAGCCGCCCTCCGTCGAGACCATGATCGAACGTATGCGCACATTGATGGCGGGCGGTTTCCCCTATGTGGTGGCGGAGGTGGAAGGCGCCGTTGCGGGCTACGCCTATGCCGGCCCCCACCGCGCACGGCCTGCCTATGGCGCAACCGTCGAGGATTCCATCTATGTCGATCCCGAGCGCAAGGGCCTCGGCATCGGCAAGACGCTGTTGTTGACACTGATCGAGGAGGCGACGGCGCGCGGGTTTCGCCAGATGGTCGCGGTGGTGGGAGACGCCGACAATGCTGCTTCCATTGGCGTTCACCGCACCGCCGGTTTCGAGATGGTTGGTGCCCTGAAGTCTGTCGGCTGGAAGCATGGGCGCTGGCTGGATATCGTTTTGATGCAACGCCCGTTGGGTGAGGCGGAGACGACGCCGCGTTTTTGACCGGATGCGGTCAGGGCGTGGTAGAGCCGGGGAGTTCGATCTTGACCGTATCGGATGACAATTCGCTGCCGAGTTCAACCGTCTTGGTCTTCTTGTCGTAAACGCAGATATGGCTGACGGTCGTCTTCGTGCCCCTGGCTTTCCCGGTCATGATGGCGAGGCCGTAATGTTCGCTGCCCGTGGGATCAACCAGGGCCTTCGCGTCGTCGATCGTGTCCTTCGCTGCGGCAAGGCACTTGGCCTGAACGTCGGCTGCAAATTCCTGCCAGGCATCGCCCGAGGATGCGGCGGCGGGCAGGGCCGTGAGGCAGGCGAAAGAGGCGGCGAGCAACTGTCGTCTCATGGCAATATTCCTGATCTATGATCGCCGAAGCGAACGGATTTTTCTGAATTGGTACGCCAACCTTGGGCTGAAAAGTGTTTTTCGCGGGGCATGAGAGGAATTTTCTCTTTTGCCGGAACATTTTGATATTTCACAGGTTGCCTCCGATGACGTCCGCTCTTATGGTCCGCGCACCAGGTTTCTAGGAGCGGTCACGCCGCTGCAACAAGGAGTAACACCATGGCCTTCGAACTTCCCGCACTGCCTTACGATTACGATGCGCTGGCGCCTTACATGTCGCGCGAAACGCTCGAGTTTCACCACGACAAGCACCATAAGGCCTATGTCGACAACGGCAACAAGCTCGCTGCCGAAGCTGGTCTTTCGGACCTTTCGCTGGAAGACGTGGTCAAGAAGTCCTTCGGCACCCATGCTGGCCTCTTCAACAATGCTGCACAGCATTACAACCACGTCCATTTCTGGAAGTGGATGAAAAAAGACGGCGGCGGGAACAAGCTGCCGGGCAAGCTGGAGCAGGCATTTGCGTCTGACCTCGGCGGCTACGACAAGTTCAAGGCCGACTTCATTGCCGCTGGCACCACGCAGTTCGGCTCCGGCTGGGCATGGCTGTCGGTCAAGGACGGCAAGCTTGAGATTTCCAAGACACCGAACGGCGAAAATCCGCTGGTTCACGGTGCAGACCCGATTCTCGGCGTCGACGTGTGGGAACACTCCTACTACATCGACTACCGCAACCTGCGTCCGAAGTACCTCGAAGCCTTCGTCGATAATCTCATCAACTGGGATTACGTTCTGGAGCGCTACGAAGCCGCTTCCAAGTAAGCGTCACGGTCTGAAGAATAAGGACACACCCGGCCATGCGCCGGGTGTTTTCGTTCTGTCATATGGGTGTCATTCGCCCGGCCTATGCGGTCATCATGACAGACATATCCGCACCCCTTTTCTCCTTCGGCATCGTCGCCGATCCGCAATATGCCGACGTTGCGCCGCGCCCGGACATGTATCGCTACTATGCGCAAAGCCCAGGCAAGCTGGCCGAAGCGATCGACGTATTCAACGCCCATGACCTCGCTTTTGTCGTCACTCTGGGCGATATCATCGACCATGGCTGGGAAAACTTCGACGCGATCTTAAGCTGTTATGACAGGCTCAGGCATCGCTCGATTCTTCTGCCCGGAAATCATGATTTCGCAGTGGCGCCCGAGCATCTGACCACAATCCATCGACGGCTCGGGATGCCGTCTCCCTGGTACGATTTCGCCATCGACAAATTCCGTTTCGTGGTGCTGGATGGCAATGATGTCAGCCTGTTTGCCCCACCGGCCGGCGATCCTCGTCGCGATCTGGCCGAGAAGAGACTGGCCGCTTTGCAAGAGGCCGGTGCCATCAACGCCCACGGATGGAACGCGTCTTTCAGCGACGGGCAACTGGCGTGGCTTGCAAAAACCCTGGATGCCACCGATGCGGCGGGCGAACGGGCCATCCTGTTTTGCCACTATCCGCTCCATCCGCAGAATTCCCATAACATGTGGGATGCCCCGGAAATCCTGGACCTGCTGATAGCGCACCCGAGCGCGAAAGCCTGGTTTTGCGGCCACAATCACAAGGGCAATTATGCCATGCTGGGTCACACGCATTTCCTCACCTTCAAGGGAATGGTGGATACGCAAAGCCAAAACACCTTCGCCATTGCCAATCTCTATCAGGATCGCATCGATATCAAAGGGTTCGGTCGGGAAGAAAGCCGCATCCTGTCATTGTGAGCGCGAGGGCTGGTCGGTCTGCCAACCCGCCATCCACAATCGCCGCAGCCTTTCGCCGTCGCCCTGAAAGCGCTCCCCTGTGGTCTCGAAGGTCAGGATTCGGTCGCCACGGAAGTTGCGGATCGCCTGGCGCAGCTCGCACCAGGCCACGATGTTTGCCGCTTCGGAATAATAGATCAACGCGATGGGCCGTATGACACGCGTTGTCGTCATGCCGCTTTCATCGCGGTAGCTCAGCTTCAACTTTTCCTCGTCACGCACCGCGCGGCGTACCAGTCCCAGATCGACTGCCGTGGACATTGCGGAAAAACCCCAGGCATGCAGCGCCGTGGTGGAGAGTATGCGGGCGAGAGGTTGCGGCAGCGAGGCGGCAATTTTGCCGCTGACGCGCTTGGCCGCCTGCGCCAGTTCCCGGTCGCCCGTCCGCTCCACCATCGCCAGTGCCAGAACGATGGCTTCGGTTTCTTCAATCGAAAACATCAACGGCGGCATATCGAAGCCGGGTCGAAGGATATACCCGATCCCGCGTTCACCCTCTATCGGCACCCGCATGCCTTGAAGCACGACGATATCGCGGTAAACAGAGCGAACCGTCACCTCCAGTTGCACGGCAATCTGCTGCGCCGTGACGGGCTTTCTCGCCTGTCGCAGGATCTGGATAATCTCGAAAAGGCGAGATGCCTTACGCATGTTTTTCTTTCGGGACGATGGACGCTACTGACAGAACGTTGTCAGTAGCCGTTATCTATAAGTGCGAAAACACCGCTGAAAAACAAGCGAAATCATCGTTCACCCATTTCTCCCCGCAGGACGTCCTGACATGACATATACCGAAAATCTCTGGCTTTATTTCACCTTGCTGTTCGGCATCATCATCTTGCCGGGTATCGATATGCTGTTCGTCCTGGCAAGCTCCTTGACGGGCGGCAGGCGGGTCGGCTTCGCCGCCACATCCGGCATCGTGGCGGGCGGTGCCGTGCATTCGCTTTACGGTGTAGTCGGTATCGGCCTGCTGGCAAGCCTCATTCCGGTGCTTTTCACGCCGCTTCTGATCTTTGGTGCGGCCTATATGATCTGGATCGGCATCGGCCTGATGCGCAGTTCCATCGTCATCGAGGGCGACGAGGTGCGTGCCAGCGCATCGGTCTGGCGTGCGTTCCGGCGCGGCATGGTCACCTGCCTCAGCAATCCGAAAGCCTATCTTTTCATGATGGCGGTGTACCCGCAGTTCCTCAAGCCAACCTATGGCCCGATCTGGATTCAGGGCGTCGTCATGGGTTTGATGACGGCGGGCACACAACTTGCCGTTTACGGCACTCTGGCCCTGACGGCTGGCAAGAGCCGGGATTTGCTGGTGTCTTCTCCGAACATGACGATTTTTATCGGTCGGGCTGCGGGTTTGCTGCTCGTTCTCGTGGCCGGTTTCACGCTCTGGGCGGGCATCGCACGGCACTGATATGCGCCTGATTTCGCTTTGGAAATCACTGGAATGTGACTTCTTTTTGCCATGTGGAGCATGCATCTTCTTTTCGTTCGTCAAACGTGTCGCAAAAGTGTGTCCTGTTTTGCGATAAGGATCAGGTGACGACACGAAGCATACACCCCGCCGGTGCGCGGACCCAGGAGAGAGATGATGAAGCTTAGAACCATTGCCGCTTCCATAATGATAGGCTGTCTTTGCGCCGGTGCGGTTTCCGCAGCCGGCGAAGTCGAAAAGCGCGAAGGCCTGATGAAGGGCATCGGCGGTGCCATGGGTGCCCTGGGTGCCATCGCCAAGGGTGAAAAGCCCTATGACGCGGCCACCGTCAAAACCGCTGTGACAACCATCAGCGCCAACGCCAAGGCTTTCCCGGATCAGTTCCCGGCCGGTTCTGAAGGCGGCGCGGCGTCTCCTGCGATCTGGCAGAACTTCGCAGACTTCAAGGCGAAGTCCGAAAAGCTCGGCACGGATGCCGACACGGTTCTGGCGCAACTGCCGACCGATCAGGCCAGCGTGGGTGCAGCGATGAAGACGCTGGGTGCCGATTGCAGCAGCTGTCACCAGGCCTACCGCCTCAAGAAGTAAACTATGCAGTGGTCCGCCGGTCGTCTGGCGGGCCTTTTCTTGCGATCATTCCATGAATGGAGACGGCAATGGCGTCCATCTGGGCAAAGCTGGCGGGCGGTGCTGTTGTCGCCGGGGCCGCAGGGTTTGGCATTTTCCTGTGGGTCACCGCGCCGGAGCGCCAGTCGCCGAGCCACTGGGCCAATCTGGGCGAGCCCAATCTTGCCAATGGTGAGACGCTGTTTTGGGCGGGCGGTTGCGCAAGCTGTCACGCCGCGCCAAATGCCACGGGCGATGCGCTGAAGACGCTGTCCGGCGGCCAGGCGCTGCCAAGCCCCTTCGGCACCTTCCATATGCCCAATATCTCCCCCGATCCGCAGCATGGCATAGGTAGCTGGACCGTCGCGCAGTTCGGTGATGCCATGACGCGCGGCGTCGGCAGGAACGGCGAACATCTCTATCCATCCTTCCCCTATGCGTCCTATGCGCGGATGACGCCGCCAGATATCAACGACCTCTTCGCGTATCTCAAGACCCTGCCTGCCAGCAGCAATGACGCCCCGGGCCATGATCTGCCGTTCCCCTTCAACATCCGTCTCAGCCTCGGCGGCTGGAAGTTCCTCTATTTCGACAAGGGCCAGCCACGGGTCGAGCTTGCCAATGCGGATGCGGACGTTGTGCGCGGCCAATATCTGGTGGAAGGCCCCGGCCACTGCGGCGAGTGCCACACCCCGCGCGATGCGCTGGGCGGGTTTGTGAAAGATCAATGGCTGGCGGGTGGCCCCAACCCCGAAGGCGAAGGGCGCATTCCCAATATTACCCCCGGTTCACAGACCATAGGCGCATGGACGCAGGCCGATATCGCCAGCTATCTGGAAACGGGTTTCACGCCGGATTTCGACAGTGCCGGTGGCTCCATGGTCAAGGTGCAGCAAAACATGGCGCGCCTGACAGCCGAAGATCGCAATGCCATCGCCGCCTATCTCAAGGCCGTCCCGTCGCGGTAATTGCCCATTGACTTGAACGTCCACGCGCCGGATAACGGTTGTGTAATGGTCTTTCCGGGTTCGCCCGGAAAGTGAAAAGGGAACACGATAGAGGCACCAGCTTCGATTCGTGGCTGCCCCCGCAACTGTGAGCGGATAGCCTGAAAACGAAAAGCCACTGATCTGGCGCATCGACGCGAAATCGCCTTCGATTTCGGAACGTATGATGCAGATACAGACGGATCGGGAAGGTGTTTTCAAGGTTACGACCCGTGAGCCAGGAGACCTGCCATTGCGTGAAGTGTCGTCAATACCGGCGGGGTGTCCGGGTAAGCACGGTTGGCAGGTCGGTTCGTCCGGCCCTTAAAACCATGTGTCTCTTTTCCCCGTGGTGAATGTTGAATGCGGTCGTGCGGCTTTTGATCAGCAATGCGCCCACCCGCACAGGAAAGGGTCACCATGTCTATCCAGCAGAACACGGCTACATCAGCCGTATCGTCAAAAACATCGAAGATCGCACAGTCGTTGACAGCCGCCGCTCTCGGCCTGTTCATCGTCGGTTTCGTGGGCTTCTCGCATGTCGAGGCCATGCACAATGCGGCGCATGATACGCGCCACGCCAATGCCTTCCCGTGCCATTGAGGGGAGCCAAACCATGCCATTTTTCCGCAATATCGTTTTCACGGCCGTTCTGGTGGGGTTGATTGCAGGTCTTGCTGTCAGCGCCATGCAGGCCATCGGCACGACGCCGCTCATCCTTCAGGCCGAAACCTTCGAAAATGCCGGTGACGAGGCCGCGCCTGCCCACAGCCACAATGCCGCAACACCTGCGGATCATCACCATGACGCTGAAGCCTGGACGCCAGCCGACGGTTTCGAGCGCAACGCCTATACCATTGCCGCCAATGTGCTGACCGCCATCGGTTACGCGCTGGTGCTGACGGCGTTGATATCGTTGCGTGGTTCCGAAGGCGGCTGGCGTGAAGGTCTGTTCTGGGGTCTTGCAGGCTTTGCGGCCGTGATGCTTGCCCCCATGATCGGCCTGCCGCCGGAACTGCCGGGAACCCCCGCCGCTGCCCTGGGCGCACGCCAGATATGGTGGGTCGCAACTGTTGTCGCGACGGCGGGCGGACTGGCGCTGCTCGTGTTCAAACGCGCGGAGCCATGGGCGGCCATTCTGGCCGTGGCGTTGATTGTAGCGCCCCATCTTATCGGTGCGCCGCTTCCACCGGCGGGCGAACATGCACTGGCACCCCTGCCGCTGGAGCGTCGTTTCGTGGTTCTCGCCTCCGTGACCAGCTTTGTGTTCTGGCTGATCCTCGGCTCGCTCAGCGGCCTGTTTTTCAAGCGTTTCGAAACTGCCCGATAAGATGAAAAACGCGGTGGAATGGAGCGATGAACTCGACGCCCTGCGTTTTTCCGTTCCCGGTCATGGCGCGTATTGCGCCATGCATCGGCTGGCCTTCAAGGCGCTGCTGAAAGCAGAACCGGGGAGGGAAGCCTGCCTGTCGTTCTTTGCGGAAAACAGCGATGCGTTTCTGGCCGCCGCCTTGGCCAAGGTGACGCGCCTTTCATTATCCTTCGACCGAAGCCTGCACATCAACAGCCGCGATGTCAGGCGTGCCATGACGGGAGACCCACTCGGTGGAACGGCCCGCGCTTGTGGCGTGCTGGATCGGCTCCGCTAAGAATCTCCTCTGCGTCGATGGAATGTGACGTGGCAGAGGATCAGAGGACACGGCAGCGTTTGTGGCTCACCCCCCTCTGCCTTGTCAGGCATCTCCCCCTCAAGGGGGGAGAACAGCAAGACGCTCTCTCTTCACTCCATCCTCAGGGTTCAAGATGACCGAGAGCAATCCACGAGTCGATCTCCCCCCCTTGAGGGGGAGATGTCCGGCAGGACAGAGGGGGGTGAGCCACAAACGCTGCCGTATCATTCCACCCTACGACCGCTTCACATCGCGCTCGACCTTCCTCTCGGCCATATCGTCATCCAGTCTGCGCAGTCGCTCAAGGCTGGGAAGCGTCTGCCCAAAGTGCCTGTCCGGCGGCAGCAGCGTATAAGGCTGCGGCTCTTTCCTCACGGGCGGATTGAGCCTGCGTAGATGGTAAAGATAGAGCGCTGCGAACCCGAGCGCAAAGACGCAGGGCATATAGATCAGCAGCACTTTGACCTCGTCGGACATCATGCGGAAGGTGTGCAGAAGATCGGCCCAGACGCTGTATGTTTCCATCGCATTTCCCCATCGGCAAGGGTCCGCACGAAGACGCGCAGCACGCCGCCATCCTGTTGAAACGGAAGCGACCACCGGAGGGGAAACCTCTGGTGGCCGGGGAGTTAGAAAGCCGCAAGTGAACGACCACCCTGACCTTTAGGCTTGCGCCTTGAACATACGCCAGAGCCTCCCCGGCCGTAGGCAGAGGAGCTATATATAGTCACAATGGACCGCCTCAGCCATAATTATATGGCTGAGGGGTGTCATCACGGTCGACACCGACCGTCACTTGAGGGGTTTCTATGCCCCAAGACCAGTCCGTTACGTCTGGTCCCACTGCAACCTTAGCGAAAGTTATACGGTTGGGAAATAGCTAGATTTAGCATGCGGCATGCCACCCGCAGCGGGGCCGAACAGGCTTTCGGATTTACGCCAGCGCCTGCATGAAGCGCATGCCAGTGACGGGGCGGGGGACGAAGTCCATGTTCTCGTAGAATTTATGCGCGGCGAAATTGCCGGTGGCAGCGCCGACGGACAGGAAATCGCAGCCGCAGCGCTTGGCGACATCACGGGCGCGCGATACCAGATGCTGGCCGGTGCCGTGGCCCCGGTGTCCGTCGCGCACGAAAAGATGGTGCAGTTCCATACCGCGACGGCCTTCCTGCGCTCGGTAGAGCGGCAAGAGAATGGCGTAACCGATCAGCTCACCTTCGGCCTCGGCTACCAGCGCGGTGATCCAGGGGATCTGGCCGAACAGATCGCGCTCCAGCTTCGCAGCCGTAATCGCCGCCGCATCGCCATGATGGCTGGCCAGCAGCGTGATCATCTCGTTGAGTTCAGGCAGATCGGCCTTGCGTGCACCACGAATGGTCACGACGGGCGGTCTGGGCAGTGTCAGAAGGCTGTCTTCGGTCATTGTCTCGTCCTTCGGGTTCTGGGTGGAGTGCCGTCAGGACGCTTGAAAACAACAAAGCCGCCTGACGGCGGCTTGTTGACAAACTGATCTGTCGAGCCGCCCTTAAAGGAAGGCCCAAAAATACGTGCAGGAGATGGGTGCGCGTGCGTTGATCATGGCAGGATTGATGCGCTGGAATGGGAAGGCTGTCAAGAGCGATTTGGGATGTGAGTTCTGGGTACAGGCGGGTTGGTAGTTAAAGTCGCAGGAAAGACGAACCGAAAGGATGCGATATAGGTTGTAGTAAGGTAGTGGAGCTCTGAAATTCGTTTTGGTTTGTATATTGTCGACATGATAGAACGAGGTCTCTTAGCGCCTAAAACAGTTATTTGGGTGCCTTGACGATGTTTGAAAAATCCTGATCGTTTAGCTCGATCTGGTTCTTGTAGACTGCGTATATTGCACAGGCGTCAGAAATAGCGGAGTCAATAAAGTCGAGTAGAGAAATCACCTGCTCGGCGGTAAGGATGGCATTTAACTCGATGATGGTCACCTTGTCAGCGTGTCGATCAAGAGTGCTGATTTTCTTCGCAATATCATCCAGTTCCGACCTTATCTCAGCGACATCTCTATCAAAGATGCGCGCATTAATCTTAGTCAGATGATAGATGATGTTGAAGGCGGAAAAATTGAATGCGAGGATTCCGCAGCATTCCTGCTCACATATGGTTTCGCAGGTTTTGCAGAGGGCCGAAACGTTTGGAGGGAAGGTAATTTCCATTATGGATTGTATATAGCACAATATATTGCAAGTGAACAGTCAGGCACCTGCTACCTCGGCAGGAGCACGCCAATTGTGGAAGGGAGCGCTGCATCATGAAGTCGAGAAGACTGGATCGCAGGACATGAGAGCAGAACTCAAAAATTTCGATGTGGTGGGATGGGATGGTGAATGTTTTTTTCCAGACGATACCGAATATTTCGGCGCATTACTGGACTTGAAAATAGGCCCTTTCGACAGCAAAGGCGGAGACAATTTCTCTGCTATCGTCTGCACTCCATTATGGTTTGCAGATAACATTTTAAACCCCAGGCCAATGCACGAAACCCATGAAAGACATTCACGTCCTCGTTTTGGTCGACACCATCTATTTGTGAAATCTTTCAACGAGCGCGCTATCCGTGCTGCAATCGAAAGTTTTATTGCAGATCAAACTGCGGATGACTGGAACGGTCTTGCGCTGCTTTTAAGCAGAGACCTTGCATGGGAGTTTGAGGACTACGTTGAATTTAAAGAATGACAATATGATTCGATAAGGGGCAAGACCAATCACGGGACCGATATGCGAAAAGCTCATCAAGGCCGCGCCATCCGGTTAGGATTGCCGTGATGGTTTTGCATCGTTGTCATAGGTCTCGCCACATTCAATCTCTTCCCTCAATGCTCATGCTCACACAACGCATGGTTCGACAGTGCCCGAATAACATAGCAATCCTCGATCGAATGACCGTCGCAATGGGAGACGATGCGCTCCAGTTCGTGTTCGAGCTTTTTCAGCTTGGCGATCTTTTCGCGGACGGTTGTCAGGTGGTCGGCGGCGATGCGGTCTGCGCCGGCGCACGGCATTTCGCGGTGCTGGCTGAGCGCGATCAACTCACGGATGGCATCGATGTTGAGGCCGAGGTCGCGCGCGTGTCGCACGAAGGCGAGGCGTTCCAGATCGGATTTTTCGTAGCGGCGCTGGTTGCCTTCCGAGCGTTCTGCCGCGCGCAGCAGCCCCATCTGCTCGTAATAGCGAATGGTCGGCACCTTGACGCCGGTGTTTCGCGACAGATCGCCAATCGAATACATGATCTCTCCCTATATCTCTAGTTTCTAGAGATATAGCTAAGTTGAGCAAGGGTGACAAGGCGGCGTGTGAGCGCGCTTGCGCAGATCATCAGATCCATATAGCATACCCCCCTATATTATATTGAAAGAACGCGATGTCACACACGACCGAGAACAAGGACAAGCTCGTTGCGCGCATTCGTCGCCTGAAAGGGCAGATGGAGGCGGTGGAGCGGGCGCTCGACGGCGGCAAGCCTTGCGGAGAGGTGCTGCAATTGCTGGCATCCGTGCGCGGTGCGCTGTCCGGCCTGACAGGCGAAGTGATGCTGGAGCATCTGCATGAGCATGTGCTGCATGCGCAAAACGACGAAGAGCGTGCCCGTGCCACGGAAGAGTTGGCGCAGGTTCTGAAAACCTACATTCGATAGAGGTGCGCCATGACGGCAACGACAGATCACTCTCATCCTCATCCTCATCCTCATCCCCATGCACATGGCACGCACAGTCACGTCTTTCTGGGCCAGGACCATGAGCGCAACGAGCGCCGGGTCTGGGCGGTCATCGCGCTGACGACGGCGATGATGGTGGCGGAAATCGCGGCGGGAAGCTGGTTCGGCTCCATGGCTCTGACGGCGGATGGCTGGCATATGGCAACCCATGCCGGTGCGATGCTGATTTCGGCGCTCGCCTATCTCTATGCCAGTCGCCAGATCAAGAATGCCCGCTTCACGTTCGGCACCGGCAAGTTCGGTGATCTCGCGGGTTTCGCCAGCGCCGTCGTGCTGGGTGTCGCCGCATTGATGATTGCCTGGGAAAGCCTGCTGCGGTTTTTTGCGCCGGTGGACATCGATTTCAATCAGGCGATTGCCGTCGCAGCCATCGGTCTTGTCGTCAATATCGTCAGCGCATGGCTGCTCAAGGATGACGGCCATCATCATGACCACGGTCATGGCCATGCGCATGGAAGTCACGCCCATCATGGCCATCACGCTCACCATGAAAGCCATGGCGGCAGGGACAACAATCTGCGCTCAGCCTATCTGCATGTGCTGGCGGATGCCCTGACATCGGTTCTCGCCATTGTCGCGCTGCTGTTGGGCAAATGGAACGGCTGGACGTTTCTCGATCCGGCCATGGGCATCGTCGGCGGCATCGTCATTGCGCGCTGGTCCTGGGGGCTGTTGCGATCCACGGGGGCGGTGCTGGTGGATGCGGTTCCGCGCGCTCGGGATCTGTCGACGGAAATTCGCAGCAGGCTGGAAACGGCGGAAGAGCGGATTACCGATCTCCATGTCTGGCAGGTGGGGCCGGGTCATCATGCGGCCATTGTCGCCATCAAATCACACTCTCCACAAGCGCCATCCTTCTATCGACAGAAGCTGGAAGCGATCGGGGAATTGTCGCATATCACGGTGGAAATCAACGCTGCTCATCCGGGATGAAGCAAGAGGGGCGGGTGCGTTCTGAAGAATCAAGCCCTGATAATATGGACTGCGCCGCTCGTTAATCCGATGTTAACGATAAACCTGTCATCTGACCACGCCCTGTAAAAAGGCGTGATGTATCTTCAGTGTTCGGTATAGGCCTGACGAAGCCACACGGATTCGACCTGGGACATAGGCTGAGTGGCGCTGCCCTGGGAGGCGGCATCGTTGGCTGCGGCTTCGTTGTTCACAGTCCATAAAACGTTGGCAAGCGATGTCGCCTCCAGCGCGTTGACGAAGGATATCTTGCTGCCGCTGAGCGTTGCCTGCTGCTGTTCTGGCGCAACGGTCTCGGTCGATCGCTTCTCAATGTGCTGCGACCGGGGATGATGCGCCGATCCGCCGATATTGTTATCGATATTCATAGCAAGCCTCTCTCTGCCTGATTAACGAAGTATTAATGGCTGAAGCTTGCGCGAGGCTTGCGTCGTCGCACTCAGGCGTGTGTTGACCGCTTGACAGGTCTGAAAGTGGTGCTTCGTTTTTGCATTTTTGGGACTTGCAAAATGGGAAAAGGCCAGCTTTTAGCGATTCTCCAGAGTAGGAGGCCCTCCGCAACGTCAGTCGCGAAGGGCAGGGAGAATCACGCGATGCGCTTTTCCGGCTGCGGGGCAGGCTCGGTCGCCACCGCTGGCGGCGGCGCTGCCTCAGCCGTTGCCTCGTCATCCTGCGTGGCTGGTGTCACCATGGCGGCCATCAGCGTCTCGATGCCGATGCTGCCCACCGTCTTGCCGTCCTCGTCCACCACCTGCGCGGTGGTCTCGTTGGCGTCGGTCATATCGCGGGCGATGTTTTCCAGAGTGTCCGTCTCCAGAACCGAAATGGTTTCCTCCGCAGTGATGGCCGGTTCCATCACGGTCGTTGCCTGAAGCACACGTCCGCGGTTCACGTCCCGTACGAAGTCGCTGACATATTCATTGGCCGGATGCTGGATGATGCTCTGCCCATCGCCCTGCTGCACCATCTCGCCGTCTTTCAGGATTGCGATATGGTCGCCCAGCCGTAGTGCCTCGTCCAGATCGTGCGTGATGAAGACGACAGTCTTCTGCAATTCCTGCTGAAGATCGAGCAGCATCGTCTGCATATCGACACGGATCAGGGGGTCGAGCGCGGAGTAGGCCTCGTCCATCAACAGAATGTCGGCATCGTTGGTCAGTGCGCGGGCAAGGCCGACACGCTGCTGCATGCCGCCGGACAGCTGGTTGGGGTAGTTGTCCTCGTAACCATCGAGGCCCACCCGGTTCAACCAGTAACGACCCTTTTCGAGGCTGTCCTTGCGCGCCACGCCCTGAATATCGAGACCGTAGACGCTGTTTTCCAGCACGGTCCGGTGCGGCAGCAGACCGAACTTCTGGAACACCATTGCCGTCTTGTGGCGACGGAAATCGCGCAGGCTGGAACTGCTCATGGAGCAGATGTCCTGCCCGTCATAGAGCACTTCGCCAGCGCTCGGCTCGATCAGCCGGTTGATGTGGCGAATGAGGGTGGACTTGCCAGAACCCGAAAGCCCCATGACCACGGTGATCTTGCCGCCGGGCATGGTGATGTTGATGTCGTTGAGACCGAGAACATGGTTGTGCTTCTCGTTCAGCTCGGTCTTGCTCAAGCCGTTCTTAACGGCGTCGAGGTGCCTCTCAGGGTGCTTGCCGAAGATCTTGTAAAGATTTCGGATTTCGATGTCCTTAGCCATGTTGCACCTCGCGATATTTCTGCAAACGCTTGCCGAAGGCCTGGCTGGCACGGTCGAACATGATGGCGATGGCCACCAGCGCGAAGCCGTTCAGAAAGCCGATTGTGAAGAACTGGTTGTTGATGGCCTGAAGCACGTTCTTGCCCAAGCCGCCGACGCCGACCATGGAGGCGACCACGACCATGGCGAGCGACATCATGATGGTCTGGTTGATGCCGGTCATGATGGTGGGCAACGCCAATGGCAGTTGCACATTGAACAGCTTCTGGGTGTTGGAAGAGCCGAAGGCATCCGCCGCCTCCAGCGTTTCCCGGTCCACCATGCGAATGCCCAGATTGGTCAGACGGATCATCGGCGGTATCGCGTAGATGACGACCGCGATCAGGCCCGGCACCTTGCCGATGCCGAAGATGACGACGACGGGGATGAGATAGACGAAGCTCGGCATCGTCTGCATCACGTCGAGACCGGGGTTGATGAAGCGCTGAAGCCGTTCAGACCGTGCCATGAGAATGCCCAGCGGCAGGCCGATGGCGACTGCGATCAGCGTGGCGATTGCCACAATGGAAAGCGTCGTCATGGCGTCACGCCACAGGCCGACCGCGCCGATCAGGCACAGCGAAACGGCGGTACCGAGTGTGATGCGGAAACTGCGTCCGGCCAGATGGACCATGGCCAGCAGGCCGAGAAAGATAATGATCCACGGTGTCTGCGTGAAAAAGCGTTCGGACGAATTCAAAAACAGCTGCAGCGGGTGCACGACCGTGTCGATGACATCGCCGTAGCTGCGAACGATATCGCGAAACCCTTCATCGATTGTCTTGCGCGCCACGCGCATGGTGCTGTTGCCAATGGCCGGAAACTTGCACAGCATATCCGGCAGAAGATTACAGAGGGCCATTATTGTTTTTTTCCCTTGTTGATTTTGAGACGGTGCTTGCCGGATAAGGCCGAGTTCGCGGCATCCCCCCCTCTGTCCTGCCGGACATCTCCCCCTCAAGGGGGGAGATCCGCAAGACGATCAAACATCGCCAAAGTCGCGACATTTAAGGTGGGCGGTAGGTCGCCGCGAGTCGATCTCCCCCCTTGAGGGGGAGATGCCCGGCAGGGCAGAGGGGGGAAGCCAAGACCGCAAAGGGTCATGGCCACCTTCACTCACATCAGATCGAGGCCTTGATCTTTTCAGCCACCTCGGGCGAAACCCACTTGGTCCAGATATCCTCATGGTTTTCGAGGAAATAGGCTGCACCATCTTCATTGGTGCCCTGGTTTTCGTCCATCCAGGCCAGAATCTTGGCCAGGGTTTCATTGTCCCACTGGCGCTTCTTGACGTATTCGCCAGATGGCCCAGCCTTTTCGGCAAACTCCTTGGTCACGACGGTAAAGACGTCAGCGACGGGGTAGGCGTTCGGCTTGGGATCGGCGCAATCGGCCTTGGCGATGCAATTGTCGTAGGCTTCGCGGTCGAGCGGCACGCCGTCATCCAGCTTGACCATGTCGTATTTACCCATGATCGCGGTTGGCGCCCAGTAATAGCCAAGCCAGCCCTGCTTCTTCTCATAGGCGTTGGAAATGGAGCCATCAAGGCCAGCGGCGGAGCCGGTATCGACCAGTGTGAAGCCCTTTTCACTCGCCTTTCGCGCCTTGAAGAGATTGGCGGTGGTCGGCTGGCAGCCCCAGCCTGGTGGGCAACCGAAGACGGCACCCTTGCTCGCATCTTCCGGGGCCGGGAACAGCTCAGGATGCTTCAACGCATCTTCAACCGTCTTGATATCAGGATGTGCATCGGCGAGATATTTGGGTATCCACCAGCCTTCGATGCCGCCATCGCTCAGAATTTTGACGTCCTGAATGAGGTTGCCGGATTTGACGGCTTCTTCATACGGTGTGCCCAGTGTGTTCACCCACATTTCAGGCGCCATATCCGGCTGGCCTTTTTCGTTCATGGAGGTGAAGGTCGGCGTGGTGTCGCCGGTCACGATATCGACCGTGCAATCATAACCGTTTTCCATGATGAACTTGTCGACATATGCCGCAACACCGGCGGATGCCCAGTTCATTTCAGCGATGGAGATATTCCCGCATGTTTCTGCGGCGTTGGCGGAGCTTGCAGCAGCGGCGGCAAGGGTGAAGCCCGTGACAAGAATGGTCGAGGCGAGGAGTTTCTTCATGTGTAAGACCCCCAAGTCTAATGCAGTGTTTATGTGAGGCATACCGGGGCACTGCAAAGCCCGGCCTGCCAAAGCGTTGGCGCGACAATATCGCTGCCAGAGCGCAGAGCTGAAGCCATGGAGCGTGGATATCGCGAGCGCTAGCTTGCGATGGCTCCATGTCGAATGACATACGCGGAAAGACGAGCGAGAGGCCGTCAAAGAAAAGCCGCTAAGAAGCGACGAAGAGAGCCGCGATCACAGCGGCGGAAAAGCGCATAAATATGTCAACACTTTCTATAATACGGCGAAAGGATGATATTGCAACGCAAAATGCCGCATCGCAGCCATGCGCGGTGCTGTGGAACTATTTTTGATTTTATGTAATACTTTGCGAAATGTCGTTTCTTACTGGCAATATGAACGGCTTGACTGCATTAAAAATTAAAATTCGATTAACGTCAAATATATATTCAAACAACTCTTAATTATGATTTTTGTGGAAAAAAATCTCAAAAAAATGATTTTGGAAAGTATTTTTCTCCGAATTGCGAACGATTCGTCATCCGTGGGGATGAGGGATCTGCGTGGGTTCGGGCCAATACCCACACTCCCCTCATTCCTGTGCTTGTCACAGGAATCCAGCCAGCCCAAGTCCTTGGGCTGAAAGGGCTCTCCCCGCCGCGCAGACGCGCGACGACTGGATTCCTGTGACAAGCACAGGAATGAGGGTGGGGTGACGCGCGAACCTCAAAGGTCAGCCTATCACCACTATCCGCACTTCGTCAGACCGCCTGGCCTTATACACACGGCCTCAAACCGCAGCCTTGCCCGCCACCTTCAAAGCGAACGCATATTCAAACGCGATCTCCTCCAGCCGCTGGAACCGCCCCGACTTGCCACCATGGCCAGCCGCCATATTTGTCTTGAGCATAATCGGTGCCTCACCGGTGGTGTGCTCGCGTAGTTTCGCCACCCACTTGGTCGGCTCCCAATAGGTCACGCGTGGGTCGGTCAGGCCGGAAATGGCCAGCAGCGGCGGGTAGGGCTTGGCGGCCACATTGTCATAAGGCGAGTAGGCCGCGATCCACTGGTATTCCTCTTCGGACTCCAGCGGGTTGCCCCATTCCGGCCATTCCGGCGGGGTCAGCGGCAGGGTGTCGTCGAGCATGGTCGTCAGCACGTCCACGAAGGGAACGGCGGCAATGATGCCTGCGAACTTCTCCGGTGCCATATTGGCGACCGCACCCATCAGCATGCCACCGGCGGAACCACCTTCGGCGATGATGCCGGAATAGGAGGTGAAGCCCTCCTTCACCAGATGGTCCGCTGCGGCAATGAAGTCCTTGAAGGTGTTCTGCTTGTGCTCCATCTTGCCGGTTTCATACCACTCGAAACCCTTGTCCTTGCCGCCTCTGATATGGGCCACGGCATAGACGAAGCCGCGATCGGCCAGCGACAGATTGTTGGTGCTGAAGGATGCCGGAATGGAAATGCCGTAAGCGCCATAGCCGTAAAGCAGGCACGGGGCCGAACCATCCAGCGGTGTATCCTTGCGATAGAGCAGGGACACCGGCACCAGCGCGCCATCATGCGAAGGGGCCATGATGCGGCGGGTGACGTAATCATCCGGGTTGTGGCCGGATGGCACTTCCTGCGTCTTCAGCAGCGTGCGCTCGCGCGTGACCATGTCGTAATCGAACAGCTGGCTCGGCGTGGTCATCGACGAGTAGCTGAAGCGGATGACGTTGGTGTCGTATTCGGCGGCACCATGCAGACCCAGCGAATAGGCTTCCTCGTCAAAGGCAACGCTGTGCTCCTCGCCGCTGACGCGGTCACGGATGACGATGCGCGGCAGGCCATCGCGGCGCTCCAGCCAGATCAGGTGGCGGGCATAGGCATCGATATCCAGAATAAGACGGCCCGGTTCGTGCGGCACGACCTCCGTCCAGTTTTCCTTGCCCGGTGCCGTGACCGGCGTCTGGCAGATGCGGAAATCCTTGGCGTCGCCGTCATTGGTGAGGATGTAGAAGACGTCGCCGCCTTCGCACAGCGAATATTCGATGCCTTCCTCGCGCTCCGCCACGACCTGCGGCTCGGCGGTCAGGTCCTTGGTGGAGAGCAGGCGGTATTCGCTGGTTTCGTGGTCGTGAATATCGATGAAAATGAAATCATCCAGCACGGACGCGCCGACGCCCATGAAGAAGCCGGGGTCCCTTTCCTCATAGACCAGGCGGTCGGAGGATTGCGGCTGCCCGATAATATGGTGGAAGACCTTGGAAGGGCGGTGGTTTTCGTCCTGTAGCGAATAGAAGAAGCTCTTGCCATCCGGTGCCCATGCACCGCCGCCAGCGGTGTTTTCGATCACGTCTGGGAGATCGACGCCGCTTTCCAGCTCGCGAATCCGCAGCGTGTAATATTCCGACCCTTTGTCGTCATACCCCCAGATGCCGCGACTGTGATCGGACGTCTGGTCGAGACCGGCAAGGCGGAAATAACCCTTGCCTTCGGCTTCCTTGTCGCCATCCAGCAGCACATGCTTCTCGCCGCCGCCGCGTGGCGTGCGGAAATAATGCGGCTGCTCGCCACCCGTCACGAACAGCGTGCCGTAGGCGTAAGCACCGTCATTGACCGGCACCGAGGAATCATCCTGCTTGATGCGGCCCTTCATTTCCTCGAACAGCTTTTCCTGCAGTGGCTTGGTATCGGCCATAGCCGCTTCCATATAGGCGTTTTCCGCTTCCAGATGGGTGCGAATGGCCGGGTCCAGAAGCGTCGGGTCCTTGAACATCGCCTGCCAGTTATCCGCCCGGAACCACGCATAATCATCCGTGCGGGTCACGCCGTGATGGGTGTCGGTTACCGGCTTCTTCTCTGCAACGGGCGCTGCAGGCAGGTTTTTGAAAATGGACAAGAGCTACTCGCTTTCATGGGAAATCGGTCTGCGTGTGCACGAAGATGTAGAGCGCGGGCACGGGTCGATCAAGGAGGAAAACTTATTCGGGAGAAGATGCGCTCGGCACAATTTGGTCAGCTTTCGATCACATTTTCCGACTAGATCGCAAATCTGACACATCCGTACCGATGGTGGTCACAGGTGGATTTGCCCTGCGAATCACAAAAACAAGAAACGAAAAGCCCGACAGGATCCCATGCACAAGCTTACGCCCGTTGCACTTCTCGCAACCCTGATCTCTTTGCCCATGGCGCTGCCTGCTTTGGCCATCGACGCCAATGTTCTCAAACAGTTGAACGTCCTTGCCCCGGAAGAACGCCTTGAGCAGCGTTGCGACATCGAAGCCATGGAGCGCATCGCCAAGGACCAGAAGGGCATGAAGCCCGACAAGGTCATCGCTTACGCTTTCGGTGACCCGGACGTCACCTCCGATAGCATCAAGGCGTCGGGTGCGGTGTTCAGAAGCGCGGGTGAGTGGTACCGGCTGCGCTACAAATGTCAGATCACACCATCGACACTCGGCATCAAGGACTTCGACTACAAGGTCGGAGACAAAGTGCCTGAGGCGCAGTGGGCGAAGCATTATTTGTATGATTGAGGTAGCGCCGCTTGGAAACTTCGGTGGCCACATTCTCCACCTCGGTCTAAGATAGAGTTGCCATTCGGCAACGATATCTAACTGATTTCATATTGACATTGCCGCCCGTTGATTTGCCGCTTAATCCTTTTGCCAGAGGGTTTTGGGGATATGTCTATGGATGTGAGGTTTCACGGGCTTTCGGCGTTTCCGCTGACACCGGCGGATGAAGACGGCGTGGTCGATGTCGAGGCATTATCGCGTTTGATCGAGCGGCTGGATGCCGTGGAGGTCGATAGCATCGGGCTTCTGGGAAGCACCGGAAGCTATGCCTATCTGTCGCGATCTGAGCGCCTTCGGGCCGTTCAAGCCGCTGCGGAATGCGTCAAAGGCAAGGGGCCGCTGATCGTCGGTGTCGGCGCTCTTCGCACCAGCGATTCCGTTGCGCTCGCGAAGGATGCGGAGAAAGCCGGTGCCGATGCCTTGCTTCTGGCACCCATATCCTACGCGCCGCTGACCCAGGAAGAGGCCTATCACCATTTCGCAGCCGTCGCCGGTTCGACCAGCCTGCCGCTCTGTATCTACAACAATCCGTCCACGACCCAGTTTGTCTTCGGTGACGAACTCCTGGTGCGGCTGGCCTATATTCCGCATATCCGCGCCGCCAAGATGCCGCTGCTCTCCGACATGGCCTTCAGGGATGAACTGGAACGTTTACGCCCACGGCTGGGTGAGGGTTTCGCCATCGGCTACAGCGGCGATTGGGGCGCGTCGCAGGCGGTTCTGCAAGGCGCGGATTGCTGGTACAGCGTCATCGGTGGTCTGCTGCCGGTGCCGAGCCTTCGCCTGCTGCGGGCAGCCAAAGCCGGAGACGAGGCAGAGGTGCAGCGGATCGAGGAATACTTCCAGCCGATGTGGGCGCTCTTCAAGGAATTCGGCAGCTATCGTGTGGTCTATGCGGCAGCAAACCTTCTGTCGCTCACCCATCACCAGCCGCCCTTGCCGGTGATGCCGCTCAGCGTCAGCGATTGTGCGCGCGTTGAAGACGCATTGGCGACGCTGTCGGAGCTCGATGGTCTGCCGGCCGCCACGCCATAATTCCGGCACTTTACAGGCAGAATGGCCTTGGGCTCCTGATCGAAGAAGGCATAAGACATGCTGAAGACACTTGCTTTTGCCGCAGCGATCGCCGCCTGCGCATCGTCCGTTTTTGCCGGAAACGGCCTGCTTGAGCCGACACTGAAAATGCAGCCCGGCAAAGCCCATGCAAAACGCGTTGCCATCACGCTCGATGCCTGCATGGGCAAAACGGATTTTCGTATTCTCGATACGCTCGTCAACGAGAAAATACCCGCCACCATCTTCGTTACCGCGCGCTGGTTGAAGCACAACCCCGAAGCACTCGCAATCATGATGTCGCATCCCGACCTGTTCGAGCTTGAGAACCACGGCGAAAATCACATTCCGGCGGTTGACACGCCTGTCTCGATCTACGGCATCGCAGCCGCAGGCTCGACAGCGGCGGTGGAACAGGAAGTTGAAGGCGGAAGTCTCGCGGTTGCCTCAGCCACCGGCCATCAGCCGCACTGGTTTCGGGGTGCCACTGCGAAATACACCAACTCTTCCATGGCCACGATCAACCAGCTCGGAGAGCGCGTCGCAGGCTTTTCCATCAATGGCGATGGCGGTTCGCTGCTGGGAGCCAGCACCACAGCCAAACACATTGCTTCCGCCAAAGATGGCGATGTCGTCATCTCCCACATCAACCAGCCCACCCACGAAGCAGGAGAGGGCGTGGTCAAAGGCCTGCTGGCGCTCAAAGCCCGCGGCGTCATCTTCACGCGCCTGGACGATCCAGCGTTTAACGCGCCGTCGAATTGATCAGGACGGCAAATTCGGCACGACCCGGCGGGATGGGAAAAGCTCGCGGGCGACTGTCATGCCGATAAGCGAGAGGGGCAGGGCGAGCATGGCGCCTGCTGCACCCCACATCCATGTCCAGAAGATGATGGCGACGAAGACGAGGAAAGGGTTGATTTCCATGTTGTTGCCGATCACGGCCGGGAAGGCGAGATTCTCCATCAAAAGGTGAATGGTGAAGAAGATGATGGCCGGCATCAGCGCCAGAAACAGGCTGTCATGTGTGAGGATACCCGCGATCGTCAGCGCCAGCGTCATCGCAGTGATGCCGAGGAATGGCACGAAGCTGGAGAGAAACGCGAACAATCCCCACAAAAACGGCATGGCAAGACCGCCGACATAGGCGATGACGACCATGGTTGTGCCCAGCCCGGCATACATCATCGATGCCGTCGCGAAATAGGAACTCAAAACATTTTCGATGGAGGCGATGGTGCGGATGGTGCGCAGGCGTTGGTGACGCTGGGGGAACGCCATGATCATGGCCTTGCGCAGGCGGATGCGGCTGTAGAGAAACAGCAGCAGGGCTGCGAAGAAGATCAGACCCTGCACGATGGCTGGCGTGATGTTGGTGCCGATCACGGCGATGATGTCGCCGCTGCGCGAAATGAGCGATTCCATCGAGATGGAGTTGAGACTGAATGTTGCGGCGGAAAAATTCAGCCACCGCACGCCTTGCAGATACGGCACGATGCGGTCGATGGCCTTTTCGGCAATGCCGGGGCCTTCGCGCGCCAGCGTCGACAGCGGGTCGATCAGCGAATTGATGACGAGAAACACCACCAGTGCAACGGCTGACGACAGGATGACAGCAACCGCAAAGCCTGGGATGCCGTAAGCGCTCAACTTGCTGGCGGCAACCCCGAGGATCATGCCCACCACGATGGCCATGACGATGGGAATGAGGATGATCGACAGCGAGTGGATGACACCCATCAGAACGATAAGAAAGAGGCCGACGGTGGACCATGCGACCGCCACATCGAGCGCTTCTCGGCCCAGGGGCTGCTGGCTGCGCTCTTCTTCATGGGCTGTTGCCAACGCAGTCTGCGTCAGCGGGTCGCGATGATCGTTACGCTCGCTAATTCTCGCAGCCTTTTTGCGATTGTTCGTCGCCTGATCATTCATTTTTCATGCCCCTGCCAAACCCTATAACGCATTGCTTATATTGCAGTTCCCGCAGGGGCAAGATTTAAGGTTGCATCAGATTAGGCAGACAGCTTAAGGCCGATACCCCAGGGGTCTCTGAGAGCAATGCCATCGCTCTGACGTTCGGTCGCAATCTCCATTCGGTCGAGGGCGGCAATCGCACGATCGAGCGATGCCTTTTCGTTGAATTTCAGCGAATAGCCGGAGAGGCCCGTCATGGTTTCGGTCCTGGCCTGTGCGCCACGGCTGTTCCAGATATTGGCCGCGACATGATGATGGTAGGCACCGGAGCCGAAGAAGCTCGCACCGGGGTAGCGGGCCATGATCTTCAGTCCCAGCACATCCTGATAGAACGCGTCGGCTTGCGGAATATCGCCCACCTGCAGGTGGATGTGGCCGATGGCCGTGCCCTCTGCCGCCTTGGCAAATGTTGCTTTTGGCGCGCTGTCGTAAAGCGCCTGCAGGTCCAGCCGCTCCGTCGCCATGGCAACGGTGCCATCGGGTTTGTAGTCCCATTCGTCCGGTGCACGGTCGCGGTAAACCTCGATGCCGTTGCCCTCGGGGTCGGCTAGATAGATCGCCTCGCTGACCAGATGGTCGGAAGCGCCCTGAAGCTGGACATTGCTGTGTGCGACATGCGTCAGCCACAGGGCCAGATCGCTGCGGCTCGGCAGCAGAAATGCGGTGTGAAAAAGGCCAGCCGCGTTGCCGGGTGCCTGTGTAGCGCCTTTAGAGGTCGTCAATGTCAGCAATGGCTGACCGTTCACACCCAGGACATGTCCGCTGGGGCTCTGCTCGATGACCGAGAGACCGATGATCTTCTGGTAGAAATCGGATACCTTGTCCAGATCGAGGACCCCGAGATGGGCTTGGCCGACATAGGCGGGCCGTGTCAGGGCAAATTGTTTTTCACGCGTCATGTTTCATGCACTCCAATCTTGTGCGCCGCGCAGCGGCTGTTGGTGTGAATGTGCGCGATCTCAGTCGTTCAGAAAAGATGCGTATTCGGCGAATGAGTGTGCAATATTTGTTGACGATGGAACCCGTCCATCATCTTTCTCGGCGCGCATCAGATCAGCCTTGCCTGTTCCAAGGCGCTGATGGCGTTGGCTACCCCGTTTTCCGCACGCAGCTTTTCCCCCAGCGCCTTTGCAGCCTGGTGCCGTTCGGGGCTGTCGGCTTCCAGAATGGCGTGGCTCAAGGCCTGTGCGGTCAGCGCTTCGCGCGGTGGCGTGTGGCCCGCAACGCCGAGCTTGCGAAGGCGCGATGCCCAGAAGGGCTGATCGCCGAAGACCGGGATGACGACGGAGGGAATGCCAGCGCGGCAAGCGGCATTGGTCGTGCCTGCGCCGCCGTGGTGAACCGCAAGCGCCATGCGCGGGAAAAGCCAGTCGTGCGGTGCGCGATCGATTGTCATGACATCGTCCTGCCCACCGGCCTCTTCCTGCAGGCCGCCCCATCCGCTGGCCAGCAGAAGACGCTTTCCCGACGTCTTTACCGCTTGGCGAACGAGCGCGGTGAAGGCTTGTGCATCGTGGTTGAACATGCTGCCGAAGCCGACATAGACCGGCGGCGGACCTGCGTCCAGAAAAGCGGAGAGTTCTTCCGAAGGTGTGAAGGATTGCGCCTCTTCCAGAGACCAGGGGCCTGTCACCTTCACCGTTTCGGGCCAGTTGCGGCTAGGCTCCACCATCATCGGGCTGAAGCCGAAAAGGCTCAATCGCTTCGTCTGCGGCCCATGATAGGGTCCGCGTCGGCCATAAGGTTGAAGGCCAAGTTTCGGCCTCACCACCTCGTTATAGGCAGGCCTGTACACGCTCCATACCGTTTTGCGCATGAAGCGCCCAAGCAGATGATTGACGGCCGGGGGCAAATCATAGGCCCAGTTCGGCAGAGGCATCAAAGGCGGGTTGTGCGAGGGAAGCGTCGGAACCAACTGCGTTTCGACGACCGGCAGCTGAAGTTTCTGCCCGAGCGCCTCGGCCAGCAGATAGACGATGCCGTTGCCGATCAGCAGATCGGCCCCGTCTGCGGCTGCCAGGCCCTGCTCGGGCCAGAAGGTTGCAATATCTCGAAGCTTGGTCTTGAAGGCCTTCACCATGGCAAATGTGCCGAGGCCTTTCCGTTGTAGACCCTCGTTCTTGCGCATCCACTCCAGAAAATCCCCCGAAAGCGGTGCATATTCCAACCCATGAGCAGTGATCAGGCTGGCGCAGGAGGGATCGGAGGCGATGCGGACATCATGGCCAGCCTGTTTCAGCCCGGCACCCAGTGCCACGAGAGGGCGCACGTCCCCCTCTGTTCCAACAGTGAAAATAACGATCCGCATGAAATGACCTTTTAAAAAAATGTTTTAAGTCGTCATAAGAAAACAGGATTGGAGGAAGCACAATCCCAGAAAATCACCCTTTCAGTTACCCCGACGACCGTGGCGGATCTGCGCGCAAAAGAGGCAGATTTTCGCCGTGCACGCCCTCTCATGCGGAGCGCGGTACGGGAAGATCTCAACATTTTCGGCGCTGCGGAATGCAAAGTGATCGTGTTTTTGGCCGCTGGTCTTGTTCCCGTCGCATATTGTCTGCATGGTTGGATGCAGGACTTTACGGGAAAGAACCATGAGTGAGACTTGGCGCTTTGGACGCCGCTACGACCTCCACGAAATCGTTGCAGATGGCATCGTGCATGGTGTCGGCATTGTGTTTGCGCTGATTGGTGCAACGGCGCTGATTTTCTATGTCACGTTATGGGATAGCCTCAGTGCTATCGCAGCCGTCTGGATCTATGCGCTGGGGCTCGTTTTGTGCCTGTCCATTTCGTTCACCTATAACATCTGGCCGCATTCCAACGTGAAATGGTATCTGCGAAGGCTGGATCATTCCGGCATTTTCATTCTGATCGCCGCGACCTACACGCCGATCCTTCAGCGCGGCATCGAAGATCCGTTGATCGCATTGACGCTTGCCGGTATCTGGGCAGCCGCCATTTCCGGCATCCTGCTGAAATGCTTTTTCCCCGGTCGGTTCGACAAGCTGACGATCCTTCTCTACCTCGGTATGGGCTGGAGCGGCGTGATGGTCGCCGATCGCCTGTCCTACCATCTGCCGCCGCTCAGCCTCTGGCTGATCGTCATCGGCGGCATCATCTATTCCATGGGCGTGATTTTCCACGTGTGGGAGCGCCTGCGGTTCCAGAACGCCATCTGGCACGGCTTCGTCGTGGTCGCCGCAGCGGTGCATTACACGGCTGTCATGACAAGTTTCAGTCTGGCCCCCGTCGCCACGTAAAATCGCTTCACCGTTTCAACTCTTGCTTTATGGTGTCCGCAAACAGTGATTTGCAGCGGATATATTCAGCATGACCACAGACCTACGCGACGCCACCCTCGACGACCTCCCCGCCATCATGGATATTTACAATGACGCGGTCGTGAACACGACCGCGATCTGGAACGACATTCTGGTCGATCTTGAAAACCGCCAGGAATGGTTCAAGGCCCGCAAGGACCGTGGCTTTCCTGTGATCGTCGCCATCAAGGACGGCGCGGTTGCGGGTTACGCATCCTACGGCGACTGGCGGGCATTCGATGGCTACCGCCACACCCGCGAGCATTCGGTCTATGTCCATAAGGACGCGCGCGGCTCCGGCATCGGCAAACTCTTGATGCAGGGCTTGATCGACCACGCCAAAGCCAACGACGTCCACGTGCTCATCGGTGCCATCGAAGCCGAAAACACCGCCTCCATCCGCCTCCACGAAGCGCTCGGCTTCCGCGTTGCAGGCAGATTTTCCGAGGTCGGCACCAAATTCGGTCGCTGGCTGGACCTGACCTGCATGGAACTCAAGCTTCCAGAGGCGTAGCGTCTTTGGCGCCGAAACGCGCGCGGTATGCTGCGGGCGTGGTCGAATAACACGAAGTTTGATAGCAAAAGGCCACGTTACCCAAAAAGCAACGTGGCCTTTCTCGTCATAGAAATCCCGTTCAATCCTGTGGTTCGAAGACCATCGAGTGGCCGTTGATGCAGTAGCGTAGGCCGGTTGGGGGGGGCCCGTCCGGGAAGACGTGGCCCAGGTGTCCGTCGCAGTTGGCACAGCGGATTTCCGTGCGCACCATGCCGAAGGCCGTGTCGCGCAGTTCGATGACGGCATCCGGTTTGACCGGTTCGAAATAGCTGGGCCAGCCGCAGCCCGCATCGAATTTCGTGTCGGAGACAAACAGCGGCTCGTCGCAGGCGGCGCAGCGGTAGAGGCCTTTTTCGGTGCTGTTCCAGTAGGGTCCGGTGAAGGGACGCTCCGTGCCGTGTTCGCGCAGGATACGGTACTGGTCCGCCGTCAGCTCTTCACGCCACTGGGCGTCCGATTTGGTGATTTTGGGTGATGTGAGATCGCTCATGAGGAGATCCTTTCGTTTGTCCCAAGATAGTGCGTCGGTGCGAAGGTTAAAAGAGGAGACGGCTTTAACCGGGGATAAAGACGTTGTGACCCCCTCCGCGACCGAAAACAGTTGAGGCGCATGTCGCCATGCCCTAATTGAGAGATAACAAAACGGGGCCGGAGACATCGGCAGGGCTGGGGAGACGAAATGATTGGACATATCCCGCTGCTGACATTCGCCGTGCTTTTCTTGCCTTTCATCGTGGCATTGTGCGCGCCGTTTGTCGTTCGCAGGTTGGGCCATAATGCCGTCTGGCTCCTGGCGCTCGCGCCCGCAGCGGCCTTCGTCCATTTCCTTGGTTTCATTCCGGAAGTCGCAGCGGGCGAGATCGTTACCGGCGGTTATGTCTGGGTGCCGAGCTTCAATCTCAGCTTTTCCTGGTTCATCGACGGTCTGTCGCTCACCTTTGCCCTTCTCATCACCGGCATCGGCACGCTCATCGTGCTCTATGCGGGCGGTTATATGAAAGGCGATCCGCAGCAGGGTCGGTTCCTGGCCTTTCTTCTGCTGTTCATGGGCGCGATGCTGGGCGTGGTGGTGTCGGATAGCTTGATGATGCTGTTCGTCTATTGGGAACTCACCTCGATCACTTCCTTCCTGCTGATCGGCTTCGATCACCGCCGCGAGGCATCCCGGCGCGCAGCCTTGCAGGCGCTGGTGGTCACCGGGGGTGGCGGGCTCGCCCTTCTGGCAGGCATTATCTTCATCTGGAACATCAGCGGCACGACGCAGCTTTCCTTGCTGGTGCACGGCGACGACGTGTTGCGTCAGAGCCCGTTTTATTTCGCCACACTGCTGTTGGTTCTGGGTGGCGCCTTCACCAAGTCGGCGCAGTTTCCGTTTCACTTCTGGCTACCCAACGCCATGGAAGCGCCCACGCCGGTTTCGGCCTATCTGCACTCCGCCACCATGGTCAAGGCGGGCGTCTATCTCTTGATGCGGCTTAACCCCGTCATGGGCGACACGGCGGCCTGGGAGATCCTCTTGCCCTTCTTCGGCGGGCTGACGATGCTAACAGGCGCATTTCTCGCCACCCGCCAGACCGATCTAAAGCTGATGCTGGCCTATACCACCGTGTCATCGCTCGGCCTTCTGGTCATGCTGACGGGTTTTGGAACGGAGCACGCCATCGAGGCAGCGGTGTTGTATCTTGTGGCGCATTCGCTGTTCAAGGGCGCGCTGTTCATGGTCGCAGGCATTATCGATCATGAAGCGGGAACGCGGGACGTGACGAAGCTTGGCGGTTTGCGCAAAGCCATGCCCATCACCTTTATCGCCGCCCTGGCAGCGGCCGTTTCCATGGCAGGCCTGCCGCCGTTCATCGGTTTTCTGGCCAAGGAAGAAATCTATTACGCGCTGGCGCAAGCCAATCCCCGTGCCATTCTTTTCACGGGCATCGCCATCATTGGAAATGCGCTGATGCTGGCCGTCGCTTTCGCGGTGGCGCTTAAACCCTTTGTCGGCAAGCCAAAGAGCACGCCGAAACATGCCCATGAGGGCCCGATCCTGCTGTGGCTTGGTCCAACCGTTCTGGCGCTCTGCGGACTTTTGGCAGCCGTGTTTTCAAGTGCGTTTCACGCCGTTGTTTCGACGCCCATGGCGACGGCCATCGCAGGCGAGGCGCGCCCGGTGGAAATGTCGCTGTTGCCGCATGTCGGTGTACCGCTGGCGCTTTCTTTGTTCACAGTGGCGCTTGGCGTCATGATCTATACGAAATTGACGCTGGCACGCGGGCTGATGGTCCGTGCATTCGATGCGGCCGGCCCGGGGCCAGACAGAGCGTTTGATCGCGTCATGTCCGGGGTGGTCAAGCTGTCCTTCTTCGTCACGCGCATGGTCCAGCCGGGCAGACTGGAATTTTACGTCACCGCCACCTTCGCCATGATCGCGCTCGTTTTGCTGGTGCCTATCTTCGCCTATGGCGAGTTGCCGTCCATGCCCGCCTGGCCGTCCGATATCCAGTTTCACGAACTCACCTTCATCGCCATCGCCATGATCGGCCTGATCGCGGTGCTGACGGCGGCCAGCCGCCTGACGGCCATCGTCGCGCTCGGCATTCAGGGCTTTGCTGTCGCTGTGCTGTTTCTGCTGTTCGGTGCGCCGGATCTGTCGTTCACGCAGTTCATGGTGGAAACGCTGTCGGTCGTGATCTTCACGCTGGTCATGACCCGGTTGCGCCTTTGGCCATCCGATCACCGTGGCAAAGGCCAGAAAGTGCTGGATGGCACGATCGCGCTGGCCTGCGGCACGGGCTTTGCGCTCATGTTGCTCAAGGCAACGCAACAGCCATTCAATGCCAGCCTCAGCGAATTCTTCGGTGCCTATTCCAAGGTCATCGCCCACGGAAACAACGTGGTGAACGTCATCATCGTGGATTTTCGAGGTACCGATACGCTGGGTGAAATCGCCGTTGTCATGATCACCGGTCTTGCCATTCTGGCACTCATCCGTATCCGATCTAAGCCGACGACGGGTGCAGATAAGGCGGGCAGGGCATGAACACATTGATCTTCCGTACCGTCGCGCCTGTCATCACCAGCCTCATGCTGCTGTTTTCCATCTTCGTGCTGCTGCGCGGCCACAACGAACCGGGTGGCGGCTTTATTGGTGGGTTGATCGCCGTGTCGGCGCTTGCGGTCTATGGCATCGCTTTCGGCGTGGAAACCGTGCGTCGCGCCATCGTCTTTCACCCGCTGTCGATTGCCGGTTTCGGTCTGTTGCTCGCCACGCTGTCGGGCATGGTGTCGGTCTTTGTTGGCGTTCCCTTCATGACCGGACTGTGGATCTATCCCAGCCTTGCGGGCGTGGAAGTGCCGCTCGCCACCGTCATCTCCTTTGATATCGGCGTGTATCTCGTCGTGGTCGGCGGCTTCACGGCGATAGCACTGGCCTTGGAAGAAAGGGAGCGTGACTGATGGAAGCAATCTTTTCCGGTCTCGTCGGCATTTTCTTTTCCGCCGCGATCTACCTCATGTTGTCGCGCCACAGTGTGCGCCTGCTGCTTGGCATCGCCATCCTCGGCAATGCCGTCAATCTCCTGCTGTTTACCGCAGGCAGGCTGACACGCGAGGTGCCCCCCATCATCGGGGCGGGCGAGGATGTGCTGGCGGCTACGACGGCAAACCCGTTGCCGCAAGCGCTCATCCTCACGGCCATCGTCATCTCCTTCTGCTTTTTCTGCTTTCTGGCCGTACTGGTCTGGCGGGCGTTTCAGGCGTTGAAGACCGACGACACCAATGAAATGCGTGCTGCAGAACCGGCGCGTGAACCCCTTCCGCCGCTCGGCTATTGAGAAACGGACAAGACACACATGGCCGCTTCCGGTTCTCCCCCCATCGATTTGTCCACAGCCCTCGTCATGCAGGCAACACCGCTTGCCGACTGGCTGATTATCCTGCCCGTGGCGCTGTGCATCAGTGTCGGTGCCATCCTGATGATGGTGCGCCACGCCACGCGCCTTCACGCTTCAATCGCCATTTCAGGCCTGTTCCTGCTGGTGGTGATCGACGCTGCGCTGCTGTGGAAGGTGGTGGTGGATGGTCCCTTCACCATGGTCATGGGTCGTTGGCTGCCGCCTTTCGGCATTGCCTTCACCGCCGATGTGACGGGCGCGTCCCTCGCATTGGCGGGTGCCATCGCAGCCCTTGCCTGCGCCGTCCATGCCAATGCGGATATGGACGAGGCTGGACGCCGCTACGGCTTCTACCCGTTTCTCATGCTGCTCATGGCAGGTGTCAGTGGCGCATTCCTGACCGGCGATATCTTCAATCTCTATGTCTGGTTCGAAGTTCTTCTCGTCTCCTCCTTCGGCCTGATCGTCCTGGGCTCGACGAAGGAACAGATCGATGGCGCGCTGAAATATGCGGTGCTCAATCTTATCGGCACAACGCTGTTTCTGATCGCTGTCGGCTATCTCTACGCCATCTTCGGCACGCTCAACATGGCCGATATCGCCACGCGTGTGACGACGGCGGGCAGCGAAGCGCCCTTGATGACGCTGGCGGCGCTGTTCACCCTGGCTTTCGCCATGAAGGCTGCGGCCTTTCCGGTCAATTTCTGGCTGCCTGCATCCTATCATACGCCCAAGATCGTCGTGTCGGCACTGTTCGGGGGACTGCTGACCAAGGTCGGCATCTACGCACTGCTGCGCGTTATGATCATGCTGTTTCCGGTGCAACGGGATGAACTGAGCTTGGTTATCGCCATCGTGGCGGCTCTAACCATGATCCTCGGCGCCATGGGCGCGCTGGCGCAGAATGATCTGAGACGCATGATGGGCTATATCGTCGTTTCCGGTATCGGCACCATGCTCGCGGGCGTTGCCATCGGCTCACCCTCTGCGGTGGGAGGCGTCGTCTTTTATGCGCTGAATTCCGTCGTCGTCATGACCGCACTGTATCTGACCATCGGCCATGCGGCTCGCATCGGCGGTGCCTGGACGATGTCGGATCTCAGCGGCCTCTACACCAGAGCGCCCTGGTTTTCGGGCATGGCACTGGCGCTGTTTTTCGCAGGCTCCGGACTGCCGCCCTTCTCCGGCTTCTGGCCCAAGGCCATGCTGACCAAATCCGCCATCGATATCGGCGCGTGGTGGCTGGCAGCATCCATTCTCGTGTCAGGCTTTCTGTGCACCATCACTTTTGCTCGCATCTTCCTTGTGTGCTTCTGGCGTCCGTCACCGCCCGGCATGAAGACGGTCGCAACCGTTGCCAATCCGCCCAGCCTCGGACCCGTTGTGGCGCTGACCCTGCTCGTCATCGGCGTCGGTCTGTTTCCCGAACAGGTAATGAAACTCAGCCAGCAGGCAGCAGACGGTCTTGCCGATCCGACCGCCTATATTCGCTCCGTCTTTCCACAGGGAGCCGCAAGATGAGACATGTCGTTCTGGGTCTGCTGTTCACCCTCGTCTGGCTGGCTATGTCCGGCAGCTATACGGTCCCCAATCTTCTGTTCGGCATGGGGATCGCCGCCCTGTCCATCGGCATCGTTCGCCACCAGCTCAGTGCAAGCGAAACCCATTGGGCACGCATCCCTACGATCCTGTCGCTGGTTCTCTTGTTTCTGAAGGAACTGGCACTGTCGGCCTGGACGGTGGCGAAAACGGTCGCCAAACCGAAGCTGGTGCTGACGCCCGGAATATTTGCCTATCCATTGGCGGTGAAGAGCGATTTCGAGATCACGCTTCTCGCCAATCTCATCACGCTCACCCCCGGCACGCTCTCCGTCGATGTCTCGGACGACCGTTCTATTCTCTACATCCATGCGCTGGATTGTAGCGACGTGGAGGCCACGAAAAAGTCGATTGCCGATGGTTTCGAGCGCAAGATCATCGAGGCGTTTCGCAAATGACCCCTGACGCCCTGATATCCCTCTCCACCCTTGGTGCTTCCATCATTCTGTCCTTGGCCTTTCTTCTGGCGGTCTACCGGGTGGTGGTGGGGCCGACCCTGCCGGACAGAATCATCGCGCTGGATACGCTGGTCGGTATCGCCATCGGCTTTATCGCGGTCATCGCCATTCGCACTGGCTTCGACCTTTATGTTGATATCGCCATCGCCCTGTGTCTTGTCGGCTTTCTTGCAACGGTTGCATTCGCGCGTTTCATTCTGTCGCGCCGACCGGAAGAGGGCCAAAGGGCGAAACAGATCCTGGATGGAACGGATGTGTTGCCCGCATCATCTTCAGGTACGCCCAGAAAACCCAAGCGGAAAAACGTGAAAGGAGCAAAAAAATGAGCTGGTTCCTCGCCACCCTCGTCAGTCTGCTTTTGCTGTGCGGAGCAACGTTTTCCCTCATCGCGGCCATCGGTATCAACCGTCTTCCAGACCTCTATACTCGCATGCATGCTGCCTCCAAGGCCGGTACTGTCGGCTCTGGACTTCTTCTTCTTGGCGTTGGCATCAATTCACTGGAGGTTGCTGTTTTTGCCCGCTGCCTCGCCGGGTTTCTCTTTGTTGTTCTGACTGCCCCAGTATCCGCACATTTGCTTGCCAAAGCTGCGCATCAGGTTGGTTATCGACTGTCTTCTACAACCGTAATAGATCAGCGTAAAGCAGACCTTAAGTTGAGTTGATCTGTTTGCTAGACTATTGTCGTATTCGAGTTTTGAGCATATTTTAACTTTATCATCTATGATTTCTAGTAGATGAAACAAGTGCGATTTCTTCTGAAATAGTCCAAAATAATAATTGGACTTTTTTTGGTTTGGTGTTATCCACGGTAGGTAAAGTAGATGATGTTGATTTGCGTCCTGCGATATCGTTAGTCCGGTTAGACATTTTATTGATGGCTAAACTATCTCCGCTGGAGAATATCCGGATATTTATTTCGATTTTTGCAGTTGCTGAAAGAAGTCTTGTCCGGCTTGGAAAGCTTGCCAGGAGGCTCCCTTCGAACGCAAATCGACCGTCCGGGGTTAACTTCACTTGAAGGGCGAAAGGCCGATGAGCCTTTGCCTTTGAAGACACGAATAGGAGAGATATAGATGACGGAAACTACATATGGCGGCGCTCAGGATTTGCTTGTCGAACTGACGGCAGATATCGTTGCTGCCTATGTTAGCCACCACGTCGTTCCGGTCACGGAGCTTCCAGGCCTCATTTCAGACGTACATACAGCCCTCAGTGGCACCTCGACCCCGGTCGTGGCCGCGGTCAACGTCGAAAAGCAGAAGCCTGCGGTGTCTGTGCGCAAATCGGTTCAGGATGATCAGATCATCTGCCTGGAATGTGGCGGTTCGTTCAAGTCGCTCAAGCGGCATTTGACGACTCATCATAGCATCACCCCGGAAGAATACCGCGAAAAGTGGGACTTGCCGATGGATTACCCGATGGTGGCTCCGGCCTATGCAGAAGCGCGTTCGCGCCTCGCCAAGGAAATGGGCCTTGGCCAGCGTCGCAAGTCCGCACGTTGATACCTGCAATTTAGAAAATATGAAAAGCCGGTCCGAGTGGCCGGCTTTTTTGTGCGTGGAGCGCAGCAAGACATAAGAAAATAGTCCTTTTTCTATGTGAGCTGAAATAGTTGCGATTGATTTCAAACGCTTATGGCACAGCGTTTATTTCCACGATTGTAAGCTTGTTTTTCATGATGTATGAATTAATTCCTATTTTGTGAGGAGTTGCATCATGTCACTGACAGCATTGCCCCATCGGCCCGAGCCTTCAGGCCCTTATCGCCCGACCATTATGCAAAACCTGCCATTGCCAAGCGTAACCGCAGCACAACGTCAGGCCTGCCAACAGGTGCGCCAGATCACCTGCAATATGTTTGCCGAGATTGTCGAACGCGACACTGTTCGGCGGGACCGCAGGCATGCCATGTCGCATATCCGGCAAATATCGATCTATGTCTGCCATGTCGTTCTCTCCCTGCCGCTGCCGGAAGTAGCTGTGTGCTTCGGGCGCGATCGCTCCACAGTCGGCCTCACATGCCAGCATGTGGAAGATCGCCGCGACGATCCCGGCTTCGACGCATTCGTGACGGCTGTTGAGGAGAGGTGTAAATCCCTCGTCGCCCTGTTGGAGGCAGATGCCCATGACTGAGAAAGCGAGTAAAGCGCAGAACAAACCGGATCAAGCTATTGTCCGGCTGCTGAAATTCATCGGTCGCAGCACCGCCCGCGTGACTGACGTCAACGGTGTCTTCGATATTGCCATCGACACTGCGCCGCAGCCTTTGATGATTGCAGGTTCTGCGCTCGACAAGGCCGTTTCGATGGGGTTGTTGCGCTGGCAGGACGGAAACCTCACCTGCGAAAGCACCGCCAGCGCCTATCTCAAGCGCGCCATGGTCAAGGAACGCGACGAGATTTTTCAAGAGCAGCATCGCCAGTCGGAAGTCGTCTCGGTGGAGGTTGATGGCGCCCGGCAGAGCGTGCGACGAAACGAATTGTCCGCACCCCTCATGGCGCTGGCGCGTCTGAAGGACCGTGACGGACAGGCCTTCTTTGCCGCAGAGGCGCTCGACGCAGGCGAAAGGCTGGCGAGAGATTTCCATCGCGGCCATTTGAGCCCGCGCATCACCGCATCATGGGAGCCGCGTCTGGCAAAGCGCGTCAAAGGACAAACCAACGGCGCACAGGATCTCAGCGACACGGCCATGGCCGCGCGCCTGCGCGTCTCAAAAGCCGCAGACGCCATGGGCCCGGAACTCTCCGGCGTCGCCATCGATGTCTGCTGTTTCGAAAAGGGCCTGGAACTGGTGGAGCGCGAACGCCAATGGCCGGTCCGTTCGGCCAAACTCATGCTGCGAACAGCCTTGCTCGCCCTGTCCCGCCACTACGCCCCACCCCAGCCATCCGCTCGCAAACGGGACAGTCACCACTGGGGTGCAGATGGATATCGACCGGTTGTTTGCGATTAAGCCGCCAGCACCTGCGCCTCGGCACGGATGCGGTTGATCATCGAGCGTAGGCCGTTGGCGCGCTGGGAGGAGAGGTGTTCGACAAGACCGATCTTGCCAAAGACGTCTATGGCGTCGAGCTTGGCGATATCCGATGCTTTTTTGCCGGAATAGACGGCCATGACGATGGCGACCAGGCCGCGCACGATGTGTGCGTCGGAATCGCCTTCGAAGGTCAACACCGGATCGGCCGCACCATCGCTGTGGCTGACGAGCCAGACCTGGCTGGCGCAGCCTTGCACCTTGTTGTCGGCTGTCTTCTTCTCGTCTGCCAGATCGGGCAGTGCCTTGCCGAGTTCGATCACATAGCGGTAGCGATCCTCCCAATCGTCGAGGAACTCAAAGTCGTCCATGATCTTGTCGAGAGAAGCCATTGATCCGTCATCCATTGTGTCTAAGCCAGCATATAGGTGAAACCTCGGTCGAATTGAACCGCTATCGGCACGAAAAAAAGCCCTGCGACGAAGCAAATTCGCGCAGGGCTTGGCAAGTCGGGCAGTCAGGCGGCCCAAAGATGGGCCGCAAGCGGGTTTGCGATAGTGATGTATCGCGAATGTGTGATGCTGTCGTTGCGGCTCAAGGTGCCGGGCGGCGCTGGGGCAGGGGCACGTAAGGCTGCGATTTGATGGTGCCGGTTTTGATGTCGTCGCTTTGCTGGGCCACGTTGATTGTCTCGGCAGGCATGGTCACTGCGGGTTTGACGGGTGCGGCGTCGGCAATTTTGGTTGCAGGCTCGTTGTCGGCAAGCTGGGCGTCGATCAGCTGATAGGCAACCTTTGCGCCTTCGCGGGCTCTTTCACCCAGGACGTGGAATGTTTCAGCGCCCTTGACGCAGACGTCGGGCTTTTCGATGCAGATGGCGCTGACATAGCGGTAGGCTTCGCTGGCAGCCGATACGGCGCCGGCGACATTCATTTGCGAGGTCTGCGAAGTGCTGTCGTTGGAACCGCCAAAATAGGACAGCGCCACCAGAACCAGCGAAAAGAAGATCGACGACTTGATCAAAAACCACATAGCGAAACTACCCTGTTAAAACGCCGCCCTTTTCGGGTCATCCGTATTTGCCCTGTTCCGTTTGCTTCGTTTCGGGCTTGCAAACACCCTATCCCCAACAGACCAACAGCCATTTGCGAAAAACGTCGGGATTTAATTCAAATTGTAGCTATTTGTTCCGTCGCTGAACGACATCGCGCATTTCGTTCAAGTTTTAACGTCTCATGTTAAGCATAATTGCGGCGGGCGCCAACAAATACAGGGGATCGGGTGCCGAGTGCGTGCCACAAAGATTAACATAATTCGAAAAATATAACGAAATCCTTCGCTTACCTGCCATTAACCATGAAACGCAAAGTCTTGCGCAAATGCGCCGAAATGGGATTCCCCAGGGCTTTAAGCGGGGGAGAAGGGGTCCCTTTTAGCCTTTCCTTAAGCCGCGCCCCTCTATTGTCAGCCATGGTTAAGGGCTCTTTCGCCCATTTGGAATTCGGTGTTCAGGTATTGCGTAACATAACGGAAAAAGCGATTGCGTTGATCGATCATGCCACCGGCATGTGGCTTTCGCGCATGGAAGAAGATGCAAGCGTGCGGGGCGCGACGGTGCATGCCTTGCGCAGGCTGGTGGCCTCGGGCCTTGCCGCGCTCTTCGTCGTCCCGCTGGTTTTCTGCTTTGCCGTCCCTGTTTCCGTCGCGCTGCCTCTGGGCGTGGCGACAGTCGTCGCCATCTTCCTTGCCGCCGCCGCATGCGTGCTTGCGCTTCGCAGGCCGCAGATGAAAGAGGTCGTTGTCGCACCCGCAGGCAAGAACATGGTGTCGACCACACATATGCCCGGCCTGATGGTGTTCTTCGATGAGCACGCCATCGTCAAAGGTGTCTCGGGTCGCGATCTCAGGCAATTTCCGGCCCATTTCCAGAACTGCACCGGCCATGTCTTCGCCGAACTGGTGCATGTGTCGGATCGCATCGGGCTGATGCAGGCTTTCGATACGCTGCGCCAGGGTCAGGAGAACGCGGTTGCCGATCTGCGCTTCGAAAATGCCATTGGCGTTCGCCAGAGCCAGTTTCTTTACGCCCGCATCGACATGACCGCGGAGCGGGATCGCAATGGCAGGCTGATCGGCGTTGTCGGTCAGATGCGCGATATCACCGAAAAGGAAATTCTGCGCAAGGAAGTGGTGCGCAAGGCGACCGAGGCCGAACAGGCCAACGACGCCAAGTCGCGGTTTCTGGCTGCTGTCAGCCACGAACTGCGCACGCCGCTCAATGCCGTGCTTGGTTTTTCCGATATTCTGGCTGGCGAATATTTCGGCAAGCTGGAAAATGATCGTCAGCGCGAATATGTGTCGCTGATCCGTCAGTCCGGCGCGCACCTCCTGTCGGTGGTCAACACCATGCTGGATATGAGCAAGCTGGAGGCGGGTCGCTACGAGCTCATCATGGAGCCATTCCGCATTACCGACGCCATCGCCACGTGTGAAGGCATGCTGGGTCTTCAGGCCAAGCAGAAGGGCCTGACGCTGACCAGTCGTGTCCAGCGCGACATCGGTGAGGTGGTCGCCGACCAACGCGCCATCCAGCAGGTTCTGATCAATCTCGCGAACAATGCCATCAAGTTTACCGAATCGGGTGGTGTGGTCTCCATGGATGCATCGCTGGAAGGCCGCACCTTGAAGCTCACCGTCAGCGATACGGGCATCGGCATCGCTGCCGACAAGATCGAGTTTCTGGGTCAGCCCTTCATGCAGGTGCAGAATGAATTTACCCGCCGCTATGAGGGGACGGGTCTGGGTCTGGCTTTGGTCAAGGGGCTGGTGGAGCTGCACGGTGGCAGCTTTGCGATTTCCAGCCGTGCCGGTGAAGGCACCGTGGTCACGATCCTTCTGCCAGCCGATGGCTCGGGCTACGTCGAAGGTTCGGACCGTGACGATACCAGTGGTCCGGTGGAGTTTCCGCCACGTCTCAAGCCACAGGTTGCGGGCACGAGCAAGATGATGAAGGAGGACGTTGCGGATGGCCGCGCCAAAGCGAAAATCGCCTAGGAAAACACCGGCTCGCAAAGAGCCCGGTTTCGTTTCTGTGGCAGCACTCGCCGTGGGGCAACAAATCCTGCGGCATCCCAGACTGGTGGGCGGCAGCGCCGCCTTTCTGGTGGTGTTCGGCTTTGTGGCCGCGAATGCGCTGTGGTACCAACCGGGTAATCATCCATCGCCCTTCCTGCGGACGCGCGATGAGGAAAATCCCAATGGCATCCCCGGTTACCGCGTCGCCTCGGGACTTGGCGAAAACGGCAATGTCACAACATTCCGCATAGAGCGACCGGGCGATGCGCCGCAGGCGCCATCCGCTCCGGCCACCCAACCTGCCGACGTGGCATCGGTCATCACACAGTCGGAGCCGCAAGCCACCCCGCACCAGCCATCGGAACTCGTGGCCGAAATCCAGCGCGAACTTGCCCGCCGCGGCCTGTATGAAGGCCCGGCAGACGGTATGCCGGGTCCACGCACGACAGCGGCCATTCTCTTCTTCGAGGAAACCGTCGGCATGGAGCCGACGGGCGAACCCACGAGCCGTGTTCTCTCGGCCATGAAGATCGACAGCGCAACCACCGTTGCCGCCATTCCCAAGGCCCTGCCGAAGGATCGCCCGGCAGAGCCGAATTCCGGCGGCGTTGCCATCGATCCGGTCGCCGCCGCCATTCGCAACGCCGAGTCTCAACAGCCAAAGCCGCAGTCCGTATCGCTGACCTCAGTCAATACGCCCAAGCCCGCGCAAAAGGATCTGGTGGCGAAAATCCAGCAGGGCCTGGTCAACATCGCCTATGCGGATGTGAAGGTGGATGGCCTTCCGGGCGAACAGACCCGCACGGCTATCAGGAACTTTGAAAAGCACTACCGTCTGCCCGAAACCGGGGAGCCCAGCGAGGCGGTGCTGAAAAAGCTGAAATCCATCGGCGCGCTGTGATATCGAGTGAGCATGCGCCTTAAATCCGAGATGTTCGTTTCCGCCCTCATTCGCCGTGTCTTTTCGGCAGGGGATTTTGCGGCCGTGGAACGCAAGGGGGCAGACGCCGCCGGGGCCATCTTCATCCGCCAGCGTCTTCGCAGCGGTCTGGAAAACCTCTACGCTCCCGCACCCCAAAGCTTTTCCGATGACGAAGAGGCAGGGTCGCAACGCCGCTTCGAACAACGATTATCGGGCGCCGAGGCACAGGACGTCGAGGCATTGCTGGAGAAGGAACGCCGTTTCGACAGCGATCTCTGGGTTCTGGAACTGGAGACCGAGAGTGTGGAGGGGCTGCTGGAGATTGTCTGATCAGGGCTGTCCCGTTCGAACTTCCGTCAGCCTTTGAACACTACCGTTTCACCACCAGCCGCTCGCGTGCATCGTCGTGCATGTCCACGCTCTCCCTGTTGGGTTCGGCCGCATAACTATCCGCACGACGCCAGCGTTCGATGCGGTCTTCGCACTGGGCGGCATCGAGGCTGTCAATCATCACTTCCGCGCGCGTCATATCGCCATCGCGAACCTTCAGGTGCGGGTAGAAGCTTTCCAGCACAAAGGCTGCATCGACGAATTCCATGCCGAGGCCGACCATCGTTGTTGCCAATTGCTGGCCGGAAATATCGAGGATCAGCCGTTCTGACAACCAGTGGCTGGCTGCGAGCGAGTCTGACAGGGCACGGGAGAACTGGCGGGCATCGCGGGCGCGGGCGAAGCGAATAAGCAGGGCTTCCTGCACATCGGTCAGGCGGCGACGTCCCAGATTGTCACCGAGCGGACGGCTGAGCTGTCGTGCCATGGTGCGCAACTGGCGGCGCAAATCCTCTTCGCGGTCGGCAATCGTCTTTTGGGTGAACAGAGACAGGTCCGGTGTTGCCATCTCCGCATCATCCACGCCAGCGCGAACTGGCGGGCGCGAATGCCGAAGGCCGACCAGCGCGTCGATGACGGTAGGGGATAGGTCGTCGCGACGCACGATGGTGCGCGCATGGGCGCCGCCTTGCGTGCGGGCAATGGTAATCAGCGTATCGTCGTCCAGACATTTGGACGAGACAAGGAATGGCGCAGATAGCGCAATCGGCTGGCTGGCGATGAAGAAGGCGACGGCCGACGGCACGTTCGGGTTTTGAGACAGGGCCGCAATCGCCTCCCGCTTCGCCTCCGGTGTGGAGGCGGAAAACAGCGGCAGAAACAGTTCCGCAAACTGGCGGAGTTCTGACCTGGATGGATGAGAAAGACCTTCAAAACTCGATACAGTGGCCATCAGCACCACGTCTTTCTTCCTCTCGGCCCTTGGCCTTTCTAATTCTCGAAACCGGTCGGTCAACGCAATACCCAACAGACGCAAAACAAAACACTATGATCAAATTAGATCAAACGTGTTGACGCCCTGTTAACCAGCCAGCGGGCAAAGCGGTTTTTTGGGCTTATTCACAACGAATTTTAAGAATTTGTTTTTGAAATGAGAAACAAGGCAATGCCGGGATATCGCGTTGAGACGCGCTAGCGGGAACTCGTCGCCGCTGTGTGTGACATGGAACGACGAGCCCCTGACCGACATCATGGCGGCTCAGCGCGTTAGACATGACGCCAACGACATGCGTCAAACACGGCATGGTGGAAAATTAACCCGTAATTTCCTGAAGGCTTGAAATTCGTCAATTTTTTCAAATGCTTTTAAGGACAGATCGAGAACTGTGTTCACAGGACTGTGAACGCAGTCTCAATGAATGGTTTATGCAACAGATCAAATTGTAATGAATTCTGTGCCGGCCTGAGAATATTAGGATTAACGATCGGTTAATCTTTGCGTGTTTTTAATGCCTGAAGCGGCCAGAGATTCGGCGCATTCCATAGGGTGCGATATCTGGCAGGTGAGGCGGCAGGCATAAGCCCCGTTCTCACGCATACGTCTCCCATGCCAGTCTGTGGACTGGATATGCACAATGTTTGTGGTGATGGCATTCCCGCGCGTTCGCAAGATCCGCGCACTCTAATCAAAATCAATCGTCATGCCCCTGAAGGGAGAAGATTATGGCAGACATTATCTCGTTTTATGCGGCCACGCGCCGACTGAGCCGACCGCCGCTACCGGAGAGCACCGCAGGCGGACCTGCGCAACTTCTGTTCTTTACCGGCGTGCGCTATGAGCGCCCCATCATCGACATCAAGATGGATGCGCAGAAGAAACCGCGCAAACGCAAGGTTGTCGCCATCAAGGATGCCCGATAGGCTTCTCAAAGATCGTGCAGCGTGAAGGCGGTCTACTGCCAGGGCGCTGCGGCGCACTTTGCCTCGCTCAGAAACCGCGTCGCCTCTTCCACGAAGCTTTGCTGCGGCACCATGGTGCGCAGCACCGCATAGCCCTTGCTCTGGGCTGCTTCCACCAGAATGGACTGCGACAGAGCTGCAGGCTGTGACTTGCGAATGGCGGCCAGCTGCACCTGATTGGCGACCAGAATATCCAGCTCGCCATCGGCAGACGTGCGATCATTCATGCTGAAGATTTCATTGGACGCGCTATCGAAAATAGCCACAGACCAGAAGGGCACAGCCCCGAACGCCTCAAGACGCATGGGTTTGTCCGTGATGTCGAAGGTGCAGACGGCCACCCGCATGAAGGGATCGCCGCTGCCAAGCTCCGTCTTCTCACGGCTGTCATCCAGCAGATGAAACAGATTGGACGCCCCTTCGGCAACCGCACGTGTATAGGCATCGCGGTTGGAAAAATGCGGTGTCGACAGCAAAATGATCAAGTGCAGGACGGCTGCACCCACAAGCCCGACGAAAACAGCGAAGATAACCTTAAGCATTGCCGCATCCTGCCTTGCGGATATCCGGCATCTTGATGTCGATGAGCCCGGTGCTGCCCGCCACCGGCGTATCGAGCAACGTCAGAACCAGCTTGAAATTGCTGCCCTGGGGCACCGAAAGCCAATTGTAGGTCTGGGCGCTGGCGGCCACGCTGATGTCCATGCCGCCATCCGGCCCATGCAGAAGCGTGCGGGAATTGAGGGCGAAAGGCCGACCTGAACCGTCATCCAGAAGATTGCCCTGCTGGTCGGCTGCATAGAGCGTCCAGAAGCGGGAAGGGGGCACGTTGCCGGTCAAACGATACCGGCACTGACCGGTCAGGCGCTGGCCATCGCTATCAGTGGCGGCGGTAAAGCTCAGACCTTCGGCGGTTCCGTACAGCAGCTTGCCCGCATCGGACCTATGCGACTTGGCGTAAGGATCGGCCTCGATCGTCTGCGCTTCGGGAAAGGCATCCCACGCTCCGATCTTGATGGAGCCGAAACCGTCTGTGGCTTCCAGCGCCGCAAGTGTGGATAAAATTCCGCCCCCGAAGGCGACCAGAAGCGAGATTGCAACAAGAAATGGAACTCGGAACACGCTGTTTTCCCGTTTTGGAACAGCTGAGGGTTAGCACTGATTCCGGTTTGGGGAAATGGGGAGAAGGAAGCAGTTCTGCTTTTCTCTTGAGGATGTTGGTGATGCGCGATGGACGTTGGCACATTCACGTGTTTTTTAAAAAATTCCGCCTGAACTGAAGTAAAAGGCAATGGCCAGCGACGTTTGAGCTGGCCATTGCCGCATCTTAGTTGGCAGGTGTTGCCATCGCTTGCGCACTGCCGCCTGATACATCGTCGGTGGCAATCGGGGCGGGTGTCACCGAACCATCGGCTGCCGCCACACGCCAGACCGAATTGCCCGCATCATCCGCCACCAGCAAAGCACCGGTGCCATCGATGCCGACGCCGACGGGACGGCCTCTGGCGTTGTCTCCCTGAATGAAGCCGGTCACGACGTCCTGCGTCTTGCCCGATGGCTTGCCGTTCTCAAACGGCACATAGGTCACCCGGTAGCCGTTGAAGGCGTTGCGGTTCCAGCTGCCATGCTCGCCGATAAAGGCGCCGTTTGCATAGGCCGCAGGCATGGCGGAGTTGAGCGTGAAGGTGAGGCCGAGTGCCGCCACATGACTTGAAAGTGCGTAGTCCGGCTTGATGGCGGTCGCGACGATATCAGGGCGGGGCGGGTAGACACGGGCATCCACATGGTTGCCATAATAGCTCCACGGCCAGCCGTAGAACCCGTTTTCCTTGACCGATGTCATATAGTCGGGAACGAGGTTCGGTCCCAGCTCGTCGCGTTCGTTGATGACGGCCCACAGCTCCTTGCTCTCGGGGTTGAAGGCAAGGCCGTTGGGATTGCGAAGGCCGGATGCAAATAGCTTGAACGCACCTGTCTGCCGGTCGACCTGCAAGATCGCCGCGCGGTTCTTTTCCGCCTCCAGGCCATTTTCAACGATGTTGGAATTGGAGCCGACGGAGGCATACAGGAACTTGCCGTCCGGGCTCAGTGCCAGATCCTTTGTCCAGTGGTGGTTGATTGGCCCGCCGGGAAGCGGCGTCAGCAGCTTCGGTTCGGCGGTGATTTCGTTCTGCCCAAGCTGGTAGGGATAGGCGAGGATGTCGCTCGCGGTGGCGACGTAGAGCGTATTGTCGGCAAAGGCGACGCCGAAGGGCGAATCCAGCTTCGTCAGCAGATCATGGCGTTCATCAACGGTACCGTCGCGGTTGGTATCGCGCAGCAACGTGATGAGATTGCTTTCCTTCTGCGGACGCGTGTCGCCATGGGAAATGGCCATGATCCAGCCACGGATGATATCCTTGGGACGCGACGGGGATTGTCCTTTCGGTCCTCGGGACTGTACGACCAGTACGTCGCCATTCGGCAGCGTGTGCACGGTACGTGGGTTGGCGAGGTCCTTCTGGTAAAGGGTCACTTTCAGACCCTCCGGCACCGTCGGCGTCTCGCCGTCCTTCCAACCGACGACTTCTGCCACCTTGAGGTCAGGCAGAAGGTTGGTCGATGGTACCGGAAGGACCGGATCTGCTCCAATCTGTTGAGACAGATCGAAGTTCCGGTCTTGCTCGTTGCAGGCGGACAGGAGAACGGCGACACTGCCCATCAGGGCAGCCGTGTGAATGAGGCGGCGCGCGATCATCATACTCTCCAGGCCAGTCGTGCATATTTGCGGGAAGACGCAGCCACGGTCGTCAGCGCCACGACGAATGTAATGGTCGAGATCAGCAGCCCGTAAGGTACCACCGCCGTCCAGCCGTCACCGGCATGCACGAGACTGTTCAGCAGTGCCAGTACCAGCATGCCGATAAAAAGCACGATCGAAAACAGGGAAGGCCGCATCGGCCGCGTGCGCACCCGGAACAGATCGATAAACCCGGCCAGCAAAGCCAGCCCACCGAACACCAGCCCGCCAAACAGCAACCAAGCCGAGAAATTCAGCCACAACAAATTGGCGGTCTGCCAATAGGCGATGTCAGTCCCCAGCACCATTGAGAAACAGACGAACGGAAACGGCACGAAAAGAGATTGAAAGGGATAAGCAGAGGCCTCTCTGCCAGTCACATCGCTCATAAACTGTCTCCAACCTGTGTCGATATGGACGTCCTGTTCCTCACAGAGGTGCTTTGGTCGCGAGGACGTTTTTGTACGAGGCTGAACGGTTGGTGCGGTGATTTGGTTGCAGCGGGATTGTGACAAAGGTGACGGCGACCATCCAATTATGCGACAATTAAGACACCCTTGAGTTGATGTTTCCTAGATTTGGAGAGATATTTCATGCATCTGACCATATGTATCGTTCTGCTGCTGACCGTTTCAGCTGTGCTCAATGCATCCCATGCCGCGCAAATGGCTGGCGTTGGAAACTGGGGCGAAGCATTGGGCGAGATCGCTTTCGGCCCGCTCGCATTTTTCTTCATCGCGCATGTTATCATCTACTATGCAATCCGCGCCATTCGCGGCCGAGAAAAACTGAAATCCTTCTCCGCCACCAAACTGAACTACATCGCATTCACACTGGCGCTGATGGGCATCCTCGGGGCCATAGCGCAGCGGGCGGGTCCCCCGGTTTAGAACCGCAGATGCCCAAGCCGTAGAATAGGAAGGAAAAAATCATGACACCTGCCGAGTTTGCCGCAGTCATCGAAAACAAGGGCGATGAGAGAGCGACGGAGGAGAAACTGCTGGCGTTTGAGGAGAAACTGCGCACGAAATTGCCTGAGGACTATCGCTCGTTCCTCGGCATGTCCGGTGGCGGCTTGATCTTCGAACCGCCAGTATCCTATCTCGACGCGAAAGAACGCGACTTGCTCCTGCGGCATATGAACTCTCTGAGGGAAGTCGAGGCGGAATTCGCCAAGCCCAGTGCTTATCCTCTGCCAGCAGGCCTTCTTTGCATAGGCAATGACAGTGGTGGAAACTCCATCATGTTGTCCCTGACGAAGGAAAGATTTGGTCAAATCTTCATGCTGGACCACGAAATGGTCGCTTACGAGGGAGAACCGGAGCCCCTTGAAGAAGCGGAGGAATATGGCCTCATTAAGCAGTATTCTGCAAGCTTCACCCAATTCGTCGCTGATCTCAGCGTAGAGGATGACTGAAGGTCTTCCTGCCAGAACGACAATGCAACTCCTTTGCTATCACACGACGATGAGTTTTCAATCCATGAGAATGTTTGTGGCAATTGGCATCTCATGCGATTATGCTCATAGACGTAATCTTGCTTAGAGAGCTGCGAGGCCAAATGCAGGCAGGATCAGCGGCGAAAGGCGAGCCGCAGCAAATCGTTTGGGTGAGCTCAGCATTGCGACCGCGGTCTGCCAGAACGCGCGCAGATTTTCGGAATTAATTGCTTGGTTCGAAACGCACGTAACTCTCTGGATCATTCAAGATCGTTCTGAGCATGTCAAAAAATTCCGGCACGGTCTGGCCTATAATGTCGGGTGTAAAATCAAACCAATACCGTCTGGAAAACTCGCCTTCGAGATCGTTGTGATATCGTTCGAGGAAGGTCTTCATGTCATCAAACAGCTTTTGTTTTTCATCAGCTTCGGTAAAGCGGGCATATCCTGCGAGCGCTTGCGGTACCGTGTCGTATTCCATGTCCATGTCTTGATGGAGACAGCCAGTGATAAGGCCGGAAAGAGCGGGAAAATCTTCTTTGCTTATCGTCATTTGCTTTATGGTCAGGGAATGGGGAAGGCGGTTAGAATGTAATGGGTCATTCCGTTGTAGGTCTCTTTTTTCAGAAGTACACGCATTCTCGTCATTTGCATCAGGTCTCCCGACGACCTGACGACGCCATGTCCGATAATTTGCCCGGCCTCGAAATCGAGGGGCGGTCTGATCGTTGTTCCCGGGGCAGCAGATTTCGACCATTGTGCAATCCGCGCTTGATTGACGCGAAGGGCTCGAGAGATTTGGTCTTCTGCCACGCGAAGATTGCTGAAAGATGAGATCGCCGCCGGTGGTCTGCGCCCAGCAGCCGTGTCCGCGATCCGTTGCCGCAGAAACGCCTCGTCTTTGCCGACGTGCCTGGCAATCGTATGTCCTCCTAAACGACTGCCCGCCTGCGCCTCGTGCTGCATCAGTGAGATGCGGCCGGAACGGATGGCGGCGGCTCGCACCGCACCTGCCATCATGGCGCCGCCAATCGGCACTACAAAATCCATGGCCATGCCAAGGTTGTCTGCGGTTGCCGGACTTGCGCCCAGACTTCTGGCCAGTTTGGACGTGGTTCTTTCCGTGATGGACCGTTCGTCACGCCCCGTCCAGAGTTGGCGCCCACCGGTCGTGCACTGGTCGGCAGCGTGAAGCGCCAGTGCTCCACCACCGATCTTCGTCAGTGTCGTCGGTTCTGGAGTAACCAGCAATGCCCCAGCGGTAACACCTTCTGCGGCGCATCCTAGAAGCCGCAACGCGCCAATTACGCGATTTCCAACCGTACCGCTCTGCTCGACAGTCTCGCCTTCCAGCACTGCAGCAAGTTGGACGGCCGAGAGGGCGATGACCACGCCTTCTTCGGAAGCGTATGCACTCTGATCTTCTAAAGCCATTGACTACATTCCCGTGACGACACGTTACGTTATCGGCGCACAACCAAGAATGGATAATTTTTGAAATATATATGGCTTTTCGAAGGCGGGCAGTGATTGCCAACCCCAGCGCAGGGGTGCGCATCGCCAACTCTGAATTCCACAAGACGGGTTTCGACTACCGCTTCACCCCATCACTCCCGACATCCGCCACCTTCTGCACCGTCAACGATGGTGCCGACGCTTCTTTCAGCTTCTTGCCGATGGAGCGGATGACGCGGGTGGCTTCGGCGGAAAGCGAGCGGGGGCGGGTGAGGGCTGGCATGGCGTTGGCGTCTGCCGAGGCGATTGCTGCGCCGTTGGCGGGTTTGGGGTGCGTACCATTCGGCAGCGGGTTCTGAATGCCTGGGATGGCGCGCAGTTCCATGCCCTGGTGGGCATAGTCCATCAACCGCTTAAACGTCATGGCGGGCAGCGCGCCGCCGGTCATGTTGTTCATGGAGGTGAAGTCGTCGTTTCCGAACCACACCGCGGTCGTGTAATTACCGGTAAAGCCCACATACCAGGCGTCGCGGTAGGATTGTGAGGTTCCGGTCTTGCCGCCGGAGACGATGCCGTTATCCAGTGCGCCACGCTTTGCCGTGCCCTCGACGGGAATGGTCACCAGCATGCGGTTCATCTTGGAATTGGCCTCTTCCGTTAGAACGCGCTTAGCAGGGGGCTCGTCACGGTCGAAATCGTAGAGAACCTTGCCTTCGTAATCCAGCACCTGCGCGATGCCGTGGCGACGAGACTGCATGCCGTCTGCCGGGAAGACGGCGTAACCCGTGGCCTGGTCCAGCACGGTGACTTCGGAGGTGCCGAGCGGAATGGTCTTGTCGCTGCGAAGCGGCGTCGCCACGCCCATGGCTTTCGCCGTATCGACAATGATCTGCGTGCCCAGCACATCCTTGGCAAGGCGCACCGGTACGGTGTTATAGGATTTGGCGAGAGCGGTCTGCAACGTCACCTTCCCCGCATAGGAGCGGCCATAGTTCTGCGGCGACCAGCCGCGCCATGTCACGGGTGCGTCGGAAATCAGCGTTTCCGGCTTGTAACCCTTCTCCATGGCAGCGGAATAGGTATAGACCTTGAAGGAAGAACCCGGCTGGCGCAGCGCCGCGGTTGCGCGGTTGAACTGGCTTTCGCCATAATCGCGCCCGCCGACCATGGCGCGAATGCCGCCGCCATTTTCGATCATCACCATCGCGCCCTGCTTGACCCGGTAGCCTTCGCCAAATTCGCGAAGGCTGCCTTCCATCGCCTGTTCAGCCGCCTGCTGAAGGCCGGTGTCGATGGTGGTGCGAACGACGACGGTGTGGTCCTTGATCTTGCCTTCCTTGGCCAGTTTCTGCACCTCGTCAAAGGCCCAGTCGAGAAAATAGTCCGGTGCCTTGACGTCTTCGCGGTCGATCACGGTGGCCGGGTTGCGGCGTGCGCCGACGACCTGTCCCTCGGTCATCAACCCGCCCTGCACAAGGTTTGACAGCACGGTGTTGGCGCGTGCACGCGCTGCGGGAAGATTGACATGCGGCGCGTATTTCGCCGGTGCCTTGAACAGACCGGCGAGAATGGCGGATTCCGCCAGCGTCACATCTGTCAGGTTCTTGCCGAAATAAAATTGCGCCGCCGCTGCCGCCCCGAAGGTGCCGCCGCCCATATAGGCGCGGTCGAGATAGAGGCTCAAGATTTCCTTCTTGGACATGTTGGCTTCCAGCCACAGTGCCAGAAAGGCTTCCTTGACCTTGCGTTCCAGCGACCGCTCATTGGTCAGAAACAGGTTCTTGGCCAGTTGCTGTGTCAGCGTGGAGCCGCCCTGTACAACGCCGCCTGCGCGTGCGTTTTCGCTCATGGCGCGGGCAAGGCCGATGAAATCGATGCCGAAATGCTCGAAGAAACGTCGGTCTTCCGTCGCCAGCACCGCCTTGATGAAATGATCCGGCATCTGGTCGATCGGCACGGAATCTTCGTGAATAATGCCGCGATGGCCGATGGTGTTGCCGTAACGATCCAGAAACGTGACGGCGAAATCACCGCGATAGCGCCAGTCCTTCTTGGTCTCCTCGAAGGCGGGAAGCGCCAGTGCCAGCATCAGTACCGTGCCGGCGGTGCCCACCGTCAGGGCGTCGTCGGCAATGTTGATCAGAAATTTCTTCCAGCCGCGCACATGCAGTTTGCGCGATGCGATGGTCACGTCTTCCCAGAAGTCGAAAATGCGCGATGCAGAGGTCCACAGGCCGGAATCGATCCATGAATCGATGCGCAGCAGAATATGGCGTTTACGGCGCGCCTGTTTCTTGTTGTTATCTTCCTGCACGTAAAACGAATTCCTGTTCGATATTTCCAGCGTCTGCTTGACGCAGCAACCTTGTGCGGGTCATTCCCACATCATGACTCCGCCGGATTTAAGGATTAACGGATAATCCGGCAGATTGCGACACCACAGACGGGCCGGGCCATGTTGCCGCCCTCTGATGCAAAATGGAACGGAAATGTTAACGATGAGTGACGCGCCATTCTGGAAAACGAAATCACTGGCGCAAATGAGTAACACCGAATGGGAAAGCCTGTGCGATGGCTGCGGTCTGTGCTGTCTCAACAAGCTGGAAGACTGGGACACGGGCGAGGTGGTGTTTACCTCCGTTGCCTGCCAGTTGCTGGATGGCGACAGCTGTCAGTGCTCGGATTACCCCAACCGGTTCGATACCGTGCCGGATTGCATTCAGCTCAATCTGAAGCTCGTCAACGAAATCGGCTGGCTGCCACCGACCTGCGCCTATGCGCTGGTGCGCGATGGCGAGGACCTCTACTGGTGGCACCACCTCGTCTCCGGTGATGCCGAGACCGTGCATATGGCTGGTATTTCTGCGCGCGGGCGCACCATCAACGAAAAGCAGGTCGAGGTGGATGACTTTGAAAACTACGTGGTGGACTGGCCGCTGACGGTCGGCGAGCAGCCGAAGGCGCAGCGTCGGTAGAGTGCGCGGCGCGCCCGTCCTATTCCTGCCCCAACTGTCTTTTAAGACCCGACACCACCTTATCTCTCCGTTGATTGCTGGCCGTGACAATGGCCGGACATACAAGGAAAATGCATGCTGCCCCGGTTCGCCGTCCTTTCAGCCGTCAGTTTCGCCGTTGTGGGCCTGTGTCCCATTCTTGCCCGGGCCGAGCAGCCTTTCGAATGCACCTTCGTGACATCGGTGGAAACCGGCGCTGTCATTACTCAGCAGGGCGCTTGCGACAAGCGTGCATCGCCGGGCGCGACGTTCAATACTCCGTTGGCGCTGATCGGTTATGATTCCGGCCTGTTGTTGGACGAATTCAACCCGGTGTGGGACTGGCAAGAGGGCATGGACAGCACTCCGCCGGATCGACGGAGGGTCGATCCTAGCGGATGGCAAAAGAACGATGTGCGCTGGTATGGTGTCGACATCGCCAATCGCCTGGGACCTGAAAAATTCTCCAGCTATGTGAAGCGGCTGGGTTTCGGCAATACCAGTTCGGCAACCGCCCCGGGAACGACGCCGAAGGGCATGAGCGATTGGCTTGCCAACGCTTTGCAGATTTCACCCGTCGAGCAGGTGGGTTTTCTGCGCCGTCTGATGTCCAACAATCTGCCCTTTGCACGCGATGCGCAAACCAAGACCCGTGCCATCATGCCCGTTTTCGATGCGGCGGAGGCGTGGAGCGTGCACGGCACGGCGGGTGTGGGCAACCTGAAGGGCGATGACGGCAAACCCGACCCGACGCGCCCCTTCGGCTGGTTCGTTGGCTGGGCCGAACGCGAAGGCCAGCACATTGTCTTCGCCCGCCTGCGGGTCAACGACAAAGCGTCTGAGCGCCCCATGGGGGAGGTGGTGCGGGAGGAGTTTCTGCGGGATATTGCGCGGGTTTCCGTGCGTAGGTGAGGGTTATCTGAACAGGTCGGAATGCGTTCCAGCGCGTGTGAAGACGACAAGATCATCGGTCTCGTCGAGCCTGTAGATCAGCAGAAAGTCTCCGCCGATGTGACATTCCCGATGATCGCGCCACTCCCCGGTCAATTCATGATCACGGAACTGTGCCGGTAGTGAAGCATCGTTGGCGATGAGGAGAAGCATGACCTCCTTGAGCTTCACCATGTCGTAACGGCCGGAATCATTCAGCCGTTTCCAGTCTTTCATAAACTGCTTCGTAAAATCGCAGCGACGCGGCAGAGTCGTTCGCTTTGATACAGCTTTTGGGCCTTTCACGGCTTATCGCTATCCAGTGCTTTGAAGAGTTCTTCCCGTGATTTGAAGCGGACGCGATTTTCATCCGAAATTTTTCGCGCTTCTTCGATGGCGGCTATCGTTTCTGCGTTGGGACGTGTCAACTCTATGGGGAGTGCCTTTTCTCTGGCTATGCGGGTCAACATCATGCGCATCACGTCCGAGACGGTCAGCCCAAGGCTGTCCAGCACGGCGGTTGCATCGTCCTTCAAGTCTTGGTCGATGCGAGCCCTGACATAAGCATTCGCTGTCATGATCATACTCCTGTTTACGACAGTGTAGCCCAAATGAGCATCGATTTCAACTCGTGACAAATGCTGCTGTGAGCCCTTGACCTTCCCATGATGGGAAGCATTACATGCAGTCTCGAAAGGGGAAATCCCATGAACGAGACCATCAAGACTTTGACCGCGCCAGAGCCGATTTCCGTATTTGTCGATGGTATGACCTGTGCGTCCTGTGTGCGGCGCGTGGAGATAGCGGCGGGTAAGGTGCCGGGGGTGGCGACGAGTTCGGTGAATTTCGCAACGAAGAAGCTGACCGTTGAGCCGACCGTGGGCTTTTCGGCAAAGACGTTGGTCGCTGCGGTCAAGAAGATCGGATACGAGGTTGCCCCACAGACGATCGAATTGACGGTCCAGAGGCTGAAGGGGGCTGTTGATGCTGAGCGGTTGAAGACCGTTCTGGAGGCCATCGCCACGACAGTCAGCGCAGAGGTGAACCCGCAAAGCGGCGTCGTGACCATCGAGACCGTCGGCGGCGGACGTCAGCGCGAAATGCTGATCGAAACCGCAAGACTGGCTGGTTTTACGTTAAAAACTCCGGCTGGCGCTGCGCATGATCACGAAGTGCAGGTGCAAGGTCATAGGCATCATGCGAGTGACGAGACGAAGCTGAGGCGCGATGTCACCATCGCGGCCATTCTCACAGTGCCGTTGTTCCTACTGGAAATGGGCGGGCATCTCTATACGCCGATGCACCACTGGCTGATGGGCGTCATCGAGCAGCAGATCCTCTATTACGTCTATTTTGCGATGGCGACGGTGGTGATTTTCGGGCCGGGATGGCGGTTTTTGAAATCGGGTTTTCCCGCACTTGCCCATGGTGCGCCAGAGATGAATTCGCTGGTCGCGCTGGGGGTAAGTACTGCCTACCTCTATTCGCTCGTCACCACCTTCGCGCCCGGCCTGCTGCCGGCCAATGCCCGGCATGTGTATTACGAAGCGGCAACCGTTATCGTGACGCTGATTTTGATCGGACGGCTTCTGGAAGCCCGCGCAAGCGGCAAAACCGGCGATGCGATCCGCAAGCTGGCAGGCCTTCAGGCCAAGACGGCGCGGGTGGAGCGCGACGGCCAGACACTGGATATCGCGACGGACGAAGTGGTGGTGGGCGATATGATCGTCATCCGCCCCGGGGAGCGTTTTCCGGTGGATGGCGAGGTTGTCGAGGGCGCTTCCTATGTCGATGAATCGATGATATCAGGCGAGCCGGTACCGGTGGAAAAGGTGGTGGCTAGCCCTGTCACAGGTGGCACCATCAACAAGAACGGCGCGCTGAAATTCCGGGCCACCAAGGTCGGCGCAGACACGATGCTGGCTCAGATTATTCGGCTGGTGGAGCAGGCCCAGGGCGCCAAGCTGCCGATCCAGCTTCTGGTGGATCGCGTCACCGCGCTGTTCGTGCCGGTGGTCATCGCAGTTGCCGTGCTGACCTTTATCGTCTGGGCGATCTTCGGGCCGGAACCCGCCTATACCTTCGCGCTGATCAATGCCGTTGCCGTCCTCATCATCGCCTGCCCCTGTGCCATGGGTCTGGCAACACCGACTTCGATCATGGTCGGCACGGGAAGAGCAGCTGAACTCGGTGTGCTGTTCCGCAAGGGCGCGGCGTTGCAAGCCCTGCGTTCTGCGCAAATCGTGGTGGTGGACAAGACCGGCACGGTGACCAAGGGCAAGCCTGAACTGACGGATTTTCTGGTGGCGGACGGGTTCGAGCGACGTGAGGTGTTGAGACTTGTTGCGACGGTTGAAAGCATGTCGGAGCATCCGATTGCGGAGGCCATTGTACGGGCTGCGTCGATTGAACTTCCAACAGTATGGGCCTTCGAAAGCATCACCGGCTACGGCATCTCCGCCATGGTCGAGGGCCGCAAAGTCGAGGTCGGTGCTGACAGGTTCATGGCAAAGCTTGGCATCTCCGTTCAATCCTTCGCAAAGAGCGCGGCAAGGCTTGGCGATGAAGGCAAAACCCCGCTTTATGCGGCCGTCGATGGTCAACTGGCGGCTATCATCGCGGTGGCCGATCCGTTGAAACCATCCAGTATCGATGCCATCAAAGCCTTGAAACGAATGGGCATCGAGGTGGCTATGGTGACGGGCGACAATGTCCGCACAGCCAGGGCCATCGCCCATCAGGTCGGCATCGAAAAGGTGGTGGCCGAGGTTTTGCCGGAAGGCAAGGTGCAGACGATCCATGATTTGCGCCAAGGCGGCAAGGTGCTGGCCTTCGTGGGAGATGGCATCAACGACGCGCCTGCGCTGGCTGAGGCCGATATCGGCATCGCTATCGGCACCGGCACGGATGTCGCCATTGAAAGCGCCGATGTGGTGCTGGTGGGTGGTGATCTCATGGGCGTGGTTCACGCCATCGAGATGAGCCGCGCCACCATGCGCAACATCCGCCAGAATCTGTTCTGGGCCTTCGGATACAATGCGGCGCTGATACCTGTGGCCGCAGGCGCGCTTTATCCGGCCTTCGGCATCATGCTATCGCCCATGGTCGGGGCCGGGGCCATGGCGCTCTCCTCCGTGTTTGTGCTCGGCAATGCATTGCGGCTTAAAACAGTAAAGGTGGCATCATGAACATCGGTCAGGCTTCGGAAGCTTCAGGCATATCGGCCAAGATGATCCGCTATTACGAGCAGATCGGCCTCATCACGCCCGCCGCCCGCACGGGCAACAATTACCGGGTTTACGCGGAGCAGGACGTGCACAATCTGCGTTTCATCAAGCGGTCCAGAACGCTGGGTTTTTCGCTGGAAGAAACGGAAACGCTGCTGAAACTGTGGCAGGACAAGACCCGCGAAAGTTCTGCGGTCAAGGATATCGCCACTGCTCACATCGCCGATCTGGAGCGCAAGATTGCCGAGATGAAAAGCATGGTCAAAACGCTCTCGCATCTTGCCCATTGTTGCGGCGGAGACCACCGGCCGGATTGCCCGATTCTGGACGATCTGGCGGGGGTATAAGCTTTCGTCAGGCGAAGGGCAATCATAGCAAAAATTGAGGAATTCACCATGGAAGCCACGACCTTCACCGTATCCGACATGACGTGCGGCCACTGCGAGAAAACCATTCGCGGCGCGCTGGCAGAGGTTCTGCCGGGTGCGGACGTCGATATCGACCTGTCCCGGAAAAGCGTCACGGTTGCCGGAGATGCCGCAACGGCAGAGGCGGCGATGCGCGAGGCTGGGTATAACCCTGAAAGAGCCGAGTGAAGGGTTGGAAAAGAATGTGCGAATATGCTACTGAGTAGTATTAGTCGATCCCGCTGGAGATGAGTCATGTCAGTCAAAGCATCGGTTTCTATTTCCGATCAACAGGATAGCTTTGCCCGAAAACTGGTCGAAGACGGACGGTTTTCGAGTCTGAGCGCTGTTGTCCAACATGGGATCGAACTCCTGCGTCAGGAAACCGAGTTGCATGAAGCCGAAGTGGGGGCTCTCAAAACATTGCTGGATGAGCGCAGCAAAGGTGTGTTTGTCTCAAACGAAGAGGGAAAGAGGCGCACTGCGGCGATGATTGCAGCGAAAAAGACTGAATATGGTCTATGAAATCCTTCGCTCGAAAGATGTCGAACGCGATCTGGAAATGATCTTCGATCATCTCGTGCAATCCTATCTGGTCTTTCGGGAAGAATTTGTCGAGGCCTTCAAGCGAGCCGATTCCAGACTAAAGTCGATCGAGAATGATATAGAGGCGCTGGCTAGCGCACCCTTCCAGGGCACGTTGATGCCGCATATTCTGCCGGCGCTGAGAAGTGTCACAAAACATCAGGCCATATTTTATTTCAAAGTTTTTGAAGATGCCCGGCAAGTCAGACTCCTTGCCGTATTTTTTGGTGCTCAAGACCACCAGAGGCATATGTTAAAACGTCTTCTGGGACATGGGCAAAATCAAAAGGGTGATCGAAGGATCACCCTTTGACGTTCAAACCTCGTCGAAGGCTCCACCCTCAAGCGATGGATTGCGGTCCAGGACCTTTTCCTCATAGTCGTCTGGCAATGCCTCGTCGCTTTCCTGATAGGGATCGTCGTCGGTTTCCGCTTCCTCTTCGCGCAGTTCCTGTTCGATCTGCTGTGAGAGTTCACCGCCCTCGGGGAGATGATCTACCTCGAGATCCACGATGTCCTGATCGAGTGCGTCTTCGTTTTCTGTCAGTGGTGTTCGCGGGTCCATGAGGGCCTCCCTGGGTGCTTTGTTTTGATCTGGAGGTAAACGGGCGGGCAAGCGCGGGGTTCCGGTCATCCACCAAAACAAAACCTCCAGCGGCCCTTGACCTCAACCTTGGTTGAGGTCGTATCTGTCGGGCCGACCCTCAAAACAGGATGGAGACGGCAGTGATGAATGTGGTGGAGAAAAACAGCTGGGTAGAGCTGTTGCGGGGGAAAAACCTGGCGCTGCTGATGGCGATTTCCGCAGGCATAGGGCTGCATGCGTTCAACCAGTTTGCCATCGTCGCGGCCCTGCCGGTTGCAGTCGCGGATATCGGCGGCGCGCTGATCTACAGCTGGGCCTACAGCATCTATTTCGTCGGTTCGGTGGCAGGTGGTGTGACGGCCATTCTTCTGCGTGAGCGGATTGGCGCACGGGCCGCGCTCGTCGTATCGGCGTTGTTTTTCTCCGTCGGCATGCTGATCTGCGCAGGTGCCGGCAATTTCCCGCTGATGATCCTGGGACGCGGATTGCAGGGTATCGCCGATGGCCTGATTGTTGCCGTGTGCTACAGCCTCATCCCGGCAGGCTTCCGCTCCGATCTGCTGCCGAAGGTTTTTGCGGTGGAGGCGGGCGTGTGGGCGGCGGCCTCTGTCGCAGGCCCGCTTCTGGGCGGGTTTGCCACCGAACACCTGTCATGGCGCGTGACCTATCTGTTGCCCGTACCGTTGGTCCTGCTGCTGGTCATCTATACGTGGATGTCCGTCTCACCGGAAAAGCCTGGTCCATCATCGCGCAAGGTCACGTGGCCGCTCGTTCTCTGCCTGACGGGAGCGCTCGCCTTTTCCGCGCCCGCTGCGTTCGAGGGGCTGGGCATGCGCATGGCAAGCCTCGTGCTGGGTCTGGTGTTGCTGCTGATGTCGCTGATAACAGGCATACGACCGGAAGCTGGATTGTTCCCGAAAGATGCGTTTCGACCGGGCACTGTGGTAGGAAACGGTTTCTGGATGCTGTTCTTGATGTCCTACGCGCAGGCGCTGACCAGCGTCTATCTGGCGCTGGTGTCCGTCGAGCGGTGGGGATATGAGCCGACATTTGCAGGCTTTATCGTCGTGGCCATGCCTTTGTCGTGGAGCACCGTCGCTGTCATCGTCGGCAGTCTGCGTTCTGCACGGCTGCGGGATGCGAGCCTGCATTACGGGCCGTGGCTGATGGCGCCCGGATGTCTTCTGTTGGGCCATGGACTTTTGATGGGAAGCTGGCTGGAAATGCTGGCAGGCCAAGCGCTCATTGGTGCAACCTTTGGCATGTCATGGGCCGGTATCAACCAGAACGCCATGGAAGCGGCCCCCGAGCACGAACGGAAAATGACGGGTGCGTTGCTGCCGACAGTCGCCACTTTGGGCGCTGCGGCTGGCGCAGGGGCGAGCGGGACAATCGCTGCCGCCACCGCGCTCGTACCCGCTCTTGAGCGCGGCGACTTATCGCCCTCGCTATCTGCGATCTATGGAACGGCAGCCGTCGTATCGATTGCTGCCATATGGTTCGGCCGCCGTGTAACCAAGCGCGCCGCGCCTTCCCCGTTGTGACGGGGTGCTCGCGGTCATGCTGCCATGTCCCGCCCGCTGCCTCGGTATTGTCCAAAAGACTACAGGGGAGCGCACGAATGTTCCTAGGCTCTTACTGTTTAAGCATCCACGTCGTAGCGTGGGATACCGCGCCATGGGTGCTTTTCAACTGTGCGGAGCGCACCGGCTCGAAGCTGTCGATACGTTTCGTGCCGACATAGCGGCCATGGTCGGCGAAGACTTCGATTGAGCCGTAATCGATGAAGATGCGCAGGCGGAACGGCCGCGCGCCTTCCGAAATGTAGCGCGGTGACGGACCGTCGCGCCCGTCTTCATAACGTATCCAAAGGCCGGTTTCGTCGCAGACTACGCCGAGTTTAACGGTGGGGTGTGCCAGTTCAAGCTCGAACGGAAGGCCGGGTTTTTCCAGCTCGAACAGGATTTCGACCGCACCGTTGGGAAACTCCACTGCTTCGCCTGCGGCAAGACGGGTCCGGTCCAAAATGCGATGGCGCAGGCTTTCCGCGGCACCGATGGGTGGCGTCAGCAACGCACCGGTGGAAAAGATCATGCGGCGTGGCAAGGTCATGGCGGTGGGGAAATCGATTTCCGGCGTCGCATCCGCCCAGTTGGCCAGCCAGCCGATACCAACGATGGTATCGCCATCCAGAAACGCCTGGAAGGCATAGTTATCCGTGCCGAAATCCAACTCCTGTCCGAACTCCTTGACGAAGGTCTTGCCGTCGAACCAGCCGACATCGGCCATGGCAAGGTTCTTGCGACCGGTTGCTGCATCTTCCGAATGCATGAGGCCGTAGACCAGCACCCAGCGGGTGGAGCGGGCATTGGCAGGACCATCCAGTGGCAGCAGGCAGGGGCACTCCACCGCCGTCGTCTTGTAGCGCGTCTCCACCCACAACTTGCCCACATATGTCCAGCCGGATGCGGCTGTCGGGTCCTGCGTTTCATAGAGAAGAATAACGCCGCCGCCATCGCTCTGGCTGCCCAACAACATCTTCCACAGGCCATCCGGCCCACGGAAAACGTAAGGGTCGCGAAAATCGGTCGTCAGCCCCTGACCATCCGGGCGATGGCCGAGAATGACGTCCGCCTGACCGGCCATGATGAGATCCGACGAGGTGGCGGTGAGCTGGATCTGCTGTTCCGGCACGCGGTCCTGCACCTGCTCGGTAAAGAACACGCGGATGCCCGTGCCTTCCACCAGCGGAATGGTAGAGCCGGAATAGGCACCGCCGCGCTTGTCGGGCCGCGTCGTCAAATCTTCGGACGGGAACAGGAAGATCGGCAAATGCCGCCAGCGCAGATAATCGGAGGACACCGCGTGGCCCCAATGCATGGTGTTCCAGCGCAGCCCGTGGGAGTAATGCTGATAAAACAGATGCGGACGGCCTTCGAAACGGCCAAAGCCGTTGGGGTCGTTCATCCAGCCGAAGGGCGGGCGGAAGTGGTAGCTATCCGGCAGATCGGGTGCGGCATTGTCAGGCTTCGTGTGAACAACGGTGATGCCGGTTTCCAGCACATCGGAGGCGATGAACCAGTAAATAACGGAGACCGCAGTGGTCACCGTATCGTAGCTGAGTTCGACCCGCCCGCCGCCGAACACCTGGTAGATGCGGAAATTATATTCATCGACGTTTGTCGAGGAAACTTCGGCAAATTTGCCGTTGTGGTTCGAAAAGGACACCGCCCCCGGCTCATCTGCTTTTTTCGCCTTCAGCCAGACATGGATCGTGGCGTTGACCGGAAGATCGGTTTGTATGGTGCGAACGGCGCTTTCGATCTCTACGGGCAATGCGATGTCATTCATTCCACTATCCTTTCGTCTCTGTGGCTACACAGCATAGGAACGAAAGTGGCAGGTTAAAGTTCATCGCGCTACTACTCCATGAGGAAGGACCCGTGTGCCGCAAGGGCAAACAGTGCAAGAGACATTTTCAAAGATTGCGATGCATATCGTTATCTCCGCAGTCTATCCTTCAAGCACTTTTCGACGTTGACCCTTGGTTGTATTTATTGACTTCACGGCCATTTTCTTCAATTTGATTTTCGCTACGGCTGGTATCAACAAGGGTTGGCTCATGGGCGAATTTGAAGACCGTATCATTCGCGTGGCGACCGTTTTCACCGCTTCCGATTTTGCAGTGACGTCTTCTTATCTCCAAGCTTACGGCATCGTTGTTGTTGCGACGTCGGTTCACCTCATCAATAATTTGCAACACTACACAAGCGCCATCGGCGGCGCCGGTGTTTTTGTGCCTGGAAGACAAGCCCAGGCGGCGATCAATCTCTTGATTGAAGCGGATAGGGGGGAGACGGAAATTAAAGACGGAGAGCCAAAACTCATGATGCCGAAGACTTTCTTCGAAAGGGTGACGGAGCTATTTCTCTATATCTACGTCAGCGGCGGAGAGACCGCACCGCCCTATGCAAGCCGCATCGTTCACGGGCAATGGCAAGCTCTGGGCAAAGAGGAGATTTAACCGTGGACCCCAAAGAGAGAGTTCTGGAGATACGCTATATTTGTACGCGGTCTGACTTCATTGCGGTCACGCGAGCACTGATCCGCAGACCCTTCTGGCAGACTGCCTTGAAACTCGCCTTGTTAGTGATCATCGCTGGAAATCTCTTCGTCATGGCGTGGTTGTGGCCGGGCAAAGAAGGTGTGCCGCCGTGGTATGCCGAAATCTATTTCCGTTACTGGCCCTTCTGGTTTCTCCCGCTTTTATTGACTGTTTTCAGCAGTCATCTTGCTGCTTTGATGGCGGCAACGGTTTTCAAAACAAGGGCCGCGGCCAATCAGGAAATCGTTGTGACGCTCTCTCACGATGGCGTTACGGCTCGTTCTGCAGACATCAACAGCGCCATTTCCTGGGGTGGTATCGTGAAGGCGATCGAGACCAAGACGCATCTGTTTCTGGCCTTGTCCAAACGCGAGGCTTTAATCTTGCCGCGCCGGGGCTTCGCATCCGCTGCCGATTATGCCGAGGGATTACGCCTTATTGGCGCGAGCCTCAAACCGTCCGCGCCGTTTGTCAGGCACGAAGGACTGCGCATTATCGATCTAAAGAGTGGCGATGCGAAATGATGGCATCGGGGTTGGCGGCTGGAATGTTAGGCTAAGCCAGCCCATATAAGCCCTGAAACAGGGAGAAAACCCGTGATCCATTTTGATAATTCCTATGCGCGTCTGCCGGAGCATTTTACGGCGGCGGCTTTGCCGACGCCTGTCAGTGCGCCGCAGTTGATCGCGTTCAACAAGCCATTGGCGCAAGAGCTTGGGCTTGATCTCGACGGCATAGATGATCCGCGGTTGGCGGCGGTGTTTTCAGGCAATGCCGTGCCGCAGGGAGCGGAGCCGTTGGCGATGGCCTATGCGGGGCATCAGTTCGGCAACTTCGTGCCGAAGCTGGGGGATGGGCGTGCCATTCTTCTTGGTGAAGTAATTGATATCAATGGAAAACGGCGGGATATCCAGCTGAAGGGTGCCGGGCCGACGCAGTTCTCGCGCCGGGGTGACGGGCGGGCGGCGCTGGGTCCGGTCCTGCGCGAATATATCATGTCCGAAGCCATGTTTGCGCTCGGTATTCCCGCCACCCGCGCGCTTGCGGCTGTCGCGACCGGCGAGCGGGTGCAGCGGGAAACGGGTCTGCCCGGTGGCGTGGTGACGCGGGTGGCGGCCAGCCATATCAGGGTGGGTACGTTCCAGTATTTCGCGGCACGCGAGGACAACGAGGCGATCAGGACGCTGGCGGATTACGTGATCGAGCGGCATTATCCCGGCGCCAAGCAAGCAGAGAGTCCTTATTTTGCCTTGCTGCAAGCGATTGCGGAGCGTCAGCGCGAGTTGGTTTGTCGCTGGATGATGGTGGGTTTCATCCACGGTGTGATGAATACCGATAATGTTGCGATCTCTGGCGAGACGATCGATTTCGGGCCCTGCGCCTTTCTGGATGAATATAATCCTAACAAGGTGTTCTCGTCCATCGATGCGCAGGGTCGATACGCCTATAACAGCCAGCCCGGCATCGCCCAGTGGAACATTGCGCGGCTGGCCGAATGCCTATTGCCGCTGCTGGATGAGGATGCTGACACGGCAGTGGAGTTGGCCAATGGCGTGCTGGCAGAATTTGCTGCGGCGTTTCCCAAGCGCTGGCTTTCCGGCATGCGCAGGAAGCTGGGTCTGAGCACGCAGGACGATGCGGACGAGCAACTGGTGCAGGATCTGCTGGCGCTGATGCAGCGTAACGAGGTGGATTTCACCTTGACGTTCCGCAGGCTTTGCGATGCGGCGGATGGCAGTGCGGAAGCGTTTCGCGGCATGTTCACCGATCTGGCAGGCGCGGACGAATGGCTGGCTCGCTGGCGTCAGCGTGCGTGGAAGGAAAGCGCGACGGAAAGCGACCGCGCTACGGCGATGCGGGCGGTGAACCCAGCCGTCATTCCGCGCAACCACCGCATCGAAGAGGTGATTGCAGCGGCTGTCGAGGATGGCGATTTCGAGCCGTTTCATGCGATGCTGAAGGCGACGGCGCGGCCTTATGAGGAAGTGCCGGAATTTGCGGTTTATATGCAGGCCCCGATGGGGCATGAACGGGTGTTTCGGACGTTCTGCGGGACGTGAGTGGTAGTGGTTAGCGATGGAACAGCGAGCGCGGTGGGTGTGGCTTACCCCCCTCTGTCCTGCCGGACATCTCCCCATCAGGTGGGGAGATAGACTCGCGCCTTTCTCTCGATCTTCCTTTACGTTGAGATTGAGCAGCGTTAGAGCGTCTAGCTGATCTCCCCCCTTGAGGGGAGATGCCTGGCAAGGCAGAGGGGGTGAGCCGCGCACGCTATGGCTAACCTGTGGACGTAGGCACTACCCCACCTTCGCCAAGCCCTCACGCGGCGCGTAATACTGTCCGAATCGGTTGGCCAGAAAATCTGCCAGCGCGATATCTTCCTGTTTCACAAAGCCTTTCTGCGGCAGCTTGCCGTCTTTCAGAAGATCCAGAACCGTGGTGATACCGGCGGCGGTGGTGATCTGGATGGCGCTCATCATGCGGCCTGAGATAGGGCCGGCGTAGACTTTGTGAGCGTAGGTCTCCTGCATGAAACGACCGTTTTTCGTGCCGCAGACGGTGACGAAAACGATGACGACATCCTGCATGGTGGCGGGCAGGGCGTTTTCGAACAGGTCTTTTAACACATCGCGACGGTTGCGCAGGTTGAGATCGTTGAGCAGCGCCTTCATGATGGCGGCGTGACCGGGGTAGCGGATGGTGCGGTAGTTCATGGTGCGCACCTTGCCTTCCAGCGTGGCGGCCAGGGTGCCGAGGCCGCCGGAGGTGTTGAAGGCCTCATAGGTCATACCATCCAGCGAAAATTCTTCACGTTCTTCCAGCGCAGGAACGGCGGTGAGGCGTCCCTCGACGATGGCTTCGCACGGCTCGATATATTCGTTGATCAGGCCGTCCGTGCTCCAGGTGAGGTTATAATTCAAGGCGTTGGAAGGATATTGCGGCAAAGCGCCGACGCGCATGCGCACGCTGTCCAGCTTGTCAAACCGCGAGGCGAGATCGGCGGCGACGATCGAGATGAAGCCGGGCGCAAGGCCGCATTGCGGAATGAGGGCGCTCTCGGATGTTTCGGCGAGTTTCTTGACCTTGCGGGTGGATTCGACGTCTTCGGTGAGGTCGAGATAGTGGGTGCCGACGGCGACTGCGGCCTCTGCAATGCCTGCGGTAAGATGGAACGGGGCGGCGGAAAGGACCGCGAACTTGTCCTTTAACAGCGCCTGCAGGCCGAGGCGATCAGTGATATCGACGATTTCCGTATCGACCCGTTCATGGGTGGGAACATTGGCAAGCTGGTCTGCGGACCGGTCTGCGACGGTGACGCGATAATCGCCAGTCACAGCCAGCATCCATGCGATGGCCGAACCGATATTGCCTGCGCCGATGATGACGATGTGTTTCATGATGTCCCCCATGAGAAATGCAATTGAGGTAACAGAATGCCGCATTTGAGAGACGATTCGTAGCTTCACATTGCGCGGAAAGACGTTTAAAATTATGCATATCGACAATAGGATTATGCAGAATGCCTATCAGTGAAAAGGACCGTGCGCTGCTCTCCTTGCTGGCAGACAATGCCCGGATGCCGGTGGCGGAACTGGCGCGCAAGCTTGGCCTTTCCCGCACCACCGTGCAGGCGCGAATCGAGCGACTGGAGGCGGACGGGGTGATTTCAGGTTACGGCATCAAACTGTCAGACGCCTACCTTTCCGGGCTGGTGCGGGCGCATGTGCTGATTACCATCGCACCCAAGGTGCTGGCAGGCGTAACGGCGGCACTGGCAGCCATCAAGGAGGTGACAACGCTGCACTCCGTCAGCGGCAGCTTCGATCTGATCGCCATTCTCACGGCCCCTTCGATTGCCGATCTCGACCGGTTGATAGACGGGATCGGTGGGCTGGACGGGGTGGAGCGGACATTGTCTTCGGTGATCTTGTCGACGCGGATTTCGCGGTGAGAGGGCCTTATGCCTACTTTAATTCTTTGACGTCTTCCGGGTGCCTGTCCAGCAGGCGGAAGAGGTTGATGACGGCGGGCGTGGGGGCGACCTTACCGGTTTCGTAACGCGAAAAGGCGTTGTGGCCACCGCCGGTCAGTCTTGATGCCTCGGCCTGATTGATCTTCAGTTTCTTGCGGATACGGCGCAATTCGTCTGCCGTGGCGCGGCGCGCTTCCAGCGCCAATGCATCACTGGCTGCGGCGTAGCGTTCGGCACTTGGTGCATCATATTCGATTTCGCCGCATGTGGGACACCGTACGCCGGAGAGTCCTTCCACATTGGCGACGATTTCGCGATGTTCGATGCGGTGGGTTTCGCTGGTAAAAACCTCCATTATGGCGCCGGAATCGCAGCGCATGCAAAGTTCAGTCATGGCTGTAACTCCTTGAATTGTATGACCAATGCTCCATCTGCACGAAGCGTGAGCTTGATGTGCGCCATGCCGCCGGGTGTATCGGCGTGGTAGATATCCTGCCAGACGGCCGTGTCGCTGTGGGTTGTCATGGATTTGAAGAGGCATTTGGCATCGAGCTTGCAAATGACATCGACCATTTCCGCGACGGTCAGGTCCACGCGTCGTCCACCATCGATTGCGGTCTTTGTGAAGACCGCGGCGCGCTGGCGTTTCACGGTGGCGATGATGGTTCGAAGATTGTAGTGGGCGACCCGTTTTTCCATGGTTCACACTACCCTTAAAGGGTAATTGCGCAAGGCGGAACTTTGCGAGACGACGAGCTCGTCACGCCGGGTCCGTACTTCCTCGTTTCGCCTTGAAGACCATCTTCAGCCGCTGGATGTCCTCCGGTGTCCAGCCTTGCGGTTGGGTGACTTCCAGCCAGGCGTCGATGTAATGTTCAGGCGCGTACACATGGCCGTAGCCCATGGGCGCGGTGGTGGCGGCGGCGACGTCCAGCAACAGTTGCAGTGAGGTGACGACCGGGAACCAGTGGAAGGATGTGGAGATATCGCGGCCGCGTGGCTGCGCCATCCACTGCGGACGGCGATAGAGGGAGGCGGCTTCGAAGAAGGTTACGGGGTCGCTGGCATATTGCAGATAGACGATGCGCATCGGCCCCCATGGCTTATCCGGCATGTGGGCATTGGTGTACTGGTCGGCGAAGCGGATAACGGAGGAATCCCGGAAGGTCGGCAGCCAATAGGGTGAGCCCTCGTTGCGACCTGATGTGGCCATGCGCCATGTGGGGCTGGAAAAGGGAGGGCCGCTCCACAACGCACCCTGGAATGGATCGGCCAGCACATCGTAGAGATCCGAGGATTTCTGGCTGTTGAGCGCACCCAGGCTGAGGCCGTGCAGGTAGAGTTTGGGGCGGGTCTCCTTGGGCAGCGTCGTCCAGTAGCCGTAGATGGTTTCAAACAGCGCGCGGGCGGTTTCCACGCCGTAATCCGGCTCCGTCATCAAGGCAATCCAGCTTGAGAGGTAGGAATATTGCACGGCAACTGTGGCAACATCACCATTGTGCAAATATTCAAGCGTATCAATGGCTTCGGGATCGATCCAGCCGGTACCGGTGGGGACGACGACCAGCATCGTCGCACGCTCGAAGCCGCCGGTGCGCTTCAGTTCTTCCAATGCCAGCTTGGCGCGCTCTGCCGGTGTCTGGCCGGAGTTCAACCCGGCATAAACGCGGATCGGCTCCATCGACGGGCGGCCCGTGAAGGCGGAAATCTCGGTGTTGTGGGGACCCGTTGCGACGAATTCACGGCCGCGGCGACCCAGCGATTCCCACGACATGAGCGAGGCGTCGCTGCCGGTTTTCATGGGATCGGACGGGCGCGGCACATCCGGTTCGATGAGGCTGTCCACCTGTTTGAGCGAACTATCCATGAGCCGCAGACCGACATCCACGATCAACCCGTTGAGCAAGAAAACGGCGATGACGGCGGCGGCTGCGATGCCGACGACATTGGCCAGCGGGCGCGGCAGAAACCGGCGGCTGCGCAGGGAAAACAGCCGTCGCACGATCTGGAACAACCGTCCGAAACCGATGAGAAGCGCAGAGACGGCGATGGCGATGGCACCAGTTTTGAACCGATGGGCACTATCCAGCGGGTCGAGCTCCATCAACACGCGAATGGAATTCTGCCAGGTTGCCGCCTGCCAGAGAAACCCCACGGCGGCGACGACGGCCGCCAGCGAGACGACAAAGAGAACACCGCGCTTATCATGCCGCGAGGGCTGCGGCAGGCCGAGATAGATGGCGACATCCTTCAGAAAAACGCCGATGAGATACCCGATGGCAAAGGAAAAGCCGCACAGAACCCCCTGCATGACATAGGTGCGGGGAAGCAGCGATGGCGTCAGCGACGCGCACAGCAACACCGTGCCGACGACGATGCCCGTGCTGGAAAGCGGCATGACCAAGCGACTGATCCATCTCAAGATTTTGCTTCCTTCACGGTTGTTGGCGGGGACACTGTAATATGGCGCGGCGGTGTATGGAAGAAAAGTTGCGGAATAAATTTCAGTGAAATAGGAAAATAGTCCTTGACGGCGTGACGGTCGTTTGGTAGTGTTTAGGTACAGTCGGAGACGTGTGGGTGGTGGCGGTTTACCTCTCTTCCTGCGGGAGAGATAGCCCGCCGCACCCTACTGCCCCGAAGCCGGGGAAGCAAAACAGATGACATCGACAATCAACGACGACCTCTCGCTCTACCGCGAGTGGCCACAAAAACCTGTGTATGCGTTGACCGCAACGCTCGAAACCAAATCTCAGTCGCCTGACGACGCATCCGGTACCATTGACGGGCCGGATGGCTTGTGGCGGCTGCTGAATGAGATGACGACGGAGATGCGGGAGCAGTTTCTGCTCTTTCGCGAATTGCGCGAAGGGGCGGGGCCTGCGCTGGATGGTGCGGCTGACGAGGCTCTGGCCAAATTGGCGCGGGCCGATGTGAAGGCTGCGACGGATGCGATGTCGCTGATCGTTCGCACGCTGGAAAAGATCGACACGCTGCAACGGCAATTGGCGCGCGACCGAGAGGTTGCCGCCGAAAGCGATGCGGAAAATCAGGACTATGAAGAGGCGGTCGCCTTTTTCCAAAGGCGGATTGATGAGCTCGTCGAGCAAAAAGTGCGGGCGAAGCTTGTCGCAGCCGGTGTTCCTGCGAACGAGCAAACGGCTGAAAGCGCAAAATGAAGCGGCCAAGGCCGTTCTGAGCGGGTACATCGCTGGTGATCCCGCTGTGCGCAGAGAGGAAATGCGGTTGCGTATGGACACTCTGCTGGCCGAACGACATCAGCGTAACCATGTGTTTCGGCTGAAATACGACTGGCGGATGGTGGGTAGCCTCGTGCAGCAGCCGCCCGACGGTGACTGGCGCAACTGGTTGCTGATTGGCGGTCGCGGCTCCGGCAAAACCCGGGCCGGGGCCGAATGGGTGCATCGCATCGCGTCCTCCGGCGACCATTCCGATCTGCGGATTGCACTGGTGGCGGAAACGCTGGGGGATGCCCGCGAGGTGATGATCGACGGCGTTTCCGGTATCTGCAGGATCGCCCGACGAAAGAGGCCGGATTTCGAAGCGTCTCGTCGCAGGCTGATATGGCCGAACGGGGCGATGGCGCAAATCTTCTCTTCCGAAGACCCGGAAAGCCTGCGTGGACCGCAGTTTCATTTTGCCTGGGCCGATGAGCTGGCGAAATGGCGGTATGCGCAGGAAACCTGGGACATGCTGCAATTCGGCCTGCGACTGGGTGACCGGCCGCAGCAACTGATAACCACGACGCCGAGGCCGATACCGCTGTTGAAGACGCTGATGGCCGATCCAGGCAGTCATGTCGTTCGGATGCGCACCCATGACAATGCGGCCAATCTTTCGCCCGGTTTCATCGATGCCATGATGAAACGCTATGGCGGGACGCGGCTGGGGCGGCAGGAACTGGACGGCGAGTTGATTGCCCAGCGCGACGATGCGCTATGGAAGCGGGCGGATATCGAAGCGATTTTCGATGACAGGCCGGATTCTCTGGCACGGATCGTGGTGGCGGTGGACCCGCCAGCGGGAAGTGGCGAAGGATCCTGCTGCGGCATCGTGGTGGCGGGTATCGGTATCGATGGTCGGTTCTGGGTTCTGGCGGATTGTTCCGCCGAGGGCGCGACACCGGCAGGCTGGGCACGCGCCGTGGTGGCCGCGCATCATCGTTTCGAGGCCGACCGGGTGGTGGCGGAAGTCAACCAGGGCGGCGAGATGGTGAGTGCCATGCTGAAAAGCATCGACGCCAACCTGCCCGTGACCATGGTGAGGGCCAGCCGGGGCAAGTTTACCCGCGCCGAACCGGTTGCGGCACTCTACGAGCAGGGCCGGGTGCGCCATACAGGCCGGTTTGAAAAACTGGAGGACCAGATGACCGATTTCGGCCCGGACGGTCTATCCTCGAAAAAGTCACCCGACCGGCTGGATGCGCTGGTCTGGGCGCTGACGGCCCTGGCGATGGACACGATGGCCGAGCCACGCGTGCGAGGGATGTGAGGGCTTCGACAATCTTTCCCCTTGGGGGAGGGGTAACCCGTGACACGCTTCAAGCCTGCATTTGCGAAAACGCGGAGCGCCCGCGAAGGCCGATAACGGCCTATCACGAGCGGTTTCAAATTCCAGTGCCGGGGCGATTGACGCCCCTGACCAAATTACTTCTTGGGAGCCTGCGAAGGTTTTGTCTGCGCGCTGACTTCGCGCATCTGACGCCATTCGTTTTCGAGACGGTCATAGGTCGTCTGGGGGATCGTCGCGTTCATGGCATTCCTCCTTGGCGGGTTGGCGCTGTTCATTGCGCGGGGTCAAACAGAGTAGGCGGCCAGAGGTTCCCCAATTCAAGGTAAATTTTTTCCTTAAAACGGTTCGCAAGAAATAAAATCGATTAGGATTTTTTTAAATCGATTTAGGTGTGGCAATTTAAAAATCAAAACCTCAGGTTTAATGACCGATGATGGAGACAGGCGATGATGGTGTTGGATATCCAGCGTTTCTTTGCGATGATTCGCACGGCTCCTTTTTCCGGGAGATTGACCGCAGGGCAGGTGCGGGGCACCGAACTGATCGTCGATGTCTTCGCCGACAGAGCACCCGATGGCGATGCTCGTCACTTGGCCTACATGCTGGCAACCGCCTTTCACGAAACTGCAGCGACGATGCAGCCGGTGCGCGAGACGCTGGCTGCCAGCGACGATGCCGCCATCCGCATTCTCGACCGGGCCTATGCCGCTGGGCAACTGGGCCAGGTGCGCACGCCCTATTGGCGGCGCGATGCCGAGGGAAAAAGCTGGCTGGGGCGCGGGCTGGTTCAACTGACACATAGGCGAAATTATGAGGCGATGTCTGCTGTGACCGGCATCGACCTCGTGGAGCGGCCCGAGCGGGCGATGGAGCCGCAGGTCTCCGCGACCATTCTGGTCGAGGGAATGTTGCGCGGCAGCTTTACCGGCAGGCGGTTGTCGCAATATTTCGATGCCCGGCGCGCCGACTGGGAAGGTGCCAGAGGCATCGTCAACGGCACGGATCGCGCGGCGCTGATCGCCGGTTACGGCCAGACGTTTCACGCGGCGTTGACGGCGAGCCTGATTGAACAGCCAGCGGTGGGATGATAGCGATTTCCACCCGAGATTTTGCATGACAGGTGCTTCCATGATCCGCCACATCGTTTTCTTCACTGTGCCTGAAGCCAACCGCGAGGCCGTGCGCACGGGGCTTTCCGGCCTGACCGGCATTTCCCACGCGCTGAAACTGGAAATCGGTGAGAACGTGAAGAAAGACCAATGGGGCAATGCGGTGGACTTCATCGTCTACGGCGAATTCGAAAACGAAGCGGCGCTTGCTGCCTACAAGGCCGACCCAGCCTATGCGCTTTCGACCGATACGGTGAAGCCGTTGCGCGACACGCGTGTGGCGGCTGATTTCGACAGCGACAGGGCGGTGAAGGTGCCGATACGATAAGTCAGCTTTTGGCCCCACCATCTGAGCCACCCCCACGGGTGGCTTTTTTGTTTTCTTTCAAAGGAAATATCCATGCGATTTTTTGGTTCTTTGCCGTGGCGGCGCCCGGTGGAGCGTGCGGTTGTGCGCGAAGAAAAGGCGGCGGGCGGGTTTCTGGTGCTCTCTGGTGAGGCGGGACGGGCGCATTGGTCTGGCCGGGGGTATGGCGCGCTGTCACGCGAAGGGTTCATGAAGAACCCTGTGGCGCACCGGGCCGCCAGAATGGTGGCGGAGGCTGCAGCGTCCGTCAGCTGGCTGTTGTATGAAGGTGACGACGAGATTGGCGAGCATGCTTTGTTGCGGTTGCTTTCGCGTCCCAACGGGCAGATGAGCGGGCCGGATTTCTTCGAGGCGCTCTATGGTCATCTGCTGCTGTCCGGCAATGCCTATATCGAGCCGCTGATGGTGGGGCAGCGCCTGCGCGAGCTGCATTTGCTGCGACCGGACCGCGTCAGCATCATCGAAGGGGCCGATGGTTGGCCAGCCGCCTTCGATTACCGCGCCGAGGGTCGCGCCGCGCGGCGGATTGCGGCGGATCGTGATCGGCTGGGGTTGCTGCATCTGAAGCTGTTCAACCCGCTAGATGACCACTCTGGGTTTTCGCCACTGGCGGCGGCGGGTGCGGCGCTGGATCTGCACAATGCCGCCAGTATATGGAACAAGCGGCTGCTGGAAAACTCCGCCCGTCCCTCCGGCGCGCTGGTCTATCCACCGAAAGAAGGCGGCAATCTCTCCACCGACCAGTATGAGCGGCTGAAACGGGAGCTGGAGGAGGGTTACGCAGGCGCTGTCAATGCGGGTCGCCCACTGCTGCTGGAGGGCGGACTGGACTGGAAGAGCATGGGGCTCTCGCCCAAAGACATGGATTTCATGGAGGCCAAGAATGGTGCGGCGCGGGACATTGCGCTGGCACTCGGCGTGCCGCCGATGCTGCTGGGTATTCCCGGCGACAACACCTATGCGAATTATCAGGAGGCCAACCGGGCGTTTTACAGGCTGACGGTGTTGCCTTTGATCAACCGCACGGCTGCGAGCCTCTCCAGTTGGCTGGCACCGCTGTTCGACGGTGCGTTGCGGCTGGAGCCGGACCTTGACAGGATTGCGGGCTTGTCCAGCGAGCGGGATGCGCTGTGGGCGCGGGTGGGGGCGGCGGCGTTTCTGAGCGATGAGGAGAAGCGGGAGGCTGTGGGGTATTGAGGGAGGGGGGCTCACGGGAGTGTCGCTTCATATTAAACGGCAGCGGGTGTGGTTTTACCCCCCTCTGCCCTGCCGGGCATCTCCCCCTCAGGTGGGGAGATTGGCTGGGCGCGCACTCATTAATCTCTTTTAAACGCTCAATGTAACCGAGAGATAACCGCGATTTGATCTCCCCCCTTGAGGGGGAGATGTCCGGCAGGACAGAGGGGGCTGCCAAGAACACAACGCTATCGAATTTGTCCCGATCGCGCGAGGTTCCACCGTTGAACCACTGTCTCAACAACCGGAATCGATCTGCGAAGGTTTGCCCGCAAGCTGCTCCGATGACTCGAGAAAACTGCAAAAAATTCTACTGCGGGTGCAAGGCATCCGCTGCGCAACTTTGCCTACTCTAACCCGGAATGGTTACCCATGTCTGAATTTGCCAACGAGGGCAGCATCTGGGCTGCCCGCTTGACCGGGGCCGTGGCGGGTGCCGGAGTGTCCTTGATCTATCTGCTGCCGCAGACCCACCGTGAGGCGGCCAGCCGGTTTTTGACCGGGCTTGCCTGCGGCGTGATCTTTGGCGGGCCGGTGGGGCTGTGGATCGCCCAAAGGTTGGGTATCTCCGCTGCGCTTTCGAGCCAGGAGATCATGCTGACCGGTTCTGCTGCTGCCAGCCTTTGCGCATGGTGGGGGCTGGGCGTGATGGTGCGGATTGCCGAGCGCTATTCGGCGCGGCCCAAGCTCTGAGCTGATCCGTCAGCGCAAATTCCTCAAAATCGCAGGAGAATTTCATGCACGCTTATCGCGGGCCACGGCCCGCCACGCGCAAATTTGCCAATCTGGAACTGCGCGACATTGCCTTTGACGGCACGTTTTCCGGCTATGCCAGCGTGTTCGGCGAGGTGGATCTGGGGCGCGACGTGATCGAGCCGGGGGCTTTCAGTCGCTCCATCGAGGAGCGTGGAGCCGCTGGCATTCGCATGCTGTACCAGCACGACCCCGCCCAGCCGATCGGCGCATGGCGCACCATTCGCGAGGATGAGCGCGGCCTGTTCGTGGAGGGTGTGCTGGCGCCTGGCGTGGCGCGGGCGAAAGAGGTGCATTCGCTGATGAAGACGGGTGCGCTGGACGGGCTTTCCATCGGCTTCCAGACGGTGCGGGCGGGCAAGGCTGCGCGCGGTGGCATTCGCCGCATTCTGGAGGCCGATCTCTGGGAAATCTCCGTCGTGACCTTTCCCATGCTGCCATCGGCCCGCGTTTCCAACGTCAAACATTCCAGGTTCTTTCGCGACCGGGAGACCGAGTTGGTGCGTGCCATGCGCCTGATGGCGAAGAGCCTGGCGGATCGTAGCTTCCGGCGGTGAGACGCCGCTTTCTCCCCTCCCACACAAATATCAACAGAGGAAGACAAGATGACAGAACAATCCGTGGCACCGCAGATCAAGGCCGTGCCGGACACGATGACGGCGGCGTTCGACGATTTCATGGAAGCCTTCGAGGCGTTTCGTGAAACGAATGACGAGCGTCTCGGTGATATCGAGCGAAAGATGGGGTCCGATGTCCTGACCCGTGAAAAGCTCGACCGGATCGACAAGGCGCTGGACGACAACAAAAAGGTGATGGATGAGCTTTCGCTGAAAAAGGCGCGTCCTGCGCTGGGGCGTCGTGGTGCGGCATCTGCAGAAACCGAAGAGCACAAGGCAGCCTTCGAGGCCTATATTCGCCGGGGTGACGAGGGCGCGCTGCGCGATCTGGAGGCCAAGGCGTTTTCCGGAAGTAGCGGTGCGGATGGCGGCTACTTGCTGCCCAACGAAACGGACAGCGATATCGGCCGGCGCATGGCGGTGGTTTCGCCCATGCGTGCGCTGGCAACGGTGCGGCAGGTTTCCGGTGCGGTGCTGAAAAAGCCGTTTGCGCCGAGCGGCATGGTGACCGGCTGGGTTTCCGAAACGGCGGCGCGGCCGCAGACCAACACGCCGCAACTTTCGGAGATGACGTTTCCGACGATGGAACTGTACGCAATGCCGGCGGCGACGCAGGGGCTGCTGGATGATTCCGCTGTCGATATCGAGGCATGGATTGCCTCTGAAGTGGATGTGGCTTTTGCCGAGCAGGAGGGGACGGCCTTCATTTCCGGCGATGGCGTGAACAAGCCGAAGGGCCTTTTGGCCTATGACACGGTGGCCAACGGCGATTGGAGCTGGGGCAGGATCGGCTATCTGGCGACGGGTGTGGCGGGTGGTTTTGCCTCTGCCGGGCCGCTGGACACGCTGATCGACACGGTCTATTCGCTGAAAGCCGGGCATCGTCAGAATGGCGCCTTCCTGATGAACCGCAAGACCCAATCCACGCTGCGTCGCTTCAAGGACACCACAGGCAACTACATATGGCAACCGCCAGCTTCCGCTGGTCAGGCGGCACTGTTGATGGGCTTTCCGGTGGCCGAGGCCGAGGACATGCCGGATGTGGCAGCAAACAGCACGTCCATCGCGTTCGGGGATTTCCGCGCCGGTTATCTGGTGGTGGACCGCACCGGCATCCGCATTCTGCGCGACCCCTATTCCGCCAAGCCCTATGTGCTGTTTTATACCACCAAGCGCGTGGGTGGCGGGGTGCAGAACTTCTAGGCGGTGAAGCTGGTGAAGTTTGCGGTGAGCTGAGTGGTTTTAGCGCTTTCGCCATGCCGGGGCTAGCCCGGCATGGTGGAGGACGAACGTAAACGTCATCGCTTGTGGCTTCCCCCCCTCTGTCCTGCCGGACATCTCCCCCACAAGGAGGGAGATCGACTCGTTGAGACGTCAGCCCCCTCTTGAAGGCTGCTGAGAGAGTGGCGCGCTTGCGTCTTGCCGATCTCCCCACCTGTGGGGGAGATGTCCGGCAGGACAGAGGGGGGTGTGCCACACGCGATGACAGTACTGCTGCAACGAAGCTGACACCCAAATCCCCCGGAGAGACCATGACCTATGCACAACTCACTCCGCCACAGGCGGAGGCGCTGACGCTTGCCGATGTGAAGGCGCATTTGCGGATGGATGGCGACGATGAGGATGCGCTACTGACATCATTGATCGCCACCGCGCGCGACTATCTGGAGCGCCAGATCGGGCTTTGCCTGATGCGCCAGAGCTTTCGGCTTTACCTCGACGACTGGCCCCTCAACAGCGTGATTCTGATTGCGAAAGGCCCCGTGCAAGCCATCGAAAAGATTCTGGTTTTCGATGATGCGGGTGACCCTTCCGATGTGACCGGAATCGAAAAACTGTTGGATGTCGAGGGCCGTCCCGCACGGTTGTGGGTACGCCAGCCGCCTGCGCCGGGGCAGCCGCTGAACGGCATCGAAATCGATTTTTCCGCTGGTTTCGGAGAGAGCGGTGCAGATGTTCCGGACACGCTGAAGCGGGCGATGCTGGTTCACATTGCGCATATGTATGCGTTTCGCGGCGCGGTTTCGCCTGCTGACCAACCCGCCGGTGTGCCGCGCGGATATGAGCGGCTAATCGCACCATTCTGCAGACTGGGGCTTTGAGTGATGAACCTGACCTTTCTCGACCCCGGCCAACTGACCGCGCGGCTGGAGCTTGAAACGCCTGACGATCTGCCCGACGGGCAGGGCGGCGTAACGGCGGGGTGGGTGGTTCTGCGGTCTCTATGGGCGGCCATCGAGCCGGTTTCGCAGGGCGCTTACGAACGGGCCTCCGCCGATGGTGTGGCGATCACGCATCGGATCTGGGCCGGATTTCGCGATGATATCCAGGCGGGCATGCGGTTTCGAAAAGGGGCACGGGTGTTTGCGGTAAGATCCGTTATTGACCCGGATGAAACGGGCCGCTTCATCGTCTGCCGCTGCGAGGAGGAAAGCCGATGAGGGCAGGCAATGCGCTGTTGCAGGCCGTGCATGCGCAGCTTGTCCGCGATGCCGAGCTGGTGGGGATGGTGGGGCGTAGCGGCATTATCGACCGATTGTTGCCGAGGGCGGTTTTGCCCTGCGTGGCCTTTGGCGAAATCGAAAGCCGCGATTATTCAACAGGCTCCGAGCGCGGTGAAGAGCATTTTCTGACCATCGAAGTCTGGAGCGAAGAGGGCGGGCGAAAACTGGCGCAGGACATCGCCGTGCGCATTCTGGCCCTGCTTGACGACGCGCCGCTTTTGCTGGGCGGGGAAATTGCGTTGGTCAGTCTGTTCTTTCGCAACAGCCGCTCGGTGCGGCAAGCGAAGTCGAAGCAGTTTTTGACGGAGATTCGGTTTCGGGCGGTGACGGAGTAACCTCAATTCGAAAGGAAAAACCATGGTGACGCAGAAGGGGAAAGACCTGCTGCTGAAAATCGATAATGGTGGGGCGTTCGTGACCGTTGCCGGGCTGCGCACGAAGCGGTTGGCATTCAACGCCGAAAGCGTTGACGTGACAGACGCGGAAAGTGCCGGGCGCTGGCGGGAATTGTTGGCGGGGGCAGGCATTCAGAGGGCAGGGTTGACGGCATCGGGCATATTCAAGGACCAGCAGAGCGATGCGCTGGTGCGCGGGCAGTTTTTTGCGGGCAGCATTCCTGGCTGGCAGATTGTTATCCCTGATTTCGGCACGGTGACGGGGCCGTTTCAGGTGACGGCGCTGGAATATTCCGGGCGGCACGACGGCGAGGTTCAGTTCGAGATCGCGCTGGAATCGGCCGGTGCCATTACCTTTGGAGCGTTGTGATGGGAGCGGCGAATTTTGGACGCGCCAACCGTAGGCGGGGCGAGGTGGAAGCGGTGCTGGATGGCGAAAGGCGCATTCTGTGCCTGACGCTGGGGGCGCTGGCGGAACTGGAAACCGCCTTTGCAGCCGATGATCTGACCGACCTAGCAGCACGGTTCGCGAGTGGCCGGATGAAATCTGCGGATATGATCCGCGTCATCGGCTCTGGCCTACGCGGCGCGGGCAACGTGCTGTCCGACGACGATGTGGCGGGGATGAGCATCGAAGGTGGTGTTGCGGGTTATGCGACCATCGTGGGCGACCTTTTGACCGCGACCTTTGCGGGCACCGGCGCAGAGGGACAGGCCACGCCATCCCCCTGATGGCCGCAGCGGGTGCAGATAAACCGCGTGAGACACAGCCCTTTCCCTGGGGGCAGGTGATCCATGCGGGCCTGAGCCTTCTGCGGCTTTCTCCTGATGTGTTCTGGGCGCTGACCCCGGTGGAGTTTTTTGCCATGACCGGTGGGATGCGGGCCAAAGATGGCGGACTGGACCGGGTTGGTATGGAGGGGTTGATGCGGCGGTTTCCGGATAATTAGTCACGGCGAAGGCTTGGCGGCCTTCTTCGGACGTCCGCCCTTTGCGCCATTGGCGCGGCTGGCGGCGGCTTTTGCGACTGAGCGGCTCTGGCCACCACGGCGTTGCGATTCCATAAAGGCGCTGCTGCCGAATATGCCGCTCATCAGGCCAGTGATCGTGTAATCCACATCGAGGCTTTCCCAGTGCAGGCCGGTTTCGCCCAAAAGCTGTACTTCGGCAAGCTGCGTGGATGTTGCCAGTTCCAAGCCTTCGACGGACCGGACTGGAAAAATGAAGGATGCGCCATTGGTGAAATCCACGATGACCCGTTCCGACGCCTGATCAAACCGGACAGCGTTTGGCACAGGGCGTTCGGCGCGTTCGTCTGCCCAGCGTTTTTTGGCCTGTGCCAGTTCCTGATCGCTGATTTCAACCATGATATTGCCTCCAGATATCGAGAAAAAGTCGCTGGTTTTCTTCAATGACAGCCACTGCACGCCGCACATCCCGGTCTGACATGGCACCCTGCGTTATGACTGCAAGATTGACGATATCGATACGGCTTTCGCCTTCACCGTAGACATGTACGTCGGGCGGCTCGTGATCTGCGGTATAGATGACGAAACGCATTCCGTGCTGACGAAGGACAGTAACCATTCACTATTTAACCTAACAAGTTGGGTTTTTCAAGTTGTGTGGCAATTGTTGCGTCATTCCAATCCCCTACCTTCCAAACTTGAATCAGAAAGGCAAGGCCGATGGCGGATGAGACGGATTTTGCGGGTAACCGCGAAGAGGCGGAGGCTTTGGCGTCCGTGATGGACGATCTGAAGCGGCGGTCGCAGCGGTTTGGCTCGGCGCTGACATCTGCCCTGCAGGCGGCAACCGTCGGCGGCAAGGGGCTGGACAGCGTCTTGCAGGGGCTGGGCCTGCGGCTGTCCAATATTGCGCTGTCTGCCGGATTGAAGCCGCTGGAGAATATGCTGTCCTCCGCCGTCAGCAATCTTGCCTCTGGTGCGGGATCGCTTTTCGCGTTTGCCAATGGCGGCGTGCCGGGGCGGGTGACGCCGTTTGCCGAGGGTGGCGTGGTGTCCAGCCCGACGTTTTTTCCGATGGGTGGCGATATGGGGCTGATGGGTGAGGCGGGCAGCGAGGCGATTTTGCCCTTGAAGCGTGGGGCGGATGGTTCGCTGGGCGTGGCGTCCGCCGGTGGGGGTAGCGGCACGCAGATCGTGTTCAACGTGACGGCGAGCGATGCGGCGAGTTTTCGGCGTAGCGAAGGGCAGATTGCCGCAATGCTGGCGCGGAGCGTCGGACGCGGGCAGCGGGGGCTGTGAGAGTCATTTAGCGTTGAGTTTGTGGCTTACCCCCCCTCTGTCCTGCCGGACATCTCCCCCACAGGTGGGGAGATCGATTCGTGGTTAGCTTCCGCCCATCTTGAACGCTGCTGGTAAAGCGGGCGTTTGCTCCCAGCCGATCTCCCTCCTTTAGGGGGAGATGTCCGGCAGGACAGAGGGAGGTGAGCCAAGCCCGCTGCCGCGCTTGAGTAAAATCTCATTTTAATCCAGGAAAATCAAAATCATGACGGCATTTCATGAGGTGCGGTTTCCGTTGCGGCTGGCACTGGGAACCAGTGGCGGGCCGGTGCGGCGGACGGATATCGTCAACCTGTCCAATGGGCGAGAAAACCGGAACCAAAGGTGGCGCAATTCACGGCGGGCTTATGATGCGGGGTCCGGTGTTCGCTCTGTGGGTGACCTCTACGCCGTGCTGGCGTTTTTCGAAGCGCGGGGCGGGCAACTTCATGGGTTCCGGTTTCGTGACCCTGTGGATTTCCGGTCCTGCCCACCGCTGACAGTGCCGAGCGCGATGGATCAGCGGATTGGGACCGGCGACGGGGTGACGGCGGCGTTTCCTTTGGTGAAGACCTATGCCGATGCGGGCGGGGGCTGGACACGGACCATTGCCAAACCGGTTGAGGGCTCCGTGGTGGTTTCGGTGAACGGTATTGCGACGACGAGTTTCAGCACCGACCACGCGACCGGCATCGTGACCTTTGCGGCAGGCCACGTGCCTGCGGCGGGTGCGGCTGTCAGGGCGGGTTTCGAGTTCGATGTGCCTGTGCGGTTTGATATCGATCGCATTGATGTGAGCCTTGCAACCTTCGAGGCCGGGCGCATTCCTTCCATTCCACTGGTGGAGATTTTGCCGTGAAGACAGTTCCAGAGGATTTTGCAGCACATCTGGAGGGCGAGGCGACGACGACGTGCCATTGCTGGAAGGTCAGCCTTCGCGACGGCGCTGTGTTGGGGTTTACCGAACATGACGAGGCACTGACGTTTGATGGAGTGACCTATGTGGCCGCAAGCGGTTTTCAGGCTGGCGAAAACGACAGCGAGACAGGCTTGGCGGCCAGCAGCGGTGAGGTCGCGGGCGGGTTTTCCAGCGAGGCGGTGAGCGAAGTTGATCTGGCGGCGGGTCGCTATGACGGCGCGCGCGTGGAGCTCTACCGCGTTAACTGGCAGGTGCCGCAGCAGCATGTGTTGCTGAAGGTGCGCGAGATCGGCGAGGTAACGCGGGCAGGCGGCGCCTTCAAGGCGGAGTTGCGCAGTTTCGCCCACAGGCTGAGCCAGCCGCAGGGTCGCGTCTATGGCAGGCGATGTGATGCGGCGCTTGGTGATGCCAGATGTGGAGCCAATGTCGCGGCGTTTCAGGCTGCGGGCACGGTGATTTCCGTCGATGGTACCGGACGGATTTCGGTGTCGGGGCTGGCGGGTTTTGCAGAAGGGTTTTTCAGGCAGGGTAAGCTGGCGTTTTCAAGCGGCCCGAATGCAGGCCGCAGTTTCGACCTCGATGACCATACGCTGCGGGACGCCGTCGCAAGCTTCAGTTTCTGGCTACCGCTGGAGGCGTCAGCACAGGCGGGTGACACATTCACCGTGGTGGCGGGATGCGACAAGAGCTTTGCAACCTGCAAGGCGAAATTCGCCAACCACCTGAATTTTCGTGGCTTTCCGCATATGCCGGGAGCGGATTTCGCCTATTCCTATGTGACGAGCCGCACCCAGCACGATGGTGGAGCACTGTTTTCATGAGCGACATCGGTGAACGGGTTCTGGTGATGGCCGATAGCTGGATCGGCACGCCGTACCGGCATCAGGCCTGCCTGAAAGGTATTGGTTGCGATTGTCTGGGGCTGGTGCGCGGCCTCTGGCGCGAGCTTTACGGAGATGAGCCGGAATTGCCGCCGCCTTACGCGCGCGACTGGGCCGAGCGAGGTGGCGAGGACCGGTTGTTGGCCGCCGCGTTGCGGCATTTTCTCCCGGTTGCCAGCATGGCAAACGCGCTGCCGGGCGACATGCTGCTGTTTCGCTGGCGCCCGGATTTCGCGGCCAAGCATGTGGGCATTCTGGCCGATGCCGACCACTTCATTCACGCCTATGAAGGGGCCTCCGTGCTGCGCTCGGCCCTGGTGCCTTCGTGGAGAAAACGTATCGCTGGCATATTCCGATTTCCGCAGAGGTGAGTGATGGCAACCCTTGTTTTACAGGCGGCAGGCGCTGCCCTTGGCAGTATTTTCGGGCCGGTTGGCACGATCATCGGCAGGGCGGCCGGGGCATTGGCGGGTAGCGCGGTGGATAGCGCCCTGCTGTCATCATCGCGAACGGTAACGGGTGCGCGGCTCTCCACGGCTCGTATTCCCGGGGCAGACGAAGGGGTTGCGATCGCACGGGCTTACGGCACGGTGCGCATCGGAGGTACGTTGATCTGGGCAACGCGTTTTGAGGAAAACATGACGCGGGAAAGGCGGGGTGGAAAAAGCAACAGCAGTGGCACGACCACCGTCGAAACCTACAGCTATTTTGCAAACCTAGCGGTTGGCCTGTGCGAAGGCGAAACCGCGATGGTCAGGCGTGTATGGGCGGACGGACAGGAGTTGGACCTGACCGGCATCGAGATGCGGTTCTACTCTGGAAGCGACACGCAGCGTCCCGACCCGTTGATCGAAGCAAAACAAGGGGCGGGCAATGCGCCAGCGTATCGCGGCCTGTCCTACGTCGTGTTCGAGCGGTTGCCGCTCGACAGCTTCGGCAATCGCATTCCGTTGCTGCAGTTCGAAGTGGTGAGACCGATCGGCAAGCTGGAAAACCAGATCCGTGCCGTGACGGTGATACCGGGCGCGACAGAGCATGGCTATGCGACGGTTGCCGTCTCCGAGCGGACGGGCGCGGGCGAAAGCCGGGTGATGAACCGCCACACACTGACGGCCGCAACGGACTGGCAGGCCTCCCTCGACGAACTGCAGGCGCTATGCCCCAATCTGACAAGCGTCGCGCTGGTGGTGACGTGGTTCGGGACCGATATGCGCGCCGGGGAATGCCGCGTTTTGCCGGGTGTGGAGGTGGCGTCCCGCAACCGTGAGAGCATCCGATGGTCTGTCGCAGGCGTCAACCGCGGGCAGGCGTGGCCTGTGAGCCAGCGCGATGGCGGTCCGGCCTATGGCGGGACACCGAGCGATGCAAGCGTGTTGCAGGCGATTGCAGACCTGAAGGCGCGTGGGTTGAAGGTGTGTCTCTATCCGTTCGTGATGATGGACGTGCCAGCCGACAATGGGTTGCCGGACCCCTATGGCAACAGGCAGCAGGATGCCTATGGCTGGCGCGGCAAGATTACCTGTCATCCGGCGGCGGGGCAGCCTGGAAGCGTGGACGGCACGGCGGCGGGACGGGCTCAAATCTCGACATTCTGCAATCGTGCGGATGGATATCGCCGCATGGTGCTGCATTACGCGGCGCTGGCGAAACAGGCGGGCGGCGTGGACGCTTTCCTGATCGGTTCGGAACTGCGCGGGCTGACGCGGGTTTGCGATCAGGCAAATGCCTTTCCTTTTGTGGAAGAACTGGTGCGGTTGGCGGCGGATGTGCGCGCCGTTGTGGGAGCTTCGACGAAGCTGACCTATGCAGCCGACTGGAGCGAATATTTCGGATATCATCCGACAGACGGCTCAGGCGATGTGTTCTTCAATCTCGATGCACTGTGGGCAAGCTCTTCGATCGATGCGGTCGGTATCGACAACTATATGCCGCTGTCAGACTGGCGCGACGAGGATGTGCAGACCGGGAACCCGGATGGGTTTGACGGCGCCGATGATGCGGCGGGATTTGGCCGTGCTATCGAAGGCGGCGAGGGATTTTCTTGGTACTATGCCAGTGACGCTGACCGGACGAGCCGCAAGCGCAGCACCATTTCCGATGGATTGAAGGGCAAGCCCTGGGTCTATCGCAATAAGGATCTGGTCGGCTGGTGGCGCAACCGGCATTATGACCGGGTGGGCGGGGTGGAAAAGACAGCACCGACCGCGTGGGTTCCGGGCATGAAGCCGTTGTGGTTTACCGAACTTGGCTGCCCGGCGATCGACAAGGGCGCCAACCGGCCCAACACCTTCATCGATCCAAAATCAGCAGAGAGCGCCTACCCCTATTTTTCTAGCCGTATGCGCTCAGACAGCCAGCAGAGGCGGTTTCTGGAGGCGCATCATGACCATTGGACAGGCGGTTCTGCCCTTCAGGATATGGTCGATCCCGCAAGGATTTTCGTCTGGACATGGGATGCGCGACCGTATCCTGCCTTTCCGCAGGACACCACGATTTGGAACGATGGCAGCAATTGGCGCACCGGACATTGGCTGAATGGTAGGCTGGGGGCGACCACGCTGGCCGATCTCATCGCCGCAGTGTTGAGCGATCACGGTTTTGCGGATTTCGACGTTTCTGCCGTGACCGGCGATGTGGCCGGTTATGCGCAGGGCGATGTGACGGCGGCGCGCAGTCTGCTCGAGCCGCTGCTGGACGCGTTTCAGGTTGATGCGATCGAGGATGGGGCGAAGCTTCGGTTCGTTTCACGCGGGCGTGCTGCGACCAAGACGAGGGTGATTTCCGCCTATGCGGATATCGAGGACACAGCACTCTGGTCGGAGGCGCGTGGGCATGAAAGTGATTTTGCAGCCGAAGCAGTGCTGACGGCGTTCAATCCGACGCTGGATTACGAACAGGCGAGCGTACGGTCCCGCCGCATCGACAATGCCGGAAACCGGGTGCTGCGGTATGATATCGGTGCCGTCGTTGCGCAGGAAACGGCGCAGAATGCTGTGGAAGCGTTGCTGCGTGACAACCGGTTGGCGCGCCGCACGGTGAGCTTTTCGATTGGACCCAGCGAGATCGCCCTCGATGCCGGTGACTGCGTGGAGTTGGCTGGTGGGCCGACCGGTCGCTTTCTGGTGAGCCGGATCGAGGATGGCGATGTCAGGCGCGTCGAGGCGCGGGAGTTTTCAATCGCCGTCAGCACGGTGTCTGGCGCAGTCGAGGCGCCGCGCGATGGCGGTGGTAACGCTTCGAGCGGGTTCGATCCGGATATCGTCCTGATGGATATGCCGCGATACGAAACTGGCGATGCCCAGGCGTTTGCGCGGGTTGCGGCCTTTGCCAAGCCTTGGCGGCGAATGGTGCTGTCTGCGTCTGCGGGGCCCGAAGGTTACGAGACGAGGGCCATGTTGGACCAACCCGCGAAAATCGGTTCGCTGGTGGGTCCTGTGCCAAGGGGTGTCATCGGGCGGTTCAACAGTGCGGACGCGATCGAGATGACGTTGCCCTATGGCGATCTGGCGTCAGTCTCCGACCTTGCCGTTCTGAACGGCGCCAACCGTATTGCCATTCGTTGTGCCAATGGTGCGTGGGAGGTTGCCGCTTTTGCAAAGGCGGAAGAGATCGCTGCAAAGCGGTGGCGTTTGACCCGGCTCCTGCGCGGCCTTGTCGGGACGGAGGACGCGATGGCATCAGGCGCAGTTAACGGAGCTGAGGTCGTCATTCTGGATGCGGGTGTCGTTGCGATGGGCCTGCGCGGGGACGAGAGGGGCCTGCGACTGAACTGGATCATCGAGGCGGCAGGCGCGCAAATCGCGAGTGTCGGGCCATTTACTTTTGCAGGCGGAATGCGGGCCGAAACGCCGCTGGCACCGGTGCATTTGCGAGGTAAGCGCGGGGCAGACGGCGTGCTGTTGACATGGGTACGGCGCGGGCGGGTTGAGGCCGATGGCTGGGACGCCGCCGATATTCCACTCGATGAAGTGTCCGAACGATACCGTATCGAGGTGCTTGCCAACGGTGCGGTTCGCCGCACGATGGAGGTCGCCGCCGCCAGCTGCCTCTATGCCGTCAACGATGAGATGGCGGATTTCGGCGCGGCGCAGACCACGCTTTCGATCACGGTGCGCCAGCTTGGCCGTGCGGTGCCACTGGGCATTGCCGCCAGCGCGAGTTTGAGCCTTTGAATTTCTTAATCACGATAACGTCAACCGAGAAAGGGTAGAGTATGACCGAGACAAAAGCCTGGTACCAATCCAAAACCGTCTGGGGCGCTTTGGTTGCGGTGGCGGCACCACTGCTGCATGTGATTGGCCTGAACCTGCCGGCGGGGTTCGAAAACGATCTAGCCGAAGGGCTGATGACGGTGGCGGGTGGTGTGGGCGGTTTGATTGCGCTCTATGGGCGGTTGGCTGCGACGCGTGCGATTCAGTAGGATTGTACGTTTTAAGGGTTAGCGCGCGTGGCTGCCCCCGCCCTCTTCGTCATGAAGGACAGATGTGAGCCACGCGCGTCGTGGCTCACATCACGCAAATCCACCACACTCCACATTCATTTGCCATTCAGACGCTTTGCGATACATATTTGGCCAGGAATTCGTTTCCCGTGCATCCCAGTTTTCTTTGGAAGTTTTTTGCAATGGCATCACCTCTCATCATCGCGACGCTTGCAGCCGGGCTTTCCGGCTTTCCTGCGCCGCAGGCTGATGTCCAGGGTGCGCCATCGGCGGCACGCGTACATCAGGTTGCAAGCGACTGCAGCTCGGCCGTATCGCGGGTGGTGCGCGAAACCGGCGGCCAGCTTCTTTCGGTTTACCCTTCCAATGACGGCCAGAATTGTGTCGTGACCGTGCTGGTGCAGGGCAATGGCGAGCGCCCTCGCAAGGTGACGATGCGCGTCCCGATGTAGACCGTCGCAATCCCTAAATTTCTGATGTAGACATGATTTGAATGACCGTCACACTGCAGAAGTGACGTGTGGAATGAAAAGGGACTGATAATGCGCATTCTCGTGGTCGAGGACGATACCAACCTCAATCGACAGCTGACCGACGCGCTGAAAGAAGCGGGTTATGTCGTCGATCAGGCCTTCGATGGCGAAGAGGGACATTATCTTGGTGATACCGAGCCCTATGACGCGATCGTGCTCGATATCGGCCTGCCGCAGATGGATGGCATTACCGTTGTCGAGAAATGGCGCGCAAGCGGCAAGTCCATGCCGGTCCTGATCCTGACCGCGCGTGACCGCTGGAGCGACAAGGTTGCGGGTATCGATGCCGGTGCCGACGACTATGTGACAAAGCCTTTCCATGTGGAAGAAATTCTGGCGCGTGTGCGCGCGCTGATCCGCCGCGCCGCCGGACATGCGTCATCCGAGATTACCTGCGGCCCGGTGCGGCTCGACACCAAATCCTCCAAGGCAACCGTCAATGGCGTGACACTGAAACTGACCTCCCACGAATTCCGGCTGCTATCCTATCTCATGCACCACATGGGTGAGGTGGTGTCGCGCACGGAGCTGGTCGAGCATATGTACGATCAGGATTTCGACCGTGATTCCAACACGATCGAAGTTTTCGTCGGACGTCTGCGCAAAAAACTGGGTGTCGATCTGATCGAGACCATCCGTGGTCTTGGCTACCGGATGCAAGCGCCTGCAGATGCGAAGTAACTCACTCACCGCCCGCGTTCTGCTGCTGGCCTCGGCTTGGTCTGCCCTGGCACTGGTGGTAATCGCAGTGGTGATCTCCACGCTCTACCGGCAGGGCGTGGAGCGCAGCTTTACCGACTTGCTGCGCGCCCAACTCTACAACGTCATCAATTCCATTACCGTTTCCAACGAAAATACGCTTGCCGGCAGCCCGCAGCTGGGCGACCTGCGATTTTCGCAGCCTGATACCGGCTGGTACTGGGTGGTGGAGCCGTTGGGCAATTTCCAGACAGCCCCGCTCGTCTCGTCTTCGCTTGGCGTTTCGACGCTGTCGGTTCCAGGCATTCTCGATGTACCCTTCGACAATCGCTACGAGCGCTATTACGTGATCACGGATGAGGCCGGAAACCGTGTGCAGGTGGCTGAAACGGAGGTGGTTCTGGACGGCGAAGGACGGGCAGCGCGCTTTCGTGTGACAGGCAACCTGAACGTCGTGGAAGACGATGTCAGCGACTTTTCCAACAGCCTCTATCTGGCGCTTGCCGTTTTCGGTGTTGGCAGTCTGGTCGTCAACGGCCTTGCCATTCTCTACAGTTTACGACCGCTGGACAGGGCACGTGTTGCGCTGGGCAAGATCCGTGGTGGCGAGGCGGAGCGTCTGGAGGGGGAATTCCCGCGTGAAATCCAGCCTCTGGCGACAGAAGTGAATGCGCTGATCGAAAGCAACCGGCGTCTTGTGGAGCGGGCGCGCATGCAGGTTGGCAATCTGGCGCACTCGCTGAAAACACCGATTGCCGTTCTTCTGAACGAGGCCCGGACGCTGGACAGCCATCATGGCGATCTGGTGCGGGGGCAGGTGGATGCGATGCAGGCGCAGGTTCAGTCCTATCTTTCTCGCGCCCGCATTGCCGCACAACGCGGCTCCATTCTGGCGCGCGTGGAAGCAGAGCCGGCGCTGGAGCGGCTGATGCGCGTGATGCGCCGCCTGAACCCGGAAAAGACATTCGAGCTGGACATGCAGCAACCGGGCGTGGTTCTGGCGATGGAGCAGCAGGATCTGGAAGAGGCGGTTGGCAACCTGCTGGAAAACGCCGCGCGGTTTGCATCGACCAAGGTGGTGATAACCGTTGCTACCGGTTCGCACCCGTCTTCCGACCCGGATGTGACGCGCAGATCGTGGGTGACGTTGCTGGTGGAAGACGATGGGCCGGGGTTGGAGCCTGAGCAGATTACCGAAGCCATGAAGCGCGGCAGGCGCCTGGACGAAAGCCGGCCAGGGACGGGGCTTGGTCTATCCATCGTCAGCGAGGTGGTTTCTGAGTACCACGGCACCTTTGCCATGTCGCGCGGCCCGCTGGGCGGGCTGAAAGCGGAGTTGCTTCTCCCTGGACTTTCGAAAGAGCTTGCATGATGGCCAAAAACTGGCAAGACATTTCGTGACGCATGACCGCGCCAGAATGGCGCGTTGATAAGGAGTGTATTCTTGGTTGACGTGGTGGGCAAAACCGGATTTGCCGGGATAAACTCCAATCTTATACGCCCTGCTGTTCTTTCGCTGGTCTGCCTGTCAGTTCTCAGTTCGTGCACCACGTCCAATACACGCGCGTCCGGTGGCGGATTGCTGGGGCGCGGCGGAGCATCGTCTACACCCTACATTTCCAGCCTTCAGGGCGGCATTGTCGGCAGAAGTGGGCTTCAACTGGATCGCGGTGATTTCAACAGGGCGCTGGAAGCGGAATATCGCGCGCTGGAAACGGCGCCTGGTGGCCAGGCCGTGATGTGGGGCAGTGGTGAGACGCGCGGTGAGGTGGTTGCCAATGCGCCTTACCAGGTTGGAAACCAGAACTGTCGGCAATACACCCATGATCTGACGGTTGATGGCAAACAGGCGAAAGTTCGCGGTGCCGCTTGTCGCAACTCCGACGGTACCTGGACGCCGTTGATTTGATGGTTGGTTGACCCGTGCCAAGGCGGCCCCAAGGCTGATCGTTAAAACAGGCTGGTGCATATCGACGGGTTTCGGTCTTTCGTCAGGACGGTTCCGGCGGCATAGTGTCTCAAATTCACGTCATCCTGCTGCGGCTTGTTTCAAAGCAGCGCGCATTCGAGTAATTGAAACGGCATGTTCTGGATTATCATCGCCCTGTTGACGGCGGCCGTGGCCATCGTTCTGACCTTTCCGCTGATGCGCAGCAATGGCGCGGCCGCCACGGCCCGTGAGGGCGAGGTCGCGGTTTATCGCGACCAGCTTGCCGAACTGCAGCGCGAGCGTGACAGCGGGCTGATCGGCGAGACCGAAGCCGAATATGCCCGCGCCGAAATCGGGCGGCGGCTTCTTGCGGCTGCATCCGGTAAAACCGACGAGACATCATCGATATCGCCACGCCGACACAATGCACTGGCGAGCGTCGTGACGGTGCTGTTGCCGCTGATGGGGCTCTGTCTTTACTTATATATGGGCACGCCAAACATGCCGGACATGCCGCTTGCCGCGCGGCTGGAAAAACCTGGCAACGATATGAACCTGATGATTGCCAAGGCCGAGCGGCATCTGGCGCGGAACCCCGACGATGGCGCCGGGTGGGATGTGCTGGCTCCGATCTACTTCAAGACGATGCGTCTGGGCGATGCCGAAATGGCGTATCGCAATGCGATCCGTCTCGATGGTGAAAATGCTCCACGCCTGACGGGGCTTGCCGAAACGTTGATTGCCGCCAACGAAGGGGTGGTCGTGGATGATGCACGCACGGCGCTCGAAGATGCGGAAAAGATGACCCCCGGCAATCCGCGCGCGCGGTTTTATCTGGCGCTGTCGCTGGAACAGGCGGGCAAGACGGATGAGGCACGCGATGCTTTCGCGTCGTTGCTGAGGGATTCGCCCGAGGGCGCGCCGTGGATACCGCTGGTGCAGGCGCATCTGCAAAACACCGGCGGTGCCGACATTGCCACCGCGCCGAAGGCGCTAGCGCCAAGTGGTCCAACTGCCGAAGACGCCGCTGCCGCCAGCACTATGTCGAGCGAAGACAGGCAGGCGATGGTGGCGGGCATGGTAGACAGTCTGGACGCGCGGCTGAAGGAAAACCCCGATAATTTCGAGGGCTGGATGCGGCTGGTGCGGTCTTACGCCATGTTGAAGAATGACGAGAAGGCGAAACAGGCTCTGGCCGATGGCCTGAAAAGCTTTCCGCCCTCGGGGGATCAGGGCAAGCAGTTGTTGGCTCTGGCGCAGCAGCTTGGCGTGGACGCGCAGGGAGTGACGCAATGACCCGCAAGCAGAAAAGACTTGCCATCATCGGCGGCGGTGTCAGCTTCATCATGATTGCGGCGTTTCTGGTGATGTTCGCCTTCGGGCAATCCATTGCCTATTTCTATATGCCCGGCGATCTGGAAAAGACGACCATCGGGCCGGGAACGCGTATTCGCCTTGGCGGGCTGGTGGCCGAAGGATCGGTCAAGCGCGGTGAAGGCCGCACGGTAAGCTTTGCGGTGACGGATGGTGGGGCAAGTGTGCCGGTCAGCTATACCGGTATTCTGCCGGACCTGTTTCGCGAAGGGCAGGGTGTGGTGACCGAGGGCACCTTCGACGCTGCCACCCATGCGTTCGTAGCCGACAGCGTGCTGGCCAAGCATGACGAGAACTACATGCCCAAGGAAGTCGCTGACCGGCTGAAGGACAAGGGTCTTTGGCAGCAGGCCCCAGACGGAACCGCCAAAACCGGAGCGACGCGATGATCACCGAAATCGGACATTATGCTCTGGTACTGGCGCTTGGTGTCGCTCTGGTCGTCTCGACGCTGCCGGTGTTTGGCGCGCGGCGCAACGACAAGGCGCTGATGGATATCGCGCCTATTGGTTCGGTTCTTTTGTTTCTGTTGGTGGGCATTTCGTTTGCCGCGCTGACGCACGCTTATGCGGTGTCCGATTTCTCGCTGAAGAATGTTTATGAGAATTCCCATTCGCTGATGCCGATGCTCTACAAGTTGACGGGCGTGTGGGGCAACCATGAGGGATCGATGCTGCTGTGGCTGCTGATCTTGGTGCTGTTCAGCGCGATGGTTGCCGTCTATGGCCGAAACCTTCCCGATACGCTTCGGGCCAATGTGCTGGCGGTGCAGGCCTGGGTGACGTCAGCGTTTCTGCTGTTCATCTTGCTGACCTCCAATCCGTTCGCCCGACTTTCGCCGGTGCCTGCCGAGGGCCAGGACCTCAATCCGGTTCTTCAGGATTTCGGTCTCGCGATCCACCCGCCGTTGCTCTATCTCGGCTATGTCGGCTTTTCCGTCTGTTTTTCCTTCGCGGTCGCGGCCCTTATGGAGGGGCGCATCGATGCTGCCTGGGCGCGGTGGGTGCGGCCTTGGACGCTGGCGGCCTGGACCTTTCTCACAGCGGGTATTTCGATGGGCTCCTACTGGGCCTATTACGAACTCGGCTGGGGTGGCTGGTGGTTCTGGGACCCGGTGGAAAATGCTTCCTTCATGCCGTGGTTGGCGGGAACGGCGCTGCTGCATTCCGCACTGGTGATGGAAAAGCGCGAGGCGCTGAAAATCTGGACCGTGCTGCTGGCGATCATGACGTTTTCACTGTCGCTGCTCGGAACCTTCCTTGTGCGCTCCGGCGTACTGACGTCGGTGCATGCCTTCGCCACCGACCCGAGCCGTGGCATTTTCATTCTCTGCATTCTGATGATTTTCATTGGCGGCGCGTTTTCGCTGTTTGCCTGGCGTGCGCCGATGCTGAAAGCGGGCGGGCTGTTCGCACCGGTTTCGCGTGAAGGTGCGCTGGTTCTGAACAACCTGATCCTCACCGTTTCAACGGCGACGGTGCTGATCGGCACGCTCTACCCGTTGGCTCTGGAAACGTTGACCGGCGAGAAGATTTCCGTCGGTGCGCCGTTCTTCAATCTGACATTCGGTCTGTTGATGATCCCCGTCCTGATCGTGACGCCGTTCGGGCCGATGATGGCATGGAAGCGCGGCGATCTGCTAGGCGCATTCCAGCGGCTTTATGTGGCAGCGGCACTGGCCGGGGTCGCAGGTCTGACGATGTGGTACATCGAACATGGCGGGCCGGTTCTGGCGGTGCTGGGTATGATCGCCGGGTTCTGGCTGATCTTCGGGGCGTTGGCCGATCTGTGGTACCGCGCCAATTTCGGCAAGCTCGCCTTCCGCATCGCGCTGCGGCGCCTGAAAGGTCTGCCGCGTTCGACGTTCGGCACGACGCTTGCCCATATGGGTCTTGGCGTGACCGTGCTCGGCATCGTCATCGTCACGACGTTCGAAACGGAAACCGTCGTCGAGATGAAGCAGGGCATGGCGGTGGATGCGGGCGGCTACAGCCTGACCTTCGACGGCATCCGCCATCATGTCGGACCCAATTACACCGAGGATCGCGGCCATTTCACGGCCCGCAAGGGCGGCATAGAGGCAGCGGATGTGTGGTCATCGAAGCGGCTTTATACGGCGCGGCGTATGCCGACGACCGAAGCGGGCATCATGACCTTTGGCCTTTCGCAGCTTTACGTTTCGCTGGGCGACCCGATGGCCGATGGCGGCATGGTGGTGCGTATCTGGTGGAAGCCGTTCATTCTATGCATCTGGGGCGGCACGGTGTTCATGATAATCGGCGGGCTGGTTTCGCTGTCCGACCGCAGGTTGCGCGTGGGTGCGCCGAGGCGCAAGGCGAAGGCTGCAAAGGATGTCGTTCTGGGTGCGGCGGAATGAGAGCCTTTTCTGCAAAATTCGTCTTTGTTCTTACCCTTCTTCTGACCGCACTCCCGGCCTTCGCCTTCAATCCCGACGAAGTCCTGGCAGACCCTGCGCTTGAGGCGCGGGCGCGGGCGTTGACCGTTCAACTGCGCTGCATGGTGTGCCAGAACCAGTCCATCGATGACAGCAATGCCGAACTGGCGCGCGATTTGCGGGTGCTGGTGCGCGAGCGCATGACGAAAGGTGATAGCGACGAGGCGGTGATCGATTATGTCGTGTCTCGCTATGGCGAATTCGTGTTGCTGAAGCCGCGCGTCAGCGCCCGTACCATTGCTCTTTGGGGTGCGCCCATTGCACTGATCCTGATTGGCGTGACCTCGATTTTCGTTTTTGCCCGGCGTCGTGCGGCTGTTTCGGAGGGGCAGACACTGACGGTGGATGAAGAGGCGCGGATCAGGGATTTGTTGGGGAAGGGGTGAGCGGGTTCTTCCGGTCGCGGCGTACAATTTAAGTTGATGCGTGAGGTCCACACGCCGCCCCATATTAGAGGGGCCGGTTGAAGGACAAAATACGTGATATTTCAAATATTTATAATCCATCCATAACCCTCTCTTCCGCAAACCCTCCAACATTACGGATTTTTCACCCGCCAGACACTTCGCTGTAAGGTGCGGGTACCTATATCTTCTGTCATCCACCGCTTCCCCGATCCACCGGGGCTCCAGTCTGAATGAAGAAAGAAGGTATATTCCATGTCGAATTCGCAAAACGGACGTCCCTCGTTGAAGACCATCCTCAAGTCTTCCGCTGTCGGCGGTCTGGCGGCTCTGATGCTGACGACCGGCGTCGCGGGGCCAATCGCTCATTCTTTCGCAGCACCCGTTGAAGTGACCGCGCCGCAGGTGCCAAGCTTTGCCAACGTCGTTGACGCGGTTTCTCCCGCAGTCGTCTCGGTGCGCGTGCAATCCAATGTGCAGCCCGCATCCGACGAGAGCAATGGTTATTCGTTCAATTTCGGCGGGCGTGGCCTCGATCAGCTGCCCGATGATCATCCGCTGAAGCGCTTCTTTAAGGAGTTCGGCGGACCGGGTGCCGGTGAAGGCGACAAGCGCGCCGACCGTGGTCCGAAAGGGCAACGCGACGGTAAGGGCCCCTTACGCCCGACAGCCCAAGGATCTGGCTTCTTCATCTCGGAAGATGGCTATATCGTTACCAACAACCACGTTGTCGATGATGGTTCTGCCTATACGGTCGTTATGAATGACGGTACGGAGCTCGACGCCAAGCTGGTCGGTCGCGATAGCCGCACTGACCTAGCCGTGCTGAAAGTGGACGTGAACCGCAAGTTTACCTATGTGCAGTTTGCCGACGACAGCAAAATTCGGGTCGGTGATTGGGTGGTTGCCGTCGGCAATCCTTTCGGTCTCGGCGGCACGGTGACATCAGGTATCATTTCGGCGCGTGGCCGCGACATCGGTTCCGGTCCCTATGACGATTACCTCCAGATCGACGCAGCCGTGAACCGTGGTAACTCTGGTGGCCCGGCCTTCAACCTCAACGGTGAAGTGATCGGTATCAACACTGCGATCTTCTCTCCGTCGGGCGGTAACGTTGGTATTGCCTTTGCTATTCCGGCCTCCGTCGCCAGGGACGTGATTCAGGACCTGATCAAGGACGGTAAGGTCGAGCGCGGCTGGCTGGGCGTACAAATTCAGCCCGTGAGCAAGGATATTGCTGAATCGCTTGGCCTTTCCGAAGCCAGTGGTGCGCTTGTGGTTGCGCCGCAGGCGGGTTCACCGGGCGATAAGGCTGGTATCAAGCAGGGCGACATCATCACCGCACTCAATGGCGATACGGTAAAGGACGCCCGAGATCTTTCACGCCGCATCGGTGCCATGGCGCCGAACACCAAGGTGGAGCTCTCTCTGTGGCGCGGCGGCAAATCGCAGCCCGTGACCGTGACGTTGGGCGATCTTGCCAGCGATGACGCCTCCAAGGCAGCGACAAGCCAGAGTGACGACAAGGGCGGCCAGCCTTCCAGCGAAAAAGCGCTGTCCAGCCTTGGTCTGACCGTTGCTCCATCTGACGATGGTACCGGTCTTGCGATCACCGATGTCGATCCTGACTCCGACGCGGCGGCCCGTGGGTTGAAGAGCGGCGAGAAGATCACTTCGGTCAACAATCAGCAGGTCGCCTCTGCTGCCGATGTCGAGAAGATCCTGTCGCAAGCCAAGAAGGACGGCCGTTCAAAGGCTCTCTTCCAGATACAAACAGATGATGGCAGCCGCTTCATCGCGCTGGATATCGACCAGGGTTAATAGACACGCGAGGCGGGACGGGTTTTCCCTTCCCGCCTTTCATTTTACAGGCCGCACCATCGATCGGGAGCGTAGAATATGGAAAGTCATGCTCAAGACGACCGTAACCCCACTGTTTCCGGTTGTGCGGTGAAGGTGGAGGACGCTATTGTCCCCCACATGAAGATTCTCGTTATCGAAGATGATCTGGAAGCCGCGGCCTACATGACCAAGGCTTTCCGGGAAGTAGGTATTGTTGCCGATCACGCCAGCGATGGTGAGAGCGGCCTGTTCATGGGTGTCGAGAACGCCTATGACGTGATGGTCATCGACCGCATGCTGCCGCGCCGGGACGGGCTCTCCGTCATCAGCGAGCTGCGCCGTCGCGGGATCGAAACGCCGGTGTTGATCCTGTCGGCTCTGGGGCAGGTGGATGACCGTGTGACGGGCCTTCGTGCCGGTGGCGACGACTACCTGCCGAAGCCCTACGCTTTCAGCGAGCTTTTAGCGCGTATCGAGGTGCTGGGTCGTCGCAAGGGCAAGCCCGAGCAGGATATGGTCTATCGGGTCGGTGATCTGGAGCTGGACCGTCTTTCCCATGACGTGCGCCGGGGCGGCAAGGAAATCTTGCTTCAGCCGCGCGAATTTCGTTTGCTGGAATATCTGATGAAGAACGCGGGCCAAGTGGTGACCCGCACGATGCTTCTGGAAAACGTTTGGGACTATCACTTCGATCCGCAGACCAACGTCATCGACGTACATGTGTCGCGCCTCCGCTCCAAGATCGAGAAAGACTTCGACAAGCCGCTGCTGAAAACCATTCGCGGTGCTGGCTACATGATGAAGGACGAGGGGTAACTCCGCTTCATGGCCCGTCTTCGTCTTCTGTTCAGCTCGACGGCGGTGCGCCTTTCTGCGCTTTATATCCTGCTTTTCGCGCTTTGTGCCGCCTTCCTTGTTTTCTATGTGACTGCGCTGTCCGAGGGTTTGCTGAACCAGCAGACGCGTGACGCCGTGCAGCAGGAAGTCAACGACGTACAGCGTGTCTATAATCGCGGTGGCATCAACCCGCTCTTGCGGATGATGGAGCGGCGTGCCCGCCAGCCGGGTGCGAGCCTTTATGTGATCGCCGGGCCGAACGGTGAAATTCTGGCTGGCAACGTCGCGTCGGTACAGCCCGGTGTTTTCGACAAAGAAGGCTGGACAGAGTTTCCGTTCGGCTACGAGCGCTATTCCGAAAGCGGCGATGCCGTGAAGCATCTCGCCACCGCCAATATCTTCCGCCTCGACAACGGCCTGCGCATTCTGGTCGGTCGTGATCTGGGTGAGCCGACGAAATTCCGATTGCTGGTGCGCAACGCACTGATGGTGGCGCTGGCGATCATGGGTGGTGGCGCGGTTCTGATCTGGTTTGCGATCGGGCGCAATGCGCTGAAACGCATCAACCGCATGTCGGCTGCGACCAAGAAGATCATGGCGGGCGACCTTTCGCAGCGTCTGCCGCAGGGACGTTCCGGCGACGAATTCGACCGTCTCTCCGGTTCGCTCAACGCGATGCTGGGCCGTATTGAAAAACTGAATGAGGGCCTGCGACAGGTTTCCGACAACATCGCCCACGACCTTAAAACGCCGCTGACACGTCTGCGCAACAAGGCAACTGAGGCACTTGAGGACCGCGACGACGGCAAGCGCCGTGCGGCACTAGAGGGCATCATCGCCGAATCCGACCAGTTGATCCGCACCTTCAACGCGCTTTTGATGATATCCCGTGTCGAGGCTGGCTCCATTGCCGCCGAGATGAGTGACGTCGACATATCAGCCATCGCCGAGGATAGCGCCGAACTTTACGAACCGGTGGCCGACGAGGAAGGCTTGACGCTGACCGCTGACATCACGCCCGGACTGATCGTGCAGGGTAATCGCGAACTGATCGGCCAGGCGCTGACCAATCTCATCGACAACGCCATCAAATATGCTGGCGGACATGACGGCAAAAAGGGGCTCTCCGTGCGATTGGTGCGGCAGGACGATGAAATCGTGCTATCCGTAGCCGACAATGGCCCTGGCGTTCCCGCTGACAAGCGCGAAGAGGTCATCAAGCGCTTCGTGCGGTTGGATGAAAGCCGCTCCAAGCCTGGAACGGGTCTCGGCCTCTCGCTGGTCGAGGCGGTCATGGAACTGCATGGCGGTTCGTTGCGTCTCTCCGATACCGATACCGGCAATGCCTCATCGCCCGGCTTGACTGTTTCGATGGTTTTTCCTGTGTCCACACCGTAAGGTTCTCTCTACTTCTTCCTCATCCCTGTGCTTGTCACAGGGATCCAGTCAGCCCAAGTCCTTGGGCTGAGGAGAGTCCTTTGACCGAGCAGACGCTCAGTCGCTGGATTCCTGTGACAGGCACAGGAATGAGGGGTGCAGAGTGCGCATGGTAAGGGAGAGAGATATTGAGACAAGCCGCAACCGTCGAGCGACGGCTGGACGACGTGAAGCCGGGCGTCATTCGTGCCTATACGCAAACGGAACTGAAATCCGTTCTCTCCACCTTGAAGGACATCGGCAGACACGAACCTGCTGTTGCCGCGCTTCTGGCAAGCGATGGACCGCTCAAGGATTTCATCGCGCAGGCACTGTCTCTATCGCCCTATCTGCGCGATGCGGCGGTGGCGGACGAGGGTTTGCTGACGCTGGCGATATCAAACCCGCTCGATACGACACTCGCACGTCTGGTTGACGATGCCCGCGCTTGCTGGCGACCGGATGTTGACGGTGTCGTTCCCAGCGAGGCGGAGGTTATGACGCGGCTGCGCGTTGCCAAAAGGCGGCTTTCCTTCATTGCGGCACTTGCTGATCTGGCGCGGGTCTTCGTGGCACGAGACACCACGCGCTGGCTGAGCGATATGGCAGATGCGAGCCTAGCCGCAGCTATCGACCATTTGCTGCTTTCCAACCACCACAGCGGAAAATTGGCGCTTAAAAATGCCGCGGCACCCAGCGAGGGTTCTGGCCTCATCGTACTGGGAATGGGAAAGCTGGGCTCGCAGGAGCTAAACTATTCGTCCGACATCGACGCCGTCGTATTCTTCGAACCGTCGGCTGGTATCGTGCCCGACCCGCTGGATGCGCTGGAAATTTTCGGGCGGATGATGCGCCGGCTGATCCGCATCATGCAGGAGCGCACGGCGGATGGCTATGTGTTTCGAACCGATCTGCGGCTCCGTCCGGACCCCGGATCGACACCGCTTGCCATACCGGTCGATGCGGCTCTGACCTATTACGAGGGCAGGGGCCAGAACTGGGAACGTGCTGCCTATATCAAGGCGCGTCCGGTGGCGGGAGACATCAAAGCTGGCGAAGGCTTCATGCGGGGCCTGACGCCCTTCGTCTTTCGAAAATATCTCGATTATGCGGCGATTGCCGATATCCATTCCATCAAACGGCAAATCCATGCGCATAAGGGCCACGGCGCGATTGCGGTGAAAGGGCATAACGTGAAGCTCGGTCGCGGCGGCATTCGCGAGATCGAATTCTTTGCGCAGACACAGCAACTGATCGCGGGCGGGCGCATGGCACCGCTGCGGGTGCGCTCCACGCAGGAGGCGCTGGCCGCGCTGACGGAGGCGAAGTGGATCGACGCCAATACACGCGACAAGCTGACCGATGCCTACTGGTTTTTACGCGAGGTGGAGCACCGTATTCAGATGGTGCACGACGAGCAGACGCACATCTTGCCGGACACCGAGGCAGAGCTGAAGCGCATCGCCTTCATGCTGGGCTTTGGCGATACAAAGGCTTTCTCCGAAAAGCTCGAAAGCGTTTTGAGGCTGGTGGAGCGGAAATATTCGGCCCTGTTCGAGCAGGAAACGAAGCTGTCAGGGGACAGTGGCAATCTGGTTTTCACCGGGCAGAGGGATGATCCGGATACCTTGAAAACGCTGGCGCGGCTGGGTTTCGAGCGACCAGAGGATATGTCACGTGTGATCCGCACCTGGCACAATGGCCGTTACCGGGCGACACAATCCGTCGAGGCACGCGAGCGACTGACGGAACTGACGCCGGAACTTTTGCAGGCCTTCGGCAAGAGCAAGCGGGCCGACGAGGCGCTGTTGCGGTTCGACAACTTTCTCTCGGGCCTGCCTGCTGGCATTCAGCTCTTCTCGCTTCTGGGCAACAATCCGGCGCTGCTGTCGTTGTTGGTGACCATCATGTCATCCGCGCCGCGTCTGGCGGAAATCATCGCCGCGCGCCCGCACGTGTTCGACGGCATGCTGGACCCGGCGCTGATGACGGACATTCCGACGCGCGACTATCTCGGGCACCGCATGCAGGGCTTTCTGGCGCCTGCGCGGCACTATGAAGACATTCTCGACCGTTTGCGCATTTTCGCCGCCGAGCAGCGCTTTTTGATCGGTGTCAGACTGTTGACCGGTGCCATCAGGGGGGAGGTCGCGGGCCGCGCCTTTACCCATCTTGCCGACCTTGTCATCGAGGCTGCGGTGAAGGCGGTGATGGCCGAAATGGAGGCGGCGCATGGTGTGTATCCGGGCGGACGCGTGGCAATCATCGGCATGGGCAAGCTGGGTTCGTTCGAACTGACGGCAGGCTCCGATGTCGATCTGATTCTGCTCTACGATTACGACGATGCGGCGTCCGAATCCGAGGGAGCAAAGCCGCTCGACGCTGTCAGATATTTTACCCGCATCACACAAAGGCTGATCGCGGCGTTGTCCGCACCGACTGCCGAGGGCGTGCTTTACGAAGTGGACATGCGGTTGCGCCCCTCCGGCAACAAGGGCCCGGTGGCGACACGTATCTCAACCTTCGAGAAATACCAGCGTGAAGAGGCCTGGACGTGGGAGCATATGGCGCTATCGCGCGCACGGCTCATCTGCGGCGACGGGTCCTTGATTGCGGATGCCGAGCGGATCATCGCGTCCGTTCTTTCAAAGAAGCGCGACGTAGCGCAGATATCTGCTGACGTCGCTGACATGCGCAAGCTGATCGGCGAGGAAAAGCCGCCTGCCAATATGTGGGATTTGAAGCTTATTCCCGGTGGTCTGGTCGATCTGGAGTTTATCGCGCAATATCTGACTTTGGTCGCGCCTGCAGAAGGTCTGCCTGCGCCCGTGGCGGGCGAAAGCACGGCGGATGTCTGGAAACGGATGGCGGAACGGGCAATGGAGCCGCAAACATACGACGATTGCATGGCCGCGCTCAGCCTCTTCACGGAACTCTCCCAGATCATTCGCCTGTGTATCGACACGGATTTCGAACCCAAGCAAGCGCCAGCAGGGCTGATCGATCTCGTCTGCCGGGCCGGTGACTGCCCTGACCTCGGCACGCTGGAGGGCGAGGTTAAACGCGTTTCGAAAATTGTGCGCAAGGCATTTTCGGTGGTTGTAGCGGGCAAGGAGTAAATTATAGGATCTGCAAACTTCACACTGGAGACGGGTAGATGATTGGATACACCATGGTCGGCACGACGGACCTCGACCGCGCCGTGCGGTTTTACGATCCGGTGTTTGTCGAGATGGGCATGAAGCAGTGCTACAAGGACGACCAGACGGCATTCTGGGGCGACAAGACGGATGTGAATGCGCCACGCTTTGCGACAGGTTATCCGTTCGACGGTGACACGGCAGGCGTCGGCAACGGCACCATGACGGCGTTTCTGATCAAGGGATCGGAAATGATCGATCGGTTGCACGCCCTCGCCGTGGCGAATGGCGGAACGGACGAGGGCGCGCCGGGCTTGCGTCCCAATTATGGCGAAGGTTTCTATGCGGCCTATGCGCGTGACCCTGATGGCAACAAGATTGCTTTTGTTTGCTACGACGTGAGGAAGAACGGCTGAACGCGTTGCGTATCGCGTTTCACACCCCACCTCTGGTTTAGATTTCGGCGTGAGAGAACGGATCAATCCATCCCTGTAATGGATTGATCCGTTTGCGTGCGTCGTGCGTAGACAAGACCAAACACAAAGGCATATTCATGTTTCATCTGATTTTCGGAATTCCGTGGCTGCTGGTTGTCGTCAGATTTCTCCAGCCGTTGCCATGGTTGTGGTCTGTCAAAGCCAGTCTTGCATTGATCCTTCTGATCGGCTCCCAATACCTCTTGTTCAATCGTCTGTCGTCGGGATCGGTCTTTTCTCCCGAATTTTTTCGGCCGCTGGTCATCGCATTCAACTTCCTCGTGGGCGTTCTGCTGCTGCTGGCCTTCATGCAGATTGCACTCGATATCATCTCGATCATCCTGCTGCCGTTTAAAGGCCACTTCCCGGCAATCCCGCCTGGCGTGCGATATGCGATGGGGCTGGTCGCGCTCGGGCTTTCCGCATTTGCGGTGAGCCAAGCCATTCGCGTTCCACCGCTGAAGGACATCGAGGTTGCCATCCCCGGTCTGCCACCTGCGTTCGATGGCTACCAGATGGTGCAACTGACGGACCTCCACATCAGCCGACTGTTCTCGACCGAGTGGACAAAATCCGTGGTGGAGAAAACGAATGCGCTGAGCCCCGATCTCATTGTCATCACCGGCGATCTCATCGATGGCAGTGTTCAATCCCGAAGTGCGGATATTGCGCCACTGGCAAATCTGAAAGCGCGCGACGGCGTTTTCACCATTCCGGGAAACCATGAATATTTCTTCGATTACGACGCGTGGATGAAATATTATCCGGGTCTCAACATGACGACGCTCGCCAACGGACATACGGTGATCGAGCGGAACGGCGAAAAGATCGTGATTGCAGGCGTGACCGATCTGTCATCTGCCAGAACGGCATTCCCAGCGCCCGATCTTGCCGCAGCGCTTCGCGGAGCGCCGGAGAATGCGCCGATCATTCTCCTCGATCACCAGCCAAAGGAAGCGGCGCGTAACGCCAAAATGGGTGTGGCGTTGCAGCTTTCCGGCCATACACATGGCGGCATGGTGTTCGGGCTCCACAGCCTCGTTGCGCAGGCAAACAATGGGTTCGTGTCCGGTTTCTATCAGTTGGGCGGCATGCAGCTCTACGTCAACAATGGTACGGCGCTGTGGCCCGGCTTTGCTCTGCGTTTGGGTGTCCCATCGGAACTGACCCGTTTTACGCTTCGCCCCGCACCCTGATGCCACTGTGATCTGTGATGGAAACGGCGGGTCCACCCTGTCTGGGTAAGCCCCGCCTTTTTTCTGTCAGCCGGCAGAAGCAGACGCGAGAGGCTGGACGGTCTCGGCATGCGGTATCATCAATGCGACGACGGTGCCCTTGCCCACGCAGGAGCGGATTTTCATCGTGCCGCCATGCAGCTTCACCAGCGAGCGGGAAATGGCAAGACCCAGCCCCGAGCCTCCCTGGCTCTTTGCGTACTGGCTCTGAACCTGTTCGAAAGGCTGACCGATCTTGTTGATGGCCGTGCCAGGGATGCCGATACCCGTATCTGCGATGGTCAGCATCAGGCCGTTCCGATGCACGTGGGTGCGAAGCTCCACCCGACCGCCTTCGCCGGTAAACTTCACCGCATTGGACAGAAGGTTGAGCATGATCTGCTTCATGGCGCGACGATCGACCGCCATGTGCATGTCTTCACAGACGCGCTGCTGGATGGAGATATTCTTCTGCGCAGCCTGAATCGCTGTGAGGCGGAGGGTTTCTTCGACCAAAGGTGCCAGATCGACCTTTTCGCAATTGATCTGCATATGACCCGCCTCGATCTTCGACATGTCGAGGATGTCATTGATGACGTGGAGCAGATGCTTGCCGCTATCGTGAATATCGCGGGCATATTCCGAATATTTCGGTGATCCTACGGGGCCGAACATTTCGTTGAGGAGAATCTCGGAGAAGCCGAGAATGGCGTTGAGCGGCGTGCGTAGCTCATGGCTCATATTGGCGAGGAATTCGGACTTTGCGATATTCGCCGCCTCGGCACGTTCCTTTTCCGCCTGGTAGAGCGCATTGGCGTCGGAGAGTTCGGTTTTCTGTCGCTCCAGCTTGTGGCGCGAGGATGAGAGGTCGCCGATCGTTGCCATCAAACGCTTTTCGGAATCGCGCAGGCGCTCTTCGTGGCGCTTGAGCAGGGTGATGTTGGTGCCGACAGATACCAGGCCGCCATCACGGGTGCGGCGTTCGTTGATCTGCAACCAGCGCGCATCCGCGAGCTGCACTTCCGTGGTTCGTGACAGGCCGGACTGATCCGGATCCGCGACACGGCGTTCCACCACGGGGCGGCAGGCGGCTGCGTTGACCACGGAGCGTTCCGTGCCGGCGACCAGCACGCTGTCCGGCAGGCCATAGGCTTGCTGGAAGTGGGCATTGCACATGACCAGTCTGTCGTTCTTGTCCCACAGCACAAAGGCTTCCGATGTGCTTTCGATCGCGTCAGCCAAGCGCTGGTCGGCTTCGGCGTAACGCTGGGCCAGACGATGTTGCTCGGTGATGTCCATGGCGATGCCGATGACGCGAAGGCCTGCTGACGTGTGAATGACCTGGGCACGAGCCCGCAGCCAGACAAAATGTCCGTGGGCGTGGCGCATGCGGAAAATCTGATCGATCTGGCGCAATTCCCCACAGCCGACGGAACGGGCCAGTTCGTAAAGATTGCCTTCTTCCGAGTGCATCATGCGGGCCGCATCGCTGAACGATAGCGGTTCGGTTCTGGCCGGAAGCCCGAGAATTTCATAAAGAGACGTGGACCAGAACATGCGACGTGTGGAGAGATCGAAATCCCAAAGGCCGCAACGCCCGCGTGACAGCGCGGTTTCGACGCGCAGGTTGGACTCCAGAAAGATTTCGTCTGCTGTGCGTGCCCGCTTAACCTGCATGTAATAGGCATAGAGAATGACGAGCAGAATGGCGGAAATACCGGTGAACAGCGTCACGTTCATGGCCACTTCGCTACGCCAGAAGGAGCGGATCGGCTCCAGTGAACGCGCTGCGATAATCATGCCACCATCGCCGCCGAGGGGCAGCATGGTCGCGTAATGCGGCGTGCCTTCGATATCGGTTTCGACGGTGCCAGGCGCATCTGAAAAGCGTCTCACGATGGCGATTTCCGGCAAAAGACCCGTGAGCGATGTTCCAAGATAACCTTGGGTGTTGCCACCGGCGCCAGCGAAGATGATGCCATTGTTGCCCGCGACCAGAAGCAGGGTCTCCTGGCTTAGACTGCCTGCCGGGAATGCCCTGTTCAGGCGCGCTTCCGTTGCAACCCGATCCTGCGTGGCAGGGACTGTCGCGTCGCTGATGAGCGCTGCCCTTGCAGCAAGGGCTGAGAGTGCTGTCGCTTGGCGCGCAGACCCTTCCATACGTTCTGATTCCGCCATGATGCCCAGCATGCGCGAAGCCGCAACAACGATCAGAAACGCCAGAATGAGAACAGGTATCAGCCGCTTCAGCAGCATTTCCAGTTGGGGCAACTGAAGTCCGCTCTTTGGCCAAGTGGCAATTCCCACCATAAGACCAGAAAACTTTTCTCCCCATGCAGCTACATCGCTTATTTTGGCATACGAGCTATCATCGCCCGCAGTCGCCCGCCGCACGTTCGTCATTGTCCCGCCTTGATGTCCCTCTTGTCGTTCGAAGCGCCGCTGCTCGAATCTGACACCAGTGAATCAAAGCTGATTCGGCTTGTCCAGAGCTTGTGGTTAAAAGACTTTTAACCCTTTGAACCGACTCCGTATTTTTTTGGGACAGATCTGGCGACTCGCTGCAAGTCGCCAGAATGACGCAATGTCAAGCCTTTAGCACGCGTTCCACGATATCACGAACGTCCGTGGACAGCGCCGGAGTGCGTTCGATCGTTGTGAGTGCTGCGCGTGCGTGGTCGGCTCTCACAGGCTCCAGGGAGCGCCATGAGCGCATGGAGGTGAGGATGCGCGCGGCAAGCTGCGGGTTGCGTTTGTCGATGCTGACGATCTGTTCCGCAAGGAACCGGTAGGCTTCGCCATCGGCCCGGTTGAAGCCGGTCGGGTTTCCGAAGGCGAACGTTCCGATGAGGGAGCGGACGCGGTTCGGATTGGTGGCGATGAAGTGCTTCGAGCTTGTCAGCGACTGGATGCGGCCAAGCGCTCCTTCACCTGGCATGGCGGCCTGAATGGACAGCCATTTGTCGAGCACCAGTGCGTTGTCTGCAAAGCGGCTTTCGAATGTCGCAAGAGCCTGCGCGGCCTCTGTCGTGTCGGGGAAGCGTTGCGTCAAAACGCTGAGCGCATGGGCAAGATCGGTCATGTTGGTGGCGGCGGAGAATGCAGCAAAAGCGCGCTCCGGTGTCGGCTCGGCGAAGGACAGATAGCCCATGGCGATGTTGCGCAGCGACCGGCGGCCGGCACTTTCGGCATCGGGAGAGTAAGGCCCCTTATCCTCTAAAGCTGTGAACAACGACTTGAAGGTCTCGATGCCTGCCCTGGAAATCGCCGCCATGGCGGCGTTGCGTGCTGTGTGGATGGCGTCCGGATCATTGTTGCGACCGATTTCACGGGCGACGTCCGCTTCGCTTGGCAGCCCGAGCGTCTGAGCGCGGAATGCCGGTTCAAGACTGTCATCGCCGGCGGTGTCGATCAGGGCTGCGGTGAAAGCTTCGTCGAACTGCGGCTCGGTGCCGTTCAAGATCGCCTGCGTCGCTTTGATGAGGTTCGGCATGGCAATCGTCGCCAGAGCCTGCCAGCGCGAGAACATATCCGTGTCGTGACGGGCAATCTGCACCATGTCGTCAGTGGATTGCTCCAGATGCAGATTGATCGGGGCAGAAAAACTGCGATTGATCGACAGCACCGGACGCGAGGCAATGCCGGAAAACGTGAATGTCTGGCTGCGTTCCGTCAGGTGCAGCACGCCATCCCGGTACTCGCCGCCCTCGACTTTCGACGGTTCGGCAATCTGGCCGTTGTCGAGAATGAGCGCGATGGACAGTGGAATGTGGAGGGTCTGCTTGCTGGTCTGGCCGGGCGTTGCCGGAACGGTCTGTTCCAGCGAAAGCGTGAAGGTCGACGTTGCCGCGTCATAGGCCGTAGAGGCGCTGACGAGCGGTGTGCCAGCCTGAATGTACCAGCGGAAGAACTGCTGGAGATCGCGGCCGCTCGCCTCTTCGAAGCACGTGATGAAGTCCTCGACAGTGGACGCGTCGCCATCGTGACGTTCGAAATAGAGGTCCATGCCCTTGCGGAAATCGTCGACACCCAAGATGGTGGCGATCATGCCGGTAATCTCGGCGCCCTTCTCATAGACGGTCGTCGTATAGAAGTTGTTGATTTCGCGGTATTTGTCGGGACGCGGTGGATGCGCCAGCGGGCCACCGTCTTCCGGGAACTGTTCAGATTTCAGATGGCGCACATCGGCAATACGCTTCACGGGGCGCGAACGCATGTCGGAAGAAAACTCCTGATCACGGTAAACCGTCAGGCCTTCCTTGAGGCATAGCTGAAACCAGTCGCGGCAGGTGATGCGATTGCCGGTCCAGTTGTGAAAATATTCATGCGCGATGATACGCTCGATATTGGCATAATCGGCATCTGTCGCGGTTTCGGGGTCGGCCAGAACATATTTGTCGTTGAAGACGTTGAGGCCTTTGTTCTCCATCGCGCCCATGTTGAAATCCGAGACGGCAACGATCATGAAGATATCCAGATCGTATTCGCGACCGAAGCGCTCTTCGTCCCATTTTATGGAGCGCTTGAGCGCATCCATCGCATAGGCTGCGCGCGGCTCCTTGCCATGCTCGACATAGATTTTAAGCGCGACGTCACGACCGGACATGGTGGTGAAGGTGTCTTCGATAAGACCCAGATCGCCCGCGACCAGCGCAAACAGATAACTTGGTTTCGGATGTGGATCGAACCAGGCAGCGAAATGACGGCCTTCGTCGTAATTGCCGCCGCCGAGGAAATTGCCGTTGGACAGCAGGAAGGTATTGCCTTCTTTCGCCGCGATGATGGTGATCGTATAAGGCGCCAGAACGTCGGGGCGATCGGGGAAATAGGTGATCCGGCGGAAACCTTCGGCTTCACACTGGGTGCAATAGACACCGTTTGTGCGGTAAAGCCCCATCAACTGCGTGTTGGTTTCCGGGTTGATGTAGTTCGTCACGCAGATTTCGAACGGAATATCCGTTGGAAGATCGCGGATCGTCAGGCTGTCCGGTGTCACGTCGTACTGCGCAGCGGGAATGTCGATCTGGTCCAGCAACAGGCCTGAGAGTGTCAACTCATCGCCATCCAGAACGAGCGGCGCTGATGTATCGGCACCTTCGCGCCGATGGAAAATCAGTCGCGCTTCGACCTTGGTGTTTTGAGGATCGAGTTCGAAGGTGAGGTCAACTCGTTCGAGAACGAAATCTGTGGGGCGATAATCCGCCAGGTGAACGATCTGGCCCGTGTCTGTTCGCATGACTATTCCTGAATGAACCTTGTCTGCCACATCTCAGGTTTCATGCCGCATGCCACCTGAAAGTCGAATTGAAGTCGGTCACGTTCATGTGCAACTCGCAAAACATGATGTCCCGCGTATTTTTTACCAGACGAACGGTTCAATTGTCACCAATGACTGTGTCTCGCATTGGCACATCATTCCATTAAATGTTGAACGATTACTGAAATTATGGCCGCTTCAGAATTATATTACGATAAAATCGTCGATTGGTTAGCAATTTCGTTAAACGTCTTTGGCGTTCTGATCTTGGGACCAGCCGCGTTTACGTTTTCAGTCCGAGGCTTGTGCGAATTGCCTCTTCGCTCTCCGTTTGCTGGATGACGACACCGTACCAGCCCAGACCGTCGTAGTCCTCGTAGCCGAAGGTCTTGGCAAAGGCGACGATTGCGCCGCCCACATAGTAACTTCCACGCATGGCATTTCCGAGGTTTTTAAGGGGATAGCTGGTTAAGCGCAGAGCGGGATCGCTGCTGGCAATGACGCGCATGTCACCATCCAGCAAAAGGACCACGGTGCGTTCGGCCACCGGCGGCGGTAGATTCGCCTCCTTTTCGACAATGGCGCGACCTTGTTCCTGCCAGTCGAAATAAACGCCGAGTGTTCCAAGCAGGGCGCCATCATTCTTGCCACCTTCTCGAATGCCGGTGGCGTAGACGAGAACATCCCGGTCATCATGCAGAGGGCTGCTTTTGACCTGATCAACGATGTATTCGTCACCACTGCGGCACTGCGAGGCGGCGATAAACCAGGGTTCCAGCGTCATGTTGCGGCCGATCAGGCCGGATTTGTAGCGCGGATTGGCAGACGCAATCACCACGCCGCGACGGTCGGTCATCACGAGGTCGATGTAAACCGTATAGAAGCGGGAAATAACGCCGAGGCGCTCGGACGCGAAGGCGGCATCTGCCTTGTCGGTGCTCTGCAGTGCCTGCCAAAGAGCTGTATCGGTTGCCCACCATCGCACGTCGGCGGTGCGTTCAAACAGGTTGCGCACAATGAGCTGGACCAGCGTCTGGGCCATGTCCATCAGGCGCACGCCCTCCATCTCTTCTACCAACGCCTCTGCCATATCGCGGCTGAGGCCGATGCGGCTCAAGACATTCTGTTCGAAGGTTGAGGAAATGTCCGATGCGATCTGTGCCAGACGCTGCACCTCATTTGCGACGACGGAGAAACCTTTGCCCGCTTCACCCGCCCGTGCCGCTTCGATGAGGGCATTGATGGCCAGCAAACGGATCTGCTTGACGATATGGGTATTATCCGTGCTGAACTGCCGCAGATCGTTCGACATTCCGTCTGTCACGATACGCATGCTGCGGGGCGTTGCCGGTGGCAACGCGTCTTTTCCCAGTGTCTTCAAGGCTGGTTTCATAAGCGTATCGTCTGTTCTGAATGAAGGTTAACAGGGTATCGTTTTCTCATCGTCGGGATCGAAAACCGTGGACCCGATAGACATCATTTAGAATATAGTCTGGTTAATATTCGGTTTCTTCAAGTTGTCATAAGTAGAGGGGCGATTGTTTATTGTCTGCTGCTCAATACATCATTTGCATATATTTAAAGCACTTTTCATGTCGCTGTTGGCTTTTGGGCGCGCGGTCGGATGAAAAGCGATGTAACGAACACGCAATCTTGAGTTTCTGTCAGAATCGGTAAAAATATCTGATAGCCATGTTCTATGAAGTGCAGCGTCAGTTCGTGGCCCTGTGAGATGAAACCGGCTCACGCCCGCGTGGGCCCACAAGTGTCAGTTTCCAATGAGTGCCGCCGCCTATAACCCCATCCGGGGCATAAGCTTCAAATTGATTTCCGTTGCGTTCTTTCTGGTCATGCAGACATGCATCAAGGCGGCCGGGCCGGATATTCCTGCGGGACAGATCAGCTTTTTCCGCTCCGCCTTCGCCATCGTTCCCATCGTCATCTACCTCGCTTGGCTACGCAGTCTTTCAAGCGCGCTTTATACGAAGAATATATCCGGCCATTTCAAACGCGGATGCCTTGGCGTTCTTTCCATGGCGTGCGGCTTTTACGGGCTGACCTTGCTGCCTCTGCCGGAGTTCATAGCGATCGGCTATGCCTCGCCCTTGATGGCGGTTGTCTTTGCGTCCCTGCTGTTGGGAGAACAGGTGCGTGTCTATCGCTGGTCTGCGGTGCTGATCGGGATGACGGGCGTGGTCATCATTTTGTGGCCGAAGCTGACGCTGTTGCAACAGGGCGGTTTTGCGGCAGGTGAGGGGATCGGCGCCTTGGCAGTGCTGGCGGGTGCCGTCCTCGGCGGACTGGCCATGGTGCAGGTGCGCCAACTGGTCGTGACCGAAAAGACAGCAACGATCGTGCTCTATTTCTCGCTAACCGGCGCGTTGCTGTCGGCTCTCAGCCTGCCTTTCGATTGGGAAGGGCTCGATCTGAAGCAGGCGATACTGTTGATCTCCTGCGGCATCGCTGGCGGTATTGCCCAGATTTTGCTGACCGAAAGCTATCGCCACGCGGAGGTCTCTACCATTGCGCCGTTCGAATACAGTTCGATCCTGTTCGGTATAGCTGTGTCATATGTTTTGTTCGGCGACATTCCCACTGCCAGCATGTTGATTGGCACCGCAATTGTGGTAAGCGCAGGGATATTCATCATTTTCCGTGAGCACCGACTGGGTCTGGCCCGCAAAGCCGCAAGAAAAGCATCCACACCGCAGGGTTGAGCGCCGTGAGCGTCAAAGTCTTTCGTATTATGACAAAATACTGAAACGCTAGTTTTTTATTAAACCTTTGTTCAATTTGGGCGCGAATGTGATATCCAGCGGTTCGGTAAGGGTCAATTTGGGGTGGCGCATCGTGTTTGGGGTAAAACGCGGAAGGCCTGTTTGCGCGTGGCAGACCGCCGGATATGGCGCATATGCACAGCGGGAAGACGATAGAGTGGTGATCATTCGCCAGTCTGCTGACGGCAAACCAGCTTTATTTCGGGGGGAGCCATGAGGTATTCCCATGCCGAACTTGTCGCGCATCCGAAATTGCTCGGGGCGATAAGAGGGCTCGCGCGCAATCTTCGCGCTGCCTACAACGACAATCCGAGGATCGCCCGGCTGTTGTCTGCACACCAGAAATGGTTGATGACTCAGGCTGGCATGGCGCTCAGTCTGGAGACTGCGCCGCGCGGGTTCACGGTGGCGCAATTGCGCGAACTGGTGACGGAGAACGGGATCGCCAGCCGCAACACCGTCCAGAACTATCTCGATCAGCTTGAAATCTACCGCTATGTCGAAAAGGTCGGCCCCGCGACGGTGCGTCCGCGCCGCTACAGGGCGTCGCAGATTAGTGAACAGACAATGCTGATGTGGTATGTCGCAAACCTCGCGGCACTGGATGGGATGGATGGCGGAACGCGCGCCGTGACGATGATGGCGCAGCCTGAGCTTCTGGCGCTGGCGCAGCCGCAGGCCGCGCGCAACTGCATATTCCACAAGGATTGGGTCGAGCCACCAGCGCGCGTTGGCCTGTTCCTATGGACCGAAGCTGGCGCATTGGTGATGGACGAATTCATCAGCCGCATAGAAGACGCCGACCGCGAAACCGACCGCATCGATATCGGCTTTGTCGATGCGCGCGCCATGGCCGGTGAGTTCATGATGTCGCGCACCCATCTTCAGCGCCTGCTCAACAAGGCTGCCGAGCAGGGCACGATGGGCTGGCATGACGACAGCCTGCGCAGCGGCATGTGGTTTTCCAGAGATTTTCTGGATGAGTATTGCACCTGGCAGGCCATCAAGTTCATCTACGTGAACGATGCGTTTTTGGACGCACGCGACGCGTCGCCAGTGACGTTGCCTTAATAGTTCGGGTCTTTAATTCAAGCTCATGCTTTAGACTGTGTCAGACACGTCAGACGAAAAGGCCGCGTCCACCTTGCTCTTCTCATGCAGAAATTTGGACGAGGACTTGTCTGCTCCCTTAGCAGTCCACAAACTGGCCTTTGGATCGTAATCGAGGCTTATGAGGTCAGCCGGAATATCGCCGAAAACCTGTCCGAACTGGCGAGACCCGATCTTCAAAAGGTAATGCGGTATGATCTGGTCGATGTGGTATGCGGGGTTTTTCGCGAGGACCGCAAGAAGCGTTGTTGCAAAACGTCTGGAAAATCGGCGTACGGCATCTGAATTGCTATAATAGACCGCGTTCGCGAGGATCCTGTGCCATGGCTTGCGCGTATGCGGACGGAAGCTGAAGGCACCTTCGCTTTTCATATTTTCGATTTTCTGCCAGGGCGATGTCTTTGCAATCGTATCGACATCCAAGATCAGCAGTCGAGCCACGCCTTGATTGAGCAGTTGGTCTGCAACAATGAAGCGCGCGCTGTTATAGTAGATGTTCACCCGCTTCGGCAAAGTCAGCCCTGTCAGCGGATCTGCACTGACGCTCAAGATAACGTTCGGCAACTCATTGCGCAGACGTTCGATCTGGTCAAGCACATCGCGATTGGGTCGAATGAGATGCAGATGGACGTAAAACCTATCCTTTATCATCGACAGAGATTGGATGAAGGAGACGGCAAATCGCCAGAAGTAAGCCTCGTCACAGGCCACGAGAATGACATCCTGACCACTGATGTCCTGTTGAAAATTGAGATCGATGGATGCTTTGTACCGGTCGAGGGCATCGTTGTTGAACGTCGTGGAAATGGACGAAAGAAGCGCGGAGTGGAAGATCACGCCTCGCCAGTACCAAGAATGTCTTTTCTTCTTGATCGGACCGCTTTCATGCAGGCTCATGTCGAATGTCATGCGCGCCATCTTTCAACAAGGAACACTGTTTTAAAATTCGTATCAGCGGGGCTGAGTACAAGCCAGGTGTTGAAAAATCAAGACGAGCGCTGCGGCACGAGACAGGGCCGGACCAAAACGCAAAAGCGCCTCTCCGTCGGAAAGGCGCTGCGAAGCGTCGGGTCATAAAGTCTTCGAGGTCAAGCCTTGAAACTATCGTCTCAGCGCTCGCGGAAATCCGCGAAGACTGCCGATGGACGTGTCGTACGAACCTGCTGTGCCGATGCACGAGCGGTCAGCTGTTCGTTGGTTCCACCAAAGCGGTGGTAGCCATTGCTGGAGCGCGGGCCAAGGCCTGCGAGCCGGAGTGTTTCAAAGCCGGAGTGAACCGGACGGAAGCGAGTGGTCATTGCCTTGGTTCCTTAAACCTTTTCCTCCCAAGACGAGATGACTTATTGCAGTGCGGTAGAGATTCGGCAAGAAACGCAAGCGCGCCGCTGTTATGCGCCATTTGCATGGCTTTCTTCATAATTGATTCACACTGCTCAAAAAGGAAGCGTTCACATATCGCGAATACGCGACTGAAACGCCAATAAATCTTGCCAGGCCAATGGCTTACTGGCGGGTGCGTTCAAAAGTTCCTGAGGATGCAGCGTGGCGATGGCAGGCACGATACCATGGCCGGATGCGACATCACGCCACTGTCCGCGCAATGTATGGATCGTTCCTGTGCCGCCAAAGAAAAAACGGGCGGTGAAGTTGCCCAAAAGCAACAGTATTTTGGGCTCAGCCAGTGCCACCTGTCTCTCGATGAAGGGGCGGCAGATCTCCATTTCGGCATTGGAGGGAGAGCGGTTGCCGGGCGGGCGCCATGGAACGACGTTGGTCAGCAGAAGCTGGGCGCGGTTAAGCCCAATGGCCGCAAGCATCCGGTCGAGAAGCAAGCCGGTCTTGCCGACATACAGCTGGCCCTCCCGATCATCATCCGCATCCGGCATGGGGCCGATGACCATGATGCCGGAAGAGGGGTCGCCCTCGGCAAAAATCGTGTTTCGAGCGCTGTTTTTCAGATTGCAGCCGTTGAAGCTTTCCAGCGCGGTCTTGAGTTCCGGTAGAGAGCGGGCTGCTTCAGCTGCGAAGCGAGCCGCCGCGATCGCCTGATCGTCGGGCATCGCGACATTGGTCTGAATGGCGGGTGCTGCGGGCGGGGCGCCGCGCGTCGGCATTTTCGCCTGCTGTGCGGGGCGCTGCGGTGCTTCATTCTGCTGTTGCTGAGGCTGCGCCTCACGTTGAGCCGGGCGGTTCTGGCGGCTGGCCGCAAACTCCGCGAAACGATCCAGCGGACTGTCTTCCAGCAGCCAGTCCACGCCCGCATCCGCATGAAAATGCAAAAGCGCCGCCAGTTCTGCCGTGGAAAGGTCCTGCACCGAGATCATGGCTTGAAGCTACCCTATCTGTCCGATGCGCGAAACCCCGTCATCACGCTGTCCAGCGCCCAATGTCGCCGCTTTCGCCGATCATCGCCAGGCCATGGGCAATCGACAGCAATTCGCCGCCTGTTTCGATCTTGTCCGCATCGAAACGGCGTGTGAAGAGCTGGCGCACGGCGGGCACAAACGATGTGCCACCGGTCAGAAACACCTTGTCTATGGCTTCAGGTGCGGTCTGGGTTTTCTCCAGCACCTCATCCAGCGCGCCTTCGATCTTGGCCAGATCGTCGCTGATCCAGTGGTCGAAATCCGAGCGCTTGACCGTCTTGCGACCGGCTTTGCCCAGCGGCGAGAAATTGAACTCTGCTTCTTCATGCGACGACAGCGCCATCTTGGTGGCGGAAATGGCCTGATAGAGCGGATAACCTTCGTCATGCTCGACAAGTTCGACGAACATTTCCAGCTTTTCCGGCTCCAGCGCGGAGCGCACCAGAGATTTCAGGTCGGCAAATTCCTTGGTGGTCTTGAAGATGGATAGCTGGTTCCAGCGCCCGAAATTGACATAGTACCCGCCCGGAACGTCCAATACCTTATCGAAACTCTTGAACTTGCTGCCCTTGCCGATCTCTGGCGAGACCAGATTGTCGATCATGCGGAAGTCGAAGTGGTCTCCTGCGACGCCGACGCCCGAGTGACCGATAGGGGTAGCGGAGAGCTTGCCGCCATCGGTTTCGAACCGGATGAGCGAATAGTCGGTGGTGCCGCCGCCGAAATCGGCAACGAGAACATTGGCGTCCTTCTTCAGACTCTGAGCGAAATAATAGGCGGCGGCAACGGGCTCATAGACGTAGTGGATTTCCGGAAAACCGGCGCGGGTCAGTGCGTCGTTGTAGCGGGCCAGTGCCAGCGCTTCATCGGGATTGGCACCGGCAAAACGCACAGGCCGACCGGCAATGACGCTCGATATATCGCTGGGCCACTCATCGCCTGCATAGGACTTCAGCTTTCGCAGAAAGACCTCCATCAAATCCTCGAAGCTCTGGCGCTTTGCAAAAACCAGCGTGCCCTGAAACAGCGAGGATGCAGCAAAGGTCTTGATGGACTGCAGAAAGCGGCAGTCACCCGGATTGTCAATGAACTGCTGAATAGCGGCATGGCCCGCCTCGACGTGAAGCGCTGCCGCCCCCATGGTCCGGTCCTTCATAAACGACAGGGCCGTTCGCATGCTGTCTGCGGTTCCAGCGCTGCTGGTAAAGCGCATTGAATGGCTGTCCGTACCGCTGTCGGAAAGTGCCATGACCGTGTTGGTCGTGCCGAAATCGAGGCCGAGTGTCCGTGTCATCGCGAAATTCCTTGGTTCTTTGGACAGGTCGAAATGGGCCGAGGCATGCTCATGCCCGTCAGTCAGGATGCCCATGGCATCGGTGATTTTTGAGAAGGGCGGGTCATTGCATGCTGGCTGGCGCATGGCAACCCGGACAGGTCAATTTTTTGACCCTTGGGCTGCCCGGGTCAGCTCGGATTCTTCCATGAGCCATGCCGCGAACGTGGCCATAGCGGGTGTCACCGGCCGCGATTTCAGCCGCGTCAGCCAGTAGCACCCTTTGGAGACATAGACCGGGAAAGGCTGCTCCAGCGCACCGGACGACAGTTGTCGGCTGAACATCAGTGGCGGGGCGAGCGCAACGCCTGCACCCTGCAACGCGGCCTCGATCATCAGAACCGACGAATCGAACACGATACCGCGAATTTTCGGAGCGGAGACACCGGCCGCCTCGAACCATTCCGGCCATTCGTCCATGCGGTAGGATCGTAGGAGCGGCTGGGCAGCGATATCCTGCGGCGCGGTCAACTGCCGCGCAATGGTTGGAATGCACAGCGCCGAATGCGGTGCGGCAAACAGCTCTTCGGCATTGGTGTCGTGCCACGCGCCATTGCCGAAGCGGATGGCGTAATCCAGACCCTCTGCGGCGATATCGACGCGGTTGTTGTTGGTGGAAAGCCTGATGTCGATGAAGGGATAGCGCGCCTGAAATGCGCCCAGCCTCGGCAACAGCCATCCGACGGCAAAGGTGCCGACGGCCCCCAGTGTCAGCACATCGCGCAGATGTCCTTCCTCGAAACGCTGCAGCATATCGGCCATGGTGTCGAACGACGCGCGCAGCGTCGGCAAAAGCGCAAGCCCGTCTTCGGTAATCATCAAACCGCGCGGCAAACGCCGGAACAGTTCCACGCCAAGCTTTTGTTCCAGCAGCTTGACCTGGTGGCTGATGACAGTTTGCGTGACGCACAGCTCAATGGCCGCGCGTGTGAAGCTGAGATGTCGTGCAGCGGCTTCGAAGGCGCGCAGCGCGTTGAGGGGAAGATGCGGGCGAACCATCGATAAGACCAATTAAAATTCATGCCTGAAACCAGATATCATCATTTGTCGCGCCGCGACAGGCTGGACTACAACAGCGGCAACACAACCAGATGGAGAGTTTCTATGACGGCAGGCCGACGTATCAATTTCATTGTTTGTTCAGTCTTTGCAATCAGTTGTGGGGGGATTTCTCATGCATATGCGGCTGAAACGGTACAATGCGCGGTTATTCTGGACGTCAAAACGGGTGAGGCGCTGCACCGCGAAGGCGCGTGCGACAAGGCTTTCGCTCCCCAATCCACCTTCAAGCTGCCTTTGGCCATCATAGGCTACGATGCGGGAATTTTGAAGGACGAGACAACACCCCGTTGGGATTACAAGGCTGAGTGGAAAAAGCCCAAGCGGGATCAGAAGTCCGTCGATCCAACCATTTGGGAGCGGGATTCCATTGTATGGTACTCGCAGGAAATCACGCGGCGGCTCGGCGAACAGAAATTCGCCGATTATGTCCGCCGCTTCGATTATGGCAACGCCGACGTGCGCGGCGTGAAGGGGCGCTCGGATGGGCTGACCGAGGCGTGGTTGATGTCATCTCTGGCGATATCCGGCGACCAGCAGGTGGATTTCCTGCGCCGTTTCCTTTTGGGCAAGCTGCCTGTCTCCAAGGCTGCATCCGAAAAGACCATGGCCATCATCCCCCAATTTGCCGCCACTGATGGCTGGAAGGTGCAGGGCAAGACGGGTTCTGGCCGCATGCGCACCAGGGCGGGTAAGGTTGATGGCGATTCCTGGCTCGGTTGGTTTGTGGGCTGGGCACAGAAGGGCGACAGGCAAGTCGTCTTTGCCAAGCTGAACATTCAGGACTGGAAAAGCGAGGAGCCGATCAGCTTTGCCACACGTGACGCGCTGATTGCAGACCTGCCGAAGCTGGTAAAGTAAGCGTCAGCGGATAAAGCGTCGCGACGCCCAGATGACCACGAGGCCTGCGACGAGCACCAGCGCGCCGCGCAACATCCACGGGCTTTGGTTGATCATGAAGCTAGAGGCGGGGTAGGGGAAGTAACCGCTGCCCTGCCCGATCCAGACGAGGCCAATCAGGGCCACCAGCGCACCGATTATGGTCAGAACAATCCGAAGTATCTGCATGATGTGCCTCGATGGGAAAAAACCTCTTCGGAGTTTATCCCGAAGAGGTTTCGATTGCCATTCGATTCGGATGTTCCGATCAGGCTTCTGCGTAATACGTCTCGACCAGGCTTGCCTGCGGCTCTTCCGTTTCTGTGTCGGCGAGCAGCGTGCTCTTGGTAACGGCCGGGTCCGTGTTGACGATGGCATCGAGAAGTCCGCGAAGGATGCGGTCTTTCTGCACCTCGGCAGCACGGCTGCGGGCAACGTCCGCTGCGGCCTCTTCTTCATCGGCGAGACGGCGCAGGGCGGATCTGGTCTCTACCGCGTCGATTTGAAAGGTTTTCTCGGTGCGAACCGGACGATCTGGCGATGTCGGCGGCCGTACCGCCACGGGTGCGGAGGCAACCGATGTCGACGGGGCGGCGGGCTGAGGCACAGAACCGTTGTTGCCTTGAACAGGCGCGGACGAACCGGTGGTGCCGTCCTCGACCGGCATGGATTGCCCAGCTTCAGCATCATTGTCATTGCCTGCTGTCTGCTCTTTTGCCACAGGCTCGGAATCAGCGGGTTGCGACGGCTCCGGTGTGTCGACCGGTTCAGGCGCGGTGTCTTCAATCGGTGCCGATGCCACCGGTTGCTCGTCCGCGTCCCCGGTGGATTCTGATGGAGATTGGGCAGACGCGGGTGACGGCGCGGTTTCGTCGGTTGTCGGCTGGCCATCGACAGGCTGAGTTTCGCTTGTCGCTGGTTGCGTAGGGGCAGGAGAGGAGTCACTGGCTGGCGTCGCGTCAGACGAGGTGCCTGCAGGCTCGGTGCCGGAGGATTGCGCGCTGGAGCTGGTCTGTGTGGGGCTGGTCGAAGATTGCGTCGGCGCTGGCGAATAGGTGCCGTCGTCGGTATCCTTGTCTTCAGCCGTGGTGGGCGTGCTGGCAGCAGGCTGGGTCGTGCTCTGGCTAGACGGGGTGGAGGACGAGGAACCGCTGCTCGTTGTCGTGCCGGATGTACTGCTTGCAGACGTGCTGCCTGACGATTGCCCGCTAGAGCTGCTCGCTGCCGGTGTCGTTCTGGGTGGGAAGAGTGCTTCTAACATGGGGGTGCGCCAAAGTTGATGTTGGCCACTCAGCTAAATCACAGCCCCCCAAAAATCAGTGCATTCGCATCATCACATTTTAATCAAATGCCAAGGTATCAACACGCATTACCAATTATGGTGAATAATCATTGACTGTGATGATCGCGCGTTAGCCTGCGCTCTGGTCATTGCCTGATTTCAGCGCCTCCAACCGCTCGCGCATGGCGTCCTGCACGAAGTTTGCGACGTCGCTCATGGACATGCCGTGATCCACAAGGTTCAAAACGAGATTTGCGATACCGGCGCGGGATTCGTCATCGGCTCCGGGTAAATTCAGCGCGCTGGCATGCTGGTCCATGAACGGGACGCGGCGGTAAAAGCCGGTACCGAAAATGTGCAGCCACATGCGCTCCAGAATATAGCCGTTGCAGGCGGCTGTTCCCACCGAGAAGTCGTACATCGCATCCTTGGACACCTCCGGCAGCCCTGCAACATATGTGTTGCGGACGGCAAAGATTGCGCCGTAGGAAAAGACACCCGCGGTGTGACGGTCGGCTTCATCTGCCAGCGCGTCCAGCTTCCAGGCGCGCAAGGCGTGCGCCGCGATATTGCTGGTGTTGGGGGAGATGCCCTGGATCGTTTTGTAGACGAGGCCCATATTCCACGCACCGACATCGGTGAATTCGAGTGCGACCCAATCGAAAAGGGAAAATGTTTCAGGCCGAACGCGAAGGTGCAGCGGGAAATATTCATGATATCTGTCAAGTTGTGCCGATGGCGGGATGTTCCGGTCTGCCAGCCACTGCCACGACAGCGCCTGCACATCATCCCATCTGCGCCAGTTTCTCAAGATGTCGATGAAATCTGGGCTGTGGGTCATCGGGTCACCTTGCGAAAACACGGTAAAATAGCGATCGTCCGTCGCACGCGTTCTCATGTGGTGAAGGTAAGTCTCGGACTCGCGTCCGACATTTGGTCGGGCCACGATTTCGTCCGCACGGGCAAGCACCGTTGGCGAGGTGATCTCCTGACCCTTGTTGTAAATGATGACCCGAAAATCCGCAGGGATATCCACGATCCATTCAAGAGCTTCGTTGTATCTCGCCAAAATGATGGTGTGCATGGATCCCCTCGCGACTCTAGGAGCCAAGGCATCGGTTGGCTCCATGACGCTTGAGGTAGGCGGTCAAGCTTGTGTGGACGTTGTGTAGCCAGCTCGTGCCATGACAGCTAGTCCCTGGCCGGGAAGCAACGGCGGCCCGCCCGGCTGAGGCCAGGCAGGCGTTGGATTGTGCCTGTCGTCAGATGGACTTCGACGCTCCGCCATCCACGCGCAGCATGGTGCCTGTGATGTAGCTGGCGGGCTGCGAGCACAGGAAGGCTCCGGCTGCGGCAAATTCTTCGACCTTGCCCAGGCGACCGGCCGGAATGGTCTTCAGCGATGCCTCGCGCACCTCTTCGACGCTCTTGCCGAGCCGTTTGGCATTGGCACCATCCAGCTCATCGATGCGGTCCGTGTGAATGCGGCCCGGAAGCAGCATGTTTGCGGTGATGCCAGAACCGGCGATCTCCGTTGCCAGCGTCTTGTTCCAGCCCACCAGCGCACCGCGCAGGGTGTTTGAAAGCGCCAGATTGGGGATGGGCTCGAACACGCCTGACGACGCGACGGTGAGGATACGGCCCCAGCCTTGCTCCTTCATCTGCGGCAGGAAGGTGCCGGTCAGCGCAATGACGCGAAGAACCATCGACTGGAAGAAAGTCTCAAGCTTCTCTACGGTGATATCCTGGGCCGTGCCGGGGGTGGGGCCACCGGTATTGTTGACAAGGATATCGATGCCACCCAGCTTCGCTTGCACGGCTTCGACCATGGAGGCAACGAAATTCGCCTGTGAAAGATCGCCCTCGACCCAATCTGCCTTGCCCTTGCCCAGCGCATTGATGGCCTCGACGTTCGCGGCCAGTTTCTCAACCGTGCGGCCGACGAGCAGCACATGCGCACCCTCTGTGGCCAACGCTGTTGCAATGCCAAGGCCAAGGCCACGCGACGATGCCAGAACAAGTGCGCGTTTGCCGGAAATGCCGAAATCCATGGGGTTCCTCCTGATGATGGTGTCTGGTTATAGGCGGCAGTGGCAGGGTTTTGAAGGCGGCGACGGTGATTATTTCTACGACGGACGATCCCGTCCGTGAGCCTTGACGTTCCACGGAATCCCGATAATTTACGTGAACGTAAAAGTAAGATATTACCAGTGCGCGCAGCAATGTCATAGGCGCGCACAGGATTTGCCGCAGTTCGATCTCGACAATGGCTTTGCGCTTTGCGAGAAGATTGAGACAATTGCTTGAAAGAGAAGGGCAGCAGCGTGAGTGGAATTGAACCCCGCTGCTGCTGGCACGTTAGAAAAATATCGCCGGATGGGACCGGCGGGCTGAGAGGATGAAGATGACGGACGCGATGGAACTGCCGGAACGCGAATCGATGGAATTCGACGTTGTGATCGTGGGCGCTGGCCCTGCTGGCCTGTCAGCGGCGATACGGCTGAAGCAGGTCAATCCCGATCTTTCCGTCGTCGTGCTGGAAAAAGGCTCGGAAGTTGGCGCGCATATCGTCTCCGGTGCCGTTGTCGATCCCATTGGCATAGACCGCCTGTTGCCCGGTTGGCGCGAAGAGGAGGGGCATCCCTTCAAGACGGAAGTGAAGGACGACCAGTTCCTGCTGCTCGGCCCGGCGGGTTCGATCCGCCTTCCCAACTTCGCCATGCCGCCCTTGATGAACAACCATGGCAACTACATCGTCTCGCTGGGTCTCGTCTGTCGCTGGCTGGCGGAAAAGGCGGAGGCACTGGGCGTTGAAATCTACCCCGGCTTTGCTGCCACGGAAGTGCTTTATAACGACGAAGGCGCTGTCATCGGGGTCGCGACTGGCGATATGGGCGTGGAGCGCAATGGCGAGCCCGGACCGGCCTTTACGCGGGGTATGGAACTGCACGGCAAATATGTGCTGATCGGCGAGGGCGTGCGCGGCTCGCTGGCCAAGCAGTTGATCCAGAAATTCGACCTGTCCAGGGACAGCGATGTCCAGAAATTCGGTATCGGCATCAAGGAACTGTGGCAGGTCAAGCCGGAAAACCATAGGCCAGGACTCGTGCAGCACTCCTTCGGCTGGCCGCTTGGCATGAAGACCGGTGGCGGTTCTTTTCTCTACCATCTGGAAGATAACCTCGTGGCTGTCGGCTTCGTGGTGCATCTGAACTACAAGAACCCGTATCTCTACCCCTTCGAGGAATTCCAGCGTTACAAGACGCATCCGGCGATCGCGCCGACCTTCGAAGGCGGCAAGCGTTTGTCCTATGGCGCGCGTGCGATTACCGAAGGCGGCTACCAGTCGGTGCCGAAACTGACCTTCCCCGGCGGCGCGCTGATCGGCTGTTCGGCCGGTTTCGTCAACGTGCCGCGCATCAAGGGCAGTCATAATGCCGTCTTGTCCGGCATGATGGCGGCAGACCAACTGGCGGACGCCATCGCGGCGGGCCGCGCGAACGATGAAGTGATCGAGATCGAAAACGAATGGCGCGACAGTGACATCGGTAAGGATTTGAAGCGGGTTCGCAACGTCAAGCCGCTATGGTCGAAGTTCGGCACGGCAATCGGTGTGGCACTTGGTGGGCTGGATATGTGGACCAACCAGCTCCTCGGCCTTTCCCTGTTCGGCACGCTGAAACACGGCAAGACGGATGCACAGAGCCTGGAGCCAGCGAAATTCCACAAGCCGATTGCTTACCCCAAGCCCGACGGTGTCCTGACCTTCGACCGCCTGTCATCGGTGTTCATTTCCTCCACCAACCACGAGGAAGACCAGCCGGTGCATCTTCAGGTGAAGGACATGGATTTGCAGAAGCGTTCCGAACACGATGTCTATGCCGGTCCCTCAACACGCTACTGTCCCGCCGGTGTTTATGAGTGGGTGGAGACGGACGGAGAGCCGACCTATGTCATCAACGCGCAAAACTGCGTTCATTGCAAAACCTGCGACATCAAGGACCCCAACCAGAACATCAACTGGGTGCCGCCGCAGGGCGGTGAAGGGCCCGTATACGCCAACATGTAACGACGTCTTCGCCCGGAAAATCCCATGGTTGTGATTCGTGCCGCGCGCGCTGACGAGTTCGCGCGGCTCACGGAGATCGAACTCGATGCGTTCGTGGTCTGGGCGAAAGCCTGCGGTGTGACGTTCAGGCCTTATGCATCACCGGAATCCGTTCTCCGGCAGGCGCTGTCGCAAGGGTTATTGCTCGTCGCGGAGACCGACGGAATCGTGTCAGGCTTCGTTGCCGGTCATGCCGTGGGACGCTACCTCCATATTATCGAGATCGATGTCGAGCGTTCCGCGCAGGGAAAAGGCATAGGCCGCGCATTGATGCTTGCCATTCTTGCGCAGGGTCGTGCCGCCGGACACACGTATGCGGTGCTGACCACGGATCGTTTTGCACCCTTCAACGCGCCGTTTTACATAAAACTGGGATTTCGTATTCTCGAAACCTGGGAGACGCCGCCCTTCTTGCAGGCGCGGTTGGACCAGCAGGTCCGCCATGGCCTCGATCCCGTGCGTCGTGTTGCGATGCATCTGGACCTGAGCAGCATGGCTGCACGCCTTTTGAATTCCACAGACTGAAACAGGACGACATAATATCCCATGACAAGAGTTTTGATCCACCCTGTCAAACGCTCGGATGCGCAGGAGATCGTTGCCGCGAATATCCGCAGCCGTGACTATCACGCGCCGTGGGCGCAGCCTGTGACGGATATGAGCGGTTTCGATGCATGGTTCGGGCAGTCGATAACGGGACCGAATGCGAGCTTTGTTGCGCGCGAGACCGAGAGCCAAGGCGTTGTCGGTGTGTTCAATGTCTCGCAAATTGTCTTGGGCATGTTTCAAAGCGCCTATCTCGGCTATTATGGCACGGTGGATTTCGCCCGTCGCGGGCTGATGTCCGAGGCCTTGATGCAGGTCGCGCGCCACGCGTTTGACGACTTGGGTCTGCATCGGCTTGAAGCCAATGTTCAACCTGGAAATATTGCCTCCATCAACCTAGTGCGTCGTGTCGGTTTCTCGAAAGAAGGGTACTCCCCGTCCTATCTTCAAATCGGTGGCGTGTGGTGCGATCATGAGCGCTGGGCGCTTTTGGCGAGCGATCTGAAAAATGTTTGATGCGGTTTTTGCGAAAAAGATCGGTGTCGATCTTGACCAGAGCCATAGGCTTCCAGTTTGGTAATTGCAGCATGAGCACTGATGTTCTACTTGTAAGAGAGGATACCGACAGGTGTGGTTGGATACGCTTGCAAGGTCGGTATGGGAGCAGATTTATGAATATGTTAGCAGATAGACCTCATGCTCTGCGAAAGCCGGGCCTTGTTTGCGGCGCGTTTCTGACAATGCTTGCCGTGGTGACACTGTTCGCATCGGAGAGCCAGGCGGCCAGTTGCCGTGCGGATGCGTCCGCCCAGATCGACTGGAGCGGCTGCAACAAGCGGCTGCTGATGCTCGGTGGTAGTATGTTTGACGGCGCGGATCTGCAAGGAACCGACTTTACCTTCACCGATCTTCGCGGCTCGTCCTTCAACAAGGCAAACTTGAGGAAGGCGAAACTCATTCGTTCTTCGCTGGCATCCTCACAGTTGCAGGAGAGCAATCTCGCAAAGGTCGAGGCCTATCGCGGTGATTTCAGCGACGCGAACGCGGAAAATGCCAAGTTCAACAATGCCGAAATGCAGCGGGCGACGTTCCAGAACGCCAAGCTTGTCGGAGCGGATTTCACCAAGGCGGAACTGGGCCGCGCCGACTTCGAGGGCGCCACGCTGACCGGAACGAAGTTCACCATGGCCAACCTCTCTCGCGCGCGCTTTGCCGGTGCCAGCTTCACCGGGCCGATCGATTTCGAAGACGCGTTTCTTCTGTTGACCCGCATCGAAGGGCTGGACCTTTCCAAGGCGACGGGCCTCGACCAGAAGCAGATCGACATTGCCTGTGGTGACGCCAAGACAAAATTGCCGGAAGGCCTGACGACGCCCGCCGAATGGCCTTGCCCGGAAGATCCGGACGAGGATTAGGGGGCAGCGGACGTCAGGCTCGGGACGGGGGAACGCTAGCCCTCTGCGTTCTACCGGACATCTCTTCCATACAGGCGGGAGATGCCCGGCAAGGCAGACGGACTGGCGATATTCCTGCTAGCCTCCGGCCATCCCTCCATCAAAACCCCGACAAAACGACCTTGCCCTTTGCCGTACCGGTTTCCACCAATGCATGCGCTCTGGTGAGATTGGCCGCATTGATGGTGCCGAAGACCTCGGTCATCGTCGTCCTGATCTTGCCTGCATCCACCAGTTCTGAGACGTGGTTGAGCAAATTGTGCTGCTCCAGAATATCGGCGGTTCCGAAGACCGGGCGGGTGAACATCATTTCCCAGTGGATAGAGATGGCTTTGCGCTTGAAGGGCAAGGCATCGAAACCGCCTGCGGGATCATCAATCAGCGCGAACCGTCCCTGCGGCGCGATGAGTGCGATGCTATCGGCGGCGTGGAGATCGCTTTGCGTGGTGGAAAAGACGAAGCCGGGAGCGCCAAGACCGAGTGCCTCGACCTGTGGGGCGAGCGGCTGGCTGTGATCGATGACGTTATGCGCGCCGAGCGCTTGCACCCATTCCTTTGTTTCCGGGCGTGACGCTGTGGCGATGACGGTGAGGTCTGTCAATTGGCGGGCAAGCTGGATGGCGATGGAGCCGACGCCACCTGCGCCGCCGATGATGAGAATAGCATTGGCCGCGCCGGGAACAGGGTCTTTCACCTTCAGCCGGTCGAACAGCGCCTCGTAAGCGGTAATCGCCGTCAACGGCAGGGCTGCGGCTTCCTCGAAGCTGAGGGTTTCAGGCTTCTTGCCGACGATGCGTTCATCGACCAGATGAAATTCGCTGTTGGAGCCGGGGCGGTTGATGGCGCCGGCGTAAAACACCGCGTCTCCCGGCCTGAACAAGGTAACACTCTCGCCCACGGCCTTGACGATCCCTGCCGCATCGAAGCCGAGAATGCGTGGCTCGCCGTTTTCCGGCGGCTGGTTGCGGCGCACCTTCGTATCGACCGGATTGACCGAAACCGCCTTTACCTCGACCAGCAGATCATGACCTTTGGCATCCGGTACGGGCACATCGAGGTCGACGAGCGCATCCGCTTCCGTGATGGGCTTTGCGCTTTTGTAACCGATAGCACGCATGTCGTTTTCTCCTTTGCTTGTTGCGTTGACCTCTATTTGATAGAGAGGAGCGCAGACCGCAAGAATGCACATATTGTGTATATACGCACAAAAAGGATACCGTGATGTCCCGTCCCCGTGCCAAATTGACCGGCAATTTTCCCGGTTGCCCGGTGGAATCAACGCTGAGTTTTCTGGATGGAAAATGGAAAGGCGTGATCCTTTACCACCTGATGAATGAGGGAACGCTGCGCTTCAACGGGCTGCGCCGCCACATTCCGAGCGTCACCCAGCGGATGTTGACCAAGCAGTTGCGCGAACTTGAAGAAGCAGGCCTGATTTCCCGCAAGGTCTTCGCGGTGGTGCCGCCGCGGGTGGATTATGATCTGACGCCGCTTGGCCACAGCATGCAACCAGTCATCGCCGCACTGAAAGTATGGGGAGATGCCCATGTGGTCTGCAAGGGTGGTGAAAAGCGCGTGCTGTCTGGCGTCGAGATGATCGAGCCGCTGGCCGCTGCCGAGTAGCGAGGCCTGTTGCACACATCCTCGTGTCCCGTTACGGATGTCATGGACGACATTGCGCCTGAAAAAATATTCCGCATTGCAACATTGATCTGCCCGGATTGCTTCATAACAGTGCGGCAGTGATTCTCAGTCAGGGACGACAAGCATGGGTATTGGTTGGATCGAAGCCGCAATTCTTGGCTTTATTCAAGGTCTTACGGAATTTTTGCCGATTTCCTCCAGCGCGCATCTGCGCATCGCCGGGGAGTTCATGGGAACCGGTGAGGACCCGGGCGCTGCCTTCACCGCCATTATTCAGATCGGCACCGAACTGGCGGTCCTGGTGTATTTCTGGTCCGACATCATGCGCATCGCCATGGCGTGGCTTCGCCAGAACCTGCGCCTCGGCGGCACTTATGATGCTGCGGATGCGCGCATGGGCTGGCTCATCATCATCGGCTCGGTGCCGATCGTGCTCTTGGGCCTGTTGTTCAAGGATGCCATCGAGACCTCGCTGCGCAATCTCTACATCACCGCCATCATGCTGATCGTCTTCGGTATCATCCTCGGTTACGCTGATAAAATCGGCAAGAAGAAGTACCCGCTGAATAAGCTCATCTGGCGCGATGGCATATTGTTCGGCTTTGCGCAGGCGATGGCGCTGATCCCCGGCGTTTCCCGTTCCGGCGGCACCATCACGGCAGGCCTGCTGCTTGGCTATACCCGCGAGGCGGCGGCCCGTTATTCCTTCCTGCTGGCTGTTCCTGCCGTTTTCGGTTCCGGCTTCTACCAGCTCTACAAGAGCATTGGCCAGGTCAATCCGGTCGGCTGGGGCGAAACGGCGCTTGCCACCGTGATCTCCTTTATCGTCGGATATGCTGTTATCGTCGGCTTTTTGAAGATGGTTTCCAGCAAAAGCTATATGCCCTTTGTCTGGTACCGGGTGGCTCTTGGTGTGGTGCTTCTGCTGCTGCTCTCCACCGGCACGATCAGCGCCACGGCGTAAGGACGCTGCTGCCACGCAAGGATGTGATCGGATCCTCGGCTTGACGGCCGGGATCCGTGGACGATTTTCCTTGAAATCTTTTCCATGGAATGATTTTTCTCACCCGATGTGCAATAGAGCCGTTTATTGCGCGGCTTTTTTCGTTTGCTTCTATAAGTATCCATCCGCACCAAGGACAGTCGGGACCAGTTGATGAGTATTGAAGGCGGTTACGCTTTGGCGGTGGAGGATATCCACAAGAGCTTCGGTACGCATGAGGTCCTCAAAGGCATTTCTCTCAACGCCCGCAAGGGTGACGTCATCTCGATCATCGGCTCCTCAGGCTCCGGCAAGAGCACGTTCCTGCGCTGCATCAACTTTCTGGAAATGCCCGACCGTGGCCGAGTGACGGTCAATGGCGAGGAAGTCTCCGTCAAGATCGGTCGCGATGGCAAGGCGGTGCCGAAAAGCTGGCGGCAGGTGGAGCGCCTACGCACCGGGCTTGGCATGGTGTTTCAGAACTTCAATCTCTGGTCCCACCGTACGGTGCTGGAAAACATCATCGAAGCGCCTGTCCATGTGATGGGTGTCAAGCGGCAGGATGCGATCGAGAAAGCTGAAGCGCTGCTCAACAAGGTCGGCCTTTACGACAAGAAGGATGCCTATCCGGCATTCCTCTCCGGTGGCCAGCAGCAGCGTGCGGCGATTGCACGTGCGCTGTGCGTCGAGCCCGCCGTGATGCTGTTTGATGAGCCGACGTCTGCACTTGACCCGGAACTGGTCGGCGAGGTGCTGAAGGTGATCCGCGATCTGGCCGAAGAAGGGCGCACCATGCTTCTGGTGACGCATGAAATGCGCTTTGCCCGCGATGTGTCCAACCACGTCATATTTTTGCATCAGGGCCGTGTGGAAGAGGAGGGGACGCCTGAACAGGTATTTGCGAACCCGACCAGCGCCCGCACCCGCGATTTTACCGGCGCCATCGCCAACTGATATTTTCGATATTCCAACAGGAGATTTCCATGAAACTGTTCGCCACGCTGCTTGCCGGATCGGCATTTGCGCTCTCTGCCTTCACCGCCAGCGCCGATGTGCGCTTCGGCATTATGAACGAATCCTACCCGCCGTTTTTCGCCAAGGACGCGTCCGGCGAATGGCAGGGCTGGGAAATCGACCTGATGGACGCCGTCTGCGCGGAAATGAAGGAAAAATGCTCTATCGTCGAGCTGTCCTGGGATGGCCTTATTCCGGCGCTCGAAGCCAAGAAGTTCGACGTGATCTGGTCGTCCATGTCTAACACGCAGGAACGTCAGAAGGTCATCACCTTCACCGACAAATACTACAACACACCGAGCAAGCTGATCGGTGCCAAGGACGGCAAGCCGGGCGCGACGGCAGAAGACGTTAAGGGCAAGACCATCGGCATCCAGGTATCGACCATCCAGTCGGCTTATTACGCCAAGTATTTCAAGGACGTGGCGGACGAGAAGACCTACCAGACGCTGGACGAAGCGTTTCAGGATCTGGCTTCTGGTCGCATCGACTATGTCTTTGGCGATTCCATCGTTCTCGACGCCTTCCTGAAAAGTGATGCGGGCAAGGATTGCTGTGCCGATGCAGGCGACGTGGCTGATGACAAGGAAATTCTGGGCCTCGGCGTCTCCGGTGGTCTTCGCAAGGACGACACGGAGCTGAAGCAGAAGCTGAATGCTGCCTTGGCTGCCGTGCGCGCCAGCGGCAAGTATGACGAGATCACCAAGAAATACTTCACCTTCGATATCTACGGCGCGAAGTAAGTCTGATCGGTCGCTTTAGAGCGTTTTTGCTTTTCTTCGAATCGTAAAAACGCTCTAAACCTTTGTTTCGGCGCCTTTCCGGACGGAAAACCGGTGCCCACTTTTCCTGGAAAGGCTTTGATGGCAAGCTTTGAAACCATGGTTCAACTTCTGTCGCCCTATCCTCCGGGATGGGGCGGTACGCTGTTGACCGGTGCCGTTTCCACGCTTGCCATTTCCGCCGGTGCCTATCTCATCGGCATCGTCATCGGCATGGCCGGTGCGCTGGGCAAGCTGTCCGGCAACAGACCGCTGGGCGTCGTGCTGGGGTTCTACACGACCATGATCCGCGCGGTGCCGGAGCTGATCCTCATCGTCGGGCTCTATTATGCAGGCACTGATGGCCTGAACCGGCTGTTGCAATGGGCCGCCATGCCGCCGCTGGAGATCAACGGTTTCGTGGCGGCCATAGCCGTGCTTGGCTTTGTGCAGGGTGCCTACATGACTGAGGTTCTGCGCGGTGCGATCCTCGCCATTCCGGGTGGGCAGATCGAAGCGGCGCGCGCTTTCGGCATGTCTCCGTTTCTGCGGTTTCGCCGTGTGGTGCTGCCCGCGCTTGTGCCGAATGCGCTGCCCGGTCTTGCCAATCTGTGGCTGGCCGTGACCAAGGACAGCGCGCTGGTGGCGGTCGTGGGATATCAGGAACTGGCGCTGGCAACGCGGCTGGCAGGGGCCAGCACCAAGCAGTATTTCCTGTTTTTCATGGCGGCGGCACTGTTGTATCTGGCGATTACACTTGTTTCAAACGCCGTCTTTTCGTTGATCGAACGCCGCGTACGGCGCGGTCAACCGGCGCTGGTTTAGGAGAGAGCATGGAATTCTCCTGGATCGAAAAATACTGGCCGCTGCTGCTTTCCGGCGCCTATCAGACGGTGGCGCTGCTGGTCATTTCCGTTGTCCTGGGCTTTGTCATGGCTATCGGCCTTGCTTTTGCGCAGGTCAGCGGCGGGCGGGTGACGCGGGTTTTGGCACGCGGTTATTGTACCTTCTTCCGCGGCACGCCGCTGCTCATCCAGCTCTGGCTGCTGTATTACGGCGTCGGTTCGTTCCTGCCGATGATCCCCGGCCTGCGCCAAAGCTTCATGTGGCCGGTTCTGCGCGAAGGTTTCTTCTTCGCCGCTGTCAGCTTCACGCTGAACTATGCGGCTTATGAGGCGGAAGTCCTGCGCGGTGCGTTGCTGGCCGTGCCGAAGGGTGAGCTTGAGGCGGGCAGGGCGTTCGGCATGAGCCGGTTCACGCTGATCCGCCGCATCTGGCTTCCGCGCGCCATCCGCATCGCATTGCCGACCATCGCCGGCGAGGTGGTCATGCAGTTGAAGGCAACGCCGCTCGCCTTCACCGTCACCGTCATGGACCTCTATGCCGTCGCCTACAAGGTGCGACAGGATACACTGCTGGTCTATGAACCTCTCTTCGTCGTCACCATCTTTTATCTCATCCTCACCGCCATCATCGTGCGCTGCTTCGGCTTTGTCGAGGCGCAGGTGCCGCAGCGGCGGTAATAATCTCAAGGAGTTCCACATGGGCGATATCCGTATTCTCGATGGCGGCATGAGCCGTGAATTGCAGCGGCTGGGTGCGCAGTTGAAGCAGCCGGAATGGTCCGCGCTGGCGCTGATCGACGCGCCTGATATCGTCCGCCAGGTGCATGCGGAATTCATCGAAGCCGGTGCCGATGTCGTTACCACCAATTCCTACGCGCTGGTGCCGTTCCACATCGGCGAAGAGCGTTTCCGCAGCGAAGGGGCATCGCTGATTTCACTCTCCGGCAAGCTGGCCCGCGAGGCAGCGGATGCAGCAGGCCATAAGGTCACCGTCGCTGGTGGCCTGCCACCCATCTTCGGCTCCTACGAACCGCAGAATTTCGACCCAACCCGCGTGCAGGATTACCTCAAGGTTCTCGTCGAAAACCTGACACCGCATGTTGATGTCTGGCTGGGTGAAACGCTAAGCCTGATTGCCGAAGGCGATGCGGTGCGTGAAGCGGTTGCCAACACGGGCAAACCCTTCTGGGTTTCCTTCACGCTCAACGACGACACGGCACAGGTTGATGGCGGCGAGCCACAGCTCCGCTCCGGCGAAACCGTGCGCGCTGCTGCCGAATGGGCGGCGGGTTCAGGTGCCGCCGCGCTGCTGTTCAATTGCAGCAAGCCGGAAGTCATGAAGGCCGCTGTCGAAACAGCCTCCGCTGTGTTCAAGGAAAAAGGAGTGTCGCTGGAAATCGGCGTCTATGCCAACGCCTTCGAAGGCGAACAGGGCGATTCCGCCGCCAATGAAGGTCTGCACGGCACGCGCGCCGACCTCACCGACGACGCCTATTCCCGCTTCGCCTGCGAATGGGCAGAAGCCGGTGCGACGATGATCGGCGGCTGCTGCGGAATTGGGGCTGCACATATTCATAAGGTTGCGGGTGTGTTGCGGGCTAGGTGATAAAAGTGTCGGAGGTCCCAAAACCTCTCCGACGTCATCCTCGGGCTTGTCCCGAGGATCTAACCACGTTTGATGTCGGGATTCGTTAGATCCTCGGGACAAGCCCGAGGATGACGTCGGAGAGTGTAGCGAAGGCTTTGTCTTATCTAAAGCAACGTCCCGCTCAAAATCAGCAGCGCCACCGAGAAGTAGATGACGAGGCCGGTGACATCCACCAGCGTTGCCACGAAGGGGGCGGATGCGCTGGCGGGGTCGAGGCGCATGCGCTGCAGCAGGAAGGGCAGCATCGAGCCTGTGATCGAGCCGAAGGTGACGATGCCGATGAGGGCGCAGAAAACGGTGAAGCCGACCAGTAGCCAGTGTGCGCCGTAATCGTAGAAACCGGCTTGTTGCCATACGGTGAGCCGCAGGAAGCCGATGGCGCCTAAAATGGCGCCGAGCGTCAGCCCTGTTGGCAGTTCACGCAGCAGCACCCGCCACCAGTCCGACAGTTTCAGTTCGCCCAGCGCCAGCGCGCGGATGATGAGCGAGGTTGCCTGCGAACCGGAGTTGCCGCCTGAAGACATGATGAGCGGAATGAACAGGGTCAGCACCACGGCCTTTTCCAGCTCGCCTTCGAAATGCTGCATGGCGCTTGCGGTCAGCATTTCACCCAGGAAAAGAGCTGCCAGCCAGCCGCCACGTTTACGGATCATGTCGAGGAAACCCATCGCCATATAGGGCTTTCCAAGAGCCTCCATACCACCGAATTTGTGGGCGTCTTCCGTCGTGTCGGCAATCATGGTGTCGATGACGTCATCGACGGTGACGATACCGAGAATGTGGGCGTGCTCGTCCACCACAGGCATGGCCAGAAGGTCGTGCTTGCGGATGAGGCGGGCAACATCTTCCTGCGACATCAGGGGGTCGGCATAGGTGATGCCTTCCTTGGATGCGACGGTCAGAATGGAGGCCGATGGCTCGCCCGTTACCAGGCGGCGCAAAGTGACGACCTTGGCCAGGGTGCCGTCTTCCGCCAGCACATAGATGGCGTAGACGGTTTCGCGGGACCGTTCGACGATGCGGATATGCGCGAGTGTCTGCTCCACCGTCCAGCGGTCGGGCACACTGACGAATTCGGTCGTCATCATCGAGCCAGCCGTGCGGGGCGGATAGGTCATCAGGTGGCGGATGGCGGTGGCCGTTGCGCGGTCCAGCCGCGAAAACAGCTTGGCCCGAGGCTCGTCATCCATATCCGCCATGACGTCTGCCACGCGGTCATCCGACATGAGGTTGACGAACCGGGCTGCCTGTTCCAGCGGAATATGGGCGATGATGTCTGCCGCGCGGTGCAGTTCGGGGCGGTCGAGGACTGCGACGGCGCGTGCCTGTGTCATTTTCAGCAGAGCATCGACGGCGTCGGGCACGTCGAGTGCGTTCAACTGATCGACGCGTTCTGCGGTGGTGGTGGGGCCGATGCTGCTGCTACGAAAAAGACGTGCAGCCTTGCTGGCTCTTTCAGAGAGTGTGTGAAAGTTCATGATTGCTCACCTTCCAGTCGATCCGCCGATCCCGGCGGAACGTGGTGAGCCGACAGGTGTCAGATCAGCGCGCGTTTCGCCGTTTTCGGCAAGGGCAATCGACTACTACTGTCGCTAGACATCTAATGATGCTCCGTGGATATCTGCGCCAGATCGATGGTTTGATCTGCGCATGCGGTATCTGTTGCGCCTGAAAAAAGGCCGAGTCAAGCGGGTCAAATATGAAATTTTGGCAAGGTTGACCTGCGGCCATAAAACCGTGCTTTAGTTCGTCCGAAAGCGCTCTGAAATCAAGCAGTTAGGCTCGCTTTTTCGCGCCGCTCCAACGCCACGGCAAAGCCGAAAACGATGAGGCCTGCAAAGGAGAGAATAGCGCCGATATATCCCGTCGATGCGTAGCCGTAGCCCATGGCGATGACGAGGCCGCCAAGCCATGCGCCAAGCGCGTTGGCGATGTTGAAGGCGGAGTGGTTGGAGGCTGCAGCCAGCGTCTGCGCGTCGGCCGCTACATCCATGAGGCGTGTCTGCACGGCAGGGCAGGCGGCGAAGCCGCAGCCGATGAGGAAGACGCAAAGGCACAGCATGTAGGGGTTGTCAGCGGTCAACCCGAACAACGCCATCAGCACCACATTGACGGCGAGCATGCCGCCGATCGTGCCGTTCAGCGAGATATCGGCCATGCGCGAACCAACGACATTACCAACATTCATGCCGATGCCGAACAGCGCCAGAACCATGGGAACGGTAGCGGCGGGCATCATGGCGACATCGGTGGTCGTCTTGGCGATGTAGCTGAAGACGGCGAACATGCCGCCGAACCCGACAGAGGCCACCGCGAGCGACAGCCACACCTGGCCACGCCTGAAGGCACCAAGCTCACGCCAGATGCTGGCACCGTCCTGTACCTTGTCGCGCGGCTGGAAGAACCAGAGCAACGCGACCGTCAGAAGAGCAATGCCGCCGACCATCAGGAATGCGGCGCGCCAGGAAAACATCTGTCCGAAGAAGGTGGCAAGCGGGGTGCCCAGCAGCGTGGCGATGGTCAGCCCCAGCATCACACGGCCCACGGCGCGGGCACGTTTGTGGATGGGCGCCATGGAGGCGGCCACCAGTGCAGCCACGCCGAAATAGGCGCCATGTGGCAGGCCGGTGATGAAACGCAACGCCGTGAAGGTCGCAAAATCGGGGGCGATGGCGCTCAAGATATTACCCGCCGCAAAAACGCTCATCAAGGCCAGCAGAAGCACACGTCGGGTCATCCGCGCGGCCAGAACGGCGATGATGGGTGCACCGATGACGACGCCGAGCGCATAGGCGGCAATCACGTAGCCTGCCTGCGGAACGGTCACGCCGTAGCTCGTCGCCACGTCCGGCAGCAGGCCCATGATGGCGAACTCACCCGTGCCGATACCGAAGCCACCAGCCGCAAGCGCCAGCTCGATAAGAGCGATGGAAAAAGGGGTAAGGGTTGCCGCGGGCAACGGTGAAATTGCGTGTACGCCCGCTTCGGAGCGGTTTTCAGTCGTGGAAATGCGGGTCATGAATTTCTGCGATGGGAACGAAGAAAAAAAGGGCAAAACCGAGGTCTCGGTCTTGCCCTGACTGGAGGTAGATGGTCACCAAAATGACCTTATCTCACGCATAACATGAAGTTGTGCATTGCGGTAGTCTCTGATTCGGCAAAAATTGCGTCTCACGCAAAGGTGTACGGAACGGAACCTTCGCTATAGCATTTAGGTCGCGCGCTTGGGCGTAACAGGGGCTGATAAGCATATGAAACTGGTGGCGATTTTCAACCGTGACGGCGGTACCTTCAAGACCACCGACATGGATGCCTACTGCGCGCATGCGCACAAGGTTTTCACCGATGCCGGACATGACATCGAGTGCCGCCTCGTTTCGGGCAAGGATATCGTCACCGAAATGGAACGCACCGCCGATGACAAGGGTCTCGACGGGCTGATTGCCGGTGGTGGCGATGGAACGATTTCTGCCGCTGCCGGCATCGCCTGGAAACACGGCATCGCGCTGGGCGTCGTGCCGGCCGGAACCATGAACCTGTTTGCCCGCTCCTTGAAGCTGCCGCTCGACATCTGGCAAGCGGTGGACACACTCGCGGAGGGCCATGTCCACAATGTCGATATTGCCAGCGCCAACGGCCGCCCCTTCGTCCACCAGTTTTCCGCCGGTCTGCATGCGCGCATGGTGCTTTATCGCGACAAGATGGAATATGCGTCAAGACTTGGCAAAATCCGCGCCAATATTCGCGCGGCGATCGGTGTCGTCCTCAATCCCCCGAAATTCGACATGGAGTTTACGGTTGCAGGCGTGACGCAGCATCGCCGCGCCTGCGCTATCTCCGCATCCAACAATGAGTTCGGCCAGAGCCCGCTGCTGGTTGCGGACGATATCACCCAGGGAAAGCTTGGCCTCTACATCGCAGACGCCTTGACCTCATCCGGGGTCACGCGACTCGCTTTCGATATCGTGCGTGGCAAGCTTAAGGAAAACGCCGCTGTTACGGCCATGGCGGTAACCGAAGCCGAACTGCATTTCCCCCGACGTCACAAGAATGTGCGGTGCGTTATGGATGGGGAGTTGCTGTCGATGAAAAAAGATGTGCGCCTGAAAATCCACGCGGGCGAATTGAAGGTTATTGTTGCCAAGGATTTTGCAAGCGTCTGATATCATTAGTTTATAGCTCATTTTGCAAGACGTGATCGTGGCCTTGCAAAACGCCGTTGTCCCGGCCATGCTGTTTCCATGATGTCAATGGGAGTGCCTGCCGCGATGAACGATTATGCCGTGATGATATCGAACCTCGCCGCCATCGACGCCGCTCACCACCTCCATCCCTTCTCAGACATGGGTAAACTGAACGCCACAGGCACACGCATCATAGAGCGCGCCGAAGGCGTGTTCATCTATGACAGCACGGGCAAGAAATACCTCGATGCCTTTGCCGGTCTGTGGTGTGTCAATATCGGGTATGGCAGGCGCGAAATCACAGACGCCGTGTCCCGGCAGATGAACGAGCTGCCCTATTACAACGCCTTCTTCGGCACCACGACACCACCCGCCACGCTTCTGGCGCAGAAGGTCGTGTCCCATGCCGGGCCGAATATGAACCATGTGTTCTTTACCAATTCCGGCTCCGAAGCGACTGATACGTGGTTTCGAATGGCACGGGTCTATTGGAAGGCACTGGGTCATCCCACGAAAACCCATGTCATTTCACGGCGCAACGGCTACCACGGCTCCACCGTCGCGGGCGCGTCTTTGGGCGGCATGACGTGGATGCATGAGCAGGGCAACCTGCCGATCCATGGCGTCTCGCATATCGGTCAGCCCTACTGGTATGCCGAGGGCGGCGATCTGACGCCTGCCGAATTCGGCTTGAAGGTCGCGCGGGAACTGGATGCCAGGATCGATGAGTTGGGCGAAGACAACGTTGCGGCCTTCGTGGCCGAACCCATTCAGGGCGCAGGCGGTGTCATCGTCCCGCCGGAGACCTATTGGCCGGAGATCGCCCGCATCTGCAAGACGCGCAATATCCTGCTCGTATCGGACGAGGTGATCTGCGGCTTCGGACGCCTGGGCTCGTGGTTTGGCTATCAGCATTTCGGCTACGAGCCGGATCTGGCGCCCATCGCCAAGGGTTTGTCATCCGGTTATCTACCGATCGGTGGCGTGCTGGTGTCCGACCGCGTGGCCGAGGTGATGTTGACCAGGGTGGGTGATTTCAACCACGGCTTTACCTATTCCGGTCACCCGGTCTGTGCGGTCGCGGCGTTGGAAAACCTGCGCATTATCGAGGACGAGGGACTGGTGGAGCGCGTCCGCGACGATATCGGTCCCTATTTCCAACAGGGCTGGCAAAGTCTGCTCGACCACGAAACGGTGGGCGAGGCGGTCAATGTCGGCCTGATCGGTGGACTGCAACTGACCGCTGATAAAGCAACGCGCAAGCGTTTCGACAAGCCGGATGATATCGGCACGCTGGTGCGCAATCATTGCTTAGAGAATGGGTTGGTCATGCGCGCGACCGGCGACCGCATGCTGGCATCGCCAGCTTTCACCATCAGCCGCTCCGAAGTCGATCAGATCATCGAGATCGTGCGCAGGGGACTGGACCATCTGGCGCGCACCGTGAGGGCATAAAAACCGTCACAGGACATGAGCACCATGGTGCCGTCCGAATACGGGGCAGGGCAGTTCACGCAAGTTGTGCTGAGACTGTCGTCACCATGTCCAAAATCTTCGTGCGTGAGGTCAGTTCCGACCGATGACCGACCAGGCATAATAAAATGCATGTTTCTTCGTTTTGTCGCCGCCGCGATAGGCGACGCTGACATCCCGGATATCGGTCGGCGCGGGCAGCGATGAGCGTGCCGCAAGCGCATCGAGGGCAGCAGCGGGATCCTCTGGAAGCTTGCCGTCGTCGGTCGTTCCGGCAAGAAGGACTGTCGCCCCTTGTGGGAAGGTCTGTGGAGCTCTTTCAATTGCCGGATCGCCTGTCAGGACTGTTGCGTTGGGAAACTGAATCCTGAGATTGCCGCCGACCATAACGTTGGGTGCAATCACATAGCGAGGCTGCGCAAAGCCATCACGCATGACGGCTTTGGCAAAGGTGTCGTAGGGAATGTGAACAATCGAGTAGCGCCCGAAATATGGGGCTACAAGTCCGCGTGTGAGCAAAATCAGCAGAACACCTATCGTCAATACGCTCGCTACGGTCAGCATGGCTGGCAGTTTTGGTTTTGCTTCAACGCCTGCGGCGCGTATTTTCAGGCTGAGATAAAGCGGTAGCAGGACGAGGTAGACGATGAGCCATTTCTGTCGAATATTTGTGGCGCCGAGCACAAAGATGATGACCAGCAATAGGAAGAATACGATCAGCAGCATACGTCCTATGATGCGTGTCCACTGATCGCTTGCCGAGGCAATGCGCTTGATGTCTCGGTAAAAAAGGGCGGCGAAAATGGCGACCGTCAGCACCGCACCTTTTAATGCTGCCAGCACCAAATCCAGTGCGCCATCGAAGCCATGAAAGGAGATGTGCTCGCGCCCTTCCGTCATTTCGCCCATGGTCTGGCCGGTGACGAGGTCGGGATGGTGCAGCATCCATATCGCATGCGGAAGGACGATGAGGATCGACAGGATGACCGCGAGCAGCATGCGCCAGTCCATCAAGCGCGCACGCAAATCTTTTTCCGGTATCAGCGCAAGCGCAGCGGCAAGCGGAACGAGGATGAAATTGTATTTTGAGAGAGCACCAAGGCCAACGGCGGCACCAGCCAGAAGATAACCCGCCAAACTTGGCCGCTTCAGTGTCAAGAAAAATGCGTAGAGAAACAGGCACACGGTTAAAAGCGCCATGACCGTGTGGGACAGATCGCGCTGAGACATGAGGAAGATCGGCGGTAGGGTCAGCATGCCGAGAGTTGCAAGGCCCGACAGCGCGCGGTCTTGTGTCAGAAGCCGCACCGTCAGCCAGAAGAACAGGCAGGAGAGAAGCAGAGTCGCGTTTTTCAACAGGCTCAAGGTCGCGATCGACATACCGAACAGCTCAGACAGGCCATATTGAAGCCAATGATAGAGCGGGGGCTGCGATCCATATCCCCAAAGCAGAAACTGCGTCAGAGCCGCCTGTGTCTCGTCTATCTCCAGTGCCGGAGAACGGATGATGCGCACGATGATGGCAAGCAGAAAATATCCCGCGATCCAGAATAAAATCAGATCGGGATTGCGCGATAGAGACTTCCGCATCTGAAATCACTCCGTTTGATAGACCTTACCAACGATGTAGTTTGGCGTGAGATCGTCCCGATAATACAGTCGTGCGATCATTTCGGCCAGGATGCCGGTGGTGATCAGCTGGACGGAAGATAGCAGAAGCACGACGCCGACCATCAGCATCGGCCGCGTGCCGATATCGTTGCCGAGAATGAACTTGTCGACGAAGAGATAGGTCATGATGACACCGGCCATTGCGCCGAGGCCCAGTCCCAGCGAGCCGAAGAAATGGCCGGGCCGCGCCTTGTAGCGCATGAAGAACATCACCGAGAGCAGGTCGAGGATGACCCGGAATGTGCGGGAAATGCCGTATTTGGACGATCCGAACTGCCGTGCATGATGCGTGACCGGCATTTCGCCGATACGGGTGCTGGGCACCACGCCTGCCACCCATGCCGGAATGAAACGGTGCATCTCGCCCATCAGCTTTACCTGCTTGATGATGGACGAACGGTAGATCTTAAGGCTGCAACCATAGTCATGCAGGCGCACGCCGGTGATCTTGCCGATCAGACGATTGGCGATCCAGGAGGGTATCTTGCGCAGCACCAGCCCGTCCTGCCGGTTCTGACGCCAGCCGACCAGAAGGTCGAGTTCCCGCCGTTCCAGCTCTGCGACCAACATCGGAATGTCCTTGGGATCGTTCTGCAGATCGCCATCGAGCGTGGCGATCAAACGACCGCGCGCCGTATCGATACCGGCCTGCATCGCGGCCGTCTGGCCGAAATTGCGTTGCAGGGCGACGATCTTGAGGTTGAGGCCCGCCCGTTCGACAAATTCGCGTGCATTGGCAATCGTCGCATCGGTGCTGCCATCGTCCACCAGAATGAGTTCCCACGGCAGCGCATAGTCCGCCATCGCCTCGATGATCCGTTCGATCAGAGGTCTGACGCTTTCCTGCTCGTTGAAGATCGGCACGACCAGCGAAAGCTCCAGTGCATCTGCCGCGGGAACGTCTGTGATAATGGCGGCAGGTGTTTGCACGGTAACGGTTCCGTCTGTCTCGGGATCTGGAATGTGTGCTTTCTCTAACGACGTTTCGCGGCCTTTTCAACAAAGACCACAAACTTTCAAGGAAGCCCTTGTCTGCAAGCGCGAGTGAAGAGAATAGTGCGCACGATGCCGCAATGGAATGTGATTGGAAATTGAATTGAAGCCCGCCCGGTTTGCACGGCACTCTATGACCATCGTCACGGCCTTCGTGGTTGCCGCCTACGCAGCCTTCATCAGCTGGATGTGGGGGTGGACAACGATTTTTGCGCTGTGGCAGGAAGCCGGGCTTTGGGTCATCGGGGTCGCGCTTGCTCTTCTCCTGTCCACCTATGTTCTGCGGACCTGGCGGATTTACGATTATTTTCCCGGGGAAACGCAAGGCCAGTTCACGCGCCTGTTTCGCGTGGTCCAAATCCACAATCTTCTCAACATCATGCTGCCATTCCGGTCCGGCGAGACCAGTTTCCCCTTGTTGATGCGGCAGGAATTTGATGTCCGGCTAGCGCGTGGAACATCTGCTCTTTTGGTCATGCGGTTTTTTGATCTGCACGCGCTCATGGCAGCGGCAGGTGTGGGACTTGCGCTGGAGAGAGGCTCGATGGCGGTCTGGCTTCTGTGGATCGTGTTTCTGGCTCTTCCCGTCATCGCTTTTGCCGTCAGACAGCGGTTTTTTCGATATACGCACCACCTTGCGCCGAAAAAGGCAAAAGGCATCATCCAGGAGATGGAGGCGGGCTTGCCCGCCGATGGCCGTGCTTTTGCGCGGGCATGGGGTGCGACCATCATCAACTGGTTCGTCAAGATTGCGGTTCTGGCTTGGGTTTTGACGCTTATTGGAAAGCTGAACTTGGCTGCAGGATTTGGCGGCGCGCTGGGCGGCGAGCTTTCCTCCGTTCTCCCCATCCATGCGCCGGGGGGTGTCGGGACTTACCCGGCAGGCATCACTGCCGGTGCACTCGGTTTCGGAGCGTCGACAGATCGGACGGCGCTCTCGTCACTCGCACAGGCGGCTGTCAATGTGCACCTGATGGTGATGTTGTCTTCTCTCATGGGAACGGCGCTGGCGCTGTTTGTCCGGGGACGTCGTTAGCGCCAGCGATATCTGTTACTGGAACGCCGTCTCATAGAAGCTGCGAAGCTTGCGCGAATGCAACGTCTCGGTCTGCATGGCGGCAAGCTTCTGCACGGCACGAATGCCGATTTGCAAATGCTGTGAGACCTGCGTTTTGTAGAACTCGGTCGCCATGCCGGGCAGTTTTAATTCGCCATGCAGCGGCTTGTCGGACACGCAGAGCAAGGTGCCGTAGGGTACGCGGAAACGGAAGCCGTTGGCGGCGATGGTGGCCGATTCCATATCGAGCGCGATGGCACGCGACTGCGACAGGCGTTTGACCGGACCAGCCTGGTCGCGAAGCTCCCAGTTGCGGTTATCGATGGTGGCAACGGTGCCGGTGCGCATGATGCGCTTCAGCTCGAAGCCCTCATAGCCCGTGACTTCCGCGACCGCACCTTCCAGTGCCATCTGCACTTCGGCTAGCGCCGGGATCGGCACCCAGACGGGCAGATCGTCATCCAGCACATGGTCTTCGCGCATATAGGCGTGGGCCAAAACGTAGTCGCCCAGCCGCTGGCTGTTGCGAAGGCCCGCGCAGTGGCCCACCATCAGCCACGCATGCGGGCGCAGCACGGCGATGTGGTCCGTAATCGTCTTGGCGTTGGACGGGCCGACGCCGATATTGACAAGCGTGATGCCCGCATGGCCTTTTTTCTTCAGGTGGTAAGCTGGCATCTGCGGCATGCGGCCCAGCGTCATATCGGTGATCGGACGGTCCGAACCAGCGTGGGTGACGATGTTGCCGGGCTCGACGAACTCCGTATAGCCTTCGCCTCCATCTGCCATCAGCTTGCGTGCCCAGGCCGCGAATTCATCGATGTAGAACTGATAGTTGGTGAACAGCACGAAGTTCTGGAAGTGGTTGGCGCTGGTGGCGGTGTAGTGGCTGAGGCGCGCCAGCGAATAATCGATGCGCTGGGCGGTGAACGGTGCCAGCGGTGCAGGCTCGCCCGGAACCTGATCATATTCACCATTGGCAATCAGGTCATCGGTGTTGTTGAGGTCGGGCGTATCGAAAAGGTCGCGCAGAGGAACATCGGTCAGCGAGGATGCCGCAGAGGCCTCCACGAAAGCACCTTCGCCAAAAGCGAAATGCAGCGGAATGGGCGTCGCCGATTCGGATACGGTGACGTGGACGCTGTGGTTCTTGATGAGAAGGCCGAGCTGCTCTTTCAGATAATGCCGGAAAAGCTGCGGGCGGGTAATCGTCGTCGTGTAGACGCCGGGCGAGGTCACGTGACCGTAGGACAGGCGCGAATCGACATGGCCGAAGCTCGACGTTTCTATGCTGACCTGCGGATAACAGGCGCGGTAACGACCCTCGATCGGCGCGCCCTGCGCGAGATCGGTAAAGGACTTGATGAGGAAATTTGTGTTGCGCTCATAAAGCGCTGTCAGAGCATCCACCGCTGCCACCGGATCGGTGAAAGTCTGGGGCGCGACTGGGTCGGGCATGATGAAGGCGAGGTGCGAGATGGTGTGCTTTGCTATTGTCATGGCCCATTATAGAGAGCCAATTTCGACAGGCAAGCGACAGAAATATGTGTGTTCGAAAAATATTCGCCAGGCTGTATCCAGTCAAATGGCAGGCTACAAAGTGATGTGGCAATTGTTGGAAAAGCTCGTCTGGCAGGCAATCGACGCGCCAACATTCACACGCTGGAAACTGCGATTGGGGTTGACCACCAAAGCCGCGAAGGACATGGCAAAAATCGCCATCAGAAGAACGATGATGCTGAAACGTCTAACCATAACCGCCATGTCATTTCCCCTTTGCGTCACAGTCTTCTCTTATGCTGGACACGACTTTGCCACAGTGGGACTGAACCGACCCTGAGAGACAGGTTCATGTGCCGTTCAGGGTGGTTAATTGGTGGGGGATGAGTTTGGCTTCGAAGACGCTGGGGATGGCAGAAGATCTCGCGCGGTGAGCATGAAATGCCACATAGGCCACCGTTTACTGGAGAGGTGTTTTCAATGGCTACCGTTGCGCCACGTGCGCAAAAGGCTGAAGCGCAATTCGGGCCGCCGGGCTGCATGTCTGTCCCTGCCGAACGGCCACACGCAACAGGTCCTTCTGTTGTCGGTCCATCATCGGTGCCGCAGTTTCAATGAGGGACACCAATGGCCTGAGACGTGCGTCACACCAGCCTGATCCTAGACCATCAAGTTTAAAGGCCTCCAACCCGCCTTCGATCACTAGCAGGATATTCGCATAAAGCTTCGTCCGTGCAAGCTTTGCTGCTGGATCATGTGAAAGAGACGGTGTACGGGCGAAAAACTTTTCAAACATCACAATTGCCGCACGGCTGGCCCAAAACGTCGCATCGAAGCAAGCGCCGAGTTGTTGAATGTTATGCGTGATGTCCTCTTGCGGGGCATCGGCCGAAATTTTGTCGTAAACATCCATAACTTCGCTGACATTGCGGGCATAGGTGCTCACGCTCAAGTATTGGTCGGTTGGCAATCCCTCCAATCTCTCCGCTTCGGCAGGCTGACAAAGGATCGTCAGCAGGGAGGCAATTTCGGGTGTCGACGGCTGAAGGACATGGTTGAGGTGGCTATTGCGTTCGGCAAATTCCTTTAGCTGCCGTGCTGCCGCGTCCATGGCCCGCAATCTTTCTGGAGAAGGTGGGCCTAAGGCGATGGCGCCTGTATCCGCTGCCAAAACGTGTGATGGCTCGAAATTGAATCGCACGTCACCCGTTACGCCCAGTTCGGCGAGGCGGTGCTGGCATCGAATAATAGCTCTGACCGCTGCATTTGCGTAAGCGCCGTTGAGAGGGCCATCGCTTTTTTGGACGATTTCCGGTTTCTGGTCGAGTGAGCCATCAGAGTTGAACTTTGCTGTGATGATCACCCGATCCGTCGCTCCGGCCGGTGGACTGAAGCACGACTCCACCACCCCTTGGACTTCAGAGGCGGTCGGATTGACGCGGGTCTCCGCTGAAACCTCCCCACCGATTGCCAGTATCATGCAGAGTGCGATCCTCGACGTGCTCCAGATTTTCCTGACTGCCATCTTCCCATCCCTTCTTCAAATTTGCTGTTTCAAGCTTGGACGCCATTGCGTCTTTGGCCATGAGATGAAGCGGCTCGGACTAAACAGCACCCAATATTCATCCTGCGGAATCCTCTTCTCGTCCAGCATTGGTTCGACAACGCTGTGTCCTGACCGACCGGACTGGACCCTGTGTTCAGGGTGAAGTCGTTTGGCTCGCTCAAGCGTGTTAGATGCCCGAGCGATGAAGTCCGCAAAACATCCTTAGCCATGGTTCGGTGCGCGCGTCGCCATGACGGCCAAGCACGACAGCGAACCTTCCCGATTTCCACCCTATCTCACGGATTGAAAAATCGTGCCGCGCCATGAATACAGACATCCACCCGTCAAAGCTTGCATGCCGCAACGTCGTGTTTGGGGCATTACGGCGTTGCCGACCAGCGGCATTTTTATTATACATCCAGAGTTGCAAATGGCTGGTTTGGACCCAGGCCATTTCTATTCTTCCACCCCGAAGCCGGAGAGTATCATGCCCGCGACCTTCGCCGTTCACCAAGGGAAAGTCGTGCTCCTTGAGGAGAGCGGCGAGGCGGTGGAGGTCAAAGGTGGCGTTTCGGCGCAGCGGTTCGAGGTGATCAGCCAGTTTCGCGACGGGCTGCTGTCTGCGGGCTATCTTGGCGATGAAAAGGGCGTCTGGTGGTATCATCAGCGCAACAGAAAGGCCAAGTTCGTGACACGAGACGTCCGCGCCTTTCGTGTCATGGATGATGATTACGGGCTGGATCGTACGCATGTCTATCTGGAAGATCGGGTCATCCCCGGCGCCGAGCCGTCAAGTTTCACTCTTCTGGACAACAGTCCCTATTTCGCAAAAGACAGGCATCGGCTCTATGCAAAAACCGGCTCCCACTTCTTTCACTTCGATGGCCTTGATGCCGGCACTCTGGTCGCCAACGGTCCTTACGTTGGAGACAAGCACGATCTTTATCATCTGGACAGTTCACTGACGCTAAGCAACGGTTCAAAGCGTCACGAGACAGTGCATCATGCGCTTTGCGACGACCACCATATGCTGCTGAGTGACTGGTTTGCGCGAGAATATCCCGACACCATCGGCTGGTGGCATCCGTCATATTCATTCAAAGAAGATGGCGCCGAGCAGATCGCGGATAATTGGTATCGCAGTGCAAACGCAGTTTTCTTCAAAGAAACAATCACAAGCATGCGAGGATCCCGTGCGGTCTTCAATCTCCTGCGTGGTGCGGACCCCGCGACGTTCGAACCGCTCGACGCTTTTCATGGTCGGGACGCGAAAAACGTGTTCTGTCGCTGGCGATCGATCGCCGATGTGGATCGCCATTCCTTCACGCCTCTCAAAGAGCGTTTCGGAAAAGACAAAGCGGCAGTTTATTTCAACGGGTATCGTGTCGAACACGCAGCCCCCGCAACCTTTGAGGTTCTTCAGTCGGTCACGCCAATCGCAAAGGACCATAAGCGTGTCTACTTAGCCTCGTACACTCGGACGAGTTGGCCGTTCGGGTATCCGGATGATATGCTTGTTGCGCTGGATGACGCCGATGCCAAAAGCTTCCGGACCTTTGGAGAGCGTGGTGTGTGGGCAGCTGACTCCGCGCGCGTCTATCTGCGTGGCGAACATCAGAAAAGGATGGACGCCGGTAGCTTTCGGTTTCTCTGCGAAACCGTAACCAATTGCTGGGCGATGGACGATAACGGCCTATACCGATCCAATGGAACGCTCGTGGTTGCAGGTATCGATGGTGCGAGCTTCGTAAAGCTGAACGACGTTTGGGGAAGCGATGGCAAAGCGGTTTTCTGCTTCGTGCGTGGCACCATACAGAAGGCGATCAATGCGCAAAGCTTCATGGTGATCGATGACAACGGCGGTGCAAGAGACGCTACATTCACCTATCGAATCCATAATGGCAGCATCCGAAAAACCAAACTCTGAGCGATTTTCGGGAACCGCAGGCGTTCTACAGATCATGCCGATTTGACGTGGATCCATCCAAACGCGGAAGCCTTGCGACCCACAAGCGCTCTAAATCATCTGAAAAATGCCGGTCTTCTCAAACCGTTGAAACGCCTCGACGCTACGACGCATGTTGGGAAGCATAGGGGGCAGAGCGTCGGGGTTGATCCAATCCACCGCTTTGGACTCGTCATCCGCAACCATTGGCGTGCCGTCATAATGCGTCGTGTAAAACATCATAGCAAAAAACTGGCAGATATCGCCGTTGGGAAAGGTGATGGTTTCGAATTCAGGATTGCTACCAAACCCGAAAGGCACGAGGTTCCAGATACGTATGCCCGTCTCCTCCAGTGTTTCTCGAATGGCGACGGATTGAAGATCTTCGCCGTCTTCGGCGTTTCCACCGGGGATTCCCCAGACATCGAAGTCGCTTCTGTGCTGCATGAGCAGCCAGCCGTCTTCGCGTTTGACAATAACGCGAGCGCCGGGAACAAGGATGATGCCCGACCCGATCTTCTGACGCAGTTTCCCAAGATAGCTGTCTGAAAAGCTCAATGTCGCATGCTCCTTTTCCGGTCACTGGTCTTGTGGACACTGGTGGCTGGACGGCGATCCTAATGGAATTTGGAGTGGAAACAACGTTTCGTCATGGACCCAGGCAAACCGTGATAGCGGATACCCTGGGCGAAAGCTGACTCCTTGCCGTCATTCACCATCACCTTCTGGCGCTGCAACCCTGATAAAAATTGGGACACGGCAAAAAATGTGGTAAGCGCCAGCCAGACAATGACAGGAGTGCACCAGTGAGCGAACTAACCGTAGCAGATGCGACAAGCCGAATTTATGAATCGCTCCAGGCAGACAATGCTGACATCGATGCGCATATCGCCAATCTCAAGGCAGCCTTGGCGAAAGAAGGCTTGAAGGAAGCGCTGTTCGACCCTGCCAAGCTGGTGCAGAACAACCGCTCAGGCAGAAAACTCATGCAGGCCTACTTCCGCCAGCGTGGCGTGACGGTGAAATACAAGGAGGCGTGATGCCTGTCTGAGCGGTTGCGGATCACCCTCAACGATGGCAAATGAGGGACGGCATCGTTCGGAGGTGAACAGCGCCGCCCCATCGTTTCCAGACAGGGCGGCAAGTGCGGTTCAGGCTCTACTTCTTGAACACTTTCTGCAAAAATGCCTGGAATGATGGGCGCCAGACGTCCATTTCGTGGCCGAGGTCTTTGTATTCGACGTAGTCATACTTGATCTTCTTTTCATCGAGGATCGTTTTGAGACCGGCGATGTCCTTGCCGGTCACGACATCCTTGGTGCCGACGGTGACGGTGAAGTTGCGCAGTGCCTTGTTGACTTTCTGGGGCTCGTTCAGCGCAGCCTCGACTGCCTTGTTCGGCACGGTCGTGGTGGAGACGCCGCTGAAATTGGCGATCCAGCCGAAGGTGCCCAGATGGGTGAAGCCGGAGACGAGAGCCTGATAGCCGCCCTGCGACAGGCCGACGATGGCGCGGCTGTTGGCGTCGTCACGCACCTTGTAGTGCTTTTTCATATAGGGGATGAGGTCTTCCACCAGTTCGCGGTCGATGGCATCGGCGTTGATCGGGTAGAAATTCTTGCGGCGATCGGCGCCGGGGAAGTTTTCAGCAATCGCTTCGGGAATATCGGCTTCCGTATCGGGAATGACCACGATCATCGGCTCGATTTTCTTTTCAGCCAGAAGGTTGTCGAGGATTTCAGGTGCGCGGCCCTGCGTCACCCATGAGGCGACGGTATCGCCAAAGCCATGGTAGAGATACATGACCGGCAGCGGCTTGGACGAATCGCTATAGCCCGGCGGCGTGTAGACATAGGTCGGGCGCTGCGATTTCAACGCTTTCGACGATATGGTGACGAGGCGAAGCTCGCCGTGCGGCACATCGCGCGTGTCGAGAATGCTGCCGGGTACCAGAATGAGGCTGGTGTTCACCTGCCGCTGTGGCTTGGGGTAGTTCGTGCCGGTGTCGATGCTGCGGAAACCGTCTATGTTGAAATAATACTCATAGAGGTTCGGCTTCATCACATCGCTCTTGACGCTCCAGACGCCGTTTTCAGCGCGCTTCATTTCCAGCGGCGCATTGCTGCCGACAGTGACGGAAACGGCTTTGGCCGATGGCGCAAACAGCCGGAATGTGATCGAGCCGTCCTTCTCCACGCCGGTGACGAACTCGTTCAGCGGTCGGTCAGCCGGTGGCGAAGCGGGCGGTTCTGCCGCGAGTGCGGGTGCTGTCATGATGCAGCTGGCCAAAAGGACACAAGGCAAAAGCAGACGCATATCAATATTTCCTCCAAATGACGTTACTCCCGGCGCGAAACTGACAGATGGCCTCCACCTTTTCAACCGCGCACTGGCCAAGCACCTCTAAAGATGACGCTTCTTGCTGAAACCAGCTTTCCCGGTTAGGACCCCTGTTGGCCCGCGTGAGGGTGGCTCGGATACGCACATATTGCGCGGGAGCAGCAACGCGGGTCGACATTCATGTGACGTGTAAGGACATACTGTGAAAATTATAAAAGTGCTGACGATGGTTATCATCTTCGCTGTCGTGATCTTCGGTTACCGTTGGTACAGCTACGTGACCAACACCGAGAGCCCATACAACGAAGTCGGTATCGAGCTGAACAGCCGCATGCCGGGCCCGATCAACAAATGGGGTTGCGACAAGCTGCATCAGACATTCGGCAATGTTCTGCCACCTTACGGCTGCCAGTCGGCTGATGGAACACAGTGGCTCTGAGGCTTTCAACCCGAATCAAAAAAAGGCGCCGGTTGAACGGCGCCTTTTTTAGTGGCGGCGGAGTGATCAGCCGATCATGGCGTTGTCATCACGCTTGACGGCGATGAGGGCAGAGCGCGGCAGCTTGCCTTCGCCATCCGGGAAGGGCGCGTCGGGATGCTGGATGCCGACAAAGTGGGTGCGCTTGTCCGCAGACCATGTTTGGCCTGTGACTTCGGAACCCTTCGGCGCCGTCAGGAACCGCTCGATGCGACCGGTGACGGGGTCGCCTGCCAGCATCTGGTTGTTGCCCTGTCCGGCATATTGGCCGTCATTGCTGTCTTCGCCATCGGTCTGGATCCAGAGCAGACCGGTCGAGTCGAACATCATGCCATCGGGCGAGTTGAACATGTTGCCAGCGTTGATGTTGGAGGAGCCCGCATAAGCGTCCTTGTGAACATCGGGGTTGCCAGCCATGCAGAACAGGTCCCATTTGAACTTGCCATCCGCATGGTCGTCATTGTCAGGATACCAGCGCACGATCTGGCCGTACTCGTTCTTTTCGCGCGGGTTTGCGGCGTTGAGAACCATGGCATCGCCGCCACCATTGGCGCGCAGCTTGCCGTCTTTCGTGACACCGCGATTGGTGTTGTTGGTCAGCGCGCAATAGGCTTCGATGGCAACGGGGTTGATGGCCACCCATTCCGGGCGGTCCATGGTGGTGGCACCCATCTTGGACGCGGCCTGACGCGTGAAGACGCAGATCTCGTCCATTTTCATGCCGGTGGATTCAGGTGTCAGCGCCACCCACTCGCCATTGCCGTCATCATTGAACCTGGCAACGTGAAGCGTGCCTTCGTCCAAAAGCTTGGATGTATCGCCGCCCGGCACATAGATGCCGTTGGAGATATACTTGTAGAGAAACTCTCCACGTTCATCATCGCCCATATAAACGACGACACGGCCGTCGCGCGCGATGACGACGGCGGCATTTTCATGCTTGATGCGGCCAAGGGCTGTACGCTTGATGGGTGTCGAGGAGGCATTGGACGGATCGATTTCCACGACGTAACCGGCACGGCGCGGCTCGCTGGGGTGCTTGGACACATCGAAACGCTCGTCGAACAGCTCATAACCGTAACGGGTTTCGGCAGCGATTCCGTAGCGCTTGTAATCGTCCGGCATCTTGAAGGCGGCATCCGTGGAGCCGAAATAGCCGTTGAAGTTTTCCTCGCAGGTTAGATAAGTGCCCCACGGCGTGCGGCCCGCGCCGCAATTGTTGAAGGTGCCGAGACAGTCGATACCGTTTGGATCGGCTTTGGTCTTGACCAGTTCGGAACCCGCAGCGGGACCGGACAGCTTCATCGCTGTGTTGTGATGGATGCGGCGATTAAACGGGCTGCCGACGACGATCTGCCAGCCATCATCACCTTCCGCCACTTCCATGACGGTCACGCCCTGCATGTGCTGGAGGATTTTCACTTCGTCCAGATTGGCGGGCATGCCCTTTTCGCGATGCGGCAGGTTGGTCTCGTTGTTCACATATTCATGGTTGACGGCAATCAGCTGATGGCTGCCGACCACGAAGAGCTCCATGCCATCGGTGTTTTCACCGAAAACCTTGTCCGAGTTTTCAAGGTTGACACCCTTGACCGGATCGATATCCGGCACATTGGGAAACAGCGGCTGGCCCCATTTGGCAACCGGCTTCCAGCTATAACCTTCCGGCACATGAATGGTGTTATCGGTCGTGGCAGCCACGGGCTTGAACGGAAAACGCGATGCCGCTTCCTGTGCCTGCGCGGATGTGGAGGAGGCCAGATTGCCGAACGTGCCCAGAGCGGCCGCAGCAGAGCCAAACGCCAGAACGCTGCCGAGAAAACCGCGACGCGAAATCGCCGATTCGACCACGCGGTCGAAATCGGTCACGGCTGGGGGCGGGTTCTGAAGCTCGTCCCACTCATCCCAGCTCAGTTTGCTCGTGTCGATCTTTGTCATGGCGCTCTCCATCGGCTCGCAGTTTGGAACACTTCCAGAGAGGGCAACTAAAGAGGGTTTATTACAGCGATATGACGGATAGATTTCGTAAAAACAATCATGAATTGTATTTCGATGTTGCGTCGGTTTCCTCTTGGACATTCATTTCAAGATCAGGGAGACGCGTCATTTCGTTATGCCGCTGTTTTTGTTAGGCAGTGACGATACCGATTCTGTTCAAGGCATGCGCAATCGTGACGACGTCCATCAAGCTGAAAATTCTTCCCGATATCTATGCCATAGCGCGATTGGAGCCGAATGCAGCGCTGCCTGATTGGGCAGACGGGCCGGGCTTCGTCAGCATCAGCCGCACGGATGACGAATTGTCGATCGTCTGTAAGGAGGCAAGGATACCGGATGGTCTCCGCAAGGATGGCGGATGGTCATGCTTCAAGCTGCTCGGTCCCTTCGAATTCGGAGAAACGGGCATCGTGCTCTCCGTCATCCGGCCTCTTTCGGAAAACGGCATCGGCATTTTCTTGGTTTCGACCTTCGACGGCGATCATCTTCTCGTCAAGGCGACGGATTTGGAGAAAGCATGCCTGCTGCTGGCGGGGGCGGGACACGTCGTCATTGGATCGTGAATATGGACCGATGGTTGATCCTGACACCTGGTAGCATCGTTCAGCGCCGGATTGACGCCTATAGCAGGCGTGACATTGATGACGTCATGCAGTGGTAATGAAGAGGGTGATCTGCCGAGGATGGTGCTTCATGTGGCGCAGCTCACCACATGAAGCGTAACCGTCAGACTGCAATCGGCTTGATTACAGCCGCGTCCAGGTCTGCGACTTGCACAGCACTTTCAGCACGCAGCCTTTCATGGCAAGCGAACTGCCGGAAACGGTGCCGGTGCCCGCATAGGTCTTGTCATTTTCGGGGTCGGTGATCTCGCCGGAATAGCTGTTGCCTTTTCCACTCATCTTGCCGATCTGCTTTCCGGCGTGTTTGCCGGTCTTCAAAGTCACGCAATAAGCTGAGCCGCACTGGGTAATCGCCGCTGTCTCGCCACTGGCCGTTTTCCAGTTGCCCTCGATGGCCTCTGCGGCAAAGGCGCTGCTACCCATCAAAAAGGCGGCGGCGGCAAGTATCGTCATTCTCTTCATAGGGACCTCCCAATCCAGCTTCGACTGGACCTCGAAAACGATCCAAGGTCCGGTACTCGCAACTCCTGATGCGATAACGGGATTTATAGTTGACGTGAACGTAAAAGGAAATATGGGCGCTTGTGAAATTCGCCGCTTTTCGCCCGCTTGCGGCTCGAAAAAAACGTGTCGAAAAATCGCAAGTTTCGACGTGGTTACGAAAGGGTTGAATTTCATCTGTAAATTTTTCGTAAAATTGTCTGCAAAGTCCTTAATTTCCGGGCCTCGTGATATTTAACAAAAACCCAACTTTACCAATCGTTTGGACTTTGTTTGTCCCCCGTTAATCATGGATTTTAAGCGCCTGTTGAAGCCCGTTTGGCATAGTGGGGACATCGAAAGAGCAGGGCAAACCTGCCAAGGGAAAGAGCCAGAACAAGCCGCAGAAGACGGTAAGGCCTCATTCCCCAGAGCTCCCACAGAGGGGCGACGACAGAGAGAACAAACGGGCAAACAGGATAGAAAAAATGGCACGCTTTGAAGTTCGCGATATTGAAATGGCAGTTGCCGGTGGCCAAAGCCGCGCGGACGTCTTCTGCAACCTCGGGCTGATCTACGCGACAGGCCGTGGCTGCGCACCGGACCTCATCGCTGCCCACAAGTGGCTCAACATCGCCGCCATCAAGGGGTCGGAACGGGCAGCCTCGCTGCGCGCCGATCTGGCCCGCAACATGAACAAGGCAGACCTCGCAACGGCGCTCCGCGCCGCCCGCGACTGGATGACCACGCACTAACAATCGAGCACCGGACCAACCGGCGCCAACAAAAAGACAGAGCGGTCAAAAGACCGCCATTTCCCCCGGCTTGTTTCCTCCAGTCCTGGCCGGCCAGAAAAAGACGACATAACCCGCAAGGGCCTCAGCTTGATCCACGCTGAAACATCAAACCGTGACCGGCAGAAACAAGGCCGGCACGGTTTTTTATTTGGGTGATGTGATCTCAAAGCTTGGGGCGAGATATAGGGCTCAGATATTTTGGATCTGGTGCTTCCCTATCCGAAGGCATTGCTGTTCGAGCACGGAGGGATCAACCCAGCCTTTCCAGCACCTTCGGCAACGCCTGCGCAAACAGATCCAGCGTTTCATTCGGCGCAGCGCTCACACGGATGCAGCGGTTGAGGGGTTCGACGCCGGGCATGCGGACGAAAACGCCGTGTTCCATCAGGCCATCGACGACGGATTTGGCGTAAGCTGCATCCTTGTGGCAATCGATGGCGACGAAGTTTGTGGCGGAAGGAAGCGGCGACAGGCCGTTCTGGCGGGCGATGGTCGAGATGCGTTCGCGGGCGTTGGCGATGCGCTTGACGACATCGCGCAGGTAAGCCTGATCTTTCAGCGCCGCCAATGCTGCCGCGACCGATATGCGGGGCATGCCGAAGTGGTTGCGGATCTTATCGAAGGCCTGGGCATTGCCTAGCGTACCGATGGCATAGCCGACACGTGCGCCGGCCAGGCCGTAGGCCTTGGAGAAGGTGCGCATGCGCAGCACATTGGGCATGCCGATCATGGCGCGAACGCTGGGAACGGCACTTTCCGGGGCTGTCTCGCAATAGGCTTCGTCCAGCACCAGCAGGCAGGTTTCCGGCAGCGCCTTGGCGAATGTCAGCACTTCACTCGCATCCCACCAGCTTCCCATCGGGTTATCGGGGTTGGCGAAATAAACCAGCGGCGCGTTTTCCTTTTTGACGAGATCGAGCAAGCCGTCCAGGTTTTCGTGATCGTCCAGATAGGGCGTCGTCACCAGACGTCCGCCGTAACCGTTCACATGATAATTGAAGGTCGGATAACCGCCAAAGGATGTGACGACCGGCGTTCCCGGTTCGACCACCAGCCGGACGATTTCGCCCAAAAGGCCGTCCACGCCATTGCCGATGGCGATATTTCCGCGGGAAATGCCGTGATAAATGGCAAGCGCTTCCCGCAGCTCGAAATTTTCGGGGTCTGAATACATCCATGTTTCGGTTGCCGCCTTGCGCATGGCGTCGACGACCGATGGTGCCGGGCCGAAGCCGCTTTCATTGGCCCCGATGCGCGCTGTGACGGCAAGCTTGCGGTTGCGCTCTATCGCCTCCGGGCCGACGAAGGGGACGGAGGAGGGCAGCGACGCGGCGAGCGAGGTGAAGCGTGAAAATGCGGACATTTCAGGAAGTTCCGTTATCCGTTGCAAGAAACGGCTTCACCATAGAATCAAAATTGGCCCGCGCAAGGCGGGCCATCGGAAATGCTTTGGTTGTGAAAAGGTTTTTCTCAAGCCTGATCGGCGCTCAGAGCGCCGTCTCGAAACTCAACCTGCGGACATGGTGGAGGAATTCGGCATCAATCAGCATGTTGAAGCCAACCGTGACCTGCTCGCCTTCGCGCCGGATGAGCGTGCAGCCGATCTCGTCCCTGATACCGAGAACTTCGAGATAGAAATTTGTCGGCAGCTCCAGATGCGGGTTCACCTCGATATCTGCGCCATAGAGCGAAATCTTGCGGATAAGGCAGCGCATGGTGTTTCCGCTGCTGAGATGGTGACCGATGAACGTGATCTTGCCGGGACGATCGACGGCGAATTTCTCATACATTTCGTCCTGAGGGACAGCATCGTTAACATTGATATTCACGTTAAGCGCCATGACAACCTCCCCGATTGTCTTTTGGGTTGAACACAATCCTACGCCTGCTTCCTTGCCAAACACTGAACAGAACCCATCGATTTTTCTCGTTCCTGGCCTGTTTTGCCACAGCATTCCGGGTTGCGACGACAAACTCCGATCCAGAAACGTGTTTAGCGGCAGAAGGTTGCGCCGGGCTGGGCTGGCGGGGAAGGGCCGGCGTCCATCTGCCAATCCGGTTGACGTGCTGCGCTCCACGCTTTAGGCCTTGAAGCCTATTCTTGGGACTGATGGAGCAGCATATGGCAGGCACACTCGTCATCGTCGGTGCGGGGCAGGCCGGCTTTGCCCTTGCCGCCAAATTGCGGGCGCTGAAGGACGAGCGGCCGATCGTCATCATCGGTTCCGAAGATGTTCCGCCGTACCAGAGACCGCCGCTTTCGAAGAAATACCTGATGGGCGAGATGAGTTTCGACCGTTTGCAATTCCGCCCGGTCGAATGGTTTGCCGAAAACAATGTCGAGCTGCGCCTGTCCACCTGGGTGGAAGAGATAGACCGTCAAGCCAAAACCGTGCGCATGCAGGATGGCAGCACGCTCGTGTACGACAAGCTGGCGCTGGCGACAGGCGCTGCCCCGCGGCTCTTGCCCGCCGGTGTTGGCGGAGATCTGGACGGCGTGTTGACGGTGCGCGACAAGCGTGACGCCGACAGGCTGATGGATGACATGCAGCCCGGTCGCCGGTTGCTGGTCATCGGCGGCGGATATATCGGGCTGGAGGCTGCGGCCGTTGCCCGAAAACTCGGCCTTGAGGTCACGCTGATCGAAATGGCTGACCGTATTCTCCAGCGCGTGGCCGCTCCGGAAACAGCTGATATCATCCGCGATATTCACGTGTCCCACGGCGTCTCTATCCGCGAAAAAACCGGCCTGACCAGGTTGATCGGCACCGACGGGCATGTCAGCGCTGCCGAGCTCTCGGATGGCTCGGTGCTGGATGTGGATTTCGTGATTGCGGGCATCGGCGTCACGCCCAACGATCGGCTGGCACGCGAATCCGGCCTCGATGTCGGTAACGGCGTTCTGGTCGACCAATTCACCCGCACCTCCGACCCTGATATTCACGCCATGGGAGACTGCGCGTTGCTGCCTTTGAATGGTGCTGATGTGCGGCTCGAATCGGTCCAGAATGCCGTCGATCAGGCCGAGGCCGCAGCCATTATTCTGGCGGGTGAGGAGAAGCCTTATCAGCCAAAGCCGTGGTTCTGGTCGGATCAGTATGACGTGAAGCTGCAAATCGCCGGTTTCAACCAGGGTTATGACGAGACACTGGTGCGGCCTAGCCAGCGTGAGGGCAGCCATTCGGTCTGGTATTTCAAGCAGGGCCGATTCGTTGCCGTCGATGCGATCAACGACGCTAAGGCCTATGTCAGCGGCAAGAAATTGCTCGATATCGGCAAAGAGCCCAGCCGCGCTGTTCTGACCGACCACACCGCCGACCTAAAACTGCTGCTCGCTTAAGGACTGCTCCATGCCCGTGCCGGAAAATCGTTTCAAGACAGCTATCCACCAGGGACGACAGCAGATCGGTCTGTGGCTGGATATGGGGGAGGCGATCACGGCCGAAATCGCCGGAACGGCCGGTTTCGACTGGCTGGTGATCGACGGCGAGCACGGCCCCAACGATTTGCGCAGCATTATCGACCAGTTGCGCGCTCTTTCTACATCTCCAGCGGAGCCTGTGGTGCGCGTGCCCACCGGTGAAAGCTGGATCATCAAGCAGTTTCTGGATGCCGGTGCACGGACGCTGCTTGTGCCGATGGTCGATTCGGCACGTCAAGCGGAAGCACTGGTGTCAGCCATGCATTATCCGCCACGCGGCATCCGTGGCATGGGTGCCGCGGTTGCACGGGCATCGGCCTTCAATACGATTGAGAATTACGCTGAAACCGCTGCGGAGGGATTGTGCCTTCTGGTGCAGGTCGAGACCCGCGCCGCCATTGCCGATCTCGACAACATTTTGAAGGTGGACGGCATCGACGGAATCTTCATCGGTCCTGCCGATCTCGCCGCCGACATGGGCTTTCTGGGCCGAATAGACGAGCCTGAGGTGCAGGACACCATCGAATCGGCGATCAGGAAGATCGTCGGTGCAGGCAAGGCGGCCGGCATTCTGACGTTCAATGAAGCATTCAATAAGCGCTATATCGAACTCGGCGCGTCCTTCGTGGCAGTGGGCGCTGATGTGACGGAGTTTTCGAGCGCGTTGAAATCGCTGGCGAACCGTTACAAGGGCGGTGCATCCCACAAGCCCTCCAGCTACTAAACCGCTGGTCAATCATCATTGCTGGCGTTCAGCTTTTCCGGCGGAATGCCCTTCTGCCTGGATGTGGTGAGCCCGTCGCGTAGCAGTCGGTCTTTCAGAATCCGTTCGATGGCCGCATCGCGCTGCAAACCATTGTCGCGCGCAAATAGTGCAAGGGCTGATTCCAGGTCTTCGTTAAAGTTCATTCCGTCCTCCATATAACAAAAAAGGCAAGGAGCGGGACACTCCTTGCCTCAAATCTGATGGGCTGAAAGCTTAGCGCCAGCGATAGATGCTGCTACTCTTCTGTTCCTGCGCCGCTGTTGCAACGAAATAGCCGACTGCAAAGCCAAGCGCGCCGACTACTGTCAGCAGCGATGTAGCTGTGCCTGGATTTTCCTTCACGGCTTCAACCACGTTCTGGCCCTGTGCCTTGACGGTCTGTGCAGCTGACTGTGCAACGCGCTGTACGCGACCGCGTGCTTCATCGACGAATTCCGAAGCATCTTCGGAAAGCACGCCTGCGCGGGCCGATACGGATTTGGAGAGCGAAGAAATCTGCGAACGCAGTTCTGCAATCTGATTCTCGACTGTGTCTTCCACAACGTTCAATTTTGTCTGAGCCATTTGAGATCACCTCTTGCTGTTGGTCGAGGTGGTAACGCAGTATCCGCACGAATGTTCCGCGCTGATGCAATATCGATGATTTTTGAAATTGGGCTGAAATGGCGGAGAGGATGTCCGCCATTTATGTGTCCAATACCGTCAACAACTGTCAATGTACACAGAAATAACTATCTGAAATATAACGCCTTATTGTCATTTTCTGTAAATGAGAGTAATCAATCGTAATCGCGAAACAACGCCTTTGGGTGGGGTCAGCGGTGGGGTCGTTCACTTTGGCGGAGGCATCAGCAGCGGAAATGGCAAAACAAACCGAAGTACTCACGGCAAGAACAGTTGCCGGAAATTTATTGCCAGGACGCTATGCGGATGGAAGCAATCTATATTTGATCGTCTCCAAAACCGGCGCGAAAAGCTGGCAGTTCTTCTACAAGAAAGACGGAAAACGCACAGAGATGGGGTTGGGCAGTGCAGCACAGGTTTCTCTCAAATCTGCGAGGCAACTGGCGTCAGATGCTCGTGAGCTTCTTGGTAGAGGCTTGGATCCTATCGAACAACGGCGGTCGGCGGCGGCGGCTGTAGAGGCCGAGAAAGCAGAGGCGAAAGCTGAATCTGAGAAAGACACATTCGGCGTGTTCGCTCTTAAACTTTTGCACGGTTTTGTTGATACCGACGCCAAGGGTAAATCCGTGCGGATGCCAGGTTGGGCTGACGGTTTCCGGAACGAAAAACATATCGCGCAATGGGAAACGACGCTCACTGATTATTGTGTACCGATCTGGAAACTGAAACTTGACGAAATCGAAGTTGAGGACGTTTTGGGGTGTCTTCAGCCGATTTGGCTAACAAAGAACGAAACTGCATCTCGTTTGAGAGGCCGCATCGAGAAAGTTTTAGCCGCAGCAACAGTGCGCAAGATGCGACGCGGTCCCAATCCAGCGACGTGGCAGGGCAATCTAAAAGAGCTTTTACCAAGACGAACCAAGCTGCAACGTGGACATCATCCGGCGTTGCCGTGGGCTGACATTTCGCTGTTTTGGAAGAAACTCGAAGCACTGGACAGTGTCTCCGCATCCGCTCTAGCTTTTACAATCTTGACAGCTGCTCGCTCGGGCGAAAGCCGCAATGCGAAATGGTCAGAGATAGACCGTGTCGCACGCACATGGACTGTTCCAGCGGTCCGAATGAAGGCGGGAAAAGAACACGTGGTGCCACTGTCTGACCCAGCGCTGGCTATTCTCGACAGGATGCTCAAAGAGCGCGTAACCGATATGTCTGACGAATTTGTGTTTCCATCGGTCAGAAACCGGACTGCCCTTTCTGACATGGCGCTGTCCATGTGCTTGCGTGGCATTCAAGATGGCGTGACGGTCCACGGCTTTCGTTCGACTTTCCGGGATTGGGCTGGGGATGCCACCCCATATGCGCGCGAGCTCGTTGAACAGGCCTTGGCTCACATAGTTGGAGGTGTCGAAGGTGCTTACCGTCGTGGAACCGCACTAGAAAAACGCAGGGCGCTGATGCGAGATTGGGCAAACTTCGTGGTGGCAGCGCCCGCATGTAATGTCGTACCGATTGCAGAGCGGGCAACTGCATGAGTCACTAGCCTTAGGAAGCCTACCTGTCATCTACGTAGGCTTTTTGGGTTTTCCATGTAAGAGATGGAATTTTATTTCAGTCATCTTATCATGCTTTATCACTAGCTATCATACGGACTCCTCTTAACGGCGTTACATCCATACAATTGAAATGATTATCTTATTTGAGGGAATAACGGTTTCCGATAATGCCTACTGATGTCGGAGGGCGTAAATTACTGCCAACCCATAGGAGTTGGCCATGCTGGAAAATCAACGTTTCTACACATTGCAACAATTGACAAAAATTACCGGTTTCACGCGCCAGCATTTCTACAATGAAAGTGCGCGAGGGAAACTCACGCTTCGAAAGGCGGGAGGGCGTACCGTTGTGTTGAGCGAAGACCTCGACGCTTGGGTTCAGACATTCGAAAAAGTCGAGCCCAGCCATGCGGCCTAAAGGCGAAGCCGCCGGGTTGCGACCTGCGCGAATTCGCCGGGCTCAACGCCGCCTAATAAACACAACTCCCAACGGGTGACGCGGCTTACGCGCTGCCTGACAGGCAAAGAAAAACCCCGCCCGACCGGCAAGTCACAAGCGAGGTTTTCCAAGAAAGTATGCAAGATGCATAACACGTTTTCAGCGAGCGAGCAATCCGTCAAGCAAGATTTCTTGGCGGCGATGCGGAGCGCGGGTGTTGATATCGACACCACGTCAAAGGGTGGGCCGCACCCCATAGCAGACGGACGGATGCACCGCGCCGATGCGTTGGGGAAGAAGCAGAAGCGCAATTCCCATGTCTTCTACATCCTCCATATGGACAACATCCCGGCGGGTGCCTTTGGTGACCTTCAAGCCGGTATCGAAGATACGTGGTGCGCGAAGAAGCCGACCACGATGACGGCGGAAGAAAAGCGCGACCTCAAAGACAAGATGAAGAAGGCGGCTGCAGCCAAGGCCGAGGCCACAGCCAAGATGCACGCCCACGCCGCTGACCAGGCAACGGCGGTGCTTAAGGCCACCGGCAAAGCTCCGGCGGACCATCCATATCTGGCGAAGAAGGGTTTGCCGGTGTTTCCCGGCTTGCGGATCGTCAAACAGAATACAAAATACACCGTGTTTGATGAGGAAGAGGCGAAGCAGGCAAGGGCCGGTAACCTGGCGGTCCCCATCTTCTCCCCCACGGGGGACATCGCCGGTGTTCAGTTCATTGGCCCGGATGGGCGGAAACTCTTCTTAAAAGGGATGCGCAAAGAAGGCAATTATCACAGCATCGGCAAGCCTTCAGACGACCCCAACGGGGTCATCATCATTGCCGAAGGTTACGCCACCGCCGCGCGAATCCATGAGGCAACCGGCTACCTCGTTATATCTGCGTTTGATGCTGGCAACCTGATGCCGGTCGGCAAAGCGATCCGGAAAAAGTATCCGAAGGCGCGTATCGTCTTTGCCGCTGATAACGACAGAATGACGATGACCCCCATCGAAAATCCGGGGGTCACCAAAGCCCGTGAAGCCGCCGATGCGGTGTCCGGTCGGGTGTCCATTCCACAGTTTGAAGATGGGGACATCACTCGGACTGATTTCGATGACTTAGGCCAGCAATTTGGCTTGGATGCCGTCATGGATACGATTGAAGAGACGATAAACCCGAAGCCAGACAACGCGGAGAAACAGCCTAAAGTCGAGGTTGATGCATCGCCCGACCAGTCTTTAAACGGGGGAGCGCCCGTTGCGCTCGGCCACGACGACGGCACATTTTTCTATTGGGTGCCAGCACGGGGGCAAATTGCCACCTTGAGCGCCTCCGGTCACACGACCACAGCGCTGGTCGGATTGGCCCCCCTCCATTACTGGGAATTCGAATTTCCGGGCCGAAACAAGGGTGGCGTGGATTGGGCAGCGGCTGCGAGTTCATTGATGCGTGAATGCGAACGGCGTGGGGTTTTTGATCCGTCTAGGCAGGTTGGACGGGGAGTGCTTATCGATAAAAACCGCGTAGTCGCCCACCTTGGGGACAGGCTGCTTGTAGACGGCATCGAAAATGATCTCGCGCTGCCCAAAAGTAGCTGGCTCTACACACGCCGCTCGCAAATTGACTTGGGAAAAGCGTCCGCCTTGTCAGACGACGAGGGAAGAGCACTTTGTGACCTCTTGACCCGGCTGCCTTGGGCGGCCCCTGATATGGGAAAGCTTCTCGCCGGGGCGATAGCTGTTGCGCCGATTTGCGGGGCATTGAAGTGGCGGTCCCACGTCTGGATTAATGGCGAGCGCGGCTCCGGAAAGTCGTGGGTTATGGAAAGCGTCGTGGGTCGGATCCTAGATGGTTTGTCTGTGGTGGTGCAGGGCGAGACAACCGAGGCCGGTGTGCGGCAGGCGTTGCACACGGATATCCTTCCGGTCGTGTTTGATGAAATTGAAGGCAAGGGGACCGAGGATGATCGTCGTAGGGTATCGAAGGTTTTAGCGCTCGCACGTCAGGCGTCATCTGCGAACGGAGCCGCAATTGTAAAGGGCACCGTTGGCGGTAACGCTAGGTCCTTCCGGGTCCGTTCGTCTTTTATTTTCGCGTCGATTGAAAAATCAGGCACACACGCCGCCGACGAAAGCCGCATCGTTACACTAAACCTAACACATCCTGGACCGTTCGAGACGCCGGAGGGGAAATTCGCGCGCACCCACGCGTTTGAGCGCCTCCGCGATGACACCGCAAATCTCTTGGCTGAAAACTTCGGTTCCAGGTTGTTTCTCCGGTCGCTCGCGCTCACGAAAACGATCAACGCCAATGCAGAAACATTTGCTTCCGCGATTGCCAAATTGACCGGTTCACGTCGCCTCGGTGACACGCTTGCACAGCCATTGGCGGGATGGATGTCACTGCAAACGAGCCGCGTGATAACCCCGGAATTGGCCGCCGAAAAGCTAAAATCATGGACGTGGCTTGGCGGAGCTTTGGAGCGTGGAGCCACAGAGGCCGACCACGAGGCAGCCCTCTCCCATCTCTTTCAGTGCAGCTTGCGCCTCGACGGTGGTGTCATGCGCACCATTGACGAACTGCTTTTCGGCGTACTGGAAAGCAGTCAAACCGCCCTCGATGGTCGATGGGAAGAAGCGCTGAACCGCAACGGGATCCGCCTTCACAAACCAGACGGTGCGGACGACCGCACGCTTCTGATCGTAGCTAGCCGCCATCCAACTCTTGACGAATTTTTTCGTGGTCAGCCGTTTACGTTGAAGACGTTGGGCCAAATTCCAGGGGCGAAACGGTCAAAAAATCCCATCCGCTTTTTAGGCGGCGCGAAGCTCTGGGCGCTCGAAATCGACATTTCGGCACGGGGTGGGTCAGAAAAGCGGGTCAAAACCGACGAGATGGGTCAATTCTTCAATAGCCTTTGACCCACCCTAAGCCACTGATTCAAAAAGGTAATATCGAGGGTGGGTCAGGTGGGTCAGATTTTCGGGCGTATAAAGGCTTATACATAGAGCATTTCGAATTTTGTTGGTAGTGACCACAAAAATTAGAGTTCAGTTTTCTTATAAGCTTATCTTCTCCTTTTTTTTGACCCACCCTTATTATTATTCTTATATTATATATAAATAACAATAACTTAGGGGTGGGTCAAAAGGTGGGTCAAACGGGTGGGTCAAGGGGTGGGTCAACAAATTTGGCTGACCCACCCTCAACAGTCCGGTGTCATATGAGAGGAATGCAGCGATGACGGAAGACGAAGCCACCGAATTGGCGAGAGCAGCCGCGAAGACGGCGCGGAAACGGAGGCCCAGCAGGCCAGCGCCCATGACCTTGGCGGGCGTGGAAGAGGCGACGCGTGGTTTGGACATGTTGGCTCAGCACGCTAACCCGGAGGCGGTTTTTGTTCTGGTCCGTCTCCGGGCTTTGCTCTCTACCGAACTCAAAAAACAAAGCCAGGCCCGCGCTGCTGGCCGAGCCGAAGCGGTTCGCTTCCTCTATGCCAACTTCTATCGACCGCGAGGGTATGGCGTCAGGGCCGCCGCGAGGGACATCTTAGAAAATTTGGCAGGCATGAAAGCCGGGGCAGAATACCGGGCGGAACCAAAAAGATCAATTTCACGTATCGTACAGTTGAACGGTAAAGCGCCCTCGGAAGGAACGATCAAAAAGGATTTGGAGAATATTGATCTTTCCGATGACTAAAATTTGAAAGGGACTTAGTCGCATTCGAACCGCTATCTTGTTTTTATTGAAAGCGAGATAAAAATGCCAAAAATTGATCAAGACCGATTGCGGAAATACTTCGCCGACGCAGAATCCGCCCACGCTTCACTCATGCGCGCATGGGAAAACGTCAGAACTCTCCGCCGCGAGGCACAGGATGCGGAACTCGCGTTGCAGCGTACTGTCGATGGTGCCCGGCACATCGAGCCCGAAAAACGCGCCGAATCGGCAGACCCGCGACCTGACACTGTTCAAGCGGCGAAAAAAGCCCTGAAAATTGCGCTGGACCGCGTTGCCCGTGCCGAGGCTGCACGTGAAAGTCTCGAAGACCGCTGGCACCACGCGTCGCGTTTGAAAACAAGCGTGGCCAATTATGCCCGCGCTCATGACGCGCTCCCCGCTGACCTCTTGGAGATTTGAAAATGGCGAAATCTACTATCTTGGACCGCGTTTCAGCTGCATTCTCCGCGCAGGCCAAAGCATCTGCAGCCCTTCGGTCTGATCTCGACCAGTTGGACGCGGAAATCATCGCGACATCAAACCAATTGGCCTCTCTTCGAGACGCGCCTGTCGACCGCGCCGAAATCGAGCAGCGCGTTGACGCATTTCTTCTCGAAGCGGAAACCAATGCGCGCCTCAACGTTTCATTCGGTTCCATCTCTCTGGCTTCAGGCTCGGTGGCGGCATCTGGGATTGCAGCCGTGGTATCTTCCAGCCGAACGGACATAGCTTTCGGCGGTCTCATCGTGCTCGGTTTTCGGGAGCAAATCCGCGAGCGCATCATCGCCGAAGCCATCGAAGCCGCCCCCGGCAAGCCGATATCGTTCGCGGAGCGTGAGGACCAGACCGAACGCCTGAAGGTTGAACTTTCTAAGTTGGAGCGCATTCGGGAATCCATCTCACGTGAAGCAGAAAAACACGGGCTAACGGTTCACCGCAGCGAATTCGCTGACCCCGCCGCCCTGCTGGCTCCGGATGGGGAGGTTTGACATGGAGGACGTGAATTACCTCATGGCGGCTAAGCCACGGGTACGATGGGCAGTTCGCACCGCCCATCGTGAAATCAAGCGCTTGCAGCACGGCATTAGCCATCCGTTGGACATCAACATCACCCGCAATTTGATCGCTAAAGCTTTTGCCGCGCAAAACCTGGCCTTCAAAGAAATAGCGGAGGCCTCAAATGGCTGAGGTTATTCTGATCCTTTTGGCGGGTGTGATGCTCGCCAACGCTGTGGCGATGCACCGCAGCCCTGCCCAAGTCGAGCCTCGGTCGCGGCTCCGCGTCAGCAATAAGCGAAAGCGCCATCCAATTGTAAGGTCACCGGCACTCCCGTCTTCGTTGTGGGAGATGCCAGGCTTCACCAATGTTACCAAAAAGGCATCTGCACATGACTGAAACCACCGAAACGCAGCGCCGAGAGTTCATGAAAAGCGTTCGCGCGCATGGGAAAACGTCTCCCGTTGCAATCAAGACGGAAGCCAAGATCAGCCGTTCTGCCCTATGGACGAAGGCGATGAAAGTAGCCGCCTCAGGCCCACGTGTGAGAGTCGAGGGCGACTGACAAAGTTCGGGGTGTCGTTCCTTGGCACCCCACGCGCCGCCAGGTGTATGCCCTTGCCCCTGGCGGCGTCTTCTTTCTCAATCGATTGATTTACTTACATAAAAAGTCATGGGTCCTTCCTGACGTACCAACCTATGCGGGGGACGTGGCCGCGCAAGCTTTCGTTAGCGGTAGCGCCCTGAGACTTAATGGTTAATTCGCTGAGCGAAACTGGAATGAGCACTGCAATGCAAGCCACTGATTCAAAAAAGAAAATCAGTCTTACGGAATCGAAAAGCGATTTCGCTAGAAGGTTAAATGTCACCCCGGCTTATGTCTCCAAATTGGTTGGACGAGGCTTGCCGATTGTTGACGGGAAAGTCCCAATCGAATCCGCCCAGAAATGGATGCGGGAAAATACCGCTGCCGCGCCAGGCCGACCTAAAGGATCAAACGGTACCGGCATCGATCTTGAAACGGCCCGCGTCGAGCTCGTCCAACTCCAGAGCGAAAGAGCGCGGCTCGATAACGCCAAGCTTCGTGGAGAGTTGGTGCCGGTCGAGGAAGTAAAGAAGGCCATGCGCGCGGCATCCCGGACGACTCGCGACATGTTTATCAATTTTTCTTCGCGCCACGGTGCCGAAATCGCCGGGGAAATCGGAGTGGACCCCGGCACCTTCATCGGCATCTTAGAAACCCACATACGAACCGCGTTGAATGAAGCCGCCGATAAGCCAGGCGTTTTTGAGGACAGGAAATGACGAAGCCGCCATCGGAGCCCGCCAAAAATGAATATAATTTGAGCGACCAGCGGACAGCAATGGCCGCGCTGGACCGGGAGCGGGTAACGCACGGAATGAGCTTGGGAGATATGGAGGAAAAATCGGGGGTGTCCGTCAACTCCGTTTATGCTTGGCGGAACTGCCAACGTTCGCCCCACCTCTGTAATATCGTCGCCATCGCCGAAACCTTCGGGTTCGAAGTTGTGATGCGTCGGAAGACCCCACTTTAGCGGGATCCGTGAATGACTGGCCGGTTTTGACCAGCTAGACTTCACGGAAATGGGGTCGAGCCGGATGCAAAAAATGCTCTTGAAATATGAGGAAGTCGCGGAGGTCTTTTCGGTTTCAAACCGGACTCTCAGGAGATGGGTGCGTGAGGGGCAGGGGTTTCCCAGTCCCATAAAAGTTGGACGCGCAAAGCGCTTCGATGCTGACGAGTTGACCGCCTATGTCGAGCGTCGCCTGCGTCAAAGAGGCGGGAAATAAATGGCAGCGAACGCCGAAGCCACAGTTACACTTAGCCTTATAGACAAGGTCACCGGTCCAATAAAGCGGCTTGGTGCTCGTCTCTCCGCCCTCACAAACAAGCTTGGATTTCAACGTATCAGCAAAGCGGCTTCCAGCTTCGGGAAGTCCATTGTTGGTTTGGGGGATGGTCTCGCCCGGACCTCCGGACGGCTGGCCGCCTTCCTTGGTCTTCTCGGTGCTGGTGGTGCTGGGGCGATTGCGTCGGCATACGGGTTGGCGAAGAGCACGGCAGACATCGGCGCTGAAATCGGCGAGACCGCTGGAAAGCTTGGCATCGGTGTCGAAGCGCTGCAGGAATATCGGTACGCCGCCAAAATGAGTGGCGTGGAAACGGCGGCCTTTGATAAAGGCGTCGAGAAGCTTGGCATCAACGCGGTGGAAGCTGCGAAGGGCAACAAGCAAATGGCGGCGGCCTTCAAAGACCTCGGCGTTGAAGTCAAGGGTGCCAAAGGAGAGATGCGGTCTACCGAAGACATCCTCGATGACACCATGTTGGCCCTGACCAAGATCAAAGACCCGTTGAAGCGCAACGCTTTGGCCTTCAAGCTTTTCGGCAAATCTGGCGTCGAGCTCACTAAAATCCTTGCAGACGGCGCGACTGGCGTCAGGGAATTGCGGGAAGAAGCCCGCGAACTCGGCTTTGTGTTTTCAGACGCCGCCACTAAAGCCGGTGGAGAATTCGGCGACAACATCGACCGTCTCAAAATCCGGTTCGAGGGTCTCCGATACTTGATCGGAAACAACCTTATTCCGGTCTTCAACGAAGCCATCGTCGGAATCAACGAGTGGGCAAAAGCCAATATTGGGTTGATCCGCTCCACCATTACCGAATGGGTTGGAAAACTAAGTCGCCTCGTCCGCGACCTCATTGATCCTACTTCTGATGTCCGGGTAGCTTTCGCCGATCTTTCTAAAACGCTCTCAAATGTGGCTGGTTACATCAAACCGCTTATTGACCGCTTCGGCGCGATGAATACGGCTCTGGCAACCATTGCCTTGTGGATCACGGGGCCGCTTCTCGCTGCCCTTGCCGTGCTTGGCGTTGCCTTTGTGAAGCTTGGCTTCGCCATCCTGTCCACTCCGTTTGGCTGGATACTGGCCGCCGTAGCAGCATTGGGTGCCGCCGCCTATGTGCTGTATCAGCGTTGGGATGAATTCGTTGCCTATTGGGGGGATATTTGGACGCGCGTAAAAGCTGCGTTTGATAAGGGATTCATCCAAGGCATCATCACGGCTTTGACGGAATTCAACCCGGTCACCCACATCGCGCGTGGCATCAATGAGGTCATCAAATACTTCACCAGTATTGACCTATCCGTTTATGCAAAAGTGATGATTGAGAGCTTGGCTCGCGGGTTGGAGGCCGGTTGGGCTGCGGTAAGTGAATGGATATCTGAAAAGATGAAGTCGATAACGGAATCGATTTCCGGTTTTTCGACCATCGCTTATCAAGCCGGTTCGGCGATTGTGAATTCATTGTGGGACGGCCTGAAAGAAAAGTGGGCGGACGTGGTGTCTTGGTTCCGGACATCTATCAATGATCTTTTGTCATTCCTCCCTGAATCCGTGCGTTCGAAGATGGGCTTTGATATCAGCGCCCCGAAGCCACCGGAGCCGCAAAACGACAACGGCGTCCCGAATGGCTCTTGGGGCGACAACGCGCCTAGGCCTGGTGACGGTCTCCCGCCGCCTGGCAATGACAACAAACCGGCCCCGCCAGGCGCAAGCTCGTACTCGTCTTCTGGGTCGCCTATCAAGGATGCCGTTGCCGCTGCGGCAAAAGCCACGGATGCCGCCGCTTCAGCCGCGAAAACAGCTACAGAGGCCGGTTCTAAAATGGGGTCAATGTTCACCCCGGCCCCACCAAAGGACAATGGCGTCCCGAATGGCTCTTGGGGCGACAACAATGGTGCCGAAATTGTTGCTGGGGATACCAACGTGACAACTAGCATCACGGCTCCCATCTCGATCACCGTGAAAACCGACGCGGCCCCTGGCGACATCGCAGCCGCCGTCCGCCGCGAGCTTGATGGTGTGGCTAAGCGCGCCGCGTCTTCCAGAGGAAGCCACCTCAATGACTGATCAAAAACGCATCTACATCGCACCATCTATCTTACGGATTGACGACGTTGCTTCCGGCAATGGTGAGGCCACGGCTATTCAATTCCGCTCTGTTGATGAGGTCGCCACTGTCGTCATCGGCATGCTGTATCAAAACGCAATGGAGAAAATTGAGACGATACACCAGAGTGGGCCGCTAGCCATTATCACTGCACCCTGCTTTGGCGTGTGCCCTCACACTGGCGGTCCCGTACGTTCTGGTTTCATCGGCACTCCCAAAGAAATCGCGGCTATCAACTTGAAATGGAATCCACCATTGCTGGATGATCTTGATCCGGAGATAATTCCGGGGCACGAATCCGTTGCATTTGTGTGGAGCGTTATGCGCATCGAGCATGCCCGCGAAGCCATGGCTTTCATGGAAGGAAAAGATTGGACGTGTGTCACGGCTAGAATAGGCCACGGTCCGGACGATGTCCGTTGCGTTGTTGTACCGGGGCAACCGTTTCAGGTGCAGGGCGAGATTGATGCAGCAAAAGTCGCGCATCGTCCGCTCGTCGTCTGGTTACAGCGTCGTATAGGTTGCCAACATCGAAAAACCGGCGTGCCGCTTTACACCGGAACGCTGCAGCCACTCAGGGGAAACCACTTTGCAAATTCGTAGAGCTTTATTTGTCGCAATTCTGACCGCTATTGCATCAGGCATTTCGGTTGAGGCCGCAGAAATCACAGGCCGCGCAAGCGTTGTCGATGGCGATACACTTGATATCGGAGGTCAACGCATCCGTCTCAATGGAATCGATGCGCCGGAAAGTGCGCAGACTTGCCAGGATAGCGATGGCGCAACGTACCGATGCGGAAAGAAGGCAGCTTTTGCACTGGACGACTTCCTTGCGGCTTCACGTCCCACGCGGTGTGTTGAAATGGACCGGGATCGTTACAAGCGTGTTGTTGCCGTGTGTCATCGAGCAGACGGGACCGATGTAAATTCGTGGCTGGTTCGCCAAGGATGGGCGGTTGATTGGGAGCGGTACTCAAAAGGAAAATATCGCGTAGACCAACAAGCCGCCCAAAAAGGGCGGCTCGGTATATGGTCCGGTCAGTTTGAGACGCCATGTGTATATCGCGCTCTTAAAGCTGGCAGGCAACCGAACTGTTGAAACACAAACACAGATTGACTGTGAATAACCTAAAAAAGTCAGGGGTTGTGGCCCACCTAAGTTGCAAAATTGCTCAGCCGATGATCTTCCTAGTTTAGTAGGGTCAGTCATGGGTTGGGTAATGCAAAAGGTTTCACACTATCGTCGCGCTATGTGGCCGCTAGAAGGCCGCTCAGTGGAGCAGTTTATAAAGCGGGCGCTTGATAACGCGCCAAATGTATCCGATACCAAATTCATCTATCAAGGCGACGTTACCGCGCAAATTACAATGCGTGACCCGCAAGGGCGTGGATTAGGTCTATACTTCACCTTATTCTCTGAGGGCGGCGCGACGGGAACCGTCGAGAACGGTGGGTCCCGCATCGGTCGAGCTAATGCTCCAGCGGGAACTGAGTTTTTGAAAACTGGGATACATATGATCCTTGAGGGAAACCATCTTGCATTCGTCGCAAATGGCCAAACCAATGACGGTCAAATCACCCGCCTCCTAGCTCAGTTCCTAAATTCTAAGGGAATCGAGGGTGCCGACACGCAGTTTGTCTACATGCCTCGTTCAAACCGGCGGGAGTTAGAACGGCTTCTAAGCGTTGGGGTAAAATCCATTGACTTGGGTGTCACTTCTTTCCTTGTTGCAGCAGAGGAAATGGCTGCAGCAAACCCTCGAAACAATCTTGCGCAACGCGGTGACGCGTTCATGAATGCGGTCCGAGGGCTTTTCGGCGAGGACCGTACGCCAGAAGAGATTGAGGCCGCGAGCGATATCCAGGCTAAGCTGCATTTGGGCTATGATGGTCGGAGCGCAAGTTATCTTGTGCCACAAATTCTCGGTGATCTGGCGACTCAGGTCACGCAAGGCCCGGACGAATTTAAGATCATCACAACGGACGACACCGTCATCACACGCGACAAGTTGGTCATAAAACGGGATGTGAATATCGAAGGCGATGAGATAGCATTGGACCATCAAAGTGCATTTGCGGCCCTTCGAGAATCCCTCTCTGGCTGGCGTGCTACTGGCATCATGGAAGAATAATGGGGACGCGCGGCTATTACATAATTTTTGCTTTTATCGTTTCAATTGCTGCCGCCTACTTCGGAGGAAACCTTCTGAAGGACAGCGACAACGCAATGAACGCGTTGATAAACGTTTTCGCGATTTTGGCTGGTGTACTGGTAGCGGTGATATCTATCGTAGGTGATCCTTCAATGTTGCTGCCAGGCAATTGGAGGGTAGCCTACGTCCATGCCGAAGTTATGCAGAACAAGATTGCAAATTTTTCGCACTTGTTTTTCGTCTACATAGTTTCGCTTTTGTTGCTCGTCGTCGCAATGATCGTGAAAGACGCTAAGCTGACCAACGTCGATTTTATCTACCACCTGATGACATTCTTTTCAGCGTTTGGAATCTTGCTATCTGCGCCGCTGCCCTACAGCTTGATGGCTTTGCAAAAAGAGCGAATGCGTGAGGAAGTTAAAGCCCGCCGGGCGCGATCAAGCAATTCCCAATGCGATTAACTCCGAGCCAAGGCAAGAGGCCGAAAAGTTAGGCCTTCTTTAAGGTGTCAATATGAAACAAGTCGAGTTCATCCACGATGATTATGACCTTGCGAAAAAGTTTGTCCTCAGCCTGCCTCCAAAAATACAGCGAGAGCGTTTTGCTAATTTCAAAAAGTGGACACCAGAGCGTGTCGTAATTGCTAAGTTGGACCATAGGATCGTGGCTATGGCAGATGCTATCGTAACGATTGACGATTCGGCTGCAAATGTCAGTCTATTGGCCCGACCAGAATTCGGCGCTTATGCGATTCGCGCAATGCACGAACTTCGCCGTCGCCTAGATGGGCGAGCCCTATTTTCCACGCTACACCATCCCAAACCTTCTACGATTGCGATTTCGAGGCGATTTTTTGATGAGGTGTTTGATCAAGGTGCATGGGAGATGTCGAGTCACCTAATCAAAACCTATGGCCAAGACAGGTTTTTTCTTCCCCCGCCAATGGCCGTGACAGACAGATTCATGAAGGCTGTCGGTCTGCCACGGGTTAGTTTGCTGAACGAAGGATCACGTCAACAGGTTCTTCGAGTCGCAAAAAATCCAGCAAAAGCGATTCTCAAGACCCCAACTGGCTTTATTTTCGACGGACCACACCTCATGGCGTTGGCTTTTGACGTCGTAGATTTGCCGATGAAACATCGACAATCAATCACTAGAATGAATCTGCTGAGTATGACGGCGGCCAAAGGATTATCTGTTTCTCCAGAGATGGTTGGGAAAGTGGTTGATCCAAGGTCTCTAGGCCAGTTTTTAGACCACGTAAAAGCGCGTGATGTTGAAGGTGACCTAAGCGGCTGTTTCGAAATAGAAGCCCAGAATATAAGCATAGAGGGAGCGCTACGAACGCTCCAAGGGAAACCGGCATTGCCCGGTTTGCCTTCTGGACGACGTGCCGGACAATCCTGAGTCCCTCCGAAAGGGCTGTACCCGCTCATAAACCCCTTTGATGATTTGACAGTACCAATTCGAAAATCAGCCACGATTCTAGGAGCGTGTGTAAAACACTGTGAATACGAATAAACAGGATGCGGTGGGGTAATGGGTGGGGTGCGGGGTGCCGCAAGCCAAAAAACGATGAAATATCAAGGGGTAATGGCGGAGAGGATGGGATTCGAACCCACGATACGCTTTTGACGTATACTCCCTTAGCAGGGGAGCGCCTTCGACCACTCGGCCACCTCTCCGGTGCCGCCTGATTATTGCGTAAAAAAATCGAATGCAAGGCCTTATTCTATAAAGAGGTGAAAAAGACCGCTTTCCGCACGGTGTTTATGACAGCGAGATGCGCGCACAAGCTGGAAGACGTCGATTCCAGCGAGTCGGGCAGGGCCAATCCAATCTGCCGATTCTGCCGTTGGACGGTGCGGCTGCGGTCATGGATCGGGTCGCGGGGTGGTGCCAAGCGTTGTTGAGTGGAGCCCGTATGAGCGCCCAGGCATCTCTATACAGTCTGCGCGCTTGGTGAAGCCGCCTCTGGCCGTTACCGCTGGACGACTGTAAGTGGCGGATTCGAAAGGCGTTTTTTAACACTCTGTAAACTTTTACCCATCTTCACAGACCGTAATGTGTTTTTTCAGCAACATCTTAAAATGAAGCGGGTGGGGAAAAGCGTCATATCAGCGTTTGCCGATTGCAAGCGCGCCAACCTTCCGTATTTTCAGCAACGGAAGCGAGGCGGTGGATCGTCCGTTTTCGAGAACACGGGAATGGGGCAGGGAATGCTGTCCTTCAGCTTAAGAACCCAGACCCTTTTGAAACTTGACTGGAGGTCAACATGAACATTAAGAGCCTTTTGATCGGCTCCGCTGCCGCTCTCGCAGCAGTATCTGGCGCACAGGCTGCCGACGCTATCGTCGCTGCTGAGCCAGAGCCACTTGAATACGTTCGCGTTTGCGACGCTTTCGGCACAGGCTTCTTCTACATTCCTGGCACCGAAACCTGCCTGAAGTTCACAGGTTACGTTCGTTTCCAGACCGACTTCGGCCGTGACCGTTCGGGTACGTCTGATTGGGATTCGTTCACACGCGCCCAGTTCGAAGTTGACACACGCACAGACACCGAACTCGGCGCACTGCGCGGCTTCATCGGCTTCCGTGGCAATGCTGACAACGGCGCTTCCACTTCTTCTTCCGTATTCGTTGACCAGGCGTTCATCGAACTCGGCGGCCTGAAGGTCGGTAAGTTCTACAACTGGTGGGACGATGGTCTCTCTGGCGAATCTGACGAACTGTCCACAAACGCACTCTTCAACTCCATTCGTTACACATACGACGCAGGCTCTTTCTGGGCTGGCGTTTCGGTTGACGAACTCGAAGGCTTGAACTCGCAGCTCGTTAACGTCACTGGTCCTTCAGTCGGCGGCATTTTCCCATTGTCTCAGGAAGCTGACAACAACGTTGGTATCTCTGCTGGCGTTGGTGCGAAGCTCGGTGCAGCAACACTTCAGCTGATCGGCGGCTATGACGTTGACCAGGAAGAAGGCGCTGTTCGTCTGATCGCTACTGCTGAAATCGGTCCTGGCACACTCGGCCTGGCTGGCGTTTGGGCATCCGGCGGTAACGCTTACTACTCTGAATCTGAGTGGGCCGTTGCAGCTGAATACGCAATCAAGGCAACCGACAAGCTGACAATCACTCCAGGCGGCCAGTACTACGGCAACGTGTCTGACACGATTGCTCTCGGCACAGTTAGCCCGCTCGGCGTATTCACGCAGACCGGCACAGCTCGCCGTGGCGACGATTTCTCCAGCCGCGACGCATGGACAGCTGGCGTAACTGTTGATTACAAAATCACAGACGGCCTGACCACCAAGGTTGCAGTTAACTACAACGACGAAGACAACCGTGACGACCAGGTTTCTGGCTTCGTTCGTCTTCAGCGTAACTTCTAATCTGATCTAACTTCGGTTAGTGATGGAAAACCCGGCTTTCGAGCCGGGTTTTTTCGTTTGTGGACGGGACGAAGAGCAATTAAAATGCCTTTCTTCTGATGCGTCGCAAGGTCTTTGGGTGATGCGGCCTGTGACCAACGGGCAACATGCTGACATCAAGGATATGCATATCGGCTAAATTAACCGTTCAGTGTTTGCGCGAATCCCCCGCTTCGTTTTAATTAGGTCCAAGCGCAGCATTCAGGAAGAACGCTGCCATATCGAATTCGAGACGGGAAACACAATGAACATCAAGAGCCTTCTGATCGGTTCCGCTGCAGCGCTCGCAGCAGTATCTGGCGCCCAGGCTGCCGACGCTATCGTTGCAGCAGAGCCAGAGCCACTTGAATACGTTCGCGTTTGCGACGCTTTCGGCACAGGCTTCTTCTACATTCCAGGCACTGAAACCTGCCTGAAGTTTGGTGGTTACATCCGTTTCCAGCGCGATTTCGGCCGTGACCTGTCCGGCACGTCCGATTGGGATTCGTTCACACGCGCCCAGTTCGAAGTCGACACACGCACAGACACCGAACTCGGCGCACTGCGCGGCTTCATCGGTTTTCGTGGCAATGCCGACAATGGCCTGGCAAGCTCGTCTTCCGTGTTCGTTGATCAGGCGTTCATCGAGCTCGGCGGCCTGAAGGTCGGTAAGTTCTACAACTGGTGGGACGATGGTCTCTCTGGCGAAGCCGACGTTCTGTCGCAGAACGCACTCTTCAACTCCGTTCGTTACACATACGACGCAGGCTCCTTCTGGGCTGGCGTTTCGGCTGACGAGCTCGAAGGCACGAATTCTGGTATCGCCCGTGTTGAGGGCAATGCTGTGACGCAGGAAGCTGACAACAACGTCGGTATTTCCGCTGGCCTCGGCACAAAGCTCGGCGGTGCGAGCCTTCAGCTGATCGGCGGCTATGATGTCGACCAGGAAGAAGGCGCTGTTCGTCTGATCGGCACTGCCGAAATCGGTCCTGGCACACTTGGCCTGGCTGGCGTCTGGGCATCCGGCGGCAACGCTTACTACAACCAGTCCGAATGGGCTGTTGCAGCCGAATACGCGATCAAGGCAACCGAGAAGCTGACGATCACGCCTGGCGGCCAGTACTTCGGCAGCGTGGCAGACTCGGCCATCGTTTCTGCAAATGGCGTTGGCGTCGGCACGGCGATCTCCGGTGGTTCCATTCGCCGCGGCGACGACTTTTCCAACCGTGACGCTTGGCAGGCTGGTGTGACCTTCGATTACCAGATCACGCAGGGTCTCTCTACAAAGGTTGCCGTCAACTATTACGACGAAGACAATCGTGACGATCAGGTCAACGGTCTCGTTCGCCTTCAGCGTTCATTCTGATCTGATCTACGTCTGTTCTTGAGCGAAAACCCGGCTTTCGAGCCGGGTTTTTTCGTTTGTCCGCCACCAAGTCACTTCAGATCGTGAGAATATTTTCTGAGAACTGATTCTAGTGGTCCGCGAATCACTGCCATCAGTCGACGATCTCGGCCCACTTCGACCGGTCGCAGCTGTGAGTCCCGCCCATTTTTCGTCCAGATACGTCAGCGGTCTCTTAAGAGCTGATTAACACTTTGACCGTCGTGCGGTTGATTTGTGTCGAACTTGCAACAGCATGAGGGCAACGATGCGGTTGAAGTGCTAAATCACTCGCATCAAGATTGCGCGACTCTGCGTGAATGGTTTTAATCCAGTTCAAGAGCAGCAACATTCCCACCCGCTGCTTTACCGAATTGACTTGGAGGTCACCATGAACATTAAGAGCTTTCTGATCGGCTCCGCTGCAGCACTCGCAGCAGTATCCGGCGCACAGGCAGCAGACGCCATCGTCGCTGCAGAACCTGAGCCACTTGAGTACGTTCGCGTTTGCGACGCTTTCGGCACAGGCTTCTTCTACATTCCAGGCACTGAAACCTGCTTGAAGTTCTCTGGTTACATTCGTTTCCAGACAGATTTCGGTCGCGACGAATCCGGCACATCTGATTGGGATTCCTTCACACGCGCTCAGTTCAACGTTGACACACGCACAGACACCGAACTCGGCGCACTGCGTGGCTTCATCGAGTTCCGCGCCGATGCAGACGGCGGCAGCGCAGCTTCTTCCGGTGTTGAAGCTCGTCAGGCATTCATCGAACTCGGTGGCCTGCGCGTTGGTAAGTTCTACAGCTGGTGGGACGACGATCTGAACGGCGAAACAGACCTTCTGTCTTCCAACACCCTGTTCAACTCCATCCGTTACACCTACGATGCAGGCTCTTTCTGGGCTGGCGTTTCGGTTGACGAACTTGAAGGCCTGAACGGTCAGCTCGCTCGTCGCGTTGGTCCATCTGGTCTCCCAGGCATCGACATCTACTCCCAGGAAGCCGACAACAACGTTGGTATCACAGCTGGCGTTGGCGCAAAGTTCGGCGCAGCTACTCTTCAGGTCATCGGCTCTTACGACGTAGACCAGGAAGAAGGCGCTATCCGCGCTATGATGTTTGCTGACATCGGTCCTGGCACACTCGGCCTGGCTGGCGTTTACGCATCCGGCGGTAACGCTTACTACGCACTGTCTGAGTGGACTGTTGCTGCTGAATACGCCATCAAGGCAACCGACAAGCTGACAATCACACCAGCTGCTCAGTACCTTGCCAACGTTTCTGACGACGTCGTTCTCGGCACTGTCACCAACGGCGCATTCGTAGCAGGATCCACAGTTACTCGTGGCGACGACTGGTCGAGCCGCGATGCTTGGACGGCTGGCGTAACGGTTGATTACAAAATCACCGACGGCCTGACAACGAAGGTGACTGCAAATTACTACGACGAAGACGACCAAGACGATCAGGTCACCGGCTTCGTTCGCCTTCAGCGCGACTTCTAATCTGATCTGACTTTCCAAGTCATTCAGGAAAACCCGGCTTTCGAGCCGGGTTTTTTGTTTTTGTGATTTGTGGCAGCTGGTCACGCAGGACACAAAAAAAGCGCCGGCAGACCGGCGCTTTATTCGTTGTTAATCTTGCTTGAAGGTTTAACCGGATCTGCCGTTCCGCAGATCGCTGATGATATCTGCTTTCTGGCCCAGCCGTGTCTTGTAGACTTGATAGTTCTCCATCACCCGCTGAACATAGTTGCGGGTTTCGGGGAAGGGGATACGCTCGATCCAGTCCACCACATCGTCGATGGGCTTGCCGCGCGGGTCACCATACCGGGCAATCCATTCGGGAACACGCTTTGGGCCTGCATTATAGGCAATGAAGGTCAGAATGTAGGAGCCGCCGAAGCTGTCGATTTGCTCGCCCAGATAATGTGCGCCGAGTGTGGCGTTGTAACCGGCATCCGTGGTGAGCTTCGCCTGTGTGAAATCCATTCCATGGCGGCTGGCCACGCCTTTCGCAGTCCCCGGTAGGAGTTGCAGAAGTCCGCGTGCATTGGCAGGGGAGACGGCTGCGGGATTGAAGGCGCTTTCCTGTCTGGCGATGGCGTAAGCCAAGGCTTTACCGGAGCCGGAAATGTTGGCGCTGCCCGGAATAACGCCGATCGGGTAGGCAAGGGCGGCCGCATCGATGCCGCGGCTGAAGGCTGTCTTGCCGATCTGGAGCGAAACCTGGTGGTTGTTGTTGGCTTCCGCGCGCGTCGCAAGGATCGCCAATTCGCCCGGACTGTCCATCTGTTCGGCCAGAGCCCGGTAGAGACTATCGGCGCGCCAGCTGTAACCCGCCGCCTCCAAGCGCTCGATGGCGCGCACGGCTTCACGATCGGCAAAGGTCTGCCGGTCGCTATCTGTCGGGGAGGGGTAGGTGACGTTGATCGTCGTCTTGCCGATTCGGGCCGCCGCGAGTTGGCCATAAAATGTGCCCGGATTGGCCGATGCCTTGGTGAAATAGTCCCGCGCGTCGCCCGGTCCGCCAGCTTCAGCGGCGCGACCAAGCCAATAATAGGCGCGTGATGCCGAGAGCGGGCGGTTGGAGGCCTGCAAAAGCGCGTTGAAGTGTTTGGCCGCAGACGCGGGATCTTGCAGCGCGCGCAATGCGTACCAACCCGCATGAAATTCAGCATCGGCAATATCCACCGGTGATGTCGCATTGTGATTGGCGACGATACGGTACGCCTGTTTGAAATCCCCGAGGTCTGCGACGCCGCGCGCAACGATGCGCCGCTCGTTCCACCACTCCCCAGGGTCGCCTAGCTTGGCTGCGTCCTTCGGCGCCTGCTCAAAGAGGGCAGCGGCCTCCTTGTATTTTTGTTGAAGGCGAAGATTTTCGATACGTGCGAACAGGTAGGCAGGGTCTTGGCGAAGCGCGGTCGGAACCGCGTTAAGCGCCACAGTCGCAGTCTTCGACCTTTGCAGAACGGCCGACCAGGCCGTATAAAGCGGTTGCACCTTGCCCAGATCACCAAAGCGTTTTGCCTGGTCTACACGGTCGCGGTACATCAGGTAGTCCATTCGCGCCTTGTGATCGGCAACCGAAAGAAGCGCGGAAAACTGGCCCATGACACGGTCTTCAAGACCCGTGTTCATGGTTTCACTTGTCCAGAGACGGCGAATGAGCGTTTGTGCCTGATCAGCATGGCCAGAGCCGTCGAAGGCGTTGGCGAGCGCCAATGTCCCCTCTGGCGTTTCCGGCGCGGTCGTTGCGAAATAGGCGATAACCTCGGAAGTCTCAGGGTTTTCGCGCAGCATCGCGCGTTCCGAATTGGCACGAAGGGTGGTAATCCCCGGCCAACCCTTCAGCACGCTCTGGGCAGCGATGATCTCGCTCGAAGGCACGTCTCTTTGTCCGGAAATCGCAATCGCCCATGTCAGGATATGCCGGTCCAGGCTGGTCATGGGGAGAGCGTTGCGGATGGTCATCGCCCGCGTGGCATCGCGGCTCGACAAGGCGTCAAGCCCGGCTTTCAGATCCGACACATCGAGCGGCCTGTTGGGCCGGATGATTGACCCGGTCACGTCGGGGGTGGCTGGCAGGAAGGCAGGAACTGCGGGAGTATTGGGTTTCATGTAGGGCAGGGGTTCCATGCCATCGGGTGACGGACCCGCCCATGCGCTCCAGACCGTTGCGGCAAGACCGGCGGCCAACAGACCAAAAGCTGTTTTCTTCATGCCCCTACTCGCGATGTCAGGGTGGCTGATTTTGGCCACGCAAAGTTAAAGTTCAGGCGCCGCGCGTGTCGTCGAACCGAATTTTCCGGCTCGGTGTCGGGGCGGACAACGTGTCTTCCATTAGCCGCTTTCAGCATTAACGAAACCTTACTGAACTCCATCGCTTCAGATCAAATTTAGGTCAGTGTCGAGCCTTTACAAGCTTTCGCCTTCATCTTGGCTGTAGCGTGCGTCTGGTCGTCTTTTCGCCCAAACTATTTGCTTTCAACACATCAAAAGGCGCTGTTAACAGCTTGTCGGTAGCTTTGCCCCACACTAATGTGACACCGTTTTAATCATGGAATGCGGCTGAAGCATGGACTGGCTCGCCGCTAGGAGTTTTGCATGTTCAAGGGATCCATTCCCGCCCTCATCACGCCGTTCACCGCTGAAGGTGCCGTGGACGAAACGGCGTTTGCCGCCCATGTAGAATGGCAGATTTCCGAAGGCAGCAGCGGCCTCGTCCCCGTGGGAACGACAGGGGAATCGCCAACTCTATCCCATGACGAGCACAAACGGGTTGTTGAACTGTGCGTGGAAACGGCGGCAAAACGGGTTCCCGTCATAGCGGGTGCCGGTTCCAACAACACCCGCGAAGCAATCGAACTTGCGCTTCATGCCCAAGAAGTGGGCGCGGATGCGCTGCTGGTCGTCACGCCCTATTATAACAAGCCGACACAAAAGGGTCTGTTTGCGCATTTTTCCGCTATCGCAGAGGCGGTCACGCTCCCGATCATCATCTACAATATCCCGCCCCGTTCCGTAATCGATATGTCTCCTGAAACCATGGGTGCTTTGGTGAAGGCGCATAAGAATATCGTCGGCGTGAAAGATGCGACCGGCAAGATCGATCGTGTGTCCGAGCAGCGTATCGCCTGCGGCAAGGACTTTGTCCAGCTGTCGGGTGAAGACGCAACCGCCCTTGGCTTCAACGCCCACGGTGGCGTCGGCTGCATCTCCGTTGCAGCCAATGTCGCACCACGTCTGTGCGCAGAGTTTCAGGCCGCCACCCTTGCTGGAAATTATGCGATGGCCCTGGAGTATCAGGATAAGCTGATGCCGCTGCATAAGGCGATCTTTATCGAGCCTGGTGTCTGCGGGACCAAATACGCGCTGTCGCGCACGCGAAACGGAAACCGAAGGGTGCGCTCCCCGTTGATGGATACGCTGGAACCGGCAACGCAAGCAGCGATCGATGCCGCGCTGAAACACGCCGGTCTCATCAACTGATGTCCATAAAGGTGCGCCCGCAATGGCGCATCTTCACTTTCGGCGTGTTTGTCCCTACATAGTGCGCAACCGCAGACAGTTTGCGGGTGAATGAAAACGGATTGAAAAATGGCCCCCAAAGGCAGTCAGCGTGTCGTGAACAAGATCGTTGCGGAAAACCGCAAGGCTCGCTTCAATTATGAAATCCTCGATACATACGAGGCAGGCATCGTGCTGACTGGCACAGAGGTCAAATCGTTGCGTGAGGGAAAGGCGAATATCGCCGAATCCTATGCGTCCGATGAGGGCAATGAGATCTGGCTGATCAACTCACATCTGCCGGAATACCTGCAGGCCAACCGCTTCAACCACGAGCCACGCCGCCGCCGCAAGCTGCTTTTGTCCAAGCGGGAAATCGGTCGCATGCGCGTGGGCATCAATCGTGAAGGTATGACGCTGGTCCCGTTGAAGATCTATTTCAACGACAAGGGTCGCGCAAAGCTGGAGCTTGCCCTGGCAAAGGGCAAGAAGCTGCACGACAAGCGGGAGACGGAGAAGGAGCGTGACTGGAACCGTCAGAAATCGCGTATCCTGAAGGGCAGTGTCAGCTAGGACGGCATCGTCCGAAGAGACGGTTTACTACTCGCCAAGTTCCATGACCAATGACAAGGGTGCGCGAAACGTCGCGATCAAGCCGCTGTTTGTAAAACGCTTGTCCACATCGCCGGTTCCAGCGATGCCCATGCGGATGAGGCGTGAGCCAAAACCTCTGCGGGCCGGCTCAAGGGCAGGCGGGCCGCCCTTTTCTTCCCATATCAGCGTCAGCACGGGCTTTTCGTCTTCCTGCGAAACGTCCCAGCTAATATCGACCACGCCTGTATCGGTGGAAAGCGAACCATATTTGACGGCGTTTGTTCCAAGCTCGTGCAGGAGCAAAGACAGAGACAGGCCAGCCTTCGGGCCAAGTGGCACTTCGGGTCCGGAAATCAGGACTTTCTCAGGGCCTGCATGAAGATGCATGACTTTGCGGATGACATCGCGCAGCCGGGCCGTGGACCATGATTGCTGTAAAAGGACGTCATGCGCTGAGCTGAGGGCGTGAAGCCGCCCGTTGAATGCCGCCACGGCGTCTTTCTCTGTGACGTTGCGCAGTGTTTGCGCGGCAATCGCTTGGACGATGGACAATGTATTCTTGAGGCGGTGGCTGAGTTCCTGATTGAGAATCTGCTGCTCGGACTCCGCATTCAGTCTGGCGATCGCGGCATAGGCTCTGTCGGCAACGCCCCAGGCGAAGTCGAGCTCCAGCTTGCTCCAGAAACGCGGCTTGGAGTCATGCGCAAAGAGAACGCCGACGAGGCTTCCCCTGTCTATGACGGGAACATTCACAAAGGAACGCACACCGATGGCCGCATAGGATGCCGCGTCATTGTCCAGCCAGTTTGCCGCGTTGATGTTCGGCACGGCCAGCGTGTCGCCCAGCTCAAGCCGTTCGACCGTCGCCGTGAAGTCGCTCAGCTTGTGGTGACCGGCAATGGACTGAACGCTGTTTGCCACCCAATTGTATTCTACGAGCAAGCTGCCCGTGCCGCTCTTGACCGTCGCATACCCGGCGCGATTGACAGCCAGGCCTTCTGAGAGAATTTCTGAGGCGATACGGGAGATGTCTTCGACCGTCTTGCCGACACGCAGACGGTCGCCCAGCGTCAAAAGCGCGGCAATGCGGGAATCCTTGCGCTTGGAATCGGTGACATCGATAATGATACCGATCATCTTTTCCGGCTTGCCAGCATCATCTTCGATGAACTGCGCGCGACGCGCCACCCAGCGCACCCGCTGGTCGTTGCCGCGCCTGATCCGGTATTCAATGCTGAGCGGCGCGGTGCTATCGCCCCGACTTGCCGCTTCGGATTCAATTTTCTTGTCCTCATCAATGATGAGGTTCTGAAAAACCGGCGCCGAATATTGGCGTTGCACAGGCACCCCGTAAATGCGACAGAACTCTTCCGAGACGATCATCTCGTTTGAGGCAATATCGACTTCGAATATCCCGATCCGACCCGCATCATGCGCTGCTTTTGAGCGTGCGTCATTGACGAGCAGTTCTTCGGCTTTGGCATCCGCCTTGCTGGCGCGCAGTCTTCGTTTTGCAGAAAGGCGTCGCTCCAGTGCCAGATCGTAGGACATGGCGTGGAGATTGCGGCGCAACTCCAGCAGCGACATGACCTGACGCGCGAGCGCTTGTAATCCTTTTTTTTGCGCGGACGACAATTCCTTGGCCTCATAGCCCAGAACGCACACGGTTCCGATTGGTAATTCGTCGTCGGATTTCAGCAGGGCGCCGGCGTAAAAGCGAATATGGGGTGCATCCGTCACAAGGGGATTGCAGTTGAAACGCGCGTCCTTGGTCGCATCGGGCACGACAAGAAAATCCTGTTCAAGGATTGCTTTGGCGCAAAACGACGTATCGACAGGTGTTTCCCGAACACCCATGCCGACTTCGGCTTTGAAAAACTGACGACCATCGCCAATGAGATTGACGACAGCGATGGGGGTATCGCACAGAGCCGCGGCCAGTTCTGCAATGTCGTCAAAGTCCTGTTCACGCGGTGTGTCGAGGACGTTGTAGCTCTCAAGCGCTGCCAAGCGACGCTGTTCTTCAGACGTAATAGCTTCCATGGACCTTTTTTATCTGCTGATCACGTTGCCGTGCCGGCAGAAAAGCAGCCGGACATGTCGCTCATTTGATACAAGAGTAGTGCCCATTACCATCATAAAAAGATGAAAAATCAAAATGTTTTCGAATGTTATTGAGAGATGATGGATTGGCAAACTGCGGAGAAGATAGACCGCCATTGAGCATGATATGGAACACTTCATCCAGCGGTGGTGAAACGGAACGACCACGATCCGCACAAACAAAAAGCGCGGGCATCATTTCGAATGCCCACGCCCGAAACTGAATTTTTCTGAAACCTAGTCGGCTGATTCGGTCACTTCTACAACTCGATGTGTCCGTTCGCTCGGATCGCGACCGATTTCCGCCTTCAGGGACAGCAAATCAATGAAGTGATCGGCCTGGCGACGCAAATCGTCGGCAATCATCGGTGGCTGTGTCGACATGGTCGAGATGACGGAGACCTTGCGACCACGACGTTGAAGCGCTTCCACCAGCGTGGTGAAATCCCCGTCGCCGGAAAACAGCACGAGATGATCCACCGTTTCAGACTGTTCCATGGCATCGACGGCAAGCTCGATATCCATATTGCCTTTGATCTTGCGGCGACCCATCGCGTCGGTAAATTCCTTCGCGGGCTTCGTCACGACCTTGTAGCCGTTATAATCCAGCCAATCGATCAGGGGGCGAATGGAAGAGTATTCCTGGTCCTCGATAAGCGCGGTGTAATAATACGCGCGCAGCAAATAGCCTCTTTTCTGGAAGGCTTTCAGAAGCTTGCGATAATCAATATCAAATCCAAGGCTCTTGGACGCAGCGTAAAGATTGGCCCCATCAATAAAAAGCGCGATTTTTTCGCGTGGGTCGAACATAAAATCAAATCCTTCCTGGCAACGGGCCGCCGATAACTCTCACAATAATTGCTTACCGAACAAACGCTAATGCAGTACATTATTATTGATTCATATAAGGCTCGTGGATCATACGTCCAGTCCCCTATATGAATTAAGTGTGATTTTTGCGCAATTGACTGAAATCGGCTGGATGTGCTTTTCAGGGTGGTTTTCAGGAAAAACTTGAAATCTGTACTCAATGCCTGTATCGGGACGGGTAATCCGCGACATTAAGACCGCAAAGGACAGGCAATGGCCCGTGTCACCGTAGAAGATTGCATCGATAAAGTAGACAACCGCTTCGAACTCGTCCTTCTGGCCAGCCATCGTGCGCGCCAGATTTCGCAAGGGTCGCAGATCACCATCGACCGCGACAACGACAAGAACCCTGTTGTTGCGCTGCGCGAAATCGCCGATGAAACATTGTCGCCTGACGACCTGAAGGAAGACCTCATCCATTCGCTGCAGAAGCATGTGGAAGTGGACGAGCCAGAGCCCGATCCAGTTTCGATCGCTGCGGCCGGTTCCTCAAGCGATGCAGAAGACGACGACGCGCCAGAGACGGTCAACTTCGACCAGATGACGGAAGAAGATCTTCTGGCCGGTATCGAAGGTCTTGTGCCGCCTGAAAAGAACGACGATTATTGATGTGTGGATGTGTGCCGGAAAAGTCTCCGGTTACGCTCTGTAAAGCTTTGTCGTCATAATCTGAACGTAGATTATGCAACAGTGTGCGCCGGTCTAACGATTGGCGCGCTTTCTTTTTCGGGGCATCCTATACATGATGCGACAGTACGAACTCGTCGAGCGAGTTCAAAAATACAAGCCTGACGCAAATGAGGCCTTGCTAAACAAGGCCTATGTCTATGCCATGCAAAAACATGGCCAGCAAAAACGCGCCAACGGCGATCCCTACATCTCGCATCCGCTGGAAGTGGCAGCCATCCTCACCGAGATGCATCTCGATGAGTCGACCATCGCTGTCGCGTTGCTGCATGACACCATCGAAGACACCAGTGCCACGCGTGCTGAAATCGACGATCTTTTCGGTGAAGACATTGGCCGTCTGGTCGAAGGGCTGACCAAGCTCAAGAAGCTCGATCTTGTTACCAAAAAGGCCAAACAGGCCGAAAACCTGCGCAAGCTTCTGCTGGCAATTTCCGATGATGTCCGTGTTCTCCTGGTCAAGCTGGCTGACCGCCTCCACAATATGCGCACCATGGAGCATATGCCGGAGGACAAGCGCAGCCGCATTTCCGAAGAAACGATGGAAATCTATGCACCGCTGGCCGGGCGCATGGGCATGCAGGACATGCGCGACGAGTTGGAAGACCTCTCGTTCCGCTACCTGAACCCGGAAGCCTTCGAGACAGTTACGAAGCGTCTTCTCGGTCTGGAAGAACAGAATCAGGGCCTCGTCAAGAAGATCGAAGACGAGTTGCGCGAGTTGCTTGTCGCCAATGGTGTCGAAGGCGCTTACGTCAAGGGACGCCAGAAGAAGCCGCATTCCGTGTTCCGCAAGATGCAGTCGAAGTCGCTTTCCTTCGAGCAACTCTCGGACGTCTACGGTTTCCGGATCCTCGTGCAGGATCTGCCCGCATGCTACCGCGCGCTGGGCATCGTACACACGCGCTGGCGCGTGGTGCCTGGCAGGTTCAAGGACTATATTTCGACACCGAAACAGAACGACTATCGCTCCATCCACACCACGATCGTCGGTCCGTCTCGTCAACGTATCGAGTTGCAAATCCGCACCAAGCGCATGCATGAGATCGCGGAATTCGGGATCGCGGCGCATTCGCTCTACAAGGATGGCGAAATCCGCGATGGCGACGTGCTATCGTCGGAATCCAATGCCTATTCCTGGCTGCGCCACACCATTGAGGCTTTGGCAGAGGGAGACAGCCCGGAAGAGTTTCTCGAGCATACCAAGCTCGAACTGTTTCAGGACCAGGTCTTCTGCTTTACGCCCAAGGGCAAGCTCATCGCGCTGCCACGCGGTGCGACACCGATCGATTTTGCCTATGCTGTCCACACCAATATCGGGGACACCACCGTTGGTGCCAAGATCAACGGCCGGATCATGCCGCTGGTGACGCGTCTGAACAATGGCGATGAAGTCGAGATCATTAGGTCCGGCGTGCAGGTTCCCCCTGCCGCATGGGAAGAGGTGGTCGTCACCGGGAAGGCGCGCTCCGCCATTCGTCGCGCCACTCGCATGGCCATTCGCAAGCAATATGCCGGTCTGGGCTACCGTATACTGGAGCGTACCTTCGAGCGTGCCGGGAAGCCGTTTTCGCGCGAAGGGCTGAAGCCCGTGCTCCACCGCTTGGCGCAGAAAGATGTGGAAGACGCGATTGCAGCCGTCGGCCGTGGCGAAGTCTCGTCACTTGATGTGCTGCGTGCCGTCTATCCCGATTATCAGGACGAACGCGTCACCGTGAAGATGACCGGCGACGATGGCTGGTTCAATATGCGCAGCGCCTCTGGCATGATCTTCAAGATACCGGGCAAGTCCCGCTCTGTGCTGGAGGACGATGGCGCCGCCGAGGTGATCGATGGTCCGGACCCGCTACCCATTCGCGGATTGTCGGACAATGTCGAAGTGCATTTCGGTGCGGCGGGTGCCGTTCCGGGAGACCGCATTGTCGGTATCATGGAAAAAGGCAAGGGTATCACCATCTACCCGATCCAGTCGCCGGCGTTGCAGCACTTCGATGACGAGCCGGAGCGCTGGATCGACGTGCGCTGGGATCTGGATGAAGCCAATAAGTCGCGGTTCATGGCGCGCATCATGATCAACGCGCTCAATGAGCCGGGGACGCTGGCATCCGTTGCGCAATCCATCGCGACGGTTGATGTGAACATTCGCGGGTTGAACATGGTGCGCATCGGCACTGACTTCTCCGAATTGGCCATAGACATAGAGGTCTGGGATTTGCGCCAGTTGAGCCAGTTGCTTTCGCAGCTGAAAGACCTGGATTGTGTTTCCACCGTCAAACGTGCCTTCGATTAAGGCAATATTGCTGTATTTATCATCACGGAGGCCGCCGTTATGCGTATAGCGCATAGCAGCGGCCTTGTCCTGTCTGTAGTCATTAAGCGTTTTCCGAACTATCTTCACATCAGAAATCAAGAGCAAGCATACGGCCCGCCGGACAGTATATGCAGTTGCAGGGCCGCTCTATCTCAAAAAGGAAACGAAGATGTTTGGACCAATTCGCAAGCTAGCCCGCGCCGTTCGTGGTAAGTCTGTTCAGGAACGTGAATTCGATTACTTGAGCGACTCCGTATCGCGTATCGACCTCGAATTCCGCCAGCGCGAAGTCGACCGCGGCATGTTCCGCCGTTAATGCAAAAATGCATACCGGCCATGCCGGTATAAGGTCTGTTCGGGCGCATTCGAAAATGCGCTCTTTGGACGCAAGCCGCGGTTTCGCACTTGGCGTGATCGAGACGATGCAATAGGTTCGCCAAATGCCGTTTCGTCGCCGTAAACCTGCTGGCCATCTCGAAAGACTGCGTGCCCTTCTGTGGCCGCGCATGGGTTTTCGCCGTTCGCTTCGTTATTTGAAGCTGAAGCTCGTGCGGCTGTCGGCGTCCCCATACTCCGTGGCGGCGGGTGTGGCAGTGGGCGTGGCAGTCGCATGGACGCCATTTCTCGGTATTCACATCCTGATTGCAATGGCGCTCGCTTTCGTGCTGAGGGCAAACCTCGTCGCAGCTGCGCTCGGAACGACGTTCGCCAATCCCCTGACATTCCCGCTGATCTGGGCCTCGACCTGGGAGCTCGGTCATCTGCTTCTCGGGCGCAGCGACCAGAACGTCTCGTCTCACGTTGATTTCTCGCAGATTTTCAGTCACATGAATTTTCTTCAGCTGTGGCAACCGGTTCTGGAACCGATGACCGTCGGTGCGCTGATTCCCGCTGCTTTGTCGGCTGTGGTTGCCTATGTCAGCGTCTACATGGTCATTCGCGGCTTTAGAACGCGCAAGGATCAGATGCTTGTGCAGCACATCGCCGATGCCGCCGCGCGCAAATCCGATGTCAATCTCGCAACAGGAACGACCGAATGATCATCGGCATGGGCAGCGACCTCATCGATATCAGGCGCATCGAGACGTCCATCACGCGTTTTGGCGATCGCTTCACCCATCGCTGTTTTACGGATGTCGAGCAGAAAAAGTCCGATGGCCGCAAGAACCGGGCAGCGTCCTACGCCAAAAGGTTTGCTGCCAAGGAGGCCTGCTCCAAGGCTTTGGGAACGGGGCTGGCACAGGGTGTATTCTGGAGAGACATGGGTGTCGTCAACCTGCCGAGCGGCAAGCCGACGATGAAGCTGACCAATGGCGCGGCAGAGCATCTCGCCAAGCTTTTGCCCGCCGGACATGATGCCGTCATCCACCTCACCATCACCGACGAGTTTCCCTATGCTCAGGCGTTTGTGATCATCGAGGCCGTCGCGGTAACCAAATAACCGCAAATTCCGATGCCAGACCCGTTTAGACCTGCTACAGGCCATGGAAACGCTTCCCTTTGCCCATGAAAGGTTCTAGAGAAGTCCGTCGAAATCGAAGAACGAGCAGGCAGGTCTCTAAGTGTCCGAACAAGCTGAAAAGAAGCAAAGCGCCCTATGGGAAAACGTCAAGGTCATCGTCCAGGCGTTGCTCCTGGCAATGGTCATCCGCACGGTGCTTTTCCAGCCTTTTACCATTCCGTCCGGGTCCATGATGCCGACGCTTCTGGTGGGTGACTACCTGTTCGTCAACAAGTTCTCCTATGGCTATTCGAAGTACTCGCTGCCGTTTTCTCCCGATCTCTTCTCCGGCCGTATCCTTCAGTTCAGCGAGCCCAAGCGTGGCGACGTCGTCGTGTTCCGCCTGCCGCCCAACCCCGAAGTCGATTACATCAAGCGCCTTGTGGGCCTGCCGGGCGATCGTATTCAGGTGACGAACGGCGTGCTTCTCATCAACGGCAATCCCGTTCCAAAGCAGCCGGATGGCGTCTTTACATCGGATTATCGTGCCGATCCGGGCGCAAATGTTCCTGTCTTCCGCGAAACGCTGGATAACGGTGTCACCTTCGACACGCTTGACCAGTCGCCGGACTCCCGTGGTGACAACACACGCGAGTTCATCGTACCCGAAGGCCATTATTTCATGATGGGCGACAACCGCGATAATTCGCTGGATAGCCGCTTTGACGTCGGTTTCGTTCCGGCTGAAAACCTCATTGGTCGCGCCAGCGTCATCTTCTTCTCGCTCGGCAACGACACACCGTTCAGCCGCGTCTGGGATTGGCCCGCCAACATGCGTTGGGACCGCCTGCTCAAGGTTGTTCGATGAGCAAGGTGAAGTCGCTTTCGGCAGACGAAATCGGCCGGCTGGAAGCCCTGATAGGATATGAATTCAAGGAAAAGGCCCGGCTCGACCGGGCCTTGACCCATGCAAGCGCCAGTGCTGGAAAAACCGGTAATTATGAACGCCTGGAGTTTCTGGGTGACCGCGTGCTGGGGCTTTGCGTCGCGGAATTGCTGTTTACAACCTTTCGCACAGCGACCGAGGGTGAGCTGTCAGTGCGTCTGAACCAGCTGGTCAGTGCCGAATCCTGCGCCGCCATTGCCGATGAAATGGGCCTGCATCTGTTCATTCGCACCGGTGCCGACGTCAAGAAACTGACTGGCAAGGCGATGTTGAACGTGCGCGCCGATGTGGTGGAAAGCCTGATTGCAGCCATCTACATCGATGGTGGGCTGGAAGCAGGCCGCAGCTTCATTCTGAAATACTGGAACGAGCGCGCAACCCGCGTAGATGCCGGACGCCGGGATGCCAAGACCGAACTGCAGGAGTGGGCGCACGCGAAATTTGCGACGACCCCGCATTACAGGATTGACGACCGCACCGGACCGGACCACGATCCAAGCTTCACGGTGACGGTGGAAGTGCCCGGCGTTGCGCCGGAAACGGGCGTTGATCGCTCCAAGCGGGCCGCCGAACAGGTGGCCGCGACGAAATTATTGGAACGCGAAGGCGTTTGGCAGAAATCCTCTGCCGCAAATTGATTGGATACCCCATGACCGAACATGAGATTGACGCAACGCCGTCAGAAGAAACAGTTGAGACCAGACCGACTCATTCCGGCTTTGTCGCGTTGATCGGCCCGACAAACGCGGGCAAATCGACGCTGGTCAACCACCTCGTGGGCGCCAAGGTTTCGATCGTCAGCCACAAGGTGCAGACAACGCGTGCCGTGATGCGCGGTATCGCGATTCACAACAACGCGCAGATCGTCTTCATGGACACGCCCGGCATCTTCAAACCGCGTCGCAGGCTGGACCGCGCTATGGTCACCTCCGCATGGGGTGGCGCCAAGGACGCCGATATCATTCTTCTGTTGATCGACAGCGAGCGTGGCCTCAAAGGCGACGCACAGACGATTCTCGAAGGTCTGAAGGATGTGAAGCAGACCAAGATTCTCTGCCTGAACAAGATCGACCAGGTTCAGCGTGAGGATTTGCTGAAGCTGGCGTCTGCCGCAAACGAGATCGTCAATTTCGACCGCACCTTCATGATTTCCGCCACCAATGGTTCCGGTTGCGACGATCTGATGAATTACCTGTCGGATGAGCTGCCGCAGGGTCCATGGTATTACCCTGAAGACCAGATTTCGGATTTGCCGATGCGCCAGCTCGCTGCCGAAATAACCCGCGAAAAGCTGTTTCTGCGCCTGCATCAGGAGCTCCCTTATGCGTCGCACGTGGAGACGGAAAAGTGGGAAGAGCGTAAGGATGGCTCGGTTCGTATCGAGCAGGTCATCTATGTCGAGCGTGACAGCCAGAAGAAGATCGCTCTCGGCAAAAACGGTGATGCCATCAAGGCCATCTCGTCATCCTCGCGCAAGGAACTGTCGGCAATTCTCGAACAGACGGTGCATCTCTTCCTGTTTGTGAAGGTGCGCGAGAACTGGGGCGACGACCCGGAGCGGTTCCGTGAAATGGGTCTGGAGTTTCCAAGGCACTGATGATCTGCGACGGTACCGATAACGGTTGCCGAGTGAATGCTCTGAAAGCCTTATCGTTTCTGTTGTTTATGGATCATCATGTCGCCCAGGAAGCCAAACGGAATGTCGACCACGCCTTGCGAGCAATGTCCCTTGCGTGGCCTCAAATATTTTCGAGATTTCTCTGCCCCCGAACTGGATTTCGTGTCCCGCTTCAAAACGGGTGAGCTTTCCGTGGAGCCGGGCGCGATCGTGCTGATGGAAGGCTCTCACAGCGCGCATCTCTATACGATTCTGCAAGGCTGGGGCTTTCGCTACAAAACGCTGGAAGACGGTCGCCGCCAGATCCTCAACTATCTGATGCCCGGAGATCTCGTTGGCTTGCAGGGGACGGTGATGGGCGAGATGCAGCACTCCGTCGAGGCGCTGTCTCCCATCACCCTTTGCGTTTTCGAACGCGGCCGATTGGATAGCCTGTTTTCAGATCACCCGTCGCTTGCCTATGACATTACCTGGATTGCCGCCAGTGAAGAGCGCATGCTCGACAACCACCTTCTCAGCATCGGACGACGCACTGCGTTGGAACGAGCCGCTTATCTTCTGGCATTCCTTTACAATAAGGCGGTCAGGGTCGGGCTTCTGGAAAAGAACGGGCCTATTCCGGTGACGCAGCAGCACGTGGCCGATACGTTGGGATTGTCTATCGTTCACACCAACAAGACGTTGCGCAAGCTTGCAGATCGCGAATTGATTCGCTGGACGGACAAGGGTTGCATCGTGCTGGATGACGCGGGTTTGGCGCAAACCGCCGGTTGGGAAGCCGATTCGCGCAATGCCAGACCGTTCATTTAGAAATTCCTGATGTAATCTCAGGCCAATTTGATATGTCTTTTTTAAATGACGCGGCAGAGGCGATCTGCGATGTCATAGGAATTGGTTCTGTGAATGTTCACGGATTTTTTTGATGCTGTGTTATTGTTTGCAGCCGGAGAAAGATAAAAAATGTTGCCTCAACGGGTTCTCATCGTAGAGGACGAATATCTGGTTGCCATGGACGTTGAAACGTCTCTTCAGGCCATGGGCGTTAACACCATTGATATTGCTACGACTTTGTATCAGGCCAAGGAGTCGCTTCTGCAGGCTCGGCCTGACTGTGTCCTTCTGGATGTCAGCCTTTCGGATGGTATGAGCTACGAACTGGCTCGCCACTTGAGAGAGCACTCGATTCCCTTCGGCTTCGTCAGCGGCTACGGCGATACCAGCGGCTTCCCGCCTGACTTTGCCGATTCCCACCTTCTCGATAAGCCGTTTGGTGAGGTCGAGCTGAAAACATTCGTCACACGCATCATGAGCGTGTGAAACCCAAGCGCTTTTGCGCCGGATAGGCTATAACGGCGCTTTGTACCGGCGGATCGAGCAAACCATCCATGCAGTGGCAGGACGACGCGATTATTCTGGGTGTAAAGCGCCACGGGGAGACCAGCGTCGTCGCCGAGCTTATGACGCGCACCCGGGGCCGGCATCTGGGCCTCGTCCGTTCGGGCCGCTCCCGCAGCATGCAGCCGGTTCTTCAGCCTGGGAACCGCGTTGACGTCATCTGGCGCGCGCGGCTGCATGATCATCTGGGTGAATACCGGATCGAACCGCTGCAATTGCGCGCTGCGCAATTGATGGAAACAGCGACCGCTGTGTACGGCGTCCAGGCTATGGCGGCTCTGCTGCGTCTGTTACCGGAACGGGATCCGCATCCACATCTGTTCGAAGCGTTGGATGTGATCCTCGATAATCTCTCCGATCCCGCCGACGCGGGAGAACTGTTCGTCCGATTCGAGTTGGCCGTGCTCAACGATCTCGGTTTCGGGCTCGATCTCGAAGAATGCGCAGCGACTGGTCTTCGTAACGACCTGATCTATGTTTCTCCGAAGACGGGCAGGGCGGTATCGCGAGGCGCCGGTGCGCCCTATGCCACGCGCATGCTGGCGTTGCCTGAATTCCTGAGCAAGCAAAACTCGAAGGCGGCAAATAGCGAAAGCCTCGCAGCGGCTTTCCGCTTGACCGGACATTTCCTGCACAGGCACGTCTACGAGCCGCGAGGCCTCAACGAAAATGCCACCCGCGACGGTTTCGTGCAGGCGGCTTTGAAGGCTTTGGACAAAGCGGGCTGATAACTTACGCGACTGCAGGCCGGATGACGGCCCGCTCTTCTATCGGCCAATGCACGACAGCCGCAAACAGACCCATGACAACGCCCAGCCACCAGACCAGATCGTAGGAACCCAGCTTGTCGTAAAGAAAGCCGCCCAGCCATACGCCAAGGAAAGAGCCGATCTGGTGCGACAGGAACACCACGCCACCCAGCATGCCGAGATGGCGCGTGCCGAACATGATAGCGATAAGGCCATTCGTCGGCGGCACCGTGGACAGCCAGAGAATTCCCATGACGGCAGCAAAAATGATGACCGACGTGGGTGATTGCGGCAGCAACAGGAACGCCGTGACGGCAATCGAGCGGCCGATATAGATGTAGGCAAGGAGATAGGGTTTGGAATATCGCTGGGCGATATAGCCTGCGGCGAGAGAACCGGCGATATTGAAAAAGCCGATCAACGCCATGGCAATGACGGCGTAACGCGGCGCGATGCCGATGTCTCCGAGATAAGCGGGAAAATGAGCGGTGATGAAAGCCACCTGAAACCCGCAGACGAGAAAACCGGTGGCGAGAAGCAGATAGCTCTTGTGACCGAGCGCCTCTTTCAAAGCCTGGCTCGCCGTCTGCTGAAACTGCGCCTGGGACTGCGTACCGGACGAGGAGTTGCCGCGCAGCGGCCATGCCAGAAGCGGCACGATCAGCATCATGGCGCCCAACCAGACGAGACTGTCGGACCATCCATAGGCGGTAATCAATCCCTGACTGATCGGCGCAAAGACGAACATGCCCGCCGAGCCTGCGGCGGTGCCGATGCCAAACGCCATGCTGCGCTGTTCCGGCGTGACGTGACGGGCAAAGGCAGACAGGATAACGCTGAACGAGCCTGCTGCAATACCAAGCCCGACGAGAACACCGCCACCGAGATGCAGCCACAAGGGTGACGTGCCGATCGACATGCAGACAAGGCCCGCAGCATAGATCAAACCGGAGAGTACCAGCACCCGGCCAGTCCCGTATTTGTCAGCCAGCGCACCGAAAAACGGCTGCCCAAGTCCCCAGAACAGGTTTTGCAGCGCCATTGCAAAACCGAAGGTAGACCGGTCCCAACCCGTATCGGCCAGCATCGGAAGTTGGAAGAAACCCATGGCCGAACGTGGCCCGAAGGTCAAAACCGCAATCAGCGAGCCAGCTGTGATGATGAGCCACGGCATGGGATTGGCGATAGGCGAGCGCATAGTGGTTGGCATGATTTTTCCCCGGCGATTTCGACACATTAACGCCGGCGCCTTCCCTTCGCCAACGACTTTTCTTGACTGGTGCATCAGTGCAGCTGATGTTTGTGGGGCGAGATGTGGATGTACCCCTCGAACGCGACCGCTTCAGCGTTTTTTCAATGCCCATGTCTCGGCGCGTTCATCAACGATTTTCGCAACATCACCCACGGCAATGGATCCTTGCCCGCGCGGGGTCAGGTTCCAGCCGAACAGGACACCAGGGACACGACGGTCTGCTGACATGCGAATGCGACCCATGGCTTTCATCGGGGAGGGCGCTTCACGCGACCCGGTTTGCTGATCCTGCGTAGTAATGATGCAGCGGGTGCAGGGCTTGACGAAATCGAAGCGGATGCCGTTGATCTCGATGGCCGTCCAACGGTCTTCTGCCCAAGCCTGATCGGTATCGAGGACGATGTTGGGACGAAAGCGCTCCATGCCGACGCGACCTTCGCCGTGTGCTTCCATGTCATCATTGAGGGCGGCAAGGGATGCAGTGGTGGTCAGAAGGATCTGATATCCATCCGCAAAGGTGACAGGCGTCTCGTTACCGGTCCAGTCGAGACTGGCACTGCGCTCGGATTGATCGTCGAAGAACACCAGCCTGACATCCCGGCCAAGCCAGCCCGAGAGCGCTGTATTGGCATCATCATCAGCAACAGCCGCATTGACCACCGATTTCCAGACCGTCACGTTCATGCGGCTGTGCCATGGTTTGGCGATGATCTGCCCTGTTCCCGCGATGGAAAGGAGATAGCCGTCCTCTTTTGCTTCGACAGAGAGAGTGGCGATCGCGGGCATTTCGCGCTGGGTGATGAAATGGCCGGAGGGATCGACCAGCATCAGGCGACGGTCACCGGGCAATCCATGGGCAGTGATAGAGCTTACGGAAAGCGAGAGGCCACGGGCACTTTTCAGCGGGTAGATATTGAGTTCGGTGATGCGCATGTAAGCCTCAAATCTCGTCCAGAAACAGGTCGAGCACCTGTTGCAGCCGTTCGTGCCGCTGTTTGGCGATCTGGCGTCCAGTCTCAGTCTGGAAACCGTCTGCCAGCTTGAACAGCTTGTTTTCGAAATGGTCGATTGCAAAGCGCCGGTCATCCAGCGGGCGATGCTTTGCCAACGGGTCTTCGGGGTCGTAGAGAGCGGAACCCATGCGTCCGGCAATGTAGAAACAGCGCGCCGCACCCACCATGCCGATGGCATCCAGCCGGTCCGCATCCTGAAGGATTTTGGCCTCCAGCGTTTCGGGAGCGATATTGGCTGAAAAACTGTGCGTCAGGATGGCGTGAGACACGGCACCTATATCTGCCTCATCCCAGCCAATGGTGCGCAAAATACCACATGCCTTTTCCGCCGCAAGCCGTGAGGCTTGCGCGCGCAGTGGCGAGTTTTTCTCTACGGCAACACAATCATGAAGAAGCACGCTCGCCGCGAGAACCATGCCGCTGCCGCCCTCTTGGTCATGGATGCGCATGGCATTGCGAAACACGCGATGGATATGCGCCAGATCATGCGATCCATCATCACCTTCGGCAGCGTGTGGCATCAGCGTTTCAGCCATTTCCTCGAACGGTGCGAAAGCCTGCGCCTGCATGTGATTCCCCCAGTTTGAACGCTTGCTATCTAAAGAGGAGAGAAGGCAGGCGCAATCACGCCTGCGCTTCCTCCGGCTTCGACCGCGACGTCAGTATCTTCTGGTAGAAGAGGCCGATGCCGATCAGCACCACGCCAAGACCGATGAAGGACAGGGCCCGCAACACGCCTTCAAGGTTGCTCATATCGATGAGGAACGCCTTGGCGACGGCCAGCAACACCAGCGCGGCTGAGGCGAGGCGCAGGCTCTTGGCGTCGAAGCGGGAGCCGAGGACGAGCAGCAGCACACCGATGGCGAGCCAGGCGACCGAATAGGTATATGTCTCACCCTGAAGGAAGCCTTTCCAGTCGGCGATATTTTCACCCTGCCAGAAGCGGCGAACCGAAAGCGTGGCCCATGCGAAACCAAGCGCCGCGCCGGACAAGGCAAGCAGCGTGACGTAGAGGGCTGGACGCTTCCCGCGCGCATACCAGGTCAGTCCAGCATAGGCGAAGGCTGGAAGCAGATATCCGATCAGCAGCAGGTTGAAGAACGGCCACGGACCAGTGCTTTCGCCGGTAATGTAAGGGTTGAGGCGGTAAAAATGCGCAAACAGCACGTTGAACATGGCAGCGACGCCCGCCACCATCGAGCCATACCGGAAGACGGGGCTTGGGCTTTTCAGATCCAGCGTCATCAGCACCCCGGACATGCCGATGGTCAACAGCGTATAGATCGACTGTTCCCCCAGCGTCGGTGTCGCTGTGTTCAACACGCCACCATTCATGGCATGGCGCAAGAGAATGGCGATGGCGAGAAGCGCCATAAGGCTGGCAATCGCTTGCAGGAAGTTCTTGACCCGCGTTCCCGGCCAGTTCCGTAACAGCCATGCAGATGCAATGGCCAGCAAGGCCGGTATGCCGTAACCGGGCAACAGCGCGTTGAAGACCGGTGTCGTGCCAAGGTTCTGCGGACCGACGATGGTGGGTTCCCAGGCGATGCGGCCGAGCACGAAGAGGCACGCAAGGGCCATGGTCCACGGCAAGGCCGCCCACGAGATGCGCTGCGCGGCAAGCACATAGGTAAAGCCGATGATGGGGATGAGAAGGGTGGTGGCGAGACCTGATGTCAGCGTATGAACGGTAAAGGAAAATGCTAGGAAGGAACCGATGACCATGACATTCACGGGTGCGGTAAATGCATCATCTCGTCTCCGGTCAAGCCGGTAGGCTCCTCCCAGCAGCACGATTGCAATCGACAGACCATAGGCGGCATGCAGCCAGTCACGGGTGAGGTTGCCGTATTCCACGAAGCTTATGATGCCAAGACCCAGCGGAACCACGCTGCCGATGAAAGCCCAAAGAATGCCGAAGGAGGGGTCTCGGGACGTCTTGCTCCGGATTGCCTGCCATGAAAACAGCAGAAAAATGATACCCATGATCCGGGTGACAGGTCCCTGCATCGCATCGTTGATGCCGATAGCGGAAAGCGTTGTGCTGCCTTCAGTCAGCGACGGCAGGTAGTTGACACCGAAGCCTGCCAGAAGATTGGCGCAACCAAGTGCCGCCAGCGAAGCAAAGATGGCGGGCCAGACGGCATGGTTGCGTCCGGCGCCGATGGCCGCCAGACCCAGAACGAGCACCGCCATGGCAAAGGCTGGGTGGATCGTGATGCCGGTTTCGATGACGGAGAAGGCAAGCGCCGGCAGCACGATGGCGAGCGACAGCGTGACGCCAAGGCTTGTCGGTTGACGTCCCAGCAATTCGGTCACAACAGCCCGATACCGATCTGAACGGGAAGGATTCAAGGGGGGGCCGTAAAAGGTCGTCTTGTGCTGCTCGCCGGAATATGCGCCGGGCCATATCCAGATCGAACCGGCAATCATGGCGATCAGGCTGGCGATGATGGGTTCCGCCTCGATGAGCGGCGCAAACACCATGTAACCGATGGCCCACAAGCCCAAGCCGGCATTGGCAAGGGCCGGAACGACATGCCAGTGCTGTTGGCGCGATGCTATTGCAGTTGCAAGCCATGAAGCCGTGAGAAAACTGAACAGCGCCCAGATATTCGGAGTTTCGGTCGAGATCAGGAGCGGCGTGACCATCGAACCGAGAAGGCCAAGACCGGCCAGCGCTTGTCCATGCAACATGGATAGGGCAATGGTGCCAAAACCGACAAGCGCAAGCGCGGCGAATGCTGTGGTCGGGCCGATATAGTCGTAGATTCCATAGGCGGCAAAGATCACGCCGAACAGCGTCAGCGACGCCGCAGCCGTCAGGATGCCGGGAACCATCGCGTTGGAATAGGCTGCGGCGATACCGGGAACGGCCTTGCGGCGAATGGCTTCACCTGCGACTGCGAGCAGAAGACCGAAAATACCGGCCATGGCCAGTCGCACGGCGGGGCTCAGCAAGCCGCTTTCGATGGAGTATTTGACGAGGAAAATACCGCCGAGTGCCAGTGCAAGGCCGCCGGCCCAGACGGCCCAACGTGCACCGAGCTGGCTCTCGAAACTCTCTTTCTGGCCTGTGAAAGCAGGCGGAAGCGTGAAGGTTTCCGCTGTGTCCTTCGGTACGGTCTCATCTGCCGCAGCCTGTGCAGCAATGGCAGTTTGGTCTTCCGCTGGCTCTGGCGAAGCGTCAACCGCGGTCGCTGCGGTGATCAAATCTTCATCGACCGGCAAGGCCTGCTCTTGCGCAGGTTCGGAAACGATGAACCCGCCTGCCGCAACGTGCGCTTTCAACGCTTTCAGCTCCGCCTCGACAACCTCAAGCCGTCTGGAGTTTTTGATGCTGGCATTGAGCGTGTAGAAGAATGCAACGATGTAGCCGATGATGAGAAGCAACAGGAACGCGGTCATAAGAACCCCAAATATGATCCTGTTTTTTAAGCCTTTTTGGAATGATTAAGCAAGTCTGGCTGTGGACAACGCGTTGACCCATCGTTTGGCCAGTTCCAAGTCTTCCATTCCCAGTTCGTGGCCATGGGGCAGAAGCGTCAACTGTACCTCCGCACCGTTGTCCACCAGATGCTGCTTGAGCGCATCGGCGCGTTCGCGGTGTCGATCCGTTTCCCCGGCTGCCAGCGTAAAGCGTCTCCCTGAGAGGTCAGCGAGCGGCCAGTGCTCCAGCACAGGCATGGGGCGAAAGAGGAGGGCATCCCTGGCAGAATTTGGGTAAAGCGCGCAAACGACGGCAATGAAATTGGCGCCGTTGGAATGGCCGATAAAGCTCAGTTGATCCGGATCGATATCGTAGGCGCGGATGGCTTCCTCCAGAAAGGTGGCGAAGGCTTCCGCTTCGAAGGCGATGTCCTTTTCGTCGAAACGCAGATCGGAAAAGCGCCTGAACCAGCGGGCGATGTCTTCTTCGGTGCTGCGCCCGCGCACGCCGAGCAGCGTGGCACGTGGATTGGCCGTGTGGGCCAGCGACATCAGGCTGGTTTCGCTGCCTCCGGAGCCATGAAGCAGGATGATCGTGCTGCCATCCGGTTCTGCCGGTGTGTAAAAGCGGTGCACAAAGGGCAGATCGCGGTAGATGATGCGCTCTTCACCCGGCAGCGAAAATTGCGGCAAGGCCACGCGTACATCCTCTTCATCCCGCATGAACAATGGCGGTATGAAAAGCTTTTCTCCCAATGTATCTTCTGGCTCATCCACCGTCATGCCGGGGGCATCCGTCGCCATTTCGATCAGAACGTCACCCGGTTCGCGGACGTAGAGCGACGAAAAATATTTGCGATCATGCGCGTTGGTGGGTGAGGAGTTGAGCGACTTCAGCCCCTGCAAGGTGTCATTCAAGGCGTCCATGTCCGCGGCGCGGAACGCGATGTGATCCACCGTGCCGGTACCGGGTGCGCTGGACCAGAATCCGGTCGCATCCCGCACGTCGATAATATCACCCGAGGCGGACACGGTGCGGCGGATGGAGCCGTGTTGGCGGACCCTGCTGTAACCGAAATGCCGCGCCAGAAAGCTTTCGGTTTCCTCCGGCACTTCACTCAGCACGGTCGCGCCACGAATGCGGCGAATCGCGTGTTCGGGGGAAATGCCGGGCGCTTCATGCGGAACCGCCTCTGCAAAGGCTTGGGTGCCGACGAGTTTCAGGATAATGCCATCAGGATCCTTCAGGCGGATGACGGGTTCGCCGAACTCCTCCATCGGACCTTCGGTGCGAATACCTGCAGACAGCGCGCGGGTCAGCCAAAAACCAATGCTGGCGGGATCGATGGCCAGGGATACGTCCAGAGTTTGGCCATAACCGACACGGCCTTGCCCGCCGTCCTCCCAAACGAGGAATGTCAGCAAAGATCCGGGCGATGCGGCGTGATCTCCGTAAAACAGATGAAGCTGCATCGCGTCTTCAAAACCGGCCGTTCGTTTCACCAGCCGCAGACCTAAAAAGCCGACATAAAAATCCACATTGGCCTGCACCTTGCGGGTAATCATCGTGATGTGGTGAATGCCACCTGGAGATGTCATGAATGCTTCCTCTGTCGCTTGGTCGCCCTATCTTCGTCGGCAGTCAAGATTTGGCAATGGCGCTGATCGAAGACGATGCGTTCATTTTGTGAACAATCGTGTGACAGGCCTCGATCATGCCCGTGAAATATGCGGTTGCACGTGGCAAGGATAAAAAGTGATTATAATTTAACCGATATAAAATTTGAGCAAAATATGTGCGATTTGTACTTGCTATCGTAGTTCAAATTGGCTTTTATGTTTTCCAACGGGATAAAAAATCTCCAGAGGGAAAAATCAGAATGTTGACGCGAAGGCTGTTTTCAAAAACGGCGGCTTTGGCCGCTATTGCTTTGTCTGCAATGACAACAGCACCACTGCCAGCCTTCGCGGAAACACCCGTAAAATTCACGCTTGACTGGAAATTCGAAGGTCCGTCCGCCGGTTTCCTGCTGGCCTTGGACAAGGGATACTTCAAGGCTGAAGGTCTCGATGTCACCATCGATAGCGGCAATGGATCCGTCGAGGCGATACCGCGTGTGGCGACAGGCGCCTACCAGATGGGTTTCGGCGACATCAATTCCGTCATGAAGTTTCTAGACGAGGACCCGACCCAGAAGGTGAAGGCCGTCTACATGGTCTATGAGCGCCCGACCTTTGCGGTTGTTGGCCGCAAGTCCCTTGGCGTGACGACCGATCCGAAATCGCTCGAAGGCAAAAAGCTCGGCGCGCCGCCGCCCGATGGTGCCTTTGCGCAGTGGAAGGCGTTCAAGCAGGTTGCCAAGATCGACGATAGCAAGATCGATATCCAGTCCATCGGCTTTCCGGTGCGCGAACCCATGCTGGCGAAGGGTGAGGTGGACGCCGTTTTCGGCTTTGCGTTTTCCGTCATTTTGAACCTCAAGGCGCAGGGCATCGCGGATGACGATATCGCCACGATCCTCATGGCTGAACACGGCTTGAATCTGTATGGCAACGCCGTGCTGGTAAACACTGATTTTGCGAAGGAAAACCCTGCTGCCGTGAAGGGTTTCCTGAAGGCTTTGGCAAAAGGTTTTGCCGATTCGGTCAAGAACCCCGAAGAGGGTGTGGCAGCGGTGTTGAAGCGCAACGAGATACTCGACAGCGATATCGAGTTGCAGCGCCTCACCATGGCCAACGCCATGAACATCAAGACGCCCTACGTCGTGGCAAATGGCATGGGCGGTGTCGATCCGGCGCGTCTGGCAGCCTCCATGGAAACGCTGAAAGTTTCCGTCGGCCTCAAAGGCAATGTGAAGGCAGAACAGGTTTTCGACGCAAGCTATCTGCCGCCGAAGGAAGAGCGCTTGCTGCCTTGATCGCGCATGACGCTTTCACGCCGCACAGGCGTTACCGAAGGATGCTGGCTTAGGGCCGGTATGACGGGAAATAAGGTCGCCTGACGAGCAGGGGCGACTGCGACATTCAGAGTCAGGAACAAGCATGCCCCATCTGGTTGAAATCGACGGCGTCGACATGCGCTATGGCGGTGCGTCAGGCACGCTTGCCGTTTCAGGTCTCGATCTCAAGGTCAAAAAAGGCCAATTCGCCGCCGTTGTCGGCCCGTCCGGTTGCGGTAAATCGACCTTGATGAAGCTCGTCACGGGCCTGCATATTCCGCAGAAGGGCAATGTCATCGTGGCCAACAAGCAGGTCACGGAGCCGGTATCGATCGTGGGGATGGCGTTTCAGAACCCCACCATGCTGCCATGGCGCACCACGCTTGAAAACATCCTTCTGCCATTGGAAATCGTTGAGAAACATCGCCACCGGCTGCGTGCGCACAAGGCGGAATATGTCGCCAAGGCAGAACGCCTGCTGGAAATCGTCGGGCTGAAGGGGTTCGGCTCCAAATTTCCGTGGCAACTGTCCGGCGGCATGCAGCAGCGCGCCAATCTATGCCGCGCCTTGATCCACGAGCCCGATCTCTTGATGCTGGACGAGCCTTTCGGCGCGCTGGATGCCTTCACCCGTGAGGAATTGTGGTGCGTCATCCGCGATCTCCACGCCGCCAAACGCGTGACGATCGTTCTCGTTACCCATGACCTGCGCGAGGCGACGTTTCTCGCCGACAAGATCTTCGTGATGAGCGCTCGTCCGGGCAGGATCCTGGCCGAGCACAAGGTCCCCTTCGCCCGTCCGCGCCAACTTGATCTGATGTATGAGAAAAGCTTCAATGACATGGTCCAGCAACTGCACGGCGAGATCGCAAAGGCGAGGATCGCTGCATGAGCGCGGTTTTTGAAAACACGGCAACCAAGCCGCCCCGCCTGCCGCTGGTGGCCCGCATCAATTGGGTCAAGGCTGCCCCCTGGCTCTACACGCTTGTCCTTTTCCTGTCGTGGGAACTGCTGGTTTACGCATTGAAAATGCCGCAAACGATCCTTCCGTCGCCGATCCGTGTCGGCCAGGCTATCGTGCAGTATTGGTCGCCGATCTGGAAAAATTCGCTGCAAACGCTTTATACGACCACGCTCGGCTTTGCCCTGGCGGTGGTTGCGGGATTGGGGATCGGTCTCTTCATCGGTTGGTCGAAAACCATCTATGCCGGACTTTATCCACTGATGATCGGGTTCAACGCGGTTCCCAAAGTCGCACTCGTCCCCATTCTCGTCATCTGGTTCGGCATCGGCACGGTGCCTGCGGTGCTGACCGCTTTCCTGATTTCTTTCTTTCCGATCGTCGTCAATGTCGCCACCGGTCTTGCCACCATCGAGCCGGAAACGGAGGACGTCTTGCGGGCACTCGGCGCCAAGAAAATGGACATCATGCTGAAAGTCGGCATTCCCCGCTCGATGCCCTATTTCTTTGGCTCGCTCAAAATCGCCATCACACTGGCCTTCGTCGGTTCCGTCGTCTCCGAAACCGTCGCCTCGAACTATGGCCTCGGCAATATGATGAGCTCGGCCCAAAGTCAGTTCAACGTCCCCCTGGTCTTTGCCGGATTGCTCATGCTCGCCGTCGAAGGCATTGCGATGTACGCGGTGATGGCCTGGATCGAGCGACGCATGACAGGCTGGGCGCATCGGTCAACAATGGGCCAGTAAGCTCAGGGAAAAAAGGCTGGTTCTCATCAGCCTATTTTATAATGAAGATTATTCCGCAGGCTGTTCGCTCACTTTCATATCCCGCTCGTCGAATGCCCGCTTCAAGGCTTTCGTCATATCGCGCGTGGTCGCAAACCAGTTTTCACTGCGTGCCCAGTAGCGTAGCTTCACTGTCGCGCTATCGTTGCTGACGGCATCGATGAACGTGGTCGGGGCAGGGTCCAGGAGGACACGGCTTTCGGCGCGCGCGACGTCCATCAGCATCGCCTGGGCATCCGTGGTGCTTTCGCCTCTGGGCACGGTGACGCTGAGTTCGTGGCGACGGGACGGGAAGCGGCTGTAATTGGTGATCGGCACATTCCAGAGCGTGGCGTTGGGCGCAAGGCGATAAAGGCCTTCGCTCGTCTTCAATTCCGTGGCGAACAGGCCGATTTCAACTACCGTACCCGAAACAGAGCTCGTCTCGATATATTCACCCACACGAAACGGACGCAGCACCAAAAGCATGATTCCGGCCGCAATATTCTGAAGCGTGCCCTGGAGCGCAAGGCCCACGGCAAGACCGGCAGCGCCGAGTGCCGCGAGGATGGACGCTGTCTGAACACCGAACTGGCCGAGCACCATGACCAGCACGAGAATGATAACGATGTAGCGAACCGCGCCTGAAAAGAAACGCGCCAGCGTTTCATCGAAGCCGCGAATGCGTGAAAGACCTTCATAAGACCAGCGCTGCAAGAGCATGGCTGCAATCCAGCCGACGATGAGCAACAGAAGCGCACCGACGATCGAGAAGGAGTATTGAACCATCAACGCGCTGGCCTGTCGAAGTGCCGCCTGAGAAGCAACGATGAGATCGGTAGCCTGCTGGTCCATAAAACTGCCCTTGTTCAAATTATGCCAAATATCGTCTATTTCGTAACGAGCGACAAAGAGGTGAGTTCCGGTTTTTGTGGAATCAGGCAAAAAGCGGAAGAACGAAGGGCATGTTGCCGTCCGTATCGGCACCGCGTCCAATCCGTTTTATGGCGGCGGTCAGAGCGCCACCTCGACCCAACAATCGATCCCCGATTTCAATGATCCGCGCGTTGGGCGTCGCATAGGGAGACACGCTACGAAGTCGTGCGGCCAGCGTCGCATCGTCTTGCTCCGGCTGGACGGTCAGCGCGACGATAATGGCTGCGGCGGGAGAGCGGGAAACGCCCATCCAGCAATGGATCAGCAGCGGGGCCGATTGATCCCAACTGCGGGCAAACTCGATCAGTTGCTGAATGTGGGCGTCATCCGGTGCAATCAGCTTGTCGGTGCCTTTGAAGGTAATGTCGTTCATTTGCAGCGACAGATGGCGGTCGGCGGAAATGATGGCGGGCCGGTGAAACGCCTGCTCCTTTGCGATCAGCGTCACCATTTCGCGTGACCTGTGGCGTACGGCCATCTCTGCGATGCGCGCCAGCGGAGAAACGACGATGGAACTCATGCCTTGCCCTTTCGAAGCAATTCGATCGCCTCGAAGCGTGAGACGAATCGGCTTTGGGCTTCGATTGCTGGCACAGGCTCGATGTCGATCATGTCTTTGGTGATGCCCCGTGGCAGGCCGAAGAATTTCTGCGCTTCACCCAGGGAAAATCCGGCCAGTTCCGTCGCCTCGAAGAAGGCCGCCACGGTATCTGCTTTCTTGATCCGCCCCTTCAGATCGGCGCTGGCGTGCGGCGGAAGTCCAAATCTCAGGTGCACGGCGGCCTCCAGGCGTTTTTCAACGATTTTATAGCCGCCGCCCACCACGGATTTGAACGGAGAGATCATGTCGCCGATGACATATTCAGGGCCATCATGCAGCAGCGCCATCAACATCTCATCCGGTGTGGCAGATGGGTTCATAAGATGAAAGATGGTTTCAACGATCAGGCTGTGCTGGGCAACGGAAAAGGCATGGTCACCCCGGGTCTGACCGTTCCACCGTGCCACACGCGCAAGGCCGTGCGCAATATCGGCGAGCTCGATGTCGAGCGGTGAAGGATCCAGCAGATCAAGCCGTCTGCCGGATAGCATGCGTTGCCATGCGCGGGGTGTTTTCGAGATCGCCACGTTCAGTCTTCCGCAGCGTTGATAGAATCCACGGCGGGGAAGCTCAGCCCGCTCCAGGCCGGTAGCGTAACAGTCACGGAAACGCCTGAAACGGTCATACCCGTTCCCGATGCCATGGCATCTGCCGCGCGATCGGTCCTGATGATGGCCAGGCCTTGCGACCCCTGAACAGTCCCGAGTGTACCGATGGATTTGCCACCGGCTGTGATATCCGTGCCGCTCGGTGGGAGTTCAGTCTCAGCCTTGACGATCACGACACGCCGACGGGCTGTTCCGCGATGCTTCATGCGGGAGACGACCTCCTGTCCGACAAAGCAACCCTTCTGGAAGGATACGCCATCATTCACGTCCATCAAGACGTCATGGGGGAACGCGTCGTTCAGTGCATAATCCAGACCTGCCACGGCGATACCGTTTGAAATGCGCAAAGCATGGTAAGCAGCGGGGTCACCAGAAGCGGAGGATCCCATCGAGCGATAAAGCTCCACGCTCGCCTTGGCAAAACGACTATCTTTGATTGCGCCGTGCGGAGCATGTTCATTCCAGAACACGCTGACACCCGTTGAATCGTCGGCCTTCAGTTCGACCGGTGCGCGCAGCTTATACATGGTCAGGCGGCGCAGGAGTGCATCCTTCTGGTCCGCGCCTGTCTCCAGAACATAGCCTTCGCCATCCCGCCAGATCAGAAATTCGAACATGATCTTGCCTTGCGGCGTGAGCAATGCACCAGCGCGGGCTTCGCCATCTGGCAGCGATTCGAGATCGGGAGTGATGAGATTTTGCAGAAAATCCGTGGCTCCATTCCCGGAGACATGGATGAAGGCGCGGTCGATTAAAAAGGCGGAAGACATAGGCTTTACCGTTCGGGTTGGTTTACCCGAACAGTTAAGGTCTTTGAGCGCCAACAGCAAGCGCGGTGACCTCAGTCACCGGCAGTGAAGAATTTCCACTGTCCATCTGGCGAGATGCCAATGCGGTAAAAACTGTAATTGCCGTATTCCTGCATGTCGGCCAGATCACCGGCGGTGATGATGCGAAGCAGCTCGACCTTTTCGGTCGGCGTCAGCGTGGTCAGCGACTTTCCGGCAAAATAAGGGAAGACATACATCTCATCGGGTGTCCCAGCATCGACCTTCGCATAGCCGGTCGACAGGAGATCGATGATGATGGCGAGCACTTCCAGCCCGTCTGGATCACCGGAAAAGCTTTTTAACGCTGCAATCGGGTCGTTGCCGCTATCGCCATCCACGCGTGCCTGGTTCGGGCCGGGATTGACGAGTGGGCGCAGCTTTTCGATGTCGCCCGTCGAGGCCGCATCGATAATCATTTGACGCAGCCGACGCACCGGCTCCGGTGCCTTGCTGATGTCATGTTCGATCTGGGCGGAAATCTGCGGAGCCTCGGCCTGATCCGCGGCAGGCTGTTGACCCGACGTTCGGTTCACAAGCGGGTCTGGCATCGGAATGCCATCCGAATCACCTTCGATGGCCTCTGGCTCGGTCGCCTGTGGTTTTTCGGCGGGTTTTTCGCTTTCGCTGGTCGCTGGATCTTGGACCGGTTTCAGTTCTGATAGCGCGTATGCGTTATGGGAAAAGCCGACGGTGGCGAGCGTCAGGGAAAGCATCAAGGATACGGCGGCGGACGACCGCAAAAGCCCCTTGCGAGAGCAAGACATGACTGAACTCCAGCTTACTGAATGATGCGGTGGGGGGAGAATTCGCCCTCGAGCATGCGCTGGCGCAGGGATTCGAGCATCGCTTCCGCACCCGCTTCGCCGTGCATGCGGATGGTTTCGCGCATGGCCAAGGCAATAGCGGCGTCTGCAATGATCTCAGGCTCGATACCGTCGGCCATGCCGTCGGCCCATGCTTCGTTCTGGTGTTCCAGAGCGACCTGCATTTTTTCATGCACGATCATATCGTGGATTTCGTTACGGCTTGTTTGCATCTTTCATCCTCGACAGGCAGGCAACTCGTTACCACCCTGTTAACAACTCTAACAGTCTTTTATCAAAACGGCACGGGCTGCGACCAAAAGAGGTTAATAAACCTCTAATTTCCGAACCTTGACGCAATTTCCTGCGCCAGTGTTGCCCCTTCGATACGGTATTTCTCTTCCGCTGCAATCGCCGCCGGTGTGCAAGCGGTGTGCACAGCGGCAAATGTACGATAGCCACGATTGAACGCAGCGGTCATGCGTTGCTTGCGTTGCGGTTCATTGGCGGTATCGGCAGCCAGAAGGTCACTCATCGATTTGCGCCATTCCTCAGAACCCGTTGCGGGGCAGAGCGTGCGCAAATATTGAACGGCGCCCAGGATTTCGGACAGTCGCGCCATCTGGTTATCGTAGGGAGCGGGCTTTTCTTCTGGCGGTGGAGAAACGGACTTCACCGCCGGTTGCGCGCCAACTTGAGACGCCAAAGGCAACGCGATGCCAAGGCCGAAAAGCACGGTTAGCCAAATCCGTCGTTTCATCAGTTTACGCATTACCCGCCACGTCGTTGCAACACCTCGAGGGTAACTAGCCGCGATTCTGCTCAGCATTGCAACTGGCCCAGCAAACGTTCAGCGCATTCGACGACGCTCTCCGGTGCAGGCAATCTGCGGATTTCCGCAAGCGTATACCACCCGGCTTCCGCTGCATCGTCAGCCGCGAGCGCATCGGCTGCGCTATCGGCTTCCACTGTATAGACCGACAGAAAAAAGTGACTGGCCAATCGCCCATCAGCATCATGGCTGGGCAAATCATAGGTCGCGAAAAGGTGTGGATGACACGCCTTGATGCCGGTTTCTTCTTCAAGCTCCCGCAACGCCGTCTCTTCCGGCGTTTCTCCGGGCTCACCGCGACCGCCGGGGAAGGCGAACATATCCTGCGACGGCGGGTTGATACGCCGCACCAGCAGAACACGGTCGCCACGTCGAACGATTGCGGAAGAGGCAGGTTGGGGCAGGGGCATATCTTATCCTTATGCGAGAGCCCCCTATTATGCGCGCAACCTTGCAGGAAACGTGGCAGCATTTTTTTGTGTAAGGTGGATGGGAGATAGGGCGTTGAAGATATGGCGCCATTTCCGATATGTCATGGTCGCTAAAACCGCTCGGCATTCATTGTCGGATGACTGTCGATATGATGTCTGAAAGAATCGAAAACTCTCCATGACCCAGAAACGTGGACTAGTCGAATGAAGCTCTACCTGATCTACGCCGCAGCAGCATTGGCCGAAATAGCCGGGTGCTTCGCATTCTGGGCATGGCTGCGTATGGAGAGGTCGGTCGGCTGGCTTGTGCCGGGCATGGTGTCGTTGGCGGCCTTTGCGTGGTTGTTGACGTTGGTCCCCACGGACGCGGCGGGTCGAGCCTATGCGGCCTATGGCGGCTTCTATATCGTGGCATCGCTGATCTGGCTGTGGAGTGTGGAGGGGCACGCGCCGGACCGCTGGGATGTGGCCGGCGGTTCGATTTGCCTCGCCGGTGCGTCGCTGATTGTATTCGGACCCAGAGGTTAGGCCATGTGCGGGCGCTTTGTCTTGAATTCGACGCCGCAAGAGGTCGCGGAATATCTGGACCTGATCGGTCTGGAGGAGTTTCCGGCACGGTTTAATATCGCACCGACCCAGCCCATTCTCATCGTGCTGGAGGGTGCGCAGCCTCAGCCTGGCAGCAATCTGCCCAATCGGCAGGCGATGCTGGTGCGCTGGGGTTTCCTGCCGGGCTGGGTCAAGGACCCCAAAGATTTTCCACTTCTCATCAATGCCCGCTCCGAAACGGCCATCGAGAAAGCCTCGTTTCGCGCCGCAATGCGCCACAGACGGGTGCTGATACCCGCAACCGGGTTTTATGAATGGCACAGGCCATCGAAAGAAGAGGGGGGAAAATCCCAGGCCTATTACATCAGGCCCAAAAGAGGGGGTATCGTCGCCTTTGCCGGATTGATGGAAACATGGTCTTCGGCCGATGGCTCCGAAGTCGATACGGGAGCGTTCCTCACCACATCTGCCAATCGCTCGATTGCGCGCATCCATGATCGCATGCCGGTGGTGATTGCGCCGGAGGATTTCAGTCGCTGGCTGGATTGCAAAATGCAGGAGCCACGCGACGTTGTCGATCTGATGAAGGCGAATGACGACGATTTTTTCGAGATTATCCCTGTTTCGGACAAGGTCAACAAGGTCGCGAATGTCGGAGCCGACTTGCTGGTGCCGGTGACCGTTGCGCCCATTCCTGCACCGAAAATCGAGCCCCGGGGCGATGCGCAGATGTCACTGTTTTGATCCAGTTAAGCTGAAATGCAAAACGGCGCATCATGCGCCGTTTGTTGTCTTATATATCCCCTGATGCTGCCTGAAGATCAGGCTACCTTTGGCGGAACCGGCTTGCGCGTCAGCATCATTGCTGCGGCGGCGACGGCCTTCAGACCGAGCGGTCGGTAGTGGCTGTTCAGGTCAGGCTTCGCAGCCGCTTCAGTCTTCTGTGTCTCGCTCATATCTGTCTCCGGAGTTCCCCTTGAACGCGTCGATCTGACAGCGTTGCTGCAAACCTCTCTCATGGGAAATCGTGACAAATTCGAGGCAATTTTAATCAATTGAAAATTGCAGACTGCGACATTTCGTGTTCAGCGCAGCACTGGAAAAAGCCACAATGCTACGCGCCGTTGTAAACGATCCTTACAGGCCTCGATGATCCAGCCCGTCACCATGGTCGTCCTCGATCGTCAAGGTACCGTAGCGCTTGTGCCAGATGCGGGCACTGAACGGCAGGAACACCAGATAGGCCAGAACCGTTAGAACCAGGATTTCCCAGGTGAAACTCATCAACAGCGCCACGTAGAGAACCACGATCAGAATGGCAGGCAAGACGAGATCGCGGCGGATGCGGCTTTCCGATTTGCCGGACCAGACGGGCAAACGGCTGATGAGAAAATAACCGATCAACACGGTGTAGGCGCTGGCGATATAGGCGAATGTCTTGCCGGGTTCGATACCCATGAAGCCCAGATAGACCGGCAAAAGCACCAGCATGGCACCCATCGGCGCAGGGACCCCGACGAAGAATTCGCTCTGCCAGGGAGCTTTGACTTCCCTGTCGATCATGACGTTGAAACGAGCAAGGCGAAGACCCGCAGCAATGACGTATATAAGGGCTGCGATCCAGCCGATGGAGCGGACATCGTCCAAGAGGTAAGCATAGACCACCAGCGCGGGCGCGACGCCGAAATTGACGATGTCTGCCAGCGAATCCATCTGCGCGCCAAATTTCGACGTCGCCTTCATCATCCGGGCAAGGCGACCATCGATCCCATCCAGAAACGCCGCCAGGAGGACCATGCCCACGGCAAGCTCGAACCGACCCTCGAATGCGAGCCTGACGCCGCTGAGACCTGCACAGATCGCAAGCACGGTGACAAGATTGGGAATGACGAGGCGGAGCGGGATTTCGCGCAGGCGCGGGCCGCGTCCGGTGTCATTGGTGATGTCGTGCTTGCCGTTTGTCATCGGCTCTGGCGTGTCCATGGCGCTGGTCTCCTGTTATCTTAGCCGCGACGGCTGACGACCGGACCCTTGGCAGAGCCGAATTCCGCCAGAACGGTTTCACCGGCAATGGCCGTCTGGCCGATGGAGACGCGGGGCTGGAAGCCTTCCGGCAGGAAGATATCCAGGCGCGAACCGAAACGGATGAGGCCAAAACGTTCACCGGCATCAACAGGCTCGTTCGGCTTCACCCAGCAGACGATGCGGCGGGCGACCATGCCGGCGATCTGCACGACGCCGACCTTGCCATGCGCGGTTTCGATGACGAGACCGTTACGCTCGTTGTCTTCCGATGCCTTGTCCACTTCGGCATTGAGAAACAGGCCGGGGCGGTAGGCAACGTTGATGATACGGCCACGAACAGGCGCGCGGTTCACATGGCAGTTGAAAACATTCATGAACACTGAGATGCGGACCATCGGCTCTTTGCCGAGTTCCAGTTCCAATGGTGGGACGACGGTCTGGATGGCGGAAACCTTGCCATCAGCAGGGCTGATAACGAGGTCATCGTCCTGCGGTGTGACGCGTTCGGGATCGCGGAAGAAGTAGGCGCACCAGGCAGTCAGAACGAGGCCGACCCAGAAGAGAGGTTCGGCTATCCAGCCAAGCACCAAGGATGCCACGAAGAAGGCGGCGACAAAAACATAGCCTTCCTTGTGGACCGGTACGATGGTGTTGCGAATGGTGTCGAACAGGTTCATTGCTCTTTCGTCTCCGAGTTTATCTTTTCAGCCTGCCAGTCTCGGCGCGATCTTATCGATCAGCGTGCCCAAGTCCTTGGCCATCCTCTACAACGCCTTTCACCAAAACGGTCGACCGTTTCTGGCGTGGCGTGCTGCATATAATCATTCGGCGGCCGATTTCACGGTCGGACGCGACAAAACACGCATTGGTGACTACAGGCAAATCGCCTTAACGGCAATGTTTTCCGATGTTTGACCTAGGGTTATACCCGTCAATGCGCGGGCTCGCCGCGATCCACCACGCCCAGATCGTCCTTTTCGCGGACTTCGCGCAGGCGTTCCTCGGCCTGGATGGCCTCCCGCTGGCGGCTCCACATGGAGGCGTAGAGGCCACCCGCGTCGATGAGCGCCAGATGGGTGCCGCGCTCGGCAATCGTGCCATCCTTCAAGACGATGATCTCGTCTGCGCTGATCACCGTCGAAAGGCGGTGCGCGATGACGAGCGTGGTCCGGTTTTTCGAGACGATGTCGAGCGCGCTTTGGATTTCCTGCTCGGTGTGCGTATCGAGTGCGGATGTCGCCTCATCGAGGATGAGAATGGGCGGTGCCTTCAAAATCGTGCGGGCAATGGCCACGCGCTGTTTTTCACCACCCGACAGTTTCAGGCCACGTTCGCCGACCATTGTCTCATAGCCCAGGGGCAGCTTGCTGATGAAACCGCTGATCTGCGCGGCGTTTGCCGCCGACGTGACATCGGCATCCGTGGCGCCGGGCCGTCCATAGTGGATGTTATAGGCCAGCGTGTCGTTGAACAGCACCGTATCCTGCGGCACCATACCGATGACGGAGCGCAGGCTTTTTTGCGTGACCTGACGTATGTCCTGCCCATCGATGGTGATCGATCCGGACTGGATGTCGTAAAAGCGATAGAGCAGGCGTGACAGCGTCGATTTACCCGCACCCGACGGACCGACGATAGCAACGGTCTTCCCGGCGGGGACGTCAAAGGAGATGCCCTTGAGAATAGGACGCTCCGCATCATAAGCAAAATGGACGTCGCGAAAACAGAGAGCACCCGTGCCGATCTGCAATGCCTTCGCATCGGGTGAATCGATCACCTCTGCCTGGACCTCCAGAAGGTCGAACATCTCTTCGATGTCGGTCAGCCCCTGGCGGATTTCGCGGTAGACGAAGCCGATGAAATTCAGCGGAACGGAAAGCTGCAACAGCAAAGCATTGATGAAGACGAAATCACCAATCGTCTGGTCGCCGCGCTGCACCGCCAATGCCGACATCACCATCATCACCATCGAGCCGAGGCCGAAAATGACGCCTTGGCCGAAGTTGAGCCAGCCGAGCGATGTCCAGATTGCCGTTGCCGATTTTTCGTATTTCGCCATGGATGCGTCGAATCGGCGGGCTTCCATGTCTTCATTGCCGAAATATTTCACGGTCTCGAAGTTGAGCAGCGAATCGATTGCCTTGGTGTTGGCGTCGGTGTCGCTGTCGTTCATGGAGCGGCGAATGGCGATGCGCCAGTTGCTGGCCCGCACGGTAAACCAGATGTAGGCCCATACGGTCAGCACTGTCACCAGCACGTACCAGAAACCGTAGGACGCCCAGAAGATGACGACCGTCAGCAGAAACTCGATAAAGGTCGGGGCCGTGTTCAAGATGGTAAAGCGGACAATCGTTTCGATGCCCTTGGTGCCCCGCTCGATGACCCGCGACAGACCGCCGGTCTTGCGCTCCAGATGAAACCGCAGCGAGAGACGGTGCATATGCACGAATGTCTTGTAGGCCAATTGCCGCACCGCATGCTGCCCGACACTGGCAAACAGCGCATCGCGCAGCTGATTCAATCCGACCTGAACGAGGCGGGCAAGATTGTAGGCGACGACCAGAGCCACAGCACCCAGCAGGAAGGTCGGCACCAACCCGGCCATATCCAGCTTGCCATTCAGCGCATCGGTTGCCCATTTGAAGAAATAGGGAACCAGCATCAGCACCAGTTTTGCGATGAGGAGAAAGAACGTGGCCCAGACGACGCGCATCTTCAGGTCAAGTCTGCCCTGTGGCCACATATAGGGCCATAGATTGACGAGGGTGTGGAGCGGATTGCTGGAATCCGCAGAAATCGTCTTGTTGGGATCGCTCATGCTCTGCTCCGATATCTGCGGGGATGCAGACAGCAAGACGGCGGCCCAGATGTGTGCCGCCGTTCTGTATTAGATAAACATGTCAATCGTTTCATGCAATCCCAGGCGGGCTTGCGATCAGCGAGCCATCATGCGTTTGCGATGCAATTCCTCGGCATTCGGCAAGGCGCTGTCCGGTACGCCGAAAATCTGGCCGGGCTCGATCAGGTCGGGGTTTTTGATCTGGTCCTGATTGGCGAGATAGATCGTGGTGTAGCGCACGCCCTGTCCGTAAACACGGCGCGAAATCTGCCACAGCGTATCGCCACGACGAATGATGACGGCGCCTTCGCTGTGAGACAAGGGAGCCTGCTCGAAGGTTTTCGGCCCTGTGTCGACAGATGCCGGTGCCTGCGTCTGGACCTGTGCCTGAACCGGCGCAGCTTCTACCGCACCTGGCATGGTCGCGTTCAATTCTGCAAAGCGACCGGATAGCCCGGCAATGCGATTGCCGATGACTGCGACATCATTTGGCAGGTTGTCGATGACCGAAAGCAACGCGCGGGCCTTGGCGGAGATGCCACCGACGAATGCGGTGAAATCGGCGTCTGCCGTTGCAGCCGTGCGGAATTCCGCCAGTGAGCGAAGTGCAATGGCTGTCGCGGATTTCGCAGCCGCGACTTCGTCGAGGCTTGGCGTTCTGCCATCCTTGTAGAGGCCGGAGAAAATGGAATAGGCTTTCGAGACCTCTTCACGCAGGTTTTCGAAAACTGAACGGTCGCTGTTGGCGCTTTGTGTTTCTGACTGTGCCTGGGTCTGCGGTGCGCTTGCGGCAGGTGATGGCTGGGCTGCAGCCGGAGCCTTTTGGGCGGAAACGGTTGCCTGATCGTTGGCCGGACGCGCGAAGGGAACGCGAACGCGCACGGTGACCTTGCCACCGGCATCCAGCGCTTCAGCCGTCACGATATGGTCGCCGACAGCCAGATCGACATTGCCCTCGATCACGAAGCTGCCGGAGGCTTCCGCCTTGCCATCGCCGATCGGTTTGTCGTCGACCAAGACGCGCACGGCGGCATTTGCCGGGGCAGCACCCGCAACGAAGATCTTGGACCCTTCGAACTCGACAGCCACCACGCGGATCGTTGCCGCCTCAGAGGAGGGCTGCGGGGTGGAATTGTTCGTTGGAGCCGACGGCGTCGTGACAGATCCGGCCTGGGTTGAACCCGCGGCTTGTGTCTGTGTTTGCGACTGGGCCGTTGCGTCACTGGCCGGTGGCGTCGCCTGCGCTTGTGGCGCGCCCGGTGCCGCATCCGGCATCGTCATGACGCGGCTTGCCTTGCCCGGTGTCGTCACCATGGCCAGAAGCTCGCCGTTCTTTTGAGATGGCACCGAAACAGTTGCGGTCTCGGCGGATTGCACGACCTTGCCGTCCTTGCCGGTTGCGCGAAGAACGATCTGGTGATCGCCGGGCGGAAGCGGGTTGTCGAGAACGGCAGCGAAGTCGCCGCTGCTTTCGACCGGCGTTTTCGCGATGACCTGTCCGTTGTTGATGATTTCAAGCGTCGCACCCGCCGCTGCCTTCCCCGCGATGACGGCGGAGCCATCCGGCTCGACACGCAACACATCGAAGGTTGGCAGTTGTGCGGCATCGCCGGGTGCGGGCGCAGAAGCAGGCGAGGCTGGAGCAGCAGGCGTCGGCCGTGGCGCGCCGTCATCCGTACCTGTGAAGACGCCCGGCAAGCGGCGAACCTGGTCTGCGGCGGCAGACGCGTCTGCAGGCAATCCACGCAGGAAGGCAATGGTGCGTTCAGCGGCAGACCGTGCGGTGGTAAGCAAACGTGACGTGTTCTCGTCGATTGCTTCGGGAATATCGATGGTTTCCAGTTCCTTCAGCGAATCCTCGACCTTCTTGCGGGCGGCCGTGAACTCTTCGTTGGAAGGCACTTTGCTGTCTGCGAAGCGACCCGTCATGTCCTTGATCGACTTGTTGGCGGATTCCGCCAGACGCCCGACCTTGTCTGCGACGGTTTCGGTATCCTTGGCGGCATCCGACAACAGATCGCCCGCCTTTTCGCCACCCATCTCCACGCTGTTCTTCACAGCGTTGCCAGCATCGTTGATGGCGTCGCCGATCGGCTTGTCGTCACTCGATATGCGTGGGAGAACGAAGAAGACCATGAGCAGCGTCGCGACGCCCAGCACGATAAGCGCCAGCAGTCCGGCCCTTTTGTTGTTCATTGTCCATCTCCGGGTAACGTTCTTGTCTTTACGTAGCGATAGCTAGCGTTTAAGTCATGCGCGCACAAGCGGCACCCCTGTAAAACCAGCGTTTCTGCCGCTGCGTCCCCAAATTTTCTTGACGGATCGGCGGCACCATAGTTCCTTCGTTCCATGACTGAAGAAAATACACCGATTCGATCCATTTGCGTTTACTGCGGTTCCCAGCCCGGACGCGACCCCGCCTATATGGAAGCAGGCCGCGCACTGGGAAAATCCATCGCCGAACACGGCATTCGCCTCGTTTACGGCGGTGGCACCAAGGGCATCATGGGTGCCGTGGCAAGCGGTGTCTTGTCCAACGGCGGCCAGGTAACCGGCATCATACCGGATTTTCTCGTCGATATGGAAGCCACGCGCCATTCTCTCGGACAATTGAACGAATTGATCATCACCAAGGACATGCATGAGCGCAAGCACATGATGTTCGAGCGCGCGGATGCATTCGTCACGCTCCCCGGCGGTATCGGCACGCTGGAAGAGATCGTCGAGATCATGACATGGGCGCAGCTCGGTCGCCATGCCAAGCCCATGGTCTTTGCCAACATCAACGGCTTCTGGGACCCCATGCTGGAGTTGATCCGCCACATGCGCGATCGGGGCTTCATTCACCGCGCGCATCTTTTGAACCCGCTGGTGATTGACGAGATCGGGAATATCGTTCCCGCCATCATCGACCGCGCCAAGGCGCAGCAGAACCCGCAAGGCGATCCTTCCGTCATCTCCCAGCTCTGAGACGCACAGCGCCCGGGGCCGGTCCTTCAATCACGCTTTGCTCTCCGGCGTCCGATCAGGCCTGGCACCGTGTAGATCACCAGCGCTGCCCAGATCATGATGAAGGCGACGAGCCTGACCGTGTCGAACGGTTCCTTGAAGACGAACACGGCGATGATGAAGATCATCGACGGTGCGATATATTGCATGATGCCAATGGTGGAGAGTTTCAGTAGCTTCGCGCCATTGCCGTAGAGAATGAGCGGCGTGGCGGTGACGATGCCGCTGGCGACCAGCAGCCACGTGTCGGTTGGTGTTCCGGCCATGAAATGCGCCTGGCCGGTGCTCATGAGATAGATGATGAAGGCGATTGCCGGCGGTGTCAGCAACAACACCTCCAGCAGAAAACCTTGCGTCGGCCCGATGGGCAGGGTCTTGCGGAAGAAGGCATAAAAGCCCCAGGAAACCGTCAACGCAACCGAGACCCAAGGCAGGCTGCCCGCGTGCCAGGTCAGCAGGGCAACGGCCAGAGCGGAGAGGGCGATTGCCGAAATCTGGAAGCGGCTGAGCTTCTCCTTTAACAGCACGGCGCCCAGAAAAATGCTGAACAGCGGGTTGATGAAGTAACCCAGCGCCGCATCGAGCGCACGGCCGGTGCCGATCGCCCAGATGTAGACGCCCCAGTTGATGCTGATGATGGTGGCCGTCAGGCAGGCCATGGCCAGCATGCGCGGCGTCGTCAGCGCTGTCTTGATTTCGGCAGTGCGCCCGAGCAGCATGAGAACGGCGGCGGCGATCGGCACGGACCACACGACGCGGTGCGCAATGACCTCGAGCGGCGACACATGCGCAACGGCCTTCATGTAGAACGGCAGAAAACCCCATAGAATATAGGCGGTAAAAGCGTAGGCGAAACCACGCGCGCCATCGCCGGGCGGAGACGTCTCTATTGTCTGGTTAACGGCCATGGGAACTGCCAATCTCGAGCGGAAAGCACCGGCCTAGTCCTGTTTGGCGTTATATTCCAATTCATTTACGTGAAGGATGCGATGAAAAAAGCATCATCTGCTCACGAAACAGCTATCCCGCCTGAATCAAAATATCAGGCGGGGCATCCATCCCGCTGTAAAAGCGCGTTTATTTCCCCGCGAAGCGATCCGTCGCGCGAATAAGCTGGTCGAGAATACCGGGTTCGCTGAGTGCATGTCCGGCAGCCTCCACGATGTGCAGATCGGCCTTCGGCCATGCCTTGGACAACTGCCAAGCATATTTCAGCGGGCAGGGCATGTCGTAGCGTCCGTGGACGATGACGCCGGGGATATCTTTCAGCGTGTGGGCATCGCGCAGCAGCTGGCCGTCTTCGAACCAGCCGGCGTTGACGAAATAATGGGTTTCGATGCGCGCGAAAGCGATGGCATATTGGTCTTCGCCGAAGTCATCGACACGCCCCTGATCCGTTACCAGCGAGATCGTCGCACCTTCCCACTGGCTCCAGGCCTTGGCGCATTCCAGCTTCTTCTTTTCGTCCGTGCCGGTGAGATAGCGATTATAGGCGACCATCATCTCGCCACGCTCGGCCTCGGGAATGGGCGCGATGAAGGTTTCCCAGCGGTCGGGATACATTTCCGAGACGCCGAACTGGTAGTACCAGTCCAGTTCCGGCTTGGTCAGTGTGTAGATGCCACGCAGGACGAGTTCGCTGACGCGATCGGGGTGGGTCTGCGCATACGCAAGCGCCAGCGTCGAGCCCCACGAGCCGCCAAACACCTGCCATGTCTCGAAGCCGAATTTTACCCGCAGCCTTTCCATATCCGCCACCAGATGCCACGTCGTGTTGGCGTCCAGATTGGCATGTGGCGTGGAACGACCACAGCCGCGCTGGTCGAACAGGATGACATCGTAAAGCGCCGGGTCGAACACCCTTCGCTGCGTTGGGTTGACCCCGCCGCCGGGGCCGCCATGCAGGAAAACGGCGGGCTTTGCCCCTTTCGTGCCGACACGTTCCCAATAGACCACATGGCCGTCACCCACATCCAGCATGCCGGTATCGAAGGGTTCTATCTCCGGGTAGAAGTCGCGCAACGCGTTGCTTATGTCGTCTTTTCCTGTGGTGGCCAATGCGCTGTATCCTTGTCTGGATGCTGGTGGTTTCGGACGGTCTGCTCTGCACCGTCCGTCGCCTCGACGGGCAGGGTACCGAGATGAGAAAACCAACGCATCTTGTTGGAAAGGTTTGATTGCGCTTCCGGCACGATGTCCTGCGGCTCATCAAGCGAACCCAGCGTGACGTTGATGAAATCCGTTTCCGGGATGTCATAGAACAACGGCGTCCCACAGGTGCCGCAAAAACCGCGCCGAACGTGATCGGAGGAGTGAAACCAGCTCGGCTTGCCGCGTGTGAGCGTAAAGCGGTCACGGGTGCTTGCACCAAGCGGCAGGAAATAGTTGCCCGATGCCTTCTGGCACATACGGCAGTGGCAGACATGCGGATATCTGATCTCGCCCTCAATGTTGTAACGCACCGCGCCGCACTGGCACCCGCCGGAGAATGCCGTCCCGCCCGTCAATTCACAGTATCCTCAGGCGGCCAGCCGTGGGTATCGTGATCAGGGTGTTGAAACGAGACCATGGCGCTCTCATCCAGACTTTGCTCTGCATGTGGCTTGTCGAACAGGGTCTTGATCCACGGCATCTGCAGATGCGTGTTGACCTGCACCTGTGGCTCGATCTCCTGCGGGTGATCGAAGGCGCCGATGGCAATCTCGACGCCGCCCGGATGATGATAGGTCAGCGGCGTGCCACATTTGTTGCAGAAGCCGCGATGAATTTTGGCGGACGAGCGAAACAGGCTCGGCTGCCCGCGCGTCCACGTCAGATGCGCCTGATCGGCCGTGACGAGCGCGCCGAAGAAATTGCCGAACTGCTTCTGGCACATGCGGCAATGGCAGATGGAGGGGCGACCGAGTTTGCCCGCATGAAAGCGAACCGCACCACATTGGCAACCACCGGAATAACCCGCATCGCTCATTGATCTTTCTCCTGTGGCCATACCTGTGTGTCGTGGTCGGGGTGTTGATGGGACGTGAGGTTCGCCAGATAATCGACCGATGTCAAATCGTCCTCGGTCGGCACGGCGGGGAGGGTGTGGAGGCTGTCCACGAAGCCGATCTTCCGCTCGACACCCCATTGTATCGATGGTGGGAACGCCGATGGTTCATCGAACGCGCCCGCAGCAACGGCCATGCCATCCGGTGCCTCATAGGTCAGCGGCGTTCCGCAATCGCCGCAAAAGCCACGGCTCACCACACTGGAAGACCGAAACCGCTTCGGCTCTCCCCGCGTCCATGAAAACTCCTTGTCGCGCACCGAAACCAACGGCGCATAATAGGCACCGAACGCCTTCTGGCACATGCGGCAATGGCAGATGGAAGCATCGGCAAGGTCACCCTCGACACGAAACCGGATAGCCCCGCATTGGCATCCGCCGGTGTGGAAGATTGTCGTCATGGCTGGCTCCCTTCGATTGTTCTGATGATGTGGAGACAGACATTATCGATATCGCGAAGGATGTCGTCGTTCCAGAACCGGATGACGGTCCAGCCATGCTGCTCGATTGCCTCTGTCCGTTGTCGGTCATACCTCATGGCGTCTTCGTGTGCATGTTGGATGCCATCCAGCTCGATTACCAGCTTATGCGAAGGGCAAGCAAAATCAACGATATATCCAAAGATAGGTAGCTGCCGCCTGAAACTGAGACCATCAAGCCTGTGGGCTCGAAGCACGTTCCACAATTTCAACTCCGCGTCCGTCATGACTTTTCGCATGTTGCGGGCATGGGCACGGTGGTCTGGTTTTACATCGGCGTGAGACATGCGCGGCTCGTCAAAGTTGGTTGCGACGAGAGGTTGGGACACCTGTGAAGAAAGCGCAACAGGGAGTGTGCCTTAAGCCACCCCCCTCTGCCTTGCCAGGCATCTCCCCCTCAAGGGGGGAGATCGCCAAGACTCAAACGCCCACTTATTTTGCACCGTTCAAAATGGCCGAAAGGGTCGCCGCGAGTCGATCTCCCCCCTTGAGGGGGAGATGTCCGGCAGGACAGAGGGGGGTGAGCCACACCCTCCGACCTATCTATGGAAAACGACCCGAACCCTACCGCTTGATCTCCCAGGTCGTCACCCGCTCACCGCTGTCCTTGTCCTTGCCATCGTTCAACTGAATGCCCTTGGCCGAAAGTTCATCCCTGATACGATCCGCCTCGGCAAAATTCTTGGCTTTCAGCATTTCAAGACGCATGGAAACCAGTGCATCCACAGCGGCGACGATAGCCTCATCCATTTCCGCTTTTTTCGGCAAAAGACCGAGAAGCGAAGCGCTGGCGGCAAAGCTGGCCAGTTTTTCCGGGTCAGCATTGGCGGCCTGTGCCAGCGCATGCAAAGCCTGCACGGCGGCTACCGTGTTGAGGTCATCAGCCAGCGCATCCAGTACCGTCTGATCCGGTTCTGCATCGCCAACATCACCGAAGGGCCATTTGGCAAGCAGGCGCTCGGCCTCCTCCAGCCGCTTCAATGAAAAATCGATCGGTTCGCGATAATGCGTCATCAGCATTGCCAGCCGCAAAACCTCGCCCGGCCATTGGCGACCGCCAAACTTGTCCGCGTGCAGCAGCCCGTGGATGGTGATGAAATTGCCGTCGGACTTAGACATCTTGCGGCCTTCGACCTGCACGAAACCGTTGTGCATCCAGACATTGGCCATGACATGCGTGCCATGGGCGCAGCGGGACTGGGCGATTTCGTTTTCGTGGTGCGGGAAGATCAGGTCCAGCCCGCCGCCGTGGATGTCGAAGACTTCGCCGACATAACGGCCCGCCATGGCAGAGCATTCGATATGCCAGCCCGGACGACCGCGACCCCACGGGCTTTCCCAGCCCGGCTCGTTGTGGCTAGACAGCTTCCACAGCACGAAATCGCCGGGGCTTTTCTTGTGCACCTCGACGGCAACACGCGCACCAGCCTGTTGCTCATCCAGCGGACGCTTGGATAGCTGGCCGTAATCGCTCATGGATTTGGTGTCGAACAGAACTTCACCGCTGGCGACGTAGGCATGACCACGCGCAATCAGTTTTTCGATGATCTCGATCATCTGGGGAATGTTGTCGGTGGCGCGGGGCTCGACGGTTGGTTCAAGGCAACCGAGCATCGCTACATCGTCGTGGAACTGCTGTGCCGTCTTTTCCGTCACCGCATGGATCGCCTCGTTCAGCGGCAGGTTGGGGTAATCGCGCAGCGCCCGTGCGTTGATCTTGTCGTCAACATCGGTGATGTTGCGCGCGTAGGTGACATGCGCTTCGCCATAGATGTGGCGCAGCAGACGAAAGAGCACGTCGAAGACGATAACGGGCCGCGCATTGCCGATATGAGCGAAATCGTAGACCGTCGGCCCGCAAACATACATGCGCACATTATCGGCATCGATCGGCTGGAAATCAGCCTTTTCGCGGGTCAGTGTGTTGTGGAGTTTCAGGCGCAAGGACATACGAATTTTCCTCAAGGGCAATCATTTCCCAAGCCGGAACGTTTGTCTGCTTTGACCTTTCGGAAGACGAAAACGACCTGGCCGGGTGCGAGACCAGCAAAATTTAACTCAGCAACAGCAGCAGATCATCGTTTTCATGGCTTGCGTTATGAAACGGCGCGCGGATTTGGTCAAGAGCGATGGTGTGCACGCTCACTCAGGCGCGCGGTAGCTCACGAATTTACGGTCCCGGACAACGTAGATCTTGCCGGTTTCCGTGACCGACGATGACGTCAGCGGCAGAAGGGCCGCTGCTACTTCCGATGGATGGGGCAGGGTATCGGGGTCTTCGCCGGGCATGGCCTGCGCCCGCATGGCTGTGCGGGTGGCGCCGGGATTGATGCTGTTGACGCACAAAGCCGTCGCTTCCGTTTCGGCTGCCCATGTCCGGGCCAGCGCCTCGACCGCAGCCTTGGAGGTGGAATAGGCACCCCAGAAAGGGCGACAGGAATGTGGCGCACCGGATGACAGGATGAGCGCACGCCCGGCATCGGATTTCAACAGCAGCGGCTCCACCGAGCGGATCAACCGCCATGTGGCGGTGACGTTGATCGTCATGACCTTTTCGAACACCTTCGCCTCGATATGCCCCACCGGCGAGATGACGCCGAGCACACCGGCATTGGCAACGAGAATATCCAGCTTGCCCCAGCGTTCGTTGATGGAAGCGCCGAGCGCGTCAATGGCGTTCATGTCGGCAAGATCGAAGGGCACCAGCGTGGCCGTGCCGCCCGCAGCTTTGATCGCATCGTCGAGATCCTCCAGGCCTCCCACCGTGCGGGCGCAGGCGATGACATGCGCGCCGGCCTTTGCCAGTTCCAGTGCGGTGAAATAGCCGATGCCACGGGATGCGCCGGTCACGAGCGCGATGCGGCCCTTGAGGTCTGTCGTCATAGTCTCCCCCGAGAATGATATGCGTTCGGCAGTGAGCCGAAAGCCCGCGCAGGAAGCGCGGGCAAGGGTGGTCAGCCGTTGCTGGCCAGCATGGAAATCTTGTTGCCCATGGACTCGCCGTTCTTGTCCAGAAGGCGGGTCGGGTACTCACCGGTGAAATAATGGTCGGTGAACTGCGGACGGGCTGGGTTGCGATCCACGCCGCCGACGGCTTGGTAAAGACCATTGATGGACAGGAACGCCAGCGAATCCACGCCGATGAACTTGGCCATGTCATCGACGTTGGCATATTGGTTGGCCAGCAGCTTGTCGGCATCCGGCGTGTCGATACCGTAGAAATCCGGGTGGAAAATCATCGGGCTGGCAACGCGGATATGAACTTCCTTAGCACCGGCTTCGCGGATCATCTGCACGATCTTGACCGAAGTGGTGCCACGCACGATGGAATCATCCACCAGAACGACGCGCTTGCCCTCGATCATCGCACGGTTGGCGGAATGTTTCAGCTTGACGCCCAGCGCACGAATGGATTGCGTCGGCTCGATGAAGGTGCGGCCGACATAATGGTTTCGGATGATGCCGTATTCGAACGGAATGCCGCTTTCCTGCGCAAAGCCGAGTGCTGCAGGCGTACCGCCATCCGGCACCGGCACCACGACATCGGCTTCGAGCGGCGCTTCCTTGGCAAGGATGCTGCCCATGTTCTTGCGGGTGGTGTAAACGTTGCGGCCGCCGACGACGGAATCGGGACGGGCGAAATAGACATATTCGAACAGGCACAGACGCTCTGGCTGCGGCTTTACTGGCTTGCGCGCATCGATGGTCACAGAGCCGTCCGGCTGAATCTCGCAGATGATGACTTCGCCGTTTTCCACATCGCGCACGAATTTCGCGCCGATGATATCCAGCGCGCAGGTTTCCGAGCAGAAGATCGGCTTGCCATCGAGATCGCCCATGACCAGCGGGCGGATACCCGTGGGGTCGCGCGCGGCAATCAGCTTGGTGCGCGTCATGGCCAGCATCGAATAGCCACCTTCCATCTGGCGGATGGCGTCGATGAAGCGATCAGCCGTGGAGGAATGGCGCGAGCGAGCGATGAGATGCAGAACGACTTCCGTGTCGGATGTCGACTGACAGATGGCGCCGGTCTGGATGATCTGGCGGCGAAGCGTCAGGCCATTGGTGAAGTTGCCGTTATGGGCGACCGCGATGCCGCCTTCTTCCAACTCGGCAAACAAAGGCTGCACGTTGCGCATCGCAACTTCGCCTGTGGTGGAATAACGCGTGTGGCCGATGGTAATGGAACCGGGCAGGCGGGCCAGCGTGGCCGGGTTGGTGTAATGGTCGCCGACGAGGCCCATATGGCGTTCCTGATAGAAACGCTTGCCATCGAACGACACCATGCCTGCGGCTTCCTGCCCACGATGCTGGAGAGCGTGCAGACCAAGTGCCGTCAGTGCCGCCGCATCCGGGTGCCCGAGAACGCCGAACACTCCGCACTCTTCGTGCAGGGTATCGCCATCCAGGATTTCATTGAGTGTGGAATGCGAAAGCGGCTCGTTCATCTGGCTTGCCTTTGCTTAAGTACCAAAAACAAAAACCGCGCTGGTAAGTGTTGTCTACCAGTGTGGTTTGTCTGCTGCTTGAAGTGAATGTCTAGCACACATAGCGCGCCTTGCCTGTATTGCAAGACGCGCATCAACGTCAATTCGTCGTGGTCGGGGCGGTCGTTGCCGGAGCATCGTCCACCGGCGTCTGTTCAGTCGCGCCCTCTGGCGGCTTGCCGAGAATGCGGGCACGGATCTGTGGTTCGATATTGTCCGGCAGCGCGGCTTCGAGCTTGGCAACGAGGCCATCCAGGAATGGCTTGGACTTTGCCTGCGTGACCCATTCCGGCTGCGTTCTCACATCCACCAGCCAGTTCCAGAAAGCAACGGCAACGACCAGCAGCAGAATGCCGCGTGCAGCGCCGAACAGGAAGCCGAGGGTACGGTCGAGCGCGCCGATGCGGCTGTCGATGATGAAATCGGCAATGCGCGAGGTGATGAACGAGATGATGATCAATGCGACGAGGAAGATGATGCCTGCCGAACCGGCAATCGCGATCTTGTCGTCATCGGTATAGTTGCGCGCATAGGGCAGCAGGACCGGGTAGAGATAATAGGCGGCGGCGACCGAACCGCCCCAGCTGGCGATGGATAGAATTTCACGCGAAAACCCCCGCACCATGGCGAGAACAGCGGAGAAAAGGACAACGGCGAGAACGATGCCGTCGAAAATCGTAATGGGCATTTACCAACTCCGGAGGTCGCGACACTGAATGGGAGCGCCACTGTGCCAACTTTCGTTCCTCTTACACTAGCCGCTTAGCCAGCGAAAGGATCAATCTTAGTCTTCCTCAACCTGTCTGAACCGGTTGCCCGAGCCCGCAATACGCGCCACGAGATCCGGCAGGCTCTCGATTTCCGTCCAGCGCCCCTTGGCACCCTTTGGCAACTCGGCAGAAGCCGAAGGCAGGCATGCGGTGGCAAAGCCAAGCTTCTCAGCCTCTTTCAACCGCTGCCCCGTGTGCGAAACAGGCCTGACAGCACCCGACAGGCTGACCTCGCCGAAATAGACGCAATCGGCGGGCAGTGCAACACCGGCAAGCGATGAAACCAGTGCAGAGGCAATCGCCATGTCTGCCGCCGGTTCGGAAATGCGATAGCCACCTGCGACATTGAGGTAGACATCGTGGCTGCCGAGCTTCACGCCACAATGGGCTTCCAGCACCGCAAGGATCATCGCAAGCCGTGACGAATCCCAGCCGACGACAGCGCGGCGCGGCGTGCCGAGCGATGTCGGCGCGACCAGCGCCTGCACTTCCACCAGCACGGGGCGGGTACCCTCCATGCCCGCGAAGACGGCTGCACCGGGGGATTTCTCATTGCGTTCGCCAAGGAACAATTCGGAAGGGTTGGAGACCTCACGAAGACCCTTGTCCGACATCTCGAACACGCCGATTTCATCGGTCGGGCCGAAACGGTTCTTCACGGTGCGCAGAATACGGTAGTGGTGGCCGCGATCACCTTCGAAATACAGCACGGCATCCACCATATGCTCGACCACACGCGGCCCCGCGATCTGTCCGTCCTTCGTCACGTGTCCGACGAGAACCATGGTGGCTCCCGTCTGCTTGGCAAAGCGGATCATCGCCTGGACGCCGGTGCGGACCTGCGTCACCGTGCCGGGGGCGGAATCGGCGGTATCGCTCCACAGCGTCTGGATCGAGTCGATGATGATGAGGTCAGGCCGTTTGCCTTCCGAAATCGTCGCCAGAATGTCTTCGACATTGGTCTCTGCCGCCAGGAGAACATCGGTATCGGCAGCACCCAGACGCTGAGCACGCAGCCGTACCTGTGCTACGGCCTCTTCACCCGAGACGTAGACGATGCGGTGGCCCCGCCGAGACAATGCGGCGGCGGCCTGCATCAGCAGGGTGGACTTGCCGATACCCGGATCGCCGCCGATCAGCACCGCAGAGCCACGCACGAAGCCGCCGCCGGTCGCCCGGTCCAACTCGCTCATGCCTGTGGGAATACGCGGCGCTTCCTCGATCTCACCGGACAGCGAGGTCAACGTAACGGGTCTGCCCTTCTTGGGCGTCTTGCCGGGCCCAGAACCGATGCCACCCATCGGATCTTCTTCGACGATGGTATTCCACTCGCCGCAGCCCTCGCATTTACCCGCCCAGCGGGTGTGAACAGTACCGCAGTTCTGGCAGATGAATTGTGTCTTGGCTTTGGCCATAAATGTCAGTTTTCTTTTTCGATTATGTCGTCGGCTTCGATGTGCTGATGCCCGTGAACAATACGCAGTATCCGCAATTCGGTGTCATTCACACGAAAATAGATACACCGATCTCTGTAAGGTAGAGCACGCAAGCCTTTGCTGATGTAGTCTCGTGCAACGCCGGTATAACCGGAACCGGCCATGTCTTGTATTTTGTGTTCTATCGATGAAACCAGCCGCTTTGCTGCGGCAGGATTTTTGTCCTCAAGAAATTTATAAATACCAATAAGGTCGTCAATTGCTTGTGACGAAAGGGAATAGGTGCGAGGTGCTATCACTTCTCGTTTCTAGCCCGCTCTATAATATAGGCCGTCAGGTCGTCAGCAGTCGTGAAAGTTACGTACTCTCCGCGCTCGAATTGTTGGTCAGCTTCATGGATCATCTGACGAAGCTCAGCGAGCCGACCTTCCTCGCTGTTCAACAAGCGCAAACTCGCACGCACGACTGCATCGGCGTCCCTGTAAACGCCAGCTTTCACCTGCTCATCAATAAACTTGCGGTCCTGCTCGCTGAGATGGATTTCGGTCATTTCGATCTCCTTTTGTTCTCGTATAACATAGGTCAATCCGGCTTTCCAAGAGCGAAAAAACAAGTGTCAAAAAATCACTCGTCTTCGATCAGATATTGCCGCTCATAGCGCAATCCAAGGCCGGTCAACATTTCGTAACCGATGGTTCCCCCGAGGCGCGCCACCTCATCCACCGGCACATTGGGTCCGAAAAGTTCGATGTAATCTCCAGCACGGATGGCGCTTGCGGGAACATCGGTAACGTCGAAAATCGTCAGGTCCATCGTCACGCGGCCTGCCACTGGCACCTGGTAGCCGTTGATGAAGCCGTAAGTGCCGCCATAGCCCATTTTGCGCAACGGGATGCCGGAACCCGACAGTGAGCGGTGATAGCCATCGGCATAACCGACGGATGCAATTGCCAGCCGGCTGGCGCGTGTCAGGCGAAACGTACCGCCATAACTCACCGTCTGGCCTTCACCGGCATCACGGATCTGGAGGATGCGGGCTTCTGCCTTGGCTACGGGGCGCATGGGGTTGGCCATGTCGTTGACGGCCTCGCCGCCGTAGAGCGCGATGCCGGGGCGGGTGAGATCGAAGTGATAGTCCGCGCCGAGGAAAATGCCGGCAGACGCCGACAGGCTTGATTCGATGCCTTCGAAGGCGGCGCTAACCCTGCGGAATGATTCAAGCTGTGCCTTGTTCATGGGCGAAGATGGCGTGTCGGCGCAGGCGAGGTGTGACAGCACCAGCACAGGGTCGAAGCTGGCAGGACGGGTCGGGTCATCAGCAAGATAGAGCGCGTCCTCCAGCGGCAGACCCAGCCGGTTGAAGCCGGTGTCCACATGCAGCGCGAAAGGATGATCGCCGCGTTCCGCCATCAGGCTCATCCAGAAGGACAGTTGTTCTTCCGACGCGACAACCGGCACGAGGTCGTTGTTAAATACCTGGGCTTCCTGCCCAGGCCAGATGCCCGATAGCACGAAAATGCGTGCCTCCGGTGCATGCGGGCGAAGCGTGGCGCCTTCCGCTACGGTGGCGACAAAGAAGTCTCGTGCGCCTGCATGATACAGCGTCGCGCCGCAATCCTCGATCCCCATGCCATAGGCATCCGCCTTTACCACCGCACTGGCGCGTGCCTTGCCGGAACGTTTGGCCATATCACGCCAGTTATCGGCAAGTGCTGCGAGGTCCACCATCAGGCGAAGCGGCGCGGTATCGAAGGCATCGGTTTCTGTCTCGGAAAAGCTGTCGTCGAACTCGTCTGTCATTGTCCTGCACCGCTGAGAAAGATGGCTAAGATCTATCACTTTTGTTCAAGACGGTCATGACGGAGTGGGCGAAACTTCGTCTATGCACAATGTTTCGCAACCCATGCAATGCATGGAATCATATTATGAACTGGCATCGCTAAGTCCATGAAAACAAAACAGCCCCGCTTTGAATGAAGCGTGGCTGTTTTCGAAATCAATGTTCTTCGTATTGCGTGAACGATGGATCGGCCAGATCTGCAAAACGCGTGAACTCCGCCTGGAACGCCAGCTTCACTGTGCCCGTCGGTCCGTGGCGCTGTTTGGCGATGATGACGTCAGCCGTGCCCTTGACCTTGTCGAACAGGGCTTCCCATTCAGCATATTTCGGGTCGGAAATATCGCGCGGCTCCATGTTTTTGACGTAGTATTCCTCACGGAACACGAACAGCACCACGTCCGCGTCCTGCTCGATGGAGCCCGATTCGCGAAGGTCGGAGAGCTGTGGGCGTTTGTCTTCACGGCTTTCGACCTGACGCGACAGCTGTGACAGCGCGATGATGGGCACGTTGAGTTCCTTGCCCAGCGCCTTCAGGCCCGTGGTGATCTGGGTGATTTCCTGCACACGGTTTTCACCAGACTTGCCGGAGCCCGTCATCAGCTGAATATAGTCCACCACCAGGCAATCAAGGCCGCGCTGACGTTTCAGGCGGCGGGCACGGGCGGACAGCTGGGCGATGGAAATACCACCCGTCTGGTCGATATAAAGCGGCACTTTCTGCATCATCTGGCTGCAGGCAACCAGCTTTTCAAAGTCGGCCTCGGTGATTTCACCGCGACGGATTTTGGAAGACGACACTTCGGTCTGCTCGGAAATGATACGCGTTGCCAGCTGTTCGGACGACATTTCGAGCGAATAGAACCCGACGACGCCGCCGTTCTTGGCCTTGTAGGAACCGTCAGGCTGAATTTCCTGCTCGTAGGATGCGGCAATATTATAGGCGATGTTGGTGGCGAGCGAAGTCTTGCCCATACCCGGACGTCCCGCAAGCACGATCAAGTCGGAACGCTGCAAACCGCCCATGCGGCCATCCAGCGAATGGATGCCGGTGGAAATGCCGGAGAGATTGCCGTCACGCTCGAAGGCTGCACCGGCCATGTCGATGGCGAGCGATACGGCGTCGTTGAAGGACTGGAAACCGCCGTCGTAACGACCGGTTTCAGCCAGCTCGAACAGGCGGCGTTCGGTGTCCTCGATCTGGCTTTGCGGGGGCATGTCCAACGGGGCATCATAGGCGATGTTGACGACGTCTTCGCCGATCTGGATCAGCGCGCGGCGCAGTGCGAGATCGTAAATGGCGCGGCCATAATCTTCCGCGTTGATGATGGAGACGGCGTCAGACGCCAGGCGCGCGAGATACTGCGCAACCGTCATGTCGCCGATCTTGCCGTCTGCGGGCAGAAAGGTCTTGATGGTGACGGGGTTGGCGGTCTTGCCCATGCGGATGATGTCGCCCGCCACTTCGAAAATCTTGCGGTGAAGCGGCTCGAACAGATGCACGGGCTTCAGGAAGTCGGAAACGCGATAATAGGCATCGTTGTTGACGAGAATGGCACCCAGCAGCGCCTGTTCCGCTTCGATGTTGTTCGGGGCTTCGCGGTAGAGCGGTTCAGCAGCAGGGGCGGGGGTGATCTTCCTCACAGTGTCGTTCATGGTTTCTGTGATCTCCCTTGAGGCTGGTTCGAAGCCTTGTTTCTCGCAAGTCTGCCGGTTTGAAGTGCGCGGCACCCGCAGTCAAGGACAATGCGGCAACAGTGCCCTGCGGGCTCGCCGGAACGGCGGCAGATGGCCTCACAAATTGTGTTGTCAACAGTAATCCACAGGCTCGATCGTGAGCGTCGCTGCGACGGAAACGAATCGGTTTCGGTCTGCCATGAGTTGACGGCATGGCTGCTATTTCAACAGAGCCACTTGCATCTTTGCTGTCGTGAAAATAAATAGGGGAAATAGATAGTGTGCTAATTATAAGGGTTGATGACATTGTCGCGGGCAACCGAAAAAGAACAGCTTTTCGATGAGATGGCCGCTTTCAACCGAAAGCTCCGGTCTTTCTTCGATGCCAGGGTGGCGGAGCAGGGGCTGACGCTCTCGCGCGCCAGAGCGCTTTTCGCGCTGTCGCGCCGTGGCCCGCTGACGCAGAAGCAGCTTGCCGAGGAACTGGAAATCGAGACGCCGACGCTCGTTCGCGTGCTGGACGCGATGGAGAAACAAAACCTCATCGAACGGCGTTCTGACGAGGTCGATCGGCGGGCAAAGCGCATACACATGACGCCAGATGGTGTAACAACATTCGAGGATGTGCATATGCAGGCGAAATCCATGCGTGCCGACATAGCTGTCGATATTTCGACGGATGATATCCGGGCCGCATTGCAGGTGGTTCGACGCCTGTCGGCCAACCTGCAAAACCTGGCAGGGGAAAAGGTGCAGCCGTGAGCAATGCCGTTTCAGAGATGCGCGATCTGCTGGACGAAGAGACTGCCAAACCAGCGGCAGTCGAACCCAGCGCTGCGCCCGCCCAGCCGCCGGAAAAATCATTTTCCATGAAGCTGCTCTATATCGCATCTGGCCTGTGCTTCTTCATCACACAGGGCATGGGCATGAACATCGTCATGGCCAATATCTACCAGTTGCAGGGTGAGTTCTCAGCCACCGTTGCCGAAGTCGCATGGATGTCGGCTGCCTATATGGCACCCTATGCCACGTTCTCCATCGCGCTGTTCAAGGTGCGCCAGCAATATGGCCTTCGACCCTTTGCTGAAATCAGCATTATCATGTTCGTTTTTGCGTCCTGCCTCAACCTTTTCGTCACCGATCTGCATTCGGGTATCGTCGTACGCTTCGTCAGCGGCATGGCGGCGGCACCGCTGTCTTCGCTCGGCTTTCTCTATATTCTCGAAGCCTTCCCCGCGCAGCGCAAGTTGACGCTCGGCCTCAGCATCGCGCTCACAGGCACGCTGCTGTCATCGCCCATTGCCCGCATTGTCTCCCCGGCCTTGCTGGAAATAGACGGTTGGCAGGCGCTGTACAGCATGGAAGTGGGCCTCGCACTGGCGGTCCTTCCCATCATCTACCTTCTGCCGCTGACCGCGCCGCCGCGCGTGAAGGTCATAGAGCGCATCGATATCTTGAGTTATCTGCTGTTTGCGGGCGGCCTCGGCTGTCTTGCGGTGTTTCTGACGCTGGGGCGGTTCTACTGGTGGTTCGAGACGTGGTGGCTTGGCGTGCTGCTGGCGTGTTCGATAGCGCTTCTGACACTGATGACCATCATCGAGCTCCCGCGAAAGAACCCGATGCTGGATCTGCGCTGGATATTTTCCCGAACCAACCTGCATATGATCGCCATCCTGCTCATCTACCGCGCCGTGTCTTCGGAACAGGCATCGACTGCGGTGAGCCTTTACCAGCAGCTTGGTCTGTTGAACGATCAGACGATCAGCCTCTACACGCTGATCATCTTGGCAACCGTCCTTGGTGGTGCGGCCTGTGCGATGTTGATGCTGACGAAATATGTGGAAACGGCGCATATCATCGCGCTGTCACTGATCTCGCTGGGCGCTTTCATGGACAGCGGCTTGACCAATCTCGTCAGGCCGGAGCAGATGTATCTCAGCCAGGCCATGATTGCCTTCGGTGCGGCCATGTTCCTGCCGCCGGTCATGTCAAAGGGCTTTGGTGCCGCCTTGGCAAAGGGTGCGCCTTACCTCGTCAACTTCATCACCATCTTCCTGTTCACGCAGATCACAGGCTCCATGCTGACGACGGGCCTTCTCGGCTCCTTTGTCACCCTGCGGGAAAAATTCCACTCGAACATTTTGGTGGAAAGCATTCTCCTCCAGAATCCGCAGGTCGCGCAGCGTATCAGCCAGTTGTCCGCAGGCTACAGCCATGTCATCACCGATGCCGCACTGCTGAAAGCAGAAGGTGTGACGTTACTGGGCGCGCAGGTAACGCGTGAGGCCTATATCCTGGCCTATAACGACACGTTCCTGCTGATTTCAGTTTGCGCCGCTGCTGCTCTTGTCATGCTTCTCCTTCATCTTGCATGGTTACGGATCAAGCCTTCGCTGAAAAGCGGAGATGACGTCGTGGCCGCACCCCAATCCTGATTGTCCAGAGAAATCATATGCTGAAGAAAACTCTCACACCTCTCACTCTTATCGTTCTCTTAGGCGGCGTCGCCGGTGTGGCGCTGGTGCTTTACGCATGGCGGCTGCCACCTTTTTCCAGTTCCGTGGAAATGACCGACAACGCCTATGTGCGCGGTTACGTCACCACGCTCAGCCCACAGATTAGCGGTTATGTGCTGGACGTACCGGTGAAGGACTATCAGGAGGTCAAACAAGGCGACCTTCTGGCAAAGGTCGATGACCGCATCTTCCGCCAGAAGCTTGCACAGGCCAATGCTTCACTCGACAGCCAGAAAGCGGCTTTCGACAATTCCCGCCAGTTGGAAATTGCCGCCAAGGCGAATATCGCATCGGGCGAAGCTGCCGTGGATGGAGCTCAGGCGTCCCTGAAACAGGCGCAACTCGCGGCAGATCGCCAGGATAGTCTTGTTCGCAGCGGGGCAGGCATCTCAAGCGTTCAGGAGGAGGCGCAGGCAAGCCTCGATAAGGCCCGTGCCGGTCTCTCGCAGTCCAAGGCAGCGCTCGAGGTGGCACGGCAGGATCTCCAGACCATCATCATCAACCGCGGTTCCTTGCAGGCGGCGGTCGCCAATGCGGAAGCTGCGGTCGAGCTGGCGAAGATCGATCTGCAAAACACCGAAATTCACGCGCCTAAGGACGGCAAGCTGGGCGAAGTCGGCGTTCGCGTCGGCCAGTATGTCGCTGCCGGAACGCAGTTGATGGCGGTCGTGCCGCACGATATCTGGGTGGTTGCCAACTTCAAGGAAACGCAGCTCGCCGGAATGGAGGCGGGGCAGGCGGTTTCGATCTCCGTCGACGCCCTGCATCGCAAGAGGCTGAGCGGGAAGGTCGAGCGTTTTGCACCCGCTGCCGGCTCCGAATTCGCCGTGATCAAGCCCGACAACGCCACCGGCAACTTCGTCAAGATCGCCCAGCGTCTTGGCGTGCGCATTTCCATCGACCCCGATCAGCCCTTGGCCGCAGAGCTTTCTCCGGGCATGTCGGTCGTGGTGCGGGTAGACAAAGGCAAGGCGCCGGAGAGTGCAAAGACTGCTGCGAAATAACGGCCGTATCCTCAAAAAATAAAATAAAAAAGTTTTCTCCACGGCCACTCAACCCATGCCTACACTCTCCCCACGTCCGCAGTCGCAATGTGTCGCGAAACATGTGTCGGAGGCGGAGGTTGGTGTCTGGCTGCAGACGTGCAGGCGGGCATCGAGACGGGTGGACCATCCACTTCGATCCGAGGACCATTCACGGCTTCGGAGCATCGAGGTGGCCAGGTTTTACCGAAGACTGCTGACAAAACTCAGGTCGGGTCATGAACGATCCGGCCTGAGCAAGATGATAAGGGCGACGCAAATGCGGAAGCCAACGACAAACACCAAACCAAAGACATGTCCGCATTTGCGTGTGTTCTTGAGGTCAAGGGTAAAGCAAACCACGGGCGCAGAGTGCCGCGTGAACGGCGAAGCTCGGCTTGAGGTAAAGTGATTTTATCAGGGAAATATTTGGCGTAGTGGGTGTGGCTTCCCCCCTCTGTCCTGCCGGACATCTCCCCCACAAGGAGGGAGATCAGCAAGACGCTTGCTCCCACCACTATCCGCGACCCTAGAGATGGGCGCGAGGTCTCAACGAGTCGATCTCCCCACCTGTGGGGGAGATGCCCGGCAGGGCAGAGGGGGGCAAGCCGCACATTCCGGTCATCCGACAAAACATGGAGCGACACCCACCAACACCAACCCCATAAAACCCAAAAACCCCGGATGTCGCCATCCGGGGTTTCTGTTTTAGTCCAACAGGCTTGAGACGATTACTCGTCGTCGCCTTCGTCGCGGTCTGCGTCTGGATCGAAGAAGTCTTCTGGACGAAGCGCGTCTTCGTCAACACCGTAGATGGCGTCGGCAGATGTGAGGCTTTCGCCCTTTGCCTGACGCTCTGCTTCTTCAGCCGAACGAGCAACGTTCAGTTCGATCTGCAGCTCGACTTCGGCATGCAGGTGAAGTGTAACGTTGTGCAGACCGATGGTCTTGATCGGTGTGTTGAGCTCGACCTGGTTGCGGCCGATGTTGAAGCCTTCGGCGCCGAGGATTTCAACAACGTCACGAGCTGCAACAGAGCCGTACATCTGGCCGGTTTCGCCAGCGGAACGAACAACGATGAAGCTCTTGCCGGCCAGTGCGTCGGCAACGGTCTGTGCTTCGGACTTGCGCTCAAGGTTACGAGCCTCGAGCGTTGCGCGCTCGGATTCGAAACGGGTCTTGTTGGCAGCGTTGGCGCGAAGAGCCTTGCCATGCGGCAGCAGGAAATTACGTGCATAGCCATCGCGAACCTTTACGGTTTCACCCATCTGGCCAAGCTTGGCGATACGTTCGAGAAGAATGACTTCCATCTTCTTGATCCTTTCTAGTTTTTGGTTTCGTTGTTGTTGTCGGTTTTCCGTGTCGGGGTGAGGGAGATCGTGCTGCGCACGTCGCTCAGGCCCAAGACGAGAATGATGAACAGCGGAAAGACAAAGATCGCTGAAATGTAGGAAAGAACCAGAACCGGCCAGCGCCAATCCTTGCCCTTGGATTTGTGGTGGAGCGAAGCATAGCCCGCCATCAGGAAGCCTGCGCCGAAGGTGCCGCAGATAACCGCGCCGATCATCGACACGGTGCCGCCGACGAAGGTCATGACGATGCCGCCAAGGAAAATGAAGATCGCGTTGCGATGCATGCGCAGTGCCGCTGCAATGTCCTCACGCGGGCGAAGACCCTTCCCGAAGGAGCGCACCATGCGGCTGGCGAAATAATAGGCCGCAAACAGCATGATGACCCAGAGACCGCCCTGGATCATCGGCAGCATCAGAACAAGCAAGGTTTTCGTCTGCGCGAGCGCTGCAGCATCCGGCGTGAAACCGGCTTCGCGCGCCTGAACCGAGCTCATCATCACGTCGACCAGCTGCGATACGAGATCAGGGCCGTAGCCGATCATCGTGCCGAGAATGATGACGGAAAGTGTGATGAGACCGCACAGGTGCAGGATGATGCCCGACAGCGGGTACCATGCCAAAAGATCTTGGGGGCCGCCGAGTTCGGACGCTGGACGTGCCAGATTGGCAAGATGCGCAAGCCAGCCTGCCGGAACCAGCGTAAAGATCGAGATCGTCAGGGCAAAGACCGGTGAAACAGCGAGCGCACCGAGGAAAGCGGCCGACAATATGGCAACGATGGCCGAAGCATTGCCCCAGCCGAAACCGGCGACGAGCACGGGCATGGCGGATGCAGCATAGAGCAGGAAAGACATCGACGACTGTGCGGTTGCGCCGAGCGTGAGAAACGCTGCGCATATGCCGGCAAGAATGCCGGAGATCAGCACTGTCTGGTTCAGTTTTGGCACGTCGCTGTCCTGCTGGAATTCTGTAGCAGTTAGAGGATGGTCCTATGAGAACCCGATCCCCAACATGGGATTTCATTTCAAGATCGATCCACGCCCAACGCGGAAGGATATCTGAGAGAAAACGAGGCCGCGCAAACGCGCAGCCTCGTGCAGTCTGTTAGGTCAGAACGTAAGGCAGCAGGCCGAGGAAACGAGCGCGCTTGATCGCCTGGGCGAGTTCGCGCTGCTTCTTCTGCGAAACAGCTGTGATACGGGAAGGAACGATCTTGCCACGCTCGGAAATGTAGCGCTGCAGAAGACGGACGTCCTTGTAGTCAATTCTCGGAGCGTTCGCGCCAGAGAAAGGGCACGTCTTGCGACGGCGGTGGAAAGGACGGCGTGCCTGGGAAGAGGATGCATCAGCCATAATCAATTCTCCTTATGCACGGTCTTCGCGCGGACGGCGCGGACGGTCTTCACGGTCGCCGAAGCCACCTTCGCGAGGCGGACGTGGGCCACGATCGAAGCCGCCTTCACGCGGGCCACGGTCTGGACGGTCGCCATCACGGCGTGGACGGTCGTCGCGGTCGCGCTTCTGCATCATTGCAGATGGACCTTCTTCGTGCGCTTCAACAGCGATGGTCATGTAACGAAGTACGTCTTCGTTGATGCGCATCTGACGCTCGATTTCGTGGATAGCCGGTGCCGGAGCATCGATGTCCATCAGAGCGTAATGAGCCTTGCGGTTCTTCTTGATGCGGTATGTCAGGGACTTCAGACCCCAGTTTTCGACGCGTCCGACCTTACCGCCGTACGATTCGATAACGCCCTTGTACTGCTCGACAAGTGCGTCGACCTGCTGGGCAGTGATGTCCTGCCGGGCAAGGAAGATGTGTTCGTAAAGAGCCATTTAAGCTTTGCCTTTCTTGCGTTTCATTCATCACCCGGCAACGGCGCTAAGCCTCAACGACTGCTCCTGTTTGGCAAAAGCCAAGGGCAAGAAAAGCGTTGTTCGAGACGGTCGAGAGCGGAGACACGGGAGGCCGGAAACCTTATGGTCCTGCTGTTTCGTCGCCGAAACCAGCCCTCCGTTCAGCCACCAGCCAATTGGACCGGGTGTTGTGAACAGCGCGCTTATACGGATTTCTGATCCGAATGCAAGCGCGCTGCCGGAAAAAGCACGGTTTGCGCCGTATCAGATCGGCATCGGATACTGGCGGTGAATATCGGCTATGCCCTTCAGGACGACATCCGAAAGCTTAAGATCCGCGGCTGCGATATTGATCTTCAGCTGCTCCATGGTCGTCGCGCCGATGATGGATGACGCCATGAAGGGGCGTGTCAGCGTAAAGGCAATGGCCAGCTGTGACGGATCGATCCCGTGCTCATAGGCCAGTTCCAGATAGGCCTTCACCGGCGCTTCCTGCAAGGGCTGCAAACGCCCACCGATATTGCCGTTGATCGAAGCGCGCGAACCTTCAGGCCGTGCGCCGCTCTGGTACTTGCCGCTTAAGATACCACCAGCCAGCGGTGAATAGGCCAGAAGGCCGACGTCTTCGTGATGGGAGACTTCCGCCAGGTCCAGATCGAAAGGACGGTAGAGAAGATTATATTCGTTCTGGATGGAGGCGACCCGTGGCAGGCCTTTTGCCTCGGCGATCTCGATGAACTTCTGCGTGCCCCAGGCGCTTTCGTTGGAAAGGCCGATAGCACGGATTTTACCCGCCTTGACCAGTTCACCCAGCGTTTCCAGCTTTTCGGTGATTTCGGCAATCGTCTTGACCTTGTCCTGCGCGGAGGCGTCGAAGGTCCATGAGCCACGGAACGCGTAGCTGCCACGGTTCGGCCAATGGACCTGGTAGAGATCGATATAATCCGTCTTGAGCCGCGAAAGGCTGGTATCGACCGCTTCACGGATGCCTGCCGCGTCGATGTCGCGGCCGCCCCGGATATAATCGCGTCCCGAACCGGCGACCTTGGTCGCCAGCACGATGTCCTTGCGCTTGCCGGTCTTCTGGAACCACGTGCCGATATACTCTTCGGTGCGCCCCTGCGTTTCCGCAGACAGTGGCGTTGTGGGATAAAGCTCGGCCGTATCGAAGAAATTCACGCCCTGTTCAAGGGCGTAATCCATCTGCTCATGGGCTTCGGCTTCCGTGTTCTGTGTGCCCCATGTCATGGTACCGAGGCAGATTTCGGACACGGAAATATCCGTGCGACCCAATGTATTCTGTTTCATGGAAATATCTCGCGTGGCTCGAAGGTGGGCAGAAGGTAATACCGAATTGCCGCAGTGCAAGAAAAAATATTCGCAGTGATGCCTGTGGAAGAGAGTGACGAAATGTCCCCCGATTGGGCTTCAAAAGCCTTAAAGCCTTGACTTGCGCGGCTGGAATGTGAATGGAAAACCACGATTTGTAGGGAAGGCCAGACGTAGAGGCCAAAAAAGAAAGACCATCTCCCATGGCTATTGCATTTACATTTCCGGGTCAGGGCAGCCAGGCTGTCGGCATGGGCAAGGAACTTGCCGAGACCTTTCCAGAGGCGCGTGCCGTCTTTGAAGAGGTCGACGAAGCGCTTGCCCAAAAGCTTTCGCACATCATGTGGAACGGACCGGAAGAGACACTGACGCTGACGGCAAATGCCCAGCCTGCGCTGATGGCGGTTTCCGTCGCCGTCATGCGTGTGCTCGAAGCCCGCGGGCTGAAGCTGGCGGAAAAGGTTGCCTATGTTGCCGGTCATTCGCTGGGCGAATATTCGGCGCTGTGCGCTGCCGGTACGTTTTCGCTGTCCGATACGGCCCGTCTCTTGCGCATCCGTGGCAATGCCATGCAGGCTGCAGTGCCTGCCGGTGAAGGTGGCATGGCTGCCATCATCGGGCTTGAGCACAGCGATGTCGCTGCCATCTGCGAAGAAGCCTCGCAGGGCAGCGTTTGCCAGATTGCCAATGACAATGGTGGCGGCCAGCTGGTGATTTCCGGCGGTAAGCCAGCCGTCGAAAAGGCTGCGCGTCTCGCGACTGAAAAGGGCGCCAAGCGCGCGTTGATGCTATCGGTATCGGCGCCTTTCCACTCCGCATTGATGGCGCCTGCGGCAGACATCATGCGCGAAGCGCTGGCCGGCGTGCAGAAAAACGCACCGGTCGTGCCGCTGATCGCCAATGTTGCTGCGGCTCCTGTTTCGGACGCCGAAGAAATCGCACGTCTGTTGGTGGAGCAGGTCACGGGTCAGGTTCGCTGGCGCGAAACCGTGGAATGGTTTGCTGCAAACGATGTTACGACACTGTACGAAATCGGCTCAGGCAAGGTTCTGACGGGTCTTGCCCGCCGCATCGACAAGACGGTGAACGGTATTGCCGTCAATACGCCCGCCGATATCGATGCAGCGCTCGAAACCCTTATCGGCTGAGTTCAAGAGATATAGCAAAGGATGAACATCATGTTTGATCTGACTGGCCGCAAGGCTCTGGTTACCGGCGCCACCGGCGGCATCGGCGAAGAAATCGCCCGCACGCTGCACGCTCAGGGCGCCATCGTCGGCCTGCACGGCACCCGTGTCGAAAAGCTTGAGGCACTGGCCACGGAACTTGGCGACCGCGTCAAGATTTTCCCGGCCAACCTCTCCGACCGCGCCGACGTCAAGGCACTGGGCGAAAAGGCCGAGGCTGAGCTTGGTGGCGTCGACATTCTCGTCAACAATGCCGGCATCACCAAGGATGGTCTGTTCGTTCGCATGAGCGACGAGGACTGGGACAATGTGCTTGAGGTGAACCTCACGTCCACATTCCGCCTGACGCGTGAACTGACACATCCGATGATGCGTCGCCGCTTTGGCCGCATCATCAACATCACCTCGATCGTTGGCGTGACAGGCAATCCGGGCCAGGCGAACTATTGCGCCTCCAAGGCCGGCATGATCGGTTTTTCCAAGTCGCTGGCGCAGGAAATCGCGACCCGGAATGTGACCGTCAACTGTGTGGCACCGGGTTTCATCGAAAGCGCGATGACGGGAAAACTGAACGACAAGCAGAAAGATGCGATCATGGGTGCCATTCCCATGAAGCGTATGGGCACTGCGACAGAAATCGCCTCCGCCGTTCTTTACCTCGCATCCAACGAAGCCAGCTACATGACGGGACAGACCTTGCATGTGAACGGCGGTATGGCGATGATTTAATAAGCGCCCTGCGTAGGGCGGTGTGGGAAAAATGCCTGTAGAGCAAGATGGTTAGCACTATTTTAAGGCTTTTTTCCCGCGGGAAACCGTGTTAAGCGGGCGAAGACTGTGAACAGTCGTCCCGGAAACAAAAGCGACCGTTGCGATTTATTGCCGCGATGTTTAGCTTGAGACGGGTTGAACGGGTTTGCCCAGGGCGTCTGTTTTAGAGGGCGCCTGGGGGTTTTAACAGGGCAGGATGTCTGTGAAGACATTCCTTTCAAAATAAAGGTCGAGGAAACCGACATGAGCGATATCGCAGAACGCGTAAAGAAAATTGTAATTGATCATCTTGGCGTTGACGCCGAAAAAGTCGTTGAGGGCGCAAGCTTCATCGACGATCTGGGCGCTGACTCGCTCGACACCGTTGAACTGGTTATGGCGTTCGAAGAAGAATTCGGCGTTGAAATTCCGGACGACGCAGCCGACTCGATCCTCACGGTCGGCGACGCTGTCAAGTTCATCGAAAAGGCTCAGGCTTAATCGTCTGAACAACTGAGGGAAGGCTTTGACCTTCCCCATATGGCCCGGCTTGTCCGGGCCACTATTTTATCGTGCAGCACTCGACATTTGGCGGGTGCTGCACGATGCATAAAGCAACAGGCTTCCAACAGACGCCAAGAGTTGCTTTAATAGGTGTCGTCTGCGCATCCGCTTTTTCGAAATCGCTTCCGATTTTCAGGCCGATGCGCTGGGGATGATAGGGATTTGGGCGGAGCTTTGACGATGAGACGTGTCGTTATCACCGGTACCGGCATGGTATCTCCTCTTGGGTGCGGAACGGAAGTGACGTGGGAACGGCTTCTGGCCGGACACAACGGTGCACGTCTCGTGACCGAGTTCGAGGTCGAAGACCTCCCCGCCAAAATCGCCTGCCGCATTCCTGTCGGTGATGGTTCCAATGGAACCTTCAATGCCGACGACTGGATGGAGCCCAAGGAACAGCGCAAGGTCGACCCCTTTATCGTCTATGGCATGGCCGCAGCCGAAATGGCGCTGAACGACGCTGGCTGGCATCCGATAACGGGCAGTGACGAAGACCAGATCATGACCGGCGTCCTGATCGGCTCCGGTATCGGCGGTCTCGAAGGCATCGTCGAGGCCGGTTATACGCTGCGCGACAAGGGCCCACGCCGCATCTCACCGTTTTTCATTCCCGGTCGTCTGATCAATCTCATTTCCGGCCAAGTTTCCATCCGCCACAAGCTGCGCGGTCCGAACCACTCCGTTGTTACGGCCTGCTCCACCGGCGCGCACGCGATCGGCGATGCATCTCGCCTGATCATGCTGGGCGACGCCGATGTGATGGTGGCCGGTGGCGCAGAATCGCCCGTGTGCCGCATTTCGCTTGCTGGTTTTGCCGCCTGCAAGGCGCTTTCCACCCAGCACAATGATGACCCGCAAAGGGCTTCACGCCCCTATGACAAGGACCGCGACGGCTTCGTCATGGGTGAGGGTGCAGGTATCGTCGTTCTGGAAGAGTTGGAACACGCCAAGGCGCGCGGCGCAAAGATCTACGCCGAAGTCGTGGGTTACGGCCTGTCGGGCGATGCATTCCACATCACCGCGCCGTCGGAAGACGGCGAGGGTGCTTACCGCTGCATGGCGATGGCATTGAAGCGCGCGGGGCTCGCGCCTGCTGACGTCGATTATATCAATGCCCATGGCACATCGACCATGGCCGACACCATCGAGCTCGGCGCAGTTGAACGTCTTGTGGGAAATGCGGCGTCGAAGATCTCCATGTCGTCGACCAAATCCGCCACGGGTCACCTTCTGGGGGCCGCCGGCGCAATCGAAGCGATCTTCGCGACGCTTGCGATCCGCGACAATATAGTCCCACCGACGCTCAACCTCGACAATCCCGAAGTCGAGACGGCGATCGATCTGGTTCCGCACACAGCGCGCAAGCGTCAGGTTGACGTCGCCCTGTCGAATTCTTTCGGTTTTGGTGGCACCAACGCATCCCTGGTGTTGCGTCGTTTCGAAGGCTGAGTGTGACGGCTCTTGCCGTTAAGCGCAGAATCGCAGAAAAACCTCTCTTCTCCCGGCACCACAGCCGGGATTTCAACCTACGTTGCCTCTCCGGGCAACTGTCGAGAGCGGAAACACCGATAATCTTTGTAAACGAAGATGTGTAGGGCGTTTCCCTGTCTACCAAGTGCAGAATGGCCTGCCGAACCTGTTTTTGCCGCATTGCCTGCTCAATAAGCCGTTGTAATGCCGAACTGAAAAGGACCGCCGGTGAGCGATACGAGAGAGAACAATCAGGCCCCGCAAGGACGTGAAGGCTCAACCGAGAGCAAGGGCGGCCCGATCATTCCAAAATCGCCAACAGAGGCTTTGAGACCGGAAAAGGTTCCGTCGCCACCCAAGCGCTCCCGCAAGGCCCATAGCCAACTGGTCATCTTCCTCAATTTCCTGATGACGCTCATTGTTGCCGTCTGCATCATTGGTGTCGCGGCTTTCTACTACATGCTCAATTCGTTTCACGAGCCGGGTCCGCTTGAGACGAACACGACGATTACGGTCCGCAACGGTGCCGGTCTCGCTGAAATCGCCAGCAATCTGGAGCGAAGTGGTGCTATTTCCAACGCTCGCATTTTCCGCCTCATGGCCGACAAATATCTGGCTGGTGGAGAGACGCCGAAGCCCGGCGAATATGAAATCAAGGCCCGCACCTCCATGAAGGACATTCTCGGTCTTCTGGAGTCCGGCAAGTCCATTTTCTACACGATCACGATGCCGGAAGGTCTGACGGTCAAGCAGATGTTCGCACGCCTTGCGAGCGAACCTGTGCTGGAGGGTGATCTACCGGCCGAACTGCCACCGGAAGGGTCTTTGCGTCCAGACACCTATCCCTTTACGCGCGGCACCAAGCGCGAAGAGGTTGTCAGCCAGATGCGCGCAGCACAATCGCGTCTCGTGCAGGCGATTTGGGAGCGTCGCGACCCTGATCTTTCGCTGAAGACCATCGAAGAGTTTGTCACGCTGGCATCGATTGTGGAAAAGGAAACCGGCAAGGACGATGAGCGCGGCCACGTCGCCTCTGTCTTCTACAATCGTATGAAAAAGAATATGCGCCTTCAATCCGACCCGACGATCATCTACGGATTGTTCGGCGGCGAAGGCAAGCCTTCAGACCGGCCGATCTACCAATCGGACTTGCAAAAAGAAACACCGTTCAACACCTACATCATCCGTGGTCTGCCGCCACACCCGATTGCCAATCCGGGCCGGGCGGCGCTGGAAGCGACAGCCAACCCATGGCGAACTGACGATCTCTACTTCGTGGCCGATGGCACGGGTGGGCATACCTTCGCCAAGACGCTTGACGAGCATAACAACAATGTTCGCCGCTGGCGCAAGATCGAAGCGGAACGGGCTGCTGCAGGCGGCACGCCGGAAGGGGTGGTGGATGGCCAGCCCGCCGGCTCGCAGGCCGAAAAGCCTGCCAACAATTGAGGTAATACGTCACTGCTGCCCCAAAAGGCGGCAGTGGTCGTTTGAGGGGTATGATCGATGACATTGCAATCCATGACAGGCTTTGCACGCAGCGAAGGCTCGTGCGGGCGCCACCGCTGGGCGTGGGAGCTTCGCTCCGTCAACGGCAAGGGGCTCGATCTTCGTCTGCGGCTGCCAACGGGACTGGAGGCACTCGAAACAGAATTGCGGGACATCGCGGCTAAAAGCCTGTCCCGTGGCAATATCCAGGCAGGCCTCAGCCTGTCGGCCACAGAGGCGAAGCAGGAGGCAGTCATCAACCGTGATGCGCTGGATGCCGTTCTGGCACTCAAGCACGATCTGGGAGACCTTGTCAGCGAAGCACCCTTGAGCCTTGACACGTTGCTGTCCATTCGCGGACTTGTGGAATTCAAAGAGCCCGAGGAAAGCGCGGATGCGCAGGATGTACGAAATCTGGATATTGTCGCTGGCTTCGCGTCTGCGGTCTCGGCTCTTGCCGCCATGCGAGCGCGGGAGGGAGCCGCGCTGTTTTCCGTTTTGTCCGGCCATATCGATAAAATCGAGCAACTCACCAGAATCATCGAGGCTGATCCATCACGACAGCCGGAGCAAATCCGTGCACGCCTTGCCGCCCAGATTGCCCTGATCGGCGACGGCAGCGGTCTGGACCGCGACCGCGTCCACGCCGAAGCGGTTCTGCTTGCCACCAAGGCCGATTTGCGAGAAGAGATCGACCGGTTGATCGGCCATGTCGCCGCCTCGAGGGAGCTTTTGAGCAGCGGCGTGCCGGTGGGACGCAAGCTCGACTTTCTTGCACAGGAATTTAACCGGGAGTCGAATACAATCTGTTCCAAATCCAACGCCAGTGCTGTAACCGCTGCTGGTATCGAATTGAAAGTCGTGATCGATCAATTCCGCGAACAGGTCCAAAATCTGGAGTAGACCCCATGGCGTCCGCCAGCATTCCTCCCGTCCATATTGCCCGTAGAGGCCTGATGCTGGTCATTTCATCGCCATCGGGTGCTGGAAAATCAACGATTGCCCGCAATCTGCTGGAAAAGGACAAGAACATCAGCCTGTCCGTCAGCGTTACGACGCGCGCACGCCGCCAGAGTGAGATCGACGGCATCCACTACGAGTTCATCTCCAAGCGCGATTTCGAGCGCATGCGTGATGGCGAAGAATTGTTGGAATGGGCCGAGGTGCACGGTAATTTTTACGGGACCCCGCGCGAGCCGGTCGAGGCTGCGATGGCGGAAGGCAAGGACATGCTGTTCGACATCGACTGGCAGGGTGCCGAACAGTTGCAGGACAAGATGAAGGCCGACGTCGTCTCCATCTTCATTCTGCCGCCGACCATGACCGAACTGCAATCGCGCCTGCATCGCCGTGCCGAAGATACGGAAGAGGTCATCCAGACCCGCCTTGCCAATTCACGTTCGGAAATCGAGCACTGGCGTGACTATGACTACGTCATTCTCAACGACGATCTCCAGGCTGCATTCGAAGCGATCGAAGCCATTGTCAAAGCCGAACGCGTCCGCCGCGACCGCCGCCACGGCATGTTCGATTTCGTCAGAGCCTTGCTGGAAGAAGTCCCGGCCTCGCCAGTGCGGTAATCAACGCAGGTCTAAGGCCAAAAAACGCCCTGCTGAGAGCGCTTCCTTGTAACAAGGACGCGCTCTAACGTGTATCGCCAAGCATGTTCGCCAACCGCACGAATTCCTCGACCGACAATGTCTCAGCCCTTCGTGTCGGGTCTATCCCGGCTTTTTCCAGGAGCGCTTCTCCACCGATGGATTTGACGCTCTGGCGCAGCATTTTGCGGCGCTGGCCGAAGGCTGCTTCAGTGACCTTCTCGAGATTGGAGACATCGCAGGGAAAAGGCTTGTCCCTTGGTAGCAGGTGGACAACGGTCGATGTCACCTTCGGAGGCGGGCTGAAAGCCTGTGGCGGTACGTCGAAGGCCATTTCCGGCACTGTGCGCCAGCCTGCAAGGATGCCAAGGCGGCCATAATGATTGTCACCTTGTTCAGCAACGATGCGCTGGCCGACTTCCTTCTGAAACATCAGGGTCAGCGACAACCAGAAGGGTGGCCAGTTCCTCGGCAGAAGCCAGTTGATCAACAATTGCGTGCCGACATTATAGGGCAGGTTGGCGATGATGCGAACAGGCTCATCCTTCGGCACCAGGGTCTCGAAATCCACCTTGAGCGCATCGCCCTCGATCACGTCGAGGCGGCCGGGGTAATGATCGGAAATTTCGGCCAGAGCGGGCAGGCAACGGCTGTCGCGCTCGACAGCGATGACCTTCTTGGCGCCAAGTGAGAGAATGGCGCGCGTCAGACCACCAGGGCCGGGGCCAACCTCGAAGACAGTGACGCCATCAAGAGGGCCGGCTGTGCGCGCAATCTTCTGGGTCAGATTGAGATCGAGCAGGAAGTTCTGTCCCAGTGACTTTTTCGCATCGAGGCCGTGGCGCTGGATGACGTCGCGCAGAGGCGGTAGCCCATCAATGGCTGCCATTATGTGCTGGCCTGACGCGCCGCGATGCTGGCTGCCATCTTCAAAGCTGCCACAAGGCTTGATTCGTTGGCGATGCCCTGTCCGGCGATCCCGAAGGCAGTGCCGTGATCGGGCGAGGTCCGGATGAAGGGGAGGCCCAGCGTGACATTGACCGAATCGTCAAAGCCAAGCGCTTTAGCAGGGATCAAGGCCTGATCGTGATACATGCAGATCGCCACGTCGTAGCGCTCGCGGGCCGCAGTGTGGAACATCGTATCGGCGGGCAGAGGGCCAAAGGCGTCGATACCGTCTTTTCGAAGCTGAGCGGTCGCAGGGTGAATGATGGCGCGATCTTCAAGACCGATGGTGCCGTCTTCGCCTGCATGTGGATTCAGTCCCGCCACCGCAAGGCGAGGGGCCTCGATACCGAATTTATCTTTGAGATCGGCAGCCACGATATGGCATGTATCGATGATCAACGCTTCACTCAACGCGCCGGCCACGTCGCTCAAGGGAATATGGATCGTTACCGGCACGACGCGAAGCTTTGGACCCGCGATCATCATGACAGGCTTTACGACCTGACCCATCAGCTTGAGTGCCAGTTCTGCCAGAAACTCCGTATGTCCAGGAAAACCGAAGCCAGCTTCGTACAACACCGACTTCGCAATCGGGTTGGTGACAACGGCTGACGTGCGCTTTTCAACGGTAAGGGCAACAGCTGTTTCGATGGATTTGATGGTGGCGAGCGCGGTGCCGACATGCGGCTGCCCGATCTGCACGTCGAAACCGACAGGGATGGGAAGCACCGGAAGCGCTGTTGAAAACACCGATGACGCCTGCTCAGGCTCGCAGGTCCGAACTTGTATATCATGGCCGAGCAGATGCGCGCGCGCTGCAATCACGTCGGGATCGCCGACGAGGATAAAGGGCGGCAATCCAAGCTCGTGACGCTTCACCCAGGAACCGACAGTGATGTCGGGACCAATTCCGGCGGGGTCGCCCTGAGTCAGCGCGATAGGCAGGTTAGACAGGGTCACAAAGTCTGCTTTCACATCAGGTGCTGGTGATCTGGGCTTTCTTACGCAGATCTTCCAGATACTTCTTCTCGTTGGGGTTTTCACCCTTGTCGGCTTTCGCCAGGTCCTCAGCACGGAAAACGACTTCTGCGGCATAGTCATCCGATACCTGCTGCTTCTTGCAGATGGCCAGATACTCCACGCCTTTTTCGGTCACGCGCGTCCCTGTGGTTCCACCCTCGGATGTTTTCACAACAAGATCTTTCCACTCGGCCGGCAACTCTGGCTCAAGCATGCGGCCGAGGTCCTTGATCGATACGTCGAGCATGGTCGCCGCGAAGGTCTTGGCCTGCTCGCAGCCAGGATAACGCTTGCGAGACGCTTCTGCCTCAGACTTGCGCTTGCCCGTAATGGAATTCCGCTTTGATTCGGGAATGACGAAAATGACCTGCTGCAAGAAATATTCTGTCGTTACGGGCTTTTGCCCCTGTTCTTTCAGACGCGTGACAAAGTCCTGGGTCGACATCTTGTTACGACCGCCATAGCGCGCATTGACGAGGCGTGGCCAGCTCATCTGAATGGCGATGTAGGACTTGAAGTGTTCGGCGCCAACACCTGCCTGCGCCAGCACCTTGGTCAACTGATCCGTCGTCATCTTGTTCGTCGCCGCAAACCGAGCGAAAGACGCATCGACATCCGACGTGCTGACAGACATCTTGACGCGCGCGATCTCTTCACGCTTCAGCGCTTCGTCGATCAGCTGCTCACGCGCTTTCTGCGGAAGGTTACCGGATTGACGCTGCAATTTGAGGAAGGCGGTCCGGCGTGCGATATCATCACTGGTGATCGGCGTCTTGTTGACGACGACCTTCACAGCGGTTTCGGCAAACGCCGGCTGCGTCGGTAGTACGATAACCATGGGAACTGCGAAAATCGCAAAGGCGAATGCTACGCTGCGCAATGCCGTCTTTCCGAGTTTCATCCTGTTCTCTCCCTGTCGACCTGTCGGTGAGCAATGCCACGACTGTGTTTTTCTGAACATCTCGATTATCGGATGAAGCGGATAGCACCGCTCGTCAACCGAAAAACTGAATTTTCTTGCAGTTTTGCCGTGAGTGCAGACGTTTATATCATTGATATGATTGGAACGGCAATCATCACATAACTTAGACATTGACGATATGTTGCGGCAAAACGGTGGCGTGTTGGGGAAACACGCATTTACACATGCGTAAAAAACGAAAGCGGCGAAGGTCGCACCTCGCCGCCGTTTAATTCGCTAATTCGGTTTCCAACCCAGGTCAGCTTCACCCCAGCTTGTATCGGCTGTGCCGACAGCGATATCGCCGAGCGTTCTGAATGCCAGTCGGGCATTGACGGACCAGTCGTTGGCATCCTCGCGAACCGTCTGGAGATTTCCTTTGTCCGCGAAACTAACCGCAAAGATGGTGCACTCGTCCTGATATTGAATACCAATCCGACGCTCGCTGGTGAACTTGTTGTTCAGATCGTAATTGATGGCACCGAACAGCGACCAGTTGTCGTTCATGCGCAGTTTGCCGGAAGCCTGAACAATGTCGCGCTTTCTGTCGTAGCCGTAGTCAGGCTGCGCTTCGACCTGTGTATAGCTTACAGTGCCGGAAACGCGGCTGTTTGTATAACTCACACCCGTTTCAGACCGATTGACTTCCAGATTGTCCTTGTCGAAGCGCAAGCTGGACGAGAGCGAAAGGCCAATAGGAGCGTCGATCGCGGCCATCGCCACATAGTCGGAACGGTCCGTTTCCAGACCGGAGTCGGCACCGACATTCACCAGGTCGTTTTGGGCAAACGAGTTTTGACCTGCCAGATGGAAAGACTGACCGGCGATCGCGCGAATGCCGTAACCATTGTCGAAGGTACCGGTGTAGCGAAGGCCGATATTGGCGCGCGTTCCGCCTTCGATGCGGTCGAAGCCCGAGAATTTGTCGCGCTCGAAAAGGTTTGTCGCGTCGAAGACAAAGGCCTGGGAATCTTCGTTTGGAAGTTCTCCGGCATAGCCTTCATTCGGCCGAACAAAGATTTGCGCGATTGGCTCGAGGACGTGGTTGCTGTGAAGCGCGCTAAACAGAATGGGATAACGGGCTTCAAGGCCAAGCGTTGCCATACCCCGCATGCTGGCATCATCATTGATGGTACCATCATAGTTCAAAGAAGTGCCGAAGCTGTTTGCAGACATATCGGTCCACAACGCGTCTCCGCGCGCGGCCAGGAGGGGTGTCAGGAGCAATCCGCTGTCGAAGGTGAAGGTCCGCTTCCATTCCGCTTCTGTGGACAGGCGGGTGTAACTACCCTCAAGGCCGTTATAGCGGATGGAATCGCCGAGATTGTAGGCGTCCTGTTTTTCTCGCGTCAGGCTCGTGAAGTTCGTCGTCAACGAGAGCTCTCCGCCATACACCGGATCCGGCAGAAAATACCGGTAGTCTACCGCAGGATGAACGATGGCCTGCTTACGCTCTTCAGATTCCGAAAGGTCGTTGTCCTGAACGTTGAAGTAATAGGCCTTCGCTTCGAAACGGTTCCGATCCCCGACACCGTTCAGGTATATTTGATTGGTCTGAACGCCGCCGTTGTAACCTTTCAGCCCGTAAGTGCGCGAAAAGTTGTTGTCGGTCTGGACCATCGCATCCCAGCCAAACGTCCAGCGCGGATTGATGGTGAAGTCGCCCTTCGAGGCGATCATCGCGCGCGTATCGTTTTCCGAGTCGGTTGTATTGAGATCGAAGTCCTCAGGGTTGCTCTGGTTGATGCCAGCCATACGGACTTCGTGCGATCCACGCTCGAACTTCTGACGTATCTCGCCTTCCAGCAGCAAACCCTGTGAGGTGTAGTAGGTTGGCGTGATGGTCGCGTCGGCCGTATCGGACAGGACCTGGAAATAGGGGACGCTGACACCGAAACCGAGATTGTCGGTAACGCTCATGCGAGGGAACAAAAACCCGGACTTACGCTTTACCGTATTGTCGGGAACAGTGATGAAAGGAAGATAGGCAATGGGTTTGCCGAAAAGTTCGAAACGAGCCTTCTCCAGACGTATCGTCTGCTTTTTACCATCCTGAATGACGCGTTGCGCCTTCACCTGCCAGAATGGCGGCTTTTCCGGACGCTCCGCGCAGGGAAGACAAGCCGTGTAGACGCCGTTGTTCAGAACCATGACGTCCTGTGAAAGGCGTTCGGCGCTTTCGCCGGCAATACGTGTGTTGTCAGGCGTCTCCACGCGCAGCGCGTTGACGAAACCTTGGCCGAAGTCGTCGGTGACATCAAGCTCGTCCGCATAGATGCGGCTACCGTTCGGTTCGATCAGCTCAATATTGCCGCGTGCAAGCACCCGGCCAGTCGATTGATTATATTCGACACGCTGGGCCACCATTCGGTAGCCGGTATAATTCAGGCGCACACCACCGGTCGCAATCACGCGTTCTGAATCTTTATTATACGTCAGTTCGTTCGCTGTAAGCAGGAGTTTTGATTGGTCCTGAGGGTCGCCAACGATGACACCGTCTTGAGCAAAAACGCTCGAAGCGGTTGCAACATATGCGCACACAGCAGCACCAGTCAGAAGGGCCGTCGAAAGCCTTCTGATATTCCCGCGGTCAAATACCGCCACTAGCCGTCCTCCTGATGAAGCAGAATAGTCGCCCCCAATGCCAACGCTACGACGACTGGAACCCAGACCGCAACGAAGGGAGGAACAACACCGCTACTCCCGAATGCCCTTACGAGCACGGTTACTACATAAAGCACGAAGCCGGAAACGATTCCACCCAGAATCACTGAGCGGGATTGTGCGAACCGGCTGAACTTTAATGAAACAGTCGCGGCGATCAAGGTCATCGCCACGAGAAGGAAAGGCATGGACAGCAGGAAGTGGTACTGTGTCTCCAGCGCTTTCGAAGAGATACCGAAGGATTGAGCGACGTCTATCTTGTGAGAAAGATCAAAGAAAGCAACGGTTTCGGGCTGTGTCAGGCGTTCCTGAACGAATTCCTGTCTCAGATTGGTACTGATCCGCGTGGACGATTCCCGGGTTGGAACATGGCCCGGTCTGATCTCTGCGACGTCGTTAAGAAGCCAGTAACCATCTTCCAACTTAGCCGACTGTGCGTCCTGCCGCAGAAGGATATTGCCATCCTTGTCGAGGTGCACCAGCACCACATCCTTGAGAAGAGTTCCGTTTTCTTCAAAGCTCTTGGCACCGATGATCGTATCTTGTCCGCCGCTGCTCTGGCGCAGCCATGGCAGAACCTGCTGCTGGCGAGAAGGACCACCCTCATTGCGCCATCCCGCCTCGACGGAAAGCGACTTGCTTTCACCCCAGGCAGCAATGGGGTTGAGGACCAGGATGGACAGGACGCCAAGAAGAATGGCACCGCCCACGAACGGCAAAATGAACTGCCAGGCCGAAATGCCGGCGGCCCGCGTGACCACCAACTCGTAGCGACGATTGAGCGAGATCAGTGTCGTCATGCCCACGAAAAGTGCGATGAAGGGAACCGTCTGTTGAAGAATGAGTGGGAGGCGCAGAGCCGTCAGGCCCAGAGCCGCGGGAACGGAATATCCCGGCAGCCCGGACATGCGTCGCGCCGTCTCGCTGAAGTCGGCGAGAAAGATAATAGCCGAGACGCCCAGCAGGAACCAGAAGGTCGTCATCGCGTAACGTCGCAGGAAATAACGGGAGAGCGTGCCAAACATCATGCGCCTTGACCTCCCGAACCAGAAGCCTTGGATGGCAACGAACGCTTCTGCAGGTTATGAACGGCATTGCTGAAGGCGCGCGGCATGCGCAGTTTTTGACCGGTCATCAAAAGGAAGGTCGCTATGCCGCCGCTGACCACCGGCACAGCATAGACCAGCGGAATGAAAGCAGCGCTCTGCTTGACCTGATTGGTGAAGTAGAAGCCAAGCCATCTGAGCATGAATGCAGTGAGGAGAGCCGCGACCATCGGGTGCAGGCGCGCTTCCCGGTGAGAGCGTGCATCGGCGGCAACCACGAGTGAAATCAGCGCGAAGACGAACGGGAACATCCAGTCCACAAGACGTCTATGCAGTTCCGACTGGAACCCGCCCGGCGCTTTCCTGTAGCTTTCCACAGTCTCATCTGGCGAGAGCAAGAAAGCCAGGCTCGCATCGCTCGAAGAGATCGAGGGCTCGTTGTTGTCTTTTTCAGACATCGTTGACAGGTCGAAGGCATAGGACAGGAACTTGACGACGGAGACTTTTCCATCCGGCGTCTTTTGCTGCACCTCGCCATCACGCATGGTCAGAGACGTGCCGCCCTCATCGATCATGCCTTCCTTGGCATAATAGATGAGGTCGTAATTGGGATCGCGACGGTCGGCCACGAACAGGCCGCGCAGAATACGACCCTGACGTTCACCGATTTGCACGTAGAGGCCGTCCTGAATCGTACGGAATGTCTTTTCTTCGATAACCGAGGACAAGAGGTCTGCGTAGGCAGCGGCAACCATCTGTCGTGCCGCGGTCCGAGCGGGAGGCTCGGCAAAATTCGTGATTCCGAACGAGACGAGGCTCAGCACCGTGCCGAGAATCAGTATGGGCTTGCAAATGATCCAGCGTGACGCGCCCGATGCATCGATAATGGCCAGTTCCGAGTCGGTATTCATTGCCGTCAGCGTCTGCGTGATGGCGATGACCAGCGCGAAAGGCAGGACGACGGGAATAAGCGTCGGCAACAGCATCGTCGCCAACGTAACGAAAGAGCCCATGGACTGGCCGGTATCCGTGACGAGATTGATTCGCTGAAGAACCTGAATCGTCCAGATAATCGCCAGAACGGGCAATAGCGCGACCAGAAACATCTGCGTCGTGCGTCGCAATATGTATCGTTCAAGAAGCGTCATTCAGTCCCTGATGCCGTAATCGCAATGCATGTTCCCCCCGCGGGAACTGCTCTTATCTAGCTGTAACAATCGCGGATGGCGACTCCGCACCGCACACAAATCTGTCTTGTGCGATAATTTTTCTGCGGCCTGTGTCTTTTTGTTAATGGCGATTTTTGCTGTCCTTCCATGAGTGATTCACAAAATTGACACCACACAAGCCGATTGCAGGGTTGCGCTGAAGCCGTAAAAGGCCATGATCCGGCGTTTCCTGAAATACAGTGATGAGCGAGAACATGTCCGCCAAATTCGATATATCCTTTGCCAATTCCGCTTCCCTTGAAAATGCCAGCGCTGTTCTGCTGCAGGTATCGGGCGAAAATGCGCCCGCTGGCCAGGCGCAGGTCGATCCCGCCGGTATCCTTGTGAAAGCCGCTAAAGTTTCCGGTTTCACCGCCAAGGCGATGAGCGTTCTGGACCTGCTGGCGCCGCAGGGATCCGAAGCCGACAGAATCATCGTCATCGGTCTCGGCAAGCCTGCCAAGCTGACGGCGCATGACTGGCTGCGCGCCGGTGGAACCGCTGCTGCCCAGTTCAAGAAGGCCGAAAAGGTCGTCATCTATCTGGACGCGCTGGGCATCGAAGTCGATGGCAAGGCGGCCGCCGATTTCGCGCTGGGCCTTCTGCTGCGCGCCTATAGCTTCGATACTTACAAGACGAAAAAGAAGTCTGACGATGACAAGACGCCGAAAAGTGTCGATGTCACCATCGTGACGGCCGTGCATGCAGAAGCAAAAAAAGCTTTTGAAACAGCCGAAGCTGAAGCGCAAGGCGTCATTCTGGCGCGTGATCTCGTCAACCTGCCGCCAAACGTTCTCGGCCCCGTGGAATTTGCCGAAAAGGCGGAGGAGTTGAAGAAACTCGGCGTCGAGGTTGAAATCCTTGGTGAAAAGGAAATGAAGAAGCTGGGCATGGGCGCGCTGCTGGGCGTGGCCCAAGGGTCCGTCCGCCCGCCACGTCTCGCCATCATGCAGTGGAAGGGCGGCTCCAAGAAAGATGAGCCGATTGCCTTTGTCGGCAAAGGCGTGGTTTTCGACACGGGTGGCATTTCGCTGAAGCCCGGTGCAGGCATGGAAGACATGAAGGGTGACATGGGAGGTGCAGCAGCCGTAACCGGCCTCATGCACACGCTGGCCGCGCGCAAGGCCAAGGCGAATGTCATCGGCGTTATCGGTCTTGTGGAAAACATGCCGGATGGCAACGCCCAGCGCCCGGGCGATATCGTCACCTCCATGTCCGGCCAGACGATCGAAATCATCAACACCGACGCCGAAGGCCGCCTCGTGCTGGCTGACGCGCTCTGGTATACCAATGATCGCTTCAAACCGAAGTTCATGATCAATCTGGCTACGCTGACGGGCGCGATTACCGTCGCATTGGGCAATCTTCAGGCAGGACTTTTCTGCAACGATGACGAACTGGCTGAACGCCTGGCGCGCGCGGGCGACACGACGCAGGAAAAGCTGTGGCGCATGCCGCTCGGCAAGGAATACGACAAGATCATCGATTCCAAGTTCGCCGATATGAAGAATAGCTCCGGTCGGCTTGCTGGTTCCGTCACCGCCGCACAGTTCCTCAAACGCTTCGTGGGCGATACGCCTTGGGCGCATCTGGACATCGCCGGAACCGCCATGGGCTCACCGCTCAACGAGATCAACCAGTCCTGGGGCTCTGGTTATGGCGTGCGCCTGCTGAACGAACTCGTTCGCGCCCATTACGAGGATTGATCATTGGCGGACAAAACGCGACCGGCACGTCGATGACGGAGATCCTGTTTTACCATCTGACCGAATCGAAGCTGGAAGACGCTTTGCCACCGCTTCTTGAGAAGTCACTGGAGCGCGGCTGGAAAGTCGCGGTCCAGACTGCGACCGATGAGCGTCGCGATTCGCTCGATGTGCATCTGTGGACATTTCGCGACGACAGCTTCATGCCGCATGGCAGCGATCTCTCCGAAACAGCCGCTGAACAGCCCGTTCTGCTGACCGCGTCTGGTGAAAATCGCAACGCCGCCAACGTCCGCTTCATCATAGACGGTGCGGAGCCTCCCCCGATCGACAACTATGAGCGGGTCGTCTTCATGTTCGACGGTTATGACGCCGCGCAACTGGATGGCGCGCGCGCCCAGTGGAAAAAGATGAAAGGCGAGGGGCATACGCTGACCTATTGGCAGCAATCGCCGGAAGGACGCTGGCAGAAAAAGGCTTGAGGTCCAGAGTTTTGCGCAGGCGGTCTTGCACTTACAGATCATAAAAAATGGCCGGGTCATCCCCGGCCATTTCAATTTTCAGGTATTGCGTGGCCTCACTTCTGCCCAGGCAAAGCATAGGCGATAACATAATCGCCACGATCCGGAGATTGCCGGGCACCACCTGCGGAAATCACCACATATTGCTTACCGGTTTTCGGCGACTTGTAGCTCATCGGGCCGCCCTGGCTACCGACGGGCAGGCGGGCTTTCCAGACTTCCTCGCCGGTCGCCGTGCTGAAAGCGCGCAGGTAATAATCCTGTGTGCCGGCGATGAAGACGAGACCGCCCTGCGTGGTCATGGTGCCGCCCAGTGTCGGCATGCCCACGGGGATGGGGAGACCCATCTTGATGCCGAGCGGACCGGTGTCTTGCACCGTACCGACAGGAACCTGCCAGTTGATCTTCTGCGTCTTCATGTTGATGGCGGTCAACGTGCCGAACGGAGGCTTCTGGCAGGGAATGCCGAGTGCCGAGAGAAAACGGTTCTTGTTGACCGCGTAGGGCGTGCCCTTCATCGGCACCAGACCCATGACCGTGTTGGTGGCTTCCGAACCGCTGTTGACAGCCGTCGTGGGCGCCGCTTCCTGCATCTGGATCCACAGGCCCAGGCGCATGTCGTTGACGAAGATCGTGTCGGTGTTGGGGTCGATGGAAATGCCGCCCCAGTTCATGCCGCCGAGAGACCCTGGGAAGTTGAGCACCAGATCGGTGCCGGGAACGGTGTAGACACCGTCATAACGCATGCCCTTGAAGGCAACGCGGCACAGAAGCTGGTCGAACGGTGTTGCGCCCCACATGTCGCTTTCGGTCAGGGTCTGCGCACCGATCTGTGGCATGCCGACCGAAAGCGGCTGTGTCGGAGCGTATTTTTCGTTGGCGATGTTGCCGGGCTTGACGGGAACGTCCTTCACTTCCGTCAAAGGCTTGCCGGTTGCGCGATCAAGCACGTAAAGCTGGCCAGCCTTGGTGCCGAATACCAGCGCCGGAACCGTCGAGCCATCTGCCTTGGGGAAGTCGATGAAGCTTGGCTGCATCGGGACGTCGAAGTCCCAGAGGTCGTTGTGAACCGTCTGGTAGACCCATTTTTCACGGCCCGTGGTGGCATCGAGTGCCAGCATGGAGGCGCCATATTTGTGGTCGAGTTCTGTCCGGGTTGCCCCGTAAAGGTCGACCGAGGGGCTGCCGACCGGCATGAACACTGTGTTGGATGCTGCGTCATAGGACATCGACGCCCAGACATTGGGTGTCGAGCGTGTATAGGTCTGGCCGGGAGGCGGCATCAGAGTGATGTCGGGATTGCCCGGATCGAAAGCCCAGCGCAACTGGCCGGTGATGACGTCGAAGCCGCGCATGACGCCGCCCGGCATATCCACCTGCACATTGTCGGCGATCCGTCCGCCGATCACGACGGTTGTGCCAGCCAGTGTCGGAGCCGATGTCAGAACATAGCTCGGGTCTGGCGCGTTGCCGAGACCGTCCTTGAGGTTGACACGGCCATCGGTGCCGAAGTCAGGGCAGAATGCGCCCGTGTCGGCATCAAGAGCGATCAGTTCCGCCGTGATTGTGTTCATCAAAATGCGGCGTTGGCACAGCGCTCCTTCAGCCACGGTTGCTGCCGTGACCGGCGTGGAACCGGGCAGATTGGGCTGTTCGACCGGGCGCGTGGCATCGAAATAGGCAAGGCCACGGCAACGCATCCAAACGGATGACTTGGCGTTGATCTCGTTTTTCCAGATTTCCTTGCCGGTATCGGCATCCAGCGCAATCACGTTGTTGTGCGGCGTGCACAGAAACACGCGGTCGCCCACCTGCAACGGTGTCTGCTGGTCTTCGGCACCGCCGCCATTGGGGCTGATGGGTGTATCGCCGGTGTGATAGGTCCAGGCTACATCGAGATTCTTGACGGTGTCGCGATTGATCTGATCGAGCGCGACGAAGCGGCTGCCGCCTGCGGTATTGCCGTAATGTTCCCAGTTCTTCTGTTCGGTTTCAGCCGAAACAGGCGTCAGGGCCGGGGCCTCGCCGCTGGCAACAACGGTTGGATGCGGCACGAACATGCCGGCCATGCCCGCAGCGGATACGGTGCCAAGAAGAATCGCCAGAATGAACGAACCGGCATAGGCAGGTGTTTTTCCGGCTGCGCGGCGCAGCAGCGGAACAGAAAGGGCAACGACGGTTGCGCCAACCGTCAACGCCAGAAGGCGGGAGATCAGCGGCCAGTAGTCAACGCCGACTTCCCAAAGAGACCAGGCAATCGTGCCGATGAAGACGAGGCCGAACAGCGTGGCGCCCAACGGTTTGCGCAGGGCAATGAGCAGGCCGCCGAGAACAAGGGCGATGCCGGAGATGATGAAGTAAAGGCTGCCGCCTTCCATGGCGAGCTTGCCGCCGAAATAAGTGAAGAAGAGACCCGCAGCGACGAGAACGAGGCCCAGAAATGCGAGCCAGATTTTTGAAAGAGCGGATAGGGGTTTGGGTTGATCAACCATCAAGAGTTCCTGACTGTTTTAAATTTGGCAGTCAGACGAAACGACCTCAGGCTCATGGCGAGCAGAAGAGGCTCCGTGCTGACAGGTGACACGGCGTCTTGAGCTCGCAAAGGACTGCGGTGTGATGCTGAAAAATACACGCTCCATGAGTGCTCTCCGCATTGGACGTATCACCAGGCCAGACCGATCATTCATGGCGTTCAGACAGCGACATCCCATCAAGATCCGAGTTTCCCTCGCAACCCCACTCCTCCAACGGATTGGTACGGGTGTGTTTGGCTTTGCGCCAACCAGTGCGTGAATACGCCGCGTTGCTGATGTTAACAAGCTGGAAAATACCAACTCCAGTGTGAAAAGGTCGGCGCTATCGATTCTTATGGATGACTTTATTTCAGTTCACTTTTTTTTGAAGTTGGGCATCAAAGTGAGTGACGGCTGGAGGGAAAAACCGGTCTACAAGCTGCAAATTCAAGCGAGTTTGAAAGGGATGGCGCGACGCAAAATTGGATCGGCAGCGATACCGGCTTTTATGCAATGACGTTCTAATGTGTTGCGCTAATAAAAATGCTATATGCAGCAATGGGTTTGCGGTGCATTGCAAAAGAAATGAGGAGATCGACATGGGTCAATCCGTACCGTGGCCTGCAAATGAAACTGAGCGTCTTGTGGGCGTGCGTTCCATTCTGGGATCGGGCCCGACGCCGGAACTGGCTGCTCTCTCCGAGCTTGCGAAAGGCGTGTTTGAAACCTCGCGCGCTGCGGTTCATATCGTTGACGAGGACTGGCTGCACATCGCGCATCAAGCGGGTATCCAGGTGGGCGAATGTCCCCGGGACATTTCCATCTGCACGCGCGTGGTGCTTTCCAACGATGTGCTGGTGGTTCCTGATCTGAGTGCTCACCGGGAATTGTCTGCTTTTCCCTATGTTCAAGGCGGCCCAAAGTTCCGTTTCTATGCCGGAGCACCCATCGAGCTGGAGCCGGGACTGATTGTCGGGGCATTTTGCATTCTCGATACATATCCGCGCCAGTTGCAGCCGGGCGAAGTCGCGAGCCTGAAGCGTTTCGCTGTCCTGGCTGGTGCATTGCTTCGACTGCAAAAAGCCAATTTCACCATGAGCCTTGCGGAGCGCGCCTTGCGTGATGCCGCCATGACCGACCCGCTTACGGGTTTCTACAATCGCGAGGCCTTGAGTGTGCTGGTGGATTCGCAGATGTATGCCGCGCTGCAGTCCAACGAAACCTTTGGCGCTCTCTATTTGGATATGGATGGTTTCAAGGCGATCAACGATACGCTCGGCCATAGTGTCGGAGACCGTGTTCTTCACGAAGCTGCAAACCGCATCCGCAATGTGATCAGGCCTGAAGATATCGCCGTGCGCATGGGTGGAGACGAGTTTGCCGTCTTTGTTCCGCGACCGGCCACATCACATGACCTGTCAACGCTGGCCGAGCGGCTGCTTGAAGCGTTTCGTCATCCGTTCAATATCGATGGTCGGCTGGTGCATGCGCCGCTCAGCATCGGTGGCGCCATTGCTCCGCAGGCGGGCAGCGACCGTCTATCGCTTTTGCAAAGCGTCGATGAAGCCTTGTATCAGGCCAAGAAAGAAGGGCGCGACCGTTTCGTCAATCGCGCCTTGTAAACGTGATCAATCGAAGAACGAATCCACGAACTTGTGACGGCCGAGCAGAAATGCGTCGGCGACATGCATCAGCGGTGCAAGATCGACATCCGATGTCTTCGCCTTGATGATCTCGGCGAAGCGCTCGTAAAGAGCAGGGTATTCGCGTTCGGGCTGGACAGGCGTCTGCTCTGCGTTGATGGAGAGCTTCGAACCGCCGTCGGAGAGAACCATCTGACCAGCCTCGGTTTCAGCCACGATATCCCAGCTTTGCTTGCCTGTCTGACGCCAGTCGAACTCGGCATGAACGGGCATCTGCGTTACATCCGAAAACTGAATGTCGGCTGCAATCGGCGCATCGCGGTTCTCGGGGAATTCAAGCGTTGCCTTGGTGATGAACAGCCCGCGTGGAAGAATATGCGTGATGATCGATAGGGCGTTGATACCCGGATCGAAGACGCCAAGGCCGCCTGCCTGCCAGATCCAGTCCTGGTTGGGATGCCAATGCCGGACGTCTTCCTTCCAGATGACGTGAACGCTGTTGATTTTGGTAGAGGCCAGGAAGCTCTTGGCAGCCTCGACGGCAGGCGCATAACGGGAATGCCAGCTGGCAAACAGCGAAAGTCCCTTGGAATCCGCCAGTCGAACCAGATCCTGCACTTCGGACAGTGTGGCACCCGGTGGTTTTTCGAGAAAGACATGCTTGCCTGCATTCAATGCTGCATAAGCCGCTGTATAGCGATATTGCGGTGGCATGCACAGAGATACGGCCTGAACCTCGGGTACGGCTTCGATCAGTGCTTCGATGGTGCCGTAGGAAGCGACGCCATCCACGGTGCCATGGCGGCTTGCTGTGGCAACCAGATCGAAATCCGGATTGGCCGCAATGGCCGGGAGGTGCTGATCGCGAACAATTTTGCCGACGCCGACGATAGCGAGCTTGGTAGCTGACATGAAAGAAATCCGTTTGGCTGATTCAGTGAGGAAGGCTTGATCCGTGCCTTTGTAACAGAAACCCGATAGGCGGCAAGCCGACACCGGGAGGTACGTTGTCTGAATTTGTCGCGGCAAAGGACCGTCAGTCTGTACGGCATGACCTGAAATTCGCGTTGGTATTGCGGCACTTTCTGGCAATCAGGGATGCGGTTTTTCCAAGCCGTGATGAATCTCTTATTAAAAGCCAAACGTGAGCAATATCATAAGTCATTGAATCGTCGCAGTTTACCCGCGAATACAACTTAAAAGAGCTTACTTGATATTATTCTCCTTTTGATATAAATCGAAGTGACGGTAATTTTCTGCCGTCACTTGAAGCATAGACTAATTTTAGAGAATACGCACACAGTAAATATTTTAGAGATCGTGCGAATTATACGGATAAATTTTTTAAGAAAAAATTTTTATTAAGATAGGACTTACAACTATGAATATAAAAATTCAGAGGGTGGAGAAATCCACCCTCCTTCTTTACTTTTTGTTGTTTTTTTGTTTGGTTTCTTATTCTCTGTTGTTAGGTGTAACGGTTTCGTATTCAAACTCAGTTGATGATAATCTAAAAATATCATATTTTGAAAAAATTTTACGATGGTTCTTAATCATTATGATGGCGTTAGGATTGGGTCGAATACTCGTTCTAGCGGCATTGGGAATACGCCTACGAGCCGTTTCCGAAAAGGCGGGGAGCCCGCCCGCGGGCAGAGTCTGGGATGATCAGAATCAAGAGATGATCAGCGTCATCATCCCGTGCCACAATGAAGAAAAAGTGATTGTCGGTACGATAACGAGGCTTCTTGAAAGCAGGCACATTCTGCCGGACATTATCGTGATCGATGATGGCTCGTCGGATGGAACAGCCTCGCGCGTGCTTGAGAGCTTCGGCCACGACGAGCGCGTGACACTTGTTACCCAACCCAACGCCGGCAAGGCGGCGGCGCTGAACCATGGCATGCGTCTGGCCACGAGCGACATCATCATAGCGCTCGACGCAGACACGCATTTCGAACCGGAAACCGTGGTTCGATTGCTTCAGCATTTCGGCGATCCCTCCGTCGGGGTTGTTGCGGGTAACGTGAAGGTCGGCAATCGGCATAATATTCTCACCAGTTGGCAGTCGGTGGAATATGTGACGTCGCAGAATATGGAGCGGATAGCCCTTTCCTCCCTGGGCGCAATGATGGTCGTGTCCGGTGCTGTCGGAGCTTGGCGCAGGCAGGCAATATTGGATGCCGGCGGCTTTCCGGAAGACACGATCGCTGAAGACCAGGATTTGACGATCCTTCTTCAACGTATGGGCTGGAAAGCCTTGTATGAGCCCTCTGCGATAGCCTGGACGGAAGCGCCTGACACCGTTCGCGACTTCATCAAGCAGCGATTGCGCTGGTCATATGGAACGCTTCAGTGCCTTTTGAAGCACACGTCAATCCGTCGAGACCGGTTCTCAGCGGGTATCGCATTGATCGCCATACCGCAGGTATGGCTGTTTCAAGTGCTCGCCGCGCTTGTCTCTCCGATCGTGGACTTTGTGGCGCTGGCGTCACTGGCGACATTCTTGTTCCAGTTGCTGACTGGCATCGGTGAGGGAGCCCCGGTTTTTCACTTCGTGTTTTTTTGTATGGCAGTGCATATGATCATTGAAATAGCCTATGGGCTGATCGCTTATAAGCTGGATTACCGGCAGGACAGGTTTCCGTTCCTGTATTACGTCAGCCAACGTTTCATGTTCAGGCAGATCCTTTACTATTCCACCTTGAAGGCGCTCTACCGGTATGTGTCGGGGGGACGGGTCGAATGGGGTATTCTTCGCCGCTCTGGACGGATCGAAATGCCTGGCTCCTGACACCGTGGCGGATTCAACCCGCCATTGTCTCTTCATATTCACTGGAAAGCAGCAGCCACTGCTCCTCCGCCTCGGAGAGTTTGGCTGCGGCTTCTCCGCGTTCCTTGACTTTCAGCGCGGCCTTGGCAGGAGCCTTTTCGTAAAGGCTCGCATCTCCAAGCTCCTTGTCGAGCGTCTGAATCAGCTTCTCAAGCTTTGCCGTCAAAGACTCGATATCGTTGATCTTTTTCTTGAGCGGAGCGAGCGAGGCGCGCTTTTCAGCATTCGCCTTGCGCTGGTCCGCCTTTGAAGCACCGTCTAGGACAACTTCAATTTTTTCGTCTTTTTTTTTACCCGAGGAGACAATGAGGTCGCGATATTCATCCATATCGCCTTCGAAGGTCGTCACCGTACCATTGTTGACGAGCCAGAGCCGGTCAACGGTTGCTTCGATCAAGTGGCGGTCATGCGAGATGAGGATCACGGCGCCGTTGTAATCGTTCAGAGCCTCGATCAAGGCACGGCGGCTGTCGATGTCCAGATGGTTTGTCGGCTCGTCGAGGATGAGCAGGTTCGGTGCGTGGAACGCAGCCAGACCCATCAACAGACGCGCCTTTTCGCCACCCGACAGATCCTTGGCGGGCGTTGACATTTTTTCAGTCGCCAGACCCATCTGTGCCACGCGGGCACGGACCTTGGCTTCCGGTGCCTGCGGCATCAGCTTGCGCACATGCTCGACCGGATTGTCTTCCGGCACGAGATCATCCAGCTGATGCTGGGCGAAGAAGCCGATCTTCAGCGATGGTGCCAAGCGCAAATCACCCGTTTCCGGCGCAAGACGGCCGGAGATGAACTTGGCGAAGGTCGATTTGCCGTTACCGTTCGAACCCAGCAACGCGATGCGGTCATCATTATCGATACGCAGGTTCAAACCCTTGAGGATGGGCTTTCCCGGCTCGTAACCAACCGCGCCGCCGTTGATGGCGACGATGGGCGAGGCGGGCTGCTTTTCCGGCTCCGGGAAGGTAATCGGCTGAACGTGGTCTTCGATGACCGACGAGACCGTGCCCATGCGTTCCAGTGCTTTCACGCGGCTCTGCGCCTGCTTGGCTTTGGAGGCTTTTGCCTTGAAGCGATCGATGAAGCTCTGCAAATGCTTGCGGGCCGCATCGTTCTTGACCTTCGCCTTGGTCTGCAATTCGTCGGCCTCGGCCTTCTGACGCTCGAACTGATCGTATCCGCCGCGATAGAAGGTCAGCTTCTTCTGATCCAGATGGACGATTGCGTTGACGGCGTTGTTCAAGAGATCGCGGTCATGGCTGATGATGATGACGGTGTAGGGATAACGGCGGATATAATCTTCCAGCCACAAGGTGCCTTCAAGGTCGAGATAGTTGGTCGGCTCATCCAGCAGTAGCAGGTCCGGTTCTGCGAACAGAACGGACGCCAGTGCCACGCGCATGCGCCAACCGCCCGAAAAGGACGAGGCCGGGCGGAACTGGGCGTCCTGATCGAAGCCGAGACCCGCGAGAATGCTTGAGGCACGCGCTTCGGCGGAATGCGCGTCAATATCGACAAGGCGCATCTGGATATCCGCAATGCGGCCCGGATCGGTCGCCGTCTCTGATTCCAGCATCAGGGCCGCGCGTTCCTTGTCGGCGGCCAGCACGATGTCGATCAGGCTTTCTTCCGTCGCTGGTGCTTCCTGCGCGACCTGTCCCATGCGGGCATTCTTGGGAATGAAGACCTCGCCGGTTTCGGCGCCAAGGTCGCCGGTGATGATGCGAAAAAGGGTGGATTTGCCCGCGCCATTGCGGCCCACGAGGCCCGCCTTCGTGCCCGCTGGAAGCGACACGCTGGCGTGATCGAGGAGGAGGCGCCCGGCAATACGGGCGGAAACGTCTGAGATGGTAATCATGGCGCCGTTTTGGCCGAACTCAGTTGTGAACGCAAGAGCGCGAAAGCCACAGTTTCCACCGTTTATGCGCTGATCCATTTCCCTCACCGGGCAGGAGGGGCCAAGCCCGGCGTCGCGTTGATGCGTCCCATCAGTTTTCGTTATTTGATTAAACCGGGAGCGCCTGTTTGTATGGCCTCATTCAGACGCTTCGAAAGGACCGACCATGACCTCCAGAACCCTCTATTCGCTATGCGGCAGTGACAACAGCCGCCCGTTTTCTCCCCATTGCTGGAAAACGGTTCTTTCGCTGGCGCATAAGGGATTGGATTTCGAAGAGCGCCCTTTGGCGTTCACGGCCATTCCGGGCGTGGAGAACGGCTTTTCGAAAACAGTGCCGATCCTCCGTGACGGCGACCGGCTTGTAAAGGATAGCTTCGAGATCGCGCTTTATCTGGATGATGCCTATCCGGACGCTCCATCCCTGTTCAATGGCGAGGGTGGCAAGTCGCTGGCTCGCTTCGTGGAAAGCTGGTCACAGACCACGCTGCATTCCGCCATCACGAAATTTGCTATTGTGGATATCCACGACATCCTGGACGAGCAGGACAGGACCTATTTCCGCGACAGCCGCACCAAGCTGTTCGGACGCACGCTCGAAGAGGTAGCAGCCAATCGTGATGCCGAGATCGCTGCATTTCCGGCAAAGCTGGAGCCCATCCGCCGTATGCTCGCCTTTCAGCCTTTTATCGGCGGGGAAAATCCACTGTTTGCTGACTATATCGTTTTCGGTGCACTGCAATGGGTGCGCATCGCCTCCGGCATCGACCTTTTCGGTCAAAACGATCCTGTCCGCGACTGGTTCGATCGCTGCCTCGATCTGCATGGCGCACGCGGGCGGAGTGTGACAGCCGCGTGAAATGTGACAAGCGCGTTGCCAAATCCGGCCATACCCCTTGTTTTCAGGTCTTCGGGCGGGTAAACACCGCCCACTTTCTTCAAGAATAAGGATACGGACACATGGCGATTGAACGCACATTTTCGATGATCAAGCCGGACGCAACCAAGCGTAACCTCACGGGTGCCATCACCAAGGTATTCGAAGACAACGGCCTGCGCGTCATCGCATCCAAGCGCGTCTGGATGAGCAAGCGCGAAGCGGAAGGCTTCTACGCCGTTCACAAGGAACGTCCTTTCTTCGGCGAACTGGTTGACGGCATGACATCCGGACCGACCATCGTTCAGGTTCTGGAAGGCGAAAACGCCATCCTCAAGAACCGCGAAATCATGGGTGCGACCAACCCTGCAAACGCAGACGAAGGCACGATCCGCAAGAGCTTCGCCCTGTCGATCGGCGAAAACTCCGTTCACGGTTCCGATGCTCCTGAAACCGCTGCTCAGGAAATCGCCTACTGGTTCGCAGAAACCGAAATCGTCGGTTGATTCAGTTTTCGAAGAGGCGGACTCATTTTATGAGGCCAGCGCTTTAAGGTGATGAAATGAATTGGAAAACGGGGCCGATAGGCTCCGTTTTTTTGTGCCCATGCGTCGGCTAAGGCGCAAAGCCATGATCAATGTGCCGGACATCCTTGAACAGGTGCCATATCTGTCGTCCCATCGGCTTTGAACACATCCGGGTTTGGCGTGTAGAGTGGGCCAACGACCAAAGGTTTTGCGGGCAGCAGAGACTGATCGGTATCCGACGTGACACTGGTGTCTATGGCTTGCATGACATGACCATCCGGCGCTCGAATGCGTATCGTAACGGTATAGGGACGGCCTTCTTTCACGCATTCAACCGGCGGGCTTTGCAGCACGATTTTCAGGCTCTTGGGAAACAGCCTTTCCGTCACGGCAAAAGCCTCTCCACCACGGGGGTTTTCGAAGCTGGCCTCGATGGTGCTTCCGTCCTTGATGGGGGACGTTGGCTGCAGCGTCACCAGATAGGTCGCCGTGGCCACACGATAATTGAAGACGAACATGCGGCCGGACACGCTGACCACTTCCCGCTGCTCTTCACGTTGGCAGGCCGCTAGCAGGAGAGCGGCGGTGATGAGAGTGACGAGCCCCTTCATGAAACCGTCTCCTTTTTTCGCCTGTAGTGCTTGGCCGCTTTCTGACGGTTTCCGCAGATAGCCATATCGCACCAGATACGGCTGCGGTTCTTGCTTCGATCGATGAAAAGCCAGCCACAGTTCCCGCAGATCCGTAATCGCTGTCGGTCGGGCCCTGCCAAAAGGGTCAGCACGGAACGGGCCGTTGCCGCCTGAAGGCACTGTTTGGTTCGCGCGGTTCTGAGCGATGTGGCAGACGCCATGAGAAGGTCTGCCAGAAGATGATCGTCATCCATCCCCGCTTCTATCAACCGGCGGAAATACCGATCAGTCGCTTCGCGCAGATCAATCAGCGAACGCCTGTCTTCGGGCAGGGGTGGCACGAGTGCAGGCCATGTCTCGCGCTCTGCCGACAGCAGAACAGCCGCCGCACAGAAGCTCGCCACTTGCTCAGTGTCCGCAAAGCGGTCCACTGATTTTTCTGGTGCAAGACGCAGAATGACGCTGTTGGCGACATCGAGCGCCAAGGCTCCTCCGACAAAACGATGGGGTGTCCAGCTGAAGTTCATATCACAAATATAACTAGCAAAATCAATTTTACCAGTTATAAAAACAGCTGGGGGTTCGTATGGCTTATTTTCTTCAGCAGTTTATCAATGCAGTGCCTGTGGCCGCACTCTACGCTGCTCTTGCCTTTGGTTATGCGATCGCGTTCTGCATCACCAAGCGCGCCGACGTGACCTTCGGTGCCATCTTCGCGTTCGCCGGACTGACCAGTCTCTTGTTTGCTGATTTTGGTTGGAACCAACTCTGGCTCATTCTGCCGGCAACTTTGGCGCTTGGGGCGGCGGCGGGCCTGATGGGAGGGCTTTGGGCTGGCATCTTCATCGGCCGGGCCGTCATGCGACCGCTGGCCGCAGCTTCCCCCAATGCCGTTACGGTTGCGTCCATCGGCGCTTTGATTGCCCTGATGGAAAGCGCAAGGCTTGCCGCAAACACACGCTCCCTTTGGCTGCCGCCTTTTCTGAATGATCCGATTTATGTCTGGCAAAGCGCCGATTTTGCCGTGACCACCACCCCGATGCAAATCATCAACTCTGCTGTCTTTCTGACAATGGTCGTCGGAGGATATGTGTTTCTGAGAAAGTCCAGTATGGGGCTATACTGGAAAGCCGTGTCCGAGGACGCATCTGCCGCGTCTCTGCTCGGCATCAATTCCGCGCGCATTTTTTTGGTTTCATATGGTGTGGCAGCGCTCTTTGCCTCCATTTGCGGGGTGTTGGCAACGTTCTACTATGGCAATATGGACTTTGGCGCGGGGCTGGTGTTCGGCCTGAAAGTGGTGCTGATTTCCGCGGCCGGTGGATATACCAGCCCGCTCAAATGCGCTGCAGGCGCCGCCGCTATTGGCTTCGGCGAGACATTCTGGGCCGCTTACGGTCCCGTCGCTTGGCGGGATGCGGCAGTTCTTGCGATGCTGGTTCTATGGCTCATTGTGACGCGAGGCGAGCGCGAAACGCCCTAACGCCACTTATCCTTGGCGCTTTCGTCAGCATCCTTGGCCGATATCCACTCACCAGCCACGCCGTCCTTGCCATGTTCTTTCTTCCAGAACGGTGCAGCGGTCTTCAGGTAGTCCATCACGAAATTCGCACCGTCGAAAGCTGCCTGCCGGTGGCGGGAGGCGGCGATCACGAGGACGATGTTTTCGCCGGTGGCGATTTTGCCGTAGCGGTGGATGGCGGTGAGGCCGAGAAGCTGGAAACGTTCAATGGCGAGTTTGGCGATACGATGCATTTCTGCCTCGGCCATGCCGGGATAGTGCTCCAGTTCGAGGGCGGATAGCGTGCCGCCGTCATCACGGCAAAGGCCGGTGAAGGTGACGATGGCACCGATGGACGTGTTCGCTTCAGTCAGAAGCCGCGCTTCGACTGCGGCATCAAAATCCTGCGCCTGTACGCGAATGGTCGGCTGGCTTCCCAATGATCAGCCGCCGGTCATCGGTGGGAAGATGCCGATTTCGCGTGCACCGAGGATGCTCTCACCGTGATCGATGTGTTCCTGATCGACCGCAACGCGGATCACGTCCGGAAATTCGAACGCAGCTTCATATTCGTCTCCAAGCGTCGTGAGATAGCTGATCAATTCCCGCGCGGTTGTCACGTTTGCGGGGAGATCGATATCCTCTTCCGACTTGCCGATCCGCTCTCTGACCCAGGCGAAGTAGACGATGCGAACCATCATTCTTCGTCCACGATGTGCTTGAGGCCTGCTTTGAAATAATCATAGCCGGTGTAGATCGTCAGCGCCGCTGCGATCCACAGCAGGCCGATGCCCATTTCGGTCGTGTAAGGAATCACCTTGTCGCCCGCCGGACCGGCCAGAAGAAACGCGATGGCGACCATCTGGATGGTGGTCTTCCACTTTGCGATCTGTGTGACCGGAACCGAGACTTTCAGGGCAGCGAGATATTCGCGCAAGCCCGACACCAGAATTTCGCGGCAAAGAATGGTAATCGCTGCCCAGAGAGACCAGCCAGCAATAGTGCCATCCGCGGCCAGCAACAGCAGGATCGAGGCGATCAGCAGCTTGTCTGCGATGGGGTCCAGCATGCGCCCTATGTTCGACGTCTGGTTCCAGATGCGGGCAAGATAACCGTCCAGGAAGTCCGTCAGCGAGGCGATAATGAAAAGCCAGAGTGCGGTCCAGCGCGCGAAATCCGAACTTTCGAGCTTCCCTTCGATGTAGAAGCACAACACGATGACCGGTACCGCAAGAATACGGGCGTAGGTCAGAAGATTCGGGATATTGTAGGTGCGCGAAGCCATTGGGAACCTGTCATTCGATGTCAATGCGTTGTTGCAGCCCTAGTACGTAAGCGTCAACACCTCATTGTGTTTTTTTGCGGGTGCAGCCCGAAAGCATCGCGTCAGTCTTTGCCGCTCTCATGGAAGTGATTGTAAACCTGTCTGGCAACGGCTTCTGAAATTCCAGCGACCACCATGAGGTCACTCAAGGCCGCGCGAGACACGGCCTTTGCGGTGCCGAAATGTTGCAGCAACGCCCGTTTGCGGCCGGGGCCGATCCCGCTGATTTCATCCAGCGGGTTTTTGATCAATTCCTTCTTGCGACGCGCGCGGTGCGAGCCGATGGCGAAACGGTGTGCCTCATCCCGCAGGCGCTGGACGAAATAAAGGACAGGGTCGCGCGGCGGCAAGGAGAAGTCGCTGCGGCTATCGGTAAAGAAGCGTTCGCGGCCTGCATCGCGATCCACGCCCTTGGCCACGCCGATGGCGATAACGCAATCGCGGATGCCGAGTTCGTCCAATATGGTCCGCACCGCCGTCATCTGCCCTTGGCCACCATCGATGAGGATAACGTCTGGCCACGCGGGAAACGGTGTGTCGGCGGCATCTTCCGGCGAGACGGTCTGGCTGCGGTCTGGCCTGCCATCTTCCTTCAACAGGCGCGAAAAGCGGCGCGTCATGACTTCGCGCATCATGCCGAAGTCATCGCCGGGAGTGATATCCGTCGATTTGATGTTGAACTTGCGATAGTGGCTCTTGGTGAAACCATCGGGACCGGCGACCACCATGCCGCCGACGGCATTGGTGCCCATCATATGCGAGTTGTCGTAGATCTCGATGCGGCGGGGCACATAGGGCAGGGCGAAGGTTTCGGCAAAACCCTTCAGCAGTCTGGCCTGTGACGATGTTTCCGCGAGCTTGCGGCCATGGGCTTCACGCGCATTGCCCAGAACATGGTCAACGACATCCTTCTTCTCTCCGCGCTGCGGCACCGAGATGCTGACTTTGTGGTTTGCCTTTTCTGCGAGCGCGGCGGCAAGCAACTCCTGCTCCTCCACCACTTCGGACAGCAGAATTTGTTTTGGCACCGGCTTGTCGTCGTAGAATTGCGCCAGAAAAGCGGAAAGGATCTCGGAGCCGGGAAGCGATGGGTCAGCCTTGGGGAAATAGGCACGGTTGCCCCAGTTCTGCCCGGTGCGGAAAAAGAACACCTGAATACAGGAGATGCCGCCCTCGTGGTGAATGGCGAAGACATCCGCTTCTTCGATCCCCGCGGGGTTGATGCCCTGATGGCTCTGCACGTGCGAGAGCGCCGCCAGCCGGTCGCGGTAGACGGCCGCGCGCTCGAAATCGAGGTCGTCAGAAGCCTCATTCATCTGGGCTGCAATCGTCGCCTTGACGCTCTGGCTCTTGCCGGAAAGAAAGTCCTTCGCCTCGGTCACCAGTTCCGCATAGCCTTCGTCGCTGATCTCATGGGTACAGGGCGCCGAACAGCGTTTGATCTGGTGAAGAAGACAGGGACGGGTGCGGCTTTCAAAAACACTGTCGGTGCAGGTTCGAATGAGAAAGGCCCGTTGCAGCGAATTGATCGTGCGGCCGACAGCGCCAGCCGAAGCGAAAGGACCAAAATAATCACCCTTGCGCGCTCTCGCGCCACGGTGCTTGAAAATGGCGGGAGCGCGGTTGTCTGCCGTGATCATTATGTAGGGGAAGGACTTGTCGTCACGAAGCAGAACATTAAAGCGTGGACGCAAGCGCTTGATCAGATTCGCTTCCAGCAACAGCGCTTCAATTTCCGTGCGGGTCGTCACGAATTCCATATGGGTCGTCAGCCGCACCATCTGGCCGATGCGGTTGGAGTGGAAACGTCCCTGCGCGTAATTACCGACGCGCTTTTTCAGCGAGCGCGCCTTGCCCACATACATCACGTCGCCCGCTTCGTTGAACATACGGTAGACGCCGGGATTGTTGGGCAGGTGTTTGACGAATTCGGCGATCAACTCCATGCCCTTGAGACCGGATTCGTTCTGCCAGCCGGCATTCCAGTCCACGGGCACGACAACGCCATCCGCCGCCACGACAGAGGTGGAGGAGGTTACGTCGTCATCGTCATCGTCGTTATCATCGAAGAGAACACCGCCATCCGGCAGCTTCTTTCCGTTCATTCAGTTATCTCCGCCACATCAGGGGTTTCCCAGCCCAGGTGCTGGCCACCATCGAGTGCGATCATTTGGCCGGTCATCGACGGGGTATCGTATAGAAAGCGAACGGTCCGCCCGAATTCGTCCGGGGTCGGCCCACGCTTTAATATAAGGGCGTCGATCTGCGCCTGAAAGTCCTCAGGCGCTTGTCTTTCACTTTGGAAGGAAGGGCCGGGGCCGATGGCGTTGACCCGCACCCGCGGCGCAAGGCTCTGCGCCATGGTTTTCGTCGCCGTCCACATGGCGGATTTCGATAAGGTATAGGAATAGAAACGCGGGGTAAGTTTGAGCACACGCTGATCGATGACATTGACGATCAGGCCCGACGCGTTCTCAGGCAGTTGCTTGACCAGAGCCGCGCCCAAAATTGACGGAGCGCGGACATGGACCGCAAAATGCGCGTCGAATGCCGCAGAATCGAAATCTTCCAGGCTGTCGTGACGGAACACGGATGCGTTATTGACCAGAATTCCGATGGGTCCGAGCGCTGAATGTGCGCTTTCCATCAATTTTTCTGTCGACTCGGTATTTTCGAGGTCGGCCTGGACAACAGCCGCTTTTCCACCATTTTGCCGTATTGTGTTAGCGAAAGTCTCAGCTTCTTCCATTGAGGAGCGAGCGTGCAGAGCAACCGCAAAGCCCTCGGCAGCAAGATATTCCGCTATCGCGCGGCCCATGCGTCGGGCGGCGCCGGTGATCAAGACAGTTTTGGGTATATTCTCGTTCAAGGCTGACCTGCACATTGCTGACATCGGTTTTAGCGCCCGATATAAAGCGAAAAATCCAAGTTTGCCCAGAGCAGGCTCTCATTATACAGATTTAAGCCCTGACGATGCAGTCGAAGTAATTTCATTTAAATACATGTAAAGTTTGACTGTTCTTCAGTTAACGCCTCGTTATCCTTAATAGATTTTTGTGTCATTTTAGCAACGTCCAATTTCCGTCACGACGCTGCCCCAATCAATTCACATTTTGGCTGTGTGATCTCCTCAATCACCCATCATTTTGATTGTCAGACGGGCAGGGAACCAACTGTTTTACACCGCGTTTGGGAACAAGTGTTTGAGCACCCCGCGGGTTTGAAAAGGAGAATAGCATGCGTACTATCGTTGCAACACTACTGGCGACCACAATGGCAGCTGCAGCATTTTCTGCAGCGAAGGCAGCCGACGCTGTAAACGAAGTGCCGCAGGCACCTGTCGCTTACGAGCAGCCAGCACCGATCAGCAACTGGTCTGGCGCGTATCTCGGTGCGACTGGTAACTACGACTGGGGTCGTTTCACCGGCAACGGCGGCGATCGTGACGCCGACGGCTTCGGCGGCGGCCTCTACGGTGGTTACAACTGGCAGAGCGGCCAGCTGGTCTACGGTGCAGAAGCCGACGTCAACCTCGGTGACGAAAAGGGCTCCGCCGGTACAGGTAACTTCGGCGAATCGCTTGATGGCAAGCAGGGCGTCAACGGCTCCATTCGTGCCCGCGTCGGTTACGATATGAACCCGTTCCTGCTGTACGGCACAGGTGGTCTCGCGATTTCTGACAACAAGGTCAGCAACTCGACATCCAGCGACAACGCCACAGCACTCGGTTACACAGTCGGTGCCGGCGTAGAAGCCATGGTGACCAACAACATCACCGCCCGCGTCGAATACCGTTACAGCGATTACCAGGACAAGGACTTCTCGCTTGACTCTGGAACCGTTTCACGCGGCTTCGACGATCACAGCGTCAAGGCTGGTATCGGCGTAAAGTTCTAATCCTTTAACGGATTGAATCAGAAAAGCTGGGGCTTCGCCCCGGCTTTTTTTGTCTGTTGTCAAGAGAAACGCGGCTTTCGCCGCGTGTCCGGATTGACCTGTTACGCTGAAGCTTTCATCTCGGCATAGTCCTTGAAGCGTTTGCCGAATGTTTCGGGCCAGTCCGCGAGCGTCTTGCGACCATCAGCCCACTCGCCTGCAAACCGAAGCTCCAGATAGCCGATCAGGGCTGCGAGTGCGAAGTGGCCGCCATGCAGCTTCTTTTCCGTCTTTGGCAGGTTGGCGTTCAGATAATCGAGCCCTCTGACGACCTTGGACCATTGCTTGTCGATCCATGGCTGGTGAACTTTATCTTCGGGACGGGAGCGGCGTTCATAGACGATGGCCAGAAGGCAGTCCGTGATTCCATCACACAATGCTTCCAGTATTTCCGCTTCCGTGCGCTTCTGATCCTTCTTCGGGTAAAGCGCATGGCCAGAAAGCCTGTCGAGATAATGCATGATGGCAACGCTGTCATAAACCGAGCCGCCATCGTCCAGAAGCAGAACGGGAATTTTACCGAGAGGGTTGTTCTCCATCAGCGATGCCGGTTCGGCATTTGTATCGACGCGGATGGCCTTGACGTCGAGGTCCAGATGGCGCGCGGCCATACGAACTTTTGCGGAGTAGGGGGAGGCGGGCGAGTAAAGCAATTCCATAATATCTACCTTTGGAGTTTAACGGATGGGAATGATGTCAGCGGCCTTGGACTGGCAACCTCTGCGGTCGACCTGCGGGCAGGTCCGAAAGCTGAGATCTTTGTTCATGCAGATGCGCACCTCTTCCAGCTTCGGCCCATCACAACTGATGGCTATGCCTTGCTTCGTCATGGCGGGATTGACCGAGATGAACGCACCTTCGATGGCATCTGCAGAAAGCGTTCGCGGGGCCGCTCCTGACGCGATATCTTTCGGCAGGGTGACGCGCTGATAGGCGGCGCGGATGGTGTCCAGATAATCGGACTGTGACAGCCCGCTGCATGTTCCATGCTTGCGCCACTGATGCCCGATGAGACCCATCGACGGCATGATGTCGAACATCGCGCGACCGAGTGCATCCGGGACACGCTCATTGCGGTCCTTGCCACAAAATTCTGGATAACCGGACTCGTTTTGTGGCCACAGACCATGGACGATAAAGCCATGCTTGCGATCCGTACCACATTGCTGACGGCTGTTGCGGCCTGCGTCGCTGGCGCAAAATGCTGGTGACCATGACAGCGCCAGGACATAAAAATCGAAACCTGAGCCTTGCGCGCGAGGGACAGCGTTTGCGGGAGAAGCCGTCGCCGGTTCTGTTCGTTCGGTTTCCTGAGGTGCCGTTGCGTTTTGAGAGGGCTCGTTTTGAGAGGGTTGGCCAAACGTCATCCAGCCTGCCGCAGCAAGCGAGAGTGCAGCCAACGCGATAAAACCGGCATATTGTTTCATCGGGCCAACTGTCTTTCCACGCGGCAATGACGAAGTCTTGATATATATGGGGTTTTATACCATCTCGCCCGTATGGCAAACAGGCCTTCGAAAAATCAAACAGGGCCACAGTCTTAGTTGTCACAATGCTTGAATAACGACTAAGCTTTGCGAATCCGTCAGTCGCCACGCTGACGGAAGAGGAGAATACCCGGGCATGTCCGTATGAAATGGAAGAAATACATCTGGCCCCTCGTCGGCGTGGCAACCATCGGTTTTTCCATATGGCTGCTATACAAGGAATTGCGACATCTTTCGCTCGATGATGTCTGGGGCAGTCTGGTCGCGATCGATCCGCACCACTGGCTCATGTCCGGTCTGTGTACGCTCGTCGCCTATGCCGCCTTGGCCGGATACGACCGAATCGCGCTTCAACATCTCAAGCGCAAGGTCGGTTGGGTCTTCATCACGCTGACGTCGTTCACCACCTATGCGCTATCACACAATGTCGGGGCATCGGTCTTCTCCGGCGCAGTCGTCAGATATAGGGCCTATACCTCGAAGGGCCTGAGCGTCGCGGAAATCGGCGTTCTCGTCGCTCTCTGCTCCTTCACCTTCGCCATCGGCACCATCATGCTGATCGGCCTCGTGCTGGTTTATGAGCCCGACATTACCGAGCGCTTCGTCGATATCCTACCGGTGGAAGCATCAAGAACGACAGGCTTTATCCTGCTTGCCATCGTCGGATTGTACGTTATCGGCAGTCTGATGAAGCTGAGGCCGTTAAAGATCGGCGCCTTCACTCTGTTTTACCCGGTGCCGCGCCTCGTCATCCAGCAACTGGTCATCGGTCCGATCGAATTGCTGGGCGCTGCGGGTATCATCTATTTCGCCCTGCCGGAGGCGGGAAACCCCGGCTTCATGATTATCCTGGGCATCTTCCTGGTGTCATTCTCAGCCGCACTGATTTCCCATGCCCCGGGCGGGCTCGGCGTTCTGGAACTGGTCTTCGTCACCGGACTGCCGGATATGAACCCGGCAGACGTTATTGCGGCACTTCTGGTCTTCCGCCTTTTTTACCTGATCATTCCCTTCATCTTCGGCCTGTTCATCATTCTCTTTTTCGAGAGGTCACAACTGGCCGTGGCAGAACGAAAAGAGCGGTGCGCGGAGCAGAAGTAGCTATTCTCCGCGCAGCCAGAACGCGCGCTGCGACGCATACCGATCCTGCGCCATGATGGTTTTCAGAACCGGCATGAGCGTGTGCAGCTCATCCTTCAGCGTGAAGGGTGGATTGACGATAATGAGACCGGAGCCGCTGAGGCCTTCCAGCCGGTCACTGCGAACCGACAGTTCCGCACAAAGCATTTTCGGAATGTCGTAGGATTGCAGAAGCTCGTGGAAGTCCTTGATCGGAGCGCCCTTCTTCAGGGGATACCAAAGGCAATAGGTGCCGGTTGAAAAGCGGCGATAGGCCTTGTGAAAGCCTTCAGCCATCCGCTCGTATTCATTTTCTTTCTCGAATGGTGGATCGACCAGCACGAGGCCGCGCTTTTCCTTTGGTGGCAGATGCGCACCCAATGAAAGCCAGCCGTCCAACTCCGTCACGCGTGCCTGATAATCGCTTTCGAAAAGGCGTGACAGGGCTCGGAAATCATCCGGGTGCAGTTCCATGGCCGACAGCCGGTCCTGCGGACGAAACAGCATGCGTGCGAGCTTTGGCGAGCCGGGGTAGTATTGCAAGCCGCCGTCTGGATTGAGGTCTTTCACCGCCGTCAGGTAAGGCTCCAGCAGTTCCGCCACCGCTGGCGACAAATCCGCCTCCAGCACCTTCCCGATGCCGGTCTGCCATTCACCGGTCTTCTGCGCTTCCTCGGACGACAGGTCATAGAGGCCTGTGCCCGCATGGGTATCCAGAACGCGAAAGGCCTTGTCCTTGTTTTGCAGGTAGCGCACGAGCCGCGCCATGACCGCATGCTTGAGGACATCGGCAAAATTGCCAGCGTGGTAGATGTGCCGATAGTTCATGCGCGCCGATGCCTTTTATGAATATTCTTGATGGTCGTCACTTGGCCCTTTTGGCCGCATTATCTTTGCAATATACAAAAGCGATGAATGATGCGACCCCGATTTCCGCCAAAGCCGTGACTGGTGCTCTCAGCATCGGACACACCGTTTGCCCCCATGACTGTCCAAGTGCCTGCGCACTGGAGGTTGACATCACCACGGATGGTCGTATCGGCCGCGTGCGGGGTGCCAATTCCAACACCTACACGGCCGGCGTCATCTGCGCCAAGGTGGCGCGCTATTCCGAGCGTATCTATCATCCCGACAGGTTGCTGACGCCCAAGCGCCGCAAAGGTGCCAAAGGGGCGGGCGAGTGGCAGGAGACCAATTGGGACGATGCGCTGGATGAGATCGCCAATGCTTTCGTCAAGGCGGAAGCAAAGCATGGTGCGGAAGCCATCTGGCCGTATTTTTATGCCGGAACCATGGGGCAGGTGCAGCGCGACAGCATAGAGCGGCTGCGCCACGCCAGGAAATATTCCGGCTTCTTTGGCTCGATCTGCACCAACATGGCCTGGACAGGTTACGTGATGGGCACCGGCGCGCTGCGCGGTCCCGACCCGCGCGAGATGGCGAAGGCCGATGTCGTCGTCATCTGGGGCACCAATGCGGTGGCCACGCAGGTCAACGTCATGACCCATGCGATCAGAGCCCGCAAGGAGCGCGGTGCCAAGATCGTGGTCGTCGATATCTACGACAATCCGACGATGAAACAGGCGGATATGAAGCTGATCGTGCGGCCCGGAACGGATGCCGCGTTGGCCTGCGCCGTCATGCACATCGCCTTTCGCGATGGCTACGCCGACCGCGCCTATATGGCGAAATTCGCGGATGATCCTGCCGGGCTAGAAGCGCATCTCGTATCCAGAACGCCGCAATGGGCCGCCGATATCACCGGGCTTTCAGTCGAGGAAATCGAGGCTTTTGCAAAGCTCGTCGGCACCACGCAGAAAAGCTTCTTCCGTCTGGGCTACGGTTTCGCCCGCCAGCGCAACGGTGCGGTTGCGATGCATGCGGCGCTGTCTATCACTACCGTGCTCGGCTCCTGGCAATATGAGGGCGGTGGTGCGTTCCACAACAATGGCGACATCTTCCGGCTGAACAAGGCCGAACTGATGGGCACCGCCTATGCTGACCCCAATGTGCGCCAGCTCGACCAATCCCAGATAGGCCGTGTTCTGACCGGCGATGCCGAGGCGCTGCGATATGGCGGACCTGTAACAGCACTGCTGATCCAGAACACCAATCCGGTCAATGTGTGCCCAGAACAGCGGCTGGTGAAGCAGGGCTTCCTGCGCGACGATCTCTTCGTTGCCGTGCATGAGCAGTTTATGACCGAGACGGCTGAAATGGCCGATATCGTGCTGCCCGCCACCATGTTCCTGGAGCATGATGACATTTACCGTGCCGGGGGCCAGAACCATATTCTTTTAGGACCGAAACTGGTGGAGCCGCCCGACACCGTTCGCACCAACCTCTTCGTGATCGAAGAACTGGCCAAGCGCCTCGGTGTGTCTGACATGCCGGGTTTTGGACTGACGGAGCGTGAGCATATCGATGGTATTCTCGGCCCGGGTGGATGGGGTGATTTCGATAGTCTCGCTGAAGAAAAATGGATCGACGCACAGCCGTCCTTCGACGTCGCACATTATCTCGAAGGCTTTGGATATCCAGACGGCAAATTCCGCTTCAGCCCGGATTGGGAGAACGGTCCGTCACCCAACAAGCCACCGAAGAACGTGCCGGTCATGGGGCCGGTTGCCGAACTACCGGCATTTCCCGATCAGGTGGATGTTATCGAAGTGGCCGATGCCGAGCATCCGTTCCGTCTGGCGACATCGCCCGCCCGCAACTTCCTGAACTCGACCTTTGCCGAGACGAAGACGTCCGTTCAGAAGGAAGGTCGCCCTGAACTGATGATCTGTCCCACCGATGCCGCACGCTTGAACATAGCGGATGGCGATATCGTGCAGATCGGCAATGGACGCGGGCAGGTGCGCATTCACGCGAAGATCGTTGAGGGTGCAAAGCCAGGCGTGCTGATTGCTGAAGGACTGTGGCCCAACAAGGCGCATCTGGATGGCGAGGGCATCAATGTGCTGACCGGTGGTGATGCCGTAGCGCCCTATGGCGGCGCGGCTTTTCACGACAACAAGGTTTGGCTTAAGACATTTTGACAGGAAGACGGAATGCAGAAATTCGGCAATGCAACGATTGAAATTCTTAAAGACGAGACGCTTTCAAAAAACTGGTATCACCTTCGCAACATCACCTACAATTACACCAATTCCAGGGGCGAGACGAAAACGCTCAAGCGCGAAGCCTATGACCGCGGCAACGGCGCGACCATTCTGCTCTACGATCCGAAAATCGACAGCGTCATTCTGGTTCGTCAGTTCAGAGTGCCGACCTATGTGAACGGCTATCATGGCTGGCTGCTGGAAACGCCCGCAGGTTTGCTGGATGGCGACAACCCGGCAGATGCCATTGCCCGGGAGGTGATGGAGGAAACCGGCTACAAGCTGCGCGACACGCGGTTCCTGTTCAAGTCCTTCATGTCGCCGGGATCTGTCACGGAAGTTCTGCATTTCTTCGCCGCGATCGTCGATGCGTCCGATCGGGTGGAGGAGGGTGGCGGTGCTGCCCATGAGGACGAGGACATCGAGGTCGTCGTGATCCCCTTGGCTGACGCTATGAAAATGATCGAGGACGGCGATATCTGCGATGGCAAAACCATCATGCTGTTGCAATGGGCAGCGCTCAACCGTGCAGCCCTGACGCGATCATAAAAGACGGATGGAGTTTGGTGTGGACGAAATGGCAACAGAGACATCGGCGACGAAGCGCGACGATGACAGGGTCAAGCTTGTCTCGAAGGAGACCGTCTGGAAACGTTTCGTCCACCTCCAGACACTGGTGTTTGATCAGCGGATGCCGGATGGCCGGGTGATCCGCATCGACCGTGAAGTGCACGACCATGGCAGCGCTGCCGCGATCCTGTTATTCGATCCTTCGAAAAATGCCGTTGTTCTGGTCCGCCAATTTCGCCCCGCCGCCTTCGTCAACGGTGATCCGAGTTTCATGCTCGAAGTGCCCGCAGGCCTGATCGATGACGACCAGCCGGACGAAGCCATCCGCCGCGAGGCGATGGAAGAGACCGGTTATGCGGTGAAAGACGTGCACTATCTTTTCGAGACCTATGCAAGCCCCGGCACGTTGACGGAAAAGGTCGCCCTGTTTTACGCGCGGGTCGATCTGGAAGAAAAAGCCGGTCTCGGCGGTGGGCTCGCAACAGAGGGCGAGGACATCGAGGTCATGTCGATCGGACTGGACCAGGCATTCGAAATGATCGCAACCGGTGACATCACGGATGCGAAGACGATCATCTTGTTGCAATGGGCGATGCTGAACCGCGAGCGTTTGTGACCCTCACGGCAAGTCAGTCGAACGCGACATGTTCGGAAGCCGCAGCGTTTGCCAGTTTTTTATCACTCGTGGCCAGTGGAATTGCGCGTGAGACCGCGAGCGCCAAATAAGCCGCGTCATAGGCGGACAGCGAATACTTTTTAGCCAGACGCATGATGGTAATATGATCGCTACCGCTAACAAGAGTCAGAGGCAGGCTGGTAAAGCGCAAAAGGATCGAGAAAACCGCGTCCTGATCGATACGTTTTCGTTTTTCCGCGGAAATGAGGATGTTCCGCAATTCGTGAGACAGGAGATCGGGCGCGATGGCGTCGTCTGTTTCGAGCATTTCCAGCGCTCTGTCTGCAATCTCGCTCGACTCATCTGGCAGGAACCAAGCGGCGACAATGGAGGCATCGACGACGAACGGCATTAACGTCTGCCTTCGTTTTTCCAGGTGTTGATTTCCTCGGCAGCAACGATTTGCCTCTGTGATCTCTCTGCCTTCAAAGCACCGAGAAGTAGACGGCGCTCTCGCATATCGGTCGCTTTCACAAGCCGCGCAACAGGCTCGTTGCCACGCGCAATGATAACGTCTTCACCGGCTTCGACTTTCGCGAGGAGCTCCGAAAGATGTGTTTTGGCTTCACCGACTTTAACCGTAAGCGTCATGGCTTTCACTCCAACCGAACCTAAAAGTACAAACGTTAGAGTGCTTGGTCAAGCGGTTGGCCAAGTTGTCGGTATTCAGGCCGAAATAAGCTGTTGCCCCACGTCACAGGCATCTTCACTACGATGCGCTTTGCCGCCGTCCATCCGCACTTTGCCCTCTGCAAGCAGCTTGAGTGCCAAAGGATAGAGTTGGTGTTCCACGGTCAGAACACGTGCGGCGAGGGCGTCTGCGTCATCGTCTGCAAGGACAGGCACCGCCGCCTGGCCGATGACCGGGCCTTCGTCCATGCCTTCGGTGACGAAATGCACCGTGCAGCCGGTGATTTTCATGCCGCTTTCGATGGCGCGTTCGTGGGTATGCAGGCCAGGGAAGAGGGGCAGGAGAGAGGGGTGGATGTTGATGATGCGACCGGCATAGGGTGCGATGAAATCCCCGGAGATGAGGCGCATGTAGCCGGCGAGACAGATGATGTCAGGGGCGATCTCGCTCAGCGCCGCCAGAATGGATGCTTCGTGTTCAGCCTTGCTCGCATAGGTCTTGCGCTCGAAGACCAGCGTGGGAATGCCCAGCGTTTGAGCCTTCGCAAGCCCGCCTGCGGTCGCCTTGTCGGAGATCACGCAGGCGATCTCAGCGGGGAAATCCTGTGCCTGACAAGCGTTTGCCAGCGCCATCATGTTGGAGCCGCTGCCGGAGATGAAAACGACGACTTTGCTGCGGGCAGGGGTGGCGCTCATAGTCCGAGCGTGCCCTTGTAGATCGTGCCGTGCCCATCTTCCGCGCGAGCGACCATGCGGCCGAGCGCGAAGACGGTTTCGCCTTCGGCTGTCAGGGCGTCCGTTACCTGTTGTGCGTTCTCAGCCGCAACGACGACGATCATGCCGACGCCACAGTTGAAGGTTCGCAGCATTTCGCTCTGTACGACGCCGCCGGTCTTGGCAAGCCATGAGAAGACGGTGGGAACCTCGATGGTTTCAAGATCGATTTCAGCAGCCAGATGCTTCGGCAGAACGCGTGGAATGTTTTCCGGGAAACCGCCGCCGGTGATGTGCGCCAGCGCCTTCAAAGCGCCGGTTTCGCGAATGGCCTTCAAGAGCGGCTTCACGTAAATGCGGGTTGGTGTCAGCAGAGCTTCTCCCAGCTTCTTGCCGTCTGCGAATGGGGCCGGCGCATCCCAGCCAAGACCGGAAAGCTCGACGATCTTGCGCACCAGCGAGAAGCCATTGGAGTGAACGCCCGATGACGAGAGGCCGAGAATGACGTCGCCTTCGGCAATGTCGCCCTTGGGCAGAAGCTGGCCACGTTCGGCAGCACCCACGGCAAATCCGGCGAGATCGTAGTCTCCATCCGAATACATGCCGGGCATTTCAGCGGTCTCGCCGCCGATCAATGCACAACCGGATTCGCGGCAACCGGCGGCGATGCCGGTGACGATGGCCGCACCCTGATCCGGGTCGAGCTTGCCGGTCGCGAAGTAGTCGAGGAAGAACAGCGGCTCGGCGCCCTGCACGACCAGATCGTTGACGCACATGGCAACAAGGTCGATACCGACGGTGTCATGGTAATCAGCATCGATGGCGATTTTGAGCTTGGTGCCGACGCCGTCATTGGCAGCGACGAGAACCGGGTCGGTGAAACCCGCGGCCTTGAGATCGAACAGGCCACCGAAACCACCGATTTCACCATCCGCACCGGGGCGGCGGGTGGAGCGCACGGCGGGCTTGATCTTTTCGACCATCAGGTTTCCGGCGTCGATATCCACGCCTGCATCGCTGTAGGTAAGACCGTTCTTGCCTTGCTCGCTCATGGCTGTCGTCTCCACTGGTTCCGTTTGGCGTCGCCATTCGCATGAGACGGGTGACGATGCAAGTATGGGCGCTGTAAAACTCATGTTTTTCACGCCTTTTGGATGTTTTCGTCCTATTGTCACGGGAAAGATCAGCCTTGGCCAATTTGGCAAAGGTGTCCCACTTGACCAGTCCTGCCCACGCATCCTATTTCCTAATCAAAGCGTTACGCGTATGGGCGCTTAAAGGAGCAGACGATGCAACCACATATCAGAGGTATGAATCTGAGACGCCAGGCCTTTTTCTGGCTGGGTGCCTTCGTGGTTTTTGTCGTGTTCCTGATGGTTTTCAGCTCCATTCTTTTGCCTTTCGTAGCAGGCATGGCGCTCGCCTATTTCCTTGACCCCATCGCAGACTGGCTGGAACGGCGTGGTTTGAGCCGGATGATGGCGAGCGTCATGATCCTCGTGTCCTTCGTGCTGCTGTTTGCGCTGTCGCTCATTATCATCATACCGTTGATTGTCGCGCAGGCGTCGGAATTCATCTCCCGCATTCCGCAATATATCTCGTCCTTGCAGCAGTTGATCGCCGGTGCCGACACCAATCTGCTGCCGGGTTGGGTCAGTGCGCAGATCGACACCGTCAAGGAAAACTTCTCGAAATTGCTGACAGAAGGTGCCGGCTTCATCGGTACGCTCCTGACGCAAATCTGGAACTCCGGCAAATCGCTGGTGGATGTGATCTCGCTTCTGGTGGTGACACCCGTCGTGGCATTCTACCTCTTGCTGGACTGGGACCGGATGATCGAAAAAGTCGATAGCTGGATCCCCCGTGATCACGTCGCCACGGTGCGCCAGATCGCGCGCGATATGGACAGCACGATTGCGGGCTTCATTCGAGGTCAGGGCTCGCTGTGCCTCATTCTCGGCGTCTATTATGCCGTGGGCCTCTCGCTGGTCGGATTGAATTTTGGCCTCTTGATTGGCTTTTTTGCTGGCGCAATCAGCTTCATCCCCTATGTCGGCTCCATGATCGGCCTTGTGCTGGCGGTTGGTGTGGCGCTGGTCCAGTTCCTGCCGGATTACGTCAACGTCATTCTTGTGCTGGCCGTTTTCTTTTCCGGTCAGTTCATCGAAGGCAACATTCTGCAGCCGAAGCTTGTCGGTAGCAGCGTTGGCCTTCACCCCGTCTGGCTGATGTTTGCCTTGTTTGCATTTGGCGTTCTGTTCGGGTTCGTCGGCCTTCTGGTCGCAGTACCAGCGGCGGCTGCGGTCGGTGTGCTCGTTCGCTTTGCGTTGTCTCGTTATCTTGAGAGCGATCTCTACCATGGCCGTGCCGCCAATTTGCCCTGGGATGCCGAAGAGGGGCCGGTGCAGGCGCTGCCGCCCAAGCGGATCGATTCCCAGAGCTGAAAGATGAGCGATAACCATAAACCCACAGCCAGCAGGTCGAAAGCCGAGCAGCTTCCTTTGGCGTTTTCTCACAAGGCAGCGACTGGCCGCGATGATTTGCTGGTAGCCGCACCTTTGAATGCGGCCGTCACCATCGTGGATGAATGGCCGCGCTGGTCGTCGCCGGTCGTTATTCTCGTCGGGCCACAGGGTTCCGGAAAATCGCACCTTGCCAGCATTTGGAAACAGACCAGCGGTGCTGTGGATATCAGGCCCGAGCCGGGTACATCAGCCGCACGTGCTGCGGAAAATACCCCGGTTCTGTTCGAAGATGCAGACAGAAACGGTTTTGATGACACGGAGCTGTTCCATGTGATCAACAGCGTACGCGAGAACGGTACCTCGCTGCTGATAACCTCGCGTGAGTGGCCCGCTGCATGGCCGGTGACATTGCCGGATCTGCGGTCGCGCCTCAAGGCGGCAACGGTGGTGGAAATTGGCGAGCCGGACGAGGATTTGCTGGCGCAAGTTCTGATGAAGCTGTTCGCCGACCGTCAGCTTTATATGGATGACAAACTTGTCAGCTATATCGTGGCGCGTATGGAGCGCTCTCTCAATGCAGCGCAGACGATCGTCGAAAGACTGGACCGTTTGGGCCTGTCGAGAGGCACGCGCATCAGTCGGGCCATGGCGGCAGAGGTGCTGACGGAGCTTGGCGGCGCCCCCGAAGAGGATTGACTGTCACAGTTCCGTCGTCAAACTGTTATACGGGCAATGGGGTATCTGACCGAAAGTGCGGAGCGATTTCAAGTCGCTGGGATATTTGAAACAAGCAACCGGAGCGGCACGACCCCATGGGTGTTCCTGCCGAACCGGAGATGAAGGGCGGAAAATTCGATGGATTCGGTGTTGCAGGATAATCTCGACGAAAACGGTAAAGTGACACCGGAGGAGAAGAACCTGTGGGACAGCCCGGAGCGTTTCATCAACCGGGAGTTTTCGTGGCTGCAATTCAACCGCCGCGTTCTCGAGGAGACGCTGAACACCGCCCATCCTCTGCTGGAGCGTCTGCGCTTTCTGTCGATATCCGCCGCCAACCTCGATGAATTCTTCATGGTCCGCGTGGCCGGTCTCGAAGGCCAGGTTCGCCAGAATGTGACCGTGCGTACGCCGGATGGTAAGACGCCGGCCGAACAGCTTGAAGACATCCTCAAGGAAATCGACAATCTCCAGATGGAGCAGCAGGCTTCGCTTGCGGTGCTGCAGCAATACCTCGCCAAGGAAGACATCTATATCGTTCGCCCGGCGTCGCTGTCCGATGAGGACCGCGTCTGGCTGGAGAACGAATTCGAGGAACTGATCTTCCCGGTTTTGACGCCGCTGTCTATCGATCCCGCGCATCCGTTCCCCTTCATTCCGAACCTCGGCTTTTCCATGGGTTTGCAGCTGGATAGCGTGAACGGCCGCGAGCCGATGACGGCGCTTCTGCGCCTGCCGCCTGCGCTCGACCGGTTCATTCGCTTGCCGGACGACAAGACGACAGTCCGCTACATCACGCTGGAGGATGTCGTCGGCCTGTTCATCCACCGGCTTTATCCCGGTTACACCGTGCGTGGACTCGGCACCTTCCGCATTATCAGAGATAGCGATATCGAGCTTGAAGAAGAAGCGGAAGATCTGGTGCGCTACTTCGAAAGCGCCCTGAAGCGGCGCCGTCGCGGCTCGGTGATCCGCATCGAGACCGACAGCGAAATGCCCGCATCCCTGCGCCAGTTCGTGGTCCATGAGCTCAACGTGCCAGACAACCGCGTGGCGGTCCTGCCTGGGCTTCTGGCGCTCAACACCGTTTCCGAACTGACCAAAGCGCCGCGTGACGATCTGAAGTTCGAGCCCTACAACGCCCGCTTTCCGGAGCGTGTGCGCGAGCATGCGGGCGATTGCCTTGCCGCGATCCGCGAGAAGGACATGGTGGTTCACCACCCCTATGAGAGCTTCGATGTGGTGGTTCAGTTCCTGCTGCAGGCCGCCCGCGACCCGAACGTTCTCGCCATCAAACAGACCTTGTACCGCACGTCCAACGACAGCCCGATCGTGCGCGCCCTGATCGACGCGGCCGATGCCGGCAAGTCGGTGACTGCGCTGGTGGAACTGAAGGCGCGGTTCGATGAAGAGGCGAATATTCGTTGGGCCCGTGACCTTGAGCGCGCAGGCGTTCAGGTCGTGTTCGGCTTCATCGAGCTGAAGACCCACTCCAAGATGTCGATGGTAGTGCGCCGTGAAGATGGCAAGCTGCGCACCTATTGCCACCTTGGAACCGGCAATTACCATCCGGTGACGGCAAAGATCTACACCGATCTGTCCTTCTTCACCTGCAATCCGAAGATTGCCCATGACATGGCCAACATCTTCAACTTCATCACCGGCTACGGCGAGCCCGAAGAGGGGATGAAGCTGGCTGTTTCGCCCTATACGATGCGCTCGCGCATTCTCAAGCACATCAATGATGAAGCGGAACACGCCAGAAACGGTGCGCCAGCGGCCATCTGGATGAAGATGAATTCGCTGGTTGATCCCGAGATCATCGATGCGCTGTATCATGCAAGTGCTGCGGGTGTGGAAATCGATCTGGTCATCCGTGGCATTTGCTGCCTGCGGCCACAGGTACCGGGCCTGTCCGACAACATCCGCGTCAAATCCATTGTTGGCCGCTTCCTGGAGCATAGCCGTATCTTCTGCTTCGGCAATGGTTACGGCCTGCCGTCCGACAAGGCGCTGGTCTATATCGGATCTGCCGATATGATGCCGCGCAATCTGGATCGACGTGTGGAAACCATGGTCCCCTTGGTCAACCCAACGGTGCATGAACAGGTGCTTTCGCAAATCATGCTGGGCAATCTCATTGACAACCAGCAGAGCTACGAGATACTGCCGGACGGAACGTCGAGGCGCATCGAGGTGCGCAAAGGCGAGGAACCGTTCAACGCGCAGCACTACTTCATGACCAACCCAAGCCTTTCGGGACGCGGTGAAGCCTTGAAGTCCAGTGCGCCCAAATTGATAGCCGGGCTGATATCATCCCGCAAGAAACAGGCTGAATGACACGATCAGAAGCACAGGGGCGGCTTGCTGGCTTAGCCCCCGTTTCCGTCATAGATATTGGCTCGAACTCCGTTCGTCTCGTTGTATATGAAGGTCTTTCGCGCGCCCCTGCGGTGCTTTTCAATGAAAAAGTCCTGTGCGGGCTTGGTAAGGGCTTGGCTCTGACCGGTCGAATGGATGAGGAAGGCGTAACGCGTGCGCTTGCCGCATTACGTCGTTTCCATGCATTGTCGCAGCAGGCGCAGGCGCAAAAGCTTTATGTGCTGGCGACCGCTGCCGCGCGCGAGGCGAGCAACGGTCCCGATTTCATCCGTGATGCGGAAGCCATTCTCGGGTGCGAGATCGAGGTTCTCTCCGGTGAGAAGGAAGCGCTCTATTCCGCTTACGGCGTCATCAGCGGCTTCCACGATGCCGATGGTATCGCCGGTGATCTTGGCGGTGGCTCGCTGGAACTGATCGACATCAAGGGCAAAACCTGCGGCGAAGGAATTACCTTGCCTTTGGGTGGCCTGCGACTGTCCGAACATTCCGGTGGCTCCATCGAGAAGGCCACAATTTTTACGAAAAAACAGGTCAAGACCGCCAAGCTGCTTTCTAAGGGCGAAGGGCGGACGTTCTACGCCGTTGGCGGCACGTGGCGAAACATCGCCAAACTGCATATGGAAATCACCGGTTATTCGCTGCACATGATGCAGGGCTACGAGATGCCGCTGGCCGATATGCTGAGTTTCCTCGATGAGGTGATCGCTTCCAAGGACAGCAAGGACCCGGCATGGCAGGCGGTTTCCAAGAACCGTCGGACATTGCTGCCTTTCGGCGCTGTCGCCATGCGTGAAGTGCTTGAGGTGATGAAGCCCTCCAAGATCGCATTCTCCGCACAAGGCGTTCGCGAAGGCTATCTCTATTCGCTGCTGCCGGAAGCCGAGCAGAAGGCCGATCCCTTGCTGGTGGTGGCTGACGAACTGGCCATTCTTCGCGCCCGCTCACCCGAACATGCGCGCGAGCTTGCCGATTGGAGCGGGCGGACCGTGCCGGTGTTCGGCATTACGGAAACAGAAGATGAAACGCGCTATCGCCAGGCAGCCTGCCTGTTGGCCGATATCAGCTGGCGCGCGCACCCGGATTATCGCGGTTTGCAGGCGCTCAACATCATTGCCCACTCGTCCTTCATCGCCATCACGCATCCGGGTCGCGCCTATATCGCTCTGGCGAATTATTATCGCTTCGAAGGATTGAACGATAACGGCACGACCCAGCACCTGACGTCGATTGCCGGTGACAGAATGCAGGAACTGGCCAAGCTGCTCGGCGGTCTGTTGCGCGTGGTCTATCTGTTTTCGGCATCCATGCCCGGCGTCGTCGATCACCTGAAGTTCCGTCGTTCGGAACGCAGCGATGTCGACCTCGAATTCGTCGTGCCGCATGAGTATCACGACTTTGCCGGTGAACGCCTCGAAGGCCGTTTGCAGCAGCTATCGAAGCTGACGGGCAAGAAGCTGGCCTTCGTGTTCGAGTGACGGATCAAGTAGCGCCTTCGACAGCGGTCGAAGGCGCTACCCAAATCTTGGTTACTTGGCGTCCAGCAAATCTTTTACCTCAAGCAGAACGAACTCGTTATCATCGGCCTTGTCCAACGCCCGGCCCGCCGAGAAGGGAAGGTTGTTGTCGTTGCCGACGATGATGTGCGTGGCATCGACGCGATCGACATTTTCGATGGTGACGAACGGCATTGTGTAGGTGCCGTTCTCATTGCCCTGCATGGCCTTCTTGTCGGGATCGGCAATCTTCATCAGGTCGATGTAGCCAATCTTGCGCGCTGCCTTGCCGACAGTCGCATCATTGAATTCGATCTTGTAGATGCGCTTCAATTTGGCTGGAACGGCAAAGCAATTGGCCTCAGGCTTCTTGGCGTCCGCACAGGCCTTGTCGCTGGTGCCCGCGCCATTGTCACGCTCGATCACCAGCGCCGTGCTGTCATCCAGCATGTTGAAGTCGCCAATCGCTTCGCCGCCTTCTGCCAGCGGATAAAGCCAAGTGCGGCCCGTCCAGCTTTTGGATGCGACATCGAGTTCGATGATCCGGAGCCCGGTTTTGCCGTCTTCGGTCTTTTCGACCTGACCTTCCGCATTATAGAGCGGACCTTCGAGAAGGCCGTAAATCTTGCTGCCGTCCTTGGACATCGCCATGCCTTCGAAACCACCCGAGCGCTTCAGGTTGAAGGCTGGGAGTTTCTGCGTTGGATTGCCGGGCAGCGACAGGGTTGGATGATCGGGCGATTTGACTTCGATATCGCCAGCCTTTGTTGCGATCACATCCGTCAGTTTGCCGTCGCGGGTGAATTTCAGAATGTATGGGCCGAATTCTTCGCCGACCCAGAAGCCATCTTCCGTTGGCTGGATGGATTCCACGTCGAAATCCGCGCCGGTGAGATAGCGCTTGTCGGAGCCTTCCATGACGATCGGAAAGGGTGCCTTCTTGTCCGGATCGGACAGGAACACCGTTTCGAGTGCGTTGACCTTACCGGCATCCCAGTCAAGCTTCAGGTGATGCAGCATCAGCATGGAATCGCTGGAGTTGGTCTTGGAGCCGAAGCCGTTGTCCGACAGGCTCCAGAACGTGCCGTCGCTCATCGTCTTGATGCCGGAAAAGCCCTGCATGGCCTGTCCGTCGAACGGCATCGACAATCCCGTGGTGCGAACACCGTCCTTGCCGGGAACCGTTCCCAGCCCTTCTGCGCGCTTCCGATCCGGCGTCGTGAATTTTGCGGACGTCTTCAGATGCTGGGACGCATCCGATGGCGCCGGGATGATCGTGTTTGCGGGCAACACGGCCTGCGACACGAGCTTTGCTGGAAACTCCTTTTCCGCTGCAAAGGCGGAGATGGTGCCGAGTGCCAGAAGGGCAACCGAGGCGAGGAGGGTCTTTTTCATGGAATTACCTTTGGGTTTGCATCTGCAATGCAGGGACCGTTAGGCAAGCTTCATGACAGCTGGTTGATGCGTTGTTGAAGATTTGATGACGCTGATCGAAAACATAAGCGTTAGCTCATGACAGCCAGACGGCTAAGCGCGCAGACGCCCAATGTCTGCCCACGGCCCTTCACGGCATGCTCACCCAGATACTCGCTTTTCACACCTTTTGGCAAAAGCAGCTGATGCGCGAGATCGGATGATATGAGGACGGGATGCCCCAGCATCTTGCTCAACGACTCCAGCCGCGCCGTCGTGTTCACCGTGTCGCCGAAATAGGTAATCTTGTGGTGGTCGACACCGATTTCAGCGGTGATGACAGGCCCGCCATGAATGGCGAAACGCAGTTTCGGGACCGCCCCAAACCGCAACAGCCAATCGGCGCGGCCGTCTTCTATGGTTTTGAGAATATCGAAAACGCAGTTGATGCAGGCGGCACGCCGGATCGCCATGTGGTACGGCCAGGTGATGATGGCGGCATCGCCGATATAGTCATCGATGACGCCGCCGTGTCGTCTGACGGGGCCAGCGTAAACCGAGAACAATTCGCCGAGATACTCCTGCGCGCGCAAATCGCCGTGCATTTCGGCAAAGGACGTCGATCCCACGAGATCAACGAACAGGAAAACGCGTTCTTCGCTGACCGGACGGCGGTATCGTCCGAGAATGAGGTCGATAAAAATATCCCGACCCAGGAGTTCACGGACACGCATCACGAAAACGATAATGGCGCAGACGCACAGGATGAACAAAAGCGACTGCATTTCCGCATGGACGGCTTTTTGCCATGTCACCGGCAACACGCCGGTCGCCCACAAAATCGTGCCGCCGAAACCGAAGCCGCAGAACACCAAAACGGCATAGGCCGAAAACGCAGAGAGAATATAAGCGGGTGTCGGCAGCATGCTGATTCTGCGTGACAGGCCTGGCATGATATAGCCGCGCTCGAAGGCCAGAATTGGCGCGCAGGAGAACAAGGCGTAGGTCGCCCCGATCAATGCGCCACCGCCATATTCTAAAAATGCATATGCCACACCGCTTCCGGCCACCGCCAGAAACAGCATCACATAGTCCAGCATCGCTAGAAGTTTTCTCATGAAGGCTCTTTGCTTGGACGTTACGGCTGGTCTGCGACTATATCGGGCCGGGCATCTCATTCCCGACGGTTGCGACCATATTGTGGAAACTGAAGGTCAAAAAGTGATGTTTTGGTAAGGTAGCGTGTATGGGTGAAAGCTGTGACCGAGTTGCATCGGTTACACGTCGCGATCAGCCATGAAGATCAATATTGTTGTTGTGGAGGTTCAGTCGGCAGCTTTGGCACATGAGCCCTGTTGCGGCAGTTCCAATGCTTCGACCTTCTTGCCTGCAAAGCGAAGCGCCACTTCGCCGCGAATCAGTTTCAACGCCGGTTCGCCGAACAAATCACGACGCCAGCCAGAAAGAGCCGGTACCGACGCCTCTTCACCTTCCGATGCGATCTTGTCGAGGTCTTCGCTGTTGGCGATGACTTTGGCCGCAACGCCGTGCTTGTCGGCCGTCAGCTTCAGCAAAACCTTGAGGAGTTCAACAGCGGCCACCGAACCTTCCGGCGAATGGCTTTGACGAGGCGGGTGCGGCATGTCGCCTTTCGGCAAAGCAAGCGCTGCATTGACCGTATCGATGATGGCAGCGCCGGAGGACGAACGCTCCCAACCCTTTGGAACGGTGCGCAGCCGTGACAAGGCCTCCGTGTCCTTGGGCTGCTGCTGCGCGATTTCGAAGATGGCATCGTCTTTCAACACGCGCGAGCGCGGCACGTTGCGCGACCGCGCCTCGCGCTCACGCCAGGCGGCGATGAATTTCAGAATTGCGAGCTCGGTCGGCTTGCGAAGCCGCGATTTCAACCGCAGCCAGGCATCGTCGGGATGCATGTCATAGGTTTCCACCGATTCGAGCACGTCCATTTCTTCCTTCAGCCAGGAAGAGCGGCCTTCACGGTCCAGTTGCGCTTGCAGTGCCAGATAGACGTCACGCAGGTGGGTGACATCGGCCAGCGCATAATCCAGCTGCTTTTCCGTCAGCGGACGGCGGCTCCAGTCGGTGAAGCGCGACGATTTGTCGATCTGCACGTTCTTGATGCGCTGGACAAGCTGATCATAGGAAATGGAATCACCGAAGCCGCAGACCATCGCCGCGACCTGTGTATCGAAGATCGGGTGCGGGATGAGACCGCCGAGATGATGGATGATTTCGATGTCCTGGCGGGCGGCATGGAAAACCTTGATGACACTGGTATCTGCCATCAGTTCGAACAGCGGCGTCAGATCGAGATCTTTCGCGAGAGGATCGACCAGCACTTCGAGCGTCGTGCTGGCCATTTGGACGAGACAAAGCTGAGGCCAGAAAGTCGTTTCGCGGAGAAATTCCGTATCGATGGTGATGAAATCGGATTTCGCCAGTTCCTTGCAGGCTTCGGCGAGTGCTGTTGTCGTCTCAATCATTATCTTTTTGCCGCTCATGGAAAGTATCAAACTTACTTTCCCTTTGAAGCGCCCGTGTCAATACAGGCACGGCTCTTCTTGGCTCTCTGTCACATCTTTATCGGGTGGAGAAGACGGCTATCCGTCTTTTTTGTCCCGTTCCGAAGCAGGTGGGGCGGCAAGCCTGGTAAAATAGGCAGACGTGCGCAAGAGCGAGCGGAAGCGCCAGTCGCGTTCCTCCACGGGCACTGCCGCCCGCACGGTTAGGCGGTAAAGGGTGTAGATCATGAAAACGACCTGGATGGCTGCCGTATAGGCAAACAGCGCCTTGGGGCCGAAAAGATCGATGAGAAGCGAAGCGAGGAGCGGGCCAACCGTTGCCCCCATCGACCAGAAGAACAAAAGCCCGGCCGACATCATCGCGTGCTCGCCCTCCTTGGCATGGTCGTTGCCGTGCGCCGAGCTGAGCGAATAAAGCGGCAGCGCGAAAGCGCCGAAGACAAAGACGCCGATGACGTTTCTGAACTCGTCAGTTCCAGCAAAGAAAGACAGAAACAGGCCCGTCACGACGGAGCAGGCGGTGGTCGCGACGATGACGATGCGCCGGTCGTACCGGTCGGAATAGGCACCCAGCGGATATTGCAACACCACGCCGCCGATGATGCCAGCACTCATGAAGGTGGCAATCGAGGTCACAGACATACCGATCTGTTCGGCATAGATCGGGCCGATGTTGCGGAAGGCCGACATGCTCAGGCCGACGGCAATACAGCCTATGACCGCGAGTGGCGAAATGCGCCAGACGGCAAAGAGATCGAACGGCACCTGTTTGGGAGGGGCCGGGTTCGATTTGTCGGCAAGCGAAATGGGGACCAGCGAAAGCGTCAGGGCCATGGCGATCAACGAGAAGATCGCAGGTCCCTCTATGCCGACAGCCGGAATCACGTATTGCGCCAGCGTCACCGAACCGAGATCAACGAAACGGTAGATAGACAGCGTTTTCGCACGGTTGGAATTCGTGACCTGTGCATTGATCCAGCTTTCGATGGTGGCGAACAGACACGCCACCGCAATGCCGATGACGAAGCGCATCGCAAACCAGAAAAACGGATCCGTAATCAGGATCATCGTGATGGAGGCTGCGGACGCGACGGCGGCCATGGTGGAAAAGGCCCTGATGTGGCCGATCTTTCGCAACAGGCGCGTGACGTTGACGCAGCCTACGGCAAACCCCAGGCTATAACCGGCGCTGATGAGGCCGATGGTGCTGGCCGAAAAACCTTCCGACGATCCACGAAGTGCGATGAATGTGCCTTGCAAGCCATTTCCGCCGATCAGAATACCCGCCGTCAGCAGCAGTGGAATGAGGGGTCTTATTTGGCTCATGCGGCATACATCGCGTGTCTGGAGGGCTTTGGAAGCTGAGACTATCGATAACCGATTCTCGCTGAACGAATACGCTTAAACGCGGCGCTATTCGGGACATTATTGCGCTTCGCCTTGACAAATCGGGTCTGTCATGCGCTTTTCCGCCCGATTTAGAATACGCGATCCACTTGGCGATCGCCGCTATGTTTCAGGATAACAAAATGCATCGTTACCGCAGCCACACCTGTGCCGCTCTCCGCAAGTCCGACGTTGGCGCGACTGTCCGCCTCTCTGGCTGGGTTCACCGTGTGCGAGATCACGGCGGCGTTCTCTTCATCGACCTTCGTGACCATTACGGCATCACGCAGGTGGTCGCAGACCCTGATAGCCCCGCGTTCAAATCTGCGGAAGTCGTTCGTGGCGAATGGGTCATCCGCATCGACGGTCTGGTCAAGGCCCGTTCGGACGAGACCACAAATAAGACCATGGCAACGGGCGAAATCGAGCTTTACGCGCAGGAAATCGAAGTGCTGGCCGCGTCCAAGGAACTGCCGCTGCCGGTATTCGGCGAGCCTGACTATCCTGAAGATGTGCGCCTGAAGTACCGCTTCCTCGACCTGCGCCGCGATACCCTGCACAAGAACATCGTCAAGCGCACGCAGATCATCTCCGATATGCGCCGCCGCATGGGCGATATTGGTTTTGCAGAATATTCCACGCCGATTCTGACGGCGTCTTCACCAGAAGGCGCACGCGACTTCCTCGTGCCGAGCCGCATCCACGAAGGCAAGTTCTTCGCGCTGCCGCAGGCGCCGCAGCAGTACAAGCAGCTTCTCATGGTGGCCGGTTTCGACCGTTACTTCCAGATCGCACCTTGCTTCCGTGATGAAGACCCACGTGCGGACCGTCTGCCGGGCGAATTCTACCAGCTCGACCTGGAAATGAGCTTCGTCACGCAGGAAGACGTCTGGGAAACCATGGAGCCGGTCATTCGCGGCGTGTTCGAGCAGTTTGCCGAAGGCAAGCCAGTTACGCAGACGTTCCGCCGCATCGCCTATGACGACGCGCTCCGCACTTACGGCTCCGACAAGCCGGACCTGCGTAACCCGATCGAAATGCAGGCCGTCACAGACCATTTCGCCGGTTCCGGCTTCAAGGTCTTCGCGGGCATGATCGCATCCAACCCGAAGGTTGAAGTCTGGGGAATTCCAGCCAAGACCGGCGGCAGCAGAGCATTCTGCGACCGCATGAACGCATGGGCGCAGGGACAGGGCCAGCCCGGCCTCGGTTATATCTTCTGGAAGGAAGAAGACGGCAAGGTCGTCGGCTCCGGCCCGCTGGCCAAGAACATCGGCGAAGAGCGCACCGAAGCGCTGCGCGTTCAGCTGGGTCTTGAAGCAGGCGATGCGTCCTTCTTCGTCGCTGGTGATCCTGCCAAGTTCTACAAGTTCGCAGGCGAAGCCCGCACCCGCGCCGGTGAGGAGCTGAACCTCGTTGACCGCGACCGTTTCGAGCTGTGCTGGATCGTCGATTTCCCGTTCTTCGAATACAACGAAGAAGAAAAAAAGATCGATTTCGCCCACAACCCGTTCTCCATGCCGCAGGGCGGAATGGATGCGCTTGAGAATCAGGACCCGCTGACCATCAAGGCCTACCAGTACGACATGGTCTGCAACGGTTACGAGATCGCCTCCGGCTCCATTCGTAACCAGTCGCCTGAACTGATGGTCAAGGCATTCGAGAAGGTGGGCTTGAGCCAGCAGGACGTGGAAGACCGCTTCGGTGGCCTCTACCGTGCCTTCCAGTACGGCGCGCCTCCGCATGGCGGCATGGCAGCCGGTGTGGACCGCGTCGTCATGTTGCTGACCGGCACGAAGAACCTGCGTGAAATCACGCTGTTCCCGATGAACCAGCAGGCGCAGGATCTTCTGATGAACGCACCAGCGCCAGCATCGCCAACGCAACTTCGCGAACTGGCGCTACGCGTGGTGCCTACGCCGAAGAAGGATTGAGAACGTCGCCTTGAGCGATTGTGCTCTCTCGAGACTCATACAGAAAAGGGCGGTGGCTTCGGCTGCCGCCCTTTGCTTTTGTGCCGATCCTGCCGTCTTGGGCATTCTGCCTTGCGACAGGAGCATTATATCTTTATAGAGAACGCATTCACCACGGACCCGGTGTAAACCCGGGTGGCTCTTCTGGCCGCCGATCCGCCAGACAACGCAAAGCACCGTTTCGTCTTTTCGTTTAGCTGCATAGGCTGTTCAACAGATATGCCGGGCCGGTGCGCATAGATTTGCGAAAAATCCCCATGAACAGATTTCAAACTTACAAACGTGAGTGGTTTTCGAACATCCGCGGAGACGTTCTCTCCGGTATCGTCGTGGCGCTCGCTCTCATTCCCGAAGCCATCGGCTTTTCCGTCATCGCAGGTGTCGATCCCAAGGTCGGACTGTTTGCCTCCTTTGCCATCGCCTGCGTCTCGGCGTTTACGGGCGGCAGGCCGGGTATGATCTCAGCGGCAACGGCTGCAACGGCCGTTCTGATGGTCACGCTCGTCAAGGAACATGGCCTGCAATATCTCTTTGCAGCCACCATCCTGATGGGCGTGCTGCAGATTTTGGCCGGTATCGTGAAGCTTGGCCGTGTCATGCGGTTTGTGTCGCGGTCCGTCATGACGGGTTTCGTCAACGCTCTGGCCATCCTCATCTTCATGGCGCAATTGCCGGAGCTGATCGGTGTGCCCGTCGCGACCTATGTCATGATCGCTGCCGGACTTGGTATCATCTACCTGTTCCCGCTGCTGACTCGCGCCATTCCATCTCCATTGGTTGCAATTGCAGTTCTGACGATTGCGTCCATGTATTTCGGCATGGATATCCGCCTTGTCGGCGATCTTGGCGAATTGCCGTCCACGCTGCCAATCTTCGCGTTGCCGCAGTTGCCGCTGACGTGGGAAACGCTACAGATCATCTTTCCTTATTCCGTTGCGCTTGCTGCCGTCGGTCTGCTGGAATCGCTTCTGACGGCGCAGATCGTTGATGACATGACGGATACGCCCAGCAACAAGAGCCAGGAGTGCATCGGGCAGGGCGCTGGCAACATCGCGTCGGCATTGATTGGCGGCATGGGCGGTTGCGCCATGATCGGTCAATCGGTCATCAACGTTTCGTCCGGTGGGCGAGGGCGGCTTTCCACCTTCGTCGCGGGTTCGTTCCTGCTGTTCCTCATTCTGGTGCTGGATGATGTGGTTCGCATCATTCCCATGGCAGCATTGGTCGCGGTGATGATCATGGTATCCATTGGCACGTTTTCATGGCGCTCGATCCTCGATCTTCGCCGCAACCCGCCGTCGTCTAGCATCGTCATGCTGGTCACGGTCGGCACCGTGCTTGCGACGCATGATCTGGCGCAGGGTGTTCTGGCGGGTGTGTTGCTGTCGGGCGTTTTCTTTGCCGGCAAAGTCGCAAAACTGTTCCATGTTCGCAGCGCGACAGGTGTGGATGACAACGAGCGTGTCTATCGTGTCGATGGTCAGATTTTCTTTGCCTCGACGGAGAGCTTCGTCGCAGCCTTCGATTTTGCCGAGCCGGTGGAGCGGGTGGTCATAGATGTGACCCAGGCGCATCTGTGGGATATTTCCGCCGTTGGCGCACTTGACAAGGTCGTTCTGAAATTCCGCAAGGCGGGCAAACAGGTTGAGGTCATCGGTGCCAATGACGCAAGCGCCCACATGATCGACCGCTTCGCTCTGCACGACAAGCCGGATGCGGCACCACAGGCGCTGCATTAACAACAATACCTCGATTGAAAAAAAGAAAGCCCCGGAGCGATCCGGGGCTTTCGTCGTTCTGAAAGGGTGAGACTATTCGTTGGCCGAAACCGTAACGCCCAACACCTGCGGAATGGTGTTCGGTGCACCCATGGCCGCACCCATGATCATGGGGAAAGGCACGGGCTTTGCCGGTGCTGCCGAGATGGTGAAGTTCTTCGGGTCGTCGATATAGGTGTTGACGGCTGCTGAAACTGCGTTCTGCAGCTCAGGCACGTTGAGCTGTGCCATCATGATCGGAACCATGCCCTTGATGGTCTGCGCCAACTGCTCGCCGGACATGCCCTGCTCACCGGCCGCATAATCGATGGCGCGCTTGGTGATGCTGGCATCTTCAAAGCTGATTTCGGCGCTATTGAAGCTCAACTGCTGCATGAGGCCGAGCATCGCGAGACCGGCCGCCTGGTCGGCCTGTTCCTTGTTCGGGTTGGCCGCCTGCGCCTTGACGGCATCCTGCATCGACTTGATGAAGTTCAGCGTGTAGCCGGAGAAGCTGAAGGCCATATTGAGGCGACCGACATCTTTCAGATCGAGGGCATATTCATCAATCGTCAGCGTACCTGGTGCGATTTCCCAGGAGCCGCTCATGTTCATTTCGCCACTCAGCGACTGAACCTTCAGCTTGTCGATGGCTTCCTTCGACTTCGGGTCTTGAACGTTGCTGAGATCGGCTTTGAAGCCGGTTGCGTTCAGATCGAAGCTGATGGTGTTGTCGTCTTCGCTCTTGGTCATCGTCGTCGTTGTTTCTTCGAGAGCGAAGGTTTCCTTGCCATCGATCTTGACGGACACCGGACCACTGTGGGCCTCATCGTACAGCAACATCGAATCCACCTTGCCGGTGGTTGCGTCTGCCGGCACGACAATGCCGGACACGTAGATGTCGCTGACATCGATCGCGACATTTTCCTGAGCGTACTTGACGTTGTCGAAGCTCATCTTCTCGATCGTGTAGCCACCATTGGCTTCCTCGACACCCTCAAGCTTGACGTTGCCGAGGGGAATGACCTGTTCCTTGGCTGTTGTTGCGTTGAAGGTCACGCCGCTCATCGTGACGGTCGACCCATCGACGGCAATCGACTTCGCACCGATTTCAGCGCCCTGGACGCGATAGGAATCGTTGATCTTCTTGAGCACGTCTGCACCATCGAGTGCAAAAGCGGGTGATGCGAACGCGACGGCCGCAACGCCTGCGAGCAGAAAATGCCGTGTGGATTGAAGTCTCATTATGTCTCTTCCCTGATGGATAGTGGACGTTGGCTTATCGAAAACTGGAATCATGCATTTATATCCGAGGCATAGCGACGGTCTACTGCATTCGTACTTTGCAACGAATGGCCGAATTGCGGCATAAAAACAAGATTAACAAAAAATATACGCTTGGCACCCGTCATCCACAGCGGAAGAGCGGTGATTCCTTGCTGGGAATCACCCTTTCCGCTAGTCAAGCGCTATGGGAAAAAATCTTCTTCCTCCGTCCGGCGGAGACGACAACAATATTGTGCCGATCGATCTGAAGGCGGCGTTGGAAGAGCGCTATCTGGCCTATGCGCTATCGACCATCATGCACCGTGCGCTGCCGGACGTTCGTGATGGTTTGAAGCCGGTGCACCGCCGCATCATTCACGCCATGAGCGAGATGGGGATTCGCCCGAACTCCGCGTTCAAGAAATGCGCCCGTATCGTTGGTGACGTCATCGGTAAGTTCCACCCGCATGGCGACCAGTCGGTCTATGATGCGCTGGTGCGCCTCGCTCAGGATTTCTCCCAGCGCTATCCCATCGTGGACGGGCAGGGCAACTTCGGCAACATCGATGGCGATGGCGCTGCCGCGTATCGTTACACCGAAGCGCGCATGACCGATGTCGCCGCGCTTTTGCTGGAAGGCATCGAGCAGGACGCCGTCGATTTTCGCCCGACCTATAATGAAGAAGATAACGAGCCGGTCGTCATGCCTGGCGCGTTTCCCAACCTTCTGGCCAACGGCTCTTCCGGCATTGCCGTGGGCATGGCGACCTCCATTCCGCCGCACAACGCCCATGAGCTGTGCGATGCCGCGCTGCGCCTGATCAAGAACCCCGAGGCGAGCGTCGAGGATCTGATGTTTGATCCCGCCCACCCCGAAAAGGGCGGTATCGAAGGGCCTGACCTGCCGACAGGCGGCATCATCATCGAGAGCCGCGAAAGCATTATCGATGCCTACAAGACCGGTCGTGGCGGCTTCCGCGTGCGGGCCAAGTGGGAAATCGAGGATCTGGGCCGTGGCGGCTATCAGATCGTCATCACCGAAATTCCCTATCAGGTTCAGAAATCACGGCTGATCGAGAAGATTGCCGAGCTTCTGCTGGCGCGCCGCCTGCCGCTGCTGGAAGACGTGCGTGACGAATCCGCCGAAGACGTGCGCGTCGTGCTGGTACCGAAGAACCGCACCGTCGACGCCACGCTGCTGATGGAATCGCTGTTCCGCCTGTCCGATCTGGAAAACCGCATTCCGCTCAACATGAACGTTCTGTCCATGGGCCGGGTGCCCAAGGTCATGGCGCTGAACGATGTGCTGAAGGAATGGCTGGACCACCGCCGCGACGTGCTGCTGCGCCGTTCGCGTTTCCGTCTGGCCGCTATCGACCGTCGTCTTGAAATTCTTGGCGGTTTCCTCATCGCCTATCTCAACATCGATGAGATCATCGCCATCATCCGCGAGGAGGACGAGCCGAAGCCGGTGATGGTTGCGCGCTTCAAGCTGACCGATATTCAGGCCGAAGCCATTCTCAACATGCGCCTGCGCTCCTTGCGCAAGCTGGAAGAATTCGAAATCCGCACGGAATTCGAAGGCCTGAGCAGCGAGAAGGCCGAGATCGAGTCGCTGCTGGCGTCGCCGGACAAGCAGTGGAAGACGGTGGCCTGGGAAGTCGAAGAGGTCAAAAAGAAATACGCCAAGGTGACCAAGCTGGGCGCACGTCGCACCCTGTTTGCCATGGCGCCGACGGCCGATATGGATGCCATCCAGCAGTCGATGATCGAGAAAGAACCCGTCACCATCGTCATCTCGCAAAAGGGTTGGATCAGGGCGCTGAAGGGCCACATGACCGACACGTCTGCTTTGACCTTCAAGGAAGGCGACGGCCCGAAGCTGGCCTTCCCGGCGCAGACCACCGACAAGCTGCTGCTGGTGACGACAGGTGGCAAGGCCTACACGCTGGGTGCCGACAAGCTGCCGGGCGGGCGCGGCCATGGAGAGCCGGTGCGGATCATGGTGGATATGGAAAACGATCAGGATATTCTGAGCGCCTTCGTCCACGACCCATCACGCAAACTGTTGCTGGCCTCCACTGCTGGCAACGGCTTCGTGATCGCGGAAACGGAAATGGTCGCCAACACCCGCAAGGGCAAGCAGATCATGAATGTTGCCATGCCCGACGAGATGAAGCTGCTGGTACCTGTGACGGGCGATCACGTCGCCGTCGTCGGCGAAAACCGCAAGATGCTGACCTTCCCGCTGTCGCAAGTGCCTGAGATGTCACGCGGCAAGGGCGTGCGCCTGCAACGCTACAAGGACGGCGGCATTTCGGACATCAAGTGCTTTGCGCTGGCCACCGGCCTGACATGGGAAGACAGCGCCGGGCGCTCCTTCTCCAAGGTGGGTGACGAGCTGCTGGAATGGATGGCCGACCGCGCCACCGCTGGCCGCAGCGTGCCCAAGGGTTTTCCGCGTAGCGGCAAGTTCGGCGGGTAAGGGCAGGGACGCCGTATCTCGCGACGGCAACCGCCTCTCGACGTCATCCTCGGCCTTGTGCCGAGGATCCAACCCCATCACCACGAGCAGAACGGGGCAGATACCCTCTGCCGGTGCAGCCCCACCAACACCCGCAAAAAAGCCCACCGACTGATGGAGCAATCCAACAATCGGTGGGCTTGAAGACCGGCGGGATAAACCCGCCTATCTCACGGGATTAGTCGTCCATCTTGTCGTAGTCGAGCTTTGGAGCAGCTTCGAGCGCTTCCTTGGTCGTGTCGACATAGGCCTTCCATGTGCCGTTGTCGTTGTTGATGGCGACGGATGCCGGATCGAGAACCACATAGCTCTTGTCGATGCCGAGGAAGCCACCAACGCTGGCAACCAGACCGATGACAGACTTGCCATCGCCGATCACGACGTCTTCGATCTCACCGATGTTCTCGTTCTTTGCGTTGTAGATATCCAGACCATCCAGCTGCGAAGCTGTGAGGTCGGTCTTCTGCACGTTGACGAACTTCAAAGGGCCGTTGGCCTTGGTGCCCATGGTAATCCCAGGACCCGAAAGCATAGCATCTGCACCAGCAGCAGGTGCGGCAGATGGAGCCGTCGTTGCTGTCTGTGCGAAGGCAACAGAAGACGTCAGGGCTGCAACGGCAGCCAGTGCGAAGATCTTGTTTTTCATGATGTTTCTTCCCTTTGTATGCTGAACATGGTGTTCGGGGAAAGAACGGGTGGGGGTGGATTTGGTTCCGAAAGCGACCAGACGATTAACTCGCTAGTTTGACGCAATTACTTAAACAAACTGGGTTGAGACGGAAAACGCTCATTATAATTCACGTTCGTGATTTTCTTCACGATGTTTTCGGTCCATGAATCAATTTTCGAGTTCACCAAGTCATATGCCGAAACGATGTCACCAGTTCCAGTTCTTCCCTTTTTCTCGTAACGCGCAAATTCTTCACCATCGACACTCAATTTGATTCTAGACAATGAGAGTTCAATTACGAATACGATGGCAAGGTGATGTTCTGATTTAGTCCCGTCACGAACCCATAGGCACTTCGGATTGGAGCCGGAAGGGTCGAGGTCTATTCCAATTTCCTCTTTGACTTCTCGATAAACGCATTGTTTGAGCACATCCAATTTGCTGCTCATCCCCATTAGGTTTGAATCCTCTTCGCGAATATGCCCTCCAAAATAACAGAGAGTTTTGCCTTTTTCAGGCGAAGAGCTGGAAGTGGCTTTTTGTGCTTTAGTTCCGACTAAGAAATCGTCCTTGCCTTTCTCTTTTATTACGGCTATCGGAATTAGTTGTAGTAGTTCGTCATTATTTTCGACTTTACTTCGGTCATCAAAACTCAATGTATTGTCTATTAAATCGCTTATCTCGGTATAGTCAAATATCGTAGGAAGATTTTTAATATCATTTTTTCTAATGAAGCCTATTTTTTCTTCGGCGATATTTTTCAGAAGGCTAAGTGTAGCCTTGGTGACATTGTAACTTACCTCATTTTGGTCTTGTTTGTCGGTATTGTGCTCATTAATCTCACGAAAATGACTTTTGTATTTTTTAGCGGTCAATTTTATAGATGAAAGATATGACGTGAGGACTTCTTTTCTCATAATGCTTCCCTCTTTTCTAGTGAGGAGATTTTTATACTCTCTCTCGCTTGATGTTTCAGGAGAAGATTCAAAAACTAGGACTAAATCGATAGTCATTCTAAAGCGCGTGGAAGTGAAAAAATTGGTAAATCGCTCGTAGTCATCATTTCTGAGTAGTTTTTCCTCACGCTGCCATTCAAACCAGCAGAGAGCGTCAAAAAATCCTCTATCTAGGATGATAACATCTAATTTTTTTGCCGAGTTTGCCAATGTCTCTGACAATTGGTTGAGTGCAGCACAAGCTGTCCACACGTTAAAGATAGGATCAAATTTATTTGGGATGGGACAGATACTTGCGCGCTCTGTCAGTATTTTTGTCCGAAAATTGTTTCGCCTTAAGAAAATGTCAAGGGAGCTTATGCACGAAGATTTTCCAGCCTTAGGAGAGCCGGCGAATTCAATTACTATTGGCCTCCTCGGGCGTGACCGGCGCTTGATTTCAAGCACCGTCGATGCGAGTTTTTCCAGCTCAATTATTTTCTTCTCAATTTCTGCCGCTTGGGTCATCTTGCATGCTCACTTTTGGTAATACTATCAACGTTTTTCTCTTGAAACTGCTCAATAAGGCGTCCAACGGAGAAGCCAGAGAAAAAGCCTATCAATGTCACAATGTAGATAAAATTGCCCTTTTCTGACGGGTTTTCTACTGCAACATTTATAGACGCTTTCCAAATGCAATAACTTACAAGAGCCAATATCACTCCAAATGCCGGGCGCAGAATGAAAAAAGCGATCGTTCCCACTCTACTTGCGGTCATCTTATTGTCTTGTATAATATTATAGTCGTTATTTATCGATGCTTTGTATAGCTTTCGACTATAATAAATTGTAGATCCGCATGTTGCAGATGACGCCAGTGCCAACATGTTATCTAACATACTCAGCTCGGTGACGTTGTGTGAGGAAATAATTTGGTAAAATATCGATAATGAAGCCGATATCATCAATAGAAAATAGTATATAAATATCGCTGTTATGTCGATCGTATTCAATGTCATCAAGGACAAATCGTGTTTGTCTTCCATTGCGTTCCCTTTTAAATTTCCCCTCGCATTTCTATAGTATTTAAGTGCTTATTAAATTTCTACAACTTTTGATCATAGCTCTAAATTAGTTCATTTATACGGTGAATTGTGGAGCCAATTGTCTCTTTGATCCCAAATTCAACGCCTGCTTTTCCACTCCCACTCCCCATCCACAAACTTCAGCGCATCGATAATCGACACCTTCCACACATCCCAGACATGATCCCCATCCGTGATCCGCAGTTCGGATTTGCGGTTGTCGGCTTGCAGGGTTTCGTGGAGGGCGATGGCTCCGCGCCATAGGGAGAAGCCGTCATCGTCGCCGACGGTGAGGTAGGTGGCGGGGAGGTCCTGTTTTTTGACGACATGCTGGGCGACGGTCGTGAAGATGTTCTGCTCGTTGAAGCGTCGGGCGTCGAAGGGTGTGCCGAAGGAGCCGGAGAAGTGATCGCCGGTGGAGGGAAGCACGATGCCGCTGGTGATGGTGGTGCGGTCGAGGCGGTGGAAGAAGGCGCTGTCCTGGATGAGCTTCAGTTCGGCGGGCGACTTGTCGAGATCGGTGGCGGGGACGTTCTGCCAAATCGCGCCCGAGAGGCTGGCGACGGCGGCATAAAGGTCTTCATGCGCATAGGCCAGATGCAGCGCGCCGAAGCCGCCCATGGACAAGCCGATGATGGCGCGTCCCTGTCTGTCCTTGCGCACGGGCAGCGTTTTTTCCATATGCACCCGCAGATCGCCGGTCAGCGTCGTCTCGTAATTGCCGGGGCCTCCGACATCGGCGGAATCGACATACCAGCTGTTTTTCACGCCCGGCATGACGACGACCACGGGGCGGATCATGCCTGACGCAATCATGCCATCCAGCGTTTTCTGGATGTTGCCGAGATCGCGCCAGCTGTTCTGGTCGCCATCATGGCCATGCAGCAGGTAGATGACCGGCCAGCCATTCTCAGGCGGGTCGCCATCCGGGCGGTAGATGTTGACGGGTAGGTCAGCGTTCAACGCTTTGCTGTGAAAGGTGGCATCGGCGAGCGTACCGGCGATGCTGGTGGAGGCTGCCGATACGACGGCAATTATGGACAATGCCAACATGACAGCGCGCATTCTCACCTCTCACCTTCCTGTTATGTCGCAGCTATCCCAAAATCCGTTCTTGATTTAAAACAGCGACGAGAGTCTCAACGCCCCGGCCTGCCAGTCTTGCCCTTCGTGCGGCCCTTCCGCTTCTGCTCGCCGGGATCTTCGTACGAGCCGACACCAACCTTGCCACGTGCGATGGGGCGGGGGTCGTCTTTGCCGCCGGTGGCGCGTTCAGATTGACCTTCCAGCAAGGGTGAGACGCGTTTGCCGTCTTCGGTTTTGGGCTTTGCCGGTGTGGTTCCCTTGACCGGTTTTTCCGTGCGTCCCACCGTCATTTCGTCGAGATCATTCTTGCGGAACAGGGGTTTGGCGGTGTCGGTGCCGGGGCCCATATTGTCCAGGGTGGGTTTGGCGAAGAGGGATTTCGAGGCTGGTGGATTTGGCTCACCCCCCTCTGTCCTGCCGGACATCTCCCCCTCAAGGGCGGAGATCGACTCGCGGTTGGTGCTCGGGCCACTTTTTTTGCCGGGCTTACCTCGGCCGCCACCCTCAAGCGATTTCGCCTCTTCCTTGGCGATTGGGTCGTCCATGGCGGCGAGTTCGGCGGCTTTGAGGCGTTTGATTTCGTCGCGCAGGCGGGCGGCTTTTTCAAAGTCGAGATCGGCGGCGGCGTCGCGCATGGATTTTTCCAGCGCGTTGAGGTGAGCCTGAAGATTGTTGCCGACCATGTGGCCGCCATCCGCAAAACCCTTGCCGGATGCGCCGGAGATATCGGCGCGGACGTGGTCGCGTTCGTAGACGCTGTCGAGGATATCCGAGATGCGGGCCTTGACGGATTCAGGCGTGATGCCGTGTTCGGTGTTGTAGGCTACCTGCTTTTCACGGCGGCGGGAGGTTTCCTCCATGGCGCGTTTCATCGAGCCGGTGATCTTGTCCGCGTAGAGGATGACCTTGCCATCGACGTTACGGGCGGCGCGACCAATGGTCTGGATGAGGGATGTTTCGGAGCGCAGGAAGCCTTCCTTGTCGGCATCCAGAATGGCGACGAAGCCGCATTCGGGGATGTCGAGACCTTCGCGCAGAAGGTTGATTCCCACCAGCACGTCGAATGCACCGAGGCGCAGGTCGCGGATGATTTCGATACGTTCCAGCGTGTCGATATCCGAGTGCATGTAGCGCACGCGCACGCCCTGTTCATGCAGATATTCTGTGAGGTCTTCGGCCATGCGCTTGGTCAGCACGGTGACGAGGGTGCGGTATCCGGCCTGCGCTGTCTCGCGGATTTCGCCCAGCACATCATCCACTTGGCTGCGGGCGGAGCGGATTTCGACCGGCGGATCAATGAGGCCGGTGGGGCGGATGACCTGTTCGGCAAAGACACCGCCGGACTGTTCCATTTCCCAATTGCCGGGGGTGGCGGACACGGCAACGGTCGGCGGGCGCATGGCGTCCCATTCCTCGAAGCGCAGTGGGCGATTGTCCATGCAGGAGGGCAGGCGGAAGCCGTATTCGGCCAGCGTCGCCTTGCGCCTGAAGTCGCCCCTGTACATGCCGCCGATCTGACTGACGGAGACGTGGCTTTCATCGATGAACAGCAGGGCGTTATCGGGGATATATTCGAATAGGGTTGGCGGCGGTTCGCCGGGGCTGCGGCCCGTGAGATAACGGGAATAGTTCTCGATACCCGCGCAGGAGCCGGTGGCTTCCAGCATTTCGATATCGTAGCGGGTACGCTGTTCCAGCCGCTGTGCCTCCAGCAGGCGACCGGCCTTTTCCAGCTCGGCGAGGCGGCCTTTCAGCTCTTCCTTGATGGAGCGGATGGCGCCGTTCAGCGTCGGGCGCGGGGTGACATAGTGCGAGTTGGCGTAGATCTTCACCGATTGCAGATCGCCGGTTTTCTGGCCGGTGAGGGGATCGAACTCGGTAATACTGTCGATTTCGTCTCCGAACATGGAGATGCGCCAGGCGGCATCTTCCAGGTGGGCGGGGAAGATTTCGATGGTATCGCCACGCACGCGGAAAGAGCCGCGCTGGAAATCCATATCGCGGCGCTTGTATTGCTGGGCAACCAGATCGGCCAGCAATTGGCGCTGATCCAGCCTGTCGCCAATCGCCATCTGAAAGGTCATGGCGGTGTAGGTTTCCACCGAGCCGATACCGTAAATGCACGACACCGAGGCGACGATGATGCAGTCATCCCGCTCCAGCAGCGAGCGGGTGGCGGAGTGGCGCATGCGGTCGATCTGTTCGTTGATCGAGGATTCCTTTTCGATGAAGGTATCCGAGCGTGGCACATAGGCTTCTGGCTGGTAATAATCGTAGTAGGAGACGAAATATTCCACCGCGTTGTCGGGGAAGAAGTTCTTGAACTCCGAATAAAGCTGTGCCGCCAGCGTCTTGTTGGGCGCGAGAATGACGGCCGGGCGCTGGGTGGCCTCGATGACCTTGGCCATCGTGAAGGTCTTGCCCGAACCGGTGACGCCGAGCAGGACCTGCGACCGCTCGCCGGAATTGATGCCCTCGACCAGATCGGCAATCGCTGTCGGCTGATCACCTGCCGGTTCGAAATCCGACTGCATGCGGATGGTAATGCCGCCTTCGGATTTCGGCGGGCGGGCAGGCCGATGCGGGGTCCACATCTTGCCGTCCTTGAACAGCGGATTGCCGCTTTCGATGAGCGCGGACAGCGCTTCGACGGTGGCGGTGACCGCGCCGGTGGCAAGGTTTTCGGCATCCTCAAGGCTGACATCCATGCCCGCGACGGGGTTGAGACCGGCGGCGGCGCGGGTCTTCGGATCGTTGGAGGCGCCGATGGATGACCCACGTGAGGTTTTCTGCGCGGTGGCCTTCTTGTTAACGCTGGCATTGGCCTTGGCGGCCTCGTCGATAGCCTGCTTACGGGCCTCGATCTCGATCTTCTTGCGGTGCTTGCCGGCCTTTGAGGCCACTTCGCGCTGCGTTTCGACCGATGAGGCCTCGGCATCCGCTTCCAATTGTTTGACCCAATCCGAAACGCTGCCGGACAGCGGCGCGCCTTCGAAAGGTGCCTGTGGCATTTCGGCAAAGCCATCGGAGCGGGAGGTTTTAGCGGAAGGTGTTTTAGGTGATCTGGCCATGGTCGGAATATGGAGAGAGTCCGGTTGAAAGGGAAGAGGCGGGGTCGAAAAAAGGAGTACAAACAGGAAACGTCTTGGCACGTTGGAACCTGTTATCTGCTTCTGCGTTCTTCACGCGCTCTGACGATTCCGTGAAGAGCGCGTCAAAATCCTGTTCCTGTTTGCTGCGTCCTGCGCTAAGCAATACGTCGCAAGCCGGGACTGGTTCCCCCTTCTGATCAATTTTCCCTCTCCCAATTCCAAGGTGCATCATGCCTTTTTCCATCACCCCTGCGCACATCTGGCCGGTCGTCATGCTGATCGCTTCGAACGTCTTCATGACATTCGCCTGGTATGGGCACCTCAAGCACAAGGGCAGCCTGCTGTTCTTCGCGATCATGACGAGTTGGGGCATCGCCTTCTTCGAATATTGCCTCGCCGTTCCTGCCAACCGCATGGGCTCAGAGGTCTATTCGACGGCACAGCTGAAGACGATGCAGGAAGTCATCACGCTGACCGTCTTCGCGCTGTTTTCGGTGTTCTGGCTCAAGGAAAGCCTGACGATCAACCACGTCATCGGCTTTGCGCTGATCGCATTTGGTGCGTCGTTCCTGTTCAGGTCTTGAACCGATGCTGATCATCCGGACAGCGACACTGGAAGACGCCGCAGCGATGACGGCCGTGCAAAACGAAATATTCGCGGCTGGTCTGCGCAAGTCGCCCCGGGATATCGACACAATCCTGAAGGTTTATCTCCAGCGCGAAGACAACATCGAATGCACGGTTGCCGAAAGTGCTGAAGGCCGAATTCTCGGCTTTCAGTCTCTGACCTATGCCAGACCCGGCAACCCCTATGGCGTGGCGGAAGGTTGGGGCATCATCGGAACCCATGTCAGCCCGACAGCTGCCCGCCAAGGCGTCGGCAAGGCGCTGTTTCGTGCGACCCTGGTGGCTGCCAAGGCCGCAGGAATCGAGAACATCGATGCGAGCATTGGTGCCGATAATCCGCTGGGGCAGGCCTATTACGAGGCGATGGGGTTCAGGACGTATCGTTCGCCGGACGGCTTGGTTTGCAAGGTTTACCGGGTCAATCAAGTCTAGAGAAGGATGGCGAGGATAGCGATCATCGCCAGCGGGAGCCAGTGGACGTAGGTTGTGATCGGTCCGTGTTTGCTGATGGTGACAACCCGCGCCAAGATATGATGCGGCAGGAAGAACGCGAGATAGTAGCCCCAGATCATCAGAAACGTGGTGACGATGCCGATGATGCCCTGCCCAGCCACATCAGGACGCATGGACAAGATGACCGTGAAGTAAATGTGGAGGCAAAGCGCGATTGCGGGCAGGATCAGGCGGCGTTTTTCCAGTCGCGGTCGCTCTGCTGGTGGCGTGCGATAATGGCGCACGGCTTCGTCCGCGTAAAAGCCGACAATCGGTGTGACGATGACGGCACATATTCTGGCGAGCTTTTTCCAGGTCGGCTCGGCCAGTTTCAAGATTTCCATGGAAAATTTCACGATCCAGCCGATATGGGCAACCGCGAGCATGTGGAGCATCCACATTCCGACCAGAAAGAAGATCGATAAGGCGCCCATTCCTGCCCCACCAAACATGTCGCAACTCCCTAGAAAACAACTTTACCGTTAGCCGTTCGGCACGTAGGTTTCCACCCAGGTTTTGACAGCTATGGGCTGTGTTCATGGAGGGGCGGAATGAGGCTGGGGGCATTGATGGTGTGGGTGAGCGTCATGACCATTATTTTGCCTGCCCATGGAGGATTTGCGCAGATGGCCGAGACGGTTCAACTTCCGACATCTCGGACCGATCTAGCCGCACGGCTGGCGCGGGTCGGGATTTCTGGCGATGGCGTCGAAAGCATCGTGACAGTGGCGAGGAATGCGCAGGTTCTCGATACGATGCCTGCCGATGAGGACATGATTTCGGTGGGGGCAAGCAAGTTCGGCGGCCGCCCCGATCTTCCTGAAAACATGCTTTGGCCGGTGCGGCCCGCCTATGAGGATGGGGCGGATATGGCGCGCGAGCTGGAGACGGAGGCGGCCAATCTTTATGCCGATGCCGGGCTGGTGCCGCCCTGGATGGGCGAGGAGGGACAGGCGTTCCTCACGGCGCGCAAAAAGCTCAATGAAGAAGTGAATGCCAAAACACTTGCTCTGTTCAAGAAGGCTGGCGTCGATATCGAGGGAGGTCATCTGATCCAGCTGGCGAAGCCTTCTGCTGCCGATATCAACATGGAGGCGAGGAAACTGCGGTCAAAGGCCGATGCCGTTACAAAGCCTTTTCCGCTGACATTCCTCATGCAGATCGATCTTGAAGCCATGGCGAAGGTGCCGGGTTTCGATGCCGACCTGCCGCGCACGGGGCGGCTGTTGTTCTTCTACGATCTCCCGCAGATACCGGCGGGTTTCAAGCCGCAATCCCGGCCCGGCTGGCAGGTGATCTACGACCAGACGCCGCGTGACAAGCTGAAACGCGTGGAGGTTCCATCTGAACTGACCGCGTTTCCGACGCGCGCTGCATTCTTGCCCATGGCGGTGCATGCGCGTGCCATCGTCAGCACCATTCCGGAGGCGAGTTCGTCATGGACGGATCTCCGACCCTTATCCGGGGACGATGCGCAAGCCTATCATCAATGGCTTTATTCGCTGGACTGGCCGACGGCGGCGAGCGGCGGCAACCATCAGCTTGGTGGCTGGCCGCGCGCCATCCAATCCGGCATGCAGTCACAGAGCCAGTTGGCCTCGAACGGCATCGATGCGGGAGCATCCGATGCCTACAAGACCGATGCCGCAAAGGCGCTACTGGAACATGCCGGTGACTGGCAACTCGTCCTTCAGATAGGAACCGACGTGGCCGCAGGGCATGATCTGCCGGGCGGCATTTATGTGCTGATGCGCAAGGACGATCTGAAAAAAAAACGCTTCGACAAGGCCTGGGTCGTTTACGAGCAGGACTGATGGTTCATGTGCGGACGGGATGGGCCGGATTCTTCTCCCGGCCCGCTCGCTTCATGCCGCGCGGCGTTTCGTCAGTTTCTGGACGAAGAGATCGAGGATAAGCATGACCAACAGGCTCACTCCCACCAGCGGAAAGAGGATACCTCCGATGGCGAGGATGGCGGCGAGGCCGTAAAGCGTGCGCCTTCTTTGCGGCATGGGCGGCACGCCGAGCGAGCCCTTCGGACGGCGTTTCCACCACATGATGCCGCCGGAGACGGCCAGAAGCATGATGCCGAGGCAGGCGAGCGCCAGCACGATCTGATTTGCCAGCCCATATTGCTGGCCCATATGGACGTTGATGCTCCATTCCAGACTTTTGCCGAGCGGACCGTAATCCGCATAGTTCATGTCGATCAGCGGCTCGCCACTATATTGATCCAGATGGATAACACGCTGTTTCGACAGATCGTCAGGATAGACAGAGCCGCTATAGACGCCCTGCGGGGTAGTGGGCAGCGCGACGGTGTAACCGGCGGAAAGGCCGAGTTCATTGAAGCGGGCAATGGCCTTGTCGATGCCGATCGACATCGGGCTCATGTCCATACCCGCCATGTTCATGGTGTCGTCGTGCTGGCCGTGATCATGAACAGCGGAGGTGGGGATTTTCGCCTGTTCCAGCGACCACGAGGTCTTGGAGACATCATCGAGCTTTTCGCCGGACATCGGAATATCGGTGCGCACGCCAGCCGGATACCCGTAATTGCTGCCATTGGCCCATTCGTTGACTTTTCCGCCCCACACGCCTGACCAGGGCATGCCGGTGACGGCGAGAAAGACGATAAAGGCGCCGACGAAGAGGCCGGTGACGGCGTGTATATCTCGCCAGAAAACACGCTTTTTCGGCGTTCCGCGCACGGTGATCACGCCACCGCTCTGCTGGCGCGGCCACCAGAGGTAAATGCCGGTCGCAACCAGAAGGATGGACCAGCCAGCCGCGATCTCGATGAGATAGCGCGCATAGGTGCCGAAATATTTCAGGCTGTGGAGATAGCGGATCGTCCACATGACGGTGCCGCGATCCGGCAGGGAGCCGAGGGCCTGACCCGTATAGCCATTCACATAGACCGCTTGCTTGCCCTGAGGCGTGGTGACCGTGATTTCCGTCGATGCGCCGGGATCGGCTGGCGTGGTGTATTTGACCGCTATGCCCGGCACGGACGCAAGTGCGCTCGCAACGATGTCCGACGGACGGGCGGAGGGTGTGTTCTGGACCATTTCGACGCGCTTGAGATCGGAATGGATGACGTTATCCAGTTCGTCCCTGAACAGATAGAGAGCGCCGGTGATGGCGAGCGTTATCATGAAAGGAAGGACAAAAAGGCCAGCGTAGAAATGCCAGCGCCAGACAGCGCGGTAGAGATTGACGGACGCAGATTGCGAAAGCGTGCGCTCCGCCTGATAAGAGGTTGTCACGGACATGAGATGTCTCCGCAAGACGATGAGATGGTTGGCCAGAACTGACGCGCGGTGTCGCGGCGCCTGTCTCAAACCGGTTTCGTACTCTCAGGACTGCGGGGTGAACGGCGGGGCGCGCGGTTGCGATTCGCGATTGGGCGCGGCAGGCAAAAGGCCCGCATCGTGACGAAGCGAGGCGACGTCCGCTTTCGGAACGGTGCTGGCAATGAGCTCGGTCGATGTGACCAGCAGGGCGACGGTAGACGCGGAAGCAAGGCGACAGAGCGCACCGCAGCAATTATCCGCAGTCTTGGTACCGGAATCCTTTTTGTCGGTCGCGCTCGCAGGGGTGTGGCTGGAACAGATGACGTCGTCTGCCGACAGTGCCATGGCGGCCATGCCGCCACTCGCGACACCGTTGGCGAGCCCCTGCAGCAAAAACAGGAGAAGCGCCAGCATGGCGACAGCGCCAGCCGAACTGCGATCCTGCATGATTTTGCGAACGAACGTCATGGCGAAACTGAGTGCCACAGTTCGATTGCGTTGTCACCGCGGCATTCTGCTCGTACCGTGAATTACAAATTGTCCATGTCTGAAAATGACCATTCTTTCGCGGCTTTTTTGCCGGAATTGGAGGGGATTTTCGCACCATCTTATTGTTGGCAGGAGTGCCGGAAATGGCTTCTTTTTCTCCAACGATGGCGGCGATCCGCTATGGCTATGGGCTTTCACCCGGCCAGGTACTGAACCGGAATCTGGACGACCTGTTGGTGCAGCTTGCTGATGCACCATTGAAAGAACCGTTTTTCCCCGTCGGAGGCGCGTTCGAAGCGCGACAGCGATCCGACGACCTTGCAGACAGGCTTGTTGCGACCAGCGCCGGTAAAAATGGTGGCGAACTGGATCGCGATGGCCGCAAGCTGATCCAGCAGAAAGCCGAGCAGAGTTTTCAGCGCGACAGCATGGCGCGGGTCATGCAGGCCGTCTTCTCTCCTTACGGCTTCCACGAGCGGCTCGCCTCGTTCTGGGTGGACCACTTCTCCGTCAATGCCCGCAAGGCGGTGCCGATGCGCCTTGTTACCCCACTTTACGAGGTTGAGGCGATCCGGCCACATCTGGCTGGCCCTTTCCGCAATCTCTTGCAGGCAGCGGTGCTGCATCCCGCCATGTTGATCTATCTGGACCAGAACCGCTCGACGGGCCCGGGATCGGTGGCGGCCGCAAAGGGCAAGCGCGGCCTCAATGAAAATCTCGGTCGGGAATTGCTTGAACTTCACACGATGGGGGCAGGCAGCGGCTACACCCAGGCCGATGTGCGCTCTGCGGCACTCGTTCTGACGGGCATGACGGTGGATGACCGAAACGAGATGCTGTTTCGTCCCGGCATGGCAGAACCGGGCCAGATCAAGGTTCTCGGCGTTTCCTATGGCGGTGACACGCGCACGGCAGATGATTGTCTCGATATGCTGGATGATCTGGCAACGCGATCGGAGACGGCGGTTCATGTCTGCCGCAAGCTGGCGGCGCATTTCATCGCCGATGACGTGCCGCCGGATGTGCTCTCGGTGATGGTGGACGAGTGGAAGGCAAGCAAGGGCAATCTCGTCAAAGTCTATGCCGCCATGCTCAACCATCCCCGTGCATGGGCCGAGCCAGGCCGGAAAATGAAGTTGCCGTTCGACTATGTCGTGTCCGGGCTGCGGGCGTTTGGTATCACCCAGAAGAACTGGCAGGAGAGACTGTCTCCAGTCGGTGACGACGAAGTTGCTTCGGCTGCTGTGCCAATGCCACCGGCGACGATAGCCGAAGGCAGCACGGGGATGGCGGACGGCAGCCAGATGACGATGGACAGGCCCGCATCCGAAATCAAGATGGACGCTCAGCCGTCGCCACAAAAGCCGAAACCCAAGCAGAGCCTCGCGCGCACTCTGACGCTTGCCTCCCTCAGGCGCATGGGTCAGCCGGTGTGGCAGCCGCCCAGCCCGGCAGGTTTCGAAGAGGGTGTCGCATCCTGGCTTTCCCCCAGTCAGATGAGCGAGCGTATTCTTTGGGCCCGCAAAGCGTCAAATTCACTAGGTGGTGACATGGAGCCGAAGCGGCTTCTGGAAGTGGCAATGGCGGATATGGCGCGTGACGATACCATTCGCGTCGTCAGTCAGGCCCCCAGCCGCGTCAGCGGCATGACGCTTGCGCTGTCTTCGCCCGAATTCAACAGGAGATAGGACGATGGCTTTGTCTCAGGATATGCTGATCAGTCGCCGCAGTTTTCTGGCGACGGCGTGCTGCGCGGCGGCATTGCCAGCGTTCTCTCCCGTCAGTTTTGCCGCCATGCCTGGCGATAACAGGTTCGTCACGATCATTCTGCGCGGTGCTATGGATGGGCTCGATCTGGTTCAGCCCTATGGTGAAACAGCCTTTTCCGGTTTTCGCCCGACGCTCGCACTGACGCCGGACACTGGTCTTATCGATCTCGACGGTTACTTCGGCCTCAACCCGGCAGCCCAGCCCTTGATGCCACTTTGGCAGAGCAAGGAGCTTGCCTTCGTTCACGCAGTTTCCACGCCATACCGGGATGAACGCAGCCACTTCGATGGGCAGGATATTCTCGAAAGCGGCGCCAACCACGTTCACGGTGAACGAACGGGCTGGTTGAACCGGGCGCTATCCACCATTCCCCGCTCCAACGACCGCAAGGCCATCGATATCAACACGTCCATGGAACTCCTCCTGGCAGGTCCGAACGAAGCCGATGTTTGGGCATCCACCTCCGATATGACCATGGGCGCTGACGACGTTGCCTTCTTCAAACGGCTCTACGCCAACGATCCGGATTTCAACCGCGTGTTGGCGGAAGCCTTGCGCACGGACATGTCTGCCGAACAATTGTTTCAGGATCAGAAGCGCGGTGAGGGCGTTCGCGATGTCGCCAAGCTTGCAGGCGGGCTGTTGCGCGAGGACTACCGTATCGCCGCCTTTTCGGTCGATGGCTGGGATACGCATGCGGGCCAGAAAGGCCAGTTTGCGCGCACGGTCAAGGATTTGACCATTGCGCTAACGACGCTGAAAGAATCGCTCGGGCCTGAAGTCTGGAAAAAGACAGTGGTGCTGGCCATGACGGAATTCGGACGCACGGTGCGCGAAAACGGCACTGGCGGAACAGACCACGGCACCGGCGGTCTGGCGATTCTCGCAGGAGGCGGTATCGATGGCGGTCGCGTGCTGGGCAACTGGCCAGGGCTTTCGGACGGCAACCTCCTCGACAACAGGGATCTGATGCCGACCGGTGACGTGCGTGAACTTGCCGCGGCCATGCTGTACAGGCAATTCGATGTGGGTGCGGACGCGCTCACAAACAGTGTGTTTCCGGGGCTCAGCTTCGAGAGATCGTCAGCCTATCTCAAGGTCTGAAGAGGCTGACATCTGTCCTCAGGTCACGCCTTCGAAATGGGCGTAGGCTTTCCGTGCTCATCCATCGCGACCATGATGAATGTACCGGCTGTGACCTTCTCAAGCGCGTCGTAGCGAGACCGTTGCGCCCAGGCTTCAACTGTGAGCGTGATCGAGGTGCGTCCGACACGGGTAATCTCCGTGTAGATGGACATGGTATCGCCGATCTTGACGGGAAGTTCGAATGCCATCTCCTTGACCGCTGCCGTCACCACGCGACAGCGCGCCCGTTCAGCGGCACGAATGCCGCTTGCCAAGTCCATCTGCGACATGACCCAACCACCGAAGATATCGCCTGCCGGATTGGCGTCCGCTGGCATGGCAAGTGTGCGAAGCGTGAGTTCGCCGGTCGGTTTGATCATGTCTGGCATTGGTTCTCCAAGAGAAGGATTGGTGGGGCAGGTCTTATTTTTTGGCCAGAAACTGACCAGTCGCGTAGAGCGCAATGGCCGCTGCATTCGATACATTGAGCGACTTGATCTCGCCCGGCATATCCAGCCGTGCCAATGCAGAAACGGTCTCGCGTGTTTTCTGACGCAAGCCTTTGCCTTCCGCACCGAGAACCAGCGCGATCCTGTCACCGCTGAATGTCTGCTCGATGGGGGCAGGGCCTTCCGAGTCCAGGCCGATCGAGGTGAAGCCGAGCTTGTGCAACTCGCCCAGCGCGTCGGCCAGATTGGTGACCTGAATATAGGGGATCATTTCCAGCGCACCGGACGCGGATTTTGCCAGGACGCCCGACTCGGTCGGGCTGTGACGCATCGTGGTGATCAGCGCGCCCGCATTGAAGGCAACGGCCGAGCGCATGATGGCGCCGACATTATGGGGGTCGGTTACCTGATCCAGCACGAGAATAAGCGGGCTGCCCTTCAACGCAGAAAGCTTGCGCATGGGTAGGGGTCTGGTCTCCAGCATCACACCCTGATGAATGGCATCGGGACCGAGAACTTTGTCGATATCCTGCGGGGACACCATCTCCACCGGGAACGATTGTTCTTCCGCCGAGCCGATTTCCAGACGCGCCAGCGCGTTCATGGTCACCGACAGCTTGATGATCTGGCGTTCCTTGTTGGCAAGGGCGGCGCGAACCGTGTGCAGACCATAAAGATGGACCTGATCAGGTGCCAATTGCGGTGCCTTCCAGTCGTCGCCACCGCGAGGTCTGCGCTTCTGAAAAGCCGGAGTGGGAATTTCGCCGCGTTCTCTCTTGGCATCGCGAACCTGACGGCGCAGCGTTGCATAGTGTGTGTCGCGAGTGGATTTTTCGTTGGGATCGTCTTTGCTCATGCTGTCTTATATCGTCAGCAATGCGCCAGCACCAGTCCCCCGCACCGCTTCGCTTGCGTTCCGATCTGCGGTTTCACATGTTTCGATAGCGGCTTTAAAGGAAACTGCGGATCGTCTTCAGGCGACACTCTTTGGTAATCCACAGGCCTATGACTTCATACGCATTTTTCCCGGAATTTCGTTACACATCGTGTTGACAGACGCGGCGAGGGCAGTCATATACGCGGCCACAGACGACGAAGCGGCAACGCGCCGCCCTCGGAAATCTGGTTAAGCTTGGTCGCTTGATCCTCGCAGAATACTGGAGGAATGCCCGAGTGGTTAAAGGGGACGGACTGTAAATCCGTTGGCTCAGCCTACGTTGGTTCAAATCCAACTTCCTCCACCATTCTGCACGGATCGAACTCACCACCGCGGGTATAGCTCAATGGTAGAGCAGCAGCCTTCCAAGCTGAATACGCGGGTTCGATTCCCGCTACCCGCTCCAACAATCTCAGCCACTGGCAGCGAATCCCGTCACTTATGTTTTATGTGGTTCATTGTCCCAATTCGGCGGCTTCATGTCCGCTTCCAAACCCATACCGGCGTCTGTGGCGGCGGTTGGTCTTGGTCGCCGCGTAGTTGCCGAATCTTCAGAGCGACCCGGGACTTCGACCGCCTCCGAACGGTATCAGCACGCTTATCCATTGAGCGTAACTCTCATTGCTCTCGAGGTTAAGAGAAAACGAGCGCATCGGAACAAATCAGCCATTCCACCGCTTCACTAAAAAAACACAGTTCCGCCTCATTTTGCGGTTTCCAGATACCTCAAAATATGCTTATTGTCTAAAAAAATACCCAGGATTGAAAATGACTGAGAGCGCACCTTTGCAACGTTACGTCTCGATGAGCCTTGGTGGATTTTACGTCTGGGATCTTCAGCAGAACCTGTTTTGGGCAGATGAAGCTTTCGCGATGATCATGGGCTTCGATCCGGAAGAGCTTGATGCCGGATTGCCAGTCGAACGCATGATGCCGCTCATCCATGAAGACGACCAGCCACATGTGGTTCAAGGAATCAAGAATTCCGTTCTTTCAGGCGAACCGTTCGAAATGGTCTACCGCATTCGCCGGGGCGAATCTTTTGCGAAAATTACCGAAGTCGGCAAGTGCTATCGTTATGTCGACGGCGTTGCGACGCTGTTTAGCGGCGTGGTCTTCGACAGCCCGTGTCCGACCAATGCCGATGCATCGAATGGAAACGCGCCGGTAACGACCCTCCAGAGCACATGAAGATATAAGGTCTTCTGCGTCCTGATCGCAGGTGCGGTGTTGCTGAGAACTCAGATGCTCCAGAATTGTCTGATAAGCAATGTGACCAGAAAGACAGCGGCGACAACCACTGCGAGTTTCAACCGGCGATACTGACGGACACGCCCGCCGGACCAATCATAAGCCATTGTTCAGACAACCTTTATCATTATTATTCTGTCCAAAGTCATGGCTGCTTATGCTTGCCTTAAGCTGACGGCAACCATTAAAAGCTATGGGCGATTTTTAAGGCCTCCGGTGCGCGTGACTATATATTGCGCAATTGGCGGCGATTTTAGCTGGTCACTCAAAATGAAAATCCCGGAAATACGGGATTTCCGGGATTTTGATAGCGAAGGTTCATCGTGTTCAGCTGAGATAAGGTTGAACGTAAGGCCAGACCTCGACGGCGCCATGATAGAGCATATTGAGTGCCACGTAGACGATGACAAGCAAGCCGACATACGAAATCCATTGATACCGGTGTAGAAGCTTGGCAACGAAATTGGCTGCGAGACCCATGAGCGCGATGGAGACGACAAGTCCGATGATCAACACCGTGACGTGGTCTTGTGCAGCGCCAGCGACGGCAAGCACGTTGTCGAGCGACATGGAAACATCGGCGATGACGATCTGAAGGGCGGCCTGAGCGAAGGTCTTGTTGCCCTTTGTCAGATCAGCCTGTTGATTCTCAACTTCACCTGCTGCGTCTTTTTGTGCGCGCAATTCCGTCCACATTTTCCAGCAAACCCAAGCCAGAAGCAAACCACCGAAAAGCTGGAGGCCGACGATCGCAAGAAGCTGGACGGTGACGGCGGCGAAAGCGATACGCAGAACGGTAGCAGCGATGATGCCGACGAGGATCGCTTTCCGGCGCATATGCGCTGGCAGGCCCGCTGCAGCGAGGCCGATCACAATGGCGTTGTCGCCTGCCAGAACGAGGTCGATGGCAATGACTTGAAGAAACGCCGTAAAACCGGCGGCAGTAAAGATTTCCATGGTGTATCCCGAAGCGGATGAGAATTGTGCCGCGGGAGAAGACGGCTTGAACGGCGGATATGCGATCGAGGCCTGTAGGCCAGCGGCCGCCTGTCCCCACAGCACGGCCCGGGGGTCAATATGACAGGAATCACATCTTCGTAAAGAGTCCGTGTTCGATCATACAGCCATCCATCTATGGAATGACGTTGACGATACGGTGTTGGCGCACCATATGCAGCCCATCACGTCGCTTTGGCTAGCGCAGCAGGTGCGCTCACAATTAAGTCTTGCGCATTCGCTTGCAAAGCCTTAAACGGCGACACCAAACCGGTTCGCCGGGGAAACGACTTCACGTTCACAGGAAGCAATTCACATGGCAAAGAGCAAGTTTGAGCGCAACAAGCCGCACGTCAACATTGGCACGATCGGTCACGTTGACCACGGCAAGACGTCGTTGACTGCTGCGATCACGAAGTATTTCGGCGAGTTCAAGGCGTACGACCAGATCGACGCTGCACCGGAAGAAAAGGCCCGCGGTATCACGATTTCGACGGCACACGTTGAATACGAGACACCTGCTCGTCACTACGCGCACGTCGATTGCCCCGGCCACGCCGACTATGTGAAGAACATGATCACCGGTGCTGCCCAGATGGACGGCGCGATCCTGGTCTGCTCGGCCGCTGATGGCCCGATGCCACAGACTCGCGAGCACATTCTGCTTGCCCGTCAGGTTGGCGTTCCTGCGATCGTTGTGTTCCTCAACAAGGTTGACCAGGTTGACGACGAAGAGCTTCTGGAACTGGTAGAACTGGAAGTTCGCGAACTTCTGTCATCCTACGACTTCCCGGGCGACGACATTCCAATCGTCAAGGGTTCTGCTCTTGCTGCTCTGGAAGACTCGGACAAGAAGATCGGCGAAGATGCGATCCGTGAACTGATGGCGGCTGTTGATGCCTACATCCCGACACCTGAGCGTCCCATCAACCTGCCGTTCCTGCTGCCGATCGAAGACGTGTTCTCGATCTCGGGCCGTGGTACGGTTGTCACGGGTCGCGTTGAGCGCGGTATCGTCAAGGTTGGTGAAGAAGTTGAGATCGTCGGTATTCGCGCCACGACCAAGACGACTGTCACCGGCGTTGAAATGTTCCGCAAGCTTCTCGATCAGGGTCAGGCTGGCGACAACGTTGGCGCGCTGATCCGTGGCGTGCAGCGCGATGGCGTTGAGCGTGGCCAGATCCTGTGCAAGCCAGGTTCTGTCAAGCCGCACAAGAAGTTCATCGCAGAAGCCTACATTCTGACGAAGGAAGAGGGCGGTCGTCATACACCGTTCTTCACGAACTACCGTCCACAGTTCTACTTCCGTACGACGGATGTGACCGGTATCGTTTCGCTTCCAGAAGGCACGGAAATGGTTATGCCAGGTGACAACGTGACTGTTGAAGTCGAACTGATCGTTCCGATCGCGATGGAAGAAAAGCTGCGCTTCGCGATCCGCGAAGGCGGCCGTACCGTCGGCGCCGGCATCGTCGCTTCGATTGTTGAATAATTTTTTCCCGCAAGGGATAGATCAGAACCCCGCCAGAGATGGCGGGGTTTTTTTATTTTGCAAAACACATCCTTTTAAAATCGGTGTTTATTCGCTCAAAAGGGCACGTTTTCAGGCATCTGCCTCTATATTGTCGACTATTCTCGTATAGTTTCCGCTATCGAATATCGATTCACCGCGGGTCTGAAAATCTCGCGGTAAGAACACTCATTTATGGTATTGATGGGAGTCAGTATGACCGACAAGGCACGTATTTTTATCGGCTTCGACAGCAAGGAAGTCGTTGCCTACCATGTCTTTTGCCAGAGCATTCAGGAGAAGAGCTCTATTCCGGTTGAGTTCATGCCGATCGCGCTGAACAATCTCGAGGGCGTTTTCACGCGCGAACGCAATCAGTTGCAGTCCACCGAGTTTTCTTTTTCGCGTTTCCTGGTGCCGTATCTGTGCGACTTCGAGGGATGGGCGATCTTTGCAGATTGCGACATGTTGATGCGCACCGATATTGCCAAGCTTTGGGAGCTGCGCGATGACCGTTATGCTGCGATGTGCGTGAAGCACGACTATGTGCCGAAGGTTGAAACCAAGTTTCTGGGTCAGACCCAGACGAAATATGAAAAAAAGAACTGGTCCAGCTTCATTCTCTTTAACAATGCCAAGTGCAAAACCCTGACGAAGGACTATGTCAACACGGCCACAGGGCTGGAGCTGCACCAGTTCAAGTGGCTGGAATCGGAAGACCTGATCGGCGAAATTCCGAAGACATGGAACTGGCTCGTCAATGAATACGAGCACAATGAGCAGGCTGACAATGTCCACTTCACCGATGGTGGGCCGTATTTCGACGAATATAAAGACGACGATTATGCTGAAGAGTGGTTCGCAACGCGCGAGCGCGTGTTGTCAGTCGTCCAGCGCGCCTGATCGCGACGACCGTGAGTGCGCCCTACGGCGCATTCACCCCTACTATTTCCGTTTGAACAGATACAGGACGCGCTTGATCTGCCGTTGCCATTTGGTTTGATCCCATAGCTTGGAAACTCTTCTTTCCAACCCTGTGAAGCGATTGCCAAGCACCTGGGCTGCGGCCAGCGCAATCTCTCCCTGATCGAATTCGGGAAACCGATTGGCAACATTGGAAAGCCAGTTTTGGGAGGCTGCCGCATTGCTTTCCTGCAGCCGGACGATGCGGCCGCTCTTGGCAAAAAGATGCAGGACCGTCTGCTCGAATGTCCAGTCGTGCTCTTCATACATATTGAACTGGGTCCCAGCGACACCGGTGAACCCGCACAGCACGACCTTCGCGTTTGGCAGCGTCTCGATGAGCCACATCGCCAGAGCAAAGCCCGTCGTCGGCATGCGTCCCGCTGGGTAGAAACTGTCGAACATGTAATCGAAATCAACAAGGTGCGGAACGAGATCGGTTGATCGCGGTGACGTCGGCCTGGTCGCCTCGATGCTGGCCTTGTCGGCAAGCATACCGATCTCTGTCTTCAGGCCATCGGGGAAAAAGCTATGGGCACTGTCGAAGTGCTTCTGCGACTTCAGGAATCGTTTTCCACCTGCCACCATCCGGTGACACAGGATGGCGTCGCGCTGAAAGGGTGCTTTTAGAACCTTTGCGCAGCCGGTGAAGAACACGAAAAGCGTATCGGTGGGGAGGGCATCCACAATGGTCTCAATATTAACGCTCTCACTGTTCGCGATAAGGGCAATGTTGCCATACCGTCCAAGCAATGCTTCGAATGCCCGAGGTTCCGGTGTGTTGGCCGCCTGGAGCATGATAGTCCCCTTGTTGAATGCCGTGAAAATGAAAACAGGCTGATCCACTCTGTTTTTCGCTGCGATGTGAATAGCAAAAAAAACACTTGCCAATCAAGATTCGTAGCCTTAAACGAGCGTCACGAACAACGATAGAGGCAAAGTCCTTTGTCGATATGTTCTGATTTAGGGGTATAGCTCAGTTGGTAGAGCGGCGGTCTCCAAAACCGCAGGTCGTAAGTTCGAGCCTTACTGCCCCTGCCATCCTCATTCGCAAGCGCGGGGCATCGCTGCATGGCATGTGAGGTGCCGGTTTACCGGTGAAATTCGCCGAATGTCGTTTTTCTCTTGTTAAAGAGGGAATCGGTGTTTATGTAGGACAAAATAGACACGCGGTGCGTGGGGCCGATTATTTCGGCTTTACGTGCCGTAATTGCGTGGGCAGTCAATGGCATCCAAAACCAATCCGTTTACGTTTTTGCAGCAGGTTCGCGCCGAAACGTCGAAGATCACTTGGCCGTCGCGCCGCGAGACGATGATTTCCACGGCCATGGTTTTGGTTATGGTCGTATTTGCGGCACTGTTCTTCTTTGCGGCTGACCAGCTCATTGGCTGGTTGCTCAGTCTCGTTCTGAGCTTTGGCCGGTAACGAATTGAGCGGAGAGTAAAGATGGCAGCGCGTTGGTATATCGTTCAGGCATATTCGAATTTCGAAAAGAAAGTCGCCGAGTCGATTGAGGAAAAGGTCCGTCAAAAGGGCCTGGATCACCTCTTTGAGAGAATTCTCGTTCCGACCGAAAAGGTCGTCGAGGTGCGTCGTGGTCGCAAAGTCGATAGTGAGCGCAAGTTCTTTCCAGGTTACGTGCTGGTGCGCGCAAACCTGACTGATGAGGCTTACCACCTTATCAAGAATACGCCCAAGGTTACGGGCTTCCTGGGTTCGGACAATAAGCCTGTTCCGATCCCCGACTCCGAAGCGGACCGTATTCTCGGTCAGGTTCAGGAGGGCGTCGAGCGTCCGAAGTCTTCCGTTTCCTTCGAGGTCGGCGAGCAGGTTCGCGTCTCGGATGGTCCGTTTGCGTCCTTCAACGGTGTCGTTCAGGACGTTGACGAAGAGCGTTCGCGGCTCAAGGTGGAAGTGTCGATCTTCGGTCGCGCAACACCTGTCGAGCTTGAATATGCTCAGGTCGAAAAAGTCTGATAAAGTTTTGAAGGGTGCCCTGGTGCCCTTCATATTTCACATCATGTAAAACGGGCAACAGCCTGTTTTAGTTGGATGTGAAGCGGCTCAGTCCGCAAAGCCGCGTGGAAGACTTTCTGGCTCTAGCCGGGCCAGATGTCGTACCACGCAACCACAGCCGCCGGTTCATCCGGCATATGAGCCGGGAAACCGGTTCGATTTGAAAGGCAGAGAGATATGGCTAAGAAAGTTGCAGGCCAGCTCAAGCTTCAGGTCAAGGCAGGATCGGCAAACCCGTCCCCGCCAATCGGCCCGGCGCTTGGTCAGCGTGGCGTTAACATCATGGAATTCTGCAAGGCGTTCAATGCCGCCACGCAGGAAATGGAAAAGGGTATGCCGATCCCGGTCGTCATCACTTATTACCAGGACAAGTCCTTCACCTTCGTCATGAAGCAGCCGCCAATGACATATTGGTTGAAGAAGGAAGCAAAGGTCACCGCTGGTTCCAAGACGCCTGGTAAGGGCGCCAAGGTCGGCTCCATCACCAAGGCTCAGGTCAAGACAATTGCCGAAGCCAAGATGAAGGATCTGAATGCAGCCAACATCGAAGGCGCAATGGCTATGGTTGAGGGCTCTGCCCGCGCTATGGGCCTGGAAGTGGTGGGTTGATCATGGCAAAGCTTGCAAAACGCGTACAGAAGATCCGCGAAGGCGTTGATCCAAAGTCCCTTTATGTCCTGACCGACGCCATTTCGATGGTTAAGGAACGGGCTATCGCCAAGTTCGACGAGACTGTTGAAGTGTCGATGAACCTCGGCGTTGATCCACGTCACGCAGACCAGATGGTTCGCGGCGTGGTAAACCTGCCAAACGGCACAGGCCGCGACGTTCGCGTTGCTGTTTTTGCTCGCGGCGCCAAGGCTGACGAAGCCAAGGCTGCCGGCGCAGACATCGTTGGTGCAGAAGACCTGCTGGAAATCGTTCAGGGCGGCAAGATCGACTTCGATCGCGTGATCGCAACTCCTGACATGATGCCACTCGTTGGTCGCCTTGGTAAGGTTCTCGGCCCACGCGGCATGATGCCTAACCCCAAGGTTGGTACGGTTACGATGGACGTTGCTGGAGCCGTTAAGGCTTCCAAGGGCGGCGCTGTTGAATTCCGCGTCGAAAAGGCCGGTATCGTACACGCAGGTATTGGCAAGGCTTCCTTCGATGCCAAGGCACTCGAAGAAAACATCAAGGCTTTCGCTGACGCCGTCATCAAGGCAAAGCCAGCTGGCGCCAAGGGCAACTATGTCAAGCGCGTAGCCATCTCCTCGACCATGGGTCCAGGCGTGCGCATCGAGCCTTCGTCGGTTACAGCTTAAAGAATTCGCCGCGTCTTGAAAAAGGCGCGGCAACACAGATTTCCGGCTCGCAAGGGTCGGAAATTTCCAGGGAGACCTGGAACTCCTGTCCGAGATTGTAGGTGGCTCATTTCCTCCGGGATTTAGGCCTTAATCATTCAGCCTGCATGAGACGGGTAAGGCCCGGATTTTCGCATCCAAGGATGCTTAATAATCCGGTTCGAACCTGATGTGCCTGTGCCTGAAGCCGTTTGCGGCGACAGAGCGGGGGACAGGATCCTCAAGCGTCGCTTGAGATTTTGGTAACGAAATCTCTTGAGGCAAAGGCAAACCCGATGGGTTCACAGTTCAATGTGTTCTCATCTACTGGAGACAGACAGTGGAAAGAGCGGAAAAACGCGAATTCGTCACGGAGCTGAATGAAGTCTTCAAGGCTTCTGGTTCAGTTGTCGTGGCCCACTATGCCGGTGTCACAGTTGCGCAGATGAACGATTTTCGTTCGAAAATGCGTGCTGCTGGCGGCACCGTCAAGGTCGCGAAGAACCGCCTGGCCAAGATCGCTCTTCAGGGTACGGAGTCGGAAGGGATCATCGATCTCTTCAAGGGACAGACGCTGATTGCATACAGCACTGACCCTATGATTGCTCCGAAAGTCGTCATGGATTTCGCAAAGACCAACGACAAGATCGTTGTTCTGGGCGGCGCCATGGGAACAACCACGCTCAACGCAGATGCAGTCAAGTCGCTCGCGACCTTGCCTTCGCTGGACGAGCTGCGTGGCAAGCTGCTGGGCCTCTTTGCGGCTCCTGCAACGCGCATCGCTACGGTTGTTGCAGCACCAGCAAGCCAGCTTGCTCGCGTGTTCTCGGCTTACTCAAAGAAGGACGAAGCCGCTTAAGGCGGTTTTTCGCTGTAACTATTCAAACCGGTTCGAACCGAATTAAAGGAACTATAACATGGCTGATCTCGCAAAGATCGTTGAAGACCTCTCTGCTCTGACAGTTCTGGAAGCTGCTGAGCTTTCCAAGCTTCTTGAAGAAAAGTGGGGCGTTTCTGCTGCTGCACCAGTTGCTGCTGCTGCTGTTGCCGGCGCTGCTGCTGTTGTTGAAGAAGAAAAGACAGAATTCGACGTTATCCTCGTTGAAGCTGGCGCAAACAAGATCAACGTCATCAAGGAAGTCCGCGCAATCACAGGTCTCGGCCTGAAGGAAGCTAAGGACCTCGTTGAAGGTGCTCCTAAGGCTGTCAAGGAAGCTGTTTCCAAGGCTGAAGCTGCTGACCTTAAGAAGAAGCTTGAAGAAGCTGGCGCCAAGGTTGACGTTAAGTAATCTTGGAATGTTTCGGGAGGCGGCGTTCGCGCCGTCTCCTGATATCATTTCTACCGAACTTTTTACCCAAAAGCCGCGTGAAAATGGCTTTTGGGTAATGGGTTCTTCAAGAGAATGGTTTCGAACCGCGCTGTACAGGCAATCCGGCCTTACTGTTCGGGACGTGAAACGAGATTGAAGACACCCATTGGATTGACGGGATCGACTGGCCAGCGGTTCCCGTCCGTTGCAGGCCCGGATGCAATTTTAAAGGAGCGACGATGGCTCAGACCCTTTCGTTTAACGGTCGCAGGCGCGTACGCAAGTTTTTCGGCAAAATTCCAGAAGTAGCGGAAATGCCAAACCTCATCGAGGTTCAGAAGGCTTCGTATGACCAGTTTCTCATGGTCAAGGAGCCCGAAGGTGGGCGTCCGGACGAAGGATTGAACGCGGTCTTCAGGTCCGTGTTCCCGATCACCGACTTTTCGGGCGCTTCCATGCTCGAATTCGTGTCCTACGAATTCGAACCACCCAAATTTGACACGGAAGAATGCCGTCAGCGCGATCTGACCTACGCCGCGCCCCTCAAGGTGACGCTGCGCCTCATCGTGTTCGATATCGACGAGGATACAGGCGCGAAGTCTGTCAAGGACATCAAAGAACAGTCTGTCTACATGGGCGATATGCCGCTCATGACAGACAATGGCACATTCATCGTCAACGGCACGGAGCGTGTTATCGTTTCGCAGATGCACCGTTCGCCGGGCGTGTTCTTCGACCATGACAAGGGCAAGAGCCATTCGTCCGGCAAGCTCTTGTTCGCTGCCCGCGTCATTCCGTATCGCGGTTCGTGGCTCGATATCGAATTCGACGCGAAGGATGTCGTCTACGCGCGTATCGACCGTCGCCGCAAGCTGCCAGCAACATCGCTTCTGATGGCGCTTGGCATGGACGGCGAAGAAATTCTGTCGACCTTCTACACCAAGGCAAATTATGTGCGCGACGGCGAAGGCTGGCGTTACCCGTATCAGCCGGATGTGCTGAAGGGCGCTAAGGCCATCACCGAGCTGGTTGACGCCGACACGGGCGAAGTCGTTGTCGAAGCCGGCAAGAAGCTGACCCCACGCCTGATCCGTCAGATGTCGGATAAGGGACTTAAGTTCCTGAAGGCAAGCAACGAAGATCTCTATGGCAACTATCTTGCCGAAGATATCGTCAACTACGAGACAGGCGAAATCTATCTCGAAGCCGGCGACGAAATCGACGAGAAGACGCTGAAGCTGATCCAGGAATCCGGTTTCGACGAAATCCCGATCCTCAATATCGACCACATCAATGTTGGCGCCTACATCCGCAACACGCTGGCTGCAGACAAGAACGAGAACCGTCAGGAAGCTCTGTTCGACATCTACCGCGTCATGCGCCCGGGTGAGCCGCCAACCATGGATTCGGCCGAAGCCATGTTCAAGTCGCTGTTTTTTGACAGCGAGCGTTACGATCTTTCCGCAGTTGGCCGCGTGAAGATGAACATGCGTCTCGACCTGGATGCAGAAGACACCGTGCGCACCTTGCGCAAGGAAGACATTCTGGCCGTGGTCAGAATGCTGGTCGAATTGCGTGACGGCAAGGGTGAGATCGACGATATCGACAACCTCGGTAACCGTCGTGTTCGCTCCGTTGGTGAGTTGATGGAGAACCAGTATCGTCTGGGTCTGCTGCGCATGGAACGTGCGATCAAGGAACGTATGTCCTCGATCGAAATCGACACCGTTATGCCGCAGGATCTGATCAACGCAAAGCCAGCAGCCGCTGCTGTTCGCGAATTCTTCGGCTCCTCGCAGCTGTCGCAGTTCATGGACCAGGTGAACCCTCTCTCGGAAATCACCCACAAGCGCCGTCTTTCGGCTCTTGGACCGGGTGGTCTGACCCGCGAGCGCGCAGGCTTTGAAGTGCGCGACGTTCATCCGACGCACTACGGCCGTATTTGCCCGATCGAAACGCCTGAAGGACCGAACATCGGTCTGATCAACTCGCTCGCAACCTTTGCCCGCGTCAACAAGTACGGCTTCATCGAAAGCCCGTACCGCAAGATCATCGACGGCAAGGTCACGATGGAAGTGATCTATCTCTCCGCGATGGAAGAGGCGAAGTATTACGTGGCTCAGGCCAACGCTTCGATGGAAAAGGACGGTTCGTTCTCTGACGAATTCGTTGTTTGCCGTCACTCTGGCGAAGTTATGCTGGCGCCGCGTGACAACATCAACTTGATGGACGTGTCTCCAAAGCAGCTGGTTTCCGTTGCTGCGGCGCTTATCCCGTTCCTCGAAAACGATGACGCCAACCGCGCTCTCATGGGCTCGAACATGCAGCGTCAGGCCGTTCCGCTTCTTCGTGCCGAGGCTCCGTTCGTCGGAACCGGCATGGAGCCGATCGTTGCACGCGACTCCGGTGCTGCCATTGCGGCGCGTCGCGGTGGCGTGGTCGACCAGGTGGATGCGACCCGTATCGTTATTCGTGCGACGGAAGATCTCGATGCTGGCAAGTCCGGTGTGGATATCTATCGCCTACAGAAGTTCCAGCGCTCCAACCAGAACACCTGCATCAATCAGCGTCCGCTGGTTTCAGTCGGTGACATTCTGAACAAGGGTGACATCATCGCTGACGGTCCTTCGACCGACCTCGGTGACTTGGCACTTGGCCGCAACGCACTTGTCGCGTTCATGCCATGGAACGGCTACAACTACGAAGACTCGATCCTGATGTCCGAGCGCATCGTCTCAGACGACGTGTTCACGTCCATCCACATCGAAGAATTCGAAGTGATGGCCCGCGACACCAAGCTTGGTCCTGAAGAAATCACGCGCGATATTCCAAACGTTTCGGAAGAAGCGCTGAAGAACCTCGACGAAGCCGGTATCGTCTACATCGGTGCGGAAGTTCAGCCAGGCGATATTCTCGTCGGCAAGATCACACCGAAGGGCGAAAGCCCGATGACGCCGGAAGAAAAGCTTCTGCGTGCCATCTTCGGTGAGAAGGCGTCCGACGTTCGCGACACCTCCATGCGCATGCCTCCGGGCACGTTTGGTACGGTCGTTGAAGTTCGCGTGTTCAATCGTCACGGCGTCGAAAAAGACGAACGTGCGATGGCCATCGAGCGTGAAGAAATCGAGCGTCTTGCCAAGGACCGTGATGACGAGCAGGCCATTCTGGACCGCAACGTCTACGGTCGTCTGATCGAGATGCTGCGCGGACAGGTTTCCATTGCCGGTCCAAAGGGCTTCAAGAAGGGCGTTGAACTTTCAAACGCTGTCGTTTCCGAATATCCCCGCTCGCAGTGGTGGATGTTTGCCGTGGAAGACGAGAAGGCTCAGTCCGAGCTTGAAGCGCTTCGCGGTCAGTACGACGAGTCCAAGTCGCGCCTTGAACAGCGCTTCATGGATAAGGTCGAGAAGGTTCAGCGCGGCGACGAAATGCCTCCTGGCGTCATGAAGATGGTCAAGGTCTTTGTTGCTGTGAAGCGCAAGATCCAGCCAGGCGACAAGATGGCTGGCCGTCACGGTAACAAGGGCGTTGTCTCGCGTATCGTGCCCGTCGAAGATATGCCGTTCCTGGAAGATGGTACGCATGTCGACATCTGCTTGAACCCGCTGGGCGTGCCTTCGCGCATGAACGTCGGTCAGATTCTCGAAACGCATCTCGCATGGGCTTGCGCCGGTATGGGCAAGAAAATCGGCGATATGCTCGACGAGTATCACAAGTCGCTGGATATCACGGACCTGAAGCGCGAGCTGACGGAAGTGTATGCCTCCGAGGCGAAGGATGAAGTCGCCCACTTCGACGACGAATCCCTGATCCGTCTGGCCGAGCAGTCCAGGAAGGGCGTTTCGATTGCAACGCCGGTCTTCGACGGCGCGCATGAGCCCGACGTTGCTGAAATGCTGACGAGAGCCGGTCTCCATGACTCCGGTCAGTCTGTTCTCTACGATGGTCGTACCGGTGAAACCTTCGACCGTAAGGTTACCGTCGGCTACATGTACATGATCAAGCTGAACCACCTTGTCGATGACAAGATCCACGCTCGCTCGATCGGTCCTTACTCGCTCGTGACCCAGCAGCCGCTGGGTGGTAAGGCGCAGTTCGGTGGTCAGCGCTTCGGGGAAATGGAAGTCTGGGCTCTGGAAGCGTACGGCGCCGCTTACACGCTGCAGGAAATGCTCACCGTCAAGTCTGATGACGTGGCGGGCCGCACCAAGGTTTACGAAGCAATCGTCCGTGGTGACGATACGTTCGAAGCCGGTATTCCTGAAAGCTTCAACGTTCTCGTCAAGGAAATGCGCTCGCTGGGTCTCAGCGTCGAATTGGAAAACTCCAAGCTCGACGAAGCCAACGTGGCGGATCAACTTCCTGACGCGGCGGAATAAGAAACACGAAGGGCAGGCACTTTAAAAGGTGCCTGCTTGTTTCGCCCGAAAAGCTTGGCTTTGAGGGTAGAAACTTCCGCCGCATTTTGCGGTTAATCATGTTTTAGGCATTGGTCGGTGACCGGCACAGCACCGCGCCAGATGCAAGCAAGGGGCCAAACCCCTAAGGAGACAGGCATGAACCAAGAGGTCATGAACCTTTTCAACCCGTCGGTACCGGCGCAGCACTTCGATTCCATCCGGATTTCGATTGCGAGCCCGGAAAAGATCCTCTCGTGGTCTTACGGTGAGATCAAGAAGCCAGAAACAATCAACTATCGCACGTTCAAGCCTGAACGCGATGGTCTGTTCTGCGCGCGTATTTTTGGACCGATCAAGGATTATGAGTGCTTGTGCGGCAAGTACAAGCGCATGAAGTACAAGGGCATCATCTGCGAAAAGTGCGGCGTTGAAGTCACGCTGTCGCGCGTTCGTCGTGAGCGCATGGGCCATATCGAGCTCGCTGCACCCGTTGCCCACATCTGGTTCCTGAAGTCGCTGCCTTCGCGTATCTCGACACTGCTCGACATGACGCTGAAAGATGTAGAGCGCGTTCTCTACTTCGAAAACTACATCGTGACCGAGCCTGGCCTGACTTCGATGAAGCAGAACCAGCTTCTGAACGAAGAAGAGTACATGATTGCCGTCGACGAGTTCGGCGAAGATCAGTTCACGGCCATGATCGGCGCTGAAGCCATCTACGAAATGCTGGCTTCGATGAACCTCGAAAAGATCGCGGGCGACCTTCGCACGGATCTTGCCGAGACCACGTCTGATCTCAAGCAGAAGAAGTTCATGAAGCGTCTCAAGATCGTTGAGAACTTCATGGAATCAGGCAATCGTCCCGAGTGGATGATCATGAAGGTCGTTCCTGTCATTCCACCGGATTTGCGTCCGCTGGTTCCGCTGGATGGTGGCCGTTTCGCGACGTCCGACCTGAACGATCTCTATCGCCGCGTCATCAACCGTAACAACCGTTTGAAGCGCCTGATCGAGCTTCGTGCGCCTGGCATCATTATCCGCAATGAAAAGCGCATGTTGCAGGAATCCGTCGATGCGCTGTTCGATAACGGTCGTCGCGGTCGCGTCATCACGGGTGCCAACAAGCGTCCGCTGAAGTCGCTCTCCGACATGCTCAAGGGCAAGCAGGGCCGCTTCCGTCAGAACCTTCTCGGCAAGCGCGTCGACTATTCCGGCCGCTCTGTTATCGTGACCGGTCCTGAACTGAAACTGCACCAGTGCGGTCTTCCCAAGAAGATGGCGCTTGAGCTGTTCAAGCCGTTCATCTATGCCCGCCTTGATGCGAAGGGTTACTCCTCCACCGTCAAGCAGGCCAAGAAGCTTGTCGAAAAAGAAAAGCCTGAAGTCTGGGATATCCTCGACGAGGTTATCCGCGAGCATCCCGTTCTGTTGAACCGCGCACCGACGCTGCACCGTTTGGGCATCCAGGCTTTCGAACCCATGCTGGTCGAAGGTAAGGCCATCCAGCTGCATCCGCTCGTCTGCACGGCCTTCAACGCCGACTTCGACGGTGACCAGATGGCTGTTCACGTTCCACTGTCGCTCGAAGCGCAGCTGGAAGCACGCGTGCTGATGATGTCCACCAACAACATCCTGCACCCTGCCAACGGTCAGCCGATCATCGTTCCGTCGCAGGACATGGTTCTCGGTCTCTACTACCTGTCGATCATGAACCAGAACGAGCCGGGCGAAGGCATGGCGTTCTCCGATCTCGGCGAGTTGCACCACGCTTTGGAAAACAAGGTCGTGACGCTGCATGCCAAGATCCGTGGCCGCTTCAAGACTGTGGATGCCGATGGCAAGCCGGTCTCGAAGATCCATGAAACGACGCCTGGCCGCATGCTCATCGGCGAACTTCTGCCGAAGAACGTCAACGTGCCGTTCGAGACCTGCAACCAGGAAATGACCAAGAAGAACATCTCCAAGATGATCGACACGGTCTACCGTCATTGCGGCCAGAAAGACACGGTCATCTTCTGCGACCGTATCATGCAGCTCGGCTTCACCCATGCCTGCCGCGCCGGTATTTCGTTCGGCAAGGACGACATGATCATTCCTGAAACCAAGGTGAAGATCGTCGGCGATACCGAAACCCTGGTGAAGGAATACGAACAGCAGTACAATGACGGCCTGATCACTCAGGGCGAAAAGTACAACAAGGTCGTTGATGCCTGGGGCAAGGCGACCGAGAAGGTTGCTGAAGACATGATGGCCCGCATTAAGGCTGTCGAGTTCGATCCGGAGACAGGTCGTCAGAAGCCGATGAACGCCATCTACATGATGTCCCACTCCGGTGCGCGTGGTTCGCCGAACCAGATGCGTCAGCTGGGTGGTATGCGCGGCCTCATGGCCAAGCCATCGGGTGAGATCATCGAAACACCGATCATCTCCAACTTTAAGGAAGGTCTGACCGTTAACGAGTACTTCAACTCGACCCACGGTGCCCGTAAGGGTCTCGCAGACACGGCCTTGAAGACGGCGAACTCGGGTTACCTGACACGTCGTCTCGTTGACGTGGCGCAGGATTGCATTGTCAACTCTGTGGATTGCGGCACCGATAAGGGCCTCACCATGACTGCCATCGTCGATGCCGGTCAGGTCGTTGCTTCGATTGGCGCACGTATTCTTGGTCGTACCGCACTTGATGACATCGACAACCCGGTGACTGGCGAGAACATCGTCAAGGCTGGCAAGCTGATGGACGAAGCCGATATTGCGATCATTGAAAAGTCCGGTATCCAGTCCGTTCGCATCCGCTCTGCTCTGACCTGCGAAATTCAGGTCGGTGTTTGCGGCGTCTGCTACGGTCGTGACCTTGCACGCGGTACGCCGGTCAACATGGGCGAAGCGGTGGGCGTTATCGCCGCGCAGTCCATCGGTGAACCGGGCACACAGCTGACCATGCGTACGTTCCACCTTGGTGGCACGGCCAACGTGGTCGACCAGTCGTTCCTGGAAGCGTCGTATGAAGGTACGATCCAGATCAAGAACCGCAACAGCCTGCGCAACTCAGACAACATTCTCATCGCGATGGGCCGTAACATGTCCGTCACCATTCTTGATGAGCGTGGCGTCGAGCGTTCCTCGCAGCGTGTAGCCTATGGCTCCAAGCTGTTCGTGGATGATGGCGACAAGGTGAAGCGCGGTCAGCGTCTTGCTGAGTGGGACCCTTACACACGTCCAATGATGACGGAAGTGGAAGGGACTGTTCACTTCGAAGATCTGGTCGACGGTCTTTCCGTTCTGGAAGCAACCGACGAATCCACCGGTATCACCAAGCGTCAGGTTATCGATTGGCGTTCCACGCCACGCGGTTCTGATCTCAAGCCTGCGATCGTCATCAAGGATGCATCCGGCAATGTGGCAAAGCTTGCTCGTGGTAGCGAAGCCCGCTTCCACCTGTCGGTTGATGCCATCCTGTCGGTAGAGCCCGGCTTGAAGGTCTTCCAGGGTGACGTGCTTGCGCGTTCTCCGCTGGAAAGCGCCAAGACCAAGGACATCACCGGTGGTCTGCCGCGTGTTGCCGAACTCTTCGAAGCGCGTCGTCCAAAGGATCACGCTATCATCGCCGAAATCGATGGTACGATCCGTCTGGGCCGCGACTACAAGAACAAGCGTCGCGTTCAGATCGAGCCTGCGGAAGATGGAGTCGAACCAGTCGAATACCTGATCCCGAAGAGCAAGCCGTTCCACCTTCAGGAAGGCGACTACATCGAGAAGGGCGAGTACATTCTCGATGGTAACCCGGCACCGCACGACATCCTGGCGATCAAGGGCGTGGAAGCTTTGGCTTCCTATCTCGTGAACGAAATCCAAGAAGTCTACCGCCTGCAGGGTGTTGTCATCAACGACAAGCACATCGAAGTGATCGTGCGTCAGATGCTGCAGAAGGTGGAAATCACCGATGCAGGTGACTCGCATTACATCGTGGGTGATAGCGTTGATCGCATCGAGATGGAAGACAACAACGACCGCCTGATCGACGAAGGCAAGAAGCCATCCTACGGCGACCCGGTTCTTCTGGGTATCACCAAGGCATCGCTGCAGACGCCATCGTTCATCTCGGCTGCTTCGTTCCAGGAAACCACGAAGGTTCTCACGGAAGCTGCAATCGCCGGCAAGACGGATACGCTGCAGGGTCTGAAAGAAAACGTCATCGTCGGCCGTCTCATCCCGGCCGGTACTGGCGGCACCATGACCCAGATCCGCCGCATCGCGACGGGCCGCGACGAACTCATCATCGAAGAGCGCAAGAAGAGCACGGGCTCGTCTTCCGCAAACCAGATGTTGCAGGACATGACAGACAAGGCTCCAGCGGCCGAGTAACGGTTGTTAGGGCAGGGGCCTCGTGAGAGGCCCGGTCTGGTTTAAGTGAAAAACGCCCGGAGTGATCCGGGCGTTTTTTTGTTGATCGTTTCGTAACTATGCGTTTTCCTGCAGTGGCGTTGGCTTGTGGCCTTTGCAAGACGCTCGGATCAACCCGAGCGTTGTCGAAATAGGAGCAATCGATGCGAGGTTTTCGTCATGAGGACGATATCTGTCGGGTACTGGCCGATGCCAATCTGGCGCAATACGAGCGGCAGATACTGGCAACGGTCAAGCCGGCCATCGAGTTCGTACGCCGTCAGAAGCCGGATAAGTCTTTAGCTCTAGGGGCGAGTAAAATTGGGGGATGTCCAGATATTCCCAAGAGAATGGCTTGGCCGACAAGACCATCCTGGTCGCCATCACCGGGCATTGTAGAGTCGGTCAAATATAACGGCTCACTCTACAGTTCGTTGTGGCGGCGGGCAGTTAGCAAGGTGTTCCCCCTAGCGTTTTTTGCCCAACTCGATCTGGATGTCATGGCGTTGCAAGCCGGGTTTGACATCGATCTGCCAGACCGCGGCATGCTTTATGTCTTCGAAGACATTACGGCGGCTGGAGCGGACGAGGCATACCAAATTCTGTATATCAACGATGCCATCGATCTGGTGCGTCATGACCCGCCAGAGGAGTTGATTACTCTTTCGGATGCAAAAGATCCAAGCTTACCTTTTGCCGAGCAGCAAATGTGTGAAGCCCTGGAGCCCTATTCCCTACTGACGATTCCTAATCATTGGTTGAACAGTCCGGTCGTCAATCGTTCGGCGATGTGGTCCGTCCTTAAACATTCGAACACCGCGGACATCGCTTCTGTCGATGAAGTGACGGATAAAAATACCGCGCCGTTTGGTGATCGTCTTGGGGGATGGCCGGAACCTATCCAGCAAGACCCGGAGGTGGGCTTCAGGCGGGACCGCTCGCGCTATTTTGAACCTGGCGACGACGAGGTACGGCACCTGTTTTCATGGGCAGGTGAGTATTTTTCAGGAACAGGGCTAATGCACCACGATCTTAGCGGCGACGGAGCGACATATCTTATGATGCGTCGCGAGGATTTACTTGCGCGCCGGTTTGAAGCCGTAACCGCAGTCTATCAATGCACATGAGTATTCGCTTTGAATATTAGTCGACAATTGCTTGGCGATGATAGGCAGAGTTCGCCTAGAAACCCGTCTGGTCCGTTGCAGACGCTTGGCTGAGCCGGAGCCTCAAATTTGTAATGTGTCATCGGAATGTAGGCTCAGTTGTGCCATCGGGCATTTGCCACCGTTTAAAGATCCGCCGTCCTGATGTCGGACTATTAGGGCTCCATTTCGGGTTGATAACATCGACCTGCTTCATGCCGAGCTCTTCTGGCGACCAGTCTTGATCTTGTAGCCAAAGACGCAAGGTTGATTTCTCGGGATTGTCTTTCAACGCAAATCGCCGCGCTGCTACCACATCAGATCGTCTTTCGAACAAATCATCGGGCCCACGGATTTCGACGTGCATTATAAAGAATGGCGGGTCGAGATATGTCCGTAAACGGACAGACAATTGGTTACCTGAAGAGGCAGCTAATGTTCCGTAGTAAATGGTACCATCAGAAGAATTAGTGTCCAATTCGTGCTTAGGAAAATGAAGATCTATAGGTTTCCATCCATTACGGATAAGGTTGTCCAACAGCTTTCGGGCGGTCGGATCAATCTTTTTGAAATGATGATCGTTTGAGTCTGCCGAAACAAAAATGTCGGTGATTGTGCCGCCATGTTGACCGATTGACATGCTCTGTCCCGGCGGCAAATCAAATCCGAATATGCCATCTTCATAACGAAAGATTGCTGAAGCGCGATCGAAGGAAATCGACATCCAGTCTTCCAGGCGGTCTACTGGGATAGTAAGTGGACCGAAATTCTCGGCGTCTTCTTTCTTCAGATTATTGACGGCCATGAAGTCGCCGACGCTTTGCCCTATGCGAACACGCAAAATGTGCGGTTCGCCTTCAGGAGACAGAGCCGGCGACGCCAGGAAGAACCCGATCGCCAAACAGGACAGGATCATCCGACGCCCGCTCTTGCTCTCGGGGTCCTCCAATGCAGAACTCCACCGTACATAAAAGCTATTATTGCCGCTCGATAAACAAAGGCTCTTTCTTAGGCAAACCTGATAATCGCCACTTCACCTTCAAGCGCGCCTTGATAGGCCGACGCATGGGGCTCCTCGTCGGGAATGTCGGTCAGCATTCCGATCTGGTCCAGGTCGGCTTCGAGGAAGCCTTCTTCGGAGAGCGCGTTCAGGGCTTCTCGCACGGCGCTGTCGTCATCGGGTGCCTTGAGGATGACGTGGATATCGATGCCTTCGTCGCCTTCACGCTCATAGGCCTTGCCGATGACGATGAAGACCATGGGATCGTCGCGTCCGTTGTCGTTGTCTGGTTCTGTAATCATGACGCGATTCCTTTTCTGGTTATAATTGCCTGGCGGTGGCGCGAGCGTTCGCCTTGAGGGAATCAATAGACGGCTTTTTGCAAAAGCCAAAGGCCAGATTGGGAAAAGCGTGCACGGGGAGGAGCATTATGTTAGAGCCATTCGAAATCCTGTATGCCAAAGGCGTTCAGGGCGCGTGCGCGGGGACTAAATGTTGAATCGCCCTTGACGAAAGCGGGGTAAAACAGTAGTACGCCCGCCATCGGAACCAATGTGAGGTTTGGCTTTCTGGAACGACTCGTTCCAGACATTGCCTCAAACAAGGGTCCAAAAACACGTACGAGACACGATTGTTGCATGCAAGACGTAGGATGTACGTCCTCTGCTCTTGGTGGTCCATCCGTCGAAAAACGGATAGGGCCACGATTTATGCATGAAGCTATGCGTGCGTCGTTGCCGGAAACGGTATAACCGCCATCCGTGAGGGTGGCTAAAGTAGTTTTTGCAAGGGATGGTTATATGCCTACCGTAAACCAGCTGATCCGCAAGCCACGTCAGGCACAGGTAAAGCGTAATAAGGTTCCTGCTCTGCAGGAAAACCCACAGAAGCGCGGCGTTTGCACACGCGTTTACACAACGACCCCTAAGAAGCCTAACTCGGCTCTTCGTAAGGTTGCCAAGATCCGCCTCACCAACGGCTTTGAAGTCATCGGTTACATTCCAGGTGAAGGTCATAACCTTCAGGAACACTCCGTTGTCATGATCCGTGGCGGCCGCGTAAAGGACTTGCCGGGCGTTCGTTACCACGTCATCCGTGGTGTTCTCGATACCCAGGGCGTCAAGAACCGCAAGCAGCGCCGCTCCAAGTATGGTGCGAAGCGTCCGAAGTAATTCGGGTTCAAACAAATTCAGGCGCTGCGCGAGGTTCTCCGCGTGGTAAAGCGTCCCTAACAATTGAGAGACAAGAATATGTCCCGTCGCCATAGTGCAGAAAAGCGTGAGATCAATCCGGACCCGAAGTTCGGCGATCTGATCGTTACCAAGTTCATGAACGCCATCATGCTTCACGGCAAGAAGTCGGTCGCAGAAAGCATCGTTTACGGCGCGTTCGACGTCGTTCAGGGCAAGTCCAAGGCAGAGCCACTCGGCATTTTCCATTCGGCCCTCGACAACGTTGCTCCGCACGTTGAAGTGCGTTCGCGCCGCGTTGGTGGTGCAACATACCAGGTTCCGGTCGATGTTCGTCCAGAGCGCCGTCAGGCTCTCGCGATCCGCTGGCTGATCGCTGCTGCGCGCAAGCGCAATGAAACAACCATGGTTGATCGCCTGTCTGGCGAACTCATGGACGCTGCGAACAACCGTGGTTCTGCAGTCAAGAAGCGCGAAGACACGCACAAGATGGCTGACGCCAACCGTGCATTCTCGCATTACCGCTGGTAATCTAACCGATCTGAGAGGCAGTCCGTTATGGCTCGCGAATATAAAATCGAAGACTACCGCAATTTCGGTATCATGGCGCATATCGACGCCGGCAAGACGACGACGACCGAGCGTATTCTTTATTACACTGGTAAGTCGCACAAGATCGGCGAAGTTCATGATGGCGCAGCCACGATGGACTGGATGGAACAGGAGCAGGAGCGTGGCATCACGATCACTTCTGCTGCGACCACGACCTTCTGGAAGGGTCGCGATGGCAAGATGCGCCGTTTCAACATCATCGACACCCCCGGCCACGTTGACTTCACGATTGAAGTTGAACGTTCGCTGCGCGTTCTCGATGGTGCGATTGCACTTCTCGACGCCAACGCCGGTGTAGAGCCGCAGACGGAAACCGTCTGGCGTCAGGCTGAGAAGTACAACGTTCCGCGTATGATCTTCTGCAACAAGATGGACAAGACCGGTGCTGACTTCTACCGCTCGGTAGAAATGATCAAGACCCGTCTCGGCGCCATCGCTGTCGTCATGCAGCTCCCGATCGGTGCAGAAACCGAATTCAAGGGCGTTATCGATCTGATCGAAATGAACGCTCTGATCTGGCGCGACGAATCGCTCGGCGCTCAGTGGGACGTCGTTGAGATTCCTGACGACATGAAGGAAAAGGCTGCTGAATATCGCGAGAAGATGATCGAACAGGTCGTCGATATCGATGAAGAAGCAATGGAAGCCTACCTGAACGGCGACATGCCGGATAACGACAAGATCCGCGAACTCGTTCGCCGCGGTACCATCGACGTGAAGTTCCACCCGATGTTCTGCGGTACTGCATTCAAGAACAAGGGCGTTCAGCCACTTCTCGACGCCGTTTGCGATTACCTGCCTTCGCCGCTGGACATTCCTGCGATCAAGGGCATCGACTTCAAGACCGAACTCGACATCGAGCGTCATCCTGACGACAGCGAGCCGCTTTCCATGCTTGCGTTCAAGATCATGAACGACCCATTCGTTGGTTCGCTCACGTTCGCACGCATCTATTCCGGCAAGCTCGAAAAGGGCACATCGGTTCTGAACACGGTCAAGGACAAGCGCGAGCGTGTCGGCCGTATGCTCCAGATGCATTCCAACTCCCGCGAAGACATCGAAGAAGCCTTCTCTGGCGACATCGTTGCGCTGGCTGGCCTCAAGGAAACGACTACAGGCGATACGCTTTGCGATCCTCTGAAGCCGGTTATCCTCGAGCGTATGGAATTCCCTGAGCCGGTTATCCAGATCGCCATCGAACCGAAGACCAAGGGCGACCAGGAAAAGATGGGCCTCGCGCTCAACCGTCTGGCTGCTGAAGATCCTTCGTTCCGCGTTAAGACGGATGAAGAATCCGGTCAGACGATCATCGCTGGCATGGGCGAACTTCACCTCGACATTCTCGTTGACCGTATGCGTCGCGAGTTCAAGGTTGAAGCTACCGTTGGTGCTCCTCAGGTTGCTTACCGTGAAACGATTACGCGTCAGCACGAAGAAGATTACACACACAAGAAGCAGTCCGGTGGTACCGGTCAGTTCGCTCGTGTTAAGATCATCTTCGAACCAAATCCTGATGGCGAAGAGTTCAAGTTCGAATCCAAGGTCGTTGGTGGTGCTGTTCCGAAGGAATACATCCCAGGCGTTCAGAAGGGTATCGAAAGCGTTCTGTCGTCCGGTCCTCTCGCCGGCTTCCCGATGCTCGGTGTCAAGGCGACACTGATCGACGGCGCTTACCACGATGTCGACTCCTCGGTTCTGGCGTTCGAAATCGCATCGCGTGCCTGCTTCCGTGAAGCAGCGAAGAAGGCTGGTGCACAGCTTCTCGAGCCGATGATGAAGGTTGAGGTCGTGACACCTGAAGATTACGTCGGTGACGTTATCGGCGATCTGAACTCGCGTCGCGGTCAGATCCAGGGTCAGGAAAGCCGTGGCATTGCCGTTGTTATCAACGCGCATGTCCCACTGGCCAACATGTTCAAGTACGTCGACAACCTGCGCTCCATGTCTCAGGGTCGCGCACAGTACTCGATGACCTTCGATCACTATTCGCCGGTTCCAAGCAACGTTGCTCAGGAAATCCAGGCAAAGTACTCCGGTCAGAAGTGATCGGGGTACGCCCCAAACGAAATTTAGAGTTTATTCCCTTTACGGGACAGGAATGGAGAGCCACGAATGGCAAAGAGCAAGTTTGAGCGCAACAAGCCGCACGTCAACATTGGCACGATCGGTCACGTTGACCACGGCAAGACGTCGTTGACTGCTGCAATCACGAAGTATTTCGGCGAATTCAAGGCGTACGACCAGATCGACGCTGCACCGGAAGAAAAGGCCCGCGGTATCACGATTTCGACGGCACACGTTGAATACGAGACACCTGCTCGTCACTACGCGCACGTCGATTGCCCCGGCCACGCCGACTATGTGAAGAACATGATCACCGGCGCTGCCCAGATGGACGGCGCGATCCTGGTCTGCTCGGCCGCCGATGGCCCGATGCCACAGACCCGCGAGCACATTCTGCTTGCCCGTCAGGTTGGCGTTCCTGCGATCGTTGTGTTCCTCAACAAGGTTGACCAGGTTGACGACGAAGAGCTTCTGGAACTGGTAGAACTGGAAGTTCGCGAACTTCTGTCGTCCTACGATTTCCCGGGCGACGACATTCCAATCGTCAAGGGCTCTGCTCTTGCTGCTCTGGAAGACTCGGACAAGAAGATCGGCGAAGATGCGATCCGTGAACTGATGGCGGCTGTTGATGCCTACATCCCGACACCTGAGCGTCCCATCAACCTTCCATTCCTGCTGCCGATCGAAGACGTGTTCTCGATCTCGGGCCGTGGTACGGTTGTCACGGGTCGCGTTGAGCGCGGTATCGTCAAGGTTGGTGAAGAAGTTGAAATCGTCGGCATTCGCGCCACGACCAAGACGACTGTGACCGGCGTTGAAATGTTCCGCAAGCTGCTCGATCAGGGCCAGGCTGGCGACAACGTCGGCGCGCTGATCCGTGGCGTGCAGCGCGATGGCGTTGAACGTGGCCAGATCCTGTGCAAGCCAGGTTCTGTCAAGCCGCACAAGAAGTTCATCGCAGAAGCCTACATTCTGACGAAGGAAGAGGGCGGTCGTCATACACCATTCTTCACGAACTACCGTCCACAGTTCTACTTCCGTACGACGGATGTGACCGGTATCGTTTCGCTTCCAGAAGGTACGGAAATGGTTATGCCAGGCGACAACGTGACTGTTGAAGTCGAACTGATCGTTCCGATCGCGATGGAAGAAAAGCTGCGCTTCGCGATCCGCGAAGGCGGCCGTACCGTCGGCGCCGGCATCGTCGCTTCGATTGTTGAATAACAATCGTTAGCGATGGCGAAAGCCTGCCGACGGCACTCAAAGTAACGAAACGGCGCGCAAGCGCGGTTTCGTGAACGGCGCCGGCATCGTCGCTTCGATCGTCGAGTAATAAAAGCAGGCGGTGCTCTCGCACCGCCGCGAAGAGAGCAGGGGGTTCCCTGCTGTGTGATCGGGTTCGATGGCGGTGTGAAAAACACCGCCATCGAACGTTTTATAAAAAGCGTTGTATCGTTGCATTTTTAAGGCTTGAAAAATTCAGTGAAAGCGCGTAAACGCGCACTCACACTCACCAGTTGGATTCGCAGTACGTCGCGACACCCGGTGATTCAACTTTACAGACTACCGAAATGATTGGGATGCGGTTTGCATTCCTCTTGATTTTTGAAAATCTGCGGCGACACGATCAACAGGTTCATGTATTTCCGCGTGCGGAATTGCAAAGACAAAGAACAAGGACAAGACGAATGAACGGCCAGAATATCCGTATCCGCCTCAAGGCGTTTGATCACCGGATCCTCGATGCCTCTACCCGTGAAATCGTGTCGACCGCCAAGCGCACCGGCGCCAGCGTTCGCGGCCCGGTTCCACTGCCCACCCGCATCGAAAAGTTTACCGTCAACCGTTCTCCTCACGTTGACAAGAAGAGCCGTGAGCAGTTCGAAATGCGGACGCACAAGCGTCTTCTCGATATCGTAGACCCGACGCCACAGACCGTTGACGCTTTGATGAAGCTCGACCTCGCTGCTGGTGTTGACGTCGAAATCAAGCTCTAAGACCTCGGCCCGACCTTGCGAAAGTAAGGGCCGATATAACAAGGAAGGTACGTGGAGCAATCCAACGACTTCCAATCCGGAGACCGGAAACGTCGTGAGATGTCGAAGGGAACTCCTTAACAAAGGCCACAGAGGGTTCTCCCTTCAAGGCTCGCAAGAGGATTGAACCAATGCGTTCAGGTGTGATTGCACAGAAAGTGGGTATGACTCGGGTCTATAATGACGCCGGTGAGCATATCCCAGTAACGGTACTGCGTTTGGACAACGTACAAGTTGTTTCCCAGCGCACAGAAGACAAGAATGGCTACACCGCAGTTCAGCTCGGTGCAGGCCAGTCCAAGGTCAAGAATACGACAAAGGCACTCCGCGGTCATTTTGCCGCTGCCAGCGTCGAGCCGAAAGCAAAGCTCGTTGAGTTCCGGGTTTCCCCCGAAAACCTCATCGACGTCGGTGCAACACTGACCGCAGATCATTTCCAGACAGGCCAACTGGTAGACGTTACCGGCACGACGATCGGTAAGGGTTTTGCCGGTTCGATGAAGCGTCACAACTTCGGTGGTGGTCGCGCGTCGCACGGTAACTCCGTATCGCACCGTGCTCACGGTTCGACGGGTTCTAACCAGGATCCCGGTAAGGTCTGGAAGGGCAAGCGCATGGCTGGTCACATGGGCAGCACACGCGTCACCACCCAGAATCTGGAAGTGGTTTCGACTGATGAGGGTCGCGGTTTGATCCTCGTGAAGGGCGCCGTTCCCGGTTCCAAGGGTTCCTGGATCATCGTCCGCGACGCCGTTAAGTCGGCAGCGAAGTAAGGGAGCCTCATCATGGAATTGAACGTCAAAACCCTCGAGGGAAAAGACGCCGGCACGGTATCCCTGTCGGACGAAATTTTCGGCCTCGACCCACGCCAGGACATCTTGGCCCGCATGGTTCGTTACCAGCTTGCCAAGAAGCAGCAGGGAACGCACAAGACCAAGAACCGTTCGGAAGTTTCCCGTACGGGTGCAAAGATGTACAAGCAGAAGGGTACGGGCCGCGCTCGTCACCATTCGGCTCGCGCACCGCAGTTCCGCGGCGGCGGCAAGGCCCACGGCCCAGTCGTTCGCAGCCACGCACATGATCTTCCGAAGAAGGTTCGTGCGCTTGCACTGCGTCACGCTTTGTCTGCAAAGCTGAAGTCCGAAGAACTGATCATCGTCGATCAGCTCGTTGCGACCGATGCGAAGACAAAGGGCCTGCTCGGCCACTTCGCAACGCTTGGCCTGACCAACGCTCTCGTCATCGGTGGCGCTGAACTTGATGGAAACTTCAAGCTCGCAGCCCAGAACATCCCGAATGTGGACGTTCTGCCGATCCAGGGCATCAATGTTTACGACATCCTGCGCCGCGGCAAGCTCGTGCTGTCCAAGGCTGCGGTTGAAGCCCTTGAGGAGCGGTTCAAATGACGGATCTTCGCCACTACGATGTGATCGTATCTCCTTCGATCACGGAAAAGTCGACGCTGGTCTCTGAACAGAACCAGGTCGTATTCAACGTCGCCAAGGACGCTTCGAAGCCTGAAATCAAGGCTGCAGTCGAAGCACTCTTCGGCGTCAAGGTCACGGCAGTGAACACGCTTATCCGCAAGGGTAAGACTCGTCGTTTCCGTGGATTCGCTGGTAAGCGTAAGGATGTCAAAAAAGCCATCATTACGCTGGCCGAAGGTCAATCCATAGACGTGTCCACCGGACTCTAAAAGGTTAGGCCCAAGCGGGCAAAGACCCAAAAGGGAACAAATACAATGGCATTGAAAAGTTTCAATCCGACCACGCCAAGCCAGCGTCAGCTGGTTATCGTGGACCGGTCTTCGCTCTACAAGGGCAAGCCGGTAAAGGCTCTTACAGAGGGCCTCAGCTCGAAGGGTGGCCGTAACAATCAGGGCCGGATCACCGTTCGTTTTCAGGGCGGCGGTCACAAGCGGACCTACCGTCTGGTAGACTTCAAGCGTCGTAAATTCGACGTTGAAGGTACGGTCGAGCGTCTGGAATATGACCCTAACCGCACCGCATTCATCGCGCTCGTGACATACACGGACGGCCAACAGGCTTACATTCTCGCGCCACAGCGTATTGCTGCCGGTGACAAGGTGATCGCCTCCGAAAAGGCAGTGGACGTGAAGCCAGGCAACACAATGCCTCTTCAGTACATTCCAGTCGGTTCGATCATCCACAACGTCGAGATGAAGCCAGGCAAGGGTGGTCAGATTGCCCGCTCCGCCGGCACGTATGTTCAGCTCGTTGGTCGCGATGCAGGGATGGCGATCCTTCGCTTGAACTCCGGTGAGCAGCGTCTGGTGCATGGTTCCTGCCTTGCATCGATCGGTGCTGTCTCGAATGCCGATCATGGCAACATCAACGACGGCAAAGCCGGTCGTTCACGCTGGCGCGGCAAGAAGCCTCACGTTCGCGGTGTCGTGATGAACCCTGTCGATCACCCGCATGGTGGTGGTGAAGGTCGTACGTCTGGTGGTCGCCATCCGGTGACTCCGTGGGGTAAACCCACAAAGGGCAAGCGGACTCGCTCCAACAAGTCGACCGACAAGTTCATCATGCGTTCGCGCCATCAGCGCAAGAAGTAAGAGAGGAACTCTCAAATGGCTCGTTCAGTATGGAAAGGTCCGTTTGTTGACGGTTATCTTCTCACTAAGGCTGAGAAGGTACGCGAAGGCGGACGCAGTGAAGTGATCAAGATCTGGAGCCGTCGCTCCACGATCCTGCCTCAGTTCGTTGGTCTGACATTCGGCGTCTACAACGGCAGCAAGCATGTACCCGTCTCTGTCAACGAAGACATGGTCGGTCACAAGTTCGGTGAATTCTCTCCGACCCGGACCTATTACGGTCATGGTGCGGACAAGAAGGCAAAGAGGAAGTAATCATGGCGAAGGCTAAGACCGAACGCCGGCTGAAGGACAATGAGGCTCAGGCCATTGCCCGTACGCTTCGCGTCAGCCCCCAGAAACTTAACCTAGTTGCCGCTCTTATCCGTGGTAAAAAGGTCGATCGCGCTCTCGCTGAGCTCGAGTTTTCTCGCAAGCGGATTGCCGCCACCGTCAAGAAGACGCTGGAATCGGCCATCGCAAATGCGGAAAACAACCATGACCTCGACGTCGACGCTCTCGTCGTCGCCGAGGCCTATGTTGGCAAGTCCATCACCATGAAGCGTTTCCACGCTCGTGGCCGTGGCCGTGCATCGCGCATCGAAAAGCCGTTCTCTCACTTGACGATCGTCGTTCGTGAAGTGGAAGAAAAAGGGGAGGCCGCATAATGGGTCAGAAAATCAATCCAATCGGTTTCCGCCTCGGTATCAACCGCACTTGGGATAGCCGCTGGTATGCAGACACAGCCGAATACGGCAAGCTTCTGCACGAAGACCTGAAGATCCGTGCTTACCTGATCAAGGAATTGAAGCAGGCTGGCATCGCCAAGGTCATCATCGAACGTCCGCACAAGAAGTGCCGCGTGACCATTCACTCGGCTCGTCCGGGTCTGATCATCGGCAAGAAGGGTGCAGACATCGAAAAGCTTCGCAAGAAGATTTCCGAGATGACTGCGTCTGAAACGCACCTCAACATTGTTGAAGTGCGCAAGCCGGAAATCGACGCAACACTCGTTGCACAGTCGATCGCTCAGCAGCTCGAACGTCGTGTGGCTTTCCGCCGTGCCATGAAGCGTGCTGTTCAGTCCGCACTGCGTCTTGGCGCCGAAGGCATCAAGATCACTTGCGGTGGTCGTCTTGGCGGCGCTGAAATCGCTCGTACCGAATGGTACCGCGAAGGTCGCGTTCCATTGCACACTCTGCGTGCAGACATCGACTACGGTGTGGCGGAAGCCACGACTGCATTCGGCATCTGCGGCATCAAGGTCTGGATCTTCAAGGGCGAAATCCTTGAGCACGATCCGATGGCTTCCGAGCGTCGTGGGCTCGAAGGTGATGCACAGGGTCCGGCAAGCCGTGAGCAGCGCGGTGATCGTGGCGACCGTCGCCGCGAGAACGCTTGATTGACGCTGGCGAAAGATAAGCTCGGAGAAGTTAGAAAATGTTGCAGCCAAAGCGTACTAAGTACCGTAAGCAGTTTAAGGGTCGCATTAAAGGTGTGGCCAAGGGCGGCTTTGACCTGGCATTCGGTGAATTCGGCTTGAAGTCGCAGGAACCGAACCGCGTTAACGCACGCGAGATCGAAGCGGCCCGCCGCGCGATCACACGTTACATGAAGCGCGCTGGTCGTGTGTGGATCCGCGTATTCCCAGACACTCCGGTCACGGCGAAGCCGACCGAAGTTCGTATGGGTAAGGGCAAGGGTTCTGTTGAATACTGGGCATGCAAGGTCAAGCCTGGTCGTATGATGTTCGAGATCGACGGTGTTTCCGAGGAGATCGCCCGCGAGGCGCTTCGTCTCGGCGCTGCCAAGCTCTCGGTTAAGACGCGCTTCGTTCAGCGCATCGCAGAGTAAGGAGCAGGCACCATGAAAGCCGAAAACGTTCGCGGCCTCAGCGCCGATCAGCTCAAGGACAAGCTTGCCGACCTGAAGAAAGAGCAGTTCAACCTGCGCTTTCAGAAGGCAACCGGCCAGCTGGAAAAGTCCTCGCGCATCGACGAAGTCCGCAAGGACATCGCCCGCGTGAAAACCATTGCCCGCCAGAAGGCGGCAGAAGCCAAGGCCTAAAGGAAGAATAATATGCCTAAACGCATTCTGCAGGGCGTCGTTGTGTCCGACAAGAACGAGAAGACCGTTGTAGTTCGTGTTGAGCGTCGATTCGCTCACCCGCTGCTTCAGAAGACCGTTCGTCGTTCGAAAAAATACAAGGCGCACGACGAGAACAACCAATTCAAGATCGGCGATGTCGTTTCCATCGAGGAATGCGCACCGATCTCCAAGGATAAGCGCTGGACGGTTGTTTCCGCCCAGGCATAATTTCAACTGATTTTCGCGCAGGTCTTGCTATATGCGCGGAAGTCTGTATGAAGCAGCGCAAGGACGCTCGTTCACGGGCGTTCTTTTGCTTTGATGCGCACGGAAGGTCCGTTAGGAAACCACCCTGTCACGATTATTCCGCGCGAAAACAGAGACATTCATAAGCTGGAACAGGGGGCTGTTTGCTAAACGTGCCCAACCGGTCCGGTAACAACAAGAAGGCGACCTGACATGATTCAGATGCAAACAAACCTCGACGTGGCGGATAATTCCGGCGCACGTCGTGTCATGTGCATCAAGGTGCTGGGCGGCTCGAAGCGCAAGTATGCTTCCGTTGGCGACATCATTGTCGTTTCGATCAAGGAAGCCATTCCGCGCGGCCGCGTTAAAAAGGGCGACGTGATGAAGGCGGTTGTTGTGCGTACCGCTAAAGACATCCGCCGCGCTGATGGCAGCGTCATCCGTTTCGATAACAACGCAGCCGTTCTTATCGATAACAAGAAAGAGCCGATCGGCACCCGTATCTTCGGACCGGTTCCACGCGAACTTCGCGCAAAGAACCACATGAAGATCATCTCGCTGGCTCCAGAAGTACTGTAAGGAGCGATAGCGATGCAGAAAATTCGTAAAGGCGACAAGGTTGTCGTATTGACCGGTAAGGACAAGGGCCGTACCGGCGAAGTAACACAGGTCTTGCCGAAAGAAGACCGGGCTTTTGTGAGTGGCGTCAACATGGTGAAACGTCACCAGCGCCAGACCCAGGGCCAGGAAGCCGGCATCATCAGCAAGGAAGCTTCCTTGCACATTTCCAACCTCGCCATCGCCGATAAGGATGGCAAGCCAACTCGCGTTGGTTTCTCGGTTGTCGATGGGAAGAAGGTCCGCGTGGCCAAGCGTTCGGGAGAAGTGATCGATGGCTGAGTCCAAGTACGAGCCGCGTCTCAAGGCTGAATACGTTTCCCGTATTCGTGGCGCAATGCAGGAGAAGTTCTCCTACGCAAACGTGATGATGATCCCCAAGCTGGACAAGATCGTCATCAACATGGGCGTTGGTGAAGCAACCGCTGACTCCAAGAAGCCGACGGTCGCTGCTGGCGATCTGGCAGCTATTGCCGGTCAGAAGCCAGTCATCACCAAGGCTCGCAATTCCATCGCGGGCTTCAAGGTTCGCGAGCACATGCCGATCGGTGCGAAGGTTACACTTCGTGGCGTCCGCATGTACGAATTCCTTGATCGTCTGGTCAACATCGCGCTTCCGCGCGTTCGCGACTTCCGGGGCCTGAACCCCAAGAGCTTTGACGGCCGTGGCAACTTCGCCATGGGCATCAAGGAGCACATTGTGTTCCCAGAGATCAACTACGATAAGGTTGATCAGATGTGGGGCATGGACATCATCGTTTGCACGACGGCAAACTCGGATGACGAAGCACGGGCTCTTTTGACAGAGTTCAACTTCCCTTTCCGTCAGTAACCGTAACGACGAGCGTAGAAAAGGAACTCCGATATGGCGAAAACAAGCGCAGTTGAAAAGAACAAGCGCCGCCGCAAGACGGTTGCCTCACAGGCTGGCAAGCGTGCCTCCCTCAAGGCAATTGTCATGAACCAGTCCCTTCCGATTGAAGAGCGGTTCCAGGCAACCCTGAAGCTCGCTTCGCTGCCGCGTGACGGCTCGAAGACGCGTATCCGCAACCGCTGCGAAGTAACGGGCCGTCCGCGCGCGTTCTACCGCAAACTTGGGATGTCGCGTATTGCGCTTCGCGAGTTGGGCAATTCCGGCAAGGTGCCGGGTATTGTCAAGTCCAGCTGGTAAGGAGACGGGCACATGACAATGACTGATCCGTTGGGTGATATGCTCACCCGAATCCGCAATGGTGCAGCCCGTCGCAAGTCTTCGGTCAACACACCGGCATCCAGCCTGCGCGCACGCGTTCTCGACGTGCTTCAGGCTGAAGGCTACATTCGCGGTTATTCGAAGGTTGATTTTGAGAACGGCAAGTCCGAACTCACAATCGAACTGAAGTACTACGAAGGCGCGTCCGTGATCCGTGAGATCGGCCGCGTTTCCAAGCCGGGCCGCCGAGTTTATGTCTCGGTCAAGTCCATTCCGCAGGTTGCGAACGGCCTCGGTATCACTATCCTTTCGACTCCGAAGGGTGTGATGGCCGATCACCAGGCTCGCGAACAGAACGTTGGTGGCGAGGTTCTTTGCTCCGTCTTCTAAGACTGAGCAAGGATCTCCTTAACGGACAGACAGGATAGAAATATGTCTCGTATCGGTAAAAAGCCCGTTCAGGTTCCTGCAGGTGTGACGGCCACTGTCGACGGCCAGAAGATTACTGCCAAGGGTCCTAAGGGTGAACTGTTCTTCGTCGCCAATGACGAAGTCCAGGTTAAACTGGAAGATAACGCGGTGTCCGTGACACCGTCCAGCGACAGCAAGGAAGCTCGTTCCAAGTGGGGCATGTCCCGCACGATGGTCGAGAACATCTTTAAGGGTGTCAAGGACGGCTACGAACGCAAGCTCGAAATCAACGGCGTTGGTTATCGTGCGGCCATGCAGGGCAAGAACCTGCAGCTGGCACTCGGTTTCAGCCACGACGTGGTTTACCAGACTCCGGAAGGCATCACGATTGCCGTTCCGAAGCCTACGGAAATCATCGTTTCGGGTATCAACAAGCAGCAGGTCGGTCAGGTTGCCGCGGAAATCCGCGAATACCGTGGTCCCGAGCCCTACAAGGGCAAAGGCGTCAAGTACGCTGAAGAACGGATCATCCGCAAAGAAGGCAAGAAGAAGTAAGGATCACGCGAAATGGCTAGCAGGAAAGAAGCACTTGCACGTCGCGCGAGCCGCGTGCGCCGCCAGATTAAGGCGGTTGCCAACGGTCGCCCGCGCCTGTCGGTTCATCGCTCGTCGAAGAACATCTACGTTCAGGTCATCGATGATGTCGCCGGTAAGACGCTCGCGTCTGCCTCGACACTCGATACAGGTCTGCGCTCGTCCTTGAAGACGGGTGCGGACGTTGCAGCAGCGGCCGCGGTTGGCAAGCTCGTTGCCGAACGCGCCGGCAAGGCTGGCGTTAAGGATGTCGTATTCGATCGCGGCGCCTTCATTTACCACGGCCGTATCAAGGCTTTGGCTGAAGCTGCCCGCGAAGGCGGTCTGAACTTCTAATCTTTTACCTGCCCGGGTAATATCCGGGCAGGTTTTCACCGGACCATGCGGGTTTCAGCAATGAAGCCGATGGTCTTTTCGTTTGCCGTTCCACCCGTAAAAGAAAAAGGACAAGGACAATGGCACAGGAAAAAAGAGGTTCTCGCGACGACCGCCAGAACCGCGAAGAGCGCGATAGCGAATTCGTTGACAAGCTGGTAGCTATCAACCGCGTTGCTAAAGTTGTGAAGGGCGGCCGTCGTTTCGGTTTTGCTGCTCTCGTCGTTGTCGGCGACCAGAAGGGCCGCGTTGGCTTTGGTCACGGCAAGGCTCGTGAAGTGCCTGAAGCGATCCGCAAGGCAACGGAAAGCGCTAAGCGCGATCTGATCTTTGTACCGCTGCGCGATGGCCGTACACTGCACCATGACGTCAATGGTCGTCACGGCGCTGGCAAGGTTCTTCTGCGCTCTGCAAAGGCTGGTACCGGTATCATCGCCGGTGGTCCGATGCGCGCTGTTTTCGAAACGCTCGGCGTTCATGACGTCGTCGCCAAGTCGACCGGTTCCTCGAACCCATATAACATGGTTCGCGCAACGTTCGACGCTCTGAAGCACCAGGTTCATCCTAAGGACGTCGCTGCACAGCGCGGTCTGAAGTATGCGACCCTTCAGTCACGCCGCGCCGCTTCCGGCAACGCTGCTGAAGAATAAGGAGCAGTATCATGGCCAAGAAGACTACTGAAGCCAAGACGACTGTTACGGTCGAACAGATCGGCAGCCCCATTCGCCGCCCTGCGGTTCAGCGCCAGACGCTGATCGGCCTGGGTCTCAACAAGATGCACCGTCAGCGCACTCTGGAAGATACGCCAGCTGTTCGCGGCATGATCCGTGCTGTCCAGCATCTCGTTCGCGTCGTAGACGAGAAGTGAGACGGAGGAAGTCATCATGAAACTCAATGAAATTAAAGACAACGAAGGCTCCACCAAGGATCGTATCCGCGTAGGTCGCGGTATCGGTTCCGGTAAGGGCAAGACCGGTGGTCGCGGCGTCAAGGGCCAGAAGGCTCGTTCAGGCGTTGCCGTCAACGGCTTTGAAGGCGGCCAGATGCCAATCTACCGTCGTCTGCCAAAGCGTGGCTTCACCAACATCTTCGCTTCCGAGTATGCAGAAGTTTCGATCGGCCGCGTTCAGGCCGCCATCGATGCAGGCAAGCTGGACGCAAAGTCGACGGTAGATGCTGCTGCTCTCAAGGCTGCCGGTGTCATCCGTCGCCTCAAGGACGGCGTTCGCATCCTGGCTGATGGCGAGCTGACGACGAAGGTTTCCTTCGAAGTGGCCGGCGCTTCCAAGACGGCTGTTGAAAAAATCGAGAAGTCTGGTGGTTCCATCAAGCTTCTGGTTGTTGCAGCCGAAGCCGCAGAGTAATATAAGACAATGAACGCCCGGTGTGTTTCACTCCGGGCGTTTGCTCTAGAAGTCGCATAAGCCTTTGAATCCTAATCGATTAAACGAGGATTAAGCGAATACTCTCAAGCGATGCGTTCGTTTCGCGGGGAGAGCCTCACAGTTCGCAAGCGTTCAGCGGAATGCGAAACGGACGAACGAAAACAAGGGTGAGGCATGATGATCGGCGATAAAGCCGTGATCCGTCCGAAGCCCGGTTTTTGAACCAGTATCTTTTAGACCTTTTCCGGAATTGCCGGTTTCCGTGCCGCTGGACAAGGGTCATGCGGAGAAATTTATGGCTTCAGCAGCGGAACAACTGGCCTCAAACCTGAATTTTTCGACCTTCGCGAAAGCTGAAGATCTGAAAAGGCGTCTTTGGTTTACCCTTGCCGCACTTCTCGTTTATCGCCTTGGCACGCATATTCCGCTTCCAGGTTTGAACCCGGAAGCGTTCGCACGCGCCTTCCAGGGGCAGGCCAACGGAATTCTCGGTCTCTTCAACATGTTTGCGGGCGGCGCGGTAGAGCGCATGGCGATTTTCGCGCTCGGTATCATGCCCTACATTTCCGCATCGATCATCGTGCAGCTCATGACCTCCGTCGTGCCCTCGCTCGAAGCCTTGAAAAAGGAAGGCGAAGCGGGCCGCAAGATCATCAACCAGTACACGCGTTACGGCACCGTGCTTCTCGGAACGTTGCAGGCCTACGGCATTGCAGCCGGACTTGAGAGCGGGGCAGGGCTCGTCGTCGATCCAGGCTGGTTCTTCCGCGTTTCCACCGTCATCACGCTGCTCGGCGGCACGATGTTCCTGATGTGGCTCGGTGAGCAGATCACATCGCGCGGTATCGGTAACGGTATTTCACTGATCATCTTTGCAGGTATCGCCGCGGGTCTTCCCAAGGCACTTGCCGGTACGCTCGAGCTTGGTCGTCAGGGTGCCATCTCGACACCCGTGATTCTGACCGTACTCGTGGTTGCCATTGGCGTCATCGCTCTGATCGTCTTCGTGGAGCGCGCGCAGCGTCGTCTTTTGATCCAGTATCCAAAGCGACAGGTCGGCAACCGGATGTTCCAGGGCGATACGTCGCACCTGCCGTTGAAGCTGAACACGGCTGGCGTCATTCCCGCAATCTTCGCATCGTCGCTGCTGCTTCTGCCAGCGACCGCAGCGGGCTTCACGAACAGTACGAACCTGCCGCCTTGGGCGACGACCATCATTGCGTCGCTTCAACACGGCCAGCCGCTGTTCATGTTGCTCTACGGCCTCCTGATTGCGTTCTTTGCCTTCTTCTATACGGCGATCGTTTTCAATCCGAAGGATACGGCGGACAATCTGAAGAAGCATGGTGGCTTCATTCCCGGCATTCGTCCAGGTGAGCGTACGGCTGAATATATCGACTACGTGTTGACGAGAATCACCGTCGTCGGTGCCATCTATCTCGTGTTCGTCTGTATTCTTCCCGAAACGCTGATCGCGCGGACGGGTATACCATTAGCCCTTGGTGGTACTTCGCTTTTGATCGTAGTCAGTGTAACTCTTGATACTGTTGCACAGATTCAGGGTCACCTGATTGCCCAACAGTATGAGGGGCTGATCAAGAAATCGAAACTGCGTGGAGGAAAGAGGGGACGATGAGACTGATATTTTTGGGACCACCGGGTGCAGGCAAGGGCACCCAGGCAAAGCGCCTGACGGATAAGTATGGCATTCCACAACTGTCGACCGGCGACATGCTTCGAGCTGCGGTCAGCGACGGATCTGAAATTGGCAAACGCGCCAAGGAAGTCATGGACGCGGGTGGTCTCGTATCTGACGATATCGTCAATCAGATCGTTTCCGAACGCATAGAGCAGGCGGACTGTGCCAAGGGGTTTATCCTGGATGGATACCCCAGGACCGTTCCGCAGGCGAAAGCGCTGGGTGAAAACCTGCGTGACAAGGGTATCGATCTCGATGCTGTCATCGAGCTCAAGGTAGACGAGGAGGCGCTGGTGCGCCGAATCGAAAACCGCGTGGCAGAGACGGTTGCAGCTGGTGGTACGGTCCGTTCGGACGACAATCCGGAATCTTTCCGCAAACGTCTATCGGAATACCGCGAAAAGACCGCTCCATTGTCGGAATACTATCACGGCCAGGGCGATCTCGTGGTACTCGATGGCATGGCCCATGTGGACGTTGTCACCGCAGCGATCGAAGGTGTTCTTGAAAAAGAACGCGCCTCCGCAGCCTCTGTTGCGCATAACTAAAGAATCTTAACGGCCCCGGTTGCTTTTTTGAACCGATTCCGTTACACCGCGCCAACTCGCGACAACCCAAGCGACTGGCGCGGATTTTCCTTTAGGGAAGGAAAGTCCGAGTTCGGTCGTTTTAACTTGTGACGAACACGAATTTTGAACTGGCGGCAGTCGTGCCGCTCAAATGAAAGCACCACTTGCCGGATGGCAACTGGAACGCAAGGAGAATAGACGTGGCACGTATCGCTGGCGTCAACATCCCAACGGCTAAGCGCGTTGTTATCGCCTTGACCTATATCCACGGGATTGGCACGAAATTCGCGCAGGAAATCGTTGCAAAGGTCGGTATTCCGGCTGAGAAGCGCGTTCATCAGCTGACGGACGCTGAAGTCCTTCAGATCCGCGAAGCAATCGATCGCGACTATCGCGTCGAGGGTGATCTTCGTCGTGAGACTTCGATGAACATCAAGCGTCTTATGGACCTCGGTTGCTACCGTGGTCTGCGTCACCGCCGCGGCTTGCCCGTACGCGGTCAGCGCACGCACACCAACGCTCGTACTCGCAAGGGTCCAGCGAAGGCGATTGCAGGTAAGAAGAAGTAATCTTCCGGTTTTCCGGAGAGGGAGGGCTGGTGCAAGCCGCACCAGCCTTTCTGAGTTTGGCGAAAGGCTTCTAGGAGGCTGATTGCTGGTGTAGCCGCTGGTGTTACGGCGGTGCAGAGATCAAGGAAAGGTATACCATGGCTAAGGAAGCCGCTCGCGTTAAACGTCGCGAACGTAAAAACATCACGACGGGCGTTGCGCACGTCAACTCGACCTTCAACAACACGATGATCACCATCACCGACGCGCAGGGCAACGCAATTGCCTGGTCGTCTGCTGGTGCCAAGGGCTTCAAGGGTTCGCGCAAGTCGACACCGTTTGCTGCCCAGATCGCTGCTGAAGACGCTGCCAAGAAGGCTCAGGAACACGGCATGAAGACGCTGGAAGTTGAAGTTTGCGGTCCGGGCTCCGGTCGTGAATCTGCTCTTCGCGCTCTGCAGGCCGCCGGTTTCATGATCACGTCCATCCGCGATGTGACGCCGATCCCGCACAACGGTTGCCGCCCGCGCAAGAAGCGTCGCGTCTAACGCGTTTCTGTTTGGGAGTTCCGCCTTACCTTCGGTTTGGCGGAATTTTCGCGTAATCGGCGTGGGGGTTGCCGGCTTGACCGGTCTTCCGACGCTTAAAACCCTCCGATGAACGTTAAGTTCCTCTCGGTGATCATGCTCGGTCCGCCACGATTGGATGGTGGCGGCGAACGGAAGGTTTAAAGATGATTCAAAAGAATTGGCAGGAACTGATCAAGCCGAACAAGGTCGAGTTTACCTCTTCCAGCCGCACAAAGGCAACTCTGGTTGCCGAGCCGCTTGAACGGGGTTTCGGCCTGACACTCGGTAACGCGCTTCGCCGCGTTCTCTTGTCGTCTCTGCGTGGCGCCGCTGTGACTGCGGTACAGATCGATGGCGTTCTGCACGAGTTCTCCTCCATTCCCGGCGTTCGGGAAGATGTGACGGATATCGTTCTGAACATCAAGGAAATCGCCATCAAGATGGATGGTGACGATTCCAAGCGCATGGTCGTGCGCAAGCAGGGTCCAGGTTCGGTAACCGCTGGTGATATCCAGACGGTTGGCGACATCGAAATCCTCAACCCCGACCACGTTATCTGCACGCTGGACGAGGGCGCTGAAATCCGCATGGAATTCACCGTCAACAACGGCAAGGGCTATGTGCCTGCAGATCGTAACCGCGCTGAAGATGCACCTATCGGTCTTATTCCGGTGGACAGCCTTTATTCTCCGGTCAAAAAAGTGTCCTACAAGGTGGAAAACACCCGTGAAGGTCAGGTTCTTGATTACGACAAGTTGATCATGACGATCGAGACCAACGGTTCGGTTTCCGGCGAAGATGCCGTTGCCTTCGCCGCTCGCATTCTTCAAGACCAGCTCGGCGTCTTCGTCAACTTCGACGAGCCGCAGAAGGAAGCAGAAGAAGAATCTGTGACCGAACTGGCATTCAACCCGGCGCTTCTCAAGAAGGTCGACGAGTTGGAACTGTCCGTTCGTTCGGCCAACTGCCTGAAGAACGACAACATCGTCTATATCGGCGACCTCATTCAGAAGACCGAAGCCGAAATGCTTCGTACGCCGAATTTTGGTCGCAAGTCGCTCAACGAAATCAAGGAAGTTCTCGCTTCCATGGGTCTGCATCTCGGCATGGAAGTGCCCGCATGGCCACCGGAGAACATCGAAGATCTCGCGAAGCGCTACGAAGACCAGTATTAACCAATAAGAAGGCAGGCCCTCTAAAGACTGCCTTTCCCCGTCAAACAACAGGCGCCGTCTTAAGAGACAGGTTGCCTGCATGTGCCAGGAAACGGCAGGTCCGGATAGGAACCTGCATAAAGGAGAATAGCAATGCGCCACGGAAATTCAGGCCGCAAGCTCAATAGAACTGCCAGCCACCGTAAGGCAATGTTTGCCAACATGGCTGCTTCGCTCATCACCCATGAGCAGATCGTAACGACTTTGCCAAAGGCGAAGGAAATCCGTCCGATCGTCGAGCGTCTCGTAACCCTCGGCAAGCGCGGCGACCTGCACGCTCGTCGTCAGGCGCTGTCGCAGATCAAGGATCAGGACGCCGTTCGCAAGCTGTTCGATGCGATCGCTGAACGCTACGCAACCCGCAACGGCGGCTACCTTCGCATCATGAAGGCTGGCTATCGTCAGGGCGACAATGCGGCTCTGGCTGTCATCGAATTCGTTGAGCGCGACGTTGACGCCAAGGGCAAGGCTGACAAGGCTCGCGTTGCTGCAGAAGCCGAAGCCGCATAAAACGGACGCTGAAAAGCGTCGGTCATCATTAAAAGAAGCCGGATGAGCGATCATCCGGCTTCTTTGCGTTTTAAGGCCCGCCTACGATGATTTTGCAGAGACGTTTCATGGCTCGGTTGCTTATTTCTGACCATCGGACATAATTGCGCCCGTTTTGGTTGAAGAATATATGGGAAATGCTTTTCTGATATCAGGCGAACTTTATCACGATGCTTCGTTTGTGGTCATGTTGGCGGACCGGGCCACGCACATTTCATCGCTCGGTCTTCGCCAGATTCATCAACGGTGAGGAAGATAGCAATGGCACGTCCGGTGAGCGACGAGGAGATAAGTGGGGCCAATTCGGGATTTCGATCGCGGTTTGATGTCTGGGCCTCTTGGAATTTGACTCACACGGCTTCCATACATAACCAGACCTACCAGGATCAGGAGTTTTTGCGCCTCGCGTGGTACTCTCTAAAAACATTGGGAGGACAAGACACTCTGGCAAGCAAGAACCTTGCCCATTTCCTCTCAGGTACCGGAACCAGCAAAAATTTGCCGTTGAACCAACTCTTTCAGCAAGATGGGGGCGTTACAAAAGAGTTTAACTCAAGGGTAGGAGCGCAAATCTACAGAGCGGAAAGCGTATATAAAATGCTCAAGCGAAAGGATGACATATCGCTTGAAGACTTTTTAAAATCAAATTTACGCCAATATGCCGACCCCCCTCAGAACAGTCCTGTTGATTTCAAGAAAGATTACGGACCATCACCGGGTCCATATGATGGACATGTTGAGGTGAAACAAACGATGTTCGCAAATAACGACTGGAAAAATACAACCGGTGGCCTCTCTCTCTTGTGGATTTACCTCGGCTCAAGTGGAACCGGGGTTTACAAGCAGCACCGTGTGTCCGCCTTTTGCTTAAAGCGCTATAAATGGCATCCCCAAGAACGGCGAGATACGCAACTCCTCCATATTGCATCCGAGAATGCCAAGGCGCCATCTACCGATACATTTACCCGTTCCGCCGCGATGGATGCATCTTCTATGGGTGCCCGTACGGGTGTGGTTATACCAAAAAATGGGGAGATTAAATTGGGTTCGGAAACCATAGGCCATTGGAAAGACGAGGGCTTAGTGCGGCAGACGACCTATAATCCGGCAAGGGAGTATTTGCTCATATTTCCACCCGTTGAAAGGATCGTTCCTGTCTTCGTTCCAACGAGCAAAACCATTATGATTGGCGGCTGAGCTGTCGACAAAATGAAGCGAGTTACAGGTGTCTCGTGCGGTATCGCCCTTGATTGAAATGGAAAGGCTTCCACTCGTCTATCACTTCCATAGGCACGGCTTGCGCATATTTTGAACAATCTCGGTGCTGGTTTCTTAACGGTTCGATGGTGATGCCGGGCATACTCAGTTCTGCCATGAATTTTCCGAGACGGGTTTGATTGTTTCAGTGCGTCTTTGGATAGATTCTTTTAACAGAGTAGGGCCTGTCGACAGTTGTGCCCGCCGCTCAATCCGACGCGCCATCTTCATCCGGAATATTGTGCTCTGCCCAGATTTCCTTTGGGATCTCATCCCCCAAGCGGAATTCAAAGGCGTTAACGTGCTGTTTGTCTGGCGTCAGATGACACCGGAAGACAAGTCGATACCAATCGCGCTTGCTGTGCAGCGCCGCTCCGGCAGCAATGAAATCGCTGCCTGATATCTTGGTGTCGGCCATGGCATAGGCCACGATCCGGTCAGGCCGGAGCTCTTTGTTCCAAGCACCAACCTGCGCCATTGCCTCCAGATTGCAGAGCTGTTCGACCTGCTCCGCTGGCGCCAGCTGTTTCAACGCTTGTCTGGCCTGGCTGCTGCGATGATCTGCAAGAACGGATTCCGATAGCATCTTGGAAGGTTTTACGAATGTCGTTTCGTCGTTTCGATGGTGAATGACAGGTGGCTCAGGGGTGATTGCTTCGGCCGGCTCGATAATCTTTCCGGAATCTGTCGGATGGTCGCTTTTGCGATCTGGTATGTCAGGGCGTTCTTCGATGGCTAAACTTGGCGCAACCGGCTTTTGCCGCGCTTCTATTGGTCCCGAACTGACGATTTGCACGTTGATGCTGTCTTCTTGACCGACGGAAATGGGTGAGGGCGAGGGCATGAGGTACCATCCGATGCAGAGGAGAGTATGGCCGAGAACTGAAAGAGCGATGCTCCATCTGTTGAGCTTTCGTTCAACGCGTCGGGGCTCCCTCATGGCGGCCAATCAACTCATTCTGGCACGGAAATCCTGCTTTTGATGTGCTTCAGATGCGAGACGATGGAAAATGTCATGATGACGAGCAGTGACCACGAGCTCCATTTGCCGACGTGAACGACCGACCAGGCACCCAACTGGTTGGGATATTTCCAGATACCGAAGAAGGTGGATATGTTTTCAGCCAGCCACACGAAAAATCCGATCAGGATGAAGGACAGCAGCAACGGCATCTTCCGATCGCGATCGTAGGGGCGGTAGATGACGGTGGCCCGGGCATAGAGGCCTATGGCGCAGGCGGCGATATACCAGCGATAGTCACCGATGTAGTGGTGGGTAAAAAAATTGAGATAGATGGCAATTCCCATCAGGGTCGCCATCCAGTAGGTCGGATGGTGTTTGATCCGAACGTCCAGCAACCGCCACGCTTGGATAACGTAGCTTCCCACCGCAGCATACATGAAGCCGGAAAACAGCGGCACGCCCAGCACCTTCGTATAGGCGAAGTCCGGGTATGACCAGGACTGGATGCTGCCGGATGTCTTGAACACCTCAAGCGCAAAACCTACGAGATGAAACATCAAGATGGCCTTTGCTTCGTCCAGCGTCTCCAATTTGCTCCAGATCATGAAGAATTGTATTGCCAGCGCGATCACCAATAGCACGTCATAGCGGGGCAGGCCGAGAATGCCCTCGCGCGGTACCAGAAAGATCGAGATGAAAAACAGGCCTGCAAAGAGGCAGGCCCTTGCTTCCTTGATGCCGAAATAGAGAAATTCGAAGATAAAGCGCCTCGCGCCTTTCAACTCGCCCCAAGGCTGGACATCGCATAAGAAAGCATCGAGCGAGGACTGACGGCTTGCGGGGTAGGCGGTTTCGGTGCTCACATCCGGCGTCCTGCTGCTCGTTGAGATTGCATGTCTATAACAATCGGAAATAAAGCAACATCATGATGGCAAGCCGGTACAGTCGTTATTATTCCCGTCCACCTGCGCTTCTGGCATTCGCCTGCGGGATCATTTTGGTCGGGCTGGTGTTACGCCGCTATGGCTACCAAGTCGGCCTGCCATTCATCATTGTAAAATATGGCGGCTCGGTTTTGTGGGGATCTATGATCTACCTGCTCGTCGCGAGCCTTTTTCAAGCCAAACACAGGCTTGGCGCGATCGTCGTGGCCTGCATCGTAGCCATAACTGTGGAACTGATACGCCTGGTTCATTTTCCGGCATTGGATGCCTTTCGGGAAACAGCGGTTGGAGCCCTGCTGCTGGGGCGCGTGTTCTCGCTTTGGAATATCGGCTGCTACATCGCTGGCGTCGTGTTGGTCGCGCTTATCGAAGCGCGGCTCTGGAAGACATAGCCGCTTTGCGGGCTCTCTTGCGCGCCATGATCATTGGCCGGATCGAGCGGTAGCCGAGCAGGATGAGCATGACGGATATATAGAAGACCGGCTCCAATGTCAGCGACTTGCGCGCCAGCACGAAGTGAAGGATGCCAGCGATCAGGATGAAGTAGGAGAGTTTGTGCAACGTGTTCCAGCGGGAGCCAAGCCTGCGGATCGACCAGCGGTTGGAGGTGAGCGCCAGCGGAATGAGCATCACGAGCCCCGCCATGCCGAACATGATGTAGGGGCGTTTGAGAACATCCGAAAGAATGGAGCTGAAGACCAGTCCGCGATCGAGCACGATGTAGACGGCGAAATGGGCCAGAACGTAATAGAAGGCGATCAGGCCCAGCGCCCGTCGGTAGGCGATGAGATTGATATTGAACAGATCGCGCAGAGGCGTGACGACCAGCCCGAGGCATAAGAAGCGCAACGCCCATATGCCGAGCAGATGTTCGAATTCCTTGACCGGGTTGAAGCCCAGCCCGCCGGTGGATGCCAGATAAAAGTACCAGACACCGGGAGCCAGGCCGACAGCATAAAGCGCCCAGATCGCTCCGGGTTGATAACGCTTGGGCAGTGACGGGAGCGAAAGGGCAAGCACCATGGTCAATAATTCGCCTTCAGGTCCAGTCCGGTATAAAGGCTCGCAACGTCGTCATAGCCATTATACATCAGCGTTGGCCGGCGCTGCGTGCTGAAGAAGCCGCCTTCACCAATGCGTTGTTCTGTCGCCTGACTCCAGCGCGGATGGTCCACCTTCGGGTTGACGTTGGAATAGAAGCCGTACTCACGGGCATTGGAGTTCTTCCACGTCGTTTCCGGCTGCTTCTCTACCAGGGAGATGCGGACAATCGACTTGATGCCTTTGAAACCATATTTCCATGGCACGACAAGCCGAATCGGGGCACCGTTCTGGTTCGGCAGGGTTTCACCATAGAGGCCCACGGCAAGGATGGTCAGAGGGTGTCGTGCTTCGTCCAGGCGCAATCCCTCGACATAGGGCCATTCCAGCGGCTGGAATAGGCCGCTCTGGCCGGGCATCTCTTCCGGTCTGACAACCGTCTCGAACGAAACGAACTTGGCGCTGCCCAGCGGCTCAACCTTGTCCAGCAGGGTCGAGAGTGAAAACCCGATCCAGGGAATGGCCATGGACCAGCCTTCGACGCACCGCATGCGATAGGTGCGCTCTTCCAGCGGATATTTCATCAGGTCCTCGATGCCGAATTCCTGTGGTTTGCCGACAAGCCCGTCCACTTTTACCGTCCAGGGTGTCGGTTTGAAATTTCCGGCATTTTCCTTGGGGTCGGATTTGCCCGTCCCGAATTCGTAGAAGTTATTGTAGCTCGTGACAGCGTCCAGCGGCGTCAGCTTTTCATCCAGCTTATAGGCGCCGGGCTTGGCCGTCAGCGGCGATGCGATGGCATCGCGTCCGGTCAAACCCAAGGCTGCCATACCCGCAGCAGCGCCAAGGAAATGGCGGCGCGACAGGTAGACGTCGCGGGGCGTGACATCTGAAAACGGAATGCGGGGCGGATGATAAGCGGGCATGAAAACCTCCTGCGGAGTCAGATCGGAAGAACAGCTATTCAATACCCATTACGTGCGGAGTGGCAGAAAAGTTTTCCGTAACGAGAAAAAATATTGCCATGATCTGGCGCTCGTCCCGCGGCGGATTTGCGACGAAGATCTAGGACTTCTAAGATAATACAAACCGAACGGTAAAATCTGCGAGAGCGAGAGGCATATCACGCAGAATACGCCTCTCTTGCTTTGGCATCAGAGGATCAGGCGGAACTTCGCAAAGCCTTCAGACCCGTCGCCCGCTTCCTCGATCTTTGCGCCCTTTACATCCTTGGCGAATTGCCGCCCCTTCGGTCCGGTTTCGAAAACCGCCGTGGTGTTGGCAACCGGCGCGAAGGACCAGTTATCGTCTGCCGATGGGTTGATGGTGCCCTGCGCGATGATGTAGCGCACGATGACATCGCGATTGGTATCCGGCGCGACGAAGATGATCTTGTCGGAGCCGATATTGGGGAACTTGCCGCCACCGCTGGCGCGATAATTGTTGGTCGCCACCACGAATTTCTGCTCCGGGTCGATCGGCTTGCCACCGAACTGGAGATTGACGATACGGTTGCTTTCCGGGTTGATCGCTTTGCCGTCCTTATCGAATTTCGGCGGCTTGGAAACATCGATCTGGTAGGTCACACCGTCAATGACATCGTAATTGTAGGACGGGAAATCAGTGTTGAGCAATGGTGCGTCTTTGGAACCGGCTTCCACCGTCTTGAACATGCCGGCCGACATTTCCAGCCAGTCTTTCACCTGCGCGCCGGTGATCAGCACGGCCTGGACCGTATTGGGGTAGAGATAAAGATCGGCCACGTTTTTGATGGCGATGTCACCGGCGGGGACATCGGTGTAGTAATCCGAGCCGCCACGACCGCCTGCCTTGAACGGAGCTGCCGCCGAAAGCACCGGCAAATCCTTGTACTGGCCTTCCTTGAGCATATCCTTGATGTACCAGGTTTGCGCGTTGGAAACGATCTGCACGGAGGGATCATCCGCCACCAGCGCAAAATAGGAGTAGAGCGGTGCGGATGTCTTGCCAACGGGACGGCGGACATAGGCCAGCGCCGCTTCATGATCCGTCTTGACGGCAGCGATGATCTCCGGCTTGTCCTTCACATCCGCGACGATCTTGCGGTTTTCATCGCGGTGGGAAATCGGGCGCGCCTCAGTAGTGAAATCCACGATCTTCCAGCTTTTGCCGTCCTTTTCCAGCAACAGGTCGATGAGCCCCATATGCGAGCCCCAGAACCCGGCCATGACGGCGGGTTTGCCCATCAGCGTGCCCTTGACCGGATCGGCACCTTCAATGCCGTCCCATGTCTTGGGGCCGGGGAAGACGAGATGCTGGTGGCCTGTGAAGACCGCATCGATATCCTTGACGCCAGCCAGATAGAGCGAGGCATTTTCCATGCGATCGCTCTGGCCCTTGCCTTCGATACCGGAATGGGAGAGGGCGATGACGATATCGGCGCCCTGTTCCTTCATCACCGGCACCCACGCCTTGGCAGCATCGACGATGTCGCGGGTCTGTGCCTTGCCCTCGAGGTTCTTGGCGTCCCACATCATGATCTGCGGCGGTACGAAGCCAATGATGCCGACCTTGACGGTGCTGGTCGCGCCTGAGCCGTCCTTGATCTGCTTGTCGAGGATGACGTAGGGCTTGAAAAAGAGATCGTCCTTCTTGGGATCTGACGCGAGCTGGCCTTTCGTCAGGTTGGCGCAGACATAAGGAAAACCAGCCCCGCCCAGCGTGTTGAACATGAAATCGAGACCGTAATTGAACTCGTGGTTCCCCAACGTGCCGCAATCGTAACCCAGTATGTTCATGGCGTTGATAACAGGGTGCTTGTCCCCAGCCTTCATGCCGCGCTCATAGGCGATGTAGTCGCCCAGCGGGTTACCCTGAAGAAAGTCGCCATTATCGACCAGCATCGAGTTTCCGGCTTCTGCGCGGATGCTGTCGATGATGGAGGCAGTGCGCGCCAGACCCAGCGTGTCGTTCGGCTTGTCTGCATAATAATCATACGGGAAGACATGAACGTGAATGTCGGTCGTTTCCATGATGCGCAGATGCGCCTGGTTGCCTTGCGCGCGGGCTGCGAACGGATGCAGCATGACAAGCGCCGAAGACGCCGCAATGCCGCCCAGCAGGGAACGTCGCGTGATGGGATGAAGGCCGATAAGCGAAGACATGGAAACTCCTCGATGAAATTCTGAGTGTACGAAATGACGGCAGCGTAAAACGAATTCCAGAGGAGTCCATCATCAAAATGACGGGCATATGACTTGTCCCGGATTTTAAACCGTCCGGTAAATTATTTTATCCTGCTAAGGTCGGCTTCACCTCTTCATGGAAAAAGCGGAAATAGGAGGAGAACTGTGCCAACGTATTGGTGGAAAGCTGCAATTGCAGGCCAAGCCGGTTCATTTGCTGCCATTGCACCGTTCCCTCGATAAAGCCCAGGTCGTCGCTTTGCACGGTCACGCGGCTTCCCTTGGCAACGGCAAAGGGTCCTTCGAGCTCCAGCGCCATGCCGGTGGCCGAAAGATCGACCACGCGGCCCTCTACCGTTTGAGTGAAATATTGAACCGTCCCGTAGATGCGGGTCTTGCTGCGGTTTGCGCCTCTATTTGTCATGCTGAGATTGCCGGTCATCGTTCCCCTCCTGTTCCAATCTTGCCAAAATCGCATGGAAGATTTGATGACCGTTTAGAATATTCCTTAAAATGACCGGGAATGGGACGTTAAGCGCGCTCGATCCTGCATTGATAGCAATTGTTGCGCGCCGAGCGAACATGCACGTAGGCAATGTCGTCTCTCGTCAGAAGCTCGCTGGCACGCTCGGCAATTTTGTTCGTCAGGGTCACTGCACCAGTGCCATAGACGATGCGATTGTCGGAGCTGTAGCCACGTACGATATAATCGGTGCTGTCGAGCATGGGCGGCAATATCTCCCGCGCTGCGTAAGCGCCGCATGATTCGGCATGAATGAAGATCGGGCCGGTCTCCGCATAGGGTTGTGGGCTTGGAAAAGGGCGGTAGGCCAGCAGAAGCGCGGCTTCGCCGTCGCGTATCTGCCCGAGGCAGGCCCGGCAGGGAAGGGTCCCAGATACGATCGAGCGTTCCGGTTTTTGGCCATAGGCATCCAGTTTGTCGAGGCGGAAGGCATCTGCCTCATCTGCAGTCATGGCGGTAAAAACGATCTGTGTCATAGCGGTTCCTTTGCGTTGCTCGATTGTCGCTATGCTCTTCAAACATGCGTGTATCCACCCGTTTCTTGCCTCTGGAGGCAACCACCCCATTGCTTGTGCCGTTGAGTGTGGCAATCAATCGAACATCCTCTTTCTGGAAAGTTCATGCCCATGCTGCGCAGGTTGATCACCGTATCTCTGGTCACCGTTTTCTCGCTTATTTCACCTGCAGCCCACGCGCAAACAGCGCCCGCCTTGGACGATCTTTCCGACGAGCAATTGCAGCAAACAGTCAACTTCGTGATCGGAAATGCCATTTTCGGCCTCTACCATGAAGCTTCGCGCATGCTGATATCCGACTTGTCTCTCCCTCAGATGGAAGCCGGAAAAGACGGCGCCGATCAACTGGCGGCGACCATGATGCTCGAAGCAAACGAAGAGTGGCTGGATACTGCCATCGTCAACGCAACCGACAGCTGGTATCTGGCCCGCTCGGCGCAAGCCCTGCCGGAGCACGATACTCCGCGGCACTCGTCATTGTTGCCAAACACGACACGCGACCGGCAGATGGCCTGCCTGATGGTCGGCAAAGATGCTGGCGGCTATGGTGACCTGGCCGACATGATGGGGCTTCCAAAGGATGACTGGAAGGCTTGCGAAACCGCCTATCCACAAACCGTTTCTCGCTGGAACGAGGCGCTGAAGCCTTATGTAGCGAAGGCCGGAACAACGAAGTTTGTCGCAAACTACGAGCCGGTGCGCGATCCGTTCCTGGATATCTACGCGACCATCGTCAAGGAATCCAAGGTTCTCGACCTGATCGCCCGTAGCTTCGACGGCTATCGCCTCAAGGGAGACGTCAAGTTGACGGCGCGCAGTTGCGGACGACCCGATATCTACTGGTCAGAGGAAAAGCGCGAGATCACCTACTGCTACGAGATCGCAAAGTTTCACGGCGAGCTGATCGCCGGACATCTTTCCGCCGGTGGCAGCGAAAAGGAAAGCGGCCCAGCCCAGGAAATTCCGACAGCGGTAAACCTGGGGCAGGAGCTATGAGTTTATTCTCAACCGTTATCCTCTGAAAGGCAGAGGATAACGGCAAGCGGGTTACCCACGTCTGGAAATTTCCAGATATTCTGTGTCCGTCAGCGGTTCGACCCATGTCTCATAGGTGCTGACGGGCGAGAAACCCATCATCTGGTAAAGCTGAAGTGCGCGGGGATGGTCGAGTGTGTTGGTGGACACGGTGATCTTTTTCGGGTTGTCCTGCCAGGCGGAATAAAGAGCCTGAAGCAAAAACCATTTGCCGACACCGGCACCGATCGCTTCTTCCATCAGGCCGAAATAGGTAAGCTCGGTCACATCGGAATCCAGCTTGTGCAGCTCGAAGAAACCCGCAGGCGCACCGTTCATGTAAAGTACAGTCACCGAATTGGCGGGGTCGCGCAAGGTGGCGGAAAGCTCAGCGTCGCTCATGCGCATGCGTTTATGCCAGTGCCAGCGTTTGCCCACACGCCAATAAAGATAGCGGTAGAAATGCAGCGGAATATCCGTGGTGCGCATGATGGCGGTCTGAATATTGACCGGCACAGGCAGGCTGACCTTCGGGGCCGATGTCATTTCCAGCTGAGTGACATGTGCTTTGATGGGTCCCTGCGGCTGTTCCTCTGTCGGTTCTGTAGGACCGGTGACGATGGCGGTATCTTCCTTGCTGCCCCACTCGGCCCATGAACCGTCATAGAGCGAATTGTCGGCATGCCCAAGCGATTCCAGCGCAAGCGTGATGACTGCCGCCGTGACCCCCGAACCACAGCTGGTCACGATGGGTTGCGACAGATCGATACCCGCATCCGAGATCATCTTGCGGATAGTCGGCAGATCCTTGAAGTGGCCGTTCTCGGAAAAAGCAGTTGCGGGCAGGTTGCGCGCGCCGGGCATATGGCCGGAACGCATTCCCGCACGCGGCTCAGCCTCTTCGCCGGTGAAACGTCCTGCACCGCGGGCATCGGCAATCTGCTCGTTGCCGCTGTTCACGATGGACCGCATCGCTGCAAACGATGTGACGCGTTTCGGCTTGAAGTGCACGTCGAACGTTGCAGGCTCGACCTCTGTCACGCCGGTATCCAAAGACTTGCCCGCCGCCTTCCAGCCATCCAGGCCACCATCGAGGACATAAACCTTGTCGGCACCCATTACCCGCAGCATCCACCAAACGCGCGGTGCAGAGAAGAAACCGGGACCATCATAAACGACGATCGTGTCGCTTTCGCCGATACCAAGCTCGCCGACCTGTTCAGCAAAGAACTGGGGCGAGGGAAGAGAATGGGGCAGACCCGTGTCGTGATCGGCAATCTTGTCCTGATCAAAAAACACCGCCCCGGGAATGTGACCGGCAACATAGTCTTCTCTGCCGTTGCGCTTGTGCGCAGGAAGATACCAGGAGGCATCCACTAGACGAAAATGCGGGGTTCCGAGCTGCTGCTCGACCCAATCCGCCGAAACGACGAAACGGCTTTTGTCCGTGCTCACTCTATTTCTCCCAGACATCAGGCGGATGCGCCGGGCTTGCCGAAACGAATTCGGAAGCGACGGTTTTCCTTGCCCTTTTTTTCAATTTTGGCGATGTGGATATCGCCGACTTCCTGCGTGCTTGCCACATGAGTGCCTCCGCAGGGCTGGCTGTCAACCGCAGAGTTTTCGCCAATGCAGACCAGACTGACGCGCCCGAGACCCAGCGGCGGGCGGACATTCTTGGATTTGACAATATCAGGATTGGCGGCAAGCTCTTCGTCGGTGATCCATTTCAAGAACACCGGATGGTTTTCGTCAACGAGCGCCACCAGCTTGGCTGTGACCTCGTCCTTGTCGATGGTTTCGGACATATCGAAATCGACGCGCGATTCGTCTTCGCCGACGGCAGCCCCTGTAATCGGCCAGGGGCAAACCACTGACAGAAGATGACAGGCAGTGTGCATCCGCATGAGCTTGTAGCGGCGTGGCCAATCTATATGAAGCGTCAGCTTTTCACCGACCGCGGGGGAAGCTTGTCCCTCGGTAGGGACATGGATGATGATGCTTTTGTCGGTGCCATGTTTGGCGACGGCAATTTGGATCTTCGAACCGTCTGCCCTTTCCAATAAGCCCGTGTCGCCCGGCTGGCCGCCTGATGTGGCATAGAAGCAGGTTTGATCCAGTTCTATGCCGCCATCTTCATGAACCGCCGTTACCACTGCCTCGCACGTGGAAAGAGAGAAGTCGTCACGAAACAGGGCATTCACAGGCATATGGGCATTGACCTCAAACAGTTTCGTACGGCACCGAAATCTGTGTTTTCTCCGTCAGCCAGGCGGGAAGGGGAAGACCCTTGGACCGCAGGAAATCCGGGTTGAAAAGCTTCGACTGGTAGCGGTTGCCGTAGTCGCAAAGAATGGTGACAATTGTATGCCCCGGACCGAGGTCGCGGGCAAGCCGAATTGCGCCAGCGATGTTGATTCCGCTGGAGCCACCGAGGCAAAGCCCTTCCTTGGCCACGAGATCGAACACGATTGGAAGCGCTTCGGCATCCGAGATCCTATAGGAATAATCCGGCTCGAAACCTTCAAGATTGGCGGTAATGCGGCCTTGGCCGATACCTTCTGTGATCGACGAACCCTCGGATTTTAGCGTGCCGTTGTGGTAGAACTCATACAGTGCGGCACCTTCGGGGTCGGCCAGACCTATCTTGATGTCTGGGTTGAAATCACGGAGACCGTCGGCGACGCCTGCCAGTGTGCCGCCAGAGCCGACGGCACAAATAAAGCCATCCACCTTGCCGTCCGTCTGGTCCCAGATTTCCGGTGCCGTCGTTTCGATATGAGCCTGACGGTTGGCAATATTGTCGAACTGGTTTGCCCAGATCGCGCCGTTCGGATCCGTTGCAGCCAGTTGTTTTGCCAGCCTGCCGGAAACCTTCACGTAATTGTTCGGGCTGGAGTAGGGAGCGGCCGGTACTTCCACGAGCTGCGCGCCTAGAAGCTTCAACGCGTCCTTCTTTTCCTGGCTTTGCGTTTCGGGAATCACGATGACCGTCTTGTAACCCAAGGCGTTGGCAACCAGGGCCAGACCGATACCTGTATTGCCAGCGGTGCCTTCGACAATGGTGCCACCGGGACGCAACTGGCCACGCCGTTCCGCATCACGAATAATGTAAAGCGCTGCGCGATCCTTGACCGACTGACCGGGGTTCATGAACTCGGCCTTGCCAAGAATTTCGCATCCTGTCTCCTCCGACACCGCGTTGAGGCGGAGGAGGGGCGTATTGCCGATTGCGGTCAGCACAGAGCTATGAATGGTCATGATCAGGCCTTTTCGTACGGTCAGCGAATGAGATGCCGTTTTCTCTTTGTCTATTCGCGTTGTGACAAGGAAATATCTTCCGGTGAATGGGGTCGATGCGCAAAATTTTGCCTATGCCCGATTTTATCCGTGTTTCTTCAGGTCGGAGTAAGCGGAAAGCGCGCGCTGTCTCGCGTCACTATGATCCACAAGAGGGAGTGGGTATGTTTTGCCAAGCTCGATACCCGCTCTCAGCAGGGCTTCCTTCGGTGCATCGAAGGGTTTGTGAATGAACTTTTTATCGAGTTTAGAAAGCTCGGGCACGAATGTTTTGACATATTCGCCGTCCGGATCGAATTTCTCGCCCTGAAGAATCGGATTGAAAATCCGGAAGAAAGGCGAGGCGTCAGCACCAGAGCCTGCCACCCACTGCCAATTGGCGGGATTGGACGCCGGGTCGGCGTCGACAAGCGTATCGCGAAACCACTTTTCGCCTTTCCGCCAGTCGATCAACAGGTGTTTGATGAGAAAGGACGCCGTGATCATCCGCACACGATTGTGCATCACGCCATGTCGCCACAGCTGGCGCATACCGGCATCCACGATCGGATAGCCGGTCATGCCTTTGGTCCAAGCTGTAAATTTCACCTCATCGTTCTTCCACTCGAAAGCGTTGAAATTCGCGTTCCAGTTTTTCTCGTCCAGCTGTGGAAAATGAAAAAGCAGGTGGTAGCAGAACTCGCGCCAGACGATCTCCTTGCGAAAACGACTGAGATCATTCGAGGCGATGTTCGAAGAAAGGCCACGTGTCGCGTCCCAAACCTGCGCCGGTGATATTTCCCCCATCGCCAAATGCGGCGAAAGCAGGGATGTTGCGTCCTTAGCCGGAATGTCACGGCCTTCCTCGTACCCCTTCAGCGAATCTTCGATAAAGTGCTCCAAATTTTCCAAGGCACCAGCTTCCCCGGGCGTCCAGATATCGGAAAACTCCTTTGCCCAATTCGGTTTGGAGGGGAGCAAATCCCAACTCTTAAGCGCGTCGGATTTTGGCCAACTGGTTGGGGAGGGTAATTTCGAAGGTGCAGAAAGCGGCTCAGCTGGCTCCTCGCCGCCCTCGATGGCGCGCCAGAAGGGGGTATAAACCCGATAGGGACCGCCGGTCTTCGTCTTGAGTTTGGAGGGTTCGTGGAGCAGGTGACCCGCAAAGCTTTCGACGGTCAGACCACCCTCTCGCAGGTCAGACTTGAGATGGATATCGGTTTTCATCCCGTCCGGATCGTATCGCCTGTTCCAGAAAATCGCGTCCGCGCCTGTGTCTTTGACGATACGTTCAAGCACAGTTTCAGGGCTACCAGAGGCCAGGACAAGCTTGCTGCCCAGCTGATCGAGGGCTACAGAAAGGGCGTCCAGCGAATGGTGAAGCCACCACGCCTGAGCGTTTCCAAGAGCGCCACACGAATCACCGTCATTTTCACGGATATACAAGGGAATGATGGGCCCGCCATGGTCGATTGCGGCGCTGAGGGCACGATTGTCCGAAAGGCGCAAGTCCTTGCGAAACCAAAGGATAACAGCTTTTTTCTTGTCGGTCATGGGGCACTCTGTTCACGTGTGACTCAATGTTTGTTGAGGAGCATTGTTCCGTCAAAGGCCGTATAGTAAAGCCCTAAAATAACATCGCTTTCAGAGCATAAGTTTTGTCTCTTGAAACCGATTCCAGAGGAACCATATCCCGGGCTCAACGTTAGTGGCGGGTTAATTGCTTATGGAAGTCCAATCAATGATGCTCAACGACGTGAAATGGGAGACCCCGGTGGTTATCTCTCTGGAAAATGGTGCCCCAAGAACGTTCAATGGCGTTTATGAAGCCTTTGATTTTTTGCAACATGAGTGGCCGAGCCGTCACGGAAAAGTATACGAGCAGGCGCTTCGCCTTTGCCGCGCGTCTTTGCTGGGCAGCGTGGCGGGAGAAATTGCACGCACGGCTTTCGTAGAGGCCAGTCGCGACGCGCACTGCCTTGTCGATGCCCATCGGCTTGCATCCTGATCCTTTTTATTGCGCACATCTTCACCCACCCGAAGCACGGCTCCGGGTTGGTGTTTCGTTTCTGGTAAAACGTACTCTTTTAAGTTGAGGTGACATCAAAAATTCTAAAGTATTAACAAATTTCCGAAAAATTGTTCTAATTTTCGCCAATTTCTCGTCAAATTCTCGCTAAATTGCAGGCATAGATCGACAATTGCTGGCACCGCGCAGCATTTGACTGCAGCGGCTACCGGCAGGAGACTGCGAATGTGCGCATAGGTATTCCAGGGGCGAGATATCCCTTGCGCATTTCTAAAGGGCCGAGAATTTGAAATTTACTGCGTTCATTCTGGCTGCTGCGTTTTGCACAGCTTTCACCACACCTTCATCCGCTGGCATGCTCAATCAAGCCGAACAATATTCCGGACTTCATGAAGGCAAAAATACAAAAGCACTGAAGGCGCTGATGGGGGTCAATCCCCGAAAAACGCCTTGGTGCGGGCATTTTTTGAGCGCTGTCGCCACCAAGTCAGGCCGCCAGCCGCCCAAATCATCTGGTTTTGCCAAGTCCTGGACGTCGTTCGGATACGCCGTGCCAACCAGCAGTGCAAAACCCGGCGATGTCGTGGTTGTCAGAACCGGAAAGCGTTACCATGCCGGTATCTTGAAAAGCCTTGGAAGCGGCACCGCCCAGATTTTGGGCGGTAACCAGTCCGGCCGGGTGCAAGTCTCCAACTTCAGCCGAAAGTCTATTGTTTCAGTCCGTCGCTAAAGATTGCTGGGCGCCTATGGCTGCTCTCGCGTCCCGGGAGCAGCGTCGCGCTGATCGTCGTCTTCCAGATCGGTCGCCACAATGAAGGCGTCCTCGTGCTGGCGCGCAGCCTGACGCATCGCCCGCAAATTTGTGGTTTCGTCTGCGCCGATTTCGTCCGGCTTGCCGTGAAGCTCGCGATCGGTTTCGAAGTCTGCGACGTCATCGTCATTAATATCGAGGGGCTTTGAGCGTTTCTCGTCCATCATGGATCTCCTTGGTTACCGTATTAACGACGCCCGGACCCGTGAGGTTCCGTTAACGTTTGTCCGCCGTTTCAGGAACAAAATATCACGCAGCAATGTTTCCTCCTCATCATAGTAAGGGAGAAACGCCGTGACGACTGATCGTGAATCTGAAATCCGCAAAAAGGCATATGAGAACTGGGAACGTGATGGCCACCGCGAAGGTGAGCACGAGCGGCACTGGGCCGAAGCCGAGCAAGAGCTCAATTCTCAGGGACAGTCACCCGCAGCGGAGTCGCTCCAACAGGAGCGTGAAGCCCACGGCGACGACAGCGAAGACAAAGATCTGGAAGAGGGACTGGAAGACAGTTTTCCAGCAAGTGACCCGGTTTCGTCTACATCGACAACCGTGTCCGGCGGTGTAGCCAAGAAGAAGCATTGAGCGCGAGAAATTTCAAAAGGGCGTCGTCAGAAAAGGCGGCGCTTTTTTCTCATGCTTAGCTGGATCAAGACGCGGTGTCTTTGGAGGCCTCACAAGCGGTGAGGCTTAAGCCCATTTGGACTGAGGTAGGCTTGAAATCTGAGGTGGCCAGAATCACGGAAGGCTAAAGCCATTTTCTGGAATAATATGCAGCAAAAGCCCACATGCTTGACGCTGTGTCTTAAATCATTTCATTCACTTAAGATGAAATGGCTCCCCGGGCCGGAGATTTGATGGTGACCATGGCGGAAACCATAGGGAAACTTAACCAGCTGAATTCTATATCTATTTGGATTCTATAGCTCTCCACTTGACCATAACGAACGCTTCATCCATTACTGCAACACCACTAAAGTGGGGAAGATTGCGGGGAAGAAATCGATGGGGAGCCATACGATTAATATGCTGACCGTTAAGAGCATCGCGGCAAGCAAGTCTGTGAAGCTACGCGACGGCGGCGGCTTGTACCTCATCAAGAGAGGCGACAATCGATATTGGATCCTGAACTACACATTCGGCGGCAAACGTCGGGAGATGGGCATCGGTCCACTGCGCGAAGTCGGGCTCGCAGAGGCTCGGGACATAGCGCGAAGCGCTCGCGATCTCGTTCGCAAGGGTATCGATCCCATCGAAAAGAAACGCACGGACCAATCTCCTCGCGCTGACGTCGTGACCTTCGGAAAGTATGCTGACAGTTATGTAGACGCCGCGGTGAAGGCCGGTCGGTGGCGCGGTGCGAAGACCGAGGCCAGATGGCGCAACATGCTAACCAACCATGCCGCGACTATCCGGAACAAACCGATCGTTGAAATAGGTGTGTCGGACGTTTTAGCTGCTCTGCGACCGGTATGGGGCGAGAAGCAAGAAACGGCTGAAAAGTTGCGCGAGACCATTGAGCGCGTGCTTGACTCTGCCAAGGTCGAAGGTCATCGCTCCGGTGAAAATCCGGCCGCGTGGAAAGGCAACCTAGAACACGTCTTGCACAAGCCTGACAAAGTCTCAGGTGAGGGTCATCACGCCGCTATGCCTTATCTGGACGCCCGAGAATTCTTGAAGAAATTGAGCAATGTCATAGGCGTCGGGGCGAAGGCGCTTGAATTCACTATTCTAACCGCCGCTCGTTCCGGAGAGACACGAGGCGCTGTCTGGTCGGAGGTGAGCCTAAAAGATAAGGTCTGGAGCATTCCAGCCGGCCGTATGAAGGGTGGAAAGGCGCATCGAGTGCCGCTCTCGAGTCAAGCGATTGCCATTCTAACGGCAATGAAAGCCCGCGCAGTGAATGATCTTGTTTTTCCTGGGATCCGAGACAAGAAGCCTCTTTCAGACATGTCGCTGGCCAAGGCGCTAAAATCGGCGGGTGGTGGCGCGTACACTGTTCACGGCTTCCGGTCGACGTTCCGCGATTGGGCTACAGAGGTCGCGCTTGCGCCACGCGAGATTGCCGAGGCCAGCCTTGCACACGCGGTTGGTGACGCTGTTGAACGGTCGTATGCGCGATCAGATGCGCTAGAGCGGAGGAGGGCGCTCATGCAAGACTGGTCTTCGTATCTCTATTGACAATATTGACTAATTTGTAAAAGCGGTATACAGATTGATCGTTGTGATTGTGGTGGTCGCAACAAATTCGGGGTGGTGCCCGAGCTGCATGGCTGGCCTTGCCGGAAGACCATGAAGCGACGCAGCAGCGGCTTTCCCGCAGGAATAAACCCTATCGGCTTTAGCCGACACCGAACTTCTCAAACAAATTCATCGTTCCATTTAACGTCAGGATTCTGTCCTGCATCGAGGAGACGCCACGTTGCAACACGAAAACGATAATATACCTGCGCTCATTTCGCTGAATGACGCATGCAAAATCACGTCCATGAGCAGGACAATGCTCAACCGTTACCGCGCTGAGGGCAGGTTCCCAGTCGCAGTCGAACTGGGGGAGCGGCGGGTCGCGTTCGTTCGAGCCGAGGTCAAGGACTGGATACATTCCAGAATTAACGCGAGGGCTTCGGCCTAAGCACCCCAACACCCAACATAATCAACAACTGTAACGTCCGGCGCGTCCGGCGGAGGAGAGACTATGACTCAAGAACAAGGAATGACCATCACGCAAATTATCCGTTTTGCAGAGACCGAAAAGTGCGGGATCGACAATCTTGCGATCGTTTGTGGTGGTGAAAGCGGAAGGCCTTTTGAGGTCCAACACGACTACGGTGACGCGAACGTCAGTTATTGGGAGACACATGAAGAAGCTAGGACGGAAGCCGGACGTTTGTGGCTTACCGGCGCGGTCTCTCGCGTAGAGGATCACATCGTGGCAGCAGCGGAGAGGCGCACTTTCCCAGAGGAATACGCAGCGGCTTAACCCCTACACACCAACCAACCACGCCACCAAGAGGAGACAACCATGCCATCAATTTGCACAACTGAAGGCCTGACCATCAATTCCGAGCACGTCGTTCAGCATCAACATCTTCGTAACGGATTGACTAGGATCCTTCTTTCCACGGGAGGAGATCAGACCGTCGAGGTCGTGGGCGACATCGAGGATAACTTCTATCCCATAGTGCCAGCAAACCCCGGCCATGCCGCGGTGTTCGTCGACTACTATCAGGGCGAATTTTACTACCGCATCCGGTCAATCATCGCATGGCGTGTGTGCCCGAGCGGAAACTTCCCTTTCTTCGCGACTGACGGCGACCTTCTCGACAATTATGAAGCGCTTATCGATCCACTGGGTGGCGTGAGCGACGATGAAGGCAATACCGGCCTCACGCTTGATGAGTGGAAAGTTGCCTTTGAAGCGCGAACGCTCGCCGATCTGAAGGAAGCTGCATGAAAATTCTATCTCTCCGCCGTCCTAGTGACGGCGGCAACACCCTTGCGCGGTTCGATGCCGAGATCGCACCTGGCATAAGAGCATACGGCCTTAAGCTTGTTCAATCACAGAAGGGGCTGAGAGTGTTCGGCCCTTCTACAGCGGGCGGTTCTGCCGTCACAATGGAACCGGCGATCGCTGATCGCCTTGCTGAGATTGCAGTGAGGGAAGTCGCCCGTGGCCAAATTACCGCCAATAACATCGCCGCCGCCTGAGACAAGTGCGCCCATTCAGACCAGATATGGTGGCCCTTGGAAAGTGGGAGATAAAGTAATCCACCCTGACCACGGGCAAGGATCTATCGTCTATGGCGGCAACTTCATGAGCCGCGTGAAGTTCGATGGCGCTGGCGATCCCAAGGTCGTTCTTACGGAGGCGTTAACAACGCTCGACGGCAGAGCACCAGTTCGGCCGGTGGTAGCAAATGATAACGTTCCTACCGAACCCGCGTTATCTATTTTCGATTGGACAGTCGATCGCTTCAAGGGTGAGCCTCCGAAGGTGGAATATCTCGTCGATGGCGTGATGCCTACAGGCGTTCCCGGAATGGTCTCTGCCATGGGCGACACCGGGAAGTCGTACGCGATGCTTGAACTGCACCGACGCGTTTCCTTCGGCTCCAGCATGTACGACACGCCGCTCTTCGGAGGGAAGGTGCTGGCACGCGGGACTTCCGTAATGATCACTAGCGAGGACGATGCCGGCGAAGTTCACCGACGCATAGCCGCCCTCGATCGCAAAGAGGATCGGTTCACGGAATTGGGTGCGAAGATGATCGTCGTTCCGTTGCCTTCCGTAGGCGGAGCACAAGCGTTCTGGAAAGAGGACAGACGTCATGGTCTCTTAGAGACTGATCATTATCGCCGCATCTGTGATCAGCTGTCGAAGATCGATGATCTCCGATTGGTGACATTCGACCCGCTGGCGAGCTTTGCGCACCTTCCACTCAACGAAGATCCAGCAGCTGGACAGTTCGTTTGCACGTCTTTGTCGCGCCTAGCTACTGAGACTGGCGCGACCGTACTTGTTGCGCACCACATGCGCAAAACCCAGAAACCGATAGAGACGCTCGGCGATGCGCGCGATAGCATTCGCGGCAGCACGGCATTGGTCGACGGCCTTCGTTTGGCATACGCCATGTGGCCAGCGGATGACGCGCGCGCGAAGCGCGTTTGCAAGGAGGTAGGCACTGAGTTCGCGCCAGGCAAGGTGGTCTTGGGTGGGGTCGTGAAAGCGAACGGTGCTGCGAGGCGGATCATATCGACTTACGTTAGAAACGAGCACGGCCTTCTCGTCGACAAAACGGCACTGCTCGGTTCGTCGACGCCGCCGACGGGCGATCTCATTGGAGCTTTGGTGGTCACCATTGAAGCTGCAGCCAACGCTGGTTCCCCGTTCACCAAGAGCGGCGCAAGCGGCGTCTATGAAATGAGGGAACGGCTCCCAGACGACCTTAGAAATCTCGCGAAGGCCCGCCTTCACAATCTTGTCGATGCCGCCCTTAATGGCAAGCAGATCGTGAAAACTGCTGCCAAAGGTGAGAAGACAGCCAAATGGCTGGACGTACCTGGCGGTTACTTCGCGACAGGACTGGGGACTTTCACGACGGGGGCTGTGCGGATTTGAGAAGATGGGGCGGGCGGTCGAGTGGCCGCCCTTTCCTAGTTACTGATTAAGCCGTCGGCATTGCGGGACTGGCGGCTTTTTAGTTTTTGCTTAGGAACGTTCCCGAGTCCAACCCGTTCACCTTTGCGAACAATCAAACGGGAGAGAACACCATGAGCATTTTCGGAAAGATCAGGGACGCTATCTTCGGCGGATCAGCCCATGCTGACCAGGCGTCGCCATCAGCAGCAGAGCCAACACCTGCACCGTCGTCCGTACCAGAGCCCGCAGCAACGACCGCACCACCAGTGGGTGGCGCTGGGCAAGCAGTCCCAACTACGTCCGGCGCCTCTGCACCAGTGCCATCTGCCCCAAATTCGGCAAGCCCGAGCCAGCCAGTCGATGTGGCATCGCAGCTCGATGCAGCTGTAAAGCGCAGCGGTCAGAAACTGGATTGGAAACACTCCATCACCGACTTGATGAAAGCTCTTGGAATGGACGCCAGCCTTGCTGAGCGTAAGGAGCTAGCCCACGAACTGGGCTACACTGGCGAGGCCGACGGATCCGCGGCAATGAACACGTGGCTTCACAAGGCGCTCCTCAAGAAGTTGTCTGAGAACGGTGGCAAGGTTCCGGCAGAGCTGCTTGATTAGTATACTCTGAAAGAAGACAGCAAGGTGCGTATATTCGCATTCTCGAATGAACCTTTTGCCAAATCGATAGTTATCGCTCCGAGCGCACTTGTGCTCGGAGGATATAAATCTGCCGCTTGCGAAGTTGTAGGCGGTTCTTGTAGGGAGGCCCTCATGAACTCGATCATTTATCTGGTGGGACTAGTCGTAGTCGTTCTTTTCGTTCTCTCGCTTCTGGGGCTACGCTGATGGTTGATTCAACATTTGACAATCCGAACCGCAGCTATGTCGACTGGCCTGCAATTTTTGCAGGTACGGCTATCGCGTCTGGCACTGTGGCCGTACTCACTGCTTTCGCTGGCGGATTGGGTCTAAACGCAATATCTGCCGACAACGGCGGCGAAGTTAGCATCACATGGCTCATTATCACTGGCCTTTTCGTAGTCCTGTCCATGGTGGCGTCATACATGCTTGGCGGTTACATCACCGGCCGCATGCGACGCCCAGTCGGCGATTCCGTAACCCGTGATGAACGGACAACCCGTGACGGAATAAATGGTTTGGTCGTGTGGGGAATCGGCACGGTGGTATCCGCCTTTCTGGCGCTCAGCGTAGTTTCGGGAGGCGTGAAGGCAGTCGGAAGTGTCGCTCAGACAGCAGTCGAGGCTACGGGCTCTGCTGTAGGTGGCGCGGCGCAAGGAGCGGGGCAGCTGGCTGGTGGCGTCGTGTCGGGCGCGGGTAATGCAGTTGGTGGTATCGCACAGGGCGCTGGTCAGGCTGCATCCCCAAGCATTGAGCAATCGTTGCCACAGGGTCTCAAAGCCAACCCAATCGACTACTTCACAGACACATTGTTGCGGACTGATACGCTCGCAGCGAATGCCGATCCGAACAATGGTGACTTTCAGCGCCAAGCTGGCAGCATACTCAGCAACCTGCTGTCTACAGGCGAGATTGCCGATGCGGACAAGGCATGGATGGCAAACCAAATCGCTGCCCGCACAGGCATTCCTCAGGCAGATGCGCAGAATCGCGTGAACCAGGCAGTGGAGCGTGTTCAGGCAGTTCGTGCGGCAGCGCAACAGCGCGTCGATGAAGCTCAAAAGAAGATTGCCGAGCTGACAGCGCAAGCCGAAAAGACAGTCCAAGACGCCAAGACTGCAGCCGCAGACGCGGCCGAGAAAGCCCGGATAACTGGTATTCTCACAGCATTCCTCTTGGCAGCATCCACAATCGTAGCTGCAGCGGCAGCTTATATCGGTGCTGTACACGGCGGTCGTCACCGTGACGAGGGTCGCGTTTGGGGAGGCCTAGCGTATCGTAAGTAGAATAGACGCAGTGAGGCTCTAGGTATTAATTAGGGGCTCACTGCGGAACCGAACCTGCCGAATGGCGTTATTTGACTCAAGCAGCTTGCGCACTGACCACGGATGTACTGGCAGAAGATGACAAGCGACAGGAAGGTCGGTGCGGTTTCGCCCCGGCCTTTTTTGTTTAACACATGAGACTGAAGTTATTTTTCATAAGATAATACGCCAAGGCTGCAAGTAACCCAACGGTCAAGGATATGATAATCATCTTAGCTGATAGAGGTATCATATCCCTCCAGAACTTAAACTTCAGTTGCTCATCCATCCAGCCGATTTGCGTCTGAGCAAAGAATTTGTAATGAGCATACCAGTCGCTCAAGAAAATCTGTTTGCTCACTGTGATTGAGTGAAACTCTTGCTCAATCAGCTGTAGCTCGGCTTGCGATTGCGTCAGATTTGCGCCATCTTTCACGGAGCGATAAAGGTCTCTCAGTTTGTTCTGCAGTGTTAGCAGGTGTTTAGCCGTCGGTTCGTAGTCGCTTGCTCTATAGAAACCCATGTAAAGCGATGCGACACCAGCGATTAACAGGATCGCAGAGGGAATCTTCGCCGATAATTCGTCGACGAATAGTGCAAATGTTCCGACTGCGAATGAAATCAGCCCGATCCAGCCAGGGCCTTTTTCTGCGATATCTAAAGTGGCAAACGTTTTTCTAGCACCGAAACCGATATTGTAACCGGTTTCAGCAATTGTTTTGAGCAACTCGTCCTTACCCATGTTATTGAGACCCTTCAGTGATGGGAACGTGTATGCGATCTTTCGCAATGACTACGCCGTTCTGGACAGCGTAGCAGTCAACCACATGCTCACCACGGAATGATGAGTGCTCAATTTTCGTGGGCGTGCCGAGTTCAATCTGACCGCGCACCATGTCCCGTCTAATAGCTTCCGAACCTCGATTTAATACCTTCCAGTAGACTTTAAAATCGCCTTTGATGGTATGGGTGCCTATGAAGAATCGAAGATTTTTCTCTTTTTCGATAAACCGGCTTAGTCGCGTCGCTTTATTTGCTCTCATTAAGAAGCTTCGAAAACCCGATTGAGAAACCTCACACTCGATACGCATGGCGTAGCGGACATCGACTGGAAAAATATCCTCAACAAAATCCTCATGACGCATAGGGTTTGATGAACTGCTTTTAGCCAAAGCACTTTCGGCAATATTTGTTTGAGCAACGGGGAACGCCCGTCCAAACAGAGCGCGCCAATAGTTATTTGCGCTTGCAGTCTCGCCTGCAGCTAATGCGTCTTGCGCAATCTTTAATCCCTTCGAAGCTTTTTTCTGAAATTTTTTGTGAACCTTCACATGTTGTCCACTGCCAAGGGCATGGTATCTGTCGTGGTCCTGTTCATTGCTTAAATACTCAAGAAAACCCGTGATCATATTTGCGCATCCGCCGAAACTTGTCTCATCAAACTCGTCGGTGGTTCGCAAGTAGTTGTACGCAAGCGTATCGATTAGAAGGCCACCCATCGCGACACCGTGTTTATTTTTCCATGCGCGGGTGAGCTTTGCTAGGCGTCTAAGATTACCATTCTTATCTTTATCGACGTCGGCTGTGGCCAGCAACTCAGGACGGGGTTTGGTTGTACGCCAAGTTCCGCCATTTCGTGTGTAAGGGTATAGGTAGTGACCATTACCATCATCGAAGACTGGCTGAACCTCTATTTTGAAGTTGCTGTACTCAACAACCACTACCAATATGTCAGGATAAACTTTCGTTCGCGAATAACGAGATCTGATTGCGTCCGCGGCTCGTTTAAGTAACTTATATTGTCCGCCATCCTTGTAATCATCCCATGCGCTGGCAGGCATGACATATAGCATATCCAAGTCCGATATGCCTCTGATGGCGGTGTGTCTACCATAAGAGCCAACCTGCATGTTGTTCGCCACGCGATTATCAGTGCCCCTGAACTCTAGATTCAGCGCTCGAGTGACTTCGCCATACCGCATAGAAATTGTGTCAGCGTTATTGATTGAGATACTCTGAAAGAAGTCTGCGAAATCAGCCGAGATACTAATTGGATCTCTCCCTAGAATTGCTTTAGTTCGAGATAATTAAACTTTTGGTATCGGTTGCCAACCAGTCATGTGCGGTTTTACACAGCTGTCGTTGTTCGAAGCCCAATTAGAAATATTGTTACCTTGTGTACAACCCACGCCACTTACAAATACAACCCCTGATACCGCCCGTATAGGGAAATTTTATCCGTGCATTATCTGTGCACTTGCTGGGCGTTCACACCTGCACAGCTCTGCCCGGCAGATGCGCAATGCGCAGGTCGCCAACGCAAAATTATATTTAATCTTGCTGAACTTTATCTGGTAAATTAGTATTTTAGTTGCGGACGTTAAGTTATTCGAGAAGTGAGAAATGAAACCAATTTCCGATAGAGCGAAGAAGGAAGTAAATACGTTCAATGAGGCAGAGGTGCGGATGCACATAATCGATCCTGTTCTTCGCGAGCTCGGCTATATGGACACCGATGGCACTTATCTGAGACTAGAAGAACAGTTGAGCTATCCATATTACTACATAGGCCGGAAGAATAAGAAAAAAGACGTACCTTTGGGCAAGCCCGACTACAGGGCCGGGCTGCTTGGCCGAGGCGGCTCATTCGTTATCGAGGCTAAGGCCGCTAACGTTGACCTTACAAGAGAGGAACTTGAGCAAGCTCACTCGTACGCTGCTCACGCAGAAGTCCGCGCTCAGTATTTCATGGTCAGCAACGGGAGAGAATTGCGGATTTATGAGACTTTGTCAGCGTTTGAAAATGACCCTCTAGTATCGTTAGATATCAATGAGATCAACGAGGAGTTTCACAGAGTTGAAAACATACTCTCTCCTTCTAATTTGGGACGCCTTAGTAGACGTACTTACGACCTTGATCTTAAACTTGCGAATAACCGAGGATCAAAAATAAGGATACGCGACGGGAAGTACAGTCAGCAGCAGTGGTCATACCGCATTATGCTAGGCGACGCCGACATCACTGAGCAAGCGCGTCCGCTTCTTGGAGATGTCGACAAGCAGTTGACCAGTCTGCGTGATGACTTCGAGTTACGTGTTGGTGACGGGACAATCGCCAGAAACAGCGAGGGTCGCATTACTGCAGATATTCAATTTATCGGTGCGACCGTTGGTAACGACAACGCTATGAAGCTACTTGGCTTTGACCAAATTGTTTTTCTAACTGAGGATAAATTCCTTTCATCAGACCCTGACAACCCTTCGATCTTTGAGTCTACAAAAGAGATTCAGGTGAAGCGCGGAACCGTTCTTCCGCAAATGTTCGGAGATGCGGTTTCAATGGGTTTGGATGTCCAGGTTAGTGTATATGTGAAGTCGCGGATGTTCATTGACGGATCTTCGATTTTTGGTGACTTTTTGGCGTTGGCTGACTACTTCGTACCCGTGCCCGTACCCGGGATTGGGGAAATCCGCATAGAATTTGATTTTTCGGGTGATGCATCACTCCGTTTGATGGAGTAAGGGTCGGCTATGTCCACGAGGTGAGCTCTGTTTGCACTCAAACCTCGATTCCCAGATTTCACCAGTTCTATGTTTTACTTACACAACAGAAACCGTTCCCAGCACTTCTTGGGAACGGACGTTCCCATGGGAATGGGAACAATAAGTCATTGTTTTTGTTCAATAACACGTTCCCATTCCCAGCGTTCCCAAGCTTTCTGGGAACGGTTTAAGTTATTGAAAATGTTGACGTTCCTACATTCCCAGCGATTGCCCCTACTACGTAGGGGAAAGGCGGTGGGAACGCCATTCCCCGTATGGATGATAAAGAAAAGTCTCGTAGTCCAAAGTACATTTCTCATTTGGATTGAGGAACCTCCACGGTGCCGACCGGGCAGTTTTCTGGCCTGCACTCGTTCCACCTAACCGCAAGGGCAGCTTTATTCTTTTGCCACCAAAGGCGAATTACTCTCTCGTGCCGCTCAAGACCTCGAACACCCTTTAGTCGGGTGCATGTGTCTAGGGTGAAGCTTGCATCTTCGCCATCATATATGACGTGAAAATGAGGTGGCGGATGCTCATTTGCTCTAATCTCGACCTTAAGCCGATGATCGACAAGGGCCACCATGTGCTTGATGATATAGCCTTGTTCCGACACTGGGCGCAGTAGTTGTTCAAGCTCGTCCTGCATTCGTCTACTGATCGAGATACAGACGGTCATGTGGAGAGCCTTTTCGCAAGTCGATGTTGCAACCAATATGTAGCATAATCAAACATCGGGAAATTTATTTCACCTCTGTCCCGGCTTTTTCCGAACAAAAACCCTAATATACCTTCGAACGAATTGGAGGGACAATGCATCCATTGTTGCAACGAGTGGCGCGGGGCAAACGTGAACCACTTAATGACTATTGTAGGCGCGTCATCGCGCACCACTGCGCTTCGGACATACCAGGCGTCCGAGAAGATATGATCGGGGAAGCGTTGAAGTTCCAGCGTGACAGCGTGAGCTCGTATGTTGAGGAAAAGGAGCGTGCGGCAGCGTTAAGCGCACGGAGCCACGTAGATGCCCGTCTGGCGGAAGCCATCAAGGAGCGCGACAAGCTGAGGCAAGCGTACCTAACTCTGAAGGCCAATATCCCAACGTCGATATCGTTACGAGAAGCCGAAGCCGGTTGCTTGAAATCTTTCAATCGGGCTCGAGAAAAGGCGGCGATGCTCTTCGAAGATGAGGGCGGCCAGCCGACAGCATCGAGTGAAGCAGTACGGGCAATCCCTGATCCGAAGCCACGATGGAGCCGATCATGAAAATTCCAGCAGGACATTACCTATCGCCGATGTTTCCTGGCGTACTTTTTAAGCGCAGAGAGGCCGCCCTAGTTGAGCAAAGTGATGCGCCAGTCCGCAGCACAAAGGAGCACCGCGCAGCAGTGGAAAAATGGCGCAAGACAGCGCCGGCGAATGACAGCGAAATTTTTGGCAAGAAGCCCAAAACGGAAGCACCGCGGCATCGCGGCTTGGGAGCTATGAGCGGTCTTCTAGCATTCCGTAGCAGGCCTGCGGGCGTGGCAGAAGGCGCAGGGGTCAAGATGAAGGGTTTCAGCGCGTTGGCGACCAACTGGTCAATCGTGCCTGCCAATGACAACGTGCCGCCAGAGGATGGCTTCGGCAATGAGCGCGAAGTGCAGTTCGAACCACGTGTTTCATTGATCATGGAATCGGTGGCGAAAATCGAGATGCGCGAACGCGCAGAACCGTCCATGGTGGACGCCTCAGGCAAGAAGCGAGAAATCCACGCTATCCCCACGGGCGGATCGGTCGAATACGGAACGCATGTCGACGATGATGGCAAGCGGCACCGATGCATTGTGAGGATAGGGTCTCTACGTTTCAGTGATGGCACGCAAAAGGAAAAAGGGCAAAAGCTTGTGTTCGGCGAGGCTGTGGATGCGGATATCCGGATGCCCCTCGGATCGATGCTCGGATGCAATGAGAAGTCGGCCCGCGACAAAGGCGCTGAGATCGACGAGACCGGCAGCAATGCCCACTATCGATGGATGGTGACAGGTAAGACTGGCAAGCGGCCGAAACGCAAGGATCGCTCCAAGGACCGGATCATCACATCGAAAGCGGAAGCCCGAGCCATGCTCGCGAAAGCGATCGAGAACACTTCGGTCATGCCAGACATCAAGAAATGCCCTGACGGCTTCCCTTATGGCCCAACGGCGCTTCGGCAGCTTTTCCTTGCAGGACGCAAAGGCAAGAACGGGGAATCTGGTTCGCAGGCGTGGGAAGACATAGCCGTTGAGAGCGAGAACAAGAAGCAGTTCGAATACGCACTCGGGAGCATGCTTGAAGGTGACGTAAAAATCCTAACCGATGCAATGGAGGCCAAGAGCCTGACGCAACTCGGCGAAGCTCGTGGGTACAAGGGACGTCACGCGGTTGATGCAGGACGCTCACTCTTGAGGGCGGCAAACGATAATTTTGAGCGTGCGCTGGCATTGGCGACATATGCCGCTGAGATGTGAGGGGAAGAAAAATTCCACTCATCCACCTATTACAGTGAAGGGGTCGAAAGGCCCCAAACTGTTCTGGACGCACTGATGTTGCGACAGACGCTCGGTCAGAGATGAACCGGGCGTAACTATCCCCATTGCCTTGATGCGCGCCTCCTCCGCAGCGTCACGGCAGTCGTGCGGCAGGTTGAGTGTCTATGCACACTCCCTGCCGCTTTCAGCTTAGCGGGTCGCTCCCGCGAACCTTCGGGATGCGGAAACAACGAAGCAAAACACTTCCCCACAATTTCACCAACTTGATTAGGCAGCAGGCGTATCTGTCCTTTCAGGAAATTCTCCCTCCGACACTTCGAAATCCGAAAATCCTTCTCGCCGGGCGAAGATCACCACGTCGGGATGCTCTGATCTCAACTTGTCCACAAAACGGTGAGCCGCTTGTTCGCTCTTGTCTTCGAGGATCGCACTAACTGCTAATCCGACTGAAGTTAGCACGTACACAGGAACGGAAAGCGCACCGGAATTCATTGAGATGATCCCCCCTCGACCCGAGGAAACAGTTTTCGAGCGGTCAAATGCGACAGCCATCTTTCCCAGCGCCATAAACCAAATAGGTCTGCCGTCCTGTAACTCTGTTGCGGAGAAGGAGTTCATGTGCCCTAGCCCCGATTCAACAACTAACCCCGCCTCAACAAGTCGTTTGTTAACGTCAAAATGAAGCTCACCGGTTAGTGGCTTCAACAGCATGTCACGGACCCGGTTTTCGCAGACCTCCTCAAAAATCCCGGCCGTTCTAGGGTCGATTTCATCAATCACACGAAGTACGGCCCGAGAGAAATTGCCAGGATGTCTGATCTCGCTAGCCAATACGCGACCCCATCGTTCGCGAAGTTGCTCGCTTGACGCCCCAGACGCGTAGTCGTCAAAGCGCGACAAGAATTCCTCAGATAATTCTTCTGGGTCTGATTCGGCCTGGCTGTCCGTTGGTGGGTTAGCACGCAGGTCTTCAAGGGCGGTCTCGATTACAGCATCTTTGTTGATCTGCTTGCGAACGGCGTTACCGAATTCGCTTGCAAGTGCCCGAGCGGCGAATTCGTTGTCCGAGCCTATAAGCTTGATAGCGCGCTCGGCGGCGGCGGAGATGATCTTTGCCTCGCCTTCAATTTTAGCTCTTTCACGCGAGATCTTTGGTTCAAGGAGAATATTCAATCGCTCCAATAGGTTACCACCCAATCGATCAATGGCAGCGATAGTTCTTGACTTAGCTTTTGCTTCTACACCGCTCTCTGTGAGAGCGACTGACAAGCCAGTTTCCTTATCAAGATGATCGTTTTCAGTTCCCATTCCCACACCCCTACTTCACCCTTGCCGTCTGCAAGCAATGCACGGGGAAGGAGAACATTCAATCGCTAAATTAAGGCCTTGTGACACATGACCGATCCAATCGTCGCTGCCGTCTTCATATTAACCCACGCACGCAACATCGGATGGGCAGGCATATGCCAAAGCTTCAGCCGAACTTTCCTGCTTTGATGTCTGCAATCAGGTCTTCGAGAGTTGTTATCATGCGCTCATAGTCCGCAATGCGCTCTTGCGTCTGATCGACTTTAACTCCTGATGTCGAAAGTTCGAACGATTTCATGGCGCCGCTTCGCATGGAGTCTTCAATCTTTCGATAGCCCTCTAAGTCCGCTGTTAGCTTTGCTACGTACGCAGTCATCGCTTCGTTCATCACATTCCCCCAGATGTACATTCCAATACGCGAGAATGCACGCTTTGAGGGTGCCACACAATGCCCAAACCCTACGGCCGCTCAGCCGAAGCCGCTCTCTACCGTCGCATGTACAAGACTGCCAGATGGCGGCGACTGCGGGAGGCACAGCTTACTGCTGAGCCGCTGTGTTGCTTCTGCTTAGCTATTGAGGATGTGACCGAGGCAACGACGTGTGACCACATCAAGCCGCACAGGGGTGACCAGGACTTGTTCTACGACCCGGCCAATCTGCAATCGTTGTGCGCTCCATGCCACGACACATTGAAGGCTCGCATTGAGCGAGGCCAGCAGACTGTGGTCATTGGTGTTGATGGGTATCCGATGGAGTTGACTTAACGCTCGAAGATATATTGATAAGTATCTGATGTGATTGATTTATATATGAAGTAGAAGTTGACATCAGCCATAATATGGGGGTGGTCGCAAAGTCGACGATCGACCCGGCCAGGGACCGTCGGGGGAATGCAACGTTAATCCAAACACAGTTTTTTCGATGAGGACGAACGAAAAAGGCCCGCCGTTAAGCGGGCCTAGAGCGTTTACCAGCGGTCGCGGCGATCGCGATGGCCACGCCATTCTCTTTGATCGCGGCGATCTCGCCACTCTCTGCGGTCATGCCAGCGATCGCGACGATCCCACCGTTGTTCGACGTGCCGTGGCGGTCCAACGGGTCGGCAATATCCGCGTGGAGACAGACGAAAACCACGTCCGCAGGCATAGTCTACGTCATGCACGACGGATGCAGCAGGTGCAGAGGGCTTGCCAACAGGCATGGCGTTGGCGCCGCTGCCGATGAGCGCGGTTAGAATGATACCCGCTCCTAAGATTAACTTGCGCATTTCAACGACTCCTTTGTGATGAGCCACTTAGCTCTCATTTTCGTGAATGCCCGCTGAATGAAACGTGATGATTTTGTGGCGGCATCGCGTGTGTGCGCGCAAGCACGCGCGAGGGGATTTCTAATGTCTGACAAAAAGAGCCGCGTAGATAGCGTGGCCGAGGCCGTGAGGATTGCATCTGCGGCTATTGAGGAAATCACCTTTCCCGAAAACGTCCCTCTCGACGAGGGCGACGTACCGTTCTTCAAGAACGTTATCGCAGAATACGCCCGCGCCGAATGGTCCGCCCACCAGCTTGAGATAGCAGCAATGCTGGCTCGTACGATGGCAGACTTGGTGCGTGAGCAAGACCTGCTGCGCAGCGAGGGTGCCGTCGCATATAGCGAGAAAGGCACGCCGCTAGCGAACCCGCGTAAATCCATCGTGCAGATGCACGCATCGTCCATCCTGTCCTTCCGCCGATCGCTGGCGCTACACGCCAGAGCCATCCAAGGCGAGGCGAGGGACTCAGCGAAGCGACGCGACACCGCAAAAGAGATTGAGGCAGGTGCGAGCACGGATGATGACCTGCTAGCCTGATTGAGGTTGTAATGCTTTCAGATGCCGTGGTCGGCGCCATCAAGTGCGGCCCGATACCGGTTCTGCGCGATTGGCGTACGCTGCCTACGTTGGAGCTTACCCGCGGCGAGAAGATGTGCCGCTTCATCGAAACCTATCTCGTAGTGCCAGAGGGTGCGCTCGTAGGCCAGCCGATCAAACTGCTGAACTTCCAAGTCGCTTTCATCTTGTCGGTCTACGACAACCCCAACGGTACGTCGCGCGCATATCTGTCTATTGCGCGTAAGAATTCTAAGACAGCGACAATCGCTTGTCTTTTGCTCGGCCACGTCATTGGGCCGGAAGCGTTCCCAAATAGCCGCATTATGTCTGGCGCTCGATCCCGCGACCAGGCTGCTGAGGTGTTCAACTACGCCAGCAAGATGCTGATGATGTCGCCGCAGCTCAAAGGGCTTTACCGCATCGTGCCGTCGGGCAAGATGATCGTAGGGCTGCGCAAGAACGTCGTCTACCGAGCCAGTTCGGCCGAGGCCAAGAGCGCGCACGGTGGTTCGCCACTTGTCGCCATCCTTGATGAGGTTGGCCAGATTAAAGGCCCGCACGACGATTTCGTCGAGGCAATTGTAACATCGCAGGGCGCGTACGGCGACAAGGCGATGATCTTCGCCATTTCGACGCAGGCAGCTACAGACGGAGACTTGTTCTCGCGATGGCTGGACGACGCGGAGACATCCAAGGCGCCGCGCACAGTTTCGCACCTCTACACGGCGGATCCTGATTGCGACGTCCTCGATGAGGATGCGTGGAAGGCTGCTAACCCGGCGCTTGGAATATTCAAATCTGTTTCATCGGTTCGCGATGACGCCGAGCGCGCGTCACGCATGCCGACCGAGGAAGCCAGTTTTCGTTGGCTCCATCTCAACCAAAGGATCGATGCCAATGCACCGTTTGTCTCTCCGGCTATTTGGCGAGCGTGTAACGCTCGAGTTGTGGACTTTGATGGTCTTCCTGTCTTTGGCGGGCTCGACCTTTCTGAGGTGAGCGACTTAACTGCTCTGGTGCTGATGGCTCCGAAGCAGCAGGATGGCAAGACCATCTGGCATGTGAAGCCGACGTTCTGGCTGCCAGGCGATGGCATACGCGCCAAGGCAAAGGCCGACCGCGTGCCATACGACATCTGGCACAAGGACGGACACCTTGAAGCCGCGCCAGGCAAGACAGTCGACTATGAGTTCGTTGCGCATTACCTGCGCGACCAGTTCGAAGAGATGGATATCCGCAAGATTGCGTTCGACCGGTGGAACTTCCGACATCTGAAGCCATGGCTGCAAAAGGCTGGCTTCACAGAGGATCAGCTCGATGGCGACGATGCCGTATTCCAGCCTTTCGGGCAGGGGTTCCAGTCGATGTCGCCAGCATTGCGCGAGTTGGAAAGCACCATCCTCAACGGTAATCTCGCTCACGGTGATCATCCGGTACTGACGATGTGCATGATGAATGCGACCGTCAAGACAGACCCATCGGGCAACAGAAAACTGGTGAAGCACAATCGCGAGCGTCGCATCGACGGCGCGGTGGCACTGACGATGGCAACGGCGATGGCTGGCACCTACGAGGTCAGCGACACCGGCGACATGGACGACTTCATCAACAACATGGTTATGGTGATCTAATGGGTCTCTTCGATAGATGGCGCGGAGTACCCATCAAACTCACCGACGGTGAGTTCTGGCGCGGGTTCTTCGGCCTAGGCACGACCTCCGGCGAAAGCGTGACGATTGAAACGGCGCTTCAGCTTGATGCTGTGTGGGCGTGCGTCAATCTGATCCGGAACGCAGTGATCATGCTGCCGTGCAACGTCTACAAAGACGACGGCGTTACGGTGGACAAGGCATCGCCGCTTTACGATCTGCTCCACGACATGCCGAACATGGACGACACCGCCTCGGATTTCTGGGCCATGGTCGTTTTGTGCTTGTGCCTCGACGGCAATTTCTTCGCCGAAAAGAAGCTGAACGGCGGCAAGTTGGTGGCTCTCAATCCGCTGCCGCCGCTGTCCGTCAACGTCTGCCGCGATAGCCGCAATGCGCGATACTACGAGGTAACGGAGAACGGCAAGAAGCGCAGGATCGCCGAAGACAAGATGTTCCACGTCCGTGGCGCTGTCTTGCCTGGCTGTGATCGCGGCATGTCTCCGATCGGCGTGGTTCGCAATACCGTTGGCAATGCTCTGGCGGGTGAAAAGACCGCAGGCAAGATGTTTGCCAATGGCATGCAGGTCGCAGGCGTTCTTTCGTCTGACCAGATACTCAAGAAAGAACAGCGAGCTCAGCTCGGAGAAATTCTCGGTCAATTTGCTGGCTCGGACAAGGCTGGCAAGATCGCAGTTCTGGAAGCTGGCCTTAAATACCAGCAGCTGACGATCAATCCAAAAGACGCGCAGATGCTCGAGGTGCGCCAGTTCAACGTAGAGCAGATTTGCCGAATTTTTGGTGTTCCACCGGTAATGATCGGTCATGCTTCGAACGGCACGACGACTTGGGGCAGCGGCATCGAGCAGTTGATCCTGCAGTTCATCAAGACTTGCCTTGGGCCGCTGGTCAAAAGCATTGAATCTGCTGTGTACCGCGACCTGCTCGACGAGAAAACGCGCAAGACGACCATCGTGAAATTCAACATGGAAGGCCTGCTTCGCGGCGACAGCACGGCGAGGGCAGAATTCCTGTCGAAGATGGTCACCAACGGCATTTACACGCCAAACGAGGCTCGTTCCTACGAGAACAAGGCTCCAGTCGACGGCGGCGAGAAGGCAATCGTCAACGGCACCATGACCCCGCTCGATAAGGTTGGTCAGGCCAACGACAACGCGCCACAAACGCCAGCAGCACGCGCTGCATAAGGGAAAATCATGAAATTTGAACACCTGATTTCGGCCTTTCTGGCCGAACCTTGGGCTATTCAGCGCGAAAAACTGGGCGTTTTGGCTGATGTTTTGGTCGCTCGAGCCGAAGGTGAAAAGCTTTTTTCGTCCGAGTTTGCCGCCTCTATCGACGAGGAGCGAGCCAAGGAAATCGCAGAATCCAGCGGCAGCGTGGCAATTATCCCGGTATACGGGGTTTTGGCCGACAAGATGGACCTGTTTTCCGCGATGAGCGGCGGCACGTCCTATGCCGGCATCAAGAGATCGCTGCACAAGGCGCTTTCAAACGAAGACATCAAGGCTGTCGTGCTCGATATCGATAGCCCCGGCGGCACTGTGCCAGGCACCGATGAGCTCGCCACTGAAATCCGCAAGCTACGTGGTGGCGAAAAGCCGATCATTGCGCAGGTCAACAGCCTTGCGGCAAGCGCGGCTTATTGGATCGCGGCTTCGACCGCCGAAATTGTCGTCACGCCTTCCGGCCGTGCCGGTTCGATCGGAGTCTACACCGCGCACGACGATCTGTCGTCTGCCCTCGAGCAGCGCGGCATCAAACGCACGTACATTTCAGCCGGAAAGCACAAGGTCGAGGGCAACGAAACCGAACCTATGGGCAAGGACACGCTGGCACATGTGCAGGACGGCGTGAACCGCTCTTACAATCGCTTTGTCGCGGCCGTCGCCGAAGGGCGCGGCGTGACAGTCAGCAAGGTCGAGGATGGTTACGGTCAGGGGCGCGTATTCTACGCAGAAGCCCTCATGGACCGAGGCATGGTCGACCGTGTTGCCACACTTGACGAGACCTTGGCCCGCTATGGCGCGGACGCAGAGCCTGCGCCGGTGAAGCGCATCAAGGCTGCTAACGCCGCTAAGGCGGATGCCGCACAAACGCTGGTCGCGAAGATGACGGCTGGCGAACAGATCACAAAACGCGAGTTCGAAAACGGTATCAGGGGACTGATGGGGTTGTCGGGCTCTGAGGCAGAGCGGGCCGCTCGGCTCTACCTCAAAGATGGTCAGGGGGCTCCTGACGTCGAGACGGATGCTGCTGCTTTGGCAGCCATTAACCGGCTTATCGCCGAAGCAAAAACACCCCTCATTCAGTAAGGAGCCTTTCATGGCCGAACTAGCAGAAAAAATTGGCGAACTTGGCGCGTCCCTCGCATCCATCAAGGAGCAGGTCGGCAATCTCGCCACCGACTTTACCACGAAGCTTGCCGCCAACGGCGAAGTTTCGGCGGAGCTGAAGGAAAAGACCGACAAGGCCCTTTCTGAACTCGGCGACGTCACGACCCGCCTTTCCGACATGGAGAAGCGCGCCGCACGTGAGCGCACCGGTGGCGACCCTGATGAAAAATCTCTGGGTGATCTCGTTGTTGAGTCCGCAGCATCTCAGTCGTTTGACTCCTCGTATCGAGGACTGATCAAGGTCAAAGCTGACCGCGCTGCAATTACGACCGCCAATACTACCGTCGGCGCAGGCCGCTCGCCTGGCACCTCTCTTGTACCCGGCGCTCGTGTTCCTGGAATCTTTGGCCTTCCTGAGCGCCAGATGACGATCCGCGATCTTATCCTGCCTGGCCAGACCGCTTCCAACAACGTCGAGTATGTCAAGGAAACCGGGTTTACGAACGCCGCAGCACCTGTGGCAGAAGCGACCCTCAAACCATATTCGGATTTGACGTTCGATATGGCGGCCGCGCCGGTTCGCACGATCGCACATCTGTTCAAAGCCAGCCGCCAGATTCTGGATGACGCGCCTGCGCTTCGTTCTTACATCGACGGTCGCGCGCGCTACGGTCTTCGCTTCGCCGAAGAAAACCAGCTGCTGAACGGTTCGGGCACTGGCCAGAACATCGCTGGTTTGGTCCCGCAGGCGACCGCTTTCGCGCCAGCGTTCACGCCAGAAGCTGTCACAAGCATCGACCGCCTTCGCCTCGCTATCCTGCAGGTCGTTCTCGCCGAGTATCCTGCGACCGCGTTTGTTCTGAACCCGATCGACTGGACCAAAATCGAACTGACCAAGGACGCTGGTGAGAATTACATCATTGGTAATCCGCAGGGATCCTTGACGCCAACTCTCTGGAACCTGCCGGTCGTTTCGACCCAGGCAATGGCAGCCGGCCAGTTCCTGACTGGTGCGTTCTCCTACGCTGCACAGATTTTCGACCGTATGGACATCGAAGTACTGCTCTCCAGCGAGAACGTGGACGACTTCGAACGGAATCTTTTCACAATACGCGCTGAAGAGCGTCTGGCTCTGGCGGTTTATCGTCCCGAAGCCTTCGTGACCGGTCCTGTTGCCGCCGCCTAATTAATCTGGGGCGTCTTCGGACGCCCCGCTTTCGCTAGGAGGCGAATATGACTGATTACATCGAAGTTAAGCCGCTCAAGACGTTCGACAACGGCTCTGGTCTGAAGACCGCTGACAGCGACCCATTCCCGGTTGAGCGTGGTGAAGCGAATTCATTGAAGGCTCTTGGCCTTGTGTCGTTTGCTGACGACGCAAAGAAGGTTGAGCCCCCAGCCGACCCAGAACCTGTCGAGCCTATCTCTTCCGTTCGTTCGACGAAGAAAAAGGACAAGACAGATGCTGACAACGAAACAGCGTAAAAGACGTTTTGCCAGCTACATCGGTGGGGTGACAAACCCCGCTGCGCCAGCCAATACCGTTGCCCCGGCCATCACAGGCACGGCGCAGGTAGGGCAAACCTTAACGGCCAGCTCTGGCACATTCACTGGCACGCCGACTCCGACTATCGACAGGCAGTGGATTGTCGGCGGCTTTGAGGTGCCTGGTGCTTTCGGACTGACGTTCGTTCCTCGCTCGCAAGATGTGGGCAAAACAGTCCGCGTTCGCACGCGAGCTCAAAGTTTGGCCGGTAAGGTCAGCGTTCTGAGCTCGTCGACGGCCGCAGTTCTGGCGGCCTGATATGCCAATCGTCGATCTGGAAACAGTCAAGAAACATCTCCGCGTCATGCATACCGATGAGGACGCGGAGATTGGCATTTACCGCGATGCCGCCGAGAGCATCATCACCGAGTATCTGGATCGCGAAGTCGTTGCCATCGGTGCAACGCCAACCGCAGATGACGGCATAGCCGCTTCACCGGCCATTGTTTCGGCAATCCTGCTTGTGACCGGCGATCTCTACGAGGTTCGTGAACCCGATCCAAAGGCGACAGGCGACGCCGTTCTGCCACGCGCTGTGCGCATGCTTCTGGCTCCTTGGCGCGTCTGGCGCGCACCGGTGGACGATGATGTGGCTACGTTTCCATGCTCCTTTTGACTGGCGCCAACCGGGCTTCACCATCGCCTACCCGGTGGGACTCTACAACGTCACGCGCAAATGCGCAGCGGCTGCGATAGCAGCCAATACTGCCGAACCCACCGAGGATCGCCCGAATGCCAAAACGCAAAAGAGCCGGGGCGGGATCGCTCAGTGAGCGCATCGGCTTTGAGGCTGAGGTCGAGGGTGACGATGGGTATGGCGGCACGATTGTAGGTTGGCAGGAGTCGTTTGTGGAAGCTGCCAGACTTGAGCCGCGTGTGGGCTCGGAATCGGTCATAGCCAGCCGCCTGCAAGGTTTGCAGCCATTCACCATGACTGTTCGCAGCAACGATCGCACGCGCTCCATCACGCCAGCATGGCGGGCGCGGAACAAGCGCACCGGTGTGCTCTACGCAATCAAGACTGCGGTCAACATCGATGAGCGTAACGAGTGGATTGAACTGCTCGTGGTGCAGGGGGAAGCGTCGTGATCAAAGCCAAAGTACTAGGCCGCGAAGCGCTCACCAAAAAGCTGAATGATATTGCGCCCAAGGCCAACCAATACGCGGCTGAGGCGAAACTCCAGATCGCCAATGAAGCGGCCGAGGCTATCTCCGACCGAGCGCCGATAGGCACCGGCACCTCAGCAGGTGATTATTCGGCATCCATTCAAGGCGCGCGCATCTCGGATCGACCGAACGCGAAAGCAATGGTTGGCACGTCGGCTAGCAAAGACCCTGACGCCACTGGGATATTTGCGTCTTGGATATGGCATTTTCTGGAGTTTGGCACTCGTCCGCACAACACCGCCAAGGGTGGTGGTACACCTTTGGGTAAGAAGCAGACAGAGGGTGCGCGAATGCACCCAGGCACAAAGGCTCAACCGCATATTTTTCCAATCTGGCGTTCTTTTCGCGAGCGCGCAAAGAAGCGGATCAATGATGCTGTGATGCGCGGCGTGAGGGAGGCCATGAAAAAGTAATGGCCAGCCCTGATCTAGAATTGCAAGGCGTAATCGTCGCCAGATTGAAGGGTCGTCCTACGCTCACCGCGCTAGTCGGACAACGCATTTACGACCGACCACCCACCAACGCGCCTTTTCCCTATATTGAATATGGCGAAGGTGACGTGAAACCTGCTGATGTCAGTTGCGTCACGTCCGACACGATATACGCGACGATCCACGTTTGGTCGCAATATTCCGGAGGCTTCAAGGAGCTGAAGGACATCATGTACGAGATCGTCAAAGCACTTGATAGAGCGCCTTTGATGCTACCATCTCATCGCCTGATATCGCTCTCGCGCTGGGGCTCTCGCACGATGAAAGACCCCGATGACGTTACGACGCATGGCGTCGTTGAATTCATCGCCCGCATCGAAACACCGGCCTGACGGCCATCCAATCCCAAAATCATTGAGGTTCAATCATGGCCGACGGTCAACAGATTGGTCGTACGCTACTCATCCAGACCGGTGATGGCGACGATCCAGAAGTATTCTCCAACCTTTGCGGCCTGACAACCCGCAGCTTCAACATGTCGGCAAACGAAGTCGACACGACGATCCCAGACTGTGTCAATCCGGCTGCTACTCCGCAAAAGACGGCCGATCCTGGTATCAAAAACCGCACCTTCTCGGGCTCCGGTAAGTTTGTAAAGAGTGCGCAAACCGCTGCATTTATGGTGCACGTCAACGACGCGACCAAGTTCAATGCAAAGGTCATCGTCCCAGGTCTTGGCACCTATACTGGATCTTGGTTCGTTTCTGAGTTCGAATTCAGCGGTGAGATGGAAGGCAATATGGACTTCTCGGCAACATTCGTTGCTGCTGGTCCACTGGCCTTTGTTGCGGAGGCTTAATTGACCGAAAAACCATTTCCACTAGAGGTGAACGGCGCGCGAGGCGAAGTCGAATTGTGGGTCGGCAATGTCCCGCTTGTCATCGCAGCTGAGATGGGCGGCCTAGCCGCCGTCTCGACGCGGCTTTCGTGCAAGAGCATGTCAGACCTTTTTCTTCGCCTCTCTGGCGTCGAGCCCGCAGCCACAGTTGCGGCGCTGGATTTGCTCACTGTAAGGGGCGACAAGGGCAAAGCAATTGGCGTTCTGAAGCTCAAACACTTCGGTGCCGTAGCTAAAGCTATTTCCGATTCTTTGTCCCATCATTTCGACGAGGATGAATTGGGAAACGAAGGAGCCGTGGAAAAGGCGGCGTAGAACAGCCATTTCCATGGCGTGACTGGCAGAAGGTTGCGTTCGGAGGTCTTGGATGGATGCCCCAGACGTTCTGGTCTGCGACCCTGACCGAGTTTATCCTGGCTGCTCACGGGTGGTCAGAGGCGAACGGAGCCAAAAAAGAGATCGAGCCTCCTTCGGAAAACCAGCTTGACGATCTCATTAAAAAATACGGCGGTTAGGCGGGTGGTTCACCGCTCAGCCTCTAGCTGCTGTCGATAGGTGATGTAACCGTTTTGACGGCACCATTCTCGCAGCCGTTTGGCATCACCCAGTTGCCACGCATACAACTGGCTTAGTGAATCTTTGCACCGCTCCAGTTTCACAATTTCGGCGTCCCTAGGATTGGGGATGTCGGGGGCCTGATGCACTTGCGCGTAGCCGAAGCAAGACGTGGCTAAGTAAAAGCCGATCGCCGGCCAAACCGCGCGACACCTCCCCAAAACATTCAACACTCGCGCACCTCCAAGCTCGCCTCGGCGGGCTTTTTCACGTTAGGAAAACCGACTTGGCCGGTAACAATAGCGATGACCTGATTATCTCAATCAGTACCGACCTCGCAACCGTAAAGCGTGCGCTGAATAGGTTGGTATCCGATGTCGGTCAGACTTCCAGCGGAATTGAAAAGAGATTTGCGTCAGCTGGCAAGTCGATCAATTCATCCCTCACATCGTCGATGCAAGAGCGCATCAACAGCATGGTGGGTATAGGCATTTCCGCCGCAAAAGAATGGAACGGAGCCCTTGCTGATCAGCAAAAAGAGCTTGATCGCCTTCGGTCCAAATACAGCCCTCTTTTTTCGACCATCACAAGTTACAAAAATGCGGTTTCTGAGATCAGGCAGGCGCATGCAGTAGGAGCCATCTCCGCCAATGAGATGACTGCCGCTATCCAGCGTGAGAGACAAGCCGCCTTGGCATCTACAGCGGCGATCAAGGGTAGAAATTCCGCAATCAAGGCTACTGTCACCACGAGCAGCGGTAACAGCTTCAATACCGCTAACATTGCTGCACAGTTCCAAGATATTGGCGTCACTGCGGCTATGGGAATGTCGCCAATCCAGATCGCCTTGCAGCAGGGCACGCAGCTGTCTGCCGTCTTGCAGCAGATCAAAGATTCTGGACAAGGCGTAGGGCAGGGACTTGCTGCTGCATTCGCATCAGTGATCTCGCCATTGTCGCTCGTGACCATCGGTGTAATAGCGGCGGGGACAGCCGCTTTTCAATACTTCAGCACGGTGATGAGCGAAGGCGACAAGTCTGCTGAGGTTCTAAAGGAGCAGGCTGCCCTCATTTCTGCGGTCGCGGAACGTTGGGGCGAAGCCGTTCCTGCGTTGCGGGAATATGCCGATGAACTGAAGCGCGCACAAGACGGTGCCGATCTGAAGAAGGGCGTACAGCTCTTAAACGACAATACGCTGGCAGACGTTCGAAAAGAAGTTGAAGCCACCGAGACCGCTTTCTTTGATATGCAATTGCGGTTGCAAGATTTCGGACTGTCATACGATGTCATCAGAAACCTTCAGGATGCGTTCGATGCCTTCGCTGAGGCCGCGAAAACTGGAAAGCTAGAAACCGCTGAAGTCGAGCGAGTGCAGACGGCTCTGGCATCCGCAATTAACACCACTGGGATGACCTCAGTAAGCAATTTCGCCGCCAATTTCGACGATCTAGCATCTTCAGCGCTTATCGCAGCCGGCAACGTGCAGAAAGTGAACGACGCTGCGTCGCGAATGACTGACGTCACAACGTGGCGGAGCTATAATCCCAGCACTCGCCAGCTTGAGACAAACGCAGACCCTTGGGCAGATAATATACAGAACCCTGGGTTTATGACGCCGGAGGTTGGACCCACCCCAGAGCGCCGTCCCTCTGATCTTGATAGTGCTAAAAATCGTGGCTTCGGCACCCCAAAGAAGGCAAAGACCCCGGCCAAAAATGCCTCTGACCGTTTCACCGAAGACTTGCAAGCTATCCGTGATAGAACGGAAGCTTTGCGCCAGGAGATGGACCTCATCGGACTTTCCAATGAGGAGCAGACCAAGCGTCGTGCCGCATTGGACTTGGAGCAAAAAGCGCTTGCCGATCTGCGTGAAGAGGCTCGGAAAAAGGGCGAAAAAGACCTCGAGAGCATCCAGTTGTCGCCTGACAAGGTAGCTGCAATCGAGGCCGAGGCGGCGGCTTACGCTAAGCAGTCCGAAGAGCTTAGGAAAGTTGCAGAAAACCAACAGCAAGCGGAAAGCAGTGCTCGCGATTTCTACGACACAGCAAAATCTGGATTCGCCAATGTTGTGACCGGCGCCGAAAGCTTGGGCGAGGCATTGAAGGGATTGGCAAGTAAATTTGCCGACTTGATGCTCAACAGCGCGTTCGACAACATATTCGGAGGCAAGTCAGCTACGGGCAGCAATGGATGGATGACTGGCTTCTTCAAGCTTCTTGGCTTTGCCGATGGTGGCTACACCGGTTCAGGTGGGAAGAACCAACCTGCGGGCATTGTCCACAAAGGCGAGGTTGTCTGGTCGCAGCGCGATGTCGCGATGGCTGGTGGCGTTGGCGCTGTAGAGGCTATGCGCAAAGGCTACGCGAACGGCGGTGCGGTTGGTGTCTCTGTGCCTTCTCTGCCTTCCATGAAAGCTGCAAACAGCAATGCCGCGCCGGTCATCAACTACTCACCGGTGATCGACGCACGCGGCGCGGACCAAGCGGCGGTCGCCAGACTTGAGGCTGGTTTGGCCAAGTCCCAACGCGAATTCGCGGCGAACACGCTGAAAGTCATGAGCCAAGTCGGCCCACGCGGCATCAAGGTTTAAGAGGCCCAAACCACATGGCAGAAACATTACCGGTCGGCCTGAGATATGGGCCGACCTATCCTAAACTCATGCGCTCCACCAGCGTGTCAAGATACGGCAAGCGGGCTATTTCCTTCATGGAAACCAGCGACCCGTTCTGGCAGGTGTCTATGCGCGTTCTGGCCTTGAGCAATGCCGATCGGCAGAAGCTTGAGGCGTTCATTTCGCGCTGCCGTGACGGCATGGTGACGGTGCTCTATACGCCAAAGCACGTGTGTCTGCCGCAAGCCTATTGGGGCAACCCAACAGCGCCCGCCATTCTGGACAATGGCACTCTGACGGCAATATCCGGCAACCAACTCACCATCGGCGGCGTGACCAATGGCTTGCAGCTGATGGAGGGCGACCTCATCGGGTTCGGTCAGGGCGACTACAACGTGATTGTCCGCGTCGTGCAGGATGCGACCGCCGCTGCGGGTGCCATCGCCATCAAGATAGAGCCTTTCCTGCCGCCCTACATTACCACAGGTGCGACCGTCATCTTCAAGAACCCGGTCATGAATATGCGCCTGGTGCCGGACAGCTACGATTGCCCTGATGACTTCCGCCCAACGGCGACATTCACCCTTATCGAGGTGCCGCGCTAATGGCCTTCCCAACAAGATTGCAGCAGCTGCTCAATGAGGGCAGGGTGAAGATCGGGTCCGGTGTCAAGTTTGAATTTGGCACCGGCACCTACGGGTTCTTCTCTGGAAAAGGCACGCTCGACTACAACGGCCTGACCTACAAGGGCAATTCGATCATCGAGATTGATGAACCCGCCTTTGCGCTCGGCACATCGGCCAATCCGGTCACCATGCGGTTGCCAGCGCGCTCCGACTTCGGCCTCACACCCGACAAGCTGCTTCTGATCGAACAGGAAGAATACAAGGGCCGTCCGGTCACGCTGTACGACTTCTATTTTGATCCCGACAACAACGCCTTCCTGCACGCAGAGCCGACCTTCTACGGCTACGTCGATACGATCGATCACCGCGAAGAAAACGGCGAAGCGTGGCTTGAGGCCAACATCGAAACCGAAGCGATCGACAATTTCCGCGAAGGCTATCGATATGCCAGCCATGAAGACCAGCAACTGGTCTCTCCTGGTGACATGTTCTTCGAACACGCTGCGAGGCTGAAAAATGAATTCTTCAATGTCGAGTTCAGCCAGAAGTGACGTGCGACCAGCCCGAAACAGTGACGCTGGTGCGGTTGTCGATCTACTGAGGCAAAGCCACGCCGCCGCCAGTTGGACATTCCCATTCGACCCGGCGCGGGCGCACTCCCTGTTTGTCGCGCACATGCAGGGCTCGCGGTCATGTGTTCTGGTTCTGGAAGATGCGAGCGGTGTGTCAGGCCTGCTGATGGCCGGTGTGTTCGATCACCCCTTTGGCGCGGGTCTTTGCGCAAACGAAACTGTCTGGTTCATCGCTGAACACGCGCGCGGTCGCAGTTCCCTCAAGATGCTGGATGCCTACGAGGCATGGGCAAAAGAGCAGGGATGCGCCGTGGTCTGCATGGCGTCTCTCGCCATCAACGATGTGTCTCGCATCTACACCCGTCGTGGCTATGCACCCGTCGAAACCCATTTCATGAAAGCGCTGGTGAGCGAATGACTGATGAAGACGTTTGGATCTGGCCGGAAGGCCACCCAGGTTGGGACCACTACACGCCAGCTGAACAATTGTCTTTAACAGATCGGTCTGATGGCTGGGACAGACGCCTGGAAGATGCTGTTTCCATCATCGCCAGCAGCGAGCGAACCGACGAGGCGCATTGCGATGTCGTGGCTGTCTGCGAGGCCATTGAGGCCATGCTTGGGGTTACCCTGCACTCCACTCGACAAGACGCCAAAGCTCTCTTCGAAAGCCTTGGCCTTGAACCTGTCAATCGCTTCTCAGCCGTTCGCGGAGACGTGGGCGTGGTCGTCTTTGAAGGCAGGTATCTCGCCGGTGTCGTCTCCAGCGCAGGCTTCGTGGTGCGGATGACCCACGGCGTCTCAATTTTCTCGATCACCGATATCGAGCAGGCTTACAAGATAGGCGCATAGCTCCATGGCATTCTTTACGTTTATCGCAAGCGCGATCACGGCTGTAGGCTCGTGGTTGGCTGGTGGCTGTATTCTTGCGGGCTTGGCGCAGAGCGCATTCGCCATCGCGGCGTCGTTCGGCATCAACAAGATTTTCGCGCAGAAAGTCCCAAGCACGTCTGCACAGCTCGAAACCGAATATGGCGTCAACAACCCGCGAACAGTTGTCCTCGGCACGTGTGGTCTTGCTGGTCGCCGTGTCTCTCGGAACAACTACGGTTCAGGCGGCCGCAATATTCAAGACGTTTACGAGCTTGCCAGCTTTCGCATTACGGGCGTTCCTCGCGTTCGCTATAACGGTCAGTGGCGAACGCTGACAGAGCAGGATTCCAACGGCTTCTGGCTTGTCCCGAACGAAGGCACAAGCGGCGACAGCCACGACGACGTGCGGGTGAAATTCTACTTCGGCACCATGGACCAGCAGGCAGAGCCAACGCTGATTGCCAACTCGCGTCCTGCCGGTCGATGGACAGCGGCACACCGTGGCGCGGGCGTGGCTTATGCGGTGGTTTTCTCTGGCCTTCGCAAGCAGGGCAATGGCCTTGCTGCACCTGCCCAGCTTCTATTCGAGGTCAAGGGCGCACCGCTCTACGACTGGCGCAAGGATAGCTCTGTCGGTGGATCCGGCTCGCATCGATGGAATGACCAGTCCACATGGGAATACAGCGACAATCCATTCGTGCAGGCCTACAATCTGGAGCGGGGTTTCTACAACGGCGATCAGTTGATGGTCGGCAAGGGCGTTCGCGCCTCGCGCCTTCCTTTGTCGGAATGGACGCAGGCCGCAAACATCGCAGACGAGATCATCGACGGCTATTATCGTTACCGCTCGCACATGATCGCGAAGGACGGCCCCGGCGCAAACCACGATTCCAATCTCCAGCCGTTGCTTATGGCTGCATGTGCGTCTTGGGTTGAGCGCGTTGATGGCGAGTTTCCGATTGCGGGCGCACCGCAGGCCGTTGTTGCAACCATCACCGACGATGATATCAAGATCGGCGCCCCAAAGCGGTTCACAGCAAAGCGCAAGCGTACCGACCTCATCAACACCGTTGCGGCATCCTACGTCTCTCCTGACGACTTCTACGAGACCAAGGATGCTGCAACACGCATCGACCAGTCCGCACTAGCCGAAGACCGTGAAACACTTGCCAGTGCTATTCCCTACGGCGCTGTGACCAACGTAAAGCAGGTTGACCGGCTGGCCGACATCGCCATTCGTGGCGCTCGTTTTCAGGGATCGGCTGAAATCACCATCCACCCACGCTTTCTGGACGTTGTGAAGGAAGGTCGCTGGATCACGTGGGCAAGCGCCAAACATGGCACGCGCACGTATCAGGTTCTGACCCGCACGCTCGGTCCGCACAACAGCGATGGCGTTCGGGATATCACGGTTGCCTTGCAGGAAATCAGCAATGGCGTCTTTGACCCAACGGCATATGCCACGAACCCGCCCATCATCATCGTTGTGCCGCCTCCGCAGTACCTGGCAGAGGTGCAGAACTTCACAGCCACGCCAACCGTTGTTCAGTCCGAGGCAGGCGGGCTTCTTCCTGCTGTCGAGCTTCGGTGGGACGCCATAGATGATATCTCTGTCGTTGCCGTTCGGATCGAATACTGGCCCGCCGCGCAGCCGACACAGGTGTTCACCAAGACGGTCGACTCTGACATCAGCGTCGTTCGTATCGTGGAAGGTCTTACGCAGGAAACAGACTGGCAGGTCCGCACTGTTCTGGTTGTGGACAACGGGCGTTCAGTCGCTCCATCTGGTATCACCAACTTCCGCACGCTTCAGGCCGGTGGCGATCTCATTGCCAATCTGGAGAACCTCGGCAAGGACGTGAAAGACACCATCAAGCTGATTGCCGATGCACAGCGCGAGTTCATGCTGCGCATCGAAGAGTTAGGTGAAGCCTTCTCGCTTGAGGGCGCGGTCGGCCAGGTAGAGCGTGAAAGCATCCGGGCCGATTTGGGTGACGCCTATGCGGCAGTAACTGAGGAAATCAGGGTTCGTGTTTCCGAAACGGAAGCTCTTGCCCAGCGGTTCACCACTGTCGAGGCGGGGATATCAGGCAACACGGCTCTCATTGCTACCGAGACAACGGCCCGTGTGAATGGTGATGGTGCTCTAGCGCAACAGATCACGGGCGTTTCTGCCACGTTCAACGGCATGTTTGCCGATGGTCTGGTGATGTTCCAGGCGACTGCTGCACCGTCTGGTGTGACTGCTCGCTTCGCCATTCTTCTGCGGGCAAACCTGGGTTCAGGTTTTGTCGAAAGTGGGATGTATATTCAGCTTCGAAGCGTGAGCGGTGTTCTGAAATCTGAAGTCGGTTTCCTTGCTGATAAGTTCGTCATCATCAGCGGCGATCAGAACCTGGCTGTGTTCGCAGTAGAGAACGGCGTCGTGAAGATTCCAAACCTTCAGGTCAGCCAAGCCCAGATCGCCAATCTCTTCATCGGTGATGAGCAGATGGTTCCCGGCTCCATGATCCGGATAAGGTCAGTATCAACCGCGATCAATAATGCCCCAGGATTTGCGGAACTATCGTTGACGATTGACCATGGCGTTCGCGCAAACCCGAACAACCCAATTTTGATCAGAGTGGAATACTCCGCTACCGGTAAGGCGAACCAATCTCAGGCTGCTCTTATTGGTGCTCATTACATCGATGACGTTACGGGAGGCGGCTCAACCAATATCTACACGTCTAGATCAGATACGGCTGTCGGTGGGCAAAATTTCAACGATTATACAGCTTTCAGAACCTTCGCAGTTCCGACCAACAGAGCGTCTACGGTACTGCGACTGAGGCTTCCATCAGAGAGCGCTGTCAACTGGACTGCAATGGTCCTCTCCGCGATGGCATTCCGCAACAACTAAGGCAAACCCAACATGACCACACCCTACACACAGGGCACGGCATCCGTGACCGCTGGCAGCGCCATTGTGACCGGAACGGGGACAGGATGGCAGACCAGCGGCTTGCGTGCTGGTATCTTTGGCGCGAACGGCATAGCGGTTCCCGTTGCCTCTATCGACAGCGATACGCAAATTACGCTTGCGCTCGATTGGCCGGGGGCTACGGCTTCCGGTCAGGAATACTGGATCACCTACGATACGGAGCCGGGGCAGCAGACCGTTTCCAACGCCCAGCGGCTGGCAGAGTACATAGCTCGGCTGAATAACCCGGCGCTGGCTGCGACGGCGAGCGTAACGCCTTCAGCAAATAAGGTTCTTCTCTTCACCGGTGCCACTACAGCGACCCTGATTGATGTCGATGATCTCATTCAGGCATTTAAGTTTGATGCCGAGGTGCCAACGCTTGCTGGTCGCGCTGCCTATGATGCCCAGCCCAAAGGCTTCAAGGTCCTCGTTGCAGATATCGGAGACGGTCGATCTGCGTTCTATACGAAACTCTCCAACACATCTGCCGATTGGAGCGTGCCGTTCTACATCAGCGGAACTGTAGGCCCAGCTGGTGTTGCAAACCCTCGTGGCACGTATGCGGCTGGCACGGCCTACGCCAAGAACGATCTGGTTCTTGATAACGGTTCGAGCTGGATTGCCAAGGTCGCCACGACTGGCAATGCACCACCGACACTTCCGACGACATCGAATACTTGGTGGCAGTTGGCTGCGGCCAAAGGCACGGACGGGACGGGTACCGGCGATGTCTCTGGTCCTGCTGGTGGCGTGACAGTAAAACAGGTGGCTGGTTTTGGATCCGTAACTGGCAAGGCGATTGTTGGTCTGACAGCTGCGGAAGTTCGCAGTGCAGGGCAAGTCCCTGTGGGCCAGTTCAGGAACAAGCTGATTACCCCTCTCTTCAATATCAATCAGCGAGCCGTTAGCGGCACAGTAACGTTGGCCGCTGGTGCTTATGGTCATGACCGTATGAAGGCCGGTGCGAGTGGTTGCACCTACTCCTTCTCGACAAACAACGGAGTCACAACCCTAAATATCACGGCTGGTTCATTACAGCAGGTCATCGAAGCGTTGGCGTTCGCTGGCGAGCCGGGAAGCTATGTTCTCTCATGGTCTGGCACGGCACAAGGTCGCATCAATTCGGGTTCATATGGAGCTTCTGGTTTGGTTTTGGCATCTGTCGATGGGTCTGCAAATGTCACGGTTGAATTCAACATGGGCACATTATCCCTTGCTCAATTTGAAAGAGATTATGTCACGCCGTTTTCTGCACGAAACATTCAGCAGGAAACGGCCCTTTGTCAAAGATACTACGCTGTGGTACTTGGTACTGCTCGCTGGCCTGCACCCGGTTTTTCCATTATGGAAACACCTCTTTTTTGGCCCGTCACCATGCGAACAACACCTTCTTTGACTCAGTTAGCAGGCGGTGCGATAGCCAACGCAACCATAAGCTTGATCGCTGGTGGACCTACCGGAGGCCGTTTCCTGATTACCGCCGCAGCAGCAGGCGACAGTATAGCCGTAGGCGTACCTATATCAGTGAACGGAGAGCTATAAGATGGACGTTCTAGGTTACACAGAAACCGGCATGATCATCATCATCCTAGACGGTAATAAAACATTCGTCCCTGACGACATGGCGAACCGCGACCGCTACCGCATCTGGGACGAATGGGAAATGGGACCGGCTGACGAAGTCGGTCGCCGCGAACGGATAAATACCATCCCTCCATTTGCCATTCCAGAGCCGGACCTCGAAGAGATAAAGCGCCTCCTTAAAACACAGATTGATGAAGAGGCCGAAACGGCGCGTCTTCGATACATCACGGGCGGCGCTGGTCAGGCAATGACCTATCAGCGCAAGGTGGAAGAGGCGAAACGCGCCGTTCTTGAAGATAATCCTCTGCCAGACGATTATCCTATGCTTTCCGCTTCTCTTGGTATCGACGGCGAAACGATCAAGGATATCGCTTTGCTTGTCCTGACTATGGATGCGCAGTGGGCGGTTATCGGCAGTGCCATCGAGCGTGCTCGCCAGACAGCAAAAGAGGCTATTGGCGGCGCTGAAACCGTCGAAGCGGCACAGATCGCGGCGCAAGTCGTCTGGCCTTGAGCCTCTGAACTAACCCCACCCAAAACCTCAGGAGACCACCATGGCGACTGTACGCGACGTACAGCGGCGCTTGATTGCGCGCAGTCAACTAGCATGGCGGGCATTTGGGTCGAAACGCGGTTGATCCGATCTGTTATCTACCTCTGACGTAAACAGAATCGCTGTCGCGGGATCCGCTGTTAGCCCAGTCTCTACCGTTCTCACGGCGCCAGTCGCAACGACCGGCATAAGGATGAGACACATCATCCTGGCCGTTACCGCATGACTGGTCGCGCGTGGTCACTGGTCCGCCACGGTAGCCAGTGCCGTCTACGCATCCGCTTAGGATGCCGACCGAGGCGAGGCAAATCGCTGTGACAAAAAATTTCATGGCCCAATCTCCAATTGATCGATTTTAACGCGCCCCTGGTGGACACAGTTCCATCTGCGTAGGTCGTTCGCCCTAAAAGGAAAATCAATGCCAATCATCAAAATCTCCGAGCCGGGGAGGGCTTTCGTGCGTCTGCATGATTGCCTGAATGAAAGGAGCCAGAAGCATGGCTAGAGAAAATCTTGCCGTCTCGCTTGACCTGATGTTTGGCCATGAAGGCGGGTACGTTAACGTCAAGACAGACCGCGGCGGCCCTACCAAGTACGGCATCACGCACAAGACGCTTGCCGCAGCGCGAGGCGTTACTTCTGTTACGGCCGCTCAGGTCAAGGCCATGACCAGAGACGAGGCAGTCGAAATCTATCGTCGGTCCTATTGGACTCAGGCTGGTGGTGATTTGCTGCCTTCTGGCTTGGACTACGCAGCCTTCGACTTTGGCGTGAACAGTGGGCCGCAGACCGCCGTAAAGAAGCTCCAGACCGTCCTGCAAGCGAAGAAGGTGTACGCTGGTATTATCGATGGACACATCGGCGAGCAGACAATCGGCGGCGTCCAGTTTTATCCAGGTGGCGTCAAGGCGTTGATCGTCGACTATTGCGAAGAGCGCATGCGCTACCTGCGCAGCCTGACGAACGCGAAGACCGGCTTCCCTGTAAACGGCAGAGGATGGACTATCCGCGTCACCGGCGTTGACCCACTCGGCAAGTTCAAGAAGCAAGCCGGTGTGGTCGGCAATGCACTCAAGATGGCTAACGACGTCACGCCGCTTCCAACCATCGCGCCGGTCGAAGCGGAAGCAAAGGCCAGCGTGCAGGACACTGGCCTTGCAGAAGTTCTCAAGAAGCCAGAAGCATGGGGTCCGCTCGGCGGCTTCCTGTCGGCTGCGGGTGCCATCTTCGCCGGCGCTGGTCCTATCCAGTGGGCACTGGCGATACTGATGATCGCGGGCGGCATCGTCGGTCTCGTCTACTTCGTCCAGCGCATCAGATCGGGAGGCTAGCATGCCACTTTTTCTAGCGGGGCTTTGGTCCCGCCTTTCTGGTTATTTTGCCACCATCGGAACAGCGCTCGCGATACTCGCGGGCGTATTTTTTTACGGCCAACGGGCAGGGCGCTCCTCGGCAAAAGACGAACAGGCCGCAGCGAATGCAAAGGCCATCAAGCGGGCTGGGGAAGTCGAAAATGAAGTTGGTAAAATGGACGACGCTGGCGTTGACGCTGGCCTTGATAAGTGGATGCGTGACAAGCGGTAGCTACTGCTCCATCGCGAAGCCGGTGAGGCCGTCTGTTGGCGACACGCTAACAGGTGAGACGAAGCGTCAGATCCTCATGGGAAATGAAAAGCTGCAAAAGCTCTGCGGGGTTAAGCCATGAGCGGTCCTGAAATCATGGCTGTTGCGCTGTTCTTCATCGCGTTGTTCGGCTTTTTCTTCGGCTTGTGGAAATATGTGGACGCGAAGATCAGCTCGGCCCGGTCCGACGCAACAGGCACAGCTTCGGCCGCACACGCCCTCGCAGCTCTTGCGCGCGACGAGCTCGCGTCACACCGTCTTCATGTGGCAGAGACTTATATAACGAAGGCCGGTATGCGCGAGACGACAGAGCAGATCATGGATGCGATCAGCGGTGTGAAAGCGGCCGTCGATCACATGACCGTTCGCGTCGATCGCATTGTGGAAAATCAGGCTTCGAAGCCAAGGCCGACCAGATCGACCTGACGTAACCCCGCTGGCCGAAAGGTTGGCGGGGTATTTTTTTGTTCAGAATGACCTTTGAAGTCGAACGAAACCACTTAGCTTCTTATCGCGGTCGTCTTCGTCGTTGTAGTTGAGTGCGACCTTTGTGTTCAGCCCTTTTGTGAATTCATAGTTGACAGCTACGCCAGCTGTCCATGCGTCGCGACTGGAGAATTCGTCGCCACGGCGACCGACGATAGGCTGCGAAAATATTGTGCTAATTGAATTCACAAAGCTGAAGTTATCCGCTGTATTTCCAAACCACTGCGCACCTGGAGTGATTGTCAGCTTGTCGGTCGCCTTGATTGCGTATTCAGCTGCAACAGCCCACTCGGATTCAGAGTAGTAAGCGTTACCGCCTGATGCCCAGAGCCCCGCTATACCAATGGTTCCTGAGCCTATATCGGTGGTGCCGATTAAACGAACGGAACCGTCTTGCTGGTCAGCGTCATAGCCGCCGATCAGCTGGAATTTTGAATTATTAAGTTCCGCTCCTAGGCCAACAGTGACGCCTATATTTCCTTCCGCTTTTGTCTCGGCACTAAAGATGGTGAAACCCGCAAATCTTCCAAATATCTGCACGTCATAGAGCGTAGGCCTACTCCCCTCTAACTCATCAACTGAAACGCCAGCCCAGAAAGAGCCTGCGTCGTAAGTGTAGCGAATGGAGTTGAAGAGTGCGTTTGTGGACAGTTCGTCAGCTTCGCCAGAGAGGCCATCGTCCCACCAGCTGTAGAACTTTCCAACGCGCAGGCCGCCAAGCTCGATGAACGCCTGGCGTAATTCGAAAGGTAACGAAGGGTCGCTGTTATCTGCATCAGCGCGGAACTCGATGAAGCCGCGCAGTGCGCCGAGTTCGGTCTCTGTGCGTGTGTCAATGTTGAACTGAGCGCGCGTGAATGTCTTTCTGTTCTTTATCGCTAGATCATCTTCAAAATCTATTTGTGTTCTAACGTAACCGCCGAACTTCAGGCAGGTTTCGGTACCAGGAATGTAGAAGAAGCCTGTGCCGAAAGCGTCGCAAACGCGAACGTATTCAAGTGGCTCTGGCTCCGCAGCGACGATAGCGTCGGCAGCCTGTGCGCCGGATACCGCTGCGAGAGCGACAGCATTTATGAGAAATGCTTTATTCATGTTTAGTGACCCCACCTAGTTCCCCAGACGTGTGTAACTAAAGTTGTGTTTTAGAGAAAGCTGTATCTTCCGGTCATGGAGTTTTCTTATGCGGATAGTGCTCCCAGCACCACCATTGCACAGGCTCTGCCTTGCTACGAGCGAATCCGAAGCCGCCCCACTTATTGCATTCAGGCACGCAGCAGTAGTGGTTCTCGTGCAGGCTGTCGCTGGTTTTTTCGGCGTCACTCACAGAAGCGAGCCTTGCGACTGTTGAACTTCGATGGGTAGAAGGATCAGTCTCTCATCTGGCAACGGTCTTTGAAGCTCCTTCGCTTCATCCCACGGGGCGGCCATCCACACCTCGACCTCTTCCTTCGTTGTCAACACGACCGGCATTGCCTTCGGGTGGATCGGCTTCACGATCGCGTTTGGTTCGGTCGTGAGGAAGGCGAACAGCTCATGATCGCCTTCTCGCGGGTTCTTCATGGAACCGCGAGTCCCACTCCAATCTGTCCAGACGCCAGCAAAGAAGGCGAGGGGTTCGGCGTCATCGATGGCAAACCATCGCTTTGTTTTGCGGGGTTTGGTATCTTCCCATTCGCAAAAGCGCGTCCATGGTACGACGCATCTGTTTTCAGCTTTCAGCCACCGACGCCAGTGTGGCGATGTGACGTTTCGTATGTTGGTAACGCCGGTGTCTGGTTTGTCACCGAGTTTGTTGGGCGGCGTGGGCATACCCCATGTCAGTTCAGCCAATTCCCGCTCACCGTTCTTGTTGCGCACGACCGGGGCAGGGCGATCTGGGTACACCTCTATTTCCGGCTGCATGTTCAAGCGCTCTGACATCACACCCACGATGTCACGCATGGCTTCCTGATTGGTGCGGACCTGGTACAGATTACACATGCGTCACCTTGGAAGTTTGGCGAGGGTCAGTTCGACATCACCCTTGCGATTGCATCTCTTGCAGCGAAGCCGCTGCTTTAAGTCGTCTAAAGTCATTCCCGGCTTTGTAACCTTGTTTACGCGCCAAGGTTCCAGATTAGAAACGTGCCCACAATAGCGGCACTTGCCGACGACGATTTCCCAACTGCACAAATAGTCCAGCCGAGGGGAGGCAGGCTTTTCATACTTGATCTTCTTCGTGCCGAAGCCTTCGTAAAATCTAAGCCTACACCTGTTATGATACCCCTCGATGTTTTTCGGGCATTCGATGATGTCCTTCGCAATTCGGCCGTTGAGCGAAACCAAATCCGCATCCTCGTACATGAGGAAGAGTCCGTCATAATCTAACCGCTTCAGTAGTTCGCAATCGAGGCACATCACATAGATCAGGTCGTCTTTGAGCGACGAGAGCGTAGGAAAGCCCTCAGACGGCATCGCGCTCTTCGCTCGGAACCCATCCTCGCGTGTAACCGCGGCCCATCGCAACAACAGCCAAACTCAACTGATGCTGAAGGTGTTCTATTTCATCCTGCATCGCCTTCACCGCGGCCTTTGCGTCACCGTTGTGGCAATCCAGAATGTAGTCGGCGACGTCAGCCTCGTCTGGTCTTGGACGCATACTTTGATCTCCTCGTTGATCCGTTTGATCGATCACGGAAGGCTGCATAGCTGATCGATGTTCTTATTATGTTCTGGTGCGTGGGAGAGTCAAGGATCTCATTTCTACGTCTCGTAATATCGGTTTAGCTTCCGCGCTGCATTGCGAGCAAGCTCGGATCTGCTACCGAGATAATGCATGTCTAGAATTGTTTCGACATCGCGAAGACTGTGGCCGGAGATCGATGCGATTTCTGCAACGGTGCATCCTGCCAGAGCCATTCTGGTCACTGCTGTACCGCGGAGATCGTGAAAGGTAAGGTCGGTGACGCCGGCCTTGATCTTTGCCTTCGACCAGCTGGAATTGAATCCATCTTTTGTCCACGGCCTGCCTAGAGAGTTCACAAGAATGGTTTCAGCTGGCGCAGTTGGCTTCAGCTGCAGTTGAAGTGAATGATGCACGGGCACGATAACGCGCGTCTTTGTTTTAGACTGGCGTAACTGAAAGTTTTGCCCGTCATACTGCGACCACCGCATGGCCAGCAGATCGCCTTTGCGTTGTCCTGTCCACAAAGCCATCTGAAGGGCTAGAAACAAGCTTACGGAGCTTGCGTGTTCAAACGCACTAATTTGCTCGTCAGTCCATATCTTCTCCCTGCGGTCGGCTCGATATATTCGACCTCCACGCTCAGCGATGTTCAGAACCAGATACCCTCGGTCTTTTGCAAAGGACAACACTCGTGCCAGAACCGTCCACGCAAAATCAGCAGTACGAGGCTTGTCAGCCATCCCGTCGCGCCAGTCCTTAAATGCACCGCGGGTCAACGGCCGCTGTATTTCTTCCAACGTGAGAGAGCCAAACCGGTCACGGATATCGTCCAAATGCCTGCTGTAGTCACGCTGGTTCGAGGCGCTCGTTTGCTTGAAGTCCGTCGAGTTCTTGTAGCGAGTCACCAGGTCGGACAAATTTAATGCCAGGGGATTGGAACGTTCGCGCTTGGCCGATAGGTATGCCGCCTCTAGTCCAGAAGAACCGGGCTGAATAGGCGCGCCGACTTTGTCCTTGAGAAGCGGTCCGCCTCGCCACGCGTAGCAATAGTAGATGGTCTTACCGCTTGCGAGCGTCTTTTTGATTCTCATCAGCCCTTTGAGCTTTACGCGCACCGCTACCACCATGCATCTAGAAAACCGTTTACCGCCGGCACGAGTGCCGAAAGCTGGTTGATGTCTCCACTTTGTGGTGATGCGGTTGGTGGTCGCCGTAGAAGGCTATCGGCAGATCAACTACCCGTCAACCACCAGCGCCGGTTGGTGCATCGGGCTGCATGTTCTCTGGATACTGCACGGTCTCTGGGCCGGGAACTTCTGGCTTCGGTGATAAGGCGAGGCGGACCCCTGGTCCACCCGCTGCTGATGTCTGGTTATCGTCGATAAACTTTACGCCGGCTTGCTCGAAGCACCGTTGAAGAACTTCGACCGTGGCGTTCTGCGGAGTCGACTTGCCAGATTCGAAGTTACGAATGGTCGCGTTGCCGATGTTCGACTGATCGGCAAGTTTTTGTTGCGACCAGTCCAGAAGCGCTCTGGCTGCGCGGCATTGTGAGGATGTCAACATACCTGAAAATACCACTTCTCAAAAAATAGCTAGCCATAGCGATTTTCGCTTGCTTTGGTTAATGATGTCGTTTATCGCTATCTATATCGAAATTCGCTATATATCAAACGGGAACCACTAGCATGGTAAATAACACATTACCGGCGAACGCCGAAGGCATGCCCGAAGAAAGCTTCATCAATCGCATGGTGCGCCTCTTCGCGGAACTGCACACCATCGGCGACCGATGCGGTGAAATGCCGGATGAGGCCATGGACCACATAACCTCGGCGCATTGGATCGTGTCGGAAGCGATCATCAATGCACCAGTCACATGTGAGGCCGACGTAGCAGGAAAGCTTCGCCACGCGATCCTTATGATTGAGTGCCCCCACGGCATTTATAACGACGAAGTGCCAGCGGTGGCAGGCGCGCTGGATGCGCTGATCAAGTTTCGCGCCGAGGAATGGCAGATGATTCGCCAGTAAAACTTTCGCCCCTGTATCGGTCCGGGTCTTCTACCCCGCGAAGCCGTAGAGGATGACGCCCGTTCGAATCGGGTCAGGGGCTCCACCAACACCATAGGCCAGCGCGCAGACGGCTCACCAAGCCCGACACCACCGCTCACACACTGCGGCGCGCTGGCCGGCAATCAAATGGCCGAGGAGACCTTAAGGCCCGCCAACCTCACCAGTTGGCGGGCTATTTTCGCTCGTTTCAGTCGCAGATTTTGTAAGACGCTGCTTTTCAATAAGCGCAAGCGTCTTTTTGCCTTTGTCTGTTAGGAAACTTCGTCGATATGAGCTGCCTGCCGGCTTTTCGCTTGATGCTAGGCCGTGAATAATTAATTTAGGAAAGACTGCGAAATAGAGGAATTTATAGGGTTGGCTAGTGGCCCAATTTTGGGGAATGCCGTTTACCAGTTGAGATGAAAAGGCGCTCATTAGCGCAGCTAAATCCCTTTTCACATTAGGTCTGCCAACTGCATCTTCGGGAACATCGAGAACGGTTAGCTTTAGAAGCTCAAGCGTCTCCTCCAACTCTTCGATGGAATACTGATCTTTCGTCGACCTTTGGGGCGCAGGTTTAGCGCGTTTTGCTTTATCAAGCTCAAGTCGGAGACGAGATATTTCAGCATGCAATGCCGATGCATCGACAATCTCTGATGCTGACACCCATCCGACGAGATTTGTCTGATGACCGAGTTCGCCGAGGCTTTCATGGATAGCGAGCTTTATGTCGCGATCATCCTCAAAAAATGCTGACATTGTGTTCAGCACTTTTCCGCGGAATCTTTTCAAAGATTGCGGGTCGTCTTTTTCGAAAACGGCAGATCCAAATTTCGTAATTTTCGCTTCTAGAGCTTCTTCTTTTATAACAACCGAAAACAGGGGCTTCTTTTGCTCAACCGCATAATCGTATTCCATCTCAGTGTAACTAAGACCAGTGTCTTTATCGATCGAGCCATACCTACCGCCAAGGATGAGCATGTAGACATCCGACTCGTCTATCCACCGTTTGATAATTTCCCATTGGGATTTATCACTAGCAGTAAATAGTTCCATGCCGGCAGGGATGTGGCCAGCCTTCAATATTGCCTGAACGGCTGCCTGCCGCTCGAATTGCAGATCAGTGAACGTGCTGGAAACGAAGACTTGTAGTTTTCTTCTCATTTTCTACCCCTACCTACCCGACCCTCGTTTTCCCCCAGACGGGCGAGAGGGGCAAGCAAAGCTACTCTTAATCCACAGGCACAAGGTATCTACCAAAAGCGGGGAACAAAGCGGGGAATTGTTCAGCGGTATGAAATTCATCTTGCAAATCAAGTGCTTGCAAGATGAAATGGCTCCCCGGGCCGGATTCGAACCGGCGACCTGTCGATTAACAGTCGAATGCTCTACCGCTGAGCTACCAGGGAACGTGCGCTGCTTGGCGCGGTGTGAGCGGGGTAATACAAATGCTTTCACGATTTGCCAAGCGGTTTTTTCAAAAAAAGTGCATTCCCCTTGTTTTATCCACCGAAGTCCCCATTTTCCGGGCCATGCCGGTCCCAGAAAACTTATTGTGTGCCGTCCCTGTGCAAAAGGATTCACGATGACGTTTGGTCTTCACCCGAAAACAGGTCGTCTTCACCTCGGAAAGTGGAGCTTGGCGATGCCGCGTTCCCGGGTTGGACGCATCCTAATCGGCTCCGCACTGGTTATCGGCGGCATTCTGGGCTTTCTACCGATCCTCGGGTTCTGGATGGTGCCGCTAGGGCTGCTGGTGCTGTCGCAGGACTTACCCTTTGTGCGTCGCAAGCGTCGGCGGCTTTCTGTATGGTGGGCACGCCGACAGCGCGCCAAGGCAGCGCGCCGCGGTGGCATCACGCGCCCGTAAGCGAGTTGCTGATGCCCTGTCCGGCCCAGAAGGCACCGTAGGCGAGTGCGATGAAGTAAATCGTGGTCAGACCCAGGAAAATATAGCCACCCAGAACGGTCGCGCCGTCACGCTGGATCATGCCGGCAGAAAACAGAAGAATCGCGATACCGGGCAGGGTGTTGGAAAACGGCACGAAACCCAGGGGCATCATCAAGAGAATGCCAGCTGCCATGATCGCAAGGCCGTTGACGCGGCTCATGATGGCGCCCGCCGTCAAAGCAGGTAGGCGAGGGCGCATGTAGCGATCAAGTTTCGAAACAATGTTCACGCCTTTTTCCAGCGCAGGGACCAGACGGGCCGTCTCCATCTGCTTGTCGAGAATACGCTTCGGCAGCCAAGGCAGCCTGTTTAGAGTGATCGCGAGACTGATCATGACGATAGCCGCACCAAAAATCGTGCTGACGCCCGGAATCGAAACGGGAATCAAAAAAGGCAGGCAGGCAATGGCGCACATCAACAGCAGTCCCTGTTCGCCGATGGCTTCCATCAGTTCGCGCAGAGTCGTCGTTTTGCCGCTTAGCTGACCGATCAGCTTTTGCAGCACGGTGCTGAGACTTTCCGATGTATCTGTAAAGGTAAAATTCTGCGTCATGCGTAATCCCGGATTTGTTTTGATGCCGGAATTGATAACACCCATGACATGGCGTGCCTATGGCAAGACGCAGTTTTCAAAAGCACAAAATAGCGGTCTTACGGCACCTTATCGGTGTGATACCCACGCGTTGTAGGCCCCGGCCAGCAAGACCAGCAGCAACGTTGCTAAAACGAAGGGGTTCAGCGTTGTTATCAAGCCAAGATAATACAAAGTGTGTCCTCCTCTGTTCGTCCAACGCGAAGTTTACGTTGAAATTCGAAATTTTACCAAAGAAAAATATACCTGTGGTTGCATTGCAGCATTGATTTCTCTCCGTGTGCGGAAGAGCTTGGCTTTTTCATTTGTTGCATTGCATGATATGGCGCCTTATTCAGCCTCAATGTTGCGCCGCAACAGTGTCTATAGGCCTCACATGTGGTCAAATCGCCTTCGGAGAGGCTTGTGATGCTCAACAAGATTTACGATTGGACCATGGCGCTCGCCGCCAGAAAGACGGCTGTCTGGTGGCTGGCAATCATCGCCTTTGTTGAGAGTTCGATTTTTGTCGTGCCCGCAGATGTCCTGTTCATACCCATGGTTCTTGCAAAGCCGAAACGGGCGATGTTTTACGCGCTCGTGGCGACGGTGGCCTCCGTGCTGGGTGGCATTGCAGGCTGGTATCTCGGCCACTATGCATTTGAGAGCCTGGCCAAACCCGTGCTGGAGTTCTACGGCAAGCTGGAAAGCTTCGAGCACATGAAGGCCTCGGTGGACTACAAGACCATCCTTTTGCTGCTGATAACCTCGGGCTTTGCCCACCTGCCGCCGATCAAGGTGGTCACGATTCTCTCCGGTGCCGCGAATATCAGTCTCGGCGTGTTTATCATGTCCGCCATCGTCACCCGCGCTGCCCGTTTCTTCCTTCTCGCAGGCCTTCTGCAGCGGTACGGTGAGCCGATCCGCCATTTTATCGAGAAACGGTTGGGCATGATCACCGCCATCGCTGCCGGCGCGCTCATTGCCGTGTACGCGATCTACCTTCTCGCGCATTAGATACCGCAAGAATTTGGCTGACGCGCACTGTCGCGTTCAGCGTGATGTCAGTATTGCCGGTCATTTCCTGTCTCAACAGACAGGGAAGACAGATGATAAGATATTTTTGGTTTCGGGGAATTCTGCCACTCATCTCCGCTGCAGCGGCAATCTTGATCTACATCGGAGTTCTGCAGATCTCTGGAAATTTTCACGAGGTGATCGCCGGTCAGCTTTATCGTTCCAGTCAACCAAGCGAAACGCAGCTTGCCGAGTATGTGAAATCGAACGGGATCAAGACGATCATCAATCTGCGCGGTGAGAACGAAAATTCCGAGTGGTACAGGGAAGAGACGGCAACAGCCGCGATGCTGGGTGTCGAGCACATCAATTTTGGCATGTCGGCACGAAAACAACTGGGTGCCGAGCGCGTGGCTCAACTGGTGCAGATCATGCGCGATGCGCCAAAACCCATCCTCATTCACTGCAAGTCAGGTTCCGACAGGACGGGTCTCGCATCCGCGATCTATATGTATCGTGTCGCAGGCATGGATGAAGAGACGGCAGAGCAACAGCTCTCCATCCGGTTCGGACATGTTTCCATCCCGTACCTTTCCTCAGCTTACGCCATGGACAGAAGCTGGAACGAGATAGAGCATGGGAAATATACCACCATGAACACGCCTGCGGCTCCGCCCAAGGTGATCTGAACCGTAATGAACTGATGATGATATCGAAAATACGATAAAATGGGAGACCCGCCGCTGTCCCACCCAGCATATGGCGGGTCTCAACCTTTACCCCTCCGTAAGGGCAATATTAGAGAAACATGCTTTTTCAGGGATGGCAATGTGGTAACCACATATTTGCGTATAATTTCGCCAGTAGACTGAAAAAGGTGCGTTTCATCGTTAATCGGCTCGATGTTCGCGACCAAAGCAGCCGATTCTGAGCGGTGTTTTCCCCTATCGGCGATTTTCCACTTGCGCATGAACTGCCATCTATATAAACGCCTTTCCTGTGTCGGAGCGTAGCGCAGCCCGGTAGCGCACTTGACTGGGGGTCAAGGGGTCGTGGGTTCGAATCCCGCCGCTCCGACCATTATCTTAAAGGTATTCCCCATACCTTCTTCAAATCGGTATCGTCTTACGCAAGTTTTGAAATTGGCAATCCTTGGCCAGCCCGTGGGCTGACCAAGTTTTGCAGTCTGGTCACTGTGGCCAGGTGAAATAGTAATATTTGTTGCCGACGGTGCTGAAATAGGCGCTTTCGCCGGATATGAGATCAATGTAGCTGCCGTTGTCGTCTTTTGCATAGGCCGTTCCCTGCGCGCGTTTGATGTGCTGCTTGAGGAAAGGGCTCCAGCCGATGGCGTCTATCTTGCCAGCGGCGTTCTGTGTGGCGCTGCCGCCCCATGCTGTGATGACCACGCCTTCGATTGGGTCGAATATGTTGAGGGCGCTGGCATCTGCTGCCTTCAGCATGGCCTGTCCTTGGAAAGCGCTTGTCGGATCTTCCGACATCTCGATGAGCGTCGTCTTCAGAGTTTTCAAGAAGACAATGTCGGTGATATTGCCGGTGAACTCGATATCGGTCGTATCGACATCGGCCTTGTCCGTCGTGATCGGCAAAGGCAGACCAACGACGACTTTTTCGGCAGCGTGTACCGCTAGTGCGGCGTGGGAGTGAATGGCTTTCAACGCAAGCTCGGTTGACACGAGCTTGACGGCATTGGCGAGTCCGGAGACCATAGTGTGTGGTGTCCCTCATTCTCAGCTCGTCGCATGCATCTGCGCCGGAGCTGTCGCTTCCAGAAGGAAAGCGAGCATTGATATGGTCCACTCTCATGAAAAGACCGGTGTGTGTGAGGTGAAATATACCTGACACAAACCGGTCTAGATTTCTCAACCTGCGCGAAGCTGGAGGCGCTTAATTCTCCTGTACAGAGACGCCGTTCGGCCCGATCTTCATTTCGACGCCCTTTGGCTTGCTTTCCTCGTACCAGACGTAAGCGCCAAGGCCGACCACGGCGATGAGCAGAGCGCCAATGATGAAGTAGAGACTGTTGGATCGTGTCATATGTTTCCCCTGTGCAGAAATGTGCGGGTGCTAAACGCATGAATTCGTAAGGAGTTCCGCATTCTAATAAGCGTTTTCCGATTTCAGCAAACGGATGGGTGTGAGAAACAGAATTTTAAGATCAAGCAACAACGACCAGTTTTCAATGTAATAAAGATCATAGGCCGTACGATTTTTAATCTTGTCTCCATGGTCGATCTCGCCGCGCCAGCCGTTTATTTGCGCCCAGCCCGTCACGCCGGGTTTAACCTTATGACGTGCAAAATAATGCTCGACGACTTCGGTGTATTTCAGGTCTCCCGTCTGCGCATGCACGGCATGGGGGCGAGGGCCGACGAGGGACAGATCACCTGCCAGAACGTTGAATAACTGCGGCAACTCATCAATTGACGATTTTCGCAGGAATCGACCGACGGGTGTGACGCGGGGATCGTTCTTGGTTACGGCCTTCTTGGCCGTCGGGTCGCTCATCTCGGTGTACATGGAGCGAAACTTCCAGACATTGATTGTCTCGTTGTTGAATCCATGTCGCTTTTGCTTGAACAGAACGGGCCCCTTGGAGGTCGATTTCACAGCGATGGCCGCACCCAGCATGACGGGCCAGAGCAACAGTATCGAAAAAATGCTGAAAAAAACGTCGAACACCCGCTTGGCGACTGAGTCCCAGTCACGCAAAGGTTTGTCCATCACATCCAGCATCGGTACATTTCCGATGTGGGAGTAGGAGCGGGGGCGAAAGCGCAGCTTGTTGGCTTGCGCGGCGATGCGGATATCGACGGGAAGCACCCACAATTGGCGAATGAGTTCCAGTATGCGCGCTTCGGCGCTCATGGGAATGGAAATGATCAGCATATCCAGCTTGGTCAAACGCGCAAATTCTACAAGCTCGGCAAAAGTGCCAAGTTTTGGATAACCGGCAACGACCTCGGGAGACCGTGCGCTTTTTCGGTCATCGAAAATGCCACAGATGCGGATATCATTGTCGTGATCTTCAAGGGAGCGAATCAAATCCTTCGCCGCTTGTCCGCCGCCGACGATGACCGCGCGTCGTTCCATGACGCCGTTACGGCCCCAGTGGCGAATCGCCAGGCCGACTATCACCCGCTCGATGAGAATGAAGACCGCGCTGACAGTGAACCAAAGTGCCGATGTCTGCCAGGAATAGACCGTGGCTGGAAGAAACGTCATCATCATGATGAACGTCAACGCAAAGGCAGCCAGAAGCGAGCCTTGAACCCGTGGTATGGTCTGCACCGGGCGACGCAGCATGGGAAGCTGATAGCAATCCGTGATCAGCAATAAGATGGATGAAAACGCGCTGGTACAGATACAGATCGCCACCAGAACAAGTTGAGAGCTGAACTCCTGCGGTGCCTCCAGTGCGTTGATGAAGATGCCGATGAGCGACAAAATGACGAATTCGAAAAGGCGCAGCTGTCCTATGACGATATTGGGAGAATGACTGGTGGAGCGAAGCTGGTTGGCGACCTGAAGGGCAAGCGGATTGAGGGTAACGGGCTCGCGGGCTGCCGCATCGGCCGACTGCGACTTTTGCAAAAGCTGCGTGCGAAGCGCGTTCAGATCAATGGGATTATTTTCGCCTCCACCTTGGTCCATCGTGTCTTTCCAAAGCCTCGAATGAATATCAGGTTACAAAAGAATTTACTAATAAACCCTTTAGGTCAACATCATCGTGTCGAATGCACCTGCTCTAGCACATGCACCATGGTTTCACGTCGTTAAAACGCGGTCCTGGTGCATGCGTTCCTCAGTCCGGCCTTTCCGGACGAGCAAATAAGGGGGCGGGATACGCAATACCTGTTTACCCGCAACTGTAAGTCGGTTGGAAACCTTTGGCTTGGTCCCATTCCAGACTGTAAACTTTCTCGTGTTAAAGCTTCTTGAGGTGAGTGGCATCCGTCGGGTACGACCGTTGATGCATTTTAGAAGAAGCGTTCGCGAACATATATCGTGTCGCCTGCGATGACGGGGCCAGAGATGATGATTCGGCCTGTCAGAACCTCGGCGTTGATTTTTCGGGTAACGTCCACGTCGAGCTGATTGGCGCGGGGTGTGAAGCCGCCGGCGATGGCGATGGCATTTTGGGCCGTCATGCCGGGAACGTAGGAATACTGGCCTGGTCTGCCGACCTCACCCATGACGAAAACCGGGCGATAGCGATCGATCTCGATCGTCACATCAGGGTTCTTGAGAAAACCCTGGCGCAATTTCTGTGCGATCGCCGCTTCGAGCTGGGCGACGGTCTTGCCACGCGCCGGTACCTGGCCGACGAGCGGAAAAGCAACATAGCCCGCCTGATCGATGATGTAGGTATTTGTCAGTCCGGCCTGATCGAACACATTGACGCGCAGACGGTCGCCACTATCGAGGTGATAGGGTTGAAGCGCTGCCTCGTTAAAAGCGCGTGGTGCCGGCTTGTACGCAGAACAACCTGCAAGTGTCGTCGCCAAGGCAACGACCAATGCGGATATCAAACGTGGGGCAGCGAACGTCATCCGCAATCTTGCTCCAAATACATTTCTTCATGCCGTTATCCCCTCCTTATGGTTAATGCCCCGTAAACAGGTGGCGATTCATTTTTCAATCATTAGTAATCATAGTCGCGTTCGAGAAGTTTAACGCTTGCGTTACCCGCACCTCGTAAAGTCGCGGTGACCAACGGAATGTGCCGCGGCGCCAACACATTAGGAAATGACTTGGAAGACAACATGTCTCACGCAGATGACACAGACGCCCTGCCACGGGAACGATTCAGCCTTCCGGTCAGCGACATCGCGGATTTCCTTTCCATGCGCGGTGCAAAACCTGCCGTCGCTTTCCTGTCTCCCAGCGGTGACGATGGCTCCACAGCCACGGTTATGCTGGCGCGCTCCATGGCTGAGCTTGGCCGTTCCATCGTGCTTGTGGATATGACGGTGTCGGGTGGTCCATCACGATTGATGTCACCGCAGGCCGGCCTTCCAGGTCTTGCGGATCTGCTGTTCGGGGATACGGCCTTCGGTGAGACGATCCATCACGATCGGCTGTCCAACGCCCATATCGTGCCACAAGGCATCGCCCAGCCCGTCCAGGCGGTGAAGATCATCGAGCGGCTGACCATGGTGCTGCATGCCCTCGCGGATACGTACGACACTCTTTTGCTGGAGTTCGGAGCATCGGATATCGAGGGTGTAACAACGCTGTTGAAATATGTGGATGCCGACATCGTTGTGTCATCGCCGGACGAAGCCCTGGCCGAACCCGCACTGGTGCAGCTTCGGGCTATCGGTTACCCCGACGTTATGGTGATGACCGATCGCGCACCCACAAAAAGCGTGTCATAGAGCTATTTTTGTTGTTTCGGCCCAGCCATCCATTTGATGATGAACATGGCGGGCAATATCCACAGCAGACCTGAAACGATGAAATACGCCAGGTGCACCCACCACGGCTGCGTTGCCAGTGCGGCCGTGGCAAACGATGTTGCGACCACGGCATAAAGAACCACCAGACAGATGATGACGATGGTTCCGATGAATGATTTCAGGCGCGTGGGCATTCCGTTTTCCGTCTGCTGAATCCGTTGCGTCACTATACAGCCGCGACCCCATGCCGCAAAGCTTTAAGGCCTGATAGGGCGGCATAAGGGCTTGTTTTGCATGTTTCGTTGTTGCAAACCAAGGCATAAGACTTGTGGAGTGTCAGGAATGCAAACGAACACGATGGGTAAGGGTGAAACCTCTGTCGAGCAGAACCGCCCGGCGGCACTGACAACGCAGGAAAAGAACCGCCGCCTGTTGCGCATCTGGCTGCGCGTCGTTCTGTTTACGCTGTTCTGCCTCGTGCTCGTCGGTGGGGCGACACGTCTGACGGAATCAGGTCTTTCGATCACCGAGTGGAAGCCGATACACGGTGCCATTCCACCGCTTTCCGTTGCCGAATGGGAAGAGGAATTCCAGCTTTACAAGCGCATTCCGCAATATCAGGAAATCAACAGCGGCATGTCGCTCAGCGAATTCAAAACCATCTTCTGGTGGGAGTGGGCGCATCGCCTGATCGCGCGTGCGATCGGCCTGATCTTTGCGTTGCCGCTCGCCTATTTCTGGCTGACTGGCCGAATCGAAAAGCGCTTGAAGCTGCCTTTGATCGGCCTGCTCGCACTGGGTGGTTTTCAAGGTTTCATCGGCTGGTGGATGGTGTCGTCAGGCCTCGTCAACCGCACCGATGTGTCTCAGTACAGGCTGGCCACGCATCTGACCATCGCCTGTCTCATTTTCGCAGGATGCATGTGGATCCTGCGCGGACTGTCGCTCCACTCTCCACAGGCAGCAAACGAGCAGCGGGGCAGGGGCGTAGCCGCGCTGCTGGCCGTTCTCTGTCTTGTCCAGATCTATCTCGGCGCGCTCGTCGCTGGCTTGAACGCTGGTCTGTCCTACAACACATGGCCGTTGATGGACGGTTCGCTCGTTCCCGGCGATCTTTTCCTTCAGCAGCCATGGTGGATCAACCTGTTTGAAAACCCAAAGACTGTGCAGTTCGTCCACCGTCTGGGTGCCTATGTCCTTCTGGCCACGACGTTGTGGCACATGGTCAGCATGGTCAGAACGCAGCCAAGCACACCGCATGCGCGCCGCTCGGTCCTGTTCTTCGTCCTCGTCTGCATGCAGGCGACACTGGGCGTCACCACACTTCTGATGCACGTGAATATCCACGTCGCATTGGCGCATCAGGGCATGGCGCTTCTGGTTCTCGCCTTTGCCATCGCGCATTGGCGCGGTTTCATCGGCGAATACCCGTTGCCGGGTGCTGTCGAGGGCAGAAGCTAGAGCAACGTTCTGGTGACGGCGATGAAGGCGAGGCGTTCGCGGGCGTTCTCGCTATCGTCGAGTGTCACGTCGTCCTCCAGCGACCAGCAGATCGATAGGCCCGCATGGGCAATGGCATAGCGCAGCACCCTGTCTTCCGTGCAGCCGAGGGCTCCGGCGAAGATCGCAGCCAGTGAGCGGATGCGATGGGGATCGACGATATCGGGCAGGGCGCCGATAGGATTTCCGAAAATATTGGCAACATCATAGGCCGGGTCGCCAACAAGTCCCTGCGGGTCGATCGCCAGCCAGCCACGTGAACCGCCGGATATGATGTTGTCGTGATGCAAATCCCCGTGCAGGGGCATGATGTCGTTTTGGTTGTCCAACAGCGTGCTGGCCAAATGCGCGCTGAAGCGCAAAGCGTCCTTGATGCGCATATCCGAATCGACATCTGCACGCGCGAAGAGGGCCTTGAAATGTCGGTCGAGCGACGTCAGTCCTTTGGGTATATCTTTGCCGGGTGCATGCAGCTTTGCGAGCACATCGAGGATGATGGCGTTGGAAACCGTCTCGCCATGCGCATGGCGATAGGTTCGCAGTGTCATATCGCCTGCGTCTTCAATCAGGCATACGGTTTCGGCTTGCGCCAGCAGGCGCACGGCCCCGTTGCCTCCTCGCCAGTCCAGGTAGGTTATGCCGGGGCGTTCGCCCAGGCCACGAGGTTTCAGACTTTTCAGAATGGCCGTCGCACCGCTTTCCAGCGCTACGCGGTAGACAAGGCTGCTGGGTGTATCGGCAATGAGAAAGGCGGAGGAGATGCTCCACCGCCTTGCAAGGTCGTCAGGAATTCGGCTTTTGTCCGAAGTGTCACTCATGCCGAAAGCATGAGTTCCATGTTCTGGACGGCGGCGCCCGAAGCACCCTTGCCGAGATTGTCGAGAACGGCGACCAGATTGATGTGCTCATCACTGCCGAACACGAACAGCTTCATCGTGTCCTGATTGACCAGTTCTTCCGCATCGATTCGCGACAGCGATTTGCTGTCTTCGAGCGACACGACCTGAACGATGTCCTGCCCGGCATAATGCGCAACAAGCGCGTCGTGAATGGATTTCAGCGTCGTTCCCTCGACAAGGTCACCGAGGAAAAGCGGCACCTGCACGATCATGCCCTGCGCGAACCGGCCGACGGACGGCGAAAACAAGGGTGCACGGTCCAGAAGGCCATGATGCTGCATTTCCGGCACGTGCTTGTGCTTCAATGTCAGGCCATAGAGAAAGTTGTTGGCGCTGATGGCGTCATCGCGGCTTGGGTCTTCCATCTGTGCAATCATCTGCTTACCGCCACCGGTGTAACCAGAAACGGCGTTGACGCTCACAGGGTAGCCATCTGGCACAATGCCTGCATTGCGCAACGGCCTGATGATGCCGATCGCGCCCGTTGGGTAGCATCCGGGGTTTGCCACGAAACGGGCAGACCGCACCTTTTCGGCCTGTGCCTTGTCCATTTCGGCAAAGCCGTAAGCCCAATCGGGATGAATGCGGAAAGCCGTCGATGTATCGATAATGCTGATATTGTTGTTGCCAGCCACCATCGAAACGGCCTCTTTCGAAGCGTCGTCGGGAAGGCACAGAATGGAGATGTCTGCACTGTTCAGCATGTCTTCGCGCATGGCTGCATTGCGGCGCTCGGCCTCGGGAATGGACAGCAACTCGATATCGCGACGATCGGCAAGGCGCGTGCGGATCTGCAAGCCTGTCGTGCCGTGTTCGCCATCGATGAAGATTTTCGCTGCCATGTCCTTATCCTGTTCATTCAATAGGTTACGATCATGCGCGGAATCGGTTTGCGACAGTCTTGAATCGATCTGTCAGCGTCTCGTCGCAAGCCATTCTCCACGCGTGCAAAGCATATACATCGCGACCACCGCTGCCGCAATGGCGGTCGTCCTCCACGTGGGTCCTGAACGTTGACGTGTAGCGCACTTCAATGCTGCATTAAGGGGTTGCTGATAGACTGTTCCTCTGTAATTTACCGCGATTGCTGAGATGCTTTCGGCGTGCCCCATCAACCCCGAACTTAGGGACCGTCATGACGTATCGGCCTGAAATCGATGGTCTGCGCGCCATTGCCGTGCTGGGCGTGATCTTCGCGCACGCCAACTTCGCAAGCTTCAGCGGCGGTTTCATTGGTGTTGACGTCTTCTTCGTCATTAGCGGATATCTGATAACGACCGCCATTCTCGATGCCCGTGCGACCGAAACGTTTTCGCTGAGGGCCTTTTACGAGCGCCGCGCACGCAGAATAATGCCCGCGCTGTTCTTCGTCCTCCTGTGCACACTTCCGCCCGCGTGGATGTGGCTTTTACCGGACGCTTACGAAGCCTTTTCCAAAAGCCTTATGACGGCGACGTTATCGGTTTCCAATGTCTACTTCCTCAGAAAAACCGACTATTTTGCACCCGACGCGGCCGAAGTTCCGCTGCTTCATACCTGGAGCCTGGGTGTCGAGGAGCAATTCTATCTGCTGTTTCCGCTGATCTTTCTTCTGCCGCTGAACATCAAAACCATTTTTCGGATTGTGCTCGCTGCGGCAATCGCCAGCCTGATCGCCAGCGAGATCGGATCCCGGTTCTATCCGTCTGCCAATTACTATCTGTTGCCCACTCGCGCTTGGGAAATTCTCGCGGGCGCACTTTGCGCCTTTTACGTCAGCGGCCGACCACGACCCGTCAACAGTGCCTTGGCGGCGGTCGGCGTCGCGATGATTCTGGCTGCCATATTCCTGTTTGATCCCACCACACGCGTTCCGTCGTTGATGGCACTGTTGCCGGTCGCAGGCGCTTGCGCGATTTTGGTGTTCGCCTCTCGCGACACCTGGGCAGGCCGTATTCTGTCGCTTCCGCCTCTGGTTCGGCTCGGACGTATCAGTTTCAGCGCCTATCTCTGGCACCAGCCGGTTTTCGTGTTCTGGCGCATCAGAAGCATCGAGCCCCCTTCGAACTGGGTCATGGTTGGTTTGATCCTGCTGACAGTCGCACTCGCAGCCTTGACCTGGCGTTTTGTCGAGCAGCCCTTCCGAAGCAAAAGAATTGGTCTTCCTCGTTTCATCGGCGCGGCTGCCGCATGCGGTGTGGTGCTGATGGGCTTCGGCTTTTGGGGCGACCTGAAGGACGGCTTGCCGTTCCGCCTGTCGCCCGATGTGCAAAGCTTTGCCAAGAAAACGGTCTGGAGCGATAATTGCCTTTGGCAAGTCGAAGATGGCACCGCCCTGGTGCCCGATCCGAAATGCACCTTCAATAAAGATGCGGGCACGACCTACGCGCTCTGGGGTGATTCCATTGCCGCCTCCATGGCGCCCTCGCTGGCGAACGCGCTGAAAAGCCGGGATACGGGCCTCGTGCAGATCACCCATGGTTTTTGCGCGCCCATCATCGACGTCTCCATGGCGCGGGAAGAGGGGGCCGTGCCTTGCGATGATTTTGACAGACGGGCCCTGGCCTATCTGAACGAGAGTAGGATCGACACCGTCATTCTCACGGCGTCATGGGTCAGCTTCCTGAACACCAGCCATATGCGGATCGACGGCAGGGAATACCGTGTCGATACGATGTCACTGGGGAAAATGGCGAAAAAATTGCATGATACGATCGAAGCATTGCGGGCGAGCGGCAAGCGCGTGGTCGTCATCTATCCCAGCCCGCGTTTCGACAAGCCCGTCATCGACGTGATGGCCGCGCGGATTATCAAAGGCGACAAGACGCCTGACTTTCTGTTTTCCGATTCGGATTTCCAGGCGAATACGGCCCGCCCTCACGCGCTGCTCAATGCTGCCGTCCAGGACAGCGTCGCTAAGGTCCTGCCCGAGACAATCTTCTGCAACACGCAGGCACAAGACATGTGTTTCTACGGTCGCGATGGCGTGGCCTATATCGCTGACAGAGGACACTACACGGCTGCGGGAGCCGCAATGGTGGTGGAAAGCGTTTTGCGCGAGTTGGATAAGGCGCAGACAACGACCGCCAATTGAGAAGGCACCCGCCCAAACAAAAAGGCGGAGCCGAAGCTCCGCCTTTCGATGTTCTGTATTCCGGTCGCGATTAACGCTTGGAGAACTGGAACGAACGGCGGGCCTTGGCCTTACCGTACTTCTTACGTTCAACAACACGGCTGTCGCGGGTCAGGAAGCCACCCTTCTTCAGAACCGGGCGCAGGCCTGGTTCGAAGTAGGTGAGAGCCTTGGAAACGCCGTGACGAACAGCGCCGGCCTGGCCGGAAAGACCGCCACCGGCAACAGTTGCGATGATATCGAACTGACCGGAACGGGCTGCTGCGATCAAAGGCTGCTGCAGGATCATCTGAAGAACGGGACGTGCGAAATACGTGGAGAAATCGCGGCCGTTGATGATGATCTTGCCGGAGCCAGCCTTGACCCAAACGCGGGCGACAGCGTTCTTGCGCTTGCCGGTCGCGTAGGAGCGGCCGAGTGTGTCAACCTTGCGGACGTGCACGGGAGCAGAAGCTTCCGATGCAGGGGCGAGGTCTTTCAGTGAGGAAAGATCGGCCATTATCAGGCGCTCCTTACGTTCTTGCTGTTCAGCGCTGCAATGTCGAGAGCGACTGGCTGCTGAGCTTCGTGTGGATGGTTGGAACCGGCGTAAACGCGAAGGTTCTTCATCTGGCGACGGCCAAGAGGACCACGAGGGATCATACGCTCGATAGCCTTTTCGAGAACGCGCTCCGGGAAGCGGCCTTCGATGATCTGGCGAACGGTACGTTCCTTGATGCCACCTGGGTAACCAGTGTGCCAGTAGTACTTCTTGTCGGAATACTTGTTGCCGGTAAAAACGCACTTTTCAGCGTTGATGATGATGACGTTGTCGCCATCGTCGACGTGCGGTGTGTACGTTGCCTTGTGCTTACCGCGCAAACGGGTTGCAACAACAGTGGCGAGGCGACCAACAACGAGGCCTTCGGCGTCGATGATGATCCACTTCTTCTCCACCTCAGCAGGCTTCTGAACGAAAGTAGACATTCTTTTAACTTTCTCTAGGACCCGTCACGTTTCAAAACGGAAACATGCGGGCGTTTCTTGTTGCTTGAGGCTGATCGCGAGCGTTCAGCCGGAAAGACGGTATTTCCGGGGAAAATCTGTCTGGCGCACTTATAAGCTGCGAGCAAAAGGCCGTCAACAACGGTTGAATTCAAGGTCGTAAAAATTAATCAATAAAAACAGATGTTTAGTAGTGTGGTTTTATAATACCACAATAAAATTGCGCTGGGATCACCCCAGACGCATGATCAGCACGCCCAAAGCGATGATTGCGCCTGCCACGTAACGCCAGATGCTTGCCTTTTCTTTCAGGATGAGAACAGAGATGACAATGGCAAAGAGGATGGATGTTTCCCGCAAAGCGGCGACGACGGCGACCGGCGCTTTCGTCATCGCCCACAGCGCCAGACCATAAGAAATGATCGATCCTGCGCCGCCCGCCATCCCGCGCCACCAGTTGCGGCGAACATGGTGGGACACCGGAGCCCACCCGCGCGAATACAGCGCCCAGCTAAACAGCAACGTCGGTGGCATCAGCGACATCCAGAGGGTGTATGAGATGGAGCTTGCCGATAGCCGTGCGCCGACACCATCAACGAAGGTGTAGCCGGCGATGACGACCGAGTTGGCAAGCGCCAGCAGAATAGCGTGCCTTCCGCCGTGGCGTGCTTCGAAGGCCAGCGTCAATATTCCGGCAGAAATAACCGCGATCCCGCCCAGCGCAGCGGGGCTTAACGTTTCACCCAGAAACAGATTGCTGCTGGCTGCCACGATCAAAGGCGCAACGCCGCGCATGATCGGATAGACAAGACCGATATCGCCCGCCGTATAGGCTGCCGCGACCAGACGGAAATAGGTGAACTGTAGAACTGCCGATACCAGCAGGAACGGCAGGGCGGCCACACCGGGAAATGGGACGAACGGTAGAAAGGGTAGGGAGCACACCGCCGCACCCGCTGCAACCAGTGTCGCGTCCAACCCTTTATCCGTGCCGGATTTGACGAGAGCATTCCAGCTGGCATGCAGCAAAGCGCCCAATAAAACCAATAAAAGCACGTCAATCGACATCGGAGACTCGCGTATGACCCAACCTTGACAAGCTCTATTATGCCCGCGGATTTATTGCACTGACCAAAGGCGGTATTTCAGCGGCTCAACCCGACTATCACGCGCATTTCGGTAATTCGATCAATGTCGAGCGCCCTTACAAAGCCCACATATTAAAAACCGCAGCGTGCAGGCGGGCTTGTTTCAAACGTTTGCATGAATCATTCCAGGATAATTAAACCCAAAATCAGCAAAACGCATCTTACTAATGTAACTATAAGTAGTTTCTAAATTACGAAGAACAAAGATTGCACAAACAATGTACAATTGTGGATTAAGAGGGGGATGACGCAATCATTCGTGGTAAGTTCTGCAGTGGGGAAACCGAGAGCTTGGAGAAAAAGCTTTCTTCGAGGTCCCATCGCGCCGATAATGGCCTCACAGTTTTGTCTGGGAGGATGACCATGAACCATGAAAATTACGACGACGAAACAATCCGTCGGATTTTGACCGACGTTAAAACCATTGCCGTTCTCGGCGCTTCGCCCAACGCATCAAGACCCAGCTACGGTGTTATGCAGTTTCTGCTGTCCAAAGGATACGTGGTTTTTCCCGTCAATCCGGGACAGGAGGGCACGGAGATACTCGGCCAGAAGGTCTATGCCAAGCTCGCGGATATTCCCGAGGCCATCGACATGGTTGACGTGTTCCGCGCCGCAGACAACATGCCTGCTATTGTCGACGAGGTGATCTTGCTATCGCCACGCCCCAAGGTGATCTGGGGCCAGCTTTCCGTCCGGCATGATGACGCGGCGGCCAAGGCCGAGGCTTACGGAATAGACGTTGTGATGAACCGTTGTCCCGCCATTGAGCATCCGCGTCTCAATATCGCATCATAGTTAGCACAAGTCGCACTTATCATTCGCTTCCGGCGCGTTATGATCCCCAATGCCCTGACAGCAGGCAAATGTAATTTGGAGGGATATATGTCACAAAACAATCCGGGTTTTTCGACGTTGGCCATTCACGCCGGTGCCGAGCCTGACCCGACCACCGGTGCGCGCGCCACACCGATTTACCAGACGACCGCCTTCGCGTTTCGCGATTCGGATCATGCGGCTGCCTTGTTCGGGCTGAAGGAATTCGGCAACATCTACACCCGCATCATGAACCCCACCCAGGCGGTTCTGGAAGAGCGGGTGGCAGCCTTGGAAGGGGGCACGGCCGCGCTTGCGGTTGCGTCCGGCCATGCCGCCCAGCTTCTCGTTTTCCACACGCTGCTGACATCGGGTGACAATTTTATCGCGGCCCGCCAGCTTTATGGTGGCTCCATCAACCAGTTCGGCCAGTCTTTCAAGGGATTTGGCTGGCAGGTGCGTTGGGCGGATGCCGCCGATCCCGCAAGTTTCGAACGCCAGATCGATGAGCGCACCAAGGCGATTTTCATCGAAAGTCTCGCCAATCCCGGTGGCACCTTCGTGGATATCGCCGCGATTGCGGATGTCGCTCACAAGCATGGCCTCCCCTTGATCGTCGACAACACCATGGCCAGCCCCTATTTGCTGCGTCCCATCGAACATGGCGCCGATATCGTGGTTCACTCCCTGACGAAATTTCTCGGCGGCCATGGAAACTCCATGGGGGGGATCATCGTCGATGGCGGAACGTTCGACTGGTCGGCCAACGATAAATATCCCGCGCTGTCCCAGCCTCGGCCAGAATATTCCGGCGTCGTTCTGCATCAGACCTTCGGCAATTTCGCTTTTGCCATTGCAACCCGTGTGCTGGGTCTGCGGGACCTCGGCCCCTCCATCGCGCCCTTCAATGCCTTCCTCATTCTCACCGGAATAGAAACGCTACCGCTGCGCGTCCAGCGCCATTCCGACAATGCTCTTGCCGTTGCCAAGTGGCTGAAGGCGCATCCAAAGGTGAGTTGGGTCAACTATGCCGGTCTGGAAGACAGCGACAATTACGCGCTGCAACAGCGCTACTCTCCAAAGGGCGCGGGTTCCGTGTTCACCTTCGGCGTGAGAGGCGGCTACGAGATCGGCAAGGCGCTGGTCGAGGGGCTGCAACTGTTTTCGCACCTTGCCAATATCGGCGACACCCGGTCTCTGGTCATCCACCCCGCATCCACCACACATGCGCAACTGACCCCGGAACAGCAAACCGCAGCCGGTGCCGGACCCGATGTCGTGCGCTTGTCCATCGGCATCGAGGATGTGAAAGACATCATCGCAGATCTCGAGCAATCGCTCGCCAAGGTCTGATCAAAAAGAAAGGTCGCCCATGACGCTTCGTCTCAATTTCAAGCCCGAGGGCGACCTCTCCAAAGTTCAGCCGGAGGAGGGCGCTCCCGCCCCCGACCGGCTGATTTCAGGTGACCCGAAATTCACCACCTGGAATATCGAGGAAGCGACCGGCGGCCTTTACGCCGGTATCTGGCAATCGACACCCGGCAAATGGCGCGTCGAATATGACGAGTGGGAGTATTTCAACATTCTGGAAGGGCATTCCGTTCTGACCGAAGACGGTGCCGAGCCCATCCACCTGAAACCCGGCGACCGAATGATCCTCAGACCCGGCTTCAAAGGAAGCTGGGAAGTCATTGAAACGACTCGCAAGGATTACGTAGTCAGGTTGTGAGGCGGACCATCACCAAACCAGATCCAGCCGCTCCAGCCCATGGAAATGATACACGTCCTTCACCGTTGGCGAATTTGATATGCGCAGACTCGGCAGTCGCTTGAACAGCAGTGGCAACACGATGTTCAGTTCCAGCCGTGCCAGCGGCGCGCCGATACAGAAGTGGATGCCCGCGCCGAAAGACAGGTTGGGTGCTTCGGCACGGTCGGGCTTGAAGGTCAGCGGGTCGGTGAATTTCTGCGGATCGAGATTTGCAGCCGCGAGGATGAGGCTGACTTTGTCGCCACGATTGAACGTGATGCCGTCGATCTCGACCGGCTCCAGCGCCCAGCGTTGGAAGATGTGAACGGGCGCGCCGATCCGCAACGTTTCCTCAACCACTCTCTCGGTCGATTTTTCGTCGCGAAAGAGGAGAGCAGGGTCGTGGTCGCTTTCGAGGATCACGCGCACGGAATTGCCGATCTGGTGCACCGTTGCTTCGTGCCCGGCGTTCAGCAGGACGATGGTGGTCGAGACCAGCTCGTCATCGGTGAGGTATTGCCCCTTATGCTCCGTGTGGATCATATGGCTGAGAAGATCGTCCTTCGGCTCTGCGCGGCGCTCTTCGATCACGCTGCGGACGTAATCGGAAAACTCCTTGGCGGCAATATTGGCAGCCAGCTCATCCTCATGGCTTCGCTTGAACATATACATACCGACATAGGCATGCGACCATTTTAGCAGCTGCGGCCCCATCTCTTCGGGAATGCCGATCATCCGCGCAATCATCGTCACGGGAATGATGTCCGCAAAGGATGACAGCAGCTCCGTCTTGCCCTTCGTCTCGAAGCGATCGATCAGACCGTTTGCGAGTGCTTCGATCTCCGGCTTCATCTTTTCCACATGACGCGATACGAAAGCGCGGTTCACCAGCGTTCTGAGCCTCGTGTGCTCCGGCGGCTCTATTTCCAGCAGCGAATGGCGTTCCGCCGCGTCGAAATGCCTGACGTGCTCCAAAGGTTGCGGAAGGCCGATCTCTTCACGGGTCGCGACATGCAGGATTTGTCGTCCAAAGCGCCTGTCGCGTAGCAAGGCATTCACATGGTCATAGCCGGTAAAGAACCACTGCTTCTGCTCTTGCCAATAGAAGGTGGGGCAGTGCGCATGCAATGCTGCGTAGACGGGGTTGGGATTGCCATAAAAGGCGGGGTTGCGGGCGTCGAGCGACACAGACCGTTTGTCGGTATCGATGTGGAGGAGATCAGGCACGTTTGTCATGCCCGATCCCTACCGCAAACCAACCCATAGCGGAAGCTTTTCTATTCGCCGACGGCCACACCTTCACGACGTGGATCGGCGCTGCCAACAAGGCCATTTCCAGTGATCTCAATAGCTTGCAGCCCTGAGTTCATCTCGCCGGGCTTCACCTCGTAACCCATGGCTTTCAGCGGTTCTGCAAACTTTTCCGCATCCGTGCCGGCCTCGATATCATAGATACCGAATCGATTGATGAGGTGCGGCTGCGCCACGATCTTTTCCACCGGCATGCCCCAGTCGATATAGGCGATCAGCGCCTGCGCAACGTAGCCGATGATCTGGCTACCGCCTGGAGAGCCTATCGCCAAAAGCGGCTTGCCGTCCTTCATGACGATTGTCGGTGCCATGGAGGAACGCGGGCGTTTTCCCGGCTCGACGCGGTTGGCGACCGGTAGCCCGCCATCATGTGTCTTGAAGGAAAAATCGGTCAACTCGTTGTTGAGAAGGAAACCATTGGTCATCAGCCGTGAGCCAAAACCGCCTTCGATGGTCGTCGTCATGGACACCACGTTGCCCTGCTTGTCGACGATCACGAAATGACTGGTGGATGGCATCTCCAGTGTCGGGCCACGACCATAGAGCATCGCGTGGTCCCATTGCGGTTCGCCTGCCTTGACTTCATCGGCGCCAAGCGGCTTGTCGCCATCCAAGAGCGAAGCGCGGGTGGCAAGATATTCCTTTGTCAGCAAGCCCTTGGTGGGAAGTGGCAAAAAATCTGGGTCTGCCAGATAGCGTTCACGGTCTGCGAAGGCCAGCCGCTGGGCGTCGCCGATCAGGCGCCAGCTTTCGACATTCTCCGGTCCAAGCGCTTTTATGTCGAAGTTTTCGAGGGTGCCCAGCATCTGGCCGACGGCGACCGCGCCGGAGGAGGGTGGCCCCATGCCGCAAACATCGAGCGCGCGATACGTGACGCAAACCGGCTCGCGCTCCTTGGTGTGGTAATTTGCGAAGTCTGCCAATGAGAGCACGCCGGGATTGCCGGCTGCTTCCCGCACGGTCTTGACGATGGCCTCGGCAATCGGGCCGCTGTAAAACGCATCCGCGCCCTTGGTCGCAATGGTTTTGAGCGTTTGCGCATAGCCTGGGTTTTTCAGGACGACACCTGCCTTCAGCGGCGCACCGGCGGCATCGTAGAAATAGCCACGTGGTGCCTCGTATTTTTTCAGCCTTTCGCCGTCCGACGCGATCAGGGACGCAAGACGTGGTGAGACAGCGAAACCGTGCGAGGCGAGCATTTCCGCCGGCTTGAAAAGATCGGCCCACGGCGTTTTTCCGTATTTTTTATGAACGTCGGACAGCAGCCGCACCGTTCCCGGAGTGCCGACCGAACGACCGCCTATGACGGCATCCATGAATTTCAGCGGCTGGCCACTCTCATCGAGAAAGAGCTTCGGTGTCGCTTCCATCGGCGCGGTTTCGCGTCCGTCGAATGTGGTCAGCTTGTTGGCCGCTGCGTCGTAATAGACAAGGAAGCCGCCGCCACCCAGGCCGGAACTTTGCGGCTCCACAAGGCCCAGAACCGTTTGCACGGCGACGAGCGCGTCGATGGCATTGCCGCCATCGGCGATGACCTTCCGGCCCGCTTCCGCAGCAAGAGGATTGGCCGCGGCGACCATGAAGTCCTTCGTTTCGACACGGGTTGCTGCCTTTGTACCGGTTGCCCGTTCGGGCGCCAGCGTGTCCGATGCCTGTTGCGCCTGAGCGGAACCGGCTATGAGTGCGGACGATATCAAAAGGCTTGTGAAAAACCTGACGCGCATGACGAACCCCCTATTGCCTGTGTCGGGCATGATGGAATCTCCGGCGTGCAAAGGTCAAGTCATGGTCTACCGATTGGCGATATGCGATATGCGCGTCAAGGCTGCCACCTGTCTGTCGGCATTGTTGTCGCAAGGGTCTTCGTCCCGGTCATTAGCCGGCACGACCATGTTGACAGAGCCGTCACGCACCACCGTGCGGTTGCGGCCTTCCGTCTTTGCGCCATAGAGTGCGCGGTCCGACATCGTCAGCAAGATGTCGAGGACCGCATCATCAGCAGTCTGGCAAAACACACCTGCGCTGACCGTTGCGGAAAACGGTTGGCCGTCTGCGACAATCTCCAGGCGGCTGAACCGAATACGGATCGCTTCCGCCAGGATAGCAACTTTCGAAGGATCGTCCGTCTCGACCAGGCAGCCGAATTCCTCGCCACCCATGCGAATCAGAACGCCCTGGCCTTCCACGATCTGGCTGGCCTGCGCACAAAACCTGACCAGCACTTCGTCACCGCATTGGTGGCCGTAGGCATCGTTGATCTTTTTGAAGTTGTCGATGTCGAAGAGAATGAAACCCAGATGTTTCGATGTGCCGACTAGCCCTGTTTTCAGCCGCTTGAACTCTTCCATCAAACCCCGACGGTTCAGCGTTCCGGTCAGGTGGTCGGTCATGGCAAGGCGCTGCAGCCGCCGTTCCGCGTCTTCCATGAACATTTTGACGCTGATCATCATCAAGACGACGAAGCCGAACGCACCGGCAATGGTGATCGGCGTCGTCAGCGGCACGATCTGGCCCGTCGCGTAAGTATAGGGAATAACGAGAGAGGCAGCGATTGCGCCCATGAAGGCCTGAATGACGAGGGCTGCCGCCAGCACTTTCCGGGTCTTCGAAATGAAATCCTTCGATGTCAGCAACACGCCCGCCAGCATGAAGTAGCCGATGGCGGCGCAGGCATGATAGAGGATGACCCGCGCGACCATGGCGTCGCGCACGGGTGGAACGAACATGAAGGCAATCCAGGTCAGTGCCGGGATGGCAATCCAGCCTTCGATCCGGCGGTTCTCCAGCAGCAGAAGCGCCGCCAGCCAGAAGCTGAACGCTGCCAGCGCAGAAATGTTACCCACCTGGATGGACACGAAATCGGGGATGGATCCGCGTAACGCGACCAGAATGGCGCCGATGCCCACAAGGGCAAAGCCAGAGGCAAAACACAAATGATGCCTTTTCTTGGTGTTGTGCAACCACAGCACGGCCAACACGGCTGAAAGCGTCAAGCTTTCCATAGACCAAATGAGCATGCCTGTCTTGGCGTCTAACACTGATCAAATCCCATCTGTCTGAACGGCCTATCGATGGCACTGCCGCACCGCATCCCGCGCAGCCGCATTGCCATCTTGAAATCTTTCCCAGCAAAAATCCTTTGGTCACCCGCAGGCGATAAAAATCTGGCTCGGAGACACTATCATGATGAAAAACTAAGAAGTCGTTTCTACTTCACGTTACGAGAGGTTGCGAGCGTTTTATTGTCGAAGGTTTAACCGTTGGTTGACCACTATTGCGTTTCGGAGTTGATAAGGCCATTTGTAGCTTGGATAGCCATGGTGCCTTTTCATGCAGCCCTGTAAGGCGACACGTGATTTTGCCGGGACGTCATTAAGGATATCCGTCACCTCAGTCTTGAAGAACCGGGCAATCACACTCTATGTAGAGAGCAGACGAATAGAATTGATTCCGGATGCGCACGCCTCCGGGTAAGAGTTGACAAAGGACGGACATGACAAATCCAGTTGATACCGCCATGGCTCTGGTGCCGATGGTCGTAGAGCAGACGAACCGCGGCGAACGGTCCTATGATATCTACTCGCGTCTTTTGAAAGAGCGGATCATCTTCCTGACCGGTCCGGTGGAAGATCATATGGCGTCGCTCGTTTGTGCCCAGTTGCTGTTCCTCGAATCGGAAAATCCGAAGAAGGAAATTGCGCTGTACATCAATTCGCCAGGTGGTGTGGTCACTGCCGGCATGGCGATTTACGACACGATGCAGTTTATCCGTCCTGCCGTATCCACGCTCTGCGTCGGCCAGGCCGCCTCCATGGGGTCACTGTTGTTGGCTGCCGGTGAAAAGGGCATGCGCTTCTGCACGCCGAACGCCCGTATCATGGTTCACCAGCCATCAGGCGGTTTCCAGGGGCAGGCATCCGACATCGAGCGCCATGCACGCGACATCATCAAAATGAAGCGCCGCCTCAATGACGTCTATGTGAAGCACACGGGTCGTACGCTAGACGAAGTTGAAAACACGCTCGATCGTGACCATTTCATGGATGCGGATGAGGCGAAGAACTGGGGCGTTATCGACAAAATCCTGACGTCGCGTCAGGAACTGGAAGGCGCTGTCGCGAGTTGAGCCGCGTCTTAGTTGCACCGTATTCGACCTATCGAAGTCACATTCGGGGTTTAAACGGAAAAATAAAGCGGTAATAGTAGATATTAAGGCCGTGTTGAATTTTTATGACATAGCTTGTGGCTGTCCAACAAAAGCCTGATTCGGCTGTGGGCGCTGATAACGAGATAAATGCCGAGGCATGCCTTGCCTTGGCTGTAGAGGGGAATTCGTTGCCGCCGCTTTCGGGTGTTTCACTTGGGGCGGTTAGTACCCCCGGGAACGAAGCTGACAGGGAAGCTTGAGCGAAGCGGCCATGTCGGCGGACGGTAAGTTGACCGCGTTTCGCTTGGCGAAACTGCGGCGTGCTGGAAGGAAAGAGATATGAGCAAAGTCAGCGGCAGCAACGGCGGCGACTCTAAGAATACACTCTATTGTTCATTCTGCGGCAAGAGCCAGCACGAAGTCCGGAAACTGATTGCCGGACCGACAGTATTCATCTGCGATGAATGCGTCGAATTGTGCATGGACATCATCCGCGAGGAGAACAAGACATCGATGGTGAAGTCGCGCGAGGGTGTGCCCACCCCGCAGGATATCATCAAGATCCTCGATGAGTATGTCATCGGCCAGAAGCAGGCGAAGAAAATCCTGTCTGTGGCGGTTCACAACCATTACAAGCGCCTGGCTCACGCCTCCAAGAATGGCGAAATCGAGCTGGCGAAATCGAACATCATGCTCGTAGGCCCAACCGGTTGCGGCAAGACCTACCTGGCGCAGACACTCGCGCGCATCATCGATGTTCCCTTCACCATGGCTGACGCAACAACGCTGACCGAAGCCGGTTATGTGGGTGAGGATGTTGAAAACATCATCCTCAAGCTGCTCCAGTCCGCCGATTACAACGTTGAACGCGCCCAGCGCGGCATCGTCTACATCGACGAAGTGGACAAGATTTCTCGCAAGTCGGACAACCCGTCGATTACGCGTGACGTGTCCGGCGAGGGCGTTCAGCAGGCGCTTCTGAAGATCATGGAAGGCACGGTTGCGTCCGTTCCTCCCCAGGGTGGTCGCAAGCATCCGCAGCAGGAATTCCTGCAGGTGGATACGACCAACATCCTCTTCATTTGCGGCGGTGCGTTCGCTGGCCTCGACAAGATCATTTCTGCCCGTGGGGAAAAGACCTCCATTGGTTTTGGAGCGACGGTGAAGTCGGAAGACGATCGTCGTGTTGGCGAGGTGCTGCGCGAACTGGAGCCTGAAGATCTGGTCAAGTTCGGCCTTATCCCGGAATTCATCGGCCGTCTGCCAGTTCTGGCGACGCTCGAAGATCTGGATGAGGATGCGCTGATCCAGATTCTGTCGGAGCCGAAAAACGCTCTGATCAAGCAGTACCAGCGCCTGTTCGAGATGGAAGACGTTGAACTGACGTTCCAGGGCGATGCACTGCGCGAGATCGCTCGTCGCGCGATTACCCGTAAGACCGGTGCTCGTGGACTGCGTTCGATCATGGAGAAGATCCTGCTCGATACGATGTTCGAACTGCCGACGCTGGAAGGTGTTCGCGAGGTTGTTATCTCCGACGAGGTCGTTAGCGGTGCCGCGCGTCCTCTTTACATCTATGCGGATCGTCAGGAAGAGAAAGCCAACGTTTCGGCCTGATCTCTCATGCACCATCGATCACAGTGAAAGACCCGCCCCTGGCGGGTCTTTTTGTCTGTTATTCACTGGAAACGTCCCGGTATTTTGATTTCATCCGATTTAACGTTTGGAGCGGAATAGCGTTTCCGATAGAGTTTTTATGTGATTTGCAGCGTGTCATGACGTTTTTTTGAACGTTTGCTGTGTTTTCCGATTCGGCGTGGCGGGCGATTGCGGAAAAATGTGAAGCGTATTGTGACGTCGTGCGTGTGTGAGATTTCAGCCTGCACCAATGGCCAAGCTATCTCCTCTTGTGACTTGAAAATGACAGTGACGAAACCCACTTTTAGTCACAACACAGAATATGCCGGAAACTCCCCAAGAAAGTCCGGCAGGCGTCCCTCAAAAAGGGACCATTGAAAGGAAATGATATGACAAACATTCCGTCTGCTGCATCTGGTGGTACATATCCTGTGCTTCCCCTGCGCGACATTGTCGTCTTCCCGCACATGATCGTTCCACTGTTCGTTGGTCGCGAAAAATCCATTCGCGCGCTTGAGGAAGTCATGGGGTCGGACAAGCAGATCATGCTCGTTACCCAGATCAATGCGAGTGATGACGATCCCGATCCATCCGCGATCCACAAGATCGGCACATTGGCCAATGTCCTGCAGCTTCTGAAGCTGCCCGATGGCACGGTGAAGGTCCTTGTGGAAGGCAAGGGTCGTGCTCAGATAGAAGAATACACCGACCGTGAAGACTTTTATGAAGCCACGGCCGTTGCTTTGCGCGAGACAGAGGAAGATCCGGTTGAACTGGAAGCTCTGTCACGTTCCGTCGTGTCGGAATTCGAGAGCTATGTGAAGCTCGACAAGAAGATTTCGCCTGAAGTCGTTGGTACTGCGAGCCAGATCGATGACAATTCCAAGCTGGCCGATACGGTCGCCTGGCATCTGCCGATCAAGATGATCGAAAAGCAGCAGATGCTTGAGACCTTGAGTGTCAAGCAGCGCCTCGAACAGGCTCTTGGCTTCATGGAAGGCGAGATTTCTGTCCTTCAGGTCGAAAAGCGTATCCGCTCGCGCGTCAAGCGCCAGATGGAAAAGACCCAGCGCGAATATTACCTGAACGAGCAGATGAAGGCGATCCAGAAGGAACTCGGCGACGGCGAGGATGGCCGTGACGAAATGGCCGAACTGGAAGATCGTATCTCCAAGACCAAGCTTTCCAAGGAGGCCAAGGAAAAGGCCGACGCGGAAATGAAGAAGCTGCGCCAGATGAGCCCGATGTCTGCGGAAGCAACCGTCGTACGCAATTATCTGGATTGGCTGCTCGGTTTGCCATGGGCCAAGAAGTCCAAGATCAAGACCGATTTGAACGCAGCCGAAGCAACTCTTGAACTCGACCACTTCGGCTTGGACAAGGTCAAGGAACGCATTGTCGAGTACCTGGCCGTGCAGGCCCGTGCGACGAAGATCCGTGGTCCGATCCTGTGCCTCGTCGGTCCTCCCGGCGTCGGCAAGACGTCGCTTGCCAAATCCATCGCCAAGGCCACAGGACGCGAATACGTCCGCATGGCTTTGGGTGGTGTTCGTGATGAGGCCGAAATTCGCGGCCATCGCCGGACCTACATCGGCTCTATGCCGGGCAAGATCGTTCAGTCGATGAAGAAAGCCAAGAAGTCCAATCCGCTCTTCCTGCTCGATGAAATCGACAAGATGGGCCAGGATTTCCGTGGTGATCCGTCTTCCGCTTTGCTGGAGGTGTTGGATCCGGAACAGAACTCGACATTCATGGACCACTATCTGGAAGTGGAATATGACCTGTCGGACGTGATGTTCGTGACCACTGCAAACACGCTGAACATTCCAGGCCCACTGATGGACCGCATGGAAGTGATCCGCATCGCCGGTTACACGGAAGACGAAAAGCGCGAAATCGCCAAGCGTCACCTGCTGCCGAAGGCTATCAAGGAACATGCGCTGCGCCCGGAAGAATTTTCCGTGAGCGACGATGCCCTCATGGCCATCAGTCAGCAATACACGCGTGAAGCAGGCGTTCGCAGCTTCGAGCGTGAGTTGATGAAACTTGCGCGCAAGGCTGTGACGGAGATCATCAAGGGCAAATCGACGTCTGTGGCCGTGACGGCTGCAAACATCAACGATTACCTTGGCGTGCCGCGCTATCGCCACGGCGAAGCTGAAGGCGAAGATCAGGTCGGTGTCGTCACCGGTCTGGCCTGGACCGAAGTCGGCGGCGAGCTTTTGACGATTGAAGGCGTGATGATGCCCGGCAAGGGCCGCATGACCGTCACCGGCAATCTGAAGGAAGTGATGAAGGAATCCATCTCGGCCGCGGCGTCTTACGTCCGCTCCCGTGCCGTGGACTTCGGCATCGAGCCTCCACGCTTCGACAAGTCGGATATCCACGTGCACGTTCCGGAAGGTGCGACGCCGAAGGATGGACCATCTGCTGGTGTTGCCATGGCAACGGCCATCGTGTCGATAATGACCGGCATTCCCGTGGATAAGAACGTCGCAATGACAGGTGAAATCACCCTGCGTGGCCGCGTCCTGCCCATTGGTGGCCTGAAGGAAAAGCTTCTTGCGGCGCTTCGCGGCGGTATCAAGAAGGTGCTCATTCCCGAAGAGAACGCCAAGGACCTCGCCGAGATTCCTGACAACGTGAAAAACGGAATGGAAATCATTCCGGTGTCGCGTATGGGTGAGGTCATCCAGCATGCGTTGATCCGCCAGCCTGAGCCGATCGAGTGGGATGGCAGCATCGAGACGCCATTGGTCGCTACCGTCGAGGGCGTCGATGACACCGGACAAACAATCGCTCATTGAGGCATTCACGCCACGGTGATGCCCATATGGCACAGGTTAAGTCCAAGACCGGCAGCAATGCCGGTCTTTTTTTGTGAAAATATCGCCAGACCCCTTGTTTTTCAGGCCATTCCGGCGCTTTTGACTTGCGGTGCGCGAATGCATTCGTATTCTGCGCCGACTTTATTTGAGTCGTTTCAAACCATTGAAAGGGGTGGAAACATGAACAAGAACGAGCTCGTCTCTGCAGTTGCCGAAAAGGCTGGTCTTACGAAGGCAGATGCTGCTTCCGCTGTGGATGCTGTATTCGAAACTGTACAGGGCGAACTGAAGGCTGGTGGTGACATCCGTCTCGCTGGCTTTGGCAGCTTCACCGTAAGCCGCCGCGAAGCCTCCAAGGGCCGTAACCCATCCACGGGTGCAGAAGTCGATATTCCGGCTCGCAACGTTCCTAAGTTCTCTGCAGGCAAGGGCCTGAAGGACGCGGTTAACTCGTAATTTTTTCTGGACTGTCCGTGCGTGCGGCGCGCGGGCTTGATATCCAAGAGACACGAGGAAAATTTGGCTCTTTGTAAGTTTTACGAAATGTAGCCGAATAAAATGCAGAAAGCCCGGCTATGCCGGGCTTTTTGTTTTTCAGCAGGTTCTTATTGTCACGTGGCTGTCACGTGCATGCCGCAGAAGCCCTTTCAGGCATTTACAGATGCGTCGAAGGGGACACTATGACATTTCGTTTTTCCAGTGCGGCACTCACCGCGGTACTATTGGCATCCGCCGCATGTCCTGCGGCGGCCGAGCAGGTTTTCAACCGGATCGCCTCGTTCCCCGTGGCTTTGAACCTTCCGTCGGATAAGGACGAGAAGACGGTCACATCTGCCGAAATCATCACGGCAAGCGAAGACGGCAACACGCTGATCTATTCGGACAGCCCCCTTGGCGGTATCGGCTTCATCGACATCAAGGATGCAAGGACGCCAAAGGCGCTTGGCGCATTGATGATGGATGGCGAGCCGACCTCGGTCGTTGCGACCGGCTCGAAGGTGCTGGCGGGTGTCAACACCTCGGAGAGCTTCACCAAGCCATCCGGCAAGCTGGTAACCGTCGACATCGCGACCAAAAAGATCGAGGCGAGCTGTGATCTCGGCGGCCAGCCTGATTCGGTTGCTGTTTCACCGGACAAGAGATTCGTGGCGATCGCCATCGAAAACGAACGCGATGAAAAGGTGAATGACGGCGCTCTACCGCAAATGCCCGCTGGCTTCCTGGTCACAGTCGGCCTGAAGAACGGCGCTGCCGATTGCTCGACCCTGAAGAAGATCGACGTCACCGGTTTAGCCGACATCGCGCCTGATGATCCTGAACCAGAATTCGTCTCGATCAATTCCAAGGGTGAGATTGCCCTGACACTTCAGGAGAACAACCACATCGTCATTGTCGATGGCAAGAGCGGCAAGATCACGAGCCATTTCTCGGCTGGCACGGTCGACCTGGAAGGCATCGATGCCAAGACAGATGGCCAGTTGAAATTTACCGACAGCCAGAAAGGCCGCAAGCGCGAGCCGGATGCCGTCAAGTGGCTGGACGATAACCGCATCGTCATCGCCAACGAGGGCGATTGGGAAGGTGGATCACGTGGTTTCACCATCTTCGACAAGACCGGCAAGCTGATCTATGAGGCGGGCGCTTCGCTGGAACACGCCGTTGCTGCCATCGGTCATTACCCCGAGAAACGCTCCAAGGCGAAGGGCATCGAGCCTGAAGGCCTGGAAGTGGCGACGTTCGGCGGTGACACGTATATCTTCGTTCTGGCAGAGCGCGCCTCCATCGTCGGTGTCTACAAGGACACCGACAGCGAGCCGCAACTGACACAGTTGCTTCCATCCGGCATCTCGCCGGAAGGTGCCGTGGCCATTCCATCGCGCAACCTGCTCGTCACTGCCAATGAGGCCGATCTGGTCGAAGATGGCGGTGCTCGTTCGCACGTCATGATCTACGAACGTGCCGAAGGCAAAGCGGCCTATCCGCAGCTTGTGTCCGAGACGGTCGATGGCGCGCCCATCGGCTGGGGTGCCGTTTCCGGTCTCGTCGGCGATGCGGACAAGGACGGCATTCTCTATGCCATCTCCGACTCCGTTTACGGCAACCAGCCCTCCATCTACACGATCGATGCGACCAAAAAACCGGCTCTCATTACCAACGTCCTGCGGGTGAAACGCGATGGCGTGGCGGCGCAGAAGCTTGATATGGAAGGCATCACGCTCGATGGTAAGGGCGGCTTCTGGGTGGCTTCCGAAGGCAACAGCGAAAAGCTCGTGCCGCATGCCCTCTATAACGTCAATGCCAAGGGCGAGATCAAAACCGAAATCGCGCTTCCCAAGGAATTGCTGGAAGGCGAGACCCGATTCGGTTTCGAAGGCATCACCATGATGGGCACAGGCGACGACGCCACCCTTTGGATGGCTGTTCAGCGTGAATGGGGCAAGGCTGAAAAGGGCATGGTTAAGCTCGTGTCCTACAATCTGAAGTCCAAGGAATGGGGCGCCGTGCATTACCCACTGGACAAGACAAAAGACGGCTGGGTTGGCCTTTCCGAAATCACCGCCCACGGCGACAAGGTCTATATCGTCGAGCGTGACAACCAGATTGGTGACAAGGCGAAAATCAAGAAGCTCTACAGCGTCGATATGTCCGAGTTGAAGCCCGCCAAGATCGGCGGCGAACTGCCTCTGGTCAAGAAAACTGAAGTCCACGACTTCCTGCCAGACCTGAAGGCCCAGACAGCCGGTTACGTCGTCGACAAACTCGAAGGTTTCGCCTTCGACAAGTCGGGCAAGGCATTCGCGGTGACGGACAATGACGGCGTGGACGATTCGTCCGGTGAGACGCTGTTCTTCCCGGTCGATCTGAAGGGCAAGAACTAAGCGGCAAGCTAGAGGCCGGGGTGTTTTAAATCTCGGTATCTGAAACATTGATTCTGAAGCGCTCGCAGCCCTTGGGTTGCGAGTGTTTTTCTATTGCGTGAAAGATTTTCAGCAAACATCTTGGCAGTTAGCGTTGCGCTATTAGCATTTTGCGACCGCTACACCGGATCACGCGAGCTGACCTGAACCGGACTAAAATTGAGGGACAGAATATTTGCCAATACGAATTGAGATCGAAAGCCAGCCCGATGAGCAAGACCAGCGGCTAATCGACGAGGGGCTGGACATCTTCAATTTTGCAAAAGCCGGGCCGGACAATCCGCAGGATTTATGGGTCATGGCGCGGGACGCAAGTGGAAGCCTAATCGGCGGACTGAAAGGGCGCTCAACTTACGCCTGGCTTTTTATCGACTGGCTGTGGGTTTCGTCCGAGGCGCGGGGGCAGGGCGTCGGTGCCAAACTCATGACGAAGGCGGAGGACGCCGCCCTGGAACGTCAATGCGTTGGCGCTTACGTCTCTACATTCAGTTTTCAGGCACCGGATTTTTATCGTCGGATCGGCTACAAAGACTTCGGGCGAATCGAAGGGTTTCCGGTCGGTCACGCCTGCATCTGGCTTAAGAAAACATTTAGGCAGTCAGAAACTGCGTGAGGACCGCTTAGACACACAAGATGCGGTGCCGGGTGTTGCTCACCCGGCCTCCTGTCAATCCTTCAAGGAATATTTCTCCAGCGCGTCTCGATTGATCTCGATGCCCAGACCCGGTCCATCCGGTATCTGAACCACGCCGTCAATATGATCCAGCGGGCTGGTGAGGACTGCCTGACGGTAGGGGTTTTCTGTTCGGTCGAATTCCAGAATGGGCGGGCGTGGATTGCGCCGGGCAGGGTCTGGCGGCAGATAGGCCATGAACTGCAACGCCGCAGCGATGGCGACGCCTGTACCCCACACATGCGGCACCACGCGAACACCGTAGAGCGTCGCAAGATCGGTGATGCGTTTGGTTTCGGAAAAACCGCCGCTTCCTGCAAGGTCAGGCTGGAGAATATCGACCGCCCTGCTTTCCAGCGGTGCGCGCATGCCGTAACGGCCATGCCATGTTTCACCACCAGCGACCGGAATGGGCTGGCCAGCGCGAACCGCCTGGTAAGCATCCAGCTGTTCCGGTACCACGGGTTCTTCGAACCAATCGATACCCAAAGGTGCAAGCGCATTGCCGACCTCGATCGCCTCCAGCCCATCGTAGCCATGATTGGCGTCGATCATGATCCGTACATCAGGGCCGACCGCTTCTCGCGCAGCTCTGATGACCGCGATATCCTCCGCCACGTCGAAGCCGATCTTGATCTTGACGGCGTGAAACCCCTGCGCCGCATATCCGGCGACTTCCGCCGCAACGTCGGATACCGCATCAACGCCGTCCTTGCGGAAAGAGCCTGTGGCATAAGCTTTCACGCTTTCACGGAAGCGACCACCTAGCAGACGGGAAATCGATGTGCCGTAACGCTTGCCCTTGATATCCCACAGGGCGATGTCGATACCACTCAGCGCCGTGATCGTCAGGCCACGCTGGCCCTGGTCCCGCAGCAGATTATAGAGCTGATGCCAGATGACCTCGATATCGAGCGGATCCTTGCCGATGAGGTGAGAGGTGTATGCGGCAACGACGGCCGCATTCGGTTTGGCCGGGCCGAGGCACTCACCCCAGCCCACGGTTCCATCGTCACAGATGATCTCGACAAGACAGTGAATACGGCGGTCGAAGCGCATGGATGCGCTTTCGAAGGCATGGCCAAGCTTGTAATCCAGCAGGTGAGTCCGAACCGCCTCTATCTTCATGACGTGTAGGGCTCGATCAGGGTTTTCAGCATGTCGACTTCTTCCTCGGTCAAATCCGTCAGTGGTGCCCGCACCGGTCCGGCATCGAAGCCAAGAAGGCGCACACCGGCCTTGATCGCAGAGACAGCATAACCCTTCTGGCGGTTGCGAATCTCCATGAACGGATAGAAGAAATCAACGAGGATGCGGTCTGTCGTCGGTCTGTCGCTAGCACGCAAGGCTTTGTAGAATGTCTGCGCGAGCTCCGGCACGAAGTTGAAAACGGCAGACGAATACGTGGTCACGCCTGCGCCCAGATAGGCATCAGCGAACAATTCAGCTGTCGGCATGCCACCGAGATAGGTCAGCCGGTCGCCAACTGTCGCTGTGATCTTGCGGACAAGGCCGATATCGCCAGAACCATCTTTGAAGCCCACGAGGTTGGGGCAGTTGTCACACAGCTTCTGGAGCGTTTCCGCCGTCAGAATAGAATTGTCGCGGTTATAGACCATCACGCCGATGGAAATGGAATCACATACGGCCTTGATATGCGCATACATGCCTGCCTGCGATGCATCCATCAGATAATGTGGGAGCAACAGAATGCCGTCCGCTCCTGCTTCTTCAGCACCCTGAGCGATCTGTATGGCCATCTTTGTACCGTAACCGCAACCCGAAACGATTGGAACGGAACCGGCGGCAGACTTGGCGGCCTTCACGACAGTTGCAACTTCGTCCGGTGCAAGAGAGAAGAACTCACCCGTACCGCCAGCCGCAAACAACACGGACGCATCGAACCCGGACAGCCAGCCGACATGATCCAGATAGGGCTTTTCGTTGAAGTCGCCATTCTGGGTAAAGGGCGTGACGGGGAAAGAAAGAAGCCCCGCGCCGAGCGCGACCTTGAGTTCTTGAGGATCCATAGCCATGAAACGTGTCTCTCCGATTGTATGTTGGCCGTGATGATAATCGAGATATGATCTGTGTCAAGAACTTATCATATGAGTTTGGAAGTTTGGAGTCCGAATTTTTTTGGAGAAGAAAACGGAAAGCGCCGCTCTCGCAGAAGTGGAGTTGTGTCAGCGATAGGTATAGGGGCAAAATCTTCTCTCTTGAACACATATACCGCCTTCGCTTAGAGATAAGATAACGAACCAAATTATGTATGATCACAAACCGAGTGACGATTTGGGTGTCGATGTGGAGGGAACATGCTGAAAAAATTATTGTTGACCGGTGCCGCAGGCGGTGTCGGCAAAGTCATTCGTCCACTGCTGACTGGACTTGCCGAAAATGTCGTCCTGTCGGACATGGTCGAAATCACCGATCTTGCCACGCATGAAAGCTTCGTGAAATGCGATCTTTCCAATCGCGCCGAGGTCGATCAGGCCGTTGCTGGTGTCGATGGCATCATACACCTTGGTGGCATCTCGGTGGAGCGGCCGTTCGAGTTGATCCTGAAAGGCAACATCGAGGGCGTCTACAACCTCTATGAAGCTGCACGCCACAATGGCCAGCCGCGCATCATCTTCGCCAGTTCCAACCACACGATCGGCTTCCACACGCGAGACCAGAAGCTCGACAGCCATTCGCCGGTCCGGCCCGACACGCTCTATGGCGTCTCGAAATGCTTCGGGGAGAATCTTGCAAGCTATTATTTCGATAAGTTCGGACAGGAAACCCTGTCGGTGCGGATTGGCTCGTGTACGCCCAAGCCATTGAACACGCGCATGCTGGCGACATGGCTCAGCATCGGCGATCTGGTGTCGCTGTGCGCCCACGGTTTCGACGCCCCGCGTCTCGGGCACGCCATCGTCTATGGCGCGTCCGACAATCGCGAGAGCTGGTGGGACAACAGCAACACGTCCTTCCTGGGCTGGAAACCAAGGGACAGCTCATCGAAATGGCGCGCTGAGATTATTGCTGAAGTCGGCAAGGAAGACCCGAGAGACCCGGCCGTGATTTACCAGGGTGGCGCTTTCACCACGTCGAGACATCCAGCAGACGGCTGAAATCCGCGAGGAAGGGTAGGGTGGCCCGGGGTCTCTACTTCGGCCTATCCTGCCTCTCCGAGTCATATTGGACCCAGCGAAAAAAGACATAGATAGGCAGCGCAATCAGCGCCAGCGTGACAACAGAGCTTATAAACATGGTACATCCCACACACCCGCCTTCATCATGAAGCCGGTAAGCAAATATGTGCGCGAAATTATTGAAAAATCCTAAATGTCATGGGTCATAATTGATTGCTCACGTGCATTTGTTATGTGCCAAAACGAACACCCTCGCCATTTGCTCATGTATGGTCAACAAACCGTCAAAACCGTTGGGTTTGAAGCGGGTAAAGCCTTTATGTTCAACGGATTGGGGTGCATTAACGGTGGCATGCGTAAACGGATTAAACGAACGCAGGGACCACAGTGTAGCGAGTTCGGTATTCAAAGTCGTCGGATCTTTGAGAAATGGTGGGCGATGACGGACTCGAACCGCCGACATCCTCGGTGTAAACGAGGCGCTCTACCAACTGAGCTAATCGCCCGTCGCGTCCTGCAGATCGTGTCTGCCGCGTCGGTGGCCGTGATGTATTGGTATCGGAAAAAAACCGCAAGAGCTTTTGTGAAGTTTTTTTGTTTTTTTCGAATTTTGTGTGGACGGAGCGTTGCCCTCGGCCGCATGCCGCGCGCCCATCAGTGTCTGCTGGAGAAAACGAATCTATATGTCGTCCGGTGGAGTAGGGTGCGGGCAGAGATTTGTTTTGGGTGAAAAATTTGCATCTGTGGATAAGTCTCACATTCACCCGCCAAAAAATAAAAAGCGTAAAACGCAGGGAAACCCGGCCTGACCTGATGTTTGAGAATGCAAAATGCACGAGCTTATTCTTTTGTCGTGAAACTTGCTTGACACTCCAACACGAACGCCTTAGTTAGCCGCTCAACGAACAGCCGAGGCGAGTTCGTAAGGCGGGTTTCGGCCAGTCTTTTTGGGAATGTGCGGGTGTAGCTCAGTTGGTTAGAGTGCCGGCCTGTCACGCCGGAGGTCGCGGGTTCGAGCCCCGTCACTCGCGCCATTCCTTCCTCGAAGTCTACGGATCGCAACGATCCTTAAAATGCGCGGGTGTAGCTCAGTTGGTTAGAGTGCCGGCCTGTCACGCCGGAGGTCGCGGGTTCGAGCCCCGTCACTCGCGCCATTTTATTTCCTCTCCAAACATATTGTCTGCTCCGTAAAGAGCGCGTGAGGAACTTTCACCTCCGTGACGCCCATCTGCTCCCCATCATAGTTTAGCTGTCGTCATGACGCGTGAATCGCGTTCACGCATCGCCTCTGTGTATCGGATTTCTTGCCTGTTTTCGTCATGTTTTCACGCGTTTTTTTAGCCGTTTTCCTGCCGTTTTGCGTACCAAATTATGGAAAGGTCCACGTCTTCTCGCAATTGCGATATTCTCTAATCGATTGAAGTGGTTAGCGATATTTCTGCTTCACGTGTTTGGCATATTGGGCCGATAGAATGACATATCCCGGTCACGATTGGCTTAAAATGACACTTAATCTCTTGCAGAGAGAGCGTGGCTGCGATAACCACAGCGGCGTTGCAACATAATTTCGGCCCTATGGATTCCACTGTCCAAACAGGGCATGCTCGACGCTCGGTCGAGCAAGGAAGAGACAATGACTGAACTCCTCAGTTCCTACATTCCGATCGCAATCTTCATTGGTATCGCGCTTGTCATCGGTCTGGCGTTGTTGATTGCGCCTTTTGCCGTTGCCTACAAGAATCCGGACCCGGAAAAGCTCTCCGCTTTCGAGTGCGGCTTCAACGCTTTCGACGATGCCCGCATGAAGTTCGACATTCGCTTCTATCTGGTGTCGATCCTGTTCATCATCTTCGATCTGGAAGTTGCGTTCCTATTCCCGTGGGCTGTGTCCTTCGGCGAAATCGGTTGGTTCGGCTTCTGGTCCATGATGGTGTTCCTCGGCGTTCTCACCATCGGCTTTATCTATGAATGGAAGAAGGGGGCACTCGAATGGGCGTAGTTCAGAACGACACCACGCTTGTCGCGCAGAAGCCCAAGGGCATCATCGATCCATCGACAGGAAAGCTTGTCGGTAGTGACGATGGCTATTTTACTGAAATCAACGACGAGCTTGCCGATAAGGGTTTTCTGGTCACCTCTACGGACGAGTTGATCACCTGGGCGCGTACCGGTTCGTTGATGTGGATGCAGTTTGGTCTGGCCTGTTGCGCCGTTGAGGGCCTGATGCAGGCTTCCGGCCCGCGTTACGACATGGAACGCTTCGGCGTTGCGCCGCGCGCGTCACCGCGCCAGTCGGATGTGATGATCGTTGCGGGTACATTGACCAACAAGATGGCGCCTGCGCTTCGCAAGGTCTATGACCAGATGCCGGAGCCGCGCTACGTCATTTCCATGGGCTCCTGCGCCAATGGCGGCGGTTATTACCACTATTCCTATGCCGTCGTACGCGGTTGCGACCGTGTGGTGCCTGTCGATATCTACGTGCCAGGCTGTCCCCCAACGGCGGAAGCGCTGCTGTACGGCGTGCTTCTGCTGCAAAAGAAAATCCGGCGTACCGGTACGATCGAGCGTTAAGGGCAGAGGACTGATAAATGAGCGAAGCTCTCAATGATCTCTCGGCCTATGTGAATGAAGTACGCGGTTCCCTGCTGGAATCGTCTGTCATTGCCTATGGCGAGCTGACGCTGAACACGACACCGGACAACATTCTCGCGCTCTTGACGTTCTTGCGTGATGACGTGCAGTGCGGGTTCGTCAATATCATCGACATCTGCGGTGTCGACTGGCCGCAACGCGAGAAGCGTTTCGATGTCGTCTATCATCTGCTGTCGCCACGTCAGAATCTGCGTGTCCGCATCAAGCTTCAGGCCGCCGAAGATGAAGCTGTGCCATCCGCGACGTCTGTGTTTATCGGCGCGGAGTGGTTCGAGCGCGAAGCATGGGATATGTATGGCATTCCTTTCGAAGGCCATTCCGATCTGCGCCGCATTCTGACAGACTACGGTTTTGAAGGTCATCCTCTGCGCAAGGATTTCCCTGTCACGGGCTTTGTGGAAGTGCGCTATGATGACGTGTTGAAGCGCGTTCTTTACGAGCCGGTCGAACTGAAGCAGGAATTCCGTAATTTCGACTTTCTCTCCCCTTGGGAAGGAACAGACTATGTTCTTCCGGGCGATGAAAAGGCCAAGCCATGACAGAACATAACGTTCGCAATTTTACGATCAACTTCGGCCCGGAACACCCGTCCGCGCACGGCGTGTTGCGTCTTGTCCTCGAACTCGACGGCGAAGTCGTGGAGCGCGTCGATCCGCATATCGGCCTGTTGCACCGTGGCACTGAAAAGCTGATCGAGACCAAGACATACCTGCAGGCTCTGCCCTATTTCGACCGTCTCGACTACGTAGCGCCGATGAACCAGGAGCACGCTTTCTCGCTTGCCGTGGAAAAGCTCCTCGGTCTTGAGATTCCGATGCGCGGTCAGTTGATCCGCGTTCTCTTCTCGGAAATCGGCCGTATCCTGTCGCACATCATGAACGTCACGACGCAGGCCATGGACGTTGGCGCTATGACGCCGCCGGTTTGGGGCTTCGAAGAGCGTGAAAAGCTTATGGTGTTCTATGAGCGCGCGTCTGGTGCTCGTCTCCACGCTGCTTATTTCCGTCCGGGTGGCGTCCATCAGGACCTGCCGCCTGAGCTGGTCGATGATATCGGCAAATGGTGCGATCCGTTCATCACCTTCCTCGACAATGTCGAAGGTCTTTTGACCGACAACCGCATTTATAAGCAGCGTAACGTCGATATCGGCGTTGTGTCGCTCGAAGATGCGTTTGCATGGGGCTTTACTGGCGTCATGGTTCGCGGTTCGGGGGCTGCCTGGGACTTGCGCCGTGCGCAGCCTTACGAGTGCTATTCCGATCTCGAATTCGACATTCCCGTCGGCAAGAATGGCGACTGTTACGATCGCTATCTGATCCGCATGCAGGAAATGCGCGAATCGATCAAGATCATGAAGCAGTGTGTCGAACTCTTGCAGGGCAAGCACCGCATCGGCGCCGTGTCGTCTTTGGATGGCAAGGTCGTTCCGCCCAAGCGTGGCGAGATGAAGCGTTCGATGGAAGCGCTGATCCACCACTTCAAGCTCTATACCGAAGGTTATCACGTACCAGCTGGCGAAGTGTACGCAGCCGTCGAGGCGCCGAAGGGCGAGTTCGGCGTCTATGTGGTCGCTGATGGTTCGAACAAGCCTTACCGCTGCAAGATCCGCGCTCCGGGTTTCGCGCATCTGGCGGCCATGGATTTCCTTTGCAAAGGCCATCAGCTTGCCGACGTGACGGCTGTTCTCGGCTCTCTGGACATCGTGTTCGGGGAGGTTGACCGCTGATGCGTTTGCCGCTGGCCATATTGGCTCTTGTTGCCGCGACCGCACCCGTTTTCGCCCAGACGGCGGATGACGGTGTGTCTTCGCAGGCGAGCGGCGGTTCATCATCTGTCAAACAACTTCTGTCACAGGGATACGAGATCAAATCCTCGCTTCCCAATGGCGGAAAATTCATTGTGTTCATGCAAAAAGACAAAACGGCCTATGCCTGCGAGTTCGTCACGGTGACGAAATCGCGGTGCGAGTCGTTAAACTGATGAGGCGTGAGGAAGTATGTCCGTTCGTCGACTAGCTGAAGATCAGGTCCAGCCCGCGGGTTTCGTGTTTAACGCGGACAATATCGCATGGGCGGAAAAAACGATCCAGAAATACCCTGAGGGACGCCAACAGTCAGCGGTCATTCCGCTATTGATGCGTGCGCAGGAGCAGGACGGCTGGGTTACCCGTGCCTGTATCGAAAAGATCGCGGACATGCTGGATATGGCGTATATCCGTGTGCTTGAGGTTGCGACATTCTATACGCAGTTCCAGCTCAAGCCTGTCGGCACAAGGGCTCACATTCAGGTCTGTGGCACCACGCCGTGCATGTTGCGCGGTTCAGAAGCGCTGATGGACGTCTGCCGTCACAAGATCCACCATGATCCATTGACTCCCAACGAGAGCGGTACGCTGTCATGGGAAGAGGTGGAATGTCAGGGCGCCTGCGTCAACGCACCGATGGTCATCATCTTCAAGGATGCCTATGAGGATCTGACGCCGGAGCGTCTGGAAGAGATCATCGATACGTTCGAAGCAGGCAAGGGCGACACCGTCAAGCCAGGCCCGCAGATCGACCGTCATCTGTCGGCACCGATCGGTCCTCTGACGACGTTGACCGAAGAGACAAAGCCGGATCGCTCCAATCTCGACAAGCCAGTGGAAGCGCCTGCTGCGGCGGCGTCAGCAGCGGCACCTGCACCGTCCGAAGCGGCGAAGCCGAAAACGACGGCAGCAGAGTCCGACGCGAAGCTGAAGACACCCGTGACTGATCCCAAGGCGTCCGAAAGCAATGCCAAGGATGCTGCCAAAGAAGGGTCTGGCGAGACGAAAACCTCTCCCAAGCCGTCGCTGGAAGACAAGAACCGTCCGGCCAAGATCGAGCGCCCCGCAAAGGCCGACGATCTCAAGCTGATTTCAGGCGTCGGTCCGAAGATCGAAGCCACGCTCAACGAGCTCGGCATCTTCACCTACATGCAGGTTGCTGGCTGGTCCGCCGAGGAACGTGAGTGGGTGGATGGTTATCTGAATTTCAAGGGTCGTATCGATCGTGATGATTGGGTACGTCAGGCCGAGGCGCTCGCCAAGGGTGGCGAGGCCGAATACATCAGGGTCTTCGGCAAGAAGCCGCGGTAAAGAGGTCAAGCATGTTAAAAGATCAGGATCGCATCTTTACCAATCTCTACGGCCTCAAGGACACATCCCTGAAGGGCGTGTTGGCGCGCGGCCATTGGGATGGCACGAAGCAGATTATCGAAAAGGGCCGTGACTGGATCATCAATGAAATGAAGGCATCCGGCCTTCGTGGTCGTGGTGGTGCGGGCTTCCCGACTGGCCTCAAATGGTCCTTCATGCCGAAGGAAAGCGATGGCCGTCCGCATTACCTCGTCGTCAACGCCGACGAATCAGAACCCGGGACCTGCAAGGACCGCGAAATCCTGCGCCATGATCCGCACACGCTGATCGAAGGCTGCGTGATCGCCGGTTTCGCCATGAGCGCGCACACTGCCTACATCTATGTTCGCGGTGAGTATATGCGCGAACGTGAAGCGCTTCAGGCGGCCATCGACGAGTGCTATGACGCTGGTCTGCTGGGCAAGAACAACAAGAACGGCTGGGATTTCGATATCTACGTTCACCACGGCGCAGGTGCTTACATCTGCGGCGAGGAAACGGCGCTTCTCGAAAGCCTCGAAGGCAAAAAGGGCCAGCCGCGCCTCAAGCCTCCGTTCCCCGCCAATATGGGCCTCTACGGCTGCCCGACCACGGTCAACAACGTCGAATCGATCGCCGTCGCGCCGACCATTCTGCGTCGCGGTGCGTCGTGGTTCTCCTCCATCGGTCGTCCGAACAATGTCGGCACCAAGCTGTTCATGGTCTCGGGCCATGTAGAGCGTCCGTGCACCTTCGAAGATGCGTTGGGCCTGTCGTTCAAGGAACTGATCGAGCGCCATTGCGGTGGCATTCGCGGCGGCTGGGATAACCTTCTCGGCGTCATTCCAGGCGGCGCATCGTGCCCCATCGTTCGCGGTGAGGACATGAAGGACGCCATCATGGATTTCGACGGCATGCGCGAAGTGAAGTCTTCCTTCGGCACCGGTGGCATGATCGTCATGGACAAGTCGACCGACGTCATCAAGGCCATCGCCCGCATCGCGGCCTTCTTCAAGCATGAGAGCTGCGGCCAGTGCACGCCTTGCCGTGAAGGTACGGGCTGGATGTGGCGCGTGCTGGAACGCATGGTCAAGGGCAACGCGCAGAAGCGTGAAATCGATATGCTGTTCGAAGTCACCAAGCAGATCGAAGGCCACACCATCTGTGCGCTCGGTGATGCCGCAGCATGGCCCGTCCAGGCGCTGATCCGCAATTTCCGTCCGGAAATCGAAAAGCGGATCGATGAATATACCTACAGAGCCATGGATGATGGCGCTGTGCTTGAGGCTGCCGAGTAACACCGGCCAAAGTAACACCCAAAGGGTGTTGCGAGGGGCGGGGATCGGGTGTACCGGTCCCTTACATCGTTAAAGTATCTGGCGCTTTTTGAGTCTCAGCCGGATGCCATCAGGATTTGTCCTCTACCGCATTTCGATGCGCGACGGACAGGCAACAGGACGTAAGTAGGACCATGACAAAGCTCAAGGTTGACGGTAAAGAGATCGAAGTTCCGGATCATTTCACGCTGTTGCAGGCGTGCGAGGAGGCTGGCGCCGAAGTTCCGCGCTTTTGTTTCCACGAGCGTTTGTCGGTCGCGGGCAACTGCCGCATGTGTCTGATCGAGGTCAAGGGCGGACCGCCCAAGCCTGCTGCATCCTGCGCCATGGGCGTTCGCGATATTCGTGGCGGCCCCAACGGCGAATTGCCGGAAGTTTTCACCAACACGCCGATGGTCAAGAAGGCCCGCGAAGGCGTGATGGAATTCCTGCTCATCAACCATCCGCTTGATTGTCCCATCTGCGATCAGGGTGGCGAATGCGACCTTCAGGACCAGGCGATGGCCTTTGGTATTCCTGGCTCGCGCTATTCTGAGAACAAGCGCGCCGTGGAAGACAAATACATCGGACCGCTCGTCAAGACGGTCATGAACCGCTGCATTCACTGCACACGCTGCGTTCGCTTCACCACAGAAGTCGCCGGCATTTCCGAACTCGGCCTGATCGGTCGCGGTGAGGATGCTGAAATCACAACCTACCTTGAGCAGGCAATGACGTCTGAGCTTCAGGGCAATGTCGTTGATCTCTGCCCGGTCGGTGCGCTGACATCCAAGCCTTTCGCCTTTACCGCCCGTCCATGGGAACTCGGCAAGACCGAGACCATCGACGTGATGGATGCGCTCGGTTCCGCCATCCGCGTCGATACTCGTGGTCGCGAAGTCATGCGCGTCATGCCGCGTGTCAACGAAGCGATCAACGAAGAGTGGATTTCCGACAAAAGTCGCTTCATCTGGGATGGTCTGAAGACCCAGCGCCTCGACAAGCCTTACGTCCGCAAGGACGGCCGCTTGCAGCCTGCCACATGGGGTGAAGCGTTCGGCGCGATCAAGGCTGCTGTTGCCTCCACATCCGGTGAAAAGATCGGCGCTATCGCTGGCGATCTGGCTTCCGTCGAAGAAATGTTCGCGCTGAAGACGCTGCTCGCATCGCTCGGTTCGACGAATGTCGATTGCCGTCAGGACGGTGCAGCACTCGATCCATCGCTCGGACGCGCAAGCTACCTGTTCAACGCGACCATCGAAGGCATCGAACATGCCGATGCGCTGCTCATCATCGGCTCCAATCCACGCTATGAAGCTTCCGTCCTCAACGCACGCATTCGCAAGCGCTGGCGTCGCGGCGGCTTCCCGATTGCAGTGATCGGTGAAGCAAGCGAGCTTCGTTACGATTATGAATATCTCGGCTCCGGCACGGACACTCTGTCTGACCTGGCCTCCGGTTCGCATAGCTTCACCGAAAAGCTGAAGGCAGCCAAGAACCCGATGATCATCGTCGGGCAGGGCGCGATCTCGCGTGAAGACGGTGCGGCTGTGCTGGCTGCGGCTGCAAAGCTCGCAGTCTCCGTCGGTGTGGTTTCGGCTGAATGGAACGGTTTCTCCGTTCTGCACACGGCTGCTGCCCGCGTCGGTGGTCTGGATATCGGCTTCGTGCCAGCAGACAAGTCTGCCAATGCTGCATCCATCGTGGCCTCGTCGGATGTTCTCTTCCTGCTCGGTGCAGATGAGATCGATCTTTCGACAAAGACCGCAAAGCTGACCGTTTATATCGGTTCGCATGGTGATGCTGGCGCAATGGCCGCCGATGTCATTCTGCCAGGTGCTGCCTATACTGAAAAGTCCGGTATCTGGGTCAACACCGAAGGTCGCGTCCAGATGGGCAACCGCGCCGGTTTTGCACCGGGTGAAGCCCGCGAAGACTGGGCGATCCTGCGTGCGCTGTCCGACGTTCTCGGCCACAAGCTGCCGTTTGATTCTCTCTCTGCACTGCGTGCCCAGCTTTACATCGCGCATCCGCACTTTGCCGATGCTGATGAAATTGCCGTGGCCGACTTTGCAGGGATCGAAGCGCTGGCGAACCAAGCTGGTACCCTGAACAAGGCGGGTTTTGCCTCGCCGGTTAAGGATTTTTATTTGACGAACCCGATTGCGAGAGCGTCCGCCGTTATGGCCGAATGCTCCGCATTGGCCCGCAACAACTTCAAGGCTGCGGCAGAGTAAGGGTAGGGGACTATGGAATCGTTTTTCTGGAGCTACGTCTGGCCAGCGCTGATTATTGTCGGCCAGTCCCTGCTTCTTCTCGTTTTGTTGCTGGTGTCGATCGCCTTCCTTCTGCTCGCAGACCGTAAGATCTGGGCAGCCGTTCAGCTGCGCCGTGGTCCGAACGTTGTTGGTCCTTTCGGCCTGTTCCAGTCGTTTGCCGACCTTTTGAAGTTCATTCTGAAAGAGCCGGTCATTCCATCCGGCGCCAACAAGGCTGTGTTCTTGCTCGCTCCGCTGGTTGCGGTGACATTGGCGCTCGCGACCTACGCAGTCATCCCGTTTGCGAATGGTTGGGTGATTGCCAACATCAATGTCGGCATTCTCTACATCTTCGCGATTTCGTCGCTCGAAGTCTACGGCATCATCATGGGTGGCTGGGCTTCGAACTCGAAGTACCCGTTTCTCGGCGCGCTTCGTTCCGCCGCGCAGATGGTGTCCTACGAAGTCTCCATCGGCCTCGTCATCGTTACCGTCCTGCTCTGCGTCGGTTCGCTGAACCTGACGGATATCGTCAACGCTCAGAGTTCGGGTATCGGTACATCGCTCGGCCTGCCTGCTTCGTTCCTGGATTGGCATTGGTTGCCGCTGTTCCCAATGTTCATCGTCTTCTTCATCTCGGCGCTGGCCGAGACAAATCGTCCACCGTTCGATCTGCCGGAAGCGGAATCGGAACTTGTGGCTGGTCACATGGTGGAGTATGGCTCCACCCCGTACATGATGTTCATGTTGGGGGAATATGCTGCCATCGTTCTGATGTGCTGCCTGACGACTATCCTGTTCCTGGGTGGCTGGCTTCCCATCGTGGATGTCTGGTTCCTCAACTGGGTTCCAGGTATCATCTGGTTCATCCTCAAGGCAGGCATGGTCTTCTTCATGTTCGGCTTGGTGAAGGCATTCGTTCCACGTTACCGCTATGACCAGTTGATGCGTCTCGGCTGGAAGGTCTTCCTTCCCCTGTCGCTCGCCATGGTCGTGATTGTTGCATTCGTACTCAAGCTGACGGCGGGGGCATAAGATGTCCGCAGTCCTCGCTTGTAGATTTGGAGGTTGAGATGGCCAGTCTTTCACAAGCCGTCAATTCGCTGTTCCTCAAGGAATTCGTTGGAGCCTTCTTCCTGACGATGCGTCACTTCTTCAAACAGAAGGCGACGGTGAACTATCCCTTCGAAAAGGGACCGGTCAGCCCGCGTTTCCGTGGTGAACATGCTTTGCGTCGTTATCCCAACGGGGAAGAGCGCTGTATCGCCTGCAAGCTGTGCGAAGCGATCTGTCCTGCCCAGGCCATCACCATCGAAGCTGGCCCACGCCGCAACGATGGGACGCGCCGCACGGTTCGTTACGATATCGACATGGTAAAATGCATCTATTGCGGCTTCTGCCAGGAAGCATGCCCTGTCGATGCCATCGTCGAGGGTCCGAACTTCGAATTTGCGACGGAAACCCGCGAGGAGCTGTATTTCGACAAGCAGCGTCTTCTCGATAATGGCGACCGTTGGGAACGTGAAATCGCTCGCAACCTTGCTCTGGATGCGCCTTACCGTTAAGGCAGCATGATGTCTTCGGGGCGGTGCTTCGGAGAGGGTAAAACAGTCAATGCCCGTCGGTTATCGCTGGCGGGAACGAAACGGGCATGCGGCTTCAGGGTCGCGTTTGTCCGGTGAGGACAAAAAGGCACCAACATGGGTCTGCACGCTGTATTCTTTTACATTTTCGCTTTCGTCGCCGTGGCGTCTGCGTTCATGGTCATCGCTTCTAAGAACCCCGTTCATTCGGTGCTGTTCCTTATTCTGACCTTTTTCAACGCAGCCGCTCTCTTCCTGCTGACGGGCGCTGAGTTCCTCGCCATGATCCTGCTTGTGGTTTATGTCGGCGCCGTGGCGGTGCTGTTCCTCTTCGTCGTCATGATGCTGGATGTGGATTTCGCCGAGTTGCGCTCGGGCGTGCTGCAATATGCACCGGTGGGTGCGTTGATCGGTATCATTCTGGCAGCAGAACTCATCATTGTCGTGGGTGGCAGCGTGCTCAACCCGCAGGCGGCGAAGTCCATCACAATGCCGATTCCGAACCCGCTGGAGCGCGCCAATACGGCAGCACTCGGCGACGTGCTCTACACGAACTACGTCTACTTCTTCCAGCTTGCCGGTCTGGTACTGCTGGTGGCCATGATCGGCGCCATCGTGCTGACGCTGCGTCACCGCACCGACATCAAGCGACAGGACATTGCAACGCAGGTTGGCCGCGACCCGAAGACCGCCGTGACAACGGTCAAGGTCAAGCCGGGTCAGGGCATCTAAGGCGCGAACGGATCCAAGGAAAATCATATTATGGAAATCGGTCTTTCCCATTACCTCACGGTCAGCGCGGTCCTCTTCACGATCGGCATCTTCGGTATCTTTCTCAACCGCAAGAACGTCATCGTCATTCTGATGTCGATCGAACTGATCCTGCTCGCAGTCAACCTCAACATGGTGGCCTTCTCGTCGTTCCTCAACGATATCGTCGGCCAGGTCTTTGCTCTGTTCATTCTGACTGTCGCGGCTGCGGAAGCTGCCATCGGTCTTGCAATACTCGTTGTCTTCTATCGCAACCGCGGATCGATTGCCGTGGAAGACGTCAATATGATGAAGGGCTGATAAGGCTATGATTTACAAAGCTATCGTCTTTCTTCCGCTGATCGGCTTCCTGATTGCTGGCCTTTTCGGTCGCTCCATCGGTGCCAAGGCGTCTGAATATGTGACCACGGGTCTGATGATCATCGTGGCGATCCTGTCGTGGGTGGTTTTCATCAACGTGGCGCTTTTGGGCCACGAACCCGGCGAAGTGATCAAGGTGACCGTGCTGCGCTGGATCCAGTCTGGCGGCATCGATGTCGAGTGGGCGTTCCGCATCGACACGCTGACGGCCGTGATGTTCGTCGTCGTCAACACGGTCTCCACTCTGGTTCACATGTATTCCATCGGCTACATGCACCATGATCCGCATCGTCCACGCTTCTTCGCCTACCTGTCGCTTTTCACTTTCGCCATGCTCATGCTGGTCACATCCGACAACCTGTTGCAGATGTTCTTCGGCTGGGAAGGTGTGGGTCTGGCGTCCTATCTGCTGATCGGTTTCTGGTACAAGAAGCCATCTGCCTCTGCCGCTGCCATGAAAGCCTTCATCGTCAACCGCGTTGGTGACTTTGGCTTCATCCTCGGCATCTCCGGTCTGTTCGTCCTGTTCGGCTCTGTCAATTTCGAAACGATCTTTGCGGCCGCCGGCACGTATCTGCCCGCCGATGGCGCAGCATCGACAGATGTCGTCATCAATCTGTTCGGGATGCAGCTGGACAAGGCGAATGCAATCACTGGCGTTTGCCTGCTTCTCTTCATGGGCTCGATGGGTAAGTCGGCTCAGTTCCTGCTGCACACGTGGCTGCCGGACGCGATGGAAGGCCCGACACCCGTATCGGCGCTCATTCACGCCGCAACCATGGTCACGGCTGGCGTCTTTCTCGTTGCGCGCATGTCGCCGATCTTCGAACTGTCACAGACGGCGCTCACCGTTGTCATGCTGATCGGCGCGATCACTGCGTTCTTTGCGGCAACGGTCGGTCTCGTTCAGAACGATATCAAGCGCGTCATCGCCTATTCGACCTGTTCTCAGCTCGGCTACATGTTCGTGGCGCTCGGTGCTGGTGCCTATGGTGCAGCCGTATTCCACCTCTTCACGCACGCCTTCTTCAAGGCTCTGCTTTTCTTGTGCGCCGGTTCTGTCATTCACGCTGTGGATGGCGAGCAGGACATGCGTCACATGGGCGGCCTGCGCAAGCACATCCCCATCACCTTCTGGACGATGACGGTCGGTACGCTGGCGCTGACAGGCGTTGGTATTCCGGGCACGATGTTCGGCTTTGCCGGCTTCTTCTCTAAGGACGTCATCATCGAATCCGCTTATGCGTCGCACAATGCCGTCGCCGGCTTTGCCTACGTGCTTCTGGTTGTCGCAGCGCTGTTCACCAGCTTCTACTCCTGGCGTCTGGCGTTCCTGACTTTCTTCGGCAAGCCACGCGCTTCCGCAGATGTCATGCATCATGTGCATGAATCGCCGATGGTCATGCTGATCCCGCTTTTCGTGCTGACCGTTGGTGCAGTTCTCGCTGGTGTCGTCTTCGAAGGGCATTTCTTCGGCGAGGAATATGCGGAATTCTGGAAGGGTGCTCTGTTCACGCTTCCATCCAACGAAATCCTCGAAGAGTTCCACCACGTCCCCCTTTGGGTCAAGTGGAGCCCGTTCATCGCCATGGCGCTCGGCTTCATCACTGCCTGGTACTTCTATATCAAGTCGCCGGAGACGCCGAAGCGTCTGGCCGAGACCCATCGTGGCCTCTACCAGTTCCTGCTCAACAAGTGGTACTTCGACGAACTCTACGACTTCCTCTTCGTACGTTCCGCAAAGGCGCTTGGCCGCTTCCTGTGGAAAAAAGGTGACGTCGCCGTCATCGACCACTATGGACCCAACGGAATTGCCGCGCGCGTGACTGATGTGACCAACCGTGTCGTTCGTCTGCAATCCGGCTACCTCTACCATTATGCCTTTGCGATGCTGATCGGTATTGCCGGCCTTGTTACCTGGATGATGCTCGGGAGTGCCCTGTAATGACCGATTGGCCTATTCTTTCAACGGTCACCTTTCTGCCGCTCGTCGGCGTGGTGCTCTTGCTTCTGACGAATGCGAATGGCCCGTTCGGTCGCCGCAACGTGCTCAACGTATCGCTTCTGACGACGGTTTTTACGTTCGTCGTTTCGCTTTTCATCTGGATCGGCTTCGACAATTCGAACCCGGGCTTTCAGATGGTGGAAAAGCACGCCTGGTTTGGTGATATCGCCGCCTACCATCTCGGTGTCGACGGTATCTCCATGCTGTTCGTCATCCTGACGACATTCCTCATGCCGTTCTGCGTTCTGGCCAGCTGGAACGCCATCGAAAAGCGCATCAAGGAATACATGATTGCCTTCCTTCTCCTGGAAGTCGTCATGGTCGGCGTGTTCGTCGCGCTCGATACAGTTCTATTCTACGTCTTCTTCGAAGCCACGCTGATCCCGATGTTCATCATCATCGGCGTGTGGGGCGGCAAGGATCGCGTTTATGCATCCTACAAGTTCTTCCTCTACACGCTGCTCGGTTCCGTCCTGACCATGCTGGCCATCATGGCGATGTACTGGCAGGCTGGCACGACTGATATGACGGAGCTTCTGAAACACGGCTTCCCAGCTAGCATGCAGACATGGCTCTGGCTTGCCTGCTTTGCAGCCTTTGCGGTCAAAATGCCGATGTGGCCAGTCCACACATGGTTGCCGGATGCCCACGTTCAGGCACCGACCGCCGGTTCAGTCATTCTGGCGGGCGTGATGCTCAAGCTCGGTGGTTACGGTTTCATCCGTTTCTCGCTGTCCATGTTTCCGATTGCATCGGACTATTTCGCGCCCTTCGTCTTCACGCTGTCGGTCATCGCCATCATCTACACCTCGCTGGTCGCGATGATGCAGGACGATATCAAGAAGCTGATCGCCTATTCGTCTGTCGCTCACATGGGCTACGTGACGATGGGTATTTTCGCCGCCAATGTTCAGGGCGTGCAGGGTGCCATCTTCCAGATGCTGTCGCACGGTATCGTCTCCGGTGCGCTCTTCCTCTGCGTTGGCGTCGTCTATGACCGTCTGCACACCCGCGAGATTTCTGCCTATGGCGGTCTCGTCAACAACATGCCGAAATACGCGGTGGCCTTTATGGTCTTCACCATGGCCAATGTCGGTCTGCCCGGTACGTCCGGTTTCGTCGGTGAATTCCTGACGATCATCGGTGTGTTCCGCGCCAACACATGGGTTGCGCTGTTTGCGGCGACGGGTGTCATCCTTTCCGCCTCCTACGCTCTGTGGCTCTATCGCCGCGTGATCTTCGGTGCGCTGGAAAAGGAGAGCCTGAAATCCATGCTCGACCTTTCGACACGCGAGAAGATCATTCTCTATCCGCTGGTGGCGCTGACGATTTTCTTCGGCGTCTATCCGGCTCCGGTTTTCGATGCGACGGCAGCATCGGTGGACCTTCTGATCAATAATTATACGGCCGCATTGCAGGCAGCGCAGAATGTTGCGCTTTCTCTGAACTGACGACAGGACCCGTAGGACATGACCGCTGAAATTCTTTTTGCCAGTCTGCGCATCGCGACGCCCGAGCTGATCCTTGCGGTCGGCGCTCTGGTGCTGCTCATGATTGGGGTCTTCTCCGGGGACAAGTCGACCAACACGGTTACGGGTCTTGCCGTAGCGCTCTTGGTCGTCGTCGGTCTGTGGATCATTTTTGCGCCGGCAAGCGGCCTTGCCTTCGGTGGCGTTTACGTCGCCGATGCCTTCGGCAATTTCATGAAGGTATTGGCGCTGATCGGTGCCATCGTTGCCATGATCATGTCTGTGGGCCATAGCCGTGTGGAGCCGATCGGTCGTTTCGAGTTTCCGGTGTTGCTGGTTCTGGCAACGCTCGGCATTCTCCTGATGATCTCGGCCAACAACCTGATCTCGCTTTATATGGCGCTGGAACTCCAGTCGCTGGCCCTCTATGTCATCTGCGCCATCAACCGCGAAAGCCTGCGGTCGACCGAAGCCGGTTTGAAATACTTCGTCCTCGGCGCACTGTCGTCCGGCATGCTGCTCTACGGCATGTCGCTGGTCTATGGTTTCACCGGCAACACAGGCTTTTCCGAAATCGCAGCTGTGCTGTCGTCCGAGACACGCTCGTTGGGCCTCGTTTTTGGTCTGGTCTTCGTTCTCGCCGGTCTGGCCTTCAAGATTTCTGCCGTTCCTTTCCACATGTGGACGCCTGACGTTTACGAGGGTGCACCCACCACGGTGACCGCATTTCTGGCCGCAGCGCCAAAAGTCGGCGCCATGGCGATCTTCGTTCGCATCGTCGTGGACGCGTTTCAGCCGGTCTTTGCCGATTGGCAGCAGATCGTCGTCTTCATCTCTATTGCCTCCATGCTTCTCGGTGCTTTCGCGGCCATCGGCCAGCGCAATATCAAGCGTCTGATGGCCTATTCGTCGATCAGCCACATGGGTTACGCGCTGGTGGGTCTCGCCGCCGGTAGTCAGTCCGGCGTTGCGGGTGTGCTTCTCTACATGGCGGTCTACATGGGCATGACGCTCGGCACGTTCGCCTGCATTCTCGCCATGCGCCGCAAAGACGTTGGCAATGTCGAGGACGTGGATGATCTGGCGGGGCTTGCGTCCACCAATCCCGTCATGGCACTGGTCATGACCATCATGATGTTCTCGCTTGCAGGCATTCCGCCACTGGCTGGCTTCTTCGGGAAGTATTACGTCTTCCTCGCAGCCATCGAAGCGCATCTCTACCCGCTCGCCATCATCGGCGTGATCGCCTCGGTCGTCGGCGCTTATTACTATCTGCGCATCGTCAAGCTCATGTGGTTCGATGACGCCAAGGGTGGCTTTGAAAAGGCTGCTGGCGAATTGCGCATCGTCTATGCGCTGTCCGGACTCTTCGTTCTCGGCTTCATCCTCTTCGGTGGCGTGCTTAGCAACGCTGTCACCGTCGCAGCAAAGACGTTCTTTTGAGCGATACACGCATGAAAACGGGCCGGGTGTCAGTCGATGACTTCCGGCACGAGTCTCTTGAGGAAACATCTTCCACCAACATCGAGTGCTTTACTCGGGCACGGGCAGGGGACCCCGGCAATCTCTGGGTGACTGCCAACAGGCAGACCGGCGGCCGTGGCCGTCGTGGCAGGCGTTGGGTTTCGGAGCCCGGCAATCTCTACGCCTCTCTTCTTCTGATCAATCCCGCCTCCATGGAGCACATTGGCTCCCTGCCTCTGGCCTTCGCTCTGGCGGTCTATCGCGCTGTGGGTGCGGTGCTGCCCGCCGGTGGCGCGCCGCTTGAAATCAAATGGCCGAACGACATTCTCATCGGACGCAACAAGACCTGCGGTATTCTGATGGAAGCCGAAACGTTACCGGATGGGCGCACGGCGCTCGTCATCGGCATCGGCATCAACATCGCCCATATGCCCGATAATCCCGCTTACCCTGTCACACGGCTCGGCGAACATGGTGCGGCCTGCGGCCCGGATGAACTTTTCGCCCATCTTTTCCGCGAAGTCGCGTATATCCTAGACATGTGGGATCGCGGGCAGGGCGTTGCCGAAGTCATGCGGCTATGGCGCGCTGCGGCCTGTGGCATTGGAGAACCGATCACTGTCAATTTGCCAGATCGTTCTATCCATGGGCGTTTTACCGGAATTGATGATAAGGGTTTCCTGCTGCTGGAAGAAGATGGTGGACCTGTCCGCGCCATCGCTGCTGGTGATGTATTTTTCGGTTGAATTGTGCGGTGCCTGAGCGCCGAGGTTTGACATCGTGATCTGGAGCATTCCTGCTGCTCGGTAAATGCAGGACGCCCGCCTGGCCCCGCATCGGCCATACCGGCGCGATAGATGAAACGGTGCTTTTTCGCCAGGCTTGCACGCGTCTTTGAACGCGGCAGGGCAAGGCATGATTGGATAAAAATACTTATGACGACAAAAGACGAATTCGTATTCCTGCCGCTCGGTGGCGTCGGTGAAATCGGCATGAACCTAGCCCTTTACGGCTACGGTCCTGCGACCAAGCGCCAATGGATCATGGTGGATTGCGGCGTGACCTTTGCAGGTCTCGATCTTCCCGGCATCGATCTCGTGCTGCCGGATATCAGTTTTATCGAAGAGCAGCGCGGAAACCTCAAGGCCATCATCATAACCCACGCGCATGAAGACCATTATGGCGCGCTGAATGATCTGTGGCCAAGCCTCAAGGTCCCGGTTTACGCATCGGGCTTCACCGCTGGCATGCTGGAAGCCAAGCGCAATTACGAAGGCACCCGCGCCGAAATTCCGATCACGCCGTTCAAGGCGGGTGACCGCATCAATGTCGGCCCCTTCGAGATCGAGGCCATCGGCGTCAACCACTCGATCCCCGAACCCATGTCGCTCGTCATCCGCACCCCGCTCGGCAATGCCGTTCATACGGGCGACTGGAAGATCGATCATGCGCCGTCGCTCGGGCCTTTCACCGATGAAGCGCGTTTCCGCGCCGTCGGCGAAGAGGGCGTGCTGGCCATGATGTGCGACAGCACCAACGCGCTGCGCGATGGTGTTTCGCCGTCCGAAGAAGAGGTGTCGGAGGGTCTTCGCCAGATCATCGAAAATGCCGAGGGACGCGTGGCGATCACCACCTTCTCCTCGAATGTCGGTCGTATCCGGTCCATCGCCCAGGCTGCCGAACGGGCTGGTCGTGAAGTGCTCTTGCTCGGTTCCTCGCTGAAACGCGTCGTCAATGTTTCGCAGGACCTCGGCATTATGGAGGGCATCAAGCCGTTTCTGGCCGAAGATGAATTCGGTTACATCCCCCGCAACAAAGTCGTCGTCATCCTGACCGGTTCGCAGGGCGAATCGCGTGCAGCTCTTGCCAAACTGTCGCGTGACGAAATGCGCAACGTCGCTCTGGCGTCGGGCGATACGGTCGTCTTTTCATCTCGTGCCATTCCCGGCAATGAAAAAGCCATTCAGGACATCAAGAACGGCCTGATCGAACAGGGCGTTCACATCATCACCGATAACGAAGCCTTGGTGCACGTGTCCGGTCACCCGCGTCGCAGCGAACTTTTGCAAATGTACGAGTGGGTCAAGCCGCAGATTTTGGTTCCCGTGCACGGCGAAGCCGCGCATCTGGTGGCACAGAAGTTGTTGGCCGAGCAGGCTGGCATCGGACAAGTTCCAAAAGTTCGCAACGGTAATGTCCTGCGTCTGGCACCCGGTCCAGCCGAGGTGATCGATGACGCGCCACATGGCCGTGTCTTCAAGGATGGCCGTTTGCTGGGTGATTTCGAAGAAATGGGCATCGGCGATCGTCGCAAGCTGTCCTTTGCCGGTCACGTCTCGATCAATGTTCTGCTCGACAGCCGCTTCGATTTCCAGGGCGATCCAGACGTTGTGCCGTTCGGCCTGCCGGAATTCGACGATGAAGGCGAAGCCATGGAGGACACACTCTATGATGCGGTTCTGGGTGCCGTCGAAAGCATTCCTCGTGCCCGTCGCAAGGACTTGAACATTGTGCGGGAGTCCATCCGCCGCGCTGTTCGCGCCACCGCCAATCAGGTCTGGGGCAAGAAGCCGATCGTCACCGTCTTCGTCACCAAGGTGTGAGCCGGTTTCATTAGCCGTTTGCGGAGGGAAACATGCTGGGTCGTATCAACCATATCGCGATAGCCGTGCCGGATCTGGCCGCGGCTGTTGCCACGTATCGCGATACGCTGGGCGCTGCGGTTTCCCAACCGCAGGTTTTGCCCGAGCACGGCGTCACGGTTGTTTTCGTGAACCTTCCGAACACCAAGGTGGAACTGCTGGAACCGCTGGGCGAAAGCTCTCCCATCGCGGCTTTTCTGGACAAGAACCCGTCCGGCGGCATGCATCACATCTGCTACGAGGTTGTCGATATCATCGCGGCCAGAGACCGTCTCAAGGCGGATGGTGCTAGGGTATTGGGTGAGGGAGACCCTAAGATCGGGGCGCATGGCAAGCCGGTCCTATTCCTGCATCCCAAGGATTTTTTCGGCACATTGATAGAGCTGGAACAGGTTTGACGCTTGTCGCCTACAGCTCTGAAAGCTTGGTATAGGGCGTCATTCGACGCGGGAGGTTTAGCGCATGCAATGGCTTTCGGCTTTCGCCGTCTTTTTCATCGTCTGGTGGACGGTCCTCTTCATCGTCTTGCCAATCGGCCTGCGCACGCAGTCTGAAGATGGGGACGTTGCGCTGGGGACAGTGGCCAGTGCGCCCACCCGCTTCAAGGGCGGCAAGATCGTGCTGCTGACGACGCTGATGTCGCTCGCGATTTGCGGCGTCTGGTATGCAGCCACATGGTACTTCGGCTTTACCATGGATGACCTGCCACGGATTATTCCCGTTTATGACTGATTTCTGTCATCCGCTTGTCATGTATGACCGGGATACAGCGGGCTGATCTACGGAAGCCTAATTGACAGCCTTGGATTTGCCTTGATTGAAGTCGCAATTTTGGAGTGATTTTCAAAAAAGCAAAAAAAAACAAGGCTTTTCAGCCTTGTTTTTCAGTTTCGCGTGATCTGTAACCGTTACCGGGGCAGCGAATGAACGCGCCTAAGATCTCATCCTCCCAAGACTGACCGCGAAATAGACAAGAATTTAAACTCCTTGCCTCTTTTGTGAGCTGAAACTAGCCCAAACATTAAACCTTGTCATTAATTTTTTTGCATTTTTGTTACAGTCGGCAAAAAATTCCTCTTGATGCGATATGTCGCACGTGCACGGCAAAATTATTCCTCCTGTAACCGTTCAGGGGCGAAAGCTGTCTCATAAAATTGTCGTAAAACCGCCACGAAGGAATTTCGCTGCGCAGTTTTTGCACGTCGCCGGCGAGTTTTCGTGGGAATGAAGGGTTCAGGTGGGCCTCTAAAAAGACTCAGGTAACAAGGATGAGGAGGCCTCGTCCTGCGGGTTTCCTTCTGGTGCGGAAACCGCTATGTACGGCGCAAATATCCCGTTATTCCGGCGATTCCCGCGCATATGAGGGGCGTCGTCACAGAATGGAAACACCCATGCGTCTCAGCCGTTACTTTTTGCCCATCCTCAAGGAAAATCCCAAGGAAGCGGAAATCGTCTCGCACCGCCTCATGTTGCGTGCGGGCATGGTCCGTCAGCAGAGCCAGGGCATTTACTCCTGGCTGCCGCTGGGCAAGCGCGTGCTGGACAAGGTCAACAAGATCGTTCGCGAAGAGCAGGATCGTTCCGGTGCCATCGAGTTGCTGATGCCGACACTTCAGACAGCAGATCTTTGGCAGGAGAGCGGTCGTTATGATGATTACGGCAAGGAAATGCTGCGGATCAAGGACCGTCAGGATCGCGCCATGCTCTATGGCCCGACCAATGAAGAGATGATCACCGACATTTTCCGGTCCTACGTGAAGTCCTACAAGAGCCTGCCGCTGAACCTCTACCACATTCAGCTCAAGTTCCGTGACGAGGTTCGCCCCCGTTTTGGCACCATGCGCTCTCGCGAGTTCCTCATGAAGGATGCCTATTCCTTCGATCTGACCAAGGAAGACGCGATCCACTCCTATAACAAGATGTTCACCGCGTACCTGCGCACCTTCTCGCGCCTCGGTCTGCGGGCCATCCCCATGCGCGCCGATACCGGCCCGATCGGTGGCAACCACAGCCACGAATTCATCATTCTGGCTGATACGGGCGAATCCGAAGTGTTCTGCCACAAGAGCTTCCTGGATCGCGGCATTCCGTCCGACGATACTGATTTCGACAATGTTGATGGCTTGCAGGGTATCTTCAACGAGTGGACGACCGATTACGCCGCCACGTCTGAAATGCACGATGCGGCTGCGTTCGACGCTATTCCAGAAGGCGAACGCCTGTCTGCACGCGGCATCGAAGTTGGGCACATCTTCTATTTCGGCACGAAATATTCCGAGCCGATGGGCGCCAAGGTTCAGGGTCCCGATGGCAAGGAACACCTTGTCCACATGGGTTCCTATGGCATTGGCCCCACGCGCCTTGTTCCCGCCATCATTGAAGCATCGCATGATGAGAACGGAATCATCTGGCCAGAATCGGTTGCTCCTTTCGATGTCGTCATCATCAACATGAAGGCTGGCGACGCCGCCTGCGATGCGGCCTGCGAAAAGCTGTATTATTCGCTGACCAATGCCGGCAAGGATGTGTTGTACGACGATACGGACGACCGTGCAGGCCAGAAATTCGCGACAGCCGATCTTATCGGCATTCCGGTGCAGGTCATCGTCGGTCCGCGCGGCATTGCTGCTGGTGAGGTCGAAGTCAAGGACCGCAAGACCGGCGCACGCGAAACCGTGACAGTCGAAGCGGCAATGAACAGAGTTCTTGGCTGAAAAGCCGATAAGGAGACGACATGGCAAAAGCCGAGGCTGATAACGGCGCAGGCCCATCCGTAAAGGACAAGGCCGCCCGACCATTTTCGGCCTTCGAGCGCATGGTGGCTTGGCGCTACCTGCGCTCGCGCCGCAAGGAAGCGTTCATTTCCGTCATCGCAGGGTTTTCCTTCGTCGGCATCATGCTGGGCGTGGCAACGCTCATCATCGTCATGGCGGTGATGAACGGTTTCCGCACGGAGCTGATTTCCCGCATTCTCGGTATTAACGGCCACATGATCGTCCAGCCCATCGACGCGCCGTTGAAGGACTATGACGATCTCGCCAAGAAATTCGCCGCCGTTCCCGGTGTCACCATGGCGCTGCCATTGGTCGAGGGACAGACGCTGGCCTCTGGTCGCGGCGGTGCGGGCAGTGGCGCTCTGGTGCGCGGCGTCCGTTCTGAAGACATCGAGAAGATCAAGGAAGTCTCCGGCAACATCAAGACCGGCGATCTCGTCGGTTACATGTCGGGGCAGGGTGTCCTGGTCGGCTCTCGGCTCGCGTCTTCGCTCGGAGTGACAGCAGGCGACCAGATTACCCTGATATCACCGGAAGGTGACGTGACCCCGATGGGCGTCAATCCGCGTGTCAAATCCTACACGATCTCGGGCGTGTTCGAGATTGGCATGTCGGAATATGACGCGTCGATGATCTATATGCCGCTTTCCGAGGCGCAGCTTTATTTCAACGCCGAAGGCATCGTCCAGTCTATCGAGCTCTTCGTCACGCACCCGGATAATGTCGATGGCATCAGGCCATTGGTTGAAGCGGCAGCGGGACGACAGATCTATATCACCGACTGGCGACAGCGAAACCAGACGTTCTTTTCCGCCCTTCAGGTGGAGCGAAACGTGATGTTCATGATCCTGACGCTCATCGTCCTGGTGGCCGCCCTCAACATCATTTCCGGCCTCATCATGCTGGTGAAGGACAAGGGCAGTGACATCGCGATTCTGCGAACGATGGGCGCCAGCGCCGGCTCCATCATGCGCATCTTCTTCATGACGGGCGCGGCCATCGGCATCGTCGGCACATTTGCGGGCGTTGGCCTCGGCGTTCTCGTCTGCCTCAATGTAGAATCGATCCGCCAGTTCTTCTCGTGGATTTCAGGCACCGTGCTGTTCGATCCGCAGCTCTATTTCCTCAGCCAGCTTCCGGCGGAAATGCAACTGAGCGAGACGATGACGGTCGTCATCATGGCGCTGGGCCTGTCATTCCTGGCAACGATCTTTCCGGCCTGGCGGGCTTCCAAGCTCGACCCTGTCCAGGCCCTGCGTTACGAATAAGGACCGCATCACACCATGGCACAGAAAATAGCGTTGCGGCTCAAGGGCGTGGAACGGACATACGGGCAGGGCGAGCACAGCCTGTCTATTTTGAAGAATGCCGATCTGGAGTTGAGGAGCGGCGAGATCGTCGCGCTTGTCGCGCCGTCCGGCACCGGCAAATCCACGCTGCTGCATCTGGCGGGCCTCTTGGAACACCCGGATGCTGGCGAAGTCTTCGTCAACGGAAGGTCCTGCGGCGACCTTACGGACGAACAGCGCACTCTGATCCGTCGCAGCGATATCGGCTTCGTCTACCAGTTCCACCATTTGCTGCCGGAATTCACCGCGCTCGAAAACATCATGATGCCGCAGCTCATTTTAGGCCTACCGCATTCCGAGGCCAAGGAACGTGCCAGCGCGCTTCTCGATTACATGCGCATCGGCCATCGCGGCGATCACCGCCCGTCCGAATTGTCAGGCGGAGAGCAGCAGCGTGTCGCCATCGCCCGCGCGGTCGCCAACGCGCCGCTTCTGCTTCTGGCAGACGAGCCGACCGGTAACCTCGATCCGGAAACGGCGTCCTATGTATTTGGTGCACTGGAAGCACTGGTTCGCCAGTCGGGTCTCGCGGCCCTGATCGCCACCCACAACCACGAGCTCGCAGGTCGCATGGACCGTCGTGTGACATTGAACGAAGGCAAGATCGTCGAGTTCTGATCGCCGCCGCTGCTCGGCAGCTTAAGCTCCCATTTTTTTTGGCAAACCCTGCGCACCACCATGTTGCGCAGGGTTTTTCGTTTGGGAGTCAACGGTTTGGAACGAATCGCATGCGGAACCATCACGACTCCACGTGCGTTGACAAGACGAAGCATGAAAATAAGCAGTTGACAGTGAAACGAAATGAGAACAAAGTTAGAACATAAAGAGTATGGAGAGACAAATGACCGACATCATCCGTGACATCGCCGCCTTCGCTTCCATCGCCGTTTTCGTTGCCAGCTTCTCGGTTATCCTCACTTCCATGTGATGTGCCATCGTCGTTTCTAACGGAAATGGCATGTAAAGATGAACTGAGGCAGTGGACTTTGCCTCTGGAAAATCCGAAAATCCCCCGGACTCAGAATGGCGGGATTGTGTAAGATGGGCGAGATTTCAGCAAACGGCAGCATGGCCGGAAAAATCTTGAAGACGCCCGGCTTCGTTCACCTTCGGGTGCACTCTGCCTATTCCCTGCTCGAGGGCGCATTGCCATTGAAAAGGATCATGGCCAAGGCCTTGGCCGATAGCCAGCCTGCCATCGCGATTACCGACACGAACAATCTTTTCATCGCGCTGGAGTTTTCCGAAAAAGCGCGTGACGAGGGCCTGCAGCCGATCATCGGCTGCCAGATGTCCATCGATATGCAGGATGCCTCCGATGACAAGCGCGGGCAGAACAATCTTGCGAAGCTGCCGTCCATCGTCGTGCTTGCCGCAGACGCGCAGGGCTATGAGCGGCTGGTCGATCTGATCAGCCGTGCCTATCTCGATGGTGAAACTGCGGGTTCCGTTTGCATCACCAAGGCGTGGCTGGAAGAGGCCGACAATTCCGGTCTTATCGTTTTGACCGGTGCCTCAGGTGGGCCTATCGATATGTCTCTGAAGGAGGGGCATGTCTCCCAGGCGACGAAACGACTCTTGGCCCTGAAAAGCCTGTTTGGTGATCGTCTCTATATCGAGTTGCAGCGTCAGGGAAATTTTGATCGCGCGCATGAGCGCCGCATGATGGCGCTGGCCTATGAGCACGACCTGCCTCTCGTTGCCACCAACGAGGCGTTTTTTCCGTCACGTTCCGATTATGATGCCCATGATGCACTGATGGCCGTCGCCCATAACGCCATTGTTTCCGATGATAGCCGCTTTCGTCTGACACCGGACCATTATCTCAAGAGCCGCGACGAGATGATGGCGTTGTTTGCCGATATTCCGGAAGCGCTGGAAAATACCGTCGAGATCGCGCAACGCTGCTCTTACGTGCTCAAGAAGCGCGGGCCGATCCTGCCGCGTTTTACCGGCGCGAGTGAAGACCCGGACGAAGCTGACCGTGCCGAAGGTGCTGAACTGCGACGTCAGGCCATGGAAGGTCTGGACCAGCGGTTGGCCACGCTGGGTATGGCGCCGGGTTATATCGAGCAGGAGTACCGGGACCGTCTGGACTTCGAACTGGGCGTCATCGAGCGCATGAAGTTTCCGGGCTACTTTCTCATCGTTGCCGACTTCATCAAATGGGCCAAGAACCAGGATATCCCGGTCGGTCCCGGTCGTGGTTCTGGTGCTGGCTCGCTGGTGGCCTATGCACTGACCATCACCGACGTCGATCCGCTTCGCTTCTCGCTGCTGTTCGAACGCTTCCTCAACCCGGAACGCGTATCGATGCCCGACTTCGATATCGACTTCTGCCAGGACCGCCGCGAAGAGGTGATCCGCTACGTTCAGAAAAAGTATGGACGGGAGCAGGTGGCGCAGATCATCACCTTCGGTTCGCTGCAAGCGCGTGCCGCGTTGCGCGACGTCGGTCGCGTGCTCGAAATGCCATACGGTCAGGTCGACCGAATCTGCAAGCTGGTGCCCAACAATCCGGCCAATCCGACGACGCTGTCCAAGGCCATCGAGGAAGAGCCCCGCTTTCAGGAAGAGGCAGACAAGGAGCCGGTCGTTGCCCGGCTTCTTGATATCGCCCAGAAAATCGAAGGACTTTACCGCCACGCATCCACCCACGCCGCCGGTATCGTCATTGGTGACCGGCCGCTGTCCAAGCTCGTGCCGATGTATCGCGACCCGCGCTCGGATATGCCCGTCACCCAGTTCAACATGAAGTGGGTGGAAAGCGCCGGTCTGGTCAAATTCGACTTTCTCGGCCTGAAAACGCTGACCGTTCTCAAGGTTGCCGTGGACTTCGTTGCTAGACGGGGTTCAACCGTCGATCTGGCGGCCATTCCGCTAGAGGACGCGAAAACCTACGAGATGCTGTCGCGTGGTGAAACCATCGGCGTGTTCCAGGTGGAAAGTGCCGGCATGCGCAAGGCGCTGATCGGCATGCGGCCCGACTGCATCGAGGACATTATCGCGCTGGTGGCGCTGTATCGCCCGGGTCCGATGGAAAACATTCCGGTCTACAATGCCCGCAAGCATGGCGAAGAAGAGATCGAATCGATCCACCCGACCATCGACAATCTGCTGAAAGAAACGCAGGGCGTGATCGTCTATCAGGAGCAGGTGATGCAGATCGCCCAGGTTCTGTCCGGCTACTCGCTGGGCGAAGCCGATCTTCTGCGCCGCGCCATGGGTAAGAAGATCAAGGAGGAGATGGACCAGCAGCGCGAACGTTTCGTCGAGGGCGCGATGCGCAACGATGTCTCGAAGGCGCAGTCCAACACCATCTTCGACCTGCTTGCGAAGTTCGCGAATTACGGCTTCAACAAATCCCACGCCGCCGCCTACGCCATTGTCTCTTATCAGACAGCTTATATGAAGGCGCATTTCCCGGTGGAGTTCCTCGCGGCCTCCATGACGCTGGATATGGCCAACACTGAAAAATTGAATGATTTCCGCCAGGATGCGGGCCGCATGGGCATCGAGATCGTCGCGCCGTCGGTGCAGACATCGCACCGCCGGTTCGAGCCGGGCGAAAACCGCATCTATTATTCGCTGGCCGCGCTGAAGGGCGTGGGCGAGGGTGCGGTCGATCACATCGTGGACGTGCGCGGCGAAAAGCCCTTCAACAGCCTTGAGGATTTCTGCCTGCGGATCGACCCAAAACAGGTCAACCGCCGCGTGCTGGAAAGCCTAATCAACGCCGGGGCCTTCGATTGTTTTGGCAGAGATCGCGCCGAACTCCTGGGCGGGCTCGACCGCATCATCGGTTATTCGCAGCGCGCGCAGGAAAGTCGCGTCACCGGCCAGCACGATATGTTCGGTTCGGGCGCTGCCACCGGTCCGGAAAAACTCATTCTGCCTGCTTTTCAGCCTTGGCTCGCTTCGGAAAAGCTGCTGCGCGAATATCAGGTCCTCGGCTTTTATCTCACCGCCCACCCGCTCGATACCTACCGCGCCATCCTCGACAAGCTGCGTGTTCAGAACATTTCCGATTTCACGGCAGCGGTGAAACAGGGCGCGACAGCTGGGCGTCTGGCAGGTACTGTCACCGGCAAGCAGGAACGCAAGACGAGAACCGGCAACAAGATGGGAATCGCCACCTTCTCGGATGCGTCAGGCCAATACGAGGCGGTACTGTTTTCCGAAGGGCTGGCCCAATACCGCGAATTGCTGGAAGTTGGAAAATCCCTTGTTATCACAGTGCAGGCGGAAGAACGTCCCGAGGGCATAGGCCTTCGCATCCAGACCGCACAATCTCTCGAAGAAAAATCCGTCCAGATGCAAAAGGCGCTTCGCGTCTATGTGCGCGATTCCGGGCCTCTGAAAAGCCTCGTTCACCACCTCAACAGGGGCGATGGATCGGTCTATTTCATCGTCATCAAGGACGATGGCCAACGCGAAATTGAAGTGGAGCTCCCCGGCAAATATCGTATTTCGCCGGAGATCGGGGCGGCATTCAGATCCGCGAACGGTGTCATCGACGTCGAGTTGATCTGATGTGAGATCAACGGCTTGCACGCCGAAGCTGATTCAGTTTCAGAACAGGCTGTTGGTCGGATAGGCATTTCTGCCGCGATCAATAAAGCCGTGGCGGGAAAGGCACGCGCGGAGCGCCGTGTTGTAATAGAGCGTCGTGTTGTAGGCTGTTCCGCGCGGTGGCGTGCTGGCTTCTGCGGTGCATGTCACGAGCGCCCGGTCATAAACCTGCACGAGAATGGGGTCGCTCGTCACATCGGGACCCGCATAGACGCTGTAATTTTGAGGGGATTCTGCGGCCGATACGCAGGCCAGTCCGAGAATTGCAGCGGCTACATATTGAATGTTCATGGGTTGCCTCCAAGCGTCAGGTTGTGAATCCTGAACGCCGTTGCAGACATTCAGGTTCCAGCCTCGCACAGCTTGCGGTGGCGTCCTGCAGCTTAAGCGTTGCCTGTCGGCAGCAATCAGTCGCGCGTGATGGTGATGAAATCCGTGCCGTCGCCGGTTTCCAGACCGTGGCTGAGATCGGCAACGGTCATTGAGCTTCCGATCGTAAGGTCGGCTTCCAGCTTTTCTCGAAGATCGGCTGGAATATCGATACGATCGAGAACCGCACTCAGCTGATCGGACCCTTCCGGTGCGTCACTTTCGATGCCCAACCGTTTGCGCGCAGCGGCTGGCAGATGATTTTCCAGTGTCAGTCCGTTCCATTCCGCCTTGCCATTACTATCGATATCGATCATCTCGAAGAAATGCGTACCGAGCGCAATGTCCGGGTTCTTGATGTGGATGGGCGCTTCAAACAGCGGCTTGAAGTCCTGCCGAACCATCAATTGACCGTTCGGTGCTTCCTGTGCACCAGCTGAGGCATAGAGTGCATCGACGAAGGCGTCGGTCACGAGCGGACCCGTGGTCTTCATCTCTTTCCAGCGCTTGAAACCATTGATGGCGCTCACCGTCATCTGTCCGGCATATCCATCCGCTACACCCGCGTCGAAGCCGATGCTGGTCAGCAGACGCTGCACATCCATGATCCTTTCCCGCTCGCCGCGCCGCGTAATCAGAATGCGCAGCGGTGCGCCGTCTTTCTTCGGCGCCGCCTTGGTCTTAATCGCGCTTGTCGTCTGGTTCACTGCAACTTCCACCAGTTTCAAAGAGGCATCGAAGTTTGCAGGCCGAAGTTCGACATCCGAGAGCAGCATGCCGCCGGGTCGTTCATCATTCGGCTGCAAAAGGGTCGGGTGGTCGATGAGGCGAGGGACGACAACCTTATCGGAAACGATGACATGCACGCCACGCGCCGTCATGCCGAAGAGTTGTTTGGCAAATTTCGAGGGCAGGCGAATACAGCCATGCGACGCCGGGTAGTTTGGAACATGGCCCTCGTGAAGCGCTATACCCGACCAGGTCAGCCGCTGCATGAACGGCATGGGGGCTGCGGAGTAAATGTTGGATTCGTGATATTTGCGCTTGTCCAGAATGGAAAAGATGCCGCTTGGCGTGCCATGACCCGGCTTGCCACTCGATACTTTCGATGTCGCGATCAGCGCGCCGTCTTCATAAAGCGATAGCGTCTGTTCGTCCTTGGAAACGATGATTTGCAGGCTCTTGGCATCTCCAGCCAGGGCCGCCTGTACCAGCACGGAAGTCGACAGGAGGCAGGCTCCCAAAAGCGCACGCAACATCATGTTTACTCCAACGCAATACAAAACATGCCCTTCGAAGAAAGGCACAGGAGCTGTATGGAACTGCCCGAAAAAGCGAAATAGCTCCGTTCACGCAGGAGAATAACTCTTCTGATTTAAGGAAGCTTTTAAATGCTGGTCACGACCGTGTCAGTCGATCATTTTTTTGTGCCGAAGGTGTAACCGGTTTCGACCGCCCCCTTGCCGAACTTGTCGCGCAGCTTGTCCATGGCAGCTTCAGCGGCCGCCCGTCGTCCCGCGTGCTTGTCGACGAGGTCCGGTGGATCGGCAAGCGTCGGGTCGCAGAGATCGGTAACGCCAATACCCACCAGCCTGAATTTCGTGCCATCGGTTTCTTTTTCGAGCAGCGAAATGCCGGTACGAAAAATCTTATCGGCCAGTTGCGTCGGGTCTTCCAGCCTCTTGTTGCGGGTACGGGATTTGAAATCGGATGTTTTCATCTTCAAAACGACGGTGTGCCCGGCGACGCCGTTCTTCTTCAGTCGCCACGCCACTTTTTCAGACAGGGATCGCAGGATCGACACGAGATCCTCGTGCCGCGATATGTCGTTGAAGAATGTGGTTTCGGAAGATACGCTCTTGGCGGGGTCATTGGTATGGACATCGCGGTCGTCAATGCCGCGAGACAGCCGAAACAGGCGCTGCCCCATGGAGCCGTAGCGACGCATCAGGTCACCCTCGTCCATCTCCTGCAACTGTGCAATCATGCGGATGCCATCCGCCTCCAGCGTCGCGGCGAAGGCTTTGCCGACGCCCCATATGGTGGTGACGGGGCGAGGGCCAAGAAACGACATGGCCTCCTTCTCGCCGATGACGGAAAACCCGCGGGGCTTTTGCAGGTCTGACGCGACTTTGGCCAGAAACTTGCAATAGGACAGCCCGACTGAAACGGTAATGCCGATTTCATTTTGAACGCGCCGCGCGAAGCTGGCGAGAACGCGGGCTGGTGGATCATGGTGTAGGCGCTCGGTGCCGGACAGATCGAGAAAAGCTTCATCGATGGAGATGGGTTGGACCAAAGGCGTCAGATCCTGCATCATCGAACGGATTTCCCGCCCCACCTTCACATATTTCTCCATGTCAGGCTTGATCACCACCGCGTGCGGGCAAGCCTCCAGTGCTTTGAACATGGGCATCGCCGAGCGGACGCCGTGGATGCGGGCGATATAACACGCCGTGGAGACAACGCCCCGCTTGCCGCCACCGATAATCAGGGGCTTGTCGGCAAGCTCTGGGTTGTCGCGTTTTTCGACAGAAGCATAAAACGCATCGCAATCGATATGGGCAATCGAGAGGTCGTAGAGCTCGGAATGATAGACAAGGCGCGGGCTGCCGCACCTGCGACAACGCCTGATGCCTTCCGGCTGGCCAGCCAGACAGTCACGGCAAAAACCGGGGTCGTAATTCAAAAGTGGAGGGGCCATGGCTCGGAAACAAAAAGAGAACGTCCCTCACCATATTATGTTATGAGATAGTCCTCAAGTAAGGAGCATCATGGAATCACAGGTTCAATATTCCCCGGATGCCAAGCCCGGTCCGGAATAATGGTGCCAGGCGGCGGTCACGTCTTCAGGTTTTCGTCCGGTTGCCTCGCAAAACGCCATGAGGTCTGGCTCGTGGCTCATGAGGAAATCCGTGAGGCCTGCCAGGAAGCCGGAATCGTTGACGGCCTGGCGCAACATATTCGGCTGCATGCCGGTCAGTGCGAGAAATCGTGCAAGCATATCCGGCTCGCTGGCAAGCCAGCCAAGTATGGCGATTGCTATTTCATGGGCATTTGAAGCCCCGATAGTACCGTTTTTTGTACCGTGCGACATTTGTTTACTGAAGTTACCTATTTCTCAACCAAATCCGGCTACCGTCCACTTCTGGGGGATAATGGAATCGGTTCTTCGGCACCCTATATGTCAATGAAGCGGTTTCAAAGTGAAACGAGGACTGGTCCCATGCCCAAACAGGTCATGATAGTTGAAGACAACGAGCTGAACATGAAGCTCTTTCGTGATCTGATCGAGGCGTCCGGTTATACCACCATCCAGACCCGCAACGGCATGGAAGCGCTTGAGCTTGCGCGCAAACACCGCCCCGACCTGATCTTGATGGACATTCAATTGCCGGAGGTTTCCGGGCTGGAGGTCACGAAGTGGCTGAAGGAAGACGATGAACTGCATGTCATTCCTGTGATCGCAGTGACGGCCTTTGCCATGAAGGGTGACGAGGAGCGCATTCGCCAGGGCGGATGCGAGGCCTACGTCTCCAAGCCGATTTCCGTTCCGAAATTCATCGAGACGATCAAGACATATCTGGGCGACGCGTAAAACAGGGTTGAACTGATGACTGCGAGAATTCTGGTCGTTGATGACATTGCAGCAAATGTGAAGCTTCTCGAAGCGCGTTTGTCGGCGGAATATTTCGATGTCATCTCCGCAGACAATGGCGCCAAGGCTCTGGCGATCTGCGCCAGTGAGCAGGTCGACATCATCCTGTTGGACATCATGATGCCCGACATGGATGGCTTCGAGGTCTGCGAGCGTCTGAAGGCCAACCCGGCAACGGCGCATATCCCCGTTGTCATGGTCACCGCCCTCGATCAGCCCAGCGACAGGGTACGCGGCCTCAAGGCCGGTGCCGATGACTTCCTGACAAAACCCGTCAACGACTTGCAGCTCATCTCTCGTGTCAAGAGCCTCGTGCGTTTGAAGACCATGAGCGACGAGTTGCGCATTCGTGCCGAGGCCGCCAAGACGATTGGCGTGGGCGAACCCATCTCGGAAGACTCACAGATCGAACTGCCCGGTCGTGTTCTGCTTGTGGACGGCCGTGCCAGCTCGCAGGAACGCATCATCAAGGCATTGAAGCCGGTCGCAGACGTCTGCGCAATTGCCGAGCCTGGCAACGCACTGTTCGAGGCCGCCGAGGGCGACTACGAGATGGTGATCGTCAACTCCAATTTCGATGAGTTCGATCCCTTGCGCCTGTGCTCGCAACTGCGCTCTTTGGAGCGGACACGCTTCCTGCCGCTGTTGCTGGTGACGGAACAGGGCGACGAGGCCATGATCGTGCGAGCGCTGGAACTCGGCGTCAATGATTACATCGTGCGTCCGCTGGATACCAACGAACTCGTGGCGCGCACGCTGACTCAGATCAAGCGCAAGCGTTTCAACACGCGCCTGCGTGAGAACCTCAACCAGACCATGGAGATGGCCGTCATCGACGATCTCACCGGTCTCAACAATCGCCGGTATCTGGATAGTCATCTCAGGGTTCTGTTCAACCGGGCTGCAACGCGCGGACGTGCACTGGCGGTCTGCATGACGGATATTGATCGTTTCAAGAGTGTGAATGACACCTATGGCCACGATGCGGGTGATGAGGTACTGCGCGAGTTTGCTGCCCGTCTGCGTTCCACCGTGCGTGGTGCGGATCTCGCCTGCCGATACGGCGGCGAAGAGTTCGTGGTCGTGATGCCAGATACTGACATGGAGATGGCGGCGTCGGTTGCCGAGCGACTGCGCTTCATCATCGAGAACAGGCCTTTCGTGCTGCGCTCGGGCCGCGAACTGCACATCACGGCCTCCCTGGGCATTGCCTGCAATGCTGTGTCCGTGGAAACGCCCGATGCGCTGATGCGCCATGCAGACCAGGCCTTGTATGAGGCAAAGAACGCCGGCCGTAACCGCGTCTGTGCCGCTGCGGCCTGACGATTCTATCGCCTTTGAGTTTCGTGACGGTTATCCACAGCAATCACTTTGGAAGATCACAATTGTGATCGCGATGTAATCTCTTCACTATCGCGAAAGCCAAAAAAGGGCCAGTTCGGACGCCCTCAGCATTTTGCAGAATAGCCACAGTGTGAAGGATGATGAAACATAGGCGATTTTTTTAGATGAGCTTTATTCATTCAGAATAATTCTGCCATTTCAAAATAAAAAAGAACTTTTTCAGAATATGTTCCATGCGATAAGAAAGGTTTCTCTTTGTATCGAAATCGTCTGATTTATGAAATACTACGTTTCAAGATGGGAAATTTAACCATAACGGGCGATCGATTGCGTCTTGCGTTAAGAATTTGTTGATTTTCTTCGCATCTTGAGCAAAACTTTGGTCAAGAACATAAGTTCTGCAACTGAGGCGTCGTCGCCAAGATGAAGCAGAACGGTGTTCGGTGAAAGCGTTGGTTCTTTCCGCTTAAAGCACCACCGCATTGCGAATACCCCATGGTGCTCAGGTCCGCCGCATCTCCTGGGTCTTGGGGTTGGTCGACCGGCGACGCTCTTGAACGGTTCCTCGTGCTGTCATTGCTGTCCCGGTCGACCCACTTTTCCAGCGGTCTCCCCATCTCATATTCCCTCTGATCACGCTGCGTGAACGTCCCTTCTCGATTCATAAACGGAAGAGCGACCATAAAAAAACGCGCCTCGTAGGGCGCGTCTTTTGCATGCGATGAGAAGGAAATTACTTGATCTTCGTTTCCTTGAATTCAACGTGCTTGCGTACGACTGGATCGTACTTGGTCTTCGTCATCTTGTCCGTGAACGTACGGCTGTTCTTTGTGGTGACGTAGAAAGTACCGGTGTCGGCCGTCGACAGCAGCTTGATCTTGATTGTTGTAGCTTTCGCCATAGTCGTCCTGCCTTTAACAAATAGTGAGTCCGCGGCCCTGTTGGACCCCGGCTAAATCTGGCGCGAAACTACGGATCGCGCCTGAAAAGTCAAGTCCGATTTGATCCGAAAACCGACCTGGCAATGGAAAGCACGACGTAGAGCCCGAAAAACATCGCCAAAGCCCAGGCAAAACCGTCTGTTCCGGCAATATCCATGGAAATCCCCACCGTCTGCGGCCCGGCAATGGTGCCGATGGCGTAACAGAAGATAAAGGCGGCATTGGCTGCGACAAGGTCTGAGCCGGTAAGGCGTGAACCCAGATGCGTGAGTCCCACCGTATACATGCCCGAGACACAGCCGCCCCACAGCAGAAGCAGCGATGACAGGAGCACCCAGTTATCCACCAGCAGAGGCAGCGTCAGTGTGCCGATGACGCCCGTGAGGGCCATCAGGCCCAGCAGCACACGCCTGTCCTTGATGCGGTCGGACAGCATGCCGATGGGGATCTGGAACGCCATGTTGCCGATAGCCATGACGGTCAGAAGCAACGCCGCCTGCGATTCGCTGAAACCTTCACGCGTGGCATAAACCGGAAACAGCGACAGCCCGCCCGCCTGCACCGAGCCGTAAACGAAGGCGGCAGCCGAGGCCATGGGCACCAGCCAGATGTAACGGACGAAATGGTGATTGGGCTTTTCGTCGAGGTTGGGGCTTTCGTGACGCGCCAGATAGATCGGGATCGCAGCCAGAAGAATGATGGCAGAGCCAAGCAGGAAGGGCGTTATCCCTTCGCTGCCGATGGCGGAAAAGATCAATGGACCGCCTGCAAAACCCACCGCCATGCCTGTCGCATACATGCCGAGAACCAATCCGCGCCGCTTGGGTGGTGCTGCGGCATTGATCCAGAATTCCGAGAGGATGAACAGCATGGCCGTTGCACCGTGGAAGACGATCCGCAAGGGAAACCACATCCAGAAGGCTTCGGCGAAATAAAATCCCAGCGCGCTGATGGCGGAAACGACAACGGCCGTCATCATGGTGCGCGCGACGCCAAATTCGTGTGCCAGCCGGCTGGTCATCGGTGCCGCGATCATCGCGGCAACACCGGCCATGGCGGTGTTGAGGCCGATCATCGTTGACGAGATGCCGCGCTTTTCAAGAATAATGCTCAGAAGCGGCAGCCCGAGACCGATGGCGATGCCAACGGCACTGATGGCAGAGATTGCGGCAATGAGCGAGGGCCAGTGAATATCGTCGGCGTCGCTAGTCGGATGGGACATGTAGACCTTTACAGAAAGCCACGAATGAAAGTACCGCGACGCTCGAAATATTGTCGCACCGGGCTTTCGGATTGTAATGAAGGATCACCTATCATGAACTTTGTGACATCCTTGAGAACCATGCGTGTAATGGGTGCCATGTTCAGACTGGAATCGTCCTTGATGTCAAGCCATTCAAGGTCTTGGAGCTCGTCTGAATCCTTGATTTCCTTGGGATTGATGCCTGCTTCATCGGTAAAACAGCAGAAAAACCGGGTGTCGAATCGTCTGATACGGCCCGGCGGCGTGATCGCACGTGCCATGAAACGCAATGGCAAGAGGTCGGGCCGGTCTGGGTTGTTGCCGAAGCGCAGCCCCGTTTCCTCTTGAAGTTCGCGCAGTGCCGTTAGGGCCAGGGCACGTGCGCCCGTTTGTGTCATAGGTCGAGAGGCCGCACGCATCAGATTGTCGAGGACTGCCGACCTGAGATCGGTCCCGAAGGGCAGGGTGCGGTCGGATGGGTCACGCCTGCCGCCGGGAAACACATAGACATCAGGCATGAAGACATGGCGGCTGGAGCGCTTGCCGACAAGAACGCGCACGTCTGTAGCCGATCGATCCAGAAGAAGGATAGAGGCTGCATCTTTCGGACGCAGATAAGGTGCTTTTTCGGAAGGGATGTCGGAAGGCAAGGTCATCGCACCTGTCAGTGAGACGAGCCGTCGATCTGTTCTTTTTCGGGCTCATTGCTGAAACCATGCATCCTCAAGGCCCATTGCAGGCCGATGACGCCGCCTTTGATCGGCTGGATCGTCAACAGTGCCACGAGAATGGTAATCGGCACCCAGATGGCGAAGTGAACCCACATCGGGACCAGAAACACCGTGTCCGTCATCATGAAGCCGCCAACCGCGACGTGGCCGAGAATCATGATCGATATATAGGGCGGCAGATCATCAGAGCGCTGGTGGTGCATGTCTTCACCGCAGGACGCGCATTCATCGATGGGTTTCAGCCAGGCGCGAAAGAGGTGGCCGTTGCCGCAGGCGGGACAACGGCTGAGAATGCCGCGCATGATCGATCGACCCAGCGGACGGTCTTCCGGCTTGCCACCATACTGCACTGTCTGCGTCTCGGTCGTCGTCATGCGCTTATCCTTTTACGCCAGCTATCTGCGTCTGCGGGGCGGCCTTGTGCCGGGTGTCGGGCCGCTGCTGCGCCGTGTCGTCTTGTGGAAGGAGCGTGTCGCCGCAGGCATTTTCTTGCCTTCGTTCAACACCTCGAACCGCAGGGCGCCAGCAAGCGGCACGGCTTCAGCCAGACGAACCTGAACGGCATCACCCAGCTGATAGCCAAGTCCGGTCTTTTCACCTGTCAGAGCCTGATGCGCTTCGTCGTAGATGTAGTAGTCCGTCCCCAGCGTAGATATAGGAACAAAGCCGTCAGCACCAAATTGCGGAAGCGCGACAAATAGTCCCGCCTTGGTGACACCGCCGACCCGGCCTTCGAACTCTTCGCCCACACGCTGGGAAAGATGATGCGCGATCAGCCGGTTGACCGTATCGCGTTCCGCTGCCATCGCGCGCCGCTCGAAGGTGGAGATTTCGGCAGCCACATCGGCCAGCGTCGCTTCCTCCTGTGGCGTGATGCCGCCTTCGCCCAGACCCAGCGAACCCACCAGCGCACGATGCACGATAAGGTCGGCATAACGGCGGATCGGCGAGGTGAAATGCGCGTATTTCATCAGGTTCAAGCCGAAATGGCCGATATTGTCTGGGCTGTAGATCGCCTGGCTCTGGGAGCGCAGCACCATCTCGTTGACGATGATCTGGTGCGGCGTATCGACCGCGCGCGCCAGAATGCCGTTAAAGGAATTGGCACGAACCTGCCCGCCTTTGACCAGCGAAAAGCCGATGGTGGTCAGGAATTCGCGCAGCACTTCCTGCTTGGCAATCGTCGGCGCGTCGTGCACGCGGTAAACCAGACGCTGCTTTTTCAGCTCCAGTGTCTCGGCGGCGCAGACATTGGCCTGGATCATCATCTCTTCGATCAGTTTATGCGCGTCGAGACGTTCCGGCACGTGCACGCGATCGACCGTGCCATCGGATTTGAGAATGATCTTGCGTTCCGGCATATCCAGCTCAAGCGGTTGGCGACGGTCGCGACCAATCTTCATCACCTCGTATGCGTGCCAGAGAGGCCGCAGGATGGGCTCCAGCAACGGTCCGGTCTTGTCGTCGGCATCGCCGTCGATAGCGGCCTGGGCCTGCTGGTACGAAAGCTTTGCCGCGCTCTTCATCATGATGCGGTGGAAGGTATGGCTGGCCTTGCGGCCTTCCTTGGAAAACACCATCCGCACGGCCAGCGCCGGGCGGTCGACGCCTTCCTTCAGCGAGCACAGATCGTTGGAAATCCGCTCCGGCAGCATCGGCACCACGCGGTCGGGGAAGTAGACCGAGTTGCCGCGCTTCAAGGCTTCCCGGTCCAGCGCAGAGCCGGAACGGATGTAGTAGGAAACGTCCGCAATCGCGACTGTGACGATCACGCCATCCGGGTTGTCGGGCGAAGGGTCCAGCTCGGCATAAACTGCGTCGTCATGGTCCTTGGCATCGGCCGGATCGATGGTGATGAGCGGCAGTTTGCGCCAGTCTTCTCGGTGCGCCATCGTCGCTGCCTTGGCCGCATCTGCTGCTGCCAGCACGTCCGACGGGAAGATGTGCGGAATACCATGCGCATGAATGGCGATCATCGAGATCGCCTTTTCGGACGCGACTGAACCGACGACGGACAGAACCTTGGCGCGGGGCAGGCCGTAACGACCGCTGTTGCGGGATGTTTCCACCTCGACCAGATCGCCGTCCTTGGCATCGCCCACGCCATCTGGATCGATGACCATTTCGTCGCCGCGCCGCTCGATCGGCATCAGACGGCCACCGCCACCCGGTGTTTCCTTGAACACACCCAGCGATCCACCCTGCCGTCTGTCGATCAGTTTGATGATGCGCGCCGTGTAGGCGGGGCCACCGACTTCCTTGGAGGGGAAAATCTTTGCCAGCACACGGTCGCCAATGCCACCCACCGGGGCCTTGCCCTTCTGGCGGTCGGCAGAGGATTGACGGATGATGACGGCAGGCGCCGCCCCGTTTTCTTCCGGCCATTCGGCAGGACGACCGATCAAGCCGCCATCCTTGTCACGCGTGGTGATGTCGAGGACGGTCACCGGCGGTAGCCCACCCGGACGCATCAGCGACTTGCGGCTCTTGTGAACCATACCATCCGTCTCAAGCTCTTTCAGCAGAGCCTTGAGCACGATGCGCGTTTCGCCTTTCAGCCCGAAGGCCTTGGCGATTTCGCGCTTGGAGGCCTGGTCGGGATGCTCGGCGATGAATTTTAGCAGCACATCGCGCGGCGGAACCTCGCCGTGGATGATACCAGCAGATTCGAGAACTTTTTTTCCGCGACCGGTGCGGCCGAAGCCATCGCCCGCCGAGCCGGATGTCTTACGCGGTGCTTTGCTCAAGATTCTGCCTTCTTCGCTTTTGGTGCTGCCTTTGGTTTGGCTGCTGTTTTGGGCTTCGCAGCCGCTTTTGGTTTCGCCGCTGTCTTCGCCTTGGTCTCGCCATCGGCGCTGGCAGCCTTGGTGGCTTTCTTCGGCGCTGCCGCCTTCTTGGCCTTCACGGGCTTGCCGTTGTTGCCGGTACCGGTCTTGGCAATGCGTTCTGCAATCAGCACCAGCGCTTCGTCCAGCGTCACCGTGTCAGGTGCCTGCGCCTTGGGAATGGTCGCATTGACCTTACCCCAGTTGACGTAAGGTCCATACTTGCCATCACGAACTGTGATCGCGCCGCCATCGGGATGATCGCCCAGTTCCTTCAGCGCCGCCGGTGTGGACGAACGGCCACGACCCGGCGATGCCTTTTTCTCGGCAATGACGGTCACGGCGCGGTTCAGACCAATCGAGAACACGTCTTCGATGCTTTCAAGGTTGGCATAGCCACCATCATGCAGCAGGAACGGTCCGTAACGACCAAGTCCCGCGGAAATCATCTTGCCGCTCTCCGGATGCTTGCCGATATCGCGTGGCAGGTTGATCAGCGCCAAGGCCTTCTCGTGGTCGATGTCGTCAGGTGCCCAGCCTTTCGGCAGCGACGACCGCTTGGCTTCCTTGCCCTCGCCACGCTGAATGTAGGGTCCGAAACGGCCAGACCGCAGCGTCAGCTCTTCACCCGTATGCGGGTCTGCACCCAGTGCCTTCGGCTCGTTCAGCGCGGCAGCATCGGCCTCTGCGCCATCCGAGTTCAGCTGGCGGGTGAAATTGCATTCCGGATAGTTGGAGCATCCCACGAATGCGCCGTATTTGCCGAGTTTCAGCGAAAGATTGCCTGTACCGCAAACCTGGCAGATGCGCGGGTCGGAGCCGTCTTCGCGGGTCGGGAACACCAGCGGTGCCAGAACCTCGTTCAACGCATCCAGCACGTTGGTAACGCGCAATTCCTTGGTATCTTCGATCTGTGCGAAGAAGTCTTTCCAGAAATCGCGAAGAACCTGCTTCCAGTCCAGTTCGCCCGCAGAGATCCGGTCGAGCTTTTCTTCCAGATCGGCGGTGAAATCGTATTCCACGTACTTCGTGAAGAAGCTTTCGAGGAAGGCCGTCACCAGCCGGCCGCGTGAATGCGGCACGAGCTTGCGCTTGTCGACGATGATATATTCACGGTCGCTCAGCGTCTTCAATGTCGCCGCATAAGTGGAAGGGCGGCCAATGCCGAGCTCTTCCATCTTCTTGATCAGAGATGCTTCCGAGTAGCGCGGTGGCGGCTCGGTAAAGTGCTGGCTGGCGTTGATCTTCTGCTTGGCCAGCGCCTCGCGGGCGTTGATCTGCGGCAGGCGACCATCTTCATCACCGTCGTCGCTCTGCTCGCCATCTTCCTTCTGGTCGGTATAGGCAGCAATGAAGCCATCGAAACGAATGACCGAACCAACGGCGCGAAGGCCGGCCTTCTCGCCCTTGTTGTCGGCCAGAATTTCAACGGTGGTGCGTTCGATTTCGGCAGACGCCATCTGGCTGGCGATACCGCGCTTCCACACCAGTTCGTAAAGGCGTAGCTGGTCGGCATCGAGGTACTTCTTGACCTGATCAGGTGTGCGGCTGAAATCCGTCGGGCGGATGGCTTCGTGCGCTTCCTGGGCGTTCTTGGCCTTGGTGGAATAGAGACGCGCCTTTTCCGGCACATAACGGGCACCGAATTGCTCGCCGATGGCGACGCGGGCCGCATCTATGGCTTCCGGCGCCATCTGCACACCATCGGTACGCATATAGGTAATAAGACCGACGGTCTCACCGCCAATGTCGATACCTTCATAGAGACGCTGCGCAACCTGCATGGTGCGCGATGCGCCAAATCCCATGCGCGAGGAGGCGGCCTGCTGCAATGTCGATGTCGTGAAAGGAGGGCCGGGGTTGCGCTTGACGGGCTTGGCTTCGACCGTATCCACGGTATAGGTCGCGCCTTCCAGCAAAGTTTTCAGGCGGTTGGCATCGTCGCCGGTTTTCACCGATCGCCCCTGCAGGCGCTTGCCGTCGGCAGACACCAGCTTGGCTTCGAAGTCATCGCCGCGAGGCGTCTTCAACAGCGCCGAGATGTTCCAGTATTCCTCGGAGACGAACCGCTCGATTTCCGATTCCCGGTCGCAGACCAGACGCAGCGAAACCGACTGAACACGGCCAGCCGAACGCGCACCCGGCAGCTTGCGCCACAAAACGGGGGAGAGATTGAAGCCGACAAGATAGTCCAGCGCGCGCCGGGCGAGATACGCATCCACCAGGGGAATGTCGATGTCACGCGGATCGGCCATCGCGTCCAGAACGGCCTTCTTGGTGATGGCGTTGAACACGACGCGCTTGACCGGCTTGTCGCCGATGACCTTCTTCTTTTTCAGAAGGTCGAGAACATGCCAGGAAATGGCTTCCCCTTCGCGATCCGGGTCGGTCGCAAGGAACAATCCGTCGGATGCCTTCACGGCATCGGCAATTTCCTTCATGCGCTTCTGCGAGGCAGGATCGACCTCCCAAAGCATTTCGAAATCCTGATCGGGAAGCACCGAGCCATCTTTTGCGGGAAGATCGCGAACGTGGCCGAACGATGCGAGCACCTTGTAGCCTGGACCAAGATACTTGTTGATCGTCTTGGCTTTTGCCGGAGATTCTACGACGACGACATTCATATTTTCTTCTTTCGGAACTTGCCCGTTAACATGCCCTGCAGTTTTTCGGCGTGCGACAGGGCGCTCTTTATTTCGACATGGACAGGTAATGCGCTTGGGTCAAGAGGCAAGGGGCGTTTTTCTGCCATTACAACGATATGCAACCTTTTGGGGATTTAAAACCGCATTGCAATTATAGATAAACAAGTTATGGTTGCTCGGATTGGATGCTTCTCTTTTAAAGATCTTTCATTTTATCGGCTCGATCGAGGTAAACATGGTTGCGAATGCAGACAACGACAGCCGCCGCGCGGCTGAACAGACAACGGAAAACCTCGCCTATATCACGCAGATGCTCTCCGAGCTGCGTGTCGTTGCCGAACGCGAAGGCGCCGACATGTTATGTTACCTTATCGAAATGGCTTATATTGAGGCCGGAGACATTCAATCAGGCCGACGAAAGCTCTCAGTCGGCCATATCAAGCGAAACCCGCCCCGCGGAATGCCGGTTTAACCGCCCTGCAATGTCGAGTTCCAGCAGCACGAGATAAACAGTGGATGCAGGTAGTCCTGTGTGGCGGATGATGTCGTCGGTTTCGACGGGCGATGGCCCAAGCGCCGAAGCAACAATGCTGCGGTCATCATCACGCGGTGGCGATATGTCCATGTCTTCGGAACTTTCCTTGGCGATGTGCTGAATGGGCAAGGACGGCTCCATCAACGGTCGCAACGCGTCCAGAATGTCAGCGGCCTCCGTCACCAGCATCGCACCGTCCTTGATCAACCGGTTGGTCCCATGGCAACGCGCATCCAGCGGAGACCCCGGAACCGCAAACACCAATCGTCCAAATTCGCCAGCCAGCCTTGCCGTAATCAAAGAGCCTGAACGATCCGCCGCCTCCACGATCAGAACCCCCATGGAAACGCCGGCGATCAGCCGGTTGCGGCGCGGAAAGTCACGAGCCCGAGGCTCCCATCCGAACGGCATTTCGCTGATACTGGTCCCGTCATTGCCGTAGATCTCATCCAGCAGCCGTAGATTTTCAGGCGGGTAGGGCTTGTCCAGCCCGCCGGCCAGCATCGCTACCGTGCCGGTGGAAAGACTCGCAGTGTGGGCGGCGGCATCGATGCCTCGGGCGAGGCCGGACGCGATGCTGTAGCCCGCCTGTCCGCACTGGCGCGCCAGCATCGCCGCAAACTTCGAGCCATTGATGGAGGAATTGCGTGACCCGACAATCCCGATGGATGGACGGGTCACCGTGCGGCCCGATCCCTTCATGGAAATGATCGGCGGTGCGCCGTCGATCTCGCGCAGTGCCGGTGGATAATCCGGCTCGCCGATGCCAACGAAGCGCGCTCCGAATTTGGTTGCCGCCTCGATTTCCCGTTCCACTTCTGCAACGGTGGCAATACGCGGGCTGCGTGCCGATCCGCCGCGGCGGGAAAGGTCGGGCAGGGCATCCAGCGCCTTTTCCGCGCTGCCGAAGTGGTTGATCAGTTCGCGGAAAGTGACAGGGCCAATATTGTCGCTGCGGATCAGCCGCAGCCAGGCAACCCGTTGCCGGTCATTGAGCGCGATGCCGCTCTTGGCTTCCCCGTCATGCGGCATGTTTCGCCCCCGTCAGGGCGAGAGGAATGGCCTCAGCCCTTTTTGCCGATCTTGCTTTCTGTACCCGCCAGCAACCGCTTGATGTTTTCCCGGTGCATGTACCAGGAGATAACGCTGAGCAGCGTGACAAGCAGAGCCGTCTTCTCCGGTCCTACTATCCACAATGCAACCGGAATGACAAGCATTGCAACCAGTGCGGAAAGGGAGGAGTATTTCGTGAGGAAGGCAGTCGCGATCCAGATCGCCGCAAAGGCCAGCATCATCAAGGGCGCAGCGCCCAACAACACACCGATATAGACAGCCACGCCCTTGCCACCCTTGAAGCCCAGCCACACCGGAAACAGGTGTCCGAGAAAAGCGAAGAATCCAGCGATCAGCGAGGCTTCATAGCCCCAGAGCGCGTGGGCAACCAAAACCGCAGCCGTTCCCTTCAAAGCATCCAGCAACAAGGTCGCTGCCGCCAGCTTCTTGTTGCCGGTGCGCAAGACATTGGTCGCACCGATATTGCCAGACCCGATTTGGCGAACATCCCCCAGACCCGCCGCACGCGTCAGGATCAATCCGAACGGAATAGACCCCAGCAGGTAGCCGATCAGGGCAGCAAGGGCCAAAAGCGCAGGCGCTGTCTGCCAGTCAGTCAATGCGGTCATTTGCTTGTCCCCTCAGTCTTGTCGTGTCGTACGTATTATAAGGAATGAACCAGCTTGCCTGCAACATAGGTTGCAACGGCGCGGCCGGTAAAGCGGGCGTCTTCGAATGGCGTGTTCTTGGACCGCGATACCAGATTTTTCTCAGACACAAGCCATGGCTCATCAAGATCGACAAGCGTGATATCGGCTTTCGCGCCGGGCTTCAGCGTGCCAGCATCCAGCCCGAAGATGTGTGCGGGACGGGTGGACAGCGCATCGATCAGCCGCATCAACGGCACCTGTTCGCTGTGGTAGAGGCGAAGTGCCGCCGCCAGCATGGTTTCGAGGCCAATCGCACCGCTTTCCGCGTCAGCAAAGGGTAGGCGCTTGGTATCGACGTCCTGCGGGTCATGCGACGACACGATGATATCGATGATGCCGTCCTTCAACGCATCCACCATGGCCATGCGGTCGTCTTCGGACCGTAGCGGCGGGGAGAGCTTGAAGAAGGTCCGGTACTCACCGATATCGTTTTCGTTCAGCGTCAGGTGGTTGATGGAAATGCCGCAGGTGGCTTTCACGCCGCGTGCTTTCGCGTGGCTGATCGCCTCGGCGGATTCGCGCACCGAAATCTTGGCGGCGTGGTAGTTGGCGCGTGTCAGCGCCGCGATGCGCAGGTCCCGCTCCAGCGGAATGATCTCGGCTTCTTTCGGAATACCCGATAGTCCGAGCCAGCTGGCAAACAGCCCTTCGTTCATATCGCCATGGCCGATATACTGGTCGCGGGTTTCCAGCGAAATCACCGCGTCCAGCTCGCGGGCATAGGTCATGGCACGGCGCAGGACAGCCGTGTCCGACAGCGCCTTGCGGCCATTGGTGAACGCGACGGCACCCGCTTCCTTCAGCATGCCGAATTCCGTCATCTCGTCGCCGCGCAACCCCTTGGTCAGCGCCGCTGCCGGATAGATATTGACCAGCGCCTTGTCGCGCGCGGTCTTCTTCACGAATTCCACCAGCGCGATATCGTCGATGACGGGATCGGTATCCGGCATCACGATCATGCTGGTCACGCCACCAGCGGCCGCAGCGCGCGATGCCGATTCGATGGTTTCGCGGTGTTCGGCACCCGGTTCGCCAACGAAAACACGCGCGTCCACCAGACCCGGCGTGGCGACCAGCCCTTTGGCGTCACGCACCGTCGCACCATCCGGCGCGCCCTGGTTCTGCGCATCCTTGCCAGCGGCCAGGATTCTGCCGTCTGCACCGATGATGATGGTGCCGATTTCATCGAGATTGCGCGACGGATCGATGATGCGAACATTTTTGAGAACGGTGCCGGTGCTCATACGCGCTCTCCCTCGTTTCTGGCATTGGGGTTTTGCGAAAGAAGAAGCGTTTCCATAACGGCCATGCGCACTGCAACACCCATTTCCACCTGGCTCTCGATCACGCTCTGTGGTCCGTCAGCCACTTCGGAGGCGATTTCGACGCCACGGTTCATCGGCCCGGGGTGCATCACCAAGGCATCGTCCTTGGCGGCCTTCAGCTTTTCGGCATCGAGCCCATAATAATGGAAATACTCCCGCACCGAAGGCACGAAGGAGCCGGACATACGCTCGCGCTGGAGGCGCAGCATCATCACCACATCGGCGCCCCTCAGTCCCTCTTTCATGTCGTGGTACACTTCCACGCTCATATCCGCGATGCCGGAGGGGAGTAGTGTCGGTGGTGCAACAACGCGCACCCGAGCGCCCATCTGGTTGAGCAGAATGATGTTGGAGCGTGCGACACGCGAATGCAGCACATCGCCGCAGATCGCCACCGTCATGCCGGACAGCGTGCCCTTGGCGCGGCGGATCGTCAGCGCATCCAGCAGTGCCTGCGTCGGATGTTCATGCTGACCATCACCCGCGTTGACAACGGAGCAAGCCACTTTTTGCGCCAGAAGGGCTGCGGCCCCGGCCGAAGAATGGCGCACCACCAGCACATCGGGACGCATGGCGTTTAGCGTCATGGCAGTATCGATCAGCGTCTCGCCTTTTTTGACCGATGAATTGCCCACCGACATGTTCATCACGTCGGCACCCAGCCGTTTTCCGGCAAGCTCGAAGGACGCTTGCGTGCGGGTGGACGCTTCGAAGAACAGGTTGATCTGGGTCAGACCGCGCAGGGTCGAGGTCTTCTTTTCGCGCTGTCGGCTGATTTTCACCGCCTCGTCGGCCTTGTCGAGAAGAGTGGTGATATCCTGATGGGAAAGCCCCTTGATGCCAAGCAGGTGGCGGTGGGGAAAATAGACCATGGAAAATGTCCTCCGGGTCGCAACAGAGCGCGTCACAGCGCTACTCGCTTTAGTCACCGGGTCTATAAAGACAGGTGGCTTTGTCGGCAAGCATGCGATAAGCCGTGCCAGACCTAATACATGCAATAAAATGCGAATCCCGATATAGCCACGCGATGACGAATATGAACCGGACAGAAGAACAGCTTGCCGATTTGAACCAGCCCAGCCTCTGGTCCGGCATCAATGCCTATCGCTCAGACCCGTTGATCGTGGATTTGACCTCCAGTCTTTCGCGGCCTCTGCGCGATGAGTTCGACCAGATCGGTCGCTACGTGACATCCGTCGAGGCGCAGGAACTGGCGCGCATGGCCAATGTCAGCGCGCCGAAACTGCACACCCATGGTCCACGCGGTGAGCGGCTGGATCAGGTGGAGTTCCACCCCGCCTGGCACGCGCTGATGCGCCGGTCCATGTCGTCGGGTCTGCACAGCGGTGCCTGGGAAAATACGCCTGAGACGCGCGGCAACGAGCACAAGGCCCGCGCCACGAAATTCTATCTCACGTCGCAGCTTGAGGCGGGGCATCTCTGCCCGCTGACCATGACCCATGCGTCCGTTGCCGCGATGATGACATCGCCGCGCGTGCAGCAGGAATGGGCACCGAAAATCCTGTCGCGCAAATATGACTCCTCGCAAAAGCCCGCCATGCAGAAAACCGCCGTGACCATCGGCATGGGCATGACGGAAAAGCAGGGCGGCACCGATGTGCGCGCAAACCGCACCACGGCGGAGCGGGTAGGCGAGGGCATCTATCGTCTCTCCGGCCACAAATGGTTCCTGTCCGCGCCGATGAGCGATGGTTTCGTCATGCTGGCGCAGATGGGCGATGGCATGGGCTGCTTCCTCGTGCCGCGCTTTCTGGAAGACGGGTCCGCCAACGGCCTGCATTTCCAGCGTCTGAAGGACAAGCTCGGCAATCGCTCCAATGCGTCCGCGGAAGTCGAATTTACCGATGCTTTCGGCTATCTGCTGGGCGAACCCGGTGCCGGTGTCCGCACCATCCTCGATATGGTCACCCTGACGCGATTGGACTGCGCACTGTCTTCGTCGGGCATGATGCGCGCTTCGCTTGCGGAAGCGGTGCACTTTGCCCGTGGTCGGAGTGTGTTCGGCAAGCCGCTGGTCACTCAGCCGATCATGACGCGCGTTCTGGCCGATATGGCGCTGGACGTTGCCGCTGCAACCGCGCTGTCTTTCCGCCTTGCCTCAGCCTTCGACAGCGCCCGCAACAACCCCGCGGAAGCAGCCTACGCCCGCGTCATGACGCCGATTGTCAAATACTGGTGCTGCAAGATCGCGCCCGCCTTGATCTACGAGGCTATGGAAAGCCTCGGCGGCAACGGCTACGTCGAAGACCGCCCCATCGCCCGCCATTATCGCGAAGCGCCCGTTAACGCCATATGGGAAGGCTCCGGCAACGTCATGGCGCTGGATGTGCTGCGCGTTCTCCAGCGCGGCAAGGACCTGTTCGATCTCGTCTTCGAAACCCTTGAGCGTGATCTCGGCCCATCCGGCAAGAAAACCACCGACGTGCTGCGCGCTGCAATCGCACTTTGCGAACGCGACGAAGGTGCAGCCCGCATGCTGGTCGAACAATTCGCGCTGGCCGCTGCCGCCGCCGAACTCTGCCGCATCGGGGCAGGGCGCATCGCCGATGCGTTTCTGGAGACACGCCTGGCCGGTGGCTTCCGCCACACTTATGGCATGCTGGATAGCCGGTTCGATCCGACATACATCATTGATCTGCTGTATCCGCCTGCGACGTGATACGGATCAGGAAAAGAAACGGTTACGTTCTTGGCAGATTATGCCAATGGTATTACAATCCACGATGCCTTCGATGGAGATACGAATGCCGACCAGGAATGTAGTGCTGACAGACCATCACGAAAGCGTAATCGACGGGCTCGTCAAGTCTGGACGTTACCAAAATGCCAGCGAAGTCCTGCGGGACGGCTTGCGTCTGGTGGAGCGACGCGAAGGCCTTGAAGCGGCTAAGCTCCATGCCTTGACGGATGCAGCGCGGATCGGCTTTAGCGATCTGGAGCAAAGCCGGTTTGTGGATGTCGCTGATGAGGAACTGGAGATCTTCATATCCAGCCTTGGCGAGCTAGATCGGCCTTGATCTGCAATGGCGCGATTTCGGCTTTCGCGCGCTGCGCAGGAAGACATTGCTTCGATCCTTACCGTTACGACGCAAAGTTTTGGAGACGATGCGAGAATTCGATACCAGCGACTGCTTATAGCAGCGTTGAGGGATATCGCATCTGATCCAAACCGTCACGGCATCAAAGCCCGCCCGGAATTTGGTGAAGGCGTTCGCAGTTACCATATTCGCCACAGCCGTGGGAACGTGCAATACAAAGGCATAGCCGTCCGTCGACCAAGACATTTGACACTCTTTCGTGAAATCGAGACCGACCTTATGGGTATCGGACGAATTCTCTACGACGCCATGGAAGCAGAACAGCACCTGTCGGATGATTACGCGCAGGAATAGCGATCATCCACAACTACCTTCACCGTCCTAACCCCTCCCGCATTGCCGTCAAATTAACCTTTTGCTAACTGCGTTATCGACGTCACCACACGGAGAATCGCGAGATGATGCTGGCCATCGACGGTAATGTTTCCCTGACAGCATCTCTTGCCCCCGAAAAGCGTATCAAGGATCGTGCCGCGACTGAGCGGGCCATCTTCGATGCGGCCAAAGGTCTTCTGGCAGAAGAAGGGTTTCAGGGGTTCGGCATCAATGCGGTGGCGCGGCGGGCAGGGTGCGACAAGCAGCTGATCTACCGTTACTTCGGCGGGCTGGAAGGTCTGGTGGCCGCCATCGGCGAAGACTTGAGCTCGTGGGTGAAAGACCGCATTCCCGAAGATACAGGTGGCATGTTTCTGCTCACCTACGGCGATCTCATGGAAAAACTCGCGCTCTATTACATCAAGGCGCTGCGCAGCGATCCGCTCGTCTGCAAGATCATCGCCTGGGAGGTTTCGGAAAACACCCCGCAGGTCAAGCAACTGGCGGATGCCCGTGCCAAGGCGCTGGCCAAATGGATCGAGCGGATGCGCGGCTCGCTCCAAGCGCCGAAGGGAATTGATAGTGCTTCCGTCAATGCCGTTATCTTCGCCGCCATTCAGCACTTGGTCATTTCATCCGTCATAAGCGGACAGTTTGCCGGCGTTGCGCTGAAAAGCGCCAGAGATTGGGATAAAATCGGTACCGCCGTGAAGCGTATCGTGCGCGGCGTTTACAGCTGATTCATCACATTTGGATTTATCATCACCATGATTGGCGCTGTTTGCCCTGCTCGAACGTTAACGCCTCGAGCCGTAGTCTTATCCACAGAGCCAAGGCTTCCGTTAACCATAATCGAAATTTTTATTTGCCCGCCAGCGGAGACGGGATCATTGTATTCATAAATCATTAACCATGCGCCTGTGGGCGTATGAAAAGGAACCGCCGTGACCCGATGGATATCCTTGATCGTCATGATGACGTTCTTTGCCATGCTGCCGTTGGACATCGATGTCCCGACGGTGAACCTGTGTCTGATGGCGTGCCTGCGTTGGGCGATCATTGCCGCCGTGCCGGATACCTTCTCCTTGAGAGGCCAGACGGCATGAAGTTGTTTTTGATTTTGTGGGCAGGTCCAGTTTCGTTTCTCGGTGCCTGGTACGGGCTGTCCTATTACGACATGAGCTTCGGCATCTTCATGCTCACGCGACAGGCACACGATCTGGTGTTCCAGATCTACGGGGACGTGCTGGGCATTCCGCCGGAAACCATTCCGCCGCTGGTGGCGCGTGCGATTGCGCTCGATAGTCTGATCGTGTTTTCGATCATGGCCTTTCGCCACAGAAAGGCGATTGCCGCCTGGTGGCGCCAACGTCAGTCTCCGAAGGCGGTAGCCGTTCTGCCCAGCGCGGACAGCCTGTCTAGCGCTCCTTGAAGAATGAAGCTGGCGGCAGCGGAATCGATCCGCTGAGCCCGTTTGGCCCGCGAAACGTCCATTTCCAGAAGCGCCCGTTCGGCAGCCACAGTGGACAGACGCTCATCCCAGTAGATAAAGGGCAGGTCGGTCTTGTCGCTCATTGCGCGGACGAAGGCGCGCGTTGCCTGAACGCGTGGCCCGGCCGAACCGTCCATATTCGTCGGCAGACCAATGATGAACGCGGCCACTTTTTCCTTGGCGGCAAAGTCGAGCAGGACATGCGCGTCGGCGGTGAATTTCACACGCTTCAACACCGGTCGAGGCGTCGCAAAACGTCGCGACAGATCCGACATGGCAAGACCGATCGTCTTGGTGCCGAGGTCAAGCCCGGCAATGGCCTGTCCGGTCTGCAAAAAGTCGGCAAGTTCTTCGATTGTCAGCGTCGCCATGATGTCGTTCTCAGCGTTTGCGGACGAATTCTGTGCGCAGCACGAGACCCTTGATGGCGTCGTGCCTGCAATCTATTTCTTCCGGATTGTCCGTCAGGCGAATGGACTTGATGACGGTACCCTGCTTCAACGTTGTCCCGGCGCCCTTGACCTTCAAATCCTTGATGAGGGAAACGGAATCGCCATCGACGAGAATGTTGCCAGCGGCGTCGCGCACTTCGTTCGACTTTGCCGCCTGTGCTGCAATTTCGGAGGCAGGGCGCCATTCACCTATTGCCTCGTCATAGACATATTCGTCGCTATCTGTCGTCATCATCGCAATCCGAAAAGCTTGGGCCGTCCCAAGATAAGGCCCGTCCTATGTCACACTCTACCGGCAATACAAAGGAGAACTTCCATGAAACTCACCTGGCTTGGCCATTCCGCATTCCGCCTCGAAACCGGCAAAGCAAAAATTTTGATCGACCCGTTTTTCACCGGAAATCCATCTTTCTCCGGCCAGGACGCCAAGGATGTTGCCAATGGCATTACCCATATTCTGCTGACCCACGGCCACGGCGATCATGTGGGCGACACCGTGCAGTTGGCGAAAGACACCGGCGCGACCGTGCTGGCCAATGCCGATCTCGCCGCGTGGCTCGGCTCCAAAGGCGTGTCGAAACTGGAAATGGGCAATACCGGTGGCACCGTGGCATTCGATGGCTTTTCCGCCACTTTCACCAACGCGCTGCACTCCTCCGCACAGATTACCGAAGACGGTGTCAGCCACGCGCTGGGCAGCGCCAATGGCCTGATGCTGCATTTTGAAGACGGCCCCACAGTCTATCACATGGGCGATACCGATATCTTCTCGGATATGGCGCTGATCAACGAATTGCACGAACCCGATATCGGCCTGGTCCCCATCGGCGACCGCTTCACCATGGGCGGCGCAGTGGCAGCACTTGCCTGCCAGCGCTTCTTCAAGTTCCGCAACGTCATTCCCTGCCACTACGGTTCCTTCCCGATCGTCGATCAGACACCGGAAAAATTCCTGACGGGCATGGATGGCTCCCCGACCCGCGTCGACGCGCAGAGCGTTGGCCAGACTCTGACGTTCTGAAGGAAAAGCCCGACAGGCGTAACCTGTCGGGCTTTTTGTGTTGCGATACCCTCAGGCGACCTGCGGCTCGACACGCCCCGTCTGCACCACTCGGGATGGAGAGGACGACGCACCGCTCAGCGCGTTCCGCCACTCGCTTAACGCCGCGACGCGCCGCGTGTGGCGCGGGTAGAGCGAGACGATGTTGAGGAAGAAGCCGGCAATGGACGGCACCATCTTGTCCTGGTCTTCAAAAGCATTGGGGTTCATCTGCGCGTTCAGCTTGGCACTGCCGCAGGCCAGCATTTGAAGGGCGGTACGCGATGACGTCAGGTTGCCGGAAACGACGAGGCCTACACGGTCGCAGGTCAGTTCACGTGCGCGGGAATAGGCCTGGCCCAGAAATGGAACGATCAGGCCGGGCAGGCGCAGAAAGCTCCACGGCTCGTCCAGATGTCCTGCAACATGGTGGCCGAGTTCGTGACCAATCACGAATTTTACCTGCTCCTCGTCATCAGAATCGATCAGTGCCGATGTCAGCCAGATGTAGCGGGTGCGACCGACGAGCGTCAGTGCCATGGCATTCATGACGCCGCTGGAATTGTAGACGAAGGCCTTGGGCGTTTCTTTGAGCCCCAGCTTCTGCGCACCCTCGGCCACCATCTTGTGAAGGTGTGGAAATTGCTGTTCGCTGACCAGAACATAGTGGCCGATCATATAGGCGCGCACCAACGACCTGGCGACGTAAGAGAAAAACCAGATCATGAGAATATAGAACAGAAAAACGAAGAGGATCCCGATGCTCTCCGTTGTTGCAATGTAAAGGATGCCAGCGGCAATCCCCAGCCACACCAGCGTGCCGATAAGCAGAGTGAGAAAACCGCGCATCTTTTCTTTCGGATGACGCACCTTGGACATGTCGAAATTCATATTGTACCCCCGTGAAACAGCATGATCGAGAAGCGCGTTGGCTTGAAAAGACGAGTCCCCACCCGCTTCCTGCTGCAAATGACTTGTTAATATGGAATGAGGCAATACATCCCCGCGCGAAAACTCGCGTTTTGATAATAAGTTCCCGCATGAGGCGAATATTATTTCTGACCTTGTTTCGGTACCCGATGACGGTTGCGAACTGCGGGCGCGGTCATTATAGCGAATAGGAAAATTCTTGACTGGAGTAGAACCATGTCCGTCGATCTTGCCACCGTGAAGCGCGTTGCGCGCCTAGCCCGAATTGCCGTCAGCGAAGATGAGGCCGAGAAGATGCTCGGCGAGTTGAATGGCATTCTTGGTTTCGTGGAGCAGCTTTCGGAAGTGAATGTCGATGGTGTGGAGCCGATGACATCAGTGACGCCGGTTGCCATGAAGAAGCGCACCGACGTGGTGAGCGATGGTAACAAGGCTGATGATATCGTTGCCAACGCGCCCAATACCGACCGCAATTTCTTCCTTGTTCCGAAAGTGGTCGAATAGGCTGAACAAGCCCGCTCCCATGTGCCCGATCTAAAAGTTTTTGAAAGCCGTTGCCGATATGACCGACCTCACAAGCCTGACCATTGCCGAAGCGCGCGAGAAGCTGAAGGCCAAGGACTTCACCGCCGTCGAACTGACGGATGCCTATCTCTCGGCCGTCGATGCCGCCAACCAACAACTGAACGCCTATGTCGCGGTTACCCATGACAAGGCGCGCGAGATGGCCAGGGCTTCCGATGAGAAACTGGCATCTGGCACTGCAGGTGTGCTGGAAGGCATTCCACTCGGTGTGAAGGATCTGTTCGCCACGCGTGGCATTCACACGCAGGCCTGCAGTCATGTTCTGGATGGTTTCAAGCCGCAATACGAATCCACCGCGACGCAGAACCTATGGGACGCGGGTGCCGTCATGCTGGGCAAGCTCAACATGGATGAGTTCGCCATGGGCTCGTCCAATGAAAGCTCCTATTACGGACCGGTCGTCAACCCTTGGCGCGCCACAGGTTCCGCCAAAAACCTCGTGCCAGGCGGCTCTTCCGGCGGTTCTGCAGCAGCCGTGGCAGCCCATCTGTGCGCCGGTGCCACCGCCACCGATACGGGCGGCTCCATTCGCCAGCCCGCAGCCTTTACCGGCACCGTCGGCATCAAGCCAACCTATGGCCGCGTCTCGCGCTGGGGTATTGCGGCTTACGCGTCTTCGCTCGATCAGGCCGGCCCAATCGCCCGCGACGTTCGCGACGCCGCCATTCTGTTGAAGTCCATGGCCAGCGTTGATGCTAAGGACACGACCTCGGTCGATCTGCCGGTGCCGGATTACGAACAGGCGATCGGCCAGTCCCTGAAGGGCCTCAAGATCGGTATTCCCAAGGAATATCGCGTCGAAGGCATGCCGGAAGAGATTGAAAAGCTGTGGGCGCAGGGCATCGCCTGGCTGAAGGATGCCGGTGCCGAAATCGTAGACATTTCGCTTCCGCACACCAAATATGCGCTTCCTGCCTATTATATCGTGGCTCCCGCCGAAGCATCCTCCAACCTTGCCCGTTACGATGGTGTTCGCTATGGCCTGCGCGTTGACGGCAAGGACATTGCCGACATGTACGAAAAGACCCGCGCGGCCGGTTTCGGCTCCGAAGTCAAACGCCGCATCATGGTCGGCACCTATGTGCTGTCAGCCGGTTACTACGATGCCTATTACCTGAAGGCCCAAAAGGTCCGCACCCTGATCAAGCGTGACTTCGAAACCGTTTTCCACGACGGCGTCGATGCGGTTCTGGCCCCGATCACGCCATCCTCGGCGTTCGAAATCGGCGACAAGGAACTGGCAGCCGATCCGGTCAAGATGTACCTTCAGGATGTCTTCACCATCACCGTCAATATGGCAGGCCTGCCAGCCATGTCCGTGCCGGCCGGTCTCGACGGCAAAGGCCTGCCGCTCGGCCTTCAGCTCATTGGCAAGCCGTTCGAGGAAGAAACCCTGTTCAAGACGGCCTATGCGGTTGAACAGGCCGCAGGCAAGTTTACGCCTGCGAAATGGTGGTAAGCGGACTGAAAATACGCGCCATGACGGAGGCTGATCGTAATGCGGTCGGCCTCATTGGTTTTGCCGCCTGGCAATCCAGCAGCGCCTTTGAAGATACCTATCTCGATCCCGTGGTGATCAAGCGCGTGCGTAGTGAATTCGAAAGCTTTGCCGCAGAAACCCAATGCGATATCGCTATTGCCGAAATTGATGGCGCGATAGCCGGGTGGGGTGCCCGTGCGGGTGAGCCCGATTACATTTCCGACATCTGGATCTCCCCCGATTTTCAGGGCCGGGGCATTGGTCGTCTTTTGGTGGAGCATTTCCTCGATGAGATGCGAAACTCGGGAATTCCCATTGCCAAGATTGCGACCCATGCCAGGAACGTCAACGCTATCAGGCTTTATGAACGTTGCGATTTTGAGGTGGTGTGGCAAGGCACACAGTGGTCGGAGACCATGCAGGTGAATCTGCAAAAAGTTCGGCTGGAGCGAGTTTTCTGAGGTTTGTTGGCGCAGATAGTTAGTGTTTGTGGTTGTGTCTTACCCCCCTCTGTCCTGCCGGACATCTCCCCCACAAGGAGGGAGATTGGCCAGACGCTTGCTCGTCGTTTTATCTGCAGCCTTCAGGATGGGCGAGAGGTTTCAACCATTCGATCTCACCACCCGTGGGGGAGATGCCCGGTAGGGTAGAGGTGGGTAAACCGCACCTGCAAACTTCAATTTTGCCCCACCCCAAAAAATAAAATAATTTTTTTCTCCACGCCCCAAAAGCCTGGCCTACAATCTGCCCGCGTCCCAACTGCACTGTATCGCGAGACAGTGCAGGCAAGGGAGCAGGGAGCGTTGGCATGGACCCGGAACGTGCGGGTGGATGTCGATACTGCCAAGACGACAGGCCCGATGGTCGCCATTCCGATTCCGTAGAAGGTTGGGAATGGCAACGGCAAGGCTTGCCAATGCACATGCGGGGCGAAGCTGGGACCCATAACGGCCCGGCTGAAACTCACTCCTCACCGGCGGATACTCGTGCCTGCCGGTGGAGAGATTGATGATCAGACTGTATGCCAGAGGCCACGCAAATGCGCAGCCAGAGACGATATCATACCAGAGACAAAGCCGCATTTGCGTGTGCTCTCCGGGTCGAATGCAAACACCACGGGCGTCGTCGCGCTGCGTGAACGCACACGTGTGTTCACCGGATTTTTGATCATCGAAAGCTTTGCAAACAGGGGGCTTGTGGTGGTACGCTCAGCCAAATTCACCAAGCGACGGGAGGCGTGGCCGTGAAGACGACAATATTGTTCAAGGATGACCATTTCGTTCGGCCAGAGATTGGACGAAGACAGCGCAGGACTGGCGCAAATGACAATTTCCGCAGTCTGGAATTCGAAATCGCGGGGCAGGAGCGGGACTGGCGGGCTCTGTGTCTGATCGGCGCTATTGTCTGTGCTTTTGCCGCCTTCATTTTTCTGCCGTTGTGGTAAGCCGGAAAAGCGGTCACATTTGTGCTTGAAAAAGCCCGGTTCGGCCTTTAGCCCCTAATGGGACACTCTGGCTGGATGGGTAAGCGGACGTATGGCGATGAATGAGGCGGTCGATACCGTGCCGAGGGCGTTTCTCGGGGTAGATCGGTCTGCAACGGAGCAGAAATGGATGTCGCGGCTGGATCAGGCCGGGCAAAACCGCGCTCTGGCCATGTCGCAGGTTCACGGCATCCCTGAACTCGTCGCCCGCGTCCTTGCGGGACGTGGCGTTGGCGTCGACGATGCGCTCGCTTTCCTCGACCCCACCATCCGCTCGCTGATGCCAGACCCGTTGACGCTGACGGATTGCGAGAAGGCGGCCGAACGCCTTGCTGACGCTATCAAGCGCAATGAGAAGGTCGCGATTTTCGGCGATTATGATGTGGATGGAGCATCATCTTCGGCTCTGATGTACCGTTTCCTGCACCATTTCGGACTGGAACCGGAAATCTACATTCCGGACCGTATCTTTGAGGGCTACGGCCCCAACCCTGCCGCCATGCAGCAGCTTGCCGCCAATGGCGCGACGTTGATCATCACCGTCGATTGCGGCTCTACCAGCCATGAATCGCTGGCGGCGGCACGAGACGCCAAAACCGATGTCGTCGTCATCGACCATCACCAGGTCGGCATTGAGTTGCCGCCAGCGGTGGCGCTGGTCAATCCGAACCGGGAGGATGATCTGTCGGGGCAGGGGCATCTTTGCGCCGCAGGTGTCGTGTTTCTCGTGCTGGTCGCCACGCTACGGGTCCTGAAGGACCGGCGCGACAGCCGGGCCTACACGCTCGACCTGCTCTCACTCCTCGACATTGTTGCATTGGCGACGGTCTGCGATGTCGTGCCGCTCAAGGGGCTGAACCGCGCCTATGTGGTGAAGGGGCTGATCGCAGCCCGCCACATGAACAATGTCGGGCTCGCCGCGCTGTTCAAGAAGGCCGGTCTCGGCGGCCCGGTGACACCCTATCATTTCGGCTTCCTGGTCGGACCGCGTATCAACGCCGGTGGACGCATCGGCGATGCGGCGCTCGGCAGTCGTCTTCTGACGCTCGATGATGCGTCCCAGGCCGAGGTCATCGCCGAAAAACTGGATGAGTTGAACCGCGAACGACAGGCCATGGAAGCTGTCATGTTGGCCGAAGCGGAAGCTGAGGCGTTGTATGAATATGGTGATGGTACCGGCGCAGGCGTCATCGTCACAGCGCGTGAAAACTGGCACCCCGGTATCGTCGGTCTTCTCGCTTCACGTCTCAAGGATCGGTTCCGTCGTCCGGCCTTTGCCATCGCTTTTGATTCACAGGGTAAGGGGTCGGGATCCGGCCGCTCCATAAACGGTTTCGATATGGGCCGCATGGTGCGCAATGCCGTCGATGCCGGCCTGCTGGTCAAGGGTGGCGGGCACGCCATGGCAGCGGGGTTAACGGTGGAGAGAGCCAATCTCGGTCGTCTGCGAACCTTCTTTGAGGAAGCTGCACAAAAAACGGTTTTTCAGCTGGTGGAAAACAGCGTGCTCAAAATCGACGGCGCAATCGGCGCGTCCGGGGCTACGATTGCGCTGGTGGAACAGATGGAGCAGGCGGGCCCCTACGGGTCTGGCCATTCGCAACCCGTCTTCGCGGTGCCTGCCCACCGCCTGCGCGATGTCCGCATCGTTGGCACGTCACACGTCAAGATCACGCTTGAGGCTATGGATGGCTCACGGCTGGATGGTATCGCTTTCCGCGCGGCAGATGCGCCGTTGGGTCAAATGTTGATGAATGCCCGTGGCCGCCAGATCCATGTGGCGGGTACTCTGGGGGCGGATCAATGGCAGGGTCAGAAGCGGGTTCAGCTCCGCGTGCTGGACGCATCCATCGCACCATAGAGCAACTGCGTATGGATAGGATCATGCGTTTGATGAACAAACGCCTGTATCACACTGATGTTTTTGGGAGAGTGGTACGCCCTAGGGGAGTCGAACCCCTCTTTACAGAATGAAAATCTGTCGTCCTAACCGATAGACGAAGGGCGCATACCGTGTGTGGCGCCCTTATAGTCAGGCACCTTAAGGTCCGCAAGCACCTAATTCCATTTTTCTGCATTTCGTGAGAATTTTTTGCTGGTGCGGTGTCCAAGGTGTGGATAGCGCCCGTCCGGGCGGCCAATCCAACATCGAAAACAAATTTCATGCGCGCTTCTGCGGCGAAAAGACCAATGCGCGTGATGTCTAGGAAGAGGGGGAAGCGTGGAGTTTAGGACGGGATCAGGGGGCGTCCCGTTTGTCGTAAACCCCACGCTTCATCGGGGGACGCTGAATAAACGGATCACCTTGGAACTGGTTCCCGAGGCTTTTAGAAAAATCAAAACATGCGCTTTTGAGACAAAACCGCCTGCGAACATGAGTCGCAGGCGGTTTTTGAAACTGGGGTGTCGTTGGGTCTGTGATTACAGATCGACGTCCAGAATGGCCATGGAGAAATTGTAGGAACGGTCGCCGTCTTCGTCATCGATATAGACGACGCCAAGAAATTCTTCGCCGGCATAGACTTCCGCCGAATCGTCCTTGCGGGGGCGGGCCTTGACGACCAACGTTTCGTTGAAGGTGCGCTTGAAATAGGCGTCGAGCTTTTTGATTTCCTCGGCTTTCACCAGTCTTCTCCTGTACGGTTCACGTTGCGCAGCTTTTGGCATGGCTTGAAGGCGAAAGTAAAGTCAAAGAGGCAAATGCTTCCGCGACCGACAGATGACCCCAACACGTCTCCACACCTCAGATGTCGGCTCCGATGATCTGGTCCATGATCCGCGAAGGCTCGTTACATCCGCCGTCTCCCACCACGCGTGCTGGCACGCCCGCGACGGTCGCATTCGGTGGTACGGGTTTCAGCACGACGGAGCCTGCGGCGATACGCGAGCAACTGCCAATCTCGATGTTGCCGAGAATTTTTGCACCAGCGCCGATCAACACACCGCTGCGGATTTTCGGGTGGCGGTCAGCGCCCTCCTTGCCGGTACCACCCAGCGTGACACCGTGGAGAATGGAGACGTTATCGCCGACGACGGCGGTTTCACCGACGACAAGACCGGTGGCATGGTCGAGGAACAGACCCTTTCCGAGGCGTGCTGCCGGATTGATATCAGCCTGGAAAACACTGGATGAACGGCTTTGAAGATAGAGCGCGAAGTCGCGCCGGCCCTTGTGCCATAACCAGTGAGCGAGGCGATGGGTCTGAATAGCCTGAAAACCTTTGAAATACAGCACGGGTTCCATGAAGCGTGTGCAGGCAGGATCACGGTCATAGACCGCTTGAATGTCGACACGCAGAATGGAGCCCCATTCGGGCCACTCCTCAAGCATTTCCTCGAAAGTTTGGCGAAGAAGGACCGCCTGCATATCCGGGTGGTCGAGAAGTTCGCAGATGCGATAGGCAACGCAGGCTTCCAGCGAATGGTGGTTCAGGATGGTGGTATAGAAAAAGGCGGACAGCAGCGGGTCTTGCGCCGCCGCCGCACGTGCTTCATTCTGCAGACTTCCCCAGATGGGGTCGACAACGGAAAGTTGATCCTGCTGGCGTGCCTCGGTGCGTGCGACCATGACTGGCCTCCCTAGAATTCGTACCATTCATATACAGAAAAACGTGTTGCCTAGAAATGGTGATTTAACAACGCGGTTAAAGACGCGACAGGATCAGTTTTTCTGACAGCATTTTGGAAAATGATTCTTCCTCGTCTCACTAGGCATCCATCTCTCGGTAAAACTCCAGAACGGCTGCCTTGAACACACGGTCACCCACCGCCAGCATGTGGTCACGACCGGGAATATCGATGGCTCTGGCACCCGGCATCACCTGCGCCAGTTCTTCGCCGGAACCTGCAATATCGTCCTTGGTGCCAACCGCGATCAGTGTCGGAATGTCGATTCTTGCTGCTTCATCGCGGGTCACCAGAACACGGGAGGTTTCGATGCAGGCGGCAAGCGCGATGCGGTCGCTTTTGGTCTGGTCTGCGAAAGCGCGGAACATGCGTCCACGCTCATGGGTAACGACATCCAGCGAGGGGGCGCGAAGAGCGTCCGCAATCGGGTCCCAATCGCCCACACCGTCCACCATGCCGATACCAAGGCCGCCGAACACCAACGAGCGGACCCGCTCGGGATGGGCGATGGCGGCGAAGGCGGAGATGCGCGCACCCATGGAATACCCCATGATATGGGCCTCCGGGATGCCGAGGTGGTCGAGCAGGCCGATCGCGTCGCCAGCCATGACAGCCGGATAATAGGCGTCCGCATCATGCGGTTTGTCGCTGGTGCCATGGCCGCGATTGTCGAGCGCGATCACGCGATAACCGGCGTCGCCCAGCGTCTTCACCCAGCCGGGATGAACCCAGTTGACCGCTGCACTCGAGGCGAAGCCATGGATCAAAAGCACCGGCTTTCCCGTGGGGTCACCATCATCGAAATATGAGAGTTGCAGACCGTCACGGACAAAGGAAGAATAATGCGGCACGTTGAGATTCATAAAGGACATCCTTTTTGGGTGCAGCATATGTCAGGAAATCGCAGTGTTGAACATATTCCGCGATGATTTCTGTGGAGGTTCAGCGTATTTGACGCTACATATCCGCCAAACGTGAGCTTTCGCTCACCCGTGAAATTGCAGTTGGAGACGACCATGGCCGGGCATACCATTCCTCACTTCCAGAACGATGGCGGACACGCCGTGATCGAAATCGGCGTCAAGGAATTCATGTGCACCGGCGCGTCCGTGCCGTTCGATCACCCGCATATCTTCATCGATATGGGCGACGATAACGAAAAGGTCTGTTCCTACTGCTCGACGCTGTATCGCTACAACCCGTCGGTCAAAGCCACCCAGACCAACCCGCCCGGCTGCGTCTTCCACGTCAACGCGGCGTAAAACCCTGCTAGACCGGGGCTGTCCATGCCCGTAAAATCCGTCGCGATCATCGGTGCCGGTATTGCCGGTCTGACCGCAGCCCTGTCGTTTGCCCGGCAAGGCGTTCGCTGCGATATTATCGAACGTGCGTCCCGGCTGGAGGAGGTGGGGGCAGGCCTTCAGATATCGCCCAATGCCGCCCGCATTCTCGCTGAACTCAGCGTGTTGCCGCAGATCGAGCAAAGCTGGCTCGAGCCTGAAATGGTCGATCTGACCTCCGGCCTGTCGCTGAAACGGCTGGTTTCGTTGCCCATGCGGCAGGTTGCGCGTTCACGCTGGGAATCGCCCTATGGCGCGCTGCACCGGGCAACGCTGCAACAGGCGCTGCTAGCAGCGGTGCAGCAAAATCCGCTCTGCACACTTCATCTCGGCATACAGTTGCAGCGCGTCAGCAAGAGTGAAATCGCGGCGACGATTTTCCGTGAACCCGACCTGATCGTCGGTGCCGATGGCGTCTGGTCCAGCACGCGAAATGCTGTGCCGGGAAGCCCGACAGCGATATTCTCCGGCAATGTTGCCTGGCGTTTCACGGTGGAGAAAAGTGATGCGCCGGACTTCCTCAGAAGCCGGTCGGTGACGGCGTTTTTAGGCCCATCGGCGCATCTGGTCGCCTATCCGCTGGCCAAGACGGGTGGCTTCAATGTGGTGGCCATTGCCGCTGGTGCCAATCCGGGTGCCACATGGCAGGCGCAAGCGCAGGGCGGGCAGCAGATGCTGTTGATGAAGCAGTTCAGCCGCTGGAACCACGCATTCATGCCGATGCTCGAAAGCGCTTCCAAGCCGACATTCTGGCCGCTGTTTCAGGCAGGGAAAGGCGCATGGCACAATGGCGCTGATACGGTTCTGATCGGCGATGCCGCCCACGCCATGATGCCCTTTGCCGCGCAAGGTGCGGCGATGGCGATTGAAGATGCCTTTGAACTCGCCACTTTCGTGAATCGCGCCGTGACGTTGCCGGACGCTCTGTCGCAGTTCCAGGCACATCGCATTCCCCGCATCGACAAGGCGCGCAAACGCGCGGCGCTGAACAGGTTCGCCTATCACGCACGTGGTCCGTTGCGGATGGGGCGTGACATATTGCTGTCGGTGAGACCGCCAGACGCGTTTCTGGCGGACTTCGACTGGCTCTATGGTTACAGGGCAGAGGGGCTTTAAACCGCTGCAGCCGCGGCAAATCCCGCTTCCAGATCGCGCTTGATGTCGGCCACGTCCTCAAGGCCGATTTGCAGGCGGATCACAGGGCCTTCCGTTGGGCCATGGGTGACTGTGCGGTCTCGGAGGGAAACCGGAACAGCCAGCGATTCGTAGCCCCCCCAGGAAAAGCCGAGTCCGAAGATGCAGAGCGCATCAAGGAAGGCATGCGATTTTTCGGTGGAGCGAGCTTCATCTGCTTTCAGAACGAAGGAAAACACGCCGCTCGCACCCTTGAAATCTCGTTTCCACAGTTCATGGGTTGGAAAGCTTGGCAAAGCAGGGTGCAGGACACGCGCAACGTCGTCGCGGCTTTCCAGCCACTGCGCGATCTCCAGCGCGCTCTTGCCGTGATGCTCCAGACGAATGCCCATCGTCCGCATGCCGCGCAGCACCTGATAGGCGTCGTCAGAGGTGACGCAGAGACCGATATCTGTGTTGGCGTCGTAGAGTTTTTTCCAGTGCTTTTCATTTGATGATACGAAGCCCATCAGGACATCCGAATGCCCGGCCGGATATTTCGTGGCCGCGTGAATGGAGACATCCACTCCGTGTTCCAGCGGCTTGAAATAAAGTGGTGTCGCCCAGGTGTTGTCCATGGTCACGACGCAATCGTACCGGTGGGCGATGGTCGACATCAGCGCGACGTCCTGCATTTCGAATGTGTTGGAGCCTGGCGCCTCAAGATGGAGCAGGCGGGTGTTGGGTCGGATCAGCGCTTCGATGCCTGCGCCGATGGCGGGATCGTAATATTCGACCTCGACGCCGAACTGCTTGAGCATCTTGTTGCAAAAACGACGGGTCGGATAATAGACGGAATCGACGATCAGCGCGTGGTCGCCCGCCGACAGATAGGCCATGAACGGAACGGTGACGGCGGCGAGGCCCGACGGCAGGAGGATCGTACCCGCCGAGCCCTCCAGCACATTGATCATATTGCACAGCGCATCCGTGGTCGGTGTACCATGGGTGCCGTAGGTATATTTCTGATCTTCCGAGACGAGCGTCTTTGCATCAGGGAAAAGCACGGTCGAGCCGCGCACAATTGGCGGGTTGACGAAGCCGTAGTAATCGGCCGGGTCGTTGCCCAGATGAGCAAGCCGCGTGTTGGTGCCAGCCGCACCTAAAAACCCGTCTCTGTCTTTCATGCTTACATATCTTTCGTTTTATTGATGACCGAAAATGGTCTTCAAACACAGTTGCGGTCAAGACTTCGTCATCTCAAATAATTTGCAATCAGCTTTTTGCGTAGAAAGACCGACAATCGCGGCCGGGATGCGCTCAAACTCGCGCGATCCGGGTATAGGTCGTGGTCATATGCTGAAAAATTCAGTCTACCTGCCTGACAGGATGAGCAGTTTTTAGCCTTTTTCCGCATAATAAATAGACATATGCCCATTAAAACGACGACTTTTGAAAAATTCCGTTTTTTGGACACAATTCTTGCGGGCGAGACTTGACCGTGAAGGCAATTGCGATTGTGATAGAAGCGCGCACCGGGAGGTGAGGCGGGGAGCTGGTCCGTAACGTGACGAGATGCGGCGACTTCTTAAATGACGAATAAGAAACAAAGGTTGGGAAAAATGAAAAAGGCACTTCTGACAGCCGCCATTGGCGCAGCAATTTTCGGAGCTGCATCGGCTGCATCTGCCGCCACGCTCGCAGACGTCAAGGCAAAGGGTTTCGTCACATGCGGCGTGAGCTCCGGTATTCCAGGCTTCTCGAACCCTGACGACAAGGGTGAATGGTCGGGTATCGACGTTGATTATTGCCGCGGTATCGCAGCTGCCGTATTCGGCGACCCATCCAAGTCCAAATATGTCGCGCTGTCCTCCAAGGACCGTTTCCCTGCGCTTCAGTCCGGCGAAGTCGATGTTCTGACGCGTAACACCACATGGACCGTCAGCCGCGACACATCGCTCGGCTTCAACTTCCGCACCGTCAACTACTATGACGGCCAGGGCTTCATCGTGAAGAAGAGCCTCAACGTGAAATCGGCTCTCGAGCTGTCCGGCGCGGCCGTGTGCGTTCAGCAGGGCACCACGACCGAGCTCAACCTCGCCGACTACTTCAAGATCAACAACCTTCAGTACAATCCGGTTGTGTTCGAAAAGGAATCCGATGCGACATCCGCTTACGATAGCGGCCGTTGCGACGTCTACACCACCGACCAGTCTGGTCTCTATGCGATCCGTTTGAAGATGAAGGCACCCGACGAGAACGTTGTTCTGCCGGAAGTCATCTCCAAGGAGCCGCTTGGACCTGCCGTTCGCCAGGGTGACGACCAGTGGTTCGACATCGTCAGCTGGGTTCACTACGCGATGGTCAATGCCGAAGAACTGGGCGTGACGTCCAAGAACGTCGACGAGCAGAAGAACGCAAACAACCCTGACCTGAAGCGTATGCTCGGCACGGAAGAGGGCACCAAGATCGGTACCGATCTCGGCCTGACCAACGAGTGGGCTTACAACATCATCAAGATGGTCGGTAACTACGGCGAAGTCTTCGACCGCAACGTTGGTGCCGGTTCGCCGCTCAAGATCGAACGCGGCCAGAACGCACTGTGGACAAAGGGCGGCCTGCAGTACGCGCCTCCAATCCGTTAATCGTCAAGACGGCCAGCTTTATGCGGGAGGCGGGGCCAACGCTCTGCCTCCTTAATCATACAAGAAGCTCGCAAAGAGCACACAGAGGGAAAGGTGCCGATGGCAGGCAAAGCGCTCCACTCGGAGTCGTCCAGCTCAAAAAGCGCGACATCCATCATCAATGATCCGCGTATGCGCGGGATATTCTATCAAGTTGTCACCCTGATCATTCTGGCGTTTTTTGTCTGGATCATCACAAGCAACACCATTCATAATCTTCAACGCTCCAATATTTCATCGGGCTTCGGTTTTCTCAACGGCAGAGCTGGCTTCGACATCGGCCAGACGCTGATCGATTACAACAACGACAATACATTTGGTCGCGCGTTCCTCGTCGGATTGATGAACACGTTGCAGGTGGCCATTCTCGGCATCATCACGGCATCGATCATCGGTTTCATCGTCGGTATCGCCCGTCTGTCGAAAAACTGGCTGATCTCGAAGCTGGCGCAGGCCTATGTCGAAATCTTCCGCAACCTGCCGCCGCTGCTCGTGATCTTCTTCTGGTACAAGGGTGTCATCACCATTCTGCCGCAGGCGCGCGACTCGGTTGGGATGCCGCTCGGAACCTTCCTCAACAATCGTGGCTTCTTCTATCCGCGTCAGGTTTGGGGCGAGGGGTCGTGGATGATCCCGGTGGCGTTCCTCGTCGGCGTCGTCATCACCTACTTCGTCTATCGCTGGGCCAAGGCTCGCCAGATGCGAACCGGTCAACCCTTCCGCACGGGCATATTCGGTACGGCCATCATCATCGGCCTGCCGCTGGTGACGTTCCTGGCGATCGGCGCGCCGCTTACGTTCGACTATCCGATTGCCGGTCGATTCAACCTGACCGGTGGCGCGGTTGTCGCGCCTGAGTTCCTGTCGCTCTATCTGGCCCTGTCGTTCTACACAGCCTCCTTCATTGCCGAAATCGTCCGCGGTGGTATCAAGGCCGTGGCGAAAGGACAGACGGAAGCAGCCAGTGCGCTCGGAATGCGGGGCAACAACATCACACGTCTCATCGTCGTGCCGCAGGCCATGCGTATCATCATTCCGCCGCTGACGAGCCAGTATCTCAACCTCACCAAGAATTCGTCCCTGGCTGTTGCCGTTGGCTTTTCGGATCTCGTGGCGGTTGGCGGTACCATCCTCAACCAGACAGGGCAGGCCGTCGAGGTCGTGGCCATCTGGCTTGCGGTTTACCTGACATTGTCGCTCACGACCGCGCTGATCATGAACTGGTTCAACGCGAAAATGGCGCTGGTGGAGAGATAACCATGACAACCAAACAGATCTCCTATGTCCGGGCCGACATGGTGCCGCAGGCACCCGCTCCTTCCAGCCAGGTCGGAATTTCGCACTGGCTGCGCACCAAGCTGTTCGCCACACCCAAGGACGCCATCTTTACGGTGCTGGCACTCGCGTTGCTGGCCTACATCATACCGCCGCTGGTGCAATGGCTGTTCATCCATGCCGCATGGACAGGTACGGACCGCACGGCCTGCCTGACGGTCAGCCAGGGGGGCGCTCTGCCGGACGGGCAGTCCGGCGCATGCTGGGCCTTCGTCAACGCCAAGTTCGAACAGTTCATGTTCGGACGATATCCCTTTGCAGAGCGCTGGCGTCCGCTTTTGGTTCTGGCAGCCTTCGTCGTGCTGCTCGTTCCGATGCTGATCCCCAAGGCGCCACAGAAGTCGTTGAACGCACTTTTGCTGTTCATCGTGCTGCCGTTCATATCTTTCTTCCTGCTGGTCGGCGGTTATTTCGGCCTGCCACGGGTTGAGACGCAGCTTTGGGGCGGGCTGATGGTGACGCTGATCCTGTCGTTCTTCGGGATCACCGTGTCTCTGCCACTTGGCATTCTGCTCGCGCTCGGGCGTCGTTCGACGATGCCGGTGATCAAGACGCTGTGCACGATCTTCATCGAAGTCATAAGAGGCATTCCGCTGATCACAGTGTTGTTCTTCGCCAGCATCATGTTGCCGCTGTTCCTGCCCGATGGCTGGACTTTCGACAAGTTCCTGCGTGCTCTCGTTGGTGTGTCGCTGTTCGCCTCCGCCTATATGGCCGAGGTCATTCGTGGTGGCCTGCAGGCCATTCCGAAGGGGCAGTATGAGGGTGCCGATTCGCTCGGCTTGAACTACTGGCAGAAGACGCGGCTTATCGTCCTGCCGCAGGCGCTCAAGCTCGTCATTCCCGGTATCGTCAACACCTTCATCGGTCTGTTCAAGGACACCTCGCTCGTGTCGATCATCGGCATGTTCGACCTTCTCGGCATCGTCAATCTCAATCAGTCGGATGCGAACTGGGCGACACCTGTCACGCCTGTGACCGGTTACATCTTCGCCGGCTTCGTCTTCTGGATCTTCTGCTTCGGCATGTCGCGCTACTCGCTGTTCATGGAACGGCACCTCGACACCGGACATAAAAAGTAAGGGAAAACATCATGGCAGAAAATCAAGCAAAGACGCTGGCTGTTTCAACGACCGATACTGCAATCGAAATTATCGGCATGAACAAGTGGTACGGCGATTTTCACGTGTTGCGCGACATCGATCTCAAGGTCATGAAGGGTGAGCGTATCGTCGTTGCGGGTCCTTCGGGATCGGGCAAGTCGACAATGATCCGCTGCATCAACCGTCTGGAAGAGCACCAGTCGGGCAGCATTCACGTCGATGGCATCGAACTGACGAATGACCTGAAGAAGATCGATGAAGTGCGCCGCGAAGTCGGCATGGTGTTCCAGCACTTCAACCTCTTCCCGCACCTGACCATTCTGGAAAACTGCACGCTGGCGCCGATCTGGGTTCGCAAGACGCCCAAGAAGGAAGCGGAAGAAATCGCGATGCATTACCTGAAGCGTGTCAAGATCCCCGAGCAGGCCAACAAATATCCCGGCCAGCTTTCCGGCGGCCAGCAACAGCGCGTGGCGATCGCCCGCTCGCTATGCATGAAGCCGAAGATCATGCTGTTCGATGAGCCGACCTCGGCGCTCGACCCTGAAATGGTCAAGGAAGTCCTGGATACGATGGTCGGCCTTGCCGAAGACGGTATGACCATGATCTGCGTAACCCATGAAATGGGCTTCGCGCGCCAGGTCGCCAACCGCGTCATCTTCATGGACCAGGGCCAGATCGTCGAGCAGAACTCGCCGGCGGAATTCTTCGACAACCCGCAGCATGAACGCACGAAACTGTTCCTCAGCCAGATCCTGCACTAGCAGTCAGCCGCGTGGCAGCGCGTCTCGCTTTGCCACGAAGGAGCGCATATGTGGCGCTGTCGGATACCAGGTCAAGCCCGGTATGACGCATCGAAAAGCGTCAATGCAAGATGCATCCGAATCGAACAACCCGCCGAGGTCATCGGCGGGTTGTTTTTTGTCATGATGCTAACTGCCTATCGTGACATCAGCGTCAAGGCCGTCGTCTTGTCCAGCACGGTGCGGGTGACGCCACCGAACAGCATTTCCCACCAGCGGGAGTGGCCGTAAGCACCCATGACCAGAAGGTCGATGCTATTATCGGACAATCGGGTTTCGATGGCGGTCTTGGCAGAGACGCCGTGCGCCTTTTCCTGAGAGGTAACAGTCACATTGATACCGTGGCGGGCGAGTGTGGAGGCAAGTTCGGTTCCAGCGAGGGCCTTGGCGTGGTCGTCGCTGTCGTCTGCGCCGAAGGAGAATATCTCGACACTTTCGGCTGCGATCAGAAATGGCAAAGCATCGAAGGTCGCGCGCGTTGCCTCGCGCGATCCGTTCCAGGCCACAAGCACACGCTTGACCGGTTTGGGGTAGTCCAATGTGTGCGGCACAAGAAGAACGGGACGACCGCTGTCATAGAGAAAGCTGTCGATATCTGCGCGACTGTCGGACAGGGCCGACGTGTTTGGCTGTCGCGCTATGACGATGTCGGCGCAGCGAGCGCTCTGGAGTGCGGAGCTTGACGCATAGCCGACAGAGGCCATGAAGCTTCGCCACTCGTGCGAAACGCCGCCTGCCGACATTGTTTGGTTGAAGATACGTTCGACGTCCGTGGTCTGCTGATGCGCGACCTCTTGAACGGCCTGCACCGTGGCAGGATCCGGCATCTCCATCGGTGCGACGAGTGGGACCGTCGCGAATGTCTCCATGTGGAGACCGACGACGTGGGCGGAAAAATCATTGGCAAGGGAAACCGCGAAGTCGCCAAGTTTATGGGCGTTCTCTGCGGTATCCATCACGGCCAGTATCGTTTTGTAAGCCATAACCGGGCTCCTCATTCGGGTGAAGCGCCGCGTGAAGGATGCGGCACCAGCGCTGTCGTCTCAGCCTGTGTCACGAAGCCTGTCGCAACAAGGGTCGCTACGGGCGCAATGGCTCAAGGCACAGCAGCCATGCGTAAAACGTCTGAACCGTCAGTCTGTTCACGCCGACAGAGCAGCTTTCTGCTGTGCGATGGTTTCCAGCATAGCCTCGACGTCCTTCGTTGCGGCGCTCATGGCATCCGCGTCGCGGGCACGCACGACGATCTCGGTCGAAAAGCGCTGCCCGTCATATTTCGGATAGGAGCCGATGCTGGTTTGCGGATGGGCTTTCTGAACCGCGCTCAATGGCGTTCCGATATCGCCTTCGCCGTAGGGAGAATGAACGGCCTGGGACAGGACTTTCGCGCCCGTTCGCAAAGTCGGCATGACGTTGTCCAGCATCGCCTGAAACACCTGTGGAACCCCTGCCATGACGTAGACGTTTTCAACGATAAACCCGGGCGCCACAGAAACCGGATTGACGATATGTTGCGCCCCGCGCGGCATCCGCGCCATGCGCTTGCGAGCATCTGTAAATTCCATCTCGCGCTTCTGGTACATCTCGCCCAGAAGCCGCAGGGCCTCGGCGTCGTGCTCGCAGGGCAGGCCGAAAGCGGCTGAAATGGCATCTGCCGTGATATCGTCATGGGTCGGGCCAATACCGCCTGAAGTGAAGACATAATCATAGCGCGCCCGCAGCGCATTCAACGCCTCGATGATGTCAGGCTCTTCATCCGCAACGATGCGTACTTCCTTGAGATCGATGCCAGACATCGTCAGTACATCAGCGAGATGACCAATATTCTTGTCTTTCGTGCGGCCAGACAAGAGCTCGTCACCGATGGCGAGCATAGCTGCGGATACGAGGCTTGAAGCGGAGGAGGGTGCAGACATGGAGGGCACTCGCAATGGAATATCCGCAGACGTTACCGCGAAGGACACGGATTGCAATACGCCAATGGAAGGAAGGTGAAAAAACTGGAACGCGCGAGGGCTCTTCGAAAATAGAGCTGGGAAATCGCACGACGATAAACGATTTTTCAAATCGTCCGAATTAGGCATTATACCCAATCGCGTGCCGGTTTAAATGATGGGGTTGATCATCATCAGGCAGGTGACGATGACGAAGCCAAGTACGGAGAGTTCCAGCACACTGTTAAGACCGTCACGCATCTCTTTTACCTTTCATATTCGTGAAAGAAGAACGTGCAAAAGTTAACGAAGTTCCATGACGTGGGCGTGAAATCGAGCGTTTTCTATTGGGGCTGTAACAACGAATTCAGGTCACAAGCAGAGCGAAAATCCAGTGGCCGACGATACTGATGACCAGACATGCGACGAGCAGACTGAAAAGTATTTTTTTCTTCATGATTGGATGCCTTGGGCGAAATGGATGCTTCGTCTGGAGCGTTTGCGTGTCACCAAGGAAACGCTCTAGCGGTTTGTGACGCAAAATTTAAGACCTGAACTCCGCCTGCGTCATTATGCCTTTACGTCCAGCCCTGCTTCGATGGCGGCTTCTACGAAGGCTTGCCGGGCATCTTCCGGTTTCTTTTTACCCGCATCGACGGCTGCAAAAACGAGGAGGGCCCGATCCAGCTTTTCGCCATCCTCTTCCGGCCAGTCCTCGATGAGGGCCCAGGATGCTGCCTGCGTCGATTCGATGCTGACATAAACACCAGGTTCTTCCAGAGCGACGAGGACAGGTTTTTTCCAAGGCGTTTGCATGATTGATCCCATAACGGCCACGTTGGAGCGCGTTTAAAAGGTTCCGGTCGTCAGTACAAGGCCAATCCACACGGACGGGCTGTCCGCATCAGTCGTCGCGACCGAACATCGACCAGCTTCTGATGATCCGTCGGTCTATAATCTTGAGCGAGCGGTCAGGCTGGATCTGGTAGGTTTCGACGACCCGGTCGTCGAAGCGTCGGAAATTGTGCGTGAACGTGCTGCCGATTGGCGACTTGGTGAGTTTCGTGCGAGGCTGGCCGCGATAGGTGATGCTGCCGGGGATCGGCTCAAGACTGTAGGAGGAGATTGCCGTCGCGCTGAAGCCTGTGGCGTTGCAGCTCGCCAGAGCTAAGGTCAATCCTGCACTAACCAAAGCGATGGACAGTTTCATGATTCTCTCCGGGTCTGTGATGGGTTGCCACTCTGCGCAGCGATGCTACCAGCCTAAACTGCCGAGGGGGAAGGATGTTCCGAGGGAAATACAGACCCCGGGCCGCCATTGATCCCTGGGTGAGTGTCCATGGGGCATCGCCTCATCCCGAAATGATAACGGGGATCACGCGAACGCATTGGCGGAAGTCATGGGCGAGATGCATCCAGAAATGTCTTGGCGCAGCGCCATCAACCATTCACACGCCTTTTGCCTCATCGTTGGTGATCCAATCAAGAAACCAAGCCACCGGGTCGCGAAGGTTCATATTGATGATGGCCCTTTGCTTGCCGACGACGTGACCGGAACAACAGCGTTCGCGGACTGGGAGGCTGACCGAGGGCAAGCGTAAGCTGATCCGTCAAGGTCACGGGTTTGAGGAACGAAAGCGAGTTGGCGCTGAACTTCGAGCAGAAGGGTATCGTTGTTCATGAGCAATCCCCATCTGACAGCCGCCCGTATTGATCAGGTGCTGGATAAGGCCGCAAGGCCATCTGGCAACCCATCACGTATTATCTGGACGCTGCCAGCTATCGGCAGGCGCATTGGCGTCGGTGCTGACTTCGTGCGCGACACCCTGGCAAAGCAGGACGGCTCCCCGGTCAAGGAAATCGGGGGGCGGTACTACGCATTCGAAGAAGACTTGATTACCTTCCTACGGTTTAAAGACGGCAACCAGTAAAGCCACAAAGCTTATGATGACCGCGATCCATGTGGCCCAAGGCTTATAATAAATATCAATTTCGGCAGCGCACTCTCGCCTCAATATCATTTTTGCTTTCTCACTGAGGTAGTGCCGATAGTGGACACTTGACCAATCCCAATCATCGTTGGTTTCCATTTCTTTGTAGATGCGTTGTGGAATCGGCACTCCCCAGTGCCTTGCTCTTTCAATAGCTTTGCGACTTTCGATTTCATCCAGGTCTGCCTGGAGGAGGTCGCGATCCGAATAATGATCCCAATACATTTTTTGAGCTTCAACCGACCCGGGTTTGAATTTGCTACCAGTCCTAGCGCGTTCATATCTCTGGTCCATGTGATTTAGATCATGTCGTAATTGAATTACCTTATAGCGATCACAATTCCATTTCTTCACACGCGATATGTAGCCCACATCAAACCCCGCTAAACCACGAAATCCCCGCTCAAACCATTACGCGATTCGGTGCCAGATACGCCATAAACTGGTGCATGAGCTGGAACCCTTTCAAACGTACCGAAACGATTGAGACACGCGACGAGAACGTCAAAGACGTTGACGGCGTTCTTACCGCTCTCTGGTCTGGCATAGAGCCCGGATCAGTCGCCATCTCTGGAGCCGCTGCGCTCCGCGTTCCCGCCGTTGCCAACGCGGTGCGGGTTATCTCCGAAGCCGCTGCCACCCTCGATATCCGCATCATGGAACGCCGGGAAGACGGCACCGAGGAAGAGGACCGCAATCATCCGCTTGGCGTGATGCTTCGGGGTGATGTGAACCCTTGGACTTCCGGCTTCGAACTCATCCGCGATCTGGCTGCCGACGCGCTCACCCGAGACTGGGGTGGCCTTGCCTATGTGAACCGTGTCCGCAACGAGCTGCGCGAAGTTAACGAGATCGTCCAGCGCGGCGCATTCGCCAAATCCTGACTGCCTCCATGACCGGGCTGCTCGAAGCGTACCTCATTGCGATCTGGACCGTGCGCGAATGTCAGAAGGCAATCGAGGAGCATGGCATCCTCACAAAGACAGCCCACGGTAATCTCAAGCCGAACCCAGCCTCTGGCCTGATGTCCAAGGCGCAAGAGACCGTTGCCCGCATGTCGGCAGAGCTTGGCCTGACACCGGCAGCTAGAGCAAAGCAAGGGTTCGGCGCGAAGGATAAACCGAAGACAGGAGGCGCACCCGATGGCCTCGACGTCTGAAATAGTGGGAATTTCCCACAATAAAGCCACGCGCCCGGAATGGATATTCGACGGCAGCGAGATTGAAGACCCGTTCGGCTTTGGCGAACGCGCTGTGGACTTCTTGCGCCGGCTGAAGCATCCCAAGAGCGAGAGCGGTGATTTCGAGCTGCCGTTGTTCTGGGAGCGCATCGTCCGGCGCATCTATGGCCCGTGCTGTCCCAACAAGCGCCGTCAGGTGAAGACGGTTTTCATCCTCCTGCCGCGTGGTGCCAGGAAGACCACGATGGGCGCTGGCCTCGCATTGCTCCATACGGTGGGCTGGGAGCGAGTTCCCGGTGGTCAGGCCATCCCGTCATACATCGCCGCCGGTGCCGTCTTCCGCTGCAAAGACCCGCGGCTAAACACCCGCATCATTCCCGGTTCCGTACAGGTCGCAGACGGCCAGATGCCGGTTGCTCGTTTCCAGCTTATGGAGGTGCCGAAGTGAACCTTGAAAAGCTCCTCTGTGTGGAACTGAAGCGCCAGCTTGAAGCCAAGGGTGTGTGTATGACGCACATACCAGCGGGCGGTGAGATGCTGTGGAAATGGTTCAATGCTCTCAACCGGACCCGGCAGGTGGGCATGAGCGGACCACAGTCGATCACCTACGCGGAAATCGCAGGTTATTCGACCATTGCTCGCCAAGCCATCGAGCCGCGCCACGTGGCCATCCTGATCGCGATGGATCAAACATATCTCGATTGCGTGTACACGAAGGCTGCACCATTGCCGGAAGGCGTTAAGGCGTTGCCGCCGATCTCCAAGGTGCCGCTAAATGCTGGCCTGCTCGATGCCATGTTTGGAGGGAAGTGATGCCTCGAAAGGATGGATATTGGAGTGGCTGGGATGAGTACCGCCATGGCAGTAAGCGGGCCGTCACTCTGGCCCCCGTGATGCCCAAAGAGCAGAGAAAGCACGCAATCGACGGCGTCTTTGATTTGCTCGTAGACTGGCGCAAAACTCCTTTCGAAATTGAGGGGCCAGTGCGGGCAGCTCTTCGGTCAGCGTTTTGCCTGAAAGGAGAGACTTGGTCACGAGCCGATCACGAAGCTGCAAGCATTCTCACGGCAGCATTTCAGCGAACGGGCGCCTGTCGACCTTCCTGGGATGAAGGTCAGCCTGAGTATGCCGATGTGGATAGCATCTGTGGTTGGTGCTTGAAATCACTCCCAGATGAAATGGTCGATGGGTTGCGTAAGGTGCGGTTCTGCTCCACCGAATGCGCGCGTGCTGCGATCGTGACCAGAGACTATTTGAGTACAAGGCGCGAAAACGTGATCGCTCAATCCGCTATCACGCTCATCACCCGAACGCGGAACACGGTGAGAGAATGCATGCATTGTGGAGGTCCCTACCACCCCGAAAGGGAAAACAAGCGACAAATATTTTGTTCTCTCCGCTGCCGAGCAGAGCAACAAAGAACCGTCATGATCCGCCCATGCAAACAATGTGGAAAGCACTTTAAACCGAAGAGCAACTCGCCCATTTTCTGCTCTCGGGTATGCTACCGCGTGGCACATGAGGCGCCGCAAATGGTTTGTGTGGAGTGCGGTTGCTCATTCAAGCGAAAGAAAAAATCCCAGTATCTTTGCAGCGCAGTCTGCGCAAGGACCGCCTTGAACCGAAAGCCGAAGACTGCCATCGTCATCCCGTTCGTGCCGGTCCACATGCTCACGGCCACGGTGATAGATGGGTGGTTTGCGAGGGCGGCTTAGTCCGTCCACCCTCTATTTTCTGGATATTACAGATTGTTCAAAAGCCCGTAGTTGTAGCTACCGGGTTTGTTAGTGTCGGCAATGGCTCTGTCCACTTTTTCAATCGTTTCCTGAATTGATACGAGCGCCTGGATGGTTTTTTTGGTAGGGGACTCATAGCCCTTTTCAATATCGTCAGCGGCTTCGGCAGCAACGGCATTCCTCTGCTTGACGAGATATTCACGAACTTTCTGCAGCTTTTCAAGCGACATCTGTCATCCTTGCTTTTTAGCATTTGCACGAAATTGTTCTGCCATCGCGGGCGCTTGCGCCTTGGGCACAAGGAGGTAGCCACGCTGCGCCATGCAGCCCTTTGCTACGTCGATAACGGCTCCACCCTGCTGATTGCGCACCATAGACGCGTTCACCTCACTCACAAAACTGCCGTTAGAATATACGACTGGCGCGCCAACTGCTGACTTTTGAGCCTCACCCGTGCAGATCGTTTTATCTATCTCGTACTGTTGTAGAAGATGAGGATTGCCGACCTGAGATTGGCCGTCTGTGCGGAGCCATATCATTTCTTCCTGCGGTGCAGTTTGGCAGCCGGAAAGAGCGGCCACACATGCGGCTGCCGCGAAAGCGTATCGAATATTCATTGTATTCCCCTAATTCACCCCTAACGGGCAAAGTGCCAGATTGCACGGGGGTGTCAAGATGACCTAGAGGCCGGGATATTTCTTTATATGTCGCTTCTGCGCTTGCCAGTCCGTCCACCCTTGTTTCGTCAGGCTTATGTCGTCGTCGTTGTATTTGCCGATTTGCCCTGGTGAGACCTTGATGTAGCCACGCTCCAACAGCTTCTTCTGTGAGTGGGGTCCGAACGAGCGGACCGAGCAGGAATGGATGCTCACACCGATACCCGCTTCCACGAGGCGCTCCATGGCCCGCGATGCTCGATGGTCGAGTGGTGGCTGAATTGGCTGATCTGGGTCATCTTCCCAGTACTCGTTTCCGTCCGGCGCGAATCCTTGAGGCAATTCCGGTGGCTGTTCTGCAGTCGGGATGACCGTTACCGCTAGGGTTTTCAGATCAATCTGAAAGATGGCACCGACAGCCTTTACTGCACGAAAGATGCGCTGAAGGTCCGCTTGCCGAAAGCTCGCTCTAGTCATTTCTTTTTGCCGCTAACGAGCTTCTCCCGAAGCTTGGCGGTGTCTCAATCTGTCCAGTTGGAAACGTGAGAAGCGGTAGGATTCGATCTCGCTGGCTTTGCTGCTTCTAGGAGTGCGTCAATGTCTTCGGGCATGAAGAACATTGCTTTTCCGATCTCTCGGAATGCACCGATCCGTCTGGCCCGCTCTCTCAAAGTGCGTTCGGAAATCATGATCCCGCGATTGCGGAGCTTCTCAGCCACCATCGCAGGGGTCATTGCTTCGGACAATTCGGCCATTTCCACACCTCATTACCATGTTGCGTGTCGCAATTCATGTCGCGTGTAATAGCGGAGGTCAAACGGAAATGACCGGAAACCAAGGGAAGTGGGGCGCAACACAGAGCGACACGGGACCCTGACTGCAAGAAGGGTAGTTTCGCTTAAAGTGTTGATTTTATTGGTGATTTTTTGGAGGCCTCGCCCGGAATTGAACCGGGGTACGAGGATTTGCAGTCCTCTGCGTCACCACTCCGCCACGAGGCCTCACCGACGCGGTATTTAGCGCCATGGCGGGGATTTAGAACGAATCCATTTTACGTGCAATAGGGCAGGTGGGAAAAAGCCGAAGAAGTATTGTGGAAAAAAGCCGCACGGCTCGTCATGAACCGATGCGGCATTTCGGCAGGGTCAGATTCGACCGAGCAGAACCAGAATAAGCACGATGACCAGGACCAGTCCGAGGCCGCCGGACAGGCCATAACCGTAATTGTGGAAGCCCCAATTCGGCAATGCGCCGATGAGAAACAGGATAAGAAGGACGACGAGAATTGTACCGAGCATGGTGCTCTCCGACGGTTGTTGAACGTTTACAGTCCTTTATCAATGATGAGTCAGATAAAAAGTTCCCGTTTTTGATGAGTGTCTGCCGCATACCGTGTGAAAAACATCTGGGGGAATGGCGACAACGCTTTTTCCATAGGGTCTGGTGTGGTTGAGCTTGAAAGCGGCGGCGCAGCCAATTAAGACGGTATGCAAATAGCGCTCGCCTTTTCGGCCTGCTTGCGCGCTCTGATGTGAGGCAAACACGACATGATGGATTTCGAAAACGCCCGTGGAAAGATGGTGGACAGCCAGTTGCGCACCACCGATGTAACGTCGCATTCGGTGCTCAATGCATTTATCAAAGTTCCGCGCGAAGAGTTCGTTCCTGCCGGCATCAAGCAGATTGCCTATGCGGATGAGGATTTGCAGATCTGTCCTGCAAAGGACGGCATCGGCGCTCGCTATATCATGAAGGCGTCGCCGCTCGCCAAGCTGTTGCAGCTGGCCGCCGTCACCAAGGACGATGTCGTGCTCGAAATCGGCGGTGGCAGTGGCTATGTTTCGGCGGTCCTGTCGCAATTGGCGAGTTCCGTCGTTTCGCTGGAATCGGATGAAGAGTTGAGCGCGGCAGCCGCTGCAAAACTGTCCTCGCTGGGATATGACAACGTCGCTGTTGTCACCGGTCCTCTCGACAAGGGCCATGGGGCTGAGGCGCCTTACGATCTCATTTTCATCAACGGTTCTGTCGAGCATGTACCGGCCCCACTTCTGGAGCAGCTGCGCGACGGCGGACGCCTCGTGGCCGTCGTCGGTTATGGCAATTCCGCCAAGGCGACCGTCTACCGTCGCGATGGCAAGGGCACATCGTCCACAACCTTCTTCAACGCATCCGTCAAGCCGGTGCCAGGCTTTGCCAAGACACGCGAATTCGTTTTCTGATCCGACGGACGCGTTTCTCGCGCAATCCTTGAAGCCGGGCGCGCATGTGTCCGGCTTTTGCTTTGTCTGGCAGAAGGATGAAATAAAGCTGTGTAACAAGCCACTTAGTGACCCGCCACGGATTCATTTCCATCCTCGACTACCGTACACTGATTGTGATTCGGAGCGCGTATCGTTTGCTCCATTCCGTCTTTGAACGTGAAAATCGGGGATATCAATGGCTCAGTCCAGCGTCGCGCGCGAACCATCCATGGAAGAAATTCTGGCATCCATTCGCCGCATCATCGAAAGCAATGAGCCTGCCTCTGCGGATGCTTTCGGCGCGCCCTTGCCCCCGGTTTACGATGAGGACGAGGAAAGCGACAGCGCCTCCTTCGTCGCCGAACTCGCAAGCCCTCCCGCCCATGTTCCTCCTGCGGCCAATCAGGGGTTTGGTGCACGCCAGCAGCATGAGCCGCTCAACATGGTTCGGTCTGAAATGACGGGCAGTGAGGCGTCCGAGAAAACAATGTCGCTGGCAGACGTGGCAGCGCGGGTCAGAGCCGCTGCAGACCGCAATGCCTCGCTTGGTCCGCAAGGCTACGCCGCGCAAAGGCCTGCCGAGCCATCACCTGCCGTCATGCAGGCGGCGCCACAGCCGGAACGTTATGTGCCCGCGCCACGACCCGCTGACATTCGCCCTCTGATGAACGCGCAGCCCGCTTCCGTGGCTCCGCAGCCGCAGGCGGCGCCGTTCTTCGATCGTCCGGCGCCCGTACAGGAGCCGCAGCCTTTACCCGTCTGGGAAAATATCGAGCTTCGTGGCGCCGTCGAACCGGAGGATCAGGCACCTGCATTTCCCGAAGTGGTGGAGGAGCAGCCCGTTGCCGTTTCGCACGACGAGAAGCCAGACAACAATAGCCTGTCCCTGAACCTGATTTCGGCCGCCGCCGGTGCGCAAATCCAGCGTTCGTTTGGCGAACTCGCCGAGATGTTCGACGGCGTGGAGCGTCCGACCGTCGAGCAGATGGCGCAGGATATGTTGCGGCCGATGTTGCAGGATTGGCTGGAAGACAACCTTCCGACGCTGGTCGAGAGACTGGTGCGCGAGGAGATCGAACGCGTTGCCCGCGGCCCGCGCCGTTGATCGTCAGCGAGCGCCGCTTTTTCAAGGCGGCGGGACGGATGACAGTGATGGGTGTTTTGTCATCATGCTTATTCGCGTGTGCATATCGATAGATTGAATGACGACGTCCAGGGCAGACCTTCGCAGTTTGCCCCATCTCTTCAGCGTCAGAGCCGCTCTTTTGACAGGGCGGCTTTTTGTTTGTTGAGCTTTGCCGTCGAAATCTCCACAGGCTGTTGACTCTCCACCGCCCATCCGTATTTAAAAAATCAAACATATGGCGCATTGCGATCCCTGGGATCCGTGGTGCACTGTAGATTTGCTGTATTGTCGTATGTCGTTTCGCAAAACCGCTGCAAATGTGCGCGACATGCTCCAGAACTCTAAAATTCAGGTCCGTAAATGCTCGAAAAGACCTACGATTCCGCATCCGTAGAACCCAAAATTGCCAAAGCCTGGGACGAGGCCAATGCATTTCGCGCTGGCGCGAACGCCAAGCCGGGCGCGGAAACGTTCACAATCGTAATACCGCCACCGAACGTGACCGGCTCGCTCCACATGGGTCACGCCCTCAACAATACGCTTCAGGACATCATGGTCCGGTTCGAGCGCATGCGCGGCAAGGACGTGTTGTGGCAGCCGGGCATGGACCATGCCGGTATCGCCACCCAGATGGTCGTCGAGCGCAAGCTGATGGAAAACCAGCTTCCGGGCCGTCGTGAGATGGGCCGTGAGGCTTTTATTGAGAAAGTCTGGCAGTGGAAGGAAGAGTCCGGCGGGCTGATCTTCAACCAGCTGAAGCGCCTGGGCGCATCCTGCGACTGGTCACGTGAGCGCTTCACGATGGATGAGGGGCTTTCCGAGGCCGTTCTGGAAGTCTTCGTCTCGCTCTATAAGGAAGGCCTGATCTACAAGGACATGCGCCTTGTGAACTGGGACCCAAAGCTTCTGACGGCGATCTCCGATATGGAAGTCGAGCAGGTGGAAGTGAAGGGGAACCTCTGGCATTTCCGTTATCCGCTGGAAGAAGGCGTCACCTATCAATACCCATGTGCATGGGATGATCGTGGACAGCCGACTGAATTCGAAACCCGCGATTACATCGTCGTTGCAACGACCCGCCCGGAAACAATGCTGGGCGATACCGGCATTGCGGTGAACCCGGAAGACGAGCGTTACAAGTCCATTGTCGGCAAACACGCCGTCCTGCCGATCGTCGGTCGCAAGATCCCCATTGTTGCCGATGACTATGCCGATCCGTCGGCGGGCACGGGTGCCGTCAAGATCACGCCAGCGCATGACTTCAACGATTTCGAAGTCGGCAAACGGGCGGGGCTTCGGGCCATCAACATTCTCAACACCGATGCCACAGTCACCATCAAGGACAACGAGGATTTCCTCGAAGGCCTGACGCCGACGGCCATGCAGACCGGTATATGGGACCAGCTTGAGGGGATGGATCGTTTCAAGGCACGAGCCTTGATTGTCCAGATTTTCGAAGAGGGCGGTTTCCTCGACAAGATCGAGCCGCACAAGCACATGGTCCCGCATGGCGACCGTGGCGGCGTACCGATCGAGCCGCGCATGACCGAGCAATGGTGGGTGGACAACAAGACGCTCGCCAAGCCGGCAATCGAATCTGTTCGCGAAGGCCGCACCAATTTCGTGCCGAAGAACTGGGAAAACACCTACTTCCAGTGGATGGAGAACATCCAGCCATGGTGCATCTCGCGCCAACTGTGGTGGGGCCACCAGATCCCCGCTTGGTATGGTCCCGATGGCCAGGTTTTTGTTGAGAAGACCGAAGAAGAAGCGCTTCAGGCCGCTATCCAGCACTATATTGCCCATGAAGGCCCATGGAAGGCCTGGGTCGAGGAGAAGCTGGAGAACTTCAAGCCCGGTGAAATCCTGACGCGTGACGAAGACGTTCTCGATACGTGGTTCTCGTCAGCCCTGTGGCCGTTCTCGACGCTCGGCTGGCCGGAAAAGACGCCGGAGCTTGCGCGCTACTATCCAACCAATGTTCTGGTCACCGGCTTCGACATCATTCCGTTCTGGGTGGTGCGGATGATGCAGATGGGCCTGCACTTCATGAAGGACGAGGCGGGTAACCCGGTCGAGCCGTTCCACACGATCTACATCCATGCGCTGGTTCGCGACAAGAACGGCCAGAAGATGTCGAAGTCGAAGGGCAACGTCATCGACCCGCTCGACCTGATCGACGAATATGGTGCTGACGCGCTACGCTTCACGCTGGCCATCATGGCGGCGCAAGGGCGTGACGTGAAGCTGGACCCAGCCCGTATTGCCGGTTACCGCAACTTCGGCACCAAGCTGTGGAATGCAACGCGGTTTGCCGAAATGAACGGCGTCAAGCGCGATCCGCATTTCATTCCCGAAGCAACGACGCAGACGATCAACCGCTGGATTCTGACCGAGCTGGCAGACGCTGCCAAGGATGTGACAGCTGCCATCGAGAACTATCGTTTCAACGATGCGGCGGGCCTGCTCTATCGCTTCGTGTGGAACCAGGTCTGCGACTGGTATCTGGAACTGCTGAAGCCTGTCTTCAGCGGTGAAGACGAAGGTGCCAAGATCGAAGCGCAGGCTTGTGCGGCATACGTTCTGGAGGAGATCTACAAGCTGCTGCACCCGTTCATGCCGTTCATGACGGAAGAGTTGTGGGCGCATTCGGCAGGCGAAGGCGAAAGCCGCGCCGATCTGCTGTGCCACACGGACTGGCCAGCGCCTCAGTTCCGCGACGACGCGGCAGCAGCCGAAATCAACTGGCTGATTGATCTCGTCTCCGGTATTCGCTCGACGCGCTCGGAAATGAACGTGCCGCCGGGTGCAATGGCACCGCTGGTCATCGTCGCCGCGAGCCCGACCACGGAAACGCGTCTCGACCGCCACTCGGCCGCGATCCGCCGTCTGGCCCGTGCTGACGAAATTCTGGCTGCGGACGTCGCGCCCAAGGGCTCGGCACAGATCGTGTTGGGCGAGGCAACGGTTTGCATTCCGCTCGGCAACCTCATTGATGTCGCCGCAGAAAAAGCCAGACTTGAAAAGGCCATCGGCAAGGCGGAAAGCGAAATGGAGCGGATCGACAAGAAGCTGTCGAACGAGAAGTTCGTATCCAACGCCGACCCGGACGTTGTCGCGGCAGACCGCGAACGCAAGGCCGAACTTGAGGTCCAGATCAAGAGCTTGAAGACGGCCCTCTTACGGGTCAATGAAGCAGGCTGAGCCTGACGATAGAGTGACTTGCAAAAAAAAAGCGCTCCTGCAGAGGGGCGCTTTTTTGTTCGAGCATGCAGCTGCAAGAATCAACGCTGTCAGGATTAACCCACGGCGAAAAATGCGTTCTTCATCGCCGGATTTCTCCAGCGCCGACAGAGTGAGGCGAAAGCGCGGCTTTTGCATGTGAAAATTGTGGATGTTGTCAGTTCGCTACAGTAGCGTGGTAAGGCGCTAATTTATTCCAAGAAAATAGTGTGCATTTGATTTCCTTGGAAAAAAAAACCAGTTTGGGACATAGAGCCCATCGCGGTCAGCATCTTACGTCAAGTTATTTTGCGCTGCAAAAAATCCCGGGCCTACGCCGTAGATTGTGTTTCCTTTCAAAGCATTGCACTTTCGACGCATCATATTGCCTTGATTGGGGAGAGAGATGGCAACACATAATCATTTTATCAGTGGCGCTTTGGGCCTTGCTATCGGTATCACGTCGATCACGCCTGCTTTTGCAGGTGGTCTGGAGCGCGGCGGTTACAATATCGACCAGCTGTTTGATGCATCGCCATTCAGTTTTTCATCCGGTGTTACCTATGTGATGCCGCAGCGAAAGCTGAAGAACGTACGTGATACCGACGCCTCGGATGGTCTTGGCAACAACGGCAGAGGCGCGGGATCCACGACTGCCGATGACAGCGAAAACTATGCGATCCCCTATGTCGGCTTCAAGGGCGGCTATGGTCCAGTCGATTGCCTAGTCGATTATTCCCAGCCATTCGGTGCTCATCTCAATCCGGGATCCGGTTGGGTTGGCGCTCAGAGCAACATTGAGACAAAGGTCCGCACCGACAATTACGGCCTCACCTGCTCCTACAAGTTCGATGCGGGTCCAGGCCAATTCCGTGTGATCGGTGGCGGTTTTTACCAGGAGATCGAGGCTTTCAAGACGCGACTCGTTGCGCCAATCACCGGCCCTGCGTCGGCGGTCTTCGATGGGGTCGGCCGTCTTGATATCAGTGATGAAGCGCTCGGCTGGCGCGCCGGTGTTGCTTACGAGATTCCAGAATATGCGCTACGTGCAAGCCTCGTTTACAACAGTCGCGTGAAGTATGACAATCTTTCAGGTTCGCTCGATCTGACCGAAATTCCGCGCGCTGTTAATCCTGCGAACCCATTCTTTGGGAGGCGTTTCGGAGTGATAGGGTCTGCGGAGGCGCCTGACTCGCTTGAGCTTAAAGTCCAAAGCGGGATCGCTCCGGACTGGCTTGCTTTCGGATCTGTCAAATGGACGAACTGGAGTTTGATCCAGTCCATCGGTTTCTGCCCGGTTGCTTCCACCGGATTGCCTTGCCCCCCAGGCGGTGTGACATCTCTCGATCAGCTTTATCGTGATGGCTGGACGGTTTCGGGCGGTGTTGGTCACAAGTTCAACGATCAGTGGTCGGGTGCTCTGAGCCTGACCTGGGATCGTGGCACGAGCACCGGTGTTGGATCACAGACCGATACATGGACCGTGGGAGCGGGTGTATCTTATGCCGTAACGGAAAATATCGAATGGCGTGTTGCAGGCGCCGTCGGACTTTTGACAAGCGGAAGCTCCGGTGCGGTCACGCGCGGCGGTGTCACTTACGGTGATGACGTCGCCTACGACTTCGGAAACGATCTCGTCAGCGCTGTTTCCACGTCGGTCAAAGTAAAGTTTTAATACTCGTTAAGACAAAAATGAACCCGGTCTTTCGAGGCCGGGTTTTTTGTTGCCAACTGCTAATATTGTGACGATTTGGCAACATATTTATGCAACCTTCACGTAGCGTAAGAATGCGGACGTATTTGTCCATTTCCCGCCACAAACAAGTTGCTTGTCTGTTTTCGAGAGACGCGGGGAATGAAAGAATATGCAGGCTTCGAGGGTGGCTCTGCGGGTTTGGTGGACGTGAAAACGGGTTTGGATTCAGTGTTTAAGGACGTAAAAGCGGATTTTCAATTCGCGCGCTTCCTTCACGGAATCCGAATGGCGGTAAAACGCCGTGATGTTGCCGAAAATGGCAGATACATTCGTTGGCATGAAAATACTGATCTGGGGCCACAATTGATCTCTGGCAGCACACGAGACTGTGCGGCTGGACCGTTGAAGTGTGTCCAATTCCCGGGATAGTCGGGAATGTCTTCGCTGTGTTGTTTGAGTACTCGCTATAGGCCGGGAAGAGTGAGAGAAGTTCGTTGAAATGCTGAAATGTGACATCAACGTTTTAAAGCCGCTATGTCTGGGAGTGTTGCTCGTATCGATGGCAATACCGGCCGCAGCTTTCGACATCAATTCGGGTGTGACGAAGGAATCCGGTCCTTTCGATCTCTTCAAATTCGGTTTCAAGTCGTACAAGAGCGGCAAGAAGGATGATGCTGTCGAAGCGTATCGCTATGCCGCTGAAAAGGGTCACACCGGCTCGCGCTGGGCGCTTGCGAATATGTATGCCTTTGGTGATGGTGTTGCCAAAAACGATTTCGAAGCTTTCAAGATTTACAGCGAAATTGCCAGTCAGGGTGTAGAGCCCGGCTCCGAGGACACGGGCTTCTTCGTCAACGCGCTTCTTTCGCTCGCCGATTACTATCGCCACGGTATTCCCGGTAGCCCCGTCAAAACCGATCTGTCACAGGCCCGCCAGCTCTATTTCCAGGTCGCCTCGACCTTCGGTGTGGCCGAGGCCCAGTTTGAGCTTGCACAGATGATACTGGCAGGCGAGGGCGGTCGTGCAGACACCCAGCAGGCCAAGAAGTGGCTGAATCAGGCGCGCAAGCACGGTCATGCCGGCGCCATGTCCATCTTCGGCAATCTCCTGTTTCAGGAAGGTCAGACCGTACGTGGGCTCGCTTTCATGACGGCAGCGCTGGACAAGTGTTCCGCCGCCAACTGCAAGTGGATACAGAACATGCAGGAACAGGCGTTCTCTGTTGCTGCAGAAGAAGACAGACGTGTTGCGATTTCGCTCGCGCAGAATATTGCTCTGGGTGATGCTGACTGATTTTAATCGACCGACGCCCATGATCGGGTGCTTGGCTGGGTTGCGTCGTCATCCTTCAGACAAGCCCGAGGATGACGAGGAGAGGGTGAACAGCTTCACCCCATCAGACTGTCATGACGCCAGCTGAAAATCAAAATATCCGCAGACCGGCACGTGGTCGGACGGCTTTTCCCAGGCACGAACGTGCTTTTCGATGGAAACCGATTGCAGCTTGTCGGCCGCCTCGCAGGACAGCATCAGGTGATCGATGCGGATGCCGTTGTTCTTGGGCCATGCGCCTGCCTGATAATCCCAGAACGTATAAAGCCCCGCCTCATCGGTGGTGGCACGTGTGGCGTCCGTCAGGCCCAGATTTTCCAGTTTGCGGAAGGCTGCGCGGGTGGTGGGCAGGAACAATGCGTCACCTTCCCAGGCGCGCGGGTCGTAGCAATCGAAGGGTTCGGGGATGACGTTGTAGTCGCCAGCGAGAATAAGCGGCTCTTCGAGAAGAAGGCGGTCCTGCGCAAAGCGGGTCAGTCGCTCCATCCAGGCCAGTTTGTAAGGGTACTTGACCGGATCATCCGGCGGGTTGCCATTGGGCAGATAGAGCGAGCAGACGCGGATTGCCCCGCCCTTGACGGAGAAGACGCCTTCGATGAAACGGGCCTGTTCGTCGGCATCGTCGCCCGGCAGTCCGCGATTGATCTCGTCTGGCATCATCTTGGATAGAAGCGCCACGCCGTTGAAGCCTTTTTGCCCGTGGGTTTCCACGTGGTAGCCCAGCGCTTCGATGTCGAGGCGCGGAAAATTTTCATCGACGGATTTGATTTCCTGGAGGCAGGCAATGTCAGGGCTTGAATCCTTAAGCCATTGGCAGAGGTTTTCGATGCGCGCCTTGACGCCGTTGATGTTCCAGGTGGCAATCTTCATCGGACATTCCATTTTCACTATGGCTTGTTTAAACCATACGCAGCCGAATGCCACCCGTTTTCACAGTTTCAACAGGCTTGGGAGAACCTCAGGTCAGACCGAAAAGCTGGTACCGCAGCCGCAGCTTGCGACGGCATTGGGGTTTTTGATCTGGAACGACTGGCCGAGCAGATTGTCGACGAAATCGATTTCAGACCCTTCCATGTAGACGACCGACATGCTGTCGATCAGGACCTTGGCGTCGTCGCGCAAAATGACGAGGTCATCGTCGGTGGGCGCGCCATCCAAGTCGAATTTGTAGGAAAAGCCCGAGCAGCCACCGCCCTCGACGGAAACGCGCAAGGATTGCTTGCCCTCTTCGGAGGCAACGATCTGGGCGATTCGCTTGGCGGCGGATTCTGAAAGTGTAATGTATGTGGTCATGTTGTTTCTCCAACCGGGGTCAAGAACCGGAGAGCGGTGTTTTCTCGTCTTCGTGATTATAAACCAGTCAAATTAACGGTCTATAGCCTTGTTGCGCGGCGATGACGCTTTGCGGCAACCTTCGGGATAGGTATGAAGGGTAAGGGAAAAGGTCAATGGCAAGACCGCGTGATAGAGTTCAGCAGGGTAAAGAATGATAATCGATCAGCGTGCACTGGGTTTCGGCAGCGGAGATCGGGCGGTCTATGCCACCGATCCATGGACGACGCGTGGACGGTTGTTCCCCGAGACCTCCAGCCTCACACGCTCTGATTTTCAACGTGATCGCGATCGCATCGTCCACACCACAGCTTTCCGACGCCTCAAGCACAAGACGCAGGTCTTCATCAGCCCCGATGGAGACCACTATCGCACACGCCTGACGCACACGGTGGAGGTGGCGCAGATTGCCCGTGCTCTGGCGCGGGCTTTGAAGCTTGATGAGGACCTTGCGGAAGGCGTTGCGCTGGTTCACGATTTTGGACACACGCCGTTCGGCCACACCGGTGAGGACGCGCTAGATGCCATGTTGAAGCCCTATGGCGGCTTTGACCACAACGCCCAGTCGCTGCGCATCGTCACCAAGCTGGAACGCCGATATGCCGAATATGACGGTATCAACCTGACGTGGGAAACCTTGGAAGGCTTGGTCAAGCACAACGGTCCGCTGGTCGGCGAAAATGCCAGGGATGGCCATGGTGCCGTGGCGCTGCCCATTCTCGAATATTGCCAATTGCAGGATCTGGAAATCGGCACCTTCGCCAGCCTAGAAGCCCAGGTCGCTGCCATCGCCGACGATATCGCCTACAACACGCACGACATCGATGACGGTCTGCGTGCAGGCTACCTGACATTCGAGATGCTGGAGGAGGTGCCTTTCCTCAGTGGTCTGATGGCGGACGTGCGGGCCAAATATCCAAACCTCGAAAACGAGCGCTTCGCCCATGAAATCATGCGCCGCCAGATCACCCGCATGGTCGAAGACGTGATCGGCGTTGCCCAGCACAATCTGTTGAAGCTCAAGCCGACATGCTCCGCCGACATCCGCGCGGCGAGCTTCACCGTCGCGACGTTTTCTCCCGAAATGGCGGAAACGGACAGGCAGATCAAGAAGTTGCTGTTTGCGCATATCTATCGTCATGCCGATATCATGCGGATCAGGGCAGGGGCGACACAGATCGTCACCGACCTGTTTCACCGCTACATGGAAACGCCTGCCGAAATGCAAAGCCACTACTGGGTGGACAGTATTGCGGGCATGAGCGTGGCCGCGAGAGCCCGTCATGTCGGGGATTATCTGGCCGGTATGACCGATAGTTATGCACTGAAAGCGCACCAGCGCCTGTTTGACCATACACCCGATTTGCGGTAGGCAGCGGGCAAATGTGGACCCGATCCAAGGGTCCGGTAAGCCGGATTGCCCGGACTGAGATGCAAGACGTTTGCGCAGGTATATGATGATGAATATTTTTGCCGATTTCGACACCAGAATCAAAAACGCGCTCGAGACGATCGATCTCGTCAAGGCGCATCGCGATGCGGTGGATTTCGGCCGCATCACCGTGGAATCGCCACGCGATTCCACTCATGGCGATGTCGCGACCAATGCCGCCATGGTCTTGGCAAAGCCACTCGGCACCAATCCGCGTGCGCTGGCAGAACTCATCGCGCCTGTGCTGGAACGCGACGAAGACGTCGATAGCGTCAATGTCGCGGGTCCTGGCTTCATCAATATCCGCGTTTCCGTTGCCTATTGGCAGCGCCTGTTGGCAGACATGATCGAGAACGGCGCTGATTACGGCCGCTCAAACATCGGTGCGGGCAAGAAGGTGAACGTGGAATACGTCTCCGCCAACCCCACTGGCCCCATGCATGTCGGCCATTGCCGTGGCGCCGTCGTGGGCGATACGCTGGCGAACCTTCTGTCTTTTGCCGGTTACGAGGTCGTCAAGGAATATTACATCAACGACGCCGGCTCACAGATCGACGTGCTTGCACGCTCCGTCTTCCTGCGTTACCGCGAAGCTCTGGGCGAAGAGATCGGTGTCATTCCCCCCGGTCTTTATCCGGGTGATTATCTGGTGCCGCTCGGCCACGCGCTTGTCGATGAATTCGGCATCAAGCTGCGGGCCATGCCGGAAGAGCAATGGTTGCCGATCGTCAAGGACAAGGCCATCGACGCGATGATGGTGATGATCCGCCAGGATCTGGCTGCGCTGAACGTGAAGCACGACGTGTTCTATTCGGAACGCACGCTGCATGCCGGTAACGCTGGCCCCATTCTGTCTGCCATCAACGACCTCACCTTCAAGGGGCATGTCTACAAGGGCACGCTGCCGCCGCCCAAAGGTGAGTTGCCGGATGACTGGGAAGACCGCGAGCAGACGCTGTTCCGTTCCACTGAAGTCGGTGACGACATGGACCGTGCGCTGATCAAGTCCGATGGCTCCTACACCTATTTTGCTGCTGATGTTGCCTACTTCAAGGATAAGTACGACCGCGGCTTCGGCGAGATGATCTATGTTCTGGGCGCCGACCATGGCGGATACGTCAAGCGGCTGGAAGCGGTGGCGCGGGCCGTGTCCGAGGGCAAGTCCAAACTGACGGTTCTTTTGTGCCAGCTGGTCAAACTTTTTCGTGATGGCGAGCCCGTCAAAATGTCGAAACGCTCAGGCGATTTCGTGACTTTGCGCGAGGTTGTGGATGAGGTCGGACGTGATCCGGTGCGATTCATGATGCTCTATCGCAAGAGCTCGGAGCCTCTGGATTTCGATTTTGCTAAAGTAACGGAGCAATCCAAAGATAATCCCGTGTTTTATGTGCAGTATGCGCATGCCCGCTGCAAGTCCGTTTTCAGGCAGGCAAACGAGGCGTTTCCAGACCTGGATGTGTCCTCGGAGACCATGGTGGCCAGTGCATCATTGATTAGTGATATCAATGAATTGCAGCTGATTGCTAAACTGGCAGAATATCCGCGCATGATCGAGTCCATCGCGCTCAATCATGAGCCGCACAGACTGGCGTTTTACCTCTATGATCTCGCAAGTTCCTTCCATGGGCATTGGAATAAAGGTAAAGATCAGCCAGGATTACGTTTTGTTAACGATAAAAACCGAGAATTAAGTGTTGCCAGGTTAGGGCTGGTGAATGCTGTCGCAAATGTACTGAAGTCTGGACTGACGCTTTTAGGAGCAGACGCACCCGACGAAATGCGATAACATCTCACCATTATTTGCTCACAATACGCTGGCAAGAGCTTTGACGCGTAGATGGTGGAACACGTAATGGTCGATAAAAATGTCGCGTATAACCGGGAAAACCGGACAGAACAGTTCGACGACAACGATCCTCTAGCGCAATTGGCGCGTCTTGTCGGGCAAGAGGATCGGCCATCCCACGTTGCTGCGCCGGTTTCACAGCAAGCAGGGCCGCGCCGTGAGCCCGAATTCAACCTCGAAGATGAATTGCTTCGCGAATTCGCCATTTATGATTCTCCCCGTCATGAGCCAATCGTTCTCGACGCCGCAAACGACGTGCGTACATCGCCGGTCCCCGCCGGTGAGTTCATGCAGCGTGTCGAATCCGTCTTTGCGCGCAAGGAGCCTGAGATTCAGCCGGTGGAGCAGTATGCGCCCGCCGACGCCGAGGAGTATCTGGTCGCAGAGCATAGCGCTGATAGTACGGCCGCCAGCAACCTGCGCGACGATTTTAGCGACGACCCTGCGTCTGTCGCAGCTTTGTTCGACGTGTCCCAACGCGGGACAGTCCATCAGGCGGCGGAACCGGTTTTCGAAGATGTATCTACCGGTTCTCAGGTTGAGGAAATAGTCGCTCACGTCGAACCCGTTTCGTATCACGAGCAGCCTGCCGTTGAGCCGGTTTACGCACGTCCCGTCGAAGATACGCCTGCACCGTACTATGTTGCACCCGCTGTCGTCCAGAATGCCGATTGGGAGCGTATGGCGGAGACATCCGGCGGTTCGCCTATCGATCTCATCAGCGAACTCGAAATGTCCGTGACTGACGCACCGGTCGCACCGTCGCAGGCGCCCGCACCGATTGCCCGCCGTTCGTCGCTTGATTATTCCAGCCTTCGCTTACCGCTGGCGAATTTCGGAGCGCCACGCCCGACACCCGTCGCCGCGTCGCCGGCCGAGCAGGTCGTTCAGGCACCCGTTTCCGCCGAGTTCACACAGCCGCTTACTGCTCCTGCCAACCATGTCGAACCTGCCATTCCAGCCGGGCTGAAGCTTTCGGCGATGGATGAACTGATCTACGATGTGGCGAAATACGAAATCAGCAGCAAGGAAGCGACCACCGCGACGCCTTCTTCCCGCGTTGAGCCGGTTGTTTCGGTTGAGCCGCCTGTTGTCACGCCGCCGCCTGCACCTGCGCGAGCGGAGCCACCTGTTGTCCAGACTATCGCGAAATCCGAGCCGGATATGAGCGATTTCGATACGTTCAAGGATGATGATTTCGAGCTGGCTCTTGATGATTTCGATTTCGATATCGATCTGTCCGAGATTGCCAATATCGATGTCGCCGTTGCAACGGAACCGACGCCTGCACCTGTGGCGCAGGCTCAGGCTCAGCCAAAGCCATTTGTTGCCCCGATATCCGCACCAGTGGCGGTCGCCACCGTGCGTGCTGAACCTTTTGCGCTACCGGTCATCAAACAGGAAGCACCGCGTCCTGTGGCGCCGGTTGTCGTCGCGCCACCTGCGACGCTCGAAAGCCTGCCGTTTGATCCGTCGCAGATCGGCGAGACGGAAGACCAGCCGGAAACCATCACCGAAATGGAAGTGCCCGAACTGCCGATGAGCGTGTTCGAGCCAAAGCCTGTACCGCGTCGACAGGAAGAAGATCTCGATCTCGACACCGAACTGGCTTCGCTTTTTGCTCCTGCGGCGACAGGTGGTCTTGACCGCCATAAAAACGCCGATGGCCGCCCGGTTTCAGGCCAGCTGCAGCCGACGCAGGAAGAGGTCGATGAGTTCGAACGTGCGCTGGAGCAGGATTTCCGTCGCAGCATGGAAGAAGCAGCCGAAACGCGCTCCTCCGGCGAGCACATGGCCCGCGCCGCGATTACCCAGCCCGTTCGTTACAGCGACGACGAAGATCGCGGCAGCGCGCGCCGCTGGTTCGTGCCGATGGCCGCTGCTGTCGGCGTTCTCCTGATCGGCGGGGGCACCTATGCTCTGATGTCCGGTGGCTCTTTGAGCTCCGGCTCCAATGGCGCACCGGTTATCATTTCCGCTGATAGCGAGCCGACCAAGGTCGTGCCCGATAATCCTGGGGGGCGCGTCGTTCCGAACCAGGACAAGGCGGTTTACAACCGTGTCGCTGGTGGTGCACCTGCCGATCCAAAACAGTCTTCGCTGATCTCTTCCGATGAGCAGCCGGTTGATGTCGTGCAGCGCACGCTGATCCCAGAGCAATTGCCGCTTGAAGGCGAGAACGAAGACATGGACGGGGTTGCGTCGACCCCGGTCGGTGATACTGAAGATCCACGCTTGTTGTCTCCGGACGAGACGGCGCGTTCGGCTGAAAATCAGGGCGGTTCGCCGGTCAATGTTTCGCCGCGCAAGGTCCGCACGATGATCGTCAAGCCTGATGGCACGCTGGTTGCGCAGGACGTTCCGGCTCCGGCCACACCATCTGCGCCACAGGCAGACCGTGTTGACGAACTTGCAGCACCTCAGACAACGGCTGCTGTTGAACGTGCACCTGCGGTGATTTCCGCCTCACGTGTTGCTGTTTCGCCAGAGCCGCCTGCTCAGCAGCCACAGGCACCTGTCGCCGCAGCGGCGAAGCCTGCACAGACGGCGGCACCAATGCCTGCGTCGCGTCCAGCGTCTCAGCCGACCACTGTCACGGCTGCTGTCACGACACAAGGCAACGTTCGCCCGGCTCCGCCTTCGCAGCCTGCGCAGGAAACCGCCGCTGCTCCAACACCGGCCACCAATGCGTCGTCCGCGGGCGGTTACTTTGTGCAGGTCGCCTCGCTTCCAAGCCAGGCAGAAGCCCAGAAATCGTACCAGAACCTGTCCGCGAAGTTCGGCTCCGTCATTGGCGGTCGGGGTGTGGACATCAAGGCCGCCGAAATCGCTGGCAAGGGCACCTTCTATCGTGTGCGCATTCCAGCTGGCGACAAGAACGAAGCCGCAGCGCTGTGCGAGCGTTTTCGCTCTGCTGGCGGCAGCTGCCTGATCGCTCGGTGATTTTGGGGCTAAGCAAAAGATGGAGCCGGGATAGTTTTACTGTCCCGGCTTTTTTATGCCTATCTATTTTTCAAGCGGGACGAATCCATGACTGAAACGAAAGCTATGATCCTTGGCTGTAGCGGCCTGACCCTGACGCAGGACGAGATCGCGCTTTATAGGGCCGAGCAGCCTTGGGGCTTCATTCTGTTCGGGCGCAATATCGGTGATATCAAGCAAATCCAGGATCTCGTCACCTCCATGCGTGATGCCGTTGGCCGTGCCGATGCGCCCGTAATGATCGATCAGGAAGGCGGCCGTGTCCAACGCATCCGCTCGCCTATCCTGCAATCCTACCCCAATGCGCAGGCACTGGGCGACATCTACCTGCGTGACCAGCAGCAGGGGTTGCGTGCGGCCTGGCTGATGTCCCGCCTGCACGCGTTTGACCTGATGAAACTGGGCATCACCGTCGATTGCCTGCCTGTTCTCGACGTACCTGTCGAAGGCGCAAGCAACGTCATCGGCAACCGTGCCTATGGGTTCGATCCGGCACTGGTGGCGGCCATGGGGCAGGCGGCTGCCGATGGGTTGAAAGCGGGCGGCATGTTGCCCGTGATGAAGCATATTCCCGGCCATGGCCGAGGTCTGGTCGATTCGCACCATGAATTGCCGGTGGTCGATGTGCGCTTGGACGAGCTGGATAGGCATGACTTCGTGCCGTTTTGCGCCTTGAGCAAGGAACTGATGGCGATGAGCGCGCATCTGGTGTTTACCGCCATCGATGCCGAGCGCCCGGCCACCACATCGCCGATCGTCATCAACGAAATCATTCGCGGTCGCCTGGGTTTCGATGGCCTGCTCATCTCCGATGACAGCTCGATGAACGCTTTGAAAGGCACGCTGGGCGAACGTGCGGCCAATATTATTGCGGGTGGCTGCGATATGGTCTTGCATTGCAACGGCGTGATGGATGAAATGCTGCAGGTCGTGAAAGAGGTTCCTGTTCTTTCCGGCAAGTCTCTCGAGCGTGTTCGGGCCGTCGAAACTGGATTTCCGGTGGCTGATGGTGCAGACGAAACGGCACTGAGAGACGAATTCAACGCCATGCTGCCAATTGCCTGAGGCGATCCAGCCGGGCGTTTTCCATTGACGGGCCTGGTGGACGAATGAATGGCGACAGATAAATCGCGCGGCGGCGCGCCGATGGAAAAGCTCTGGGAGGATATCAAGCCCGAGCGAGCCACCGGCGAAGCGGCTTTCATGATCGATGTTGCGGGCTTTGAAGGTCCGCTTGATTTGTTGCTGCATCTTGCCCGCACGCAAAAGGTCGATCTATCCCGCATCTCCGTTCTGGCGCTGGCCGAGCAATATCTCGTCTTCGTCGAACAGGCGCGGCGGGTGCGTATCGAGTTGGCCGCCGACTATCTGGTGATGGCGGCCTGGCTGGCCTTCCTTAAGTCGAAGCTTCTCATTCCGCAGCAAAGCAAGGACGATGGCCCGAGCGGCGAGGAAATGGCGGCAACGCTTGCCTTTAGGCTCAAGCGGCTGGAAGCCATGCGCGAGGCAGCCGAGCGGCTGGTCAACCGCCATCATCTGGGCCGCGATGTCTTCGCCCGTGGCGCGCCGGAGCATATCCCCCACAAAAGCCGCTCGTCATTCGAGGCGAGCCTTTATGACCTTCTGAGCGCCTACGCCAATCTTCGCCAGCGTCAGGCCATTACCCAGGTCACCATCGAAAAAAGGCAGGTCTGGTCGCTGGTCGATGCCCGTGAGCTTTTGACCTCCATGCTGGGCGAGATCGGCGAGTGGACCGAGCTGGATCGTTATCTGCTGCAATATGTTGCCGACCCCTCCATGCGGGCCACCGCAATGGCAAGTGCCTTTGCCGCATCGCTGGAACTGGTGCGCGAGGGATCGCTGGAAATTCGCCAGGACGGCGCGTTCCAGCCGATCTTCATGCGCAAGGGCACTGGCCGTGAAAGGACTAGGAATGTCGAGTGATCTGAATGCGGACGAGGACGCAGTCGTGACGAGCGATGCGGGAGCAGAACCTGTGATCACCGATCGGCAGATGAAGGATGCCGAACGCATTGCAGAGGCTCTGGTTTTTGCTTCGGCTCAACCGGTGTCCGAAGCCTTCATTGCCGAACGTCTGCCGAAGGGCGTCGACGTTGTAGCGCTGATGTGGAAGCTGAAGGGCATCTATTCGGAGCGTGGCGTCAATCTCATTCAGGTGGGTGGGCAGTGGGCTTTTAGAACGGCAGGCGATCTGTCCTTCGTCATCCGCATGGATGAGAAGGAGCCGAAGAAGCTGTCGCGGGCCGCCTTGGAAGTCTTGGCGATCATTGCCTATCACCAGCCTGTAACACGAGCGGAGATCGAGGAAATCCGCGGCGTGCAGACCTCGCGCGGGACGTTGGACGTGCTGATGGAAGCGGGCTGGGTGCGGTTTCGCGGGCGGCGCAGGACGCCGGGACGACCCGTCACCATGGGAACGACGGTGGACTTCCTCGATCATTTCGGATTGGAGGAATTGCGCGATCTGCCGGGGTTGGACGAGCTGAAGGGCGCAGGGCTGCTATCTGGCCGCATACCCTCCAATTTCGGCATTCCATTGCCTTCCATGAGCGACGAACTCACGGAGGACGAAGATCCGATCACCCAGCTCGACCTCGAGGAACTGGGACTGCTGGCGCCCAGCGGTGACGAGCCGGAACGCTGACGCCTGTTCTATTGTCGCCGCAATCACAAAGAGTTGCCAACATTTGTCAATTCCTGGATTTATAGTGCCTTTTCGTTTGTTGAATAGCCATTTTGGTGTTTGAAAAACCGCCGCAAACGTCTTACATCGGTTCAAAGCAAAATTCAGGGAGTTTGCGTTATGGGTTCTTTTAGTGTGTGGCATTGGCTGATCGTTCTGGTGATCGTGCTGGTCCTGTTTGGTCGCGGCAAAATTCCGGAACTGATGGGCGATGTTGCAAAGGGTATCAAGAGCTTCAAGAAGGGCATGGCCGACGAAGACGGCACACAGCGCCCGGCAGACCACGACACCACGCAAGAAGCGGCCCCTCCTGTCCACACACGGACGGTCGACCACAAGGCTGATGAGCTCAAGTAATCGATTTTGCGGTGCGGTGCTGAAAGCCGCTCCGCGACACTGCGTGTGTCAGGAGCTTTATGATGTTTGATATCGGCTGGAGCGAGCTTCTGGTGATTGCGGTCGTATTGATCGTTGTCGTCGGCCCGAAGGACTTGCCGCCCATGATCCGCGCTTTCGGCAAGACGATGGCCGGTCTGCGCAAGATGGCCGGCGATTTCCGCAGCCAATTCGATGAGGCTTTGAAAGAAGCCGATATGGACGACGTTCGTCAGACGATATCCGATGTGCGCAATCTCAACCCGACGAATTCGATTCGCGATGCGATGAACCCGCTTCGTCAGCTGGGCAACGAAATCCGGGCTGATTTGAAGGGTGCAACGACCCCTCCAAGCTCCCCGGCGACCAGCGCGCCTGCCGGCGCACCGGCGGTCAATCTGTCCGAGCCTGAGATGAAACTCCCCGATGGCCCGCCTGCCATTGCCACGGAGGTTGCTGCTGCGGCAACGGCGGTCGGTCCAGCAACTGCGGCGACCACAAGTGTAGCGCCTGCGGCGGAAACCGGGCAGAAGCCAAAGACCATACGCAAATCGGCATCTAAGAAATCCGTACAAGAAGCCGAAGCTGAAAAGGTGGCTTCGAAACCCAAGCGCGTCACGAGGACCGTTTCGGCCAAGACCGAGGCTGCAAAAACGGCCAGTGGTAAACCCGCCGCACCCAAGAGCACTCAACCTGCTGTTCTGACCGAGGTTGCGGCAAAAGTGTCAAAGGTCAGGGCCGCCAAGGCGACAGTCGCAGCGGGTAAGCCTATGGTCGAAAAGGCCAAGGCGATGGTGAAAAAGACCGATCCAGAAACGGTGGCGTCGGTCACACCCGCAAAAACCGTCAAGACGGCCAAAGCCAAAAAGGGTGAAGCATGAGTGCCGATATCGGAGATAAGCCACAGCCGCTTATCGAACACCTCATGGAACTGCGCACGCGGCTGATCTGGTCGCTTGGCGCTTTCTTCATTGCCTTCATCGGTTGCTTCGCGTTCGCTAAGCACCTCTTCAACCTGTTGGTCATTCCCTATAAATGGGCGGTGATCTGGGCCGGTCTGGACGTTGCCAAGTCCTCGCTCATCTACACCGCGCCGCAGGAGTTCTTCTTTACCCAGATCAAGGTCGCGATGTTCGGCGCGCTGGTCATATCGTTTCCGGTCATCGCTTCCCAACTCTACAAGTTCGTGGCGCCGGGTCTCTACAAGAACGAACGTGCAGCCTTCCTGCCGTTTCTGATCGCGTCACCGCTGTTGTTTCTTCTGGGCGGCGCTCTGGTCTATTTCTTCTTCACGCCCATGGTCATGTGGTTCTTCCTCGCGATGCAGCAATTGCCCGAGGATGGTGAGGTCGCGATTTCGCTGATGCCGAAGGTTTCGGAGTATCTCAGCCTCATCATGACGCTGGTGCTGTCCTTTGGTCTGGTGTTCCAGTTGCCGGTGGTGACGACGCTTCTGGCACGGGTTGGCTTGCTGACCAGCCAATGGCTCAGGGAGAAACGCAAATTCGCGATTGTCGGCGCTTTCGTCGTGGCTGCCGTTCTGACACCGCCGGACCCGATGTCCCAGATCGGTCTTGCGTTGCCCGCAATCCTTCTCTACGAGATTTCCATACATTTGGCTCGACTCGTGGAGAAGAAGCGCGCTGAGGAAAATGCAGGCCGTGAGCTTGAGGATTCCAGTGAGGACTGACGGTTTCCGCCAGGATCTTCTTCAGACGCCGGGCCTCATGTCCCGGCGTTTTGTTTTTCAAAACATGATGCAAATTACGGTCTGGAACCACGATGCACGATATTAAATGGATACGCGAAAACCCTGAAGCTTTCGATGCTGGCCTTGCCAGGCGCAACGCCGAGCCGCAATCCGCTGGTTTGATTGCGCTGGATGAAAAACGCCGGTCCGTGATCCAGACGCTGCAGGACATGCAGTCGCGCCGCAACACCGCATCCAAGGAAATCGGCGCGGCGATGGCGCAGAAGAACGCCGAGCTTGCTGAAAAACTCAAGGCCGAAGTTGCCGACATCAAGGAGAGCATGCCGCGCCTTGAGGAAGAGGATCGTCAGGTTTCGGCTGAACTGACCGATGCGTTGTCGCGCATTCCCAACCTGCCGTTCGATGACGTGCCGCAGGGCAAGGACGAGCACGACAACATCGTTGCTCGCGTTGTTGGCCAGAAGCCCGGCTGGAACCATCCGGCTAAGGAACATTACGAAATCGGTGAGGCTCTCGGCTACATGGATTTCGATCGTGCAGCCAAGCTGTCCGGTTCGCGCTTTACGGTGCTGACCAGCCAGATCGCCCGGCTGGAGCGTGCGCTCGGGCAGTTCATGATCGACCTGCACACCAGCGAGCACGGTTATACCGAAGTGTCGTCGCCGCTGATGGTGCGCGACGAGGCGATGTATGGCACCGGCCAGCTTCCGAAGTTTGCCGAAGACTTGTTTCGGACAACCGATGGCTACTGGCTGATTCCGACGGCTGAGGTGACACTGACCAACCTCGTCGCTGGGGAAATTCTCGATGCTGAAAAGCTGCCGCTGCGCTTCACGGCGCTGACACCGTCTTTCCGCTCGGAGGCGGGCTCTGCCGGTCGCGATACACGCGGCATGCTGCGCCAGCACCAGTTCTGGAAGTGCGAACTCGTGTCGATCACCGATGCCGAAAGCGCTATTGAGGAACATGAGCGCATGACGGCCTGCGCCGAAGAGGTGCTGAAACGCCTCGGCCTGCATTTCCGCACGATGATGCTGTGCACCGGCGACATGGGCTTTGGCGCGCGCAAGACCTATGACCTCGAAGTCTGGCTTCCCGGTCAGGATACCTACCGCGAAATCTCGTCCTGCTCGGTCTGTGGCGATTTCCAGGGACGGCGCATGGATGCGCGCTACCGCGCCAAAGGTGAGAAGTCGACCAAGTTCGTGCATACGCTCAACGGCTCGGGCACGGCTGTTGGTCGCTGCCTGATCGCTGTCCTGGAAAACTACCTGAACGAAGACGGGTCGGTGACCATCCCAGACGTGCTGCTGCCCTACATGGGTGGGCTGACGCGGATCGAAAAGGCGGCTTGAGTAGCTTTGGGAGGAGAACACCATGCGGATTTTGCTGACGAATGACGATGGTATTCACGCCGAAGGGCTGGCAGTGCTGGAGCGTATTGCCCGCACTCTGTCCGACGATGTCTGGATCGTTGCACCGGAAACGGACCAAAGTGGCCTTGCCCATTCTCTGACGCTGTCCGAGCCCCTGCGTCTGCGCAAGATTTCCGACAAGCATTTCGCGCTGCGCGGGACACCGACCGATTGCGTGATCATGGGTGTGCGCGAAGTGTTGCCGGGCAAGCCGGATTTGGTGCTTTCAGGTGTCAACTCCGGTGCCAACATGGCCGACGACGTGACCTATTCCGGAACGATTGCGGGTGCCATAGAAGGCACGCTCCAGGGCGTTCGCTCATTTGCTTTGAGCCAGGCCTATGCTTACACCGGCCACGCAGAGCGCATCGTTCCCTGGGAGGTCGCTGAGACCTATGCCCCTGATCTCATCCGCAAACTGATCGATGTCGATCTTCCCGCCGAGACATTTCTCAACCTCAACTTCCCCAACTGCGCTCCCGCCGATGTAAAGGGCGTGAGCGTGACGGGTCAGGGTAAGCTTGATTTCGGCATGAATGTCGAGCAGCGTCAGGATGGACGGGGTCTGCCCTATTATTGGCTGCGTTTCGGCGAGCGACTGGGCGATTTTCTCGAGGGCACCGATATTCATGCTGTCAGGGATGGCCGTATCTCGGTAACGCCGCTCAAGCTTGACCTGACCGATTACACCATGAAAGATCGCGTGGCGAAAGCGCTTGGACTTGGAGTGCAAGGTTGAAATCCGCAATGGTCGAGAAAGAGGGCTTCGCAGCCCTGGTGTTGAGGTTAAGAGCCGAAGGCATTTCTGATATCGATCTGTTGACGGCGGTGGAGCAGTGTCCGCGTTCGCAATTCGTGCCGGCACAATTTGCAGCGGAAGCCTATTCCAGCCGGACTATTCCCATCGACTGCGGGTCCTTCATGGAAAGCGCCGATATGGCGGTGAAGCTCGTTCACCGGCTTCAGGTCAAACCTGGCCAGCGGGTACTGGAGATCGGTACCGGCAGCGGTTTCATGACGGCAGTGATGGCGGGGCGTTCGGAGCGCGTTGTGTCGATTGATCGCTACAAGACGCTCGTTGAGATGGCACAAAACCGCATGGACGATCTTGGCATTCGCAATGTGGTGATCAGGCAGGCCGATGGCATGAATGGTCTGGTAGGCGAGGGCACGTTCGACCGAATCATTTCCACAGCCGCCTTTACCGATATGCCGCGCTTTTTTACCGAGCAGATCGTGTCGGGCGGTATGATGATCGCGCCGATCCTGCTGGAAGACGGACGCTGCGTCATGACCCGTTTTTCAAAGACGGGCAGCCGATTCGAGCGCGAGGAAATGTTCGAAACGCCTTATCTGGCTATTGAGCCGCACATTGCGCGGTATCTGTAACGAAATGAGACCCGGTCCTGTTGTCTGCATATTGTCTTCATTTTTAGCGACGCATTGATTGAAAAATATTTTTAGAGGTAAACGCCTGTAGTATAGGGCATTTTGCACCCTGTCATGGTTATCGAAGTGTCAAAAAATATCAAAACGGCATGACGTTTTAACGGCGTGGTAACACTAACGCGCTTTAATCATCTCCATCAACGCATGGTTTTCCCAACTCGGGAGAGGGGCCTTGCAGAGTGTAATTTTCAGCCGGATCGATCCCGATGCGGCGGTTGGCGTCAGTGTAGATCGAGTCATGCGTATGAGTAATTCGCCTAAAATCGGAAAATCAGTCGCAAAGATGTTCGCAGCGGCATTGCTGGCAAGCGTCGCAACGGGTTGTAGTTCGGACGCCACGCGATTTGGCGGCCTGTTTTCCAGCGGACCAGACCAGATGACGACAGCATCCATTCCTTCGCGCGGCGGTGCTGCACCTGCGCCCGTTCCGCAAAACGATATGAACAACGGCGGTGGCTATGCCGCCTCCGCGCCGCAGGGTGGTTATGCCAACCAGAACACGGCGATGAACCAGCCTTATCCGGCGTCCAGTGGTGGCTATGGTTCGGTTCAGCGCTCGTCTGCACGCGTAGCCTCGTCTTCGGCATCCGTTCAACGTCAGGAGCTTTCAGCTCCTTCGCCCTCCAGCAACCGCGAGCCTGCTACGCGTAACGAAGCGATGGCGCAGCCAATGCCTTCGGCGCGGTCGAATTCGGCTCCTTCCATGGCGTCGGCGCGCATGCAGAGCAACGGTGCGGACAATCTCTCCACGGGCTCCATCAAGGCCGCTGACAACGGCTGGCACACCGATGGTGCGTCGTCTGTCACGCTGAAGTCGGGTGAGACCATCGCAACGCTGTCCAAGCGCTATGGTGTGCCGGAGAAGGCGTTGCTTCAGGCTAACGGTCTTTCCAGCGCATCTGCGGCGGCGCCTGGTCAGTCAATCATCATTCCGAAGTTCGGCCAGTCCCGCAACGCGGCTCGCGCTGCATCCGGCAATATCGACCTCAGCAAGAACAACAACGGCCCGACACCGACGCGTGGTTCCGAACAGAACGTAGCCGTTCTGCCATCGCAGGGTGCTGCTCGCGACAAGGCCTCGGCAGAAGCAGGCAAGTTGACGCCTCCCGGCGGCAAGCCCCTTCCGCCAGCCGGTGGCTACAAGGTTCAGGCAGGCGACAGCCTTGCTAAGATCGCTCGCGCAAATGGCGTATCGGTTGCCGACCTGAAAGCTGCAAACGGCATTACCGATGGCAGCGTTCGCATCGGTCAGACCTTGAAAATACCGGGTGCAGGCACCGACGGCATCAAGACGGCATCGGTTCAGCATCAGGCACCGGCGGCGACCAAGCCAGTCGAAGCGCCGGTGGCTACGGCGAAGGTCGAAGCACCGAAGGTGCCGGCCGCAGACGCCAGCGTCAGCGACGTCGAGAAGAAGTCGGACATGGCGTCGATTGCGCCGGAGTCCACGGGCATCGGCAAATATCGCTGGCCGGTTCGCGGCGCCGTGATCTCCGGTTTCGGTGAAAACGTCGATGGCAGCCGCAACGATGGCATCAACATCTCCGTGCCAGAGGGTACGCCGATCAAGGCTGCTGAAAACGGCGTCGTCATCTACTCCGGCAACGGCCTGAAGCAGCTTGGCAACACCGTCCTCATTCGTCACGACGACGGTCGGGTCACGGTTTACGGCAATGCCGCAAACCTTGATGTACAGCGTGGCCAGAAGGTTCAGCGCGGCCAGACGGTTGCGACGTCCGGTATGACCGGCAGCGCCAAGCGTCCACAGGTTCACTTCGAAGTCCGCAAGGACGCCACACCAGTGAACCCATCCTCTTTCCTTGAGTAGGTATTGCGTCTCAAGAATGGAAAAAGCCGGGTCAACGCCCGGCTTTTTTTCGTTTCAGGATCTTGTCAGCCCGACCGTGCGTTCGATGAAGTCGGCGATTGTTGCGGTGTCGTCGAGGTCGAAAACCGGCAACGCCGTGTCGGCGATGGCATGATCGGCGGCGATGGCGATGATGTGCGGATCGGACGGTGCGAGCGGCTCCGTCTTTGCCGCCTCGAGCCGACGGGCCTCGATCTTGGGAACGGGTTCGTATTTGTAGCCTTCGATCAAGACCAGATCGCAAGGCGCGATGCGCGCGAGGATTTCGTCGAATGATGGCTCCGGGCCTCCCCGGAGTTCGTGCATGATGGCAAAGCGGGTGCCAGAGACGATGGTGACTTCATGCGCGCCCGCCTGTCTGTGGCGCCAGCTATCGGCACCGACCTTGTCGATATCGAAATCATGATGTGCATGCTTGATCGTGGAGACGCGGTAGCCACGGGCTGTCAACTCCGTGACGATGCGGACGGCGAGCCCTGTCTTGCCCGAATTCTTCCAGCCGGAAATACCGAATACTTTTTGGGTCATACGGACATGCTTCTCAAGAAAATCTCCGCCGTCGCGAGCTCATCCGGCGTATTGATGTTGTAGAAGGGGTCGATGGACGCGGTTTCGCTTTCAAGCGGGGCAAAGGTCACGCCCAGCGTATGATGCCGCGCCAGGAAGCTGCGGATGCGGCGGTTGTTGTCATCTGCCAGCCAGTGTTCGAGATCGTCTGCGATGGAGACGGGCCAAAGACCGAATACCGGATGGACATGGCCGCTGGAGGCGGCGATGACGACGGCGTCTTCCTGCATGATGTGATCCGCAAGACGCGACGCCAGGTCGTCGGGGAAGAACGGACTGTCTGCGGGCACGGTGAGGATATGCGTCGCTTGCGGAGCGTGGATGGCGAAGTGCTGCATACCGGCAAGAATGCCTGCAAGCGGACCGGCGTGACCGGCCTTTGTATCCGGCACCAGCGGCAGTTTGAACGGCTGTGCCCAGATGTCCGCCGCATTCAGGGCAAGCGTGGAAACCTGGGGCTTGATGCGCTCGATGACATGGGTCAACAACGGCTTGCCGCCAAGCTGGCTCAGCGCCTTGTTCGTTCCCATGCGTCTGGAAAGACCCCCCGCCAGAATGAGGCCGGGTGTGGCTTGTCTTGATGTCATCACGCTTTGCCTTGCTGCATGCCTTCGTGGTGCCGGCGTTCCTGAATGCCGGTATAGGCGCTTGCCATAATCGCCAGGATCGCATTGAGCAACATCACCAGCAAGAGGGGCGTCGTACCCGCCTCCTTCGAGAGCAGGGAGGAGGCGAGCACCGAAAGCCCGGCTCCACCGCCGATGGTCAACGCGCCACCGAGGCCTGAAGCGGAACCAGCCAGGTGCGGCTGGACGTTGACCATGCCTGCATTGGCGCTGGGCAAGGTCACGCCGTTTCCAACGCCGATCAGGGCGAGTGGGAGGAAAAATTCGTAATGGCTGTTGATGTCTAGGTGGGCCAGGGCAACGGCCCCGACGATGCCAGCGGTGGCTATGGCGTTTCCCGCCAGCATCATTTTGGAAATACCGACGCGCTGGGCATAACGGCCAGACAGGAAGTTGCCGAGCATATAGCCGCTGGCCATGAAGAAGAACTGCATGCCAAGCACGGCAGGCGTCAGTTCATAAAGCACGCTGCCAACGAAGGGCGCGCCACCTAAGAACGAGAAGAACAGGCCCGACGAAAAAGTGGACGTCAGCGCGTAGCCCCAGAAACGTCTGGAACGAAGAAGCTGCGGCCAGGCCTTGAATTGCGCGGAAAAGCTCGCCGATTTCTGAGGGTTGGTTTCGCCGAGATCGAAGAAGACAAGAAGTAGCATGGCCACGCCACAGCATGCGACGAGAACGAAACTGGATTGCCAGCCGGATACATCACTCAGAAAACCGCCAATGGTGGGGCCGATCATCGGAACAGCCGACATGCCCATGGTGACGTAACCGATCATGGATGCCGCGCGATCGGCTGGCACCATATCCCGTACGATGGCGCGCGATAGAACGAAGCCGGACGCGATGACGGCCTGCACTAGACGCCCGATCATAAAGACGGTGATGTTGGGGGCGACAGCGCAGATCACGGTCGCGATGACCATGATTGCGAGGCATGCCAACAACACAGGACGTCGGCCATAGAGATCGGACAGAGGGCCGATGAGCAGTTGCACCAAAGCGGTGGCCGCCAGGTACCCCGACACTGCAAACTGCATGACGGCGTAATCCGTCTCGAAATACACAGCCATCGCCGCAAGCGACGGCAGGAAAATATTGATGCAGAGTGCGGCAACGCCGGACACGAGCACGAGTGTCGCGATGTGCGGCGGGGTCGATCGATCGAGGAAGCGGACGGTCGTCATTGTATTCTCGTGGATGTCTTGGCCAGCGGTGGCTGTTTGCGCCTGCTTTCACGGTAGAAGGTGTAGAGGCCGGATGCGACGATAATGGCCGTGCCGAGCAAAATCCACGGCGTCATCTTCTCACCGAACACGATGTAACCGATGGAGAAAGCCCAGATCATGCTGGTGTAGCGGAAAGGCGCGACGAAGGCGATGTCGCCACTGCGCATCGACAGGATGACGGCCTGGTAGCCAATGACGACCAGAATGGCGGCGGCAAAGAGGTGGGACCAGATATAGACGTCCATCGGTTGCCATCCGCCGAAAGGGACGATGAGGGCCGCACCAAAGACGGTGTTCACGACTGCGGTGGTCATCGTGACCGTGAGCGAGGGAACATCGCTATACATGCGCCGGGTCAGGAGATCGCGGCCTGCGGTGACGAAGACGGCGCCCACCACCAGCAGCGAGGCCGTTGTAAAGCCATCGGGACCCGGCCGCAGGATGATCAGCACACCGACGAAGCCGACAAGGATCGCGGTCCAGCGTCGCCAGCCGACCGGCTCGCGCAGAAAAATGGCCGCGCCCAGCGTGACGGCGAGGGGCAGTGACTGCATGATGGCCGATACATTGGCGAAACCCATGGTGGCCAGCGCCCGCAGATAAAGGATCGATGCGGCGACTTCACAGAGGCAGCGCATCAGAATGATGGGTCGCAGGATTGTCTTCAGCGGGCGCAGGGCGCCCATCTGGCGGGCGATGAAAAAGACGATAACGCAGGTGATGACACCGCGAACGAACAGAATTTGGCCGGTGTTGATGTAGGGCGTGACGGATTTGGTAAAGGCGTCATTGATCGTAAAGCATGCCATCGCGAGCGCCATCAGCAACGCGCCGCGCGTATTGTCCGTCAATGCCATGATTCCAGATCCCAGACACGTAACGGCGTCGCTTCATGTCGTACGACTCCGCCCACTCCTCTTGCAGGGAATGGGTGACACGCGTTTATCGGGATTTCAATCGAATAATTTCAGGTAAGTTGAATAAAGCGATATCAACCGCCGGTCACACTCATATGGCGCGCGACGGCGGGCCGCTTATGGGTTCGGTCTATGATGAAATCGTGACCCTTGGGCTTGCGCAGGATGGCCTCGTCGATGGCTTGCGACAGAAGTGCGTTATCGTCGGAAGCCCGCAACGCCGTTCGCAGGTCGGCAGCATCATCCTGGCCAAGGCACATATAGAGCGTACCGGTGCAAGTGAGGCGAACGCGATTGCAGCTTTCGCAAAAATTATGGGTCATCGGTGTGATGAAGCCAAGCCGACCGCCGGTTTCCTTCACAGAAACATAGCGTGCGGGACCGCCGGTCTGGTAGCCGATATCGCTTAACGTGAACGTCTCTTCGAGCGACGCACGGACCTGCGACAGCGGCAGATAGCGATCCGTGCGGTCCTCCTCGATCTCACCCATCGGCATGGTTTCGATGACGGTGAGGTCCATGCCGCGCTCGTGCGCAAACCGCATGAGATCAGGGATCTCGTGTTCGTTGAAATCCTTGAGGGCTACGGCATTCAGCTTGATCTTGATGCCAGCGGCAAGCGCTGCGTCAATGCCACCCATTACCTTGGAGAAGTCGCCCCAACGGGTGATCTGCTTGAACTTGTCGGCGTCGAGCGTATCGAGTGACACATTGATGCGGCGCACGCCGCAATCGTAGAGTTCGGCGGCATGCGTCGCCAGTTGCGAGCCATTGGTGGTCAGCGTCAGCTCGTCCAGGGTTCCAGCCTGAACATGGCGACCAAGATCACGCACCAGATGCATGATGTTCTTGCGCACGAGAGGTTCCCCGCCGGTCAGCCTGATCTTGCGCACGCCCTTGCCGATGAAGGCGGAACAGAGCCGGTTCAGCTCTTCCAGCGTGAGAAGATCCTTCTTGGGCAGGAATGTCATGTGTTCGGACATGCAATAGGTGCAGCGAAAATCGCAGCGATCCGTGACAGAGACGCGCAGGTATGTCACGGCGCGGCCAAATGGGTCGACCATCGGTGTGGTGCTTTCCATCAGCGATTCCGCTGTAGGGAGCGAACCGAGGAAGCTGTTCAAGCTGAAATCTCCATTGCAATCTGCCGCATGTGTCCTGCCTTCATGTAGTGGCTTGCCCGCAGGCGGGCAAGGTCATAAGTGTGCAGTATATTATCATGTGACGGAAATGAAAAATGAGTGAGCCCTGGCCAACGGAATTGCGGATATCGAACGACAAGCAACATCTTGTCGTGACATTCGACAATGACGCGTCCTTCGACCTGTCCGCTGAAATGCTGCGCGTGCTCTCACCATCGGCGGAAGTTCAGGGCCATGGGCCGGGCCAGAAAATCACAGTGCCGGGCAAGAGGAATGTCGCCATCCGCAACGTCGTGGCCACCGGCAATTACGCCGTGCGCATCGCTTTCGACGATGGTCATGACAGCGGCATCTACACGTGGAAGTATCTTCTAGAACTGGGTGAGCGCGGTGACACACTGTTCACCGCGTATGAGAGGGAACTGGCAGAAAAAGGCTTGAGCCGGGAGCCTAAAATCCGTTAGCAGGAATGCATATTTCACACAGGGACAGGGGTGACACTTGGCGGTCGAGGGAAATGCAAATGATCTGGCGCAAGTGGTCGTCCTGTTGGCGGCAGGCGTCGTAGCCGCGCCTCTGTTCAAGAAGATAGGCCTGGGCTCGGTTTTAGGCTATCTGGCCGCCGGTCTGGTCATTGGACCCTTTGGCTTCGGCGCGTTTTCTGACCCTCAGGCCATTATCCACATCGCCGAACTCGGCGTCGTCATGTTCCTGTTCATCATCGGTCTGGAAATGCAGCCTTCGCGGCTTTGGTCCATGCGCAAGGACATATTCGGGCTGGGTGCGTTGCAGGTGTTGACCTGTATGGCAGGGCTGACGCTGGTGGGCCTCGCGCTCGGCTTCCCGCTCATCCATTCTTTCGTCGCTGGCACGGGCTTCGTGCTGACGTCCACCGCCATCGTCATGCAGATGCTTCAGGAGCGAAACAGCATGTCGACGCTGAAGGGCCAACGCATCATCGCCATTCTCCTGTTCGAAGATCTGGCCATCGTGCCGCTTCTGGTGCTGGTCGCGTTTCTCGGCGCGGGCGGCGAGGCCGTGACGCTTTCGGAGCGGATGACCTCGATCGGCATCGCGTTGGCCGCGATCGTCGCCCTCATTGTCGCCGGCCGTTATCTGCTCAACCCGTTCTTCCGGCTGCTGGCATCATCAGGCGCACGCGAAGTGATGACGGCTGCGGCCTTGCTGGTCGTGTTGGGATCGGCCCTGCTGATGCAGGTCAGTGGCTTGTCCATGGCAATGGGGGCGTTTCTGGCGGGGGTGCTTTTGTCGGAATCATCGTTCCGTCATCAGCTTGAAGCCGATATCGAGCCCTTCCGTGGTATTCTTCTCGGTCTGTTCTTCCTTGGCGTCGGCATGGCCATCGATCTCAAGGTCATCGCAGCCAACTGGCAACTCGTGGTGATGAGCGTCATCGCCTACATGCTCGTCAAGGCGCTGCTGATCTACTGCGTGGCACGGGTCATGGGCACGTGCCAGCGCGAGAGCATCGAGCGGGCGGTTTTGATGGCGCAAGGCGGCGAATTTGCCTTCGTACTGTATTCCGCAGCGCTGGCCGCCGGTATCCTCGATGCCGAAGCCAATGCGGTGCTGACGGCGACCATTATCATTTCGATGGTCCTGACGCCGCTGATGGTCATTGCCCACGATCGCATCATGCCCAAGAAGGTTGCCGATACCGACGACCTGGATTTGCCGGAAAATGTCGATGGCAGCATTCTGATGATCGGTTTTGGTCGCTTCGGCCAGATCGTCAGCCAGCCACTTCTGGCGCGTGGCTACACCCTGTCGCTGGTCGACAAGGATGCCGAGTTCGTGCGCGATGCCTCGGGTTTCGGTTTCAAGGTCTATTACGGCGATGGTTCTCGCGCTGAAATCCTGCATGCGGCCGGTGCCGGATCGGCGCGTGCCGTGCTGATCTGCGTTGACGACAAGGACGCGGCCATCCGCATTGCCGAAATCGTCAAGCATGAATTCCCGCTGGTGCCGGTGCTGGCCCGCGCTTTTGATCGCGGCCACGCGCTGGATCTGCTAAAGGCAGGCGTAGACTACCAGATTCGCGAGACGTACGAATCCGCGCTCAGCTTTAGCGAAAAGGTGCTGACAGCGGTGGGCGAGGAAATAGAATTGGCAGAACGTCTGGTGGAAGAATTCCGCGATGTCGATAAGGAGCGCTTTGCGCTTGAGGTAGTTGGCGGCATCTATGCTGGTCGCTCTCTCATCCGTGGCAACGCCCAACCGGCCGATATCGTCGCAGCCCGTACGGCACGTGAGCGTGCAGAACGTGAAGCGCAGGAAAAGGAGCTGGAGGAAAGCTAGGGCAGTGTCACGCACTCGTTGCCTTGGTAGTGTTGAACGACGGCCACAAGGAGGAAAGCATCATGACGATCATTCAATCTGTAGACGAGTTGAAGACGATTTACGGTACCGTTGCTGAGGCCTCCACCATAAAGGTGACGCCGACGCTGACTGCCGAATACAGGCAGATGATCGAAGCATCTCCATTCGTGGCACTGGCAACGATCGGTCCCGAAGGCATGGATTGCTCACCGCGTGGTGACAAGGGCGGTGTCGTCAGGGTTCAGGACGACAGAACGCTTCTGCTGCCCGACTGGCGAGGCAACAACCGTATCGATTCGCTGCTCAACATCGTGCGCGATCCACGTGTGGCTTTGATGTTCCTCGTTCCCGGCTCCACCACAACGATGCGCGTCAACGGTAAGGCTGTGGTCTCTGTGGATCTTTCGCTGCTCGAGAGTTTCGAGATGGACGGCAAGCATCCGCGGACGGTGACCGTCATCACCATCGATGAAGTGTACTTCCAGTGCGCGCGGGCACTCATCCGGTCCGAACTCTGGAAGACAGAAAACTTCGTTGATCCCGCATCCTTGCCCCCGCCGGGTGCATTGATGAAAGCCGCAAAGGCGGATTTCGACAAGGACACCTATGATCGGGAGTGGCCGGAGCGTGCCGCGAAAACCATGTGGTGACCAGCAGTAGGGCCTGGACTGTCGGCCCTTACTTGTAGATCAGCCAGCTCTTGCCGGAATAATTCTTCTTCATGCCTTCTTCGAAGAAAACAGTGCGGTTCCGGCCTGTTTCCTTGGCATGGTAGAGCGCGGTATCGGCGTGACCATAGAGCTCACCAGGATTCTGGGCCTGCGATGCCAGGGCATAGCCGATGGATATCGTGACCTGCCCATAGTCGACACCGGATTTCGAATTGCGAAACGGTGTCTTTTCCAGCGATGTCCTGATGCGCTCGCACATGAGGTGAACCTCATCCTGGGTGCTGCCGTCGATGATAATGGCGAACTCTTCGCCGCCGCTGCGCGCCACGAAACCGTCCTTGCGAACGCTTGCGCGAATGACAGAGGCGACGCTTGCCAAAATCTTATCGCCGACGGGGTGGCCGAAGGCGTCGTTGACGTTCTTGAAGTTGTCCACATCCAGCAGGATGAGCGCCGAGAGGTGCAAGCCGACCGTCGTATCGTAGATGGAGGCCAGCTTTTCATCGAATGCCCGACGGTTGGACAAACGCGTCAGGGAATCGGTATTGGCGATGCGCTTGTACTCATCCAGTTCGAGACGGACCTGCTGCATTTCGTCTGCGTGACGGTCCATGTCTTTCGACGTCGTCTCGTTCTCCGCCATCTTTTCGCCGGTGGCGTTTACGAGCATGGAAATGGCAGTCCGCAGGAGCTGTGCGCTGGACTGGCTTTTGTCCAAGATACCGGCCCGCGTTTCATCCAGAATACGATTGTAGTTTTCCAGGCAGGTCTGCTCGTGCTGCAGGACGAGCAGGAGAGCATTCAACTCCGACTGTAACTTATCGCGGGCAGCCGCAATCAATTGCCCATGATTATGGTCGAAATAGCGGGCACCGAGTTCATCCAGCTCCTCCTGTGTCACGCGGCTCCCCAGCACGCTGAGCTCACGTGTCAAGGCTGGGTTGGAGCCGATATAGGCCTCGTAGAACAGGTTGTAGTTTCGTGGAATGGGAACGACGCCCATGTTGCGCATCGCAAACATGATCTGCGCCGCGATATCAGGAGCCTTGGGCGTTGATGTCGTACTCATCAAGTCACTCCAGAAATGACGTTGGTATTGTGCCTTCAGTAAACGTGGTTCTGCTACGCCGACATACAAAGAAACGCGCCCGTCTTGCAGCAAGGTGACCCAATAAGCCTCCTCCCGTTTTCGCAGTTCAGGATTTTAATTCGGAATCAGCTAAATCAGAAATCGTGATTTCACATAACATCTTGTAGGTAATTTTATAGAGGTAATTTGTTATAGTTTGTAAAATATTCGCATTTTTTTCAGTGTTTTACCGTCACAATAACAAGCGCTGGGTGAGAGTCGCTGAAGGAGGGGTAAAAAAAACGGCTCCGAAGAGCCGTTCCCAAAGGTCCGTATTATTTCGGCCCGATCATGTTTTCCGGGCGGACATAGTGGTCGAATTCTTCGTTGGTCAAATATCCGCCACCGACGGCCTCATCGCGAAGCGTTGTGCCATTTTTATGTGCTGTCTTGGCAATCTTGGCGCAGGCGTCGTAGCCGAGCTTGCTGTTGAGAGCCGTGACCAGCATGAGCGAATTTTCCACGCCCTTCCTGATGTTGTCTTCGCGCGCTTCGATACCGACAACGCAATTGTCGGTGAAGGACACGGCCGCATCGCCAAGAAGCTGAACCGATTGCAGGAAGTTGTACGCCATCATCGGATTGTACACATTGAGCTCGAAGTGGCCCTGGCTGCCGGCGAAGGTAATGGCTGCCTGATTGCCGAAGATATGCGCGCAAACCTGCGTCAATGCTTCGGACTGCGTCGGGTTGACCTTGCCCGGCATAATGGACGAGCCGGGCTCGTTTTCAGGCAGTGCCAGTTCACCCAATCCGGCGCGCGGGCCGGAGCCGAGGAAGCGAATGTCGTTGGCGATCTTGAAGAGCGCTGCGGCTGCGGCGTTGATCGCGCCATGCGCAAACACCATTGCGTCGTGGGCAGCGAGGGCTTCGAATTTGTTGGGAGCGGTCACGAAGGGCAGGCCGGTGATCTTGGCGATCTCCTCGGCCACCTGTTCGGCAAATCCGACCGGTGCATTAAGGCCTGTGCCGACGGCTGTGCCACCCTGTGCCAGTTCGTAGAGGCCGGAGAGCGTGAGTTCGATGCGCTTGATGGCAGAGGCGACCTGTGCCGCATAGCCGGAAAACTCCTGGCCAAGCGTCAGCGGTGTTGCATCCTGCGTGTGGGTGCGGCCGATCTTGATGATATGGGCAAAGCCCTTGGCCTTCGCATCGAGGGCTGCGTGCAGGTGTTTGAGGCTCGGCAGCAGATGATGAACTATCTGTTCTGCGCAGGCGATGTGCATGGCCGTCGGGTAGGTGTCGTTGGACGACTGGCTCATATTGACGTGGTCGTTCGGGTGGACTGGCTTCTTGGAGCCCATCACGCCGCCGAGCATTTCAATTGCCCGATTCGAGATGACTTCATTGGCATTCATGTTCGACTGGGTGCCGGAGCCGGTCTGCCAGACGACGAGCGGGAAGTGGTCGTTGAGTTTGCCATCGATGACTTCCTGCGCAGCCTTGACGATGGTCTCGCCAACCTGTCCATCGAGCCCACCGAGCGCCATGTTGGTGCGGGCTGCTGCCTGCTTGACGATACCCAGTGCACGAACGACCGATGCGGGCTGCTTTTCCCAGCCGATCTTGAAGTTTCCAAGCGAACGCTGTGCCTGCGCGCCCCAATAACGGTCGCTGGCAACGTCGATCGGGCCGAATGTGTCGGTTTCTGTGCGTGTGGCTGTCATCAGTCCTGCCTCTCCTGTGTATCATCCGGCAAGCCAGCTGTCTGCTTGAGCCTTGCGCGCGGGCAGACATATAAAGCGATAGCGCAATCATGAAAAGCCTGTCGTGCCGCATGACACCAGATTTCGAGATGGATTGCGTGCCCGATGCCAATCGATTTCGAAAGTCGGCCTGCGTGGCATTTGGGTCACTTGACCGAAAGGCTTGATGTTGCGGCTTTATGCCGGCTTCGTGACGAAAACTTGTTTGCTCAATGTTAAGAAACTAAAGAGAAATTTAACTATTCTGGCCAAACGTGGAGCCCACGCCAGCACGAATTTTTTCGTGATGGAAACCCTTGTCTGGCACTGGATTGGACTTCGTGCGTTTCTTCCCAAAACAGGCCCAATCAGCTAGACAGACATAGACTTCTCATATGCGCATCGATGAATGATGGCGCGGGACGCGGCGAGGATTACATTGAAAATCACATCTGGAAAAATATCGGCAACGTGGATGCTGGCACTCGGCCTGTCCGTCTCAGTGGGTGTGCCGGGTACGGCAGGTGCTGTTACTCTCATGGATCTTTTGCGCGGTGGACCTGGCAAGGTCGAACGTGAGCGTCAGGACAGTGGGCTGCCGGGCGTGACCCAGCCGGGCATGGCCGCAACGCGGGATGTCGACCCCGAACCTTTGCCGCGCGTTTCCGGTCCGCGCTATTATACATACAAGACAGACAGCAGCCGCATTGTCGATACGTCCAAGTTCTCCTCCGGTCTTGCCGGTGCCAAACTGTCCGCGACACCTGAAATCGCCAAGGCTCTGGAAGCCTATTACAATGCAGGCGGCGCTCCCATCTGGGTGTCGAATGGCGATCTGAACGCACGCGCAAGTGCTGTTCTCGCCTTCTTCGATACGGTTGGAGACAGTGGCCTGAACCCCGCAGATTATGCTATTTCCGCTCCCTCGCAGGACGTCACCGCCAGCATTTCCACTGATCCGGAAGCACAGGTCCAGAATGTCGCTGTCACCGCGCAGGAGACCATTCCGCCTGCCATGATGCAGTTCGAACTTGCGCTGTCCGCCAAGGTTCTGGCCTACGTGCAGGATACGAACCGTGGTCGCGTCGATCCGAACAAGCTGTCCGGATATCACGACTTCAAGCGCAAGACGGTCAATCTGACGCCTGTGCTGAAGCTTGCCAGCATGAGCCCCGATATCGGCGCTTATCTGCGCAGCCGCGAGCCGTCCAACGTCGAATATCAGGCGCTCAAGGCGGAGCTTTTGAAGCTGCGCAACGAAGACAAGGATACAGGCCGTAAGGTCGTCGTTCCTGCCGATCTCGTTTTGAAGCCCGGCGAAAACAACGCCGATATGGCGACGGTCGTCAAGGCAATCGAGCATCGCTCGTCCGCTGGCCTGAAGACGAACCATGCAACGACGCTTTCCGGTTATCAGCAAACACCTGAATACACCCCCGAGCTCGTCGACCTCGTGAAAGCGTTCCAGAGCGAAAACGGCCTGAAGGCAGACGGTGTTATCGGCCGCGCGACCGTGCGTGCCATGACCGGCGACAGCAACGAAGCCAAGATCGCGAAGCTGGAAGTGGCCATGGAGCAGGTTCGGTGGTTGCCCGCCGATCTGGGCGACCGTTTCGTCTTCATCAACCAGCCGGCTTTCATGGCGTACTACCACAATGAAGGCAAAGAAGACTTCGGCATGAAGGTGGTCATCGGTTCCAAGGCGAACCAGACCTACTTCTTCCAGGATGAAATTCAGACCGTTGAATTCAACCCCTACTGGGGCGTTCCGCAGTCCATCATCGTCAATGAGATGCTGCCGAAGCTTCGCCGCGATCCGTCCTACCTGGATCGTCTCGGCTACGAAGTTCAGGTCAATGGACGCTCGGTATCGTCGTCCAACGTCAACTGGTATGGCTCCACCAACGCAATCTCGGTTCGCCAGCCACCAAGCAGCGACAATGCGCTGGGTGATCTGAAGATCCTGTTCCCGAACGCCCATGCCATCTACATGCATGACACGCCGGCCAAGAGCTTCTTTAGCCGCGACATGCGCGCATTGAGCCACGGCTGCATTCGTCTGGTCGACCCACGTCGCATGGCCGCCGCCGTTCTCGGCACGACCATCGACAATGTCGACAAGCAGATTGCTGCTGGCCAGAACCGGGCGGTGCAGGTATCGGGCAAAGTGCCTGTCTACGTCGCCTATTTCACGGCCTGGCCTGACAAGGATGGCCGCGTGCAGTATTTCGACGATGTCTATGACCGTGACAGCTACGTCATGAAGGCATTTGACGCCACGACGAAAACGCGCTCCTCTTCCATCTAAGGGAACGTCAGCAAAGCAAAAAAGCGCCTTCACAGGCGCTTTTTCCTATCAAAGGGCAGGGGCATGCGGGACATTCAGGCGGTTATCGATACCATCTATGAGGAAATGCACTCGCGTCTGGGCGAAGGCAAGGTCGCAGATTATATCCCGCAACTGGCCAAGGTTGATCCAAAGCAGTTTGGCATCGCCATAACCACGGTCGAGGGTGAGACCTTCGTCGCGGGCGACGCGCTCGTGCCGTTCTCGATCCAGAGCATATCCAAGGTGTTCATGCTGACGCTTGCGCTCGGCAAGACCGGTGAGAGCGTATGGAAACGTGTGGGCCGCGAACCTTCGGGCTCCTCGTTCAACTCGATCGTGCAGCTGGAGCGGGAGGCGGGCATTCCACGGAATCCCTTCGTCAATGCCGGCGCCATCGTCATCACCGATATGGTTCTAGCGGGCCACCAGCCGCGCGAAGTCATCGGTGAATTGCTGCGTTTCATTCAATATCTGGCCGACGACGATACGATTTCCATCGATGATGCGGTTGCCAAATCCGAGCAGAAGACCGGGTTCAGAAACGTTGCGCTCGCCAACTTCATGAGCAGCTTCGGCAATCTGCACAATCCGGTCGAGCATACGCTGGGCGTTTATTTTCACCAGTGTGCGATCTCGATGAATTGCGTTCAGCTGGCGCGGGCGGGTCTGTTTCTGGCCAATCGCGGACGCAACCCGGTCACCGGTCATTCCGTGGTATCGGACAAGCGGGCACGACGCATCAATGCGCTCATGCTGACCTGCGGCCATTACGATGGCTCTGGAGATTTCGCCTATCACGTCGGCCTGCCCGGCAAGAGCGGGGTGGGCGGTGGCATTCTGGTCGTTGCGCCGGGCAAGGCGTCGATTGCGGTCTGGTCTCCGGGGTTGAATGAGGTCGGCAACTCCGCACTCGGCTCCGATGCTCTGGAAATGCTGGCGAACGAAATGGGCTGGTCCGTATTCGGGGCTTGATCTTCACGGCAGATGCGGGCATTCCCTGAACCAGGAACGCTTCAACGTTCAGGACCAAGCGAGATTGCCATGAACATTGCTGCCGAGATCGATGACATGCCAGAGGGCGTCGAGCCTGAAGAGCAGGGTGGTGCGCATCCGCTGTTTGCCCATGCGCCGCGCTCCGTGTCCTTCAACAAGCTGCGCAAGCGGCTGTTGCGCAATGTGCGTCAGGCTTTCGACGATTTCGATATGCTCAAAGGTCAGAAACGCTGGCTGGTCGGCCTGTCTGGCGGCAAGGACAGTTACGGGCTGCTGGCACTGCTGCTGGATTTGAAATGGCGCGGTCTTTTGCCAGTCGAACTCATCGCCTGCAATCTTGATCAGGGACAGCCCAATTTTCCCAAACACATTTTGCCGGATTACCTGACTAAGATCGGCATGCCGCACCGCATCGAGTATCGCGATACCTACTCCATCGTGAAGGAAAAGGTGCCAGCTGGCGGGACCTATTGCTCGCTCTGTTCGCGGCTTCGCCGTGGCAACCTCTATCGCATTGCTCGCGAAGAGGGCTGCGATGCACTGATCCTTGGTCACCACCGCGAGGACATTCTCGAAACCTTCTTTATGAATCTGTTCCATGGCGGACGGCTTGCTGCGATGCCACCAAAGCTGATGAATGACGAAGGTGACCTGATGGTGCTGCGTCCGCTGGCCTATTGCGCCGAAGACGATATGGCGAAGTTTGCGGCTGCCATGGAGTTCCCCATCATTCCCTGTGATCTCTGCGGCTCGCAGGATGGCCTGCAGCGCAATGCGATGAAGGATATGTTGGCTGATATCGAACGCCGTATGCCGGGCCGCAAGGATGTGATGCTGCGCGCCATGGCGCACGTCAATCCATCACATCTGCTCGACACGAAGCTTTTCGATTTTGCGGGCCTGACTGTCACTGATCCGTCATGCTAGAGGCTTAGGTCGTGAAGCTTCTCTCCCACGTTCAAAGAAACTTTTCATGACCCTTTCCGATACCGATCTTGATTTTCTCGTCGCCACCGTGGTTGAAGCCGGTGTAACCGAGATAATGCCGCGTTTTCGCAATCTCAGCCCATCCGATATTTCCGAAAAGACCTCTGTCGTCGATCTCGTGACCGAGGCGGACATTCGGGCGGAAAAACGGATCACTGTGGCTCTGCGGGCACGTTTCCCCATGGTGCATATCGTTGGCGAAGAGGCCTATGAGGCTGATCGTTCGGTCATTCCGGCTTTGGTCGATGCGCCGCTTGCCTTCGTGATCGATCCCATCGATGGCACATTCAACTATGCCGCAGGCTTTCCGGCGTTTGGAACCCTCCTTGCCGTCACCGTCAAGGGTGAGACGGTCGCGGGCATCATTCATGACCCCGTCATGGGGGATACGATTGTCTCGGTGAAAGGGGCAGGTGCTACGCTGAAACGCAGGGCTAGTAGCGAAGTCAAACTTTGCGTGGCAAAGCCTGTCGATCTTTCGCAGATGGTTGGCGTGTTTTCGTGGGGGCATAGCTTCGAAGAGCGCCGTCCGATCATCGCTGCCAATATGACCAAGGCCAAGATGGCGATAGCGCTGAATTGCTCGGCCCATGAATATTGGCTGGTTTCCAGCGGCAAACTGCATTTCATCGGCCACGAGAAGCTGATGCCGTGGGACCATCTCGCCGGTGTTCTGACGCATCAGGAAGCGGGTGGTTATACAGCCAAATTCGATGGCACGCCCTATCGTCCCGGTGATCTGACCGGCGGCATCCTGTCTGCGCCGGACAAGGACAGCTGGAAGATGCTTCGCCGCGAGATTGTTGGCCTTTGAAGACATCACGAGAAAGGAATATCCATGACCATTGAACTCGACATCGCATCCCTTGCCAATGCCCTGCAAGAGGCAGCGGCTGTGGAAATTCTGCCGAGATTTCGCAATCTGGGTGAAGGCGATGTGCGGATAAAGACGGAGGCCATCGATCTCGTGACGGAAGCCGACGAAGCTGCCGAACGCCTGATCCGCGCGCGTATCGCCGAGTTCATGCCGGACGCCTTGTTCGTCGGCGAAGAATCGGTGGCGGCCGACCCGTCGCTGCTCTCCAAACTGGGTGAGGCCGATCTGGCCGTGGTGGTCGATCCCATCGATGGCACGTTCAACTTTGCCGCCGGCCTACCGCTGTTCGGCGTGATGTTGAGTGTTGTATCGAAAGGCGAGACCGTCGCGGGTCTGATCTACGACCCGATGGGCAATGACTGGGTCATCGCTGAGAAGGGTTCCGGAGCCTGGATGTGCAGTGCCGATGGCTCGCAGAGCCAGATGAGCGTCGTGCCACCGCCCGAGCTTTCGCAAATGGTGGGCATCGCCAACACCGGGTATTTCGAAGGAGATGTGCGCCGCCGTCTGCTCAACAATCTGGCTGATGTGCGGCTGTTCACCAGCTACCGATGCGCAGCACACGAATACCGCATCTTCTGCGGCGGTCACACGCATTTCCTCATGTACAACAAACTGATGCCTTGGGATCACCTTGCCGGTACGTTGATTTCGCAGGAGGCGGGTGCCTACGCCGCCCGCTTCGACGGTTCGCCCTATCTGCCACATCACGTAGACGGTGGACTTCTGCTGACTGCCAACGAAGAGACGTGGGAACTGCTGCGCGAAAAGGTCTTCACGGTCTGAGGCGATCTGACTCAAACAAAAAGGCGCGGATGTCACCATCCGCGCCTTTTTGTTTGTCTGATCGCTTCAGTGGGTCGGTTTGTTTTGCGGCTGGAACAGCGCGCCTTTTTCACCGATCACGACGAAAACGAGGCCCACAACCGACACGATGAAGAAACCGCCGACCATCGGCAGTGCCGTGCCATTGAACGCCTGACCGATGGCAGCACCGATGAGAGAACCCCCGATGGTGCTCATGAAGCCGATGACCGATGACGCCGTACCGGCCACATGGCCAAGCGGCTCCATCGCCAGTGAGTTGAAGTTAGAGCCGATAAGACCGAACTGGAACATCGCCAAGGCAAACATGACGATAAACAGGACGAACGGCATCGGCTGTGGCCCGAACATCTGCGCCATCAGCCACACGAAGGTGATGACGATGAAGGCGACCAGAGAACCATGCGACAGCTTTCGCATGCCGAAACGCCCGACGAGACGGGAGTTGAGGAAGGAGGACAGCGCCATGAACAGGGCGACGCCGGCAAAGGCTGCTGCAAACCAGGGGCCAAGCCCGTAAATTCCCTTATAGACCTGCTCTGCAGAGTTGATGAAACCGAACAGCGCGCCGAAGATGACCGTACTGGCAATCGTGTAGCAAAGCGCGACCCGGTTCGTCAGCACGATCTTGAAGCCCTGGAGGACAGATGCGACGGTCAGTGGACGGACATCTTCCGGCGCCAATGTTTCCGGCAGGCGCAGATACATCCAGATCGTCACGATGATCGCGATACCCGCCATAAAGCCGAAAATCAGATGCCAATCGCCGAAGAACAGCACGATCTGTCCGGTACCGGGCGCGATAACCGGCACGACCATGAACACCATCATGATCAACGACATGACTTCGGCCATCTGGCGTCCACCATAGACATCGCGAACGATGGAGATGGTGATGACGCGCGTGGCGGCGGATCCTATGCCCTGAATGAAGCGCAGCACCAGAAGCCCCGCAAAGGACGGCACGAAAATGACGGCGATGGACGACAGGATGTAAATCCCAAGACCGAACAGCATGGGTTTGCGACGCCCAAAGCGGTCCGCGATGGGTCCGTAGAACAATTGTGAAATACCGAACCCCAGGAGATAAGCGGAGATGACATACTGGCGATGGTTTTCGTTATCCACACCCAAGGCTGCGCCGATTTCCTGCAAGCCGGGAAGCATGATGTCGATGGCAAGCGCATTGAGCGCCATCAGCGCTGCCGCAAGCCCGATGAATTCCTTGCGCCCCATGGTGATGGCGCGCGCCGGATCGGATTGTGAAAGATTTGTCACGAAGATTGTCCCAAAAGAACGGCAAAGGCGTTGCTTGGGGCAACGCCTAGACAGATTTTAAAAGTAGGGAGGCCGGGATATCCCGGCCGAAATCACGCCGCGCCGCGGACGCTGATACCCTGTTCCTGAAGATGGTCCTGAAGCTCTCCAGACTGGAACATCTCTTTTATGATGTCACAGCCGCCGACAAACTCGCCCTTGATGTAAAGCTGGGGGATGGTGGGCCAGTTGGAATAATCCTTGATTCCCTGGCGCAGATCAGCGTCGGCGAGCACGTTGATGCCCTTGTACTGAAGGCCGAGGTAATCGAGGATCTGGACAACCTGACCGGAAAAGCCACACTGTGGAAACTGTGGGGTTCCCTTCATGAAAAGCACGATATCGCTGCCCTTCACTTCGCCGTCAATCATTTCGTGAATGCCACTCATGGCAATTTCCTTTCACATGCGGTTCAAGGCCGCTGCTTCGTTCGCTCTTAAATAACATGGTAACAAACGATTTCCAGCCATTAATGGCAAAAAATCCAAACGGGTTGCGCATAGCGTCTATGCGTTGCCCGGTATACGAGACAGAATGAGCGGGGCGGATCAGAGACCGGCAGCTTTTTTCAAGACGTCGTCAATCCGCGCCTGCCAGCCGGGCCCTGTCGCTTTGTAATGGTCCACGACCTCCGGGCTCAAGCGAATGGAGAGAGGAATTTTCGTCGGTGCTTTTTGCTGGCCGCGCGTTTTGGGGAAAAAGGAGGCAATACCGTCCGGCAGTTGCGAGGCAGATTTTGCACGCTCAAAATCGGCATCAGTCCATTCCGGATTGTCGGCATCGATGACTGCTTTGTTTGACATAACTGTCATACTCCTTCTTGTGCGCCCGACGCAGACTGATCGCGCGTAGTCGTCCGTCCCGGTGCGTAAAGGCTAGGCAATGTGGTCTACCATCAATCAGGCCCCATGCACGGTATCGGACCTCCCCATATTTGTTACGGTCATCCTCAATGAAGGCAAGAATTTCAAGATCGACAGCTCGAGAAAGAGAAATCCCGTGCTTTTCGACATTCATTTCATCTTTGACAGGATCGAATTCAATTTCCATATTGTATATACGATTTAACTGGGTGAAATGCAATACACATACTGTCGAGGGCGCAAAATTGAAGCGTCCTTTTATAAAATCCGGATCAAGATATAGGTTGCCGCTATTTCAAATATCCAGATTTTCCGCGAATGCCGAACGATCCTGAATGAAGCGGAAGCGGGCTTCGGGCTTGCTGCCCATGAGATTATCAACGGCTTCGCGGGTTCCCTCGAAATCCACGTCGTCGATTTCCACGCGCAAAAGCGTGCGCTTGGAGGGGTCCATGGTGGTTTCCTTCAATTGCGCTGGCATCATTTCGCCAAGGCCTTTGAAACGGCCGATTTCGACCTTCTTGCCCTTGAAGACGGTCTCCATCAATTCGGCGCGGTGCACATCATCGCGGGCGTAGACCGTCTTGGCGCCCTGACGGATAACGTAGAGCGGCGGTACCGCGAGATAGAGGTGGCTGCCACGGATGAGTTCTGGCATCTCCTGATAGAAAAAGGTGATCAGCAGCGATGCAATATGCGCGCCGTCCACGTCAGCATCGGTCATGATGACGATGCGCTCGTAGCGCAAATCCTCGTCGCGATACTTGGTGCGAGTGCCGCAACCAAGCGCCTGAATGAGATCGGCGATCTGCTGGTTGGCCGAAAGCTTCTCGCGGCTGGCATTGCCGACATTGAGGATTTTTCCGCGCAGCGGCAGGATGGCTTGGTTGGCACGGTTGCGCGCTTGTTTCGCCGACCCCCCAGCCGAATCACCTTCCACGATAAAGAGTTCGGCGCCTTCGGCGGTATTCTGCGAGCAATCCGCCAGCTTGCCGGGAAGGCGCAGCTTACGAACGGCGGTTTTGCGATTGACTTCCTTTTCCTTGCGGCGACGAAGGCGCTCTTCGCAGCGCTCGATGACCCAGTCCAGCAACTTTGCCGCTTCGTTGGGATTGCCGGCAAGATAATGGTCGAACGGATCACGAAGCGCGTTTTCAACGATGCGCTGCGCCTCCACAGTGGCCAGCTTGTCCTTGGTCTGGCCGACGAATTCCGGCTCGCGAATGAAGACGGACAACATGCCGACAGCGGAAATCATCACGTCGTCGGTGGTGATTTCACGAGCGCGCTTGTTCTGCGTCAACTCGGCGTAGTTCTTCAGCCCCTTGGTCAGCGCGATGCGCAGGCCAGCCTCATGGGTGCCGCCCTCGGGCGTCGGGATGGTGTTGCAGTAGGAATGCAGTTGCGCATCGCCGCCATACCACGTCACGGCCCATTCCATGGCGCCATGGCCGCCGGTCTTCTCGGTCTTGCCGGAAAAGATTTCGCGGGTCACGGTGAAGTCCTTGCCCAGCGTTGCCGCCAGATAATCCTTCAGGCCACCGGGGAAGTGGAAAACGGCCTTCTCAGGGATGTCACCATCCGGCGGCACCATGCCCGGGTCACAACTCCAGCGGATCTCGACGCCACCGAACAGGTAGGCTTTCGAGCGGGCCATACGGAAGATGCGCGCCGGTTCGAACTTTGCGTGATCGCCAAAAATCTGCGGGTCGGGATGGAAACGAACGCGCGTGCCGCGACGATTGTGCACGTCGCCCAGCTCTTCCAGCCCGCCGATTGGAATGCCGCGTGAAAAGCGCTGGCGGTATAGCTTTCGGTTTCGCGCCACTTCCACTTCGAGAAGGTCCGAGAGAGCGTTGACCACGGATACGCCGACGCCGTGAAGGCCGCCCGATGTTTCGTAAGCCTTGCCATCGAATTTGCCGCCCGCATGCAGCTTGGTCATGATGACTTCGAGCGTGGATTTGCCCGGCACCTGCGGATGGTTTTCAACTGGAATGCCACGACCATTGTCGCTGACTGTCAGGAAACCTTCCGTATCCAGGTGGACTTCGATGAAATTGGCATGACCGGCAACGGCCTCGTCCATGGAGTTGTCGATGACTTCGGCAAACAGATGGTGCAGCGCTTTTTCATCGGTCCCGCCAATATACATGCCGGGACGCATGCGCACGGGCTCAAGCCCCTCCAGCACACGGATGGACGAAGCACCATATTCCTGCTCCGACGAGGTCGTCACAGCCGCCTGTTTCGGCGTGCTGGCAACAGCCTTTACCACCGGCGCAGCTTTGGCCGCAGTGACTTCCGGCTCTGGCTTTGATGCGGTTTGGCTTGAAAAGAGATCGTTGCTATCGTCCATTGTGCCCAGTTCAATCAGAATTTGGCCATGCGAGCAGGCTTATGATGTGCCACGGATGGCACCGCATATTTGCTGCTCAAGCACGGATGATCGGTTTTCGCGTCTTCCAAGGATTGCGCCGCGCTTGCTCGGATGGCAAGTGTTCTGGCTGAATTGAATAGGTTCCTCAAGGCATGTCCACAGCTATTTTCACCTTTTGTACTCTTTTTTGCCTGTCTGTTGCGATCGTGCCAGCCTCGGCACAGGGCACCGGAGGGCCGCTGAAACCCTTCAAGGATGATCTGTTTTCCAGCCAGACAGTGCTTTCGACAGGCGATAACGGCGCATCGCAGGTCATCGATTATCAGGAGATGCGCGACATCAACGGGCGGGACGAGACGCCGGAGCGGCGGGTGAAACGCCAATATATCGATCTCGCGCCGAAGAAATTTCAGGAACTTGAAACGATCTCGCTGCAGGGCAGGGCGCTGGATGTCGGGCGCGTGGGTGCCGCTTCCGGCCAGGCCTTCACGGTAATCTTCATTCATGGTCGCGGCGGCGACCGCAGGCTGGGCATGAACGACTATACGTTCGGCGGAAACTTCAACCGGCTCAAAAACCTCGCTGTGACCAATGGCGGCACATATTACGCGCCGAGCGTCAAAAGCTTCGACGAGAAGGGCGTTGCCGACATCGCGGGGCTGATTGCCGATGCCAAAAACAAATCCGGCGGACGCCCCGTCATTCTTGCCTGCGCCTCGATGGGCAGCTTCATCTGCTACGGTATCAGCCGCGACAGCCAAGCAGTTTCCGACCTGAAGGGCATGGCCATTCTTGGCGGCGCGGTCGATCCTGATTTTCCCAAGAGTGCTTTTGCCAAGGCGAAGAAGCCGGTCTGGTTCACGCATGGGAGTGAGGACAAGGTCTATTCGGCAGACCAGCAAGCCACAATGTTCCGCTCTCTGCTGAAAGCTGGGCAGCCGACGCGGTTCACGCTGTACAAGAGTGGAACACATGGAACGCCGGTGCGGATGACCGACTGGCGCGCCGTTTTGAACTTTCTGCTGACGCATTAAGCAGGAAATATCGCTCCAACACCAAAAACGGGCAAAAAACGACGTCTTTGGGCGAGGTTTTGCAAGAAAATTGTTATTTTTGATACCAAATCTCGTCTGTACGTTTTAAGACGAAGGTATCACGGACGTTTCGGCGCTCCTGTTCACGCGAGCGCCGCCAAAACTAAAGAGGAATGATCGCATATGACCCCTGATGTTCGCCCGCTCGTCGCTGGAAACTGGAAGATGAACGGTACACGCGAATCGCTTGATCAGATCAAGGCGATGGCGGAAGGTGTCAAAGGATCTCTCTCCGAAAAAGTAGACGTGCTGATCTGCCCGCCCTCGACATTGCTGTATGTAGCCACTGCCCTGTGCGACGATAGCCCGCTGCTGATTGGCGCGCAGGACTGCCACCAGAATGAGTTGGGCGCGCATACGGGTGACATTTCCGCTGAAATGATAGCCGATTGCTTCGGCACCCACGTCATCGTTGGCCATTCAGAGCGCCGCACCGACCATGCCGAGACCGACCATCTTGTGCGCGCCAAGGCAATGGCTGCCCATGCAGCCAAACTGGTTGCCATCGTCTGCATCGGCGAGACGGCGGATGAGCGCAAGGCTGGCCAGACGCTGGATGTGCTCAAACGCCAGCTGGCCGGTTCCCTGCCGGACGAAGCGACAGCGGAAGACACCGTGATTGCCTATGAGCCTGTCTGGGCCATCGGAACCGGCGTGACGCCGACCACGCAGGATGTGCGCGATGCACATGCCTTCATGCGTGACGAACTGGTCAAGCGCTTTGGCGCAGAAGGCAAAGGCATGCGCATTCTCTATGGCGGTTCGGTCAAGCCCACCAATGCGCTGGAGCTGATGGGCGTCGAGAATGTGGACGGTGCCCTGATTGGCGGAGCCAGCTTGAAAGCCACCGATTTCCTGTCCATCTATACGGCTTATGAGCAATTGACGGCTTGATGGTGTCTTTCGTCTTGCAAGGGGCTTGGAATACGCTTTCGCCTCATGTAAAGAGCCGCAAACTTCTTCATTGTGCTCCCAACGGGGCATGGAATGGATTGTCATGCAGAACGTACTGATTGTTATTCATCTCATGATCGTGCTGGCGCTTGTCGGCGTGGTTCTGATCCAGCGCTCCGAAGGCGGTGGCCTTGGTATCGGCGGTGGCTCGGGCTTCATGTCCGCGCGAGGTACGGCCAACGCGCTCACGCGCACCACGGCGATCCTCGCGGCGCTGTTCTTCCTGACGTCTCTCGGCCTTGGTCTTCTGACCCGTTACGAATCGCGCCCGACAGATATTCTGGATCGCATTCCAGCCACGCAAGGGCAGGGTAACGGCATTCTGGATACGCTTGGGCCTTCGTCTTCGACGCCTGCCGCTCCGGCACAGAACGGCGTTCCGTCCACAAATGGTGCTGCGGCTCCTGCGACAGGCACGACGCCTGCACCTGCGACGACCACACCGGCACCTGCGACACCGGCCCCTGCCAACAACGCAGTTCCGACCGGCCAGTAAAACCGGTTCAAGCATATCACTCCGGCAGGCCAAAAGCCTGCCGGTTTTCTTTTGTTCACATTCCGGCCAAGCTTCGCCTTTCATCAACAGATGAATATGGGCGTTCTGAAATTTGGGCTGGCGGAATCACTCTTTTATAGGTAAGCGGTAAATCCCATGGCGCGATATGTATTCATCACAGGCGGCGTGGTCTCCTCACTTGGTAAGGGCATTGCGGCCGCAGCACTCGGAGCGTTGTTGCAATCCCGTGGTTACCGGGTGCGGCTTCGCAAACTTGACCCCTATCTCAATGTCGATCCCGGCACCATGAGCCCCACCCAGCACGGTGAGGTGTTTGTGACCGATGATGGCGCGGAGACGGACCTCGATCTCGGTCACTATGAGCGCTTCACGGGGCGCTCGGCTACCAAGACCGACAACATCACCACGGGTCGTATCTACAAAAACATCATCGATAAGGAACGCCGCGGCGATTATCTCGGCGCGACGGTGCAGGTCATTCCGCACGTCACCAATGAAATCAAGAATTTCGTGACCGAAGGCAATGAGGAATATGATTTCGTCATCTGCGAAATCGGTGGCACGGTGGGCGACATCGAAGCCATGCCGTTCATGGAAGCGATCCGTCAGGCCAAGAACGACCTGCCACGCGGCACGGCCATTTTCGTGCATTTGACGCTGATGCCGTACATTCCTGCAGCTGGTGAGTTGAAGACAAAGCCGACGCAGCATTCCGTCAAGGAATTACAGGCGTTGGGTATCCACCCGGATATTCTGCTGGTGCGTGCCGACCGGGAAATCCCCGAGGCCGAACGCCGCAAGCTTTCGCTGTTCTGCAACGTGCGTCCATCCGCCGTCATCCAGGCGCTGGATGTGGCCAATATCTATGACGTGCCGATTGCCTACCACAAGGAAGGCCTCGACAACGAGGTTCTGGCCGCCTTTGGCATCGAGCCTGCGCCAAAGCCACGCCTTGAGCAGTGGGAAGAGGTTTGTAACCGCATCCACACGCCGGAAGGTGAAGTGACCATTGCCATTGTCGGCAAATATACCGGCCTGAAGGATGCGTATAAGTCGCTGATCGAAGCCCTGCATCACGGTGGCTTTGCCAACCGCGTCAAGGTCAAGCTGGAATGGATCGAGTCGGAAGTCTTTGAGAAGGAAGACCCCGCACCCTATCTCGAAAAGGTCGATGCGATCCTCGTTCCCGGCGGTTTCGGTGAGCGTGGTTCCGAAGGCAAGATTCGTGCTGCCCAATATGCCCGTGAGCGTCAGGTGCCGTATTTCGGCATCTGCTTCGGCATGCAGATGGCGGTGGTGGAAGCGGCCCGCAATCTGGCTGGCATTGAAACGGCATCTTCCACCGAATTCGGCACGACGCCCGAGCCGGTCGTTGGCCTGATGACCGAATGGGTGAAGGGCAATGAGCTTGAAAAGCGCAACGCGGCTGGCGATCTCGGCGGCACGATGCGTTTGGGTGCCTACAAGGCATCGCTCAAGAAAGACACCAAGATTGCCGAAATCTATGGCTCGACGGATATCTCCGAGCGCCACCGCCACCGCTATGAAGTGAACGTTGATTACAAGGACCGCCTCGAAACATGCGGCCTCGTCTTCTCCGGCATGTCCCCGGATGGTATCCTGCCTGAGACGGTGGAATACCCCGATCACCCATGGTTTATCGGCGTGCAATACCACCCCGAACTCAAGAGCCGCCCGCTGGATCCGCATCCGCTGTTTGCGAGCTTTATCGAAGCGGCGGTGGAGCGAAGCCGGTTGGTTTAGACATAGTTGTCGAATGGAAAGAGCCGCAGCGATGCGGCTTTTTTTGTTTGAACCTTACATATATAAGTTGTTTAGTCGACTTAATGCTACTAGCTGGGTTTTTTACAATCTGCCATGTCTAAAATGAAAAATATCATTGCAGTGTTATCCTCGGTGGTTGCGGCTTCGGTTATTGCAACATTCGTTTTGAACTATGCAGACGCCGCGCCCCAAATGGATATGATTTCCGTGGAGCAATTGCCGGCTGAAACGATGAAGCTCCACTGCAGTCGAGAGGAGCTGCAGATGAGAATAGAGAAAGAAAAGGCAAAAAGCTCGTCATCAGAATATGAGACTATGCTGTCATACGCTTTACGTCGTGATGGTGACGAACACTCGAAAATTATGGCCAATAAGTCACTGTATGACCGGTTTGAGGCAGGAGTGGAAAGTGCTGTTCTTATCTCGGAAAACCACGCTCACGTGGCATTGGTGAAATTTGAAAAACCGGCCAACGTCAATTCTTTTCTTAAAGCAGTAGCGATGTGTGGCAAGGAAACGGATGGTTTTTGTACGCCAGCTTTGTTCTATGACGGGGCCAATAGGTTCTGCTTACTGTTTACTGAAAATGAGATAGCGAAGTAGTTTATCGAGCGAGACGCTGGCGAAGCTGCGTAGATGATAACCGCGACGTTGTCGTCACGCCCCACATACACGCTTGATCCGAATCACAGCGATCGCTAGCATCAGTCAAGGCTTGACCCGCGCCTCCTCCCTCCTTTCGGGGAAGTACCGTCCGTACGGGGTGACTTCACATCATCGAACCACCTGTTCGAGCAGCGCATAAGGAGGGCTTGCGTTTACGGCTCGTAGAGGAGGTCAATCGATGACATTGTCTGCACCTATTTTTCAATTGAAACGTCGCGCCAAGCTCTTAGCCCGAAATAGGGATGTGCCGCTCCATCAAGCTTTGGATTTGGTGGCCTGTGAGGAAGGCTTTGCGAGTTGGAGCCTGTTATCGGCTCGATCCTTATCGCATCAGGAGCCGGACACCATATTGCCCCGGCTGAATGCAGGTGATCTGCTTCTGGTCGCGGGGCGTCCGGGGCAAGGCAAGACCAGACTGGCTTTACGCCTATTGGTCGATGCTATGTCAGCCCGAAGACAAGCCGTCCTGTTTACGCTGGAGTTTACCCAGCAACAGGCGCTGAGGCACATTCGCGACATCAATCAGGCCCGTAGCGAAATAAACGACACGCTGAAAATCATAACGTCTGATGCGATTTGCGCTGACTACATTATCCAACATCTGTCGATGGCGGATAGCGGGACACTCGTTGTCATAGATTTTTTGCAAATACTCGACCATCAGCGCAGTAAACCACCGCTATCTGAGCAGGTTTCTGCGCTTTCCGACTTCGCAAAAAAGTCCGGTGTGATTTTTGTATTCATCTCGCAAGTCGATCGGGGGTTCGACCCAGATGCAAAACGGCTTCCGGACATTGAAGACACCCGGCTACCAAACCAAATCGATCTGGGGCTTTTTACCAAAACATGCTTCTTGCATGGCAAGGAGATGGCGTTCAAGGCCGTAGCCTAAAGTTCTGCACTGCCGTGGTCTAGGATGTAGACTGCGGCAGTATGTTCATCGCAACCGCACCACCAAACACTCGCCACCAGCCTCCAACTCCTGGGCAAACGGAGCCCGCACAATCAGGCAGTCCGATTGCGCCATGATCTTCATCATCGAGGAGTCCTGCTTGATGAAGGCTTCGACGACCGGCTGGCCGTTCTCATGGGCGATGATGCGGGCACGGAGATAGTCCTGCCTCTGGTCGTTGGCTTTGAGCGTGGTGGCAGTCTTGGCTTTGGTTTCGCGGGAAGTGATCGGGCGATGGCTAAGTTTTTGGATGAGGGGTTCCAGAAACAGCAGGCTGCAGACGAGGCTGGCAACGGGGTTGCCGGGCAGGCCAAGGACCTGCATCTGGCCGATGGAGCCGACCATCAACGGTTTGCCCGGACGCATGGCGATCCGCCAGAAATCGAGCGTCATGCCCTGGGCCTTCAGTGCCGCTTGCATCAGATCATGATCACCGACAGAGGCGCCGCCGAGTGTGACGAGGACATCCGCTTTGGCGGCTATCGCTTTGTCGATGGACGCGCGGATAAGGGCTTCGTTATCGGCCACGATACCGAGATCGAGGATATCGGCACCGGCTCTGCGCGCGAGTGTGGCCACGCCGAAGGTGTTGGAGGCGATGATTTGCGCGGGGTTGGGCACATCGCCGGGCGGGATCAGTTCGTCGCCAGTCGCCAGAATGGCGATCAGCGGTTTGCGGTAAACGGAAAGCTGCGCGTGGTTCATGGCGGCGGCGAGCGTGATGTCGGTGAAGGACAGTTCCGTTCCGGCCTTGAGACCCACGTCACCCTCCTGGAAATCCTGTCCGCGCGGGCGAACGTGTCGCCCTTCATTGACTGCGAATGTCGTGCGGATTTTGCCGGCTTCCAGCAGTTCCGCATCTTCCTGGATGAGAACGGCGTCCGCACCGTCAGGCAGAGGCGCGCCGGTGAAGATGCGCACAGCCTCGCCTTCATCAACATGACCTTCGAACGCATGGCCCGCAGCAGATTCGCCAATGACTTTGAGGATCGAGCCGATCTGATAAGCGTCGGCTGCGCGCAACGCGTAACCATCCATGGCGGAGGCGTGGAAGGGTGGCTGGGTGAGGCGGGCGTGTAGGTCCTGCGCCAGCACACGCTGGTCTGCATCCTCCAGCCGCACGGTCTCGACCGATGTGACGGGATTTGCCGCAGCCAGCAACCGCGCCTGCGCTTCCGCAACGGGCAAGAGAGGCTTCATGAGGTTTCCTCTTCCTTTTGATGGCAATGCGACGATGATCGCGGAATGACGTGAACTCGGTTCGGCCTCAAGCCTTGAAGTGACCGGATTTCCCGCCGGTCTTTTCCAGCAGGCGGATCGAGCCGATTTCCATGCCCTTATCAGCAGCCTTTGCCATATCGTAGATGGTCAGGCAGGCGATGGACACCGCGGTCAGGGCTTCCATCTCGACGCCGGTCTTGCCGGATAGCTTGACGGTGGCCTGTACGCGAAGGCCGGGCAGGGCGTCATCTTCAGTAATGTCGACCGCGACCTTCGTCAGCATCAGGGGATGGCAGAGCGGTATGAGATTGGCGGTCTGCTTGGCGGCCATGATGCCGGCGAGACGAGCTGTTCCGATCACGTCACCCTTCTTGGCATTGCCTTCGCGAATCAGCGCCAGCGTTTCCGGCTTCATTGTCACGAAACCTTCGGCGACCGCAACGCGCGTGGTCTCGGCTTTGTCGCCGACATCGACCATATGGGCTTCGCCGGAAGCACCGATATGGGTCAAACGCGGATCGCTGCTCATTCGGCAGCCGCTGCGTTTTCGCCGTTGAGCAAAATATGGGTGGCGGCGGTTACGTCCTGCTTGCGCATCAGGCTTTCCCCGACGAGGAAGGTGGTGATACCCGAAGCTTTCAGGCGCGTGCAATCCTCATAGGTGAAGATGCCGCTTTCGCCCACCAGCAATTTATCCGCCGGCACCATTGCTGCCAGACGTTCGCTGACATCGAGGCTGACCTCGAAGGTGCGCAGATTGCGATTGTTGACGCCAAGCAGCGGTGAGGTGAGTTTCAGTGCGCGTTCGGTCTCTTCCTCGTCGTGGACTTCGACGAGAACATCCATGCCAAGCAAGAAGGCTTCGTCTTCCAGCCGCTTGGCTTCGTCGTCGGAAAGCGATGCCATGATGATGAGAATGCAGTCGGCACCCCAGGCGCGCGCTTCATGGACCTGATAGGTTTCGAACATGAAATCCTTGCGCAGCGCTGGCAGGGTGCAGGCATTGCGGGCAGATGTGAGAAATTCCGGCGCGCCCTGAAAGCTCGGCGTATCCGTCAGTACCGAAAGGCAGGCGGCACCGCCGGCCTCGTAGGCTTTTGCCAGGGCAGGCGGATCGAAATCGGGACGGATGAGACCTTTGGAGGGGCTGGCCTTCTTGATCTCGGCGATGAGGCCGAAGGTGCCATCAGTCTGCTTGCGCTTCAGCGCATTGTGGAAACCGCGCGGTGCGGTCTGGTCAGCGGCCATCGCCTTGAGGTCTGCAAGGGATACAGCCGCCTTCGCAGCGGCGATTTCGTCCCGCTTGTAGGCTTCTATTTTTTTCAGAATGTCGCTCATGGCTTTGCCTGCTCTTCGTTCGAAACCGCAATCAACCTGTCGAGTGCCGCTGTTGCTCTGCCGTCATCCAGCGCAGCACTTGCAATCTTCATCCCATCAGCCAGCGTTTCGGCCTTGCCTGCCACCACGAGGGAGGCGGCTGCATTGCACAGCGAGACATCGCGGTAAGGGTTTTGGGCGCCACCGAGAACCTCACGCAATGCGGCTGCATTGGCAACGCCATCACCACCCTTGAGATCATCGATGCGGGCAGAATCGACGCCAAAATCTTTCGGTGTCAGCTCGAAAGTGCGTATCTTGCCATTCTCCAGCGCCGCCACATGGGTGGTGCCGGTGGTCGTGATTTCGTCCAGACCGTCACCATGCACGACCCAGACGCTTTCCGAACCGAGGTCGCGCAGTACTTCCGCCAGAGGCACCAGCCAATGCGGGGCAAAGACGCCAAGCAACTGCTTTTTGGCGCCTGCCGGATTGGAGAGAGGGCCAAGCAGGTTGAAGATCGTGCGTGTTCCGAGTTCGACCCGGCTCGGGTTGACATGGCGCATCGAGGAATGGTGACGCTGTGCGAACATGAAACCAAGACCGGCCTCGTGGACGCAGCGGCTGATCAGCTCCGGCTCGATATCGAGCTTGACACCCAGCACGGACAGCGCATCCGCCGTGCCGGACTTGGAGCTCAAGGCCCGGTTGCCATGCTTGGCAACCGGTACGCCAGTTCCGGCGACGATGATCGAGGCGAGGGTGGAGATATTGTAGGTCCCCAAGCCATCTCCACCCGTACCGACGATATCCATGGCATCGGCAGGTGCGGTGACGGGTATCATGCGGGAGCGCATGGACGAGACGGCACCGGAGATTTCGTCCACCGTTTCGCCCCGAACCCGCAAGGCCATGAGGAACGCACCGATCTGCGATGGTGTGGCTTCGCCGGACATCAGAATGTCGAAGGCCTGCCGGGACTGCTCCCGGCTCAGGCTTTCACCGTTGGCAACCTTGGCAATCAGCGGCTTCAAGTCGGCCATGTCTTCATGTCCCCAATTGCGACTCAGTAGGCGGTCAGGGCCTGATCGGCTGCAGCCTGGTTGATGGTCACACCGTAATCGCTCTGAAGACGGCTGACCATCTGGTCGAGCATATCGTCGCCCGCGGCGGTTGCCATGGCTGTGATCTGCTGGTCGTTGTTATCGAGTGCGTCAGATGGCGTGGTGGTGTTGAGATCCGTGACCTTGAACAGGACACGGCTGGAACCATCCGTATCGGGCGCTGTGCCGACGAGGCCATTTGGTCCGGCAAAGACGGCTGCAACGGCCTGCTGACCGAGAAGAGCATCTTCGCTGGTGCGGCGAAGACCCATCTTGGTTTCCACGGCAAGACCCATCTCGCCAGCAATGGTCGCAAGCGTTTCGCCTTTTTCGGCGCGTGCCTTCAACTCGTCTGCCTTGGCGGCAAGCGCCGTGCGTTGCTGCTCGGCTGTCCAGTCGGCAACGACCTGTTCCTTGACCTCGTTCAGCGCTCTGTCGCGAGGTGCGATGATCTGCTGAAGGTCGAACCAGACATAGCCTTCGCGACCGATGTTGACGGCAGGCGCATCGACGCCCTGTTCGGCCTTGAAGACCTCGGCGACGAGTTCAGATGTCGGTAAGCCTTCGACGGGGTTGCCCTTATCATCTTCGCCATTGGCGTCGACAGCGTTCACGGTGACAGTCTTCAGGTTCAGCTGCGTTGCGGCATCAGCCAGAGCCGAGCCACCGCCACGCAAATCTTCGTAACGGTCGTGCACGGCGTTCATTTCTTCGGCCGCCTTGGTTGTGGCGAGGTTCGTGCGAATCTCTTCCTTCGCCTCGTCCAGTGTCTTCATGCTTTCGTTCTTGATGCCGGTTACGCGCAGGATGACCGGGCCAAAGGAGCCATCGACAACAGGCGAGACGCCACCATCCTTCTGGATGGCGAAGGCTGCTTCTGCGACGGACTGGTCTGGAACCGTGTCCTTGGTGAATTCGCCAAGTGTCACATCGGCAGGCTGTTTGCCCTGGTCCTTGACGACTTGATCGTAAGTCGTGGTACCGGCGCGGATTTGGGCAGCGGCGGCTTCGGCCATTTCCTTGTCGGAGAACGTCAGTTGTTCGATGGTGCGACGTCCTGCCGTGCGGAAGTTGTCTTTGTTGCTTTCATAATAATCGGAAATCTGCTGGTCTGTAATCGCACCCTGATCGGCGATATCGGAAGGCTCCAGCTTGACGTAGCTGAACTTGCGATATTCCGGCGCACGATACTTGTCCTTGTTCTTTTCAAACCATGCGGCCAACACATCGTCAGCAGGCGCTTTGACCGGATCGATATTGGCGTTGGACAGGAGAATGTAGTCGATGGAGCGCTGTTCGTCGCGGTACTGCTTCAGCGCATCGACGAGGACCTGCGGTGGCTTGAAGCCATCGGACACGGCATCCACGATCTGACCACGCACGGCAACCTTGCTGCGCTCCTTGACGTAATCGTCTTCATTGAACCCAGCACCGCGTAGACGCTGGCTGAACAGGTTACGGTCGAACTGGCCAGTCGGGGACTTGAAGGACGGGTCTTCCGAGATCAGTGTCGCCAAACGGTCTTCTGAGAGACCGAGATTCATCTTCGATGCCAGTTCGTCGAGAGCGGCACCGGCGGCGAGCTGACTGAAGACCTGACGGTCGAGGCCGAACGCCTTGGCTTGCTCTGTCGTCAACCGTGTCCCGAACTGGCGACCGACATCGGCCATCTGGCGCTGGTAGGCGAAACGGTACTCATTGGGGGATACGGTCTGATCGCCGACCGTCATCACGGAATGTGAGTTGCTCGTAACCAGAGATGCGGAAATGCCCCACACCCCGAAGGACAGAACGAGGAGCAAAAGAAGAATTTTTGCCGCCAAGGTACGAGAAGCGCTTCTCAGAGAATCGAGCATCGTTATGCAAACCTCACAATATTCGCCCGTTACGCCGGGTCTGTGCGGCTTCCTTAAATCAATCCGCTTTGAAATTGAAGGCTCAATTCCGCTGAAAAGCACGCATTGCCAAACGATGACGTGACATATTGCCCCCAATGGCGCTCTCGGGGCAACCTGTGCGTGACAGGCGTGATGAAGATTGGGAAAGGCGAGCGATCCGTCACGGATCGGTGGCCGCAAAAAAGCCGCCTCTATGCTGGGCGGCTTTGGTATCGGATCGGCATTTGCAGATTTAGCTGTCTTCTGGACCTTAGAAAGACTTGGAACGTTCCAAAAGGATCCTGAAATCCTCGTCTTCTTTCCGAGATTCCGTTACCACGGAAATAAAGGATGCGACGAACATGATACTGATGAGGGCCGCCAGCAAGGTTAGTACAGTAACCATGGCATTCAACTCCAGAGTTGGTGGCTGACCCACCCCGCCGTATCAGTAGTAGTTTGTATACTGGGAGCGGGACGTAAGCTGTGGGAATTCAGGACCGTTGTCCTGCGGCTTCTGACCGTAAAGGCTGAACGTCGTTGCTACCATCGCGATAACCAACATTGTCCATGCCGTGCTGATCACGCCGATTTTGGAAGAAGTAGACTGATTTACTTTTGTAAACATGTGTTCGTTCCTTTAACTGCGATCTGAACGCGTGATCTCTGATCCAGTTCCGCGTTATTGTTAAAAATCGATTAGCATTTCGCCTGTGAAGCGTTGTTGAATGCTTCGTTCATCTGGTGTTCAGAAAATCGGCAGTTCACGTCAATCCATGAAGACATATTCAACGACGAAGGATGTCGCGATTGTCAGGACCATCATGAACACCAGCATTTTCATCTCCGATTGAGCGACTTGCCCGTTTGCCATTCGATGAGACCTTTATAACGATGTGCCTTGAAGCCGCGCTGAACAGGGTATTCATGTGATGTTCACCCGCCGCTTTCGACTTTCGAGCACGCCCTTCGGACTTGCGAAGACCTGCCTTCCATGACAAAAGGCGGCACAACCAACGTTCAGTATCGGGAGCGATATGACGATTGCCTTTTACCCCGGATCGTTCGATCCGATGACCAACGGACATCTGGACGTGTTGATCCAGTCGCTCCATGTTGCGTCGCAGGTGATCGTTGCCATCGGTATTCATCCCGGCAAGGCGCCGATGTTCAGTTTCGAAGAGAGGGCAGACCTCATTCGTCTGTCTCTGGCTGACGCTCTGCCGAACGCCATGGAGCGCCTGCTTGTCGTGTCCTTCGCCAACCTGGTGGTGGATGCTGCGCGCGAGCATGGCGCCACGCTCCTCGTTCGCGGGCTGCGGGACGGCACCGATCTGGATTATGAAATGCAGATGGCGGGCATGAACAGGCAGATGGCACCTGATATCCAGACCGTCTTTCTACCTGCCGGAACGGCGTCGCGGCCCATTACTGCCACATTGGTTCGTCAGATCGCAGCAATGGGCGGTAATGTGGAGGCTTTTGTGCCGAAAGCCGTGTTGCAAGCCCTCAACAGCAAGCTGAGCCCCCGTCTCAGTGATAATTCTGGAGCCTAATCCAATGAAACTGCTTCGATTTGCCTTCGCAGGCGCACTGTTCGTCAGCGCCATCGCCGCCAGCACCATCGCTTCTGCTGCCGAGTTCCTGACCATTCAGCTGAAAGACGGCCCTGTCGTCATCCAGCTCATGCCGGAGGCCGCACCAAAGCATGTGGCGCAGATCAAGGCGCTGGCTGAGAAAGGCGCCTATGACAATGTCGCGTTTCACCGCGTCATTCCCGGCTTCATGGCACAGACCGGCGACGTGCAATACGGCAATATGAGCAAGTCGTTCAATGCCCAGCGCGCAGGCACCGGTGGTTCCGATCTGCCGGACCTTCCAGCTGAATTCTCGAAAACACCATTCGAGCGCGGCACCGTTGGCATGGCCCGTTCTCAGAGCCCCAACTCCGCAAACTCGCAGTTCTTCATCATGTTCGATCAGGGGTCTTTCCTGAACGGACAATATACCGTCGTCGGCAAGGTCGTGTCCGGCATGGAATTCGTCGACAAGATCAAGAAGGGTCAGGGCGGCAACGGCGAAGTTTCCGATCCCGACCGCATGGTCAAGGTTACCGTCGGCAAGAAATAAAACCGGGCGGATGCCCACGTAGAAGGAGAGACACCATGGCCGAGATCAAAGATCCGGAAAACACCCTCATCATGGAAACGACGACCGGCAAGGTCGTCATCCAGCTTATGCCGGAAGTGGCCCCTGGCCACGTTGCGCGCATCAAGGAACTGGTTTCCGAGCAGGCTTATGACGGCGTCGTATTCCACCGCGTCATTTCCGATTTCATGGCGCAGACAGGCGACGTGAAGTTCGGCAAGAAGGGTTCGGAAAGCTTCAACCCAAGCCGCGCTGGCATGGGTGGTTCTGAAAAGCCTGACCTGCAGGCCGAATTCTCTGCCATTTCGCACGTCCGTGGCACCTGCTCCATGGCGCGTTCGCAGAGCCCGAACTCCGCCAACTCGCAGTTCTTCATCTGCTTTACCGACAGCCCATGGCTGAACAAGCAGTACACGGTCTGGGGCCAGGTGATCGAAGGCATGGAAGCCATCGACAAGGTCAAGCGCGGCGAACCCGTGAAAGACCCCGATTCCATCATCTCCATTCGCCTTGCTTCTGCAGCCTGAGCGTAGGATATAGACATCCAGCCCGCCTCGCAGGTACCTGCGGGGCGGGTTTTGATATTCAAGAGCATCATCATGCGTGTAGACCTGTTCGACTTCGATCTTCCTGACGACAATATCGCGCTTCGCCCGGCCACTCCGCGCGACAGTGCGCGCCTGCTTGTGGTCGATCCGAATGCAGGCCGCATGACCGATCATCAGGTTTTCGATCTACCCAGCTTCCTGAAACCCGGCGACGCGCTTGTTTTCAACGACACACGCGTCATTCCAGCCCAGCTTGAAGGCGTGCGTCTTCGCGAGGGCGCACCGGAAACTGCCGTTTCCGCCACGCTGCATATGCGTGCCGATGCCAGCCGCTGGAAGGCCTTTGCGCGCCCCGGCAAGCGCATCAAGCAGGGTGACCGCATCCGTTTCGGCTACGAGCGCGACAATGCCTGTGGCCTCGCCTTTCTGGAAGCGACCGTCGAAGAAAAGGGTGATGAGGGCGAGATTACCCTGCTGTTCGACGTCTCCGGCCCTGTGCTCGATGAGGCCATCGCCTCCGTCGGTCACATCCCCTTGCCACCTTACATCGCTGCCAAGCGTCCTGAAGACGCGCAGGACCAGACGGATTACCAGACCATCTATGCCCGCGAAAAAGGTGCCGTCGCGGCACCCACTGCAGGCCTGCACTTCACGCCCGCTCTCTTCGATGCACTGGATGCAGCGGGTATCGAGCGACACTTTGTGACGTTGCATGTGGGCGCCGGCACGTTTCTTCCCGTCAAGGCTGACAATACGGAGGAGCACAAGATGCACCTCGAAATTGGCCATGTCACCGAAGAAACCGCTGCCAGACTGAACGCCGTCAAGGCGAGGGGCGGGCGCATCGTCTGCGTTGGCACCACGTCGCTGCGGCTGATCGAGAGTGCAGCTGCTGACGATGGTCAGATCATGCCCTGGTCAGGCCCAACCGGCATCTTCATCACGCCGGGATATCGCTTCAAGGCTGTCGATATTCTGATGACCAATTTTCACTTGCCGAAATCCACGCTGTTCATGCTGGTGTCGGCATTCTGCGGACTGGACACGATGCGTGAGGCTTACGCCCATGCGATTGCGACCGGTTACCGTTTCTATTCCTATGGCGATTCGAGCCTTCTTTTCCGGAAAAACTGATGCAAGAGAACTTTACCTTCACCCTCAAAAAAACTGATGGCGGCGCGCGCCTCGGCGAAGTGGCGATGCCACGCGGTGCCATCCGCACGCCAGCCTTTATGCCGGTGGGCACGGTCGGCACCGTCAAGGCCATGTATCTGGATCAGGTGCGGGAACTCGGCGCCGATGTCATTTTGGGCAACACCTATCACCTGATGCTGCGCCCCGGCCCGGAGCGGGTTCAACGCCTCGGCGGTCTGCATGAGCTGATCCGCTGGCCGCACCCGATCCTGACCGATAGCGGCGGTTTCCAGGTCATGTCTCTCTCCGGCCTGCGCAAGCTGGATGAAAAGGGCGTGACCTTCAAAAGCCACGTGGATGGATCGCTGCACCACATGTCGCCCGAACGCTCCATTGAAATTCAGGGCATGCTGGATTCGGACATCCAGATGCAGTTGGACGAATGCATCGCGCTGCCTGCCGAGCGCAAGGAAATCGAGCGCGCCATGGAAATGTCGCTGCGCTGGGCAGAGCGCTGCCGCGTCGCCTTTGGCGAGCAGAAGGGCAAGGCGATGTTCGGTATCGTGCAGGGCGGCGATCAGCCGGATTTGCGCATTCGCTCAGCCGAAGGCTTGAAGCAGCTCGATCTCAAAGGCTATGCCGTGGGTGGTCTTGCCGTCGGTGAACCACAGGACGTGATGCTGAGCATGCTCGACATTACATTGCCTGCTCTACCTACCGAGAAGCCGCGCTACCTGATGGGCGTGGGCACACCGGACGATATCTTGAAATCCGTGGCACGTGGTATCGATATGTTCGACTGCGTCATGCCGACACGGTCCGGCCGCCATGGTCTGGCCTTCACACGACGTGGCCGCGTCAACATCCGCAATGCCCGCCACGCTGAAGATATGCGGCCGCTGGACGACCAGTCAAATTGCCCGGCATCGCGCGATTACTCCCGCGCCTACCTGCATCATCTGGCACGGTCCAACGAGGCGCTGGGCGGCATGCTCCTGTCATGGCACAATCTGGCCTATTATCAGGAACTGATGCAGGGCATCCGCAAATCCATCGAGGAAGGCCGCTTTGCAGATTTCTATGCCGAGACCATTGAAATGTGGGAGAAAGGCGATATCGATCGCCTCTGATATCTAGAGGGATCGAACGGATTTGCTGACCGCGCCTTATGTGCTTTTTCGCGATGATACGACGGGTTCGGTGACGATGTTCACCGACCCGGTAGAGATGATCGTTGCGCATGAGACAGATGAGTTTTTTCCCGCTCTTGCACGAATGCAGGCGGCGCGGTTAGAGGGAAAATATCTCGCCGGTTACATGTCTTACGAGGCGGGATATCTGTTTGAGAAAAAGCTGGCCCCACTGGCTGGCAAACACCGCGATGTGCCGTTGCTGTGTTTCGGGGTTTTCACATCACCGTCTGGTGACGCCGAGAGATATGCCCCGGGTGAACTCGTTGACGCCGATGATTTCCTGAGCGATGTCAGACCGGGATGGACACGGGAGGACTATCGCGTTCATTTTTCAAAACTACACGAGCATTTGCGGAAAGGCGATTGCTATCAGGCCAATCTCACCATGCCGATCGATGCGCGCTGGCATGGCGATCCGCTAACGGCTTTCTGGTCGCTGATCGAACGGCAACCCGTGAGATACGGTGCGCTCGTCAGTCTTGGTGGCCCTGTCATCCTGTCTCGCTCCCCGGAACTGTTTTTCTCGGTCAAGGATGGCTGGATCGAAACGCATCCCATGAAGGGAACGGTCAGGCGCGGCGGCTCACCAGCGCAAGATGCCGTGTTGATTTCAAACATGCGCAACGATGAAAAAACGCTCGCCGAAAACCGTATGATCGTTGATCTCTTGCGCAATGATATTTCCAGAATCACGGAAGTCGGCACGCTCGACGTTCCGAAGCTCTTCGAGATCGAGACATATCCCACGGTGCATCAGATGGTCAGTCACGTGCGGGCCAAGCTTTTGCCCGGTCTCGTCATCGAGGATATTTTATCTGCGCTCTTTCCCTGCGGCTCGATAACAGGTGCGCCCAAGATGCGGGCGATGGAGATTCTGCATGATCTGGAGATTGGTCAACGCAACGTCTATTGCGGAGCCATTGGGATGATCTCACCCAACGGTGACATGCGTTTTTCCGTGGCGATCCGAACGATTACCCTGTTTGGGAACGGCAAGGCCACCTTCAATGTCGGTGGCGGCATCGTGTTCGATTCGACGGCAGATGCGGAATATGACGAGTGCCTGTTGAAGGCGAAGTTTGTGACGGGTGAGAAGCGGCTGGGATAGGTTCGTTTTGGCAATCGCTAAGGCGCACCACACAGATTACTTCATCCTCGTGACAAGCCCGAGGTTGACGTTGAGGCTGTTTTGCTCTCACGCCTTGGCGGTCAACGTGGGATGACCTTTTCGCACAATCGCTGTCCTCCGGCGCTTCCGCCGAAGGACAGCGTTGATTGATCAATCAATCAATAAACAACCACGCCGCGGATGCTCTCGCCAGAATGCATCATCTCAAAGCCGTGGTTGATGTCTTCCAGCGGCATGGTGTGGGTGATCATCGGGTCGATCTGGATTTTGCCTTCCATGTACCAATCGACGATCTTTGGAACATCCGTTCGACCGCGTGCGCCGCCGAAAGCGGTGCCCATCCAGTTGCGGCCCGTGACCAGTTGGAACGGGCGCGTAGAGATTTCCTGACCAGCACCGGCGACGCCGATAACCACAGATTTACCCCAGCCGCGATGAGAGCTTTCCAGTGCCTGGCGCATGACTTTGGTGTTGCCGGTGCAATCGAAGGTGTAATCCGCACCGCCAATCGTATCGCCGTTGCGCTTGGTCATGTTGACGAGATAAGGCACGATGTCGTCACCGACTTCCTTCGGATTGACGAAGTGTGTCATTCCGAATTTTTCGCCCCACGCCTTACGGTCGTTGTTAATGTCGACACCGATAATCATATCGGCACCGGCAAGGCGCAGACCCTGCAGTACGTTGAGACCAATGCCTCCAAGACCGAAGACGATCGCCGTCGAACCGATTTCGACCTTGGCCGTATTGATGACAGCGCCGATGCCTGTCGTCACGCCGCAGCCGATGTAGCAGATCTTGTCGAACGGCGCGTCGGGATTGACCTTGGCCAGGGCAATTTCTGGCAGCACCGTGAAATTGGCGAAGGTCGAGCAGCCCATGTAATGAAAGATCTTGTCTTTGCCGATGGAAAAGCGCGAGGTGCCGTCGGGCATGAGACCCTGTCCCTGCGTAGCGCGGATGGAAGTGCAGAGGTTGGTTTTGCGGCTGAGGCAGGAATAACACTCACGGCATTCCGGCGTGTAAAGTGGAATGACGTGGTCACCCTTTTTCAGCGACGTCACACCCGGACCGACGTCTACGACAATGCCAGCGCCCTCATGACCGAGGATGGCTGGGAACAGTCCTTCGGGGTCAGCACCTGACAGGGTAAAATCATCCGTATGGCAAATGCCCGTTGCTTTGACCTCGATCAGCACCTCGCCGAAACGCGGCCCTTCAAGCTGAACCGTCATGATTTCCAATGGCTTGCCTGCCTGAACAGCGACTGCGGCGCGAACGTCCATTTTCGTCTCCTTAAGTGCGTCTCGAATTTGCAAAGACTTTTGCCCGACCTTGGCGAAGGGAACAAGGGCAACGGGTTATATTCGTCAAACTTCCGCAACGCCGATCGAGGTCCGTTGGGCGCTGCGGCGCTCCCGCCAGATGATGAAGAGGCCAGACGCGACGATGATGAGAATACCGATCCATTTCGACGCCGTGGGAAAATCCGAAAACAGAATGTAGCCCAGAACGGTCGCGGAAATGATTTCGAAATATTGAAAGGGAGCCAGCAGCGAAATTGGTGCCAGGCGGAACGCCTTCACCACGAGGAGATGCATATATCCCGATATCGAACCCAGCAACATCAGGAGCACCAGACCATGACCCCAGCCGGGCAACGACATCTGGAAGTTTTCGTCGCCCATCAAGAACCCGATCAACAGAGCGATTGCCATGAACACGGTGCCAGCAATGCCTGCCATGGTCTGCATGACCAGCGGGCTGTCCGCATCACCCATCGCCCGGTTGAGGAAAAGATAGAGAGTAAACAGAAAAGCGCAGGCCACGGGCAGGAGCGCGGTCCAGCCAAAGATTTCGAAGCTCGGCTGTATCACGATCATCGCGCCTATGAAGCCGACGGCAATCGCGCTCCAGCGCATCCAGCCGACTTTTTCGCCCAGAAACAATGCCGACATCATGGTCAGCAGAAACGGCTCGACGAAATAGATGGCAAACACATCTGCCAGTGGCATGTATTTGACCGCCGCGAAGAACGTCAGGCTGGCTGCGGCATGCAAGACGCCACGCAGCAGATTGAGCCATGGACGTTTGGCAGAGAGCAGGGCTTTCGGAGACATGAGCAGCAACAGGGGCAGGGTGCACACCAGTTGAAAGAAGAACCGGTAGAACGTCACCTGAGCCGGTGACATGCCTTCGCTGATCGCCATGTATTTCGCAATCGCATCCATGACCGGCAGCACGATCATGCAAACCGCCATGATCAACATGCCTTTCAGGGCACTCGGACTTGGAACAGGAGAGGCCATACGAACACCATTTGTAGAGGAAATTGAGATTGATCAGACTCTGTCTGGTGTTGCAATCTGAGGAGCGGGTGACCGCAAAACGAAACCCGTCGAAGATTTCGACGGGTTTGCTTCGGCACTCAGCGCCATCGAAAGCGACAGATGACGCTTGTGATCACTTGTCGCGTGTCACGGACATTTCACCGAATATCCGGGCCATTTCCTTCTGGACATTTTCATCCGCGGGAGTGTCTGTGTTCACAGGTTGCACGCGCTCCGAAAAAGCCGGTTCAGTTTTTGGATCCAGGCTGACGTCAGGTGTCTCGGCCGCGTTGTTCTTTGCGATCTCTGCCTGCAGGAAGCTCTCGAAATCACTGGTCAACTGGTCACCAAAGACGGCACCGTTTTCATCCGGCGCAAGCGGCACTGGCTTTGCCTGACTTGCAGAGGCGGTGACGGGGGTTTCGGTACGATAGGTCGGCAGAACCCGTTCACGAGCAGCGTCGAGAAAATCGACAGCATTGTTCTGGTCGATAAGGGGTGTCTGAACAGCTGGCTCCGCCTTGACCGCTGGCGCAGGAATGACAGGCGGTGCGACCCGACGCTCCTGAACGGACGTTGCCAATGGATTGGGTCTGTCGACGGGTTCGACGGCCAGGGACGCCGCAGTGACAGCAGGCACCACCGCTGGCGTGAAGGGTGCGACCACGGGCTCTCTGGCAACTGCCTTTGGCGCTGGCGCGACGTCAGCTGCAGGCGATGGCACCGGTGGAACAACAGGACGCGGTGCGGGCGGCGCCGGTGCTGATACGGCGGCAAGAGGCGCAACGGATGCGGCTTGCCGTGGTGCGGCTGCAGGTATCGGTCTTGCTGCCACAGTTGGGGCAGGCTGGGTTGTGGGCGCGGATGGTCGAGCCGAAGGGGCTGTAGCGGCTGCTGGCCTTTCGACAGGCTGTGGCGCAGAAGAAACGGGCATATCCGGCGAAGACGCGCGCGCCTCCTGCTCGCGTATCGGCCCTAGTTGTCGCGTCCGCTCAGGCGCAATAGCCTTTTCCCGTGGCGGCGATTCCAGCATTTCGTTCTGTGGTTCGCGAACATCTTTCATGAAAGGAATGGCACCAATGCCGCTTTCGATAACGATATCGGTGGGACCTCCAATCATCACCAGATGCTCGACATTGTCGCGACGGACGAGCACGAGGCGACGTCGCGTATCGATCGCTGTGGCATCCAGGACCTGCAGGCGCGGCTGACGATTTTTGCCACCGCGAATGAAGGGCGAAGAACCGCCGCGTCTGCGAATAAGCCACAGGATGATCGCCAGAGCCAGAAGTGCCACGCCGACACCCACGACTGCAACGATCAGATTGTTGCCATACGTGCCGATCAATTCGTCCATCATCGAGCCAGTCCCTCAGTCTTTTGCCGGGCAAATGATTGCCGCATCTGGTTTTTTCAAGAAGTTTGACGCGAAAAGACGATTTTTTTGCGCCGAGTACAAGTTTTTATCCTTCTAAGACCGCTAAAATTCCAAGCGGCATGGCGGTAACAACGTTGCACACGTGGCAAAGGTGCCACGCAGGGTGCGATATCGCACGGAATCAGCCGTATTCTTTGTGTATTGGCAAAGGTTTATGGCGACACGGAGCTTTTTGATATTTCCGCAAATTGCTACAAGAGACAGACAAAAGCGATTCCGTTCGAGGTTTTGTCTTCGAATGCGTAGGGGTCGGATAAACTGCAAGGGTTAGAGCCTCGATGACCAAGGTGAGCCAAGCCAGCGACAATGACTTTCCTTTGGTGGACAGACGGGCCAGGTCCGGTACCCTCTTGCGAATATTGCTTCTCGCTCTCGTTCTTGTCGCTGCTGCTGTCGGTTTTGTCTATTTCAAGAATTCGCTGGAAAACGAGGTCGTGCTGGGCATTCTCGGTATCCTTGCGATGCTGGGTATCTTCTTCCTTGTGTCTTCGGCCATCGGGTTTATCGAGGTCATGCCGCAATCCCAGTCCGACGGAATGGCGCGGCGATTTCTGTCATCCAACCCGGATGGCACGTTGATCACAGACCCTAAGGGGCGGCTGGTCTATGCCAATGCGACCTACTGCCAAATGACCGGCGCGACCAAGGCAACAGATATTCAAAGTCTCGAAACGCTCCTGTCGCGGGACCGAGAATCGACCGAAGCCCTCTATCGTCTCATCAACGGTCTGCGTGACGGCGCAGACGGCTACGAAGAATTTCGCCTGCTGAAGCCCTTGAGCGCGGCTCCATCTCAGTCCGGCCCACACTGGTATCGCCTGAAGGCACGCCTTTTGAAGGACACGAGTGGAAAAGATCTTCACGTTTTTCAGATCGCGGATATTACCACGGAGCGTGAAGATCAGGAGCGATTTTTCCGCGAACTTCAAAACGCTATCGACTACCTCGACCACGCGCCCGCGGGTTTCTTTTCCGCTGGTAAAAAGGGCGAGATCGTCTACCTCAACGCCACGCTGTCGCAATGGCTCGGCATTGATCTGGCGCAATTTTCGCCAGGGTCGCTGACGGTGTCAGATATCGTGGCGGGCGAAGGGATGGCGCTGATCGAATCCGTCCAGCCGCAGGCTGGAGCCAAGCGCACGGAAATGCTCGATCTGGATATGCGCCGGGTCAATGGGCAGAGCATGCCAGCGCGTCTGGTCCATGAGGTGACTGCCGCGCGTGATGGTGTACCGGGCGAAAGCCGGACCATCGTACTGATGCGATCCAAGGGCAAGGAAAACGCCGAGTCGGCGTCCGCCATGCGCTTCACGCGTTTCTTCAACAACACACCGATGGCGATTGCGTCCCTGGATGGTGACCGTCGAATTCTGCGCACCAATGCGCCGTTCCTGAAGCTGTTTTCAGGTGTCGTCGGCCGCGATGATATCGATAACGGTGTTGTTCTCGATGCTGTCCTGCTCGACAACGACAAACCGAAGCTGCTGGAGGCGATCGACGCCGCGAAGGATCGCCAGGGTGATATAGCGCCGTTTGACTCGCGCCACCCGACCGACGAGGCACGTCATTTCCGTTTCTACGTCCATGCTGTTCTGGATCAGGATGACGAGGCCCCGGAAGAGGTTGCGATCGTCTATGCCATTGAGGTGACGGAGCAGAAGGCACTCGAAACACAAATGGCGCAGACGCAGAAGATGAATGCGGTCGGCACTTTGGCAGGTGGCATCGCGCATGACTTCAATAACGTTCTGACCGCCATTCTGCTGTCGTCGGACCACCTGCTGCTTCAGGCCCGTCCTGCCGATGCCAGCTTTGCGGATCTGATGGAAATCAAACGCAACGCCAACCGCGCCGCCGTCCTCGTGCGGCAATTGCTGGCTTTTTCGCGCAAGCAGACCATGCGCCCTGCCGTGTTGAATCTGACGGATGTCATCGGTGACCTGCGCATGCTGGTCGATCGTTTGATATCCGGCACCAACGTCAAGCTCGATGTTGATTACGGCCGGGACCTGTGGCCTGTCAAAACCGATCTGTCGCAGTTCGAGCAGGTGCTGATTAATCTGTGCGTGAACGCGCGCGATGCCATGCCGCAAGGCGGAAAAATCAAGATCATCACCCGCAACATGACGGCAGACGATGTCGTTGCTCTCGGGCGCGCGGACCTTCCCACGGAAGACCTTGTGATGATCGAGGTCGCGGATACGGGCACTGGCATTCCGCCCGAGATCATGGACAAGATTTTCGAGCCTTTCTTCACCACGAAGGAAGTGGGCAAGGGCACGGGCCTTGGCCTGTCGATGGTCTACGGTATCGTCAAGCAGTCGGGTGGGTACATCTATCCGGATTCGGAAGTGGGCAAGGGAACCGCATTCCGCATCTTCCTGCCGCGTCATATTGTCGAAGTGGTTGCGCCGCTTGAGGGTGAAGCGCTGCGGGAGGCTGTCGCAGCCGCTGCGGCCAAGGATGCCGCTGCAAAAGACGAGCCGCTCGACCTTACCGGCAAATCCGCAGTCGTTCTTCTGGTGGAAGACGAAGAGGCGGTACGCCGTGGCGGCAAACGCATGCTCGAAACGCGAGGCTATACGGTGCATGAGGCGGGTTCCGGCACGGAAGCGCTTGAGGTGCTGGAGGAATTGGAGGGCAAGGTCGATATCGTCGTTTCAGACGTCGTCATGCCTGAAATGGACGGCCCGTCGCTGCTGCGTGAGCTTCGCAAGACCTATCCAGACATGAAGTTCATTTTTGTGTCCGGTTACGCGGAGGATGCTTTCGCGAAGAACCTCCCGGCCGATGCGAAGTTTGGTTTTCTGCCAAAACCATTCTCTCTGAAGCAACTGGCGGTCGCTGTCCGCGAAATGCTGGACAGTGAAAATTGACAGTCCGTTCACGCACTCATATTCTTGAGCGCAGCAGGTCGGCTTCACTGGGCTGACGGCTGTGCCGAACCGCGATAAAATGGTCGGCCATTCTCTCTAGACCAAGAGGCGAGACAATCTACCAACACCTGCTCATCAGGCTACAAAAAACCACGACAGTGGAGGAGGTCGGCTTCGTGCTTGCCGATGTCCAGCAGCTGTTCGATTTCCTTTGCTATTACGTTCTTGATACCTCGCGTTTGCTGGAAAAAGAGCCGATCTCGTTTCTGTTTCCCTCCAATATTGCAGCCTCCCTGTTTCACAAGGCGGATGAATGCATTGCCCATTATGCGTCGATCTTCATCCAGTCTCCTGGCAGTCTGGGCCCTGAGCGTTGGGACCTGTCGGAGATGGAAACAGGCAATTGCATCACGCCCGAGGCGGCAGCCTCGTTTCGAGCGGGTTGCCTGGTACGAGGTGCGATGTTTCCCGCTCTTGGAATTTCCGGAGCCCCGCGCCTGATTGGATTTGCCGGTGACAGGCCTCATCTCAACCTCGATGAGACTGAGAAACTAAACGTTCTGATGATCCACGCTCATGCTCGCCTGACGACGATTACCGGAAATCAGGCGCAGGAAAGACAGCCCTTGTCCGGCTTGGAAAAGCAGGTGATGTCATTGGCCTTGGAAGGTCATGGTTTCGAGACCATCGCCGCGACAATGGCGCTCACAAGCCGCACGATCAACTACCTGGCTAAGGCTATTTGCCGTAAGATGGAGGTGGAAAGCATCGAGCATGCAGTTGCCGTCACGCTGAGACGACGAACGATTCTGTAAGGTTGCAGCTTGCCGTGATCGACGGAAGCAATTCTTCACTCCGTTTGTAATGCGTGAACGGATTAATGATTGCGCTGTGCATCTAGGGGCTTAAAATCGGAGAGAGAAGACCTAGATATGGTGAAGCGAAATACAGGCTCGCGTGACCGAAACGGTAACGCGATGACGATCTGGAGAATGATGTGAGATGATCGCGACGTCGATCTACATGCAGGGTGACAATGACGGGGACGAAGGCGGTGCAAACCGCGGAACCTCGGTGATCACTCGCACCAAACCAAAGACAAAAAAACCCAATCTTTACCGTGTTCTTTTGTTGAACGACGACTATACTCCCATGGAGTTCGTTATTCACGTTCTGGAGCGTTTTTTCCAGATGGACAGGGAGAGTGCGACCCGCATCACGTTGCGAGTACACCAGCATGGTGTCGGCGAGTGCGGGGTATTTACATACGAAGTCGCAGAGACGAAAGTAAGCCAGGTCATGGATTTCGCCCGACAGCACCAGCATCCGCTGCAGTGTGTCATGGAAAAGAAATGAGGATCGCAACGTGCCAACTTTTTCCCCAAGTCTAGAGAAGGCGCTGCATCAGGCATTGACCTTTGCAAATGAGCGTCATCATGAATACGCCACGCTGGAGCATCTGTTGCTGGCGCTGGTGGACGACGCCGATGCCGCAGCCGTTATGGGCGCTTGCAATGTCGATCTCGACGCACTTCGCAAGACGGTTGTTGATTACGTAGACAACGAACTTTCGAACCTCGTGACCGGCTACGACGAGGATTCCAAGCCGACCTCCGGTTTCCAGCGCGTGATCCAACGTGCCGTCATCCATGTTCAGTCATCCGGGCGGGAAGAAGTCACCGGTGCGAACGTACTCGTTGCCATCTTTGCCGAGCGCGAAAGCCACGCAGCCTATTTTCTGCAAGAGCAGGAAATGACCCGCTATGATGCCGTGAACTACATTTCCCACGGCATCGGCAAGCGCCCCGGTTCGTCCCAGACACGCGCTCCGCGCGGTGCTGAAGACAATGAAAACGAGGCAAAGCCAGTGCGCAACGGTGGTATCGAGGATGATTCCGCTGGACCGAAGAAGCAGCAAGATGCGCTGAAGGCCTATTGCGTCAATCTCAACGAGAAGGCCAAGGGCGGCAAGATTGATCCGTTGATCGGTCGTCACGCCGAGGTGAACCGCACCATTCAGATCCTGTGCCGTCGCTCGAAGAACAACCCGCTCTATGTGGGCGATCCAGGTGTGGGCAAGACCGCCATCGCCGAAGGTCTGGCAAAGCGGATCGTGGAGGGCAAGGTGCCCGAAGCGCTGAAAAACGACACGATCTTCTCGCTCGATATCGGCACTCTGCTGGCCGGAACACGCTATCGCGGCGATTTCGAAGAGCGTTTGAAGCAGGTCGTCAAGGAACTGGAAGAGACGCCAGGCGCCGTTCTCTTCATTGATGAAATCCACACCGTCATCGGTGCTGGCGCGACCTCCGGCGGCGCGATGGATGCATCCAACCTGCTGAAGCCCGCTTTGTCCTCCGGCGCAATCCGTTGCATCGGCTCGACGACATACAAAGAATACCGTCAGTTCTTCGAAAAGGACCGGGCGCTCGTTCGTCGCTTCCAGAAGATTGACGTCAATGAGCCATCCATCGAAGACGCGATCGAGATCATGAAGGGCCTCAAGCCCTATTACGAGAGCTATCACCACCTGCGCTATTCCAATGAAGCCATCAAGGCCGCAGTGGAGCTTTCGGCGCGTTACATCTCCGACCGCAAGCTGCCGGACAAGGCGATCGACGTGATCGACGAGACAGGTGCCGCGCAAATGCTGCTGCCAGCATCCAAGCGTCGCAAGTTGATTACGGAAAAAGAAATCGAAGTCACGATCGCGACCATGGCTCGCATTCCGGCCAAGACGGTGTCGAAAGACGACGAGACGGTTTTGGCCAATCTCGAAAAAGAATTGCGTTACGTGGTCTATGGTCAGGATACCGCAATCGAAGCCCTGTCGACGGCGATCAAACTCGCCCGTGCAGGACTGCGTGAGCCCGACAAGCCAATCGGCTCCTACGTCTTTTCAGGTCCGACCGGCGTTGGAAAGACGGAAGTCGCAAAGCAGCTTGCCGCCTCACTCGGCGTCGAGATGCTTCGTTTCGATATGTCGGAATATATGGAACGGCACACCGTTTCGCGCCTGCTTGGTGCACCTCCCGGATATGTGGGCTTCGAGCAGGGTGGTCTTCTCACCGACGGCGTCGATCAGCATCCGCATTGCGTCGTGCTGCTGGATGAAATCGAGAAGGCGCACCCGGAAATCTACAACATTCTGTTACAAGTCATGGATCACGGCTCGCTGACGGACCACAATGGCAAGAAGATCGACTTCCGCAATGTCATTCTGATCATGACGACCAATGCGGGTGCTTCGGAAATGGCCAAGTCCGCAATCGGCTTCGGTTCTTCCAAGCGCACGGGCGAAGATGAAGAGGCGCTGAATCGTCTGTTCACACCGGAGTTCCGCAACCGTCTGGATGCGATCATTCCGTTCTCGCCATTGCCGACTGCGGTCATTCACAAGGTGGTCCAGAAATTCGTCATGCAGCTGGAAACTCAGCTCTCCGAGCGCAATGTGACGTTCGATCTGAACGACGATGCGGTCAGCTGGTTGGCGGAAAAAGGCTACGACGAGAAAATGGGTGCCCGCCCGCTTGGGCGCGTTATCCAGGAATACATCAAGAAGCCGCTCGCCAACGAGATTCTCTTCGGGAAACTCAAGAAAGGTGGCGTCGTGACTGTCTCCATCGGCAAGAAGGATGATGGCACAGAGGGGCTGAAACTGGACGTCGTGTCGGAAAGCGCATCGGTCAAGCCAAAACCGGAAGCTGAACTGAAGGCCGCCAAGACCGTGAGCAAAGCAAAGGGCAAGGCAAAAACAACAAAGGCTGAAAAAGCCGAGCCGGACGTGGATGTTGACGTTTTGGATACGGACAAGGCTGCGGGCGCCGAGAAGCCCGCGCGCAGGACAAACACGGTGCCCAAGGTTTCGAAGAAGAAGTAAGCTGCGTTTCACGTTTTAAAAAGTGCCGGGTTTTACGCCCGGCACTTTAGTTTTGTCGGTACCGGACATTAGCATGTTTTCAGAAAGTGATTCAGAACCCGTTTACCTTTGGTTTTTCAGAGGTATGAAAGGTATTTTTTCGCTGCCCGCCCTCATTCTTATGACGTCGTTTGTCGGGTTCAGCGCCTTTGCTCTGGAGTCTGGCGTGACGCGCGGCGAAGCGGTGTTCATGACCCTGTCGGTCTGGGCACTTCCTGCAAAGATGATCTTGATTGGAGCCATGAGCAGCGGCGCAGGGCTGGCGACGTGCTTTCTGGTCGTAACATTGTCATCGATCCGCATGATGCCGATGGTGGCGTCCATCGTGCCGGAAATCCGCACCGCAAAAACGCCGACCTTGATCTTGCTGTTCCTGTCACATTTTGTCGCCATCACTGCTTGGGTCTACGCGACGCAAAACCTCAGCAAAGTACCACGCGAGGCCCGCGTGGCGTGGTTTATCGGCTTCGGCATGACGTTGACGCTCGTCAACGCACTGATCGTCGGCATTTGCTATGGTGTCGTCGCGGCGTTTCCACCCATCGTTGCTGGCATCTTGTTTTTCCTGACCCCGGTCTATTTCGTCTCGTCCATATGGGCCACCGCCCGGCACACGGTCGTCAAGGTCGCATTTGTCATCGGCGTCATCGCCGGTCCACTGTTTGCCATGATCGAACCGGAATTCGACATTCTCTATGCCGGTATCGGCGGCGGAACGCTTGCCTATCTTATTGATCGCTTCTGGTTTCGTCGCAAAATAGAACCCGCTTCGGTAGAGGGCGAGCCATGATGACGGACGCATGGTGGGAGCCTTATCTCTTCATAGCCATTGCAGGCTGGCTCGCGACAGACCTCTGGCGCTGGCTTGGCGTTGTCGCCGGCAACCGTCTGAAAGAGGGGTCCGAAACACTCAACTGGGTGAGGGCGGTCGCAACGGCTCTCGTCATGGCCGTCACGGCAAAGCTGATTGTTTTCCCGACGGGCACGTTGGAAACTTCGCCAATGTGGCTTCGCATCGGCGCGGCATCGCTCGGGTTTGCGGCGTTTCTGGCCAGCGGCCAGAAAGTGTTTGTCGGCGTCGTCGCGCCGCTTGTCGTTCTGGCGGCGGGAATGTCGTTCTTAATATAATGGTGATGAATTTCGGCGATTGATCGAGTGATTTAATTTAAACATTCTTTTGAACAGCAACGTGGTCCAAATGTTTCTTTTACCGATTGAACGTTTGTTATTCACCGTCATTTTCTTGCTAGCTTGTTTCGATGGGATACTCATCTATCGGAAATCCATCGACGTCGATATTTTGGGCTATGCTGTAAGCTTGGCGACTGGCACGCTGCCGCTGATGATAGGGCAATATTATCGGTATCGCCGCAGGGATGCGCGGCTGGCGACTGTACTGATCGCGTCTGGACTTTACGTGCTTTTTACGATTTTTGCGTCGATCTTCAATTATGTCTTTTTGCCGATCTCATTTACGCCAATCGACGATATGTTGATGCGCGTTGACGCTTCCGTCGGTTACAGTTGGCCTGCCATCGTCACATGGGCTGCGACCTATCCCATAGTGGGGAAGGCGCTTTATGTTGTCTACATGACCACCCTTCCGCAATTGCTCGTTATCCTTATCGTGCTAGGTTACACGGGCAAGGAACGGATGCTGCATTGTTTTCTCCTGACCGGCACGATTGGCGCCATCGTCAGCATCTGCTTCTGGGTCGTCTTTCCCACATTCGGGGCGAAGGCCTACCACACACTTCCAGAGTGGGTGACGCTTGCAGTTCCGCTGGCAGTCAGCCCGGAGTATGGACGTGAGTTGATGCGGTTGGGTGTGGAAGGTGCGGGTTATCTCTCGCCGTCCAATATTCTTGGATTGATTGGATTTCCGTCATTTCACATTTTCATGGCGCTGATGTCCGTTGTATTCGTACCTCGGCATGTCTTTTTCGTTGTCACGATCGGTATTTTGAACGTACTGATGTTTCCTGCCGTGCTGGTGCAGGGCGGGCATCATCTGGCGGATATATGGGGCGGTATCGCTTGTTTCGCTGTGGTTTATCCGATTTCCCACGGCATCGTTAACGCGCTCTCGAAACCCGCAGCATCTCGCCTATCGCCTGAGAAGCGGGTTACTGGCATGGCTGATTGACCGTCGAGATCAAAGCGCAGCCTTGATCTTCTCTGCCTGCGCTCTCAGCACATTACCATCTGCCATCGTGCCACTATGTGGCTTCATCGGCTCTGCCTCGTTGCGTGGTATGACGTGGAAGTGCAGGTGGAAAACGGTTTGCCCGGCCGCAGGCTCATTGAACTGGGCAACATAAACGCCGTCGGCGTCGAAAGCATGCTTGGCTGCGATGGCTAGCTTTTGAACCACGGCAATGGTTCTTGCCAGAACAGCCGGGTCGGCATCCAGAATATTGCGCGAGGCGGCCTTGGGAATAACGAGCAGGTGGCCGGGCGCTTGTGGCATGACATCCATGAAGGCCAGCGTGTCGTCGTCTTCGTAAACCTTCGCGCAGGGTATTTCGCCACGCAGAATTTTAGCGAAGATGTTGTTGGTATCATAGGCCGATGTCATAACATGTCTCCTAGTCTAATCGTGCAATCAGTCGTCTGTTTCCGGGCGTTCACCCTTGCGGAATGGACTATGCTCATCGAGATAGTCGGCGATCTGCTCGACTTCGTTGCGTTCACGCTGAAGATAATCGGCAATGGCACGACGCAAGCCCGGATGGGTAATGAAGTGGGCAGAACGCGTCGTGACCGGCGTGTAGCCGCGTGCAAGCTTATGCTCACCCTGCGCACCCGCTTCGACGCGCTTCAGTCCTTTTGCCAGCGCAAAATCAATGGCTTGGTGGTAGCAGACTTCGAAATGCAGATAGGGGTGGTCTTCGATACACCCCCAATGGCGACCATAGAGAGCCTCTCCACCGATGAAATTGATGGCGCCTGCGATATAACGCCCCTCGCGTTTTGCCATGACGAGCAGAATATCATCGGCCATACGCTGGCCGATCAGCGAATAGAAGTCGCGGGTGAGGTAGGGGCGACCCCATTTGCGGCTGCCGGTGTCCTTATAAAACGCAAAGAACTGGTCCCAAATGTTTTCGGTCAGATCGCTGCCTGTCAGCCAGTCGATTTCGACACCATTTTCGAGCGCGGCGCGTCGTTCCTTTTTCAGGCCCTTACGCTTGCGCGACGATAGGGCATCAAGAAAATCGGCATGGTCGCGGTAGCCATTGTTGATAAAATGGAATTGCTGGTCCGTGCGTGGCAAAAAGCCTTCCTGCACCAGCGCGTCGATATCGTCATCGGGTGCGAAGGTCACGTGTGACGAAGACACTCCGGTTGCTTCCGTAACCTGTCGCAGGCCGGATGCCAGAACCTGTCGAAAGCCAGCGTCATCAACACCATTCGTCAGGAGGCGGGGCCCGGTGGCAGGCGTAAAGGGTACCGAGCATTGCAGCTTCGGATAGTAATTCCCGCCCGCCCGCTCCAGTGCATCCGCCCATCCATGGTCGAAAACATATTCGCCCTGACTGTGGCTCTTCAAATAGGCAGGCATTGCGCCTTTCAACAGACCATCGCTGTTTTCAAGCAGAAGATGGTGCCCGCGCCAGCCGGTCTTTGCGGTTGCGGAGCCTGACTCTTCCATCGATGACAGAAATGCATGTGATATGAAGGGGTTGTAGTCTTCTGTTCGTGTCATTTTTGACGTCCCGGAGAGCCTGTTCCAGCTTTCCGGATCTATGTCCTTGAAGGACTGCTCGACGCGAATGGAATATTCTTCGCTCATGCGCTGGCTGTCGTACCTTCTTTTGGATCGAAACCTTCGAACGTGATCTGGTCCGCATATTTATAGGTATTCTCGCGTCCGGTTTCATCCCGCACGGTCCAGGTAATGACGGGAAGGCCAAGTTTTCTTTGAGCGTCAATGAAGCTGTTCGGCAGATGGGGCCAGGCATAGGAGATGAAGTCCAGGCCGATCTGCATCGCTTCGTCATGCTTGAAGAAGTCCTCCGCATTTGCACCCTCTGCTGTGAGGCCGAGAGGCCAGGGGCAACCAGCCGCTTTCAGGGCCTTCAGCAGATGATGATTAAAGCTCATCAGTGCGACGTGGCCTGTGTATCCCTCCAGCACCTCCAGAACAGCTTCTGCAAAGCCGTCATCGATGCCTTCTTCGGACCGACCCTTTAGCTCCAGCACCAGCGGCACCTTGCCGTCGCACAGCTTCAGCAGTTGCTTGAGCGTCGGCACGCGGTCCTTTGTCTGTCCGACAGATAACATGCCGAGTTCGCCGGATGTCCGCTCCCGCACATCACCTTTGATACCGGTGAGCCGGGTCATCTCATCGTCATGGAAGACGACGGGAACGCTATCGGAAGCCAGTTGCAAATCGCACTCGATGCTAAAACCGGCCTCGATGGCGCGGGAGAAAGCCGTGAGGGTATTTTCCCACACGGTTTCGTTCTGGTCATGATAGCCACGATGGGCAATCGGTGTGGCCGTCAACCATGAAAGTTTCAGCGTCATACGTCAATTTCCACGATGGCATCGATCTCGACTGCGGCGTTGAAGGGCAGGGATGCCATGCCAACGGCTGCGCGGGCGTGTTTGCCAGCATCGCCGAGAACATTGGCAATGAGGTTCGACGCGCCGTTGATGACAAGATGCTGCTCGGTAAACTCAGGTACGGATGCGACAAAGCCATTAAGCTTCAGGATACGACGAACTTTTGAAAGGTCGCCATTCAATGCAGCTTTGACTTGCGCCAGAATATTGACGGCGCAGAGTTCGGCAGCACGTTGGGCGGTTGCGACATCGACATCTCGACCGACGTGACCCGTGACCGCAATCTTGCCGGATTCCATCGGCAATTGACCGGAAACATAAAGCAGGTTGCCGCTGATGGTGTAGGGTAGATAGTTCGCAGCAGGCGCGGCGGCGGCGGGGAGGGTGTAGCCCAATTCCTTCAGGCGAGCTTCGATGGCATCCGACATTTTCGTCTCCGCTTTTGTTGTAAATCTTTCAAAAATCCGGCACACAGAGCATGATGTCCAAAAGCCGGGCGGTTGCTTGTACAATATGAGCGGTGAGTCCAACAGGAGATATTGAATGTTTGTCAGGAACTTTGCCATCGCACTTGCTTCCGGCACCTTTATGGTGATGCCGGATGTCGCAAGCGCTGTGCCTGCCACCGTTCCCAATCTCATCTCCCATCGCGCCGTATATGATCTGGAGTTGAAGGATGCTTCGGATCGCTCCGGCATCGAAGGCATGACAGGCAGAATGGTCTACGAGTTCACGGGATCATCCTGCAAAGGCTATAAAACCGACTTTCGCTTCGTCACCCAGATCAATACCGGCGATGCGGTGCGGCTAACGGACCAGCAGACGACGACGTTTGAGGATGTCGCGTCCAAGAAATTCACCTTCGAGACCAAGTCGTTTACGGATGAAAAGCTGGACAAGGAAGTCACCGGCTCTGCTGCGGATGAAAACGGGGCGATGAAAATCGACCTGACCAAGCCCGATGCGCGCAAGATCGATCTCGTCGCGGGCGAATTTCCGACAGAGCATATGGTGCAGGTCATCGAGAACGCAAAGCTCGGAAAGCGTATTTTCGAATCTCGCGTGTTCGATGGTTCGGATGATGGCGACGAAAGCCTGATTACGTCTACTTTGGTCGGCAAGGAGCAGGCGCCCGCTGACGGCGATGCAGATGCGGGTCAAGCCGGTGATTTTGCAAAGACATCGTTCTGGCCTGTGACGATTGCCTATTACAACGACAAGGCTGGAGCCGATTCGCTTCCCATCTATCGTATGTCGTTCAAGCTTTACGACAATGGAATCACACGCGATCTGACCATGGATTACGGAGATTTCGTCCTGACCGGTAAACTGGCCAAACTCGATATCCTCAAGCCGGAAAGCTGTGATCACCAGCCTGTCCGCTGATACATTTCGTTATTTTCGGCATATTTGCTTGCGTTTCCTCAAAACAGTCTGTATGCGGCAAACCATTCCACACGCGAAGCTTGGGATGTTCCGGGAGAAATCCGGTTCGTTCCGCCCGGTGGTGTCATCTTGATGGCGCTGTTTGCTTCGCGGGGGTTAAACCGGAAAAGGATAACTAGGCATGGCATTGCCCGATTTCTCTATGCGTCAGCTTCTGGAAGCTGGCGTTCACTTTGGTCACCAGACACATCGCTGGAACCCAAAGATGAAGCCGTACATCTTCGGCGACCGCAGCAACATCCACATCATCGACTTGGCACAGACGGTTCCTTTGCTGTCGCGCGCTCTTCAGGTCGTGTCTGACACGGTTGCCCGTGGCGGCCGCGTTCTGTTCGTTGGCACGAAGCGTCAGGCGTCCGAAATCATCGCCGACAGTGCAAAGCGGTCTGCTCAGTACTATGTCAACTCGCGTTGGCTCGGCGGCATGATGACCAACTGGAAGACGATTTCCAACTCGATCGCGCGTCTGCGCAAGGTTGACGAAATCCTCAACTCCGACGCATCTGGCTATTCCAAGAAAGAGCGTCTGAACCTTGAGCGCGAACGCGAAAAGCTTGAAAAGGCTCTCGGCGGCATCCGCGATATGGGCGGCGTTCCTGACCTGATGTTCATTGTTGACACCAACAAGGAAAAGATCGCAATCGAAGAAGCCAAGCGTCTTGGTATTCCAGTCGTTGCGATCATCGACAGCAACTGCGATCCAGACCAGATCGACTTCCCGATCCCAGGTAACGACGATGCGTCGCGCGCAATCTCGCTCTATTGCGATCTGATTGCTCGTGCAGCCATCGACGGTATCGCTCGTCAGCAGGGCTCTTCCGGTCGCGACATCGGCGCTTCTGAAGAAGCTCCGATCGAGCCTGCGCTTGAAGACGAAGCCGGCGCCGGTACTGCTGCCTGATAAAGTCATACGGGTGGCGCGCATGTGCCACCTTCTCCATGAGACGAGACAAGGCCGTTCTGGACTAGAAAAGTTCGGCGGCCTTGTTCGTTTCAACCACGCGGTCCGCATGGCGATGCGCGAGGTTCATGATATTTCGTGATAGTCTCTTCATCAGGCTGTCACAGTTCCGGGTACATTCGTTCCCAAAATCCGATTGAGGTCTGGCAGCAACCGCGCCGTGACCGACGAACCGACAAGAGGCACACAATGAGCGAAATCACAGCCGCAATGGTAAAGGAACTGCGCGAGAAGTCTGGCGCAGGCATGATGGATTGCAAAAAGGCGCTGACTGAAACAGCCGGTGACATGGAAGCTGCAATCGACTGGTTGCGCGCCAAGGGCATTTCCAAGGCTGACAAGAAGTCTGGCCGGACAGCTGCTGAAGGCCTCATTGGTATCGCATCCGCCGGTCACAAGGCTGTTGTTGTTGAAGTCAACTCGGAAACCGACTTCGTTGCTCGTAACGACGCCTTTCAGGACATCGTTCGCGGTACTGCATCTGTCGCCCTGACGACAGATGGCACGGTCGAGTCCATTGCTGCTGCGATCTATCCGGCAACCGGCAAGTCCGTTTCCGACACCATCAAGGACGCGATCGCGACCATTGGTGAGAACATGGCGCTTCGTCGTTCTGCTCTGCTTGAAGTCAAGCACGGCGTTGTTGCGACTTATGTTCACAATGCTGCTGGCGACGGCATCGGCAAGCTCGGCGTTCTCGTTGCGCTGCAGTCCGAAGGCGACAAGGCTGTTCTGACGTCCATCGGCCGCCAGATTGCCATGCACATTGCCGCGACCAACCCACTTGCTATCCGCTCCGAAGAAGTCGATGCCGCTGTTGCAGAACGCGAACGCAACGTCTTCATCGAACAGGCCCGCGAATCCGGCAAGCCGGAAGCCATCATCGAAAAGATGGTCGACGGTCGTATGCGTAAGTTCTTCGAAGAAGTCGCTCTTCTGTCGCAGGCTTTCGTCATCAACCCTGACATCACCGTTGGTGACGCCGTCAAGGAAGCCGAAAAGGAAGCTGGCGCGAAGATCGAAGTCGTCGGCATGGCGCGCCTTCTTCTCGGTGAAGGCATCGAGAAGGAAGAAAGCGACTTCGCAGCTGAAGTTGCTGCCGTCGCCAAGGGCTGATCCATTTACCCAAATACGGGAAAACTCCGGGCATCGCGTGACAACGCGGTGCCCTTCGTGTATCCGCGATGCGGTTATACCTCGCAGCGCGTGGCAATTGTGTAAGATTGGCTCGCCGCTGTGGTTCTCTCTAGATCTCGCATGTCGTCGGCACATATTGCTGCCCGACCGTTCGCGACATGCTTTAAGGAGTCATGATGTCTTCCAAGCCGCTTTATAAACGTGTTCTTCTCAAGGCGTCGGGCGAAGCCCTCATGGGCGATCAGGGTTTTGGTATCGACGTCGCCGTCGCAGATCGCATCGCGTCTGATATTGCCGAGGCACGTGCCATGGGCGTCGAGGTCGGCGTCGTCGTCGGCGGTGGAAACATCTTCCGCGGCGTGGCCGTGGCATCCAAGGGTGGCGACCGGGTGACCGGCGATCATATGGGCATGCTGGCGACCGTCATCAACGCGCTGGCGCTGGCGACTTCGCTACGCAAGCTCGATATCGATACGGTCGTTCTATCGGCCATCGCGATGCCCGAGATTTGCGAAAGCTTTTCCCAGCGCGCGACACTTTCGCACCTGGCGCAGGGCCGGGTGGTCATTTTCGCAGGCGGCACGGGCAATCCGTTTTTCACGACGGACTCGGCCGCTGCACTCCGCGCTGCAGAAATTGGCGCAGAGGCGATCTTCAAGGGAACGCAGGTCGATGGCATTTACTCGGCCGATCCGAAGAAAGATCCGACTGCGACCCGCTTTGACGAATTGACTCATTCGGAAGTCTTGGGCAAGGGACTTGCGGTCATGGATATCGCGGCGGTCGCGCTTGCCCGTGAAAACCACATTCCCATCATCGTCTTCTCGATCCACGAGAAGGGCGGTTTTGCAGCAATATTGACGGGTGGCGGTCGCAAGACCATCGTGCACGACAAATAATGACCGGGCGCTGATTCCACGGTGTGTAATTGGGCCAAATCGGCCAGAACTGACGGAGTATGAATATGAGTGGTACTGACATCAACGATATCAAGCGTCGCATGGATGGCGCGATCAACGCGTTCAAGAGCGACATCGCATCGCTTCGCACCGGGCGCGCCTCTGCAAACATTCTCGACCCTGTCACCGTCGATGCCTACGGCTCACGCGTTCCGCTGTCTCAGGTTGCCAATATCACGGTTCCGGAAGCACGTATGCTGGGTGTCAACATCTGGGACAAGTCGATGGTCGGTGCTGTCGACCGTGCGATCCGCGAATCCAATCTGGGCCTGAACCCGATCGTCGATGGTCAGAACCTGCGTATTCCTTTGCCTGAACTCAATGAAGAGCGCCGCAAGTCGCTCGTCAAGGTCGCGCATGACTATGCGGAGAAGGCCAAGGTCGCTATTCGCCACGTTCGTCGTGATGGTATGGATGGGCTGAAAAAAGCTGAAAAAGACGGTGATATCGGTCAGGACGACAGTCGTGCACTGTCTGACAAAGTCCAGAAAATGACGGATGAAACGATTTCGGAAATTGATCGCTTGCTTGCAGAGAAAGAAAGAGAAATCATGCAGGTATAGTCGGCTCTTGAGCCACTCGCTTTTTTCCTTCAATTCCGTGCTGCTTAAACTGGATCGAGATGTCGGACATTACACGTTCCTCACACCCTGAGCATGTTGCCATCATTATGGATGGCAACGGGCGTTGGGCAAAGCAGCGCGGGCTGCCCCGGCTCATGGGTCATCGGCGTGGCGTCGAGGCCGTGCGGGAAACCGTGCGTGCAGCCGGCGAATATGGCCTCAAATATCTGACGCTGTTTGCCTTCTCTTCCGAGAACTGGCGCCGGCCGGAAACCGAAGTCATGGATCTGCTGGGGCTTCTCAAGGCCTTCATTCGTCGCGACCTTGCAGATCTGCACAAGGAAAACGTCCGCGTTCGGATCATTGGGGATCGGTCCGGTCTCAAGGATGACATCAGAAAGCTGCTGACAGACGCCGAAGAGAGAACCTGCGAGAACACGGCGCTGACGCTGGTGATCGCCTTCAATTACGGCTCCCGTGATGAAATAGCCCGTGCTGCCGCCTCCCTGGCGAAAGACGTGGCCGACGGCAAACTCGACGCATCCGAGATCAATGCGGATGCGATTGCAGCCCGTCTGGATACGGCAGGCATACCCGATCCCGACCTCATCATCCGCACCAGCGGCGAAGAACGGCTTTCGAATTTCCTGTTGTGGCAGGCGGCCTATTCCGAGTTCCTGTTTATTCCCGACTACTGGCCTGATTTCGATCGCAAGACGTTCTTCGCGGCCATCGACCAGTATATGACGCGCGATCGCAGGTTTGGCGGCCTGTCGGATCAAGTTGCTCTGGCAGGCGTCTGATGAGCCGCGAACTGAGATTACGCATCATATCCGCTATCGTCATGGCCGCAGTCATTCTCGTCGCGACGTGGTACGGCGGAATGATGTTCCGTCTGATGGCTGGTTTGCTGGCGCTGCTGATCTATTACGAGTGGAGCACGATCACCAAATTGTCGGACACCAATCCCACCGGCTATGCCTGGGGATGGTTTTCCGTTGCGGTGATGAGCGGCAATACGATTTTTGGTGAACCATCGCTCGATCTTCCATTGCTGTCAGGCTTTACATTGACCGCGGCACTGTTTCCGGTTCTGCGCGGGCGCAACTGGTGGCTGGTCAGCGGTATGGTCTATGCAGGCCTCAGCGGTATCTCACTTGCAGCTATTCGTGGTGACGAGCCGACTGGTCTCGCCGCAATGCTGTTTGTGTTTTCCGTCGTATGGGCAACCGACATATTGGCCTATTTCGTCGGACGCGCCATTGGCGGGCCGAAACTTGCACCAGCCATCTCTCCCGGAAAGACATGGTCAGGGGCCATTGGTGGCACCGTATCGGGCGTTGTGGCGGGCGGCGCGGTCGCGATGGGCTATCACGGGCGGATCAGCTTCGTCATTCTCGGGCTCGCGCTCCTTCTCTCTGTCTTTAGCCAGATCGGCGATCTCTTTGAATCCTTCATCAAGCGCCGTTTTCAGGTGAAGGATTCAAGCCACCTCATTCCCGGTCATGGTGGCTTTATGGATCGGGTTGACGGACTTGTTTTCGCCTGCTTTACCGTATTCCTCATTGCTGTCGTTCACGCGGCGATAACCGGTGATGTGCCAGGATCAGGCGGCGGAATTCTGCCCGGCTTCTGACGATGGCTCAAAGGCAATAAACGAAGGACTTTGATGATGGATATGGTAACGGCGTCGGTTGGTTTCTTGACCGGTTATATGGTGCCGTTCATTCTTGTTCTTTCACTTCTCGTTTTCGTTCATGAGATGGGCCATTATCTCGTTGGACGCTGGTGCGGCATCAGGTCCACCGCGTTTTCCGTGGGCTTTGGTCCAGAACTTGTCGGTTTCACGGATAAGCACGGCACGCGCTGGAAGATTTCAGCCATACCGCTTGGCGGCTATGTCAAATTCTTTGGCGACGACGACGTTTCCAGCAAGCCTGATAGCGAAGGTTTGGCCGGACTGACACTGGAAGAGCGTGCGCAGACGCTTGCCGGTGCAAAACTGTGGAAAAGAGCTGCGACCGTTGCGGCCGGGCCCATCGCAAACTTCCTCCTCGCAATTTTGATCTTTGCAGCTCTCTTCACGATTTATGGCCGAATGATCTCCGATCCGATCGTTTCGGAAGTGCGTGAGAACAGCGCTGCACAAGCGGCGGGCGTACTGGCTGGGGACAGGCTGGTTGCGATCGATGGGGAGAAGGTCAAGACATTCGAAGACGTTCGTCGCTACGTGGCGATCCGTCCCGGCACACAGATTTCAGTCACGGTCGAGCGCAACGGACAGGAATTGTCGCTGCCAATGGTGCCGACCCGCACCGAAACGAAAGACCAGTTCGGCAACAAGATGGAGCTGGGCATTATCGGTATCGTGACCGATCAAACCCGCGGCAATTTCCGGCACGTGACCTATTCGCCCACCGAGGCGCTGGTTGAGGGCGTTCGCGAGACCGGCCATGTGGTCACCGGAACCTTCGCTTACATCGGAAATCTCGTAACGGGACGCATGAACGCCGATCAGTTGGGCGGGCCGGTGCGTGTCGCGCAAGCATCAGGTCAGATGGCATCGCTCGGTTTTGCAGCGGTAATTCAGCTTGCAGCCTTGCTTTCGGTGTCGATAGGTCTTCTTAATTTGATGCCCGTCCCGATTCTGGATGGTGGCCATCTTCTTTTCTATGCCATCGAGGCGGTGAGGGGCAGGCCGCTTGGATCGGGTGCGCAGGAGGTAGCATTCCGCATTGGTCTGGCGATGATTTTCAGTTTGATGGTTTTCGCCACGTGGAATGATATCAGCAGCTTGATCGGCTAAAGGTGGCTTTGGGGCTGTTTTGTTAAGGGGGCATTTACCTTGTTTTGATGCCAAAGTGGCGATTGAGCCACGGTGGCTTGCGAAGTAAATAGAAATTAACCGTCGGGCTTGCTTGTAGAGTAAAAGCAGGTAAAAACGACGCAGATGGCCGGAGTCGGGTTCCGCCCGCTGAGGGACAACGGGAAAAGGTAAGAATTGAAAATGAAGGCTGGTTCAAGATTTTTGAACGCGGTGTCGGCGGTTGCGCTGTCTGCTGGTGTTTCTTCCGTCGCAGTCCTGGGGGTACTTGCTTCTTCTGGTGTTGCAAACGCAGCGGTTATCCAGCGCGTTGATGTACGAGGCGCTGAACGCGCCGGTGCGGACGCTGTTCGCTCCAACATCACCATTGCTCCCGGTCGCAATTTTTCCAACTCTGACATCGATGAATCGGTCAAGCGTCTTTATGCGACCGGCTACTTCTCCAATGTCAGCATGAGTGTTTCCGGCAGCACGCTGGTGGTGACGGTGCGTGAAAACAATCTCGTCAATCAGGTCGTGTTCAACGGCAACCGCAAGATCAAGGACGACAAGCTCCAGGGCATCGTGCAGACACAGTCTCTCGGTCCTTACGATCAGACCCTCGTGACCGCTGACATTGCTCGCATCAAGGACGCCTATGCGGCCATTGGTCGTAGCGACATTCAGGTTACGACGCAGGTCGTCAATGTTGGTCAGGGTCGTGTCAACCTCGCATTCGTGATCAACGAAGGTGAGCGCACGAAGATCGCCCGTATCGATTTTGTCGGCAACAACGCCTACAGCGACGGCCGTCTTGCTGCCGTTCTCAATACCAAGAAGTCCAACATGCTGTCATTCCTGACGCGTAAGGATGTCTATAATGAGGACAAGTTGCGCGCTGACGAAGAAGCGCTGCGCCAGTTCTACTATAACCGTGGCTATGCCGACTTCCGTGTAACGTCTTCTGACGCCGTGCTGGATGAGGCGACCAACGAATACACGATCACCATTACGGTTGATGAGGGCCAGCGTTACGCATTCGGTAATGTTGCTGTTGAGTCGACTGTTCCCGGTGTTGATGGTTCGCAATTGCAGGGCCTCGTTGAAACAAAGGCTGGTTCCGGCTACAGCGCCAAGGAAGTTCAGCAGAGCATGGAAGCGATTTCCAAGCGTGTTTCCGCTGAGGGTTATCCTTTCGCACGCGTCACCCCTCGTGGTGACCGCGACATGAACGGCAATACCATCGGCGTCACGTATATCGTTGATCAGGGCGAACGCGCTTACGTCGAGCGTATCGAAATTCGTGGCAACACCCGGACGCGTGACTATGTCATCCGTCGCGAATTCGACATCAGCGAAGGCGACGCGTTCAACCAGACGATCATTACCGCTGCGAAGCGTCGTCTGGAGGCTCTCGGCTACTTCTCCAAGGTCAATATCGGTACGTCCCAGGGTAGTGCTCCGGACCGTGTCGTGATCGTGGTGGATGTCGAAGATCAGGCAACAGGCTCGTTCGGTATCGGTGCTGGTTACTCCCAGAACGATGGCGCGCTGCTTGAAGCATCGATCGAAGAAAAGAACTTCCTCGGTCGTGGCCAGTACATCCGCATTGCAGCGGGTGCAGGCCAGGACGATGCACGGAGCTACAACTTCTCATTCACCGAGCCGTATTTCCTCGGATACCGTCTTGCGGCTGGTTTCGACCTGTTCAAGAGCCAGAGCTCGAGCGAAGATTACTACGATTATGACGAGCAGGGTTTTGCGCTTCGCGTGACGGCTCCGATTACGGAAAATCTGGCGACGACGTTCAAGTACACCTACAAGCAGATCAAGTATGATGGCAAGTCGGGCTACGATGATGTGGATGCCAATGGCAACTTCACAAACCTGGCAGCCCCTTACGTTGATCTGATCAATGGTCAGGACTGGACTCAGTCGATTATTTCCAACACGCTGGCCTACAATTCTCTTGATGACCGTAACATGCCGCGTTCTGGCTGGCAGGGTTCGTTGACCAACGAGTTTGCTGGACTGGGTGGCGACTCCGAGTACTACAAGATTTATGCCAAGGCTCGTTACTATCATACTCTGTCTGACGAGTATGACATCATCGGCTCGCTGACCGGTCAGGCCGGTTATGTTGCGCCGACGGGTGACAACCTGCTTGTCTTCGACCAGTTCAAGATCGGTGGTCGCATGATCCGCGGCTTCGAAAACGATGGTATCGGCCCACGTATCGGCGACGATGCAATCGGCGGAACAACATATTTCGCAGCGTCTGCTGAACTGACAGCGCCTATGCCCGGCGTGCCAGAGGACTTCGGTCTTCGTCTCGCTGGCTTCGTTGATGCCGGTACGCTTTATGGCAACAAGGTTGCCAACAGCGCTGGCGTCAAGGACGACAGCTCGATCCGTGCATCTGCCGGTATCGGCCTGATGTGGGCGTCGCCGTTTGGTCCTCTGCGCGTCGACTACGCAGTGCCATTCATGAAGGAAGACTACGACGAAGTGCAGAACTTCCGGTTTGGCATGTCCAACACTTTCTGATATCGGCAGTCCAGAACTGCAAGTTTGAACGTTCTGGAGTGTACTGTTGATGGAATATAATGTTTTTTTTCCGCCCCATGAAGGCATGCGATTGAGAGATATCGCTGACCGTCTTGGGGCGGAACTGTCTGATCAGGCTACTGGCGAGCGCTTGGTGCGGTCTATTTCTCCGGTGTACCGGGCAAAGTCGGATCAGCTGTGCTACATTCTCTCCCGAAAGAACCGCGAAGAGCTTCTGACCTGCGAGGCTGCGGCCATCATCTGTGATGCAGCGCTTCAAAATCTGGTCCCTGCACATATTCCGGCTTTGATTTGCAAAAATCCGCACACCGTGTTTGCTCAGGCTGGCGCGCTTTTGCACGTATCGGCCATGAAGCCTTCGGCGATCATTGAACAGACCACCGAGATTTCATCCTCCGCGCATATTGATTCCACGGCCAAGCTCGAGGCCGGTGTGATCGTTGAGCCGCTGGCGGTCATCGGCGCGAATGTGCACATCGGCTCCGGCACGCGTATCGGCCCCGGCGCGATCATCGGCGCGGATGTTCAGATCGGACGCGACTGCACGATTGCGGGCGGTGCGAGCATTCTCTCGGCTTTGATCGGCAATGGCGTCATCATCCACAACGGTGCTCGCATCGGGCAGGATGGTTTTGGTTATGCACCTGGCCCACGCGGCATGATTAAGATCGTGCAAATCGGCCGTGTCATTATTCAGGATCATGTCGAGATCGGTGCGAATACCACCGTCGACCGTGGTACCATGGATGATACTGTGATCGGCGAAGGCACGAAAATCGACAACCAGGTTCAGATTGGCCACAATGTGCGCATCGGTCGCCATTGCGGCATCGTCAGCAAGGTTGGCATTGCCGGCAGCACCCGTATCGGTGATGGTGTGATGATCGGCGGTGCCAGCGGCATTAATGGTCATATCACCATTGGAGACGGCGCGCAGATCGCTGCGATGAGCGGCGTTGTCGCTGACGTGCCTGCTGGTGCCAAATATGGTGGCGTTCCGGCGCGGCCGCTCAAACATTTCCTGCGCGACATGGCAGAGCTGCTGGCGCGCGCTGAGGAGCGAGATAAGAAGACAGGAGAGAAGAAGAATGTCTGAAGAGACAAAAACGACGCTTGGCGCGGCTGACATCCTCGAAGTGATGAAGCTGCTGCCACATCGTTATCCCTTTTTGCTGATCGACAAGATCATCGATATCGACGCCGACAATTCGGCAACCGGCATCAAGAATGTGACAGTCAACGAACCGCATTTTACCGGTCACTTTCCCGACCGTCCCATCATGCCCGGCGTTCTGATCGTGGAAGCCATGGCGCAAACGGCGGGTGCCATCTGCGCCCGCAAACAGGGCGACGGCGGTCACCTCGTTTACTTCATGACCATCGACAATGCCCGCTTCCGCAAGCCCGTCGTGCCGGGCGACCGACTTGAAATCTACGTGGTGAAGCAGCGCCAGCGCGGCAATGTGTGGAAATTCCATTGCGATGCGAAGGTGGACGGTGTTCTGGTGGCTGAGGCGGATATAGGTGCGATGATGATCCCTGAGGATCAGCAATGAGCAAGATTGCGGCTTCGGCCAGAATTCACCCGATGTCTTTTATCGAAGACGGTGCGGTCGTCGGTGAAAACGTCGTTGTCGGTCCGTTTTGCCATGTTGGCCCGAAGGTAACCTTGCATGATGACGTTCAGTTGATCAGTCACGTCGTTGTGTTGGGCTGCACGACTGTCGGCAAGGGCACAAAAATCTGGCCGTCCGCTGTCATCGGCGGCGATTCGCAGAGTGCGCATCATAGCGCTGTTGATACGACACTCGTCATCGGCGAAAACTGTACAATCCGCGAGGGTGTGACGATGAACACCGGTACTGTCGAGCATGGCGGCACCACGGTCATCGGCAACAACAATCTGTTTCTGGCTTATGCGCATGTGGCGCATGACTGCCGCCTCGGTAATCATGTCATCCTGTCCAACAACGTCATGCTGGCTGGCCACGTCACGATCGAAGACCGCGCCATTCTGGGTGGTGGCTCTGCCGTCCACCAGTTTACCAGAGTCGGCCGCCAGGCCTTCATCGGCGGGCTGTCCGCCGTCAGCTATGACGTCATTCCCTATGGTATGCTGAACGGCAATCCTGGTATTCTCAGCGGGCTGAACATTGTCGGCATGACACGTGGGGGCATCGAGCGGGCAGAAATCCACAAGGTTCGACGCGCCTACAAGCAGATATTCGAAAGCGAAGGCAATGTGCGGGCCAACGCCGCTGCCATTCGTGATGAGTTTCTGGACTGCCCGCAGGCATTGGAGATCATCGACTTCATCGCCGCGGCCAATGACAGGGCCATCTCTTCGCCCAACCGGGGAAAATAGCCCGTGTCACAGGATGCGGGGCGTCTGGCGATCATCGCGGGCAGTGGACTTCTTCCCTATTATGTGGCGGAAGCTGCAAGAGACGCCGGGGAGACGCCCTTCATCATCCGTTTGCAGAACCATGCGGATCTCGACTGGTCGAATTTCGAAAATGCATCGATCAGCATTGGTGACGTGTCGAGCCTCGGCAAACTCTTGGCGAGCCACGGTATAGGTCGTGTCGTTCTATCCGGTGCTGTGTCGCACCGGCCGGAGTGGCGGGAAATCCGCCCCAATTTCAAGATGATCGCGAAGATGCCGTCGATCATCCGCACGCTTCTGTCCGGCGGTGACGACACGGTGCTTCAGATGGTGATCGGGCTGATCGAGGCGCAAGGTGCGCGGGTGATCGGCGCCCATGAGATCGCACCAGGTTTGCTGGCGACAACCGGCTCTCTGGGACAGATAGAGCCCAGCGATGAGGATCGCCGTGATATTGCCAAGGCTGCGCAGGCAGCGCTTGCACTGGGGGCGCTCGACGTGGGGCAGGGTTCTGTTTCCGTCGGTGGTCGTCTCGTTGCGCTGGAGGGCGTTGAAGGCACCGATGGCATGCTGGCACGTGTCGCTTCGCTTCGTGCCGAAGGTCGTATTTCCAGCCGCCGAAAAGGCGTTCTGGTCAAACTGTGCAAGCCCCAGCAGGATATCCGCGCCGATCTGCCGACCATTGGCCCATCGACGGTGCATAACGCCGCCAAGGCCGGGCTTGCCGGCATTGCCGTGGAAGCGGGCAGGGCCTTCGTGCTCGATCGCGAGGCCATGTTGCAGGCAGCAAACGAGGCGGGATTGTTTGTCTGCGGTATCGATACAGGACTTGCGGGAGAATTGATGTGACCGACAGCGTGCTCAAGCTTGCCGTCATTGCAGGTGAAGTCTCCGGGGATCTGCTGGGTGCTGATCTCGTACGGGCTTTGAAAACGCAATATCCAGGTCGGGTCGAACTGTTGGGTGTCGGTGGCGATGCCCTGATGGCTGAAGGTCTTGTTTCGTTTTTCGATTACTCGGAATTGTCGATCATGGGCTTTACCCAGGTTCTGAAAAAACTGCCGCAACTGATCGCGAGAATCAAGGAAACGGCGAATGCCATCATCGCGGCCAAACCAGATGTTCTGTTGATCATCGACAGCCCGGATTTCACGCACCGTGTGGCAAAGCGCGTTCGCAAAGCCATGCCCAACCTGCCTGTCGTCAACTATGTCTGCCCCAGTGTGTGGGCGTGGAAAGAACAGCGCGCGCCGGCGATGGTGTCCTACGTCGATCACGTCCTGGCACTTTTGCCGTTCGAGCCGGAAACCATGCGCCGCCTGGGCGGGCCACCGACCACTTTTGTCGGTCACCGCCTGAGTGTGGACAAAGACCTGCTTGCTGTTCGCGAAGCACGCGCAGCGCGGCCGTTGCCAACCGCAGGTCAGCCGAGAACCATTCTTCTGCTGCCGGGTTCGCGTTCTACCGAAACGACCCGCTTGATGGAGCCGTTTCAAACAGCTGCGACAGATTTTGTCGATCGCAACGGGCCGACCCGTTTCGTCCTTCCGACGGTTCCCCGTCAGGAAGCGCGCATCCGTGAGCTTGCCGCGTCGTGGCCTGATCATATCCGCCCCGAAATCGGTACGGATACCCCGTTCAAATGGAAGGCATTCGCTGAGGCCGACGCTGCGATCGCTGCATCCGGCACCGTCATTCTGGAGCTCGCGCTTGCCAATGTTCCGCTCGTATCCGTCTACAAGACGGACTGGATTTTCACGATGCTGAGCAGGCGCATAAAAACCTGGACCGGCGCGCTTCCCAACCTGATTGCGGACTACGCATTGGTACCCGAATATATCAACGAGGTCGTGCGCGCCGGCTCCATGCTGCGTTGGGCGGAACGCCTGTCATCCGATACGCTTCAGCGGAAGGCAATGCTGGAAGGCTTTGCGCTGGTGCAGGAGAGATTGCGAACGACACGCCCGCCGGGTGAGGTGGGAGCAGAAATACTACTGTCCACCTATTGGCTCAAGACAGGTGCACTCAGCCGCGCTTTCGAAAGCTGAGACGTCCGGTGGCGCAGAAATGTGTGCTTCATCTCAGTCCGGCACATCGTTTGCGCGTGACAGGCGGTGTCGTGGAAGCGCGTACTCCTCGTAGCAGAAGTGCTGGAAGTCATGCGCGAACTGGCAGCGAAAGGCATGACGCTGGCCATGGTGCCCCAGGAGATGCATTTCGCCCGCGATGTCTGCTTGCGTGTCGTCTTCATGTACGACGGGAAAGTCCACGAAATCGGCCCGCCGGAGGTCGTATGCGCAACACTGAAAACGCCTGAACTGAAACAGTGTTTAGGAATGAAGGCGTCACTGACGCATTGTTGATACCGCTGTAGTCATCAAAAAAGCCGGGCATGACACCCGGCTTTTTGTGTTCGTTACAACGGTCCAAGCTTAGCGCTTGGAGACTGGTGTGTAATCGCGCTTAGCCGCACCCGTGTAGAGCTGGCGAGGGCGACCGATGCGCTGCTGCGGATCTTCGATCATTTCGTTCCACTGTGCGATCCAGCCGACGGTGCGGGCGAGCGCGAACAGAACGGTGAACATGGTCGTTGGGAAGCCGAGCGCCTTCAGCGTGATGCCGGAGTAGAAATCGACGTTCGGATACAGCTTCTTCTCGACGAAGTAAGGATCGGACAGAGCGATCTTCTCGAGTTCGAGAGCGACCTGCATGATCGGATCGTCACCATTGCCGGTGGCTTCCAGAACTTCATACATCGTCTTCTGCATGATCTTGGCGCGCGGGTCGTAGTTTTTATAGACGCGGTGGCCAAAGCCCATCAGGCGGAACGGGTCGTTCTTATCCTTGGCGCGGGCGATGTATTCAGGAATGCGATCAACCGAACCGATTTCGTTGAGCATGTTGAGCGCGGCTTCGTTGGCGCCACCATGGGCAGGTCCCCAAAGGCAGGCGATGCCGGCTGCGATACACGCGAACGGGTTTGCACCGGAAGAGCCGGCAAGGCGAACTGTCGATGTCGATGCGTTCTGCTCATGGTCTGCATGCAGGATGAAGATGCGATCCATAGCGCGGGCCAGGACCGGATCGACCTTGTAATCTTCGCATGGCACGGCAAAGCACATGTTGAGGAAGTTGGACGCGTAGTCCAGGTCGTTCTTCGGATACACGAAGGGCTGGCCGATGTGGTACTTGTAGGCCATTGCCGCGATGGTGGGCATCTTGGCGATCATGCGCAGCGAAGCGACCATGCGCTGGTGAGGATCGGTAATGTCGGTCGAGTCGTGATAGAACGCCGAGAGCGCGCCGACCGTGCCGCACATGACAGCCATTGGGTGGGCGTCGCGGCGATAACCGGTGAAGAAGCGGCTCATCTGCTCATGAACCATGGTGTGGCGCGTGACGCGGGTGTCGAAGTCCTTCTTCTGCGCAGCCGTCGGCAGTTCGCCGTAGAGCAGCAGATAGCAGGTCTCGAGGAAATCACCCTGTTCGGCCAGTTGCTCGATAGGGTAGCCGCGGTGCAGAAGAACACCTTCGTCACCATCGATGTAGGTAATCTTGGACTCGCAAGACGCAGTCGAGGTGAAGCCGGGGTCGTAGGTAAAGGTACCGGTATTTTTGTAAAGCGTGCCGATGTCGACGACCTTAGGTCCGATCGTGCCTTCCCGGACAGGAAGATCGACCTTATTATCGCCGAGTGTCACTGTCGCGCTAGTTTCCGTCATACCATACCTCCGAAATATGCAGGCGATGCGGGGGACGCATCAGCCAGTTTAAGCGTCAGCGATTTAGCTATATGATCTGCGCGATAAAGCCAAGCTATTCAGCGGCCGAATTGTGCATCGCGGCATTCCAAAGTCCTGAAATGGAGCATTTCTACGGCATCCTGTTTCATTCTAGGTCAATGCTTCCTTAATCACACAACCCGTTGCAATCTGCCTTTTCAGGTTGCAAACTAAGCCCCTGCGGCAGGGGGCGCCAGTCGTGTGAACGTTCAGGAAGACAAACGGCAGATCCGTGCTGCAGCAACGGGTTTCGTCTCACAGACGGACCTCGATGATTTGTTGTCCCCGCTGCATACCTCGAGAGGCGCTGTCGTCTTATCCGGTCAAGCGCCAGACCGCATGAAACGTCTGACCTTCCGTGTCTACCAATGGATTCGTCGCTGCGTTGCGGAGGAAGATGCCTACCGGCAAGGCTTTCTTTTCGTCCCGGTGTTCGTCGCGGCAGGTGCGGCCTTCTGGTTTGTCCTTCCTGTCACGCCATCGTCATGGATGCTTCTGGGACTAGCCATTTGCTTGGCCGCCCTGGCCGTTGCCACATATCATCGTCCGGGCGTGACGCCTGCTTTTTTCAAGGTTCTGACACTCGTTCTGGCCGGTATGCTCCTTTCTGACTGGGAGGCAAGGCGAGCAGGGACTGTCATTCTCGATACGCCCGTCACGACGACGGTCAGCGGTACGGTTGAGCGTCGAGAACTGGATGCCAGGGGGTACTGGCGTTATCTGATCGAACTCAAATCCACCTCCGACCCGATCCTCACACGTCCACCGGAACAAGTCTCCGTGGTGTCGCGCAGTCGCCATGAGGCGATTGGTATCGGCCAGACAATCAGCGGAAAAGCCCGTCTCTCTCCACCATCCGGTCCTGCATTGCCCGGGCTCAACGATTTCGCCTTCGCATCTTTTTTTAACGGCGTCGGCGCAACGGGATTTTTCTATGGCGCACCAAAGGCTATGCCATCAGGTCAGGAACAGTCGGAAACAAAGACTTGGACCCAAACGGCCGACACGTGGCTCTACCAACTTCGAAGCAACATCGCTCAGCGTATTCGGGACTTGATCGGAGGGGATGCCGGTGCCTTTGCGGCGTCCATTGTCACCGATGAGAGACGTGCGATTTCCAATGACACGATGGAGGCGCTACGCGTCTCCGGGCTGGCGCATATCGTTGCGATCTCGGGGCTCAATATGGCACTGGCGGCCGGTATCTTCTTCGTGGGACTGCGCACCGCATTCAGCCTGTTTCCGGGGTTTTCGCAGCGCTGGCCCGTCAAGAAAATATCGGCCTTTGCGGCACTCGTGATGACGCTGGCATACTATCTCATTTCCGGTTTTGCGGTTTCAGCCGAACGCGCTTGGTTGATGATGTCGATCATGCTGTTTGCCGTGTTGGTCGACAGGCCGTCGATCAGCCTGCGCAACGTGGCGCTGTCGGCGATCGTCATCATCCTGATATCACCGCATGAGGTGATGGGCCCAAGCTTCCAGATGTCCTTCGCCGCAACACTTGCGCTGGTTTCCGGTTATGCCGCCTGGAGCAGATGGCGCGGGGACCGAGAACGATTGACAATGGCGCGTCCGCCGTGGTGGTTGTCACTGGGCTCCAAAGCGGCAACCATCATCGGTGGTGTCGTCATCACGTCACTGATCGGTGGCATCTCGACCGCCATCTATTCCATCGAACATTTTCACCGGATCACCGCCTATGGTTTGGCCGCAAACCTTGCCGCCATGCCGATCATGTCGCTCATCGTCATGCCGTTTGGGCTGGTCGGCATGCTGTTGATGCCGTTCGGACTGGATGGGCCCTTTCTCAAGGTCATGGGTTACGGCATGGCGATGGTCATCAAGATAGCCAAGGAAGTATCGAGCTGGGGTGGCGACACAACGATTGGACGCCAGAACGGATGGTTTCTCGCGGTATCGACGACCGGCTTCATGCTGATTGCACTGCTGCGGACACGGCTTGCTCTGATCGGGATTCCCTTCATATTCGCTGGGCTGACGATGCTTGTGACAGAGCAATGGCGCAGCAAGCCGGATGTTTTGATTTACGAAGATGGCTCTCTCGTCGCTCTGCTGTCAAAAGATGCAGTTGCAACCACGAAACAGCGCGGCTCCGGTTTCGTTTATGAGCAGTGGGAAAAAGCACTGCCGCTGCCAGCTCAGCATGTGGGAGCGAAGATTCTGGACACGCCGCAAACGGATGACGACGACGCTGGAGAGACCACGGCTCCATCATCTCGGGGTTTCATTCCTCTGACGGACGCTGAACGAAGAAATGCCACGCAAGACATGGAGACCGCCGCGTCAACCGTCGGATTGTTCACATGCCGTAAAGACATGTGGTGCGTTGCGAAATCGGACAAGGATGTCACGATCGCCGTTGTGTTTAATACTGCCTTCACAGGCACAGCATGCGATATTGCCAGCATCGTGGTGACGACACGCCGATCTCCGTTTTCCGCGTGTCGCTCCGGTGCCCTTCTCATCAGCGCCGATACATTACGACGCACGGGCTCCCTCGAACTTTGGCTTGGACGGAAGGATCAACCCATCGCACGTGCCGAAGCTGCAATGCAGGGACAGAGCCGTCTCTGGACGACGCATCGCACCTACGATTGGCGCAGCAAGAGCTACGATGACGCACTGCCTGACCATATCCAGCAGATGCTGTCTGTCGGCCAATAGGTGCCCGCGCGGGACCATTCACCTATGTGGTGCGCAAGTCTTCCAGCCACTCCCCAGACGCTCGCGCTTCAGCCTCATGCCCGGCATCGCGCCAGACCTCCTGCAGTGCTGCTGTTTGCCATTTCTTCATGGATGGAAGAGACAGAAGCAATTGTTTGTAGGTCTCACTTTTCTCAGACAAACCAGTTCCATAGGTCTGGAACCGAAACGCAACAGGGCAGAAAAAAGCATCGACTGCCGTGAAGGTCTTTCCAGCAAGAAATGGACCTCCGGACACAGAAAGGCCCTGCTGCCATAGAGCATCGATGCGGGAGATGTCATGCTGGAGGTTCCCAGTGATTTGGCGTGGTTTGATCCGCAAGCCGACGCTCATGGGGTGCTGGTTGCGCAGCGCCGAGAAGCCCGCATGCATTTCAGCAACCGCAGACCTGGACCATGCGCGTGCTTTCGCGTGATCGGCCCAAACACCAGGGTGCCGTTCGCCCAAGTATTCGATGATCGAAACGGATTCCCAAATCGTGAGATCACCGTCAACAAGGCATGGGACTTTGCCTGTTGGCGAGAACGACTGGAAGTCGTGAACAGTCTCGCCAAACGGCACCAGTTTTTCCTCGAACGGAATAGCAAGTTCTTGCATCAGAACCCAGGGCCGCAAGGACCAGGAAGAGTAGTTCTTGTTGGTTATGTAAAGTTCATACATCCGAAGCCCCCTGTTGTCAGGACTGTGTTATCGCAGGTCACATGATTGATACAGACGACCTACGAGATCAAAGACTTCAATTTATTTGATGTTGCGCAATCCGGTCTAGTCTGAAAAATGGGTGTCTTCGACATGAATTCCGGGGCAGAGGCAATCATAAAACATCGCTGAAAAAAACATCCAAAGGCGCAAATCGTCATGCGGCCCGTAACGTCATTGTAGTCGCCAAACACACGGGCGGTGACGTGACAGGATCACGCGATGCAAACCGCGATCACGCGACCATCGAGGTCAAGGTTCAATCATCGATAGCGATTTGGGATGACACCAGCGCAGCGGGGGCCACGCTGTTACGAGAAAACGCCAAAGAATTTCGCGAACCAAAACTTGCAATTTGCTCAGTGATAACGGCGAATGAGGCCGACCAGCTTGCCCTGAATCTTTACGCGATCCGGTCCGAAAATACGTGTCTCGTACGCCGGGTTTGCAGCTTCCAATGCAATGGATGCACCCTTGCGGCGGAAACGCTTCAATGTCGCCTCCTCATCATCCACGAGGGCAACGACGATATCGCCGGGGCTTGCTGTGCTTCCGTCGCGAATAATGACGGTATCGCCGTCAAAAATTCCTGCCTCGATCATCGAATCGCCTTTGACCTCAAGCGCATAATGCTCGCCCGAACCCAGCATATCCAAGGGCACGACGACGTCGTGCGTATTGTTCTGAATGGCTGAGATGGGAACGCCTGCTGCGATGCGTCCCATGACAGGAACACTGACGGCGTTGGACATCACGTCATTGGCTGGCGGAGGAGGCTCCGAAGCTTTTGGCTTGCCAAGGCTACCTTCGATCACGCTTGGTGAAAACCCGCGTGGTGGCTTTGCTGGGGGAGTGTAGGACTCAGGAAGCTTGATGACTTCGAGCGCGCGTGCACGATTCGGTAGCCGGCGAATGAACCCGCGTTCTTCCAAGGCTGTTATCAGCCGGTGAATGCCGGATTTCGAGGCGAGATCGAGTGCATCCTTCATTTCATCGAAGGAGGGGGGCACGCCTGATTCTTTCATTCTTTCATGAATGAAGAGAAGCAATTCCTGCTGTTTGCGCGTGAGCATGGACAATACCCTTGGATTTCGAGGCGAAGATTCGCGAAACAAATACAGAACGAACACTATATGTTCCATATGTGTTCTGCAATCCCCTAAAATTTTGTAAAGTTCCTGTCATTGTGTGTCTTTGCGCGTCACATAATCATCCTGTAGGAAATGTTATGCGGCTAGGACGTTGTTTGTCGCCGATAACAGGATGTGGATTTCCAAATGAGTCGCGACATCGATCATCTTGTCCTGCCGGTCTCGAGCTTGGAAGACGCACGTGGACGCCTTTCCTCACTCGGTTTTACCGTCTCTGCGAGTGCCAAACATCCCTTCGGCACAGAGAACGCCTGTGTCTTTTTGAAAGATGGAACCTATTTGGAGCCACTGGCAATCAGCGATGCCGGTACGTATTCGATGAATGCGATGAGCGGGAGCGCCTTCGTCTCAAAGGATAAACGCTTTCGCGATCAGCGTGGCCAGAACGGAATGTCTGCCCTTGTTGCCAAGAGCGAGAATGCCGATTCGGATCACGAGCATTTTATTGCGGCAGGTTTATCCGGCGGAGATCCTTTTTCATTCAGTCGTCCCGTTACATTGCCGGATGGCAATACCTCGCAGGCAAGCTTTCGACTGGCCTTCGCGGGCGACAACGCGAGTGACGTCTTCTTTTTTTCGTGTCAGCGCATAGCAGCACTTCCGGCTGATCGCTCTGACCTCGAGCGCCACAAAAATGGCGTCACCGGTATTCATCAAGTCGTTCTGAGCGCAGACAAGCCAAGCAATTTCACGCGCTTGATAGAGTTGGTTTTCGATGCAACGGCCGTTGGTGAAGGTGAGGAAGAACTTTATGTCCAGGCGTCGAGCGTTGGCATTCGGCTTGTCAGACCGGCGGCAGCCCAGCATTTCTTTGACGCACCTCCGCAAAGTATCGGTCCGGGTTTGAACGGTGAGGCAATTGTCTTTTCGGTATCCGATCTCGCCGTGACAGCAGCCGTGCTTGCTGCTAATGGCGTTGCATACACGCGTAAGGGCGCTCGTGTGCTGGTTCAGCCAGCTTCCGGCCAGGGCGCGATATTTGCTTTCGAGGAGTTATGATGAGCGTTCGCAACAATCTTGATGTCGTCGTCGGCGAAGGTGCCGGACAGGTCACATTCTCCAACACGAAGCGTTTCTCGCTGATCGCTGGCCCTTGCCAGATGGAAAGCCGTGATCATGCCTTCATGATTGCGGAAAACCTCGCCGAACTTTGCGGTAGGCTTGGGATAGGTCTGGTCTACAAGTCCTCCTACGACAAGGCTAACCGCACATCTCTGTCGGGACAGCGAGGCATCGGGATAGAGAAGGCACTGGAGGTCTTTTCCGAGTTGAAACAACAATTCGGCTTCCCGGTTTTGTCCGACATTCACACGGAAGAGCAGTGCGCCACTGTCGCGCCTGTCATCGACATTCTGCAAATCCCTGCTTTCCTTAGCCGACAAACGGACCTTCTAGTTGCCGCCGCCAAGACAGGCCGCGTGATCAACGTCAAGAAGGGCCAGTTTCTAGCGCCCTGGGACATGAAGAACGTTCTGGCCAAGTTGAACGATAGCGGCAACCCGAATGTGCTTTTGTGCGAACGCGGCGCATCGTTCGGTTACAACACGCTTGTGTCCGACATGCGCTCCCTGCCTATCATGGCATCGCTCGGCGCGCCTGTCGTGTTCGATGCGACCCATTCGGTTCAACAGCCGGGCGGGCAGGGCGGCTCAACGGGTGGACAGCGGGAATTCGTGGAAACGCTGTCGCGCGCCGCCGTCGCAGTCGGGATTGCCGGTCTGTTCGTCGAAACGCACGAAGATCCGGACAATGCACCCTCGGATGGCCCTAACATGGTTCATTTGAAAGACATGCCCAAGCTTCTGGAAAAACTTCTGGCCTTCGACGACATCGCGAAATCGGCCTGACGGGTTTTGGCCTCAATCGACTTTTATGGACTACCGGCGCCTGAACGGGCGCCGTCATTGTAATTTCTTGATGGTCGTCTAAAGCGACTGAGGAAATCCAATCGAGTCGTCATCCCGACGCTCTGTTTATCGCGCCACGCATCGTAAAAGCGCTTCACAGTTTTTAGTATGCGCTCTAAGACAGGCAACTGAATATCCTGTTCCAGTCCCAAAGGGAGAGATCATGACAGCCATTACCGACATCATCGCACGCGAAATTCTCGACAGCCGTGGCAACCCGACTGTTGAGGTCGATGTCTATCTCGAAGACGGGTCGTTTGGCCGTGCGGCGGTTCCATCGGGTGCGTCGACGGGTGCGCATGAGGCCGTCGAATTGCGCGACGGTGGCAAGCGTTATCTCGGTAAGGGTGTCGAAAAGGCAGTCGAAGCCGTCAACACGGAAATCTTCGATGCGTTGGGTGGTTTCGATGCTGAAAGCCAGATCCATGTCGACCAGACCCTGATCGAGCTCGATGGCACGCCCAACAAGTCCCGCTTGGGCGCAAACGCCATCCTCGGCGTTTCCCTGGCTGTTGCCAAGGCTGCGGCCGAAACCACCGGCCTGCCACTTTATCGTTATGTTGGCGGCCCCAACGCGCATCTGCTGCCGGTTCCGATGATGAACATCATCAACGGCGGTGCACACGCCGACAATCCGATCGACTTCCAGGAATTCATGATCATGCCGATTGGCGCGGAAAATATCCGTGACGCCGTGCGTATTGGCGCGGAAATCTTCCACGTTCTGAAGAAGGAACTGTCGGCACAGGGTTTCAACACCAATGTGGGTGATGAGGGCGGCTTCGCGCCGGGCCTGAAGAGCGCGCCTGAAGCGCTCGACTTCATCATGAAGTCGGTCGAAAAGGCTGGCTACAAGCCGGGCGATGATGTTGCACTGGCACTCGATTGCGCCTCGACCGAGTTCTTCAAGAACGGCAAATACGAGATGGAAGGCGAGGGCCGTACGCTCGAGCCGGAAGCCATGGCGGATTACCTTGCCGAACTCGCAGGCAAATATCCGATCATCTCCATCGAAGACGGCATGGCCGAAGACGATTGGGATGGCTGGAAATACCTGACGGACAAGATCGGCTCCAAGGTTCAGCTTGTCGGCGACGATCTTTTCGTCACCAACTCCGCGCGCCTCCGTGACGGTATCAAGATGGGTGTGGCCAACTCCATCCTCGTCAAGGTCAACCAGATCGGTTCGCTGACGGAAACGCTCGACGCGGTTGAGACGGCACACAAGGCTGGCTACACCGCCGTCATGTCTCACCGCTCCGGTGAAACGGAAGATTCAACGATTGCCGATCTTGCCGTTGCGACCAACTGCGGACAGATCAAGACCGGCTCGCTCTCGCGCTCCGACCGTCTGGCCAAGTACAACCAGTTGATCCGCATCGAAGAAATGCTCGGTCCGCAGGCCGCTTACGCAGGTCGTTCGATCCTGCGCGGCTAAGCTTCTCACCTACCGTATCAAACGAAAGGCCCGGAGCGATCCGGGCCTTTTTCATGCGCCAAATTTGGGGGCGCGGCTGGACCAGACGGGCTGACTGAGGCTTTGCAGCCCTTGGACCGGTTTCCCGTCTATCCGTGCGAGCAAAGCCCTGGCCAGTTCCCGACCCGCCAGCTTGATGTCCTCGTTCACCGTGTGGATTTCGGGACGAAGCCAGTTTAGAAAATCGGCAGATTGTTTGGACACCACGTCGATATCTCTTCCGACCTTTTTGCCCGCCTCTTCGACGCCAGCGATGAAGGCGATGGTGGACGTGCCACTGATCGATACCAAACCGTCGGGACAGTCCGGTGCGCTCATCAGCGCCTGGCTTACCGCTTTGATTTGATCGAGCGGCGTATCGTTGCTGATGATGCCGTTCAGCGGAAATTCTGAGAGGCCGAAATCGTGCAGGCCACGCTTAAAGCCACGCCGTGCGAAATCATAATAGGAAAACTGCTTCTGAGGCAGCAAGACGGCAATGCGCTTTCGTCCACATTGAGACAGCCGCTTCATTGCCTCGTAGACATAGGCCTCGTTATCGAAATCATGATAGGGGTGATCGATACCCATATTGGTACGGCCATGGGCTGCGAAGGGCATGTTGCGTTCCGTCATGAAGCGGACGCGTGCATCGTCCGGCTGCATTTTTGAAATGATGACGCCATCGGCAGAGCCCGTGTCCAGAATATACTGGATTGGGACCATCGGGTCCCTCGCATGCGTATGAGGTGTGACCACCAAGTGGTACTGCGTGTTGGCCAGCACCTCGGTGATGCCGAACACCAGTTGGGTGGTGAAGCCCATCAGCTCTTCGTCCACGCTCAGAACCAGGGCGATGACATTTGTCTTGCCTGTGCGCAAACGAACGCCTGCACGATTCGGCTGGTAGCCGATCTGCCGCGCCACCTGACGAACACGTTCCTTGGTTTCCGCCCCGATATCAGGTGCATCTTTCAGCGCACGAGACACAGTCGTGATGCCGAGGCCGGTCATATAGGCTATCGTCTTGAGAGTGGGGCGCTCATAACCCGCCAGTGTTTGGACGTTCGTCTCGGGTTCTATGCTGTCATCCATGTCGCCACTCACTATCAGTTCTGCGTGATATGGTAGAGCGCTTTTCGAGTGTTGCAAAGCAGATAGCCGCTTTGCAGGGGAAATGAGAAAAACACGGCTGTAACGATACAGTCAGTTTAGTCGCTACATGTTGAGATAGGCTTCCTCAATATGGCGCAACTTTTCTAAAAAAAGGGACCTGCAGTGTCTCAAATAAAATTAATTTTTAACATTAAAAAAAGTCAATAAATATATGATATTTAATTTTAATATATAAAATAATAATGCGATTTTCTCCTGCATTTAAGTTGTCGATCCACCTCGCGATTCAGAATTTGTAATCCCTCGTGACCATCGGAAAATTTTCCGGTAACGTTGCCGGTGGAGGGAGAGTTTGTGTTTCGGCGAATTCGGGAAGTGGCCGACAGCGCACTGGAAAGCAGCAAAGGCCACTTGCAGCGTTTCCGCGATCCTCAAGTCTTTCAATACGGTATGACAAAATGGCAGGGCAGGATATGACATCATCTTACGCAAGCGACGTCTCGGTCGACCTTTCCGGGGACTGGAAACTTTCATGCGCCGAGGGTGAGCATGATGCTCCGATCACAGTTCCCGGGGACGTGCATACTGCCTTGCGTGAGGCGAAGATCATTCCGGACCCATATTTCGGGCGTAACGAAATTGACGTGCAATGGGTGGCTGAGCGCGACTGGATGATTGAGCGCAGCTTTCATGTCGATGATGCCGAGGCACGCTGGTATCTGGACGTCGATTATCTCGATACGGTCGCAGTGGTCTTCGTGAACGATGTGCCCGTGCTGTCAGCGGACAACTGCTTCCGCCGGTATCGGCCGGATGTGTCCAGCGCGCTGGTGCCGGGCGAGAACAGTATTCGCATCCATTTTCATTCCAGCATCAAGGCCGGTGCGGAGCGGCAGGAGGCGCAGCCGTTCTACGTGCCTTATCACCCCGGCAACTCACCGATCCCGAACGGCAACATGCTGAGAAAGCCGCAATGCCATTTTGGCTGGGACTGGAACATCGCGCTGGCACCATTGGGCCTCTATGGTGCCATTGCGTTGCGGCGGCTGGATGCGGCGCGGATTGAGAGCGTCAACACATCGCAGCGCCATGTCGAGGACGGGGTGGAGCTTCATGTCGAAGTGACGCTTCATGCTGCGCAGGCGGCGAGCGTGCCGATCCACCTTTCGCTTGGCGAGGAGAGGCTGCGGTTGGACTGCGGCGTCAATGCAGGCGATACGGTGCTGCGCCACGTCTTCTTTGTCGAAAAGCCGAAATTGTGGTGGCCGGCGGGCAGTGGCGAGCAGACGCTCTACACACTGACAGTTGAACTTCCAGATGAATCCGTGACGCGGCAGATCGGTTTTCGCACCATCGAACTTCTGACGGATAAGGACGAGGCAGGTAGCCGCTTTGCGTTTCGCGTCAACGGACGGGAGATTTTCTGCCGTGGTGCAAACTGGATACCGGCGGATGCGCTTCATTCTTTAAACAGCCGCGAAAAGACCGAGGACTTGCTGTTGTCTGCGGTCGAAGCCAACATGAACATGATCCGCGTCTGGGGCGGTGGTTTCTATGAGCATGACTGGTTCTACGATCTCTGCGACAGACTGGGGCTGATGGTTTGGCAAGACTTCATGTTTGCCTGCAACCTCTATCCCTGCACCGAAGACTTCCTGGATAATGTCGAGCATGAAGTCAGCTATCAGGTGAAGCGACTGTCCTCGCATCCGTCCATCGCGCTGTGGTGCGGCGATAACGAACTCGTGGGCGCACTGACGTGGTTCGATGAATCCCGAGACAATCGCGACCGGTATCTGGTGGCCTATGACCGGCTGAACCGGACGATTGAGAACGCGCTGAAAAAAGCCGCTCCATCTGCACTGTGGTGGCCATCCAGCCCGGCGTCCGGTTATCTCGATTATGGCGACGCATGGCACGCAGACGGCTCAGGCGATATGCACTACTGGTCCGTCTGGCACGAAAACAAATCCTTCGACAACTACCGTGCCGTCAAGCCGCGCTTCTGCTCGGAGTTCGGTTTCCAGTCCTACACATCCATGCCGGTGGTCAAGACCTATGCGGATGAGAAGGACATGAACATCTCCTCACCGGTGATAGAGCTGCACCAGAAGAATGCGGGCGGCAATGAGCGGATTGCAGGTACCATGTTCCGCTATTTCCGCTTTCCCAAAGATTTCGAAAATTTCGTCTATATCAGTCAGGTGCAGCAGGCGCTCGCCATCAAGACGGCGGTGGAATATTGGCGCTCCCTGAAACCGCATTGTATGGGCACGCTGTACTGGCAGTTGAACGACACCTGGCCAGTGGCCTCGTGGTCGAGCCTGGATTACGGCGGAAGCTGGAAAGCGCTGCACTATGCCGCCCGTCGCTTTTTCCAGCCTGTCAGCGTTTCCGCCATTCCATCCGACGATGGCAAGACGGTGCGTTTCTCGACGGTCAACGACACGGCGGAAGAGGTGGAGATCGACATGAATATCTTCGCACTCTCAACCGATGGATCGCGCACGCCGTTGAAATCCGCACGCGGTACCTGCGGCCCGGATGCGGCCGCGACCATGACGGAAGTCGACATGATGCAGCTTGCTGACGGTGCCTTGCTTTCCTGGAATTTCATCGCATCCAACGGGATGACCGGCGAGGGGCACCACGTTGCCCAAACCTACAAGGCACTGGAACTGCAACCTTCGGGTCTCAAACACCACGTCAAACTACAGGATGACGGGACGTTCGAAGTGGAAGTCTCGACATCGGGACTGGCTCTCTTTGTGATGATCGAAGCCGATATTGCCGGACGTTATTCCGACAATCTGTTCGATCTGGCTGCGGGCGAGACACGCCGTATCGTCTTCTCCCCCAAAAACGACGAGCAGACATCGCGCCCGTCTTTCAAGATTTTCGATCTGTATTCGTCGCAATCACAAGGTTGAAACGACAGCAGGATCCTTTAACATCGCCTACCCATCCAGCCTGTATATTCTTCAGCAGGCAACAGCATTTTCAAGGAGGAGCATCCATGGCCTGGCAACCGGCTGAAAACCGTTACGCGTCGATGAAATATAATCATTGTGGTACATCGGGGCTGAAGCTTCCGGCGATCTCGCTCGGCCTTTGGCACAATTTCGGTAACGATTTTTCACATAAGACAAAGCAGGACATTTGCCGCAAGGCGTTCGATCTGGGTATCACCCACTTCGATCTCGCCAACAATTACGGTCCACCTCCTGGCAGCGCCGAAACGGCATTCGGTGAAATTCTGCGCACCGATTTTACGGGTTATCGTGACGAGTTGGTGATCTCGTCCAAGGCGGGTTACAACATGTGGCCGGGTCCATATGGAGAATGGGGTAGCCGCAAATATCTCATCTCATCCTGCGACCAGAGCCTGAAGCGCATGGGGCTGGACTATGTCGATATCTTCTATTCGCACCGCTTCGACCCGGATACGCCGCTGGAGGAAACCTGTGGGGCGCTGGACCACATTGTGCGGTCGGGTAGGGCACTTTATGTGGGGATTTCCTCCTACAATTCGCAGCGCACCCGTGAAGCCGCGGCCATTCTGAAGGAGCTGGGAACGCCTTGCATCATCCACCAGCCCAGCTACTCGATGATCAATCGCTGGATCGAAGAGGATGGGTTGGTCGATACGCTCGAGGAACTCGGTATCGGATCGATCGTATTCTCGCCGCTGGCGCAAGGCATGTTGACCACCAAATACCTCGGTGGCGTGCCAGATGCCAGCCGTGCCAGCCAGGGCAAGTCTCTGAACCCAGCTTTCCTCAATGAGCGCAACATCGAGAATATTCGTGGCCTGAATGCAATCGCTGAACGTCGTGGCCAGACGCTGGCGCAGATGGCCATCGCCTGGGTTCTGCGCGGCGGGCACATCACCACAGCACTCATTGGCGCCAGCCGCCCCGAGCAGGTCGAAGACTGTGTCAAAGCGCTCGATAAACCGGATTTCACCGCTGAGGAGCTTTCGGAAATCGATCGCTTTGCCAAAGATGCTGACATTAATCTCTGGGCGAAATCCGCCGAGTTGAAGCCGTAAATGAAGGCCGTCCCGGATTTTTCGGGACGGCTTTTCTCGCCACGCGGCTTGACGTAAACTTTAAGTGATCGTTCTAAGCATTAAGAACCATTACGGAATTGTAATTTCTGGTTCAGTTTCCGTTCATCGTTGTGACGGTAGTGTCTGGTCATCACTTCATGAAAGGAAACACCGATGAAAAAGTTTCTATCCGTTCTTCTGGCCGCCACCGTTCTTGCCGCGCCAATGGCACAGGCCCAGAGCCGTTATGATGACCGGCCCGGCCACAGAATGGAGCGCTCGGTGACCACCAAGAAGGTGATCATCAAGAAGCACCGTTGGGATCGTGGCCAACGTCTATCTGCGGCGGAACGTCGCCACATGGTTGATCGTCGCGATTATCGTCGTCATAGCCTGAGAGAGCCAGGTCGTGGCCAGCGCTGGGTGCGCATCGATAATCAGTATTTGCTCATCAACGCTGCCAACGGCATCATTATCGGCCTGTCCAGCAGCCGTTAATGCACTGCTTGATCTGACCTGCGACCGTGGAGCACTTCCACGGTCGCAGTCGTTTTCGAAGGCGATGTCATCCGTGATCGCCTCGCACCGGAAATTCGATCGTTGCACCTCCTCGTTCATGCTGCCTGACGGCTCCACACCGGGAATGGATCGTCTAGATGCCGCCAAGCGTTGGGCGTAAATAGCTTGGCATCGATCAGGCATGCGTCCAGCTCCTGACGAAGCGCTGCCTCACGCATCGGGTCTGCACCGATGAAAACGATTTCCTGCCGTCTGTCTCCCCACACATCATCCATATAGGGTGCCAGCATTCGCTCGAAGCCCGGTTCTTCTGGCCAGTGTGTTTTCGGAACCGATGACCACCAAAGGCCCATCTTTCCGGTTTTCACCATCGCGCCAGCCTGACTGATTTCCCCGACATGGTCAGGACGTGTGGCGAGCCAGAAAAAGCCCTTTGCGCGAATGACGCCGGGCCATTCCTTATTGATAAAGGCGTGGAAGCGAGCGGGATCGAATGGACGTTTGGCGCGGTAGACGAATGAGCGGATACCATATTCTTCTGTCTCAGGAATATGCCCTTTGAAACCATGCAATTCCTTGAACCAGAGTGGATGTGTCTCCGCCTCGGCAAAATTGAACAGGCCAGTCCCGAGGACATTTTTAAGCCCGACCTGTCCGAAGTCTGCTTCGATCAGTTTTGCATCGGGATTGAGGCCAACGATAATCTTGCGCGCAGCGTCTCTCTGAGCTTCTGTGGCAGACGAAACCTTGTTCAAAATAACGACATTGGCAAATTCGATCTGTTCGACCAGCAGATCTACCAACGTCCTATCATCACCATCGCCAGCCGTTTCACCGCGATCTGCGAGGAAGTCCTCAGAGCCATAATCTTTCAGCAGATTGGCGCAATCGACGACCGTCACCATCGTATCCAGTCGCGCGACGTCGGCAAGGCTGTTGCCATTCTCATCCCGAAAATCGAATGTTGCTGCAACGGGCAGGGGCTCCGCGATCCCTGTGGATTCGATCAGCAGATAATCGAAACGATCCTGTTCAGCCAGTTGGCGAACCTCGTTCAGGAGGTCATCGCGCAGCGTGCAACAGATGCAGCCATTGGTCATTTCCACCAACTGTTCCTGCGTCCGCGAGAGATTGGCACCTCCATCCCTGATCAGGGACGCATCAATATTCACCTCGCTCATGTCGTTGACGATCACGGCAACGCGGAGCCCGTCGCGATTGCCCAGAATGTGATTGAGGAGGGTGGTTTTTCCCGCACCGAGAAACCCGGAGAGAACGGTGACCGGCAGTTTCCGCGTCATGGCGAAACTCCAATTGTTATAATATTACATTGAGGGTTAAAATGAAAGGCGGCACGCGCCACCTGCCATCATGCTAAGAGTTTGATCAGGACAAGCAGTCTTTCAGCGATGTGGCGATGCCATGCATGAGCTTGAAATAGAGATCAGGGCCAGCCTCGAGCGTTGCCGCTTCTGGATCAAGTGTGCCGGACTTGGCATTGGTGCCTTCGATGACGACATTCACCAGTTTGGGTTCGAACTGGGGTTCGGCAAAAACGCACGTCGCGTTCAACTCTTTCACCTTGGCGTGAATTTGCTTGATACGGTCGGCGCCGGGAATGCTTTCAGGGCTGACGGTGATCGAGCCGACCGTTTTCACACCGTAACGGTGTTCAAAATACTGGTAGGCATCATGAAAAACGACGAACGGCTTGTCCTTGATGGGAGCCACGGTTTCGGTGATCTCCTTGTCGAGAGCATCAAGATTGTCCACAAGCTTCTTCGTGTTGTCCTGATATGCTTTTGCATTGGTAGGATCGGTGGTCATCAGGGTTTTTTCGATCTCGACGGCCATGGCCTTGGCATTGGCGGGGTCTAGCCACAGGTGCATGTCGTATTTACCCTCATCGTGATCATGTTCGTGTTTGTGCTCGCCTTCGTGGCTGTGCTTGTCTCCTGCTTTTTCCGTGTGATCATGGCCTTCATGTTCGTCGTGATCATGTGCTTCGAATGGACCGCCTTCCCGGAAAGACAGTTTTTCTATGCCTTTGGCGTCGTCGAGTTCAACGACTGTCGCCTTGTCTGCCAGTGAATGGAGCGGTTTTTCCAGAAACTTTTCCAGCCCATCGCCTACCCAGAACACCACGTCAGCATTTTCGATGGCCCGCGCGTTCGATGGCTTGAGGCTATAGGTATGCGGAGACGCACCGCCATCAACAATCAGTTCCGGCTCTGCCACGCCTTGCATGATAGCGGCGACCAACGAATGGATGGGCTTGATCGACACTACAACATTGGGCGCTGCCATGGCATTGGTCGATGCGATCATGGCGGCAGAGGCGAGAAGAAGCGTGGCGATTGTTTTCATGCGGTAAGCTCCACTTGTATGGATTTGTTATGTTATTACATATGTTGCGTAACGCTATAACGTATGCGATAGCCGTAGGCAACACCGACAATCGGAAAAACACATGCTTCATTCTCCGGCAAAAAATGACGGAAAACTGGTCTCGCTTTCCAATGCTGGCATTCAGCGCAGCGGTCGCTGGCTGGTGCGCGGCGTGGATTTCTCCGTTAGCCGTGGCGAGATCGTGACCCTCATCGGTCCGAACGGATCCGGCAAATCCACCAGCGCAAAAATGGCGACGGGCGTTTTGAAACCGGACGAGGGGAATGTCTCACGGACCGCCGGACTGCGAGTGGGCTACGTGCCGCAAAAACTTTCCGTAGACTGGACGATGCCGCTGACGGTTCGCAGGTTGATGACACTGACCGGGCAGTTGCCCGCCCGTGAGATCGACGCAGCGCTCAATGCCACCGGCATCACACATCTTGCCAAGGCGGAAGTGCAACATCTGTCCGGCGGGGAGTTTCAGCGCGCGCTTCTGGCCCGCGCCATAGCCCGTAAACCGGATCTGCTGGTTCTGGACGAGCCGGTGCAGGGCGTGGATTTTTCCGGCGAAATCGCCCTTTACGATCTCATCAAGAACATTCGCAACTCCACGGGCTGCGGCATCTTGTTGATTTCGCACGACCTCCACGTGGTGATGGCAGAAACCGATACGGTCATCTGTCTCAACGGTCATGTCTGCTGCCGCGGCACGCCGCAAATGGTCAGCCAGAGCCCTGAATATATGAGGCTATTCGGTGGTGCGGCGGGCCGGGGGCTTGCCGTTTACACCCACGACCACGATCACACGCATCTGCCGGATGGCCGGGTGCAACATGCCGATGGGACGGTAACCGGCCATTGCCACCCGGACGATGGTCACCATCACGATGTGCCCGGCCATGACCATCATGAAGATGAATGCGGGTGCGGGCAGCATGACCATGATCATGCCGATGGAGCCAGGCATGTTTGACGATTTCTTCGTGCGGGCCATGGTTGCCGGTATCGGCGTCGCCTTGATGGCAGGGCCGTTGGGCTGTTTCGTCGTCTGGCGGCGCATGGCTTATTTCGGGGATACCATGGCGCATTCCGCGCTTCTGGGCGTGGCGCTTTCTTTGTTGTTTCAGTTGAACCTGATCGTCAGCGTTTTCATCGTCGCGTCCTTGGTTTCGCTGTTGCTGCTGTTTTTGCAGCGCCGCCAGGCATTATCGTCCGACGCGCTGCTTGGCATTCTCTCGCATTCGGCCCTTGCCTTCGGCCTCGTCATCGTTGCCTTCATGACATGGGTGCGCATTGACCTCGTCGCCTTCCTATTTGGCGATATTCTGGCCGTGACCGTCTCCGACATCTATCTCATCTGGGGTGGCGGCGTGGTGGTGGTGTTGGCGATTGCGTATCTTTGGAAACCTCTGCTCGCATCGACCGTCAATGCCGAACTGGCGGAAGCCGAAGGCATGCGGCCTGAACGATCCAAATTGCTGTTCATGCTGCTCATGGCGCTCGTCATCGCCATCGCCATGAAGATCGTCGGCATCATGCTGATTACCTCGCTGCTGATCATCCCGGCAGCAACCGCGCGCCGGTTTTCGTCCACGCCGGAAATCATGGCCGTCCTGGCATCGTTGATCGGCGCCATTGCCGTTTTCGGCGGGCTGATGGGCTCGCTCCAATACGACACGCCATCCGGCCCCTCGATCGTCGTTGCCGCCGTTATGCTTTTCATCTTGAGTCTTCTGCCGGCGCCAAAACTGGTGCGGAAGGCAGAGCAGGGAGACCGTTCATGACCACGCAAAATCTCACCCGCAACCAGAGCCTCGTTTACGATGCACTGACCCGTTCTCAAGCGCCCCTGAGCGCCTACGTCATTCTCGACAAGCTAAGGGACGCCGGTTTTCGCGCTCCGTTACAGGTCTATCGGGCGCTGGAAAAGCTGATCGAGTTCGGTCTCGTGCATCGACTGGAAAGCCTGAATGCCTTCGTGGCGTGCTCGCACACCAAGTCTGATTGCTGCACGCACCATCACGGCACAGTGGCTTTTGCAATCTGCAACGCATGTGGACAAGTCACGGAGTTCCATGATCACGACGTCGATCATCGCCTTGGTGACTGGGCAAAAAAGCGTCAGTTCAAGGCTGAGAAGACCACGATAGAAATTCGCGGCCTTTGCGAAGCCTGCGCCGCTTGACCGCCGGTCAGAGCGGCTGCAATTCCTTGGCGAAACGCTGCCAGTTTCTGACGTAGTTTTCCGTAGATGTCTTGAGCGATGCGATCGCAGTTTCATCCAATGTGCGGATGGCGCGGGCCGGGGAGCCGACGATCAGCGAATTGTCGGGAAACTCCTTCCCCTCCGTCACCAGCGCGTTGGCACCGATCAGACAGTTTTTGCCGATCTTTGCGCCATTCAAAACAGTCGCACCCATGCCGACGAGCGAGTTGTCACCAATCGTGCAGCCATGGATGATGGCGTGGTGTCCGATGGTGCAGTTTTCGCCAATCGTTGCCGGGAAACCGGGGTCGGCATGTACCATAACCCCTTCCTGAATATTGCTGCCACGCCCAACGGTAATGGGTTCATTATCGCCACGCAACGTCGCACCGAACCATATGCCGACGTCGTCTCCAATCGTGACCGAGCCGATGACATTGGCATCGGGCGCTACCCAGTAACGATCCGGGGCAGGGGTTTGCGGAACGCGGTCTCCGAGACGGTAAAGCGGCATATGGGCTCCTCTGGCTCACGCGATCTTGACGGACAGTGTTGCGACACCATCCACACCGCAATCGATGCGGTCACCCGATATGATCGGCCCCACGCCTGCCGGTGTGCCGGTCATGATGACATCGCCTGCCGCCAGCGTGAACAGCTTTGAAAGCTCTGCGATGATTTCTGCCGTCTTCCAGATCATCTGATCGAGATCACCCGTCTGTTTGCGCTCACCATTTACTTCGAGCCAAACCGCGCCCTTTGCTGGGTGGCCAATCTTGGAAGCGGGGACGAGCGGCGAGACAGGAGCCGAATATTCGAACGCCTTAGCGCTTTCCCAGGATCGGCCCATTTTCTTCAACGCATCCTGCATGTCGCGGCGCGTCATATCGATACCGACGCCATAACCCCAGACATGATCCAGCGCATCTTCGACAGAAATGTCGGAGCCACCACTTTTCAGGGCAACGACGCACTCGACCTCGTAATGCACATTGGAAGAAAGTGCAGGATAAGGAAAATCCCTGCCAGCAGGCAGCAGATTGTCTGCGTTTTTCTGAAAGAAGAACGGCGGCTCACGTGAGGGATCGTGACCCATTTCGATGGCGTGGTCTGCGTAATTGCGCCCGACGCAGTAGACCCTGCGAACCGGAAATGTTTCATCCGTGCCTTCGACAGGCAACAGAACGGTTGGTGGAATGGGAATAACGGTCGCGGACATCGGTCTTGGCTCCTCATTTCAGGTCCTGTTTGTCCCGCGATTCTGCGGGGATTTCCAGTTTAAAATCGGCCTTGGCAGAAAACTGGCTTTATGGAGCAGGTTGCGGTAGAAGCCCCGCAGAAAAGGTTTGGCAACTCATGTATCAACACGCTCTCGCAACCGGCGGCAAGATTTTTGCCGTGGCGCCCATGATCGACTGTAAAGCACGTTTTTAAGATATTGAAATCGTTGGTTTATTTATTTTAAAATAGGCGATGGTGCAGTTTTGGTGCAGTTTGCACCAAGCGACCGGTGCAGATTCAACTGATGGTGACGTGGGGCTGGGCGTGGCGGGGAATGTCTGAGGGTTGGCGGGCAGTGGCTGAAAACCTGCCCGCAGTAGCGGAGGGCGCGGTGGGAGTGTAAGTCAGGCTTGGGAGCTTGGTGCAGTTAGCTTTGAACAGGATAACGAATGAAGGATCTTCAAGCCGCGACTGATCGCTTATTCCGGGAATACCTTCGGCACTGCCAGGCCCCGAATGAGGATACGCTCTTCCACTTCCTCAATTCCTTGCACAGCTTCAGTGACAAACTGAAGCGCTACCGTAAGGGTGGGCTTCACGACTCCCCGAGCTTCATCGGGTTGAAGGCGCTAAGAAATCTTTTCCATCATGAGGCTGAGCTTCTCAGCAAGATCAGTGTCGCGACTGATTTTGTTCAGCCGATCACGGTCGAGCTTATGCGTGTTTGCTTGGTTGATCGTTCGCTTATAGAGCTTGCCGCAACCGGTGAGACTGCACAGGCAAAAAAGCAAAGGCGAACAGCTGGAGATGTAACTGGAGCTTTTCGGTGGTATGGCCAGATCGTTGATATTGAGCCAGCGATCTTCAACGTTGCCGTGGATGCTTACGAGGCTATCCGGGAGATCGACATCTCGCCTTGGTCCGATGCCTTTCGGATGTTTGAATCAAGCTATGAGTACGAGGAAGAGAATGGCTTCGAACATCGCGTGACAGGCAGCATCTCCTGCCACGCGGGCAACGTCGGTGAGCTTTTGCGCAAAATGCATGAGGTTGCTACCGGGGCATAGCAGCTTCCGTTTCGTGGATGATCTCAAACCGTTCGCCATGCCATCGCGGATCCAGAAGCCTGCGCTGAACATTAGCCGCACCCTGGCGAGACATCAGCTTCGCGTCTCTATAGTCCTTGCTGAACTGTGGGCCATCGTAGGTGGCCTGGTCAGTGAAACTATAGAAGCGACCATCCGCGTGCTTCAAGAAATAGCACTTTGGCCGAACGCTCATGGCGTCAGTGCCATTGGTAGCGGCATCCAAAAGATGGGGTTGGCGACAACTTCAAAATCAGACCCCCGGACGAACCACCACTCTGGGAGTCATCCGGCGTTTGGCTCTTCGTAGGTGCGGTCGTCCCACTCACCACCCCATTCAACAATTGAAGGCCATCTTCTGCACGGGTGAAATTTTCCGTGTGCGCATCGTAGAGGTTGAGGCAGCCTTCGGCCAGCGCATCGTCCGAAGTTCGGCCCGCCAGGTCGTCACACCACACGAGGATGGCACGGTCGGTAGGTGCCGTCTCCATTGGTGACCAGCTTGCCTGCTGAGCGGCAAGCGCATCGTAGTGCTCAAGTCAATACGATTTCGGGCCCGTAGGGCGTGTAGGTTAGCTTGTTACCCGCCTGTGACAGCATTTTCACGACTTTGTACCGGTGTACCTCGCTCACATTCCCTTCCTAGGCGGCTCATGGCCGCGTCTGTTGGTGTCAGCGGCGAGTGTACAGCAACCAGAATCCACTATTCAACAATCCGTTGAATAGACACGATGAATGGTGCAGTTCGCCAAAATATTGGTGCAGTTGTGGTGCAGATCTTGGTGCAGTTGGGAAATTACCCAGAGACCACTGCCAATGGATTCAAATGGTTACTCGTGTTAGAGAGTGGCTCAAAATGGCCGTGGTGCAACGTGGTCTTGCGTGGTGCAGTTGGAAAAACAATTGAAAAATCAGTATCTTAACCGCGAAAAAATCTTCGCAGTCGCGCCCATGATCGACTGGACGGACACACGCTGTCGCTTTCTTCATCGGCAGCTTTCCAGCCATGCGCTGCTTTATACGGAAATGATCGTTGCCGATGCGATCATTCACGGGCAGCGTGACAAGTTGCTTGGCTATCATGCTCAGGAACATCCCGTTGCGCTCCAGCTCGGCGGCTCAGATCCGGCAAAGCTTTCGGAAGCGGTGAAGATCGCCAGTGATTATGGCTATGACGAGATCAACCTGAATGTCGGCTGCCCTTCCGACCGGGTGCAATCCGGCACATTCGGCGCCTGCCTGATGCGTGAGCCGGAAACGGTTGCCCGTTGCATAGCGGCGATGAAAGCTGTTGCCACCGTGCCCGTAACCGTCAAATGCCGCATAGGTGTGGACGAACAGGCGCCGGAAACGGTGCTGCCGGACTTCATCTCTCGCGTTGTCGCTGACGGTGCGGATGCTGTCTGGATTCATGCACGCAAAGCCTGGCTTCAGGGCTTGTCTCCGAAGGAAAACCGCGATGTTCCGCCGCTCGACTATGCGCTCGTCTATCGCGTGAAAGAGGAAAATCCCGAGGTCTTTATCGGCATCAACGGCGGCATTACCGATCTCGATCAGGCTGAGGGTCATCTCAAGCATATGGACGGCGTCATGCTGGGCCGCGCCGCCTATCACAACACCTCCATTCTGGCCGACGTCGATCACCGGATTTATGGAGAACCGGCAACTGCGCCGGATTGGATAAGTCTGCGCGACACGATGATGGATTATGCAGCGGATTACACCGCCACGGGCGGCCGGCTGAATCACGTCACACGACATATGGTCGGGCTGTTTCAGGGCCTGCCCGGTGCACGGCGGTTCCGTCAGATACTGTCCAGCGATGCGACCCGGCCTGGCGCCGGACCTGAAGTCATTTCTGCAGCATTTTCGGCGGTCAATTTCGACAAGGGCTGCGAGATCATCGCTGTTTAAGGCACTTGGCAGGCGGCTTTACACCAGCGTTTGCAACAGTTGTGCGCCGTTCGGCGCGTTGACTTTGCCGCCGGTGATAAAGAAAGCGAAGACATCGCGTGTCTTTTTCTCTGTCTTGCGATCCAGGGCGATCAAAGGGAGATCATCCGGGACGCTGCCTTGCGCGTAGTCCTGAAGACGATGAGCCCACGCCTTCACGTCCTTTTCAGGGTAACAGGTCTCGATGTCGTCTTCGCCCTTTTGCAGGCGACAATACACAAACTCCGCTGTCACATCCGGCAACATCGGGTACTCGTGGTGATCGGCGCAGACGACGGCAACCTTGTGCTTTGCCAGCAGGTCGATGAACTCCGGCACCTGGAAACTCGGATTGCGGACTTCGACGACATGCTGAAGCGTCAGGCCATCCTGTTTTTCAGGTAGAAGCGCCAGAAAGGCAGCGAAATCATCCGGCTCAAACTTCTTTGTCGGGGCGAACTGCCACAGGAGAGGACCAAGATGGTCGCCCAGCTCCGTCAGTCCTTGCGTGAGAAACTTGGCGATGGATTCACCGGCTTCGGCCAACACCTTGCGATTGGTGACAAAGCGGCTGGCTTTGAGCGAGAAGATAAAACCATCAGGAACTTCGGATGCCCATTTGGCGAAGGTTTCCGGCTTCTGGCTGCCGTAATAGGTTCCGTTGACTTCGATGGCTCTGAGCTGGCGGCTGGCATGCTCGAGCTGGCGTCTCTTGACCAGCTTGTCGGGATAAAACGTGCCTTCCCATGGCTCGAAGGTCCAGCCGCCGATGCCCGTGCGGATCGTGCCTGTCTTGCTCATCGCAGTCTTCCCTCCATGCCCTGGTTATTCTGCGGCTTGTATTTTCTTCTCGGGACGACGCTCCAGCAGCTCCTTCAGGAAATGGCCGGTATAAGAACGCTTTTCCTTGACGATCTGCTCCGGCGTTCCGGTTGCGACGATCTCGCCACCACCCGTACCGCCTTCAGGGCCGATATCGATCACCCAGTCAGCAGTCTTAATAACCTCGAGATTGTGCTCGATGACGACGACGGAGTTTCCCTGATCGACCAACTCGTGAAGCATTTCCAACAGCTTGTTGACGTCGTGGAAATGCAAGCCGGTCGTTGGCTCATCGAGAATGTAGAGCGTGCGGCCAGTCGAGCGTTTTGAAAGCTCCTTGGCAAGTTTCACGCGTTGGGCTTCACCACCTGACAGGGTGTTGGCCTGCTGCCCGACCTTGATGTAGCCAAGACCGACATCGAAAAGCGATTGCAGCTTGTCGCGCACCGCTGGCACGGCTGAAAAGAATTCGACACCCTCCTCGACCGTCATATCGAGGACATCGGCGATCGACTTGCTTTTGAAGGTCACATCCAGCGTTTCGCGATTGTAGCGCTTGCCGTGGCAGACATCGCACGTCACATATACGTCCGGCAGGAAGTGCATCTCGATCTTGATGACGCCATCGCCCTGACAGGCTTCACAACGACCGCCCTTGACGTTGAAGGAGAAGCGGCCGGGTGCATAACCACGAGCTTTCGCCTCCGGTAAGCCGGAGAACCAGTCCCGGATGGGCGTGAACGCACCCGTATAAGTCGCCGGGTTGGAGCGAGGTGTACGCCCGATCGGCGACTGGTCGATATCAATGACCTTATCGATGAACTCGAAGCCATCGATACGGTCGTGGTCAGCCGGAATTTCACGAGCACCCATGACGCGACGTGCCGCCGATTTGTAAAGCGTCTCGATCAGGAAGGTCGATTTGCCTCCACCGGACACGCCAGTCACAGCCGTGAAGACACCGAGCGGAACTGACGCAGTCACATTTTTCAGATTGTTGCCGCGGGCGCCGACGACCTTGATCTCCTTACCCTTTTTAGCCTTGCGGCGTTCTGCGGGAATAGCCACGCCCAATTCACCGGAAAGGTATTTACCGGTCAGCGAATTCGGGTTGTCCATGACCTGCTGCGGCGTGCCCTCTGCGATGACTTCGCCGCCGTGAATACCGGCGGCCGGACCGATATCAACCACATAGTCGGCGGTCATGATGGCATCTTCGTCATGCTCGACCACGATGACGGTATTGCCGATATCGCGAAGGTGTTTCAGCGTATCAAGGAGACGAGCGTTGTCGCGCTGATGCAAGCCAATGGACGGCTCGTCGAGGACGTAAAGAACGCCCGTCAGGCCCGAGCCGATCTGTGATGCAAGGCGGATACGCTGGCTTTCACCACCGGATAGCGTACCGGAGTTGCGCGACAGGCTGAGGTAATCCAGTCCCACATCATTGAGAAACCTGAGGCGTTCGCGGATTTCCTTGAGGATACGGACGGCGATTTCGTTTTGTTTGGCGTTGAGCGATTCCGGGAGAACTTCGAACCAGTCGCGCGCCACCTTGATCGACATCTCGGTGACTTGGCCGATGTGCTTCTTGTTGATCTTCACCGCCAAAGCTTCGGGTTTCAGGCGATAACCTGCGCAAGCGGGGCAGGGCGCTGCTGACATGTAGCGCTCGATCTCCTCACGCGCCCAAGCACTGTCTGTTTCCTTCCAGCGACGTTCCAGATTGGGAACGATGCCTTCAAAATTTTTCACCGTCTTGTAGGAGCGTGCGCCGTCCTGATACTGGAACTCGATCTTATCGTCAGTGCCTTGGAGGATCGCTTTCTTTGCAGCGTCGGAGAGTTCGTTCCAGCGGCTGGACAGCTTGAAGCCAAAGGCTTTGCCAAGCGCTTCCAGCGTCTGATTATAGTATGGTGATGATGACTTGGCCCACGGCGCCACGGCGCCATCCTTCAACGTGCGTGCGGGCTCGGGCACGATCAGCGCCGTGTCCACCTTCTGCTGGGAGCCGAGGCCATCGCAGGTAGGGCAGGCGCCGAAGGGATTGTTGAAGGAGAAAAGGCGGGGTTCGATCTCTGAGATCGTAAAACCGGAGACGGGGCAGGCGAACTTTTCCGAAAAGAGCACACGTTCGTGAGTCTCGTTCAGCGACTTGTTCGCCGATCCACCGGCAGACGTCTCTTCCGGTGGCAGGGGTTTGTCGGCAAATTCCGCAACGGCCAGACCATCTGCCAGCTTCAAACAGGTCTCGAGACTGTCTGCCAGACGCGCAGCCATGTCCGGACGAACCACGGCACGATCCACGACCACATCGATATCGTGTTTGTATTTCTTGTCCAACGCAGGCACATCGGCAATTTCATAAAATTGACCGTCGACCTTGACGCGCTGGAAGCCTTTCTTCATGAGCTCGGCGAGCTCTTTCTTGTACTCACCCTTCCGACCTCGGATCATCGGTGCAAGAATGTAAAGCCGTGTCCCTTCTTCGAACGCAAGGATACGGTCCACCATTTGGCTGATCGTTTGGCTTTCAATCGGCAAGCCTGTCGCTGGCGAGTAGGGGACACCCACACGCGCAAAGAGCAGACGCATATAGTCGTAGATCTCCGTAACCGTCCCGACCGTCGAGCGCGGGTTGCGCGAGGTCGTCTTCTGTTCGATGGAGATGGCGGGAGACAAACCCTCGATCTGGTCCACATCCGGTTTTTGCATCATTTCCAGAAACTGGCGAGCGTAGGCCGAGAGGCTCTCGACGTAGCGCCGCTGCCCTTCCGCATAGATCGTATCGAAGGCGAGCGAAGATTTGCCGGAGCCCGACAGGCCGGTCATCACGATCAGCTTGTTGCGCGGCAGGTCCAGGTCGATACCCTTGAGGTTATGCTCACGGGCACCGCGGATCGAAATCGTCTTTAATTCACTCATGAGAAGGCTCGGGATACTCGTTGGGAGGCGTCGGTTCTTATGTAATGACGGTGAGCGGCATGTCGAGATATATTAAACTTTTCGTATACGCTTTTCAGTCCACTTGACTCAGTTGTCCAGTCTTAATAGAACAAAATGAGAACGATTGGCAAGCGTGCGCAGATGACATAACATTCCTTGTGGATTGTCGTTCCATCCGGTGCCCATGGTGTTGAACGATGGTCTATGGTGATCTCAGATTTTGAACAGGATAGATGCTGGCCATGATGGCTGGCAGACAGGATGAGAAGATGGCTGGCAGCGTAAACAAGGTAATTTTGCTCGGAAACGTCGGCGCTGATCCAGAAATTCGCCGCACGCAAGACGGTCGTCCTATCGCAAACCTTCGTATTGCGACATCCGAAAGCTGGCGCGACCGCACCTCCGGAGAGCGTAAAGAAAAGACGGAATGGCACTCTGTGGTGGTCTTCAACGAAGGTCTTTGCAAGGTCATTGAGCAGTACGTAAAAAAGGGCGCCAAGCTCTATATTGAAGGCGCGCTTCAGACCCGAAAATGGCAGGACCAAACGGGCAATGATCGTTACTCCACGGAAATCGTACTCCAAGGCTTTAATTCCACCCTGACCATGCTAGACGGTCGCGGTGAAGGTGGCGGCGGTGGAAGCCGTGGCGGAGACGATTACGGTAGCGGTGGCGGAAACTATGGCGGCGGCAATGACCAACCATCCTCCTCCTCCTCTCGCGGTGGCGCATCGCGCGGCGGCCAGCCAGCTGGCAACTTCAACAATGATATGGATGACGATATACCGTTCTGATCCGAACACGACAGTTGCGTTTCGGATTTAAAATGATCGCTTCGGGTAGCACCCGATGCGCTCGTTTCCAGCATGACCATGCAACAACGTAGGCGGTCTTGTTACGCCGCTGGTCAAGCCTGTTGGCGATGCGTCTGACCTTCTGGATGGACCGGAGGATTAGGTCTTGATTGCTATCATGCGCGGTCTTTTTTTGGTGCGTGATGACATTGGCACGAGATCGGATCACGGACATCATGGCAAGGCGAGCATGACGACAAAGACGTAGCGATGCCAGCCATGCCGCGAGCGGGTCTCGTTATGTTCGAGACAGAGTTCGTTCCTGGCGGTCTCGAAGGTATCTTCGATTGCCCAATAGTGACCTTCGACGGATACAAGCGTCTGAATGGCTGTTCCCGCCTTGCATCACGTCGTGAAGAATACGAGCTCGCCATCGCTGATAGTGCGCGCGATCAACAAGCCCCGCGCCTTTTGTGACATCGCTGGCGCAAAGGCGCTGCCACGCAGCGGGATCGAGATCACGGGCGATCTCAAGGTCGTTTCCTGCAAGGGAAGGCTTACCCGACCAAGAGCCGAAATGACGGTTTGGTTTGATCCCGAGAACGCAACCTTTGCAGGCTCGGTGCAGCACTACTCCGACGCCATACACAGCATCTGCTGCAATCCATGAGGATGGCACATCACTCAGCTATCGTGTCGGATGCACCGTCAGCCCAGCCCACGGCCGCGGAACCGTCGATGACATCAGGCCGAAAACACAGCGATATAACGATCAAACTTGGTCGGGACACACGCGTCCGGGTAGATGGCGACATCGATACAGAAGCGCTGGGCCGCATTGTCGATTGGGTGTCGGATCCGCATTGATCCGGTTCCTGCTGGCGTGAAGGCCAGGTTGGCAACGGACCATACCGATATGCGCAAACGCTTACAAAGCATGCCATGGAACGATTATCGGAGAGAGAACGCATGTCAGCCTCATCCAGAAAAAGGTGGCATCTATCGCGGTCTGTTCGAACGCCAGGCGCTGGAACTGACGAAGGCACTGGTTCTGGATGTCGCCGAATAACGGCGCTGGTCCACAGCATTCACGGATGCCGTGGACCCAGTACCATCAACGCCAGCCGAGTTCTGGCGCGACGTGTTTCAAGATGGAATCGAGAACATGGACGTTGTACTCGACGCCGAGCTGGTTCGGGATCGTCAACAACAGGGTATCGGCCTCAGCGACGGCTTCATCCTTCGCCAGCTCCTTGATCAGCATCTCCGGCTCTGCGGCATATGAGCGTCCGAAAACAGCGCGGGTGTTTGCATCGAGATAACCGATGCTGTCGCTCTCTTTGCCGCTGCCACCGAAATAGGCGCGGTCGCGATCATCCACCAGCGCAAAAATGCTGCGGCTGACGGACACACGCGGTGTGCGGGTGTGGCCAGCTTCCTTCCAAGCGGCACGATAGGCGCGGATTTGCTTGGCTTGCTGGACATGAAACGGTTCTCCGGTCTCGTCGTCCTTCAGCGTCGAACTCTGCAAGTTCATACCGAGCTTTGCCGCCCAGACGGCGGTGGCATTGGAGCCAGCACCCCACCAGATACGCTCACGCAAACCTTCGGAATGCGGTTCGAGACGCAGCAGTCCGGGAGGGTTGGCAAACATCGGCCGGGGATTGGGCTCGGCAAAACCCTCGCCCTTCAGCACCTCCAGAAACACTTCCGTGTTGTTGCGACCCATGTCGGCATCGCTCGCGCCGTCTTTCGGCTGATAGCCGAAGTAGCGCCAACCCTCGATCACCTGTTCGGGCGAACCACGGCTGAGGCCAAGTTGCAGGCGACCATCGGAAATCAGGTCGGCAGAACCCGCATCTTCCGCCATGTAGAGCGGGTTTTCATAACGCATATCGATGACGCCCGTGCCGATCTCGATTTTGCTCGTTCTGGCGCCGACGGCTGCCAGCAAAGGAAACGGCGAGGCCAGTTGCCGGGCGAAGTGATGCACGCGAAAGTATGCGCCGTCGACACCGATCTCTTCGGCCGCGACAGCAAGCTCTATCGATTGTTGAAGTACGTCCTTGGCGGTGCGTGCTTGGGAATGTGGCCCCGGACCCCAATGTCCAAAAGACAGAAAGCCAATCTTCTTCATGATATTCTACCTGAATCTGCATATGTTTCGTTGCCAAACATATAGTGCGCAATTCAGGGAATGTACGGCCAAGATTGTGAACAGTCTGTTCAGGCCTTGGCCCGAGCAAGATCCGTCGTCTCGCTAAGATTGAGGTCCGCCGCCGACACATCGACGATTGCGCTGGCAAGTTGGCGGAAGCTGACGGTTCCCATAGCCTTGCCCGAGGGGTCGCAGACCGTTGCTTTTTCATCGCCGCTCCGCGCCAGCATTCGCATCGTGTCCTCGATGCTGGTGCCGACAACAACTTGCGGACCGACGGCCGGTATTCCCGGCGCAACTGGAGACATCACGGCCTCGACATTGATGACCCGACCCCTGTTCACCTCCTTCACGAAGTTGGCGATGTACTCATCGGCCGGATGCAGCACAATGTCCTGACTGGTGCCCTGTTGAATGACCTCGCCATCCCGCAGGATCGCGATCTGATCGCCCAGCCGAAGTGCCTCGTCCAGATCATGGGTGATGAAGACGATGGTTTTCCTGATTTCCTTTTGAATATCGAGAAGCACGGATTGCATGTCGGTGCGGATCAGCGGGTCGAGCGCGGAATAGGCTTCATCCATCAGGAGAACAGGCGCATCGTTGGAGAGCGCCCGCGCCAGCCCCACGCGCTGCTGCATGCCACCCGACAGCTGGTTGGGAAAGCGTGTCTCGAAGCCTTTCAGGCCGACGCGGTCCAGCCAGCGCATGGCAATATCGACGCTCTTCGCCCTCGCCATGCCCTGCACTTCAAGGCCATAGAGGGTGTTATCCAGAACGTTGCGATGCGGCAGAAGGGCGAATTTTTGAAAAACCATCGCTGTCTGGTGGCGGCGAAAGGCGCGCAGCTCTGTCGCATTCATCTTCATGACATCAACGCCATCGACCAGCACCTCGCCAGCCGTTGGGTCTATCAGCCGGTTGATGTGGCGGATCAACGTTGACTTGCCGGAGCCGGAAAGGCCCATGATGACCTGAATGCAGCCGGAGGGAATATCGATGTTGATATCTCGAAGGCCAAGGACATGACCGTGCTTCTCGTTGAGTTCGGTTTTTGTCAGCCCATTGCGAACGGCGTCGATATGAGCGTGCGGTTTGGCGCCGAACACCTTGTAGAGGTTGCTGATCTTTATGCCGCCGAATGCAGTTTCAGCCATGGGCAATCTCCTGATGTTTCTGGAGCCTTTTGCCATAGGCCTGGCTGATGCGGTCGAAGATGATGGCGATGCCGACGATGGCCATGCCATTGAAGATGCCCAGCGTGAAATACTGGTTGGCGATGGCTTTGAGAACCGGCTGGCCCAGTCCCTGCACGCCGATCATCGAGGCGATGACGACCATGGCGAGCGCCATCATGATGGTCTGGTTGATGCCGGCCATGATGGTGGGGAGTGCCAGCGGCAATTGCACCTTGAAGAGCTTTTGCCAGCCGGAAGAGCCGAAGGCGTCGGCGGCCTCCAGCACATCCCCATCCACCAGCCGGATACCGAGATTGGTGAGGCGTATCATCGGCGGAATGGCATAGATGACGACGGCGATCAGACCCGGCACGCGGCCGATACCCAGCAGCATGACGACGGGGATGAGGTAGACGAAGCTCGGCATGGTCTGCATGACATCCAGGATCGGATTGACGACCCGCTGGACACGGTTGGAATGCGACATGGCAATGCCGAGAGGAAGCCCGATGGCGATGGACAAAACCGTGCAGACGAAGATCATCGAGATCGTCCGCATCGTATCCGTCCACATGTCGAAGTAACCGATAGCCAGAAGTGTGAAAAGACAGCCCAGCACGATCTTGAGGCTGCGGCTGCCAGCCCAGGCAATGGCGAGAATGATCAGGATGATGATTGGCCACGGCGTTTGCGTCATAAAACGCTCGGCCCAGATCAGAAATTGCTGCAGTGGTGAAAAGAAACCTTCGATGCTTCCGCCCCAGGCGCGGGTGAACTCACGAAAGCCGTCATCGATCATCTTTTTCAGACCACGAAGCGTATCGTCGTTCATGCTCGGAAACTTGTAAAACCAGTCCATGCGCGTCCCCTGTGATCACGTCGACATGCGATGGGTGTTTGCCAATCGCATGTCTGGTTGCGTGTCTGCCGGACGCTTCGTCAGGCAGGAGGGAACTCTGTCAGAGCGAGGCCTTGACCTTTTCCGCAGCGTCGGCAGAAACCCACTTCGTCCAGATGTCTGGGTTTTCCTTGAGGAAATGCTTGGCGCTGTCTTCACCGGTCGCCTGATTGTCGGTCATCCATGCCATCAGCTTGTTGACGGTGGTGTTGCTCCACGAGCGCTTGTTCAGGTAGTCCATGATCTCTGGACCTGCCTTGTCGGCAAATGGTTTGGCAACCAGCGTCACAACCTTGTCCACCGGCCATGCGTTCGGCTTCGGGTCCGGGCAATCCGCAACCGTGTTGCAGCGCTTCCACTCGGCGGCATCGCCGGCAACGCCGGGCTCGAGCTTCACCATCTCGTATTTGCCGAGGAGGGCGGTCGGCGACCAGTAGTAGCCAACCCATGGCTGCTTACGCTCATAGGCCTTGGCAATGGAGCCATCGAGGCCAGCGGACGAGCCGCTATCGATAAGGTTGAAGCCTGCTTCTTCTGCGTCGAATGCCTTGTAGAGCTGACCTGTGACAACGGTACCGCCCCAGCCTTGTGGACCGTTGACGATGGCGCCCTTGTCTGGATTTTCCGCATCCGGGAAAAGCTTCGGGTTCTTCATGAGATCGCCGATGGTCTTGATATCAGGATGTGCGTCGGCCACGTATTTGGGAATCCACCAGCCTTGAATACCGCCATCAGGCAAGGCCGTTGCGGCAACCACCAGCTTGCCTTCGTCCACGCCACGCTTGACGACTTCCGGCAATGTATCGGCCCAGGCTTCCGGCGCGATATCGGGTTGGCCTTTTTCGACCATGGATGTGATGGTTGGAACGGTATCGCCAATGGTGATATCGGCGCTGCAACCATAGCCTTCGTTGAGAATAATCTTGTCGATGGCGGACAGCACTTCGGCGCTCTGCCAGTTCATGCTGGCAATGGTCGGACTACCGCACTCTGCAGCGCTGGCCGCAGCCGCGCCGCCCAGCAAACCGAACACCAGACAGGTCGATGCAAGCAATGTCTTCATATCTGTTCCCTTTATTGGCGACGCTTATAAAGAGACGAACCTGCCGCTTGGGTCTGCCCCTGTCTTTGTCTTTGCAAAGTTGATGGGATGATGGCGTGAAGCCCGACCGTGAACCTACGCGAAATGCGACGGCCATTCGCCAAACCACGACAGGTCACGGCATTTTAATCTTCAGGTAACTTTCAGCACTGTCGGCTTGTGACCTGGGGATCGCTCAATCTTTGCTGATCGATGTCAAAAAAAGCTGGATAGTTGGTATTGCCAAGGCAATACTAGCAACTGTCCGGTAAAGGACAGGGTGGTGTTGAGGGATGCCATTCTCAAAACAACTCGTTTAGGGGGAAATACCTTGGCTCGAATAACGCTCCGTCAATTGCTCGATCACGCGGCAGAAAACGGCTATGGCGTCCCTGCCTTCAACATCAACAATATGGAACAGGCGCTGGCCATCATGGACGCAGCGGATGCGACCAACTCACCTGTCATCATGCAGGCGTCGCGCGGCGCACGTGCCTACGCAAACGACATCATGCTCAAGCACATGATGGATGCGGTCGTGGAAATCTACCCGCACATACCCGTCTGCGTGCACCTGGACCATGGCAATGAGGCCGCCAGCTGCATGACCGCCATTCAGGCCGGTTTCACATCCGTCATGATGGATGGCTCTCTCAAGGCCGATGGTAAGACGCCGGGTGACTGGGATTACAATGTCGGCGTCACGCGCCAGGTTACCGAGATGGCGCATTACGGTGGTATCTCCGTCGAGGGTGAACTGGGTGTTCTCGGTTCGCTGGAAAGTGGCATGGGCGAGGCGGAAGACGGCCACGGTGCCGAAGGTGTTCTCTCGCACGACCAGTTGCTGACCGACCCGGATGAGGCGGTCAAGTTTGTACAGGAAACCAAGGTGGATGCTTTGGCCGTTGCCATGGGCACCAGCCACGGCGCTTACAAATTCACGCGCAGACCGGATGGCAGCGTGCTGGCGATGAACGTCATCGAGGAAATCCACAACAAGCTGCCGAACACCCATCTCGTCATGCACGGATCATCGACCGTGCCGCAGGATTTGCAGGATATCATCAATGCCTATGGCGGCGCGATCAAGCCGACCTGGGGCGTGCCGATCGAGGAAATCCAGCGCGGGATCAAGAACGGCGTTCGCAAGATCAACATCGACACCGACTGCCGCATGGCCATCACCGGACAAATCCGCAAGGTTTTGGCAGAAGACCCGGCGGAATTCGATCTGCGCAAGTATCTGAAGCCTGCGCGTGACGCGATGACGAAGCTTTGCAAGGAACGGTTTGAACTCTTCTGGACAGCGGGGCAGGCTTCTAAGATCACGCCGATTCCGCTTCGAGAGATGGCAAAGCGTTATGCATCCGGTTCACTGGATCCGGTTGTTTCGTGAGTGTGTAAACGGGTTCGTTCCCCAACGGCGTCATCCTCGGGCTTGACCCGAGGATCGTCTGTGGTTTGTCCTTCCTGACTCAAAATCTGGTCAGTTCCGTCACGATACGATCACGGATTTCACGCCGTCCACTACGAATTGAACCGAAAGCGCGGCAAGAAGGACGCCAAGCAAGCGTGTAAGGATGGCGCGGCCGGTGTTGCCCAGGAAGCGATCCAGCCGGTCGGCTGCGAGCAACGCGAGAAACACCAGCAACATGCTGAATGCGAGCAGCAGAATGAAGATGACCTTGTCGACAGTGGTCTGCATCGAGCCTGAGATCAGCACGGTAGCCGAGATCGCACCAGGGCCGGCGATCAGCGGAAGTGCCAGCGGGAAAACGGCGATGTTCTGGATGTGATCCAGGGTGATGGCCATTTCAGATGTCTTCTCCTTGCGCTCCTGTCGCTTCTCGAAAATCATTTCGAACGATATCCAGAAAAGCAACAGGCCGCCGGAGATACGGAAAGCACCGAGAGAAATACCAAGCAGTTCCAGAATGGACGATCCGAACAGCGCGAACATGGCGAGAATGGCAAAGGCGATGATGGAGCCTCTCATTGCCACCTGGCCACGCTGAGCCCGCGTCATGCCAACCGTCAGCGCCAGAAACACGGGAGCGAGACCCGGCGGATCTAGCGTAACCAGCATCGTCGTCAACGCGTTGATGAGAAGTTCGGTGGTTGCCATGATGTCCCCGTCTTGTGTCCTAAAAATCGAGGCGTCTCGGCCTGTTTCAGGATCGCTTATCGGAGGATGTTAGGTAAGTCTGCCGGTGTTTGAAACCCTGATTGCCCTGTTTTCATCAAGCACGCGGAGAAAACTGTGCATCGTCTTGCAAATGACGCAAAAGACTGTTCATAACGGCGCTGGAAATTAGCGCTTTAGCGCTGTTTCCGCTATAAAAATCCATCCGATTCTTAACATAGAATGTGATCCGATTTGACTGATCAGAGCCCCCCAGGCGGCGGAAAGCTTCCGCCAGGTATTGAGCCCATTTCCATCATAGAGGAAATGCAGCGGTCGTATCTCGATTACGCGATGAGCGTTATCGTCAGCCGCGCACTTCCCGATGTTCGTGACGGACTGAAACCCGTTCATCGTCGTATCCTTTACGGGATGAATGAACTCGGCCTCGACTGGAACAAGAAATACGTCAAGTCCGCTCGTGTCACCGGTGACGTGATGGGTAAATACCATCCGCATGGTGACTCGGCCATCTATGACGCCTTGGCACGTATGGCTCAGGACTGGTCGCTGCGGATGCCGCTGATCGATGGTCAGGGCAATTTCGGATCCATCGACGGCGATCCGCCAGCAGCCCAGCGTTATACCGAATGCCGACTCGAGAAAGTGGCGCATGCGCTGCTCGACGATCTCGACAAGGAAACGGTCGATTTCCGCGACAACTATGACGGCACCATGTCTGAGCCAGTCGTTGTGCCTGCGAAATTTCCCAACCTTCTCGTCAATGGCGCAGGCGGCATCGCCGTCGGCATGGCCACCAACATTCCGCCGCACAATCTGACCGAAGTTATCAACGGATCCATCGCGTTGATCGACAACCCAGAGATCGAGCTTCCGGAAATGATGGAAATCATTCCCGGCCCGGATTTCCCCACAGGCGCGTTCATTCTGGGACGCTCGGGCATTCGCTCTGCTTACGAGACGGGTCGTGGCTCCGTCATCATGCGCGGCCGTGCAACGATCGAACCGATGCGTGGCGACCGCGAGCAGATCATCATCACCGAAGTTCCCTTCCAGGTGAACAAGTCTTCGATGATCGAAAAGATGGCCGAACTGGTCAAAGACAAGCGCGTGGAGGGCATTTCCGACCTTCGCGACGAGTCCGACCGTCAGGGCTACCGCGTGGTCGTTGAACTGAAGCGCGATGCAAATGCTGAAGTCATTCTGAACCAGCTTTACCGCTACACACCTTTGCAAACCTCGTTCGGCTGCAACATGGTGGCGCTCAATGGCGGCAAGCCAGAGCAGATGACGTTGCTCGACATGCTTCGGGCCTTCGTGTCCTTCCGCGAAGAAGTCGTCAGCCGACGCACCAAGTACCTGCTGCGCAAGGCGCGTGACCGCGCGCATGTGTTGGTCGGTCTGGCCATTGCTGTTGCGAACATCGATGAAGTCATCCGTGTCATCCGTCAGGCACCGGACCCGGCGACAGCCCGCGAGCAGTTGATGACGCGCCGCTGGCCAGCATCCGACGTGGAAAGCCTTATTCTTCTGATCGATGACCCACGCCATCGTATCAACGAAGATTTGACCTACAATCTTTCCGAGGAACAGGCCCGTGCGATCCTCGAGCTTCGCCTGGCCCGTCTGACGGCTCTCGGTCGCGATGAGATCAGCGACGAGTTGAACAAGATCGGCGCCGAAATCAGCGAATATCTCGATATTCTTTCATCGCGCATTCGCATCCAACAGATCGTCAAGGATGAACTTGCAGCTGTTCGCGACGAGTTCGGCACACCGCGCCGCAGTCAGATCGTCGAAGGTGGCCCTGATATGGACGATGAGGATCTCATCGCTCGCGAAGATATGGTCGTCACAGTGTCGCATCTAGGTTACATCAAGCGCGTACCGCTGACGACCTACAAGGCGCAACGTCGCGGCGGCAAGGGCCGCTCCGGCATGGCGACACGCGATGCCGATTTCGTCAATCGCCTGTTCGTTGCCAACACCCATACACCAGTCCTGTTCTTCTCGTCGCGCGGCATTGTCTATAAGGAAAAAGTCTGGCGTTTGCCGATTGGTACGCCTCAGTCCAAGGGCAAGGCGCTGATCAATATGCTGCCTTTGGCAGCAGGTGAGCGCATCACCACCATCATGCCATTACCGGAAGACGAGACGACCTGGGAAACACTGGACGTGATGTTCTCCACCACACGCGGAACGGTTCGCCGTAACAAGCTGTCGGACTTCGTGCAGGTGAACCGCAACGGCAAGATTGCCATGAAGCTGGACGAGGAGGGTGACGAAATCCTCTCCGTCGAAACCTGCAGCGGTCCGGATGCGCTTGGCGAAGAGGCCGGTGACGACGTGTTGCTGACGACGGCGCTTGGCCAATGCATTCGCTTCCCCGTTGACGATGTTCGCGTGTTTGCTGGCCGCAATTCGGTTGGTGTTCGTGGGATCAACATGGGCGAGGGCGACCGGATCATCTCCATGACCATCGTCAGCCACGTCAATGCCGAACCGTGGGAGCGGGCCGCTTACCTCAAGCGTGCGGCCTCCGAACGTCGGGCGCTGACAGGCGAGACGGAAGTCGAAGAAATCGCACTCGTTGGTGAGGACGTGACGGAAGAAGGTCATCTTACCGAAGAGCGATACCAGTTCCTCAAGTCGCAGGAGCAGTTCGTGCTGACTGTTTCCGAAAAGGGATTTGGCAAGCGCTCATCCTCTTACGACTTCCGTACCTCGGGTCGCGGCGGCAAGGGCATCCGCGCAACGGATACTTCCAAGACGGCGGAGATTGGCGAACTTGTTGCTGCCTTCCCGGTTGAAGACACAGATCAGATCATGCTTGTCTCCGACGGTGGCCAGTTGATCCGCGTGCCCGTCAACGGCATTCGCTTTGCAAGCCGCGCCACCAAGGGCGTTACGATCTTCTCGACGGCAAAGGACGAAAAGGTCGTTTCCGTTGAGCGTATCAACGAGCCGGAGGGCGAGGAAGAGGTTGACGTGCTCGATGGTGAGGCCGAGATCACCGGCGCACAGCCAGAGGACGGTGCTGCACCTGAGGGCGAAGCCTGATACGTCCAAAGCAAAAGGGGCGTGTGATCGTCACTCGCCCCTATCCATTGAAGTGACGTTCCAAACAAAAGGCCCCGCGAAACGAATGTTTCGCGGGGCCTTTTTCTGTTCGATCTCAAAGCACTGCTGGTGCCCGTTTCGACGTTGTCGTCAGCGCAGACGCATATGGATTGCGCCACGGCCGGAGCGGGAAGCAATGTGAAGATGGATTTTTGCTTCCGGCTGGTTGCTGCGCCAAGCTCGAGCTCCGTGGGAAAGCAATAAGTTGACGAGATCACGGGTCTTATGTCGCGACTTGTTCAAGCCGAGATCTGCAATTCTCATCGCCGCTTCGTGGATCGGGTGCAGAACGGAAAGACTTTGCTGTCTGCCTTTAACTGCTGCCATATCCGAATAGTTTTCGTTGATCGCCATTTGGAAAGCCTCGTTACACAATACAATTCGAGGAGCGGAACCGGTAATCTGTAGTTTCATGCGCATTACCGGCCCCTGAAATCGTCACTTGGCTACTGGAGAGAGGCCCAGCAGCTGATGCCTTTCTTTTTCAAAGCGTTGCACGCGTTGACCGCATCGTTCTGGCCACCGAAGCCACCGAAACGGGCGCGATACATCTGGGCGCCATCCTTGCTGAAGGCGACCGTGAAGGGCTTAGCCGAGCGAAGCAGGACACCACCCTTTTCCTGTGCAACCTGAAGCAAGTTCCGTGCGGAGCCTTCGTCTGGAGATGCGCCGATCTGGATCACCCAACCATCGTTTCCGGCGACGGAGGAAGCTGGCGTTGTCGAGGCCGTCACGATGTTGTCAACCTTGGTCGAATTGGTCACCAGCGAGCGATCCGGCTTCATGTTAACTGGCGGAACAGCGCGTGCCTGCGACTTTGGACGCGTTACCACATCCATTGCCTTGACGGCAGCGTTGGCCTGTGTCGGGGCGAAGGCAGACATGGGTGTCTCGTCAGCATACCGTGCCTGTGGAACAGGACCATCGTTCGGCAGGCCTGTTGTGGCTGTTGCAGCAACAACGGCCTGAGGCTCTTCGATCGGCGCTGAGGCCGACGCGGCAATGAGGTTGCTGCTGGCACCGCGCGATGCCTGGGGAAGATATTCGGCCACCAACTTGCGCATCGTGGCATCACGAGCGGCGCTGGAGCGACCGCCAAGAACAACGGCGACGATAGAGCGGCCATCGAGTTGTGCGGATGTCGCCAGATTGCTACCAGCGGCACGGGTATAGCCCGTTTTGATGCCATCGACGCCACGAACAGTACCGACGAGCCGGTTGTGATTACCGATGACCTGCTTGCCGAAGGTAAAGCTGCGCGTGTTGAAATAACCATAATATTGCGGGAAGTGCTGGCGCAGCGCGACACTGAGACGAGCCTGATCGCGCGCCGTCGTCATCTGCGCCGTGTTTGGCAAACCGTTGGCGTTGCGATAGGTCGTACGCGTCATACCAAGTGCACGGGCTTTTGCCGTCATGATGCGGCCGAAACGCTCTTCGTTTCCGCCGATGTACTCGCCCAACGCAGTGGCGATATCATTGGCCGAACGCGTGACAAGTGCCAGGATGGCCTGCTCGACCGAGACGGAGCCGCCAGCCCGCACACCAAGCTTGGAGGGAGGCTCCTTGGCAGCGTTAGCCGATACCGGAACCCTCGAATCCAACGTGATGCGCCCGGAATTCAACGCCTCAAACGTCAAATACAGGGTCATCATCTTCGTCAGAGATGCTGGATAACGCAAGCCATCAGGATCCTCTCCGTAGAGAACCTTGCCCGTCTTGGCATCAATGACGATACCAGCAAACTTCGGGTCAGCTTTCGCGATTTGGGTGGTAGCGGCGGTTGTCGTCGCCATCGCCATCGCAAACATGAAAACCTTCACGAAAGACGTAGCGCCTGCCGCGCGCTGTAGTGCCTCAGATAGCTTTTTCAACACGGTTAAACTCTTTAATCGCATGCCACATTTTTCCGTCCGACACGCCCCGCCAGACTTTTCATCCGCCAACCTTAGAGGGATGGCGTTACCAAGTGGTTTATGAATGGTATCTGAAGCTGATAAAATGCGGCGATTGATCGAAATCAGCACACAAGTTTTTGCAGGTTTGGCACAGTCGGGCTGTTGATGAGGGGTGCAAAGCGGGGATGGACTGGCAATATGTATTGAACTGGCGAGCGTCGGTTGCTACCTGTCGCCAAAAGAAGGATGGACCATGGCTTCTCGTGATCGATATTCCCGCAAACTCGAATGCTCGAAATGCGGCCATAGCGGCTTTGCCGAAGTATCGGAAAAGGATGAGAAGCAGAAAACCAACGTGGATTTTCGCATCGATGAAATGCCAGCCGGTTTTCGCACGGAGCGTCCTTCGGTCAATCCGGCCGAATACATGATACGCTGCGCTCAATGCGGCAATATCTTCCGCTTCCAGCAAAAAGTCGCCTATGCACCAGGCGGAGAGCCGAGGCAGGGACGACGGTGAGGAACAAAGGGCTGCCTATGACAACAGATCAGAATCTTGACAACAGGCCACCCCGCAAAAAACCATTATGGCCATGGCTTCTGCTGCTGATCTTGACCTTGGCTGCAATTTATTCCTGGAACCGTGCATCGGAGCTATTCGAAGAGTTTTCTCGCAACATGCCGTCCGAAATCATCGAACTGTTCAGAGATTTGCTGAAAGAGCATCAGGATGATGGTCGCACGGCCCCGAAACTTGATGTCTCCGTCGCGACGCGGCCGACACTGCAATAAGTCCTGGCGGTTCAAACAAGAAAGGCCCGCAATCTCCGCGGGGCAGGCTGGTCGCTTGCGGAAAAATCGGGCAAAGCCCTTCAGCGATACGCTCTCGATAAACGAAATTCACGAGCGCTGGATGGGCAAGTGTCGCCCATTCCTTACGCCTGAGAGACAAAGTGCGTTAATGCAATAGGCTTTTATCCAAGCGCTACAGATAGCATCATAAAAAAAGCCCCACCAAAAGGCGGGGCCAAAGTTTGCCTGATTGGCTTTCAGGACTTGGGAGCTCCTCGCATGGAGGAAGCAGGTCAGCGATAGCCACATATGCGCCTGCGCGAAAGGTCAGTGTGGTGGCTTACGGTACGCCCTGGCGTAAACGCCAGATGAACGTTCATGAACGGTTTGCGCACCTCGCATTCAGGACTTGTTCATCAGTCCCATGTCAATTTACCGGCGTTCTGAGATGCGAGCCTGTGTAGGTTCGTCTCAATTGGAGACACCCCCATGAAGAAATTTCTTCTCACCACACTTGCAGCAGTGATCGCCAGTGGCGCTGTCTTGACCAGTGTGCAGCCTGCGTCAGCTCAATATTATGATGGCCCTTACCGCTACGATCGGCGTGGACCACCACCACCGCCATATCGCGACCCGCCGCGCAGACACCGCGATCGCGATAATGGCAGGATCATTGCCGGTGGCATCGCCGCTGGCGTCCTGGGTGGTCTCATCGGCGGCGCTCTGGCAAGAGATGATGGTCCCCGCTACGTAGAGCCGCCACCACCACCGCCACGTTGCTGGTTCGAAGATCGCCAGGTCCGCAATGCCTATGATGGCGGCTGGCACATGGAAAGCATGCGCGTCTGCCAGTAATGCATGACGCAACGATAGATCATGAAGCCGGCCACGTGGCCGGCTTTGTTGTTTGCAGGTGTGACGACTCTTCATAGCATTGCCGCATTGTTTCGAAACGCTCTGATCACGAACAACATGACGAGGATGAGCCATGCGCAGCGCAACACACGATATTTTCGGCGAACCGCAGGATGTGCTTCAGTTGACCGAAGCCCCGGTTCCGGAGCCCGGCAAAGGACAGCTGCGGATCCGCACTCTGTTATCGCCGATCCACAATCATGACCTTTGGACCGTACGTGGCAATTATGGATACAAACCGCCATTGCCAGGCGCCATCGGCGGCAGTGAAGCAGTCGGTATTGTCGATGCGCTGGGCGAGGGCGCCGACCCATCTCTCAAGGGCAAACGTGTCACGGCAGCCGGTGTGCACGGCGCATGGGCCGAATATTTTCTGTCACCGGCGGCGGGCGTCGTTCCGGTCCCGGATGAAATTTCTGACGAGGCAGCAGCACAACTGATCGCAATGCCGTTTAGCGCCATGACATTGCTAGAGTTCTTGGGCGCAAAGACGGGTGATTGGATCATCCAGAACACGGCAAACGGTGCGGTTGGCAAGGCGGTCGCAATGTTGGCGCATGCACGCGGCATCCACGTGGTGAATCTCGTTCGCCGCCCTGAAGGTGTCGAGGAGCTTTCCGAACTGGGTATCGCTAACGGTATTTCGACTGCCGAAAACGACTGGAAAGACCGTGTTCGAAAACTTACGGCAGACAAGCCAATCCGCGCTGGCGTCGACTCGATTGGCGGCGGTGCAAGCAACGATATCGCGGAGCTTCTCGGCGATGAGGCCCTCCTTGTGTCATTTGGGTCGATGACGGGAGAGCACATGCAAATCTCCTCCGGCGCGGTCATTTTCAAACAGCTGACGATCAAGGGTTTCTGGGGCAGCACCGTTATCGCCAAGACGCCTGCTGATGAACGCCGGCGCCTGATTGGCAAGTTGATCCAGCATGTTGTCCAAGGAACGATCCGCCTTCCTGTCGAGGCGATATTTGATCTGGCAGATATTTCCGACGCGGTGAAAGCGTCGCTGGCGCCAGGCAAAGCTGGAAAAGTCCTGCTGAAACCATAAGCAACATTGCGTTCAAACGATTTTCGTCCTTCATTCAGCATCTAGTTGCTGTGGGAGGATGAAAATTGATTGCCGATATTTTGATCGGGCTGATTGCCCTGTTGCATTGCTACATTCTTGTTCTGCAAATGGTGTTCTGGACAAAACCGGCCGGTCGCAAAGCTTTCAGACTTTCGCCCGAATTTGCGCAGTCTACCAGAGCGCTGGCTGCAAATCAGGGTCTCTACAATGGCTTTCTCGCGGCAGGTCTCATCTTTGGCCTAATGCCGGGACAAGGTGATAGAACAGTCGCGACGTTCTTCCTCGTGTGTGTTTTCGTGGCTGGCGTTTTCGGCGCGGTCACGGCGCACAAAAAAATCCTGCTCATCCAGGCGCTTCCTGCGGCTATCGCGCTTCTAGCCGTTCTGGCAGGTATCTGATTATTTGACCGCAGTCGCGTGGAGACGCGCGATGATGTAGTCATAGCCCTCCATCACGTGGACGCGATCATTTCCACTGCGAAGCACAAGTGTGCCTTGCGCCAGCGGCGATATCTGCAAGACGTGATCAAAATTAATGGCAAACTTCTGATTGTTGCTCACCGCTGTCACTTCAATCCACATCGCAAAGCCCCTAAAGAATCGCTTATTGATGCCCTTATAAAGCCACGGGGGTGAGTCTCAAGCATTTTTGCGGTTGAGCGAGAGGTATGGTCTTGCGACCAATGCATATTCTCTTGTGATTTTAGGTTTTGGTATCAATGTCGAACAGGCGACAGACAAACACACCACATAATCTTATGGCAGATGGGGTGGGATTCGAACCCACGGTACGCTCTCACGCACGCCGGTTTTCAAGACCGGTTCCTTAAACCACTCGGACACCCATCCGTGTTGTGCGTGTCGCTTTATATCGGTTTGCGTCACGCCGTCAATCCGTTGCGGCAGGCATTTCTGTGTCGGTTGGGGCCGCGTCGCATTAACTAAAAGCTAACCACGTTGATTACAATTTTACTGAAATCGCACACGACGTTCGCAATTTCGCCATGTTACGGGCAAGATTAGGCGCCTGTTAGGTGCTTCGATGTCAAAGGGCGTGACGATCGAGGCGTGTAGGGCTGCTGCGGAGCAAGCCCATAGTGATACGGGGCATGGATTTGAAATCTGCTGTTATGAAAGTCGGTGTGGGCGCCAAGTGGCTCGGCATTGCCGTTCTGTGCGCGGCAACCGCATCCTGTTCGACAACGTCGGAAACAAAGCCGAAGCAAAAACGCAGCAAGGAATATTTTTCCGAAGCCGAATACGGCGTGAAAGCCAGCCCCCGTGTCGCCGACGGCGCGAACGTGCCGAAGGGCGGCGGACGTTTTCTGGTCGGCAACGCCTATACCGTCAAGGGTCGTCGCTACTTCCCCAAGGAAGAGCAGAATTACGACAAGTCAGGTCTCGCATCCTGGTATGGCGCAGCATTTCACGGTCGTCTGACGGCCAACGGCGAAGCGTACGACAAAGAACATCTCTCCGCTGCCCATCCGACGTTTCCGCTGCCCAGCTACGCTCGTGTGACCAATTTGACCAACGGCTCTTCCGTCGTCGTTCGCGTGAACGATCGTGGCCCGTTCCATGAAGGTCGTCTGATCGACGTTTCGAGCAAGACCGCAGATTTGCTGGACATGAAGGCGACAGGGACCGCCAATGTGCGCGTTCAATACGTTGGACGTGCACCGCTGGATGGCCACGATATGCCATATCTGATGGCGTCCTATTCGCCGAAGGGATCCCGTTATCCGGGCATCAATCCCGAGGGGCAGATCGCCAGTGGCGTGATGGTGGCATCCGCGTCATCGTCGAACCTTCCTATCCCAAATAGTCCTGCATATGGCGGTTCTGCACAAACGGCGCTGGTCGGCTCCAAGAAGAGCCAGGCGCTTCAGGCCATGCCACTCGTCAATGGTCCTGCACCTACGACGGGTCAGGGCGCAGAACAATTCGTTGTCCTGCCGGAATTCGGCCCGCTCCTGAATGAACGGCCTGAAGGTAACTTCCTGAGAGCGCCGACACCATCCGGCCGGTTTGCTTCAGCCTATTCGGAAGAACCCGCATCCGTCTCCAGGGCAGCAAGTGCCTTCGATAAAGTTCTTGTCAACAAAGACCAGCTAAACGAGCAGTCCATCGTTGCTTTCGTGAAAAACAGACAGGGTAATCTTCGCTGATCTTTACCCTTTGGTTTTGTCTCGCGCATAATCTGAGACCCTGCGTATCACTCCGTTGGTATCGGCCACAGCCGGATGCTGGTGTGTTATGACGTGGCGCAGGCATTGTGATACAAGCGACGGCGGGCTCGCGTTTTGAAGCGCATATTAAACCGATACATCACAGCGTTGTTGATTTCAGCTTCCCTACTGGGGGCGAGCGTCTGCACGCTCCACGCACAGTCCGGCAGTTTGGCCATAAAGGCGCAACAGGCTTATATGATCGATGCCGAAACCGGCACTGTTTTGCTGGCTATCAATGAAAACACGCCATTTGCACCGGCCTCGCTGGCTAAGCTCATGACGGTTGAAGTGGTAATGGATGCGCTGACCACAGGTCAAATCAGTGCCGATGCCAGTTATCCCGTCTCGGAATACGCCTGGCGCACGGGTGGAGCGCCTTCTCGCACTTCAACCATGTTCGCGGCGCTCAAATCCACCGTCAGCATCAATGATCTCCTGATTGGTATCATCGTCCAGAACGCCAATGACGGCTGCCTTGTCGTTGCCGAGGGCATGGCCGGATCTGACACGGCATTTGCCAAACGCATGACGGAACGCGCTGGCTCTTTGGGCCTCACCGGCAGTTCCTTTGCCAATTCGACAGGCCTGCCTGATCAGGTCAGCAAGACGACAGCGCGTGATATGGTTGTTCTGGCCAAGCACATTCACGACAGTTATGCGGATCGTTACGGCCTTTTCAGCAAGCCGGATTTCGAATGGAACCGTATTTTTCAGCGCAACAAAAATTCCCTTCTGGGTAACGGTATCGATGGCGTTGGCCTTGGTTTTGCCGAGGGGCAAGGCTTTTCCGCGGTCGTTTCCGCTGAACGTGACGGGCGCCGCATCTATCTGACGCTTGCAGGCTTACCGGACGACAAGACCCGTCAGGAAGAAGCCCGCCGCGTGGTGGAGTGGGGACTGACGGCATTTCAAAAGCGCGATCTGTTCCAAAAAGACGAGACAGTCGGCAATATCGGCGTTTACGGCGGCTCGACGAGCGCAGTCGACCTTGCGGTGCGCGAGCAGGTGAGTGTGCTGGTATCAATCAACAATCCCGATCGTCTATCGGGTCGCATCGTTTATAATTGGCCGTTGAACGCGCCCTTGGAGGCAGGTTACAACGCAGCGACATTGAAAATTTTTTCCGGTGAAAAGCTGTTGCGTGAAGTGCCGCTTTATACGACGGCTGCGGTGGAAAAGGGAACATTGACCCAGAACGCGACCGGCGCGCTAAAGGAACTCCTTTTCTTCTGGCTGTGATATGCCCGGTTTCCCGACGGTTCTAGATGGTTTAAACAGGCGTTGGCGTAACCGCTGAAATCAGGAAAAGATATTGCCCGAAAATACCGGATTGTTCATCAGTTTCGAAGGCGGCGAGGGCGCTGGTAAATCCACGCAGATCAAGATTCTGGCTGAAACCTTGCGCGAGCGTGGGTTTGAGGTTGTTGTCACGCGTGAGCCCGGCGGTTCGCCGGGCGCCGAAGCGGTACGGCATGTGCTGCTATCTGGCGCTGCCGAGCCATTCGGCGTGCGTATGGAGGCGATGCTGTTTGCCGCAGCCCGAAATGACCATGTCGAAGAAGTCATTCGTCCAGCGCTCGGGAAAGGAGCCGTCGTGTTGTGCGACCGTTTTCTCGATTCCTCGCGTGTGTACCAGGGAGCCACGGGGAACCTTGAACCCGAATTTATCGAGACCCTGCAACGGATTGCCATCGACGGAACAATGCCGGATTTGACATTGATCTTCGATATTCCCGCCGCCGCTGGCCTTGCCCGTGCGCGCAAGCGTGCAGACGAGGGCGCGACACCAGACCGCTTCGAAAAGGAAGAGCTTGAAACGCACGAGAAGCGCCGCGAAGCCTATCTCGACATAGCACTCGACGAGCCACGACGCTGTCGCACGGTCAATGCCGATCAGCCGCAGGACAAGGTGACGGAGGATGTGCTTGCGCTGGTCGAGTCGCTTCTCGATAAAATCAAACCCCGGGCGGACGTAACGGAATGAGCGACGTTCAGGGCGTTCTGGACGGGGCGATCGCGCCGCAGGAAAACACGAAACTGTTCGGCCATCACGAGGCGGAGCAATTTCTGGCGCAATCCTATCGTTCCGGCAAAGGCCACCACGCCATTCTGATCGAAGGACCCGAGGGTATCGGCAAGGCAACGCTGGCTTTCCGTTTCGCCAACCACGTCTTATCTCATCAGGACCCGTTGTTCGCACCGGAAACCATTGCCGATCCTGACATCGCATCCATGGTCAGCCGTCAGATATCCTCCGGCGCATCGCATAATCTGCTGCATCTGACGCGTCCGGTGGACGAGAAGACCGGCAAGGTTAAATCCGCCATCACAGTGGATGAGGTGCGCAGGGCAGGGCATTTCTTCTCTCAGACGTCCGGCACGGGAAACTGGCGCATCGTCATCATCGATCCGGCCGACGACCTCAATCGAAACGCTGCCAATGCCATTTTGAAAATACTCGAAGAGCCACCGAAACGGGCGATGTTTCTGGTGTTATCGCATGCACCCGGCAAGCTGTTGCCCACCATCCGTTCACGTTGCATGCCGCTCCGTCTGCTGCCTTTGCAGAACGACGAGATGGAGCAGGCGCTGCAAAACCTCGGCCTGACCATGTCTGCCGACAAGCGCGATACTTTGCTGGATGCGTCCAAGGGCAGCGTTTCCCAAGCCCTGAAACTTCTCAATTACGGCGGCTCGGATATCGTCGATGTCTTCGATGAAGTCATGGCGGCGACGGGACCGTCTGCCCGCAGGCAAATGCACAAGTTGGCCGACGTTCTGGCGCAAAAAGAGGGGGATATCGTCCTCGGCTTCTTCATGGAACACGCCACCGAGACCCTGATGGAGCGGGCGAGGGCGGCGGCCATGGCAGGCGATCTCAACGCCGCCGAACGTCACGCACGTTTGTCATCGTCGCTTTCAGAACGCATCACCATTGCGCAGGCGTATAATCTGGACAAGAAGCAGATGGTCCTTTCCATTCTGGAAGACATGCGCTCGGTTTGAACCCGTCGTTTTTGTACGGCTTTTGCTTTCGCTTGTGCGAACAATAGGCTAAGAGCGGTTTATCTCAAAACAGACCATGAAACCGATTGAGCGTCATGACAGACAAGACACCTTTCTACATCACCACAGCGATTTCCTATCCCAACGGCAAGCCGCATATTGGCCATGCCTACGAGCTTATCGCGACGGATGCCATGGCGCGCTTTCAGCGTCTGGATGGAAAGGACGTCTTTTTCCTGACCGGCACGGACGAACACGGCCAGAAGATGCAGCAGACCGCAAAGGCGGAAGGCATTACGCCGCAGGAATTGGCGCAGCGCAATTCCGACCAGTTCCGCGCCATGGGCAAATTGCTCAACGCCTCCAACGACGATTTCATCCGCACTACCGAAGAGCGTCATCATGAGGCATCGTGCAACATCTGGAAACGGATGGCTGATGCTGGCGACATCTACAAGGACAGCTATGCCGGATGGTATTCCGTGCGTGACGAGGCCTATTATGGCGAGGATGAAACCGAAGTTCGTGCCGATGGCGTTCGCTATGGTCCGCAGGGCTCACCCGTGGAGTGGGTTGAGGAAGAAAGCTATTTCTTCAAGCTGTCGGAATATCAGGACAAGCTGCTGAAACTCTACGAAGACAATCCTGACTTCATCGGTCCGTCGGAGCGACGTAACGAAGTGATCTCCTTCGTCAAGTCCGGACTGAAGGATCTTTCGATCTCACGTACGACATTCGACTGGGGCGTCAAGGTGCCGAATGATCCGAAACACGTCATGTATGTGTGGGTCGACGCGCTGACCAGCTACATGACCGCAACTGGCTACATCGAAGACAAAAACGGTCCGCGTGCAAAATACTGGCCCGCCGACGTTCACATCATCGGCAAGGACATCATCCGTTTCCACGCGGTCTACTGGCCTGCCTTCCTGATGAGCGCTGGATTGCCGCTGCCCAAGCGCGTCTATGCGCACGGCTTCCTTCTCAATAAGGGTGAGAAGATGTCGAAGTCCGTCGGCAACGTCGTCGACCCCGTGGATCTGGTGAACCATTTCGGGCTCGATCAGGTACGCTACTTCTTCCTGCGCGAAGTCTCCTTCGGACAGGACGGCAGTTACAGCGAAGAGGGCATCGCCACGCGCATCAACGCGGATCTTGCCAATGGCATCGGCAATCTCGCCAGCCGCTCGCTGTCGATGATTGTCAAGAACTGCGATGGACAGATTCCGACACCTGCAGCTTTCACGGATGAAGACAGGGCCATGCTCGCTGCTGCCGATGCGCTGCATTCGATTTGCAGAGACGAGATGGGCAAGCAGATGATCCACAAAGCACTTGCTGCGATCATCGCTGTCGTATCGGAAACCGACCGCTACTTTGCGGGTCAGGAGCCATGGGCACTGAAGAAAACCGATCCCGAGCGGATGGGCACCGTGCTGTATATAACCGCCGAAGTCGTGCGCCAGATTGGTATTTTGCTGCAGCCTTTCATGCCCGGTTCCTGCGAAAAGCTGCTGGATCTCGTGGCGTCTGCCGCAGACAAGCGTGATTTCGCCGCGTTGGGAGAGGCGGGTCGTCTCGTTCCGGGCACACCACTCGAAGCGCCAAAGCCGGTCTTCCCGCGTTACGTGGCCCCAGAGACTTGAAGCCGATGCTGATCGATACACACTGCCACCTGGATTTTGCCGACTTCGATGCGGAGCGCGACGATATTATTGCGCGCGCTCATGCATCCGGCGTGGCCCAGATGGTGACGATCTCCACCCGGGTCGCGCGCCTGCCGGAGTTATTGAAGATCACGGAAAAATATCCGTCCGTATTTTGCTCTGTGGGTACGCATCCCAACAACGCGGATGAAGAACTCGACATCACAGCAGATGATCTGGTGCAGCTGGCCAACAGTCACGACAAGATCGTCGCCATCGGCGAGGCGGGTCTCGACTATTTCTATGACACGCAGAAACCGGAAGATCAGAAGACCGGCCTGCGACGCCACATCGAGGCTGCGCGTGTCACAAGGTTGCCGCTCGTCATTCATAGTCGCAGTGCCGACGACGACATGATTTCCATCCTGCGCGAGGAAAGCGGGAAGGGGGCGTTTCCCTTCATTCTCCATTGCTTCTCGGCAGGACCGGAACTTGCAAAAACCGGCGTGGAGCTTGGCGGCTACGTTTCGTTGTCCGGCATTCTGACCTTTCCGAAATCACAGGATATCCGCGACATAGCCGCAACCATTCCGTTGGACCGCCTGCTGGTGGAAACCGACGCGCCCTACCTTGCACCGAAGCGTTGGCGTGGAAAGCGCAACGAGCCGTCTTACGTGGTCAACACCGCTGAGATCTTGGCAGAGGTTCATGGCATCAGCTACGAAGAGATGGCACGTATAACCACCGAAAACGCCTTCCGCTGTTTTTCGAAAATGACGAAGGTGTAGGCTGTGACAGGCTTTCGGCGTCGCTTCACGATACTCGGTTGTGGCTCTTCGCCCGGTGTGCCGCGCATCAACGGCGACTGGGGTGCCTGTGATCCTGATAACCCCAAGAACCAGCGCACCCGCGCCGCCTTCATGGTGCAGCAATTTTCGCCCGACGGTGGCGTGACGACCGTTGTTATCGATACCGGGCCGGACTTACGCGCACAACTGATCGCGGCGAAGGTTGAGCATATCGACGCCGTCCTTTACACCCATGCCCATGCCGATCATCTCCACGGCATTGACGATCTCCGTGGTTATTTCATCTCCAGCCGCAAACGCATTCCCATCTACGCAGACACCGTCACCATGCAGCGCATTCGCTATGGCTTTCCCTATTGCCTTGAGACGCCGCAAGGCAGCAATTATCCGCCTATCGTTGAACCTCACCTGATTGCCGATATGGGCGTGGAATTCTCGGTCAGCGGGGCAGGTGGGACAATCTATTTCAAGCCTCACATGCAAACGCATGGTGATACTCACTCGCTCGGCTTTCGCATCGGCGACATCGCTTACTGCACCGACGTCAGCGATTTTCCGCCGGAGGCAGTGGCAACGCTTGGCGGTCTCGACGTATTGATTATCGATACGCTGCAATACAAGTATCACCCCAGCCACCTGTCCCTAGAACAGTCCCTGGGCTGGATCGAGAAGCTTGACCCAAAACGGGCCGTGCTCACGCATATGCACACACCACTTGATTATGACATAGTCTTGCGTGAGACGCCGGATCACGTCAAGCCCGGCTATGATCAGATGCAATTTGAAATCGAGCTCGCAGTTCAGGGTTAGCGGTGCGTGACCGCCATGAATAAGCCAAGGGAATATGATGCCGACAAAACCCTTCAGCGCCCCTAGTCTCGCAAGTTTTTTCGATAATCTGCGTTCCACGCGACTGCGCGCTGTCTTTCGTCGCGGCGAGCTTGCTCTCGTCGTGCTTGCCATCTTCGTCGGCGCTGCTGCGGGCCTTTTCGTCGTGCTGATCGGCGCCGTCGCCACTCAGCTTCATGTCGTCATCTTCGGTGTGGAGAGGCTCAGCAGCAGTGATCTCTCCAGCTGGATCGTGCTGGCCGGGCCGCTGATGGGTGGCATTCTGCTCGGCGCCTTCATCTTCGTGATTTCCAGAACCCGCAAAAAGCCGATGATCGACCCGATCGAAGCCAATGCCTTGCACGGCGGACGCCTGTCGCTCACGGACAGTATCATCGTGTGCGCGCAAAACATCATCTCCAACGGGTTTGGCGCATCCGTGGGATTGGAAGCTGGCTACACGCAGGTTGCAAGCGGCATCGCATCCAAACTGGGTATCAATTTGAAAATGCGGCGAGGGGACATGCGTATCCTCGTCGGCTGTGGCGCAGCAGGCGCCATTGCCGCGGCCTTCAATGCGCCTTTGACCGGGGCGTTCTACGCCATCGAGCTCATCATCGGCAGCTATACGATCGTCACGCTTGCACCCTTGATCGTTTCTGCGCTGGTTGCGACCGTCGTTGCTGGGCTGTTATCGCAAAACGGCCTCAGCATCGATATCTTTGGCACCAGCGAAGTTACGCCGCCCGACTACCTACCGGCGATCTTTCTGGGAGCGGTCTGCGCTGGCATCGGCATCGTGCTCATGCAGACCGTATCCTTCATCGAGGAAACCGCGCGTAAAAGCAAAATTCCGCTGTGGCTGCGACCGGCTATGGGTGGCGTAGTGGTTGGCGCCTTGGCACTGATCTCGCCACAGGTTCTCTCCAGCGGTCACGGTGCTCTACATCTCAACCTCGATGCCAATATGACACTGGCCGGGTTGATTGGGATTTTTCTTTTGAAAGCCGCCGCCAGCGCGATCTCCATAGGATCCAGCTTCCGCGGCGGTCTGTTTTTCGCCTCACTCTTCATGGGGTCGCTGATTGGCAAGATCTTCTCCATTTGCGCGCCCTATATCGGTTACGGCGACACCCAACCCATCGTCTATGCCGTCATCGGTATGAGCGCTTTTGCGGCTGCCATCATCGGCGGACCATTGACGATGACGTTTCTCGCTCTTGAACTCACTGGCGATTTCCAGATCACGGTGTTGGTGCTCGCAGCCGTGATCACCACGTCTCTGGTGGTGCGCACGACCTTCGGCTACTCGTTCGCCACATGGCGCTTCCACCTTCGTGGTGAAAGTATCCGCAGCGCCCACGACATCGGCTGGATACGCGACCTGACGGTTGGGAAGATCATGCGTGCCGATGTCCGAACGGCAAAAGTCAGCATGGGCCTGCCGGCGTTCAAGGAGACGTTCTCGCTCGGTTCAACGCAACGCGTCATCATGATCCATGACGACGGTCGCTACGCCGGCATCGTTCTGGTCGCTGAAATCTACGCCGACCCGATGGAGCGCGACGCTGAAAAAATCAGCCTTGAGAGCTATCTGCGCTACAAGACCGACGTGCTGCTCCCGACCATGAACGCCCGCCAGGCTGCGGCCTTGTTCGACACGACGGAAAGTGAAGCGCTGGCTGTGGTCAACGACAGGATCGAAAACAGACCCATCGGTTTGCTGACCGAAAGCCACACGCTGCGTCGCTACAGCGAAGAACTGGATATCAGACGCCGCGAAGCATCGGGAGAGATATAATGCCGGTTGATTGGTGTGTCTGTCATCGAAACAAAATAGGGCATCGAGACAAGATCGGGTTAGTCCAGAACAAAGGACTTACCACATGTTTGCGCATCCAAGTCCGATCAATCAAGGTGAGCTATAAACGTCGATATGCAGGCGGCGGCGGTATCGGCTTTTGATTGCAAAAGAAAGTGCGGCCCGTTGATCTTAAAAATTGTATCGGGAGCAAAGTCGAAATCGCGAGAGATTTTCGACGGTATCAGTCGATCGCGTGTCGCTTGAAGATAGATAAAAGGAGAAGGCAATTTTTGTAGGTGTTCTCGTACATCGACTTTGAGAACCTCTTCCAATCTTCCTGCGATCGTTTTGGCGGGGACCAATCTTAAAGCGCGCCTAAACTGTTGAGAAAATGCCTTACTTGACCATTGCCCCATGAGAAGCGGCTGGATGAGCCACGTCAAAAAAGTCGATCTCACCGGCAACACTCTTGCGATCCGGGCGAATTTAGAGGGTAGACGAATAGGCGATCGCGCAAACGTCGCAACGAAAACGACGCCTCTCAAACCTCTAGGCTTTTGCGATGCCAGCATGATAGCCAACGGCCCTGAAAAAGATTCTGCTACAACGATAAAATCCTCGTCGGGAACTGCATCTTCAACCCATTTGAGGAGACTATCGTATCGGTATATGTCCGTAGGATATCGGATCAGAGAAACCGCGTTTTCTCGGGCCAGTACAGCCTCAACTTGCGTTAGAAGAAGTCCAGTTCCATCCAATCCAGGCAGAATACATATTTTCATGTCGCATTATTATCGTTCAGAGACAGGTGCCGCCAGCCTTATTGCAAGCATGTTGTTGACGGAAATTGCCTCATCGCCGATCACCGAAACACACGAGAAAGCTCTAAAGAGGCGGTTTCGGCTTCGGAGCTTCACTGGAATTGCCAACCATGACAAGCCGTTACCCAGAACTTGATGATATCCAATCCCTTGAAGAGACGCTTCAGCGGCCGGACGTGAGGCGATCAAAAGACGATCTTGAAGCATTGCTGGCAGTCGGTTTTGTCGAATTCGGGGCCTCAGGTAAAGTTTACAATCGAGCGACTGTTATCGATCGTTTGATCCGGGATGATGGCAGGAGCGATAATAATCTCAGGTCAACCCATTACGCTCTGACGAGCGTGTCTGATGATGCTGTGCTATTGACCTATGAAAGTGAGAGCACACAGAAAGACGGGACAAAACGGCATGTTTTGCGGAGTTCGATCTGGAAGCGTAATGGACACCGGTGGCAGATGCTTTTCCACCAAGGTGCGGTTAAGCCGAGTTGATTGCGGCGTTCAGATCGAGGTCGAGAAGAGGACCATGGTCTGACAATACAATAATACCACTCGAATTGTTCCATAATATATCTTATGCGATATTTGTATATAGCGCCCATTTATAAATGCGACAGTTGGGCCGGATAGAAATGCGACACTCTCCTCGCACGACGACGCTGGTCAATATCAACGTTGGGAGCAAGGATGCGCGGCAATGTTCAGCCTGACTGCGGTCAGAAGCGTTCGGAGTCGTCATGTCCTTTTTGATCACCATACAGATTTCGCTGATTGGCCCTATCTTCAAGCGAGCAATAGAAGCGCTCAAATGCGTTTTCTCCATAATGTGTCGTGTAAGGTCATACCGACCAGCATTGCGATAACGAACAGAGCGGTTTGGGGCAGCCCCAGCGAAAGGGATGCAATTGCCGGACCTGGGCAAAAGCCGCCTAGCCCCCAGCCGAGACCGAAGAGAATTGATCCGCCAACCAGCGGTGCATCGACCCGCCGGTTCTTTGGCAAATCGAAAGTGTCGTGCAGAACAGGATGCGGCATGCCCTTTATTATCTGCATTCCGACAAAGGTGATCAAGACTGCACCACCAAGAACGAATGCGAGACTGGCGTCCCATAAACCGAAGATATCGAGGAAACCTTGAACGCGTACCGGGTTCAACATTCCGGAAAGCGACAATCCAAATCCGAAAACCACGCCCGATCCAAGCGCCGCCGCAAATTGAGATATGGCTCTTGTCATGATCCCAGACCTCGAAGAGCCGCAACAGCGACCACGCCAGCAATCAGGAACGTCGCTACAGCGACGATGGATCGCGGAGAAAGGCGTGCCAGACCCAGCACGCCGTGACCACTGGTGCATCCCGATCCCATGCGAGTGCCGAACCCGACAAGTAGCCCGGAAAGGACGATTAGTGGCCAGCCGGCGATCGTCTGTATGATGGGCCAACCGCCAAACAAAAACAGATAGACGATTGGTCCAAGCAGCAGCCCGACGATAAAGGCGAGATTGGTCGCCACATCGATCCCTAGAGCCAGACGCCCGACTATCCCGCTGACCCCGGCAATGCGTCCGTTGAGGATCAACAGCATGACGGCAGACAAGCCAATCAGCATGCCTCCGATCGTGGAGAGAAGATATGTGTTCACTGATCGTCCTCCACGCAGAAAATGTCATAGAGTGCGCCGACCAGTTTTGCGGCCTTCTTCTCTGTCAGGCGGTAAAAAATCTGTTTACCGTCCCTGCGCGTTTCAACGATGCCGGAACTGCGTAGGACCGTCATATGTTGGGACAGATGCGGTTGGTGAACATCGACTTTTTCTTCCAGTTCACCGACGGAGTATTCGCCATCTACCAGCGTACAGACGATCATCAACCGTGCGGGGTGCGATAGAACCTTCAAGAGACTTGAAACCGTGTCAGCACGCAGGGACATCTCCGCAGGTGCTAGTTTAGCCTTTGTTTTCCCGTCTATATTCATGACCATGTGGCCCCCTGTAGTGCGTTCAACGGAAACTTGAGATAGCGCTCGCCATTGGCTTCAGGTTCCGGCAGACGCCCTCCCCGAATATTCACCTGCAATGCATGCATAATAAGCTTCGGCATGGGAAGTGACTGATCGCGTTTCGTTCGAAGGGCAACGAATTCTTCCTCGCCAATACCGACGACATGCGGGTTGAACGCTTTTTGAACAGCCACAGTGCTTTCCCAGCGCGGTGCCCGGCCACCCGGTTGATAGTCGTGGCCGGTAAATATCCGCGTTGAATCCGGTAACGTGAGGATGCTCTGAATAGACTGCCACAGGCGGCGAGCATCGCCCCCAGGAAAGTCGGCACGGGCAGTTCCGCTGTCTGGCATAAACAGCGTGTCGTTTACGAAGGCGGCGTCGCCAATGACATAGGTGATAGAAGCGAGCGTGTGCCCAGGCGAAAACAGTACCCGCGCGTCAATCGAGCCGATCTTGAAGGTCTCGCCATCGGCAAATAGTCGATCCCACTGTGAGCCGTCAGTGGCAAAATCCGGCCAGTGGTAGATCGCTTTCCAAAGCTCTTGAACACCGACCACGCGCTCACCGATCGCCGTCTTCGCACCGGTCTTTCCCTTCAGATAGTGAGCTGCTGAGAAGTGGTCGGCGTGAGGATGGGTGTCGAGTATCCACTCAACGATCAGGTCATTGTCGCGGATGTAGTCGACGATCGCGTCTGCATTGATCGTCGCAGTGGCACCGGATTTTTCATCGAAGTCGAGCACAGGGTCTATGACCGCGCACTTCCGCGTTGAAGGATCCGACACGACATACTGAATGCTCGATGTGCGTTCATCGAAAAATCCCTTCACCTGAGGCCTTCGCGCTGCATGCTCCCTAAGCCAAGTCACAGCAATGCTGGTATCTAAGCCGTTGCGGCGCCCGAATTCAACCACCCCATCAACGGACATGCGATCGTCAAGAGCCTCACCTATCAAATATAGGCTAAGGGATCGGGTTCCGGTTTTGCAATGGGCAAACACGCGGCCCTCCGATTGATCAACTGCCTGCTGAAACGCACGAACGTCCGCCTCTGTTATCGTGGTAACGCTGATGGGAATGAATGAATAGGAGAGGTTAAAGCGCTCTGCCTCATCCCGTTCGGCGCGGGTGCCCGGTTGAACATCGTCTTCTTTATCCGGCCTGTTATTGATAAGGGTCGTAAATCCTAGGTCACGAAGAACCATGATGTCTTCGAGAGCAGGCTGCGTTGCGACGGAGAGTTTTGGTGATAATGCGACGGCTTGCATGAAGGGCTCCATAAATACGATATATATTATATTATTATATATATCGTATAATTGTCAAGCTATGAGAAACTGCCCTCTCTGTTAAGGAGCGACCTCATGTTCCAAGGGAATTGACGAAGCCAGAGCCAAGCTGCAAATAGCTCTTGGGTATTTTGGCCAGTCCTTCTAAAAGCGATCTGAAGACTAGACTTAAGAAGAGAACGATGCCGCAAATCTATGTCGATGCCGATGCTTGCCCTGTGAAGGCGGAGATTTTGAAGGTTGCTGAGCGGCATGGACTGGAGGTCACGTTCGTGGCCAATTCGGGTTTGCGACCGTCCCGTGATCCCATGGTCAAGAATGTGATTGTATCAAGTTCTTTCGATGCGGCCGACGACTGGATTGCGGAGCGCGCTGGCGACGACGATATCGTTATCACCGCTGACGTTCCCTTGGCTGGACGCTGCGTTGCCAACGGCGCGCAGGTCACCGGGCCGACGGGTCGAATCTTTGACAAGACCAATATCGGCATGGCGACTGCGATGCGAGATTTGGGCGCGCATTTGCGTGAGACAGGTGAAAGCAAGGGCTACAACGCGGCCTTCTCGCCTCGCGACCGGTCGCAGTTTCTCGAAACGCTTGACCGCCTCTGCCGCCGCGTCAAAAGATAGGCAACGCATCGGAGTGCCATAATGAAACCCACTCAGCCTCGGGTCAGCAATTTCTACCGCCATCGTCCTTTTCTGATCGCGATCGCGCTCGCTGCACTGGTCCTGATCGGCTCACTGATCGTCACGCCCTCCCTGGCGGTTGAGGGTGCTGCCATCGTCTTCTTCCTGACCTATCTGGTGATCATCCTGTTCCGGCTCCCTCGCCTCACCGCCGCTCATTTGAAGGCGCATGCCGATAGCGACGACCTCCCCGCCATCCTGATCATCGCGATCACCTTGCTGGCGGTCGGTGTAGCGGTCGCGTCTCTTTTCAGCGCGCTCAATCATACGAGTGGTGAAACGGTCTGGTCGCTCACTCTTGCTTTTCTGTCCGTCGTTTTCGGTTGGTTGACGATTCACACCATGACCGCGATGCATTATGCTCATGTGTTCTGGCGTCCGACAAAGGCCACCGGCAGACAGCAAACGCACGGTGGCATGGACTTCCCTCAGACCAAAGAGCCAAGCATTTATGAATTCCTGTATTTTTCCATCGTCATCGGCATGACGGCGCAGACATCGGATGTCGCGGTGACGACGACCTCAATGCGCAAGGTCGTGCTTTTGCATTCTATCGTGTCTTTCTTCTTCAACACCGTGCTGGTAGCCGCGGCAGTGAATGCCGCGGTGTCGCTCGCAACGTGATCTGCTCATCCAGAATAAGGAATCTCCATGAAAATCATCTCTCAAAACACCGCGTTTGGCGGCATGCAGGGCGTTTTCACGCATGATTCAGACGTCAACAACTGCGAGATGACCTTCGCAGTCTTTGTACCGCCAAAAGCAATCGAGGCGCCCTGCCCGGTTCTCTGGTATTTGTCCGGCCTAACCTGCACCCATGCCAATGTGATGGATAAGGGTGAATACAGGCGCATGGCGTCGGAGCTCGGCTTGATCATCGTCTGCCCGGATACGAGCCCACGCGGCAATGACGTCGCAGATGAACTTACCAACTGGCAGATGGGCAAAGGCGCCGGATTTTACCTCGATGCGACTGAAAAGCCTTGGGCCAATCACTACCAGATGTACAGCTATCTCACGCAAGAGCTCCCTGCCCTCATCTCTGAACAGTTCCGGGTAGACATGAACCGCCAAGGCATCTTCGGACACTCCATGGGTGGCCATGGCGCTATGACGATTGCCTTGAAAAATCCTAGCCGCTTCAAGAGTTGCTCGGCTTTCGCACCTATCGTCGCTCCCTCATCCGCCGATTGGTCCGCGCCTGCCTTCGAAAAATATCTCGGAGAAGACAGGGCCGCATGGCGTTCATACGATGCTTGTGCGCTGGTCGAAGACGGCGCGCGCTTTCCCGAATTCCTGATCGATCAGGGCAAGGCCGACAACTTCCTTGAATCAGGCCTGCGTCCTTGGCTGTTTGAGGAAGCGATCAAAGATACGGACATTGATCTGACGCTGCGCATGCACGAGCGCTACGACCACTCCTATTATTTCATCTCCACATTCATGGACGATCATTTGAAGTGGCATGCAGAACGCCTTGGCTGATTACTGAGGCCGCCAAAAGATCAATCCGGCTTGCGATGTTCCAGTCGCAAGCCCTTGGCGGTGCGATTGGCGAAACCAACCCAATAGGTATGTTCGGGTTTCAGGCTGCCATCCTTGTCGGCTGCCCATACGCCATCGTCAGACCGCTCGGTGAGATCGAGATAACGTGCCTTGGTCTCATCGTTCTTGAGCTTCAGGTCGAACCAGGCGGTGGCGAAGTGCTGGGCGATGTTGTTCATGCGCACCGTGTCCCAGACCGGGTCGGCATAGTGTTCGAACGGCGCAAAGCCCAGTTTCTCGTTCATTGCCCAGCTTTCCGCAGGTGCTGGCATGGTGGCGGCCGCATTGTGGTTGGCCTCAGCGAAGGTCAGGAGGTAGCGGTCGACCGGCATCTTGCCTTCGAATATCTTGCGAATTCCCTTTTGATAGTCGGAGACGTCGTCTGCGCTGCCCGCCATGAAGAGGATCGGCACCTTGATTTCAGCCAATCCCTTGTCGTCCCACATCCCACGCTGCATGCCCCAGGGCGCGATGGCGATGATGGCTTTGAAGCGGGGATCGAAGAGGGCCTCGTGTTCTTTGGTTCCGGCCTGGTGAATGGCCAGTGCGCCATCATTCGCGCTCCAGTCTGCGTCAACGGCCTTTTCCGATACACCGGCACCAGCCGTCACCACGGCGCCATATCCGCCCATTGAATAGCCGATCAAACCCGTCTTGGAGACATCGACGAGACCTGACAGAAAGCTGCTTTTATCGGCAGACAGTCTTGCTATTTCATCGAGGACGAAGCGCTGATCAAGCGGGCGGTTGACCAGCGTGCTGCCGAAAGCCGTCTGATCGTCATAGGTGCTGTCGGTATGGTCGATCGCAGCAACGACATATCCCTTGCTGGCAAGATTTTCCGCAATCGGGCTCAACAGGAAGCGGTTGCCCGGATAACCATGCGAGATGATGACGAGCGGGAATTTTTCGCCATTGGCCTTGCGTGGCTCTGCGTCACGCTTGGCGCGTCCCCTGAGGGAAACCGATGTCTGTCCGTCGCGCAAGAGAACGCTGTATGTGCCGCCGCCATCGGCATTGTCGGTCGGGTACCACACTTCCAGCTGCAACGGGCGGTCATAGCGCGGAGGTTCCTTGCCGGGCTCGATATGAACGATATCGATCTGCTTTGGATTGACCACCTTGAGGCTGCGGACGCCAACAGGAAACGTACCATAGGGCGCGAGAAGCGGCGCGTCCGGTCTAATTCTGTCGATGCGGTTTTCGTCTGCGTGAAGGCTGAAGGGCATGAGGACAGAGAATGTCAAACCAATGATACCGAGAAACTTCACCTTATCCTCCGTCAGCCGTTGCAACCACTGCCTATCCAAAGATTATGACGGTGAATTAAAAACGGCTCGGAAACAAGGCCGTCGTGACAGCGGACGGGTGGTTCAGGCGAAACTCGGTGATCACGCGCTCGGCAATGCCATGTGCAAGTTCGCGCTGGATAGAGGATTTGTCGATGCCGAGAATGGTGGCGGTGAATTTTGATTCTGCGATAACCTCGCCGGTCTGCACAGCGGCGGCACGAACGATGACACGTGCAGACGCCCGCTCTCCGAACATCAGCGACGCGTTGGAAACGTTCAAAAGACGAATGGTGAGGACAATACGCGGGCGGGTTTTATCGCGTGTAGTAGACTCGATCGCGTTGGATATCTCATATTGGATCGATTGCATCAGCTCGGCTGATATCTCGGGTCTTGCAGCCACGAACGCGCCACGGACGTCGTAGAGCAGCCGATCGGCATCACGCGCCTCCGGCTCAAGCCGGAAAGACATGAGGGCGAGCGACATGGGTAGAATGACGCAAAGGCGCTTCAGCGAATGATGCATGATAGACGCCTCCCCCAACGTCAGGCTCTGCATCCATCATCATCATTTACGGTTAGAAAACCGTTAAAACGTCAAGCGCGGTTTGCCCGAGCAGCTCGCAGGACGTCAACAGCCGCACGCATGTCCACGAAGCGCTTGGCAGTTCGAATTTGCGCGTCTTCGTCTTCGCCCCATTGCTCGGCCGTCCAGTTCTCATCCAGATGCGCAAGCGCCCAAATCTCTTCTACGCTGCGTTCACCCTCAGCCAGGGCAAGCGCCAGAAGAGCAGAGCCGGTCAGCGTCGTCATGGTATGGAGCGCCGCAAGCTCGATCGGCGTATCGTATCTTCTCACCGTGACGGCAAACGCCGCAATCGCTTCGCGTGGTTGGTCTTGGTGCATGACACCCTCGACCAGAATGAACCGTGCGCCAAGCGTGTTGGCGGCCCAGTCGATGATGGGGTCCCATTGCTTCGACTGGCGTTCGACAAGAGCCTGCGGCTCGCCTGCCCTGTAGCAAAGAAGATCGCTGGACGAAAAGCGCAAGATATCTTCGAACACCGCCTGGGGATCGCTGGCAATGCCATCGATAGCGGTATTGATATGGCGGGAAACAGGCATGATCGTCGGATCGACGACCTCGACCTGCGCATCCCATTCATCTCGTAGCAACTGCGCAAGCGCACGCGTCGGCACGGTCAGCACGCTTTTCGCTGGCGTGCGCATCGTCTTGCCGTCGAGCAGAACGGTAAAGCCACCCTCCTCCGTTTCACCAACGGTCACATCCTTGTAGAAACGCTTTGGCAGAGGCTTCTGCATCTGGATTTGCGAGCGGCGAATGGGATCTGGATGGCTCAGACCCTCTGTCAAATCATTCAACAGGTCACGCATGATACGTCCTCATCAACCCGGAATATGACCGGGAATTTCACTAGGATGGTTGACGATGGCGTCAGCACCCGCTTTCCAGAGATCTTCGACGGATGCGTAGCCCCAGGCAACGCCAATAGCCTTGGCACCCGCGGCCTTCGCCATCTGCATGTCGTAAATCGCATCGCCGATAACAATGGTATCTGCCGGAACGATGCCCGTCTGGCTGCAACATTCCGTCACCATGGCCGGATGCGGCTTGGAAGGGCAATCGTCGGCCGTGCGCGAGACGATGAAGTGCTGGCGAAAACCATGGGTGTCCATGATGAGATCAAGGCCGCGACGCGACTTGCCCGTCACCGCACCCATCGACAACTCAGCGCGTATGGCCAATGTCTCGATCATGGCGCCAATGCCATCGAATGCTGGCTCCTCAAACCCGGCTTCTGCACGTGTTGCTCCGAAGATCGCCTTATAATGCGCGGTCATCGCAACGGCTTCATCATCCACATGCGGCTTTCCCTGCATGCGGGCAATGGCGATATCCAGCGTCAGACCGATGATGGATTTCGTCAGCGAGACGTCAGGCCGATCATAACCGAAATGGACGAAGGTGCGGGCCATGACCTCATGGATCAGTCCGGCGCTATCGACCAGCGTGCCATCGCAATCAAACAGAACAAGTTTCATTCGTCGTCCCTGTCGCCATCGGCCACGTCGAGACCCAGCAGGTTCCAGGTCTGAACCATGTGCGGCGGCAAGGGCGCCGTTACGCGCAGGCGTCCACCAGAGGGATGAGGGATGTCAATCTTTCGTGCATGCAGATGCAGGCGTTTCTGGACACCACCGGGGAAATCCCAGTTGGTGTCTTCGACATAATATTTCGGATCGCCGATAATCGGATGGCCCATGTGAAGCGCATGAACGCGCAGCTGATGCGTACGGCCCGTATAGGGTTCCATTTCCAGCCATGCGAGGTTTTGCGCAGCGGTATCGATGACGCGATAATAGGATATGGCGTGGTCGGCGCCCTCCTCACCATGCTTTGCAATCCGCATCCGATCACCATCCGGCGTTTGCTCCTTGACGAGCCACGTCGAAAGCTTGTCCTGATGCTTGCGCGGCACGCCCTTGACCAGAGACCAATACGTCTTCTTGGTATCGCGCTCGCGGAATGCGGCAGTCAACTTTTGCGCGGCACCTCTGGTGCGGGCAACGACGAGAACGCCTGACGTATCGCGGTCGATGCGGTGAACCAGACGCGGCTTCTCGCCCTTGGAGCTTGTCCATGCTTCCAGCAGACCATCGATGTGACGGTTGATGCCGGAGCCGCCCTGCACGGCTATGCCAGCAGGTTTGTTGAAAACGAAGACTTTTTCGTCTTCATGCAGCAGCATGCGCTTCAACAGATCGACATCGTCAGCGTTTTTCAAATCGGTCGAGCTGATCGGCCCGCCCTTGACCTTTGAATCGACATCCAATGGCGGAACCCGAACCATCTGCCCGGCTTCCACGCGTGCATCCGTCTTCACGCGACCGCCATCGACACGAACCTGACCGGAACGCATGAGCTTTTGCAGCGGACCGAAGCCGAGGCCGGGATAGTGGATCTTGAACCAGCGATCGAGCCGCATGCCGGACTCTTCGGCTTCAACCTTGATGTGCTCGATACCTGCCATGACGATTCTAGTCTTTCTTTTATTGGGCGCCGCATCGTTGATGTGCGGCATTTGGGTTGCCTTTAGAACAAACTGCGCCCCAAGGCCAGCCCGGCAAAGATGGCGGCGAAAGAAAGGGTGAGACTTCCCGCCAGATAAAGTGCCGCCTGCCCCATGTCTCCACGCTCGAAAAGCGTCACCGCATCCAGCGTAAACGAAGACCATGTGGTAAAGCCACCGATGACTCCGGTGACGATAAAAACCCGCATTTCGGCCGAAGCATCGAAGCGACGGGCCACCACCTCGACCATCAGGCCGATCAGGAACGCGCCAACGATATTGACGGTGATCGTACCCCAGGGAAAATTCGGACCAGCGAGACGCACACTCCAAACGCCCACGAGATAACGGGCAATCGAACCGATTGCGCCTCCGGCAGCCACGAGGGCGATGTTGAGCATGAGAATCTCCAACAGGAACTGACGACCATAAAAGCCGAAATGATGTCTACGACAAAGGTCAGGAAAGAGAAAATCCCCAACCTTGCAAACGTCATAAAAAATCCATTGATGGATCCGTTAAGATACGCCTCAATTGCAACCAATGGATTTAATTGAGAATAAATACGCCGCTGCTACCTTGGTAAAATTCAAGATCAGGAGGGTGATCGCATGGTGCAAGTTTTGACAGTTTCAGCGACCACCGCCGGATATGTGGCCGACAGCATCAAGTCCGTCCAGCGTCCGTCGAGAAAGGCGGAGGTTGAGCAGGCCGTTCGTGAACTCGCGCGAAAGACCGGCCAGAGCGATGAGGCGGACGTCAATGTGATGACGGCCATCGTCAAGCCATCCGCGATGTCGACGCATTTCCTGACGGCCGGGCAACATCAGAACCCGCAGGCCACTCTCGAGGAAGTCATCGAGGCCTATGAGGAAAACAAGGGTCGCGCAGAAGTCTGAGCGGTCTCGTCTACCAGATTGACTGCCGGGTCGAGATAACTCCCCGGCAGCTTTTGTCCGATCAATTGTGCTGATGCTTGTCCTGGCCACCCTTGGCTGAGCCGACGTTCATCATCACATCGACCTTCCCGGCCTTCTCGAACGTCAGTGTGACAGGCACCTTGTCGCCCTCGGCGAATGGTTTGCTGACGTTGAAGAACATGAAGTGAAGGCCACCCGGCGTCAGTTCGACTGTCTTGCCAGCGGGAATGGCGATACCGGCATCCAGTTTACGCATTTTCATGACGTCACTGACCATCGCCATTTCATGAATTTCGGCACGACCGGCCAGTGGTGATGCCACCGAAACCAGACGATCATCAGCAGAACCATCATTCTTGATCGTGACGAAACCGCCGCCGACCGGTTGTCCGGGAAGCATGGCCTTGCTCATCGCACCAGAGATTTCCAGATCTCCGGCTTTGACGACATCTGCCATCTCTTCCATGGCGCCGTGATCCTTTGCAGCCGAGCTGTGGTCATGCTCGGCACCTGAGGCCTTTTGCGCGACAATGTGAATGGTGGGGGCCGGATTTTTCAGCGCATGCGGGTCCTGGCCGTTCGCAGCGATCTCATCCCAGCGTGCAGTTCCGTTCTTCCCGCACACCTGCGTCACCTTGAATGGCAGGTTGGTATCCGCATCGACGCCTGAAATCTTCCCCTGCACATTAAAGGTATCGTAATAGGCATCCGGCAGATCGCCGCCTTTCCATCGGATCTCCACTGGTCCGCTTTTAACCTCGGTACCGTGGTTCATGTAGCTCTTCTGGTAATCGCCCTGCATGATCTCGATGTCCCAACCGGCTTTGGGCTGCGGTTTTGCCGAAATGAACCCTTCCGGAAGCTTTATGTCCACCTCTGTGGTGGCAAGACCACCCTCGCAACCATGCGGAACCTGAAGGGCAGCGACGATGGTGCTCTCCTGTGCGGCTGTGGGGTTGACGAAGCTGGTGTGCGCGAACGCCGGCACGGCAGAAGCGGAAGCCAGCAAAGCGGTGTAGAGCGAGACGTGGCGAATATTCATCTTTGGATCCTCTCGATTGCGGCTCCTGGAGCGCGGCAATCGTCGTTTCAGGGGAAAGTGTTTTTCAGGATCAAAGAGAAACAGGCGGTGCTCTCGCTCTGGGGCGGTGGTCATCGACACTCCGCGATGGCGACATGTAAAGCGTCGGGCGATTGTCGAGCCACGCGAAATGCGCCCTCACCCAAGACGTCGTGTCCGGTGTCGGGAGAAGAATCGAGGACGCCAGAAGGCAGGCTTCGCAAAATAGCAACGGCATGCCGGAGTGATCCGACTTGCTGGTTTTATGCGGCGTATCGACGTCCGCATGTGCCGCGCAAATCTCGGCAAAACTTCCATCGGGAAAACGGTAGGCTTCATCGAAAGCAATTGCAGGAGCTGCCATAGCCGCGACGGGCTTGTGAGCAAAACCCAGCGACAGCATCAGCGTGGCGCAAAAGATGCGCAGAATCGTTTTCGCCGATACCTGTTGCCTGCTCATCGAAGCTCTCATGGCACGAAGCGATATCTCGGTTTTTGTCGTAAATCAAAGTACAATTGCACCGCAGCGGAACCGCTGCCTCCAAAGCTACGTTCCCTCAACGTTCGAAAACCGTGAGGATACGATCATCATGCCTGCAAAATCCAAAGCCCAACAAAAGGCCGCTGGGGCCGCACTTGCCGCAAAGCGTGGCGATATGCCGAAATCACGTTTACAAGGCGCTTCAAAAACCATGGCTAAGTCCATGACAGAAAAGGAACTTGAAGATTTGGCATCAACTAAACACGCGAGACTGCCAGAAAGGAAAGATGACTCAGGACATCCGGTCCGTCGCTGATCGATCTGCCAAGCCCCTCATTGATCGATGGCGCAACCGGAACAAAAAACTGTTTGGCTGCGTCATTTGGTCCTTGCCAAGAAACTGGCTTAGCAGATAATGAAAGTCTATCCCGCTGGGAGACACCGCCTCAGGGCGGGGCCGAAGGAGCAACCGCCCCGGAAACTCTCAGGCAAAAGGACCAGCGGAAAAGGACGGAACTCTGGAGAGAAGCCACCTGCATAAGGACGGCTCGCCGAAGGGATAACAATCTCAGGCGACAAGGACAGAGGGGGCTCTTGAACCCGGCACTTTCAACGGTGTCTTGACATGAGCCCGCGCGACATCGCGTAACCCTGGAGGCGTCCTTGGCCGATACAGCCGAGTTACAAGTCACACCACTGCACTCCCTTCATCTGTCTCTTGGCGCCCGCATGGTGCCCTTCGCAGGTTACGACATGCCTGTGCAGTACCCTGCTGGCGTCATGAAGGAGCATCTCCACACCCGCACATCCGCTGGCCTGTTCGACGTGTCCCACATGGGCCAAGTTATCGTGAGGGCGAAGTCCGGCAAGGTTGAAGACGCAGCCCTGGCACTCGAAAAGCTGGTTCCGGTCGACATCCTCAGTCTGAAAGAAGGCCGTCAGCGCTACGGTTTCTTCACGGATGACAATGGCGGCATTCTGGACGACCTCATGATCACCAACCGTGGCGATCACCTTTTCATCGTCGTCAACGCCGCCTGCAAGGACGCCGATCTCGCGCATATGAAAGCGCATCTTTCCGATAGCTGCGATATTACACTGCTCGATGACCGCGCCTTGATTGCTCTCCAGGGTCCCCGTGCCGAGGCTGTTCTGGCCGAACTTTGGGCGGGCGTTTCCGCCATGAAGTTCATGGATGTGCGTGAGGTACCGCTCCACGACGTCCTCTGCATCGTCTCGCGGTCCGGATATTCCGGCGAAGACGGTTTTGAAATTTCCATTCCGGCCGACAAGGCCGAAGAGGTTGCGAAGGCACTGCTTGAACACCCAGACTGCGAAGCCATTGGCCTTGGTGCCCGCGACAGCCTGCGTCTCGAAGCTGGCCTCTGCCTTTACGGCAATGATATCGATACCACGACATCGCCTGTCGAGGCCTCGCTTGAGTGGGCCATACAGAAGGCACGCCGCACGGGCGGTGATCGCGAAGGCGGTTTTCCTGGTGCAGACCGGATTTTGGACGAACTCGCAAACGGCACGACCCGTCGCCGTGTAGGCCTGAAGCCGGATGGCAAGGCACCCGTGCGCGGCCACGCCAAGCTTTTTGCCGATGCGGAAGGCAAAACTGAAATCGGTAAAGTCACGTCAGGCGGTTTCGGCCCCACTGTCGAAGGCCCGGTTGCCATGGGTTATCTACCAAAAGAATTCGCAACACCCGGCACGGCTGTTTTCGCGGAAGTTCGCGGCAAGTATCTGCCAGTGGCCGTTGCCGCCCTGCCCTTCATTACACCCACTTACAAACGCTAATTTCCGGAGAGACCAATGCTGAAATTTACTCAAGAACACGAGTGGCTGAAGATTGAAGGCGATGTCGCAACTGTTGGCATCACCACCCATGCCGCAGAACAGCTGGGCGATCTGGTCTTTGTGGAATTGCCGGAAGTCGGCGCGACCTTCTCCAAGGATGGAGATGCCGCAACCGTTGAAAGCGTCAAGGCAGCATCGGACGTCTATTGTCCGCTCGACGGCGAAATCACCGAAATCAATCAGGCGATCGTGGACGATCCGTCGCTGGTCAACTCCGATCCGCAGGGTGCCGGCTGGTTCTTCAAGCTCAAGCTTTCCAACACGTCTGACGCCGATGCGCTGCTGGATGAAGCCGCCTATAAGGAGCTTATTGCGTAATGACGACTCCCACAGAGTTCCATTTCACCGACTATCAGCCCTATGACTTTGCCAACCGGCGTCATATCGGGCCGTCTCCGTCGGAAATGACGGATATGTTGAAGGTCATCGGTTACAACAGCCTCGACGCCCTCATCGATGCGACCGTGCCCTCCTCCATTCGCCAGAAGGCGCCGCTCGCCTGGGGTGCTGCGCTGACGGAACGCGAGGCGCTGGACCGTCTCCGCGAAACCGCCAACAAGAACAAGGTTCTGACATCGCTCATCGGTCAGGGCTACTACGGCACCATCACGCCGCCGGTCATCCAGCGCAACATTCTGGAAAACCCTGCCTGGTACACCGCGTATACGCCGTACCAGCCGGAAATTTCTCAAGGCCGTCTTGAAGCGCTGTTGAATTTCCAGACCATGATTTCAGATCTCACCGGTCTGGACGTTGCAAACGCCTCGCTGCTCGATGAAGCAACGGCTGCTGCCGAAGCCATGGCGATGTGCCAGCGCGTTGCGAAGTCCAAGGCGACGGCCTTCTTCGTGGACGCCAACTGCCATCCGCAGACCATTGCGCTGATCGAAACGCGTGCCGCACCGCTGGGCTGGAATGTCATTGTCGGCAATCCCTTCACCGATCTCGATCCAGTCGACGTTTTCGGTGCCCTGTTCCAATATCCCGGAACGCACGGCCACGTGAACGACTTCACCGGACTGATTTCCCGACTGCACCAGACGGGTGCCATCGCTGCGGTCGCGACTGACCTTCTGGCGCTGACGCTCTTAAAATCCCCAGGCGAAATGAAGGCTGACATCGCCATTGGCTCCTCTCAGCGTTTCGGTGTTCCGGTTGGTTATGGCGGCCCACACGCGGCCTTCATGGCCGTCAAGGACGCGATCAAGCGCTCCATGCCTGGCCGTCTTGTCGGTGTGTCGGTGGATGCGCGCGGCAACCGTGCCTACCGCCTGTCGCTTCAGACACGCGAGCAGCATATCCGCCGCGAAAAAGCCACGTCCAACATCTGCACCGCGCAGGTGCTTCTCGCCGTCATGGCCTCCATGTATGGCGTGTTCCATGGCCCGCAGGGCATCAAGGCCATTGCTCAGCAGACCCATCAGAAGGCTGTGCTGATGGCCAAGGGGCTCGAAAAGCTGGGCTACGTGATCGAGCCTGAAACATTCTTCGACACGATTACCGTCGATGTTGGCCACATGCAGGGCGTCATTATGCGAGCGGCCGTTTCAGGAGGCGTGAACCTTCGCAAGATCGGCGCGACCAAGATCGGCATGAGTCTCGACGAGCGCACACGCCCCGCGACGCTCGAAGCCGTCTGGCGCGCCTTTGGCGGTAATTTCTCGATCTCGGATTTCGACCCGGAGTACCGCCTACCGAAGGATTTGTTGCGCACCAGCCAGTACATGACGCATCCGATCTTCCACATGAACCGCGCCGAAAGCGAGATGACCCGTTACATCCGCCGTCTTTCGGACCGCGATCTGGCGCTTGATCGCTCTATGATCCCGCTCGGCTCCTGCACCATGAAACTGAATGCGACAGCCGAAATGCTGCCGATCACATGGCCTGAGTTTTCGGATATTCACCCCTTCGTACCAGCCGATCAGGCGCTGGGTTACAAGGAAATGATCGATGATCTCTCTTCCAAGCTATGCGAAGTCACCGGTTACGACGCGTTCTCCATGCAGCCGAATTCCGGTGCGCAGGGCGAATATGCGGGTCTGCTGACCATTCGCAACTACCACCTCGCACGGGGTGACGCCCACCGTGATCTCTGCCTCATCCCGACATCCGCACACGGCACGAACCCTGCGTCGGCGCAGATGGTGGGCATGCGCGTTATCCCGGTGAAAGTGCTTGAAAACGGCGATATCGATATCGATGATTTCCGTGCAAAAGCAAAGCAGTACGCCGAAAACCTCTCATGCTGCATGATCACCTATCCTTCTACCCACGGCGTGTTTGAAGAGACCGTTCGCGAAATTTGCGATATCACTCACGAGCATGGCGGCCAGGTCTATCTCGACGGCGCGAATATGAACGCCATGGTCGGTCTGTCCCGTCCGGGCGATATCGGCTCTGATGTTTCCCACCTCAATCTGCACAAGACCTTCTGCATTCCGCATGGCGGCGGTGGTCCCGGCATGGGCCCCATCGGCGTCAAAGCCCATCTGGCGCCATACCTGCCCGGCCACCCTGCGAGCGATGGGCGCTCAGGCGCGGTCTCGGCGGCACCGTTCGGCTCGCCGTCGATCCTGCCGATCTCCTGGAGCTACTGCCTGATGATGGGCGGCGAAGGTTTGACGCAGGCGACCAAGGTCGCGATCCTGAACGCCAACTATATCGCGGCCAGGCTGAAGGGCGCTTACGATGTGCTTTACAAGTCCGAGGCCGGACGCGTGGCACATGAGTGCATCATCGACACACGCCCGCTGGCGGACAGCTGCGGCGTGACGGTGGACGATGTTGCCAAGCGCTTGATCGACTGCGGCTTCCACGCCCCGACCATGAGCTGGCCAGTTGCCGGTACGCTGATGATCGAGCCGACCGAATCCGAGCCAAAGGCCGAACTCGACCGCTTCTGCGATGCGATGCTGGCCATCCGTCGGGAAGCCCGCGACATTGAGGAAGGTCGGTCCGACAAGACCAACAATCCTCTGAAGAACGCACCTCACACCGTGGAAGATCTGGTCGGCGAGTGGGATCGTCCCTACTCTCGCGAACAGGCCTGCTATCCACCGGGTGCATTCCGCGTGGACAAATATTGGTCACCGGTTAACCGCGTCGACAACGTTTATGGCGACCGCAACCTCATCTGCACATGCCCGCCGATGAGCGAATACGCGGAAGCGGCGGAGTAACATTCACAGACACGAAAGGCCCGGAGAGATCCGGGCCTTTTCACTGAACGGCGACTGCCTGTCGTTAACGGGTCAGCTGAATATCCGCCGTGACCACCGTCGGTCCGCCAGCACCGTCTTTATCGGTGGTGCGCAAACGCAAGCCGTTGCTGCCAACCTTCGTAATCGTCATCGCTGCGACCCGGTCCCCATTGATGACGCGCTTCCAGGCGACCGAGAGATTGACGGAGTTGCCGCTGCGGCTGCCCGAAAGTGCCGAAGGTATTCCGGATGGACCGACATAGTTCCCCCGGTAGCGCGTCCCCGAGGCACTCAGATCGGCGGAAATCGCACGGCGAACGACCAACAGTCCGCGGCATGTTCCGTTCATTCGCAGGGTCGGGCCTGAAGCGGTCGAGTCGAAGGTGCAGGTGACGTTGATGGGTTTTGAGCCAATCTTCATCGTAACTGTGCCGGAACCTTTCCAGCTTCCTTTCAGCGAAGAAAGAAACTCGCTCTCGTCAGCCAATACCGGTGATGCCGCCAGCCCGGCCGCGAGTGCTACTATGGAAATCAGTTTGGCATTCATGCGCGTTTTCCTTGTTTGTGAAAATCGAACGCCCCACCGCAACGATAGTTCCTTTGCACCTGTCGTTATGCTCCATAAGCAACCTAAACCCGTTCCACGCGTTTCTCGCCAGCTTCGTCTCATCCCTTTCGGAGAGCCCTTCCATGACAACGCTGACAACGCCTCTCGCCGAAAGCGGACGCTCCTCCGGAGGTTCACAGAATGCAGGCCTATCAGACCGCTCTATTTTTGCGCTCGCTGCCCTCAATTTTTTCCTTGCGGATGCCCGTGACGGGCTTGGGCCGTTTCTGGATGCATTTCTTGCGACCAATGGATGGTCTGCCATGCAACTGGGCGTTATCGCCACGGTTGGTGGCCTCATCGGGCTCGCTGCCACGCCACTATGCGGCGCGCTCGTGGACGGATCGACGTGGAAACGGACCCTGATTGCTGTGCCGGTGGTGCTGGTCACGGTCGGTGCGCTGATCACGCTCATCTTTACAAACGAGGCTGTGGTCTGGACCGGGCAGATCATGACGGCGGTCGTTGGTGCCGTCGTCGGTCCGGCTCTTGCCGGTTTAACATTGGGTCTGGTTGGCGAACGGATGTTCTCCCAGCAGATTTCGCGCAACGAGTTCTGGAACCACGGCGGTAATTTTGTCTCGCTATTTGCGACCTACTTCGCTGTAACCGCCTTCGGCATTTCTGGCGTGATCGGACTTATGGTCGCAACCGCCATCGGCGCGCTTGCCGCCGTCGTGGCTATCGATCCCAAACGCATCGACCACAAGGTGGCGCGCGGCCTGGGCCATGACGAAGGCGAACCGGGACCATCCGGCTTCAAGGTCCTCTTCAAGGAGCGCGGCCTGATCTTTTTGTCCATCATCCTTTTGATTTTCCACTTCGGTAATGCGCCTATGGGACGGTTGATCGCGCAAAACTTCGCGATCGAGCTCAATACGCCCTTCCGCACGACCGCGATCATCACCGGTGTCGCACAATTTGCCATGATCTTCGTGGCGGCGCTCACCCCTTGGCTTATCCGGCGTTTCGGGCTTTCGGCGGTTTTTATCATCGCGCTCGCCGCTCTACCTATCCGTGGCCTGCTGGCGGCATCGTTCAGCGATTTCTGGGTAATCTATCCGGTCCAGTTGCTGGACGGCATCGGTGCCGGTCTTCTCGGCATCGCGACCCCTATTGCCGTCGAACGCATCTTGAAGGGTACCGGACGCTTCAACGTCGGGCTGGCCAGTGTCATGACGGTACAAGGCATCGGCGCTTCGCTCAGCAATGGCGTAGCCGGCTGGTTGACCACGGAAGGCGGTTACGCGCTATCCCACCTTGTTGGTGGCGGTGTTGCAGCCATCGCGATCGTTCTCTTCCTGATCTTCAGACACGATATAGCGCCCAGCCAGGAAGAAGCTGAAGCAAGGGTTTGATACGAAAAAAGGAAGCCGAGAGCTTCCTTTTTTCAGTCCATACATAGATGATCAGCCAACAAAAGCGCGTTCGATAACGAACTCCGCAGGCTTGTTGTTGGCACCTTCATTCAAACCTGCCTGCTCCAGAAGCGCCTTGGTATCCTTCAGCATGGCAGACGATCCGCAGATCATTCCCCGGTCAATGGCTGGGTCGAATGATGGCACACCGAGATCCGCAAACATCTTGCCATTCTCGATAAGGTCGGTGATGCGGCCCGTGAAAGCATAGTCCTCGCGCGTTACCGTTGCATAATGCTTCAGTTTATCGCCTACCAACTCGCTGAGGAACTCGTGGTTCTTGATTTCCTCGACCAGATCGAAGCCGTATTTCAGTTCTGCCACGTCACGGCACGTGTGGGTGAGGATGACGTCCTCGAACTTTTCATAGGTTTCAGGATCACGGATCAGGCTGGCGAAGGGCGCGATACCTGTTCCTGTCGAAAACATATAGAGGCGCTTGCCAGGCGTCAGAGCATCCAGAACCAGCGTGCCTGTCGGCTTCTTGCGCATCAGCACGGTGTCACCGGGCTTGATCTGCTGCAGATGTGAGGTCAAAGGGCCATCCGGCACCTTGATGGAGAAGAACTCCAGTTCCTCATCCCAGGCGGGACTAGCAATGGAATAGGCACGATAGACAGGCTTATCGCCAACCATCAGACCAATCATGGCGAATTCACCTGAACGGAAACGAAAGCCCGCAGGCCGCGTCATGCGAAAACGGAACAGGTGATCGGTATAATGCTCGACCGAAAGCACTGTTTCGGCGTAAACGCCATCGGGGATCTTCACAGCAAATTCTTCCGTCTTGGCTGGAGCGTTCATTCTCTATCCGTCCATTTCACGTGATGTGCAATATTTTCAGATGGGGCAATAAACCATCTGGACCTGCTTTTGAAGGCAAAGGATTGTCATTGGTGATATGCGCGCAGAAATATGTGTCAAAAAATCATGTTTCTGCGCAATATCTCAGACCGCTTTTTGACGACGCCAGCTATACGCCTCTCCACCCACCGAAGGTTTCGCCGTTGGCTGGTAATAGACATCGATAGCGGGCAGACGGTTTTCGGACAGACGACGGATTGCCGTCTCGTTCATGACCGCAAAGCTTGTAAAGCCGGTCCGCAGCATGAGCGGCACCTGATCGATCAATACGTCACCGACCGCCCGCAACTCGCCCTGATAGTTCAGGCGCGTTCGCAACAGAGATGCGTGGCTGAACCCACGACCATCGCTGAAAGCGGGAAAGCTGACCGCAACCAAAGCAATGCGATCGATGAAGGGACGCAGCTTTTCAACGTCGTCCGCCGGTGTCACGAGTACCCCAAGGCCGATATCATTGCTTTCCTCGGCACGCGAAATGAACGCGTCGAGGCCGAGAACCGGCTGTTGGCCATCCTGCGCCGTGACCTCTTCGGTCTCGATAACCCACGGATCGTTCTCCACGAAGCCGCTCTCGTTCCAGATTTTCGTCATCCTGCTGTTCCTTATGCGGCTGCGGCGGCTGCCGGATAGAGCGCTTCCTTGAAAGGCTGCGCACCGACGCGGCGATAGGCCTGAAGGAATGTCTCTTCTTTCGACAGGCGCAGGCCAAGGTAAGTATCGACAATGGTTTCCACCGCGTCCGTTACCTTCTCCGGCTCAAAACCGCGACCGATGATTTCACCGATGGACGAGTTTTCATCACCCGATCCACCCAGTGTGATCTGGTAGAGTTCGGCACCTTTCTTTTCCACACCGAGCAGACCGATATGGCCGACATGGTGGTGGCCGCAGGCGTTGATACAGCCGGAAATCTTGATCTTCAGCTCGCCAATTTCGGCCTGACGTTCCGGCGAACCAAAGCGATTCGAGATTTCCTGCGAGACTGGGATAGAGCGCGCATTGGCCAGCGCACAATAATCCAACCCCGGACAGGCAATGATATCGGTAATCAACCCGGCATTCGCCGTGGCGAGTCCTGACCCCAGGAGCGCTCTATAGACGGGTTCCAGATCGGCCAACGCCACATGCGGCAAAATGATATTCTGTTCATGGCTGATGCGGATTTCATCAAAAGCGTATTCTTCGGCTATATCGGCCATCAGATCCATCTGCGCGTCGGATGCGTCGCCGGGAATGCCGCCGATGGGCTTCAACGAAACCGTCACCATGCCGTAATCCGGGTTTTGATGCGGCTGGACGTTCTGGTCCACCCAGCGAGCAAAATCTGTATCTGCCTTTTTCCATCGAGCAAGGCTTTCCCACCCTTCGGGACGCGCCTTTAAATCCGGCAGGGCGAAGTAGGAGGTAATGGCCGCGATATCGGCATCCGGCAGTTTCAGCTCACCATTTTTCAGCTGGGCAAATTCCGCTTCTACCTGACGCGCTAGTTCCTCAGCGCCCGTCTCGTGAACAAGAATCTTGATTCGAGCCTTGTACTTGTTGTCTCGACGGCCATGCAGATTATAAACGCGCATGATGGCAGTCGTGTAAGACAGCAGATCTTCTTCGGGCAGGAAGTCGTTGATCTTTTTGGCGATCATCGGTGTTCTGCCCTGCCCGCCACCGACATAAACGGCAAAGCCAATCTCGCCCTTTTCGTTCTTCTTCAAATGCAAACCGATGTCATGCACCTGAATGGCAGCGCGATCCTTCTCTGCACCCGTAACGGCAATCTTGAACTTGCGTGGCAGGAAAGAGAATTCCGGGTGAACGGACGACCATTGACGCAGGATTTCCGCATAGGGACGCGGGTCTGCAACTTCATCGGCCGCAGCGCCGGCAAAGTGATCAGCCGTGACGTTGCGAATGCAATTGCCGGATGTCTGCAATGCGTGCATCTCAACGCTTGCCAGTTCAGCCAGAATATCTGGTGTATCGGCAAGGCGAGGCCAGTTGTATTGAATGTTCTGACGCGTCGTAAAGTGGCCGTAGCCACGGTCATATTTGCGAGCGATATGCGCCAACATCCGCATCTGTTTTGCATTCAGGGTACCGTAGGGAATGGCAACGCGCAGCATATAGGCATGCAGTTGCAGATAGACGCCGTTCATAAGGCGCAGCGGCTTGAAAGCGTCTTCCGCCAGCTCACCTGAAAGGCGTCGTTCCACCTGATCGCGGAATTGCTCCACGCGACCCTGAACAAAAGCGTGGTCGAACTCGTCGTAGCGGTACATGGTATTCCTCAGACTGCAATGAATGCCGCGTCGGCTGCCTTGAAGCCGTCGGCGTATGGAATTGTTGGGCCAGCAGCGCGGATGCGTTCACGCAGGCGTGTCGGCCACAACAGGCCGTTTTCTTCCGTCACGTCGACGATGTTGACATCCACCACCTTATTGGCAGAAAAATCGCGCTTGCCAATCTCTTCGAGCGAGGCTTCCGCCTCAGCGTGACGGGCAACGAGCGCCGACTGAAGATCTTCGTTCCAGACACCGTTCGCATCGAGCCATACGGCGATGCCGTCATCGAGACGGTTGGCTGTCAGAACCTTGTCAACCATTTGCATACTCCTGCTTTGGATCAGAAAGGGCATCGGCAGATGCCAGCGCTTCAGACCGTTCGAAATTTGCACCCGCGACCGCATCGCCGATGATAACCATGACAGGACCCGTCAATTCGTCGCGATGTTCCAGATCGGGTAGATCCTTCAGTGTCCCGTGCATAAGGCGGCGATAGGACCGGCTGGCATTTTCGATGACAGCAACCGTCGTATCTCCATTAAGGCCAGCATTCATCAGCCGTGTGGCAACAGATGCCGCGACCGAACGGCCCATATAGACCGCAATCGTCGCACCCGACACTGCCAGACGTGCCCAATCCGGCAGGATATCGCCCGCGAGATCATGACCGGTGGTAAAAATGAGCGAAGACGCAACGCCACGCAACGTCAGCGGCAATTCAAAATCGGCGGCAGCCGCAAACGCCGAGGTAATGCCCGGCACGATCTCGTAACCAATGCCAGCCTCCCGCAGCGCAGCCATTTCCTCGGCTGCACGACCGTAGACAAGCGGGTCGCCAGACTTGAGACGCACAACGCGCTTGCCCTCTTCACCCAACGTCACCAAAAGCCTGTTGATGTCGGACTGCGATTTCGAGTGGCAGCCCTTGCGCTTGCCAACGGAAAGACGCTCTGCATCGCGGCGGCCCATATTGACGATTTCCAGGGGTACCAATGCGTCGTAGACAATGACATCAGCCTGCATCAGAACGCGCTGGGCGCGCAATGTCAGCAAATCCTCGGCACCCGGACCCGCGCCGACTAGCCAGACGTAACCTTCGGGGCGCTCCGGCGACGCCAGCAGATGGGAAGCAGCACTATGCGCAGCATCGATATCGTTCAGCGCAACGGAGTCGGCGACGCTGCCAGAGAAGAAACGCCGCCAGAAGTTTCGACGCAGAGCACCCTTGGGGATATTCTGTTCGGCCGCATCCCGGTACTCGACCGCCAGACGGGCAAGCCGACCAAGGGATGGTGCCAGCATCTGATCGATCCGCGCGCGAACGATCTGACCCAAGACAGGCCCGGCACCTTCAGTACAGATGGCAACGGCAAGAGGCGCGCGGGACACGAGGCCAGGTGTATAGAAATCGCAATAGCCGGGCTGATCCACGGCATTTGCGGGAATAGATTTAGAACGCGCAGCATCGACAATCTGACGGTCGAGCGCTTCTTCACCGGTCGCAGCAAAAACGAGGACCATGCCATCAACGAGTTCCGGCGAGAAAGGCAGCGGGTGATGGGTCACCTCTCCTCGCCCGAGCAACGCCGCGTAATCATCCTGTGGCGCGTCGGCAAAAGCGCGAATATCGGCGCTGGTGTTGAGCAGAAGACGGACCTTCGCGAACGCCTCATCGCCATTTCCAAAAACCGCGACGGGACGCTTGTCCACCTTGAAAAAAGCAGGAAAAGTCGTAAGCCGATGGTCAGCTTTGTCTGGGGCGTTCGTAAGCATACCCATACTTATGTCCGATCAAGCGTCAGGATTGAAGGTACAGAAATTCCATTGCTATATTGCAGTAGATTTTTATTTCTCGGCAAGCGCTGATTTGGAGGAAAAGCGACCGATGGCGCGAATTCGTCACACTGTTGTAATTCCAACCATTTTCTACAAATTTTGTGCATTTTGCTGGCGTTTTTTGCTTCCGAATGCCCAATGATGAGGCTCCAATTGAACAGGAAAATACCTTGACTGAACACACGATCGCGTCTCGTCTTCTCGAGGTCATCGAGAACGACATTCTGCCACTGACCAAAAAGGGCGTCGCACTGGGTAATAAAGTCTTCGGCGCCGCCATATTGCGCAAATCAGACCTGTCGCTCGTGGTGGCGGAAACCAACAATGAGCTGGAAAACCCCTTGTGGCATGGTGAAGTCCACACGCTGAAGCGCTTTCATGAATTGGGCGAGAAGCCGGATCCGAAAGAGCTGATCTTTCTTTCCACCCATGAACCCTGCACAATGTGTATGTCAGCCATAACCTGGGCTGGGTTCGACAATTTCTATTCTTTCTTCAGCCATGAAGATTCGCGTGATGCCTTCGCTATCCCGCATGATCTGAAAATTCTGAAAGAAGTCTTCGGTCTTGAGCCAGGCGGCTACAGGCGCAGCAATGCTTTTTGGACTTCGTATTTCATCACCGATCTCGTTGAGACCGAAGAAGCGCAGCGCAAGATCTCTCTTAAGGAGCAGGTTGCCCGTATCAAGAAAACCTACGCAGACCTGTCGGTAAACTATCAGTCCTCCAAGGCTGAAAACGATATTCCGCTCAACTGAACCGCAGCAGAAAGCAGCCAGCATATGGAACCCTCGAAGGATATTTCCCGTCTCATCGAGATAATGGAGGCATTGCGACAACCCGAAACGGGGTGCCCTTGGGATATCGTGCAGACGTTTGAGACGATAAAGCCCTATACGGTCGAGGAGGCCTACGAGGTCGCCGACGCCATAGAGCGTAACGATTTGGATGATCTGTGCGAAGAGCTTGGTGACCTGTTGTTGCAAGTGGTGTTTCATTCCCGCATTGCCGAGGAAATGGGTGCGTTTACGTTTGGCGACGTCGTTGAGGCCGTAACCTCGAAAATGATCCGCCGCCATCCGCATGTGTTTGCTGCATCTGAGGCAGATACGCAGGAATCCGTTAAAATCCAATGGAATGTCATCAAGGCTGAGGAGAAGCGGGAACGTGCCGAGCGTCGTGCGGCTCGCGGAATGACCGAGGATTTCAAAGCCGGGCTATTGGGATCAATCCAGCGGACGCAGCCATCTTTGACAGAAGCGTTGAAGCTTCAGGAACAGGCGGCACAGGTTGGCTTCGACTGGTCCGCACCAGAGCCCATCCTCGATAAAATCGAAGAGGAAATCGGAGAACTGCGAGAAGCTCTGGCATCGGGGAAACCAGAGAAGGTATCGGATGAACTGGGCGATCTGATATTCGCGCTCGTCAATATCGGTCGTCACGTCAAGACTGACGCGGAAAATGCCTTGCGCGGCACCAACACCAAGTTCCGCCGTCGCTTCCACCACATCGAGACGTCGTTAAGCAAAAGTGGTGAAACCATGGAAGCGGCAACGCTGGAGCGGATGGAGGAACTATGGCAATCGGCAAAGGCTATTGAGCGCCAGATTGAGACGTAGGTCGCCTATCAACTCGCGTGCCGTACATCTTGCGGACGCGCGGCATCCCCCTCGCTGTAAACAGTCATCCGGTCCCGACCGGCAGCTTTCGATGCGTAGAGCGCTGTGTCGGCACGTTTCATCAGAGCCAGCGGAGAACAGCTTTTGCCCTCGCAAACGGCAACCCCCATGCTGAGTGTTGCGACGACTTTCTGGTCTTCTATGGAATGCTTGATCGAACTGACCACCTGCCGAATAGTTTCGGCAAAAGTTATTGCGTCGGCGTCGTCCTTTGCAGGAATATAGAGGATGAACTCCTCTCCACCGAAACGCGCGAAGCTTTCATTCGGACGAATTCGGTTCGACAATTCTTGAGCGACCCGGATCAGGATCTCGTCGCCTGCCAGGTGTCCAAAGCCGTCATTGATGCGCTTGAAGTGATCGATGTCGATCATCACAATTGCATCGCCTTGGCGCATCAGGTCTGGAAGGCGGGAGGAAAACGACCGCCTGTTCGGAACGCCCGTCAGGACATCGAGACCGACCAGTCGCTTCAGGCCCTCCTCGGCACGTTCCTTCACCAATGCCAGAACGAAGACAGCAATGGCAAAGTGGCAAAGGATGGAGATGAAGAAAGCGTTCCGTGGGGAGACATATGCAATGCTGGGAAAAAGAATACCGATGGCAATCAAGACACTGAGAAACGAAGCAAAAATGATCGTTCCCGCCAGCGCTTTTCGAACCGGAAGAGGCTCAACAACCCGATCCGCAAAAACGGTGAAGGCTGCGGCGAACAGCAGCGATGCTGCCGTCGTTTGAAAGACAATCGTACGGATTTCAGTCGAGTTGTAGCCGCCTGTAACAAAGAGGGTTATACAGACGGTGACGGGCAAGCATAACATGAACCACTCGCGGCGCCTCAGGCGCTGCCTGCTGATTCTGCACATACCAATCCAGAAGATGGAATATCCGACCAACCCGGCAAAGTTACCGGCTAAGGATAAGACATTGGTGTAATCCGCGAAAATCTTGCCGATTCCGAGCAGTGTCGTTGCCATCGCGACCAGAAAGAAACCCGCAGCCAGAAAACCGAGCCCCACGCTTTCACGCGACTGGGAACGTACGTACAAAAAGCAAAGCCCAGCCACAAAGAAGGACAGCTTGTGGAGCAGCATAACGGTGTTGAGATCTAAAGCTTGCATATTCATCAGCTCGTGCGAACGAGACAATGATATCGCATGGATTTCATTACGAAAGTCTAACTAAATAGTGGTGATTGATGAGATGATACACTTATCAGAGTTTGATCATAAACTCTAGAATAGTGAATATTATCAATCCCAACCGGAAATTAGATCAGAGGTATCCCGGCTAGCCTTGCATTCTATATGACGCTCCTGCATGCGCGGCGAGCGGACTTCTAGGCTTCCCAATCTTCCGATACGGATTTGTTCGGGTGACCAAGTCTTCTGTCTAGTTCAAGCGCCTGCGCGTCTGAAAGACGAACGTCCAGCGTGACAGAGCCATCCTCGTTGTCTTGGCGTCCATCAACGATGGCATTGCTGTAGACCCATGACAGAAGGTGAAGCTGATCGACGTCGAGCACAATTGAGCTTGTCACCAGAACGCCGGAGAGCCGCTGCGAGATTTCATCCATCAGGGCGTCAACACCCTCGCCTGTGATAGCTGAGACCGCACGGACGTTGGCACGTCCTTCCGCCTTGTGCATTATGGCGTCGTGCGTTTCCTGATCCAGCCTGTCGACCTTGTTCCAGACTTCGATGATACGCGCATCCGCGACTTTCTCATCGATTCCGAGATCGTTCAGAATACGAAGAACGTCAGACGATTGCGCACCATTATCAGGATCAGCCATGTCGCGGACATGAAGAATAAGGTCAGCCTCCAGAACCTCTTCCAGTGTCGCGCGGAACGCTGCAACCAGATGGGTCGGGAGATCGGAGATAAAACCCACCGTATCGGACATGATGACGGTGCGGCCATGCGGCAATTTCATGCGGCGCAATGTCGGGTCCAGCGTGGCGAAGAGCATGTCTTCTGCCAGCACGCCTGCGCCGGTTACACGGTTGAACAGGGTCGATTTTCCGGCATTGGTGTAACCGACCAGCGCCACGATCGGATGCGGCACCTTGCGGCGCTTGGCGCGATGGAGTTGGCGCGTGCGAACAACCTGCTCCAGTTCGCGCTCAAGCTTGACGATGCGATCCTGCAGCAAACGACGGTCAGCTTCGATCTGGGTTTCACCGGGGCCACCCATGAAGCCTGCGCCACCGCGCTGTCGCTCGAGGTGGGTCCAGCTTCTGACCAGACGGCCCTTCTGATAGTTCAGATGCGCAAGATCGACCTGAAGCGTGCCTTCTTTGGTATTGGCGCGACGGCCAAATATCTCAAGAATGAGGCCGGTGCGATCTATGACCTTGGCATTCCACTCTTTTTCGAGATTGCGCTGCTGAACCGGCGTCAAAGGATGATCGATGATGACCAGCCCGCAATCGGTTTCGTCCAGAAGCTGACCGATTTCCTCGATCTTCCCGCTCCCGAACAGTGTTCCCGGGCGTGGCTGGTTGACCGGCACGATCAAACCTTGGGCCACGTGAAGGTCAATGGCAAGGGCCAGACCCTTTGCTTCTTCAAGCTTCGCTTCCATCGAACGAGGGGGCGTCGTCGCAGAGGCTTCCTTTGGGGCGCGCCCCTGCTTCAGGACCGGAATAATGACGACGGCGCGCATGTCATCCCGACGCTTTTCCAGTTCCGGGATAATGGATTCATTCGATGTGTCGCGTGTAGAAATGTGCCCGCACCTTTCGGATCGTAAAGAAATCGCTCCATCAAGATATAAGAGCGCATGCGCCGAAAAACAACGGAACCTAGCTCAAGGTTCCGTTGTTGGCAAAATCATGACTGTCGTATTGTCGTCGTGGCCGCTAATTCAAGCGGCGCCTTCTTCCGACTCAAACATCTGCATCGGCTGACCGGGCATGATGGTCGAAATCGCGTGCTTGTAGACGAGCTGAGAGTGTCCGTCACGGCGAAGAAGAACACAGAAATTATCGAAGGATGTAACCACACCCGTCAGTTTAACACCGTTAATGAGAAATATTGTGAGCGAAATCTTCTGCTTGCGAACTGTGTTCAGGAAAAGATCTTGCAGGTTTTGAGAACGTTCCGCCATGGCGCCGCTTCTTTCTTTTTTGCCCGGATGGGAGACCGGGAATGCATAATCAATAATGGGATCGGCTGAACCTCGTCCCCGTGTCAGCCGATCAGCAACTCTGGTATCAAATCACGATCTGTTCCGCAATGTCGAAAAACTTACCCGGATTTACTAGGATGAGCTTTTTCACTTCATACACAATATTTTAGAAATATTGAATGGATACACGGAATAGCTGTTCTACCTCACGCACTGCATCCGATGACGCAAACAGGACAACGCGATCTCTCGCCTTGATTTTGGTACCGCCGTCCGGGCGGATCACGGTTTTGTCCCGGTAGATGACGCCGATGCGAACACCATCTGGCAACTCCATATCGCGCAGCGCCTGCCCCACCAGCGGCGACGTATCCAAGGCCTCGGCCTCAATAATTTCACCATTGCCGCGTTGCACCGCATAGACAGAACGGATGCGACCTTTCCGAACGTGTTGAAGAACACGAGAAATGGTGACCGCACGCGGATTGATATAGGCATCCAAACCCAACGACTTCGCGACATCGTGAAATGATGGGCCGTTCAGAAGTGCGAGATTGGATTTGCAGCCGAGTTGCTTAGCCATGACCGCGCCCAGAATGTTGGTCTGATCGTTGTTGGTCAGCGTCACGATCAGATCTGCATCCTGAATATCCGCCTGATGCAGGATTTTCTGGTCCAGGACCGAGCCATTCAGCACGATTGTCGAGTTGAGTTTTTCGGATGCCGCGATGGCGCGTTCACGGTCAGACTCAATGATCTTTACACGCGTTTTTGGCTGAACGTCTTCGATGCAGCGTGCCACATATTGGCCGATGTTACCGCCGCCTGCGATCACGATGCGGGCTGCCTCCTTTTCCTCGTGGCCGAAAAGACCAAGCGTACGGCGCGCGTGTTGGCGCTGGCAGATGACGTAGGCCAGATCACCGGTCCGAAGCTGCTCCGCCGAATCGACTGCTTTCAGATGTCCGTTGCGATACACACCCACGACTGTCGCAATCAGGTCGGGGAAAAGGTGGCTGAGCTGCTGCAAGGGCGTGTTGACGACAGGGCAGTCTTCCTTGCACTCGATGGCCAGCATGGAGACATTGTCGTCCGCAAAACGCACCACATCCGTCGCGCCCGGGAACGCGATACGCCGCAACACCATCTTGCCAACTTCGATCTCGGGCGAAATCGTCACATCGATGGACATGTTTTCGCGACTGAACAGATCACCGTATTCCGGCTGGAGGTAGCTTTGGTCGCGAATGCGCGCAACCTTCGTGGGGACGCTAAACAACGCGTGCGCCACTTCGCAGGCAACGATGTTGATTTCGTCGTACAGCGTCACGGCGATGATCATGTCTGCTTGATCGGCACCCGCTTTCGCAAGCATGTCCGGGTGCGAGCCATGCCCGACATATCCGCGCACATCCAGCGTTTCGGTGATGGCTGCAATCAGAGCGGCTGAGGTATCGATAACGGAAACCTCGTTATCTTCTCGCGACAATTGCTCCGCAATGCCGTAACCCACCTGGCCTGCGCCGCAAATGATGACTTTCATACGCTCTCTCTACAGGCCGGAACAGCAAATTTAGGATCGTCAGACGCCAAGCGACTTCAGTTTCCGATGGAGAGCGGACCGCTCCATCCCGACAAATTCCGCCGTGCGGGAAATGTTGCCGCCAAACCGGTTGATCTGCGCCACCAGATAATCCCGCTCGAACATTTCACGCGCTTCGCGCAAAGGAAGCGTCATGATGTGCTGGTCCCCCTGCGCCGCGATCTTCGGCAGCATGTCGCCAATATCGGCAGGCAGCATATCGGCGGAAATCGGCGTCTCGACATTATCGGGGCGTGCAAGGATCATCAGCCGCTCGATATTGTTGCGAAGCTGGCGGATATTGCCTGGCCAGTCGTGCGTCTGAAGCACAGCCATCGCGTCATCCCCAATCTTACGCGGACGAATACCTGCCTGTTCGGAAATCTGGCGCATAAACATATCGACAAGAAACGGAATATCTTCGCGACGTTCGGAAAGCGCCGGAACCTTGACCGGAACCACGGCGAGACGGTGATACAAATCTTCGCGAAACAGACCGTCTGCAATCAATCCTTCCAGATTATGGGCCGTGGAGGAGATGATACGGACATCCACCTTCACCCGTTTGCCACCACCGACACGCTCGAATTGCTGGTCGACAAGAACACGCAGAATCTTGTTTTGCGTTTCGCGTGGCATTTCTCCCACTTCGTCCAGATAAAGAACGCCGCGATGCGCCTCCTCCAGTGCGCCAACCTTGCGTGGCTGACCTGGAAGGCCTTCGGTGCCGAAGAGCGCAATTTCCATACGGTCAGGCGTGATCGTCGCGGCATTCAGAGCGACGAAGGGTCCTGTCGCCCGCGAGGACTTCTTATGGATCATACGCGCCACAAGCTCCTTCCCGGAACCGGACGGACCGAGAATCATGATGCGGCTATTGGTGGGCGAAACGCGGTCGATAGTTTGGCGCAGCTGCGAGACCGCCAGTGACGCGCCGATGAGCTCGACGGCATCTCCGGTGCGTTTTTTCAGTTCTGAAACCTCACGTTTCAGTTTTGAATTTTCAAGCGCTCGCTCGGCAATCAGAATCAGACGATCTGCTTTAAAGGGCTTCTCGATAAAGTCGAAGGCGCCGCGCTTGATGGCATTGACCGCCGTCTCGATATTGCCATGACCCGAAATCATTACGACGGGAAGATCGGGATGACGGCTTTTGATCTCATCGAGCAGCGCAAGACCATCCAGCTTGCTACCCTGCATCCAGATATCGAGAAAAATCAGCCTGGGAACGCGCTCGGAAATCGCGGCCAGCGCGCTGTCGCTATCGAAAGCCATACGTGTCTCATGGCCTTCGTCGGACAGAATACCGGCTACGATTTCGCGGATGTCCGCTTCGTCATCTACGACCAGAATATCAGACGCCATATGCAACTTCCTTGTCTCTCTCGCTTACCGCCACTTCGACACGCGGCAGCAGCACTCTGATCATGGCGCCGTGGCCGTGATCGAAATCGGTCGGCGCATCATGCAATTCCAGATGACCGCCGTGTTCTTCAATGATCTTCTTGACGATGGCTAGACCAAGGCCTGTGCCCTTTTCGCGCATCGTCATGTAAGGCTCGAGAATGCGATGACGGTTTTCGACTGGCAAACCACGACCGTTATCGATCACATCTGCAATAAACCGGTTGTTCTCCTCGTCAAAAGAGGCCCTGACGAGAACTCTTCCTTCGCGGGGCGCATCGCTCGTTTCAACCGACTCGATCGCCTCCGTGGCATTCTTGATGAGATTGCCGAAGGCCTGCTCGAGCATGCGCGAATCGAACATCGCCTCAAGTGGCTCGTCGCCCAGTTCGGTTGTGAATTTTACATGCGCTGCACCCATTTCCCTGAGGAATGTGGCGTCCTTGAGGATTGTCCGCAAATCGGACATCTCCTTGGTCGGCTTCGGCATACGGGCAAAGGCGGAGAACTCGTCGACCATGCGCCCGATATCACCAACCTGACGCACAATCGTGTCGGTGCACTGATCGAACACGGCACGGTCTGTTTCATCGTGTATCTGCTTGCCGAAGCGACGTTTGATGCGCTCTGCCGAAAGCTGAATCGGTGTCAGCGGGTTTTTGATTTCATGGGCGATGCGCCGTGCCACTTCCGACCACGCGGTCGAGCGTTGGGCGATGACGAGATCTGTGATGTCATCGAGCGTAATGACGTAGGATTCGTGGCCATCACGAGCATCCTCCCGCGTCACCTGAACGTTCAACGTACGCTCTTTACCGCGCCTGATGATATTGATCTGGTGGCGGAAATCCATCCGCGCGGACGCTGCGGCTTCCGTCACGACGTGCTCGATTTCAGGCGCGATCTCGACCAGCGGTGAACCCACCAGCTGTTCGGAGGAAACAGCCAGAAACTCTTCTGCGGAGGGGTTGGCAATCGTGATGTTGCGATGTTCGTCGACGCCGATCACAGCCGCCGTCACGCCCGATAGCACCGCCTCGATGAAGCGACGGCGGTTGTCGATATCATCCTTCGCCTCGATGATTTCGTCCTGCTGGCTGCGAATTTCACCAATCATCTTGTTGAAGGTTCGCGCAAGTCTACCGACATCTCCATCGGCCGCACGGACGGGTACAAGCACATGCATGTTGCCCATAGCCACACTATCGGCTGCGCTGATGAGCAGCCGAATCGGGCGCACGATACGGTCCGCAACAGCGATGGCGGTCCAGATGGCGGCAAGAAGAACGATGAGCGCAAAACCGAGATAGAGAATCGCAAACGCGATTTGCAGCGGTGCGCGACCCGCCTCCATGGCTTTATACTCGGCACGGTTTTCTTCCATCAACCGCATGGCTGACATGACCTTCGGGTCTACTGCGCGCACGGTGTAAAGAAACGTTCCACCGATACCCTCTAGCTTGATGATTGCGCCCACCAGATTGGTGACACCAGGAGGAATGAGGGTAGGCTGACCAGCGCCAGCCTTTTGAAGGGCATCCTGCGGAATGGCTGGAAGCGGTCTTTCTGTCTTGATGTCAGCCTGGACGACCGCATCGCCGTCTTGTTGCACCAGAAATGCGCCAAGCAGCCCGCGGCCCTTGGCCTGCCGCGTCATCAGTTCAACAAAGCCGGTGCGGTCAAGATAGAAAAGCGCGCGGTTACGATCTAGGTCAGTCGCCATGGAGAGCGTCTGGCCCTGCAAATAGCCCGCATTTTCAAGCATATAGGCTTGGGCAATATTGCTGGACGAATCGACAATGGCCTGAGTGCGCAGGGCAAACCAACGGTCGAGACCGACATTGAGCGTAATACTCGCAAAGATCGCCACCAGAACGGCGGGAGTGATCGCGACGATGGAAAAGAGAGCGACGATTCTCACATGCAAGCGCGCCGCCGCCCTGCCCCGTCGCCGCGCTTTCATGAGACGATTTATTTCGCGACCGATAAGGTACATCAGCCCGATGACGAACAGCGAGTTGATGATGACCGAAGCGATGACCACGTTTGTCGTCGGCGCAATCGGGGTCAATCCGAGCAGCACGAACAGGGTCAGCATCGCACAGATCAGCGCAACGCCTGCGAGCACCAGTCCAGGGAAGGCAAATGACATTCGCCGGTCGGCAATGACTATATCGGCCGACGCACGGTCGGAAACCTTATCTGCGACAGGTTTGCGCATCGATCATTTCCCAAGCCGCTTTATTGCGACATTATCGTCTTGCTAGAGAGAACGCCGTTCATCGACGAATCCAGACGTTCCCGTGATTTTCAAGCAACACTTTGTGGCGAAAATGCAACGACACACAAGCCTTGTCAACAGACTCAGGCAGTTCTAGAGCTCCTGTACACCGACACGCCGAGTTCCCGGATTTTCTTGCGCAACGTATTTCGGTTCAATCCCAGCAAGTCCGCAGCCTTGATCTGGTTGCCACGCGTCGCCGTCAGTGCAGCAAGAATGAGTGGATATTCCATTTCCCGCAGAACGCGATCATAGAGGCCCGGCGGAGGAAGGCTTTCGCCGAACCCTGAAAAATAATCGCGCATATTTTCTTCCACGGCCTGCGAGATCGTCAACGAGCCGTTGCGCACGGCTGTCCGATCAATCGGGCTGTCGGCCACATCGGACTGAAGCTCCTGATCGATGATTTCGCGGGTGATCACTTCCTGCGGATAGAGCGCCATCAGACGACGGATAAGGTTTTCCAGCTCACGCACGTTGCCCGGCCAGGCATAGGCCTTCATCAACTCCAAAGCCTCGGTCTCGAAGCGCTTACCCTCCAGCCCTTCCTTTTCACCGGTCTGGATGAAGTGGCGGACGAGGTCGGGAATGTCTTCCGCACGGTCACGCAGGGGCGGCAAGCGCAACGGTACGACGTTGAGCCTGTAGTAAAGGTCTTCGCGGAACAGACCCTGGTTGATCGAGGTCTTCAGATCCTTATTGGTCGCGGCGACGATGCGAACATCGGTGCGGATGGGCGTACGTCCGCCAACAGTGGTATATTCCCCCTGCTGCAATACCCGCAAAAGACGGGTCTGAGCATCCATCGGCATATCGCCGATTTCATCGAGAAACAACGTCCCACCCTCGGCCTGCTCGAAGCGACCGGTCGAGCGGTTTTGCGCGCCGGTAAAAGCGCCCTTTTCGTGACCGAAGAGTTCTGACTCGATGAGGTCTCGGGGAATCGCGGCCATGTTAATCGCCACGAACGGCCCGTTGCGGCGTTTGCCGTAATCGTGAAGCGCGCGCGCAACAAGCTCCTTACCCGTGCCCGACTCGCCGGTGATCATCAGCGTCAAATCCGTCTGCATCAGCCGCGCCAAGACGCGGTAGATCTCCTGCATGGCGGCGGACCGTCCGACCAGCGGCATGCCGTCTTGCATGTCGTCATCAAGCTTCGCAGGCTTGCGCTTGGGCTCGGACAGAGCGCGACCGATAATGGCGATCAGCTCCGTCAGATCAAACGGCTTGGGCAGATAATCATAGGCGCCTTTTTCAGAGGCCTTGATGGCGGTCATGAAAGTATTCTGGGCGCTCATGACCAGCACCGGAAGATCTGGTCGAGCTTTTTTGATTCGAGGAAGAAGGTCGAATGCGTTTTCGTCCGGCATGACCACGTCGGTCACGACAAGATCGCCCTCACCCGCAGAAATCCAGCGCCACAGCGTTGCCGCGTTGGAGGTAATGCGCACGTCGTACCCGGCACGGCTGAGAGCCTGATTGAGAACGGTGCGGATGGCCGCGTCGTCATCGGCCACGAGAATCGTTGCTGTCATCGATTAAGTCCTGTCGGGTTCGGCAAAATGCTGTCGTCCACCGCCACTTCGGGGGAAACAGGCATCAAAACGCGGAAAGTCGTGCGGTGGTTCTGGCTGTCGCATTCCACGATGCCACCGTGGGCACCGATGAGTTTCGCAACGAGGGCAAGGCCCAGACCGGAACCGTTTGTTTTTGTCGTAATGAAAGGGTCGAAAAGATGCGGCACGAGATCTGACGGAACACCCGGACCGTTGTCGACCACGCAAAATTCCAGCGGCAGCGAAATGCGCTCACGCGTCCCCGCGACAGACAGACGAATGCCCGGGCGGTAGGCCGTCGTCAGAATGATTTCGCCATCCTGCTGGTTGCTGACCGCTTCGGCGGCGTTCTTCACCAGATTGAGGAACACCTGCACCAGTTGATCGCGATTGGCATAGACGGGGGGCAAGGACGGATCGTAGTTTTCGCTGATCTTCACATTGCGCGCGAACCCGGCTTTTGCCACGGCCTTCACATGGTCCAGAACCGAGTGAATGTTGATCGGCATACGATCGACGGGGCGCTCGTCGGAGAAAATCTCCATTCGATCCACAAGAGATACGATGCGGTCGGTCTCATCGCAGATCAGCCGGGTCAGTGCGCGGTCTTCATCGGGAACGGATGTTTCGAGCAGCTGCGCCGCACCGCGGATGCCTGAAAGCGGGTTCTTGATCTCATGGGCCAGCATCGACGCCAGCCCCGTCACCGAGCGGGCTGCGGCACGATGCGTCAACTGACGGTCGATCTTGTCGGCCATGGAGCGTTCCTGAAACACCACCACAACCGAACCCGGCTCGCTGACGACAGGCGCAACGTAGAGATCGACCAGCTTGTCCTGGCCCAGACGCGGCGACGAGAGATCGACGCGGTACTCGTTGACCGGCGCACGGCGTTCGCGCACCTGATCGATCAGGGCGAGCAGTGGGCTACCAAATGGAATGAAGGTCGAAATGCGGTAACGCGCCAGGTGCGTGGCACTTGCGCCGAAAAACGCCTCTGCCTCCCAGTTGGCAAACGCAATGAAGCCCTCTCCATCGACCAGTATCACCGGGTTTTGAACGGCGTTGAGAACGGCCATGGCCAGCACATTGCTGCCACCGGGGGGTGCAGTCTCGGCACTCATGCGGCCTGCCTCGCGGCAGAGTTTTCCGCGCCCTGCTGCAGGGCCGAGCGCAGCAGGACTATCACCTGCGCCGTGTTTTTCGATGTCATGATGTCAACCTTGTCATCTGTCTTCATGTCAGGCGCAAATCGATCCAGATACCATCCGAGATGCTTGCGCGCGTGACGAAGCCCGGCTTCAATGCCGTAAAATTCCAGCATCAATTCATAATGTTCGACGGCGATATCAGCGATCTGCTCCGGCATCGGCGGTGCATGGCCTGCCAGAACAGCCGGCAACCACGGTTGCCCTTGCGCCCCTCGCCCCACCATGACGGCATCCGCGCCGGAGCGGCGCAGGATCTCAGAGGCATCGGCACTCGTTTCCACATCGCCATTGGCGATGAGAGGTACAGAGATGACGTCACGCACAGCCTTGATGGCATCCCAATTGGCGCGGCCTTCGTAAAACTGCATGCGTGTGCGACCGTGAATGGTGATGAGCTTGACGCCCATGGCCTCTGCACGCGCGGCAATCTCCGGGGCGTTGATGGAATCATCATCCCAGCCCAGTCGCATTTTCAATGTGACCGGTACGTTCACCGCTTTGACCGTCGCCTCGATCAGTGTCAACGCATGATCGGGCTCCCGCATCAGCGCCGAGCCGGAAAACCCACCTGTCACTTTCTTGGCCGGGCAACCCATATTGATGTCGATGATCCCGGCGCCATTATCTGCGGAGATTTTTGCGGCCTCGGCCATCCAGTAAGCCTCGCGCCCGGCAAGCTGGACCATATGCGGAACCATGCCCGCATTCTTCAGTCGTGCCCATGATTCTCCGCGATTGGCGACCAGTTCGCGGCTGGCCACCATTTCCGTCACCACAAGACCGGCACCGAAGCGCCAGGCAAGCTGACGAAACGGCAGATCGGTCACACCAGACATGGGCGCAAGCACCGCCCGGTTGCGAACGGTGACGGGTCCGATCTGAAATGGGTCTGACAGCTTCGAATTAAGCAAATGGTCAACTTTCATGCATTTTTCAAATTTGCATTATTTTTAGACAGTGTTCGTGCTCTTGCCAAGCGTTTTCACTGATATAGGCGTGTGTTTTTTTGACTTGCCGTTTTGTCGCGGCTTGAAGAGATCATACGCATCGAGGATGCGGGATAAGCCAGCGCGTCTGCCACTGGTCAACCTTTTCCTAAAACGCTAGACCAGCGAAGTAAACCGTTGAAGAAATGCATAAATGATATGGGTTCAATGCAGGAAAGCTCTATGAGAATCGGTATCGTCGTCGTGGCGGCAGGTCGTGGCGAACGCGCAGGCGCACCGGAAGAAGGCCCCAAGCAATATCGCCTTATCGGCGGCAAGGCCGTCATCGAACACACGCTCGTTCAATTTTTGGACTGGGAGCAGTCCACGCATATCGTGGTGGTCACCCATGCCGACGATCGTGCGCTGTTCGAACCTATCGCCCAAAGACTGAATGCACATGATCGGATCAGCCAAGTGACGGGCGGGCCGATGCGCCAGCAATCCGTTCTGGCAGGGCTTGAAGCACTTGAAGCTCACGACGTCACCCATGTCATGATCCATGATGCCGTGCGCCCCTTTATCGATGTCGATCTGCTGGAGCGTATCGCGAACGCCCTTGCTGCAGGCGCGCAGGCCGTTTTGCCTGCGGTGCCCGTCGCCGATACCTTGAAGCGCGGCCATGATGGCTATGTCGGAGAAACCGTCTCGCGCAGCCATCTCTACTCGGCACAGACGCCGCAAACTTTCGATTATTGTCTCATTTTAGGGGCGCATAGACATGCCGCCTCTTCCGGTCGCAGCGACTTTACCGACGATGCCGCGATTGCCGAATGGGCCGGCACACCGGTGAAGCTGGTGGATGGCATCGTCGATAACGTAAAACTGACTTTGAAACGGGATATCACCATGGCTGACGAAAAGCTTTCCGCCGCGTTGCCGGATGTACGCACAGGCAACGGTTACGATGTGCATCAACTGGGTGAAGGCGATGGCGTGACGCTTTGTGGCATCTTCATCCCCCACGATCAGAAGCTTATCGGCCACTCGGATGCAGACGTTGCGCTCCATGCCCTGACGGACGCGTTGCTGGCGACGTGCGGCGCCGGTGATATCGGCGATCATTTTCCGCCATCCGACCCGCAGTGGAAGGGTGCTGCATCGCGCATTTTTCTGGAACATGCGGCAAAGGTCGTGCGGGGCAATGGCGGCACGATCATGAATGCCGACGTTTCGCTGATCGCCGAGGAGCCACGGATCGGCCCTCACCGGCAGGCGATGCGTGAGAACCTTGCGGACATCCTCGACATCTCGCTCGACCGCTGCTCGGTCAAGGCAACCACCAACGAAACCATAGGCTTCGTCGGTCGGCGTGAGGGAATAGCCGCTATCGCAACCGCGACCGTTGTTTATCGCCAGAGGCCTGCATGAGCGTTTTTCCGTCAGACATCGAGGCGCTGGCACAAAAGATCGTGCACGACTTCACAGCACGGGGATACATGCTATCGACGGCGGAGAGCTGCACGGGCGGACTGATCGCCGGAGCGCTGACGGAGATCGCAGGGTCTTCCGCCGTGGTCGACCGTGGCTTCGTCACCTACACCAACGACGCCAAGATGGACATGCTCGGGGTCAGCACCCTGACGCTGGAAACCTTCGGTGCAGTTTCCATGGAAACCGCCTTTCAAATGGCGCATGGCGCGCTTTATCGATCACGCGCGCAGTTGTCCATTGCTGTCACGGGCATTGCCGGTCCCGGCGGCGGGTCCGCCCTCAAGCCGGTCGGTCTCGTTCATCTTGCTGCAAAGACACGTGCCGGTGATATCCTTCACCGGGAGATGCGGTATGGAGATATCGGACGCGACACGGTTCGGCTCGCGACGGTCAAGACATCCCTTGAGATGCTGATTGAACTGTCTCAGTCGGTATAGATCTTGTCGGCGCGCGCTTCGAACGCTTCCGCGAACATGCGAAATGCGCGGTCGAACATCGAGCCCATGACAGCGCCCAGAAAACGGCTCTTGAACTCGTAATCGATAAAAAAGTAGACTGAGCAGCCACCATTTTCGCCAGGTTCGAAACGCCAGCGATTGTCGAGATATTTGAACGGCCCATCCAGATATTTAACATCGATGGCCGATTCCTCAGGTTTGAGAAGAACCTGAGTCGTGAAAGTCTCACGAATGGCTTTGTAGCCCACCGTCATATCCGCCACCAGCAAGGTCTTGGTGTCGCGTTCTTTTCTGGACCGAACGGTCAAACCATCGCAAAGCGGCAGAAATTGGGGATACGTCTCCACATCGGCAACGAGATTATACATCCGTTCGGGAGAGTGTTTGACAGGGCGGCGTGTTTCGAATTGCGGCATGAGGGGCAGTTAATGCGCCGCGCGAACAAGATCAAGAAGCTGACTGGCCTGCGCTCTGGATTTCACCTGAAATATTGGCACGTGCGGACCGTAAAGCTCGAAATTGCGCAGGAATATGGGCGCGTGGTGCTTCTCGAAGTTCCAGATGTAGCTGAGGAACTCCCTGTCAGGCCATTGCTCCACGCAACCTGTCGCCATATCCGGCCGTGTCTTCCCATAGCTCTTAGCCACTCGCTTCAAAACGCTCCAAATGCAGATGAGACGTGATATGCGTACCCATATAATGAAATCTGTTCTTGGCAGCCTTAAATCGAAGCTAGATGGGTTGCTACCATCCATAATCCAGCGGTCGTTTTGGATGAACTCTGAAATCATCTGACGTTGCTCGGCGCGCTCTCTGGGCACCCAACCAGGCAACCAGAAGAATTCTTTATCCATCGAAATGTGTGTGAGGCCTAAGCGTTTCGCAATTTGGCTCGATAGCGTCGTCTTCCCGCCCCCTGAGGAGCCGACGACCATGATGCGGGATGCCTTGGATATACGCTCGGCGGCTTCCTCGATGCTGTTGATGGCGACCATCTCGTCTACCCTTGCATAGCAGTTTGCAGAAATTGACTATTGCAACCCGACCGGGCTCGGCGTTATTTAACAACAACGACGATTGCAGCCTTGGGATGCAACCAAACAACCGAGTGATACGATGGACGATTTTGCCAACATCATCAACCTTCTGGAATCCGCAAAACAGCTGGCATCCATGAACAGCATGCCGATGCTTGCCTATCTCATCGACGTTGCCAAGTGCGAAGCACGGGAAAACAAACCGGTGCTGCGCAAGCGCAAGCGCGGCGAATCGACCATCAAGCAGGAAGCCGAGGCTTGAGATTTTGGCTGGCGGTTTGCCTGCCGACATGAAATCATCCAGTCCATAGGTGGCCGCGTCGCGGCCATCTTCCGTTTTGGGAAGGGAGGGTCGTGGAATGAAAGCCGTGTCTGTCGATCTGCGCTCCTACCGCCACGAAACGCCGAATGAGCGTCATGCCTTCGTGCAGATCGTTCTTCCCGTTACAGGGCAGCTCGAAATAGACGTCTGCGGTCTTCAGGAGAAACTATCCGCTTCCAAGGGCGTGATCGTTCATCGACATACCGCCCACACGCAAACCAGTGATATCTTGAACCGCTCGCTGGTCGTCGATATCGACGAACAGTCAGTGCCTGCGCAGATTCTCGACAGGTTCGCGTCGACGCCCTTTATCGATCTCAACACGCGCACCACCAAGCTCACCCGCTACATGCACGATTTGATTCAAAGCGGCGAACAGGATGCCAAGGCCAGCCTCGCCTGGGCGCCGATCCTTCTCTCCAGTCTCGTGGACGAAAATCCCGATCTTGTTTCCCGATTGACCGCTTTGAAAGCCCTCGTGGAAATCAATCCGCTCATGCCGTGGCGATTGGAACGCATGGCAGACCAGGCCGACATCAGTGTCAGCCGCTTGCATGCGGTTTTCCGCGAGCACTTCGACGAAAGCCCGCATCTCTGGCTCCGCGATCTGCGCATGAAGGCGATATGCAGGCTTCTGACAGGCTCAAACCTGCCAATTGCGCAGATTGCCGACCGGGCAGGTTTTTCCGATCAGACTGCCCTCACCCGCGCCATGAAGAAAACCATGGGCACCACACCCGCCGCCTATCGCCGTGAGTTTTCAGCGCTGCCGCAGTAGTTTATGTCAAGACAGCACCCATCCGCCGTGGCAAAGAGCGTCAGGCAACGAGTGGGCATGGCATGAACAGGACGGGACTGGGCGTATTTTACGGGATGCTGGCAGGCGCGCTTTGGGGAGGGATCTTTCTCGCTCCAAAGCTGATCCCTGATGGCTTTACGCCGTTGCAGCTGTCGACGGCGAGATATCTCACCTACGGCGTCTTTGCGCTGATGTTGATCGGCCCCAAACTTCGCCGTGTTGCGTCCCGGTTCGGCAAAGCGGAATGGATTGCGTTGGGGTGGCTCAGCCTGATCGGCAATATCGTCTATTACTTTCTCATCTCCACAGCGGTGCAGCTCAGCGGCGTCGCCTTTACCTCCATCATCATCGGCTTTCTTCCTGTGGCCGTGACCATTATCGGCACTCGTGACCATGGCGCGATCTCGCTCAAACGGCTGTGGCCATCACTCGTCTTCGGGGCCATCGGCATTTTTGGCGTGTCGTGGCAGTCATTGTCCCAAGGGCAAAACGGGTTCGATCTCACGAAGATCGTCGGCCTCGTCTGCGCCATCGGAGCGCTCGCATCGTGGACGGCATTTGCCGTCGGCAATGCCCGCTGGCTGACGCGCCTGCACGATGTGAGCGCCGACGAATGGAACCTGATGACGGGCGTCGTGACAGGCGGGTTGGCCCTCGTGCTCGCGGTCCCCGCCTTCGGCTTCAACGCAGATGTCCACACACACGCAGGCTGGCTGCAATTCGCCTCGGTCGCGGTGGGTCTTGGAATCTCCGCCTCCATTTTCGGGAATGCGCTCTGGAACCGTATGAGCCGCCTGCTGCCTCTGACCATGGTCGGACAGATGATCCTGTTCGAAACGCTTTTTGCGCTTCTCTATGGGTTCGTGTGGGAACAGCGCGGGCCGACCCTGATAGAAACTGCTGCTATTGTGTCTGTCGTGGTGAGCGTGTTGCTGTGCATGCAGGCGCATCGGCCTGCGAAGGTGCATGGGTAAAACGCGACGGCTTTGAACCAATGCGAGACAATTGCCTTCTAAGGGGAAACCCTCCCCCTCCGTCGTCATGCTCGGGCTTGATCCCAGAATTAACGCTCCGCTACATGCAACGTCGGGAAATCCTCGGGACAAGGTGGGTGTCATGCCCAAGAATAAGGGCGTCGTACGCTGGCAGGCCTTGCCTGACAACAGTATCTCAACCTACTCCGCAGCAGCCAGCAACTTCCGCTCGCGATTGGCCCGTAGCCGCTCGAAATCATCACCCGCATGGTGTGAGGAACGTGTCAGAGGACTGGATGCGACCATCAGAAAGCCCTTGGTGTAGGCAATCGTCTCATAGGATTTGAACTCTTCCGGCGTGACGAATTTTTCGACCTTGTGGTGCTTGCGGGTCGGCTGCAGGTACTGGCCGATGGTGAGGAAGTCGACGTCTGCGCTGCGCAGGTCGTCCATCAGTTGCAGCACTTCGTTGCGCTCTTCGCCAAGGCCGACCATGATGCCGGATTTGGTGAACATGGTCGGGTCCAGTTCCTTTACGCGCTGAAGCAGGCGTACGGAATGGAAATAGCGCGCGCCGGGGCGCACGGTGAGATAATTGCCGGGGACGGTTTCCATGTTGTGGTTGAAGACATCAGGCTTGGCCGCCACGACGCGTTCAAGCGCGCCGGGCTTCTTGAGGAAGTCAGGCGTCAAGATTTCAATGGTGGTCCCTGGCGACGCTGCGCGGATGGCCCAGATGACCTTTTCGAAATGCTCCGCACCTCCATCGTCCAGATCGTCACGGTCCACAGAGGTGATGACGACATGGGACAGGCCCATCTGCTTGACGGCCTTGGCGACGTTTTCCGGCTCTGCCATGTCGAGCGCATTCGGCTTGCCGGTGGAGACATTGCAGAAGGCGCAGGCGCGTGTGCAGATTTCGCCCATGATCATGAAGGTGGCGTGCTTCTTTTCCCAGCACTCGCCGATATTCGGACAGCCGGCCTCTTCGCAAACGGTCACCAGCTTGTGGCTGCGCACCAGTTCGCGCGTCTCGTGGTAACCCTTGGACGTCGGCGCCTTGACGCGGATCCATTCCGGTTTGCGCAGGACTTCCGTATCGGGCTTGTGAGCCTTTTCCGGGTGACGAACGCGCTTTTCGTCCGTCTGGGACATCCTGTCGAGAATAGTGACCATTAGAGACCTGCTTCTACCGCTTGGATGCGGCCTTAGCGCCTGACGAGCTTGGCGAGGAATAACAGAAGGCTTGCGCCCAAGAAAGACGTGACGAAATAACCGAGGCGACTATCTTGCACGAAGACATCGAAGGTGCGCAGCACGGCAACCGCCACCACGGAGCCGACGATACCGAGAATGATGTTCATGAAAATGCCGAAACGCATATCCATCAGCTTGCCTGCGAGCCATCCCGCCAAGCCGCCGATGAAGATTGCGCCAATCCAGCCTACACTTTCCATGCCTTAACCTTCACCTTCTGCCGTCGCCTGCGCTTTTATGTCAGACAATCAGTTTCGCAATCAGCGTCACGATGATTGCGCCCACCGTGGCATGGATGATCTGCACCACCAGCGCGTTTTCAATGCCCAGCGAAATGCCAAGCGCGTTGAACACATAACCGCCGACGAATGCGCCGATAACACCGCTGAGCAGGCAACCGATCAGACCACCGCCGCCAACGATGAGGCTTGCCAGAAAACCGGCCACAAGGCCGATCAGGAGAAAGATAATCCAGGCTTCCGTTGCAACTGACATGTCGTTCTCCCGTTGATGCCGCTCTCCACAAAGAGTGGGAGCAGGCAACGCAATTATCAAGCGTTCAGCGCACGTCCATAGGCATCCAGCACGCTTTCCTTCATCATTTCCGACAATGTCGGATGCGGGAAGATGGTGTGCATCAGGTCTTCCTCGGTGGTTTCGAGGTTCATGGCGACGACGAAGCCCTGGATGAGTTCGGTCACTTCCGCACCCACCATATGCGCGCCGATGAGCTCGCCGGTTTTTCTGTCGAAGATGGTCTTGACCATGCCCTGGTCTTCGCCGAGCGCCACGGCCTTGCCGTTGGCCGCAAAGGAGAAACGGCCGACGCGCACGTCGCGGCCCTGTTCCTTGGCCTTGGCTTCCGTCAGACCGACCGAGGCGACCTGCGGGTTGCAATAGGTGCAGCCGGGGATCTTGCTCTTGTCCATGGGGTGGACATTCGGCAGGCCTGCGATCTTTTCGACGCAGATGACGGCTTCATGCTCGGCCTTGTGGGCCAGAAGCGGGCCGCCCGCAACATCGCCGATGGCATAGATGCCGGGAACGTTGGTCTTGCCGTAACCATCGATGACAACGAAGCCGCGATCGGTCTTCACGCCCGCTGCTTCAAGGCCGATATTCTCGATATTGGCCTGAACGCCGACGGCGGAGATCATCCGGTCTGCGGTGATCTTCTCGGACGAGCCGTCCTTCTTTTCGATGGTGGCGGTGACGGAATTTGCACCCTTCTCAACCTTGGCGACCTTGGCTTCCAGATGGATCTTGATGCCCTGCTTGTCGAACTGCTTCTTTGCGAAGGCGGAGATTTCCGCATCCTCGACCGGCATGACCTGACTCATGATTTCGACGACCGTCACATCGACGCCCATGGTGCGATAGAAGCTGGCGAACTCGATGCCGATGGCGCCCGAACCCATGACGAGCAGCGACTTCGGCAGCTCTTCCGGCTTCATCGCTTCGAAGTATGTCCAGATCAGCTTGCCATCCGGTTCGATGCCCGGCAATGCGCGCGGACGTGCGCCGGTGGCGACGATGATGTGCTTGGCGGTATAGGTGCCCTCGCCCAGCGTGTTTTTCGGCACGGGACCCTGCGGCTGGACGACCGGCTTGGTCATCTTGCCGACAACGATTTCGCCCGGCTTTGTCAGCTTGGCCTCACCCCAGATGATATCAACCTTGTTCTTCTTGAACAGGAAACCGACGCCGTTGTTCATGCGTGCCGCGATGCCGCGCGAGCGGGCGACGATGGCCTTCACGTCCGGCTTGATCGAGCCTTCCAGCGTCAGGCCGTAATCCTTCGCATGGGTTGCGCTGTGCATGACGTCTGCGGTGCGCAGCAGGGCCTTGGTGGGAATGCAGCCCCAGTTGGAGCAGATGCCCGCCAGGTGTTCGCGCTCCACGACGGCAACCTTCAGACCGAGCTGAGCCGCGCGAATGGCAGCGATATAACCACCCGGACCGGAGCCAATGACGATGACGTCGTAAGATTGAGCCATTCTATTTCCTGCCTTTAACTTCTGACGGCGACTTTGCGCCGCTGCGTCAATCGAGTATCTTCAAAGTCCCAGCATCATGCGCACCACAGGCTCCAGCCCGCGACCGATCGCACGTGTGTTTTCCGCATCCAGATGCACACCATCCACGGGCGTGGTAACGGCGACGGATGCCGCATCGAAAAATCCACACCCCTTGTCATCCGCCAGATCGCGATAGAGTGAGCCCATCATCTGCGATTGTCCGACCGCATCGATGAACATGGCCGCGAATATCTCGTTGCCCGTCTCGCAGATATGCGGCGCGGACACGATCAGGATTTCTGGCTCGTCGTGATCCTCGAAGGACCAGGCATGCTTGCGAACGAGGCTGACCAGACGCTCCACTCCCTTCACCGCACCGACGGCATTGCCGGGGCCGATGCCGCGCTTGAGATCGTTCGTGCCAAGCATGATGATGACCAGATCAATCGGCGCATGGCTGTGCAGAAGCGTTGGCAACAGAGTTGCGCCATTGCGGTCGCAATCTGCCAGATGATCGTCATAAGCGGTCGTGCGCCCGTTCAGGCCTTCAGCAATGACGTTGACCTCTTGGCCCAGCGCCTTTTGCAAGACGCTCGGCCAGCGATCCTCATAGGCATGACGCCCGAGATTTTCGGCGTCATATCCCCACGTCAGGCTATCCCCATAGCAAAGCACGGTTTTCATCACGTCCGACTCCTCGGTGGAGCGAGCCGAAAGCCGTCATGCGGCTTCCGGCTCAGCTTGTCTCAGACCAGCATCGACATCGGGCTTTCGATGTAGCGCTTGAAGGCGGAAGCGAGTTCCGCGCCGAGCGCGCCATCGATGACGCGATGGTCGAAGGCAAAGGTGGCGGTCATGACCGTACCCACTTCGATCTTGCCGCCGCGAACGACCGGCTTCTCGACGCCTGCTCCAATCGAGACGATGGACGCCTGCGGCAGATTGACGATCGACGTGAAGGATGAGACGCCGAACATGCCGAGGTTGGACACCGATGTGGTGCCGCCCTGGTATTCGTCCGGCTTCAGCTTCTTGTCACGGGCGCGCTTGGCCAAATCCTTCACCTCGTTGGAGATGACGGACAGGGACTTTTCCTCGGCCTTGCGCACGATGGGCGTGATCAGGCCATCGGGGATCGAGACCGCAACGCCGACATCTGCATGATTGTGCAGAACGCGGGCCGTGGAGGTCCATGAGGCATTCGCCATCGGAACATCGCGCAGAGCCAGCGCCATCGCCTTGATGATGAAGTCGTTGACGGAGAGCTTGAAGGCCGGAACCTCGCCCTTTTCCGTCTTCTTCACCGGTGCGGAGGCGTTGATCTCGGCACGCAGCTTCATCATCGCATCGAGTTCGCATTCCATCGAAACCGTATAGGACGGAACGGTCTGCGTCGACTCGGTGAGGCGCGAAGCGATCGTCTTGCGCATGCCGTCATGCGGTAGAAGCTCGTAGGAGCCTTCCGCAAACAGCTTGAGCACGTTTTCGTCTGATGGTCCCTTGGCCATTGCCGAAGCAGACGCACCAGCGGAAGACTGAGCCGCAGCAGGAGCTGCCTTCGCACCACCGGAAGCGGCGGCTTTTTCCACGTCTGTCTTCACGATACGGCCGTGCGGGCCGGAGCCGGAAACAGCAGACAGATCAAGACCGGCATCCTTCGCCAGGCGACGGGCCAGAGGCGAAGCGAAGATACGTTCGCCGCTTTTCGAGACCGATGCTGGTGTGGATGGCGCTGCCGCCTGATCGGCAACCGGCTTTTCAGCCTTGGCTGGAGCCGCCTCCGACTTCGGCGCTTCAGCCTTGGCTTCCTGCTTGGGAGCCTCGGCTTTGGCTTCAGATTTTGCCTCGGTTTTGGCTGGCGCGGCATCGCCGCCCTTGGCAGCTTCGGCCACGTCTTCGCCTTCACCGGCCAGGATGGCGATCACGGCATTGACCTTGACCGCTTCGGTGCCAGCAGGAACCAGGAGCTTGGCAACGGTGCCCTCATCCACGGCTTCCACTTCCATGGTCGCCTTATCGGTTTCGATCTCGGCAATCACGTCGCCGGGCGCAACCTTGTCGCCTTCCTTGACCAGCCACTTGGCCAGATTGCCCTCTTCCATCGTCGGAGACAGGGCAGGCATTGTGATGTTGATAGGCATGACTAGCCCTCCCCCCAAACGAGATTATATTGTTCCAACTCTTCGGGATGTTCCGTAAAACGGCTCAGTTGCGATGGATCGATCTCGATATATCCCGCAACGTCGTTAAGCCATTCACTGACAGCGCCGATAACGCCGATGTTCTCACGCGGAACACCGACGACGACATCGCCTTCACCATCGTTTACGACGGCCCAGAAGATGACGCGCTCGAATTGCGGCGTATCCTTGGACCCCAGAACGCGGTGCCAGTTTTCCGTCGCAGGGAGGATCTGTTTGATTTTACTCACACTCTCCTCCTTCACTTGTAGCAGACGGCTTTGACAGCCTGAATGACGTCATCCACGTTCGGAAGAGCGAGCTTTTCCAGGTTGGCGGCGTAAGGCATGGGCACGTCCTTGCCGGCAATTGTCAGGATCGGCGCGTCGAGATAATCGAACGCGGCGCGCATGACCTGGTTGGAGATGAAGTCACCGACCGATGACTGCGGGAAGCCTTCCTCGACGGTGACCAGACGGCCTGTCTTCTTGACGGATTCGATCACCGTCGGAAGATCCATCGGGCGGATCGTACGGAGGTCGATCAACTCGACATCGATGCCGTCCTTTTCAAGCTCGGCAATCGCCTTGATGGCGTAGGTCATGCCGATGCCGAAGGACACGATGGTGACATCCTTGCCCTTGCGATGAATGCGCGCCTTGCCGATCGGCAGAACGAAATCGTCCATCTTTGGCACTTCGAAACTCTGACCGTACAGGATTTCGTTTTCCAGGAAGACAATCGGGTTCGGATCGCGGATCGCTGCCTTCAGCAGACCTTTGGCATCAGCGGCGGTATAAGGCATGATGACCTTGAGGCCCGGAATATGGCTGTACCATGCGGCATAACACTGCGAGTGCTGCGCGCCAACGCGAGCAGCGGCACCTGAAGGACCACGGAAGACCATCGGAGCGCCCATCTGTCCGCCAGACATGTAGAGCGTCTTTGCGGCAGAGTTGACGATCTGGTCGATGGCCTGCATGGCGAAATTGAACGTCATGAATTCAACGATCGGACGCAGACCCGTCATCGCCGCGCCGACGCCGATACCGGCAAAGCCATGTTCGGTAATCGGCGTATCGATAACACGCTTGTCGCCAAACTCCTGCAACAACCCCTGCGTGATCTTGTAAGCGCCTTGATATTCGGCCACCTCTTCGCCCATGACGAAGACGTTTTCGTCGGAGCGCATTTCCTCTGCCATCGCATCACGAAGCGCTTCGCGAACGGTTGTCATGACCATTTCCGTACCTTCCGGCACATCAGGGTCAGCCGCGACGTCAATCTTCGGTGCTGCAGGAACCTTGGCTGCCTCCTTCTTCGCAGAAGGCTCTTCCGAAGCTTCGCGGCTTTTGCCACCAGCAGCGTCCGAATCAGAATTTGTCGCTTCAGCCTTTGGCTCTTCTTTCTTCGGAGCAGCCGACATGGCGTCAGCGCTCTCACCGTCCTGAAGCAGGATAGCAATGGCAGTATTGACCTTGACGCCTTCGGTACCGGCCTCGATCAGCAGCTTGCCGATGGTCCCTTCCTCGACGGCTTCGACTTCCATCGTCGCCTTGTCGGTTTCGATTTCGGCAATCGCGTCGCCGGAGGCAACCTTGTCGCCCTCTTTCTTCAGCCATTTGGAAAGCGTACCTTCCTCCATGGTTGGAGAAAGGGCGGGCATGAGAATTTCTATAGGCATGATATCTCCCTTCCCAAATCAGAGCAGAATGTCGGTGTAGAGCTCGGAAACATCCGGCTCAGGATCGTTCTGAGCGAACTCGGCGCTGTCGGCCACGATGTCACGGACATCCTTGTCGATAGCCTTCAGTTCGTCCTCAGAGGCCCAACCCTGTTGAAGGAGTCGTGCCTTGACCTGCTCGATTGGGTCATGTTCCGCGCGCATTTTCTGCACTTCATCTTTGGAACGGTATTTCGCCGGGTCAGACATGGAATGACCACGATAACGATAGGTCAGCATTTCCAGAATGATCGGCCCCTTGCCGGACCGGCAGTGCTCAAGCGCTTCGTCCGCAGCAGCCTTGACGGCGCGAACATCCATGCCATCGACCTGCACACCAGGAATGCCGAAACCGACGCCGCGCAGCGAGTAGTTCGATTGCGCCGTTGCGCGGGCGCTGGACGTCCCCATGGCGTAATGGTTGTTTTCGACGATATAGATAATCGGGAGTTTCCACAGAGCAGCCATGTTGAAGCTCTCATAGACCTGACCCTGGTTGGCCGCGCCGTCACCGAAGTAAGCGACGGAGACGCTGTCATTACCGCGATACTTATTTGCAAAGGCAAGACCGGTTCCAAGCGAAACCTGCGCACCGACGATGCCGTGGCCACCATAGAAATGCTTCTCTTTCGAGAACATGTGCATGGAGCCGCCCTTGCCCTTGGACAAGCCGCCGCTACGGCCGGTCAATTCGGCCATGACGCCACGCGCACTCATGCCCGCAGCCAGCATGTGGCCGTGGTCACGATAAGCGGTGATGACCTGATCGCCTTCCTTCTGCGACATGTTCATGCCGACAACGACAGCTTCCTGCCCGATGTAGAGATGACAGAAACCGCCGATGAAGCCCATACCATAAAGCTGGCCGGCCTTTTCTTCGAATCGGCGGATGAGAAGCATTTCACGATAGGCGTGCAACTCTTCGTCTTTACCAAAGTCCGGCGTATTCTTGCCGGTAAATTCCTTGGTGGCGGTCTTTGCCGTAGTCTTGCGGCCGGATACGGTCGCAGTTTTTCGCGGCGCCATTCATCCCTCCCTGAGTTGCCATTAGAATGGTTGGATTGGGAGGCACCATATGCAAGAAAAGGAAAAGCAGCAATGCTATAAACGCATGGCTCATATTCTGGCTAAGTTGCTGTGAATAAATTAAAAAAGTCGATTAACCTGAATTAAGTTAATCAGAAATATGCGTTCATGATCACGATTTCGTCCGCGCGCGACATATTCAACTGGTAACGCGAGATTTCATCGATCATGTCCCGCTCCAGCGAGCCATCGCTCATCAATTCGACCTGCCGCTCCAGCGAAACGCGTGTTTTTGTCAGCTTCGCAAGCTCCGCTGTGCGGGCAACACGCTGATGCTCCAGGCGTTCTGCAGCTTCGAGACCGAAATCGCCATGGATGGAATGATACCCGAAATAGGACAAAAAGGCGACCGTGATGGCCGGAACGACCAGACGTCCAAAACGTCTTTTCTTGTGATGCTTGGTCCACATACTCTGAAACAGCCTTCAAACGCGCTACTGGGAATCACCCTAACCGCATTTGTTTAACCATCCGTTGACCTTAACGGCCTTGGCACCATGGCCATAAAAAAAGCCCGCGCGAAGCGGGCTTTTTGATATTACTTCGAGAAAATATCCAGACCACTGCCCCACGGGCCATGCGGCTTGTCGACCCCATCGGTGCGCTCGAAACCATGTGCGCCGAAGAAGTCACGCTGCGCCTGAATGAGATTGGCGCTGCCACGCGCACGACGGTAGGCATCGAAATACCCCAATGCCGACGCCAGCGCGGGAACCGGCAGACCGGACAGAACGGCATACGAAACCACATGGCGTAGCGGTGCATCCGTATCCTTCACCATCTGCGAGAATGCCGGTGTAACGATCAGATTGGCAACATGCGGATCCTTGGTGAAGGCAGAGGTGATCTCATCCAGGAACTGCGAACGAATGATGCAACCGTCGCGCCAGATGCGCGCGATGGTCGGCATCGGCAGATCCCAGCCGAATTCCTTCGATGCCGCCGCCATCACGGCAAAGCCCTGCGCGTAAGCACCGATCTTTGCTGCCAACAGTGCGTTTTCGAGATCATCGATAAAGGCTTGCCTGTCGGTCGGTGCGGGCAACGCCTTCGGCAGACCCAGAATGCTTTCAGCCGATTCGCGCTCCGACTTCTGCGACGACAGAATGCGTGCGGCAACCGCAGCTTCGATGGCGGTCGCGGCAACACCCATATTTTGCGCTTCGATGACCGACCACTTGCCGGTACCCTTCTGGCCAGCCTTGTCGAGAATGAGATCGACCATCGGTTTTCCGGTAATAGGGTCTGCGGCGCGCAGGACTTTTTCCGTGATCTCGATGAGATAGGAGTTCAGGCGCCCCTTGTTCCACGTACCGAAAACGTCGGCAATTTCCGTGGCGCTCAGCTTCAGGCCATCGCGCAGAATGCCGTAGATCTCAGCGATCATCTGCATGTCGGCATATTCGATGCCGTTGTGGATCGTCTTGACGAAGTGGCCTGCGCCATCGTTTCCGAGCCACGCCACGCATGGGTCATTGTCGTATTTCGCGGAGATGGAGGTCAGGACCTTCTCGACGCGCTTCCAGCTGTCTTCCGTGCCGCCGACCATGATGGATGGACCGTGACGCGCACCTTCTTCGCCGCCCGACACACCCATGCCGATGAAGGTCAGGCCGCTGTCCTTGAGAGTGTCGAAACGGCGGATCGTATCGCGGAAATTGGCGTTGCCAGCATCGATCATGATGTCGCCGTTTTCGAGATGGGGCTTGAGGAGTTCCATCTGTTGATCGACCGGATCGCCAGCCTTGATCATGATGATGATCGGGCGGGGTGGGCGAATGGCGGCGATGAAGTCTTCGATGGTTTCGCAAGGGATGATCTGTCCCTGCAATTCGCCAGCATCGGCGTAAAATTTCTTCGTGACTTCCGGTGTTCGGTTGAAAACGGCAATTTTGTTACCTTTTTCTGCGATGTTGAGCGCCAGGTTCGACCCCATTACGCCAAGACCGATCAAACCGATTTCTGCCTGTTCCACGGATATGCCTCCATTTTGCATTTCATGGCGCTTGTTTTGGCACTCCAGCTCTCAAACGGCAAGGCGACAGCCATGGAAAAAAAGTGAAATTCGCGGCCGCATGTCTGCTTTGCACAAACGCGCCAGGTAAGGCTCGAGCGGAGTGTCGAAGGCCGTGCCGTCCGCTGCTGGATGCAGCGAGGCGGGCGCGGGTTCGCCTGTGAACAAGGGCGACTGGTACGATTATTGCCTTCATAATTCTGGGGGGGCTTCTTGCTGTACGATTGCGTTTTAGATTTCATACATTTTTTCTTCAGGGGCAGCGATGATCATTCAAAGTGCGGGTCTCTCCGTGATTGATAACGACCTTTTGGACGCAGTCCATCTCAAGGCGTATCCGATTGACACCCATCTCGACACGCTCTACTTCACCCGCGTCGGCGGCTATGACTTCTGGAAAGGCGACTGGAAAACAGCCCACGAGCCCTTTTCCATCAAGGTCATCAAGAAGACGACACCCAAAGGAAATAACAGTCCGCATTGCGAGCATGTCAGCGGTCCCGACTTCCTCAAGGGCGGCTATGGCGGCGCTTGCTTCAGCGCTCATGCTCTTTGGGAAAACCTCATTTCCTCCCCTTTCCTCGACCCTTGGAAGAACTGGCTCGATCATAGTCGCTATGTCCGGCACATCGCCGCCGAGAGCAAAGGGGCGATGCGGATCACAACAACGCCCGACGAGGTGAGACAAGCGCGGGACGATGGTGTTGCCAGCGCCATCCTGTCGGTCGAAGGCGCTCACATACTTGGAGCTTCCGGTCGCCGTACCGAAGCCCAGCGGCTTTCAAGGCTTGCCCAGATCGCGGCAGAAGGGGCGGCCTACATAACCCTCAACCATTTCAGCCATACGGATATCTGTGAGGCGGGCTTTCAGCCGATGAACCCCTGGCGCCGGGTTCGGGGTGGCGGCCTTTCCGCTTTCGGAGTGCGCTTCGTAGAGCGCTGCATCGATCTGGGGCTGATGATCGACGTGTCCCATAGCTGCAGCAAAGCGATCGTCGATATTGCAGGCCTGTGCAAGGCACGCGGCGTGCCGCTGCTCGCTTCGCATGGGGCTGCACGCAGCATCAGCGCGACGGACAAGGCCTCCCGGTCGAAACATCTGGCACGGACGTTTCCCGACGACGCGATACGGGCTATTGTCGAAACTGGAGGCACGATCAGCATCATCCTCTCGCCCTTTTACCTCAAGGATGCACGCCTGCCTGACGGCCGCCCTGACCGGGACGCCGACCTTGCCTATGTCGTGCGTTATTACGACAGGCTGGCACAGCTCATCGCCAGCATGGACATAACCGAAGATCCCTGGAACCACCTGTCTTTCGGAAGCGATTTCGACGGCGGCATCAGCAGCATCCCGATCGGTTTGCGCACGGGTGCCGATCTGCGCAACTTTACCCGCGCCATGCTGGACGCCGGCTGGCCGGAGGAGCGGATCTGCAAGGTCTATAGCGGCAATTTCCTGCGTGTCTGGGATGGAGCAAAACACGAGATCAAAGCTACCGTTGGATCTTAGGCAGAGCGAAAAAGACCAACCGTATGGTTTCACCAGGTGCCAGGATCATTGCGGGAAAACGGGCGGGGCAAACTGCAAGAGGCTGCTCTTGTAATTCTCAACGACGAAGCTGATCGGCGTGCCATCTGGCTTGCTCAACAGCGCCTGGTTGCTGATGAGGGTTTCGGGAATATCGATGATCTTACCCGTTGAGGCCGGAATTGCTCCTCCCACAGCCCAGTTTTCCGGCAAAGGTTGCCACAGCAATTGCGACGAGATGGTATGACGCTGGAACTGAAGCGGTGCCACGACCTTTCCAAAAGGTGTATCGGTCGTGTCCAGCGTCTGGTTCATCTCTCGCGTCAAACGGGCGGGCACATACCAGTTGTCGGCCTCCGATAGCACCAGCGTGCCGCATTTGAGCAGGACATGGCGGTAGCCGAGCTTGTCTGCCGCTGTGACGTTCAATTGCTTGCGCACAGTCTCGGGCGGCTCCTTGGTGTCCTTCAGCCTTGTCGCGGAAATTTTTGCCGGATCGGCAAGCCGATGATCCTCGCACCAGCGCTCGAGCGTCAAGGTGGCGCTGTCGTGGCTGAGCAGCTTAATGTTCAAATCCTGCACCACCGCCAGTGCCGCGAGACGCTGGACCGGGGTGTCGGGCCAAGCCATGTCGGTGGCAAATGACGGGCCTGCGACCACCAGAAAAATGCTGCAGGCGAGTGACTTGATAACCAAGGATGACATGTGCTTCTCGCTCCGGGTTATTGTCGTTGATGCCAAGCGTTCCTGACGATGCCAGAACGCGCAACTTGTGTGGCGAATTTAAGGGAGAAGGCGCGGCACGGAATGCGGGATTTCACCCTTTCATCTTAAGGGGTAATCCTGCGGCCACGAAGTAGACGCTTGCCGCGACGGCTGCGATCTTCTGATGCAGGCGTCCGGCATGATCGCGAAATTCACGCGCCATGCGATTCTCTGGCACGATCCCGAGCCCGACCTCGTTGGAGACGAAGACGATGGTCGCGCGGGCTACCGCCGCATGGTGCACCAGCGCGTCGAAGGTCGCGCCCATATCGGTGCCCTCCTCCATCATCAGGTTCGTCACCCACAGCGTCAGGCAATCGACGAGAATGGTATTGGGGGCGGTGTCGAGCCTTTTCAGCGTCTCGACCAGTCGTAACGGCTCTTCATGGGTGATCCACCCGTCGCCGCGATCGCTGCGATGCTGCGCGATCCGCGCTTTCATTTCCTCGTCCCAGGCACGGCCTGTGGCGATGTAATGCGCGCACCCTTCGAGCGACAGCACCAGATCTTCGGCAAAAGCGGATTTGCCCGAGCGGGCACCGCCGAGGACCAGGATGGAACGGGACGCCTCTGTCATTCAAAACCTAGGAAATTGGGAAGAGGTAAAGCGATCCGGACGCCAGCGCGGACAGAACCGCACGCTGAGGGGCGAAAAGCATGAAAAGAGAACGATTCGTAGATATGGAGGCGTTCTCCCGGTCGATCATGCATCACCGGCACAGTATCGTCTTTATCCGGAATGTCCCTGCCCGCACCGTGCGGACATATCGACAAATAGATAAAACACGACAACACCGGATCGCTGATATCAAACTAGGGAGAAAACGGCTTCCTGTCAATTTTCAAGACGCAAAAACCGCGTTGCAGAAGCTGCAGACGCGGTCTTGAGCTCCGAAACACGAGGAGCGAACGTAAGGCAACCGGTACGCAAAACCCAATCCGGCGCCACACAATCCGTCTTAGCGGTATAACCTTACCGGATCGTTAGCGCGCCTCTCGAAAACAAAGTCGGCACAATATTCATGTCGCAATTGCGTTGCAGCCGAAACCTAGAGATATAAGAGCGGGACGACGGCGTGAATGGACGGACAAGCACGACATGACGACTATCGATTACATCGCACTGACGATCTTCGTGGTTCTCTGGTATCTCTATACATACCTTACGACCGCCCGGTCGCCATTTCCCCGCACGAGCCTCAATCAGGCGATGGCCGATCGACGCAGAAAGTGGATCTATAATTCGCTGACGCGCGATCTAAAGATGATCGACACGCAGATCATGGCTGGGCTCCAGAACGGAACAGCCTTCTTCGCCTCAACGTCGATCTTTGCCATTGGTGGCTGCTTTGCCCTTCTGGGGGCAACGGAACGGGTCGAATCGGTTTTTCGCGACATGCCCTTCGTCTATTACGGCGGACGAACGGCGTTCGAGATGAAGGTCATCGGGCTGACAACCCTCTTCGGCTACGCCTTCTTCAAGTTCGGCTGGTCGTATCGACTGTTCAACTACTGCACCATCCTGTTCGGTGCGATGCCGATGATGCATGAGGCCAATGCCGACAGGAAGGCCGCAGAACATGCGGCCGAAAACGTGATCCGCATGAATGTCATTGCAGCCAAGAACTTCAACGACGGTCTGCGCACCATCTTCCTGTCGATTGGCTATCTCGGCTGGTTCATCAACGCCTATGTCTTCATGGCCAGCACGGTCATCATCATCGTTGCGTTGTTGCGGCGGCAATTTTTTTCGGAAGCCCGGCTCGCGATCATCGACGACAGATAAATACCCGCCTTGAAATCGCCTCAGTTTAAAGGCGAAGCGCTGGCAAAGCCCGATAAAGGAACGGATGCATGAATGACGCCCCGGCAACAGCAGCGGCACCAAAACCGGGCGGTCGTATAGGCATCCTGGACACCGTGCGCGGGTTCGCGCTGATTGCGATGGCAAGCTATCATTTCACCTGGGATCTGGGGATGTTCGGCTACATCGACGCCGCCACCCCGACGCAGGGCTGGTGGCGTCTCTACGCCCGCGCAATCGCTAGTTCTTTTCTGTTTTTGGCTGGCTTCGGTCTTTATCTTGCCCATCAGCGCGGCATCAACTGGTCATCGTTCGGCAAGCGTTTCGCGATGGTCGCCGGTGCAGCGCTTCTGATCTCGGTCGCAACCTTTTTTGCGCTGCCGGATGGATGGATCTTCTTTGGCATCCTCCATAATATTGCCGCCGCCAGCCTCATCGGGCTCCTGTTTCTGCGGCTTCCCGTCGCGATCACGGCGTTGGTGGCGGTCGCCGCATTTCTCGCGCCGATTTACCTGAGTTCAGACGCTTTCAACCCGATCTGGTTGTCGTGGATCGGGCTATCCACGATGCCTCCCCGGTCCAATGACTATGTGCCGCTCTTGCCGTTTCTGGCCCCCCTTCTGTTGGGACTGGCAGTGTCCAAGATCGTCACACCGCGAGGATGGCTGGATCGCTTCAGAAAAGACAGCGGCAAACGCAACGTCATTGCATTTTTTGGTCGCAACAGTCTGATCTTCTACCTACTTCACCAGCCGATCTTGATTGGCATCGTTTATATTGCTTCGCTCATCATACCGCCACCGCCGGTCGATCAGGTCGAGGCCTACAAGAAGAGTTGCGAGAGTAGCTGTGTGCAACAACAAAACGGACTGGAACTGTGCCAGCGGTTTTGCGGCTGTACGCTGGAGACACTTCAAGCGGAAAACCTGTTCGATACGATGATGGCCAACAGCCTTGTACCCGAACAGCAGTCAAGGATCGGCGAAATCGCCGCGCAATGTTCCAAGGAAACTCAGTGATCGTCTGATCAGGTGCCGACGCCGATTTCGGCGAGACGGGTCAGGCAGGCCTCCTCGACATTGTCGAGTTCAATCAGCGTTTCCTCGATGTCCTTGCGCTTCTGGCGCAAGTCGGCGCGCTTTTCATCGACCTTCTTCATCAGAAGCTCCAACTGTCCAGATTCACCAGGCGGCTCTTTGTAAACCTGTATGATTTCGCGGATTTCAGCGATGGTGAATCCGATGCGGCGACCGCGTAAGATTTCCTGGATCAGCCTGCGGTCCGCCATACGAAACAGCCGTGTGCGTCCACGGCGTTCGGGGTGAATCAAGCCTTCGTCTTCATAAAAACGAAGGGTGCGGGTAGAGACCCCGAATTCACGCGTCAGTTCCGTAATGCTGTAATACTTGTTCAAAGCTTCATCCGATTCTGGAGCACAGGACCGAAAATGACAGACTGCTTTCGGAATATCCGTTGCTCAAACAACAAGATAGAATGACGAGACGCGACGGGCCTCATAAATCTCTCATGGACGTCACTATGATTGACCTTCACGTAAAAGTCAATTTTCAACCGTCAGCCTGAAATGCCGAACCACCAGGTCGCAAGACCGAGAAAGGAGAAGAAGCCGACGATGTCGGTGACAGCGGTCACGAAGACGGCAGACGACACCGCCGGGTCAGCACCGAACTTGTCCAACAGCAGCGGAATGATAATGCCGGCAATCGCTGCGGCAAACATATTGATCAGCATGGCGGTTGCGATGATGCCACCCAGATTGACGTCGTTGAACCACAGTCCGGCGATGATGCCGATGGCGCAACCGAACAGGGCTCCGTTCAATAGACCCACACCCGCCTCACGCCGGATAATGCGGGCCGCGTTGTGAATATCGAGGTTCTTCGTCGCAAGCGCTCGAACCGATACGGTCATGGTCTGCGAACCGGCATTGCCGCCCATTCCCGCGACAATCGGCATGAGAACGGCGAGCGCCACGATCTGCTCGATGGTCGCATCGAATAGTCCGATGACGGATGCGGCCATGAAGGCTGTGATGAGGTTGACCGCAAGCCACGGCACGCGTGAACGTGATGTCACCGCGATGGAATCGGAAAGTTCCTCGTCGCCCACGCCGCCGAGGCGCAGCAAGTCCTCCTCCGCTTCTTCCTGCATGACGTCCACCACGTCATCGATGGTGAGAACACCGACGAGGCGGCCGTTGTCGTCCACCACAGCCGCCGACAAAAGGTCGTATTGCTCGAAGAGTTGTGCGGCCTCTTCCTGGTCCATTTCAGCGGCAATGGGGTGGTTGGTTTCATGCATGATCGATTCGACCCTCACCTGGCGCTTGGAGCGCAGCAGGCGGTCGAGATCCATCGCACCGACGAGTTTGAAGGTGGGATCGACGACGAAGATTTGCGAAAAGGATTCCGGCAGTTCTTCCTCTTCGCGCATGTAGTCGATGGTCTGCCCGACCGTCCAGAAGGGTGGAACGGCCACGAACTCCGTCTGCATACGACGACCGGCCGAGCTTTCCGGGTAGTCCAGCGCACGTAGCAGCCGCACCCGTTCTGTAAATGGCATCTGCGCGAGAATGTCCTCGCGGTCTTCGCGGTCCATGTCTTCGAGAATGTAGACGGCATCGTCCGAATCCATCTCGCCGATACCGGCGGCGATCTGGTCGTTCGGCATCTGCTCCACGATGTCGAGACGGATCGCCTCGTCCACCTCGGTCAGCGCCGTCATATCGAAATCAGAACCCAGCAGGCGCACCATCGCGTGGCGCTGTTCCGACTGAATGGATTCGAGCAGGTCACCCAGTTCGGATTCGTGCAGCCGGGCGACATTCTGCCTTAAGAACAGCACATCCCGATCCGCAATCGCGGCACCCACCATCGTGAGAAAATCGGACCGAATCGAGCCATCGTCGGAATAGATATCCGCCATGATCTCGGGTCTCTTGGCGTCTTCCGGCACGGAATGATGGTCGTCCGCTTGCGTCAAATTGCGCCCCTTTATCCGGTAAACTGCCTGCTTCGCCAAAGCGCAGGAGAATGGCTTTTAAAAGCACAATGTCAACAACAGGATAGGAGAAAAACCGTTGCATTTCCATGTGCAATCCATCGCAGCCCGACCGCTCTGCATTAACGGTTGCGAAACAGTCTCAGCGAATTGATCGCGCGATTGACGAAGACCGGCAGTTACGAGTTGACATATGGTCGTTATACGGGAATCTGACACCAAACACCGCGTCCACAATCGCACGGGTTGGCACCTGAGGCGGGCGGAAAAACAAATCAGAAAGAGACCTTGAAATGGGCAAGATGGATTTCATCGGCAAAGCCTCTTCAGCTGCAGGCGGCTGGGGCGCACTCAAAAGCGTGGGAAAACGCCTGCTTGAATCGGGCGCACCGATTTCTGGCGCGCGAACCCTGTTGAAAGCCAACCAACCCGACGGTTTCGATTGTCCCGGCTGCGCCTGGGGCGACCCTGAACACGGATCATCCTTTGAGTTCTGCGAAAACGGCGTCAAGGCCGTCGCATGGGAAGCCACAGAAGCGCGCGTTCCGCCGGACTTTTTTGCCAGCCATACGGTGTCTGAGCTTCGCACATGGTCGGATTACAGTCTGGAAAAGCAGGGCCGCCTCACGGACCCGCTGCGCTACGACCGTGCGACAGACAGATATCTGCCCGTATCCTGGAACGAAGCCTTTACTGCCATCGGCGGCATTCTGAAAAGCCTAGACAGTCCGGATCGTGCCGAGTTCTACACGTCCGGGCGCGCTTCCAACGAAGCGGCCTTCATCTACCAGTTGATGGTGCGGCTCTATGGCACCAACAATTTTCCAGACTGTTCCAATATGTGCCACGAGGCGAGCGGCGTTGGCCTGAAGGCCTCCGTTGGAGTTGGCAAGGGCACAGTACTGCTGGAGGATTTCGAGAAGGCTGATGCGATTTTTGTCATCGGTCAGAACCCCGGCACAAATCATCCGCGCATGCTGGGTGACCTGCGTCGCGCCGCCATCCGTGGCGCCCGCATCGTCGTCTTAAACCCGATCCGTGAAAAGGGCCTGGAGCGCTTTACCGATCCTCAGGACAAGCTGGAGATGATCACCGGCGGCAACACCAAGATTGCCACAAACTATTATCAACCCCGCCAGGGTGGCGATATGGCCGCTGTGCGCGGCATGAGCAAAGCTGTGTTTGCTGCCGATGATGCCGCCCGCGCCGCTGGCAGACCCAGTGTGATCGATCACGACTTCCTGAGCAAACACGCGGTGGAATTCGAAGCGTATCGCGCAGCCGTCGATGCGACAAGCTGGGACAGCATTCTCGACCAGTCTGGTTTGACACGTGATCAGATCGAGGAAGCCGCTGGCATCTACATGGCGTCGAAGTCCGTGATCGCTACCTGGGCGATGGGCATCACCCAGCACAAGCACTCCGTCATCACCATCCGCGAAATCACCAATTTCATGCTGCTGCGCGGCAATATCGGCCGCCCCGGCGCTGGCCTTTGCCCCGTGCGCGGTCACTCCAACGTTCAGGGCGACCGCACCGTCGGTATCGACGAGAAGGCGCCGCCTGCTTTGCTCGATGCGCTGGAAAAAGAACTCGGCGTTCCAATGCCGCGCAATCGTGGTCACAACACGGTCGAAGCCATCAGCGCGATGCTGGACGGCAAGGCACAGGCATTTATCGCGCTCGGCGGCAACTTTCTGCGCGCCACGCCGGACAGCCCGCTCATCATCAAGGCGTTCGAAAAGCAGAAGCTGACGGTCAACATCGCCACCAAGCTCAATCATTCGCATCTGGTGCCCGGTGAGACATCCTTCATCCTGCCATGTCTCGGTCGCACCGAAATCGACCGCAACTCGCAAGGCAAATCGCAGATCGTGACCGTGGAAGATTCCATGAGCATGGTGCATGGCTCTGGCGGCATCAACGAACCGGCGTCACCGCAACTGCGCTCCGAAGTCGCCATCATCGCTGGTATCGCGCAAGCCACGCTTGGAAATGAAAAAGTTGAGTGGGCGAAACTCGCCGACGACTACGACCTGATCCGCGACATGATTTCGCGCGTTCTTCCCGGGTTCCAGGATTTCAACGCGCGCGTCCGCGTCCCACGCGGCTTCCACCTGCGCAACGCAGCCGCGGAACGTGAATGGAACACGCCTGCCAAGAAAGCCACTTTCTTCACCGGACCGCTGCCGGAAAAGACCGACCATCAGGAAGCGCTTTCCAAAAATGGAATTTTTGTTCTACAGACCTTCCGAAGCCACGACCAGTACAACACAACGATCTACGGCATGGACGACCGTTATCGCGGTGTCTATGGCGAGCGTCAGGTCATCTTCATGAACCCGAAAGACATGGAGAAGCTGGGCGCACATGCCAAGCAGCGCGTGGATGTCATCGGCGAATATGGGGACGGCGTCGAGCGCATCGCCGAGAATTTCCGCCTCGTGCCCTACAATATTCCAGAAGGCAGCGTCGGCGGCTATTACCCGGAACTCAACGTTCTGGTGCCGCTGCATAGCTACGGCGAAGGCAGCTTCACACCAACATCGAAATCCGTTCTGGTTTCGGTTCGCATGCGCATAGAAGCAGCTGCTGCCTGATGAGCGAAGACCAATCCGCCGAGCGCTTTTTTGTTGTGGTGGAACAGATCAGTGAAACGGCCCCGGTTGCGCTGGACGCGACCGGGGCCGCACTTGTTGCAGCGGTTCATCTGGGCATTGGCAGCGATAGCCGCAGCCTCGCCAACAAGCTCGGCATTGCCCATGCACTGGTCTTGCGAGAAATCAACGTGCTTTCAGGCCGCCTGATGACCATCACCAAACGCGATGCGCGCACGCAGCGAACATGGGTGGAATTGACGGAAGAGGCCTCCATGCTGGCACAATCTGCTTCGAACGTGCTGCTGAAACCCTCGCTCAGCCAAATGGAATAAATGGAACGTCCAATGCCAATTCGTTCTATCGTGACCTATCCGCACCCGGCGCTTTCATTCCATTGCGAGCCTGTGGCAGATTTCGGACCCGAATTGTCCCAGCTTGCAGAAGACTTGCTGGAGACGATGCGCGCAGCGCCCGGTGTCGGCATAACCGCCGCTCATATCGGCCAGACACAACGCGTTTTCGTGCTGGAACTGAAACCGGGCGACGTGCGGACATATGTCAATCCAGAGATTGTGGAGACATCTGAAGGGACCATCCGGCACGTGGAAGGCAGTGTTTCCATGCCCGGTGTCACGGAAGAGGTCGAGCGCCCATCCAGCGTCAAACTCAGCTTTCAGGACGTCTCTGGGCAGTCGCACGAAGAGCAAGCTGAAGGCTTCCACGCGATCTGCATTCAGCATGAAGTCGATCAGTTGAACGGAATGTTCTGGCTGAAGCGTCTGTCAAAACTCAAGCGCGACCGCCTTATCCGCAAATGGGAAAAATCGCGCGCCTAATCATTCGACAGAAAGATCGAAAGCGGCCTGACCGCGCAGCGTGTTGCTGACGGTGCAGATAGCCTCCGCCTCATGGGCTATCGCCTGTTTCGTTTCGTCATCGAAATCGCCACTGATCTTAAGGCTCATATGAAAATGCGTGATCCGCGCCGGCTGGCCATCAGACTTCTCACCCGTTACACGCGCCTCCACGCTCTTGAAACGGTCCAGAACACCCATATGGCTCGCTGCGATGCGCGCGCTGAGCACCAGACACGCAGCAAGCGAGGAATAAAGAAGATCAAGAGGATTGAAACCGGGATCGGATGCCGCAGTGACGACAGAAAGAGCCCCGCCAGTGGGCGTCTCGATCTGCGGATGCCCATTCCGCCCCAAAGTGGCAATCGCTCCTGTCTGCCGCGTCTTCACTCTGATCTCACTCAACCCAATGTCCCTACATTCGAATTTTCAGAAATTACATTTTGCACAATGGAACCAAAATCCGCGCCAAGACTTTTACTCACGGAACGGTGATCGACCGTTACGGATTTACGGAAAATAGGAGCTGGGACACATGGTTACAGGGACACTCGTTAGCATTCTGATCACATTTCTGGTCATCGTACTCATTCTGTGGCTGATCAACCGCCTGCCAATCGGCGGTAGCGCAAAGCAGATCGCACAGGTTATCGTCATCATCATCGGTATTATCTCGATGTTGAAGTATCTCGCAGTCTTTTAATCGAGGCGATTTAAGATGTTACGAGCCCGACCCCCGAGTAAAATCTGGGTCGGGCTTTTTGTTTGAGGCTATCTTTTTAAGCCGGGATGTAACGGACATAGGCGAACTCATCACCATCCGGTGACCAGTTGGGCGAATTCATTGTCCCCTGCCCGCCAAACAGCTCAAACAATGTTTCCACACTGCCCCCATCCATATCCATCAATCGCACACGCACATCGAGATCACGCGGATGGTCGAAGACGCTGCCATCATAGGAAATGAACACCACTTTATCACCACGGGGTGACGGATGAGGAAACCAGTCGCCAAATTCGCTGTCGGTGATGCGCTCGACATCGCCACCATCCACCCGGACCCGCCAAATCTGCATGCGACCCGTTCGGCTGGAATTGAAATAAATCCATTGCCCATCTGCTGAGTAATCCGGCCCGTCGTTGCGCCCCTCGCCATGGGTCAGACGCGTCTCGATGCCGCTTTCGATATCCATCGAATAAATATCGAAAACCTCATCACGAATGCCGCAATAGGCGAAACTTTTGCCATCAGGCGCCCATCCATGCCAGTAGGATGGCAGGTTACGGGTCATCAGCTTCGGCGTTCCGCCTGCAGATGGCATGAGATAGATGGCGCTTTTGCCGAATTCCACCTTGTCGGAAACGGCATAGAACGCGCCATCCGGCGAAATGCCATGGTCATTGTTGCACGCGCTCGCAAAGCCGGTATCGACCTTTTCAACAGTCGCATCACCATCCAGTGACAGACGATACAGCAAACCCTCGCTGTTCAGCAGAAGATACGTCCCATCCGGCGACCAGTTCGGCGCCTCAAACAGCTCCGGCGTCTGCCAGACAACCCGGTTCTCAAGGGTCCGAATGTTGAAGATTTCAACGGAACTGCGCAGTTTGTCCATCGGACTACCGATCCCTGAAGCGGTTGGTGATCGGATAGCGGCGGTCACGGCCGAAGTTCTTTTTTGTGATCTTCACACCGGGTGCGGATTGGCGGCGTTTGTACTCGGCCAGATATAGCAGATGCTCGATACGATGCACGGTGGCGATGTCATGGCCGCGGGCGACGATATCGTCCACCGACATCTCCAACTCCACGAGGCATTCCAGAATATCATCCAGCACCGGATACGGCGGCAGCGAATCCTGATCGGTCTGGTTCGGGCGCAACTCGGCCGATGGCGCCTTGGAGATGATGTTGGCCGGAATGACGTTACCGGATGGCCCAAGCGCCGTCGGCGGCACGTGGCTGTTTCGCCAGGCGGAGATTGCGTAAACCTGCATCTTGTAGAGGTCTTTGATCGGATTGAAGCCACCGTTCATGTCGCCGTACAGCGTGGCGTAACCCACCGACATCTCGGACTTGTTGCCCGTCGTCACGACCATGGAGCCGAACTTGTTGGAGACGGCCATGAGGATGGTGCCACGCGCGCGGCTTTGCAGGTTTTCCTCGGTGATACCCTCCTCCGTGCCTTCGAACAGTTCGGCAAGCGACGATAGGAAGCCATCGACGGGATCGGCGATCGGCACGATATCGTAGCGGCACCCAAGGGCCTTGGCACAATCCGCAGCATCCTTGAACGAGTCCTCGGACGTGTAGCGATAGGGCAGCATGATGCAGCGCACCCGCTCCTCACCCAGCGCATCCACAGCAATTGCAGCACAGATGGCCGAGTCGATCCCGCCCGAAAGGCCCAGCACCACACTTTTGAAGCCGTTCTTGTTGACGTAGTCGCGGAAGCCCAGCATGCAGGCGCGGTAATCAGCCTCTTCGCCTTCTGGTATTTGCGAAAACGGTCCTTCGCCGCAATGCCAGCCTTTGTCGGTGCGCTTCCAATCCGTGACGGCAAGCGTGGCTTCGAACTGGCTCATCTGAAAAGCCAGTGTCTTGTCTGCGTTGAATGCAAAGCTTGCGCCATCGAACACAAGCTCGTCCTGCCCGCCGACCTGATTGGCGAAGACGAGCGGCAGTCCGCTTTCGATAACCTGGCGCAATGCCACCTGATGGCGGACATCCACCTTGCCGCGATAATAGGGGGAGCCATTCGGCACCAATAGAATTTCAGCGCCGCTTTCGGCCAAAGTCTCGCACACACCCAGATCGTTCCAGATTTCCTCACAGATGGCTATACCGATCCGCACACCCCGGAAATTATAGGGGCCGGAAATCGAGCCTTCGGAAAAAACGCGCTTTTCATCGAATTCGCCATAGTTCGGCAAATCAACCTTGTCGCGCAACGCAACGATTTTGCCGCCGTCGAGCAGCGCCACCGCGTTGTGACGCCCGGTCTCACCCTGCCGGGGAAAACCGATGATGACGCCCGGCCCGCCATCGGCAGTCTCTATCGCGAGCTCTTCGACCGCCTTAAGGCAGGCATGCAGAAATGCGGGCTTGAGAACCAGATCCTCCGGCGGATAACCGGAAATGAACAACTCGCTGAGAAGCAGCAAATCGGCGCCTTGGGAGGCTGCATCGGCACGCGCTTGGCGCGCCAGGGCAAGGTTGCCCGAGACATCGCCGACAGTGGGATTGAACTGCCCGACGGCAATTCTCAAGACGTTGGGAGTTGTGTGTATCTGGCTCATGCTTCTCACTTAACGTGGCTTACCGGATCGCGCAACGCAGGCCGGTGGACTCTCTCGCAATACCATACATCCCGTCCCGAACCGTGTCATCGTCGCGATCTGCCATGAAACCGCAATCGAATTCATTTGAAATCGCCCGTGCCCGGGTTTATCTCGTCAAAGGCGCCGGAACTCTTCATTTCCCTGCCGTTCCGAGCTTAGCCGGAGACCCCAATGCCCGCTTTCCCTGATTACATTTCCTCTCATTTCAAGCGTTCCTCAAGACATATCGGTGAGGTGGAACGGCGTATTCTCGATGTTGCGCACCAGCGTCAACTCATATCGACGGATACAAACGTCGCTTTCTCGGAAAGTTCCACTGTCGGGGAGAGGCTGGCAGACGGCATAGCGCGGATCGGGGGGTCCTGGGCTTTCATCATCAGCTTCATGGTCTTTCTGGTCGTCTGGACCATCATCAACACGGTGGTGCTGACGACGAAAGCGTTCGACCCCTACCCGTTCGTTTTTCTCAACCTCATCCTGTCCATGCTGGCCGCCATTCAGGCCCCCATTATCATGATGTCGCAGAACCGGCAGGGCACCCGAGACCGGTTTGAAGCGGCCAAAGACTATGAGGTCAATCTCAAGGCCGAATTGGAGGTCTTGTCGCTGCATGACAAGATCGACGGGAAGGTTCTGGCGGAACTAGCCCTGCTTCGTGAAGAGATTACCAAGCTTCACACGCATCGCCAAAGCGGTAGCAACACCCCATAACTGGTACGCCCGCAACAGTCGGCTAGCAAATTGATCGCTTCCTGCGCCTTTTTCTGCCTTGGTTACGAATCCGTCAGATTCTTCCGCTACAGATTGACGCGGGCATTTGTTGCATTGCACTCTTGGTGCGGCGACGCGGGAATCAGTTCCGTATCAGGATGGCATCAGGCTTTTCCGAGTAGCGACGCCTCCGCGCTGGAAACATTCAGTCCGGCCATCGAATTTCTGTCCCGGGGTTTTCTTCATGAACCAATATGATCTTATTGTTGTCGGTAGCGGTCCCGCAGGTCGACGTGCTGCCATCCAGGCTGCAAAGCTGGATAAAACAGTTCTGGTCATCGAAAAAGGAAGCCGCGTCGGTGGCGTCTCGGTTCACACAGGCACCATCCCGTCCAAGACCATGCGCGAGACGGCGCTTAATCTTTCAGGCTGGCGCGAGCGCGGGTTCTACGGCCGTTCCTACAGGGTCAAGCAGCAGATCAGTGCAGAAGACCTCCGTCGCCGCCTGATGATCACGCTCGACCACGAGGTCGAGGTACTGGAACACCAGTTTGCGCGCAACCGCGTGACCCACATTCGCGGCAATGCAGCCTTTGTTACATCAGACACGATGGAAATCTCGAAAGACGATGGGGAGGTCGTTCTGGTCAAGGGCAAGAGCATCTTGCTCGCCGTGGGTACGCGTCCCTTCCGTCCGGATTACATGCCGTTCAATGGCAAGACAGTCATCGACAGCGACGAAATCCTGGAGCTGCAGAAGCTGCCACGCTCCATGGTTGTCATTGGCGCAGGTGTTATCGGCATTGAATATGCCACAATCTTCAGCGCGCTGGATACTGCTGTCACCATCATAGACCCGAAGCCGACCATGCTGGATTTCATCGACAAGGAAATCGTGGAGGATTTCACCTACCAGCTGCGTGACCGCAACATGAAACTGCTTTTGGGACAGAAAGCTGACAAGGTGGAGCATACGCCGGAAGGCAAGGTCATGCTGACGCTGGACTGTGGACGCACGCTGACGACGGAAATGGTGCTGTTTGCCGCTGGCCGCATGGGCGCGACCGATACGCTCAATCTCGCCGCAGCGGGCCTCAGCGCCGACAACCGTGGCCGCCTCTCCGTCAACCCGGAAACCTTCGAGACATCGGTTCCCGGCATCTTTGCAGCGGGCGATGTCATCGGCTTTCCGAGCCTCGCCTCAACCTCCATGGAACAGGGCCGCATTGCAGCGCGTGTGGCCGTCGGTGCCATCGGTATGGAGCCACAGAAATACTTTCCTTACGGCATTTACGCCGTACCGGAAATCTCGACGTGCGGCCTGACCGAAGAAGAAATGAAGGAACGTGGCATCGCCTACGAATGCGGCATAGCGCGTTTCCGCGAAACATCGCGCGGCCACATCATGGGGCTCGATACCGGGCTACTCAAGCTGATTTTCTCGCTGAAGACACGCCGCCTTCTGGGCGTGCACATCGTCGGCGAAGGTGCGACAGAACTCGTCCACATCGGACAGGCGGTCCTCAACCTCAAAGGAACCGTTGAATATTTCGTTGAAAATACCTTCAACTATCCGACCCTCGCCGAAGCCTACAAAATTGCCGGTCTCGATGCCTGGAACCGGATGGGTGACATCAAGAAAAACGAGGCCGTTTGAACGACCTTTTCAGCGCCCCTACCAACGGATGTTGTAGCGGGCGCTGACCGACGGCCGAAAGCGATCCTCATACCCCTGATTGAGATTGCCCGAGACGGTGAGGTTCTCACCAAGCTTCTGTTCCAGCCCGACAGTCGACGTGAAATCATCGAACGTGTCGCGGCTGGCACCCGTCAGTACAAATGCCGTCCCGGTAGCGGACCGCGTCAGCCGCAGCGATTGCGAGACATCAAGCCCGCTCCACTGCTGCGCCGTGCCATCATAGCGCACGGTCATGTTGCGGTTGGATTCCAGGTCGAACTCCGGTGTGGCAATACGTTTCTGCGATGTCGTCATCGTCCACGCACTTGAACCCGTCAGTGCATTCATCAGCACGCCAATATCGCCTGCAACCTTCGCACCCGGCAGATTGGAGGACAAAAGCGTCACGGTGCCCCAGAACTTTACCGGCGTCTCGACCAGGGCTCCGCCATCTGACGCATTCATGCCCATCTCCAGACCACCACGAATGGGTGTCTCGGTAGGCAGCTTCGCACCGATCCGAGCCGAATAGGACGTATCGGAGTTCTTTGTCGGAGCCCAAATCAGCCCGCGTTCCTGAGCATGCACAAGTCCAGAAGACAAGCCGACGGCAACAGCGCCGATGAGGACGCAGTGTTTCATATTCAAAGTCATGTCTCTTCCTCAAGCTTTCGTAAAGCGCACCATCCTTGGGAGAAATGGTGCGCCTTGTTGGGCCTTCGACGACGATCCCATGCAGGATCGGCCGTTTAGAATTGCAGATAACGCTATCAGGCGCGCAGGTTATCACCGGGCATAACAACCGCATGCGGTGACGCCAGATGTAGAGTTGAAACTGGGGCAAACTGCCGGGCCGCGCGTTGCGCAGCGGACTTGCTTGTGTGCGATACACCGCAAATCGATGAGCCAAGATTGCCAGATGAACGGCAGATGAACAAGGTTGGAAATGGCACAAAAGCCATTGTGCGCTGCAATGTGATCGAAACGTTACAGAGGTTAACGGTGTCCAAACATGCAAAAGGCCGCTGTCGATACAGCGGCCTTTCGAAAAAATCATGAAAGAAGAGTTTACTCGGCGTCGCCTTCAGCAGCCTTCTTCTTGGCAGGCGCCTTCTTCTTCGGAGCAGCGTCTTCACCTTCAGCAGCGTCGGCCTTGGCAGCAGCCTTCTTCTTCGCAGGCTTCTTTTCAGCCTTGTCGCCGTCTTCGGCGTCGTCAGCCAGCAGCTCTTCCTTTGTTACGGTCTTGTCCGTAACCGAGACTTCCTCGAGCAGCTTGTCGATGACCTTCTCTTCGAAGATCGGCGCACGGAGCGAAGCGGAAGCGCCAGGCGTGTTGCGGAAGAAATCAAGGATTTCCTTCTGCTGACCTGGGAACTGCTGAAGCTGCGCAAACAGTGCGCGCTGCATTTCTTCTTCGGTGACTTCTACGCCTGCCTTTTCACCGATTTCGGAGAGGACGAGGCCCAGACGAACACGACGCTCAGCCAGCTTGCGATACTCTTCGCGAGCTTCTTCTTCCGTCGTGTCTTCGTCAGCAAAAGTTTTGCCGGACTGCGCGAGATCGGTGTTGATCTGGCGCCAGATATTTTCAAACTCGGCATCAACGAGACCAACCGGTGTTTCGAACTGGTAGACTTCGTCCAGCTGATCGAGAATCTGACGCTTGACCTTCTGGCGTGTTACATTGCTGTACTGGCTTTCGATCTGACCGCGAACGACCTCTTTCAGCTTTTCCGCCGAATCGAGACCGAGCTTGGTTGCCAGATCGTCATTGATTTCAACGTCGGCAGCAGACGCAACGTCCTTGACGGTAATGTCAAACACGGCTTCCTTGCCAGCAAGATTTGCTGCTGGATATTCAGTCGGGAAGGTAACGGTAATCGCCTTCTCATCACCAGCCTTGACGCCGACGAGCTGATCTTCGAAACCAGGAATGAAGCGGTTGGAGCCGATCACGAGCTCTGCATCGTCAGCCGCGCCGCCATCGAAAGCTTCGCCATCGACCTTGCCGAGATAATTCATCGTGACGCGGTCGCCTTCAGCGGCCTTGCCCTTCTTGGTCTCGTAAGTGCGTGCGCTTTCGGCGATCTTGAGAATCTGTTCGTTGATTTCATCTTCGGTCACTTCAACGACTTCGCGAATCACCTTGATGCCGTCGTTGGACTTCAGTTCGATCGCGGGAATCACTTCATAAGCGAGCGTGAATTCCAGATCGCTTTCAGCGGCCAGAATCTTCTCCGCTTCGTCCTGATCTTCGGTCATGGAGATAGAAGGCTGCGTTGCAGACTTTTCGCCACGGCCGGAAATGATTTCGGATGGCTTGTCACGAACCAGTTCGTTGACGAGGTCAGCCATGATCGATTTGCCGTACATCTTCTTGAGATGTGTCAATGGCACCTTGCCTGGGCGGAAACCGTTGATACGGACTTTGTCCTTGGCATCGGCAAGGCGCTCGTCGAGGCGAGACTTCATATCGGCGGCCGGAATGACGACCTTGATTTCGCGCTTCAGCCCTTCAGCGAGCGTTTCGATAACCTGCATTTTCATACCTTCACATCATGGCGGCGGTGCTCAGACAGCCGTTGGTTTACGTTCGAGCACAGCGCCGGAACCTAAATTCACCGGCCGTAGCTATATAAACTGCATGCACAAGCATTTTGCGGAGCAAAAACTGCGCTTGAGCCAGAGAAGCGACGAAGCATGTGCAACGCGCAATCTTCCCGGCGATTCATTTGGTGCGGGTAGAGGGACTCGAACCCCCACAACTCTCGTCGCCAGAACCTAAATCTGGTGCGTCTACCAATTCCGCCATACCCGCGCTCTTGAATCCTGCATAAACAACATCTGGCACACGAGGCCTTCCGGAGCGCGCGTCTCTATATCACCCGTTTTCTGGAGCGCAAAGGAAAAATGACGGTTTTACGTCTCTATTTGTGCCAACATCGGCGCAAACCGTGGTGAGTTCTCAGCCTTAATGTGGAGACTGCCCTCTCAACACCGACGATGCTCCCTACCCCATGGTTCCGGCGCTCAATCTGATTGCAACGGTCAAAAATACGCGCATGAGGCATTCCATAACCGGATTGGTGACGAAAACGCCCTTAAATTATGCATTTGTTAACATACTAGACGCCGAATCTCAATGAGCTTTGCGTCAGATGCATAGGTGGCATACTTCATTGTCTGTTTTTTGTTCTCATTAAACCGATTATATTCAGCGTCAGGAAATGAGTTAATCGCCGACCCAAGCGGCGCCAAAGATAGAACGAAGGACACGACCATGAACATCACTCGCTCGCTGAACAACTGGCGCAAGTATCGTCAGACCATCACTGAACTTGGCCGCATGAGCGACCGCGAACTCAGCGACCTCGGCATCGGCCGTAGCGACATCCGCCGCGTAGCACGTACTGCAGTCGGCATCTAATCTGAGTTCAAGCGGTCTTTTCCGTCGAACTACGAATATGAAAAGGTCTTGAGCTTCGGCTCAGGACCTTTTTTCGTTTTCTGTGCTGGTTTTTCAGACAATTTGGTCGCCATTCACACGGCGGTCTCATTGCGCCTAAAAAATGCACATCTAGCAAAATTGGATGCAAAAATAGTCGACACATTGCACAATTGCATGGCAGTCGCCTAAAATCTGCACTGCACATCCTTGTCCTGCATATGTATATACAGATCAACAGCAGAGAGCGCAGATGACTGAGCCTCTGAGACCAAGTTTCAAAGATCAAACAAAAGCAAGACTGAGGAAAACACCATGAACCCTATCCGCATCGCCAAGAACTGGATCAGCTATCGTCGTACAATGAATGAACTTGGCAGCCTTTCCAGCCAGGCTCTGAGCGACATCGGCCTGACACGTTACGACATTCGCAACGTTGCTTCCCGTTCGTTCCGCTAATCAGCGTAAAACGTCATCTGCCGACCGACCTCCCACGGAAGCAGATCGACCGAGCGACAGGTAAACAAAAACGGCGCTTATTGCGCCGTTTTTGATTCCAGGGCTTTAGCAAACGGTGCTTGTGTCCCTGCCCGGCTTAAAATGGCGACCTAAGCCTCGCCAGTGCTTCGATCTCCTCAGCTCAAAATCCATCCTTTAAAATCCAACCGATCCAAGACGCTTGACAAAACGAATCAAATAACGGAACATAAAGTGAACAAATGGAGTTGTAGCAATGACAACAACAGACAAAACCATTGAAAACGCTTTATCGCTTGTTGCCCAGTCGCGCAGCCTTCGCGAACGCGCGCTGGAGCGTCGGCGCGAGTTTCAGCGTCGCACTGAGGTGCTCACAGTGAAGCCCCTTTATATCTTGAAGAAAAACGGTGGGCGCCAATTGTCACTGCGCCTTGATAGCTAATTTTTTCGACAAGGTGCGTCTGGAAAATCGAAGGTCTTAACGCTTGTTATTACAAACTGTGGCGAGTGTTGTGGTCTTGCTTGTCTTCCGGCGCACATCGAAAGTGTGCAACCACCAGCAAAAAATCCCATGGGCTGTTTCGCGCACGGGATTTCCTGAAATGAGACTGTCCATGGGTTTCTTTATTGCATACGTGCTAAGGCTGACTGTGGTGACGCGGTCGCCGTTTCCGTCAGACCGGGAAGACGGTTCGTCTTTTTCAAAATGACAACTGGCTTCTGAGCAACATCCGTTGGCGGGGTGATGCTGGCTGTCTTGAATTCGCGATCCACAGGGATCGTGGAAGTGATGTTTTGGCGAACGATGCCGTCCGCAAATGCTGCCGGGGCAGAAAGGCCAATGAGGGCCGTAATGATGAGAGCTGTCTTCATGTCATTCTCCCTTCGTTGATCGATTGAACTTAAATTTCAAATGCCTGGTTAGGATTTTCGTACCAATAACCGCTTTTCAAACTAGCTTTTTGTCATTTCAAGTCTACTTTTAAGCGAGCGGCGGAATATCATCGCTACGTACGTGCCTCTGAGGGGGACGATCAAAGGCTTGTATTGCGAGGCCGATGTACAATTGGCAGCCTCTAAAGTACGACGGGTATCGGAACTGTTTTGCGACTTCATGTCACGTCTCCTTCGCGTGAATAAACGGAAGGACAGCAGTTTAGTTCCTCGCTCAAAGCGCAAAGGTTAATATTTTCTGACAAAAGTTGTTAACAACGCTGTCACGAGCTCGTTACCTGGTCAATGCGGCGACGCTTAGCTCTCGGACAGAAACGTCAAATATCGAAGATACCAGTTGCCACACGCACGGCGTGACCGCCGATCCGTGCCCGTGAAATCTCTTTTGCCTTCACATCCATCGTCAAGTGAATATGTGAAGGTCGACCCATTTCAACGCCTTGCTCAATCAGGATCGGGTAATGCCCATCCGCAAGATCATCGAAATGGTGAATTACGCCAGAGAATGCAGCAGCGGCAGAACCTGTTGCAGGATCTTCCGCAATGCCCATGCTGGGCGAAAACATCCGCGTGTGAAACTTCGCCGCGTGATTGATGCCCCCACGACAATAAAGATAGGCCGATGCCAAGCGCCCCTCGACAAGAGGCGCCAGTTTCAGCCACAAGGTCGGATCGAAATCAACCTCTTCCATTGCAGCAAGATTAAGCGCGGGTATCATGACAAAAGGCACCCCGGCGGTCCACAGCGAAGGCCCATGGTTTTCGAAACCGATCTGAGATTCCGCAAGGCTGATGGCATCCGCAAGCTGTGCGATATCCAACGGTAACGTCACACGGGAAGATTTTCTGGGGAGATCAAATTCAGCAAAGCTGGGTTCACCCCGGCGAACGCGGATGGCACAGCGTACTGGTCCGACCTTCTCTTGCAGCATAGCCACCATATCCGTATCGCCTTCCGGATGATTGTGTTCGGCAATGGCGATGGCGGCACCGACCGTCGGGTGACCGGCGAACGGCAATTCCTGAGCGGGTGTAAAAATCCGCAGAGACGCGGCATAGGCAGGGTTTGCTGATTGTTCGACAAAGACAGTTTCCGACAGATTCATTTCGCGGGCGATGGACTGCATGGTGATATCGTCCAAACCGTCGGCACTGAACATCACGGCCAGTGGGTTGCCCGCCAGTTTATCGCGCGTGAAAACATCGTAGATACTGTAACTTATCGCCACGCCCCACACCTTCCACAACCGTGTCCGTCTGCGCAAACTGCCCGACCTCACACGCATCCGCAACCCCGGTTGATGATGCACGGACAAGAAGCTGTGGACTTTGGTCATGACGAGAGGCACTTGAGTTGGCTGCCAACACACGGCAATTTTAAAGCGCTTGTCCTCCCACCGTGTCTTCATGTACCAAAGGCCGGTAACAGGGGTGACGGCATGTCGCGTTCAAGTCAGAAGTTGTGTTTCCTGGCGTCGACCACAGACAATGCGCAATCAGCGCGAGATGAACTCGTAGAGCACTATGGCAACGCCACCTACGATGAAGCTGATGTCATCGTTGCCCTTGGTGGCGATGGCTTCATGTTGCAGGTGCTGAACGAAACGATGAACTCCGGCAAGCGTATCTACGGCATGAACCGGGGCTCTATCGGCTTTCTCATGAACGACTACCGCTTGGAAGGTTTGCAAGATCGGATCGCGGTCGCGACCGGCAACGACTTTCATCCGCTGCGAATGACGACAATCGATGCCAGTGGTCACGAGTTTTCGGCGTTGGCGATGAACGAGGTCAGCCTGTTTCGTCAATCACACCAGGCCGCAAAGTTGAGGGTGGACGTCGATGGTAAAACGCGGCTGGAAGAACTGGTTTGCGATGGCATGATGGTCGCCACACCTGCCGGATCCACCGCTTATAACTTTTCTGCTCATGGTCCGATTCTGCCCTTGGAGTCACCACTGCTGGCGCTGACGCCAGTCAGTGCATTTCGCCCGCGGCGCTGGCGTGGAGCCCTCCTGCCAAACAAGGTAACCGTCGAAGTCCACGTGTTGGAGGGCGAAAAACGCCCCGTCAACGCGGTCGCCGACCACATTGAGGTCAAATCGGTGCAATCGGTTCGCATTGCCCAATCTCAGGATAGAACCGCGAAAATCCTGTCGGACCCGGATCGTTCGTGGTCCGACAGAGTGCTTGCAGAACAATTCACGAATTGATGAAAACCAAGATGATCAAAACATTTCTCACGACAACATTTCTCGCCGCAAGTCTCACCTGTGCGTCAGCGCAGACGGCCGATATCAGCGCCCTGCCCGCTTCTACCATCTTCGTGACCAGCAGCGGGATGTGGGAAAAAACAGCTCAACTCGATGTCAAACCGGGTGATGCGCCTGCTCAAACCAAGCCGGCTGAGGAGCCAACGCGCGGATATTACAAGGTCATCGCCATGCGCCAGGACGATGGTACGGCGAAAATTTATCTTCAGCAGATCGCTTACACGGCCAATGGTCCGAACCTTGTTGAAACCGTCGAACTCGAAGAATTCACGCAGATGAAAGTCTATGTGACCGATATCAGACCCGAAAGCTCCACCGGCGCATCTGACGTCCCCGGCCTGTTCGTTACTGTCCATCTCAAGACCGATCCTGCTCAGAAAGATGCGGATGCATGGACCGTGCTCATCGACGAACTCGGTGATATGAAGATCGAGAAAGCCTCCAATTAGAGCACGTCCTTGTTCAATGGAAGCGCTCTAGACGAACACGTCTTCTGGATCGTTCAGAACCGCACCAAAATGATGCTTCCATAGCCTTGCGCCCAGCGCGCCGGATCTGTCGAGGCTGGAGCCAATCGTGAGCCAAGGAAGAAGCGTCGGATGCAATCCGGCATCGAAGAAGCTGAACCCCGCCGCCAGAACGCAGGTATCGGCCTGAATTCCGCAAACCAGCACGCGATCCACGTCCAAAGACAGGAGATAGTCAACGGCTTCCAACGGTGGCGCGTAACCGTGCTTGATAAAGATGCGATCCGCGTCAACCAGAGAATCATCCGATACTCCGGGAGCCCAACCGAGCTGACGTTCGAAGGGTGTTATGCTTTCATTGTGCCGCTCGACGCTCGCCACACTTGGCAATTGCTGGGCGAGGTTCCTTATGTCTTGTACGAAGTCTGCAGGCGGATGGAAGCTTGGCTGCACGTCAACGATATAAAGAACCTGCTTCATGCTCACCCCCAATTAAAAAAGCCCCCCGCAAAGTTCATCGCGAGAGGCCGGAAACTTGGCTGCCAATCGATCAACCCATTCAGTCGATATCGGCGACATCGACATCCGCACCGCCGCTGATGCGATGGGCAAGGGCCGCCTCCATGAACTCGTTCAGTTCACCATCAAGAACGTTGCTCGGCGCGGTACTTTCGACGCCGGTGCGCAAATCCTTGACCAACTGGTATGGCTGCAACACGTAAGAGCGGATTTGATGACCCCAGCCGATGTCGGACTTCGAGGCTGCCTGAGCGTTCGCCGCCGCTTCACGCTTCATCAGTTCTGCTTCGTAGAGACGCGAGCGCAACATTTCCCACGCCTTGGCGCGGTTCTTGTGCTGGGAGCGCTCCTGCTGGCAGGCAACTGCGATTCCGCTTGGAATATGCGTGATGCGCACAGCGGAATCGGTCGTGTTGACGTGCTGTCCGCCGGCACCCGAAGAGCGATATGTATCGATGCGGCAGTCGCTCTCATTGATGTCGATCTGGATCGAATCATCGACCACCGGATAGACCCAGATGGAAGAAAACGATGTGTGACGGCGCGCATTGCTGTCATAGGGCGAGATACGAACGAGACGATGAACGCCCGATTCCGTCTTCATCCAACCAAAGGCATTGTGACCCTTGACCAGAATGGTCGCGGATTTGATACCCGCCTCTTCGCCATCGTGAATTTCGAGAATCTCGACCTTGAACCCTTGGCGTTCCGCCCAACGGGTGTACATGCGTAACAGCATGTTGGCCCAGTCCTGACTTTCTGTACCACCGGCGCCGGAATGCACTTCGACATAGGTATCGTTGCTATCAGCTTCGCCTGACAGCATCGCTTCCACCTGACGGCGGTTCGCTTCGCTCCTCAGCACCTTCAGCGCGTCTTCGGCTTCCTTGACGATGTCAGCATCGCCTTCAGCCTCCCCCATCTCGATCAACTCGATATTATCGTTAACCTGCTGCTCGAGCAGTTTCACACCATTTATGGATTCGTCCAACTGCTGGCGCTCGCGCATCAGCTTCTGCGCCTCGGTGGCGTCATTCCAGAGGTTGGGATCCTCTGCCTTGTTGTTCAACCAGTCCAGCCGTCTTATCGCCTGGTCCCAGTCAAAGATGCCTCCTCAGCAGGCTTATGGCCTGCTTGATTTCGTCGACGATGTTCACGATCTCATTGCGCATTTCGCAGATACTTCGCTTTCATGGAGATTGGCATTAAAACTGGGTGGCTGAATAAAGGCGAGGGGCGCGGATGTAAAGACCGCGCCCCTCGCCTTTCAACCAGTGGGATCAATAAAGGCCGCCGCCGCCGCCGGTGATGGCCTGCTGGGCCTGAGGTGAGGCACGCAGGATATCCTCCTGCGACATGGTGCCTTCCATACCGATGACGGAGAAGCTGCTGGCAGGACCCGTGCCTGGCTTGAAGGCCTCCATAATGGTGTCAGGTTCGCCTTCGTTGGCAGCCATGCCGGTCTTGCGGTTAACGGCCACGAACTGCATGCCGTTCGGAACAATGAACTTGCTCTGCGGCAAATGCTTGACGGCCTGCGCAATGAACTCACCGAAGATCGGCGCTGCCAGAGAGCCACCGGTGCCGCCACGGCCAAGCGGTGCCGGACTATCGAACCCAATATAGAGACCAGCAACAAGATCAGGCGTGTAACCCACGAACCAAGCGTCTTTTTCGTCGTTCGTCGTTCCGGTCTTGCCAGCAACCGGAAGATCGACCTTTATCTTTCCTGCGGCAGTCCCGCGCTGCACGACACCTTCGAGCATTGATGTCGTCTGATACGCGGTCATAGGATCCAGAACCTGCTCACGCTTGTCGACAATGGTCGGCTCTTCCTGATTCTGCCAGCTCGAGGCATTGCAGCCATCGCAGCCACGGTCTTCATGACGGAAAATCGTTTTGCCGTAACGGTCCTGAATGCGGTCGATCACGGTGGGATTGATCTGCTTGCCGCCATTCGCAATCACCGAATAGGCAGACACCATGCGCATGACCGTCGTTTCACCGGAACCGAGCGACATGGCGAGCAGAGGCGGCATCTTGTCGTAAATGCCGAAACGCTCCGCATATTCAGCCACAAGGTTCATACCCATGTCCTGAGCAAGACGCACAGTCATGAGGTTTCGAGACTTTTCAATGCCGAGACGCAGGGTGGACGGGCCGGCAGATTCACCGCCGTAGTTCTGAGGTCGCCAGACCTGACCACCCGACACTACCTCGATGGGCGCATCCATGACGACGGATGCAGGCGTGTAGCCGTTATCCAGAGCGGCTGCATAAATGAACGGCTTGAAGGACGATCCCGGCTGGCGCATGGCCTGCGTCGCTCTGTTGAACTCGGACTGTCCGTAGGAGAAACCGCCGACCATGGCCAACACTCGACCGGTATGCGGGTCCATCACCACCATGCCGCCCTGAACCTTCGGTGGCTGGCGCAGACGGTAGTCGTCCCCCTTGTCGGCCAAAGGCTCGACATAAACGACGTCACCGGTCTTCAACACGGTTGCGGGCGATTTGGCGGTCGCGCGCTGGCCCTTGGCATCGCGGTAGGCCCATTTCATATTTTCAGGCTTGATGCGGCCACGGCTGCGAAGGTCGGGATTTTCCGTATCGCCATCCGGGCGAAGCCCGATATCCACACCGTCAGCGGTGGCAGACAGGACGACGGCCATCTTCCATTCCGGCACGTCACGCAGAGGTCTGAGCTTCAACAGCGCTGCAACCCAGTCCCCCGATGCGTCGACCTGATCAACGGCACCGTGAAAACCACGGCGTTCGTCATAATCCAGCAGACCATCCTGAAGCGCCTTGCGGGCTTCCATCTGAATGTCCGGATCGAACGAGGTGCGAACGGAAAGGCCGCCTTCCAGGAGTGCCTTTTCGCCATATTTTTCAACGATCTGCCGGCGAGCTTCCTCAGAGAAATAATCGGATGCTGCAAGACGGGCTCCACCGGTGCGGATGTTGACGCCCAGTGGCTGTGTCTTGGCGTCTGCCGCATCGGCCTGCGTAATGTAACCATTTTCCGCCATGCGGTCGATGACCCAGTTGCGGCGCTCCAACGCTGCCTTTTCGCGGCGCAATGGGTGATAATTCGCTGGACCTTTGGGAAGGGCCGCCAGATACGCCGTTTCGGCAATTGTCAGCTCGGTGACGGATTTATTGAAATAGGTCAGTGCAGCGCTGGCGATACCATAGGAGTTGAGGCCGAAGAAAATCTCGTTGAGATACAGTTCGAGGATCTTGTCCTTGCTATAGGCTTGCTCGATGCGGAACGAAAGAACCGCTTCCTTGGCCTTGCGCTCCATTGTCTGTTCATTGGTCAGAAGAAAGTTTTTCGCCACCTGCTGGGTGATCGTGGAGCCACCCTGGGTCGGGCCACCTGTCAAAAAGGCGACGGCTGCACGCGCAAAGCCTGTCACGTCAATACCGGGATGCTGATAGAAGTTCTTGTCTTCGGCGGAAAGGAAAGCGGCCTTCACACGGTCAGGAACCGCCTGGATCGGCAAAAACAGGCGCCGTTGCTTCGCATATTCCGCCATCAATGCGCCGTTACCCGCATGAATGCGCGTCGTCACCGGCGGCTCGTAACTGCTCAGAACCGCGTAATCGGGAAGATCCTTCGTGATGGTCACCAAATAGATGGCAACACCACCAGCTGCCACAAGGAACAGCATGCTGGCCAAGCCGAAGAAATATCCAATAAGTCTGATCATATTAGGCTACCGATACTTCGAATCGTAACTGGCTGCGCTCACAGTTATAAGCGCATCTTTGCATATAGTGTGCCGTTTTGCACACCGCTTCATCAATGACAAGCGCCCGTAGCGGCATTTTCAGAGATGTTATCGCGAGCTGCCTTTCTTCGCAGATGAAAAGACCAGAACATCGCCATCGAATCCAGTGTTTGAGTAACGGCTTGAATGTGAGTAAAATAGGGCTCACGCCCAATTATCGGCGCTAGAGCCAACACGATCGAGATGTTTTAGCCCGGGGTCGCTCAGATGTCACAGTCTGGTCTGACGCTCTAAATCAGCCGCCATTGGCCAAGGCCTGTGCCCTATACCGCGTCACAGCTGTCGCTAGCGTTTCGGCAACCTTCGCACGCCATTGCTCGTCCAGCAAAAGCTTTTCGTCGTCCGGGTTGGATAGAAAGCCCAGCTCCAAAAGAACCGATGGCACGTCATGAGCGCGCAGGACCTGAAAACCCGCATAGCGGTGCGGATTGTTGATCAAGCCGACCTGCCCCTCGAAAGAGCGAACGATATTTTCGGCCAATGTGACTGAAAATGCCTGCGTTTCGCGGCGCGTGAGGTCGAGCAGAATATCCGCCACTTCCGGCTGCTCATGCTGGGCTGCGACACCGGCGATCTGGTCGGACAGATTTTCACGCTCTGCAAGGTCTTGCGCCATTCGGTCGGATGCCCGGTCGGAAATCGTATAGACGGTCGCGCCGCGAATACCTTTTTGCTTCAAGGTGTCTGCATGAACAGAGATGAAAAGGTTGGCATTCTGCTGCCGCGCAAGCGTTACGCGCTCCGACAGGGCCAGGAAGGTATCGTCATCCCGCGTCAGAAATGCCTTGATACCGGGGGTTTTGTTGAGACGCTCCATCAGCTGTTTAGCGAAGGTGAGCGTGATCACCTTTTCGTCAGTCCCACTGACACCACCTTTGGCACCGGCATCGATTCCGCCGTGGCCCGCATCCACGGCAATCACAAAATCGGAATGCCGGTCAGACTTCGGAGCGACATCGGGCGTGATCGATGCCGTCGTCGCAGGTGCAAGCGCTTGCCAGTTCTGATTCTTCAAAAGTTGGGTGAACTTCTGCTTCGTGGCAATTTCGCTATCAAGAACGAAACGAAAGACCTTGCCGCCGTCCTCCGCTTTCACTTCTGCAATCGCCACCTGCACTGGCTTTTTTGATGTCAGCACCAGACGTGCACTGCCCTCGCCCATACTTCCGAAACGAATCTCGCTGAAAAGACCCGTTGGCGCCAAGTCCTTTGTTGGAAACGAAAAGCCGACGGCTGGAAAATCCACCACGATCCGCGCTGGCGAATCCAGATAATGAATGTCGAAATCGGGCTCTTCGTTGAAATCCATCACGATACGGGTACGGGCCTCGTCACCGATGATGCGTGCGGCACTGACGATGAGGGCGGGGGGCTTCAATTGCGCACTGGATGGATTCGATAGGGAAACAAGACCCAGAGTTGCTAGGGCCAACAGCCTGCCGATTCGCTCAAGACAGACGCCAGTCCGTGAGGTAAATGCCCTTTTGATGCCGGTTTTGATGGTCGCCAAAGTAAATTCCGTATTTCAGTTATTTCGACAGAAATCGCCGCCGTTCAAACCAAATAGCCCCGTTTTCCTATCACAGAATGGACTGATTTGCGCTGGCGCGCAACAATCGCAGCCGTTGGTGAAGCAATTCTTAACTACGACATTCCACCAACGATATGGCATATTTAGCCACCCTATTGCTATTGTGACGGATAGACCATACAACGTGAATGAGGGTTAAAAGTGTTGACGGGATAGACGCCCGCCGGCTGCCAATCGACAAAGACGCTGGCGCTGTAAAATCGGGCAATCATCTGCCGTCGCTGCATTTTTATCCTGAAACTTGATTAATTCTGGTCGTGGCCAGAACAATACCCGGTGGCATGCCACCGCACGCTCGAGGAGAGCATTTTCATCGGATCCTTCGGGGTCTATTTATTAAAGTCGTTCTCGCTTGGCCAATGATGTCGTTGCAGCAGCTTTCATATGAACCGGATACGACGAGCAGGCTTTATGCTCTGCCATGTGTTCGGATGCTGCCAGTTTACAGACGCCGGGCAGGAAACTTCATTTCCGGCACACCCTCGACCTTAGATGAAAGGCCTGTCCCTGCGACGGGCCTGTTCTCGTATAAGACAGGGCTGCGCCGAGGAGCACAGCTTACATGGCAGACAAAATGCTTATCGACGCGTCCCATGAAGAGGAGACGCGCGTTGTTGTAGTCCGTGGAAATCGAATTGAAGAATTTGATTTCGAGTCGGAACACAAGAAACAGATCCGCGGCAATATCTATCTTGCCAAGGTAACGCGCGTGGAGCCTTCGCTTCAGGCTGCGTTTGTGGATTACGGCGGCAATCGTCACGGCTTTCTGGCTTTCGCAGAAATCCACCCGGATTATTACCAGATCCCGCTGGCCGATCGTCAGGCTCTGCTGAGAGCGGAAGCAGAGGATCATCGTCGCAATGACGACTTCGAATCAGCAAACGACGCACCGAACGAGCCGACCTCCACATCGTCGCTTGCAGTCGATCTTTCCCAGACCGATCAGCCAGATGTCGGTATCGTCGCAGCAACAGACGTCGCCGATGAAACGCATGAAGCCTCAGAGATCGCAGCAGAACCGGCTTTAAGCGAGACTGACGCCGTCGAGACCGTTGCAGTAGAGACACCCGCCGAGGACGAAAAGCCGAAAAAGCGCGTTCGTCGTCCACGCACAAAAAAGAAGACCGATGCAGACGACGTTTCCGCCGATGCAGCCCCTTCGGATGAAAGCTCCGAGGATGATGGCAGCAAGGGCGGTGAAATGGCTGCCATGGTGGACACAGATACGATCTCTGAAGAGGTTGAAGGTCTTGGCCGTCGCGACAATGACGACGATGATGACGATGACGATCATCACGAGAAAGAAGTCATCGAATCCGTTGGTGCCGAAGACGCAATGGAAGAAGTTCCAGACCGTGTATCGCGCAAGCCACGCAAGCAATATCGCATTCAGGAAGTCATCAAGCGCCGCCAGATTTTGCTGGTGCAGGTTGCCAAGGAAGAACGTGGCAACAAGGGTGCTGCGCTGACGACCTACCTGTCGCTTGCCGGTCGCTATTCGGTTCTGATGCCGAACACGGCGCGTGGCGGCGGTATTTCCCGCAAGATCACCCAGCCAACGGACCGTAAGCGCCTGAAGGAAATCGCGCGCGATCTGGAAGTGCCGCAGGGCATGGGCGTTATTCTGCGCACGGCCGGTGCAAACCGCACCCGCGTCGAAATCAAGCGCGACTTCGAGTATTTGATGCGTCTGTGGGAGAACGTTCGCACATTGACGCTCAATTCGACCGCGCCGTGCCTCGTGTATGAAGAAGGATCGCTGATCAAGCGTTCGATCCGCGATCTCTACAACAAGGACATCAGCGAAATCATCGTATCCGGTGAAGAAGGCTATCGTGAAGCGAAAGACTTCATGAAGATGCTGATGCCGAGTCACGCCAAGGTCGTTCAGCCTTATCGCGATATTCATCCGATCTTCGCGCGCTCCGGCATCGAGGCGCAGCTGGACCGTATGTTGCAGCCGCAGGTGACCTTGAAATCGGGCGGCTATCTCATCATCAACCAGACCGAAGCGCTGGTTGCCATCGATGTGAACTCCGGTCGTTCGACTCGCGAACACTCCATCGAAGAAACCGCTGTTCAGACAAACCTTGAAGCCGCCGAAGAAGTGGCCCGCCAGTTGCGTCTTCGCGACCTTGCAGGCCTCGTGGTCGTCGACTTCATCGACATGGAAGAAAAGCGCAACAACCGCTCCGTCGAAAAGAAGCTCAAGGATTGCCTGAAGAACGACCGCGCCCGCATTCAGGTCGGCCGCATCTCGCATTTCGGCCTTCTCGAAATGTCGCGTCAGCGTATTCGCGCATCTGTTTTGGAATCCACGACCCAGGTTTGCTCGCATTGCGGCGGCACGGGTCATGTGCGCTCCGAATCGTCCATCGCCCTACATGTTCTGCGCGGCGTTGAGGAATATTTGCTGCGCAACACCACGCACAACATCACCGTTCGCTGCACCCCGGATACGGCGCTTTACCTGCTCAACCACAAGCGCGCGACGATTGTCGATTACGAAGCCCGCTTCGGCGTTGCGATCATCATAGCAGCCGATGAGAGCGTCGGTGCACAGCACTTCGCAATCGATCGCGGTGAAGCAGTCGAAAACCCTGTCAAGATCGAAAGCCTCATACAGATGCTTCCGGACTTCGAGGAAGAGGAAGACGACATCATCATCGAAGCCGATGAAGATGAGGACGATGAAGAGGTCGTTGTAAAGGCTGAAAAGACCGATGCACGTCCAGCGCAGGCCGACACTGGCGAAGATGGCAAGCGCAAGCGCAAGCGTCGTCGTCGTCGTCGGGGCAAGAATGGCGGCCAGAACGGTGCCGATGCCAATGGTGATGCGGATGACGAAACATCGTCTGACGATCAGGATGATGATGCAGACGCGGATTCCGATGAGGAGGCTTCAGCCTCGACACCGGAAACAGGCGACAATGCAACATCTGACGATGGCAAGCGCAAGCGTCGCCGCCGTGGCAAACGCGGTGGACGCCGCAACCGCGACGAAAACGGCAACATCATCGACGAGGATGGCACAGAGTCAGAAACGTCTGAGGCTGTTGAAGATGGCGCTGCTGCTGCTGCGATCGAGGGCGTTGAAGAACCCGCCGTTGTCAAAGCAGTCGAGGCAGAAGCACCGACACCGACAGTAGAAGAAACGGAAAAGCCGAAGAAGCCACGCCGGACCCGCAAGGCAAAGGAAACGGCGCCGGAGGCATCTGTAGAACCTGCTGCGGCCGCAACGCCTGCCCCTGTCAAAGCCGTGGAAGTCGAAACCGTGGAACCGGTGATCGTTGACGTGACCGTTGCTGAAGCGGCCATCGAGGAAGTCGGCGAAGCATCAGCTGATCTGGGAACCCAAACGCCAGTGGAAACCGCAAAGCCCGTTCGCGCCAACCGCGGTGAAAACGTCTCGTCTTCCGAGCCCGTGGTCACATCCGCGTCTGGATCCTCCGATACCGCAGAAAGCGATCCCTCCAAGCCTCGCAAGGGCGGCTGGTGGCAGAGACGCGGCTTTTTCTAAGCAGGGCTCTCAGCACTGAAGAACACATCGAGGCTCCGCGTTGCGGGGCCTCTTTCATTTCAGTCTAAGCATGACCTTGACGAGCGCTCCAGAATACACTCTTTAAGGTTGCGCTATAACCGAAGCATTCACCTGTGCTAAATGGATTTGATGTGACCGATTCCCGCGATCCCGCGTTGACCGTGCGCCGAATTTTAAAGGTGAACCACGCTGGCGAGTTCGGTGCCATCAGGATTTACGGCGCGCAGATTTTCATCGCCCGCTGGTTGTTCCCGGATATCGTTTCGAAACTCGAAGAGATGCGCGACGATGAGATCGATCACTGCCGGTTGTTCCGTGACGCTATGCCTGCACGAGACGCAAGGCCCTGCCGGATCATGGCATTGTGGAGCTTGGGCGGTTTTGTTCTCGGTTTCCTGACGGCTTTGTGTGGACGCAACACCGTGTGGATCTGCACTGAAGCGGTGGAGAGTACCGTTCATCGGCACCTTGAGAAGCAACTGCGATATCTTCGAAAACGCGATCCCGACCTGCATTCACTGATCCTGTCTATCCAGGAGCGGGAATTGGCCCATTTGACAGAGGCCGAAAACAGTCAGAAACGCCGTGGTACGATGCGCAAAGTTATGCTGCCGATCATCGGCGGCCTAACCGATCTGATGATCTGGCTTTCCACGTGGGGCGATTCCAGCTGGATGCGCGCCGAAATGGCGCGCGATGCCGCGCCTGAGTAATGTGGGAAACGTCGGCAGCAAAAGGTTGAAACGAAAAGGCCGTTTCGCTTGGAAACGGCCCTGTCAAATATCACTGGCCTGAAGAGGCGGCTTACTCGTCGCGATAAACCTTTTCGCGGCGCTCGTGGCGCTCTTGCGCTTCGATTGAAAGCGTAGCGATGGGACGTGCATCCAATCTCTTGATACCGATCGGCTCGCCTGTTTCCTCACAATAGCCGTAGGTTCCATCATCGATGCGCTGAAGAGCAGCGTCTATTTTGGAAATCAGCTTTCTCTGGCGATCACGGGCGCGAAGTTCAATCGCCCGGTCTGTTTCAGACGATGCCCTGTCCGCCAAGTCGGGATGGTTGGCGCTCTCTTCTGCGAGATGACCCAAGGTCTCCCGCGCTTCTCTCAGGATGTCATTCCTCCAGCCAATCAGCTTGGACCTGAAATAGGCCTTCTGGTTGGCATTCATGAACTCATCGTTTTCAGAAAGCACATATCTGCTAAGATCGATCTTCTCACTCACGCGATTCTCCTCGAAGAACATCTCATATTGCGCGGGTATACTCCAATGCCGTATAGCCGTTCAAGTGCTCAGAACAGTTTTCAGGCATTTTTAAATCTGTCATAAAATTCAGCTAAACGGTTATTTTTTAAGCTTTATTCGTCGAACACGGATTATTTCTTCAATCACGTAATCGGAACTTGCCTATACCGGACGCCACTTGCGAGGCACGGATTTATTCATGTAAGGCTGCGACTGATGTTTAAAGCCTAGTAGGATGTCCAGACATGCCAGTGCTTCAATCGCCGCCCTTCAGGCTCTATCTGCTACGTCACGCGCACGCCGCCTGGGCCAGTCCCGGCGAGCACGATTTCGACAGGCGGCTCGACAGCAAGGGCTATGCTGAGGCTGAACTGATCAGCGAACGCATAGCGACAAAAGGCTACAGACCAGATGTGATCCTCAGCTCCACGGCTGCACGCTGCCGGGAAACTGCGCAAGCCGTCAGGCGGGCGTTCAACGACGCCTTTGAAATCGCCTATGTCGATGAAATGTACAACGCCCAGGCGGAGATCTACCTCGCGCTGATTTCGGCGCAGACATCGGCGAAATCCGTCATGCTGGTTGGCCATAACCCAACGATCGAGTCGGTCGCCGAGGCTGTGCTTGGCAAGCAACAGATGGACGACGCCATCCCCAATGGCTTCCCGACGGCAGGCTTTGCCGTACTCGATGCGATAAATGGGGATGCTTCCGACTTGGCGAAATGGCAGATGCGTGAATTCCTGACGCCCTGACCGACAACTGCGCTCGCAAAACTTTCCTGAGGCGCTTCTTTTTTGGGCAAGCCGCCGACCTATATATTTTGAGAAGACGAAATATTTAGTGGGAAACGTTCATTGCCGCCATCCTTCACCTCCGTCACCGATAGCGCCCTGATCGCAATTGACAATCTAGCCGATCGTGCGAGCGCATTGACCAACCCGACTTTGCGATTGGGCGTGACGGGCCTTTCGCGTGCTGGCAAAACCGTTTTTATCTCGTCTCTGGTTCATAACCTTCTGAACGGCGGTCGATTGCCCCTGTTCGAGGCGATCCGCTCGGGACGCGTCTCGAATGTGCAGCTCGAACCCCAGCCTGACGATGCCATTCCGCGCTTCCAGTACGAAGATCACATTCAAGCCCTGGTGCGCGATCGTATCTGGCCCGATTCCACCCGCGCCATCTCCGAATTACGCATCACGCTGGAATATCAGAGCGCGAGCGGCTGGGGCCGATGGTTCTCATCGGGAAAACTCGCCATCGATATCGTCGATTATCCCGGCGAATGGTTGCTCGACCTTCCGCTTCTGAATCAGGATTACAAGAGTTTCAGCGATACGACGGTTGCACTTGCGTCCGGTGGAGTCCGCGCCGAACTTGCGCGCGACTGGCTGGCGATCGCCAATTCCCTTGATATCAACGCGCCTGCCGACGAGATGACGGCGCGGCGGCTGGCGGAAAGCTTTGCGGCCTATCTTCGTGTCTGCAAATCCGATGAACGTTCGCTTTCGACATTGCCGCCCGGGCGGTTCCTGATGCCGGGCGATCTGGAGGGCTCGCCTGCCCTCACCTTCTCTCCGCTCCCCGGCCTGACGGACGAAAAAGCGCCGAAGGGTTCTTTGCGGGCCATGATGGAGCGGCGCTACGAAGCGTATAAGTCCATCGTGGTCAAACCGTTCTTCCGCGAGCATTTCGCCCGCCTGGACCGCCAGATCGTTCTCATCGATGCCCTACAGGCCGTTAATCGCGGACCGGAAGCCGTGCAGGATCTGGAACGAGCGCTCGGCGACGTGCTTGCCTGTTTCAGACCTGGAAAGAACAGCCTTCTCTCGTCACTCATCGGCCGACGCATCGACAAGGTTCTCGTCGCCGCGACCAAGGCGGATCATCTGCACCACGAAAGCCATGACCGACTGGAAAATCTGACCCGCCGCCTGGTGGATCGCGCGATCACCAGCATCGGCATGAGCGGCGCGGGCATCGAAGTCATGGCACTGGCGTCGGTTCGCGCCACAAAGGAGGCCAGCGTGCGTCAGGACGGCCAGTCGCTGCCTGTCATCGTTGGAACACCAATGGCAGGCGAGAAGATCAACGGCGAAGTCTTCGATGGAAATCGTACCACGGCAATTTTTCCTGGTGACCTTCCAGAGGACCCGGAACCGCTTTTTCGCGCGCTTGATGCCGAAGGCGAAGCAGCCAATCTACCCGACGTGAATGTGGTGCGCTTTCGTCCACCCAAGTTGGAAGAAAGCACTGGTGGCATCAAACTTTCCGTCCCGCATATCAGGCTTGATCGCGCCATGCAGTTCCTGTTTGGAGATAAACTCGCATGAAAGACGACACCACACAGCACGGTCGCAGACCAGCATCGTTTACGCTGGAGAACGAACCGACGGCAGAGCGCACATTTGAAGCGAAGCGTGCGCCGCGCAGTTTTGATGCCGACATTTCGATGACGCCGGACGAAGAAGACCCGTTTATCGCGCCTGAGGATATCGACGCTTCGGCTCTACCTGTCGCAACACCGCGTAGACACCGTTTCTCATTCGGCAAACTTGCCCTGAGTGCATTGGGTGTTCTTCTGTCACTGGCGTTCTGGGTCTGGGCGGATCAACTCATCCGGGACCTGTTTTCGCGGTCCGACTGGCTGGGCTATACCGCGACTGTGGCACTTGCCCTCGCCATCTTCGCGGGTCTCGTTCTCATCGCCCGAGAAGCCATGGGCATTATGCGCCTGAACGCCGTCCAGTCTCTGAAGCTGGATGCGGGAAAGGCTGCGCTGGAGAAGAAACCGTCAGCTGCCCGCGCCGTCATCGTCAGGCTGAATGCCGTTCTGTCCCACCGCGCTGAAACAGCAAGAGGCCGTGCAGCGCTGAAGGACACCGAAAACGACGTGATCGACGGCCCCCATTTGATCGACCTTGCCGAACGCGAACTGTTGGCCCCGCTCGACCGGCAGGCGCGTGCGCTGATTCTGAATTCGTCCAAGCGCGTGTCCGTGGTTACGGCGGTCAGCCCACGTGCGGTGGTGGATCTCGCCTATGTGCTCTTCGAAGTAACGCGACTTGTGCGGACCATGGCAGAGCTTTACGGCGGTCGTCCTGGCACGCTCGGCATGCTTCGGCTGTTGCGCGACGTCATCGCACATCTTGCCGTCACTGGCTCGATTGCGGTCGGTGACGGCATCGCCCAACAGGTGCTGGGACACGGCCTCGCTTCCCGGTTGTCGGCGCGGCTGGGAGAAGGCGTGATCAACGGATTGATGACCGCACGAATCGGCATCGCTGCCATGGATCTATGCCGCCCACTTCCTTTCAAGGCGTTGAAGCGCCCCGGAATCGGTGACTTCGTCTCGGATCTGACACCTGATTTCAGAGGCGCTAAAAATATCGAAAAGCCCTGATCTATAAGGCCGTGACTTCGCGAAAGGTTACGGTCTCAGCGCCTAATTGCCGGGAATTAAACCAAGCATTAACCATTCGCGACATAAATTGATACTCACACGCAGCGGCCAATTCGCCAAGGAAAGTATCATGTATTCGCGCTTCTTTTCGCTACTGGGCGGACTTGCCGCCGTAATGACCGTCAGTGGCGGACTTGCCGTCTCTGAGGTTCAGGCCGCTTCACGCGATGACGTATTCTTCGGCTCCGTTGCCGGAGCATGGTCCGGTCCCGGCGAAATCGTCGCGGGTAAATACAAGGGCACGAAATTCACCTGCGACCTGACCGGCGAGCCGATCGGCGACAAGGAAACCGGCATCAAGCTGGGCGGCACATGCCGCGTCGGCGTCTTCAAGCAGCCGATGTCCGCCATCATTGCCAAGAAGGGCAACAGCTACGAAGGCAAGTTCCTGGATGGCTCCGAAGGCAAGGGTCTCGATATCGTTTCGGGTCAGGTCAGCGGCGACAAGGTTGTCGTCGGCATCAACCGCGCCAAACTGAACGGTGCCATGGTTGCCCGCGTCACCAACAACACATCCATGAACATCACGATTTCCGTCAAGGTCGCAGACCAGATGGTGCCCGTGATCGGGCTGACCCTGGCACGCAATATCGATCAGATGCCAGTGGGCTCCATCAAGCAGTAAGCTGGACCAATGGTTCAAACAGACGAAGACGGGAGTGCCCACCACTCCCGTTTTTCGTTTGCGATCTTGATGCCAGACATATCGGCATCATCCAGCCACTGATTGACCTTCCGACCGTTGACGAAAAGATCAGGTGCTATATCGCACAGCGGTTTCAAGACGAACGCCCGCTCTGTCATTCGAGGATGCGGAATTTCGACACGCTCGGTGGCCACTTCGGCATCGCCGTAGGTCAGCACATCGATATCGATGGTTCTCGGACCCCAGCGCTCGTCGCGCACCCGCTTCATTCCGCGCTCGATCTCAAGGCATAGGTCCAGCAGCGCCTCCGGCAGCAGCGACGTCTCGATCAAGGCACAGCAGTTGAAGAAATCTGCCTGGTCTGTCTTTCCCCAGGGCGGAGTACTGTAAAGGCGGGAGACGGCCAACAACCGGCAGTGTTCATGACGCGAAAGGACATCAAGCGCCTGCGCCATTGCGGACGGCGGATCACCCAGGTTTCCGCCCAGACCGAGCGTTGCCATCACTGTGGTGTCAGCCATGCTGCTCTACGCTCACTTGCGCATAATCGAGGATGCCGGGGACGGGTGCGGACGGCTTGCGAACGGTGACTTTCACTCTCACGATCTGCGGATAGCGGCTGCGCAACGCTTTGGCGATATCATTGGCCAGAGCCTCGATCAGATACCGTCTCTGACCGGCAACGATCTTTTCGATGACGGCAAAGGCCACACCGTAATCGACGGTATTTTGAATATCGTCGGTCTCCAGCGCGTTTCCGGCTTCGACCTCCATCTCCGCATCCACAAAAAAACGCTGACCCAGCGTTTCCTCTTGCTCGAGCAGACCATGGCGGGCGAAAAACGAACAGTTCTTCAAAAGTATCGTATAAAGGCTCATTCTCGCCCCTCCCCGTGTTGTTTTTTATGCATCAGAATGGCATCTGCAATTTTCAGTGCGTCGCGTGTCATCGCAACATTATGGACGCGGAAAACACAGGCACCTGCCAACCGCAGAATGGACGTGGTCGCGGCCGTACCCACGTCTCTGTCTTGGGCTACATCCCGACCCGTGAGAGCACCGATAAACCGTTTGCGCGACGTACCTGCCAGAATAGGCAGACCAAATGCGGCAAGCTCATCGAAACGCGACATGAGCGCAATATTTTCAGCCGTGTCCTTGGCAAAGCCAAATCCGGGATCCAGCACGATTGCTTCACGCGAAATGCCGGCGATGGCTGCAATATCGAGCGAGCGGTTGAGAAACGCCAGCTGGTCGGCAATGACATCGGGCAGTTTTTGGCGATCTCGCCCTGTATGCATGATGCAAACACCGGCGCCTGAACGTCCGATAACCGCTGCCATATCATGATCTTTTTGGAGACCGAAGACGTCATTGACGATGTGCGCGCCCGCCTCCACCGCCAAATTGGCCGTTCCCGAGCGATAAGTATCGACTGAAATCAACGCATCCGTTCGTTTCGCAAGTGCCTCGATGATCGGGAGAACGCGATCCTGCTCCTCTTGCACCGTCACGATCGCCGCACCTGGACGTGTCGATTCGCCACCGATGTCGATGATGGCTGCGCCATCGTCGACGCATGAAAGTGCGTGGGACACCGCACGCTCGGTGTCGAGATATCGCCCGCCATCCGAAAACGAATCCGGTGTCGCGTTGACGATAGCCATAATGAGGCCATCCCCATCAAGTTTCAGGGAGCGCCCATGCGCGACTTGCCACACATTGTCACTGGCTGTTATCACGGAACGTAATGCCTTTCGGGAACAACGGAGTGCCCACCATTCATATCGCTTCACTCCGCCTACAGCATTGCACGCGAAACCCAAATCGGATTTCGAAAATTAAGACGCGCAGGCTCGACGCGCCGGAGCGCAGGTCGTTCACGCCCCAGCACGCTGGCCGCTCTATGCAGCAATCATCTGCCAAGTTCAACCGGAAGGCCGGTCAATGACGCTTACCTACCGCGCAGTTTGCGCCATTCTTTCCTCAACGATGCTCCTGACACTTCCGCAGTCGGCCGGAGCAGAAGCGTTGATGACCAAATCCTTCTCCTATTTCAGCATCGGTGGCAAAACCGCTGAAGATCTCGACCGCGAATTATCGCATAGAGGTCCGATGACGAAAGCCACCGGCGCACGCCACCCCGGTGCCACGGAAATCAAATTCGGTGGCGAAATCAGCTATGTCGAAAAGAATACAAAATGCGGCGTTGGCACTGTCGAGGTCAAACTCCACACCAAAATTCTGTTGCCACGCTGGACCAACCGGCGTCGCACGACGGCTGATCTGGCGCTCATATGGGATACGTTGTCTGCCGATATCAAACGGCACGAAGAGCGTCATGCCGAAATCGCCCGCAATTATGCTCGAACCCTCGACAAACGCCTTCAATCACTTCGCCCGCAGGACAATTGCGAAGAGATGCAGGCGCTCGTCACGAAAACGACTCAGGAGGTCATGTCGGCGCACGACAAGGATCAGTTGCGTTTCGATATGGTCGAATCGAAAAACTTCGATGCGCGCATGACCCGCTTGCTGAAGCACCGGATTCAGCAAGGCGCCCCGAAGTGAGGATGGTAGCGATCAAATACGGAACTGTATTCGGAAGTTAGGTGACTTTCCTAAAGCCTTAAAACAACCGTGAATTTTAAAAAATCGATATGCAGCCGGATAATAATCAATGAATTCTTGCGGTGGCCTGATACGCCATCTTCGTATATTCAATTTTGAATAGAATTTAAGACTAAATCACCGAGCGTTTGTTATCTCACCTCCTCCCGGCGCGTCTCCAACTCTGGGCTTTTTCTCCCTGCCCGATGGCGACGTACCCACCTCGCCTCGCTATCCCGCGAAACGGAGAGCGAGGCTTTTTGTGACTGCGTGCAAAACACAGATGCTTGGCTCAGCCCTGACGTTCAGGAACGTGCACGACCAACCCATCCAGCGCGTCAGTCATCTTGATCTGACAGGACAGACGGGACGTAGGACGCACGTCGAATGCGAAATCCAGCATGTCCTCTTCCATCGGCTCCGGCGGGCCGACGCGTTCGCCCCAGGCGTCATCGACATAGACATGACAGGTGGCACAGGCGCACGCACCACCACATTCCGCATCGATACCCGGAACGGAATTGCGAACGGCATTTTCCATCACGGTAGAGCCGTTGCTCACATCGAAATCTTGCTGCGTGCCGTCAAAGGCAACGATGGTCAGTTTGGTCATGTCGGAAATCCAAAAATGATGGTTTGAGATGTAGAGGTGTCGCTTCTGTTAATGTCACCCGTCCGGTCTTATTCAAGCCAAACAGGTGAATTTAAGAGACGCCACCTCAGACAAATAGAAAGGCCGGGTCCGCTTGGCAACCCATTGCGAGATTGCAAGCAGAACCGGCCTTGAAACCGACCATCGAAAAACGAGAATCAGCGGCAGAGCTTGAGGATGAAGTTTTCGGCCTCGATGACCGACGCAGCGACCTTCGCCAGCGCGGCACTGTCGCGGTTGCCGTTCTCGACGGCCTCAGCCATGGCAGACACCTTGAAGGCACCGACCGCATCTGCCGAACCCTTGAGCCGGTGCGCGATCAACTTCATCTGGTTGTCGTTTGCAGTGGAGAGTTCGTGCAGCAAGGTGCGAGCATTGCGGGTGAACAGTTGAAGGATTTCGATTTCCAGCTCCTTGTCGCCCATCGTCTGCCGTGAAAGATGAATGAAGTCGATGGGCTTGCTGCCAACCGGGGCCGCGCCGAACGAATTGTCCGGTGCTTCGAATGCGATACTCACCGCTGCCATTGTCGTAGAATTCCTCATTTGCGTACAGCTTCTTGTTTTGAAGCAGGTATGTCCTGCATTAGAGCAGGCTAGGCCTTCGATGAGCTTAAATTGGGGCACGGAACGCGTGGAAATCTTTCGCTATGGTTAATTTATGTTAAACTTATAGGAAACAAGGCGTTCCACCTGCTACCGAGGTTTAAAAACTGTTAACAAACCGCAGCTTGGCATAAGCTGCGGTATCGCTTTAATTGTTTCAAAGCCACAAATGTGTCAGTACGATACTGCGTGCCGCATGACTTCCGTACAAGTTTTGTAAATCCGGCATGTCGATGTAATCTTATCTGACAGCCGGGCAATCGGCTCTCAGGACTTTAGTAAGAAACGAGGCACTATATACCGGCAGGTATCGTGTCTTGAGGCATGGTGGCGGAAATCCGTAAGCGGCGGCGAGCGGATGAACGGCATGAGGCCGGGCGTATATGTAACGAGGCGTAACCGCATGGCGAACAATAAGATCAGCGACTCGATCGACGAGACTGCGTTTCAGGCATTGGAAGATGCCTTGCAGCTCGGCGCGTACGAAACCCAGTCGGAGCCTCGGAAACGAACAACTCCCAAGTCTGCGGAGGCCAGAGTGTCAGAAAAGACCAGAGTGCCCGACCAATCCAAGGCCCGCCCTGCCGAGCCGCAGCAACAACGCCCTGCCCCCGAACAAGCCCCAAGATCGCCATCTCTCGAAGCTGCCAATGACGGCTCCAAACGCAGCCCGGCGATGATCCTGAAATCGCTGGATGCCGGGTCCATCACCGCTGCACTTCGCAACGCAAGCATCTTCTCGGCTTTCTGGGCCATTGCAGGCGTCGGTCTTGCCAATGTCATCTATGGCGACCTGATCTGGAATGTCTCATCGCTTGCACAGCTTTTTGCGATTCCCGGCGTGATGGCGATCATCATCGGCATCATCGTTCCGATCATGCTGTTCTTCGCCTTCGCCATCATGATGGCGCGCGCCCGCGATCTGCGTAACGCTGCCCGTTCCATGGCAGAAGTGGCCCTGCGCCTTGCAGAGCCGGAAACCATTGCGTCGGACCGCATCATGTCTGTCGGTCAGGCCGTGCGCCGTGAAGTGTCGGCGATGAATGATGGCATCGAGCGCACCATTGCGCGCGCCACGGAACTCGAAACGCTCGTTCACTCCGAAGTGAATGCACTGGAGCGCAGCTACGCCGACAATGAACTGCGTGTTCGCAGCCTCGTTCACGAACTGAGCGCAGAGCGCGATGCCATCATCAATCATGCCGAGCGCATCCGCTCGTCCATCATTGGCGCACAGGACCAAATCAAGGAAGAACTGTCCATCGTCGGTGAAGAACTGTCGATGCGCCTCGCCACCAGCGGTGAGGCTTTCGCGTCGATGATCGACACACGATCAGCCGCTTTGCTCGAAAAATCCCGCGTATCGACAGAGGCAATGGGCACCCTCATCGCTGCCAAGACCGATAATCTTCTTCAGGCACTCAACACGTCGGGTGCCACGATCTCCAACGAATTCGACCTTCGCCTGCACGATCTCAGCACCACGCTGGACGAGCGCGGCCGTTTGTTGCTCGAGCAATTCGCAACACAAGCTTCCACGGTCAGCAGCGGCACGGAAAACCTGAACAAGGTGCTGGAAGATCGCACACGCCTGCTCAACGACATCTTGTCCAAGCGCACGCAAGAAATTTCCCAGAATATCGACCGTGGCCAGCAGGTCATCGGCGGTTCGCTGGATAGCGTTCTCGACCAGTTGACGACGACGCTCGAAGAAAAAGGCCTTTCTTTCCGCCAGAATCTGCAAAGCAGCGCGGATGATGCCATTATGGACCTGGATCTGCGTTCGGGCCTGTTCGAAGAAAAGCTCCAGACAACCGTGGGTCTCGTCAACTCTGCCTTTGACGAGCGCGTTGCCGAATTCACAAGTGCCTTCGATCAGCGTGCCGGCAGCCTCGACAGCAAGTTGATGGAAAGCCTCGCACGTATCAACGAGACCGTTTCCGGTGGTACCGATACCATCGATGGCACGTTGAACTCCGGCATCGAGCGCTTGAGCGCGACCCTTACCGACCAATCCTTTGCCTTGGCAACAACGCTGGGTGCCGGTCAGGAGATGCTGGAAAGCTCTCTCGAAAGCCACACACGGGAACTCAGCGACGCCATCAGCACCCGCACGACGGACATCACCACAGCGTTCGGAACGACGCACGAGAAGATCGATGCCGTTCTCGCAGAACGCAGCACAGCCCTCATCAGCGCGCTTTCCGATAGCCAGAACCGTTTCGACGATGCACTGGCAACCCGCGCCGAAGCCATTACCGGCTCGGTATCCGGCACTGCCCAAGACCTCGCAGCCCTACTCGATGAGCGCGCAGCTGCAATCAACAGCATCGTCGCAGATGTCGAGCGTCGACTTGCCGAAACACTCGAAACCCGTGCAGCCGCCATCACGGGCGCTGTCTCCGGTGTCGAAGACCGTCTGGCGGATACGCTCGACAGCCGCACGGCAGCAATACAGAACGCAGTCGCCGGTGTGGAAGACCGCATCGCCAACACACTCGACAGCCGCACCGCTGCCCTCAGCAGCGTCGTATCCGGTGCTGAAGAACGCATCGCCGACGCACTTGATAGCAGAACCATGGCCTTGGACATGGCCTTCTCGACAGCCGAAGAGCGTCTCTCAGAAACACTGGACAGCCGCACGACTGCCCTGACGAGCGCGGTGTCGAGCGCGGAAGAACGCATGACCGATGCGTTGGATAGCCGCACGATGGCGATCGACATGGCCTTCTCCGGTGCAGAAGAACGCATCGCTGAAACGATGGATGCGCGTACGGCCGCCCTCAACACGGTCGTCTCCGGTGTCGAAAGCCGGATTTCGGACACGCTCCTCACCGGCACGGCGGCGCTTGCCCATTCCGTTGCTGGCGTCGAAGACCGAATTGCCGAAACGCTGGACAGCAGAACAGCTGCACTCAACCACGTCGTATCCGGTGTTGAAGAGCGCATCGCCGACACGCTCGATAGTCGTACAATGGCGATCGACCTGGCATTTTCGAGTGCCGAGGAGCGCCTTGCTGAAACCCTCGATAACCGGACCAGCGCCCTCAACACCATCGTGTCTGGCGTCGAGGAACGCATTGCAGATACGCTCGACAGCCGCACGATGGCCATCGACATGGCATTCTCCGGCGCTGAAGAGCGCATTGCCGAAACCCTGGATACGCGCACCGCCGCACTCAACACGGTCGTTTCAGGCGTTGAAAGCCGGATCTCCGATACGCTTCTTAACGGCACGGCATCACTGACGCAGGCCGTGAGCGGTGTGGAAACGCGCATTGCCGAAACTCTCGACAGCAGAACAGCGGCGCTTAACAGTGTCGTATCCGGTGTCGAAGAGCGTATTGCCGACACACTCGACAGCCGCACCATGGCCATCGACATGGCATTCTCAGGTGCAGAAGAACGCATTGCCGAAACCCTTGATAGCCGCACCGCTGCTCTCAACAGCGTCGTATCTGGTGTCGAAGAGCGTATTGCCGAAACTCTCGACAGCCGCACCATGGCCATCGACATGGCATTCTCAGGTGCAGAAGAACGCATCGCTGAAACCCTTGATAGCCGCACCGCTGCTCTCAACACAGTTGTTTCCGGTGTTGAAAATCGTATTGCGGACACGCTCGATAGCCGCACTGCCGCTCTCAACAGCGTCGTCTCAGGCGTAGAAGAACGGATTGCCGACACGTTGGACAGCCGCACCATGGCCATCGACATGGCGTTTTCAGGCGCGCAGGAGCGCCTCGAAGAAGCACTCGATACCCGCACCAGCGCGCTTACAAATGCCGTTTCCGGCGTTGAAGGTCGCATCTCCGATGCGCTCGACAGCCGCACAGCAGCGCTGGCGAACGTCGTCTCCGGCGTCGAAGATCGTATCGCAGATGTCCTCGATAGCCGCTCGATGGCGATCGACATGGCGATCTCCGGCGCCGAAGAGCGCATCACGGAAACGCTTGACAGCCGCACGGCTGCCCTAACGCAATCCGTGACCGGGGCCGAACAACGCCTGTCCTCCACAGCCTCCACGATCGAGGAAGCACTCGCGCTCGGTCATCTTCGCCTCGACACCATGCTCGGCGTTCAGGCCGATGCGATCACGAGAACCGTGGAACGCAACGGCATCCTGATTGAGGAGACCGTCAACACGGCGACGACACGGATCGAAACGGCAGTCGAAGGCGGCCACGGTCGGTTCTCCCAGACGATGGAGAGCGGCGTATCGCGTCTGGAAAACAATCTCGTTTCCTCACATGAACAGCTGCGCACCACGCTGGATCAACAGCATTCGGCCTTCACTGAAACCCTGGGTTCGGCACAAGAGCGCATGAGCGACCTTCTGTCGGAACAGGCGATGTCGCTCAGCACGACGATTGCGTCCAGCGCCAGCATGCTGGAAATGTCGCTGGAAAACCAGCAGGAAGCCTTGCAGCGAACCATCGATACGAGCGGTGCAACCCTTGAAGAGCGTCTGAGAAACAGCGCTGGGGCAGTCGCCGACAAGATTGGTGACGCCGCTCGCGAAATCGGTAGCGCTGCCGATGCTCTTTCATCGCGTGTCGAACAGTCCGTCAACAACGTATCCACGCGTCTCGATGAGACGGGAGCACGGTTGGAAACCAATATCGACGGCCTGCAAAATCGCATCCAGACAAATCTTGGTAACGTCAACGCATCCATCGAAGACGCAAGCCGCAAGATTTCCGATACGCTGGAAGGGAAAACCGCAGATTTCGTTCGCACCAGCGACGACGCCACACAGCGTATCGCCGGAGTTCTGGATACGGGTACAGCGCGGATCGATGAGCGCCTCGGCACCATGGATCGCGCCCTGAACATCGGTCTCGACAACGTCAACCGCACCATTGAAGGCAAGGCTTCCGGCCTCGCCGTCAGCCTGCGGGACGCCGTGGTCAATGCGACCCAGACCATGGACAGCGAAGCGCTGCGCTCCACCGAGCTTCTCGCAAAGACAGGCGCGGAATTCACTGAACAGGTCAGAGCGCGTAACGACGAATTCACCCGCGCCATTGAACAGCGTTCGGATGAGATTGTCGGGCGCATATCGGATGCGCAGGGTCGTCTTTCCAGCCAGGCTGCAGCCGTGGCTCAGACCTTCTCGGAAGCTGGTAACGCCATCGTCAACAAGGTTGCGGAAGCAGAAGCCGTCGTGCGCTCGCAGGTGGGCGCTATGTCCGAAACGCTATCCAATGCCGAAAGCGCGCTCGATGCGCGTGGCGAATCCATCCGCGCCACACTCGACACCCGTACACGTGAGCTCAACTCCATGCTGGCGAGCCGTTCAGCAGAACTGTCCCGCCTCATCGAGGAAAAAGCCAAGCCCATCGTCAACGAATACGCAACGGTCGGCCAGAACGCCGCAGAAAAGATCGTCACAGCTGCTCAGCAAAGCGCGAGCCTTCTGGCTGAAAGCAACAGCGGCATGGCGCAACTGGTGGAGCAGGCAATCGACGATTACGCCAAGGCCGGTAACGACGCCGCTGAAAAGCTGGTTGCAGCCACGCGCAAGAGCACGACGATGCTGACGGAAACGCATTCCGGCATGTCGGATATCGTCACCGGTGCGGTGGATGACCTTAACGTCGCTGTGGTTCGCGCATCGCAGGAGTTGAGGGCCGCAGATCAGTCGCTCAGCACGGCGACGACAAGCTTCTCGGAATCGGCATCCCGCGCGTCCGACATGGTGTCCAGCTCCAGCCGTTTGCTGGAAGGCAAGATCGACCGTCTGGCGAACATCTCCGGCCAGACACTATCGCAGGTCGCGGGCATCGTCGGTCGCTTCGAGGAACACTCCAGTGTTCTGTCGCAGGCCTCCGAATTGCTCAATGCGGCACAGACGACCCTCGTCGGAACCCTGGAAGAACGCCAGGAAGCCCTGCGGACGCTTTCAATGGGCCTCCTGACCCGCTCGGAAGAAATCGAATCGTCCATGCGCAGCGTGATGGGCATGGTCGAACAGACCTTCGCCGATGTCGAACAGCGCTCTGCCAATGTCGCAGGCAGCCTTCGCAACAATCTCGGTTCATCCTTCAACGAGATCGGCCGTTCGCTCGACGAGACGGAAAAGCGTGCCGAAACCGCAGCGCAGAACATGCGCGGCGCCCTACTTTCGGCTGGTGAGGATGCAAGCCGCTCCATCGAGGGGACGATGGCAGACGCGCAGAAATACTCCGACGCGTTGGTCAACAGACTGCGTGGCGGTGTTGCCTCGTCGCTTGCGGATGTCGACAAACTTCTCGGCAACGCCACCGACAAGTCCAACGCGGCAGCCACCGTTCTGCGCGAAACCCTGCGTGAAGCAGTCGAAGAAGCCGTCACCCGTTTTGCCGGTGCGACCGATGAAATCCGCCGTTCCAGCGCCGATATCCGCAAGGAGCTGGATTCAACCCGCGCTGAACTGAAGCGTGGTGCATTCGATCTTCCGGAGGAAGCCAAAGAAAGCGCGGCAGCGATGCGTCGGGCGGTTTCCGAACAGATCAAGGCATTGCAGGATATCTCCAAGCTCGTAGGTCGCTCGACCCAGCAACTTGAAATCTCCGAGCCGGCAGCCCGTGCCATCGCAGCAACGAAGGCGGCGCCGGTGACTACACCTGCACCTGTACCTGCCGCGGTCCAGGCGCAGCAGCCACGCGTCGAGATCCGCGAGCAGCCCTCAGCTCCTATCGCCCCAGTCGCGCCTCGCGCCGTTCAACAGCAACCGACGCAGTCGGCTCCCATTATCCGCAACGCACAACCAGCGGAAACAAGAACAGCTCTACCGCAGGCAGGTCTCACAGCACCCGTGCAGCGTCGCGAAGAAGGCGGCGGCTGGATCAGTGATCTCCTACGTGGTGCTTCGCGTGACGGGCAGGAAGCCGCAGCACCTGCCGCGCCAGAACCCCGCCAGCCACAGGAGCCTCAGACCCGCGCCAGCGACACCCGTAACCCGCGCCACGTGGTGGAATCGCTGAATTCGCTGTCCGTGGATATCGCCCGTGCCATCGATCATGACGCGTCCGTGGAACTCTGGGGCCGCTATCAGCGCGGTGAACGGGACGTCTTCACACGTCGTCTCTACACGCTGAAGGGCCAGCAGACATTCGACGAGATCAAGCGCAAGTACGAGCGCGAAACGGAATTCCGTACCGCAGTGGATCGCTATATTTCCGACTTCGAAAAGCTTCTCGCAGACGTCGCCAAAACGGATCGAGACCGCACGGTTACGCAATCCTACCTGACCTCGGACACGGGCAAGGTCTACACCATGCTCGCTCACGCGGCCGGACGTTTCAGCTAAGTCAGAACATCCCTAGCAAACGCAGTCATCATCCAGCCCTTCCGGTTCAACCGGGAGGGCTTTTTCTTGTCATGAGGCGTCAAGGCTTGAAGAAAACCATCCGACGTTTTATAGGACGGGCGAGGACGACCTCTGCCATTGTGGCAACAGCACACGGGACGGCCCGGAAATTTCTGGAGTATCCCATGCGCACGATCGCCGATCGTATCCGTCACGCCCTCAGCTTTGAAATCATCGGCCTCATTCTCATCATTCCCCTGGGCTCGATGGTGTTCGGCGTGCCAGCGGAGGACATCGGTGTCGTCGGCGTCGTCAGTGCAACGATCGCCACGGCTTGGAACTATCTCTATAATCTCGGCTTCGACCACGCCATGCAGCGCTATAGAGGCACCACGCAGAAGACGACGATAATCCGCGTTGCGCATGCCGTTCTGTTTGAACTCGGTCTGCTGCTGGCCCTCATGCCCTTCATCACCTGGTATCTCAACATCAGTATTATGCATGCGTTGGTGATGGACGTGTCGTTCGCTCTGTTCTACGTGATCTATGCCTTCATCTTCAACTGGTGCTACGACAGACTGTTTCCACTGGCCGAGTGGGAAGCAGAGAACGCGGCAAAATAACCCCAAACACAAAAACGCCGCGCATCTCTTAGGATACGCGACGTTTCTTCTTAAAATTGTCGGCTGCGTTAAAGAGAGCGCAACGTCCAGCTCACTATCTCGCGGGACGACAACGCAAACGCGCTATCCAGTGCCTTCACAAGATTTGCACTGCCAGAGCCGCTGACGCGCGCACTGGAGCGAAACACCTCTTGCGCTTTGACCGTGCCGTTCTTGTCGTTCAGCAATTTTACGGAAATCTCGATCGTCGCGAGATTCTTGGTCGTATCGACTTCAAACGCGCGAATGTCGGTCACGACCTGATAGTCGATAGCGAGACCCTGCCCCGGCCGTCCGACGCCACCCAGCTTGCCTGTGTCTTCAAACGCTTCCACGAGCTTCGACTGCACCATGCGCGGCAGGCGGTCGCTCCATTGGGAATTGGCCAGATACTGAACTTCAGAACCTGACAGCCTGACCACGATGTTCTCGCTATCGAGCGCCTTCAGCGCCGTTGGCTCTGCAATCAGCAACTGGCGGGAGCGCAGCGACGCTCCCTGCGTTACAGGCGTGGATGAGACCGATAGATCGAACGTGTCGTTCTTCGCGCTGCCACCACAACCAGCCAGCAGCCCTGCAAGCAACGGCACCATGACGAGGACTTTGGTCCGGGCGGGGATAGTCCCCTGCCAATGCATCAACGACATTTTCAAATCCATACCCCCGTCAACGCCGTGTTCGGCCATCATACTGTTTCACGTTCTCGCCGCCGAATATCAGGCGCTGCGGATCGCGATCGAAATTCGTGATCGTGTTGTTCAGATTATCCACTGTCTGGCGTGTGCTGCCGATCAACGCCTGGAAATCTTTCAAACCAGAGCTCGAGAACCGCGCCAGATTGTCTGCGATAGGACCAACACGCATGTTGATGTTATCGGCAACCGCCTTGAAGGATGCCAGTGTCTCACGCGCCTTGGAGAAAAGCGAATTGGCGTCGTCGGTTCCCAGCAAGCCATCAACTTTTGCCAGGATGCCATCGACACGGCTGGACGCTGCGTTCAGCTTGCGGGACATATCGGTAAAATCGGCAATTGCCTGATCGATATCAGGGCGACGCGTGCCCACATCGTCCGCGATCTGGCGGAAGGTGCCAATCGCCTGACGGACATCGGCCGTCGCCACGGCAACATCGTCCACCGCGTTGCTAACCTTTGCCGCATCAACCGATGCCAACAATGTATCGGCGCGCTTTACGACAATCTGGACCTCGGAACTTGCCTGCTCGAAGTTGCGCGACGTGCGCTGCACCGTTTCCATCACATCCTGAATACCACCGGAGGCAGACGCTACATCGGACGTCACCTTGTCGACGTTGGTCAGAATCGAATCGATCTTCTGCGAATCCACGGATTTGACCAGGTCTTCGACTGCGGTCAGTGTGCTGTCCAGACGCACGGAAACAGACTGGACGGTGGTCGAAAGTGAACTCAGGCTCTCCAGAAAGTTTTCGATGCCATCGGAGTTCGCAGCGAGAGCGTTGGAAAATTTCTCAGCGTTTCGAACCGTCTGCGTCAAGGGTCCACGGGCGTCCTGTACAAAGCCCTGCAACTCGCCAATGGCGCCATCGGCACGTCTCAAAATCTTGTCCGCCGTCGCCAGAAGATTGGTCACGCTGGAGAGGTCAGCCGTCAATTCCGCAGGCACGCCTGTGTCGAAGGATTTCTGCAAAATCCGTTCTTCATTGTTGCGACCACCGGAGAGCTCAATATAGGCGGCGCCCGTCAGCCCCTGAATTTCAAGGACGGCTCGGGTGGATGGAAACACCGGCGCGTCTGCCTGCACTTCCGTAAACGCAATCGAATAAGCCGGATCATCACGGTCGATCGACAGGCCGCGGACGGTACCAACCGGAATGCCGTTAAACCGCACCGGAGATCCGACGGACAGACCATTAGCCGAACCTGGAATACGGATCGTCAACTGGGCTGTCGGCCCGCCGCGTCCAAACTCTGCCATCCAATAAACGAAGCCGAATGCAGCCCCGATGATGATCAGCGTGAAAATTCCGACGATGGTGTAGTTTGCCTTTGTTTCCATGGCTATCCGTCACTCCCCGGAATGTGTTGCGTGCCATCGGGAAGAACGACAGCACGTGCCCGCTTTCCGCGGAAATATGATTGAACCCAGGGATCGTCGCTTTCGAACATTTCCTCGAGTGTACCTTCAACTGCGACTTTCTTGTCGCCGAGAACGGCAATGCGATCACAGACCGAAAACAGGCTGTCGAGATCGTGCGTGACCATGTAGACGGTCAACCCCAACGAATCGCGCAGCCGCGCAATCAACATATCGAATTCAGCAGCACCGATCGGGTCAAGTCCGGATGTCGGCTCGTCTAGAAAAACGAGATCGGGATCGAGCGACAATGCGCGCGCCAGCGCTGCGCGCTTGATCATACCACCAGACAGCTCGGACGGATATTTGTCAGCGGCATCAGCTGCCAGACCCACCATCTCGATTTTCAACGCGGCTAGCTCGTCCATCAGCGCCTGTGGCAAGTCCAGATATTCGCGCATCGGAAGCTGGATGTTCTCTTTTACAGTCAGGCCGGAAAACAATGCGCCTTGCTGGAAAAGCACGCCAAGGCGCGTGTCCAGACCCATACGCTCGTCTTCCGTCGCCTTGTCGTAATCTGTCCCAAGAATTTTTATTGTACCGGCTTGACGGGGAAGCAGGCGCAGAACCGCTCGCATCAAAACGGACTTACCGGCACCAGACGGGCCGATGAAGCCGAGAATTTCGCCTCGGTAGACGTCGAGATCAAGATTATCGAGAACGACCTTGTCGCCAAACGCAACGGTCACGCCCTCAACCGAGAGAATGACTTCCCGCTCTTTCTTGCTGTTGTCTGTCTTTACTGCCTGATCCTGCACAGCCTCTCCTTAAAAATCGATGGCTGCATAGAAGATGGCAAACACGCCATCGACCAGGATCACAACAAAAATGGACTTCACCACGGACGATGTCACGTGCTGGCCGAGCGACTCCGCGCTTCCGCCAACCTTCATGCCCTCGACAGCGGCCACGATGCCGATGATCAGCGCCATGAACGGTGCCTTGATCATGCCGGATGCGATGGTGGAAATTTCCACCGCAGAATGCAGCCGGGAAAGGAACACCTCGAATGTGATGCCGGAATAGAGCAACGAAACGACGGCAGCCCCGAACAGAGCAGCAAAGTTGGCGATAATGGTTAGAAGCGGCAGTGCAATCGTCAGGGCAACGAGGCGTGGAAACACCAGAACGCCGACCGGATTGAGCCCGATGACCTTCAGCGCGTCGATTTCCTCTCGCATTTTCATGGAGCCGATCTCGGCCGTGATCGCGCTTCCTGAGCGACCGGCAATCATGATCGCAGTCAGCAAAACGCCGATTTCACGAAGCTGCAAGATGCCGACCAGGTCGACCACAAACACTTCCGCACCGAAGTAACGCAGCTGAAACGCGCCCTGCTGCGCAATGATCGCGCCGATCAGAAACGACATCAGCAGGATGATGGGCACGGCGCGCACGCCCATATGGTCGATCTGGTTGACGATGGCTGCGGGCGAAACGCCGCGCCCCCGCCCAAGCTTCATCTGTGCACCGCGCACGGCAGAGCCCAGAATATACATGCCCGCTAGAAAATCGGCACCTGCCTGCAAGACGTTTTTGCCGATGGGGTCGAATATCCGCTCAACGATACCTTTTTTGTTCGTTACTTTGGGCGGAAGTGGCGCTTCATCCGGCAAAGCCGAGATAATCTCCTCAGCCCGTTCATTGCCTTCGAATGCGACCTGCGTACCAGCCTGCTCCAGGCGCGAGCGCATGCGACGCAAAAGCCACGCACCCGTCGTATCGATATTCTCGATATCGGAAAGGTCCATCGTGATGGAGCCACCCTTCTCGGATTTTTCAATTTTCTCGATATCGGCCAGCACGGGATGAATGTTGGCATTGCGCCAGGAGCCACTCAAAACATAGCGCGCATTACCACCCTCAGCGTCGTTATCAGCCGAGATGGACGCGGGTTGCGCCTGTTGTTGTGTCTGAAGTTCTTGCATCTTGCTCCAAGCGAATGCAGCTTCTTAAAGATTCTGTAACGATTCATATCGACTGCCGGATCAGCAAGCCACTGCCCTGCGGATGAAAACGGGTGATTTTTCGTCTGTTTACAGGTTTATTCATCACCTCTAAGGCAATTTCCATGCGTCGTTACCTTGAAGCCACAGCAGAGACATTCCCGATTGCCGGAAGTTTCACCATATCGCGCGGCAGCCGAACCGAGATTCATGTCGTGCGCTGCACAATTCATGACGGTGACGCCAAGGGTGTCGGTGAATGTGTGCCTTACGCTCGTTACGGGGAAACCATCGAGGGTGTAATGGCAGATATCCGTGCAGTCGCTGATGCCATGGCAAACGGTCTGGACAGGTACGCATTACAAGACATGATGAAACCGGGTGCGGCGCGCAATGCCGTGGACTGCGCTCTGTGGGACCTAGAGGCAAAGCTTTCGGGTAAAAGCGTCGCAGGGACGATATTGCGTGGAGCCACACGCCCAATCGTGACCGCCTATACGATTTCGCTCGGTGACGCAGACACCATGGCCGCGAAAGCTGCCGAAAACGCACATCGCCCCCTGCTGAAGATCAAGACGGGAACCGAAGACGACGAGGCTCGCCTCCGCGCCGTGCGCGCCGCAGCGCCAAAGGCAACGATCATCATCGACGCCAACGAGGGATGGAGGGACGACAATCTCGAACATCACCTCGCCATCGCGGCAGAACTGGGCATCGCGTTGATCGAGCAGCCGCTGCCCGCCGGCAAGGACCATATGCTCTCACGCATATCGAGGCCCGTTCCGATCTGCGCAGATGAAAGCGTACATCTCACAGCCGATCTGGCATCGCTCCGCGACCGTTACGACGCCATCAACATCAAGCTCGACAAGACCGGTGGCCTGACCGAAGCACTGATCATGAAGCGCGAGGCGGAGCGGCTTGGCTATACCATCATGGTGGGCTGTATGCTCGGTACATCGCTCGGCATGGCGCCCGCTGTGTTGCTGGCGCAGGACACGGCCTTTGCCGATCTCGATGGCCCATTGCTTCTGGCGCGCGATCACGTCCCCGGATTGGTCTACTACGAATCGATTGTCCATCCCCCAGAGCCGCAACTCTGGGGCTGACGGAAACCAGCCTGCTCTAAGCTGCGTATTTGCCGATGAGCTTGGGAAAAGCGACCGGCTCCAGTTCGCCAACCCTGTGCTCTTCGGTCTGTTCATCAGACTTCATCCACGTAATGAGTTCAAACGTGCCATCCATCGTCTCGACGACAGCTGTGCAGCTTTCCACCCAGTCGCCCGTGTTGATGTAGCGGATACCGTCTATATCCTCCATCACCGCATGGTGAATGTGTCCGCAAATGACGCCGTCCACATTGTTGCGGCGTGCTTCATCCGCCACCACGCGCTGGAACTCGCCGATGAAATTGACGGCATGTTTCACCTGAAGCTTCGCCCAGGCTGAGAACGACCAGTAAGGAAGGCCGATACGGCGACGAACTGCTGCCAGCAGAACGTTGATGGCAATCGCAGCATCGTATGCCCAGTCACCCAGATAAGCCAGAAGGCGGGCGTTACGGACCACCATGTCGAACTCGTCGCCGTGAATGACCAGGTATTTCTTACCATCGGCGGCCTCATGGATCATCCGCTCGGCAACCTCGATACCACCGAAATGGGTGCCCGGAAATTCGCGAAGGAATTCGTCGTGATTACCGGGAATATAGACAATGCGCGTTCCCTTTCGGGCCTTGCGCAGAAGCTTCTGGACCACATCGTTACAGCCTTGCGGCCAGTACCAGTTACGGCGCAGGCGCCAGCCATCAATGATGTCGCCGACGAGTATAATGGTCTCGGCTTCATGATGCCGCAGGAAATCCAGCAGGAAATCCGTCTTGGCGGCTTTCGACCCAAGATGCACGTCGGAAATGAAGAGTGTTCTGAACTGTCTGGTTTCGCTTTGCCCGGCCATGGAACTGTTCCCCCTGTACTCGGCAATCTTCATCAATGGAAAAACAGACTCGTGTTTCAGCAAGATGACAACGCAGCCATTCAGCACGCGAAACCGGCGTTTGAGCATAAGCGAAAGTGCTGACTTTGCTTGAAGCAGGTAAAATAAACGGCTGTACGCACAAGCTGATTGTTGTATGCAAAGGCCTCGAAGAAACTTGAAATAAGCGGTGACAGAATGAGTTCTCAGGAAACGGGCAACACGAAAAATACCAACGCCAACGCGGATCTGGAAGAACAGGCGCTTTTCTATCACCGCTATCCGCGTCCCGGAAAACTGGAAATCCAGGCGTCCAAACCGCTCGGCAACCAACGCGATCTGGCGCTTGCCTATTCCCCCGGTGTTGCTGCCCCTTGTCTTGCCATTCACGAAAATCCTGAAATGGCTGCCGAATATACCGCGCGCGCCAATCTCGTCGCCGTCATTTCCAATGGCACCGCAGTTTTAGGCCTCGGCAATATCGGCCCTCTCGCCTCCAAGCCAGTCATGGAAGGCAAAGCGGTTCTGTTCAAGAAATTTGCAGGCATCGACGTCTTCGATATCGAAATCGACGCCCCCGGCATCACTGACATGGTCTCGACCATTTCGGCACTGGAGCCGACCTTTGGCGGTATCAACCTTGAAGACATCAAGGCACCCGAATGTTTCGAAGTGGAGCGTCAGCTTCGCAAAAAAATGAACATCCCGGTATTTCACGACGACCAGCACGGTACCGCTATCATCGTGGCGGCAGCCGTGACCAACGCACTGGAACTGGCGGGAAAAACCATCGGCGATGTCAAAATCGTTGCATCCGGTGCGGGTGCGGCGGCCCTTGCCTGCCTCAATCTGTTGGTCGTGCTGGGCGCAAAACGCGAAAACATCTGGGTTCACGACATCGAGGGGCTCGTCTACGAAGGACGAAACACGTTGATGGACGAGTGGAAAGAGGTCTACGCGCAAAAGACCGACAAGCGCGTTCTCAACGAAACCATTGATGGCGCCGACGTTTTCCTCGGCCTTTCTGCAGCAGGCGTCTTGAAGCCCGAGCTTCTGGCCCGCATGGCGGAAAAGCCGCTCATTCTGGCACTGGCCAATCCCAACCCGGAAATCATGCCGGAACTGGCCCGCACCGCGCGCCCGGACGCCATGATCTGCACCGGCCGCTCGGATTTCCCGAACCAGGTCAATAACGTTCTCTGCTTCCCCTACATCTTCAGGGGTGCACTGGATTGCGGCGCGACAACCATCAACGAAGAAATGAAGATGGCAGCCGTTCACGCGATTGCGGAACTGGCACGCGAGGAAGTCTCGGAAGTCGCAGCGAAAGCCTATAGCGACGAGACACCGATCTTCGGTCCCAACTACCTCATTCCTTCGCCGTTCGACCCTCGCCTCATCCTGCGCATTGCGCCTGCGGTTGCGCGTGCCGCTGCCGCAAGCGGTGTGGCTGCGCGACCCATCACGGATTTCGACGCCTACCTCGACCAGCTCAACCGTTTCGTCTGGCGCTCGGGCTTCATCATGAAACCCATTTTCAACCTGGCGAAGACGGCAGAAAAGAAGCGCATCATCTTTGCTGAAGGCGAAGACGAACGTGTGCTGCGCGCCGCCCAGGTTTTGTTGGAGGAAGGCACAGGGGTACCGATTCTCATCGGTCGTCCGCAGATCATCGAAACACGCCTCAAGCGCTTCGGTCTTCGCATTCGCCCGCACGCGGATTTTGCCGTGGTCAACCCTGAAGACGATCCGCGCTACCGCGAGTATGTCGATGACTACTTTGCTCTGGTCGGTCGCGCCGGCATCAACCCGGAAGCGGCGCGTACCATCGTTCGCACAAACAGCACCGTCATCGGTGCTCTCTCGGTCAAGCGTGGTGAAGCAGATGCACTGATCTGTGGTCTGGAAGGCCGCTTCGACCGCCATCTGCGCGACGTCAACCAGATCATCGGCAAGCGCGAGGGCGCACACACATTCGGCGGTCTCAGCTTGCTCATTACCCAGCAGGGTGCAATCTTCCTCACGGACACCTTCGTCAATTACGACCCAACGTCGGAAGACATCGCGGAGCTGGCAATCCTGGCTTCCAAGGAAATCAAGCGTTTCGGGATAACGCCGAAGATTGCTCTCGTCAGCCACTCGAATTTCGGCTCGCGTGATTCGGAAAGCGCCCGCAAGATGCGCCGCGCGCTTCAACTGGTGCGTGACACCGCGCCGGAACTGGAAATCGATGGCGAAATGCAGGGCGGCTCGGCGCTGTCGGAAATTCTGCGTAAGCGGGCCATGCCCAATAGTGCTCTGTCGGGGGAAGCGAACCTGCTGGTCTTCCCGAACCTGGATTCGGCCAACATCACCCTCGGCGTCGTACGCACCATGACGGAGGGCCTGCATGTCGGCCCTATCCTGTTGGGTTCAGCCATGCCCGTCCACATTTTGTCACCAACGGTGACATCGCGCGGCGTGGTCAACATGGCGGCCCTTGCAACAGTTCAGGCTTCACACCCTTCGGTGTAAGTCCGGGTTAACGCAATTTTGAACTGGCTGTTGCCGCTTTGCGGCACAGCCTTATGTTATCCTGAACGCATACTCATCCCGCGCATTCTGCACGGGATGATCAACAGGATATGGCGTGCATGATTGCGCGCCGGAAACGGACAGACCCATTGATTCCGCGCAGAGGCCGACTGATCGGCGCACTTGTAACGGTTCTGTTCGCTGCACCCGTATCGGTGCAGGCTAATGATATATGCAATGACTTGCGCGCCCAGCTGAACCAACCAACGCGCATCATGGGCAACACCGCGGAAGTGCGCCGTTATGCGAGCGCGCTGGCCCAGCAGAACATCATCATCCGCCGGATCAGGAACGATATGCGCGGCTATGGCTGCTCCTCCGGCAGCGTGATTGTCTATGGAAATCCGAACGCGCAGCTATGCGGCGAAATCGGCGATGCGCTGGCGCAGGCTGAAGCTGAACGCGCCATGATTGCAGAAGACCGCGATCGTATGCTGGCCGCGCAGCAGGCAGACAACGCCCAGAATAGCCGCGAAAACATCATGGCCGCTCTCTATGAAAATGGCTGCTTCGATGAGCAGCCCCCGTCCATCGCCTCGACCGACCCTTCGCAAGACCCCGATATGCGTCACTCCGGAGATCCGTTCAGCCAACCCGATGATTCGGATTACGCCCCCTCGCCGGACATGCCCATGCAAGGTGGCCTGAGAACGCTCTGTGTGCGAACCTGTGACGGCGCGTTCTTCCCGATTTCATCAGATGCGACGCCACTGGATTTCCGCGATCAGGCGGCACAGTGTCAGCGCATGTGCCCAGGCACGCAGACGGAATTGTTCTACCACGCGCTGGAAGGCCAGGAGAGCTCGGACATGGTTTCGGCAAAGACCGGCCAGCCCTATGCGTCCATGCCGACGGCTTTCGCCTACCGCAACAACCCCAGTTCAAGCCGCGCACCGTCCTGCAGCTGCAATATGGCGGCCTATCAGGACCAGATGAAAAAGCAGGATGAACAGGCGAAAGCCCCGCAATCCACCGCCTTGCAGAATGGCTCCAGCAGCATCACCACCATCACGTCACCGAAGAGTGACGCCACGACCAAACCAGCGGACAGCAAGCCAGACGTCAAAGTTGAGGCTGTACCCGTGCCTGAGCGGGATTATGACCCGTCAAAGAACAAGGTTCGCATGGTCGGTCCACAATTCCTGCCCGAGGAGCAAAGCCGCATCGACCTGAAAAATCCCGCACTGGAGGGTGCGCAGCCTCAGCAGCAATAGGACCCCTTCACGTCGCGCCCCAGCGATCTCGAAACACCAGTTCGTCCAGCGGCAGACGCTGACGCCAGCCTTTCACCGCCAGTTCCGGCTCGCCATAGAGCGTCTCGACATGACCGACGCACAGCCATGCGACGATTTCGATGTGCGGCGGTATATCGAGGATACCGCGGATATCATCGTCGTGGAAGATACTGACCCATCCCACACCAACGCCCTCAGCGCGCGCCGCCAGCCATAGGTTCTGGACGGCGCAAACGGTAGAATACACATCCATGCGCGGATTATGTGTGCGACCCAGAACGACATCCCCTCCACGCGTCGGATCGCAGGTCACGCAGATCGACAGCGGCGCCTTGCGTATACCTTCCAGCTTCAGGTTGCGGTAAAGCGCCCGCTGCTCCTGCCCGAACATTTCAGAAGCTTCTGCATTGGCACGCGAAAAGGCCTCCCACGCGCGTTGCTTCACCTTCCCATCTGTGACCAGCGTGAAATTCCATGGCTGCATGAACCCGACTGACGGCGCGGCATGTGCAGCTTTCAACAAATTGCCGATCAATTCGTCCGATAGAGGGTTCGGTAGAAACTGGTCACGCACATCGCGTCGCGTTTCGATGGCGCGGTAGACGGCTTGCTTGTCGGCATCGGAAAATTCCTGAGCTGGCGCCAGCGCGTGTTCGAACTCGTCGTGTGGCATCGTCTATCCCCAACAATGCAGCGCGGGCCGTGGCGCGGCCCAGCACATCAAAACCTGCCGCCGTCCATGCGGTTCGGTCTATCGCATCAGGCCGGTCTTCTGACTTGGGTTCAACCGCATGTCACCGCCTTCCCGATCATCTCAGTGGCGTATGGTCACACGCGTCCACCTTACAGCGTTGGGCACGTCACGGATTTTCACCGCATTCCCGATTCTCCTGCCCAAAGGCAAGCACCTGATTGGTGGGTTATGGCTGGCGTAACCCACCAATGCAATCCTCATTTCAAAGCGTGACAGGAACCCAGATACCGCCCGTGCATTCTAGCCTTCATACGATGGAGGAAACATGATGAATGACGACACGCAACTGCGCGAGAAAATCGGCCAGGATCTCGACACGCTCCACCGAAACGAGAGTCCCAAATCCATTTTCGAAATCGCAAATGATTACCTGCTGGGAAATCCGGCCCTGAAACGCCTGACCGTCGAGGACATCATCAAGGAAGAAGCCGACAAGCGCGGCATTGAAATCCATTGATTTCAGCAGATATAATAGGCATGCAATTGATGCGGGTGTCCCTATCGCCGTGTACGTAACCATCGCAATCTGTATCCTAGTTGTCGTGATGATCGTGGCTGGAATGGCACTCGCGTCGCGCCACCGCGACAAAATCATCATCAAGATCGCATCCACGGCATTGCCGGCGGAAGATGACGCAACACCGCTCGACCGTCATTGGAAGGACATCAGACGCGGACGCGACGAGCCCAATGCCCTTTCACTCGTGCAGTCCAATCTTGGTGCCTTCGCGGCCCGCGTCGGATCCGCACGTGCGGCTGGCCGAAGCCTCGATCTCATGTATTATATGTGGAACGCGGATCTTACCGGCCAGTTGATGATGCGCGAGGTCATAACAGCTGCTGATCGCGGCGTGCGTGTGCGCCTGCTTCTGGATGATCTGGGCGTCTCCATCCCGGACCGCGCTTTTCATGCGATCGATAGCCACCCCAACATCGAACTGCGTCTGTTCAACCCCACCAAAGCGCGGGAGAACGTGTTCCGCCGTGGGCTGGAAATGGTCCTGCGGTTTCGCAGCGTCAACCGGAGAATGCACAACAAGGCCTGGATTGCAGATGGCAGGGTTCTGATCGTCGGCGGTCGCAACATCGGGGACGCCTATTTCGATGCAGCGGAACAGGCAAACTTCAGGGATTTCGATGTCATAGCCCATGGCGATTGTCTGGTGCAGGCTGAAGAAATATTCGATGACTACTGGAACAGCGCCGTCGCGGTGCCGGTCAGGTCGCTGCTCGCACGGCGCCCGAATAGACTTTCCAAACTCCGTCGAAGGATGGATGCGCTGGCGGCTGGAAGTGCTGCACGGCCCTATCTAGAACGGGTAGAAAGCCAGCACTATTCCGACAACTTCCTCAATTCCGATAAGCTGCATTGGGTGGAAACCGTGCAAGTCGTTGCCGATCCGCCAGAGAAAGCGGCCGGCAAGCGCCGTCATGGCCATAACTACCTGATGGAAACCCTGCTGCCCGTCATGGACGAGACGACGAACAAGCTGCGGATCACGTCTCCTTACTTCATTCCCGGCTTGAAGGGCGTCGAAACTCTGTCTCGCCTCTCAGCAAATGGCGTTTCGGTTTGCGTCTTGACGAACTCGCTCGCCGCAACGGATGTCGCGGCTGTCCACGCCGGATATTCGCGCTACAGACGCCCGCTCCTTCTCAACGGCATCAAAATCCATGAGCTGCGCGCGCTTGCCGACCAGAACTCGTCATTTTCGCTTCGCGGTTCCGGCCAGGCCAGCCTGCACACCAAAGCGTTCACGCGTGATGGCGAGATTGGTTTTATCGGCTCCCTCAACTTCGACCCACGCTCGATGTCGCTGAACACCGAGATGGGCGTATTGTTCACCTCACCCCGGTTGGTCGAGGAAATGGACGCGATCTTCAGCGATGAGATCCGTCAGGAAATGAGCTTTGAATTGACGCTCAACCAACGTCGCAACGTCATCTGGAATGGCGTCGTCAGAGGCAAGCCGCAACATTATGCCAGTGAGCCCTATGCAAGCCTGAGCCGCCGGACCATGGCAATGATCATGGGCCTGTTGCCGCTAGAATCGCAGCTGTAACAAAAAACATCAACTGAAAATGATCCAATCGGGCGCTCGCGCATTTTAGAGAGAGTTAAAATTCAGGAGACTTTGATGTTCATCGCGCCGCCAGAGCCGAAAACCAGCCGAAAGATCGCAGAGATGTATGAAAATGCCAGAGATACCTACGGCTATTTGCCGAACATGTATCAGGCGTTCGGACATCGTCCCGAGGTCATGGAAAGCTGGAGCGCGCTTCTGGTCAGCCTGCGCGGCAATATCGAGCCGAGACGCTACGAACTGGTGACACTGGCTGCTGCCCGGGAACTAAGATCATCCTACTGTATGCTGGCCCACGGCGCCGTTCTGGCGCGGGAAGGTGTATCCGAGAGCCAGCTGGAAGCAATCATCGATGGTGGAGACGACGCACCCCTTGATGAACAGGAACGTGCCATCATGATTTTTGCGACCAAGGTGGTACGCGATGCAACGTCGATCACCCAAGACGATATCGATACGCTGAAAACACACGCACTGACTGACGCCGAAATATTTGACATCGTCGCAGCAGCGGCGGCGCGCTGCTTCTTCTCGAAGACGCTCGATGCACTGGGAACGTCGCCAGACCAAGCCTATGTCGACAGGCTTGGGCCGCAACTCTCCGAAAAACTCGCCATGGGTAGACCGATAGAGCAGGAAGCCTAAGCACCCGCTCCTAGTCGATCAGGCGGCAGCTTTTGCATTCAGCGTTCTCGCGGACTTGATTTGCACGAGCGTATCCAGGTTCTGGTTCACGCGGCAATAAAACTCTTCATCGATGAACGGACGCAACATGAAGTCGTTTCCGCCAGCCTTCAGAAAACGCGCGGAAAGAAGTCTGTTCGTAGACGAGGAGACGCCGATAATACGCAACTCATGTGAGCCGCGCATGGTGCGAATACGGCGCGTGAGTTCGAAACCGTCGATGTCGGGCATGTTGTAATCCGTGACGACCAGACCGATGTCGGGATTGTTCTTGAGAATTTCCAGCGCCTTCGCACCGCTCTCGGCGAGGCTGACACGGAAATTGTAACGCTTCAGACGGCTGGAAAGAAGAGCGCGCGCTGTCGGGCTGTCGTCGACGATCAGAACGTGATGGCGATGGTTGGTGAGGAACCGGCAAACCGACTCCGTCAGCATATCTACCGCAAAGACATTGTCCTTCAGGATGTAGTCGACAACTTCCTTGGTGATCAGTTTTTCACGCGTATCTTCATGAAAGGTGCTGGTAAAGACGATTGTCGGGATCGAGAGATCCACAAGATACTCCAGCGCTTCTCCGTTTTCCGCACCGGGAAGATTGATGTTGGAGATGGAAAGGGTGACTTCCTCAGAAGACCGCTCGTAGCACTCCTGCAATTCTTCGAAGTTACGGCAAACCTCGACGCTCAATCCAAGTAATTCCTTGAGGCGTGCGCCAATCATCTGGGTAAAGACGTTGGAATCCTCAGCAAGCAATATTCGTGTGTCGTGAAATGGCACGCCAGCATACTGCATGCCTGTAATTCCCAGAAAGTTCATAATACCCCCAAAACTCTTATAGCCTTGGAATGCAATATAAATGCAGGTGTTTTAAGAACAATTAATCGCTAAACCGACGTTTGAACTATGGTTACCTATTGGCAAATAAGAAAATTTCGATCACGCCCTCATGAGCTTGAGTGTTTTCATGACCTTTTCAAAATCATAGGGCTTGGAAAAGAAGATGCTTTGGTCAGGCAGATCTTCGTCATCCGGTCTGTAGTGACCCGAGGTGAGAACTATTCCCAAGGGAACGATGCTGCGTCTCGCCCAGTTGGCGAGAGCAACGCCGTCCATTTTCCCCGGCATATCCACGTCCGTGAAAAGAACTTTGACGTCTGGGCGAGCCTGCAGGATTTCGACAGCCTCATCCGAGTCGCCTGCCTCGATCGCATCGAAGCCTGCGTCTTCCACGAGATCCACCGCCATCATGCGAAGCAGCGGATCATCTTCGACAACCAGAACAACTTGTCTGGCGATTGGATTTCTCTGTCCCATGGATCAAACCACCTGTTTTCATACACGAGTGTCGTGTTCCAAATTGAACCTGTTACCCTTGGGTTGAATAACGCGGCGGTAGGGACGCGGTTCCTTCAAAATGCGCGAAAATGACCGCAATTGCGGGCTTTTGTCACCGGCAGCATATGTCATGCCGATCTATATTAGTGCTAATGTCCTTTACACAGAACGGGTTAGTCCACCGTCTACACGCAGGTTCTGGCCGGTTATATATCCCGCGCCATCGGATGCTAGAAATGCGACAGTGGCCGCTATTTCCTCACTTTTTCCATACCGTTGCATCGGCACCATCTCCCGGCGTTGCTCGTGCGCTGGCAGGCTATCAATCCACCCCGGCAGAACGTTGTTCATGCGAACATTGTCAGCGGCGTAGGTATCCGAGAATATCTTGGTGAAGGCAGCTAGACCCGCCCTGAACACAGCCGACGTGGGAAACATATCGCTGGGCTCGAATGCCCAGGCCGTCGATATATTGATGATGGCTCCTGACTTTTGCTGCACCATTGTAGGTGTCACCAGGCGGGTCGGACGGATGACATTCATGAGGTAGACATCAAGGCCGGCATGCCATTGCTCGTCAGTAATATCGAGTATCGGCGCGCGCGGACCGTGCCCCGCACTGTTCACAAGGACGTCGATGCGTCCAAAAGTTTCGAGCGTCAGGTCGATCAGTCGTTGCAGGTCGTCTGTGGATTGGTTCGAACCCGTAACACCGATGCCACCCAGCTCAACCGCCAACGCTTCACCCTTGCCTGACGATGAGAGGATCGCGATCTTGTACCCGTCATCCGCCATCCGCTTGGCGACCGCGGCCCCCATGCCACTGCCACCTGCCGTTATCACTGCAACTCTCTCGGTCGTCATCATACTCTCCCATTGTTGTCGGGAAGAGCCTACCGTCATTTACCGATCAGTTCGAACCAAAATCACTGATGACAGAGTGCAACAAAACTGCACGCGGTTCGAAAACCCTATTTCAGCCAGCCCCCGATACGCCCAACGGCTTCGGCAATGTCCGACTCCGAACCCGCATAGGAAAATCGCATTGCACGATGGCCTTCGACAGGATCGAAATCGAGGCCAGGCGTGGCAGCGACATCGATTTCCGCCAACATCAGCTTTGCGAACTCCATACTGTCATTTGAGTATCGACTGATATCGACATAGGCGTAGAAAGCACCATCCATCGGCGACACCAACGGCAGCCCAAGCTCCGGCAGACGGCTCAAAAGAAAATCGCGGTTGGTGCGATAGCTTTCCTTGTAGACATCGAGCTCTTCCTCGGCAGAAAAGGCAGCAGTCGCGGCCAACTGTGAAAGCTCAGGGGCCGAGATATACATGCTCTGCGCCAGACATTCGATCGGACGGATCAGCGTTTCTGGCAAAACCATCCAGCCGATGCGCCATCCGGTCATGCAATAGTATTTCGAGAAGGAGTTGATAACGACGACGTTGTCACTGATCTCGACGGCACTCGTCTCCTCGCCCACGAAGGTCAGTCCGTGATAGATTTCATCCGATATGAACGTGATGTTGCGGCTGTCACAATAGGTGACCAAACGCTTCAGCGCCTCGCGTCCGGTAACGGTTCCTGTGGGATTTGCAGGACTTGCCAGAAGCACGCCTTTGAGCTTGCGCCCGGCCCTCGTCTCTGCCCGCTCGAGGCTCGCTGGTGTCAGCGTGTAGCCCGTCTCGGCGGTCACCGGGACTTCAACGACCGTCAGACCCAGTGCTTTGAGAATGTTGCGGTAGGCTGGATATCCAGGGCGCGCGATGGCGACCGCATCCCCCACATCGAACAAGCCGAGAAATGCCAGATTGAACGCCGCAGAAGACCCCGTGGTCACCGCAATACGTGCCGGATCGATGATCGTGCTGTGGCGTAGCCTGTAACTCGTTGCGATGACCTCGCGTAACTCACGCAAACCCAACGCATCGGTGTAACCAATCCGACCATGCTTCAGGGCCGCCTCGGCAGCGTCAAGTGATGCCTTTGGCGCCGCATGGGATGGTTGGCCGACAGCCATGGAAATAACGGGGCGTCCCGCCTGCCTGCGTCTGTTCGCTTCCGCCAGAACATCCATGGCATGGAATGGCTCAACCGCGCTTCGCTTGGACAAGGTAATCAAAGATATGCTCTTTCCTGGTATGCTACTGAAAAATGTGCCGCATTATCTCGGCCTTCACAATGACAAGATCGCAACGGAGAGATTTAATTTGCGATATGCCAAGTGAATTAAATTAAGGTAATGGCGTGAGGTAAGACATCACACCTGGCCACGACACGACGAGGACCCCATGGCACTTTCCATCAAATCCAAAGCCCTTGCCTGCATGACGGCCCTTTCGACGCTTTTCATCTCCCTGCCCGCGCACGCTCTCGATGATCAGCAGAAAAAAGAGTTCGGCGCTTTCATCAAGGAATACCTGATCGAGAACCCGGAAATCATGCTGGAGGTTCAGGATGCTCTTGAGCGCAAGCAGTACGAGACACGCAACGCCAAGGCGGCCGATGCGGTTGGAGACAACCAGAAAGCCATCTTCGAATCGAACTATGATCTGTCTATCGGCAACCCCAAGGGCGATGTGACGCTGGTTGAGTTCTTCGATTACAATTGCGGCTATTGCAAACGCGCGATGAGCGACATGGACACGATCCTCAAGACTGACACAAACGTGCGCCTCGTCCTCAAGGAATTCCCCATTCTTGGACCCGAATCGGTCGAGGCCCACAAGGTTTCGAATGCGGTGAAACTGATCGCCCCTGAAAAATATCCGGAATTCCAGCGCACGCTGTTGGGAAGTTCAGGCCGCGCAAATGAAGAAAGCGCCATCGAAGTTGCTGGAACGCTCGGTATCAAGGAAGCCGACATTCGCAAGTCCATGGCCGCCAACACCAATGATGCGCAGGTGAAGGAAGCCTACCAGCTCGCGACAAGTCTCGGCATCACCGGAACCCCCTCCTACATTATCGGCAATGAAGCCGTGTTTGGCGCCGTCGGCGCTGTGCCACTCAAGGAAAAAATTGCGAATATGCGCAGCTGTGGCAAAGCGACGTGTTCTTAAATAACGCCCCAAACCGGCCATAAAGGCCAGAAGATTAAGGACAACGGGTTGTTTGCGCGCTTCGGGGCTTTTCCTTCGAGGTTGTGCGGTCTATAGGTGGCGCTGATTTTTTTTGACGGAACGGCAAATGAGCAACACAATATTCGTCCTCAACGGCCCTAATCTCAACATGTTGGGAAAACGTGAGCCCGGTATCTATGGCGGCAAGACGCTGAAGGACATTGAAGCAGACTGTGTGAAGGCTGGCGAAGAGCTGGGCTTTACCATCGAGTGCCATCAGTCGAACCATGAAGGTGCTTTGGTGGACCTTTTGCATGAGGCTGGCGAACGCACCGTTGGTGTCGTTATCAATCCTGGCGCTTATGCCCACACGTCCATTGCGTTGCACGATGCGATACGCGCCATCTCTGTTCCTGTGCTGGAAGTCCACATTTCCAACATCCATGCACGCGAGGAATTCCGCCATAAATCGATGATAGCGCCCGCCGCAAAGGGAATGATTTGCGGCTTCGGGCCATATGGCTACATCATGGCGATCAACGCCTTGAAGAACATCACGGCATAAAGAAACAATCAGAAATAGGGTTTGTCATGTCTGAAAAGAAACACGGTATCGACAAAGAACTGATCCGCGACCTCGCGAACATTCTCAACGACACCGACCTTTCCGAGATCGAAGTCGAGCAGGACGATCTGCGCATTCGTGTGTCGCGCGCAGCACCTCCAGCACCGATTTACGCAACAGCACCACAATATGCCCCTGCTCCTGCAGCTGCGCCCGTTGCGGCTGCACCAACTGTTGCACCCGGAACGGCAGCTCCCGCGGCCCCTGCCCGCAACCCGGCAAACACCGTGACATCGCCGATGGTCGGCACCGTTTACCTGTCGTCAGCCCCCGGCGCCCGTCCGTTCATCGAAGTCGGCGCAACGGTCAAGGAAGGCCAAACGCTTCTGATTGTCGAAGCAATGAAGACCATGAACCAGATCCCGGCGACAAAATCCGGCAAGGTCACGGAAATCATCGTCAACGACTCGCAGCCCGTAGAGTATGGTGAAGCCCTAGTGGTCATCGAATAAGGGCTGATTTCATGGTATCCAAGATCCTCATCGCCAATCGCGGCGAAATCGCCCTTCGCGTTTTGCGCGCCGCCAAGGAACTCGGCATTCCAACGGTCGCCGTGCATTCTACGGCAGACGCCGATGCCATGCACGTCCGCCTTGCCGACGAAAGTGTGTGCATCGGCCCGCCGCCTTCGCGTGACAGCTATCTCAACATTCACCAGATCGTTGCGGCCTGCGAAATCACAGGTGCAGATGCTGTTCACCCCGGCTACGGCTTCCTGTCTGAAAACGCCAAGTTTGCAGACATTCTCGACGCGCACGGCATCACTTTCATCGGACCCACTGCGGACCACATCCGCATCATGGGCGACAAGATCACCGCAAAGCAGACGGCACAGGAACTTGGCGTTCCCGTCGTTCCTGGTTCGGACGGAGAAGTGAAGCCTGAAAACGCTCTGGAAATCGCTCGCACGATCGGCTTCCCGGTTCTGATCAAGGCGACCGCAGGCGGCGGTGGACGCGGCATGAAGGTCGCGAAAAACGAGTCGGAAGTCGAGGAAGCCGTTTCAACTGCCCGTTCCGAAGCACTTGCGGCTTTCGGTAATGACGCGGTCTACATGGAAAAATACCTCGGCAAGCCGCGCCATATCGAAGTGCAGGTGTTTGGCGACGGTGAAGGCAAGGCCATCCATCTCGGTGAACGCGATTGCTCGTTGCAGCGCCGCCACCAGAAGGTTCTGGAAGAGGCAAACTCACCAGCACTGACAGTCGAGCAGCGCATGAAAATCGGCGAGATCTGCGCTGATGCCATGCGCAAGCTGAAGTATCGCGGTGCTGGTACCATCGAGTTTCTGTATGAGAACGGCGAGTTCTATTTCATCGAAATGAACACGCGCCTTCAGGTGGAACACCCGGTGACCGAAGCCATCACCGGTATGGATCTCGTACAGGAGCAGATCCGCGTGGCCTCAGGCCAGGGTCTGTCGGTCACGCAGGACGAAGTGAAGTTCAATGGTCACGCCATCGAATGCCGCATCAACGCCGAAGACCCACGTACCTTCGTACCGTCTCCCGGGACGCTGACCTACTTCCACACGCCCGGCGGTCTTGGCGTGCGCGTGGATTCAGGCGCCTACCAGGGCTACAAGATCCCGCCATACTACGACAGCATGATCGGCAAGCTGATCGTGCATGGCCGCAACCGCGATGAATGCATCCGCCGCTTGATCCGTGCGCTGGACGAGTTCGTGGTTGACGGTATCAAGACAACCTTGCCGCTGTTTCAGGATCTTCTTCAGAACGAAGACATTCTGAAGGGCGACTACGACATTCACTGGCTGGAAAAATACCTGGCCGGCGACGCGAAGTAAGAAATGGGGAGGCGCAGCAGAAATAACGACATCGACGTCGACATTCTGCTGCGCGCCTATTCTATCGGCCTATTTCCTATGGCTGATTCGGCCGATGATCCCGAACTGTTCTGGGTCGAGCCGGAAATGCGGGGAATCATCCCGCTCCACGATTTCCATGTTTCGAAAAGTCTGGCCAAAGCCATCCGTAGACGTGAGTTCGACATCCGTTTCGACACCGATTTCGAAGGTGTGATGGCCGGGTGTGCTCAGGAGGCTGACGACCGGCCGAGTACCTGGATCAACGCGACGATCCGCAAATTATACACCGAGCTCCACGAGATCGGCCATGCCCACAGCGTCGAAGCGTGGGACGGTGACGAGCTTGTCGGTGGCCTTTACGGTGTCTCGCTCGGCTCAGCCTTCTTCGGCGAAAGCATGTTTTCCAGACGGACCAACGCGTCCAAAATCTGCCTTGTCCATCTGGTCGAGCATCTGCGCGAAAAAGGCTTCACTCTTCTCGACACCCAGTTCACAACTGAGCACCTGAAAACGTTTGGTGCGATCGACGTGCCGAAGGCGGAGTACGCGAAAATGCTCGAGCCTGCGGTCAATCGCCCAAGCGTTGCATTCTAATTCTCTGGATTATTTGCTGGCCGACGCGGGCGCAGGTACATCTGATTCCTGCTTGCAGCCTGTCAACCACACGTCATAGATCGGATGCTCGACGGCGTTCAGGCCTGGACTGTCTGCGAACATCCAGCCGGTGAAGATGCGCTTGATCTTACGGTCCAAGGTGATTTCATCGACCTCGATAAAGGCATCGATATTCTGCGCTTCGGTGTCGTCACGGGAATAGCAGACCTTCGGTGTCACCTGAAGCGCGCCGAACTGGACCGTCTCGTTCAGGTATACGTCGAATGAGGTAATGCGGCCAGTGATCTTGTCGATACCGGAAAACACCGCAACTCGGTTTTCGATACGCGCAGCGGATGCGGGAGAGACGCTGGCACCAACAGGCAACAGCGCAAGCAACGAAACAGCCAGTGCACGCAAAGACGTGTTTCGCGTGAATATTCCCATGTCGAACCGTCTCCAGAAAGATTTTCCGCACAATGAGTGCGGACTCAACGCCTATAGGCGGAATGTGGCAAAAGCGGGTGATATGCCACTCAACATGCAAGGCCGCTCACGATGGAAGACCCGTCGCTTCCAGCGCGTTATCAGCTACCGGGCGTCCAGGCATCGTAATCGCCCGTCACGCGTGGACGCTCGCCGGCAACGGCGAGAGAACCCTGTGGGCGATAGGCCTGAGATGTGCCGGTCATGTTGGGCAGGTGCGGCTTTTGCCATTCGCGGGCCGTGTAGCTTTCCTGGCTTGGTGGCGTATCGGTGCGGTAATGCATCCAGCCGTGCCAGCCTGGCGGAATGGAAGACGCTTCGGCATAACCATTATAGATGACCCAGCGACGTGGCATGCCCCAGGATGTGGTTCCGCCCTCGTAATAGGTATTGCCCAACTCGTCCTGTCCAACCTTCTTTCCGAAGCGCCATGTGTGAAAGCGCGTTCCGATCGTCTGGCCGTTCCACCAGGTGAAGATTTGCGTCAGGAGAGTCTTCATTATCCGTTCCTCGGGCTTGAGTGCGCTGCAGCGATTTGATGTGCGCAGCACAGCACAAGCTTATGCCGCCCCATGCGTCGATTGTCCAGTATTTCCCGTTTCGGTCTTTGCTATTTCAGCTTCATGCTGAAACCAAAATGCCGTTTATCGAACCCTAGCCGCTCATAGAAGCGGTGAGCATCGAGCCGCATCATGTTCGATCCCAGTTCAATGGTTTTGACGCCACGCTCGCGCGCGGCCTCGATGCAATAGCGGATCATGATCGCGCCAATGCCGCGCCCCCGCATATCGGCGCGGGTCTGCACCGCCTCAATCCTCATCGAAACGGCGCCGCGACCGACGAGTTTAGTCGAGATCGCGGTCTGAAACGTACCAACGATTTCACCCTCCAGCTCGGCCATATAAAGAGTCTCGTTGGGTGAAGCTTCGATGGCGTGAAATGCAGCCAGATAATCCGGGATTGCGGATGTATCCACAGTGTCGCCGTGGCCACCCAAATCGTCCGCCGCAAACATCGCGACGGCAGCAGGAAGATCAGTTTCTCGCGCAAAACGTATGATGAGCTGATCGAGCGTTGCGGTCATCGCGTCAGCGTCTTTTCCATCGCGATTCCCGGCAACCCGGCAACGCCTGCCATCCGCTCGACACGATCAACCTCGACGAACCCCAATCCTTCATAGAACGAAATCGCGGCGGTGTTTTTAGGCTCGACTTCCAGGCGCATGATTTCGGCGTCGGGAAAACACGTCTCAAGCTCTGCAAAAATATCGCGCCCCACGCCTTGCCGCTGAAAATGCGGATCGACATAGAGCTGGTGTAGCAAGGCGGTTTTCGACATCTTGGCTGACATGGCAGCGTAGCCCATGCCACCAATGCGCTTGCCGTCGTCCGCGACCAGAAACTCACCTCCCTTTTTCTGGACGCGCTCTTTCATCGCTGCCGGAGAATGCCATTGGGTGATCAACTCACTGACCCGAGGCGCTCCATAGATCGCATCGAAGGTGGCGTGCCACGTGCGCGCCAAAAGCGCCCTCACCGGCTCGATATCGCGTTCACTGGCGGTGCGAATGAAGAACACCATGTTGACTCCGTCTCAGAATAGAAAAGCCGGGAGAAATCCCGGCAGTGTCGATACTCGACGTCATCCTCGACTTAACCGAGGATGACGGACGAAAGGGTTTCGGGCGTTCTCATCTGCTCGATAAGATTGCCCAACAGGCGAGCCCTACTCTTCGATACCCAACTTTGCTTTCACGAGTTCCTGCACGGCCTGCGGGTTTGCCTTGCCGCCGGTTGCCTTCATAACCTGACCGACGAACCAGCCGGCCAATGTCGGCTTTGCCTTGACCTTCTCGACCTGATCCGGGTTGGCAGCGATGATCTCATCCACTGCCTTTTCAATGGCGCCCGTATCCGTGACCTGCTTCATACCTCTGGCATCGACGATCTGCGCCGGGTTGCCGCCCTCGTTCCAGACGATTTCGAACAGGTCCTTGGCGATCTTGCCGGAAATCGTGTTGGCTTTGATGAGATCGATGATGCCGCCGAGCTGATCGGCAGAGACTGGCGTCTCTTCGATGCCCTTGCCGGACTTGTTCAATGCACCCAGCAGGTCGTTGATCACCCAGTTTGCAGCGATCTTGCCATCCCGGCCTTCGGCGACCAGCTCGTAGTAATCGGCGATCGCCTTTTCCGAAACAAGGATGGACGCATCATAGACGGACAGCCCAAGCTCGCTGACGAACCGCGCCTTTTTGTCGTCAGGCAGTTCCGGGAGGTCCTTGCTCATCTCTGCGATAAAGGCATCGTCGAATTCCAACGGCAGCAAATCAGGGTCCGGGAAGTAGCGATAATCATGCGCGTCTTCCTTGGAGCGCATGGAACGCGTCTCGCCCTTGCCGGGATCAAACAAGCGGGTTTCCTGATCGATACTGCCACCGTCTTCCAGAATAGCGACCTGACGGCGGGCCTCATATTCGATGGCCTGACCGATAAAGCGGATGGAGTTGACGTTCTTGATTTCGCAACGCGTGCCGAACTCGCCGCCCGGCTTGCGCACGGACACGTTCACGTCCGCACGCATGGAGCCTTCGTCCATGTTGCCATCGCAGGTGCCGAGATAGCGCACGATGGAGCGCAGCTTCGTCATGTAGGCTTTCGCCTCGTCAGACGACCGCATATCGGGCTTGGAAACGATTTCCATCAGCGCCACGCCCGAACGGTTCAAGTCGACGTAGGACATGGTCGGATGCTGGTCGTGCATCGACTTGCCCGCATCCTGCTCCAGATGCAGACGCTCGATACCGATTTCGATGTCTTCGAAGTTACCCTGACGATCCGGCCCGAGCGAAATGATGATCTTGCCCTCGCCGACAATCGGGTCCTTGAACTGAGAGATCTGGTAACCCTGCGGCAGGTCGGGGTAGAAATAGTTCTTGCGGTCGAAGATCGAGCGCTTGTTGATTTGCGCCTTCAGGCCAAGACCCGTGCGCACAGCCTGCGCCACGCATTCCTCGTTGATCACGGGCAACATGCCTGGCATGGCCGCATCCACCAGCGAAACATTGGAGTTTGGCGCGTTGCCAAAAGTGGTGGACGCGCCGGAAAACAGCTTGGAATTGGAGAGGACCTGCGCGTGAACCTCCATACCGATGACGATTTCCCAATCACCGGTCGCGCCGGGAATAAAGCGTTTCGGGTCTGGTGTGCGCACGTCTACAAGGGTCATATCAAGCTCTTAATATACGGAATTTCTGTCTATGGTGAGGTAGAACAATTGGCACCGTGGCGCAAGGCTTGTCGCACTGAAGGCGGAAAGCGCGAGATTCGATGGGAGTTGAATACAGAACTTTCACAATTTTCAACTTCACTCAGGATATGATGATCCTCGTCTCGGCCCTTGCGGCATATCTCACCTTCAATATCATCGTCTTTCTGATTTATGGCTGGGACAAGAAAGCAGCCAGAAGCGGTGAATGGCGCATGAGTGAGAGCGTGTTGTTGTGGCTCGCGTTTCTGGGCGGCAGTCTGGGCGCGGTTCTGGCGCAACAGCTGCTGCGTCATAAAACCCGCAAACAGCCCTTCCGAACCTATTTGGTCTCGGTCATCATTCTGCAAATCGTTCTGTGTGGCTCTCTGATCATCATGCCACATTGGCTCGAATCGGTACTCGGCGCTGTGCATTAAAATCCGAAGCCGTAACCGTCGATTTCCATATCAAGAAGTTGCTTTTGCAGGCCCACGGACTGGACTTCGCGATCCAGCTTCGTGGAATAGGTCATCGAAAGCCAATTGACGCGGTACCCGTGTTTGCGAAAAAAAGAAACAGCCTGATCGTTTTGCGCATGACTTTCCAGCTTAGCGACAGGCGAGCCACGAACCACGATTTGCCGTTCGACTTCGTCCAAAAGAGCCGCACCCACGCCTTGGCGTTGATAGATTGGGTCGATCCAGAAATCTGTGATCGTCTCGTCAAAATTTTCGCGCGCTGCCCAACCAACGACAACACTGGCCGCCTCCGCCAAAGTGATGCAACGCCATGACGAATGGGCGAAATTCTCGAAAGATGCTCGCGCGTTGTCACGCAGGACGTCCGTTATGCCAATCGCCGATGCAGCGTTTGCCCACGCCCGCAGCCCAATGGCAGCAAGCACGGCTGCGTCTCCCTCCCGAGCTGCTCGGATACTGAGCAAAAAGCGTCTCCATCTGTTGTCCGACCATAAAACTCGATCCCATGCAAAAAGCCACCGCCTTGTGGCGATGGCTTCTTAAGGATCCAGACACTATCGCAGAGATCAGGTCCGTTCGATACGGATGACCTGCGGTTCATTGACCAGATATTTTTCGCTCTTGATGGCTTTGACAGCCTTGCGGATCGCATCTTCCATCGTCGCATGCGTGACGAGAATGATGGTCTGCGGCCCGCCTTCGGTGTGGACACGCGAATGCTGGACGATGGATTCCAGCGAGATATTGTTTTCCGCCATGCGCGTCGCGATGCTGGCGAAAACGCCGGCCTTGTCCTTCACCGTCAAACGAATGAAATATCCGCCCTCGTGGCTTTTCATCTTGGCACGACGGTATTCGGTCAGCGACTTCGCCGGGCGGCCGAGGACGGGCACCTGCTGAACGCCAGGACGGCTCTTGGCAATATCGGCGATATCACCCAGCACGGCAGACGCCGTGGCATTGCCGCCTGCCCCTGGACCAACCATCAGCAACTCGCCCAGAATATCCGATTCGACAGCCACGGCGTTGGTGACGCCATCGACCTGCGCAATAACGGAGTCCAATGGCACCATGGTGGGATGCACGCGCTGCTCGATGCCGGATTCTGTAACATGCGCCACGCCGAGAAGCTTGATGCGATAACCGAGATCGGCAGCCGCCTGAATATCCTCGATGGTGATGTTGGAAATGCCTTCGAGATAGATGTCATCGGCCGAAATCTTGGAGCCGAAGGCCAGCGTCGTCAGGATCGCAAGCTTGTGCGCGGTGTCATTGCCTTCGATGTCAAAGGCAGGATCGGCCTCGGCATAGCCCAGACGCTGGGCTTCCTTCAAGCACGCCTCGAAAGACAGGCCTTCCTTTTCCATCTTGGTCAGGATGTAATTGCACGTGCCATTCATGATCCCGTAAATGCGCGACACATGGTTGCCGGTGAGCGATTCGCGCAAAGCCTTGATGATGGGGATGCCACCGGCCACAGCTGCTTCGAAGTTGAGCAGCGCGCCCTTCTCTTCCGCCATCACGGCAAGCTCGACACCGTGTTTGGCCAGCAGTGCCTTGTTGGCTGTTACGACATGGATGCCGCGCGCCAAGGCGGCCCGAACGGCCTTCTCGGCAGCACCCGAGGCGCCTCCGACCAGTTCCACCAGAACATCGATCTCAGCTTTTTTTGCCATGTCTTCGGGCGTATCGAACCAGGTAATACCGGCAAGATCCAGGCCGCGATCGCGCGAACGGTCGCGTGCACTAACGGCGATAATCTCGATTGCGCGTCCGCAGGTAATCGCAAGTTCCTTGCTTCTCTGCTGGAGGATGCGCACGAGCGAAGAGCCGACAGTGCCGAGTCCCGCTATGCCGATTCTCAATGAATCTGCCATTGGTATATTCCTGATTTGCTGACGTGAAGAGGTGGCCTGAACCGGCCACCCGGTTGGGTGCCCTTAACGATGGGCGTTGAGCGAAACGACGTTGTGCAATGTATCGTCCGCAGTCGACAGGAAGCGCTTCAAATTGCGCGCCGCCTGACGAATTCGATGCTCGTTTTCCACCAGCGCGAGGCGAACGTAGTCGTCGCCCATTTCGCCGAAGCCGACGCCGGGAGCAACCGCGATATCGGCCTTCTCTACCAGGAGCTTGGAAAACTCGAGAGAGCCGAGATGACGGAATTTTTCCGGGATTTTCGCCCATGCGAACATGGTAGCGGCCGGAGGTGGAACCTCGAAACCGGCCTTCCCGAACGTATCGACCATCACATCGCGGCGACGACGATAGACACTGCGCACTTCCGCGATATCGGAACCATCGCCATTGAGCGCGTGGGTTGCCGCAACCTGGATGGGCGTGAACGCGCCGTAGTCGAGATAGGATTTCACGCGCGTCAAAGCCGAAATCAGACGCTCGTTGCCAACGGCAAAGCCCATACGCCAACCAGGCATCGAGAACGTCTTGGACATGGAGGTGAACTCCACGGCGACATCCATGGCACCCGGCACTTCCAAAACGGATGGTGGCGGGTTCTTGTCGTCGAAGTAGATTTCGGAATATGCCAGGTCCGACAACACGATCAGATCATGCTTCTTGGCGAACGCGATGATGTCCTTGTAGAAATCCAGCGAAGCAACATGCGCGGTCGGGTTCGACGGATAATTGATGATCAGCGCCAGCGGCTTTGGAATGGAGTGGCGTACGGCACGCTCCAGCGGTCCGAAGAAGGTTTCGTCCGGCTCGACATTCATCGAGCGGATAACGCCGCCAGCCATGAGAAAGCCGAAGGCGTGGATCGGATAGGTCGGGTTCGGGCACAGAATGACATCGCCCGGTGCCGTGATGGCCTGTGCCATGTTGGCAAAGCCTTCCTTCGAACCGAGCGTGGCAACGACCTGCGTGTCCGGGTTGAGCTTTACGCCAAAGCGGCGGGCGTAATAGCCAGCCTGAGCACGACGAAGGCCGGGAATACCCTTGGACGAAGAATAACGGTGCGTGCGTGGATCTTGAACGACCTCGCACAGCTTATCGACAATGGCCTTTGGCGTTGGAAGGTCTGGATTGCCCATACCAAGGTCGATGATGTCGGCTCCACCCGCTCGCGCGCTCGCTTTCAAACGGTTGACCTGTTCGAACACGTATTGCGGCAGACGCTTGACCTTGTGAAACTCTTCCATCTTTTCCTCATGGACGTGAACCGAAAAACCAGATCACAAAACTTCGTTGTTTGGTTCCAAATACAGCCGACGCGAACAGATCGGGCCCGTATAGATTAAGTGTAACGCATGTGCTGAAAAACACGAATGGGTTTTCCAGCACTCGAGACAGGCAGTAAAATCAACGCAACTCTAGCAAAACTTGCATAACGCGAGTTCTTTCAAAAATGCAAGGCGAGCGTCCGCATTACGTGGCGCGGCTTACCAATCAGCCGGGCTCACCGTGCACGATCGTCGATCGAATCACAGAAAGCACGCCGTCAGGCTTGATATTGGTGCACACCAACTGGCTTGAATGCCCATCCCAGCTTCCGGGTGGAAATCCGACGCCATCCGGTTTCTGGATGGTCTGCCCATCGGCGATGCCGCCACAGACGACGCGGACAGGCCCGCTGCGGGTCTCGAAGAGTTCCGGATTGGTCAGATAGACGCAGGCACAGCTGTCATGGACCACCATCCCGTCGCCAGTGCGTTGATTGTAAAACTCGATGTAAAACTGAGAGATATCCGACAAAAGCCGAACGGGTGCCCCGCCCTCCCTCGCCATCTCATCCATAAACTTCGATGTCATAACGGTTCGCGTGGTCACATCGAGGCCAACGATGATCACCGGCCAAGGCGCGGTAAAAACAACGTCTGCCGCTTCCGGATCGCCATGAATATTGGCTTCAGCGGCAGGGCTGACATTGCCATTAACGTCGAACGCACCACCCATGACGATGACATTCTTGACCAGAGCGGCAATATCAGGGTCTTCGCGCAGCGCTAGCGCGAGGTTGGTCATACGGCCAACAGCAATCAACGTCACCTCACCAGGGTTCGCCTTGACCGTATCGATGATGAAATGATGGGCCGAACGTGGATCCAGCGGCAGATCGATGGTTTCGGGAACGCCGATGTTGCCAAGGCCATCCTCGCCATGAATGAATGTCGGCCAGTGCCCCTCAGGGCGGGATGGGTCGAAGGTGACGCCAGCGCCCTTTGCAACAGGTGCTGTCATGCCCCATTGCTGCTTGAGGAACAATGCATTTCGAGTGGTAATGTCGAGCGGCGCGTTGCCAAACACGGTTGTGACACCGATCAGGTCGATATCCGGATGGCGATGCAAAAACAACAGCGCCATCGCGTCGTCTATGCCGGGGTCCGTGTCGAAAATTACCTTATGCATGCCATGTCCTCAAATTGTAATGCAGGCGGAATCGCCCAAACAATGGCGAAGCAGCGCGCGCACCATAAACGCCCGTACGAAGGACGCAATGCCTCTGGAGTTGCGACGGAAACCGTTGCAAAGGTTGCCATTCAGTGACACAGAGCCATCATTCAATTCATCCCTTCGTGGAATGCTCCCTTGCACGACATCGCCCTTCAGCTTTTTCTTATCCTCTTTCTCGTCGCCATTTTTGCCGGTTTCGTTGATTCCATCGCAGGCGGCGGCGGGTTGATCGTTTTGCCGGCCATGCTGATTATGGGTGTTCCACCCCTTGACGCGCTGGGAACGAACAAGTTGCAAGCCCAATTCGGCTCGGCCTCAGCGACGATTGCCTATGCGCGAAACGGCCATGTGGACCTCAAAAAACAGTTTCCGATGGCGTCCATGGCGTTCGTCGGCGGTATTCTGGGTGCCCTAACGGCTTCCTATGTGCCTCCCGATATCTTGCGCGGCATCATGCCGTTTCTGCTCATTGCAATCGCGATCTATTTCGCATTCAAGCCCAACCTCAGCGATATCGACAGCCACCGCAGGATCACGCCTTTTCTATTTGGGCTCACCGCTGTTCCGCTGGTCGGCTTTTATGACGGAATTTTCGGGCCGGGCGCCGGCTCGTTCTATATGCTGGCTTTTGTCTGGCTCGCCGGTTTTGGAATGTTGAAGGCGACGGCACATACCAAGCTTTTGAACCTGGGCTCAAACTTCGGCAGTTTCCTCGTCTTTACAGTCAATGGCGCGATCATGTGGAAACTGGGCGTCGTCATGGGGATCGGCCAGTTTATTGGCGCCCAACTGGGTTCGCGTCTGGCCATGAGGAACGGAGCAAAGGTCATACGGCCCCTGCTGGTGATTTCATGCATAGCCATGGCCACGAAGCTGTTGATAGACGCCGGTGCAGTCGCGTGGGTTCGCACGGCGCTATCCGGTCTAACGGCAGGCTGAAGGATATCAGTTGTACTCTAACAGAGCGTCGGCCCTGATATCCTGGAGAACGACGACCGCGCCAAATACCTCGTTATTGACACCTCGCAATGGCGTCATACGGCAGCGCGTCGAGAAATTGTCGAAAATGCGATGACCATGGTGAATGTAGTCCACAGTTGCGCCGTCGAAGCATCGGTCGAACTCTGCTTTCGCCATCTTGTTGAAGCTGTCTTCGCCGATCAACTCGGAGACATGGCACCCAATCAGTGACAATGGTGTCCGCTTCAGGAAACTTGCATTCGCCTGGTTGGCATAGAGGTAACGATAATCCCGCGTGATGACGCCAACCCGATCCGGCAGGCAATCGAGAATCGCCTCGTTGAACAGCGGCTGCTCGGGCGCATCAAGGACCAGCGACTTTTTGCCCGATCCTGTTTGTGAAAAGCCGTTCTGATCTGCAGTGCCGCGCTGAAAATAACGATCGATCAGCATCGACATCGCTACACTGCGACGCGTGACCATCGAACGATCCTCCGCCTCCTCGCGAATAAGGCCGTTGAGGAACTGCAATTGCATATGCGCATCTTCACGCGTTTCGGCGCGAAAATTGAGAATGTCGGCGATGAGGGGCTCGAGTTCCTTGTCGAGCACACGCACGAGATCGTCACAACCACTGGCGACGGCCTGCTTCAACTGCATGCATTTCAATGAAAAAGCAGCGAAAAATTCTTGCAGTTGAGCCTCCATGTCCATAACTCCACTTCTATCCCTAGCCGCGTCTTCTCACCGAAAACGTCTCAGAAATAACAGATCATTGCCATTGACAAATGATCTGCGCACCGACTTTCGAAGACGCAGGGCAATATATCCGCAAGAGATAACAACGCACCGAGTTAAAATTCTCAATGCCGAACAACTTGAACACTATCAGCGCTCAGTTGGTCAACACACTAGATTTCACCTACGATCGGATGACTTCGATTAAAATTTATTATAGGAATATCACGGTAGAAGCTGCATTCAATCAGCGAAAATAATTTTCACAAAGGCAGCTTAAATACTGAGAAGAATTTTAATATATACTCAAAAAAAGAATATTTATTTTAACTTATATATCATAATATTTACGTCGAACAACAAAATAGCTCGATGCGTCAAATGAGAAAAAAATTAGAATAGAGTTTTAGGGCCAAATAGCTATGTCAAAAGACATAGCGATTTGTATCATGCGACCGCTCGAGTCCTACGGTCAGCCAGTTCCTTGACGACGATAATTGCGCCGACCAGCTTGTAGGACGGCGAATAGCACGGAGACATCTCGTAAGAGCGCACCACCGTGGAGCCTTCGATGTCTTCTGCATACGTGTATTTCGCAGCTTCCCCTTTAAAGCAAGCATCGAGCTTTTCGCGCAGAGCCTGCTGAAAATGTCGAATGCCGATGAATTCCGCGATGTGCTTGCCAACCATATCGTCGGTTTTTACATCGTAGCAGAGCGCATTGACGGCATTGGTGTAATTAATGCGGTAACCAGGAGATACAACGAAAACCCGCTCATTGAGATCGTCCAACCGGTCCTCGTCCAAAATGACATATGGACTCCAGCTTGCCGACTCTCCGTCTGGTGTCACACCATCATAGGGCAAACCAGCGCCGATATATCGATCGACCAGACGACGGAGCAACTCCGAATTGCGCTGGACGCATCCGGTGTCCTCGGCCTCGGCGTTCAAAAGATCAATCGCGAAGCGAAACTGTTCGAGAACCTGGGTTGAGTTCTTCGTCTTTTTGCTGGTGATATTTTCCAATAGCGAATCGAGTTCGCGGTCTAGGAACAGCACTTTTTGGGCTTCATTGCGCTCGATGGCGCCCTTAAGCTCCGTGTATCGTTGCCAGAACAAGTCAATCAACGCTTTCAACTCAAACCCCTCCCGGATGACTGTTCGGCACTCGCACGTTCAAATACTCTCAGGCCCAGCGGCGTAGTCCACATCATGATGTCATCCTGGAGTGACGTGACTTGGAACAGTCTACCCACGCAAACTGGCGACAAAATAACACACGCAGAAGGTCTTTAACAAATCCCATAAATTGTGAAGAACAATATACATTCACAATCCTGAGGCGATAATCGCCGGGAATGCAAACAACACCCGAAATCTACTCTTTAAGAGTGCCTTTGATGTGCCAGCGATCATGATACCACAGCCATTGACCGGGATATTCACGCACCCAACTCTCCACCTTGTCATTGAGCAACTGAGCAGTCGCACGCACATCGACATTGCCCTTCTCGTCGTGTGGAATTTCGACCTTGGGCTCGATTTCCAGACGGTATCGATTGTCCGGCAACCGGATGCAACGGGCCGGAAATACATCGCAACCAAATTGGCGCACAAGCTTTGCCAGCAACGGGTTGGTCAGCACGTCATGACCGAAGAATTGCGTCGGCAGGCCTTTTTTGAACTTCTGATCCACCAAAACGCCGATGCCACCGCCCTTTTCCAACTGGCGTGCAAGCGCAAAGGAAGATCCGGCATGAGATGGCACGAGATTGCCCATACGCTCCTTGCGGAAATCGAAAATGCGCTTGGCAACGTAAGGATTGTTCGGCGGACGAAACAACACCGTCACATCCAGACCGTAAGCAGATCCCGCTACGGGTAAAAGCTCGAAATTACCGGTATGTGCCGTGAACACGATGAACGGTCGCGGGTGGTCACGAAGTTCCAGAAACGTCTCCGTTCCGATAACCTCGACACGACCTGGTTCACTTTTCGTCGGATCGAAATCGAACAACCTGTCCAGAAAGACGTATTCAGCCGCCAACCGGCCCATATTGCCCCAGCTATCCAATGCGATCTCCAGATGTTCCTCTTGGGTTTTCTCTGGGTAGGCACGTGCCAGATTGTAGAGCATCAGCTTGTGACGAGGCGTTTTAGGACCGATCTTGCGGGCAAGCTTATCTGCAAACCGGATGGCCGGATCGGCCGGCAAGAGCTTCAAAAGGTTCAGCACGCTGAACGCGATCGTCGCATTCAGCCACTGGCGAAAGTTTTCGAGCGCCAGCACGACGCGCGTAATCAACATTTTCAAAAGGATCAATCCATCCGTAGGACGATTTTGCCGAAGACCTGACGGCTTTCCATCCGCTCCAGCGCCATCTCGATAGTATCGAAGGTTACTTCGGTATCGATGACCGGATGCACAAGGCCCCTCGCCATTTTCTGCATGGCATTCGCCATGTTTTCCATGCGACAACCGAATGAACCGAGCAACTTCAGCTGCTGCTGGAACAGCATCATCAGATTGATTTCAGCCGAAACGCCCGATGTGGAGCCGCAGGTTACAAGGCGTCCACCGCGCTTCAGGCAGAACATAGAACCCGCCCAGGTGTCTTTTCCGACATGTTCGAAAACGACATCGACGCCCTTCTTCTTCGTCAGCTTGCGAACGACGCCTTCAAAACGGTCGATGCGGTAGTTGATGACGTGATCTGCACCCAATGCCTTGGCGCGCTCGATCTTGTCATCGGAACCGACCGTGGTGATGACAATGCATCCCATTTTCTTGGCAAGCTGAATGGCAGCCGAGCCGATGCCAGAACCACCCGCATGAATGAGGATCGTTTCACCCGGCTGAAGCTTGGCGTTGTCGAACAGCATATGCTCGACGGTGCCGAAGGTCACAGGCGCAAGAGCCGCCGCGACCGCGTCAATGCCGGGCGGTGCGAGAACGAGCTGACGTGCGGGAATATTGATCTTTTCCTGCGCAAAACCATCCAGATGGAAGCCGTGAACACCACCCACGTTTTCGCAGAGATTGTCGCGACCAGCCACGCAATGGTGACATCGCCCGCAGGTGCGCGCGCCATAAATGGACACGAGTTGACCCGGCAGCACGTTCGAGACGCCAGGACCGATGGCTTCGACGACACCAGAAGCTTCCGCGCCGATGGTCAAAGGCATCTTGCGCTTGGCAAATGCCATGCCACGCCAGCCCCAGACATCGATGTGGTTCAACGCCACAGCCTTGACCCGGAGTGTGACTTCGCCGGGGGCTGGTGCCTCAGGCTCTGGCAGTTCCACTCTTTCAAGCTTACGATCATCAACGAGTTGCAAAGCGCGCATAGTAAAAGTCCTTCGCCCGAAGGCGCGATAGATTTTGGTGTGGTGAACCGCTTAAGCCGGTTCCCGCGTCATGACAAGGCTTGCGTTCTGGCCGCCGAAACCGAAGGAATTGGAAAGCACGGCGGTGACATCCGCATCGCGCTTAACATTCGGCACCACGTCCAGCGCAATCGTCGGATCAGGGTTGGTGTAGTTGATGGTCGGTGGAACGGTACCGGTCAGCATGGTTTGCAACGAGAACACCGCTTCCACGGCACCTGCGGCTGTCAATGTGTGACCGATCATCGACTTGTTGGAAGAAACAGGGATGGACTTCAACCCTTCGCCGAACACCGCAAGCATGGAACCATATTCCATCTTGTCGTTCTCAGGCGTCGATGTGCCGTGCGCATTGATGTAGTTGATATCGCCTTCGGCTACGCCCGCATCCGCGAGCGCCGCACGAATGCTCGCGATCGCAGGACCGCCATCTGGCGAAGAGCGTGTCCGGTGAAAGCTGTCAGCCTTTTCGCCAGCACCCTTGATGATGCCGAGAATCTTTGCGCCGCGAGCAACAGCAGTCTCAAGTGATTCCAGCACCAGTGTTGCGGCACCTTCGGCAATCACGAAACCATCGCGATCCTTGCTGAACGGCTTGGATGCTTTTTCCGGTGGGTCGTTCTGCGTGGAAAGCGCTGATAGCAGCGAGAAGCGGATCAGCGCCTCGGCGCTGACCGAACCATCCGTTGCAACAGTGAGCGCGCGGTCCGTACGCCCCTGGCGGATGGCTTCGACGCCAAGCTGAATGGCAGTGGCACCGGAGGCGCAGGCCGTGGACAGAGTAACAGGAAGTCCGCGCGTTCCGAAAAGGTCTGCGAGGCGCTCCGAGATCGCACCAAAGAGAGCTGCTTCCTGAAACGCCGGATCTGGCCTTTCACGCAACGCTGCCATAAAGCGGTCATAGGCATCGCCGGGCTTTGTCGCAGGCGGCGACCGGTCGCCGAGTTCAAAACGGGCGCTCCATTCCGGTTCGATGGGCGGTGCTGCCAGAAACAGCGGGCCGTTGAAATCACCCGAAAGACCAGCCTGCGCCAGCGCTTCGATGGTGGTTTCGCGCGCAAAGGCAAAGGAACGTTCGACAGAATTGGGCTTGGGTATCTCGATGAAATCGACTGTGCCGCAAATCCTGGTGGAAAGATTGTCGGTGGGGAAACGGGTGATCTTGTGAATGCCCGACTTGCCGGAAGTCAGCGCCGCCCAGTTGTCATCAAGCCCTTGGCCCAACGAGGTGAGAATGCCCATGCCTGTAACGGCGACGATGGGACGACCGAGGTGATCCCTGAAACTGCTGGATGCCATGGTGTCTACTCCTCACACATCTTTGGAAAGCACGGCAACGCCTTCGCCGCGAACATGGCCAACTGTCGTCACCACAGCCTGTGCTGCGGCAGATGTCATCGGCTTTTCAATTGAACCATCAAAAGCCGGAACCTTCGCATCAGCCTTGAGGGCAAGAGCAGCAAGCGCCAGCCCCAGCGGGAACTGCGCCTCAAGTCCATGGCCGGTGACACCACCAAAACCACGAACGGCGGCATTGGGCAGCGCCTTTTGAAGAACAGCGGCTTCGCGATCCGTTATGGCATCGTGACCGCTTGCACCGGAAAAGACGACGGTGTCAGCTGCGTCGGTCGCTGACGCAAGAAGCCGCTCCAGTCTCTGCTCGAACTTGCCGTCTTCACGCGCACCGCGATCACCTTCGATGCCGTCGATACGCGCATAGACCTTAGCGCCGCGTGCTTCTGCGCGCTTGCGTGATTCGAGAACGAGGAACGCGCCGACCGAGCCCGTGATCATGCCACCGCCTTCACCGTCAGCGCGTGACCATAGCGGCTGCCATTCACCTTGCGCATGTGCACCGATGGCCTCGAACAGCAGCGTCATATCGGGACGTTCCGCAGCAAAGGCACCACCGACAAGCGCATGGCTCGATTCACCGGAGCGGATGCGGTGAAACGCTGTCTCCACCGCAGAAATACCAGCCGCTTCCTCACCCATGAATGTCCGCGATGATCCCGTCACCTTGTGGACAATGGAAATGTTGCCAGCCATCAGGTTGGAAAGCTGCGCCAGAAACAGCGTCGGCCGCAATTCGGTCGTCAGCTTTTCGTTGAGCATCACTTCGCGGTCGTTACGCTTCAACCCTTCGTCCACAATCAATGTATCCACATTGATGTCACGCTCGCCGCCACCAGCGGCCACGATCATGTCCATGGTTCCACAGGCTTCCGCGTCGTCTTTCAGACCTGCGTCGTCCAGAGCAAGACCCGCAGCGAAGACACCGAGGCGCTGCCAGTTTTCCATCTGACGCTGGTCCTTACGCCCGATCTGGCTCGACCAGTCGATCTCCGGAAGCGGATGGATAGGATACGGCGCGAATTTTTCCGTTTCGATAATCGCGTCAGGCGCAGCGCTTGCGGACAGCAGCGCAATATGAGCGTCGATACCGACACCATGACAGGTCACGATACCGACACCGGTAATTACCACATCATTGTCAGACTTCATCATCTGTCATCCTTCATCGCTGCCGGTCGTAGAGCAAAACAGGCCAGCTATCAAAGCGGTAAAAACCGCGCGTGCCATGCGGAATAATGCTCAGGATGCGGCTTTGCAATGGCGAAGGCCCAAAGAGCCAACGCATTGCATGGATTTTCATCTTTTAAATGTCAGAAAAGACAGCTCAAACTGATTGATCGGCTGCTATGGCGGCCATCAGGCCAATCTCTTCAGCGCGCTTCTTGACGATCGGTCCTAGCGGAATGTCGCTAAACGGCATGGTGCGCAGCTTCAACTGCGCATCGCAGACTTTTTTGCCAGCGGAGGTGATTTTAGCCTTGGTCACGGCAAAGCCCGAACCATCATGCTCTAGATAGGCTTCGATATCGAGGACAGCGTTCGGCTCCACGAAGGTGCGCATCTTCGCGCCATCGACCGTCATCAGGAACGGCATGGCCGCAAAATCGGTCATCGCCAGAACGAGCATGCCCGACGCTTGTGCCATGGTCTCGATGAGAAGAACACCAGGCACCAGCGGCATGCCAGGAAAATGACCCTCGAACACCGGGCTCTGGTCAGGCACGACCGAACGCGCCTTCAAAATCCGCGCCGACCTGTCGATGGACTCGATGCGGTCGACCATCTGGAAATATTCGAGAAGCATGTTTTGCCCATAAGAAGTTCGAGAATGCGGATGAGTTTGGGATTGCTTTACAGCACAGCCAAAAAGCAGAAGCCCGCCTCACCGGCGGGCGGACATTGGAAACAACGCCGTGCCGCCCTCTCCGTCATCCTCGGGGTTCTCCCGAGGATCCAATCAGGCCGCAACAAGCGGATCCGGTGCAGATGCTCGGGACAAGCCCGAGCATAACGGAGGGTTTGGTGGGCCTCATCGGCTGCTAGGCACGCACGTAAGCGAGCCTATCAAATCAGCCCTTGGCTGCTTTCAACTCGTCAATCTTCGCACAGAGGTTCTTCAGAACGAAGTATTCCTCGGTCGAAACCTTGCCTTCGTTGACTTCCTGCGTCCACTGCTCGAGCGGGATCTTGATACCGAATTCCTTGTCGATCGCGAAAACGATATCCAGGAAGTCGAGGCTGTCGATGCCGAGATCGTCGATCGTGTGGCTTTCCGGCGTAATGGTTTCGCGATCGATCTCGCTGGTATCAGCGATAATGTCTGCAACCTTGTCGAATGTAGCTGTCACGCCCATAATCCTTCGTGTGTCCTATGTATGACGCACCACATAGGCAAGTTGGGCAAAAAAGCCAATGGTCTCCTGGAAGATCATTGAATTTTCAAAGCAAAGTGTTGCCGAAACAGCAACGGAATGCCTGATCCAACGTTCAAACGTTACATCACACCGTGTTGTATCGATGACGGGAGCACGCACGCGGTCGTCCAATGCGATGGTTCGATACCGGTGATCAGCGGGCGTGTCCGGTATGGCTGATCGTCACCGTCGGGGCTTTTGCCTGAGCAGGGTTGAACAGCGCAGCTGCAAAAATCACACAAACAAAAAAGCACTTCATCTCACGCTCTCCGGCGCTTAACGGACGTTGTTGTCCCTAAGCCGGATCATATCGCGGTTTTGCATCTTTCCGCTTAAGGAAAGCGGTTAGCTGATTGTATCTCGAACACATAAAATGGCGGCCAAGCTGGCTACCAAGCGTTAACCAGACGATTATTGCGAAGCAGCCGGTGTCGAAGTCGGCTGTTGCTGCTGCTGCAATGCCCGAAGTTCAGCGACCTTACGCTTGTATTCCGACTCGGAAATCTGCCCCCGACTGCGGGCAGCGCCCAGTTTGGTCATGGAGGCTTGCATGGAATCGGCTTCGGTATTTTCCATCTGCGGCAGGGCGGCGGTCATTGGCTTTGCAAACGTCGGATAGATGCCGGTGTCGCGCTTTTGCGCCATGGGAGACGCATCCACTGTCTGTGGGCCGACCACCTGCGGTTTGGGGTGCGGCATGTTCGCTGGCGAAAGAACTGGCGCCAGTGGTTTGCAGGCGCCGAGCAGCGGCAAGAGGATGCCGCAAACCGACAGGATCGTTGCCGCTCTTACGCATTCCATACGTTTGCCCATTCCAATATCCCGCCTGTAGCCGTATTACTCGATCTCTGAACGCCGTATGCTGAGCGCCTCTGTCGCTGGAACTTGTATTCGTTTTCATGCAGAATGTGCAAACACAAAAATGCGCGAGAGGACAATGGATGGCAGGCACTGATGGCGGCGTGAACGACGAGGAGGAGAAGCCCCGTGGCTTCGATCCCAAATCAGCAGACGCTTACATGGTGCGCGACCCACAGGCCTTTGCCGTGAACGTGGCGAAAGCCTTGGAAAATCTCGGCAAGGCAGCATCCGAATGGCTGGCACCACGGGAACGTGGTGACATTCCGCAGACGACCGCCAGCCCTATGAGCGATCTGATCCAGACACTTTCCGATGTTGCCGAATACTGGATGGCAGAGCCGAACCGCTCGATCGAAGCGCAGACGCATCTTCTATCAAGCTATTTCGACATTTGGCAGAAGTCAGTTTCGCAATTTTCCAGCGAATCCACGGACGCTGGGATACAGTCCGACAACAAGCGCAAGCACAAGCGCTTTGCCGACGAGGACTGGCAGGCAAATCCGTTTTTCGATGCCCTGCAGAAGGTCTATTTCGTCACTGTCAGTTGGGCAGACCGCATGGTGACGGAAGCAGAAGGACTGGATGAAAAAACGCGCCAGAAAGCGCGGTTTTACATGCGGCAGGTAACGGAAGCGATTTCGCCGGCCAATTTCGCTTTCACGAACCCGCAGGTCTTTCGCGAAACAGTGGCCACCAGCGGTGCCAATCTGGTCAAGGGCATGGCCCAGCTTGCCGAAGACATGGCGGCGGGTAACGGCAACATCAAATTGCGCCAGACCGATTACAGCAAATTCGTCATCGGTCAGAATATCGCCGTCACCCCCGGCAAGGTCATCGCCCGCAGCGACCTGTGCGAAGTCATTCAATATGCGCCGTCCACCGAAAAGGTGCTGAAACGACCGCTACTGATCATCCCTCCGTGGATCAACAAGTTCTACATCCTGGATCTGAACGCCCGGAAATCCTTCGTCAAATGGTGCGTCGATCAAGGCCACAGCGTATTCGTGATCTCCTGGGTTAACCCCGATGCGCGCCATGCCACCAAGGGCTGGGACCACTACACGCGTGAAGGCATAGATTTCGCGCTTGATACCATTGAAAAGGCAACCGGTGAGAAACAGATCAATGCTGTCGGATATTGCATCGGTGGAACGCTGCTTTCCTCCACGCTGGCACTGCATGCGCAGGAGAAAAACAAACGTATCCGCTCGGCGACGCTACTGGCCGCACAAACGGATTTTACCCATGCGGGCGATCTGAAGGTCTTCGTAGACGAGCAGCAACTGGCCACACTCGACGCCCATATGAAGGCGGTCGGTTACCTCGACGGCGCGATCATGGCGAGCGTCTTCAATATGCTTCGCGCATCCGATCTGATCTGGCCCTACGTGGTGGATAATTATCTGCGGGGTGCCCAGCCGCCGCCCTTCGATCTGCTGTACTGGAACTCTGATTCGACCCGCGTTGCGGCCTCAAACCATTCGTTTTACCTCCGCAACTGTTATCTGGAAAACAATCTCGCCGAAGGTCGTATGCAGGTCGCGGGCAAGGTGGTCAATTTGAAAGACATCGAAATCCCGGTCTACGATCTGGCCACCCGCGAAGACCACATCGCGCCCGCCAAGTCCGTCTTTACGGGCGCTGCGTGTTTCGGTGGCCCGGTGGAATTCGTGCTCAGCGCCTCCGGTCATATCGCAGGTGTCGTTAATCCACCTGAGATGGACAAATACGAATATTGGACAGGCGCATCACCGGATGGTGACTTCGAGCAATGGCAAAAGTCGGCTACCGTGCAAAACGGATCGTGGTGGCCGCATTGGCAAAGCTGGATCAAGGGTGAGGACAAGCGAAAAGTGGCTGCCCGTGTTCCCGGCGAAAAAATGGAGCCGCTTTGCGATGCGCCCGGAACCTATGTGCTTGAATAAGCGGATTGCGGGTACGACACTGCACCATGATCTTTGATTCTCCGCTCATCCCCGCCACGCTCATCTCCCGTTACAAGCGCTTCCTCTTCGACGCCGTGTTGGAAGACGGAACCGAAATTACCGGCTCCTGCCCCAATACGGGCTCCATGCGCGGACTGACGACGCCGGGTTCACGCATCTGGCTGTCCGAGCACGACAGCCCTACCCGCAAATATCGCCACATGCTGGAAATGGTGGAAGCCGATGACACTATCGTCGGCATCAACACCGGGATGCCCAACAGGCTTGCTGAAGAAGCGATTCGACACAATCTCATTCCATCATTAGCCGGCTATACAACAATCAGGCGCGAGCAGAAATACGGCATCAACTCCCGTATCGACTTCCTGCTATCGGCACCGGGGCGACCGGATGCCTATGTGGAAGTGAAGAACGTGCACTTCATGCGCCAGAAAGGCCTAGCAGAATTTCCCGATACCGCCACCAAACGCGGCGCAAAACATCTGGAGGAACTGGGCGATGCAGCGCAAAACGGCTACCGCGCGGTGATGCTCTACCTTATCCAGCGCAACGATTGCGACCAGCTTCGCCTCTGTGGTGATCTCGATCCGGTCTATTTCGCCGCCTTCCACCGTGCCATGAAGCGTGGTGTAGAGGCTTACGCCATAAAATGTAGCGTCTCGTCACGGGAAATCGTTGCAAACGAGATGGTTGCAATAGACGACTGGCACCCCGCTGCTTTATGAAACGAAGCATTAAAAGACGGAAAGCAGGACAATGGTTACTTACATCGATGCGTCAGCGGCCCCTTCCAAGAACACGGGCGTCATCCGGCTGTACAATGCCGAAGACTTCAAGGGCATGCACAAGGCAAGCCAGTTGACGGCGCGTTGCCTCGATGAGTTGGCGAGCATCGTCAAGCCAGGCGTTACCACCAGCGCCATCGACCGTTTCGTGTTCGAGTTCGGCATGGACAACAACGCCCTGCCCGCGACGCTGAACTATCGCGGTTACACCAAATCCGTCTGCACATCGATCAACCACGTGGTCTGCCACGGCATTCCAGACGACAAGCCGCTGCGTGAAGGTGATATCGTCAACATCGACGTCACCTATATCCTGGATGGCTGGTACGGAGATTCCAGCCGCATGTATCCTGTCGGCCAGATCAAGCGCGCTTCCGAACGTCTTCTGGAAGTGACCTATGAGTGCCTGATGCGCGGCATTGCTGCCGTTAGACCCGGCGCGCGCACCGGCGCCATCGGCGCTGCCATTCAGGCTTATGCAGAAGCCGAGCGATGCTCTGTGGTTACTGATTTCTGCGGGCATGGCGTGGGACGGCTCTTCCACGACACGCCCAACATTCTCCACTACGGCAAGGAAACCGATGGCCCCGAAATGCGCGAAGGCATGATCTTCACCATTGAGCCGATGATCAATCTCGGCAAGCCGCATGTGAAGGTCCTCTCCGATGGCTGGACGGCTGTCACCCGCGATCGTTCGCTGTCCGCACAATATGAACATGCGGTGGGCGTAACGGCAACCGGGTGCGAAGTTTTCACCCTGTCGCCAGGGGGGCTTCACCGTCCTGGCTTGCCACCGCTGTAAAGGTTGACTGAAAGCATCCAACCGAAACCGAAAGACATGCCTGATGGCCAAACGACCTTCCAACAAAGACGTAACGTCCAATCTGGAACGCGGCACTGAAGACACGTCGACCGGCTTTTCGGATGCGGGCGATGAGCGCGGATTTTTTACCGATTCGAGGTCGGGAACGGGCAAAGAGATCAGGTCGCATCAGCCATTGGCATCCGAAAGCGACGCTGCCCATTACCACGGTCACCGGGAGCGTCTGCGCGCCAAATATCGGGAAAATGGCGATTCGGCCTTGGCAGACTACGAGTTGCTGGAGCTGTTTCTGTTTCGTTTGATACCGCGCAGGGACACCAAACCGATCGCCAAGGCGTTGATTGCCAGGTTTGGCACGCTCGCCGGTGTGCTTGGTGCACCGTCCTCGCTGCTTCAGGAGGTAAAGGGTGTTGGCGAGACGGTGGCGCTCGACCTCAAGCTCGTCGCCTCGGTGTCCCAACGCATGCTGAAAAGTGAAATCCGCAACAAGCAAGTTCTTGGGTCATGGTCTGCCGTCATCGACTATTGCCACGCTGTCATGGCGCATGAATCGCGCGAACAATTCCGCATTCTTTTCCTCGACAAACGCAACGTGCTGATCGCAGACGAGGTACAAGGTCATGGCACGGTAGACCACACACCTGTCTATCCGCGCGAGATCGTGCGACGCGCACTGGAACTCTCCTCCACCGCCATCATCCTCGTCCACAATCACCCAAGTGGCGACCCGACCCCGTCCCGCGCCGATATTGATATGACAAAAACGATTATCGATACTGCCAAACCACTTGGCATTGCCGTCCACGATCACATCATCATCGGCAAGGATGGTCATGTCAGTTTCAAGGGCTTGAGGTTGATCTGAACACGCCACCAACGAAAAACGCTGACATTTCTCAAGAAAAATACGCGTTAAACTCCATTTTTCCAGAAACGACACAACCATAAATTTTCCGATTAATAAAAAATCAATATATCTAAATTAGCATTTTCAAAAATAAAGATTTTCGGGTCGGGGAGCGCCATGATGGCTATGGCAAGAATAATCCGCAATCGTTCCGGCTCGGCAGCAGTCGAGTTTGCCATTGTGGCACCTGTCTTCATTCTCGTTCTGTTGACCATGATCGCCTACGGCATATACCTCAGCGCAGCCTATGCGGTGCAGCAGGTTGCCGCAGATGCAGCGCGTACCGCAGTGGCGGGCATCACCAAAATCGAGCGGGAAACGCTGGCGAAAAACTTCGTCGATCAAAGCGCCCTGAATTACGCCTTTCTGGATAAGACCCGCGTCAATGTCAGCGTCGGCAGCGATCCGGCAAACGTCAACCAGTTCACGGTCACTGTCGAATATGACGCGACCGATCTGCCGATCTGGAGCCTCTACACATTCGCGCTTCCGGACAAGACCATTCGACGATTTTCGACCATTCGGATCGGGGGGATCTGACATGCGCAAAACCACTTCAACACTCAAGCGTTTCGCCAAAAACCGTTCAGGCAATGTCGCAATCATGGCAGGCATTACCGCACCGTTGATGATGGGCGTCCTGGCGCTAGGCGTGGACTACGGGTCGCTGACGCTACAAAAGCGCCAGTTGCAGCAAACCGCGGACCTTGCGGCCATCTCGGCAGCGTCCGCAACCAATGCAGACCGCGCCGTGTTCCAGTATTTCCAGCTCAACAACAAGAACATTGGCGTAAAAACCGCGTCCGGCATACTGACCGAGACCGGCACGACACCGTTCAATCCTGAAACTGTCTTCTCCAGCCGCGATGGATATGCCGAAATCATCAAGGGCCGCTATGTGCCGGATACAAGCTTGACGGTGGGTCAACGCTTCGTGGAGAACGCCACACCTGTCAACGCGGTGAAGGTCAACATCGTTGAAAAAGGCCGCATCTTCTTTGCCGGAACATTCACGACCCCGCCGACACTTTCTGCGGTGGGAACGGCAGCGGCACAAAGGGTTGCGGCATTCTCCGTAGGGTCACGGCTTGCAAGCATCAACGACGGTTTGCTGAACAATCTACTGGGCAGCTTGCTTGGAACCAAAATTTCCTTGAGCCTGATGGATTATCAGGCGCTGATCGCAGCCGACGTCAATCTTCTTGATATTGCCGATGCCTTGGCGGTTGATCTCAACCTCACGGCTGGCACGTACAAGGACGTCCTCCAAACCGAAATCACCTATGGCAAATTCCTCACCGCGCTGACCAAGGCAACCGGCGTCAAGCCGACTGTCACGGCAGCGCTGAAGACGCTGGAAAAGACGGTGACAAAAACCAACGTCAAACTGCGTCTTGGCCAGATCGTCGCACTCGGTCCCATTCTGGACAAGCAAATCGGCGCGAACGAAAATCTCAACGTAGAAGTTGGCATCTTCGATATCATTTCTGCAGCCGCCACGGCTGCCAATGGCGGAAAGCAAATCGCCGTGGATGCCGGTATTTCCGTTCCGGGACTTGCCTCAACAAAGATAACGCTTGCCATCGGTGAACCACCGGTTGGCACCCCGTCACTCGCGGTTGGCACACCCGGCACCATTGTTCGCACTGCGCAGACACGACTTTCCATCGAAACGAAAGTCGATGGATTGAAGGCACTACTGAATACCAGTATTCGCGTACCGATTTATGTGGAAGTTGCGAATGCGGAAGCCAAGCTTTCAGACATTCGCTGCAACACAAATGGTACCGGCGCAGTGGATGTGGAAGTGGTTCCCGGCATCGTCGAGATTGCGCTTGGCGACGTCGATACCAGCGCGTTCAACAATTTCGGCAAAGATCCACGCGTGACGAAAGCGACGCTCGTGGAAGCGCTGGGTCTCGTCAGGATCAGCGGCATGGCCCACATCAACACCGCCAATCTGACGAAAACCAAGCTAACCTTTCAGCAATCCGATATAACGCAAGGCACGGTCAAAACCGTCTCCACCAAAGACATCACGACATCGCTGGTCAAATCACTGCTGACCAATCTGGATCTGGATATCGGCGTCCTCTTCCTCAACCTCGGTTCGCCCGCGCCACTCCAGGCTGCGCTTGCAGAAACGCTTTCCGTCGCGACAGCTCCCATAGACAGTCTGCTTTACAACACCCTTATGCTGCTCGGCATCAAGATCGGCGAAGCGGATGTGCGGGTAACAGACGTGCGCTGCATGCATCCCGCACTCGTCCAGTAAGACATGGCCCCAAACAAAAAGCCGCCGGATCGCTCCGGCGGCTTTGTCATGTATCGTCAGAAAATCAGCCGTTGACAACGGCAAGACGCTTTTCGTCACGGCCACTCTTCATGCGCTCGGACAGAAGGAACGCCAGCTCCAGCGCCTGATCGGCGTTGAGGCGCGGGTCGCAATGGGTGTGATAGCGGTCAGACAGAGAATCCGCTGTCACAGTGCGCGCACCACCTGTACATTCCGTCACGTCCTTGCCAGTCATCTCGATGTGAATGCCGCCCGGATGCGTGCCTTCGGCGCGGTGGATCTGGAAGAAGCTTTCGACCTCCGACAGAATGCGCTCGAAAGGACGTGTCTTGTAGTGGTTGAGCGTGATCGTGTTGCCATGCATCGGATCGCACGACCACACGACCTTGCGGCCTTCCTTTTCCACGGCGCGGATAAGCTTCGGCAGGCTGTCGGCAACCTTGTCGTGGCCAAAACGGCAGATCAGTGTCAGACGGCCGGCTTCGTTGGACGGGTTCAGCGCATCGATCAGCTCAATCAGATTGTCGGGCTGCAAGGATGGACCACACTTCAAACCGATCGGGTTCTTGATGCCGCGGAAATATTCCACATGGGCATGGTCCAGCTGGCGTGTACGGTCACCGATCCACAGCATATGGCCGGATGTGGCGTACCAATCGCCAGACGTCGAGTCGATGCGGGTCAGCGCTTCTTCATAGCCCAGCAGCAGTGCTTCATGGCTGGTGAAAAAATCCGTCTCGCGCAGGCTGGGCTGGTTGTCGGCCGTGATGCCGATGGCCTTCATGAAGTCCATGGTTTCCGAAATACGATTGGCCAGCTTGCGGTAACGGTCCGCCTGAGGGCTATCTTTTACGAAGCCGAGCATCCACTGGTGCACGTTTTCGAGGTTGGCATAGCCACCCATGGCGAACGCCCGCAACAGATTCAGTGTTGCGGCTGACTGGCGGTAAGCATCCAGTTGACGATCCGGGTTGGGAATGCGCGAAGCTTCGTTGAACTCGATACCATTGATAATGTCACCGCGGTAGGACGGCAGGTTGATGCCATCCTGCGTCTCGATGTTGGACGAACGCGGCTTGGCGAACTGACCGGCAATGCGCCCGACTTTCACGACAGGAAGCTGCGCACCATAGGTCAGAACAACGGCCATTTGCAGGAACGCGCGGAAAAAGTCGCGAATGTTGTCGGCGCCATGTTCCAGAAAGCTCTCCGCGCAATCACCACCCTGAAGCAAAAATGCCTCGCCATCGGCAACACTGGCAAGCTGCTTTTTCAGGCGGCGTGCTTCACCGGCAAACACCAGCGGCGGATAGGTCGCAAGCGTCGCTTCCGTTGCCGCTACCGCCGACGCGTTCGGGTATTCAGGAACCTGCTGGATAGGTTTGTGTCTCCAGCTACCGGGTGTCCAATTTTGTGCCATGATACTCACCTGGTGTTGCGCTAACATCAACTGATGTAGCGATCTCGAAAGTTGCGCGGCTTATAGCTTCAAGCATGGTCTTTGCAAAGCCGATCCTTTCAGGAGCGCGGCCTTTCATCAGCTTTTGGGGCAATATGGCGAAGAAAACCAATTTCAACCGATTTAAATTTTGAGCCTATAATCAGGCCCCGGTCATTGGTCTCCGTCTTACGGGGTTTACACTCGCTCGCCGTTCTTGACCCGATAGCTTGGCGCGTACATCGTCACAAGCTCTTCAGAGGCCGTCGGGTGAACAGCCATCGTGGCGTCGAAGTCATCCTTCGTGCATCCAGCCTTAAGCGTGATTCCCAAAAGCTGAGCCATCTCGCCCGCGTCGTGACCCAGAATATGAGCACCAACCACCTTGCGGTCAGCCGAATTGACGATGAGCTTCATGATCGTCTTTTCGGAGCGGCCGGACAGCGTCGCCTTCATCGGGCGGAACTGGGCGCGATAGACCTCGATTTCGCTGAACTCAGATGCGGCCTCCTCCTCGGACAGACCGACCGTACCGATTTCCGGCTGAGAGAAAACAGCTGTTGCAATGAGGTGATGATCCGGCTTTGTCGGGTTGTTCTTGAACTCGGTTTCAATGAAGCACATAGCCTCGTGGATCGCCACCGGCGTCAGCTGTACCCGGTCGGTAACGTCACCCAAGGCGAAAATGCTTGGCACATTGGTCCGTGAATACTCATCGACGATGATCGCACCCCGCTCGTTGAGCGCGACACCAGCGTTTTCGAGGCCCAGGCCTTGCGTGTTTGGATCGCGCCCAAGCGCCAGCATCACCTCTCCGACGTCAAGCGAATGGCCCTGCTTGGTGCGCGCAACGAGACCACCTGCCTCGTTCTTGCTGACGTCCTGGATCACGTCTTCCAGAATGATGCGAATCCCCTTCTCGACCATGGCCGCATGCAGTCCGGCGCGCATGTCGTTGTCGAAACGTGACAGGATTTCCTTGCCGCGATAGATCAGCGTCGTCTCGACACCGAGGCCATGGAAGATATTGGCGAACTCGACAGCGATGTACCCGCCCCCCGCAATCAGAATGGCTTTGGGCAAAGCCTCAAGATGGAAAGCTTCATTAGACGAAATGGTCAATTCATGACCGGGCAAAGACGTGTGTGGATTGGGCGTGCCACCCACGGCAATCACGATGCGCTCTGCGGTCACGGTCTGGCCAGTCTTCGTCAACTTGACCGTATGCGCATCGACCAACTCAGCGCGGCTGTCGAAAATATCGGCCTTGGCGTTCTCGAGCCCCTTTCGGTACAGGCCTTCCAGACGCTCGATTTCCTTGTCTTTTGCGGCAATCAGCTTCTTCCAGTCGAAACGGCTTTCACCCACCGTCCAGCCGAAGCCTGCAGCATCTTCGAAATGCTCTCGATATTGCGATGCATAGACAAACAGCTTCTTCGGTACGCAGCCCCGGATGACGCACGTCCCGCCATAGCGATACTCCTCGGCAATGCCAACTCGCTTGCCCAGCGATGCAGCAACGCGGGCGCTGCGCACGCCGCCGGAACCGCCACCGATAACGAAAAGATCATAATCGAAAGATGTCATGGGAAAGCCTCTGATAGGAAGGATGATCGCTGCCATCCCTGATGCAGTCATATAGGTGGCGCGCCCCATAAAAGAAAAGCCCGGAGTGAACGCCGGGCTTTGAATATTTCTGAAAGCTTGCTGAAGAATTCAGGGCTTTGGCTTGGCGGCGGGCGCCGCATTCGCAGGCGCGGCCGTTGCGCCGGGTGCACCACCGGTGTTGGAATTGTTGGCCGGAAGTGGCTGAAGGTCTGCACCCGCAACCTTCTGAAGCTCTGCCATGCTCGACGTGTTGAGATCGCGGTTGATACCTGCAGCCCAGATATCTGCAGCCTTCATCAGTTCACGCGTGGCAATCGGTCCATCCTTCAACAGTTTCTTACCCGTCTCGCTACCGTAGAATGCAGCAATCGCCTTCAATTCCTCAAGCGAAAAAGCGCGCGCGTATGTCAGTGCGGCTTCACGTTCCAGGTCGGCACGGCGGGGTGCAAGTTCCAGGGCCTTGGCATCGACGGTCTCGCTGATGGCGTCCTGAACATTGGGAGATGCCTGAATGAGTTCGGTCTTCAAACGCTCCGCAAGACCTGGCAGAATGTTGTCGAAACGGTCAGTGACACCCAATGATGCAATCGCCTGCTTTGCAGCGGTGATGTGCTCCTCGGAAATTTCCTGTGAACGAACGGCGGTGCCGAACACGATGCCGGAAATGAGGATAGAAGCAGCGGCAGCTTTGCCCAGTCCCGCAAGTTTGATCATGAAATCTCTCGCTCCTGTTATATGTTCGCCTGCATGACGCGGGCGCCATCCGGCCCGGCGATAATGGCAAGCGATGCCAGATTAATGAAAAGTCCGTGCTCGACAACACCTGGTATGGCGTTCAGCTCGCGTGCCAGTGCTTCTGCATCAGGAATACGGCCAAAAGATGCGTCGAAAATGAGGTGACCACCGTCTGTTTTGAAGGGGCCATCCTCCAGAGACCGCAGCTTCAAATCGCCCGTAAGGCCAAGCTTTGAAGCCACTTTCTCGATAGCGATACAAGTCGAAACCTGACCAAAAATGTTGATTTCGATGGGCAATGGAAACGCGCCAAGCGTGTCCACGACCTTGCTCTGATCGGCAATCACAATGACGCGAGACGAGGCAGCCGCAACGATTTTTTCGCGCAGCAAAGCACCGCCACCGCCCTTGATGAGACGCAAGTTGTGATCGACCTCGTCAGCACCGTCGATGGTCAAATCCAGTTCCGGAAGTTCGTCCAGCGACTTCAGGGGAACACCAAGCTCCACGCACAAACGCGCCGTGCGCTCGGATGTCGGAACGCCCTGCACCTTCAGGCCATTGGACACTTTTTCAGCCAGAAGCCTGACGAATTCCTCTGCCGTTGAGCCGGTACCAATGCCAAGACGCATTCCATCCTCGACATGGGACAACGCCGCTTCTGCGGCCTTGATCTTCATTTGGCGGGCATCCATTCGGCTGCAAACTCCGGGTCTATACCAATCGATCCACGTATGGGTTCTGCTGTGCATAGCCTCACGCTGGCGTGCTGTTTACACGGGTCGAATAGCAAACGAAAGCCCCTTGGAAGGGCTAGACGCGACGATTCAAAGGTTTCATTGCAAATGCCCATGGCAATGCTTAGCCTTGGCGGAACGATACACAGCACATCATGAGGCATGCCTTGACTTCTCCCCTCGTCATATTCGATCTCGACGGAACATTGGTCGATACCGCCCACGACCTTATCGACAGCCTGAACTACGCCATAGCAGCCGCTGGCCTTGCGCCCACGACCTATGGCGATCTCCAACACCTCGTCGGCCATGGCGCGCGCGTCATGATCAAGCGGGCCTTTGCCCTGCGCGACAAAGAGCTTTTCGACGACGATCTGGAGCCGCTATACGAGCGCTTCCTAACCTATTACCTCGAGAATATGCCCGGACAAAGCGTCCCCTACCCCGGCATCGTTTCAGCCCTCGACAGATTAACGAATGCCGGCTTCACATTGGCTGTCTGCACCAACAAGACGACAGCCCTTGCGATTCCGCTGCTGGAAAAACTCGGCCTCAGCCACCACTTCGTAGCCACCACCTGTGGCGATACCTTCGAGTGGCGCAAACCCGACGCGCGCCACATCACCGGAACCATCGAAATAGCGGGTGGTGACCCGGCTAAAAGCGTGATGGTGGGCGACAGCTTTAATGACATCGCATCCGCCAAGAACGCCGATATACCCTCGGTCGGCGTCACTTTCGGCTACACGGATGTACCCATGGCCGAGCTCGGGCCAGACATGGTGATCGATAGCTACGATAAGCTGGATGCAGCCCTGATCGAACGACTGATCGCAAAGCGCGCGGCGGCGGCTTAAAACAACAGCACAAACAAAAAAGCCGCCCCGAAAGGCGGCTTTTTCGATTTTCGAAACGCATTGATTAACGCGAGTAGAATTCGACCACGAGGTGTGGTTCCATGACGACGGCGTATGGAACGTCGGCAAGAGCAGGAACGCGAACGAATGTCGCGACCATCTTGTTGTGATCAACTTCGACATAGTCAGGAACGTCACGTTCTGCGAGCGCAACGGCTTCGAGAACGATCACGAGCTGCTTGGACTTCTGACGAACTTCAATAACGTCGCCTGGTTTGCAACGGTAAGAACCGATGTTGACGCGAACGCCGTTAACCGTGACGTGGCCATGGTTGACGAACTGGCGAGCGGCGAAAACGGTCGGAACGAACTTTGCGCGGTATACGATCGCGTCCAGACGGGACTCGAGCAGACCGATCAGGTTCTCGGATGTGTCACCCTTGCGACGGTTGGCTTCGTCGTAAGTTGCGCGGAACTGCTTTTCACGAACTTCACCGTAGTAGCCCTTGAGCTTCTGCTTGGCGCGCAGCTGCGTGCCGAAGTCGCTCATCTTGCCCTTGCGGCGCTGACCGTGCTGGCCGGGGCCGTATTCGCGACGGTTTACTGGAGACTTAGGACGACCCCAGATATTTTCGCCCATGCGGCGGTCAATTTTATACTTAGACGATTCGCGCTTGCTCATCGTATTTCCTTTCAGAATGTTACACCGGTTTGTTGCCAAACCGGATCAAGGAAACACGCCCTCCTCTGAAGTCCCGTTTTAGGACCTCTGACAGGTTTCTCACATTTGCGAATGGAGAATCCACGGGACATGTCGGTGATGTTGACTGCCGAACGACAACTTGTAAGCTGCAGGGCGATCAACAGAATACACCGAGCATTGCTGCCCGGTGTTGTGCGGCTTCTAGGTGGCCTTCATAAAATTGTCAACGAGAAAAAAGTTCGGCGATCCCCTTGAAACAGGATTTCGCCACATTATTTCTCGGTCGTGATCAGGACTCGGGCCCCTCTGGCGTATTACCGGACATTACGCGATGTCGAGTCTCTTAAGGTTGGGGCCACGTCTATGTCTGTCACACGTTCCCCATCCGAAAAGCCAACCTCGTCCGGCCAAAGGTTGACTGATGGAATTGCTCCTCACTGATTTTCTCGGCACGCCCGCATGGATGTGGGCCGTCTTCATTTCTCTCGTCCTAGGTTTGCTCGCGCTCGATCTGGGTGTCCTGCATAAGAACTCCAAGGAGATCGGCATTCGCGAAAGCATGCTGATGTCCACTTTCTATATCGGTATCGGCTTGGCCTTCGGCGGCTGGATCTGGTACCAGTCCGGCCAGCAATCGGCGATGGAATACGTCACCGGCTTCGTGGTCGAAAAAAGCCTGGCGATGGATAACATCTTCATCATTGCCATGATCTTCTCCTACTTCGCCATTCCCCGCCAATATCAGCACCGTGTGCTGCTGTGGGGTATTCTCGGCGTAATCGTTCTGCGCGGCATCATGATTGCTGCTGGTGCGGCGATTGTCGAAAACTTCAACTGGGTTCTCTATATCTTCGCAGCGTTTCTGGTCTTTACCGGCCTCAAGATGCTGTTCTCGTCGGATCACGATGAAAACGACATCGGCAACAACAAGATTTTGAAATTCCTGCGCCGACACTTGCCGGTGACGAATGCTCTGCACGGTGAGAAATTCCTCGTCAAGGAAGTCGATGAAAAGACCGGTAAGCTCAAGACCTTCGTAACGCCATTGTTTCTCGCGCTAATCATGGTCGAAATTGCCGACCTGATCTTTGCGGTCGATTCGATCCCGGCGATCTTCGCGATCACGACAGACCCGTTCATCGTCTACACGTCGAACATCTTCGCGATCCTTGGCCTGCGTGCACTCTACTTCGCGCTGGCTGCCCTGATCCATCGCTTTGCGTATCTGAAATATGCGCTGGCCGCGGTTCTGGTCTTCGTCGGCTCCAAGATCTTCCTGCCGGATATGCTGGGCATTGCGAAAATCCCGCCTGCCGTCTCTCTGGGCGTGACCGTCGCCATCCTAGTGACCGGTGTTGTCGGCTCGCTGTTTGCGACACGCAACGAAAAGAAGGCCATCGAATAAGGCTTGGTGTGAAGGCGGCGAAAGCCGCCTTCATGCATTACTCAGCCGCAAACTTGACGATGTCCTCAGCCGCGTCCGCATCTCCGGGCGCGGTTTTCGCGTCGAGGTCGGGGAAGGCAACGATGCGCTTGCCCGAAAAATCCGCGTGTACAACGACGAGTTCTTTCTCCTCGAAATAGCCAAGCAGCATGCGGGCGCGGCGCGCCGAATGCGTGCCATAAGCACGAGCGATGCGGGCGTCGGAAGGACAAGGCTCTTCCTTGAGGGCCGCCTTGACCAGAAGCAGGAAAACACCCTGTAAATCGTCCGAGACGTTTTTCGAAAGGTCCAGCGCCTTTTCCCAATTCTCGGTCGCGGCCATTTCCACGTCCACACCTGACCGCGTGATAGCAACCTGGCGGCGGAATTCGGAAAGCGCCATGGGTGTACCGGGAATGCGTCGCATGCGGGCGCGAACCAGAAACTCCTGGTAGAGAACGGCGTCCGTCCGATAGGCCGATTGCGGATCGTCCATGATTTCGGAGAGAACGGCGGAAATCTTGTCACTCCGTTCTTCCGATGACATTTCCGGCTGGCTGCCGCGCTGGGCGGGTTGCTGAGGCTCCGGCCCGCCAATCGCAGGCGTCGAGCGCGAAAGCTCCGCCAGAATATCTGTGGTTGGTCGTGGCGCGGGCGGCGTGCGCCTCATTGGTGTTCTTGAAAATTCTTCCGGATCGGGCGTGAAGATCAGGTCTTCGACATCCTGCGGCGAATCGGGCAGCGGCATGAGCTTTGGCGAAGAAGACCGCGCTGATGTCTCGACCGCGCCAATGATGATCGGCAGAGGGCGTCGCGAAAGCGCAGGACCCAGCGCTACGAAATTGCCGCGCTGAAGATCGCGGAACATTTCCGCCTGACGACGATCCATGCCGAGAAGATCGGCAGCACGCGCCATATCGATATCGAGAAAGGTGCGGCCCATCAGGAAGTTGGAGGCCTCAGCCGCAACGTTCTTGGCAAGCTTGGCGAGACGCTGCGTGGCAATGACGCCCGCCAGACCGCGCTTTCGGCCACGGCACATCAGGTTCGTCATCGCGCCCAGCGACATCTTGCGCGCGTCTTCCGTCACCTCGCCCGCAACGGAGGGCGCAAACATCTGCGCTTCGTCAACCACCACCAGAACCGGATACCAGAACTCGCGGTCAGCATCGAACAGACCGTTGAGAAAAGCAGCGGCCGCACGCATCTGCTGCTCGACGTCGAGACCCTCCAGCGTCAAGACGCACGAGACTCGGTGCTGACGAATGCGGTTGGCAATGCCGGACAGTTCACCCTCGGTGCGCTCGCCGTCCACCACCACATGGCCGAACTTGTCGGCCAACGTGACGAAGTCGCCTTCCGGATCGATAATGACCTGCTGTACCCAGGGCGCGGATTGCTCCAGCAGTCTGCGCAGGAGATGCGATTTTCCGGAACCGGAATTGCCCTGCACCAGCAAACGAGTCGCAAGCAATTCCTCAATATCGAGCTTGGCCGCTTGCCCGCCCGATAGGGTTCCCATGTCGATGCCGACCTGCAATTTAAAAATTCCCTGCACTGCGATTGGATGAACGCTGATTCGTCGAAACGACCGCGAGCATCTTCTTTATCAAGAAAATCAGCAAATGCCCCGCGGCGTCAACGACAATGCACAGAGAATATCGTGGGGTCAGGAGGTAACTCGCCCGAACGACAGGCGGCGACCGAACACGTTCAGAGCAAGCCCTACGACCACGAGTGCGCTGCCGACGATCTCCAGCACGGTGATTTCTTCCGCAAAGGCGAAATACGCACCGAGGAAGCCAACGATGGGAACGAGTAACGAAAACGGCGCAACAGTGCCTGCGGGATAACGCAAAAGCAGAAAACTCCAGATGCCAGTCCCGACAATGGTCGCGCCATAGGCCATGTAGACGACAACAAGAACCGTCATCATATCGGCAGACGCAAGACCTGCCGAAATAGCCTGCGGTCCTTCCAGCACGAGTGACAGGACGACAAGCGGCAAGACGGGCACGAGGCTTGTCCAGGCGACAAACGAGATGGCATTCACCCTTCCAACCTTGCGATTGACGATATTGCCGATCGCCCAGCTGAAGGCAGCACCAACGCACATGAGCAGCGGCACCATGGCGGTGAGGTTCAGACGTTCTGACCCGATAACGGCCAGACCGCTGAACGCGACGGTGGCACCCGCAATGTGCGATTTTAAAGGAACTTCACCCAGCAGCGTAACGGCGAGCGCCATGGTGAAGAACGCTTGCGATTGCATGACCAGCGACGCCAGACCGGCGGGCAGCCCCCATTTGATGGCAGTGTAGAGCAACCCGAACTGTGCGCAGCCCATGACCATTCCATAGACAACCATATGCTCCCACGGCACCTTTGGGCGCGGCAGAAAGAACACCAGTGGAACCGCCGCAAACAGGTACCGCAGTGCCGTCAGAAACAAGGGCGGCAAATCCATGACGCCGACCTTGATGACAACGAAGTTGAAGCCCCACAAAAACACCGTGATGAGGGCGAGAAAGATATGCGGCACGGCCATTCAGTTTATCCAATCGGCTGCCGCATGATGAAAGCGGCGTATTTAACCGGCAGCGCGCTTCCAACCGGCGGTCAACAGCCCCGCCCCGATCAGCAGGCTTCCGCCTGCACGGTTGACGGTGCGCTGAATATTGGGCTTGCGGATGGTGTTGCGGGCAGCACTTGCCAACAGTCCATAAAGCGCCGCGTTGCAGGTGGCAAGCACAAGGAACGTCACTTCGAAAATCATGACCTGCGGCCAGAATGGCAACGATGGCGTGAGAAACTGAGGCAGGAAAGCCACGAAGAATATGATGCTCTTTGGGTTCAAGGCCGTGACGATATAGGTATGCAGAAAAATCCGCAGCGGCTTTTCCTTGGCCGCGGCGGCGTCCACCCCCTGCCCCATGACCGGCGCACACCAAAGCCTGATGCCGAGATAGATCAAGTAAGCCGCGCCCACCCATTTCAGGACGGTAAACAGCGCAGCGGATGTCGCAAGCAGTGCACCCAAACCCAACATGGAAGCCGTCATCGCGGTGAAATCACCCAACGCCACGCCAGCCACCGTCGCAGATCTCGCCTCACGCCCATGGCCTAGCGCATAGGAAATGACGAGCAGGATCGTCGGCCCGGGAATGGCAAGCATAACGGCAGATGCGGCCACGAAGGCCAGCCAGTTCTCAATCGGCATGATGATATCCCCTATTGATGATAATGAAGCGAGCCAGCAGGCTGCAAATATGTCAAGCCATGAGCCCAACCCACAAGAACACTCGGGTCTAGTGGCGCGCACATTCAATCTCAGACCCATCAACTGAAAGCCTCCCCAGCAGCGTGACTGCAGAGGAGGCGATAGTTTCAAAAGCGAGGATGCCAAGGGGGTATCAGAGGCTTGCCCAACAACGGCTTGTTGACAGGCAGACCAATGTCACGCCGCAGGTGGTCCGATAGATGCGAGACATGCAGTCTGGCATGCCTATGCTGCCAGGCAACGAAAACCATGGCTTTGACTGTCGTCCAGACACCAAAATGCAGGAAGAGATCGTCAACAGCTTTCGAAACTTCGTTTACACGTATAGATTGTTCATTGGGCATAGGAAATCCGTCCTGGCGCAATCGAGCGGCCAGGTCCTTTCGTGATGGAAAAGACGTGCAGAACGAACGACGTGCAGATATGCAACGACACGATCGCTTTGCTACGAGTTTAGTTTGAGAAATGCCTACGGGCAGAGAAAGGGCCGGTTAAACGGACCTTATCGGTAAGATGGCGTCATAATTCCGGTCAGGACCGGTGCCATCGAACGTGCTACGCCAGAAAGACGATGATGCATAAATGTATTCATTAGACGCCTCCTGTTGTTTGAGTTGCGAGCTTGATTTTTGTGACACAGCTTTTTGGGCAATTCAAGAGGTTCAATCGCGAATTGCAATCGATTAAACACAAAGATGCAAATATACAACAGTCACGATGTCGGAGCAGCGACCTTGAGTCCAAAACCCTGCATCAGGCGTCGGGTTGTGAAGTCGGGCTGGCCGGATGTAAAAATCGCTGTATCAAAGCCTTCGGGATGCTCGGCACCTTGCACCAGTTCGACCTTACGCCGCGCTTGACGGGCAATCGCCTCTGCCGGATCCAGCCAGTCGACCGGCCAAGGGGCAAGGCGGCGAAAGACGTTGGCCATGAAGGGATAATGCGTACAGGCCAGCACCACGATATCGGTACGCCTGCCCTCTTCCTCGATGAAGCACGGTGAAATCTCCGCCAGAACCGCGTCGTCTGAAACAGGCTCTCCCCTGATCCAGGCTTCGGCCATGCGGGCAAGATTTTCAGATCCCACCAGACGCACATGGCACTGCGAGGCAAAAGACTGGATGAGATCGCGCGTATAGGCACGCTTGACGGTACCGGGCGTGGCCAGCACGGAAACAAGCCCAGATCGGGTGCGCTCCGCCGCTGGCTTTATGGCTGGCACTGTGCCGACGAATGTCATCTCAGGAAACGTCGCGCGCAAAGCGGCGCCCGCCAGCGTGAAAGCGGTGTTGCAGGCGACAATGCAGATTTCCGGTTGATGCGTACCGATCAAGGTCCCAAACAGCGAAAGAAGCCGCTCGGTCAGCGCATCCTCTTCCCATCCGCCATAGGGAAAACCGGCGTCGTCAGCGACATAGACGAAGCTACGCTCAGGCATCAGCACCCGGGCCTCTCGCAAAACGGTCAGGCCCCCGATGCCGCTATCGAAAACCAGCACCGGCTTGAGCGCCGTCGTTACGCTATCAGGCGTTATCGCCGTCATCTTGTGCATTGCTCCTATCGGCATAAGGACCGTTGCTGCCGCGTGGTGTCTGGCGGCCATATTTGTCGAACGTGCCGAACACACCGCGCAACACGTTGATTTCCTGGGACGTCAGCGCACGGCGCGATATGACGGCGCGCAGATTTTCGATCATGCGTTGCCGCTTGCCTTCAGGGCGAAAATACCCGCGCGCATCCAGCGCTTCTTCCATCTGCTCGAAGAGGCCATAAAGCTGCTCCTTCGTCGCCTGCTGCTGCTCCAGAGGTTCGAACAGCGTCTGGCTCAAATCCTCCATGCCGGACTTCATCCACTCATAGGACATCAGCAACACGGCCTGCGCAATGTTGAGCGAGGCAAATGCCGGATTGACCGGAAAGGTTACGATCTCATCGGCCAGCGCAACTTCCTCATTGGTCAGGCCCCAGCGCTCACGACCGAACAGAATGCCGGTTTTCTCACCGGACGTGAATTTCGTCCGCAAGGTTTCGGCCGCAACCACGGGCGCGCGCACCGGCTTGAATCCGTAACGCTCGCGCGCCGTCGTCGCATAGGTGAATTGCAGGTCGGCCGTCGCTTCCTCGATGGTCGCGAACACCTGCGTTCTATCGATCACGTGATCGGCCTTGGATGCCGCCGCGCGGGCCTTCTCGCTCGGCCAGCCATCGCGCGGATTGACGAGGCGCAATTCGGCCAAGCCGAAATTGGCCATGGCACGTGCCACCATGCCGATGTTTTCGCCCAGCTGGGGTTCCACGAGAATGATCGCCGGACCTTCTGCCAGAAGCTCGAGCTCGCTGTTTGTGCCTGCCATGGTCGCCTTCCAATATTTCGGCGTTTCACTGGCACAGTTTTTCGGACAAATCAAAGGCAGCGCCAGCCAAATGCCGCTTATTCGCCCTTGATGATGTTCGTCATCTCCTGAAGCAGGGAATCGCGGCCCTCGTCGCCGACCCGGTGGATGTCGTTGATCACAGGCTTGCCGTCTTCTTCGATCACGTCGAAATTGACCTGATCGATCGTTGCCTTCATTTCGGCCTCATCCATGCAAGCCCACAGCTTGAACGTCACGGTGACATCCGTCATGCCGTCCTTTCCAGGTGCCGGTGTGATGTTCACGTCCTGCAATGGACAGCCATCCTGGGAATTGGTCACCACGTCGTAGCCGAAGGGATCGCCCTTGTCGCCGCTCTCGACTTCCGACGCTGGCTTCTTGGACGCTTCCCGGTATTGCGCTACGAATGCCTTGCTGAACAGCGTCGTCAGCAAATCCTCGTCAAAGATGTACTTCCAGTCATCCGCCTCGCCCGACCAGTTCTTGACGGTGATGTCCATCACCTTTTTGACCGGCTCCGTCGGGTCTGCCGCAAAGGCGTGGGTCGCAACGAGAAGGGCGGCAGTGGCGAGCAGAAGTTTCCGCATAATCATGTCCTGGAATAAGGCTTACACGACGTAAGCGATTCGCCAGACTTTAATTCGCCAATGGGTTTTGGCAACGCGTTTCAGGTTGTTTTAGAACCAAAAAAACATGTGCATGGCTTTGCCTTCGCCGCACACGATGCTATAGCCCCACGGGATATTTTTTGCATATAGCGCCCTCCCGGCGCAATCGTTCTCGAAGGTGAGGAATTCATGACAAAGATCAAGGTAGCCAATCCGGTCGTCGATCTCGACGGCGACGAAATGACCCGTATCATCTGGCAGCTCATCAAGGACAAGCTGATCCTGCCATACCTCGATCTCGATATCGAATATTACGATCTTTCCGTTGAAAACCGCGATGCTACCAACGACCAGGTAACGGTCGATGCGGCCCACGCCATCAAGAAGCACGGCGTCGGCATCAAGTGCGCGACGATCACGCCAGACGAAGATCGCGTCAAGGAATTCAACCTCAAGCAGATGTGGAAGAGCCCGAACGGCACGATCCGCAACATTCTCGGCGGCGTTATTTTCCGCGAGCCGATCATCTGCAAGAACGTTCCGCGCCTCGTTCCAGGCTGGACAAAGCCCATCGTCGTTGGTCGTCACGCTTTTGGTGATCAGTACAAGGCAACCGACTTCAAGTTCCCCGGCAAGGGTAAGCTGACTATCAAGTTCGTCGGTGAAGACGGACAGGTCATCGAGAAGGACGTGTTCGACGCTCCCGGCGCTGGCGTCGCTATGGCCATGTACAACCTGGATGAGTCGATCCGCGAATTCGCCCGCGCATCCATGAACTACGGCCTGATGCGCAAATGGCCGGTCTACCTGTCCACGAAAAACACCATCCTCAAGGCCTATGACGGCCGCTTCAAGGATATCTTCGAGGAAATCTATCAGGCCGAATTCAAGGCGAAGTTCGCAGAAGTCGGCATCACCTATGAGCACCGCCTGATCGACGACATGGTCGCATCCGCTCTCAAGTGGTCCGGCGGTTACGTCTGGGCGTGCAAGAACTACGACGGCGACGTCCAGTCCGATACCGTGGCGCAGGGCTTCGGCTCGCTCGGCCTGATGACATCGGTTCTTTTGTCGCCGGATGGTCGCACGGTTGAAGCCGAAGCTGCGCACGGCACGGTGACGCGTCACTACCGCCAGCACCAGAAGGGTCAGGAAACCTCGACCAACTCCATCGCATCGATCTTTGCCTGGAGCCGTGGCCTTGCCCACCGCGCCAAGCTGGACGACAACGCGGAGCTGGCGAAATTTGCAGCCACGCTCGAGACCGTTTGTGTCGACACAGTCGAAGCCGGTTACATGACCAAGGATCTGGCGCTGCTCATCGGCCCTGACCAGCCTTGGCTTTCGACGACTGCCTTCCTCGACAAGATCGACGAGAACCTTAAAGTGGCCATGGCTGCCTGATCGACAGCCCTCACCCCTGACGAAGAAAACCCGGCCCTCGCGCCGGGTTTTCTTTTGCGCACCGGCAATATCTTGATTCCGTCGCACGGCGGGCGCAAAACGCATTGTGAGGAAAATTTCGCTAGCGAGAGAGAAGCCGACCATGAGTGAACTGATATTCTACACCAACCCCATGTCTCGCGGCCGTATCATCCGCTGGATGCTGGAGGAAGTCGGCGCGCCCTATCACACCGAATATCTGAGCTATGGCGGCGAGATGAAGTCAGCAGCCTACAAGGCGATTAACCCCATGGGCAAGGTACCGGCCATCAGGCATGGTGACACGATCGTGACCGAATGCGCGGCCATCTGCACTTATCTGGCAGACGCCTTTCCGCAAGCGAACCTCGCACCACCAACGACGGACCGCGGCAACTATTATCGCTGGTTATTCTTCGCAGCAGGCCCGCTTGAAATGAGCTCGACCACCAAAGCCATGGGTTTTGAAATCACCGCTGACAAAGAGCGTATGGCAGGCTTCGGCGCACATCGCGATGTGCTGGATACGCTGGAATATGCCCTGAGCGCAAACCGCTTCATTGCAGGCGATCAGTTTACAGCTGCCGATGTCTATGTCGGATCACAGATCATCTGGGGTCTGCAATTCGGGAGCCTAGAGAGACGCGGACGTTTTATGGAATATCTCAAAGATCTCCACGAGCGTCCAGCCTATCAGCGTGCAACGAAAATAGATACGGACGCGGCAAAGGCTCATCGCGCCGCCATATAGAGCACCACGATCTGAGAGGACCGGGCTGCACCAGCACCCCTCTCATACATCCCGGCGAAGTGGGCAAGAGCCTACCTCATATTTGAAGGATCAGCCCGCCAGCGCCGCAGCGACAGCATCGATTGCTTCGCTGGCCTTTGCGCCATCCGGGCCACCAGCCTGCGCCATATCAGGTCGACCACCGCCGCCCTTACCGCCCAAAGCAGCAGATGCGGCGCGCACGAGATCGACGGCACTGAAGCGCGACGTCAGGTCCTCGGTCACGGCAGCAACAGCGCTGGCCTTGCCATCGTCAGACACGGCGATCAGCAACACCACGCCGGAACCCAAACCTGTCTTGGCTTCATCGGCCAGGCTTTTGAGGTCCTTCGCATCGATACCCGACAACGACTTCGCAAGAAACTTCACGCCGCCGATGTCTTTCACATCGCCAGCAGAGCCTTCAGCCGAACCGCCCCCCATGGCCAGCTTGCGGCGCGCCTCGGCCAGCTCACGTTCCAGCTTCTTACGCTCATCCATCAGGCTTTCGACGCGGGTCAGGACCTCGGCAGGTTGAACCTTCAGCGATGACGCCAGCGCTTTGACCCGTTCATCCTGTTCGGCCAGATAGGCCAGAGCCCCGGCGCCAGTAACCGCTTCGATGCGGCGCACGCCTGCACTCACAGCGCTATCGCCCAGAACGCGCACGAGACCAATCTGGCCGGTGGCCGCAACATGCGTGCCCCCGCAAAGCTCGACGGAGTAAGGACGGTTTGCCTTCGCACCATGAAGGCCCGTGCCCATGGATACAACACGAACTTCATCGCCATATTTCTCGCCAAACAGAGCCATCGCACCCTTGGCAATCGCATCGTCGACGCTCATCAGACGTGTTACGACGGGCGAGTTCTGGAGGATGATCTCGTTTGCCATCTCCTCGACGATCTTCAACTCCTCTGATGACATAGGCTTTGGATGAGACACGTCGAAGCGAAGGCGTTCCGGTGCAACCAGAGACCCCTTCTGGGCGACATGCGTGCCAAGAACTTCGCGGAGCGCTTCGTGCAACAGATGCGTTGCGGAATGGTTGGCGCGCAGGCGCGACCGGCGATCATGATCGACGGTCAGTTCAACCTCGTCGCCGACCTTCAGGCCACCCTTTGCCACTGTGCCGATATGCGCAAACAGGCCTTCGCCCTTCTTGTGCGTATCGGTCACCGTGAAGGTTCCCTCGTCGGAGGAAATAATGCCGGTATCGCCCATCTGGCCACCGGACTCACCATAGAACGGCGTCTGATTGGCGACAATCTGGACGGTCTCGCCCTCGGTAGCACTTTCCACCGCCTTGCCATCCTTGACAATGGCCAAAACGACGCCCTCTGCGGTCTCCGTATCGTAGCCGAGAAACTCTGTCGCGCCGTGCTTTTCCTTAAGCTCGAACCACACGGTCTCTGTCGCCTTGTCGCCGGAGCCCGCCCAGTGCGAGCGAGCCTCGGCCTTCTGCCGCTCCATAGCCTCGGTGAAGCCTGAGACATCGACGCCGATTTCCCGGGCGCGCAGCGCGTCTTGCGTCAAATCGAGTGGGAATCCATAGGTGTCGTGAAGTTTGAAGGCGGTTTCGCCATCCAGCATATCGCCCTTGTGGAGGGTAGATGTTGCATCGGAAAGCAGCGTCAGGCCACGGGCCAGCGTCTTGCGAAAACGGGTTTCTTCCAGCTTCAGCGTCTCGGAAATCAGCGCTTCGGCGCGCACCAGTTCGGGATAGGCGCGGCCCATCTGCTGAATGAGGGCGGGCAGCAACTTCCAGATCAACGGCTCGCGCGAACCCAACAATTCGGCGTGGCGCATGGCACGGCGCATGATGCGACGCAGAACGTAGCCGCGACCTTCGTTGGACGGCAGCACGCCATCGGCAATCAGGAAGGCCGTGGAGCGCAGATGGTCGGCGATGATGCGATGGCTTGCGCGGTTTTCACCTTCGGCTGGAACGCCGGTCGCTTCGACGGAGGCGGAAATCAGCGCACGGAACAGGTCGGTGTCGTAATTGTCGTGCTTGCCCTGAAGAAGCGCCGAAATACGCTCGAGCCCCATGCCGGTATCGATGGATGGACGTGGCAGGTCGATGCGTTGATCCTTCGTCACCTGCTCATACTGCATGAAGACGAGGTTCCAGATTTCGATGAACCGGTCGCCGTCTTCATCGGCGGAGCCTGGAGGACCGCCCCAGATGTGATCGCCGTGGTCATAAAAGATTTCCGAACACGGACCGCAAGGGCCGGTATCGCCCATCGCCCAGAAATTGTCGCTCGTTGGGATGCGAATGATGCGATCGTCGGAGAAGCCCGCAATCTTCTTCCACAGGTTAAAGGCTTCGTCGTCGGTATGATAGACGGTGACCAGCAGACGGTTCTTATCGATACCGAACTCTTTGGTGATCAGGTTCCACGCATGAGTGATCGCCTCTTCTTTAAAGTAATCACCAAAGGAGAAGTTGCCCAGCATTTCGAAGAAGGTGTGGTGACGGGCGGTATAGCCGACATTGTCGAGGTCGTTATGCTTGCCACCGGCACGCACGCATTTCTGCGACGACGCCGCCGTCGAATACGGGCGGCTCTCAAGACCTGTAAAAACATTCTTGAACTGCACCATACCGGCATTGGTAAACATCAGCGTCGGGTCGTTGCGCGGAACGAGCGGGCTGGATGGCACGATCTCGTGGCCGTTCTTCTTGAAGTAGTCGAGGAAGGTCGACCGGATCTCGTTTACACCGCTCATAAGAAGTCCTTCATTTCCACGCGATCACGCTGCCATAGCATAAAAAACACTGGCTTTTATCGTTCACCACCCTGCCTGTCCAGCCAAAGAGGGTAAGCTAACAGCACAAATAAAGGCCGCGCGATACGATCGCACGGCCTTTGATGTTCAAACGTTCAAATATTGCCTCACCCTAAGCTTTGCAAAGCCGGATCAAGCGTCAGGATCGACGCCATCGGCGTCCGCTTCAGGTCCACCATTCTGGAGGAACTTCTCAGCGATCAAGCCAGCATTCTGGCGCAATGCCAATTCGATTTCCTCGGCAACAGCAGGGTTTTCCTTGAGGAACGTTTTCGCGTTCTCTCGGCCCTGCCCCAGACGTTGGCTCTTGTAGGAGAACCATGCACCCGCCTTTTCGACGAGACCAGCCTTCACGCCCAGATCCACCAACTCACCGGTCTTGGAAACGCCTTCGCCATACATGATGTCAAATTCGACCTGCTTGAAGGGAGGTGCCATCTTGTTCTTGACGACCTTGACGCGCGTCTGGTTACCCACGACCTCTTCACGGTCCTTGACTGCGCCAATGCGGCGAATATCAAGGCGAACCGATGCGTAGAACTTCAGCGCGTTACCGCCTGTCGTCACTTCCGGCGAACCATAGGAAATGCCGATCTTCATACGGATCTGGTTGATGAAGATGACCATCGTCTTCGACTTGGAAATGGACGCCGTCAGCTTGCGCAGCGCCTGGCTCATCAATCGAGCCTGAAGACCGGGAAGGCTGTCGCCCATCTCCCCTTCGATTTCCGCACGCGGCGTCAATGCTGCAACGGAATCGATGACGAGAACATCGACGGCACCGGAACGCACCAGCGTGTCGGTGATTTCAAGCGCCTGCTCGCCTGTATCCGGCTGCGAGATCAGCAAATTATGAAGATCAACGCCAAGCTTACGGGCATAGACTGGGTCAAGCGCATGCTCGGCATCCACAAAGGCGCAAATGCCGCCTTTTTTCTGCGCTTCCGCAATCGTCTGCAAAGCGAGCGTTGTCTTGCCGGAGCTTTCCGGTCCATAAATTTCAATGATGCGGCCCTTGGGCAAACCGCCAATGCCGAGCGCGACATCGAGGCTGAGCGACCCTGTAGAAACGGTCTCGACCTCGACGATACTCTCATTGGAACCGAGCTTCATGATCGATCCCTTGCCGAACGAACGTTCGATCTGGGAAAGCGCTGCTTCCAGTGCCTTGCTTTTATCCACTGCTTTGTCCTCTACAAGACGCAAAGAATTTTGTGCCATCTGGAACCACCTTTAGGTTATTGAAGCCGCACAGGCAATGAAGCTCTCTATGACGGTTTTGTACTTTATTTGTTCTCATTTCACAAGGAGCCATCATCATATTGAAAACAAATATGGATAAGTCCTTTGTTCTACGTTTGTTTTTCTTTTTGCCTGTTGAAGAAAATGGCTGATACGATCGTGTTTTCAACATGGAAAATGCACGAATCGGAAGGCCAGTGACCGATCCGCAGAGGAAGTTGATGTGAAGAAAATACTCGTTCTGGGCGGCGCCCACATAGACCGGCGAGGCATGATAGAAGCCGAGACCATAGCGGGTGCCAGCAATCCCGGCGCATGGATGGAAGAGGCGGGCGGCGGCGGGTTCAACGCGGCTCGCAACCTCTCCCGTCTCGGTTTAAAGGTCAGGATCATCGCCCCGCGCGGTGGCGATGCCAATGGTGAAACCGTATCGGCTGCAGCACGCGATGCGGGCGTTGAAGACACGCCGTTTACATTTCTGGACCGCCGCACGCCGAGTTACACCGCCATTCTGGAGCGTGACGGTAATCTCGTGATCGCCATCGCGGATATGGACCTCTACAGGCTGTTTACGCCGCGTCGCCTGCGGGTGCGGGCGGTTCGAGACGCGATCATGGCGACAGACGTCATCCTGTGTGATGCCAACCTGCCCCAAGATACGTTGCAGGCCATCGGTATTGCCGCGCGTGCCTGTGAAAAGCCTCTGGCCGCCATCGCCATATCGCCTGCCAAGGTCGTAAGACTAAAAGCTGCTTTGCCGGATATCGACATGCTCTTCATGAACGAGGCGGAGGCAAAGGCGCTGACCGGGCAGAGCGTGGGAGACGTGCGGGAGTGGCCGCAGCACCTGAAAGCCATCGGCCTTCGCGGCGGCGTCATTACCAGCGGTGCACGCCAAGTCGTTGCTTTCTCAGAACGGGAAACCGCCCTCCTCCATCCGCCTTTGATCGAAGCGGTGCGCGATGTGACGGGTGCTGGCGATGCCATAGCGTCTGGTTATCTGGCAGCTGTCACCAATGGCCACCCTCCATCGAAAGCGTTGCGCTGGGGCGCTGCGGCTGCGGCCATCACCGTCCAGTCCGCGAGCGCCACAGCCGAAGAATTGAACGACCAAAATCTGCGCGCAATGCTGCACCTTGTGCCAGCAGCGGAAATGTTGTGAAGAGACCTTTGAAATAGATCGGAAGAACCAATGACAAAATCCACGCCCCCGCTTTTGCCCATCGCCTATTCGACTGAGGTCGCCGCCGCCAAGCAGCGCGGCGCGCCCATCGTTGCGCTCGAATCCACCATCATCACCCACGGCATGCCCTACCCCGGCAATATCCAGATGGCGGAAAGCGTCGAGCAGATTATCCGCGATCAAGGTGCAATTCCCGCGACCATCGCCGTCATCCACGGCACCTTGCATATCGGACTTGAAAAGCACGAACTCGAGGCACTAGCGCAAACGACCGATGCGATGAAGGTCTCGCGCGCCGATATCGCCTTTGCTATCGCTGAACGCCGCACGGGGGCGACCACGGTTGCCGCCACGATGATTGCGGCAGAGCATGCCGGTATCAAGGTCTTTGCGACGGGCGGCATCGGCGGCGTCCATCGCGGCGCGGAGACAAGCTTCGATATTTCCGCAGATCTCACCGAACTTGCCAGAACCGCTGTCATCGTTGTTTGCGCAGGCGCCAAAGCCATTCTCGACGTGCCGAAGACACTCGAAGTGCTGGAAACCAACGGTGTCCCTGTCGTCACCTTCGGATCGACGGAGTTTCCGGCATTCTGGTCACGCGCATCTGGCCTGAAAAGCCCGCTGTCTCTTAACAGCCCGGCTGCGATTGCCAACTTCCAGTCCACGCGAGAGCAGCTGGGTATTGATGGCGGCATGCTGATTGCCAATCCCGTTCCGGAAGAGGACGAGATTTCCAGTGAAGAGATGGAAATCTACATCACACGCGCCCTGTCTCACGCAGAGGAAGATGAGATTGCAGGTAAGGCCGTGACGCCTTATCTCCTGTCGAAAATCTTCGACATCACCGAGGGCCGCAGCCTGGAAACGAATATCGCGCTGGTGCGCAACAACGCCCGCCTAGCTGCAGAGATCGCCGTCGCGCTCGCCTGAGATTCCAAGAGTGCTAAAAAAGCCCGGAAACCTATCGGTTTCCGGGCTTTTTATTGGCGTGAGCCGATCAGTTCTGAGCGACAGGCTTTACGAGCGACGTAATACGACGGATCGTTACGCGACGGTTTTCCTGCGAAGGACCGAGCGTCTGGACCTTCAGGAAGCGTTCGCCGTAACCCTGAGTCGTCAGGTTTTCCGGCGGAATGCCATAAACATCCGTCATCACATTGGCGACGGATGCAGCGCGCTCGTCGGAAAGAACAAGGTTGCTCTCGTCGTTGCCCACTGCGTCGGTATGACCTTCGATCAGGAAGGTTTCCGCAGGGTTGTTCTTCAGAACCTTGCCGATAGCATCTGCCACCTTGCGAAGCGATTGCGCCTGGCTCATCGGAATTTCCGCACTACCGGTCGCAAAGGTGATCGTGTCGAGATCGATACGGCGAACCTTGTCACGGATACGCGCGGAGTAGCGGACTTCATCCATCGTGTAGACACGTTCGACGGGTTCGACCGGCGGCTGTTCGAGGAAGCGGTAATAGTCGCGGTCCGGCTCGCTGGAGGTGTCGATGATGTAGTCGTCGACCGGAATACGCAGGCGCATCGGCGGCAGGTCGAGGCCCGGGTCGCGATAGACATATTCGCGGTCTGGCTGGTCGACGAGTTCCGGTGCGTAGAACAGCACATATTCACGACCGCGGCTATCGATGCGCGAACGCTGGATGACGTCGCCATAGCGGTTGCGCACGGTCACGACCTGCGTGCCATCTGCACGTTCCACCGTTTCGCGGTAACGATCGTCCGGCAGGCGTTCGTAATACGGCTTGGCACCATCACGAATGAAGCGGTCGTTATCATTGCCGCGAACGACGACACGGTCACCGTACTGCATAAAGACGCGGTCGCCCATGTCGCGATCCCTTGGTCCACCGCGGGGCATGTCACGCGGCTGCCATTCACGCACACCATCCGGGCGATCGTAGTCAGGGCGTTCGTTGATCCGCTCGCCTTGAATATTGGTGATGGCCTGGATGTTGATCTGCGGCGCTGGGTTGCTGCCACGCGCAACGGACTGTGCTTCCGCATCCGATGTCGGCACCTTGTAGTCCTGGACGGCTTCACGTTCCTGACGACGCTGGTTGCGTGACTGCTGGTTGCCGGAACGTTCGGCTTCCTTGTCGCTATCGAGAACAGCTGCACCCTTATCGACCGGCAGAATAACGGTATCGGCAGACTTGGATGGGTCCTTGGCAACCGCGCGGGCCTTATCCAGCTCCTGCTTCGTGGAGGGGGGAGCCTCCTGCTGCGGTGTCACGATCTGCTGCGGTACGGGTTCTGCAGCCGGGGCCTGTCCTGTGGCTGCGCCATTTTCGAGTTTCGGTGCGGCATCGGGCAGTGGCGGCTGTTCACCTGCTGCGCCACGTGGCGGGCGGGGCTGCTCGGATGGCTGCTGGCCAGGTGCAGGATTTGGCTGTTCGGCAGGCTTTGGCGAACGGCTCGGTGTCGTCGGCTCGGTTGGAACCGGTGCAGCCTTGGCGTCGGGCTCAGGTGCTGCTGGCTTTTTGCCGGGAACAGCTGGCTTTTCAGGATTTGCTTCTCCTGCAGCGGGCGCTGGTTCCTGGGCCGCACGCGGACGCTCACCCTCTGGGCGCGGCTTCGGCTCACCCTCTGAGGCTGGCTTTTGCTCGCCCTGCTGACGACGCGGACGTTCCTGCTGCTGCTCGGGCTGAGCCTGCGCTGGCGCTGCGTCCTGCTGAGCATCGCGACGCGGACGCTCTGGGCGAGCCTCGCCTTCGGTCGCTGGCTGCTGTGCCCGGGGCTGCTGTTCAGGAGTAGCCTCTGCGGGGGCGGCATCGGGTTTCGCCTCACGGCGCGCGGGCCGCTCCTTTTCTTTTTGAGGTTCGCCAGCGCTTTCCGGTGCTGCTTCACGGCGCGGAGCTGGCGCCTCTTCTTTGCTTTGCTGGGGTGCTTCTTCCGCAGGCTTTTCAGCCTTGGGTTCCTCACCACGCGGCTTTTCAGCTTTCGGCTCTTCGGGTTGCTGTTCCTGCTGACGCTTCTTTAAAAGCTCTTCCGCAGAAGGTTCCGCCTGGGCCAAAAGCACGGGTGCGGTATTTGCTCTGGTCACGGCGGGTGGAGACATGAATTGGGCCGCGCCGCCGGATGCGGCGAGTGCGGGTTCCGCCGCAATCGCAAACGACATAAGGGGGAAAACCACTCCAGTTAGCAGCTTGTTTTTCTTGAGCATCATAGTTCCTCGCCTAAAAATAGTCTTGTACCGCTTGTCCCACGGCATTTTTGCAAAATGCTTCTGCACATACAGGCGGTGAACAACGCGCGGATGACAGTGTAGTTCCGATGATGAAGGAGCGGGTGTGTACCGGAAATGAACAGATAAAGGCCTTTTCGTGAACTGTTTATGGCGTTCTGTGCAGTGCGAAACGATTAGGGTTGCATTTTTTAGGCAAGGGTAAGACTATCCGCCAAGCGCGGCCAACAGCTGTCAAGGCACGAGGGTCTCGCGACACATTTCCCGCACGGAAAAAACAAACAAACCGTGCGGCAGACACGCCGAAAGAGAGGATCTCAATGCGTATTTCCACCCGTCTGCTTGCAGCAGCATCCATCGCTGCTATCTCGCTGTTCTCCGGTGCCGCCACGGCGCAGGACAAGCTGGTCATCGGCACGGAAGGCGCCTACCCACCCTTCAACGTTCTTGAAGCAGACGGCACGCTGACCGGCTTCGACATCGATATTGCCAAGGCACTTTGCGTTGAAATGAAGACCGAGTGCACGTTCGTCACCAATGATTGGGACGGCATCATCCCGGCTTTGCAGTCGAAGAAGTTTGACGCCATCGTGGCGTCCATGTCCATCACGCCGGAACGTCTTGAGAAGGTCGACTTCTCCAAGAAATATTACAACACGCCACCAGCAATCGCCGTACCGAAGGACAGCACAGTCAAGTCGGTCGAGGACCTCAAAGGCAAGACCATTGGCGCGCAGGGCTCCACCACCCACGCCAACTACGCCGAAAAGCATCTGGCCGACTCCGAGCTGAAGCTCTATCCAACGGCTGACGAATACAAGCTCGATATCACCAATGGCCGTATCGATGGCGTGATTGACGATATCGTCGTTCTGACCGAGTGGGTCAAATCCGACGCAGGCGCTTGCTGCAAAATCCTGACGCCGATGCCGGTCGATGAAGCCATCAACGGCATGGGAGCAGGCATCGCGGTTCGCAAGGGCGATACCGCACTGGCCGACAAGTTCACGGCTGCAATTGCCGCCATTCGCGCCAACGGCGAGTACAAGAAGATCAACGACAAGTACTTCGACTTCGACGCTTACGGCAAGTAAGCGATTGTTCTGTTGAAATATCGTGGCGGAAGGCTTGCCCTTCCGCCATTTTTGTTTGAAAACGAAATCATAAAACAATACGAAGCAAGCGGCAAAGACCGCAGGGGAAATTGGCATGAGCGGAGCATTTTCCGCCGTAGGTTCGTTCTGGACCTATCTGACGTATCTCTTCGATCCTTTTTGCGGGCCGGTCGGCATCTTCTCCCTTTTTGGCAACGGCACGCTCGTCGCCTGTGGAGATACAGGCTGGGGCGATGAAATCGCATTCGGCGTCAAGATTACCATTTCGGTCGCCCTCGCGACATTGCCCGTTGGCCTCACCCTCGGCTTCCTCATTGCTCTAGCGGCCCAATCCAGAGAAAAATCGCTGAGGCTCGCCGCTGGCATCTACACCACGATTTTTCGTGGCCTGCCGGAATTGCTGACGCTCTTCATCGTCTATTACGGCATACAGATGCTGTTGCAGTCGGTTGGTGGCTATATCGGCTTCACCGGGCCCATCGAGATCAACGCTTTCGTTGCGGGCATGATTGCGCTTTCGGTGGTCTTTTCGTCTTACGCGTCGGAAGTCCTGCTATCCGCATTTCGCGCCATTCCCAAAGGACAATATGAGGCAGGCGATGCGCTGGGGCTCTCGCGCAGCCGCACCATGGTGCTCATCGTCATCCCGCAACTGGTGCGCATCGCCCTGCCAGGCATGACGAACCTTTGGATGATCTTGCTGAAGGACACGTCCTACGTCTCGATCATCGGCCTGTCCGACATTCTGAGACAGACGGGTATCGCCGCCCGAGTCAGCAAGGAAGCCTTCTTCTTCTACGGCATTGCCTGCTTGCTCTACCTCATGCTGGCGCTGATCTCATCCTTCGGCCTCGGTTTCATCGACCGCTGGTCGCGCCGTTCGGAGGCGCGCCGATGAGCCACGCCGAGCACCTCATTCCGGCGCGCCCTGCCCCGCTTGCCGTCGCCAGACCGCTAACACTCTCAAAGATCGTCGGTGTGGGCTTCACAAGCCTGTGGTTGCTTCTGGCGCTGGGTCTCGTTTACAGCCTGATCGATGATTGGGACGTGGACAAGTTCACGCGCTACGGCCCGCGCTATCTCGACGGCTTGCTGACGACCATAACGCTGGTCGGCATCTCGATCATTCTGGGCGCGCTGCTGTCGCTGCCGTTGGCGTTCGCGCGTATGTCCAGAAACCGGATCATCGGAACGCTGGCCTACACCTACGTCTATGTCTTCCGCAGCACACCACTTCTGGCGCAGCTCTTTCTCATCTATTACGGCCTTGGAAGTTTCCGACCGCAGATGGAAACAGTCGGTCTCTGGTGGTTTTTCCGCGAGGCCTGGTATTGCGGCCTCCTGTCGCTGACGCTCAACACAGCCGCTTATCAGGCAGAAATCCTGCGCGGCGCGATCCAGAGCGTTCCCAAAGGCCAGCTTGAAGGCGCCGCGTCGCTCGGCATTTCCAAGGCTGTTACGTTCTGGAAAGTGGTGCTGCCGCAAGCCCTCATCGTGGCGCTGCGCCCCTATGGCAACGAAATCATACTGATGATCAAAGGCTCGGCTGTCGTCTCCATCGTCACCGTCTACGACCTGATGGGCCAGACCCGCTACGCGTTTTCCCGCACCTTCGATTACCAGACCTATCTCTGGGCCGCGATATTCTACCTCTCCATGGTCGAAATCTTGCGCCATACCTGGGCATGGCTCGAAGCGCGCCTGACGCGACACCTGACGAGATAGCGCTGGCAGCACTCTCCAAAGATGGGTGCTAACACAATGATATTTAATACAATTTTGTGACAATCACCTGTTTCGGCAAGGTTCGGTTAACCCTGTCGTGTTCCCATGGTCTTCGATACCACATCAGGTATCGGCGACCACCAACGACGGGAGCAGATGCAATGAACAAAGACATGGAAATGATGTTGAAGGGCTATGGCGTGACCACAGCGGAAATTCTCTATCGCATGCCGGATCATCCCACCCTGTTGCAGACCTACCTTTGGCAGAACTACGATCTGGCGCCGGATTTCCCTGAAATGCAGGGCTTTCTGAAGTTCTGGAAGGAAAAGCTGGATGGTCCGCTGCACTCGGTTCGGTACGTTCACCGTCAGCTGATTTCGGCGCAGGAATGGCGGTCGTTGAAGGGTGAGTTCATCCTTCACTGATCAAACAAGGATTGCACCTGACAGCATTGGCGACTAAGCAGGCTTCGGATTTCAGCTAAAACCCGGATGCCTGCCATGACGAAAAACCAGAAAATCGATGAAGATGCTCTTGCCGAAGCCTATAATCGCGCGCTTGCCCTGGAAAAAGCGGGCGACATCGACGCAGCGGTGAAAGCCTACGAAGACGTTCTGGCAATCGATCCGGAAGACCATGGCGGGGCCGCTGTCCGCATCGCCTCCATGGGGCGTGGTGAAACACCGCCCAAGGCACCGGATGCCTATGTCGAAACCCTGTTCGACCAGCAGGCGGAAGCCTTCGAGGACATTCTGGTGGAACAGTTGGGTTATGCCGTGCCGATGGTGGTGCGCCAGCGCCTGCAAACACTCGAACTCGGCCCGTTCAAGCGCGTCCTCGATCTGGGCTGTGGCACCGGGCTGACAGGCGAAGCCCTGCGCGACATGGCGGACGATATCACTGGCATCGACCTCTCGGAAAACATGGTCGAAATAGCCCATGAGAAGGATCTCTACGAAACGCTCTATGTCGCGGAAGTCGAAGACTTTTTGGAAGACAACGACGACGCGCCGTTCGACCTGATCACCGCAACCGACGTCCTGCCCTATCTCGGCGCGCTGGAGCCGCTCTTTTTCGGTGCCTCGGAAAATATGGTGGATGGTGGACTGTTCATCTTCTCGTCGGAAACTTTGCCCGACGACGCGCTAGCTGGTCGCCCCTACATGGTCGGCCCACACCAGCGTTTCGCTCATTCGGAAACCTACATCCGAGAACGCCTCGCAGCCACCGGCTTCGACATCATCGAAGTTACCGACATCAACGTGCGCATGCAGGACGGCCATCCGACACCGGGCCACCTCGTGATCGCAAAACTCAAGGGCTGATGCGACCAAGGCCCTGACCGATGGTTCCCGCATCTGGTGCGGGAAACCACTTTGAGAAGCAAAGCTTCGTCAAATCACTCTTCGCCAGACTTTGCGTTGTCCAGAAGCATATAATCCAGCGGTAGTTCGGTCGTATACTTGATCTGCTCCATGGCGAACACAGACGACACGTCGCGAATTTCGATCTTGGCGATCATACGCTTGTAGAAGGCGTCATAGGCCGCGATGTCAGGCACGACAACGCGCAACAGATAATCCACGTCACCGCTCATGCGGTAGAACTCGACAACTTCGGGAAATTCGGAAACGACTTCGGAAAAGCGCTTCAACCATTCGATCGAATGGGATGCCGTGCGGATCGATACGAAAACCGTGACTTTCGTGTTGACCTTGGCAGCGTCCAGAATAGCCACGCGACGGCGGATGACGCCATCCTCTTCCATTTTCTGGATTCGGCGCCAGCACGGCGTCGTGGAGAGTCCCACTTTCTTGGCCAGATCGGCAACAGCCAGCGTGGAGTCTTCTTGCAGAATACGCAGTATTTTTCGGTCGAGGCGGTCCAATCTACTCTCCTCCAGAATTATTTTCCTCTGTTTACACTAAATAAAAGAGAAAAAAAGAAATTTGTTTCAAAACCGTAGCCTTTCCACACTCTGACGCAACACTGGCAACAGCTCCTCCTCAAACCAGACATTTTTACGCAACCACGCGCTGTTGCGCCAACTCGGATGCGGTAGCGGCAGAACGGGTACGTCTTGATTGGAATACAGTGCGCTGCGCCAGTTCTGTACTGTCTGCGTCATTGTCTTCATCCGGCGCGCACCCAGATGCCAGGCCTGCGCATATTGACCGATGGCAACAATCAGTTCGATCTGCGGCATCGCGCCTAAAACCGTTTCGCGCCATTGCGGCGCGCATTCCCGCCGTGGTGGCAAGTCGCTGCCCTTGGCATCATAGCCGGGAAAACAGAAGCCCATCGGTACGATCGCGAACACATCCCGATCGTAGAAGGTCTCGCGGCTGACATTCAGCCAGTCGCGCAAACGGTTTCCCGAGGCATCGTCGAAGGGCAACCCACTTTCATGCACACGCAAACCCGGCGCCTGGCCAGCAATCAGAATTCTGGCCTTGCCTGATAGGACCGCGACGGGACGAGGCTCATGCGGCAAGCGATTCTCAAAGCCTTTCGCTGGCGCATCACGACAGATGCGACACTGCGCAATATCATAGCGCAGCGCCCCAAGCGCCTGCTCTCGTCCCGACCCAGCCGACATCACACCACCTCACCACCCCAGGACATGACGAACCAGGCTGAGCACGCTGGTAAGCGGCACGTCCATGTCAGCGGCTTTATGCTCGCGACGCCAGTCTCTGGGTTGCTCGAAGGTCCCCGACCAAATTCCTGCGCGCCGTGCCTGTGCCTGGCTCTGTTCATCGCCAAACAGGAAATATTCCGTGGTAACGGCAAACCCCGCCGCCACGACCTGCCCCGCCACATCCTGATCATTCACCGCGCAGCGCACCAGCAAACGCTTGTATTTGTCTCGGTCGTTACCAGAACACGCGACGTCTCCGCTCTGAATGACAGCAGCCAGATAGGCCTTGGCGTCCCTACCGCAGGCCCACTCACCCTTGTCGCTCTGGCAGCTTTGGCTCATCTCAGGCGCGTCGATACCAAGCAGCCGAAACCGTTTGTCATCGAGCGCAAGAGTGTCCCCATCGACCGCATAAAAGCGCCCGGCGAACCGCTCCTCGTTCGCGCCGTCCAGCCGCGCGGCAATCAGAATGCCCAGCACCATCATCAGAATGAAGATGAATCCGTCCCTGATGGGCCTGAAACCCCGGCCTGACTTTCGTCTCATGTAAGAACAAACCCTTTTTAAAAATGGCAAACAAATCCTTTAGCAGCAGCATCTTCTTAAGATTTTCCGTCTAGCCTGCAAGTCCATGCATTATCCGCGTTGTGTACAATGAGTAAGAGCGCTAGCACCACTGCCGACAAGAATATCGTCGACCGGTCCCGGACGCGGCGCAACAAGGCTGTGTTCGACACGGTCCGGTTGACGCGTGAGCGCTTGCAATACGGGCCTGTGGGCACAGGTGTCTTCGAGCGCGACATGCTGCAAATGCATGTGGTCGAAACGCTGCAAAGCGCAACGATCATGCCTCTCTTCATCGTGCTGGCAACAGGCGTCGGCATCTACATCAGCCGCGATCCGCAAATCGTCGGCTGGGCGGTGCTTGCCTTGTCTGCCCACGCGCTGGCGCTGTTCTTTGCGCGAAAGGCGTCGCGCCAGGATCTCAACCCCACAAACCTCAACACCTGGCACAACATTTTCCTCACCACGCAGATCATTATCGGCCTGATGTGGGTTTTGTTCGCGCTACAGAAAATCGAGCCTGGCGACCCCTCGCTTATCATGTTCTACAAGGGATCGACCCTGTTGATCGCTTTATCGATCACCTCGATGTCGAGCTCTCTGTTACGCCGCTCGATGCTGATGACCTTTCTACCGGTCCTCGTTGCACTGTGCGTGACCGCAGCACTGTCGCGAAATCCGATGGAAATCGGCCTTGCACTGATGTTTTCCATGGCAATGCTGTTTTGCCACCACGTCACCAAGCGGCTCTATCTATCGAACCTGAAGCTGCTGTCCTACCAGTCCGAAAAGGACGATCTGATTGCGGAGCTGGAAGTGGCCAAATCCATGTCCGATGAAGCCCGCCGGCGTGCCGAAGAAGCCAACATGGCAAAGTCACGCTTTCTGGCATCCATGTCGCATGAGTTGCGCACACCGCTCAATGCCATCCTCGGATTTTCCGAAGTCATGGCGTCGGAGGTCCTGGGGCCGCTCAACAATCCCCTCTATAAGGAGTATTCCGGCGATATCCACCGCTCAGGCCAGCATCTTCTCGATCTCATCAACGAAATCCTCGACCTGTCCCGCATTGAAGCCGGTCGTTACGATCTGCAGGAGGAAGCCATCGGCATCCTGGAGATTGCGGAGGATTGCGTGGGCATGATCCAGCTGCGCGCGCGCGCCAAGAACATCCGCATTTCCCAGCAATTCGAAAACACCTTGCCTCACGTTTGGGCAGACGAGAAAGCACTTCGTCAGGTGATACTGAACCTGTTGTCGAATGCCGTGAAGTTCACGCCGCAGGGTGGAGAAATCTCGATCAAGGCAGGGTGGACCGCCAGCGGCGGCCAGTATGTCTCCATCAAGGACAATGGTCCCGGCATTCCCGAAGATGAAATTCCGGTTGTCCTGTCAGCCTTCGGACAGGGCTCTATCGCCATCAAGAGTGCCGAACAGGGAACAGGCCTCGGCCTTCCCATCGTTCAGGCCATTCTGTCCAAGCATGACGGTCAATTCGTCCTGAAATCCAGATTGCGCGAGGGAACCGAAGTCATCGCTATCCTGCCGGCCAAACGGGTGCTTCAAAGCATTCCCGCTGTCGAGGACGTTCCCGTCGTCCAGCCGCGCAGACGTTCTTTCGCTTAAAGCAGAACGATGGACAGGAAAAACGTGTCCACGAGCGAATAGAGCAGTACGCCACCATTTGCGACCAGCATGCAGAAGACTGCAAAGGAACCGAGATCCTTGGCATGCCGGGCCGCAGACGAGAACTCCGGCGACACCCGGTCGACAATCTCCTCGATGGCCGTATTGAGCGCTTCCACTGCAAACAGAACCAGCGTCAGTCCTGTAAAAATCATGTAATGCGCAAGCGGCGCATCGATGACACTCAGCAGCACCAGCCCTGCCCCGAAGGCCAGCACCTCATGGCGAAACGCAGCCTCCTGCCATAGGCGCGCGAGCCCTTGGGCTGAATAACGCGCGGCGGCAAACAGGTGCCTGAACCCGGTCTCTTTTTGAAAGACCGGCTCTTTAGGAGGCGGGATGTTGAGATGGTCCATCATGATCTCAGTGATCGGTGCGGGTATCGACACCAGCCGCTGCAAACGTCGCCATTCCAGAATGACACGCGGCTGCGGATTTGACGATGCCGGCAGCAAGAGCGGCGCCGGTGCCCTCGCCCAAGCGCATACCGAGCGCCAGAAGCGGCGTCTTGCCCAGTCTCTCGACTGCCGCGAGATGGCCCGGCTCACCCGATACATGGCCGATCAGGCAATGGTCGAGTGCTGCCGGATTGGCAGCCTTGAGCAGTGCCGCTGCCGCGGTCGCGACATAACCATCGATCAGAACCGGAATTTTCTCCACCCGCGCAGCCAGGATGGCACCCGCCATCGCAGCGATTTCACGCCCACCCAGACGACGCATGATTTCCAGCGGATCGGAGAGATGATCCCTGTGGAATTCGACAGCCGCTTTTACGGCGGCAATCTTGCGCGCCATGACATCGCCTTCGGAACCGGTGCCCGGACCCGTCCACTCCTCGGCGGTGCCGCCATAAAGAGCCAGATTGATCGCAGCGGCAATCGTGGTGTTGCCGATGCCCATTTCGCCGATACACAGAAGATCGGTACCACCGGCAATCGCCTCCATGCCGAACGCCATTGTGGCGGCACAGTCGCGCTCGGAAAGCGCTGGTTCGCAGGTGATGTCACCTGTCGGATAATCCAGTGCCAGATCGAAAATCTTCAGGCCAAGATCGTGGGTAACGCAAATCTGGTTGATGGCGGCGCCACCGGCGGCAAAGTTTTCCACCATCTGCTGCGTGACGGAGGACGGGTAAGGCGTGACACCGTGACGGGTGACGCCGTGGTTTCCGGCAAAGATTGCCACCAGCGGCCGATTTACCGCAGGCGCGCGACCTGACCACGCGGCCAGCCACATCGCGATTTCCTCAAGACGTCCCAGCGAACCGGCGGGCTTGGTGAGTTGCGCGTTGCGCTCCTTGGCAGCGACGAGCGCAAAAGTATTCGGCCCCGGCAAATCGCGCAGCAGCGTACGAAAATCATCAAAAGGCAATCCGCTCATGCTCATGATATCGGTCTTTCTGGTCGCGCCGGACGCTTGTGTTTTCCGGCAAATCGGTCTTTGTTGCGCTTCTCATAATCGGGGATGCGCAGAGGAACAACCTCAAATACGATCGGCATCTCCTCACGGACTGGAGAGACGGTTGCGGACTGGCAATTATCTGACGGATATCATGCGATCACTGGCCTTTCTCAGCCGTATCCCCGTGCACGATGTCTTTTTTGAAGACGATCACCGCTCGATAGCGCAGTCGTCTCGCGTCTTCCCGTTGGCTGGCATTCTCATCGCCATCCCGTCTGCCTGTGTGGCAGCAATACTCGTCTCGAATGACGCAGACCCCCTTCTGTCGGCAGCCCTCGTGCTAACCATCGCAACTCTGATAACCGGCGCGCTGCACGAAGATGGCCTTGCCGATACGGCTGACGGTTTCGGTGGTGGGAGTTCGAAAGAACGTGCGCTGGAGATCATGAGGGATAGCCGCATCGGCACCTATGGCGCCATCGCCCTCATCCTCTCCTTCGTCTTAAGGGTGGCAGCCCTTGCCGCACTGATGAGAGAGCTATCGGCACTGGGTATTGCCATCAGTCTCATCGCCGTCGCCTGTCTCAGCCGTGGTGCCATGGTCTGGCATTGGCAATCCCTTGCCCCCGCTCGACCAAGCGGAGTTGCCGCATCGGCGGGCCAGCCAGACGAGACGCAGAGAACAGGCGCACTGGGATACGGCTTCGGTATCGCGGGCGTAATCGCCATGAATTATTATTCGCCGTTTCCCTTCGTCATTGCCCTCGCAGCGCCTTTGGCCGCCACGTATCTCTTCAATCGATACTGCAACCACAAAATCCACGGACATACCGGCGACACCATCGGCGCAACCCAGCAGATCACGGAGATCGTGATGCTCGCCGGGCTTGCTCTGATCGTCTGATGTGAAGATATAAACCAATGGAAACGCCTTGCATAAACGTCTGTTCGCTCGATCCCGATGATGGCCTGTGTGTGGGCTGTTATCGCACGATCGACGAGATCATGGGTTGGTCCGGCTATGGGGATGCAGCACGCAGCGCCATCATGAACGAGTTGGCGAACCGCATGTCGAGCCGCAACGCTAAAAACACCGGGGAGACCGAGACCGTATGAACAGGCTGACCTTTGTTTTTCTGATCCTGGGCATCGGTCTTGCTCTGCTCATCTTCAATAATGATAGCGGTCGCACATTCGGCATCGCCAATGACGATTTCGCACATTTGATATATCTCGCACCCATAGCGGCCCTCCTATCGGTCGGCATACTGCAGGGCAATCGCGGTGGCTTCGGCACCGCCATCCGCCAGATGGCCATCTGGCTCGTCATCATTCTCGGTCTCGTCGTCCTCTATCTCTACCGCTACGATTTCCAGCGTGTTGGAGACAGGGTGCTGGCCGGGCTCATTCCGGGTCGCGCTGTCGTCGTCACCACCCAGGACGGTGGGCAGGAGGTCATCATCAACAAATCCATGAACGGACATTTTGAAACCGACGCGCTGGTCAACGATACCAGCATCCACATGCTCGTCGATACCGGTGCAAGTTCGGTGGTCCTATCGAGCGAAGACGCAGCAGCGGTTGGCATCAACGTCGAAAGCCTGGATTACTCCGTTTCGGTCATGACGGCCAATGGCCGCACATCCGCCGCTCCCGTCAGCTTGCGACAACTCGCCATCGGCCCGATTGTCAGACGCAACGTGGAAGGCCTCGTTGCACAGGAAGGCCAGCTCGACCAGAGCCTCTTGGGTATGACATTCCTGTCCACGCTTGGCTCGCTTCAAATGCAGACGGACGAGCTGAGACTGCGCGATCAGTGAAGCCGGACTGCCCGGTCTACAACATTAGAACTCGAAAATCTGGCGGAACACACCCGGTGCGATCAGCGATAGCGGATTGATCACAAGACGCGGCGTGTCCGTCTGTCCTGTCAGCTTGAAGGTGATGCCGAGCAGGCCGCGATCCTGACCGTTTCCGAGGAATATGCCGATGAAGGGCAACTCACCGAACAGCCGGTTGAGACCATAGGCCGGCATGAAGGTGCCGGTCATATCCATATTGCCGTTTTGATCCTTGACGATGCCCTGGAAGGTCGCGCCTATCTGCTCGCCACGCACAACCCCGTTTTCCAGCGCAAGCGTGCCGTTGACATAGACGACCCGCGCAAATCCGCGCTGGAATTTCTCCGAGCTGACATCGATGTTGCGCCGAACGGCTGTATTGAGGCTGCGGCCATCCTGCCCTGTCGGTGTGGCGACGATATCCTGAAGCTTGGCCTCGTTCACGACGGCAAAATTGCGCATATCGAGAGACCCGCTCCAGTCGTTTCCGTTGGCCGTCGTCAGTGCAAGGTTCAGCAGGCCGCCACGCAGGCGCGAATAAAGGTTTGTAAACCGCACGAACGATCCGGCATCGCTGGTCGTCACGTTGATCGTCCCGCCATCGCCGCGGTTGATGGTCTGCGCCACAAGAGCCTGGCCACGGCTGGTAACACCCTTGAGGTCGATGGTGCGCAGCTTGCCATTGCGAAGATTGACATCGGCATCGACGTTGCTCATCACCTCATCGTTGAAGCCATAGACTTTGTCTATCTGCGCCTTGATCGAGAAAGAGCCGAAATCGCCATCACCGGACCCGGATCCGCTACCGCCACCGCCATTTGGCGCGGAGTTTCGAAGCTTGGCGATCAGTGGCCTCAAATCGATGGACTTGCCATTGGCATTGATGGTGTAGTTCTTGCGCGAAGAGGACACAGCCACCGCGAAATTGTCCTGCGGTGATAGTTGGAAGCGTGAGAAATTCGCAGAGATCAATCCACTCTTGTCGAAGGAAAGCTCGCCGTTGGCGCCGAAACCGTCGCCCTTCAACGAGAAGTCACTGATATTGGTGCGGCCATCCACCACTTCGACCGTAAGGGATGCCGTCGCCGCGATACCGGGGCCCTTTGTCCAGCCTATACCGGGCAGAACAAGCGAGGCATTGGACAGGTCAAGTTTCACGCTCTGGCGCTTCGGGTCGCTCCCGTTGATCTCCAGCAGCGTCGTGCCGCTAATAATCTTTCGAAGCTCCGGTGCGAGTTTAGCGATCTGCGCCGATTCAAGCGTTGCCTTGAGCATCAGTTGGCGGGCAACTGTACTGGACTTTCCAACCGGCTGAACGAGATCGATATCCATTGCCACATCGTCGATCCGCCCTTTGCCCTTCAAGCGCAAGGCCTGCTGGTCGATCGTCAGCGGCCCGTTGACACCAGACACGGTGCGACCGGCAAAGGGTCGTGTCAGTGCGACATCTTCGAGATCGAGGCGCGCCGACCACACCGGCGGTGGCGGGTTCTGGGTGTTCAGGAGACCCACCGTCAGCTTGACATTCGCCTTTACCTGCCCCGCAAAGTCTCCGGGTTTGAACTCAGAATCCTTCAAGGCATTGAGCGGCCGGAACGTCGCCATCTCGGCCACGGCATCCGCAGCACCGGAGAGGTTGAGATCAAGATCGGCCATCAGCGGCTTCTCATAGACCGACTGTATTTTGAACCTGCTGTTTTCGAGCGTCAACGTTCGGTTGGACGGAGAGAACGACGTCGCCTTAATGATATCGACATCAATCGTTTCGCCCTTCAACTCGAAACGAGCGGAGGCATCGCGCAAAGGCGGAATGTCGCCTGCGACACTGAGACGGGTATTTTCCACATCGAACTTGATCTGCAACTCGTCACCAGAAAGCTCCATCGGGCAACCGGGGCCACACATCTTGCCCTGAGGTATAAACACAGAGATGGAGCCATTGCGAACGGTGCCGCCATAAAGGTTTGAAATGACCCAGGGTCGGGCCTTTCGCGCCATCCAGAACGGCCACAGCTGCTTCACAGCCGTTGCTTCCATCTGCGCAATCTGACCGCCGAAACTGATTTCCGGCGAACCGACACCGAACTTCACTTTCAACGAGCCAGCCATATCGCCGAGCGGACTTTTGACATAGAGCCCAGGAATATCCAGGCTGCGCGTTGTTTTATTGAAGGTGCCATCGGCCGTCAGATCGAATGACACGGGTGGTTCACCGCCCGCCTCGGCCACGGCCTGCGCACCTTCCAGTTTCAGCGAGAGATCGAAACCTTCAGGATTATCCTTGATGTTTGCACGAAGCGGTAGAACGGACTGGCCGAAGGTGAAGCCAGAATTGTCCAGAGCAATCACGTTGCTGTCGAAATCGTAGTGAGCATTGATGCGGCCGCCCGACACCGGTTGCGCGTCGCCGCCAATATACAACTTTCCATCGCCAATGCCCGCCGACACCGACAGTGCGGGCTTCGCGTCAGCGCGCTCACGGCTGCCGAGAATGTTCAGGCCCGCTTTTACGTTGAGGCCCTGATGCATCAATCCTTCAGGGTCGTGCAGCTCCAGAAGCGGTCCAATATCGAACCCATCGAGCCTGGCACTGAAAGTGTCGATGCCGCCATTGGCACCTTTCGCTGCCAGCGCAAGGGTGGCAACCTCACCGTTGAACGCCACACTACCGTCCAGCGCGTAACCGCCCTCACCGTCTGGCACCAGCGAAAGCTCCTGCAGCACGATGGTCCGTGCACCACCGTCCTGTTTCGGTGGAAGACGGATCGAAATATCCGACAGATCGATCTCGTCCGTGCCGCTGCTTTTGAACGTCTGCGCAAAGGTATCCAGCGCCTTGAAGGCGATGTTCAGATAGTTAGGCAACGCATCGACACGCAGTTTCGCCATGTCAATGCCCTGCCCTTTCGGCAGCAGGGCTGTGTCGAGTTCCATGCCGGTCGCTTCGATGCTTTGAACGGAGACGCGACCTGTAAGAAGCGCCAGAGGATCGAGCGCCATACCGATCGCACGGGCGCGGCTCATATGCTGGCCGGTGGCCTGCTCGATGATGTCGACATCCTGCGCCACCAGTGCCAGCTGAAAGCCCGATGCAAACCGAACCGATGTGGAGCCGATACGCGCTTCGTAACGTGAGCCCAGCGCATGTTCCAGCGCCTGCTTGGCCTGCGTCGAAAGCGCGTTGTCGACCGAGCCCGTCTCGATGGATAAAATGATGCCACCGATGGAGATGAAGGCCAGAACCACCAGCGCTGCGAAAACTTTGAGGAGCGATCGCATCATGGAACGCGGCGCGGGGCAATGAACGATGATGGGATCTTCAATTTGGGCAGACGGCATCGCATGCAGCGGCTGGATATCGCGCTTGTTGAAACTTACCTTCTCGCCACGAATTTCCGCCATTCGCCGTGCCTGCTCCCGGAATTGCCACGGCCATGAAATTACCATCACGGCCTGTTCGGAGTGACGGTTCAACCAATCACACCGTCTGACTCGCCACAAGACTGGACGAAGCGCTTATTCGGTATATATCGAATAATGGCCCATTTACTCAACAATCCGGCGAAAGAAAGGTCACCCATGACAGATTTGAAAATTGGCGATATTGCACCGGATTTTACCCTCCCCAGAAACGGCAGCGGAGACATCACACTCTCGAGCCTCAATGGCAAATCCGTGGTACTCTACTTCTACCCCAAGGACGACACATCTGGCTGCACAGCGCAGGCCATCGACTTCAGCGCCATGGGCGGCGATTTCGAAGCCGCCAATGCCGTGGTGATCGGAATCTCGCCTGATTCGGTCAAGAGCCACGACAAATTTGCCGCTAAACACTCCCTATCTGTCATGCTGGCCTCCGACGAGGAGCGCAAGGTTCTGGAAGCCTATGGCGTCTGGAAGGAAAAAAGCATGTATGGCAAAAAATATATGGGTGTTGAGCGCACGACCTACCTCGTGTCACCAGACGGCAAGATTGCCCATATCTGGAACAAGGTAAAGGTTCCAGGCCACGCCAAAGCCGTTCTCGAAACCATCAAACAGCTCTAGGGAGCAGCCCGGCTCCGCGAAGTCAAAACTTCGTTAACCTTAACAAATTACTATCCAGTCGAACGACAATAGGCTGGAGGATGGATTTTGACGGGAGCGGGTAAAAACCTGGCATTTGGCAAAAAACGCCAGCAGCACGTCTTGATTCTTGCAAGTGGCGACAAGGTGCGCCACTTCACCATTCGGCCATGGCTCGCCGCGACCGGCCTTTGCCTCGCTGGCCTTTTGAGCGTGGGCTATATCGGCGCAACGGCCTATCTCATGCTGCGCGACGATCTCGTCGGAGCCACCATCGCCCGCCAGTCCCGCATGCAAACGGAATATGAGGACCGGATCTCCGCCCTGCGCGCACAGGTAGACCGCGTCACCTCAAAGCAGATGCTCGACCAGCAGGCCGTGGAGCGCAAGGTCGAGAAGCTGCTTGCGCAGCAAAAGGACCTCACCTCCCGCCATGGCCGCATGAGCGAACTTCTGGAGCGCGCCGAAAAATCGGGCGTATCCGACACGCTCGATCAGGCACCGCCGGTCAAAGCCTATTCACCAGACAAAAGAGCCAGCCTCTCCGGCGCATCGAAGGCAATCGACACTGTCCTGTCGTCGTCCTCGACCAGCCTGAAAGGCAGTATCGGCTACACCTCCAAAAGCGAAAAACTGTCAGATCGCAGCCTTTCGATGATGATCACTTCCCTCAGCAAGGTCGAGAATGAGCAACTGACGCGAATCGCCTCACTGACGACAGGCGCCGAGACCAAGGCTGACGCCATGGCCGACATCATCCGCCGAACCGGTATCAAGATCGACGATTCGGCATCCCAAAATATCGGTGGTCCCTTCGTGGAGCCGATGACATCAAGCGCTGCCACGTTCGAAGAACAGCTCGGCAACCTGGATACGGCACTCAACCGGCTGGAGACCGTGCGCGGTGCCGCCGTGTCGCTGCCCTTCGGAAACCCCGCCCCCGGACGTGAAATTTCCAGCCGTTTCGGAAACCGCATGGACCCGTTTCTGGGTCGTCTGGCTTTGCATGCCGGTATCGATTTTGTCGCAGAAACCGGCGCCAACGTACACACGACAGGTGCCGGAACGGTCTTGAGCGCTGGATTTTCCGGCGGTTACGGCAATATGGTGGAAATCGATCATGGCAAAGGCATCACCACACGATATGGTCACATGTCGCAAATTCTCGTCAAGGAAGGCGACAAGGTCGCGCTCGGCGACGTCATCGGCAAGGCGGGCAGCACGGGTCGGTCGACCGGCCCGCATGTCCATTACGAAGTGCGCCTGAATGACAATCCGGTCGATCCGGCTCGTTTTCTGGTTGCCGGAACCGAGCTGAAAACCTATCTTCAATAGAACAGTCGGCGCGATACCGCGGTGGTTATTGATAAGGATACAATTGCCAGTCCCACTGCAAACAGTGCGGCAACCTGTATTATTTTGGGATAAATCCCTGTTTCCTTGACTTTCTGGCTAATTCGGCCTATTTCGCCGCTACAGTCTACGGCGTCGCCGTTATGACGGCTAAGTGTTCTTTTCGAACCAACACGGAAACAGTTTTTCCTTTGACAACATTCTCTGATCTTGGCCTGAGCCAAAAAGTTCTTTCTGCTATCGAAAGTGCCGGCTACACGATACCGACACCTATTCAAGAAGGCGCGATTCCACCAGCGTTGGAACGACGCGACATTTGCGGCATCGCGCAGACGGGTACGGGGAAGACCGCATCCTTCGTATTGCCGATGCTGACCCTTCTGGAAAAAGGCCGTGCGCGCGCAAGAATGCCGCGAACCCTCATCCTTGAGCCGACACGCGAACTCGCCGCACAGGTGGCTGAGAACTTCGAAAAATACGGCAAGAACCACAAGCTCAACGTGGCCCTTCTCATCGGTGGCGTATCCTTCGACGAACAGGATCGCAAGCTGGAGCGCGGCGCAGACGTTCTCATCTGCACCCCCGGCCGCCTGCTCGACCATTGCGAACGCGGCAAGCTTCTGATGACCGGCGTCGAAATCCTTGTGATCGACGAAGCTGACCGTATGCTCGACATGGGCTTCATCCCCGATATCGAACGTATCGCGAAGATGATTCCCTTCACCCGTCAGACGCTGTTCTTCTCGGCGACCATGCCGCCGGAAATTCAGAAACTGGCCGACCGCTTCCTGCAGAACCCGGTTCGCATCGAAGTCGCCAAGCCATCGTCCACGGCAAAGACCGTCACGCAGCGCATCGTCGCCACGCATGACAAGGACTACGAGAAGCGCGCCATTCTGCGCGACCTCATCAATGCCCAGACCGACCTGAAGAACGCGATCATTTTCTGCAATCGCAAGAAGGATGTCGCTGACCTGTTCCGCTCGCTGGAACGTCACGGCTTCTCGGTCGGTGCTCTGCATGGCGATATGGACCAGAACTCGCGCACGAAAATGCTCGCGGGCTTCAAGGACAATCAGATCACCCTGCTCGTCGCGTCCGATGTTGCGGCTCGTGGCCTCGATATCCCTGATGTCAGCCACGTCTTCAACTTCGATGTTCCGATCCATGCGGAAGACTACGTTCACCGCATCGGTCGCACGGGTCGCGCAGGCCGCTCCGGCGCTGCGTTCACGCTCGTCAACCGCCGTGACACGAAATATCTCGACGCCATCGAAAAGCTCATCAATGAGAAGATCGAATGGTTGAATGGTGACCTGACCGCCCTGCCGGAACCGATGGAAAGTTTCGCTTCGGAGCGTCCGCGCCGCGGCAAGGAAAAAGACCGTGAACGCGGTCGTGGCCGTGACAGAAACCGTCGCGATGCCGCTCCCCAGGTTCAAGCCGCAGCACCGCAGCCAGACATCGAAGAAAAAATCATTCAGCCAGCTGCCATCATAGAGATCGCGGCCAATGGAGGCGACAAGTTGAAGGCAGAACGCAAGCAAGAAAGAGCACCTCGCAATTTCGAGCGTAACCACAATTCGGCGCCACCTGCCAACGATGACAATCGCCGCCGGCACTACCGCGATCACGATGACGGCCCGACACCGGTCGGCTTCGGCGACGACATTCCTGCTTTCATGCTGATTGTCGCGACCGCAAAAGCCTGACCATGAAGCCCGGCATCGATTTTCCTGGTGTCGGCGCAGGCCTTGTCATCGAACGCGATGGCAAGGTGCTTCTCTACAAGCGCGTGAAGCCGCCCGAGGCAGGGCATTGGAGCATTGTGGGCGGCAAGGTCGACCACATGGAAACCGCACACCTCGCTGCAAAACGCGAGGCCGAGGAAGAAACCGGCCTGACGATCGGTGACGTGCGCTTCCTGTGCCTCAGCGAGCAGATCCTTCCGGCCGACGGCCAGCACTGGCTGTCGCTTATCTATCTGGCTGACGACATCCAGGGCGAACCCAGCCTAACCGAACCCGATAAGTTGTCAGATATGGGCTGGTTCGCGATGGACGACCTTCCTCAGCCCCTCTCCCTTTTTGCCCGCGATGCCTTCCAGCATCTGCGCGATGGCAAGGCGTAAACCAGACTGACAAGCCTATAGTGCTGAAAATGCGCGAAAACTTCTGCTGGATGGACGTTTAAAAGGCATTGCCTCTTTTGCAAACCGTCCGGTGTCGATAAACATCGCATGACAGCAAGAGGAAAATCCCCGCGCCATGCATTTCATTCGCCTGCTCACAGTTGCCGCCAGCCTATTTCTGGCGGGTACAGCAAGTGCCGCGACCATCGGTGTCGTCGCGCCGCAGAGCGGACCGTATGAGATGCTCGGCGTGCAAATTCGCCAGGGCGTCAAGATCGCTGCGGCGAAAATCGGCCTCGATATCATGGAAATTCACGAAAGCTGCGAAGAAGGAAGCGGCGGCGCCATTGCCGACGGGTTGGTGGCTGCAAAGGTCAGTATCGTCGTCGGCTTCCTGTGCACCGAAACCCTGCCGGACGCGTTGCCAACCCTGAAAAACGCCGCCATTCCCGCAATTACCCTGTCGAGCCGCGCGTCAGGCCTTATGGAAGACACGCTCAAGCGCGACTGGCCGCTGTTTCGCCTGGCACCATCAGAGGATGATGAATCGGAAGCCGTGATCGCCGCGATCCTGCGCGACTGGAAGGCTCACTCTTTCGGTCTGATCGATGACGGCACCATCTACAGCCGCGAACTGGTGGATAAAATCCGCGCGAAGCTGGAAGAATCAGGCCTCAAGCCGACATTCACCGATACGATTCGCCCTGCGCAGGAACATCAGGTAGCCCTCGTAAGACGCTTGAGCCGCACTGGCATCACCCACGTTTTCATCGGCGCAGAGCGGAATGATGTCGCCATCATTGCCCGCGATGCCGCAGCGGAGAATGCGCCACTCACCATTCTCTCAGGCGATACGATGCGGGCGGCCAACACCCCGGTCCCGATGCCTGCTGGCGTGCTCGCCCTGACCCTACCAGATGCATCGACGTTGCCCTCGGCTGCCGATGCGGTGAAGGCGTTGCGAGCCGCCAATGTGGAGCCAGAGGGATACACCCTGCCCGCCTTTGCCGTGACCCAGATCGCCGCAAAACTCGTCGGGCTCACAAAGTCGGAAGGCAAGCCAGCCCCCACGCTTCTGGTGGGTACCACATTCGAGACCGCACTCGGCCCCATCGTTTTCAACGACCGGCACGAGCTTCAGACCAACCCTTACCGTCTCCAACAGTGGAACGGGACGGCTTTCGTACCTGTGGAACGTGCCGAGCGTTAAGAGCAATTGCATGAGCTGTGATTGTTGATGCGACGCATCGGTGCTAAATGCGCACAATAAGAGACCGATGGCGAAGGACTATTTCCAAACTCCGTCAGCGTCTCACATGTTTATTCTAGGAGCTTTGCAGATGCCTCTTCCCGTGCGGATTGCCCCCTCCATTCTTGCCGCCAATTTTGCAAAACTTGGACAGGAAGTGGCCGATGTAACGGCAGCCGGCGCCGACTGGATTCATCTCGACATCATGGACGGCCATTTCGTGCCGAATATCTCGTTCGGTCCGGATGTCATCAAGGCACTGCGTCCGCACAGCCAGGCCTTCTTCGATTGCCATCTGATGATCGCGCCCGCCGACCCCTATCTCGAAGCCTTCGCCAAGGCTGGCTGTGATGGCATCACGGTTCACGCCGAGGCAGGCCCGCATCTGCACCGTTCGCTGCAAACCATCCGCTCACTAGGCAAAAAGGTTGGCGTCACGCTCAACCCGGCCACCCCTCTGTCGGTTCTGGAAAATGTGCTGGATGATGTCGATCTCATTCTCATCATGAGCGTCAACCCCGGCTTCGGCGGGCAGAAATTCATTCCCGCCATGCTCGACAAGATCCGCGCCGCCAAGTCACTGATCGGAGACAGGCCGATCGAACTGGAAGTCGATGGCGGCATTACCATAGCGACAGCCGGAAGCGCCATTGCCGCCGGTGCCAACGTCCTGGTTGCCGGTTCAGCGATCTTTAAAGGCGATGGCGTGGAAGACTACCGCACGATGGTCAGCGCCGTACGCGCATCCGCAGAACAGGGTCGCAGTTAAGCGGCTCATCCTTTCCTACACCTGCCCCTCGCCACATCGTTCCCGGCCCTCGTATGCGTTGAGATTGCCGGAACACTTTGCTAAAGGGGCAGACATATTCCTTCCTGAGAGAAAGTCATTGCCATGATCCCTCGTTACTCCCGACCGGAAATGGTCGCAATCTGGTCGCCGGAAACCAAGTTCCGCATCTGGTTCGAAATCGAGGCACATGCCTGTGATGCTCTGGCGGACATCGGCGTCATCCCAAAGGAAGCAGCAGAGACCATTTGGGAAAAGGGCGGCGCTGCGGAGTTCGACGTTGCGCGGATCGATGAGATCGAAGCCGTCACCAAGCATGACGTCATCGCCTTTCTGACGCATTTGGCCGAATTCGTTGGCCCCGACAGCCGCTTCATCCATCAGGGTATGACCTCGTCTGACGTGCTGGACACGACACTGAACATTCAGCTCGTGCGCGCTGCCGATCTTCTGATCGCGGATATGGACCGCGTTCTCAACGCGCTGAAGACCCGCGCCTTCGAACACAAGGACACGGTCCGCATCGGTCGCAGCCACGGCATTCATGCCGAGCCGACGACGATGGGCCTGACGTTTGCCCGCTTCTATGCCGAGATGGACCGCAACCGCGCCCGCCTCGTTGCAGCCCGCGCGGAAATCGCAACCGGCGCTATTTCCGGTGCTGTCGGCACCTTTGCCAATATCGATCCATCGGTCGAAGAACATGTCTGCAAGGCGCTGGGTCTCACTCCAGAGCCCGTCTCCACACAGGTGATCCCACGCGACCGCCACGCCATGTTCTTCGCAACGCTCGGTGTCATCGCATCGTCCATCGAAAACGTCGCCATCGAAATCCGCCACATGCAGCGCACCGAAGTTCTGGAAGCCGAAGAGTTCTTCTCTCCGGGCCAGAAGGGCTCGTCCGCCATGCCGCACAAGCGCAACCCGGTGCTGACCGAAAACCTGACGGGCCTTGCGCGTCTCGTGCGCATGTCGGTGGTGCCCGCCATGGAAAACGTTGCCCTGTGGCACGAGCGCGATATCAGCCACTCTTCGGTTGAGCGCGCCATCGGCCCCGACACGACGATCACGCTCGATTTCGCATTGAACCGTCTGGCAGGCGTTGTCGAAAAGTTGGTCATCTACCCGGACAACATGCTCAAGAACATGAACAAGTTCCGCGGTCTCGTTCACTCGCAGCGCGTTCTTCTCGCCCTGACGCAGGCTGGCGTTTCCCGCGAAGACAGCTACCGTCTCGTTCAGCGCAACGCCATGCGCGTCTGGGAAGAAGGCAAGGACTTCCTGGAAGAGCTGCTCGCCGACGAAGAGGTGCGCGCCGCGCTGCCGGAAGACAAAATCCGCGAGAAATTCGATCTGGGCTATCACACCAAGCACGTCGATACGATTTTCAATCGCGTCTTCGGCAAGGCTTGATGTCGAAAGACTTTCATCCCTTCTTCCGTCATCCTCGGGCTGGTCCCAAGGATCTAATCACGCGTCTGCGGATGCGACGTGCGTAGATCCTCGGGACAAGCCCAAGGATGACGGGGAGAGGATTTACCGCCACGACACAAACCGTCACCTTGATTCCACTCACAATCACACCGAGATATGCGGCATGAAAGCATCCGAAGCAGATATCCTCATCGTTCCCGGCTACACCAATTCCGGCCCCGAACACTGGCAAAGCCGCTGGCAGGAGAAGCTCTCCACCGCACGCCGCGTGGAGCAGTCAGAATGGTCCAAGCCGGTCCGCGAAGACTGGGTGGCAAAGCTTGTTGAAGAAGTGAACGCCTGCACCAAGCCCGTGGTGCTGGTGGCGCATTCGCTTGGCGTGCCAACTGTGATGCATGCCCTGCCCCAGATCAAAGATAAGATAGCCGGTGCGATGTTCGTTGCCCCGCCTGACGTCGCAAACCCGGATATCCGTCCCAAGCACCTGATGACGTTTGGCCCATACCCGCGCGATCCCTTGCCATTTCCCACGATCACCATTGCCAGCCAAAACGACCCATTCGGTACCTACGAACATGCGGGCGATATTGCCAATGCCTGGGGCTCGACATTGATCGATGCGGGGATGTCAGGCCATATCAATGCCGAATCGGGTCACGGCCCCTGGCCGGAAGGCACGATGGTGTTCGCGCAGTTTATCAGCAAGCTGAAACCGCCTGCCAGATTTCACAACTGATTCCATTGAATATCTGCGCGAAGGCGCGATTATCACTTGTAACACAGAATTTTCTACACCTCCCTTTTAACTACAGCTTAAGTCTGCAACAATAACCTGTGAAATAGGCAGCGCGCTTTTGGGTGCGTTTTAATCGTTTTAACGGTGGCAGGATCGTGTGAACCAAGATCTCTTGCTGAAAGATATTCTCGACGCCCTGCCTGTTCCTGCCATCCAGATCTGGCCCGGCGGTGACATAGCCTACCTGCCGCCAAACGCACCCTCTCTGCCCCATTGCAGCGACCCTGCCCATCTCCTGGATTTTATCCACTCCGACGACAGAGTGCGCGTGGCCGAAGCCCTCGATTTGCTTGCGGGTCGATCACCTGCAACGTTGGAGGTCCAACTTGAGGGCATACCGTCTGACCCGCGATACGCGCTCCTGTCTCTCTCCTTCCTCCAGGTAGGCGATCTTAAAACCGTTCTTGTCCAGTTCACCGATGTCACACCCCAGAGGGTGCGCGAACAGGAGATAGCGCAGCGCGAAAGCCGCTGGAACAGCGCGCTGGTCAGTTCGCTTTCGGGCGTGTGGGACCAGAACTTCATCACCGGCGAGATGTACGGCTCGGAAACATGGCGCGCTATTCGGGGCATGACGGCAGAGGATGAGATCGAGACCGATTTCGAGCGCTGGGTGGACTTGATCCATCCCGATGATCGCGAACACACACTCCACTGCATCGAGAGGCAGAACGCAGGCGACCCGGCCTATACAGCATTCCAGTATCGCGAGCGGCACAAGGATGGCCACTGGGTATGGATCGAATGTCGCGGGGCCTGTGTCGAGCGTGACGAATACGGCAAGGCCGTGCGGATCGTGGGCACGGATACCGATGTGTCTGAACGCAAGGCGACGGAAAACGAGATGGAGCGCATATCGCGCCATCTGAAAGTCGCGCTCGAGGCCTCGCAGGTCGGCGTTTTCGAAGTCGATTTCGACGCTGGCGAGACGATCTGGGACAACCGCATGTGTGAGATATACGAGGTTGATCCCGCCACACCCGTGAAAATCGGCGGCCTGTGGGAAACACGCGTCCACCCGGATGATCTGGCACGTGTTGATACCAATGTATCAAACAAGATCAGAGAGCTTCAGCCCTTCTCGGAAGAGTATCGGATCGTCAGGGCGGATGGTTCGCTCCGCTATGTGCGTGCGCGTTCGCTCCCTTTCGTCGATGAGGATGGCCGCAAGAAGATGATCGGCGTGAACTGGGATGTGACAGCGGATGTGCAACTGCGCAACGAGTTGGAACGCGCCCGCATGCTGGCAGAGGCACGCGCCTGCGAACTGGAAGCTGCCAAGCTGAGCATCGAGCACAATGCGATGCACGATTATCTGACGGATTTGCCCAACCGCCGCTATCTCGACACCATTCTGGAACGCCGAACCCTGGCGGCCGATCGAACCGGTCCCGGCATCGCCGTCTTGCATATCGGGCTCGACCGTTTCAAGCAGATCAATGACACGCTGGGCCACCGCGCCGGCGATGTGATCCTCAAGCACGTCGCGGACATGCTGCGCAGAAACCTGAAGACCAACGAGTTCATCGCCCGCATCGGCGGCGACGAATTCGTACTTCTGTCACCCTTCAACGGCAACACCCGCAAGATTGCGTCCATCGCAGACAGACTGGTGAAGGAGCTGCGAAAGCCTGTTCTGTACGACGGGCAGGAGTGCCGCTTCGGTGCCAGCATCGGCATCGCCTGCGGCATGGACCCGAATTTCGATTACAAGCAGCTTCTGCTCAATGCGGATATGGCGTTGTATAATGCGAAAAAAAGCGGACGCAATCGCTATGATTTCTTCTCGTCCGATACACAGGATTGGCTGATCAACACCAAACGAGTCTCAGACGAAATCCTGACGGCACTGGAGCGAGACGAGTTCGTTCCGTATTACCAGCTCCAGTTCGATGCCCATACGCTGGACATCTCCGGTGTCGAAACGCTGGCGCGCTGGAACCACCCAGTAGAGGGTATCCTCGCCCCCGACAAATTCCTGGATATCGCCGAAGACCTCGACGTGGTCGCCGCCATCGATGGCGTCATTCTGGAAAAAGCGATCATCGATTTCAAACGTTGGCGTGTGGATGGTCTGCCCATACCAAAGGTGTCGGTGAACGTCTCGGCAAGGCGCCTGCATGATCCACTGCTGGCGAAAACACTGGACGGGCTCAAGATGGAGCCGGGAACATTGTCCTTCGAGCTGCTGGAATCGATTTTTCTGGACGACAGCAACGAGATCGCCCTTTCGAACCTGCAAAAACTGCGCACGCTTGGCATCGATATCGAAATCGACGACTTCGGCACCGGCCACGCCTCGATCATCAGCCTGTTGAAGGTCAACCCCACAACGCTCAAAGTCGACCGGGAGCTCGTGAAGCTCGCTCCCCAATCCATCGAGCAGCGAAAGCTCTTGGGCTCCATCATCGATATCGGCCATTCCCTGGGCATCAAGGTCATCGCCGAAGGGGTGGAGACCGCAGACCATATCCGCATACTTCAAGACCTAAACTGCGATTCGCTTCAGGGATACGCCCTGTGTCGCCCGCTTCCGGCCGATCAAGTCCGCACCTTTGTGACAAATGAAGGCTGGAGAACCGCACCCTTCGCCATTCAGCGATCTTTACGGGCCATGGAACACGCCGCAACACTCCCAAAATGAAGACCGCATATGGACAACACAGCTATTGCTAAGGTCCACCATGCGAATAAGACAAATGAATATCCTCTGACTGCGTTGCGAGCATCTGTCATCCGGCATGCATATTTTGCACATTTTTCAACATCGGCATAAATTTAGCCGTGTTTTACTGCTTGTTATTATCGCACATTCTGCCGAAATCGTTTTTGGTAGAAATAAACCTGTTGAAAAGGCCCGACGGCGGGACGACCGTCTCGTAGAAGCAGCAGGCAAGGGCCACAATCGATGCGAACGCAGCCCCTGCCTCATTGTCGAATGGCTTCTTTTCCGTTATGGGACCGCTTCAATACACGAAACGAACGCCGCCCATCCGGCGCCAACCAAGAGATTTGTTAATATGAACCGTCGCCGCCGTATTTACGAAGGCAAGGCCAAGATCCTTTACGAAGGTCCAGAGCCGGGAACTCTCATCCAGTTCTTCAAGGACGACGCAACCGCCTTCAACAAGAAAAAGCACGAGGTCATCGACGGCAAGGGTGTTCTGAACAATCGTATTTCGGAATATCTTTTCACGCACCTCAACAAGATCGGCATTCCCACGCACTTCATCCGCCGCCTCAACATGCGCGAGCAGTTGATCAAGGAAGTGGAGATGATCCCGCTCGAGATCGTCGTGCGCAATGTTGCCGCTGGCTCGCTTTCCAAACGGCTGGGTATCGATGAGGGCGTGGTTCTGCCGCGCTCTATCATCGAGTTCTATTACAAATCCGACGCGCTTGAAGACCCGATGGTCTCGGAAGAGCACATCACCGCCTTCGGCTGGGCAAACCCGGCAGAGCTTGACGATATCATGGCGCTTGCGATTCGCGTCAACGACTTCCTTTCGGGTCTTTTCCTCGGCGTCGGCATTCAGCTGGTCGATTTCAAGATCGAATGTGGCCGCCTTTACGAGGGCGACATGATGCGCATCATCTTGGCCGACGAGATTTCCCCAGACAGCTGCCGTCTGTGGGATATCGAGACGCAGGAAAAGATGGACAAGGACCGTTTTCGCCGCGATATGGGTGGGCTTCTGGAAGCCTATTCGGAAGTCGCGCGCCGTCTCGGCATCATCAACGAAAATGAACCGATCCGCGGCACCGGCCCGGTTCTGGTCAAGTAAATTCAGGAGAGCATCAGGTGATCAAGGCACGGGTGACTGTTACGCTGAAAAACGGCGTTCTCGATCCGCAGGGTAAGGCAATCGAAGGCGCGCTCGGCAGCCTCGGTTTCGATGGCGTCGGTCATGTTCGTCAGGGCAAGGTCTTCGATCTCGAATTGAACGCAGCCGATCAGGCGAAAGCCGAGGCTGACCTGAAGGCGATGTGCGAAAAGCTCCTCGCCAATACTGTGATCGAAAACTACTCGATCGCTATTCTCTGACGCTCAGGAGCCGCTCCATGAAATCCGCAGTCGTCCAGCTTCCGGGCCTCAATCGCGACCGTGACATGATCGCGGCTTTGACACGGATTTCCGGCAAGGCACCTGTCACCATCTGGCAGACGGAAACGGACATCCCCGATGTCGACCTCATCGTCATTCCCGGTGGCTTCTCCTATGGCGATTACCTGCGCTGCGGCGCCATTGCCGCACGCATGCCCGTCATGCAGGCTATCAGGGAAAAGGCTGACAAAGGCGTCAAGGTTCTCGGCGTCTGCAACGGCTTCCAGATCCTGGTCGAAGCAGGCATGCTGCCCGGCGCATTGATGCGCAATGCGTCGCTCAAATTCGTCTGCCGTGAAGTGAAGCTGGAAGTCGTCAACAGCGACACCGAATTCACCCGCGCTTACGACAAAGGCCAGATCATCCGCTCTCCGGTCGCCCATCACGATGGCAACTACTTCGTGGAGCCGGAACAGCTGAAGTCTTTGGAAGACAACGGCCAGGTCGTGTTTCGCTATGCCGAGGGTACCAATCCCAACGGCTCGCTCAACGATATCGCCGGCATCATCAATGCCGAAGGCAATGTGCTCGGCATGATGCCACACCCGGAAAATCTCATCGAAGCCGCCCATGGCGGTAATGACGGGCGCGGCATTTTTGCTTCCGCCCTTGGCGTCATCGCAGCGTAAATATTAACAAAGCCGGGTTACACCGGCCTTGTTGTATTTCACTTTCATGGATTGAAGCGATGAACCGCCTGCCCCTTCGTAGCGCATTGAACATTGCAGGCCTTGGCCTGGTTGCCCTCTCTGTGGCGGCTTGCCAGTCCGACAGAAAACCGGCAACCTCCTCATCCACATCGCAGGCAGCCTTGCCGGTCATGGAGCGCGTGGCGCTGGGTGCCAATGCCTGCTGGTTCAAGTCGGGCGACCCGGCTTTCAAGGCCTACCGCCTCGCGCCTGAACTCAATTCCTTTTCCGGTCGCCCCCGCATTCTGCTGGTACCGCGCAACAGCCCGGAATCGCGCCCCATGCTCGTTGTGCAGGCGGAAGGCAATCCTGCCAAGGTCGACGCCTTCGGCCCTGCCATGAACGAACCGCATTCGGCCCGCATCTCCACCGACGTCAAGCGTTGGGCGAATGGCGGCAAGGGCTGCTCGTAAACAGAAAACCCGCCCGCGCCGGTTGGGACTGGCGCATGGCGGGCTCTGCCGACAATGGTGTGCAGCGCCAGGGGAAACTTGGCGATGCTTGCGGCAGAAAAGTAGCTGGTTCAACGTGGCGGTGTTAGCCAAGACGAGAACAACGCCTTTTGAGCCTCCCTCAACGCCTGCTCACGTGTCACGCCGATGTCCTGCAATTGCTCGTTCGCCAATTCCCGAAGCGCCAGCCTGCCCGCTCGTTTGCTCTGCCAAGACCCAATCACCGCGATCAATCGCCCAAACACACCATGTGCGACGATAGCCGATTTCGGATCGACCATATCGCCACTGTCGCGAAACAAACGCTCGCGCTGGTACCCATCCGGATACATTGTATCTATTGTCTGATTGTATTGATCCATCTTGAGCATATTGTACCTATCAACGCAGAAGCGCCTTTCATTCAACCGTTTCAACACAGATACAATTGACTTAACAATGAATACAATGCATATATTGTCACCATGACAAATTGGATTCCAGACCTCTCCACCGGCACAGGCCCGCTTTACATCAAGCTCGCGGATAGCATTGAAGCTGCGATCTCCGACGGAACCCTACCCGCTGGCGCAAAGCTGCCACCGCAAAGAAATCTCGCCTTCGATCTGGGGGTGACGATCGGCACCATCAGCCGCGCTTACGCACTCATCCATGAACGTGGCCTTGTCAGCGGTGAAGTCGGGCGCGGCACCTATGTGAACACGAGCATCACGCCAAGCCCCACGGCCAAGCTGGAACGCGCAGTCGCCTCCTTCGGCGGGACGCGGCCAACCTCTGATACACCCAATAGATATCGCCTGAACACGACAGCCGCACCCGATGTGGGACAGAACGTGCTGATCGATCGCCATATCTCGGATATATTGCGGGAATGCTCCTTCCAGATCACCGATTATGCTAGAGCGTTTCCGCAGGAATGGTCGCAGGCCGGTGTTCGCTGGCTGTCACAGGGGGATTGGTCGCCGACGGCAGACAACATCGTTCCGACACTCGGCGCGCATGCAGCCATCATGGGCGTCATCACCGCCATGACCTCGCCGGGAGACCGCATTGTTTTCGAAGCCGCCACCTATTCCCAGATTGCCCGGGCCGCCATTTTGGCCGGTCGCCGTGCCTCCGTCGTGGATAGTGACGAGGAGGGTATCGTTCCCGAAGACTTCGAGCGGGTCTGTGCGCAACAGCATCCGAAAATGGTCTTCCTCATGCCAACAGGCCAGAACCCGACCTGTGCCACCCTTCCCGCCGAGCGTCGCCGTGCGATTGCCGATATCGCCCGCCGCTACAATGTCTGGATCATCGAGGACAATCTCTACGGCGCCATGGTCACTGACCAGCCGCCGATGATGGCGCAGTTCGCACCGGATCTCACCTTTGTCGTCGGCGGTCTGTCGAAATCGGTTTCGGCCGGCGTGCGTGGCGGCTGGGTCGCCTGCCCGTCAAATTTCGCCTCGCGCATCCGTATCTCACACGCCATGATGACCGGCGGCCTCCCATTCCTGTTGGCGGAACTTTGCGCCCGCATGGTCAACAGCGGCGATGCACACGACATTCTCAAGGACTGCACCGCCGAAATCAACGCACGTGAACAGATAGCCCGCAGTGCTTTTGCCAATTTCGAGTTCAACTCGATGCCGGATGTTCCCTTCCTATGGCTCAAACTGCCGGAGCCATGGTTGTCTGGGACCTTCCGCAGTGCCGCCATGAAGGAAGGCATCCTCATCGACGACGAGGATGAATTCAAAGCTGGGCGCTCGGAAAAGGTCTTTCATCGCGTCCGCATCAGTTTTTCCGCACCCAGAACCCGTGGCGAGATGATCGATGCTTTCGACATTCTGCGGCAACTGCTGGACAACGGCTCTGCGGGCTACGAAGGCGTAGCCTGAGACGGAAATCGGCAACAAAAAATGGGGGTGAAGTCAGCTTTTGCGACCGCCTCAAGCCATTTTCCTGTCGCACCCGGCCGCCTCTTGCGGTAAACAACCGGAAACTCCCGTACCGGCTCGAACCCCGTGAGACCTATGACACTTCCAAATCATATCCAGATCACCCCGGAACTCATTGCATCCCATGGGCTCAAGCCCGACGAATATCAGCGCATTCTCGACCTCATCGGACGCGAGCCGAGCTTTACCGAACTCGGTATCTTCTCGGCCATGTGGAACGAGCATTGCTCTTACAAGTCTTCCAAGAAGTGGCTGAAGACGCTGCCGACCACAGGCAAGCGCGTCATTCAGGGCCCCGGTGAAAACGCTGGTGTCGTGGACATCGATGATGGCGATGTCGTCGTCTTCAAGATGGAAAGCCACAACCACCCGTCTTACATCGAGCCTTATCAGGGCGCTGCGACCGGCGTCGGCGGTATCCTGCGTGACGTCTTCACCATGGGCGCGCGTCCCATCGCTGCCATGAACGCGCTGCGCTTCGGCGCACCGGATCATCCCAAGACACGCCACCTCGTGGCTGGCGTCGTGGCCGGTGTCGGCGGTTACGGCAACTCCTTTGGCGTTCCCACGGTTGGCGGCGAAGTCGAGTTCGACGCGCGCTATAACGGCAACATCCTCGTCAACGCATTCGCAGCTGGTCTTGCAAAGTCCGACGCCATCTTTCTGTCCGAAGCCAAGGGCGTAGGCCTGCCGGTCGTTTATCTCGGTGCAAAGACGGGCCGCGATGGCGTCGGCGGCGCGACCATGGCCTCTGCCGAATTCGACGAATCCATCGAGGAAAAGCGTCCCACCGTTCAGGTTGGCGACCCCTTCACCGAAAAGTGCCTGTTGGAGGCCTGCCTTGAATTGATGAAGACAGGTGCCGTCATCGCCATTCAGGATATGGGTGCCGCTGGCCTCACCTGCTCTGCGGTTGAAATGGGCGCCAAGGGCGACCTCGGTATCGAACTGAATCTTGATCAGGTTCCGGTTCGCGAAGAGCGCATGACCGCTTACGAAATGATGCTGTCGGAAAGCCAGGAGCGCATGCTCATGGTTCTGGAGCCATCGAAGGAAGAAGTCGCCAAGGCGATCTTCGTCAAGTGGGGCTTGGATTTCGCCATCGTCGGCAAGACGACGGACGACCTGCGCTTCCGCGTTCTGCACAATGGCGAAGAAGTCGCCAACCTGCCGATCAAGGAACTGGGCGACGAAGCCCCGGAATATGATCGCCCATGGACGCCTGCCAAGGTGCCTGCACCGCTGGCTAAGAACGATATACCGGAAGCTGATATTGCCGATGCGCTTCTCAAGCTCGTCGGTTCCGCCAACAACTCCTCGCGCCGTTGGGTTTACGAGCAGTACGACACGCTGATCCAGGGCAACTCCCTACAGCTACCCGGAGGTGATGCCGGTGTGGTGCGCGTCGAAGGTCATGCCACCAAGGCGCTGGCCTTCTCGTCTGACGTTACTCCGCGCTACGTGGAGGCAGACGCCTTCGAAGGCGGCAAGCAGGCTGTGGCCGAATGCTGGCGCAACATCACAGCTACCGGCGCATTGCCGCTGGCAGCCACCGACAACCTCAACTTCGGCAACCCGGAAAAGCCAGAGATCATGAGCCAGCTCGTTCATGCCATCAAGGGCATCGGTGAAGCCTGCATCGCGCTGGAATTCCCGATCGTTTCCGGCAATGTTTCGCTCTACAACGAGACCAACGGACAGGCGATTCTGCCCACGCCAACCATCGGCGGCGTCGGCTTGCTGGGTGACTGGGCCAAGATGGCGCGCATCCGCTTTGCAGCCAGCGATGAGGTCATTCTTCTGGCGGGTGCACCGGAAGGTCTTGGTACCCACATCGCCCAGTCCGTCTACATGCGCGATGTCCATGGCCGCACCGATGGCCCTGCCCCGCATGTCGATCTCGCCCACGAAAAGAAGACCGGTGATTTCGTCCGCGCCATCATCACAGATGGCCTGACGAGCGCCGTTCACGATTGCTCGTCCGGCGGCCTCGCTCTCGCCGTCGCCGAAATGGCCATCGCCTCGGATATCGGTGCGACGGTCGAGGCCGTCGAAGGTCACAATCCGGTCCTCACATTCTACGGCGAAGATCAGGGTCGTTATGTCCTGACGGTCAGCCAGTCCGATCTCGAAACCGTAAAATCCCGCGCCGCTTCGCAAGGCGTTTCGCTTGCCGTTATCGGCAAGACCGGTGGCTCCACAGTAAAGCTGGGCACGGCTCGCGCTGTGGAGATTAATGAATTGCGCAGCGCCTATGAATCATGGTTCCCTCAATTCATGGATGGCGAGTTTCTCGCCGCTGCAGAATAATCGAGGAGACAGACCATGCCCATGAAGCCCGGCGACATTGAGGACATGATTAAGGCCGGAATTCCCGGCTCGAAGGTAACCATTCGTGATCTTGCCGGTGACGGCGATCACTACGCGGCGGAAGTCGTGGCTGAAGCCTTCAAGGGTAAGACGCGCGTGCAGCAGCACCAGATGGTCTATGACGCGCTGAAGGGCAATATGGGCGGCGTTCTGCATGCTCTGGCACTTCAGACCTCAGCACCGGAATAAACCAACGTCCGTATTCAAGATCAAAGGCCTGCGCGAAACCCTCGCGCGGGCCTTTTACATATGCGGCGGTTTGTCGGACCGCAGGTCTGCGAAGGACGCTGCAGGCAACGGACCCGCCGTTAGCAGCGTGAAATCGAAACCGGATTTGCGGTCGGAACCCAGCACATATTGACGGTGCATGCGCAAGAAATTGCGTTTGTTCTTCTTGTACCGTTCTTCAGAGAGCGAATGCTTAAAACGGATCGGCACGATCTTCGGCTGGCTTGCATCGCTGTACCCTGTCAGCTGTGCTGTATGGCACTTGTAGAGATGAATGGGATCGGTCAGACACTGGATGTCAAACCAGTTGACATGCGCATGCCGCGCCATAACGCCAATGCTCTGGCGCAGCCGTGAGGCACTGGAGAGCAGGCCGCATTGAAGTGCCGCACCGCCCAGCGTCACGAAAGACACATGGCGATCATCGAAGGCATCCGGTTTGAGCTCCAGCACACGGCCTGCAACCGCCAGTGCCAAACTTGCCCCCATGCTATGGGAAACGAACAGAACCTCGTCTGAGCCCTGCCCCAGCGCCGTCAGCACGTCCCGTGCCTTGTCTTCGATCCAGTCCCGCGCCATAGGCTCGTTACGCCCCACCGCCAGCGCAAAACGCCAGTCGGCAAACAGATGCAGCGTGTGAAACCGCTCCGAAAACGGCATGACGCCTGTTGCGAAGAAGAGGTAACCAAGCGGAATGGTAAGAAGACAGAAAAGTTTGGAAACACCGACCATCAGCGGCAGCGCCGCAATCAGGAGAGCGGCGACGATACCCAGTGAGATGAAGAGAAACGGGAACAGAAAAAACAGACCGAAGCGCCAGGCATGACGAAAATAGGCGAGAGCGCCACCCTCTCGGATGATCCCGGCCCCGGCCTTGAAACCGAGCCCGATCTGTTTCCAGACAGACGCCGCACGCAGCTTCGAAATCAGGTCGTTGTGGTCGTGAATGAAGATGATCGATTGCGTGGCATGCCCATCATGGTCAGCGTTGACATCCATACGGCTACCGCCTGTCGTCTGGCTGAGAGCACTCACGGTATAATCGATCCCGAAAGTCTTGCCGGATTGCGCCGCACTGCGCTCATAGCGACGCTGATGCGCTGCTGCGTCGAGAGGGTCGAAACCGGGGAAATAAAAGACGAGTCGCGACGAGACCTTCGCCATGAAAAGCAATCCTAAAGCGGGCAACCCCGAAAGATCGCTTGATACGTCGGGCGTCGCACCTATATTGTAAATGATGACATTTTATAGGCATGAGAGGCGCAGTTGTCGAAAATCGTTGACCAATTGATCAGTGGCGTCATCAAAGGCGCAATGTCCGAAATCCTCAAGAAAACCGGTGTACGGCAGACACGCCGCACGAAGCGTCGGGCGAAAGCCAGTACATCACTCGGCGGCGGCATCGTCGGTAGTATTCTCAAGGCAGCCTTGGGCGAGAAGAAGACGCGCGTCGCCAAAAAACAAGTCAGCAAACGCCGCACGGCCGCAGCCAGAAGTCGCCAACGCTGATCGGCATCACCAAGCAGTCAACACTTGCGTTTTCACTTTAACAAACGCGCCGAACATATTGCCAAAAAAGAAAAAACCCGCCGAAGCGGGTTTCTTTGGTGCGGTCGAGAAGACTCGAACTTCCACGGGTCGCCCCACAGCGACCTCAACGCTGCGCGTCTACCAATTCCGCCACGACCGCATCGTGGTAGAGCCGACTTGCGCCGACGAAGGTGCATGTACCAAAAGCACTTTGGGTGCACAAGAGCGTCATGACAGATTTTTGAAATTAAAAATCAGGCACATCCGTCCTATATGAAAGAAGCCCGCAAATGCCGGGCTTGCGGCCTGGAAATCATTCTGCGAGAAGGCTGTGGAAAGGACTTTTCATGCTGACACGCACCGATATCCAGACAGATATGTTCGCCATTGCGGGATCTCCACCCATTCGCTGGCGAATCTCCGATATTGCAGTGCCTTACGAAGAGGCAAGCGCGGAGATGGAGCGTGAAGTGGCGGCGATTGCGGCAGGCGAAGCCAATGAGCTTGTCTGGCTGTTGGAGCATCCTCCTCTTTACACAGCAGGCACCAGCGCCAACGCCGCCGACCTCATACAGCCTGACCGTTTTCCGGTATACGCCACGGGTCGCGGCGGTGAATATACCTATCACGGCCCAGGCCAGCGTGTCGTCTACGTGATGCTGGATCTGAAGCGCCGAAAACAGGATGTACGCGCCTATGTGGCTGCGCTGGAAGACGTCATCATCCGCACGCTCGACAAGATGAACGTGCGTGGTGAACGCCGCGAAGACCGGGTCGGCGTCTGGGTGCGTCGCCCCGAAAAGCCGCCATTGCCGGATGGTAACGTCAGCGAGGATAAAATCGCGGCTTTGGGTATCCGCCTGCGGAAATGGGTGAGCTTCCATGGACTGTCGATCAATGTCGATCCAGATCTTTCGCATTTTACCGGCATCGTGCCCTGCGGCATCACGCAATATGGCGTGACCAGTCTTGTCGATCTGGGATTGCTGGTTATGATGGGCGATGTCGATGTTCTCTTGCGCCAGTCCTTCGAAGAGGTCTTCGGCGCGACGGAAAACGAAGCGACGCGACTTACCGGCTGACGCCCGGTCGCAACCTTCTGTATCGGCCGACGTTTGCAATATGCAGCGCTGGGTCCACCCGGCTGTCTGCTCCCATCCGATAAACCTTAGACAGGTGACATTTCATGTTCACAACATCAGCCTATGCCTGCGATGATGGCTCATCCCCGCTGAAACTCGCCACCATCAAACGCCGTGATCCCGGCCCGCGCGACGTAGAGATAGAAATCGAATTCTGCGGTGTTTGCCATTCGGATATCCACACCGCGCGCGCAGAATGGGCAGGCTCGCTCTTCCCGTGCGTTCCCGGTCACGAAATCGTCGGCCGTGTTGGCCGTGTCGGCGCCGAAGTCACCAAGTTCAAGACCGGCGACCGCGTCGGCGTGGGCTGCATCGTGGATAGCTGCCGCGGCTGCGACAGCTGTGCCGAAGGTCTCGAGCAATATTGCGAGAACGGCATGACCGGCACCTACAACTCGCCTGATAAGGCCATGGGCGATGGCGCCCACACGCTCGGTGGTTATTCCTCGCATGTGGTCGTCGATGACCGCTACGTGCTGAACATTCCCGAAGGTCTGGATGCGGCAGCAGCAGCCCCACTGCTATGCGCTGGCATCACCACCTACTCCCCGCTTCGCCACTGGAATGCCGGTCCCGGCACACGCGTCGGCGTCGTCGGTCTGGGTGGTCTCGGCCACATGGCCGTCAAGATCGCCAGCGCCATGGGTGCGACGGTCGTCATGATCACCACCTCCCCCGGCAAGGCAGACGACGCGAAAAAGCTCGGCGCCCACGAGGTGATCATATCAAAAGACCCAGAACAGATGAAAAAGGCCACCTCCAGCCTTGACCTCATCATCGATGCCGTGGCCGCAGACCATAACATCGACTCCTATCTGGCCCTGTTGAAGCGCGATGGTGCGCTGGTGCAGGTCGGAGCGCCGGAAAAGCCGCTCTCCGTCCACGCCTTCAGCCTCATCCCAGGCCGTAAGACCTTTGCTGGCTCCATGATTGGCGGCATTGCAGAAACACAGGAAATGCTGGACTTCTGCGCCGAAAACGGCATCGCCGCCGAGATCGAAATGATCAATATGGATCAGATCAATGAAGCCTATGAGCGCATGATCAAGAGCGATGTGCGCTACCGCTTCGTTATCGACATGAAGAGCCTGCAAAAACAGGCTGCGTAGCACCACTGCGCTTGAAACGACAAAACCCGCCGAAATCTTCGGCGGGTTTTTCTTTGAACGGCAGGACAACGGCGAAAGCGATTATCCGCGCAACATCGCATTGTCAGGATCGAACGGGCTTTCGACCACCACTTCGGCATCATAGAGATCGCCGAGAATTTTGATCTTCAGCCTGGTGCCGACTGCCGAATGATCCGGCGAGAGCATGGCAAGTGCCAGCGATTTTCCGATGCGCCAGCCAAAGCCGCCAGATGTCGCGCGCCCGACAACCTCACCCCCAGCGTTGTAGATCGCCTCGGAGCCACGCGTATCGACCGTGGTATTACCGGTAACCACGAGCGTCGAGAACACCCACTTCAGGCCCTTCTCCTTGCCCGCGACCACGGCGTCGCGGCCGATGAACTGCTTTTCCGGCTTGATGAAGCGGTCGAGACCGGAGGTGTAGGCGTTATACTCGACCGAGAGTTCACGGCCCATATTGCGGTAGGATTTTTCCAACGACATGGAAACCATCGCGCGAATGCCGAAAGGCTTGATGCCGAACTCCGCACCGGCTTCCATCAGCCGGTCGAAGATGTAGGCCTGCATCTCGATGGGGTGGTGAAGCTCCCAACCAAGCTCGCCGACAAAGTTGACTCGCAGCGCGTGCGCCGTCGCCACGCCAACGGAAATTTCCTTGGCCGTCAGCCATGGAAAATCCTTGTTATCCAGGCTGGTGCGGGTCAGCTTCTTCAACACCTCACGGGACTTCGTACCAGCCAAAGCCAGAACGCCATACTTCTGGGTGATAGGCTGGAGAATGACGGAGCCATCCGTAGGTGCAAGACGGCGCAGAACGTCGTGGTCATGGGTTTCCAGACCACCGGCGGAAACGAGATAGAAGCGACCCGGCGCCCATTCATAGACCGTGAATTCCGCCTTCACACCGCCGTCCTTGGTCAGAAGGTGGGTCAGCGCAATGCGTCCACGTTTCTTGGGAATGGCGTTGGCAAGGATGCTGTCCAGCCAAGCGCGCGCACCGTATCCAGACACCTCCATCTTGGCAAAGGCCGACATATCCAGCACGCCGACATTCTCGTGGACATGCTTCACCTCGTTACCCACATGCTCGAAGTAATTCGAACGGCGGAACGACCACTTCTCGACGATGCGGCCATCGTCCAGCGCAGGTGCGTGATTGTGGTTGGTCAGAACATCCGCGCCGACGCCCAACTCTTCCGGCTTCAGCGCATAACCATCCGGCACGAACCAGTTGGCGCGCTCCCAGCCATAAACGCTACCGAACACGCCGCCGAGTTTCTTGAGGCGATCATAGATCGGCGTCGTCTTCAACGGGCGTGCGGCAGAGCGCTCTTCGTCCGGATAGTGCATGGTGAAAACGTTGGCATAGGCCTCCTCGTTCTTGGCGATGAGATAGCCTTCGGTCGCATAAGGCCCAAAACGGCGCGGATCGACACCCATCAGATCGAGCGTTGGCTCGCCATCGACGATCCATTCCGCCAGCTGCCAGCCAGCACCACCGGCCGCGGTGATACCAAAGGAATGGCCCTCGTTCAGCCAGAAGTTCTTCAGCCCTGGCGCAGGGCCAACAATCGGGTTACCGTCAGGCGTGTAGGCGATGGCACCATTATAAACCTTCTTGATGCCGACTTCGCCGAAAGCCGGAACGCGGGCAATGGCCGCTTCGATATGCGGCATCAGCCGGTCCAGCTCTTCCTGAAACAGCTCGTATTCGCTCTGGTCGGAGGGACCATCGACATAACAGACCGGCGCGCCCACTTCGTAAGGGCCGAGAATGAGACCGCCTGCCTCTTCGCGCATGTACCAGGCGCTGTCGGATTCGCGAAGAACACCCATTTCCGGCAGGCCCTGCTTGCGGCGCTCCAGAATGGCAGGGTGTGGTTCGGTGACGATATATTGATGCTCGACCGGAATGACGGGGATATTGATGCCCACCATTTCGCCGGTCTTGCGGGCGAAGTTGCCGGTACAGGAGATCACATGCTCGGCAATGATCTCGCCCTTGTCGGTCGTCACCTTCCAGTGACCATCATCCAGCTGCTCCAGCGCGGTGACGGTGGTGTTGCGATAGATGGTGGCTCCACGGTCGCGCGCGCCTTTGGCCAAGGCCTGTGTGAGGTCGGCTGGCTGGATATATCCATCATCAGGATGCTGGATCGCACCGAGCAGCCCTTCGGTCTCGCACAGCGGCCAGACGTCTTTCACCTCTTCCGGCGTCAGCATCTTGACGTTGACGCCGATGGTTTCAGCAATGCCGGAATAATACATATACTCGTCCCAGCGATCTTTGGTGCGGGCGAGACGAATATTGGAAACCTTGGAGAACCCGACATTCATGCCGGTTTCTTCTTGAAGCTCCTCGTAGAATTTCACAGAATATTTGTGGATCTGGCCCACTGAATAGCTCATGTTGAACAACGGCAGCAGCCCAGCAGCATGCCAGGTGGAGCCGGAGGTCAGCTCCTTGCGCTCGATCAGGACGACGTCGCTCCAGCCCTTTTTGGCCAGATGATAGAGCGTCGAAACACCGACGACGCCGCCACCGATCACAACCGCCCGCGCATGTGTCTTCATGATGCATATTCCCCTTGAGGCAACTCACCCACGTTTTCGCAGGCGTCATCGAACCAGTATGGGCCAGACTATGCAATGTCGCACCGCTACCCAAACGCCTGATTACGACATGCAAAAGGCTCGCCGCGACGGCGAGCCTTTTGCCGATTTTCGAGCTTCAGAAGCGTCAGGCTCTGCGGTTGCGCGTAGAAGCTCTCGGTGTCTCGTTTTCCACGTCCTTGGTTGGTTTGTCCCGATCATCGGGCTTGGGCATTTCCTGTTGCGGCGCCGCGGCAGCCGCGGTTTTGGACACAAGCACCTTATTGCCTTCTTCTTCGGTAAGGGCATCCAGCGCCTGCGAATTGGCGTCACCATCCACATGAATGTTCACATTGCGCTGCCTCATGGGAATGCTGATTCCTTCCTGGTGGAACCGCTTCAAAATCTCCATGCGAAGATTGTTCTTGACTGTCAGGCCATGGTTGAGATCGGAGAGATGGAAACGCAGCTCGAAGTCCAGTGAAAACTCTCCGAACCGCAGAAACTCCACATGCGGTTCCGGATTGCGGAGGACGGGAGTTTGTTTCTTCACCAGTTCCAGCAGAATGTCCATCACCCGTTGCGGGTCTGTGTCGTAGGAGACGGAAACGGGAATTTCACCGCGCTGGATGCGGTTTCTATGCGTCCAGTTGCCCACCGAGGAATTGATGAATTCCGAGTTGGGGACGATGATCGACTGGCCGCGGAAGGTTTCAATCTCGGTTGCACGCACGGACAAACGCTTGACCGTGCCTTCCACCGTACCCGTCACCACCCAGTCGCCCACCTTGAACGGACGCTCGACCAGCAGAATGAGGCCGGACACGAAATTCGACACGATGTTCTGCAGGCCGAAACCGATACCGACCGACAGGGCCGAGGCAACGAGTGCGAGGCTTGAGAGATCGAGACCGGCGGATGAAATACCGAAGATCGCTGCGACCACGACGCCGAGATAGCCGATCCCGGTTCCAACGGAGTTGCGCACACCGGCGTCCACCTGGCCGCGCGCCATCACGTTTCTGTCCAGCCATTTCTGGAACCAGCGGGTCACGGCATAACCCACCACGAAGACGAGAATACCGGTGATGATGCTGATCAGCGAGATGGAGGTCTTGCCGATGGAGAAGCCCGTCAGCAGGCGATAGGCCCAGCTTTCGATATCGCCCGGCTGGAAGCCCCAGGAAAACAGTACCAGCGGAACCCCGAAGGCGAGCGCCGCGCAGTAGATGCCGAGCCCGGCAGCCAGACCGGCCTGATCCAGCGGCACGGTTCCAAGGCCAAAACGTCTGCCCAGATAACGCCCGACCAGCGTTTCGGCAAAGATGCCCTGCTTGGAAATGGCGCGACCAGAGAGGATGCCGATATACATGGTCGCCAGTACGGCACCGGTCGAAACGATCTGCGTCGCCAGGAAGCGTGCAAGCCCGACATAGCCCGTCAGACACGCGCCGATCAGCAGCAGTCCGCCGATGCGCAGCAGGCTCGAAAGCCAGCGCGGCATGCGTTTGTCGCGACCGTCTCCCTCGATATCCGTGCTAGCCAGCGGTTTCACGAACGACAGGGTAAACAGAATGATACCGATGATGATGGAGGCAACGAAGCTTTTGGCAACCGTCAGAATGAGCGGCGAATTCAACGTTTCGCTGATGGTGCTGAAGAGGTAGTCGAGGCCGTTGACCAGGGCCATGACCAGCATCGCTGACGAGATGATATGCGCGCCGCGCGTGGAAACCTTGAGCAGCCGCCACTCGGGCTGCGTCGGTGAAAAGATCGCATAGGTCAGCCGCGACACGAAATAGACGAAAGCGATGACAGACATCGCCACGAAGACGATCGGCGCGATATCGGGTCGCAGAACTCCGAAATTGTCGAGAAGGAATGCCGATACGGACACGAACAGGAACACCGACATCGACTGCACCACGGTCGACCAAAACGCCACCGACAGACGCCGCAGATAGGTCGGCGCACCCGAAAAGGCGCGCCTTTCCATCCGATGTCCCAAAAAGCGGTAGCCGCCGACCATGAACAACAAGGCAGCCAAGACGGAAAGAGAAACGGCGCCGAACATCGACACCCGCTTGTAGTTCCAAACGAAGATTGCCCAGCCGGTCAGCGAGCTGCTGAGCGACGAAATCTCGCCGACAAACTCCGTGCCCGCTTCCGCCAGAACGGGTAGCGAGATTTCCGTGCGCTTGAACAGTGTCGCGGCAAAGAGCTCGCGGCGAAGGTTGGTGATGGTGTTGGAAAGTCGCGAGGCACTGGTCGAGACGCTCTCGGCATCACCCAGAACGGCGTTGATCTGCGCTTTTTCCGCAGTAAGCTTGGTGCGCTCATCGGTCACGACGCTGGCTTCGGGCGGCTGACCATCCTTTGGAGGCTCCCCTAGCGACGTGACACGCGTGCTGATCTCGTCCAGCCTGGCGCGCAGGTGGCCGACGGTAGCGGCGGCATTGCCTGCCAGATCATCGGCCTTGCCCTTCAGGTCGACGAGCTTCATATCGTCGTTACCCTTGTTATCGATCTGCTGGGTGATGTCGGCCAGGGTTGCCTTGTCTTTGACGAGGCGGGCCTCTGCCTTCTGCGACACGGACAAGGTGGCATCTTCGCTGGCAGCCTCCGGCGTTTGCGCCGAAACGATCTGTGCCGGAAGCGTCCACAACGCCATGAATGCAAACAGGACAGGCAGTAACCGCCCAGACCCTCTTGAGAATATCATCTGTGAATGCCCTTCACTCTTTCCGAATCACTGCGCCAAAGTAGTTGGCGTCTCATAGGTTTCAAGCGTCTCGCCTTTCAAAATGCCTTCGGTCACGCACCTTGAAGAAACCATTAGAATCGCCAAATATGCTGATGCAGTAACCGAGGAGAAAATTATGGAATCTGCTGGTATTGGCTGGATAGCCGCAATCATCATCGGTGGCATCGCCGGTTGGCTCGCCGAACAGTTCATGAAGAGCAATATGGGTGTTTTCATGAACATCATTCTGGGGATCGTCGGCGCTATCGTCGCCAACGCGATCCTTGCGGTATTCGGCGTGGTCCTGACGGGCTGGATCGGATATCTCATCGCCGGTTTCGTCGGCGCGTGCATTCTCATCGCTATCGCAAGAGCATTCCGGCGCTGAGGACAAAAAGACAATCTGATTGAAAAAGCTGCTTTTTCAGCCTTTTCCAGCGTGGGTGTGTCTTTTCGAAGATGAAAATCGAAGAAATTTCATTTCCATGCTGGACAATCAGAATGTTCCTCTTTATACGGCCAATCACACCGCCAAACACGGCGGCGGCGGGTGATTAGCTCAGTTGGTAGAGCAGCTGACTCTTAATCAGCGGGTCGTAGGTTCGAGCCCTACATCACCCACCATTCTTCTTAAAATATCCGACATAACTCCATATTCCCTTTGTTTGGCGCCCTGCGTCGCAAACAGGCAACACCTCCCCTAAACATCAGTCTTATCTTGTTTACTCCGCAAAGCCGTCTCATTTTGCGGCTTAATGAGACAGATGAGAGTTGTAACGAACATATTGATTCTTGTCGCAGGGGTTGTCGCCACAGGTTTGGCTGCTGGTTTTACCGTCACGATGATGGCGGAAGCGGGTGCTCTCGGTGCCTGTGTTGAAGAAAACTGTGGATACGCTGCCCTATTCCTGGCGTTTCCACTGACCTGGTTCATCATGTTTTCACTGTTTCTGATGGCGATGCTCATCTGGCGGCGGAAACCAAGGCGGGATTTCCGCTGATTGAGCTGCCTTAAGGCGCTGAAAACAGACGATTCAACGCTAAGTTCACCACCCAAAGTTACGTCGCTTATAGCGGGCTGTATAACTTGACACCTTCACCCATATAAACGAGTTTACGCCGCGCTGGGGGATTCGTTGCGTATTACGTTCTGTTGTCATTCTGATGACAGGCGTTCTTGTGTGAATGCACGCATAGCCTGACATGATACTCAGGGCTAAGCGAGAAATGGAGTGCTGAATGCGCGCTTTGATCAATTCTCCGTCGCTCTCGGTCGATACGATGGATTACCAGGCCGAATGCCAGTTTGCCTTAGAGCCGTCGATCAACGGGCTTCTCGAAAAGGCAGAGGGAGCTGGCTGGGATCGGAAACATGCCGTGCTGGCAATCGTTGCGCTGGCGAGCGGGCAGGTTTCCGAAGCAAGCTTTGCGGATGATCGTCTGCTGTCTTAAGGAAAATTGCTGTCGCCCACAGAGGGTGGGATTGCCTGTCGAGACGACACATCGAGACGATGTGGTCATCTGACCCGGAAGGCCGAAAGCATCGCATTTGAGAATTTAACGCTAACCCGCCGACGACCTCGGCGGGTTCCGTTTTTTCAAGTTGTACAACGTCCAGGCTTCCCACACCCTTCTTCAAAAAAGTTTGGCGACAACCGTCTATCGTGGTAGTGCATCGGCACATTGCCTGCTGATCGTCACAGGCTCCCTCATCAAACACATATGTCCGCCTCGATGCTCCGTGCTGCATGGCGGTGCGGGTGCGTTATGCAAGACAAGACATATTCTCCCATTCACATTATCGGCGGTGGCCTGGCCGGATCGGAAGCCGCCTGGCAGATCGCGCAGGCGGGCGTCCCCGTCATCCTGCACGAAATGCGTGGCGTCCGCGGCACCGATGCCCACAAGGGCGATTCGCTGGCCGAACTCGTCTGCTCCAACTCCTTCCGCTCCGACGATGCGACAGCCAATGCCGTCGGTGTCATCCATGCGGAAATGCGCCTTGCGGGTTCACTGATCATCGCCTGCGCCGACAAGCACAAGGTCCCGGCCGGTAGTGCGCTGGCCGTAGACCGCGACGGTTTTGCCGAAGCGGTCACAGTAGCGCTCGAGGCTCACCCGCTGATCACCATCATCCGTGAGGAAATCGTCGGTCTGCCGCCGAAGGAATGGGACAACACCATCATCGCCACCGGCCCCCTCACCTCGCCGGCACTTGCCGCCTCCATTCAGGCGGAAACGGGCGAGGACGCACTCGCTTTCTTCGATGCCATCGCCCCCATCCTTCACCGCGACAGCATCAACATGGATGTCTGCTGGTACCAGTCGCGCTACGACAAGGTCGGCCCCGGCGGCAATGGCAAGGACTATATCAACTGCCCGATGGATCAGGACCAGTACAATGCCTTCATCGATGCGCTCGTCGCGGGCGATACGGTCGGCTTCAAGGAATGGGAGGGCACGCCCTATTTCGATGGCTGCCTGCCCATCGAGATCATGGCCGAGCGCGGTCGCGAGACGTTGCGCCACGGCCCGATGAAGCCGATGGGCCTCACCAATGCCCATAACCCCACGGTCAAGGCCTACGCCGTCGTCCAGCTTCGCCAGGACAATGCGCTCGGCACGCTCTACAATATGGTCGGCTTCCAGACGAAGCTGAAATACGGCACCCAGGCCGATATCTTCCGCATGATTCCCGGCCTGGAAAATGCGGAATTTGCCCGCCTCGGCGGACTGCACCGCAATACCTATATCGATTCTCCACGCCTGCTCGATCCGTCGCTACGGCTGAAGTCGCGCCCGTCGGTGCGTTTTGCAGGGCAGATCACCGGCTGCGAAGGTTATGTGGAAAGCGCATCCATCGGTCTTCTGACCGGCCGGTTCGCCACCGCCGAGCGCAAGGGCGAACCCCTCAGCCTGCCGCCAGCAACGACGGCACTGGGCGCGCTGCTCAACCACATCACCGGCGGGCATCTGTCGACCGATGAGGAAGCGGGCAAACGCTCCTTCCAGCCGATGAACATCAATTTCGGGCTTTTCCCGGAACTGGAACCGGGCTCCATCGTCAAGCCGGAAGGCGTCAAGCGCTTCCGTGGCAAGGACAAGACGATCATGAAGCGGCATCTCATGGCAAGGCGTGCCCTGACCGATTGCGCATCGTGGCTCGGTGTTCCCGCCCCGATCTTCGATCAGGTCGAGGCAGATGGCGATGCGTTGGTCCCGGATGCATCGGCGGCCTGATCTGGCACTGTTGCCGCCGGTTCGATGTCGGCGGCCTCCAGATAGCTTCCCAGCAGCCAAAGCGACACCTCCGCCGCCTCGCCCACCGTCTTGAACCGGTAGGCACCGCTATATTTGGGCGTGTCGAGGAAGGTCACCACGAAACCGTCGCCGGTTTCCAGATGCTCGACGGTAATGCGTTCGGGATCGATCAACATACAGGCGTGATGCTTGCCCATGTTGCGCATGAAGCCAGCCTTGTTATCGTGCAAGCGCACGAACACGGCATTGCCATCGGCGGTCATATGAAGACTGCGGATCGCCTCTGTCGGAAAGGCGCGGGCAAAATCGAGGATTGCCTGGCCCGTATCGTGGCCATCGTCCCCATCGGTATCGCGTCGCAGGCGCAACAAATAATAACCCAGCATGCCAAGCGGAAAGAGAATGACGATCCAGATTGCAGGGTTCATCGATATCTCTCCATGCGGCCACTCCTGTTGTGAGTCCCGGCTCATCCTATAATCAATGCCGGTGCATAGCCATCAGGCCTTGCGCGAATATGGACAGGGCTCAGAAGCGCCGGGTAACCGACGCCTTGGCAAGCTGCCACTGACGGCGAAGCTGTGATGGCTGGATGTCGCGATCAAACAGATCAGCCCCGGCCTTACGCGCCCGGGCAATCGCGCCACCGGCCAGTGCCACGGGGATGAAGGCTGGAAACACCGCTTTGGGCATCGGCTCCTGGCGCGCCTTTTCGAGATGGCCCTGCGCATGCACGCAGAATATCTCGATGGCAGCACCGATGCGGGCCTTGTCCTTTCCTTCCAGAAACGTCTCGCGGTCGAGACCGGCAGCCAACAGCATATCCGTGGGGATGTAGACCTGCCCTCGCCTGCTGTGCAGCGGCATCAGCAGCAACATGCCCGCCATGGCCTGCGCCACACCGGCATGACCGGCGGCCTGCGCACTTGCAGCGGAATCGGACGGAGACAGAATGATGCTGGCAAGCTGGATCAACGCCGAGGCCGTTTCTCCGGCGTAGCCTTCCAGCGCATTGCGATCCGCAAACGGATCGTCGTAAAGGTCGAATATCCGCGCTTCGATCATGTCGATCAAAGTCTGGCGCGGCAGCTTGTGCGTGTCGATGGCATTTAACAGCGCTGCGGCAACAGGGTTGGCAAGGCTCTCACCATGCGGCTTGCCCTCCAGAAGATCACGCCACCATTGCATCCTCACCTCGCCGGGCAGCGGGTCACGCACAGAATCGCGAATACGGGCGATTTCGGCATTAAAGGCGTAGAGTGCGCCGAGCGCCGGGCGGTTGTCCTCAGGTGACAACAGGCAGGCCAGATACCGATCACGATCGGTATCGCGCAACATCGCCATGCACGCGTCCGTATCTGTCATCCGCTCTGTCATCGATCTCGGTCTTTCAGCCTTCCACGGCAATCAGCGCAGCCGCGACTGCACGCGATTCCGACAGCATGATGTTGTAGGTCCGCACCGCAGCTCCGGTGCTCATCGGATCGACGGTGATGCCAGCCTCTCTCAAGGCAGCCTTCAGCTCTTTCGGAATAACCCGCATCGTATCACCCGTGCCGATCAGCAGGCACTCGATTTCGCTGGCCTGCGCAATGATCTGGGAAAACTGCTCGACGCTCAACTTGGCCGGATCATCCACAGCCCATCCATGAATGCCGGATGGAATGCAAAGCAGCGAGCCCCGGTGCGACATATCGGCGAAACGAAATCCGCCATTGCCATAAGCGTCGATGGGCGCCCGGCCAGGAAAATGGGCCGGGCGTATTTCGATACCGGCTGCCATCAGACGGCCGGCTTGCCGCCAATGGCGTTGGCCTTGGCATCCGCCTTTTCGTCTTCGGCATCATTGCCGCCGGGACGAAGCTTGAAGGCGATCAGAACTGGCGCTGCGATATAGACCGACGAGAAGACGCCGATACCGACACCGAACAGCATGGCGAAGGTGAACGACCTGATAACTTCACCGCCGAACAGATAGAGCGACAGAAGCGCCAGCATGACGGTCAGACCCGTGAGGATCGTGCGCGACAGCGTCTGGTTCAGCGATACGTCGATGATCATCGAGAGCGGCATCTTCTTGTAGCGCCGCAGGTTCTCTCGAATACGGTCATAGATGACCACCGTATCGTTGAGCGAATAGCCGATGATCGTCAAGATCGCCGCGATACTGGTCAGGTTGAACTCGATGCCGAGGAACACGAAGAGACCGATGGTGAAGACCACGTCATGCACCATCGAGATGATGGCACCCAGCGCGAATTGCCATTCGAAGCGTACCCAGATGTAGGCCATGATGGCGAACATGGCGAGCGCGATACCGATGGTGGAGGTAAAGGTCAGATCGCCTGAAACGGCAGGACCGACCACTTCCACGCGGCGGAAATCGTACCGGTCCTCAAGCTCACCACGCACGAGCGTAATGGCAGATTGCTCGGCATTTTCACCGCCGTCCTGCGCCTGAATGCGGATCAGCACGTCCTGTGGTGTACCAAACCCCTGGGCCTGGATTTCACCGAGGTTCAGCTGGCTGAGACGATCGCGGATATCGGCGATATCGGCATCACCCTGCTTGGCCCTGACCTCGATGACGGAGCCGCCCTGGAAGTCGATGCCAAGGTTGAGGCCCTTGGTCATGAAACCGCCGACGCATAACAGCATGACCACACCGCTCAGGATAAAGACGTAGCGGCGGTAGCGCATGAAGGGAATATCTTTGCCGTCGAAGATGGCCGTGCGAATTCCCTTGGGCAACGCCTTGGGACGGCTGCGGCGAACCCAGACGCCGAACATCCATGCCGTCAGCGTGTATGCCGTGAAAACGGTTGTGATGATACCGACGGCAAGCGTCACCGCAAATCCCTTGACGGGGCCTGTTCCCATGTAGAACAGAACGCCCGCAACGATCAGCGTTGTGACATTTGCATCCATGATCGTGGCAAAAGCGCGCGTGAATCCGCCTTCGAGCGATGAGATCAGCGGTTTCCCGCTCCTCACCTCTTCACGAATTCGCTCATAGATCAGCACGTTGGAATCAACCGCCATACCGATGGTCAGAACGATACCCGCAATACCCGGCAAGGTCAGGGTCGAGCCGATCACGCTGAGCACAGCCAGCAGCATGACGATGTTGACCACGAGCGCTATGTTCGCCAGCAGGCCGAAAAAGCCGTAGAAGATGAACATGAAGATGATGACGGCTGCTCCACCGATGCCGCTGGCTATCAGTCCGGCATTGATCGAATCGCTACCGAGGCTCGGGCCAACCGTGCGTTCTTCGACGACAGTCAAGGTTGCGGGAAGCGCACCGGCGCGCAGCAGGACCGCGAGATCGTTTGCACCCTGAACGGAGAAATTGCCAGAGATCTGGCCCGAACCGCCGATGATCGGCTCGCGGATGACGGGTGCGGAAATGACCTGATTGTCAAGAATGATGGCAAAAGGCTTGCCGACATTCTGCTGAGTGGCCTGCGCAAAACGCTGCGCTCCACGGCTATCGAAACGGAAGGTCACGACAGGCTCGTTGTTCTGCTGGTTAAAGCTCGCCTGCGAATCGACAAGGTTGTCGCCGGATACGAGGGCGCGGCGCTCGACCAGATAAGGAACCGGTGGATCGTCCTGCGAATAGAGAATTTCAGATGTCGCAGGCGGGCGACCGTTCATCGCTTCCTGGACCGGCATGGACGTATCGACCATGCGGAAGGAGAGCTTCGCGGTCTGGTTCAACAGCGACTTCAAACGCTGTGGGTCCTGAAGGCCGGGAACCTGGACGATGATGCGGTCGGTACCCTGACGCTGGATCAGCGGTTCGGTCGTGCCGACTTCGTCCACGCGGCGGCGAACCACTTCGATGGACTGGGAAACAGCGGATGACATGCGGTAATTGATGCCGTCATCGGTCAGGTTGAGACGCAGCACATTGTCGCCGGCGTCGCTCATGACGACTTCCGTGATGGATGTACCGACCAGAGTGCCGGAAGAAATAGGCAAGGTCAGATCGCGCAATGCCGTTTTTGCGGCTTCGTATTGAGCGGGATCGGTAATGCGAACCTGCACCAGCTGGCCGTTGCCGGTCAGGCCGGAATAGCGAACATTGGCATCACGCAGCTGGGTGCGCACATCGCCCACGATGGTTTCGAGACGCTCCTTCACAATGTCGGAACGCTCGATCTTGAGCATGATGTGGGAACCGCCCTGAAGGTCGAGACCTAGCGTTACCTTATTGTTCTTGTACCAGCCTGGCATGCCCTCCAGCTGTTTGTCGGTAAACAGGTTGGGAGAAGCGATAACCACGCTTATGAGCACGGCAAGCCAGATAAAGGCTGTTTTCCAGCGGGAAAAATGAAGCATTTAGGTCTCGGTCAGGGTTGGGTGTCAGAACCCAGGCTGCGTTAGCCGCAGCCTGCTTTTTATGGACTGCGCAGTCTTGGACTTACTTCGCGTTCGCAGGAGCTTCGGTTTTGACCGGCTCACCCTTGACGCGCACTTCAGCGATGTATGTGCGCGATGCACGAACCTTTACGCCTTCGGCAATTTCGACTTCCAGTTCGGTGTCGTCGATAACCTTGGTCACCTTGCCGACGATACCGCCGCCCAGAACGACCTGATCGCCACGACGAATGGCCGTCAGTGTTTCCTGACGCTTCTTCAACTGTGCGCGCTGTGGGCGGATCAGGAAGAAATACCAGACCACCATCAGCGGAGCGAACAGGAAAAGCATTTCAAGGCCAGACCCGAATGCAGACGGTGTGCCAGCCGCATCCTGGGCAAAGGCTTGGGTAATGAACATTAAAAACTCCTCAGATTATCAGGCGCAGTCTTAGCCACTCGCCGGCTTTTCAAGCCGCCGGAATATAGTTGCGATCCCCTAGAATGCAACAGACACAGACACTGCGCCGTACCGTTTCCACGCCTCATAACCTTTCAAGGCGATAAACACCATGCTACCTCGCAGAAATTCTACTGTTGTGCGGCCTCCATACAAGGGCAACGGCAGGCGCAATCCTTCGCTGGAGACTTCAAGATGACACCAGAAGAAACAAATGCAGCGCTGCTCGTCGAGGTTCGCCGTCTGGCCGTCGCGCTGGAGCGGCTCGCAGGCCCTGCTCCCGCCATCAACGACTTCGGCAGCGCCGATTGCTTCATCTGGGTGCCCGCCAATGCCTGGCTCCAGCCGGTCGCCAAACCCAACCGCATCGCGCTTCAGCTCATCCGTGGCGTAGACCATGTCCGCGATATCCTTCACGACAACACGCTGCGTTTTGCGCAGGGCTTTGCCGCCAACAATGTTCTTCTGTGGGGCGCGCGCGGCATGGGCAAGTCGTCGCTCATCAAAGCGGTTCACGAAGACGTGCAGACATCGAGCGGCGCCGCCCTCAAGCTGGTCGAAGTCCACCGTGAGGATATCCACACGCTCCCCTCTCTCATGGATATCTTGAAGTCCGCAGATGTCCGCATCATCCTGTTCTGCGACGACCTTTCCTTTGACCACGACGACACCGCCTACAAGTCGCTGAAAGCGGCTCTGGATGGCGGCATCGAAGGAAGGCCAGACAACGTGCTGCTCTACGCCACCTCCAACCGCCGCCACCTCCTGCCCCGCCACATGATGGAGAACGAGCAATCGACCGCCATCAACCCTTCCGAGGCCGTAGAGGAAAAAGTATCCCTGTCTGATCGCTTCGGCCTGTGGCTCGGTTTCCACAAATGCAGCCAGGACGATTACCTCGCCATGATCGACGGCTATGCCGACCATTTCGATCTGGGCTTGCCCCGGGAAACGCTTCATCACGAGGCACTGCAATGGGCAACGACACGCGGCGGCCGGTCCGGTCGCGTCGCCTGGCAATACATTCAGGATGCGGCCGGACGGCTGCGAATATCCATTGCGCGCTAAGCTTTTTTTCACGCAAGATGAAGTCATGACAAAAATAACGACAAATGGTTGAAATTATTGAATTATAACCAATTCATGAATTATTGGAAAAACAATTAGATTTTCCTGTTTCAGCGCGGAACCAACGCATAATCTGTCCGTTTCAGTGGCAGAACGCGACAACCGCGTGTGTTACAGGAGAGTAGAATGACTGATCAGACCAGATACGCGGCACCCGCAGTGGGCGTACATGCTCCTGTCTTGCAGGAACCAACATCGAACATGTCCTGGGGCGGCGTCTTCGCAGGCGTAGCAATCGCTCTGTCGCTTCACCTGCTTCTCAATCTTTTGGGTCTGGCAATCGGTGCTGGCGTCATCGATCCCGCATACAGTGATACACCGACCGCGACATCGCTCTCCACCGGCTCGCTCATCTGGGTCATCGTCAGCGGCATCATCGCAGCATTCGTCGGTGCCTATGTCGCCAGCCGCCTTTCCGGTCGCACGGTTCGCTCCACTGGCGCTCTGCACGGTCTTACATCCTGGGCCGTCACCACGCTCATCGTCTTTTACCTGCTGACCACATCTGTGGGCGCGCTGCTCGGTGGTGCATTCACGGGCGTCACCAGCATCTTCTCCGGCGCAGGTTCTACTCTGGCGACCGCAGCCTCGACAGCGGCACCATCGCTTGCCGGTGCGACCGATCCGGTTGCGACGATCGAACAGCGCATTCGTGAAGCCAGCGGCGGCAACGACCCACAGGCTCTGCGCGACGCAGCCGTCAGCGCCGTTCGCGCAGCACTGACTGGTGACCAGGCTCAGGCCGACGATGCCCGCAACCGCGCCGCCGACGCTTTGGCCCGTGCGCAGGGTATCCCTGTCGATCAGGCTCGCCAGCAGGTGACGGACTATGAGACGCAGTACAAGCAGGCGGTCGAACAGGCTAAGCAGCGCGCAACCCAGGCAGCACAGACAACAGCAACTGCCGTCTCCACAGGCTCCTACGTCGCCTTTGGTGCGCTTCTGATCGGCGCCGTCGCCGCTCTCTTCGGTGGCAACATCGGCGCCGCCCACACGGAGCGCCGCCGCAGAACCATCATCGAATAAAACTGACACCTGAGCAGAAGCAGATGCCCGCGGAAACGCGGGCATTTTCGTTTGCGCAATCAGCCACTTCATCAGCCACAAAAAAGCCCGCGTCGCCGCGGGCCTTTTTCATGTTTTCAGAAGCCTGTTTCAGAACTTCGGAAACTCCAGCTTGCTTGTGTCATAACCAAGCTCTTGCGCCTTCTTTACCATCACCGCCAGCTTGCTCTTGGATGGTACGCTCCGTGCATAAATCCAAAGGTTGCTCATGTCGGGGTTGGAACTGATGAACCAGCTCCGGTCCGGTGCCTGATAACGAACCCAGTAGTTGAAGGTGATCAACAACGGGTAGCGCACCCGCAGCTTGGCATTCGTATCCTTGTAATCGGTCAATGTACCAATGCCTTCGATGGTCTTCAGTTCACCCTGCGGTGTTCCTTCGCGGCATCCATCCTCGACCTTCACCTGGTTGGGCGCGTCGCCCTTCTTGTAAACCGTGAAACCTGCGACGCAGCCATCCGTCAGCCGCATCGGCGTCCTGCCGATCTCAAGCCATTTGCCCTGATAATGCGACATCTGTGTGGATACCACCGGCGTCTCGGCTTTCGCCTCTTCGATGAGGCAGGCGCTGAGCCCGCAGAAGGCAAGCGTGGCGGCAAGCGGGCGTAGGAAACTGGTCATGGTTAATGCTCCGTTAATTCTATGTGCAGAACAACGCCATTCCGGCTTCGCGGTTGCATTCGCGTCGATCATGAAACCGTGTAGGTCTACCGGCTCAAGCCGTCGCAAATCGCCCATCGGGATATTCCGCCGGTCCCTTGATTTCCAGCATGTTGCCGAAGGGGTCGTAGATATAGAAAGAGTGGCCCATGCCCCTCGCCCCGCCATGCATCGCCTCGCGTTTAATGGCAACGCCGTGGCTTTCCAGATGCGCCCGCAGCGCATCGTGTTCGAAAGGCCCGGTCGCGATGCAGATGTGGTCGACATTGCGCCCACCCGCCACCGATGGTGCCGCTTTCTGCCCACCGGAGTGGGTGATGTCCCATAAGACGATGAGCGACGCCCCGCACCATACCTGCTCCATGCCCAGCGCCGGATAGGTATAGCCAGGGCGGCAACCCATGACGTCGTGATAGAAACGCAGCGCCTTGTCCATGTCATCGACAAGCAGAACGACGTGGTCGATGCCGACAAGGGAAAACGGTATGCCTGATGTCACGGATATCTCCTCCAAGATGTCCGACCTACAATCCCCGGATCGAAAGCCCCGTCAACTGCGAGACTCGACCCGTATTCAGCGATAAATCAGGCCGAAATATCAAGCGTTTCGAGCACCCGCAGCAAAAGCTCTTCACCATAGGTGTCCAGATCGACATCGATCTTCGTGAGATCGAACCTGGCGACCTCGGCTGCGATGAACCGATTGAATGCCAACGCCCTCGCCAGAAACTTATCGATCAGCAACCGTGCATCTTCGTCGCGGGCCGCATAATCGCTCTCGACTTTCATCCGCTGCTCGATCACCTCATCGGACGCCACAAGCCAGACCGCCCGGACACGGGTGGAAACGATCGGTGCGACCTTCTCCGGCAGCAGAGCGGAGCCTTCCATGACAAGTCCTTCCTCCCGCTCGATCAGCGGCAGAACAAGTGTCCCCCACATTGCGCGGTAATGGTGCAGAACCGATTGCATCAACGCTTCCACGTCCAGATCGCGGTAATGCTCGACAACGTGTGGCGGCACGACGTGCGGCGCGGTCTGCCAGGGGCGACCGGGATGTCTTGCGAGACTGTCGGTGGAAAGGTTGCGCCAGCCAGGATGCCGGGCCATGTCGGTCGCCAGCGTGGATTTTCCGACATGCGACGCACCGCCCAGAAGAATGATCCGTGCTGTCATATATTCTCCCGCATGCGAATACGGCAAAGACCGAAATCGCGTGTCAATTTCATCAAAGGAAAATATAGAAGATTTTAAGGTGGAATGGTACGCCCTAGGGGAGTCGAACCCCTCTTTTCAGAATGAAAATCTGACGTCCTAACCGATAGACGAAGGGCGCGTACACATGTTGTGTGGCGCCCTTATAGTCAGAGCTTTTCGATACCGCAAGCAGGAAAATGCCCCTTTTGACAAAAAAATGACAGCCTGTTCGAAAGCGCTGAGAAATGATGAATTATAAAGTCAAAACAGAGGCTTATTTCGATTTATATCCAGCATTGGGAGCGGTCCCAATCTCAAAAGCTGAAGGGCTGCTGGAGGAATTCAGTCCTGTTGCGCCCTTGCTTGCCGCAATAATTCGCGTGCGTCGGGAAACCGGGACTGCTGTTGCGCGTTTTTGCAGGACTGACACCCAGGCTGAAAAACCCGGACAGGGAATTTCAGCTTGAAAGGCAGCTCTTGACACTTTGAATTGAACGATATCTCCATAAAATTCGAATATAAGGTAAAGCTGCCTTGTTATTGCTTTTTTTTCCCGCAGGTTCATTTTCGCCCGATCAACGATCCGCCGTCAAACACAGGTGAAGGATGAAGCTTGAGAGACTCCAGACGATGACCCCACTTCGACGTTCCCTCATTGCGAAAATCTTTTTGGTCTCTTTCTTGAGCGTGCACGTCCCGTTGATCGCATTGATCGTTCACCTGGTGAGTGGCTTCGACACATCGGCATGGCCTATTTTCTTTCTTATTCTCGGGGCGACGCTTTTCGGAACCGGTCTTTGCCTGTTTGCCATCTGGCGCTTCATTCGCCCGCTGCATCACCTCGCCGAAGCGCTCCAAAAATATCCGCAGGACAAGAGTGTCTTCAAGCTCCGCGCCGCCGGTAATGACGAGATCGCCACCGTGACAGCCGCCACCAAATCCATGCTGTTGCAGGTCGAGGAACTCACCAAGAAGCTCCAGCATCAGGCAACCACAGACTTTCTGACCGGACTTGGCAACCGTCGCTGGCTGGCCGAACAGATGCCCGCATTGCAGGCTCAGGCCGCGCGTTCCAATGAACCCCTGTCCATCATCTTGTTCGATCTCGATAAATTCAAGAATATCAACGACAACTTCGGTCATGATGTCGGCGATAACGTCCTGATGAATGTCGGCGAGATCGTCAAAGACCAGTTGCGCCCCTATGATCTGGCGGCTCGTGTCGGCGGTGAGGAATTCTGCGTCGTCCTGCCTCGCACATCGGGCGAAGCGGCCCTTGGCATAGCAGAACGTCTGCGCGCTGCCTTCCAGTCCAGCTATGTGGATCCATTGCCCCACGGTCGTATCACCTGCAGCTTCGGCGTCATCCAGGCTGGTACAGATGAACGCTTGCAGCAATTGTTGCGCCGGGCCGATACGGCTCTCTACACCGCCAAGGACGCGGGCCGTAACCGTGTCATCGGCGCTTTCGTCGAGAAAAACCCTTAAGGCTGAGTCATGCGTCTTTTTGGCGAGACGATGAGAAAGCGCGCAACAGACGCCGTGAAAAGCTTGCCTTTCAGCCATTCTTGCCGCTATTAGCCAAAGCCATCAACAATTTTGACCAGATGGTAGACACCCCATGTCCCTTCCCGATAAAGCCTTTCCCGTTTCCTGGGATCAATTTCACCGCGATGCCCGTGCGCTGGCATGGCGTCTGGCCGGTCTGAACCAGGAGTTCAGAGCGATTGTCTGCATCACCCGTGGCGGCCTCGTACCCGCCGCCATCATTTCGCGCGAACTCAACATCCGCCTGATCGATACGGTCTGCATCGCCACGCGGCATGATTACGTCAATCAAGGCGATACGTTGCTTTTGAAGGCCATCTCGCCCGAACTGCTGGAAAACGGCGGCGAAGGCATTCTGGTCGTCGACGATCTGACCGATACCGGCAAGACGGCGCTCGAAGTGCGTGAAATGCTGCCAAAAGCTCATTTCGCCTGCGTCTACGCCAAACCATCAGGCGTCCCAACCATCGACACCTTCATCACGGAAGTCAGTCAGGACACATGGATCTATTTCCCCTGGGATCTCGGCTTCACCTATCAGGAACCGATTGCCAAGGGTGCACCGGGCTGATTTCTTTGACGTTATGGTGACGCGAAATGACGGCTCTCTCAGCCGTCATTTTTTAGTCCGTTGGGCGATGAAACCCGCCAGTCCGCCGACAGCCCGAAGGTGGTACGCAAGCCCGCCTCCGCTGCCTGCGTCACCCGCAAGGCACGCGTTTCCGGCATGCGCACGACCCAGCCCAGCGCCGTCAGCCGCTCGAGCAATCCCTTGCCCAGCTTTCCGGCCAGGTGCATGCGACGTTCGCTCCAGTCCAGACAGGCCCGGCAGAGTGGTCGCCTTGAAGCGTTTCCTGGCTCCAGATCGACGCCGAAATCGCAAAGGAAACGCTGCCCCTCCTCCGTGACAAGTGCCGCGCCGTCAGCCAGCACGATATAGGCCTTTTCGCACAGCGCATCCGCAATGCTGACGGCAAGCCTTCCGGCCATATGGTCGTAACAGGTTCGCGCCATGCGCAAGGCGTCGTCTCTCGGCCCGATCGGGTGGTGGCGTTTCGGTCCGCTGGATGCCAGCGCCATCAGCGCGTCGATGGCCTGCGCCACCTCCTGGGAAGCAATCCGGTAATAACGGTGCCTGCCTTGCTTTTCCATGGTCAGCAGCCGCGCATCGGTCAGGCGTGACAGATGACCGCTTGTCGTCTGGGTCGTCACACCCGCATGGCGCGACAGTTCGCCTGCCGTCAAGGCTTGACCGCCCATCAGGGCGGACAACATATTGGCGCGCGCTGCATCACCGATCAGGCTCGCAACAGCGGCGATTGCATTGCCGGAAGCAAAATTTGTCATGGGACGGATCGTAGCAGCATGGTCTTCGCCTGTCAGCCATCCACAGTTCGGCCGCGGCCGAAGCATTGCGGCTGCCTTTGCGGCTAACACCGGTCGTAATGAGACGTGCAGCAAGGATAAAGACGCATGACCGCCAACAACAATATCGCCAGAGAACTGGCACTTCTTCTCGTGCTCGCCACGCTCTGGGGTTCAGCTTATACTTTCATCAAGCTCGGCGTTGCCACCATTCCGCCCATCACGCTGATTGCTGCCCGAACGCTGATTGCCGCGACGGTTCTTCTCATCGTCTTGCGCATTCGCGGCCTGCGCCTGCCAAGAGATGCGACCACGTGGAAGCGCTTCTTCATTCAGGCCTGCCTCAACACTGCGGTCCCCTTCACCCTCATCGCCTGGGCCGAAACCACGACAGATGCAGGCCTTGCGGTCATTCTCAACTCGACGACTCCGGTCTTTGCCTTTCTGATGACGGTGCTTTTCGTCCGCCACGAACCCGTCAGCGGTCGCAAGATGGCAGGCATCGCCGCCGGTTTCAGCGGCATCGTGCTCATCGTCGGCATGCAGGCGCTCAACGGTGTCGGCAAGGAATTGCTGGCGCAGCTCGCCGTCATCGCCGCCAGCGTCTGCTATGGCGGAGCGGTCATCTTCGGCAAGAACTTCAAAGGCCTCGATCCGATGATGCCTGCCGCCGGGTCACTGATATGTGGGGCCGCACTCTTGGCACCGCTCAGCCTGGTCATCGATCATCCCTGGACGCTATCGCCATCGGCAACGTCCATCTTTGCGCTTCTGACACTTTCAGTTTTTTCCACGGCGCTCGCCTTTGTGATATATTACCGGCTGATCCGCACGCTTGGTTCGGTCGGCACCACGTCGCAGGCCTATCTGCGTGTGCCGATCGGTGTTGCCATCGGCGTCATCTTTCTCGGCGAAAGCCTGCCGCCAACCGCATGGATCGGCCTGGTGCTTGTCGTCATCGGCGTATTTTCCATGACACTTCCCGAGAAGAAAGCCAGGGCGGCCCAGTAACGTCAGGACCACAAGATTTAGCGCGGCCTTCGATTTTGTTCCCTTCTATGCGCCTCGATCAGTGGAAAACTCCAAGTGTCGCCTTTTTGCCTCAGTGTTGAAAACGCCCGGAAAACAAGCCTCACGTAAGGGAAGGCAGGACTGAAAAAACCCAGGGAGCATCTTGCAAGTGCCTGATATTTATAGAGGGTTTTTCTTTCCCCGTTTTCCACAGGCTCATACACAATATCTGGTAGTTAACAAACCCTTTCAAACTAGGCCTTGACGGAATCAATGCTTTTTCCCAAGGTGCAGTCATGTTGCAGCGGCAACGGAATCGGGTGTCCCACTCAGGTTCGTTTAGTTTCAGTTCACGCGTTGGTCTGCGTTCTCACCCATGAGGGGGTGATGGGCACGGATTTGTCTGTGAGCTGGCTTTTGTCGCCGAAAACATGATGCGGGATCTGGTTGGCAAGAAACTGTTAATACTATATATAGTATGCTTGCAGCCGAAATCACCACGATATACAGGGTTTGCATCCAAGGATGACATCCCAACCGAATCGATGAACTGGCTGCGCGTACGAGGCGCGAAGCCAGGACGGATTTTTGCGCCCTGCCCATGGGCGCCCAAAGGACGAGGACGAGAACAATGCGCATTGAACGCCGCTTTACCAAGCCGGGCCAGTCTGCCTACGCGGAAATCGATTTCCGCAAGGGTATCAGCGAGATCAAGAACCCGGATGGCTCCGTCGTGTTCCGTCTGGCGGATATCGACGTTCCCGCGCAGTTCTCCCAGGTCGCGACAGACGTTCTGGCGCAGAAGTATTTCCGCAAGGCTGGCGTTCCTGCCCGTCTGAAGAAGGTCGAGGAAAATGATGTTCCTTCCTTCCTCTGGCGCTCCGTTGCCGACGAAAAGGCGATGAAGGACATTCCCGAAGACGAGCGTTACGGTTCTGAAACCGATGCGCGTCAGGTGTTCGACCGTCTGGCCGGTACATGGGCTTACTGGGGCTGGAAGGGCAAGTATTTCTCGACCGAAGAAGATGCGTCCGCCTTCAAGGATGAGCTTGCCTATATGCTGGCCACCCAGCGCGTTGCCCCGAACTCCCCGCAATGGTTCAACACCGGCCTGCATTGGGCCTATGGCATCGATGGTCCCGGCCAGGGCCATTTCTATGTCGACCCCTTCACCGGCAAGCTGACCAAGTCCAAGTCGTCCTACGAACACCCGCAGCCGCACGCCTGCTTCATCCAGTCCGTCGAGGACGATCTGGTCAACGAAGGCGGCATCATGGACCTTTGGGTGCGTGAAGCGCGCCTGTTCAAATACGGCTCCGGCACCGGCTCCAACTTCTCCTACCTGCGCGGCGAAGGCGAAAAGCTGTCCGGCGGTGGCAAGTCCTCCGGCCTCATGAGCTTCCTCAAGATCGGTGACCGCGCAGCGGGCGCTATCAAGTCCGGCGGCACCACCCGTCGTGCGGCCAAGATGGTCGTCGTCGATGCCGATCACCCGGATATCGAAGCCTACATCGACTGGAAGGTGAACGAAGAGCAGAAGGTTGCTGCCCTCGTTACCGGCTCCAAGATCGTCGCCAAGCACTTGAAGGCCATCATGAAGGCCTGCGTCAATTGCGAAGCCGATAATGGCGATTGCTTCGACCCTGCCAAGAACCCCGCCCTCAAGCGCGAAATCCGCGCTGCCAAGAAGGACATGGTGCCGGAAAACTACGTCAAGCGCGTCATCCAGTTCGCCCAGCAGGGCTACAAGGACATCGAATTCAAGACCTACGATACGGATTGGGATTCGGAAGCCTACCTCACGGTGTCTGGCCAGAACTCCAACAACTCCGTTTCGCTGAAGGATAACTTCCTGCGCGCCGTGGAAGAGGATGGCGACTGGAACCTCACCGCCCGCAAGGACGGCAAGGTCATGAAGACCCTGAAAGCCCGCGATCTCTGGGAAAAGATTTCCCACGCCGCATGGGCATCCGCCGATCCGGGCCTGCACTTCAACACCACCATGAACGACTGGCACACATCGCCAGCCGCTGGCCCCATCCGCGCATCCAATCCCTGCTCGGAATACATGTTCCTCGATGACACGGCCTGCAACCTTGCCTCGCTGAACCTGCTTCAGTTCAAGGACGCCAAGACCAAGAACATCGACATTGCCGATTACGAACACGCCGTTCGTCTGTGGACTGTCGTTCTCGAAGTCTCCGTCATGATGGCGCAGTTCCCATCCAAGGCGATTGCCGAACGCTCCTACGAATACCGCACGCTCGGCCTCGGTTATGCCAACATCGGCGGCCTGCTGATGTCGTCCGGCATTCCCTACGATAGCGACGAAGGCCGCGCCATTGCCGGAGCGCTGACCGCCATCATGACCGGCGTGTCCTATGCCACGTCCGCCGAAATGGCAGGCGAGCTTGGCCCGTTCCCCGGCTTTGCACCGAACCGCGACAACATGCTGCGCGTCATCCGCAACCACCGCCGCGCCGCTCAGGGCCTCGCCTATGGTTACGAAGGCCTGTCGGTGAACCCGGTTCCGCTCATCCATGCAGATTGCACGGATGCAGACCTCATCACCCACGCCGTTGCCGCATGGGACAAGGCTCTGGAGCTCGGCGAAATCAATGGCTACCGCAACGCCCAGACCACCGTTATCGCGCCAACAGGCACGATCGGCCTCGTCATGGATTGCGACACGACCGGCATCGAGCCTGACTTCGCACTGGTGAAATTCAAGAAGCTCGCCGGTGGTGGCTACTTCAAGATCATCAACCGTGCCGTTCCGGAATCCCTGCGTTCGCTGGGCTATTCCGAAAGCCAGATCGCTGAAATCGAAGCCTACGCCATCGGCCACAGCAATCTCAACCAGGCACCGGCCATCAACCCTTCGACGCTGCGCGCCAAGGGCTTTACCGATGAGAAGATCGAAGCCGTCAACGGCGCGCTGAAAGCCGCCTTCGACATCAAGTTCGTCTTCAACCAGTGGACACTGGGCGCGGACTTCCTGAAAGACACGCTGAAGGTTTCCGACGCGCAGCTTTCAGACATGAGCTTCAACCTGCTGGAACATCTCGGCTTTGCCAAGAAGGACATCGAAGCAGCCAACGTTCACGTTTGCGGCGCGATGACGCTGGAAGGCGCACCGTTCCTGAAGGACCAGCACCTGCCCGTCTTCGATTGCGCCAACCCTTGCGGCAAGATCGGCAAGCGTTACCTCTCGGTCGAAAGCCACATCCGCATGATGGCGGCAGCACAGCCCTTCATCTCAGGCGCGATCTCCAAGACGATCAATATGCCGAACGATGCAACGGTTGAAGATTGCGGCGCAGCCTACATGCTGTCCTGGAAGCTGGCGCTGAAGGCCAACGCCCTTTACCGCGATGGCTCCAAGCTGTCGCAGCCGCTCAACGCTTCGCTGGTCGAGGATGATGATTCGGAAGATGCTTTGGAAGAGCTGATCGCTCAGCCACAGGCAGCCCAGGCCGTCACCATCACCGAACGGATCATCGAGCGCGTGATTGAACGTGTCAGCCGCGAGCGTGAAAAACTGCCGAACCGCCGCCAGGGTTACACCCAGAAGGCAGCCGTCGGTGGACACAAGGTCTATCTGCGCACCGGCGAATTCGGTGACGGACGCATCGGCGAAATCTTCATCGACATGCACAAGGAAGGCGCTGCTTTCCGTGCGATGATGAACAACTTCGCCATCGCCATCTCGCTCGGTCTGCAATATGGCGTGCCGCTGGAAGAATATGTGGAGGCCTTCACCTTCACCAAGTTCGAACCTGCCGGCATGGTCATCGGTAACGACGCGATCAAGAACGCAACCTCGATCCTCGATTACGTGTTCCGCGAACTCGCCGTCTCCTACCTCGGCCGTCACGATCTGGCGCATGTCGATACGTCGGATTTCTCGCAGACCGCACTCGGCAAGGGCATCGAAGAAGGCAAGACCAACCTCGTGTCCACCGGCTGGACCCGCGGTTACAAGCCAACTCTGGTCTCCAACACCAGCGACCGCGCCTCGTCCGAGCCAAAGGGTTCTGCAACCGCAGCGCCAGCGCGAGCGTCGGGCACAGTCACGCAGATCTCAGGCAACACGGTCCGTAAACTCGAGCCAACGGTCGCGATCTCCACCTCCGAAGTCGTCGCCTTCAAGCGTGACTACGAGGAACGCGCCAAGGAAGCCGTCGAAATCGAAGAAGGCCTGGCCACCGAATCCGAACAGGCCGCAACAGCCCTCTTCTCCGACAAGGCAGCAGCAGACGCAGCCTCTGCCAAGACGGAAGCCAAAAAGAAGGAGACCGAACGCCGCATCCGCTCGATTGCCCAAGGCTACACAGGCAACATGTGCGGCGAGTGCCAGAATTTTACGATGGTGCGAAATGGAACTTGCGAGAAGTGCGATACGTGCGGCGCAACGAGTGGTTGCAGCTGATGTGAAGCTGTGAAAAATAAAAAATAACAATGGCCGGAGCTTTGACAGCTTCGGCCATTAGTCTTTAGGCAGCAATAACCGCGAATATTTTATTTGGCAGGCATGGTTATCTCATGGACGAAAGACTGGATATCGAAAGCCTTCATTCCATTGGATTCAGTCTAGCTGCGCGCTGGTTGAATGGGTTCGTCACAAATGTCGCTAGAGCCAATATCAGAGTCCATTTAGCTCCTTAAGAATTGCCTGGGGAGTCAATTAAGGAACAAAAAAGGAATAAAATGCGCCGGTTGGAATCGTTTCAGATTTCGCGGGAGCAATCGAGGTGGAGGTCATGAACGTGCATGTCAATACAATCGAAGCGTTCCTCGATGCGCTGGTAGCTGAGCTCGAAATACATCAGTACCGCTATGACCAAGCTGAGCGCAGCTTCAAATCTCTTGGAGAATGGCTGCAGTCTCAAGTAACAAAGACGCACTTTTCTCCTTCAGCGGATGTAAGGTTTATTCGAACCTCGTTTTAGCTAACCGAAAGGCTTTCTCGTAAGTTTCGCCGTGAGCGATAGCTCGGTAGAAGGACCGCAAGTACCGGGCAGACACCATCCGGGGCGACCAGGGCAGCTCACGTTGTGGAGAGGCGATCCGCGCCGACAGGAAGCAGCTTCGCCACGCACCTCCGGCTAATGCTGCGGCTACGGAAGATGAAGGCTCGCGGGAAGGATTCGTGCCTGGTCTGACAAACCGCATGCGTGCCCGATTGCAGGGATTTCCGAACACGTGGGAATTCGTCGGCGAGATAGGGCCTGTGGCCGACCAGATTGGAAAAGCGGTCGTGCCTGCGATGGCGCAGGCGATGATGGATGGTTCGCGTCCGTCGCGCCGAGAGATTATGACAGTGCCCTCGCTCGATGTGGGTGATGAAATCTCTCTCGGGTCACCTTGTGAAAGTTGAAGCACAGGCCTGACTGTTAAAGCCTTTTGACGCACAGTATGGGCAGGCAGCTCTCAACAGTGACAAGGTCGAGGTTGCGACGCCACACTATGACAACACGGGAAATCGACACTGACGGCGTGACTGAAGTCTGTTTCCGGCACGCTCCCTTTATTATGGCAGTAAACACGAACCACGCATCTAGCCAACCGATATCATCGTTTTGCTCCCCTACCCTCATCCTCGGCGGCGCTGCCATTCGACACAATTGCATTGAAGCTTGTTGCTCAAATCCTTACACCCTGCTCGAGCAAATTTTTTAGGTTCGCGATAGCAGGTCCTATCTTTAGATCTTTTATAAGCCTGCATGGAAGCTGACAAAGGAACGCAGATGCCGATAACTGTCCAGAAAATAATCCCCGCAGCGCGTATGCACCAGTTTAATCAGATGGTTGAGCGCTGGCTTAACGAGGGTCCGATCAGGCTTGCGACGAATGCTACGATCACCGCAATGGACAACGCCGGACTTCCGAAAGATGAACAGGCCGCGATCATCGAGGATCGCGATATCATCATGAAACACAATATGCGTCTCGGTGTCATCAGCGAGGTATTCGCACCCGCCATCGAGAAAACAGTGAACTTAACTCGATCAGGCAGTGATGCACAGGATGAGATCGCTCGGTTGATTGTCACTGCAGTTGGCATTCGTGAGGAAGATGGAAGTGAACTGGTCACATTCACCTTCACAAATGAAGCGGAGGCAGACGCATTCGATAAAGCAATCTAAAAGCGTGGTCGGTGGTTTTCAGTCTGATTGATGGACAGACACCCCCGGTTAAGGTCATTCTCGTCCAGTCGGCGCGAAGCCGCACTGTCGAACGTCGCTTCCCGGAAATGATATTTCCGGAGCAGATCAGGTCTGTGGTGTTTGTGGTGGAGGCAATTCGGACCGTAGCGTATTTGTGGTGTCTTTAAATCCGGGATAGGCAGGATCGCTTGAGAGCCTTACTCTCGCATCGATCTCGTCCAGTTTACGCCGTGCATCCTCTGGCTTTCGCTGCGCAATCAGGGTTTCCGCCTGTAGAACCATTGCCTCAAGAACCTGGCGCCCGATTGGTCCTTCGTTGATGCTGCGGTAGAGTTCGATCACTGCATTGAGAGGCTCCAGCGCCGTGTCGAGACGGTTTGTTTCGAAATCTTCATGCCCCATGTTCACATAACTGGCAGCGACCATAACGCCGATATCCACATCCTTCTTCGCGCCGAAGCGTCTCTGCAACTGACCATAGGCAGCGTACGCCGCAGATCGATCTGTATGTTGCAAGTTGTGGCCTTTGTTGTAGAGCGCAAGTGCCAGCAGACGCTCGTTCGCGAGTTCCGAGCGCTCCGACAACCGCTCAATTACCTCATCCAGTATTGTAATGACATTTGCGTCCGATGCCTTGGAAGCTTGCTCGATCAAGCTCCGCGCTTCCGGATCTGCTCCGGGCAAAAGGCTTGCGCTAATCGGGCCATCGCTTGGCAATGACGACACATACCATGGAGTGGGCTTCGGTACCGGTGTCTTTGCGACGGAATATGCGATCAGCGCCAAGCCACCCAGACAAAACACAGCCAGACAAACCAGTTCTATGAGTGAAGACCTCCACCACCCGGTTCGACGGACTGGAGGAACAAATTGCGCGTCGAGAACCAAGTCCTCCCTGTAGTCAGCAAGCCGCATCGGATCGACCAGTCCGCTGCGCACGTCGTTAAGGCCAAGTTCCTCCACCAGAATATCGAAGCGATCTGGTTTCAAAGGCACTTGATGTTCCAGCAAATGTTCAGCGATGGCACGGGCAAGAACCGGTTTGGAGGTCAACGGCCAATCGGCCATGCGTTCCCGCAACCAATGCCGAAAACGATTGGGATCACGCTGCTGGCTTTCTTGTACCAAAGGGTCCACGAAATCCGACAAGGAGAATACGAACTCTTGACCCTGCACAACGTCATCGGCCGGCGGTAGCGACAGTTCCTCGGCTGGTGCCGTATCCGCAAGCGGACCGTCACCGCGATCGGAAAGTGGCCCGGTGCCCGGATGCGGCATTCGCTGTGCCTCGGGGTTGGTACCGATATTCTCCAGTGGCAAAGGCGAAGTTTCGTTTGGCACCGCATCCATGGGCTGGTGCTGATGGTCCCGCCAGCGAATGAAATCCAAAGCTTGCTGATAAGCCTGATGCAACGCCTGGAACCCGACAGGATCTTCATCGGGCCGTGTGACCTTCAACCGCTTGGCATAGGCACGCTTGACAGCTCTTTCGTCAGCCTCCTCGTCCAGTTCGAAAGCAACCAACGGATGGGTCATCTCGGATCGATTTCACTGAGAACTCTGACCAGATCGTCCCGAAACCGAGCGATCTGCCTTTCGTCCTGTGTGTTCAGCACACCGTTGAAATGCATGATGGCGTTTTGCAACATCTCCCGGTGCTCCAGTCTCTCCTCATAAAGGCGCTCTGTCCTCGCCATCAGCGCGAGATTCTCCTGCTGTTCACGCGGGTGCACCTTGATCGCCTCCAGCTTGGCCAGCCTTTCGCGGATTTCCGCCTCGCTCAATCCCGTCTGTCCGCGTTCGATGACGATCTCGTGGTGAGCGCCTGTCGCCTTGACCCGAGCCTCGACCTGAAGAATGCCATCGATATCATACGTGAACCGGGCAATAACCCCGCGGTCGGCAGCGTTTTGGGCTTGAGGGATGGGAACCTTCAGTTCACCGAGCAGGATGTTCTTGTCGGCGATGGGGTGTTCACCCTGATAGATACCGAAATTTATCGTGGTCTGGGCCTCGTTGACCGGCCAGAATTCCTCCTCGCGGCTCACGGGAACAGTGCTGTTGCGCGGGATGAGTGGCAGGAAATAGCCCGCCTGAAACTGTCCGCTAGCATCCTGGCGTGAGATATTTGTGCCCAAGGTGTATGGACTGACATCGGTCAGGATCACTTCCCGCAGGCTGGCATCGCGTCCTTTGAGCCCACTTGCGACGATGGCACCATGGGCCACGACCTCGTCGGGGTTGACGTGACGTAGCGGCAAACGCCCGAGCAGACGGGTCACGGTTTTGATAACAGGCGACATGCGGCTTGCGCCGCCAACCATGACGATGTCGTCGAGATCATCCGGTCTTATTTTAGCATCGAGAAGCGCACGCTCCAGCGGGCCACGCAAGCGCGCGAGCAGCGGTTCGGCCAACACTTCAAACCGTGTCTGATCAATCGACCATCTGATGGCGCGAGCGCCGATCTTCGCTTCCAGCACAACCTCTTGCGTGCCGGAGAGCTGTCGTTTGATCAATTCCATGCGACGGCGCAGTTGCAGGCGTTCGGAAGGCGATATTTTATCGAGATCGAACTTTAGGTCCGCTGCGGCTGCATTCATCAGCAGATCGAGGAAATCCTCGCCGCCAAGAAAATTGTCGCCGGCACTGGCATGAACCTCCACGACACCATCGAATATCTCGACAATCGATACGTCGAAGGTGCCGCCGCCCAGATCGAACACCAGAAACCGGCTTTCGCCCTCTCTGTCCTGCATACCATATGCGAGCGCCGCTGCTGTCGGCTCATTGATCAGCCGCTCCACCTTCAGTCCCGCCATTTCGGCTGCCAAACGGGTTGCCTGTCGCTGACTATCGGAAAAATAAGCAGGCACCGAGATGACGGCCTCCGTGACTTTATGACCGGTCGCAGCTTCCGCATCGCCAATCAGGCTTCGCAGGACAAAGGAGGACAGTTCTTCAGGCCGAAAATCCTGGCCGCCAAAACGTGTTTCGCGCGCCGTTCCCATCCAGCGCTTGAAGGTGGCAACACTGCGATCCGGGTGGGTGACAAGCCGGTCCTTCGCTGCTTCCCCTACGATGACGCCGTTATCGTCGAAGCTGACGACCGACGGCGTCAAGGTCAATCCGCTGGCATTGGGAAACAGGACAGGGCTTCCGTTTTCAAATGTCCCGATCAGCGAATTTGTCGTTCCAAGATCAATACCGACGATCATGCATGCTTCCAGTCGCGTGAGCCTCTGTGCAACGCGAAAACACCATTTGCAGCCTCAACGTGTCAAGCCCCAAAAGACAATCGAGAAGCCATCCGGGACCGAACCGTGCGAAAGCGTTTTGCGACAATCATCCTTAAGCCGCTTGGGAAAAATAGAGCGCAAGGAACAGCTTAGGATTTCCGTGACATCCAATTTTGTCCGATAATGGAAAGCATCCATGTGGCTCTGAGCCTGCGAGGGAGTCTTTCATCAGCCAGACGTTCTTTCAGGGCTTCTATCAACGCTGAGGTCGCAATCATGCGGGCGAGACGAGAATAATTGCGAAATTCTTGCGTGTTTCTTTCGTCAACGATTTTGAGCAAGACTTTTTCCAATCGGCGAACCTGCTGGTTCGACAAGGTAACGTGCTTTAGAAACCTCGCAAGGTTCGCCTTGATATAACCAGATCGAAAGAACCACGGGTCGGCCTCGAGGAACTCGATGGCCATTTCCACACCGCGTGTGTCTCCGTTTTTCAGCCGATCATATTGCTCCCAGAAGCCCGGAGGGTAAGCCGCTTCAATCGCATTGTGAAAACGTTCTATCAATTCGGGCGCTCGCGGAGAAGTCTTGATAGCTCTTCGCGCCTCCTCGGCATCTTTTGCCCGTTCTTTCCATGCAAACTTGCTCAATGCGCGCTTTCCGTTCAAGAATACCGCTAAACTGCGACAACCTCCCCAATCAGGTTTTGCACGACACGATCAGGCTCCGTCCCGCTCTTCTTGGGCATTGCGCACCCAACGCCAGAATGGATCATCGGACGCCTTGGTGAGCTCGTCTGGAACCTCGCCCACTATCTCGGATGCCACGGCTGGGATCGAGACACCATAGCGCTCGATCAGCCAAGCTCTATAGACCGCATTCAGGTTATCATCAGCCGGGGGCTCGCCGGGCGACCCCAGACAGTCCTCGCTGATGTCCTCGTAACCGATCGCCAGAAGCCGCAAGAAGTCGAGCGGCGTCCGGCCGAGCAGGCACACCAGTCCCTCGGACCCTAGATGTACGATCTGCCTGCGGCCTTCGTCGTCGAGCCAGAAGGCAACATAGGAACCGTCGCCACCGGTTCGAGCAAAGGGGACCAACCGGCCCTCAATGTTGGGAATTACGTCACCGAACCATGCCTGCCCGTTTTCGCGTGCCTGCTCGGACGTCGCAACACGGAAGAGGATCGCAGTAACCTGACCCGATTGCAACTGATCCTCAGTGCCAAGCAGGCCGAGCAGATCGTCGGGGTAGGCTGCGCTGCGCATGAAGAAGCTATTCGTCTCCATCCAGTCGAACAGTGCCAGGAATTCATCCGGCAACGTCACCGTGGTCGGCATCCGGTCGGCCATCGCCTGAGCGTATTCCAAGTAAGCCTCCATATGGTTTTGCATTCCTCTGCAACCTGCAGCACCCTCTACGAGGAATTTTCGTGACGCCGTTATCCCGAATCTGTTCCTAAGTTTCGCTCACCGCCGAACGCTTGATCGGAAGGGGAGACGTTGGACCTATCGTTTCTATGTCGCGATTGGATGTTAAGCCATGGCGTACGGTTCTGATCCGTCTTACTTAACCAGAGTCGACAAAGGCGTAGACCCGCGAGAAATCCGCTTGAGCGGCGTCCTTTCGATGGACCATGAAAATGTAGTCACCGTGGTCGCCGAAGCTAAAATCTGCTTCGCCTCCGGATGCGAGCTTGACCAGGATAAACCAGCCATCTGGCGCGGACATATCAGACCAGCCGTTTTGTGCTGCATGTTTCGCGGCCATTTGCTGGATCGCAGGGAGGTCGCGAACGCCGCTTATGCCGAACATCTGGTGCTGTGGTCCATCTCCGATTTTAAAGCGGTCGCTAATCGCGATGGCAAAATCAGATGGGTCTTCGATGCCGATATCAGCATAGGCCCGAGGGTTGTTGTTGGGACCGCGTTGGCCAAAGGGAGCGCTTAATGAGCGTTCGAAGCGCAGCGTCTGGGCCGAGCGGCTGAATTCGTATTCGGAAGCAAAAGCCCTGACAGGTGCACCGTCGCGGCTGAATGTCATGCGACCGGCCTCGTCAACACGAACCGATAGTCCGTCGACAGCCTGCCCGTTCGGTACAAAGCGCTTGAGGTCGCTATCCCAGACGATCATCTGCGATGCCGAGATTGCCGTGTCCATCGCGTCTTCCGAAACTGTATGGGACGTGAGAGTTGCGTCCGCTGACGTGTAAAGGACGCGCCAATCCGTGTAGTCCGTTCCCGTGAACAGGGAGATCAACCCGGATGCCGGTAGCTCTTCCGGTCGATCCGGCACGTCAGCGAGATTGATCTGGGCCAGATAATTGAGGTGCAAGCCGTTGTCGTCGCGTGGCCAATCTCCGTCGGTAGGAAGGTCAGGACCGCCGCCGATGCGGCTCAGTCCAGCGATTTTGGCGTCGGCGGTATCACACTCAACCATGGCAACCGTCGGCATTACGATTTGACGCAGGGCGTCACGCTTCTCCTGCAACCCAGCGTCAGCCACTGCCTCGTTGAAGCGATCCTCGATACTGGCCACGGGTGCCTTCGCTGCGGCTGCATTTTCACTGCGCCGTTCTTCATGGCTTTGCTGGATACGGATGGCTGACACCCGTTCCATGTTGTCCTTCAGTCTTTCAAGGACGGCTGCAGTCTCGGCGTCCGCCACAGCTCTTGCTTCGTTCACCGCATTGCCTTCGAGCTTGAGGCGGATGGATCCCAGCAGGCGCTCAAAATCTGTCTCGATCTCGACGAGCTCAGGTGCACTGACCATGGCGGTGGCGTGGTACCATGTGGAGCCATCGGCCGACACCAGAAGTGCACGCAGGCGGTACCAGTCGCGCTTTTCCTTCGTCTCCCAATCCTCAAGCCGATCCTTTACCTTGCTCATCTCGCCCGTCATGCCAGCGAAAGTGGCTGTCTTTCGCTCGACGATCTTGCCGCCGTCGTCTTTAAGGCGTTCGCCGAGCCATTTTTCGGGCGATTTTCTATCACGCTTGGACGACCACACGCTCATCTGTGACGAGAACGCCGTCTCGGGGTGATGACGCAGTCCGATGGATCCTGCAAAGACGCGGACATTTTCAAACATCGGATTTGCTTCAATCGAGAACTCCGGCGTTTCGACCAACTTCATATGAGACTCCCAGTGCGGACGTAGCCACTTCGATACTCGACCAGATCAGAAACTTGCGCGATGGACACACCCGCCGTGATCCGGTCGCGGCAGGTTCTAACAATGAACGGACATGACGTCATCAGTCCGGCGATACCAAGGCGAAAGAGCCTAACCAGATAGGAGCACACAGCGGTCGAATCGATTGCTTGCCAAATCCGCGACAGGCACCATGATGACGAGATCGTCGGCGTCCCAAAATGTCCGTCCGGTGGCCGATCCTGCCGGTAAACGCACGAGGATACCCCAAGCCGTCGGATCAGCCAGATCGCTCCAACCTCTGGACAAAGCATGCTCTGCAGCCTCCACCCGGCAGTCATGGCCACCCCGGATGGTCGCGTAGCCCAGCATCTGGTGGACTTGAGGTTGACCTGCACCAGCTTGGCGACCCGCTTCAGCAAGCTCGAAATCCTCACAGGTCTCGATCAGATCGTCAATTGAACCCAGACCGGTCTCTTCTAGATGTGTCTCGGCCGCCAGACGGTCGAATGTTCGCGTCGGGCGCGGCAGCAAACGTGCAGACGCCGCGGTTGCCCAGCGTTCGTCCGAGAGAGCCTCGAAGCTACAGCCAGGTTCACCGACAGACCAGACGGGGTCGGATGTATGGGCAAACTTCAGAGATCCGTCAGCCATGAGTTCTGCCGTCACCAGATCGCCTTCCGTGTGCGGCAGCATCCCGACGGGCGTATCTGGATCGAGCTCTGCCGCGATCTGCACCGCAGCAGACGATGCTTCAATGACAGCCTCCGTCATGTCATGACGAACAAGAGACAAACCGGATGGCGTATAGACGATATCGATCAGCAAAGCGTCGTCGTGAACGAAAAACGACGATAGACCTTCATCCGGCAGAGGTGCCATCGTCCTGCAAGCCGCTTTCACCTCAGCGAGATTGATCTGCATCAGAAACGGATGGCGCATTCCGCGTGCGTCGCTAGGCCATGTCCCTGGCACGAGGTCAGGGCCACCACCGATACGGCTAGCGCCTAGAGGCACCGGCTCGCCGTATGGCTGCTCCTCCAGCGCTATAGTTTCTGCGAAAAACTGCGTAACACGCGACCTCTTGCTTTCGCCCAAGGCTGACGCAAACCGCTCGTCCCACTCGCTGCTCGTGGCTCCATGCTTGATAGACGTTCCCGAGGCATCGTTTGCCGCTAAGGCCGAATGCCGCATCTTTTGCTGCTGATGGAATTGCGACAGCAGCATCTTTTCGCCAACCTCATCGACGCGCAATTGCAGTCCTAGCATCAGTGCGTCGAATCCCTTTGAGGTTTCATCCCGGTCACGTGCTAACGAACGCCAACCAAACGCCCAAAGGCGGCTGCCTCGGCCATTCACAAGGGTGAGTCCTGCGACCTCTTCGCCAGTCGCCGCGGATGAGGGAGTTTCTGTTCCGGATCGCCCTTCGCGGCCGAAGAGCTGAATCGTCGATAGATTCCATTCGGTCGGACTGTCTGCTCCAAAGAGATCAGCAGCAATGGATGGGAAGCGTTCGTCTAGTGACCATGGCTGGCCCTGATCGCGTACCAGAACGAATAGCGATGGACTCTTTTCATCGCCTGGGCTCGGCTGGAGGATGAAGCGTTGGGGTTCAACCGCAACAACGTGGAAGAAAGCATGCGGCGCGCTGAAAACAAAGTCTTGCGTCATCCACCGCTGCACTCGATAGGTCATGCAAATACCTCTAGAGAATATTTTACGAAGATAGCTCCACACAAGTCCACGTTGAATATAGATCATACTTGTCGGTAGACTACATCCCTGACAACTGATGGCCCGAAGCGGTCATGGTGTTCACGGACCAGGGCTTGTGCCAGCTTTTTACAAAAAAGGGATAACAGTTGTCATGAAAGCACTAAACGCACTGGCACTGGCGCTCTCTTGTATCATCGCTGCGATGACAATGGGGCACGGCTCGGCATTTGGAGGAGCTATGACAAAAAGCGAGATTATCCAAAAAATCGAGGCAACTGCGCTCGAACTCGAGATAGGTTCGATATTTGAACTAGAGTTAGGGGAACCGCCGCAAATAGATGGCGACGAATTTACAATCACCCCCGGAGGCTCTCAGCAATTCGCAATGGACGGTAGTGGCGGAACGTTCAACCTGATGCCAGACGGTAGAATTCTTCTCATCGACTCAGAGGGATCATTTGGGATAGTTGCGTCCGATTTTAACGAGCTGGTCGCTATAGCCACAGGCTTACCAAGCTGGCGGGACGCGTTGAGGTTTGTTGGCGAATCAGATTTACGGCAAGCGCGAGCCGCCTGGGCTGCCTACGTTCAACAATGGGGCTTGGACGAGGCATTGAACAAGCCGTGGCCATATGAGTCCGGAGGCTATTCTATCGCCACGCCCGGCGCTGCAAGGGAAGCTATCCGAAAGCGGCTCCTTGTCGAAGTTTCCGCTGATCCCTTCGCGGCGCTCTACCGCGCAGTGAACGAACTAAATGATGGGGTGGCTGTTTCCTGGCAGGGCGAACCGCTCCTTCTCTTTGGGCGTCAACGCTAGACTCGTCCATGATTGGTGCCGAGCAGGCTCTCAGCATAAGGGAGTCCGTCAACGGCGCAATGACCGCAATTGGCGGATACCGTTGAAAAAGTCGGCGTTGCTGTCGGTGCGAAGTTCTGATTCACTCCTTCTACGGATTTAGGAGGATGTGCTGATGATGGGCGAGCGGACGGTAGCGCAGGAAGCGCTGTTTTACGGGTTCAGCATCGAGCGCCACGTCCCGGCGAACCATCTTCTGCGGTCTATCGACCGCTTCGTTGATCTGTCTGGTCTTCGTTCTCACTTGCGTCCTTTCTACAGCGAGATCGGGCGGCCCTCGATTGATCCGGAGCTGATGATCCGCATGCTGATCGTTGGTTATTGCTTCGGCATCCGCTCGGAGCGTCGGCTGTGTGAGGAGGTACATCTGAACCTTGCTGATCGCCGGTTCTGCAGGCTCGGCCTTGAAGGCGATATCCCAGATCATTCGACCTTCTCCAAGAACCGGCATGGTCGTTTCCGGGATAGCGACCTGTTGCGCGAACTGTTCGAGACGACAGTGAGGCGCTGCATTGAAGAAGGCCTTGTCGGCGGTGAAGGCTTCGCCGTCGATGCGAGCCTGATCAAGGCGGATGCCAACAAGCAACGGTCAGTGGAAGGATCGGAAGCGGTCGACTGGAAAGCCATGGCCGAGACCCGCCGCTCGGTTCAGGAATATCTCGACACGCTGGATGACGCGGCCTGGGGTGCGGCCAGCGAAGGAAAGCCGAAGTTCGTATCGAGGTCGGACCCAGCAGCTCAATGGACCGGAGCGATGAAAGGCCACGCCTTCTTTGCTTATGCTACCAACTATTTGATCGATTTGGATAATGCCGTCATCGTTAATGTCGAGGCGAGCCGCGCGATCCGGCAGGCGGAGGTCGGCGCGGCACGCACCATGATTGACCGTACCCAGGATAGCTTCGGTCTCTATCCGGAACGGTTGGCCGCTGACACCGCCTATGGTTCGGCAGAGATGTTGGGCTGGCTCGTCCACGAGCGCGGGATAGAGCCGCATATTCCAGTCTTCGATAAGTCCGAGCGGCGTGATGGCACATTCGAGCGTGCCGACTTTGCTTACGACCACAAGCGTGATCTCTATACCTGCCCTGGCGGCAAGGAGTTACACTCTCGGCAGTTCACCTACAAAAGCGAACGTCCACTCGTGGATGAAGATGGCATGGTACGTTATCGCGCCAGTAAACTCGACTGCGATGCCTGCGCCCTAAAACCCCGATGCTGCCCGAACGCCCCTGCGCGCAAGATACCACGCTCCATCCATAAAGGCGCTCGCGACATGGCCCGCGATATCGCCAAGACCGAAGCCTATGTTACGTCGCGGCATCAGAGGAAAAAGGTCGAGATGCTTTTTGCCCACCTTAAACGCATCCTCAGACTGGATCGTCTGCGATTAAGAGGGCCGAACGGAGCGCGTGATGAGTTCCACCTCGCAGCCGCAGCCCAAAATCTCCGGAAACTCGCAAAGCTGATCCCGGCACCAACGCCAGAACCGGCGTGAAAGTAAATACATCTCGACACGCCCCCGACAACGGAAGCGTCGGAGCAAGATTAGCACGCCCCTTTTCCAACGGTATCCGCCAAAAGCGGTCATTGACGAGAATACTAGATAAAGCGTGGTGATTAATTGGTCCTCACTAACATTTCGCTTTTGATCCAAAATGCTAGGGCAATTGCACTGAACGTGGCCCCGAGGAGAGAAATCCCCATCCAGCCAAACCACGCGTAGGTTGTCGTGGCAGCAATAGCGCCGATGGCGCTACCAACCGAGTAGAAGACCATGTAGCCTCCAATCAACCGACCGCTTTTTTGCGGGTTGAAAGCCACGATGGCGCTGAGATTAGTGACGTGGACGGCCTGTACCGCCAGGTCCATCAAGACGACGCCTACAAGCAGCATCACCATCGAGACCGGAAGGAGAGCGATCAGTCCCCAGGATGACAGCAAGATCGCCAGAGAAAACCCTGTCGTCCATCGACCGTAACCTCCATCCGCAAGTCTTCCCGCGCATGTCGCGGCAATCGCTCCCGTCAGTCCAACCAGTCCAAACAGGCCGATCCTCGTGTGTGAATAGGAAAATGGCGGGGTGCTGAGCGGAAGGACAAGCGCGGTCCAGAACGTGCTGAAGGCAGCAAAGATCAAAAGTGCAAGCACGCCTCGATACAGCAAGCTCCGCTCCCGGAGAAACATGGTTGGAATGGAGAGTAGAGCGTGGGAATACGTCTCCTTATTCCGTTTCGCAGATTGGCGCGGCAGCATTGACATGAGAACGATGACCATCACAAGTGTGATAAGTGCAGAGATCAAATACACCGCCCGCCATCCGCCGATATCTGCAATTGCTCCCGCAAATGATCGCGCGGCGAGGATGCCTGTTACGATTCCGCTGGTAACCGTGCCAACGACCCTACCCCGCTGGGCCGGAGTGGCTAAGGCCGCCGCCTGAGCGACAAGTGTCTGTACAAGAACAGCCGACAAGCCGACCGCACCCATGCCTGCCAGCAACATCGCGCTCGTTTCTGCCGCCCCGACGATCACAAGAGCGATCCCCAATAACAATCCCTGAACGATGATAAGCTTACGGCGGTCGATGAGATCGCCAATCGGCACGACGAAGATCAACCCCAACCCATAACCGACCTGCGTCACCATCACGATGAGGCCGCCGGTGGCTGGCAGTATTCCAAGATCATGCGCCATCAGGTCAAGCAAAGGCTGTGCGTAATAAATGTTCGCGACGCTCAGACCGGCTGCGGAGGCAACGATCAGGGTCTGCACTCCCGACAATCCCTGCACCGCCACTTCTGGCGCAGCATTGCTTGTTGTCTTTTCCATTTGGTGGCCCTCGTGATCGTGTTTTCGGTCCACTCCCAGACCACTTGGCGCACCGCATTTCTAGTTCTAAGATAGAACCAGATTTTGAAGGATGGGGGATATGACTGATGGTGAAACGTGTGAGCCTGTGGAATTCCGGTTGTCCGGTGGCGCGTTCTCTCGATGCAATCGGAGACTGGTGGTCGCTTCTGATCATCCGCGATGCTTTCGATGGCAAGCGCCGGTTCGGTGAGTTCCAGAACGGGCTGGGCATCAGCAGGGGCGTATTGGCTACTCGGCTTGGTGATCTGGTAAGGCGGGGAATATTTGAAACCGCACCAGCATCGGATGGAACTGCGTACCGCGAGTATGTCCTTACTGCAAAGGGGCGCGGGCTGTTCCCTGTCATCGTTGCACTACGCCAGTGGGGCGAAGAATTCCTGTTCACCGAGGGCGAGGAACGCTCATCACTGGTGGATCAAGAGACCGGAACACCAATCGCACGGCTCATTATTCGATCCGCCGATGGTCGATCCCTCGACTGGAGCGACACGTGCGTGATATCCTAAGCATCTACAGGTCGGTTGGTTGCCATCGCTCAAACGTCCACTTTGGCTGGAGAGCGGAAGACACCACTCGGCCCAAAGCGGACAGCCGATTATGGCATTGCCGTTCTTCTGATTCGCTGCAGTATCATCCGTGTACCTTCTTTTCTTCGTTGGCCTGACTTGCCAAATAGCGGCAACACAGGATTTTGAAGGATTCAAATCGATGAACACAACAGCCTCCACCGTGAAGTCTCGGAACATTCTTATCCTCGGGGCCGGGGAACTCGGCATGCCCGTTCTGCGCAACCTGGCTCTTCGCGCCAAGGACGTCGAGGGCGCGAAGATCAGCGTTTTTCTGCGCGCCAGTGCCGTTGTATCGGATATGCCGGCGAAGCAGCGCGACATCGCTGAAATCGGAGACCTTGGTATCGAGATCGTCGAAGGTGATTTGGTGAAGAGCTCAATCGACGAACTGGCGTCTCTTTTCTCGAGGTACGACACCGTCATCGGCTGCGCTGGCTATGCGGCTGGGATTAATACACCGATGAAGCTTGCCAAGGCGGCGTTGCAGTCCGGTATTCCACGCTATTTCCCTTGGCAATTCGGCGTCGATTTCGAAGCGATTGGTCGCGGCGGCCCGCAGGACATTTTCGACGCTCAGCTTGATGTCCGGGAACTCCTTCGCTCCCAGAGCAAGACTGAGTGGGTCATCATCTCCACCGGCATGTTCATGAGCTATCTCTTCGAACCGGATTTCGGCGTCGTTGATCTGGAAAAGAACGCAGTCAACGCCCTCGGCAGTTACGACACTGCTGTCACGCTGACCACACCCGACGACATTGGTGCTCTCACCGCTGAAATCGTCTTCTACGAGCCGACCATTAGCAACGAGATCGTCTTCCTTGCCGGGGATACGATCACCTACGGTGAACTCGCCGACAAGCTGGAAGTAGGTTTGAACCGGCCCTTCAGCCGGTCCGAATGGACTGTCCCGGTTCTGATGGAGGAATTAGCAAACGACCCCCAGAACATGATGCGCAAGTACCGAGCAGCCTTTGGTATTGGGCGCGGCATGGCGTGGGACAAAGCCAACACGTTCAACGTAAGCCAAGGCGTCAAAGTGACGGCTGTGTCCGATTGGATCGAGGCGAATCTTAGCGGTAAGTGAGATCGCCCGCAGGCATCGTGGACAGGAAACAGTGATTTGGGAGCGTGGTCCGAGAATGCCCCAAAGTCACGCTACGATCCGCATGCGCTAGAATGCGGGCGTGCTTTCCTCCATTTCGACGCAACGCTTGTTCGTCAAAATGTCTGCCAGGAAGGTTTTTCTGGCGGGCAGGAATCGTAATCCTCGCGTGCCTTGCGAAACTCGCCGGAATTCTCCACGACCCATGTCCACAGCGGAACCATTCGGATGAGAAGACCCATCCCTAGTTCTGTCAGTTCGTATTCAACCCGAGGCGGCATCTCAACGAGATCGTGGCGAGTGACGAGACCATCTCTTTCAAGTTGGCGGAGCGTTCGGGTGAGCATTCGCTGCGTGACGCCGTGCATTCGTTTTCCGATATCTGCGTGCCGGAGCCTGCCATAGACACCGAGTGTATGTATGACGCCGAGCGACCATCGGCTTCCCGCGTGTGTGAGAACCTCACGCCGCACACCGTCTTCGTCCTCACGAAGGCCATCGCACACCGCTTGAGAATAGGTAAGCATCTCTTCTCTGGTCATTACTCTTGCCTCCGGTCTTCCAGCCCTTTCGTCTTACCAGCCTTCAGAAGACATTCCACCTGCCTTTCCTGGGTTCTGAAAGGTTCATGGAATTTGACAGAATGACAGCGTCGTTGGTGTTACCGATGGCTGAAGACGCCCGCTGTTGGCGCAACGCTGCCAAGGCAGCAGTTGGGCTAAAGCAGACAAATGAGTTGTTTCGAGCAAAAGTTCAACTAGGCATTTCGATGGCGCAGCTACGCTGGCCCGTCAGCCACAAGCCCAATCGAACTTCATGTCGCAGAAATCGAGTTGTGCATTGCCTCCGCCAAAATTGTACCCGCCGAAATACTCATCAAATTCGACGTAGTATGGGCTGAACGCGGGGATGTTCTGCGCCGGCCGCATCGTGCCGCCGATATGCGCGTCTTTATGGTCCTTCGCCCAATCGTGTATCCGAAATGCGTCTTGCACGCGTTGGCGTCCTTCCTCGGTGTCGGTTGCGATCTCCACCGGATCCTCGGCCCAGTAAAAATACGACTGATAGCCGAGTTGTCGTTTTCCCAATCCTCGCGCGGCGGCACTCCGGCATTGAGATCGCTCTTACGCGGTATCCAGCGAATGGCCCGATTATACATCACATCGCGTGGCGGTTTCTCGCCGAGGATCCGCTTGAGGTAGTTATCTTGCACGGTCTCATCCAGGCCGATCATTTTCCAATGCGATGCGGCCGCGCCTAGGGTCATCCAATTCGGCTTTCGGTCGGTCTCGATTTGAGATCCCGGCGGCTGACAGAGAGGGCCGTCAAATTCGGCTTGCGTCAGCAGGATCAGTGCATATTCGCACCCGAGAATGTCCTGCATGCGATGAAGCCGGGGATGACCCTGGATGGCCTCGACCTTAGCGCGTGCACTTTTGACTTCGAAAAATGCCCCGTCGCAATGATCGGGAGCCGTAGCAAAGAAGCTCAAGGCTACTATTTCTGATCCATGAACGCGATAATCTTCCGGCAGCAATAAGGTAAAGCCGTGCATCAGCGGGTAGCCATTGTTCGGATCGAGCGGCCATCGCTCCGGTGTGATACCGGGTGGCAGGCCGAACACCCATCCGTGGCAGTCAGGCCCGCGATCCGCCGGACGCGGGAGCATCTCGATGTCATATGCTATCATCGTGCGGCTTCCTTATACCGATTTCTGCGTCAATTGGATCCTAATTTTTGCAACGTGCTAAAATCACAATTACAGCGACACTTCTTTTTCCGACATTTGTGACGTTGCAGAATACGGAGTTTTGCGGCACTCGCAAAGTCTGCTTCCGGCGCAATCCGGCCATGGACTTCGCAGTTTTGAGACGATCTTTGGCGCTTGGTCCATAAACCAAGACCTACACAAGGTTTTCACGGACCTAAGCGGCGTTACACGACGAGAGATTGTTGAACAGGCGGCTGCATCAGCTCTATCGTGATACCATCAGGGCCTGAGATGTACGCGACCATTGTTCCGCATCGGGGGCCGGCTGGTATCGGCTGCGGCGAACCTTTCACTGCCCACCCCGCCGTCTCGACCCGCGCGATCGCCCTGCGGATATCCGTAACCGTAAAGGCGATGTGCGCGACGCCGATCGCACCCGCGCTCTGAGGTGTCTGGCCCAGCGTACGGCCTGCCGAATACTCGAGAAGCTCGATAGGGTAGCCGTTTGGAGCCGTCACCAGTGCCATTCGGCAGCGCGGATCGTCAACCCCCGTGGCCTCCCGTAGGAACTCTCCGCCCATCTCTCCTCGGCGAGCAAGGTCGAAACCCATCGCCTCAGTCCAGAACTGGATCGCCTCCTCCAACGAGGCGACCGAGAATCCCGTGTGGTCCACAGCTATCACGCCTGCATCTTCGGCCATTTTTAATCCTCTCATATAGAGCAGTTACGTCTATGCCCGAGCTAACGACGGCTCGATCGCCTTACGATCTTTCTTTCGTCTCTCGACATCGTTGGGAGCAGAACTTCACGTTGTCCCAGGTTTTCTCCCACTTCTTTCTCCATGAGAATGACCTGTTGTAGACCGGACAAATTTTCGTGGGCAGGTCCGACTTCTCACGACGCTTCGGCATCCGTTACTCCAGACAGCCTCCATCTATAACGAGACCTTGCCGTGCATGGCCAACTCAAGCCGACGGTAGCGTGCGCGCGGTCAGCTTGTTTCCATCCGGATCGCGGAGATAGGCGACAAATGAGCCATTCGGGCGCTCTGAAGGCGGTGTCTCGATCGACTTTCCTCCGTGGCTTGTCCCAGCGTCGTGCCATGCTTTCACATGCTCTGGACTTGGAGCGACAAGACCGATCGTTCCACCGTTGGCGACCGTCGCTGGTTTCCCATCAATCGGCGTTGTTACCATCAGGCGGCTTCCACCTTGTATGTAGACAAGCCTCCTTCTGGCATCGATTTCACCTAGCCCGCCGCCAAGGGCAGAGAAAGTGGCGTCGTAGAAGGCTTTCGATCTCTCCAGATCATTGCTGCCAATCATTATGTGGGTAAACATTGGTCGTCTCCTGTCAGCGGTTGCTTCCAAATATGGCCGAAATTTAACAGCAAAGAGATCTCAAGTCTCGGAGCCATCATGTCGAAAGAATCCGAATCGACTACACGAGAGTTCGGGTGCAGACATAATGGAATTAGTTGACGACATTGGGTGTGATAGGATCAGCATGAAGACCATCGGGATAATCGGCGGCATGTCCGCTGCCTCCACGCAGATCTATTATCGCGAGCTTTGCCGGATAACGCGAGACCGTCTCGGAGGGCTTCACTCGCCCGAATTGCTCATCCGTTCGCTTGATTTTGCGACGATAGAGACCCTCCGGCGTCGGGAAGATGGGACGATGCGGGCGATATTCTGAACCGCGAGGCGAAAGCCTTAGAGCGAGGCGGTGCAGATTTCATAATCCTTGCGACAAAGTAAGCATCCGGCGAAGGCCGCAGGTCAGGCCGCCTGAGCACTCAGCGTCTTGGGTGTCCAGTTCCACGGCAGGAGTTGCTCAAGCCTTCTGATCGGCGTGTCCGCAATGTTGGCGAGGACGTCTGCAAGCCAGGCCTGCGGGTCGATGTCATTGAGCTTGGCGCTCATGATCAGTGTCGCCATGAACGCCGCACGTTCAGCACCACGATCCGATCCGGCAAACAGCCATGACTTCCTGCCGAGTGCAAAGCCTCTGAGCGCTCGTTCGGCAGCATTGTTCGCCAGGCAAATCCGACCGTCATCGAGGAATGACGTAAAGCCATCCCATCGCTTGAGCATGTAATCTATCGCCTCGGCGACGGGAGAACTGCGCGACAATTTTGCCCGCTCGGTTTGGAGCCAGTCATGCAGCTCTTCTACGAGTGGCTGGCTGTCTTTGCGGCGGCGCTCCAGACGCTGCTCGGCGGCAAGACCGTTGATCTCCCGTTCGATATCGAACAGGGCATCGATCTGTTTGACGGCCTCTAATGCCATTGGCGAGATCGGCGCAGCTTTGCTGCCACGTTTGGCGTTCGCGGCGATGTCGGCCAGCACGAAGAACTTTCGGCGTGAATGTGCCCAGCAGAGTGCTTGGCGCAGAGGCGCGGGATCGCGATCTACCTTGAACAGCGGATTGTAGCCGCCATAAGCATCCGCCTGCAGAATGCCATAGAAGGCCTTCAGGTGGCGTACGGGATGCTCTTGTCGCCGGTCTCGCGACGCGTAGAACAGAGCTGCTGGCGGTGACAGCCCGCCAAACGGCCGGTCATCCCGGACATAGGTCCAGATGCGGCCCGTATCGGTCTTTCCCTTCGCCAGGATCGGTACGGTCGTGTCGTCGCCATGCAGTCGCTCGGCGGCCAGGACATGGGCCTCGATCAACGAATGGATTGGCTTCAGGGCCGCGGCGCACGCGCCGACCTGATCGGCAAGCGTCGACAGGCTGAGGTCGATCCCCTCTCGGGCATAGCGCTCGCTTTGGCGATTGAGCGGCTGATGCTGGGCGAACTTCTCGAACAGGATCATCGCCAGAAGGTTCGGGCCGGCAAAGCCGCGCGGCGTCACGTGGAAGGGTGCTGGCGGCTGCGTGATCTTCTCGCATTCGCGGCAGGAGAACTTCTCCCGCACGGTCTGAATGACTTTCCACTGACGCGGGATGACCTCCAGCGTCTCTGTGATATCCTCACCGAGCTTCGAAAGCTTGGCCGAGCCGCAGCAGGAACAGTTTGTTGGGGCAGCAATGACGACACGTTCGCGTGGCAGATGCTCGGGAAACGGCTTGCGTGACGGACGCTTGCGCTCGAAGACCCTAACGGTCGAGCCCTTGGCAACCATCTCCGCCGCGAGCTCGTCTTCGCCAGCATCAGCCTCCAGTTCCTCGAGCTGCAGTTCCATCTGTTCGAGAAGCCGCGCTTTGCGCTCGGAGCGACTGCCATAAAGCTCCCGGCGGACTTTCTCGATCTCCAGCTTCAACCGCGCGATCAGCGCCTCGGAGTGCGACACGAGCGCCTTTGCACTGGCGGCTTCTGCCTTGGCAGTCGCTGCTTCTACCTCGGCAGCAACACGCCGGGCACGCTCCGCCGCCAGGGCCGCAAGTGCGCTGGCAAGATCGTCGGGAAGCTGTTCGGCCGTATCGTTCATGGACTGATGGAATCATATTCTATCCAGCGATTCCAGCGTTTTTGCTCATCCGGCTGAGGTCGGTCTCCACGTTTTTTTTGGCATCCGCCAGTCGATACCTTCCAGCAAATAACTGAGCTGCGCCGGCGTAATCACGACCGTCCCATCGGCCGCCGACGGCCATATGAAGCGTCCCCGTTCCAGCTTCTTCGTGAACAGGCATGCTCCCTGGCCATCATGCCAGATGACCTTGATCAGGCCGCCGCCACGACCCCGGAAGACGAACAGATGCCCGCACATCGGATCGCGCTTCAGCGTCTCTTGCACCATCAGCGACAAACCGGGAAAGCCTTTGCGCATGTCCGTATGGCCGGTTGCCAACCAGACCTTCACACTAGCAGGAACAGGGATCATCGTCGCCCCAGCACACAATCGAGAATGCGGCCAAGCGCCTCCGCGTCTATGTCGCTGTCCACGCGGACACGGCGATCGCGGCCCAGCTCAATCGTCACATCGCTACGCTTCCGACGGGGTTGCGATGGGGCTGGCGCTTCTAAGGCGGCGGGCTGGGCTGCCGGCGCGGCCTCCGAAACGATCACGGGCACCAAGGTGCTCGATACCTGCTTCGACGGCTCCTCGATCCGGCAGAGTTCCTTGCGCCACCGAAAGAGCTGGCTAACGTGGATGCCGGCCGCACGGGCAATCTCGGAAAGAACCGCACCAGGCTCAAGGCAGGCTGCAACCAGCCGCTCTTTGTCCTCGCGAGACCAGCGCCGACGGCGCTCGACAGACGTGATCACTTCAATCGGATGCTTGGTCATAGGACTACTCCTAGTGTTTGCACTAGGACTTCCGATGTTCGCATCAACCTCGCAAGACGGCCCTCACCGTGGGCTTACGCGACAAACACGATGCACAAGCTTGCTGATGCAATGATGAAGGGCGTCTCTATTCTCTTGCTGCATATTGCAGACGCGACCGCCTCGCGCATCAAGGAGCAAGATTTGCGAACGCCTGGCCTCATGGCCACTGCATTCACAATGGAGCAATCATTCTATGTAGACCGGCTGAAAGCGGCGGGTCTTTCTCATCTCGTCCCGGATGCGTCCGACCGAGCCGAGACCCATCGGATCATCTACGAAGAGCTCTGCCGTGATGTCGTCACGGAACCTAGGGTCAGGACTCGTTAAATTACAGCCAGAAGATGACGGCTGCGGCGATGCATATGGTTGAGAAGAATGCGTGACCGCAGCGATCATACTATGGGTTCGTAGCGTTCTCCATTGACTTGAGCGCTTCCGATAACGAGTAGTTTGCCGGGAGCCCGCGTGGTGGAAACTCTACGAAGGACGAAATCGCACGGGCAACATACTGGCTGGCGGGAACAAGCATGAACTGCTTCTCCTGCACCCACATTGCGTAAGTTGTGCTTTCTGTCATTGCTCGTTCGAACGGATCGCGCCTTAGGTTCTCAATGCGCGGCACACGCAATTGAACGAACGGGTCTCGCCACAAATCCCAGGTTCCAGGTTTTGCGCGTTGTTCTGCGAAGGTGAACTTCCAGTCATTCCAGCGAAGCGCAAGTAGCGACGTATCGTCTCCGAAATACAGGAATTCTTCGCGAGGGGCCTTCTGATCCTCTCCCTTGAGGTAAGAGAGTATATTGTAGCCATCGAGATGGACTTTATAGGTCGTGCCAGCGACTTCCTTGCCCTTGAGCAACTCTGCCTTGATGTCAGACCCTGTGATCGCCGCGTAGAAGGTTGGCATCCAATCGTGATGCGATATGATGCCATTGAGTTCGGAGCCGGGCTGGATAACGCCTGGCCAGCGGATCACGCAGGGTACGCGGAAGGCGCCCTCCCAGTTGGTGGCTTTCTCCGACTTGAACGGGTCCATACCGCCATCGGGCCAATTCATGGTCATTGGTCCGTTGTCGCTCGTCCAAAGGACGATTGTGTTGTCGGCGATGCCAAGATCGTCGAGCAATTTCAGCAATTCGCCGACGTGTCCATCATGCTCAACCATGCCATCAGCAAAGATACCCTGCCCAGTCTTGCCTTCTGCTTCATCCGAAAGTTTGGTTGGAAAATGCATACGCGACGCGGCAAACCATGTGAAGAACGGCTTGTTGTCATCTTTGGCCTTGGTGATGAAACGCTTCGCGCCGTCCACATATTCCCGATCGATACCCTTGATGCGCTCGATGGTAAGCGGACCCGTATCCTCGACCGTCTGCTTGCCAACACGTCCGAACCGCGGGTCTGTAGTCGGATCATCCTTATCGCTCGCGAAGGAATGGATCACTCCGCGCGGACCATATTTTGTGATGAAATCGCTGTTGTTCTTCGGATAGTCCTCATCGAACATTTCGGTGTGGGTGTTGAGATGGTAGAGGTTCCCCAAAAACTCGTCGAATCCATGCACGGTCGGCAAAAACTCATTGCGATCGCCAAGATGGTTTTTGCCGAACTGCCCGGTTGCATAGCCCAGCGGTTTCATAAGTTGGGCAATTGTCACGTCCTTTTCGGAAAGACCTTGCGGTGATCCGACAAGACCCACTTTTGGCAAGCCGACACGCACGGCATATTGCCCTGTGATGAACGCGGCTCGTCCAGCAGTACACGATTGTTCGCCGTAGTAGTCCGTCAGGATAGCACCTTCCTTGCCGATACGGTCAATATTGGGCGTGCGGTAACCCATCAACCCGCGACTATACAAACTGACGTTGGTTTGACCGACATCGTCCGTGAAAATCACGAGGATATTGGGCTTCTGGCCGGATGCTGCTGGCTGCGTAGTCGTTTGCTGTTGAGCTTGAGCTTGAGCGTGCTGCGTATTGCTTACCACACTCATCGCTGCCACAACGAGTGTGGTGCCACCGAGAAGGATATTGCGTCTGCTTAGGATAAGCTGTTTGTCGTCATTCATTTTCAACTCCCGTTTTAACGTCGCTATAGTTCTTCCTTGCAAGGTTACCCCGGAACAATCAGCGTCGATATTGATGGATCGCAATCAGAAGGCCCACGTACACCGATTGGAAATCCTTGTGTTCTGCGTCAAATATTCGCGGCTGTAATAGATAGAGAATGCACATTTCTTGCCCCAGCGAGTGCCGATACCAAATCGCTACTGACGGAAAAGTACAAACCGATGTGTTCCGAGCTATCGCAAGACTTCGCCCCAGAAGTTCATCCGACGCAGGGCACAAACGGATTTGGAAAACCTCCTTCAAGGGAGAATAGATCTTTTCCGAAATACGGATATTGGACTTAGGGGAACGTCGTCATCGGCAGGTTGGGTTATAAAGGTTGACCACAAGGCGTGACTTCGGAAATTTCAATTGACCGCTTTGGGCGGATTCCGGAAGCGGCCATTCGTCTCGACATCAGTGCAATAGATATCAGAGAACCTGTCTCCACGGGCCGCTTGTATTTTAGTGGCGCTGGCGGCTCCCGAGTGTTGTCCCCAACAACATTGTCACGGCAGCCGCCGATAGCTTTACAGCCTATTGGTGTATTCCCTATCAACTACCTTGGATCACCGCCGCCGCCAACTCCCAGCCCGATGTCCTTTTTCGGATATTTGGCAAAGGTCGCAGCATGAGCGCCCTGTAATTCCAGAACCGCACCATAAATCCACTCATAATCGCCATTGCTTCTGGTGATGCGCTCCTTGGGATCGCGATAGATATCGAAGACCCAGGGAGAAACACCGACCGGCACGAAGGTTGACATGCTGATGTTGGAGAAGGGCTGCTCGTACAGCATGACTTTGAAATAGCTTTTGAAATTTTCCCAGCGCATCGCCGAGAATTCAGCTTGATTGTAAGAGAACACCGTCTGCCGCGTCGTCTCGCCCTCGTCGGTGAGCAGGAACCCAGTCTGGTCGACGCCATCGATGTAGCGTTCAGTTGGGATTTTGTCATTTATACCCGCGATCGAGAGCGAGGTATTGAACAGATCCATGAGATCGAAAAGCCCATCGCTGATCCGTCCGGGCTTGATCATGCCCGGCCAGTAGGCGATTGCCGGAACGCGAACGCCGCCTTCCCAGGTCGTACCCTTGCCGGAGCGGAAGGGGGTGAAACCCGAGTCCGGATAGCTATCTTCCTCTGGACCGTTGTCGGATGTGAAGAAGACGAAGGTATCGTCAGCCTGACCGGTTTCTTCGAGGGTCTTTACGAGACGTCCGACAATATCATCGACTTCGACCACCGCATCTCGGTACGGCAACTTGGCTGGGCTACGCCCCTCATAGCCGTCACCTGCATAGTTGTCGAAGTGGACTTTGGCGAATGCGTGGATCAGATAGAATGGCTTTTTGGCCTCGCCAGCGCGCTTGATGAAATCGACAGACCAGTTAGCGAAGTCCTGATCAACGTTTCCCATCTGTTTGGGTGTTTCAAGCGGATAGACCATTTTCAGATCGCCGCCCTTTTTGCCCTCGACTATGCCGTTGTATTCGCTGAGGCCTCTAAATGTCGCCAGACGCTCCGGGTCTAGGACGAGCTGCGAATATTTCCTGCTGTCCATGTACTGCGTATATTCGCTGACGACGGACAGGAAGCCGTAAAATTCATCATAGCCTACATCCTGAGGCTGCATGCCTTTGCCTTCGCCAATATGCCATTTTCCGGAGAGCGCGGTTACATAACCATTGTCGCTCAGCAGTTTCGCCGCAGACACTTCATCCGCCCATGGATTCTTCGTGGGGTGATCGCTGGCAAGCAGCGGACGCGTGAGACCGCTTCGTGCCGGAATACGACCCGTCATCAGGGCCGCACGCGAGGGTGTGCAGACCGGGGTCGCATAGGCAGAGGTCAACTTTAGCCCCTCAGTGGCCAGGTGATCGATATTCGGCGTAGGAGCACCAAGCATCGCGCCGCCGCCATACGCGCCCGGATCGCCATATCCCATATCGTCTACAAGCAGGATGAGGATATTCGGCTTGCGCCCGGTCTTCACTTCGAACTCCCTCAACCTTTCCAAGGCCGATTGTTGCTGTGCCGGATGCGGTATCTGGGGTTCAAGGTAATCTGCAGCCCTGACCGTGCGGTTCCAGCCTTTTGCTTCCTGAGCCGGTGCATCGGTCGCTTGCGCGATCGCAGCAAGCGGGCTGAGCGATACCAGCGCTGTCAACGACATTGCCATTGAAAAAAAACGGCTATATTTCAGCATGGATCTCGTCCTCAATTTGAACTTTAGAGATACAGCGAAAGCAAACTGACGTTTAGTTGATCTGTATTTGTTCGGATGTACTTCGAGTGCTTGCCGCCTCTAAATGCACGGTAGCTGTGTTAGCAATTGCTGAATATTGGACTTTGGGGAACCATTGTGAGCTTCGGCCTCGATTAGGCTCAGGACCCGTCAAATCAAAGCCAGAATATGACGGTGGCTGCGATGTTTATGCTTGAGAAGAAAGTGTGTGCGCAGCGATCATATCTGGTGTGAATTCGGCGCCAGTCTTTGAGCCTGCCGAACATGTTTTCAATCTTGTGGCGCTTTTTGTACAGCGCGGGATCATGATCTTGCGGTTTGCTCTGGAAGGAATACAGGCGGTTGTCCGATGGGATATGGAGTCAATGCTTTGGCCGTATGACCCCACTCGAATCAAAGTTCAGGTCCCGTCCTTGGAGCCTACGTTGGGCAAGGCTATCTATGCTCTCGAACACGTTTCGTAGTGAGGGCCATGAGCATTAATCGCAGCCGTCTATACATGATTGATAACTAGCTCGTCCGGCCTCGGAAGAATATCAATTTAGCAGTGCCAGCGGCTGCTAATTCTACCGCGATAAGGCCAGCGGAGAGAAGAACACCTGTGGCGACTGGATCATGCGTCTCTTTCCGCAACACGAAGCCCGTCGTAAGGAAGATCGTGTTGTATGCGGCAATGCCTATCGCAGAAGCTGTCAAAAATCGGCTTGCCTGCAGTCTGAGAACGCCAGCAGGTACAGAAAGATACAGCCGGGCGACAGGGATCATCTGCCCGAACAGAGATACAACAAAATGGTTTCGACGGTAGGAAATTGCCATTCGCCGATACCTTTCCGGCGGACAGAGGACGTACTTGCCGTATTTTTCGACCACGCGCCGGACGCGGCTCTCTCCCAGTGCCCGTCCAAGACCATAGACACAGGCGGTCCCGATCACGGAGCCTGCGGACGTGGCGAAAATAGTCAACGCCAGTTCACGTACGGTCATGCTGGCTGAGCCAAAAAGCAGAAGCATGAGATAAGACGGTATGATCGGCACGATTTTTTCGAACGCAGATGCCGCAAACATGCCCGTAATTCCCATGCCGACAACGACCGGTAACAAATCTGGAAAACTCATGGACAGACGACCTTTCAGGCGGACCGGGTGATGCGGTAGACAGCAGCAGGAGGGAAATTGATGTAGGCGCGGCCGACGCGCTTGGCCTGAAGGCCCAGTTCTGAAAGCACTGTCCGGCTTACGGGACATGTGGGGCCATAGGTGAACAGGAACAGCGCACCGCCTGTTCGCAAGCAGGAAAATGCACCCTTCATGATGTTTGTCACCTTGTGTTGCGGCATGTTCAGCAAACCAAGTCCGCAAACAACCGCGCCAATCCGTGTGTGTTGTAGAAGGGGAGATGCACCAAGCCGCTCCGCATCCATTTGAACGACCTGCGCACTCGGGAACCGTCTTTCCAAAAGATCTGCAAACTCTGCACAGCATTCAACAAGTGTCAGGTTCTCTTCATGGACTCCCCGCGAGATCAGTGCCTGCGTGAAGACGCCTGTTCCGGGACCAAGCTCGAGCACCCTCCCCGTACGAGGTGAGATCTCCCGCGTAATCAGTGACGCAAGAGCTTTGCCGGAAGGTGCGACAGCAGCAACACCGCGTGGATTGCGCAGCCATTGGCGCAGGAATACCATCACGTCAGAGACCGACATTGTGGTCCCCAATCGGTTGAATAAGAAAAGAGCTGGTGCTGTTTGGTCGTTTGATCGAAGGCATGTGTGTGTCCTGAAACGGGTCGGGCGAAAAAAAGTGGATGCTTCAGGCTGGACAGATGCCACCACTACATGTCGGCAGCCTGTCGCGAAAAAACATTGCGTTATATTAGAAATCAGGGTGTTTTTCTTTTCCGTGCAAGGTTGCCGACATGTAGTCCCTGTAGGCACCCTCCCCATCAAACCTGGTTTTAAGGATGTCGATGTGAGAGTGATGCTGGTGGAAGACGAGCCTGAAATGGCGTCGGCATTGCGCGATGCGCTTGCCCGCAGCGGCATGATCCTCGACCATGCATCAAATCTTGCCGATGCGGAAATCATGGCCGAACCCGGCCTACACGATGTGCTCATTCTCGACAGGCAACTTCCCGATGGCGAGGGCTTGTCTCTTGTTCCCAAACTGCGTGCAAAAGGAAACCTTGTACCCGTTCTCGTCCTCACAGCGCGCGGAGAGATAGCTGATCGTGTCGAGGGCCTGGACCATGGCGCGGATGATTATCTCGCCAAACCCTTTGCCTTCGAAGAACTCCTGGCCAGGTTGCGGGCATTGATGCGCCGTCCTGCCTCGGTGCAGAACGACATTGTAACCGTCGGGCGCCTCACCTACGACCACGTGAACCGCGACGCCAGGGTTGGTGAGGTCGCGATCGACCTGACCCGTCGAGAGCTGCTTGTCCTTGATGCGCTTCTGCGGCGACTTGGGCGGATGGTACCGCGCTCATCATTGATGGAGGCGGTGTTCACCATGGACGACGAGGTTCAACCCAATGCGCTCGATACGCAGGTGTCCCGCCTTCGTCGCAAGCTCGCGGATGCCGACAGCGGCGTCATCGTCAACGGTGTCCGGGGTGTTGGCTACCTTTTGAGGGAAGAGCCATGAAATTACTCAATCCCCGCTCGCTGCGGTGGAGGCTCGTGATCCGGATCACAGCCGCGCAGACAGCCATGCTCGCGTTGATATTTACAGGCATGTTCGCAACGTTCGGTATGCTTTGGTATTTTGGAGTGATCAACAGCGGTGTCAATCAGAACACCACGCCAGACGTTGTCAGCGATGCCCTGCGGCATGGCCCGGACGGACGGCTGTTCGTGGCGCTGACGCCCGAACTGGTGCAACTGAGGTCTGACACGCCGGATCTGTGGTTCCTGGTTCGCGACGTTTCAGGACAGCAACTCATCGAAGGTAACGTTCCTGAAAAAGTGCTGAGAGCCATCCCCGCACTCGATATTATTGCCTATGCGGATCTGTTGCAGGATTTTGGGAAAGACTTGCCACCCATTGCAACGGTGCAGTGGAAGGAGACGGCGGCAGGCCTGGTGAAGATCATGTCGGGAACACAAAGCCACGTCACCGTTGCGCAGATATTGCAATCGAGCCAGACAGCACTCATGCTGATGGCGCTGCTGACTTTGACCATGTCATTGGCGACGCTCCTCGTCATACCCTTCGTCGTCCGCCGGGCTCTCAAAGGTCTTGACTATGCTGCCGAGGAAACCAAAAAGATCGATATCGATCGCAGTGGCACGCGTCTGTCGGTCAGTGATGTACCGCTTGAAATCCTTCCCTTCGTAAGCGCGGTCAACGAGGCCTTGTCGAGGCTCGACAAAGGATATGAAGGACATCGCCGGTTTCTAACCGATGCGGCGCATGAACTGCGCACACCGATTGCAATCCTGACGACGCGTCTTTCCGGGCTGCCTTCCGGCCCACTTAAAAGCCGCCTTTTAGAAGATGCCGCGCGGTTAACCGCGCTGACTGGCCAGCTTCTCGACTTGCAACGCCTCGATCAGCAGACTGTGTCGTTTACACCAGTCGATCTGGTCAAGCTTGGCGAACGCGTCGTACTCGACCTTGCCCCGCTGGCATTCGGTGCCGGCTACGAGATGCTGTTCGAGCCAGAAGCAGACGTCGTTACTGTTCAGGGCGACCAGACCGCCATCGAGCGCGCGCTGACGAACCTTGTGCAGAACGCAATCAATTATGGCGGCCGCCAAGGGGCGATCACCGTTCGTATCTCCGCCAGCGGCTGGATCGAGGTGTGCGATCAGGGCAAGGGCATTCCTGAAGCTGAGCACGAACACATCTTCGAGGCCTTTCACCGCCTCCGGCAAGACGGTCGAGGTGTGGGCCTGGGGCTCGATCTTGTCCAGAAGGTCATGCGGTTGCATGGCGGACACGCAGAGGTTCGGCCTGATACTGGAGAAGGAGCATGCTTCCGTCTAAGCTTCCCGCAGGCAATCACGGACAGACCCAATCCATGACGCCTTTGTAACCAACCCATACCCCCTAATTCAGATTCCGAATGAACCAGGCACAGCGACGGCCTCGTCGCAGCCATGGGCCAATTTTGCCGAAAGCTTATTCATATGACCCCGAAGACGAAGATCGTGACAATCATCACAGTGCTGACCATCGGCACGTTTGCATGGTGGTCCCTGCACGACCGCTCGGCAGCCGAGGACAATCTCCTGACGGCTCGTGTGACACGTGGCGCGCTCACCGAAACAGTCAACGCCAATGGTATTCTGGAACCGTCCCGAACAGTACAGGTTGGCGCGCAGGTCACAGGCCAGTTGAAAGCTGTCCACATATCTCTCGGAGAGGAGGTTAAGGCTGGCGATCTGATTGCCGAAATCGACTCTCTGCAACAGCAGAACGAGTTGCGACAGGCAAAGGCGTCGCTATCGGAAGCGCGCGCCACGGCCCGCTCACGTCAGTATCAACTGGAAAAGGCAAAGCGCGGGCTTTCCCGTCAGCGGGAACTCCACAAGGGTCAGGCTGGAACGGGCGCGGACTTTCAGGACGCGGAAGCCGCCGTCGATATCGCGACAGCCGAGGTCGACGGCTCCGTATCGCAAATCGAACGGGCGACGGTCGAAGTCGAGAAGGCAGAGACCAATGTGGGCTACACCCGCATTCTTGCACCAATTGACGGCAGAGTGATCGCACTGGTGGCCAAGCCCGGCCAGACCTTGAATGCCGCCCAGACGACACCCGTTATCGCGGTCATCGCCCAGACGGATACGATGACAGCCCGTGTACAGGTTTCGGAAGCCGATATCGGGCGCATTCAGATTGGTCAGAAGGTCCGTTTCACCATCTATGGCGACCGAAGGACAGTGCGGGAAACCGTTCTTCGCGAGGTCGAGCCCGCACCCGCCTCCGTTCTCACCACCGATGCTGCGGCCCAAAACCAGCGAAGTGCAGGCACGACGGCGCAGGCCGTTTACTACGACGTCCTGTTCGATGCTCCCAATACAGACGAGGTGCTGAAACCCATGATGACCGCCGAGGTGACGATCATCGTCAATGGTGCCACCGACGTGATCCTCACGCCCTGGCAGTCCCTGACCGGACCCGACCAGAAAGGTCGATACCGCGCTCGCGTCAAAACCAAAGATGGCGGACTTGAAAACCGTGACGTCACCATCGGTCTCACGGATCGTCTGACGGCAGAAGTGAAGAGCGGCCTCGCGGAAGGAGACGAAGTTTTCATCTCCACGGGTGTGGGTACTTCGGAGGCGAATCCATGAGCGGTGCACGTCTTGAACTCAAAGCTGTCAAGCGCATCTACGCGAACGGCGACGAAACGGTGGAAGCACTGGCGGGCGTCGATCTTGTGATCGAGCAAGGAGAACTGATCGCGATCGTTGGCGCATCCGGGTCGGGAAAGTCGACCCTGATGAATGTGCTTGGATGTCTTGTCCCCCCAAGTGAAGGCACGTATCGGGTCGCGGGTGTCGATGTTTCCGCGCTCGACCCGGACGGCGTGGCCCGGCTTCGGAGAGACCATTTCGGCTTCATTTTCCAGCGCTATCATCTGTTGGGAACGCTGTCATCGGTCGGGAATATCGAACTGCCTGCCGTTTACGCCGACATGCCGGTTGCGAGGCGCCGCGAGATGGCGACAGGCTTCGCCACGCGGCTTGGACTTGCGGAGCGTCTGGATTATCGCCCGAGCCAGCTTTCGGGGGGACAGCAACAACGCGTTGCGATTGCCCGCGCACTCATGAACGGTGCGCAGATCATTCTTGCCGACGAACCGACAGGCGCACTCGACAGCCGTTCGGGCGAAACGGTGCTGTCGCTTCTCAAAGAGCTGCATGCGGAAGGCCGCACGGTTATCATGGTGACACACGACCGGAGCGTTGCGGCGCATGCCGACCGGATTATCGAAATCGTGGATGGCCGGATTGTCGCAGACAGCGGTTCCGCGAAAGCGACACCGTTTCGCACTGACACTGACTGGTCCGTCTCGGGTACAACGGCGGCTCAGACCGTCGCTGGCTATACCAGTCTCTTCAACGCTTTTGCGATGTCGCTCCGATCCATGGCGGCGCATAAGCTGCGCACCGCACTTACGATGCTCGGCATTATTATCGGTATCGTCTCCGTGGTGGCCGTTCTGGGACTGGGTGAAGGAGCACGGACGCAGGTTCTGGGAGAGTTCGACCAGTTAGGAACCAGCACGATCACCATATACCCAGGCCTTGGCTGGAACGATCCCAATGCTGCAAAGATTGTCAGTCTCACGGAAGACGATTCCGACCTGCTGTCGGGTCAATCCTATGTCGATAGCGCGACGCCTGAGATCGTTGCCAACCTGCGCGCACGCCATGCGGCTTCGGACGCCGACATTCGTGTTTCGGGCGTCGGAGAAGGTTACGCCCGCACGTCGGGTCTCCTGCTGAAGTCGGGTAGAAGTCTATCCGTCGAGGAAATTCGCGATGGCCGACCTGCTGCCGTCATTTCCGAACAGACCCAGCGTGCGCTGTTCGAGGGTGAGAACCCGCTCGGATCCACGATCCTTCTAGGTAATGTCCCGTTTGCCGTTGTTGGCATCGTTGCGTCCTCACAAAGTGACGGCCAGACGCTGCAGGCCTATGTCGCATACTCTGCCATGAAGACCCGTATCCTCGGGAATGTTTCGCTGGGCAGCATCATCGTCCGCGTCAAGGACGGGATGAACACCGACGCGGCCGACCAGGCGATTACCAGTCTTTTGACGGGACGACATGGGGTAAAGGACTTCTTCACGGTCAATTCAGATCAACTGCGCCGTTCCGCAGAGCGAACGATGGGCGTTCTAAGCCTCCTCATCTCGTCACTTGCCGCAGTTGCACTGGTTGTCGGCGGGATCGGTGTCATGAACATTATGCTCGTCTCCGTGACAGAGCGGACAAAGGAAATCGGCCTGAGAATGGCGATCGGTGCCCGTCGTTCCGATATCATGCTTCAGTTTGTTATCGAAGCCATCTCAGTGTGTCTTGTCGGCGGTGCAATCGGCGTTCTGCTCGCACTCGGTCTCGCCATCAGCGCCAATATGGCAGGCTTGCCCATGCCGATCACCGTTACATGGAAGGCCGTGGTGATGGCTTTTGCGTCTACGACGCTCATCGGCCTCATCTTCGGCTTCCTCCCTGCCCGCAATGCCTCCCGCCTCGACCCTGTCGAAGCGCTCACCAGCGAATGACAGTCATGCATCACACCCTATACACACGCGGCACTATTTTGTTTGCCACCCTGCTTCTTTCTGGATGCGTCACGGCAACCCCTTATGAACGCCCGGAAACCCCGGCAGGGTTCGCATGGAAGGCAGGCAGTGTCACGTCCGAGAAACAGTCGATTTCCGAGCCTTGGTGGGTCGCGTTCAACGACAAGGGTCTCAACCGCCTCGTTCCCGTCGTACTGGCTGCCAACAACGACATTCTTGGTGCAAGCCTGCGGGCCAGACGCGCGCTCTTGGAAGCAGGGTTGGCCGACAACGAGACGTTGCCAGTCGTCAATGGCAACACGAATGCTCAACGTAGCAAGACATTTGACGGTGAATTGCCCGCCGCATCGCGCTTTGGCTCCACCCTTGCTTTGTCTTATGAGCTTGATCTGTGGGGACGCATCTCCGCTCGCAGCGACAGTGCGAGACTGGAGGCAGAGGCATCGACTGCCGATATAGCATCCGCAAGGCTGTCGGTGATCGCCGCAACGGTTTCCACCTGGTGGCGAATTGCGCACGCCAATCAGATGATCGCCAGCGCGGAGAAAGGCCTCGACAGCGCTCGCCGTACGGCAGCCCTCGTCGCAACCATGCGCGCCGCAGAAACGGTGTCTGAACTGGAAAGCCTAGAGTCTGAGGAAACGATCCAAAGTCAGCTCGTCAACATCGAACGTCTGAAAGGGGGGCGCGAGGCACAGCGTATCGCGCTCAAGGTTCTCCTGAACGGTTCGGAAATGCCAGCACTCGAACCTACCCGCCTGCCCTCTGCGAAACTTCCCGAAATCGCCGCTGGCCTTCCTGCGAGCCTCGTCGCCCGGCGTCCAGATATGCAGGCGGCCGAACTTCGAGTTCGCTCTGTGTTGCGGCAAGTCGACGAGAAACAAGCGAGCTTCTATCCGCAGATATCGTTGACAGGTGATCTGGGAACCAATGGCAAACAGCTTGCAGAACTCCTGTCGAACCCGGTGGGTACGCTAGGCGCTAACATGGCGCTTCCCTTCCTCAACATACGCCAAGCAGCGCTCGATATCCGGGTGTCCAAAGCTCGCTATGCCGAAGCTGTCAACGGCTTTCGTGGCACCTTGCTGACAGCACTTTCTGAGGTTTCCGGAGGTCTCGCGTCGCGCCAATCGCTGGCACGCGAACGGGCACGTCTATCGAGCGCCTTTTCAACGCAGAAGAAGATCGAAGGACTGTATGAGACGCGTTTCCGTGCAGGCTCGATCGATCTTCGGTCATTCATCGAGGTTCAGGAACGCACACGCCAACGGGAGTCCGCGCTGATTGACAACCAGCTTGAACGGCTGTTGTCAGAAGCTAACCTTTACAGGGCACTTGGCGGCTCTCCGTCGGCTTCGTCCCGTTAGAGCATTTCCAGGAAAAGTGTACAGCGGTTTTCCGTCCGGACATGCGTTAAAGTAAAAAAAATAGAGCCTTTTCGAGTTTCAAGGAAAAGCGGAAAGGCTCTAGGTTGGAGGTCATCTCACGAGGAGAATAACCATTGGCCCTGCCAGCAAAACTGCAAGCACAAGGATTGGATGGATGTAGACAAGCAATAGTTGGTATATTGTTTTCCGACGGCTCATATGCGCCACCTATGTTGTTGTCGTGGTGGCGACGGTAGAAGTGCTGCATTGCAGCACCATTACGGAAAGACTTCGTTGAAATAGGGAACGGTATTTCATTCTTACAATGCGGCACTCTTCAGCGCTCTCGCCTGGGTTCTTGGAGGAGCCTGATCCGCTCGATGAAAGCCGCCCCGTCGAATTGTTTTGAACCGATCACAGCTTCATCCGTCAATTTCACTGTGTGGAAGAACACCTCAAGGTTCACGACGGGCACAGCCTTGATGTTACGCACCACGTCTATGTCTGCGCGCGTCGTAACAACCAGGGAGTATGCGTCGGAGCCCAAGGCGACGACCAGTTCCGCAACCGATTGCATCGCAGTGGCGAAATGCCCGTGTGCCTCAAGTCTTGCAACGATCATCCGAGCAGCAGGCAACGGTAGGAATACCAGTACTTGCCCTGGTGTTTTGATGTCTGGACGTGGTTTCATCATAGTGAACCTGTAAATGATCCGATCCGGAAATGTGGTAAGGTCGCTGGTCACGGAAACGACCTGAAGCAACGCCCCTTGGTCCACGATGCAAGAGAGGGCAAAACCCTCTCCTTTCAATCAAAGACGGTGCGCAGGTAGAGTCATCGCGCTTGGCTCGCCCTGCCTCGCAATTCGAGTGAGACGTCGACGCCCGTTCTGGCCGGCCGCGGCTTGGGAAATGAGTCTTTGCCTACGACAAGGCCTGCTCATCAGAAGCGGTAGGCAACGCCGAGCATCGCAAACGGCTGGACTTCGTCCTTGACGATAGGACTTTCTTTGGCGTCACCCATCAAGACACCAGCGCCTGCCGCGCCTGTCACCATCCAGTTTTGCGTCATCATGTATGTCACAGAAGCCTTCACATCCACGCGTTTAACACCAGCCTTCGCCTCATAGCGATCAAGTCCGGATGCGGCAGACTGTGCAGCCGTGACGCCAAAATAGCTCTGCATTTCCTTGTCATCAGCCCAGGTGCCGGAGACGTCGCCCGAAAAAATGAAGCGCTCGTAGCGGTAAGAAGCCTTGGCACCGAGCTTGCCAGTCATACCCTCGCTGCCACCGATGGTTTTGTTGAAGGCACCATAGACCTCGAACGGCCCACGTTCATAGCTGACTATTCCGCCGATCACGCCGGCTGCGTCGATGTCGCCGAGTCCTCTCAGATAATCGGAGTCCTTTTCCTGTCTGCCCATGTTGTAGCCGCCCTTGACACCCACCCGGAACCCATCCCGCTCGAGCAGATCGACGGTGATGCCTGTGGTATCGATTTCGACACGATCGCCGATCTTGGCCGAGATCATCGGGAACGGATTGATATCGAATTTGTCGGAACCTTCGTATTCCGGCATGTAGATCGCACCAGCACCGATGGTCACTTTCCAGTCTTTAAGGGTGTCACGAAAATCGCCATAGCGTGCAGTATCGAATTGCTGAGACTGCGGGGCGACAGAAGTTTCTTCTGAGTCCAGGTCGGCCGAAAAGGCTGTGACAGGAAAGGCAGCAAACATCATGGACAACAGAGTTGCGCAAACGGCCGGTGAGACGTTCCGCATTCTCCTGATCCCGACGGAAAGTGATGTGTGATAATCCATGTTCGAAGTCCTGTTTCTTTGAGTTTGAGCGTGCCGTGGACGTTTGATAAAAAATCTGACGGCCATGCAGTGGTGACCCAAGCTGCCTGCGAACCATTGCCGCTGCATTACGACGTGGTCAGCCCTTAAAGCTGCGGGGTCACCGTGAGGCCCCCTCGCCGTTCCATCGGACAGCCGGCCCTCGCGGCGGTCTCTCTCGCGATCGATTAACGCTGCGGTTGGGGTTGTTTGTCAGTCCATTGCGGCGGCGCGCCAACTTGCGTGGCGAGAGCGCCCGCTATTCCAGGCGCTCGACCGAATGCCTCACACGCGGCGTATTTGGGCTTTCCACCCATTGCCGATCGCATGCTGTGGCCTGACGGCAATGAAAGGTCCATGGATTTCGGGTCCTGACCTGTGGACAGCATGCGTGCGAAGTATTTTCCGAAATTGTTGGCGAGAGCGTAAGCGTCGCCGACCTCCGAAACTCGCGGTTTGTTGGTGAACGAATTCGCACCCTTCGACCACAGGACAGCAGCGCGCGGCGTACCGCTGTAATCGACTGCTTCTGCTTCAACGGCCAATCCACCGAGACCGATCGGAAGACGTGGAACGCTGACAGGGAGAGCGAAACTGCTGCCAAGCGAGACTGCGGTCGCCACACCGGCTGCGGCCTTGTTGGTGGGAACGACGCCTGCAACGACCGCCCGCACCGTCAAGTCGGCCGGCTGGCCTGCAGGCGCGATTTCAAACCTGTCGCTGAGCGCCACGCACACGGCGCGATCCAGAGCGTTGGCAACCAGCGATCGGTCACGCGGGTCCTTGATGCGAGATGATGCGGCGAAGGAAAAGGTCGTCGGTATGATCGCAACAGTGCGAACTGCCGCCAGCGCCCTGGTATCGACGAAAGTCCGCGTCTTCGTGAACTTGCCTTTTGAAGCCGTAAGTTGACCAGCCGACGTCAATGTCGTGCCGTCGCTCAAAGGAACGGTGCTACATCCAGAGACCACGAGAAGAATAAGCAGGCCTGTTCCTGCAACGATCAACCGACGCATCAGGACACTGCCCAGGCAACGAAGATATTTTGAGTTGTTTGATTGCCAGACACGTCGTCCTGCCCCTTTTGTCGATCAACTTGTGACGGGACATTGGAGGGCGAGGATTGCCGCAACATTACAGACTTTAAACTATGATCGGAATTCCAGTCGCATTACGGGCTATCGATTCAGGATGTCCGTCTGCCTAGATCAAGCACGATCGTGAAGGTCGTACCAGCGGACGTGCTTTCGACCTCTACCTGGCCATGGTGGTTCGATATGATCTGCCTGACCAGGCTCAAACCAAGTCCTGCGCCAGTCGAGCGTGGCGTGATCCTGTAGAAAGGCTCGAACACGAGCTGCTGCTGGTCTTGGGGAATACCGGGCCCTTGATCGGATACGGCAATCCTTCCGTCTCCGGAGACGGAAACCAGGATCATTCCACCGTTACCTCCATGGTCGACGGCATTGCTCACGAGATTGCTGACGGCACGCGGCAGCGATGATGGGTTGCCCTGGCATTCAAGAGTGTCGATCTCGGACTGGAACGAAATCTCGTATCCTGCAGCGATCGCCAGCGGGGCAAAATCCGCGACCACGTTGCGGCATATATCAACGACATCGATGGTCTCATGACGGTCGCTGGCCTGATCGTTACGCTCGAAGTCGAGAAGCTGTTCGGCGGTTACACCAAGGCGCGCGACGTCTCCCATCAGACGCCTCTGCTCCGCTCCTTCCGACATTCCTTCGATCCGGGTCTGCATAATGGCGATTGGTGTCCTGAGTTCATGGGCGGCATCGACCAGAAAGCGTTGCCTTGCCTGGAACTGCTTTTCGAGGCGCTCCAGTATGCTGTTGAACGCCACGATGAGAGGAATGACCTCGCTCGGAACGTGCGATGTCGGAAGCCGACCGCCTTCGCGTCCCGGATCGATTTCCGGGGCCTTTCGCACTACATCATTCAGACCCGCCAGCGCTCGACTGACGATCCGGGGCACGGTCAGGAATATCGCGGGCACTGCGATTGCAAGTAGCGGCACATAGATGGGATAGGTCGCGGAAAGCAACGTGATGAAAGCAGAACTGGCCGTGGATTTGCCTCCGTACATGACGCGGACGTTCCCAACCGCAGTTTCTATATCATCGATAGATGCAGCTTCTCCAACGCCCTCCGCGCCACGGATGTCACCGTCCTTGATTAGATAGACGTATGGGGCAAGGCCCTGGTAGGTGCCTGGAACCGGGCCGTAGGATGCGAAAGCCGGGGAACCTGCCGCTACGACGAACCAAAGTCCCTCATGTTCCTTTTTCAATGCACTGAGGCGCGAAGTCTCCGTGAGAACCAATCTACCCTCCGTGTCACGGGTCACGGCGTCTGCCAGAACTGAACCCAGCTCATGCTTCAGCGGGATGTTCGGCGACAGGATCATCGCACCGTAGACGCAAAGCCCGATGACCACTGCTGCAATAACGCCAGTAAAAACGACACTCAGTTGCCAGCTCAGTTTCCACCAGAGGGAATAGTTGGACCCGACTTTCACAACAAACCGTCCTCTTTCAACAGGTAACCGACGCCACGGATATTGTGCACCGTCACCCCCGCTGCTGCTTCAACCAACCGCTTTCTCAGCCTTGAGATATGCGCATCCAGGGCATTCGACTGAATTTCCTCTTCATAGTTATAGACCGCCGTCTCAAGTGTCGCTCGAAGGACGGTTTTGTCCTTGCGCTTGGCAAGCGCCACGAGAACCAGTAGCTCGCGGCGAGGAAGCTCGAAAGGCATGGAATCGAGGATGACACTCAAGTTCAGGGGATCAATGACAAGACGCCCCGCCGTGATCTTCTCCTCGACCAGTGTGCTAGGCCGCCTCAGAACCGCGCGCAGACGGGCCAGCAGCTCTTCCACGAGAAATGGTTTGCCCAAATAGTCGTCGGCGCCGCCGTTTAAGCCTTCGATCCGCTCCATCGGCTCATTGCGTGCGGTCAGGACAATCACCGGCGTCTCGACGCCTGCCCGCCGCAGCTTGGGAATAAACGTCAGTCCTTCTCCATCAGGCAAGCGTCGGTCAAGGACGATCGCATCGTAAGCGTTTTGCAAGGTCAGTTCCAAACCATCAGCAAGGCACATGGTGTGATCCACCACGATGCCCTGCTTGCTCAGTGCCGCCGCCAACGCAACGGCGAGCTCCTTCTCGTCTTCAATCATCAGAAGTCGCATGTGATCGCCTCTTTTCGTCCCGTACCCGTTGCATGGCGAGTGTTGCAGCAACATTGCGGTCACGCAGTTTGCACCATGTAATGCTGCTGCAATTGTCCATCCCTATCGATGAAGCAACAAGACGTCAGGGCGTGACGCGACGATGTCATCTGCCAGAGCGCATGCTGACCACCGAAGAGGATTGTTCATGATGGTGTCAACACAAAACCGCAGGCTCGGAATAACAGGTTTGCTTCTCGGTGGCTGCGCGCTGGCCCTTATCTATTTCGTGCCTGGCCGCGAAACGGTAGACGCGAACGAGCGGATCAAGACAATCGTTGAAACCGCATCTCTTGTGGAGGCTGCGAAACCTTTTGAATTATCGCTGGCCGAGGTCACACGTGTTTCGCGGGCACCGGTTACAGAACGCTTGCGCATCAGCGGCGAGGTCCAGCCAGTGAGAAGCGTCATTCTGCGATCACGTAGCGCGGGCAGAATAACCGAGGTAGCCGTCCAGGAAGGGCAAAAGGTCAAGGCTGGTGACATCCTGGTCCGTTTCGACACGGCCGATCTTAAATCGACATTGCAGCAGCGAGAGAGTGACCGCGACGTCGCGGACGCGGAATTATCGCTGTCGGTGATGGTGTTGCAGAGAGCAACACAACTTGCCGCCAAAGATGTGGCTCCAGCCGAAAAGCTCGAGAAGGCAAAGAGCGATGTTGCAGTTGCTCGCGCCCGACTTCAAAGCCTTTCCGCGCAAGTGGACATGGCACGCGTCTCATTGAGCGAAGCCGAGGTCGTTGCTCCCTTCGATGGAACGGTATCAGCAAAGATGGTCGATGTCGGAGCTCGGGTCGGTGACGATGCAGACCTCGTGACATTGGTGGACATGACCGAGATGGAGGTCAAAGCTCTCGTTTCGACCCGCGATATCGCCCGTATAAAATTGGGCCAGACTGCGCAGCTTCAGTTCGAAGGAATGCAAGACAAAACGATCGGCGGGACAGTGAGCCGTATCAACCCGGTTGCAGACAGCGGCACACGCTTTGTCGCGGCGTACTTGCGGCTGCCTGCGCACAAGGCGACACTTTGGGGTGGCATGTTTGCAACCGGCTCGATCCTCGTCAGGGAAAATTCAGATGCACTCCTGATCCCGGCGATTGCCCTGCGAAATGACAAGAATGGTGATTATGTGCTGAAGATCGAAAACGGGCATCTGCGGCGACAGCCTGTGACAGTCGGCTCAGCATGGGACGGTGGAACACTGCTCGATATACCGGATGGCCTTAATGTCGGTGACACGATCATCACGGCACCACTTTCCGAGCTTCGTCCGGATATTGCGGTTACGCTGAGCAAGGTGGGTTGAAATGTTTTTGACCCGTATCTCTGTTTCTCACCCGGTGTTCACCACGATGATGATGGTGACGCTGCTCGTTCTGGGCATCTTCTCGTTCCAACGCCTCGGACTGGACCAGTATCCCAATGTAGATGTTCCGGTCGTCGTCGTGACCACGACCTATCCGGGCGCGACACCCGACACGGTCGAGACGGATGTCACGCGGCCTCTGGAGGACGCACTCAATACGCTGGCCGGATTGGACGAGATTACCTCGACGTCGTATGAAGGTCGCTCGGTGCTGACAGCCAAGTTCAAGCTTGAAACTCACGGCACCACGGCGGCGCAGGATGTACGCGACAAGGTCGCTGCGACAGAGGCGAGCTTCCCTGATGATGTCGACAAGCCGATCGTATCGCGCTTCAATTCCGCCGATAAACCAGTCCTTTCCTTAGCGCTGATGTCAGCTTCCATGGGTGTGCCAGAACTGACGACGATCGCCGATCAGCAGGTCGTGCGTCAGCTAGCTACCGTCTCCGGAGTCGGACAGGTCACATTGGTGGGTGGCCGCAAGCGCCAGATCGACATCAACATGGACGATACGCGCATGCGTGCACTCGCCGTGGGCGTAAACGATGTCGTAAGCGCGCTGCGCAATGAGAACGCTGACAATCCGGCTGGAAGCGTCATCAGCCAGTTTTCCGAGAACAACATCCAGGTGCAAGGTCGGATCGCGCAGCCAAATGATCTCCTGGATATCATCGTCACGCGTCGGGGCGGCGGGCCGATCTACCTGCGAGATGTCGCAACCGTCACAGACGGTGCCGCTGATCCTGTAAGCCTTGCGCGTTACGACGGTGAGACCGCTCTGGCGATCGACATCGTCAAGGTCCAGGACGCGAACATGGTGGAGGTCGTGGCAAGCATCCGTGAACGCCTTGACGAGCTTAATGCGCAACTGGCGTCGAAGAACCTTCGATTGCAAGTCGTCAGCGATGCATCGATCGCAATCGAGGAATCCGTCGAACAGGTGCAGGCGACGTTGATCGAAGGTGCAGCTTTGGCCGTCGCCATCGTCTTCCTGTTTCTCAACTCATGGCGCAGCACGGTTATTACCGCTTTGACGCTCCCGATTGCCATGCTTGGCACACTCGCTGTGATCGACGTCCTCGGCTTCACACTCAACACAATGACGTTGCTGGCGCTGACACTCTCGATCGGTATTCTGGTCGATGATGCGATCGTGGTTCGTGAAAACATCACGCGCCATCTTCACATGGGAAAATCGCATCTTCAGGCAGCGCTCGAAGGCACGCAGGAAATTGGTCTCGCCGTGATCGCGACCACGGCGACGATCGTCGCGGTGTTTCTTCCGGTCGCTTTCATGGGAGGCATTGTTGGTCGTTTCTTCTACGAGTTCGGTGTCACGGTCTCGGCAGCCGTTCTGATTTCGTTGTTCGTCGCCTTCACTCTTGATCCCATGCTATTAAGCGTGTGGCACGACCCTCATTCTCAGCCCGGCGCTAAACGGGGTCCGGTTGGACGTCTGATTGAACGGTTCGACCAAGGCTTCGAGGCTCTGGCACAGCGATATCGCCAAGTTATCGCCTGGACGCTCCGGCATCGTTTCATCACTCTAGTAGCGACCCTCGGTGTCTTCGTCGGCAGCCTGTTGATGATCCCGTTGGTAGGCACCGAGTTCGTCGCCAATGCCGATCAGGGTCGCTTTCAGGTCAACATCACCACACCAGCAGGCTCGTCACTCGATTACACCGCCGCAAAGGTTCGTCAGGTCGAGGGCGCACTGCGCGAGTTTCCGGAGGTTCTTACGATCTACACAACAGCGAATACGGGAACGTCACCGGGCAAGAACCGCGCAACGCTGGAAGTCGGCCTGGTTCCGCTCGATCTGCGCAAACGCACGCCTGTGATGCTGGCCGATCCCATCCGCCAGCGGCTTGCTGTCATTCCGGGTGTCGAGGTTGCCATCCTTCAGGATGGGCTCGGCGGCGGAAAAAGCCCCGTGCAGGTCAGCATCATTGGAGACGACAAGGCTGTCCTCGACAAAATCGCCGGTGGCGTCATCGAAGATCTCAGGCGGGTGCCGGGTATCGTCGATGTAAACTCAAGCGCCGAAGACGTGACCTCCATCCTTTCGGTGCGCTTGAAGAGGGAGGCCGCAAGCGATCTGGGTGTTTCCAGATCGGATCTCGCCGCCTCCCTCTCGACACTCGTCGCCGGACGACAAGTGACCAATTGGACAGATTCGCGTGGCGAAACATACGATATCATCGTCCGTTTGCCATCAGTTCAGCGCGCGGACGTCGCGGCAATCGGTGAACTCATGATGACGATGGCACCCGCGCAGACAGGCGGAATGACAACCATGGTACGTCTCGACCAGGTAGCAGACATCCTCACCATTCCGGCTGCGACCGAGGTTCGCCGCCTCGATCTGCAGCGTGAAATTCTCATATCTGCCGACGTGTCAGGCCGCACACTTGGCGATGCCACAGCCGAACTGAAGAAGCTCATAAATGAGCGCAAGCTGCCCAAAGGCTATCATATCCGCTTCGGGGGCGATTCAAAGACGATGCAGGAGACAGTCGGGTACATGGTGACGGCATTGGCCATGGCGGTCATCTTCATCTACATCGTCCTCGCGTCGCAGTTCGGCAGTTTCGCGCAACCACTGGCCATCATGGCCGCCCTGCCCCTATCACTCGTTGGTGTCCTCGCAGGACTGCTGATCGCAGGAAGCACGATCAACATGTTCTCACTCATCGGTTTCATCATGCTGATGGGCCTCGTGACCAAGAACGGCATTCTCCTCGTTGACTTTGCCAACCAGGAGCGCCAACGCGGCCTGTCTCTAGATGACGCACTGATCAGTGCCGGTACGATCCGTTTCCGCCCGATTGTCATGACCACGATCGCAATGATATTCGGTATGGTGCCACTGGCGATCGCCGTTACCGGGAGTGGTGCTCAACGCGCACCCATGGCGCATGCTGTTATCGGAGGGCTTGTAAGCTCGACAATTCTTACGCTGATTGTCGTCCCCATGATCCTCTCATACATAGACAGCATCACGCGCTACGCCGCGACCGTTTTTGGAAAAAGTCCGATGATCCCGCTTGGCGAAGAGAAACGGCCCCAGATTTAGGTTGCGGAACTTCCAAGATTTTTAAGACCCCAGATCAATGTCTGTCTTGCAAAGGCGATACGGGGATTTCGCAACGCCGATGGGCTCCACACCGCGTGATACGTGTTGCTCGGGCACCCTTCAGGGGCCGCAATCTCTACAAGTCCACCACGGGCGATTTCGTCCCGACAAAGATAGTGCGGCAGAACGGACCAGCCAAAACCGCTGACGAGTATGGAGCGTAAGCTTCTGAGATCCTGGCTGACGACGGAAGGTCTGATTTCGGCGATATCGATGAGGTTTTTCGCAAGCCATGGCCGGACGAGCGGCAGCGTTAGATTATAGGCAAGCACCGGCTCCGCTGCGAGTGCAATTGCCAAGTCCGCTTGCTTCATGATCCGTGCTGCGGTGGCTGGCGATGCGACTGCGAGAGTAGCCTCGGTGTGAAGACTTTCCGTCCGCAATCTGTCATCCGCGATCGGCATAGCCGAAAACCCGAGATCACAATGACCTTCGGCAACCATGATGCGAATTTTTTCTCTGTCCCCCGACTGAAGGCGCACGCTGACACCGGACTCCAACAGCCTGCGCAGGCCGGGTCCAATCATTTCAGCCGCAAAATCGCTATGGGCGATGATTTGTACTGAGCCTGCAATGTCAGTCGAACGCGCCCGTGCAGATGCAAGAGCGGTTTCGGCATAGTCGAGTTTGTCACCGATATCTGCCGCCAGTTCATCGGCGATCGCTGTCGGCAAAACGCCGCGCGCATGCCGTTCAAAAAGCGGACGACCAATCCCGGCTTCCAGGCTGGCGATCTGCTGGGATACGGCAGGTTGCGTAAGATCGAGCTTGCGTGCCGCAGCAGTGATGGAGCGCTGCCGATAAACTTCTGTGAATGTGCGGAGCTGCTGGAGGTACATGGCCAGAGACATAAATTATTTTATGAGGTGGAGCAATTCTCGTTTGTATTTTTCGACCGCGGATACAACTAGAAACATTCTCAGCAGACCACGACTTTCAGGTTCATCACGCATTCGCAAGATGCTGCGAAGGTACGGTTCAGGCTCACCCGCAAGGAGAACAGCAATGAGCACCAATGTCACCCAAGAACTCAATACCATTCTTGCTGCCATGAAGGCATTTCACCTCAAGGCGGGCGTCGCAGATGTGTCACTGCGCAAGGACAGGCTTCAAAGGGCAATGCGTATGCTGCTTGAGAACCAGGACCGCCTGGCTCGTGCCATGAGCGAGGATTTCGGAAATCGTAGCATCTACCAGTCGAAAGTCGCCGATATTGCCACCACGGTAAAGGCGCTCGCGTATTCGGCGGACCACGTCCAGACATGGATGCAGCCGGAGAATGTTGACGAACCAGAGCTAGGTGTAAAAGCATGGATTGACCACCAGCCGCTGGGTGTGGTCGGCATTATCAGCCCGTGGAATTTTCCAGTCAATCTCGCCTTCAGTCCACTTGCAGGCGTGTTCGCTGCAGGCAATACAGCGCTTCTGAAGCCATCGGAGTTGATCCCTCATACCTCCGAAACCATTGCAGAACTGATTGCGAGCTATTTCGACCCGATGGAACTTGGTGTCGTTCTCGGCGATGCCGAGGTTGGAGCGTCCTTCAGCGGACTGCCATTCGACCATCTTATCTTCACTGGCAGCACGGGTGTCGGGCGTCACGTCATGCGCGCTGCTGCCGAAAATCTTGTGCCTGTGACACTGGAGCTGGGTGGCAAGTCGCCTGTCGTCGTTGCTGAAGATGCCTATGTGAAAATAGCCGCCGAACGGACGCTGACCGTCAAGACGTTCAATTCCGGTCAAATCTGCCTGTCGCCTGATTACGTCCTGATCGATGATACGAAAATAGACACATTCGTTTCGGCTGCAAGCGGTCTTGTGGCAGAAAGCTTCCCGACCATTCAGGCCAATGCGGAATATACCGCGATTGTTACAGATCGGCATTTTGATCGTCTGGTCAGCTTGTTGGATGATGCCAAAGAGAAAGGTGCCAAAATTGTCGGCCTTGGCCCTTCGGACGAGCCGCTCTACGACCGTGCTACCCGCAAGATCGCGCCGGTAGCTGTCGTCGGCGCAAATGACAGCATGAAAATCATGCAGGAAGAAATCTTCGGCCCAATTCTGCCAATCGTTTCATGCAAGAGTACAGACGCTGCCATTGACTACATCAACGCCCATCCGCGTCCGCTGGCTGCCTATTACTTCGGAAGCGATATGGAGCAGGCAAAACGCTTTGCAAAGCAAACGACGTCCGGTGCACTTGTTGTCAACGACGTCATGAGCCACGCCTCGATCGACACATTGCCCTTCGGCGGAGTGGGTGCGGCTGGTATGGGTGCGTATCACGGCATTCATGGCTTCCTACGGTTCAGCCATGCAAAGCCTGTCGTCATTCAGAGCGAGAGTGGCACTTCCGGGCTGCGCTTGAGAGCTCCCTATGCCGAAAAGCTCAAGGGACTTGAAACGATGCTTGGTCAATAACCTCACCACCAACTGCAACTTTTATCGACACCGCAGATTACAATCCAATCAGTCAAGGCCAGTCGGCCAAAAAGGAAATAAAAATGAACATACTCATGGTCCTGACATCCCACGATGCACTCGGCAACACAGGCAAGAAAACCGGATTTTGGCTGGAGGAATTCGCAGCACCTTATTACGCTTTCCTTGAAGCGGGTGCGACAATCACCGTTGCCTCTCCAAAGGGCGGACAGCCGCCACTTGATCCGAAAAGCGACGAACCGGATTCGCAGACTGAGGAAACCCGCAAATTCAAATCCGATGCGGATGCCCAGTCCGTTCTGGCAAACACTGTCGTCCTGTCGACCGTTTCGATCGACGACTTCGATGCCGTGTTCTATCCCGGTGGCCATGGTCCATTGTGGGATCTTGCCGAGGATAAGGTTTCCATCTCACTCATCGAGCGCATGTATGCCGCTGGAAAACCTGTCGCATTCGTCTGCCACGCGCCAGGCGTCTTGCGCCATGTGAAGGCTCAGGATGGCACCCCGCTGGTTCAAGGTAAGAAGGTCACCGGCTTTACCAACACAGAAGAAGATGCCGTGCAACTCACCGAGATCGTCCCATTCCTCGTAGAGGATATGCTCAAGGAGAATGGCGGCATCTATTCGAAAATCGGGGATTGGCAGTCCTACACAGTGAAGGACGGATTGCTCATCACCGGTCAGAATCCCGGATCGTCGGTGGCAACGGCAACATCGCTTGTCGAAACCTTGAAGGCACATAAAGCCTAACGACATTGATAGCAGGAAAACATCATGAAAGCAGCTATTTACCATGAAGCTGGCGGCCCCGACGTGCTCAGATATGAGGACGTCGGGGACCCTGTCCCAGCCGATGATGAGCTCTTAATAAAAGTCGAGGCCATCAGCATCGAAGGCGGCGACCTCGTTGGTCGCAGAGACCTTCCTCCGGGCATCAACGAAGTTCCAGGCTACGCAGCAGCGGGCACGATTGTCGAGCTCGGCGAGAACGTCACGGATTTCGAAGTCGGCCAGAAGGTGACGACATTTAACTGGAAAGGCTCACACGCCGAACTCAGGGCCGCACCCGCGCGGAATTGTTTCATCATTCCAGACGGTCTGGATATCGGCATTGCCTCGACGATACCCGTTGGGCCAGGCACGGCCGCATGGGCCATCCATCTTGCGAAACTGCAACCCGGTCAGACTGTGCTCGTACTTGGTGCCGCGGGTGGCGTTGGTCTGGCAACGGTGCAACTGGCCGCAAAGCTGGGCGCAAAAGTCATCGGTACCGGAACGCGGAAGGAATCACTCGATCAGATCCGTGAGTACGGGCTCGATGAAGGCATCATCGTTGGTGAGAACCCGGCAAGCGAGCAAATCCGTTCACTGCTCGGCGGAAACGAAGTCGACGTCATCATCGACACGATTGGTGGCGACGCATTGGTGGATGCTTTGGACGTTCTGAAGGACGGCGGCAATGCCGTGCTGATCGGTGTATTCGGTGGACGCAGTACCATGATCGACGCCGGACATCTTCTGAAGCATAGACAAACGATTATCGGATGCCTTCTCGGGCCTCAGATGGGGGACGAAGTTCCCCGCCGCCTTATTACGGAATTGTTCGACATGGCCTTGGAGGGTAGCTTGCGCATACTGATTGATGCGACCTACCCCTTGGCTGATGCAGCCAGCGCGCACCGCAGGGCGGAGCAGCGAGGGCGAATAGGACGAGTGCTTATGACCCCTTGAAAGTTTCGGCAGGTGGCGTTCGTGCCACCTGCCCTTTTTCATGCCGCGCCAAGATTCTGCTCGCACCGTAGCAGCATTCCATAAAGGTCACGCGGCTCATCCGGATCTGCCAGAAGATCGAGATCGACGTAGAGGCCCGTGTCCGGAAGCTTGCTGCGAACGTAGCGGAGTGCCGAGAAATCCTCGATGGCAAAGCCGACGCTGTCAAAAAGCGTGATGGCACGCTCTGACTGGCGACCGTCGATCCGTCCGGTGATTACCTCCCAAAGCTCTTTTACCGCGTGGTCCGGTGCAAGCTGTTGAATTTCGCCCTCAATCCGTGTCTGCGGCGGGTATTCCACATAGATATCGGAACGCAGCAGGATGTCCTTGTGCAGTTCCGTCTTGCCGGGGCAATCGCCTCCGACCGCGTTGATATGCACGCCCGGACCGACCATGTTGTCTGAGAGGATCGTAGCGCACTGTTTGTCGGCGGTCACAGTGGTGATGATGTCTGCACCTTCGACTGCCTCCTGCGACGTCGAGCATTTCGTGATCGCGAATCCTTTTCCAGCGAGATTGCGAGCGCACCGGTCTGTCGCGGATGGATCGAGATCGAAGAGCCGAAGTTCGGTCACTCCGACGATGGCCTTGAAGGCCAGCGCCTGGAATTCGCTCTGCGCGCCGTTACCAATGATCGCCATCGTCTTCGAATCCTTGCGTGCAAGGTGCTTGGCGGCGACAGCCGACATGGCAGCAGTACGGAGCGCTGTAAGGATCGTCATTTCGGACAGCAACATAGGGTACCCGTTGCCAACATCAGACAACACGCCGAAGGCGGTAACCGTCTGGCGACCATCTCTGGTGTTTTTGGGATGACCGTTGACATATTTGAACCCGTAGAGCGTTCCATCGCTGGTTGGCATCAGCTCGATGACGCCTTCTTCGGAATGCGAGGCAATGCGGGCGGTTTTGTCGAACTGTTCCCAGCGCAGGAAATCCTCTTCGATCACAGCCGCAAGCTCGGTCAGAAACGTGTCAATTCCGACGGTCAGGACAAGCTTCATCATATGATCGACGCTGACGAAGGGAACGGTGTTCAGATTTGTATGGGTGGTCATATGTCTATCCGATTGGTTGGGGTCGGTTGTCGGCGGATGTCGTGGAAACCGCGGACGCCTCAACCATCCTTGTCTGCGTCTTTGAGAAATTCATCGACAATCTCGGCGATGAGGTTTGGCAACACCTCGAAGGCGTAGGGCGCGTAAACCCGCTCAAGCCGCTGATGAAATTCGCGCCCCCATGGACCGATGTTGACCGATGGAAAACGCAGCGCATCTGCGGGCGGACGGTCAATGAGGCGTGATATCGGCGTATTGCGAGAGACGACATCGCTGCCAGCCGCCGACTGGCCGAGAAAGCTCATATCCGAGATGCCTTGGAAATATGGCTTCCACGTCAGGCTTCTGTCTGGCGAACCATCAAAAGACGAGCGTATCTTTTCAACGGCAGCATGCAGATCGCGGTCGTTGTCATGCTCCATACGCAGGCGGCTTGGCGGATAGTGAAGGCCGGAAAAACCCACGACGATTGCAGGGCCGGACAGTCGCGCAATACCGACCAGCCACTCCGTGAGTTGGCGCGTCAGTGAGAGCGGGTTGTCGATGCTGGAAAGCGCGTTTTCCTTGTCGGCATAGAGCGCCTCGAAGCGATCTCCTTCCGCTTGGGAAGCAAGCGCCCGCAGTTCTGCGAATGTAACAAGACGCGGAGCCGCAGGTCTGGCTCCTGCGTTTTTGCCGACCAGCCTGCCGTATTCCAAGGCCTGGCCGGAAAAACGGTCGATAGCCTCGCTCGCGCCCGCGAAAACTTCGCCGCAGAAGCGTTCGAACAGTTCCTGCTCGGTCATCGCATGGTAAAGCCAGTTGAATGCGAGCCAGAAGCGTTCCGGCGTCGTGACCTCATAGCCATCTCGAAGGTCCTTGGCCTCAAGGCAGATCGGAGGTGGCGAGACGTCGCTCTCATCCTGATCGGCCAGGGCAGAGTTACCCTCCAGACGCGACAGAATGCCGGCAGCCATGGCCTGCGCGCTGACGCCCTCGAATGGATAACTTGCATGCGAACTGCAGCCAATCACCATCGCAAACGGCAGGAGCTTGCCGATGGTGCCCGCATAGGCCGCACGGCCGAGACTTCCGTCGCCCTGATCCGAAGTGACATCCATGTTGATCGCCGCGGAGATTTCGATATCGAAACTGGCCGCGATACCCGGCAGAGCATCACGCAGCGAACGCATTCCCCGGCTTTCGCGTTCTTCATCAGGCGTGAGGATCAGCATCAGGTTGCCATTGCGATCTGCGCGGCTCGCAAAATGCTCGAGACAGGCGATTGCGGCAGCGTCGCCGCTTTTCATGTCCAGCATGCCGCGGCCGGGAAGAAAATCCCCCCCGAGCAGATCTTTCAACGCGCGCTCTTCCTGTTCTGAACGTGTCCTCCCTGAAAGATCGGCGATGAGTGCGTCCTTGAGCGGAAGGCTGTCCTGCGCCAGATCCTTGAGGTCGTGGTAGTTTTCGGTCGATACCGTGTCGAAATGTCCTGCAAGCGCAATCGTTCTGCGACCAGTGCCACGCACCAGTGCCACGACATTGCGTGTCAGCGGATCGCCATGGCTGTCGATGAGGCGGATATCCTCCGGGTGGCGCCGGAAATAAGGAATTTCCAGCAGCAGTTCGTGGACGCGATCTGCAAACTCCGCCTCCCCCGGCGTGCCGGTTTCACTGGGCCACGAGACCATGCGCAGAGCCAGATCACGGACCCGCGCCGGATCAAGCATTGTCTTTGTTTCGACGGTCATTGGTCGCTCTCTACTTAATGGGATAGGTGCTTGCGCAGGAATGCACGCGTGCGCTCTTCAACAGGGTTCTGCAGCATCTCGTCGGGCCGCCCCTGCTCCACGACGACGCCGCCGTCCATGAACATGACGTGATCACAGACTTCAGCCGCGAAACGCATTTCATGCGTGACGATCAGCATGGTCATATGTTCCGATGCGAGCTGCTTCATGACGAGGTTCACCTCTTCCACAAGCTCGGGATCGAGCGCCGATGTCGCTTCATCGAACAGCATGACCTTGGGCTGCATGGCGAGTGCGCGCGCGATGGCCACACGCTGTTTCTGTCCGCCGGAAAGCCGGGACGGATAGGCAGAGCCCTTATCTGCAAGGCCCACCTTGGCAAGCAGCGTATTGGCCCGGTCCAGCGCTTCCGCCTTGCCCAGTCCCTTGAGCTTCATCGGGCCAATCGTGACATTCTGAAGCACGGTGAGGTGTGGGAACAGATTGAACTGCTGAAACACCATGCCCATGTCTTGCCGGGTACGATTGATGTGATTTTCGAAGGCACGGCCCTTCAACGGACGGTTGACCTGCTGGCCATCAAGCCAGATTTCACCGCTGGAAATCTCTTCGAGCATGTTGATGGACCGCAGGAGCGTGCTCTTTCCCGAACCGCTGGGACCGATGATCGAGACGATCTTGCCGCGGGCCACATTCATATCGATGCCTTTGAGCACCTCATGACTGCCATAGGATTTACGGATCTGCCGTAATTCGATCATGGAATTGTTTGCTGTCATCGGATTGCCTCCGCTTTTCTGGCTGCTCGCCTCAGAAGAACTTCCATCGCAATATTGACGATGTAGTAGAGGATTGCGGCGGTGAGATAGAATTCGAACGGGCGATAGGTCTCGCTTATGGCGCGCTGGGCGTTCAGCACCAGTTCTGCGATACCCAGAACCGAAAGTACGGCGGTGTCTTTCAGCAATATGATGCTGTTGTTTCCGACCTGTGGAAGCGCTGCGAGAACGGCCTGCGGGATGATGAAGTATCTGAGAGTTGGACCTTTGCCGAAGCCGAGCGTTCTGGCTGCTTCCATCTGACCGACATCGACACCGCGAAGGGAGGCCCCGAAAATATCCGCATTGTAGGCTGCGTAATGAAGGCCAAGCCCGATCACGCCTGTCCAGAAGGCTGGCAACAGGATGCCGACCTGCGACAGGCCGTAATAGAGCAGATAAAGCTGAAGAAGCAGCGGCGTTCCCATGAACAGGAACATGACGCCCCGGATCGGCATGCTGACGAGTTTGGAGCCGTATAGCGTCGTGATTGCGATGAGCATTCCGAGAACGACGCTGATCGCCCCGGCGAGTACCGTGATCAGGATGGTCCAGAGAAGTCCTGTAAGGAGGATGTGCCAATATGAGGGAACAACGCTCAAATCGAGGCTCATGCGTCTGCCCTCCGGGTTGTATCGAATGACCTCTCGACGATCCGCATTATGAGCGAGATGGCCGCGACGATGATCACGTAAGAGAGGCCCGCCACGGCGAATACTTCGAAAGGTTTATAGGTCGACGTCACGAAGCGCTGGGCGGAATAGGTGAGTTCCACGACGCCGATTGTTGAAACCAGAGCGGTGCTTTTGGACAGGATGACGGTGTTGACGCTGAGAGAGCGGATCATCAAGGGAGCCGCCTGCGGCAAGACAAACAGCCTCATGGTCGCAACACGTCCAAACCCGATGGAACGGGCAGCTTCTGTTTGCCCCCTGTCGACGGAAAGAATGGCTCCTCGAATTCCCTCGGACATGTATGCGCCGATGTTGAGGCCCATGGTGAGCACACCCGCCGTAAACGGCGAGAGGTCGAGGCCAAACTGGGGTCCACCGAAATAGACGAGAAAGAGTTGCACCAGGAGAGGCGTTCCCCGCATGAGGCTGACATACACAGCAGCAAGCCACCGCACCGGCGCAGCCTTTGAAAACCGCCCGGTCGTCACGATAGCTGCGACGACCAGTCCGATGGCTAGCGACGCTGCGGTCAGTCCTAACGTTACCAATGACGCCTCGGCCATGAATGGCAGGATGCGCCTTATCAGTTCGAAATCCATATCAGCCTTTCCGGACGAATCTCTCACGAAGGCGCGAATTTGTGGGATATGCGCCTTAAAACAGGGAGCTGTAGCAGCGCTCGCGTTGCCGAAGACGAGGCCTTAATCCCATAAAGACGTGAGCAAAGCTGTCGAATGAGAGGAATGTGAACATCGAGCGCATCGGGAAGCCGCTGGCCTCCCGATGCCGCAGACTTTACCTGATATCGGAGCCTATCCATTTCTGGGAAATGGTTTCATATGTCCCATCGGCCATCATATCACCCAGAGCTTTTTGCATTGCGGATGCGAGTTCTGGATTGTTTTTTCGAATGGCTATGCCGATATCGAAGCGCGGCAACGCATCGTCCTTGATCTGCTCTACCGGGGCGTTACTCTTCTTGATTGCAACCAGAACAGGAACGTCGTCAGCAACAATGGCATCAACGCGGCCCGCTCCCAGATCGAGAAGCATCTCGGGCAGTCCTTTATAGGTGCGAACCGTGAACCGGTTTTGATCGCGAACCCATTTTTCCGACGTTTCGCCCAGAGTTACACCAATCGTCTTGCCTTCGAGATCGCCCATTTTCGTGACGCTGGAACCCTTGGCAACGAAAAGACCAAGACCAGAACGATAGTAGGGTCCAACGAAATCGACGGCCTTTTTGCGCTCATCGGTAATGCCCATGGAGCCGACGACGGTGTCGTAGCGCCCGGTGACCAGACCGGCAATGATACCATCCCACGCGGTCGTGACGATCTCTGGCTTCACCTTGAGGCGACGTGCAATCTCGGACCCGATATCGACGTCGAAACCGACGACCTGGTTGGATTCATCAACGAAACTGAACGGAGGAAAAGCGCCGGAAAGTGCGACGGAAAGCTTTCCAGCCTTCTCGACCTTTTGAAGATCATCTGCATGTGTCGTGGTCACTGCGGCACAAAAGCCTGCAATCACGAGCATCGAAGAAAAAAAGCGCGAAAATTTCATCATGTATCTCCCATCATGACCCGGATTGCCGGACCGTTGTGTCATCAGTGGCTACGGACGTAGCGGCATTGATTGATCGATCGGAAACAATTGGAACCGCTTTTTGAAGTGCGTTCCGCTTTTATACTGGCACCAAAGTCCCGACAGAGGTCAGTCTTAGCCCTCACCAGATGCACAAAAAAGAACACAAACTGATTTCTTTTGTCGTCATTTGCCGATATGAAAAAAATATTGACGAAAAAGGAATATACTGATGGATGCGCTCGACAAGAAGCTGGTTTCCGAACTTCGCATCAACGGTCGCGCTTCCGTGCCCCAACTGGCGCAATTGCTGGGCGTCGCACGGGCTACCGCACAAAAGCGCCTCGACCGCCTGATCGCCAGCGGCGACATCAAGGGGTTCACGGTCAGCCTGAGGGATGACGTTGGCAAGGACTTCATCCGCGCATTCATCTTGATCGAAGTCGAGGGATCGCCGAAGGGAACGATTTCAACGGTAAAACGGCTGCCCGGCGTCAAGACGCTGTCCAATACGAACGGTCTCTGGGACATGATTGCGGAGATCGAGGTTTCGACAATGCTTCAGCTCAATGAGCTGATCTCAACCGTTCGGGCCACCGCCGGCGTTGCCAAGAGCGAGACTTACATCATGCTTGGACCAGCATGACGTTAGCTGTAGCAAGCCAACTCTGTGGTCGTAGGTCAGCTTCCTAAGGGTACGAATGGATGGCTTGTCTTCAGCGTCGAACAAACCACCCCGCTCCTGCACGAGCTGAGCAAGAGCCTCGTCGGTGCAGTCCGGGTCAGCGACGGCCTCGCTATACAACCCGATAATGGGTGATAATGCCTAGGATCGAATCACGTCATGTGTTCTCACTTTTTGGTCCAACGTCGTCTACAAGCGTATGACAGCGTTGATCAATGGGGCTCCGGAACTGCTGGAGAACATCGTTCTCCGTCTATGTTACGGTCGGATTGATTTTGACGATCATCGCTATTGCGCAGATCATCGTGTGACAGGCAAGAGCCAGTGCGCTGAATCAAAAAGGGCCCCGAACAAATCCGGAGCCCTTTTAGAGAATTAGACGTGACCGTTACGCGCGGTCAACGACGTCCTTCACTTTTTCTTTTGCTTCGCCCTTGGCCTGCTGTGCATGACCCTTGGCTTCCTGGGCTGCGCCCTTGGCTTCCATCTCGTGATTGTCGGTCGCGTCGCCTACGGCCTGACGCGCTTCGCCAGCAATTTCGTTGGCCTTGCCCTTAACCTTGTCCATGGTGCTACCCATTGTCGTTCTCCTTATATGAGCCGCATTGCTCGATTGATGAAACAACGGGTTAAGGCGCGTTATGGTTCCTCAGATTTTTTGTTGGCCCCGTCGACTTTGCTAATCCTGACCTTGTCGATGGTATGCCCGTCAAGCGCGATCACTTCATAGACCAGCCCTCCGAACGTCACTTTTTCTCCGACAGCAGGCATGTGTCCAAGCCGCCAGAGGATCAGACCTGCAAGCGTGGAGTAGCGATCCGTATCGTCGACCAAATCGATGTCCAGAAGCTTCGAGACGTGGCGGATGTCGATCCAGCCATCAACCAGAAGCGAGCCGTCCTCGCCGCGCTCGACAGCCAACTGATCTTCGTCGTCATCGGCGAAATCGCCTGCGATGGCTTCGAGCAGATCGGTCGGCGTGACCATACCCTCCACCGAACCGAACTCGTCGAGCACCATCGCCACCTGGAGGGGGGACTTGCGAAGGTGTTCAAGCAGTCTGAGCGCGTTGATGCTTTCATGGACGACAAGCGGCTGGCGCAAAGATTTGGTGAAATCGAACTTTCCTTCTTCGATGAAGTCGCGAAGCAGGTCTTTTGTCAGCGCTACGCCAAGGAATTCGTCGAGACTGCCACGGGCAACCGGGAAACGGGAATGCCCCATCTCAATCACCTTGCGACGAAGCTCTTCATCACTGTCGTCTATGTCAAGCCAGTCGATGTCCAGACGCGGTGTCATGACGGATTTGGCCGGGCGGTCGGCCAGCGTCAGAACGCTTTCGATCATCTCGTGTTCGACTGTCGTGAACAGTTCGCCTTCGGTCGCACGCTCGGCGATCAGGTCTGCCGTCTCACCGAGCTGCGGCTCTCCGCGACGGCGGCCGAGCAATGATAGCACTGCGTTTGCGGTCCGCTCTCTCATGTCGCCAGTGGTCACGAACCGCTCGCGGTTGCGACGTCCGACCTGATTGAACGCCTCGATTAGGACCGAGAAGCCGATGGCCGCATAAAGGTAGCCCTTCGGAATATGGAAACCGAGGCCTTCAACGATCAGCGAGAAGCCGATCATCATCAGGAAACCCAGGCACAGAATAACGACGGTCGGATGTTTCGACACGAATGCCATCAAGGGCTTGGAGGCTGCCATCATCACACCCATGGCGACGATGACACCAATCATCATGACGGAGAGATGCTGGACCATGCCGACGGCGGTGATGACGCTATCGAGCGAGAAGACCGCGTCGAGAACCACGATCTGCACGAGAACCTGCCAGAAGATGGCATGTTCGACCGGGCCGTCCTTACGTTCTGTGTGCCCTTCGAGACGCTCGTGCAGTTCCATCGTTCCCTTGAACAGCAGGAACACACCGCCGAAAATCAGAATGAGATCACGGCCTGAGATTTCGACACCCAGCAGGGTAAACAGAGGCGCGGTCAGCGTGACGATCCAGGCAATGGACGCCAGCAGGATGAGCCGCATGCCGAGTGCGAGACCGAGACCGATCAGACGGGCCTTCTCGCGTTGATGTTCCGGAAGCTTGTCTGCGAGGATGGCAATGAAGACGAGGTTGTCGATCCCCAACACGATTTCGAGGACGATCAGGGTGGCAAGGCCCGCCCAGGCGGCTGGGTCGGACATCCATTCAAATATCATCATTGTCAAAAGCCGACCGTTTCAGGCGGCATTTCCTTCTACTGGAAAAAACAGGGATGCCGCCAGGAACGGCGGCGGGCTATGGTTTGGAAGGGTAATGAAACGGCGATGACCGCACCTTTCGAGGCGGTCATCGATCTTAGAATTCCATATCGTCCATACCGAGATCACCGCCGTCATCGACATCCTCGACGGGCGTTTCGGCCGGAGTTTCAGGCGCAGGCGTTGCCGCCTGTGCTTCATCTGCACCGAACATGCCCATGATGGCGTTGCCGAGCATCATGCCGCCAGCAACACCGACCGCTGTCTGCGCAGCTCCTGCCAGAAATCCACCACCGCCGCCACGCTGCTGCGTAGGCTGTGCACTGGATCGTTGACCCCATGGAGAAGGACGCGCGGCGGACCCCGCAACAGCAGTTCTGTCTGGCGCAGCGTTGCTACCGAACATCGAAGAAAACATGCCGCCGCGCTGTGGCTGGGCAGGCTCCAGGCTTTGGACGTTTTGCGCTTCCAGTTCGGCAATGCGCTGCTGTGCCTTCTCCAAAGCCTGTTCCTGAACGACGATGGTCTGCGCCATGTAGTAGGGAGCGGCGGGCTGGGAGTTGATCCGATCCCGGATAAAGCGCTCAGCATCTCCGTCCCGTTCGGGCACCTGGCTTTCGACCTTCGACAGTTTACCAAAAAGGTTCTCGATGGCCTGTTGATCGTTTCTATCCATGTCATGCACTCCTATGCCGTCGAAATTACTCTTCACGCTGTCCGGTGAAGTTTAGCAGAAGCTGGAAGATGTTGATGAAGTTCAGGTAGAGCGAGAGAGCGCCGAAGACCGCCATTTTCTGCTGGGATTCGTGATCTGCGTGTTCGCCATACTGCTCCTTGATATTCTGCGTGTCGTAAGCCGTCAGACCGACGAACACGACGATACCGATGAGCGAAATCGCAAACTGCAGGGCGCTGGAGCCAAGGAAGATATTGACGACCGACGCGATCACGACACCGATCAGACCCATCATCAGGAATGACCCGAACTTGGAAAGATCGCGTTTCGTCACGTAACCGTAGAGGCTGGTGGCTCCGAACATCGTGGCCGTAATGAAGAATGTCCGGGCAATGCTGGCCCCTGTGAACACCAGGAACACCGATGCCAGTGAAAGCCCCATGACGGCGCAGAATGCCCAGAAGGTCATCTGCGCAGCGGAAGCCGACATGGTTTGCATCTTGAACGTGAAGAAGAAGACGAATGCCAGTGGTGCCAGCATCACCACCCATTTGAGAGGTGTGGAGAAGATCGGCACGTAAAGCGCAGGCGTGCTGCCGACGATGAGTGCAACGAGACCGGTAACCACAAGGCCAAGACCCATGTAGTTGTAGATGCGCAGCATGTGCTGGCGCAGGCCCTCGTCCAAGGCTGCTCCGGATTGGAGCGTGGTTGCGCCGTAGCGCCGTTCGTTGTTGTACATGAAAGCTCCTGTGTCTGTTTTAGAAGTACGATCTCGTGAGAAGTTCGGCCTCGTCAGCCAGTCCCGTATCCGGTGCGCTTGCGACGAGCGCGTAGGCGATCTCGCCGATTTGCCAGTAAGCAGCCTCGGAACTGGCGATGTTGACGTTGACGACGGGCTTGACCGTGAATGTCCCCGGTCGCACTGCAAACAGGGACATGCGCGTGCCCTCCTGCGTCACGATGCTCATCTCGACACTCGGGCCAAAGTCAGAGGGGAATACCTGAACATCAACGACTTCCCAGTCGTCTGGTAGCTTTGGCATCGTGATAGCCGTCGCTGACCGGATGTCTTCAGGATCGAAGTCTTTGACCTCCGGCTGTGACGGCATGCCTGCTCGTATGAGCGTCGTCTGATGCGCCTTGATCGCCTGTTCGACAAAGGCAGGTGGGTGGACCGATGCGACGACATCCGTTGCAGCGAACGGACCGATGATGGAATTGGCGATCCATCCGGTGGTCACCAGAATGCCGACGGCCGCAACGCGCTGAAGGTTCGACCACATGCGCTTGCGTGAAAGGGCATCGGACAGACGATGAGCGGCATCCTTCAGAGGTCGCGGTAGTTGTTCGTCGCCCTGAAGAGCCAGTCGCAAGGCACCTCGCATCGCAAGGTCGGCCATAACTCTCGCCGCTGCTGAAGGATCATTGGCAAGATGTTTTTCGACACGCACGCGACCTGCCGGATCGAGCTGGTTATCGACATAGGCATTGAGATCGAAGTCTTGGACGGGGTCGTGCTCATTCATGGCCGCCTCCTACGATTTTAAGATGGTTGCGGGGCTGGTTTGGCATCTCGCCGGAACGCAACGCCGCGCGGGCACGCGATACCCGTGACATCAGGGTTCCAATAGGAATGCCAAGCGTACCGGCTGCTTCCTGATAAGACAGGTCTTCAATGGCCACCAGATGGAGTGCTTCACGCTGTTCGTCCGGCAGGCGCATGAATGCGTCCTTGACCTGTGACAGATACGCGCTCTGTTCTTGCGGCGCTGGATAGGATAGCGATGAGTCCCCCGAAACGATGTCATCTCTACGCTGTCTAGCGGAGGCTGATCTGTACCGGTCGATATGCGTATTGTGCAGGATGGACAGAAGCCATTGGCGCAGGTTGCCACCGCTTTTGAACGAGCCTTGGCGCTCGTATGCTTTGACAAGCGCGTCATGAACGAGATCGTCTGCATCGTTGGAATTTCGCACGAGTGAACGTGCATAGCGCCTCAGGCTCGATAGCTGTCCAATAACGTCAAACGGTCGGTTCTTCGGGTCCATGATTTAGTATACGTGGCACGGGAGCTTTTTATTCCCGTTCTTAAAGATTTAATTCTGCGTCATCTTTTTTTCTCTTGATCGGTATGTCAGGCCAAAAGTTATTTAAGCTTTTTGGAGCGCGATGAGGCACGCTACGAACAGTGATCTGTTCTATTTCCAAGATAGCTTTTTCGAGCCTCCATCCATCATGCAATTGCACCCTCCGCGCCGACCGGTGCAATATGGTCCGGAACGGCACGAGCAATCACTACCGACCACTGGCGACATGTTCGAGCCGATACCATCAATCAGTTCGAGGGAGCTACCCTTCAAATGGGTGGCGTCGATCATCAACTGTTCGGGTTTGCCGCGTTTGGAGCGCATGGCGATCGGAGCCCGGATCGATACGGGGGATGTCGCCCTCATCAAGAAGCGGTTGGCCGACGCAAAGCTGACGCTGGCCGAACCGCTGACGCGGCGAACAGGAAGGCCGTCGCGGACGCTGTGCGCCGACAGGCAAAGGCATGCGCGTCAACGTTTCCTCCGTTTGGACGGTGAGACGAACGCCAATTTCGCCGCTATTCTTCAGTTCTTCCGGGGTTGAGAACATGCGCAATCACTCCTTGGATCGATGCGATCCAAAGAGTTCAGTAGCGGAGAGTCTGGTGGCAGTTGCTACCTAATTCCGTAAAAGAGAGCAGGTCTCACGTCGTTGAGCGGAGCGCCGGAGGCGCACTTGCTGAAAAGATTATAGCCGTAGAAATCATAGCAACAGCAGCGTCGAGGTCGTACGCCCTGATCGGGACTTGATCGCTGTCATACCCGTCTTGTCAGTCCTCATGTTTAAGTGGCAGAACGCGTAAATCCTCGCCGACAGATCTAAGAGCGCTACCTTCACGTCAGCATCGCGTGTATTCATTCCTCGAAGTCTTCACCTATATTGCCTCGTGCATAACAGCTTAAACGGAAAAAGATGACAGTCGTCGCATCCTATCTCTATCACAACGGTAAGCGTAGCGATGTCGTCGCACTCTCCTCGCAGCCCTTCGACACAAACGTAGGCGACTTTGTCTGGATCGGGCTGACCGATCCGACCGTCGAAGAGATGGCATGTTTGAAGGCGATGTTCAGCCTTCATTCTCTTGCTGTCGAGGACGCGCTGAATGGCAAACAGGTGGCCAAGGTTGATATCTATGGCGACCAGCTATTCGTCGTCGCCAAGACCGCGTATCTCGAAAACGACAGGATCGCCTATGGCGAGACCTGTATCTTTGTCGGTCAGAACCATGTCATCACCGTGCGACATGGGTCGGCACGCTCACACCAGAAACTCCGTGAACAGCTCGAGCAGGCACCACAGCTTCTCTCGCATGGTCCAGACTACGTCCTCCACGGAATCCTCGATTTCATCGTCGATGGTTATCTCCCTTTGGTCGAAACGATAGAAGACCGGGTTCTGGAGATCGAGAAACACGTTCTCGTTTCCTTCCTTGAGCCGGAGCAGATCCGCAGAATCTTCCGAATGCGGAGGCAAGTTATCAAGTTCCAGAGGGTGATGGGTCCGATGGCGGAAGTTGCCAGCAAGCTCGCCCACCTTGAACTGCCCTGCGTCGACAACAATGCCAGGCCCTTCTTCAAGGACGTCCACGATCATGTTCGGCGTGTCGAAAACATGGTGATCGGGCTGCGTGAGATCGTGACATCCGTATTCGAGGCCGCAAATCTTCTGGAGCAACAGCGGCAAGGCGCGATTACGCGACAGCTCGCCGCATGGGCGGCGATACTGGCGGTGCCAACGGCAATCGCTGGCATTTACGGCATGAACTTTGAGAACATGCCCGAGCTGAAGTCGCAATACGGGTATTACGTCGTTCTGGCTGTCATTCTCGTTCTCTGCGGCGTTCTGTATTACCGCTTTAAACGAGCAAGGTGGCTATAATCGAGTTGGCCTGCAACGGCCCATGATAGCCAGGCGCTGTCACTTTTTTAGCTCACCGGCGCCGCCGCTGATCCCGCAAGAATGCCGCCATCGATGGTCAATTCGGCTCCAGTCATATAGGCGGCTTCGTCGGAAGCCAGCAACACAGCCAGCGCAGCGACTTCCTCCGGCCTACCAAAACGGCGCATGGGTGTGTCCCTGACCAATGCGGCCTCGCGGTCCTTGCGATCCGGTCCTGTGCCTAACATCGGCTCCCACATGGGGGTCATCACGGCGGCCGGGTGGATCGAGTTACAGCGGATGTTCAGATCTTGACTGGCGCAATAGAGAGCGACGCTCTTGGTGTGGTTACGAACTGCCGCCTTGGATGAGGCATAGGCCGCAGCCATCGGAATTCCAACCAAGCCCGAGCGCGACGAGATATTGATGATCGACCCCGCACCATTTTCCCGCATGGCTCTGATGGCATAACGGCAGCCGAGGAAAGTCCCGTCCAAATTGACAGCATGGACGGCACGCCAATCGGAAAGTTCAGCGTTTTCCGGATCATGAGCAGGCGGAGTGCCGCCGACTGGTACCTCGAACCCCGTGATCCCGGCATTGTTGACAACCACGTCAATCCTGGGAAACTGACGGGCAATTTCCATCCAATCGTTTTCCGAGGACACATCAAGTCGCACGAACGTCGCTCCAATGGCCTTTGCTGTATCTCGGCCGCCTTCTACGTCTCTGTCAGTGACAATGACGTTCGCCGCTTCGTCAGCGAAAGCGCGGGAAATAGCTGCGCCGATGCCGCGCGCAGCCCCGGTTACAAGTGCGGTTTTCCCCTCAAGTCTGGGCATGAGTGAATCCTTAAAGTGTGAATGACAAGTGATAATTCGCGGCGTTGCAACGCGCGACCTCAATGATGCTGGTCCGGACTATCGGTGAGCAATGTCCATGGTCATCGACTCCTGTTGGCCAACTCCGTCTAACCGCGCCTGGACAACCAGTCAAGAAATGGAGGTCGAACGTACACCGTCATGTCGCTGTTTGAAGCCTTCACGAAGGAACATGACGGTGTACGTTGCCTCCTCCAACGATATGGTGTGACCGACCCCAGGATAGATGTTGGACGTCACGGTGAAGCTCGCCGTTCGCAATTGGCCAGACGCAACCGTCGTCGCCGCGGATGGAATTGTCTTATCCTCTGCACCATGCATCATCAAAATATCTGTTCGTGTCGACGATGCCATTACCAACCTCACGCGGGCGATGACAGAAAGTGAGCGGGAGACGCCGACGCTCTCCTTGAACTTTCCATCTTCGTCTCGACGAACATAACGCTTGTCAGTGCCGGTATCGATCAATTCGCGCTTGGTCATAGCAGACCTCCCGTTTCAATTGAGTTGCAGAGGAAACCGCGCTGCGTCCTGAAAGTCACATGCGAATCAGAAAGATAGGACAGCCTCGCGACACGAGCGTGGGCCTCCGGCTAACCCGTTGAAAAACGATCCGCCACGTGTTTCGGATTGAATCGCGTTGGTTGTGTCAGGAGTACGCATGTCATGGGTTCCGTGATCGATTCGGTGCCTTCTTCATGTCCTCAGTTCATTTCAGGAGGCCAATCTGCGGCCCCCAAGTGTCGGAAAGCGCAAAACCGCTTGCAAACGGATCATCGTCCGACACGTAGAGGTCGGTTCGGCCATAGACATATCCCTTGCCTGTGATCCTCGGCAGCACCGCCCTGCGACCAGCAACAACCGTCTCGCCGACGGCCTCCACAACGAACTCGCCGCCAATGATGGATCTTGATAGTCTGGTGTCGCCGACCGCGACGAGGCCCCGCGCCATAAGTGTAGCGAGGTTCGCCGAGCTCCCGGTGCCGCATGGAGAGCGATCGACACGGCCGGGCTGGAGGGTCGTACAGGTTCGTACCGCACCATCCGGATCTCGGTCGCGAAACATCACGTAGGCGATTTCGTCGACGCCCTGCAACACTGGATGGGCGACCTTCACTTGCCCCGCTATCAACCGCTTCAGCTCGATCCCAGCTTCCGCAAGTTCGCGTGCGTTGACGGGCTCGATTTTTAGTCCGATCTGCCCGACGTCCACGAGCGCGTAGTAAACGCCCCCAAAGGCGACGTCGATCTTGATGCGGCCCCATTGGGGAGTGTCGATCTCATGGTCCAAAAGCTCCGCAAAGCTTGGCACGTTGTCGAGGCTGACGCTCACACAACGGCCGTCCTCGCATCGGGCGTGCGCCACGACCAGTCCCGCCGGAGTATCCAGCCTGACCGTCGTCTCTGGTTCGGCCATTGGAACCAGACCCGTCTCCAGCAGAGCTGTGACGACGCAGATGCAGTTGCTGCCAGACATGGGATGGGCGCGATCAGCCTGTAGCACGATGAAGCCGGCGTCAGCGTCCGGTCGGGTCGGCGGGAGCAACAGGTTTACCGACATCGCAACATGCGCGCGGGGCTCGAAGGTGACGAACCGGCGGAGACTGTCGTCTACACTGTTGATGTGGTTCATCTTGTCCAGCATGCTCGCTCCGGGAATCTCCGGTGCTCCGCCGACGAGGACGTGGCCAAGCTCTCCTTGGCAATGAACCAGGAGAAGGTCGAGATGCTTCCGGAATTTCATGCCCGGATATCTCACTTGATATACCAGCCCCAGGGCTTATCGGTGACGTACTTCGTGATCTGCTTGGTTTCGAGATAGTTATCGAGACCCCAGCGGCCGAGTTCCCGACCTATTCCCGATTCCTTGTAGCCACCCCACGGCGCCTCGGTGAATGTCGGCTGTGAGCAATTGATCCAGACGATGCCGGCGCGGAAGGCCGACGCGACCCGCTCGGCACGCTCGTCGTCATTGGACATCACTGCCGCGCCAAGACCAAAGCGCGAGTCGTTCGAAAGTTCGATCGCCTCTTCCTCAGTCTTGAAAGGCCGAACGCAGACGACTGGTCCGAATATCTCTTCGACCCAGGCGTCGCTCTCCAGCGGCACGTTTGTCAGGATCGTAGGCTGCAGATAGTAGCCCTTGGCAAACCCTTCCGGACGTTCGCCTCCATAGGCAATCGTAGCGCCTGCCTTGCGTGCGCCTTCGATCGCAGCCGTGACATTCTCGAGCTGCTTTTTCGAAACCAACGGTCCCAGAAGCACCCCTTCATCGAGGCCGCTGCCGATCTTGATCTTTTTGGTCTCTTCGATGAGGCGAGCAAGAAATCTATCGTAGATATCCTCCTGAACGAGAACCCTCGAAGTACCGGAGCAGACCTGCCCCTGGTTCCAGAAAATGCCGAACATGACCCACTCGACCGCAGCATCGAGGTCGGCGTCCTCGAAGACGACGAAGGGAGACTTTCCGCCAAGCTCGAGGCTGACGCGTTTTATGTCGCGGGCCGCGGCGGCCATGATCTTCGAACCGACTGGGCCGGAACCGGTAAAGGCGAGCTTGTCGACGCCCTTGTGGTCGATGATTGCTTGGCCCGCAACGGCCCCCAATCCCGTCACGATATTCAGAACGCCGGGAGGAAGTCCTACCTCATCGGCGATCGCGGCAAGTTCCAATGCCGTCAGCGAGGTGAGTTCGGCGGGCTTGAGCACCACCGTACAGCCGGCGGCGAGCGCAGGAGCGACCTTCCACGCCGCCATCAACAGTGGGAAATTCCAAGGGATGATCGCGCCAGCAACGCCGATCGGCTCCTTGACCACCTTCGAGGTAAAGCGATCATCTGGAAGCGAGACGATTTCTTCCGGACTGTTATCGAGCTGTTCGGCCAGACCGGCGTAGAAGTCGAAGCACCCGGCCGCGTCTGCAATATCCCAGTCGGCCTCGGGAAACGGCTTGCCGTTGTCGAGGACTTCGAGCCTGGCGATCTCGGCCTGCCGGGCTCGGATACCGTCCGCGATCGCATAAAGATACTTGGCGCGCTGCGCACCGGTAAGTTTTGGCCACCCGCCCCTGTCGAACGCACGGCGGGCGGCCTTGACGGCGATGTCGACGTCCTCTGCGGTGGCCATGGAGATTGACTGGATGACTTCCTCGGTCGCCGGGTTGATCACGGCGGAAGAGCCGCCCTCGACCGGCTTCACCCACTTGCCATCAATGTAGAGTTCAGTTCGCATTGTCAGCTCCCTTGCCTTCGGTGGTCGCACCCGGTTCAGAACCGGTCGACGCGATAGGGTTTCATGTCGACGGGCGGCGTCGCGCCCGTAATGAGATCTGTCATGAGACGGGCTGTGGTGGCTCCATAGGTCAGACCAAGATGCCCATGGCCCGTGGCGTACCAGACATTGCTCCGCTTGGCGGAGCGTCCCATGACCGGCACCGTATCCGGAAGAGCCGGACGATGGCCCATCCATTCGGTAGCGTCTTCCACCTTCAGCTCTGGAAGCGCTTCCTTCGCTCGCTTCACCAGAACTTTTGCACGGCGGTAATCGGGAGCAGCGTCGAGACCTGCCATTTCAACAGTGCCGCCGACGCGAATGCCTCCAGCTGTCGGCGTCACCATAAAGGCACGGGCGGGCCAGATGAGAGAGTGACGCATTGAAACGCCGGGCGATTGGATTTGCGTATGGTAGCCCCGCTCCGTTTCGAGCGGTATTGGCTCGTCGAGCATCGCCGAAAGTCGCCCTGTGAACGCCCCCGCGGCGAGTACCACCCTGCCCGACTGAATCTTTCGTCCGTCCTTCAAGACAACGGCCCTGACGCCATCGACTTCGTGTTCGAAGCCCACGACTTCTCCTGACTGTACGGTTCCACCGAGCTTCTTGAACTGATCCGCAAGAGCAACGACCAGTTCGTAGGGATTCGAGATGGAACGGTTGTCCGGAAACAGCACTGCTTTGCCGATTTTAGTCGTGACGTCCGGTTCGAGGTCGCGAATGGCGTTGCCGCCCAGAACCTCGTAGCGGAAGCCGAAGCGGTCGAGAATGTCGATATGTTCGCGGTCGGCTTTGAACTCGACCTCGTCCGTGTAGACGCTGAGGCATCCCTCCGCTGAGATCATGTGCTGGAGGCCGGTCTCGGCGAGAAGGACGTCCAGGTCTTCGTAGACGCGACGGCATAGCACTGCGCCCGCCGTTTCCAGTTCGCGAAGCTTGGAAGGCCGGCTGGCTGCGATGAACCGCAGGAACCAAGGTAGGAGCTTGGGCATGTAGGATGGCCGAATTCGTACCGGCCCCTCTGGATCCATCATCCACCCCGGCATCTGGGCCCATATGCCCGGCCGGGACGCGGGCATGAACTCCGTCACGGCGATGCTCGCCATATTGCCAAAGGAAGCACCCGTCCCCGGCTCGTAACGATCGAGGAGGATCACGGTCTCTCCACGACGCTGTAGCTGGTAGGCGATAGCGGTACCGATGATTCCGGCGCCGACGACAATGGTCTGATACACTTGACTTCCTCGGAGTGTGGAGACGGCCGGAGCGGTTTCTGGCCGTCTGAATCGCTTACCAGTTCAAGATAGGCTGCATTGCCGCACTGAATTCGGCCTTCTCTTCGGCGGTCAACTCGCCGAGCGGGGCACGGGTGATACCAACGGGAAGCCCTTGCAGCTCGCAGCCATACTTCACCTTCTGCACGAACTTGCCGCTCTCCAGGATGTTCATCGCGCGGTAGAGAACAATCATCTTCTCGCGCGCGGCCTTCAAGTCACCCGAACGGAAAGTACGGTCGAGATCGACGCAGGCCTTGGCCATGCAGTTCGCGGGTCCGCAGATCCAGGAGTCGGCACCCCAGAACATGAAGTCGAGAGCAATGTCGTCCGAACCGGAAACGAGGTCGATACGGCCATTGTAGCGTGAGTGGATATCGATCGCGCGCTGGAGCGATCCCGAGCTTTCCTTGATCCCGAGCACCCGTGGATCGTCGGCGAGCGCGTCCAGAATGTCGAAACCGATTTCGACACCGTCCTTGTAGGGGTAGCTGTAGAGGACGAGGTTGATATCCGTTTCTTTCAATACCGTCTGGAAGTGCGCGAGGAGCTCGTCCTGCGTCGGACGGGTGTAGAACGGCGTAGCTAGCAACACCGTGTCATAGCCAATCTCCCTGGCTTGAAGAGTGTTCTCGATGACTTCGCGGGTCGCTGGTGCGTTCGTACCGGCGATCAGGATTTCATCGTCGTTCGCGAAATCCTTGACGAACTTGAGTACTTCGAGGCGCTCGTCGTTTGAAAGCGCTGAGTATTCTCCTGTCGAGCCCATGGGCACCCAGCCCGAGACGCCGGCTGCGCGGAGCGCGGTCAGGTGTTTTTCGTAGGCATTGAAGTCCACCTTTCCGTTCGCGTCGAACGGGGTGACGAGAGCGGGCATGACGCCGGAAAGTTTCATGAAATTGTTCTCCTGTACGGACTTGCTAGATTGCGAGCTTCTTGAGAATGCGTCCCTCGACGAGCGTGACTGCGCGCGTCAACGGGAAGGCGATGACGAAGTAGATGAGAGCAACCACGGTCAGCACTTCAACGGGCCGGGCCGTGTTGTTCGAGATGTTCTGGCCAACGAACATCAGGTCCGCCATGCCGACCGCCGAGACCAGCGCGCTTTCTTTGAAGAGGCTGATGCAATTCGACAGAAGCGTCGGTATCGCGCGCAAAACGGCTTGAGGAAGAATGACGCTGGCCACCTGAACTCTCGGGGGAAGGCCGAGGGCAACGCACGCGTCTCGCTGCTCCGGCCCGATCGACTTCAGGCTCGCCCGGAAGGTCTCGCTGGTGATCGCGCCCATGTATAGCGTCAGCGCGATGACGCCCGAGGCAAAGTTCGAGAGTTCGAGTCCGAGGAGCAACGGAAGGCAAAAGAAGATCCAGAAAAGCTGGATGAGCACGGGCGTTCCTCGGAAGAATTCGACGTATGTGCCTGACACCAGTCGAAGAACGATGCTGCGTGATGTGCGTGCCAAGCCGGTGAGGAAGCCGAGCGTACATCCGAGCACGATGCAGACCGCCGTGAGTTGCAATGTCGTCATGAGCCCCAGAAAAAGAGCATGTTCGAACCGTGCGAGGACTGAGAAATCGAGCGACATCCGGACTTCCTAGCTTGCGAGCAGTTGACGGCGGCGCTCCAGAAACCCGACGATCTGGGTCACGGGGAACGATACGGCGAAGTAGATGAGAGCGACGACCGTGAAGGTTTCGATCGGACGATAGGTTTCCGTCGCAAGCGACTTCGCCTCGTACATCAGGTCTGCGATCGCCACGATGGCAACGAGCGCACTCTGCTGGAAAATGACGATGCCATTGGTCAGAAGCACCGGGATCGAGGCGCGGACGGCGGTCGGAAACACGATGTAGAGGACGCGTTGCCAGGGATTGAGGCCAAGAGCGATCCCGGCGTCAATCTGCTCCTTGGGAACCGCCTGGATCGAGGCACGGTAAGCCTCTGCATTGAAAGCGGTCAGGTTCAGACCGAGCGCCAGCACCCCCATTGTGATGGGATCGAGAAAGACGTCGAACAACATGGGCACGCAGTAGAATATCCAGACGATCTGGACGATCGCTGGCGTACATCGGAAGAACTCGACAAACAGCATGAACGGCATGCGCAGAAGCCGGTAAGGGCTCATCAGCAGCAGGGCGAGACCGAAGCCCGCAATGATGCCCATGATGTTTGCGGCGGCCGTCAGCTCTAACGATACCACAAGACCCCGCATCAGCGGCGCAAAGGTGATGGAGTTGAAGTCGAAGCTGTAGTCCATCGCCACCTCCTATTGCTTGATGTGGAAAACGCGGTCGATGAATTCCTTGGTGCGCTCCTCCTTCGGAGAACCAAGCACCTGTTCGGGCGGACCGTCTTCGACGACGACGCCCCCGGCACAGAAGATCACGCGCGATGCTATGTTTCTGGCAAACCACATGTCATGCGTCACGATCATCATCGGCATGTTCTGCGAGGCAAGCTGCATGATCACCTGCTCGACCTCGCTGACAAGTTCCGGGTCGAGCGCTGACGTCACCTCGTCGAACAGCATCAGCTTGGGATTAAGCATCAGGGCGCGCGCAATGGCGACGCGCTGCTTCTGTCCGCCCGATAGCTGGGCCGGGTAGGCCTTCGATTTTGCACCGAGGCCGAACCGTTCGAGAAGTGCTTCCGCACGGGCCTGCGCAGACGCCCTCGGTTCGCCGCGGACCTTGCACGGTGCGAGCATCAGGTTCTGTATGACACTGAGATGCGGGAACAGCGTGTAGTGCTGGAACACCATACCGATCGAACGACGGACGGTCGTGTCGATCGAGGTTTTTTTGGCACGCTCTTCCGACGAGATGTAGGGTTTGCCGTCGAAACTGACCGACCCGCTATCGATCTGTTCCAAGCCCATCATGACGCGAAGAAGCGTGCTTTTGCCTCCGCCGCTCGGGCCGATCACGACCACGCGGTCGCCTGGCTTCATTTCGATGTCGATGCCCTTGAGCACCTGAATTGCGCCGTCGCCGTAGCTCTTGTGCAAAGCCTGCATTTTCACGAGAGGTGGACTGAAAGACATGGTCATGGCCGATCTCGGTTTACATCGAGTGTGGGACAGCGCCGACTTGGAAGTCGGCGCCGCTGGCAATGTTACTTCGAGGTCTTGAGGACTTCGTCGACGGCCTTCTTGATCAGGTCGTCCACGTGGCCGGTTGCGACCTTCTCTTCGAGGAAGATGTTGACGACTTCGACGTCAGCGGTCGCCATGTTGTGCGGCAGGCCGAAGGACACGCCCTGCTTCGCAAGTGCCGGCGTCGGGCTCAGAGCGACCGCCCAGTCTGGATTTGCCTGCGTAAGAAGAAGGTTGGTGTCAGAGGCGTCGACCAGGATGTCTGCGCGTTTGGACGTCAGCGCCAGGCGCGTTTCGTCGTTGCCGGGCAAGCGCATGATCTTGGCAGTCTTGACCGCCGCCGAGATGGCCTTGTCCTGCGCGGTGCCTGACATCACCGCGAGCGTGACGCCTTCCTTGTCGAGATCGGCGACCGACGTCGCGCCTTGAGGAATTTTCGGATTGTTTTTGTTGTAGGCAAGAGAGATCTGGTACTCCATCGCCGGGATCGAGAACTGGACCGCCATGGCGCGCGCCGGAGTACGGTTAAGCGCCAGGGACACGTCCCACTTGCCCGCTTGCAGGCCCGCCACGATGTTATCCCAGGTCGTGTCGACGAATTCGGGTTTGACCTTGAGAGCTTCGGCGAATTCCCGGCAGAGATCGGCGTAGAAGCCCGAATATTCCCCTGTCGCCGGATCGCGCATAATATACGGCGGAGCGACGGCTGCGCCACATTTCAGCACCCCCGCCTTCTGGACGCCCTGCCAGTATCCTTCGGCAGTCTGCGCGTGTGCGGAGGTGGCCGACATCCCTGCCACCAGGGCAAGCGCCGGCATTGCCCGCAACGCGGACATTATGATCTTCGAAAGCATCGGCATTCCTCTTTGCTGTGCGCGAAGCGCGTTGTTCCACTCGTCGGCTAAAGCCGTTCTTATGTTATTATCTGTCGTCAACGTGTCGACTGAACGTAATTTGTCAACACTGTGTCGACAAAGTCAAGGGTAAATATTACGTTGCGAAGCGCTCATATTTCTGGCCCTATGCCGCAACTGCGAAAGAAAGGGACCTAAGTGTCTGACGAAATTGAAGTGAAACGCGTACGTGGAACAGGGTCGAGAAGTGTTTACGAAACGCTGCGCAACGAGATCCTCGCGCTCACGCTGGCGCCGGGACAGCTCCTTGACGAGACGACGCTGGCGGAGCGCTTCAACATGTCGCGCGCTCCAGTTCGGGAGGCTCTCATACGTCTGGGTTCCGAAGATCTTGTGCTAACCCTGGCGAACCGCAGCACGATCGTTTCGCCCATCGATGTCGTCGCGTTCCCCAAGTATGTCGAAGCGCTCGATATCGCACAGAGGATGAACACACGTCTGGCGGCCGCGCTGAGGACAGACGAGGATCTGAAAGTGATCGCCAAGCGCGACAAGGCATTCGCGGCCGCTGTGAAAACCGGAAACCATCTATCGATGTCGGAAGCCAACAAGGCATTCCACATGGCTATCGCGGCGGCGGGTAAGAACCAGTATCTGGCGTCGTTCTACGAAAAGCTCCTGTCGCAAGGGCAGCGCATGCTGCACCTTCATTTTGAGTATCTCGAACGCACTCATGAAGGCTATCTGCTGACGGACGAACACAGCCAGATGCTGGAAGCGATCCGTGACCGGAACGTCGAACGTGCGGACGAACTCGCGCACGCCCATACACGCCAATTTCAGCAGAACTTCATCAATTTTATGCGCGAAAACTATACGACCGACGTGACCTTGAGCCCACTGAAGGCCGCCGGATAGTCAGAAGGTGGAATTGGATGTTTTGAGTTCGACAAATGGGTGCTGCACCGCTCACTCTGTCGCTGTTGTAGCTCCCACTTTGAAGCAGCGCTCAACCGCGCTATCAAAAGTCGATGTAATCGCATGCGCAAAACGAGAGATGGGCTGGAGTTGATGTCACGACAGACCAAGCGCCCCTGCTCAGTTCAAATGTAACAAGGGACATCATGGGGATCCGAATGAGCCGCTTCTGGTTACGCGTGATGCTTGGTGCGACATGCACCTTTTCCGCATCGGTCTCGCCGGGGAATGCCGACGATGGATTGATTGATCGGTTTCTGATCGACCAAGGTTGCGCTCTTGGCCCCACCACGATGTCGGCTGCGATGGCTGCGAAGATCGATCCCGCCATCATCGCAAAACTCAAGGCAGATGCCGAAGCAGACGGCACGACGCTCAAGACAGGTGACTGGATCGTGCTGTCTCAAGACAGATGTCGAATCCAGCCACCAAATGTTATCAGTGAGATCGCGGTGGACGATCCGGAGGTCGTTCAGAACACCTCCTCTATCGACGCACATGATGAGGACGGATTCAAAGGCTGCTATCTTGATGGCCCTTCGCTGTTCGAAGCCTTGAAAGTTTCACGAGGTTGGCTTCCGGACAAGGCCAATCAGGAATATCTGCGCTTTCTGAGCGCTGGTCTGATATCCGGCGACCTTTCGTTCTTCTCCCCGGATCCGCTGCGCACTCCAACTGGCTTTATGGTGACGCGCGGCGACTGCGCAGAGGTTCCGCAAATGCCGGAGGTCAAAAAGAGCCACGAGCTTCTGCTGAAACATTTTGGTGACCTGATCCGAGGTGATGCCGCTGGTGAGGCGACCTGCGAAAGCCTCGGCTTCCCTAGCTGGAAATTCACAGAGGTTTCAGAACACATCCTCGGTGGAAAAGCACCCAATGCTTGGATGGGGTACGAGATAAGATTTATAGCGATGGGTGCAGGCTGGTTCGAAGGGCAGTCGGCGACCGAAAAGGGTCGCCCCCGCCCGCCCCTGTGCCATTATATCGACTAGCTGTTTGGTCCCGGCATTTGATGGATTGGATTGAGGATGAAACGATTGGGCTCGATTGTCCATCGTTCGCAGCTGAACTCGGATGGCATGAGGCCCTTCAGGGTCTTGAGACGGCGGCCGACATTATATGCGGCGACGAATGCACTGGATACCCGTAGAAAACGCGGAAGCAATCGCGCTTACTGACCCCGACAACCAGCCCATGACGCTGGAGCAATTGTGCTCTTCCCCCCGCATGCTGCAGATCAGACTCATCCGACGCGCGCTTCGTCTCACGCAGGAAGAGTTTGCCGCACGTTATCGTATTCCCCTGGGCATCCTGCGGGATTGGGAGCAAAACCCGCAGCGAACCGGATCACCCGCCCGCGCCCATCTGAAAGTCATCGCGGTCGATCCTGCCGGCACGGCGGCGGCGTTGCTCAAGGGAGTAGCTTGAAACGGCGACCACACGTTCAAATGTGCCCTGAACCAACAGATCCGTTCACGTCCGCCGCGCGTCCAACCGCCGCTTGTCGCGGTTGACATAGTCCAGCCCCATGCTCGTCAACCGAAACTGGCGTTTCTGGAATTCACCGCGAATCTGAATGAAACCCTGCTCTTCGGCTTCGCCCAGCGTCTTCAGGCTGGTGCCCTTCGGCGGCGTCTGCCAGTCGGTGCCGACGGCGCTGTGCAGCAATACCATAATCTTTATAATGTCGGCTCTCCATGGCTATGCCGCAAATGTGGCCTTTGGCCATCGACTGTCGTCCCGGTTGGTTTCTGTAGCGTAACGGCCATGGGGTTGGCAACGGCGATGTCTTTGTGAGGGCTGCGTAAAATTCATGTGTATCCGAGCGCAGAACGTGCGGCTTTCATTTTCGACGCTAGAAAAATTACTTCCCAACCAAATCAATACCTTACCTAAAAACCGCGAAAAACAGCAAAAAACACGCCGCAGTTTTCTCCACGGCGTGCGAATCGCCCGCACAATGGTCCCGTTCCGCCCTCGGATACACCGCAAGGCGTTGCGGCGAGGCGGAACCGGCGCTGGTGGTGAGGGGTACGCAACCCCTCATCGCCGGGGTCCGGCAGCGAATCCCCCCGGCGGCAACGGGTGGGGCGTGGCACCGGTTTCGGACCGGCCGGTGCACCGCGCCAGATGTTCGGACCGGATCGGCATGCCTGCCTCGAATATCCTGACGGGTTTCGAGATCCAGGCACTGCCGCTCCTGTCCGCCCGCCGCCGGGTGTACCGACAGCTCATCGGCTCCTGGTCGAACGCGACCGCGAGGAGTGTGAAGCGAAAGTCAGGCGGTACACAGGCAAACGCTGCATCTGCCCGGTATCCTCGAAAGGGGAGAAAGGGCAGATGTGGCCGAACTGGCAGGTGGGGCGTTTCGGCAACGAAGCTCTCTGCTGCCCGGAGGTGAAGGGTTGGACCTTGAACATGTCCGACCGGTGAACCGGCAGGGTTTCGGCCCTTCGCCGTCCGGGATGCGCCAGCCGTGGCAAGAGGATCGCAGGCGGGCACAAACCGCTGAACGGGGCGCTGAGAGGTGCCAATTCTATTCTACCCCAACGAGGCAGCTTGCAGCGCCCCGTCCGACATACATGGCCGCAAGCGGCCGTGGACCGAGAGAAAGAGCAAACCACGGGCAGATGCTGCCGCGTGAACGGCGAAGCCTGCGCGAAAGGCTGGCCGGATTTTTGACAGGATGGGAGGAAGATCACGCAGCCGCTGGCGCCAATGCCACCTCGCGAATCACCCCAGCAAAAACGCCCTGAAATCGTTCACATTCGTTCCCGTCGGCCCCGGCGCAAACAGATCGCCAGTCAGATTGAAGGCAGACCACGCATCATGGCCGGACAGCAGTGCCCGCGCATCGCCGCCTGCGGCACGCATGCGGCTCACGCTATCGCCATCGGCAAAGGCACCGGCGTTGTTTTCAGACCCGTCGATACCATCCGTATCCGCCGCCAGCGCCGTGATACCGGAAACACCTTGCAGATCGAGCGCCGCCGACAGCAGGAATTCGCTGTTGCGCCCACCCCTGCCATACGTGCCGTGGCCTATGGTCACCGTTGTTTCGCCGCCCGATAGCAGCACCATGGGCTTGGCGAAGGCGCCATTGGCCGCAAATTCGCGTGCCAGCGCCGCATGCATGCGGCCGATGTCATTCGCCTCGCCCTCGATGCTGTCGGAGAGAATAAGCGGATGAATGTCGTGGCTGCGCGCCAGCTTGGCAGCGGCATCGAGAGACACACGCGCCGAGGCGATGACGTGCACCGCATTTCCGGCAAAGACCGCCTCGCCCGCCTTGGGTGCCACGGCATGGCGGATACTGTCGATAATCCGGTCCGGCAGATCGATGCGGTAATCGCGGATGGCCCGCAAGGCATCCGCAGCATCGCTTTCGTCCGGCACGGTCGGGCCGGAGGCAACGAAGGCGGGGTTGTCGCCCGGCACATCGGAAACCACGAGCGTGACCACGCGGGCCGGATGCGCCAGTGCCGCCAACCGCCCGCCCTTGATGCCGGAGAAATGCTTGCGCACCACATTCATGGCCAAAATCGGCGCACCGGACGCCAGCAGCGCTTCATTGAGCGCGATCTCGTCGCTGAGATCAAAGCCGTCCGGCGGTGACGGTAACAATGCTGATCCGCCACCCGACACCAGCGCAATGACCAGATCGTCTTCGGTCAACCCGCCCACATGCGCCATCAATGCCTTCGCTGCCCCAAGCCCCGCTGCGTCCGGCACCGGGTGGGCAGATTGCAGAACGCGGGTGCGCTGGCATTCGGCCACCGGCCCGTGGCGCGCCACCACCAGCCCGTCAAAAGGGTGCGGCCAGGCACGCTCGAACGCCTGCGCCATCTGGCTTGCCGCCTTGCCCGCCCCGATCACCACGGTGCGTCCCTTCGGCGGTGGCGGCAGATGGCGAAGGATCGCCTCATAGGGATCGGCGGCCTTCACCGCTGCAAAAAACAGCGCCTCCAGAAATGCACGCGGATTGGCAATCAACTCTGTCCTCCCTTAAGGCAAATCGCTCGACCTTTCTGCACCATGACCGCGCCGCTTCCCCTCGGCAAGTCTGCAAACGGTCATGGTGTTCGATGAGTGAACTTCTCACACCCTTGCGCGTTGGCTTTCAGACACAGACAACGACATCGGAGAGAAAAATGGCTGAATCGGGAAATCTGGAACCGGAATATCAGAACAAGAACCCTTTGAAAGGCAAGCGCTTCGTCTGGTCTCGGCGCAAATCGAAGCCTTGGATTTTTACCGTGGCCGTCATTCTCGGGCTCATCGTCGCAGCCGGAGGCGTGGCCGTCACCTATCTTGTCAGCGCGCATCCGGGCAAACCCGAACCCAACCCCGGCCTCGAAGCGCCGGCGCAGCCTTAAGGAATGAACTAGACGAGCAGCTGCGCGCCGAACTGGGCGTCATACAGACGACTGTAGGGGCCTTTCGACTGTAAAAGCTCATGGTGGTTGCCGGTCTCGACGATGCCGCTTTCATCCACGACAACGATGCGCGTCGCATCGCGGATCGTTGCCAGACGATGGGCAATGACCAGCGTGGTGCGGCCTGCGGCAAGCTCGCCCAGGGATGCCTGAATGGCCCTCTCCGTCTCGGTATCGAGCGCTGATGTCGCCTCGTCGAGAATGAGGATCGGTGGATTTTTCAGGAACATGCGGGCAATCGACATGCGCTGCTTCTGCCCACCCGAAAGCTTCACGCCCCGCTCACCGATCACCGTCTCCATGCCCTCGGGCATATCCTTGATGACGTCATCCAGCCTCGCACGCCGCGCTGCATCCCAGATATCGGCATCGCTGGCGCCCAAGCGACCATATTCGATATTTTCGCGAATGGTGCCGCCGAACAGGAACACATCCTGCTGGACGATGCCGATCTGGCTGCGCAGCGACGCCAATGTCATCCTGCGGATATCGATGCCATCGATGCTGATCGCACCGCCCGTCACCTCGTAGAACCGCGGCAGCAGCGAGCACAGCGTCGTCTTGCCAGCCCCGGACGGTCCGACGAAGGCTACGGTTTCACCAGAGCGAATGCTCAGCTCGATATGGCGCAGCACCTGCTTGCCGTCACTGTAGCCGAAGCTGACATCGCGGTAGGCAATCTCGCCGCGCAGCGCCGGTGCCTCAATGGCGTCAGGCGCATCGGCAATATCGGGTGCAGTATCGATCAGCTCGGTAAAACGCCTGAAGCCGGCAATACCTTTCGGATAGGTCTCGATAACGGAATTGATCTTCTCCACCGGGCGGAAGAAGACGTTGACGAGCAGCAGGAAGCCGACGAAGCCGCCATTGGTCAGGTCACCCGTCAGCACAAACCAAGCACCGCAGATCATGATGATCATCTGGGTCAGGCGCATGCTCATATAGCTCAGCGATGTACTAGCCGCCATGATCTTGTAGGCGCTGAGTTTCGTCTGGCGATAGCGCTGGTTATCGGCCTCGAACAGTGCCCGCTCGTGGTCCTCGTTGGCAAAGGCCTGAACGACGCGCATGCCGCCGACATTTTCTTCGATGCGGGCATTGAAGGCACCGACGCGGCCATACAGCGCGCGGAAATTGTTGGTCATGCGGCTGCCGTACCGGCTCGTCACCCAGGCCGTGACAGGCACAACGGCAGCGGTCACCAGCGCCAGCGGGACATTGACGGACATCATCAACAGGAAAGCGCCAAAAAATGTCATGATGGCGATGAACAGGTCTTCCGGCCCATGATGCGCAACCTCGCCGATTTCCTCGAGGTCCTTCGTCAGCCGCCCGACCAGATGGCCGGTCTTCTGGTTGTCGAAAAAGCCGAAGGACAGTTTTTGAAGATGGTCGAAGGCACGACGGCGCATGTCGGTTTCGATGTTGATGCCGAGCATGTGTCCCCAATAGGTGACGATCGCCATCAGCCCGGTGTTCATGACATAGATGACCAGAAGACCGATGGAGGCGAGCACGATCAGACGCCAGTCGCCCGCCGGCAGAAGCACATCCACGAACGCCTTCACCGCCATCGGAAACCCGAGTTCCAGAACGCCCGAGAGAACGGCGCAGGAAAAGTCCATGATGAACAGCCCGCGATACGGGCGATAATAGGAGAAGAAGCGACGAAGCATGGCTTATGTCCATGACGGCAGGTAACAGCCGTCGAAATTGCAAATTTGGTCCCCAACTCTCACATTTCCGTAACAAGGCCAAGATAGGGGGCGGTATTTTTACCAAAATCGTCCAATACGACGTAGCAACACTATAAAAACGAAATGATGCTGGATTATGTTTCGCCTATCGGCACAATGGTGTCAGAACAACATCCGGTCGGGGAAGTGAAAGAGACGCGATTTTGAGCAAAATTGACACGCCCAGAAAGCCAGCAGAGCCGCGCTGGCTCGGTCCGGCAGCACATGCGCGCACCGCGCTCGTGCCATCCATCTCGGCCGCACGCTGGCTTCTGGTTCTCATTGTCGCCGCCGGTATATACTTTTTCTACGGCTTCCTCGTTCCCGTGCTGGCAGCATTGGTCATCGGCTTCGCCAGTTGGCCCGTCTATCGTGAACTTTTGCGGCGCGTGGGCGGTAACAATACCGTGGGTGCCACCCTTGCGCTGCTGCTCATCATCACCTTCCTGATCGTCCCGATCTTCATTGCAGCCTCCTATACCGGAAGCGAAATCCGCGAATGGTTCGGCTGGGCCGTCGAGGCCAACAAGGTGGGCGCGCCCGTACCAGAATGGATTGCTGCCCTGCCCGGCGTCGGCCTGTGGATGAGCGAGCAGTGGGTCCGTTATATCGGCACGCCTGGCGCCATTGGCGAGGTCATCCAGTTGGTCAGCGGTGCGAATATCGGCAACATCTACCGCGCCATCGTCGCCGCCGGCAATGGCGCATTCCATCTGATCCTGACACTGCTTTTCATGCTGATCGCGCTTTTTTTCGTCTACCGCAACGGCGTCGGCTTCGCGCGCCAGATCGACCTTATCGGAGAGCGCATTCTGCCCACGCGGTGGGAGCGGATTTCCCGCGTCGTTCCGGCTACGATCAGCTCCACCGTGACTGGCATGACGCTGATCGCGATTGGCGAAGGCATCATTCTGGGCGTGGCCTATTGGATCGCAGGCGTCCCCTCGCCTGTCACCCTCGGCGTCCTCACCGGCGTCATGGCGCTGATCCCCGGTGGCGCGCCATTGTCGTTCACGCTCGTGTCCGTCTACCTCATGGCCAGCGGTTCCATAACCGCGGGCATCGCGCTTCTGGCATGGGGCTCGATCGAGCTTTTCATCGTGGACAAGACCATCCGCCCGCGCTTGGTCGGCGGTCCGATCAAGTTGCCCTTCCTGCCAACCTTCTTCGGTCTGATCGGCGGCGTGAAGACAATGGGTTTCCTCGGCCTGTTCATCGGCCCTGTCCTGATGGCCCTACTCGTTGCCGTGTGGCGCGAATGGGTGCGCGAAGTGGAGCTCTCCGCCATCGAGGACGAAGTGGTGCCGCCAGGACCGGAAATCGATCACGCGGCGCCGCTGCGAAAGACGGCCTCGTAGACCGCCGCTTGAAGTTTCAGCTCCATGAACAGGCTAAGCGGGTCCGGCTTGTAAGGCGGGAACGGCTCGATATCGACGAAGCCCGCCTCATGATAAAGTCCGATCGCTGCCGGCTGGCTGATGCCCGTTTCCAGGCGGATCGCGGTCACCCCGCGTTCGTGTCCGAGTTCGACCAACGCATCCAGCATCAGCTTGCCGATTCTCAGGCCGCGCGCTTTTGGGTCGACAAACATACGCTTGATTTCCGCTGTGCCGTCACCGGCTTCGACAAGAGCGCAGCAACCAACGATCTCGCCATCATGACGTGCCGCAAAGAATGAAACGTTCGGCTTCTCCAGAGTGGCGATATCGACCAGATGGTTGCTTTCCGGCGGATAGAGCGACGCGGCATAGGCGTCGGACAGATCGAGAAGGCGAAGGATCTCCGGCTGGCGGGGACTTTCCAAGGTGATGGCAACTGGCATGCTGGTTTCCGTTTATTTTTGCGAATGCGGGACGTCACGTCGCAATAAGACTGCAATTCCGCTAGATCGTCGCTGTTAGACAATTCTCCTTTCAGAGGCAACAGAGCGACAATGAGAACCGCGCTTGTTTTGATGACCATTCTCGGCTGCGACGATACCGCAACCGACTGCCAACATATTGCGACCATGCAGCAACGCTGGACGAGCATAGAACTGTGCGATGCCGAATCGGAAAAACAGCTGGGCAATTTTGCCAACGCCTCCTATCCGGTCGTGGTCGCCGTGTGCCAGACGCCAGACGCGCCCAAAGACGACATCGCCAAAGCCGACGGTCAGACGCCGGATGCATCCACGACACAAGCTCCGCTGGACACGGAAGAAGAGCAGACGCTCACTCAACGCGCCATCACCCGCGTGCGCAGAATTTTGCCGTCCACCGAAGGCGTCAAGGAAGTGTTGGGCAAGCCAGTGCGAATGGTGGAAGACAGCTATTCCTGGATCGCAAGGCGTTTTGCAAAATAGGTCTACGCCGCCTGCGCGACCATGCCGCTTGCCAGGGCCCGGGCGCGATTGCGCTGTTGCACCATTTGCAGTTTTTCCACCATATGCAGCAATTCGCGCATGGCAGCATCGCCGTCCACATCCGCGAATTTTGCCATTAAGCCCGACGAAAGGTCCGTGACGGGATTCCCGTAGGGCGTATCCGCAGCATTCCGCCACAGAAGCGTCGCCTCCATGAAGATGTCCAGGACCGCACCGAAGAGACCTGTCGATTGGAACATGGCCTTCAGCGCATGATGTCGTCCCGTGGCCAGAATGGAGCGCACGCGATGGCTGTCGAGACCGGACAGATTGGAGATCGATTCGGCAAAGAAATCGAGTTTACCGGAACACAACGCACTCATCAGAAATGCAGGTGTGAGCCCCGCCTGTTCACGAAGATGTTCGACCATCATCGGCATGTCTTCACTGGCGACATCGCCTGCAATCATAACGGTCGCAGCGTCGGACGCATCCCGAATGACACTTTGAAGACGACCCGCGGGGATGACGTTGCAGACGAGATCGCATGCGGCCAACGCGGCACCGATATGACCGACCATGCCATAGCGCACATCGGCGGGCAGATCGTCATGCTGCAGCAGAAGATCGCGGATTTCGGCGTCGTCCAGATACCGCTCGGCAATCCGCCGCAGAGTGAACGGCGTGATGCAGGCGCTGTGATTTTCCAGGAGAATGGAGAGTTCGAGAACACCCGCGAGTTCGGCCAGTGCTGCACAAGCACCCGCCGCAAGGTAGGGGCGTGCGGCAATCATGGCGCGTGTCATGGCCGTGCCGTTGCCAGCCAGATCGACCAGATCGGTTTCACGCAGCACGGGCGAATGGATAATGACGAGGCAGGCGATTTCGGGCTGGTCGTCCGCAAGCGCGAAAACGATGGCGCGGGGTGCATCCGGCGCATAGGCCAATTGTTCTGCAAGAGCGAGGCGCACCTTCGGCGACGGATCATCCAGCAGATAGGTCATCGCGTCATAGGCGCTATCGTAACGATCCTGCGGCAGGCGGGATTGCAGATAAGCCTGCGCAAGTACGCTGGCCGCCTTGGTGCGATCACGCGATCCAGCTTTTTCCGACCAACGAAGAAATGCTTGTACGATCACCCTGCGCCCCAAAAACAGACAATTCCGACTGGTTTGGAACAGGCGCGATCCGTGTGCGAATCCGACCCCTGCCCCTACAGTACCAACACTAGGAGCAAAAGGTTTACGATTGGTTCACCATATCTTTTAACAATCCGGAAAGACGCATCTCACGAACCGGGCCGCTTGAGCTGGAAGACGTCCACGCCGCCATCGCAATAATCCATGTAGCCCATGCGTGCGACAGGGCGTGCCCGCGCCATGTCTATACGGCCGTTGTCGATGACCGCTTCGTCCAGATGAATGCCGACGACCTGCCCGAAGACGATCCAGGAATCGGCCTCCAAGCCATCCATACCCACGGGGCGCATGATCTGCGTGACGCGACACTCCAGAGCGGCATAGGCCTCCGCGACATAGGGCGCATCGACAAGTTTACCTTGCTTGGGCGTGAGCCCGGCAAGCTCGAATTCGTTGACACCATACGCGACGGGCGCAGAGGATGCGTTCATCTTGTCCACAAGGTGACGGCTGACGAGATTGGCGGTAAACACACCACTTTCCTCGACATTGCGCACGCTGTGCTTATGGCCGCTGGACGAAAACATGATGAGCTTGGGCGCATCCGCGACCGCATTGAAGAAAGAATAAGGCGCAAGATTGAGCGAGCCGTCTTCTCCCTTGGACCCGATCCAGCCGATAGGCCGTGGCGCGACAATGGCCTTGAACGGATCATGCGACAGGCCGTGCTGGTTGGTATCGGTGGTGTAAAACATCAGGCTTCGCCCACCCATGTCACCACCTCAGAGAGTTGCGGACGCGGGCGTTCCACCGGCGGAAATGTCGTTGACCCGATGTGGATGAAGCCCGCGATCTTCTCGCCCGAATTCACGCCCAGCGCGGGGAAGAGTGCCTCATCGTACGACACCCATTCCGTCAACCAGTTTGCCGCATAGCCCTTGGCATTGGCCGCAAACAGCATGTTGAGGCAAACCGCACCGGCAGACATAACCTGCTCCCATTCGGGAATTTTGACATGCGGCGCAGACGTGCTGACAACGGCGATGACGAGAGGTGCGCGGGTGAAGCGGGTGCGCTCGACCTCCTGATGTTCGGCGCCGAGGTCAGGTGTTTTTTCGAGTGCGCGCTTCAAGGCGGCGTCGCCCAGCCTCTTGCGCTCTTCGCCCCGGTAGACGATGAAGCGCCATGGCGCGATCTTGCCGTGATCGGGAACGCGGACGGTCAGGCGCAATATCTCTTCGATTTCGGCGCGATCCGGGCCGGGCTCGGTCAGTTGCGGCGCTGGCGTGGACCGGCGTATATTCAGGTAATCGATGAGGGTGATATTGTCTTTCATGTCAGAACCGTTCCATTGTCGTACATATCAATTCAAGGGCCTTGAAATCGCCACGGCATTGCGTTTGAAGTGGTCCCAGAAAAACAAGAAGTCAATCCGGTTGAGCGTAATGACATCCATCAAAATTGCGGCAAGTGTTTGTGTGGCGGTCGTTTCGGCCGTCTTGCCGAGTGGTGCCGCATTCTCGCAGGACGCCTTCAAGGATTTCAAACAGCTTGGCGGAACGCAGAAGATGCCAAAGCTCAACGCTTTCACGGCACCCGCCGCCCCCGACGCGGCACAATCCAACTCCCGCGACATCACCATGGAAGCCAAGCTGACCAATGACGGTGAGCCGATGATGGAAGGGCTCGCATGGCGCGTGTTCAGCCCCATACCCGGCCCGGACGGGAAGTTGCCGATGTTGGCGAGTTCGGATGGAGGCCCGGCGGAATTCCATCTGACGCCTGGTGACTACTTCGTCAATGTGTCGTTCGGACGTGCAGGCGTGACCAAGAAGGTCAGCGTTCCCTCCAGTGGCAAGATCGACAAGCAGGTGCTGATTCTCGATGCCGGTGGCTTCGTATTGAACGCCGTGGCGGGAACCGACAAACGGATTTCGCCAGGCCAACTCAAATTTTCAATCTATTCACCGGACACGCAAGAGGATGGTGAACGCCGTCTGGTGATGTCCGATGTCAAACCCAACACCATCGTGAGGCTCAACGCCGGGACCTACCATGTCGTCTCCGAATATGGCGGCGTCAACGCGGTCGTCCGCGCCGACATTCAGGTCGAGGCTGGCAAGCTGACCGAAGCGACGCTTCAGCACCGTGCCGCACAGGTAACGCTGAAGCTGGTATCGGAACACGGTGGCGAAGCGATTGCCGATACCGCCTGGTCGGTGCTCACAGGCTCCGGTGACCTTGTCAACGAAAGCGTCAGTGCCTTCTCCACGATGGTTCTGGCCGACGGCGAATACACAGCCATCGCCCGCAATAAGGACAAGGTCTACCAGCGCAGCTTCAAGGTGGCAGCGGGCAACGACTCAGATGTCGAAGTGTTGATGAAGGATCAGGCCCCGGAAGAGACGACGGGTGATTTCGAGTGACACGGACCGACTGGTAATCAGCAAATCAATAGATGCCGAGGGAATGTAGCTGTCGCGTAATCAGCGTGCCAGTAGTGCGGATCGTTGCATAGGGAAAATACAGCGTCTTTTGACGCATATTTCTCATCAAATCTGTCTCGCAAGGTAACGTGCACAGAGCCTTTATCAGGGTAGTCCTTGCCCACATCAACAATTTTATTTCCGCGATCAATCTCCGCGGCGACTATATCTTTTAACGGGCGAGCAAAATCTGCTGCCAAAGATTGAAGTCTTAGGAAATCCTCTTCGCTTCTAATATGAGAAAAATCGTTTTTAGTGAACATAGCTCTCGTCAGCATTTGCAGAAGCACATAATGATAACGGCGCCAGAGGCGCCGTTATCATTATGATCAGTTAACCTTTGCGGCCTTGGCAGCCTTTGCCGCACGCTTGCGCTTCACGTCTGGCGGTGTCGCCTCATCCACCAGATTGGCGATCGCCTCGTCCAGCGCATACGAGGTCTGCGCCTGCGAGCCTAGGCGGCGGATGTTGACGGTGCGCTCTTCGGCTTCCTTCTTGCCGCAGACGATGATGACCGGGACCTTGGTGACCGAGTGTTCGCGGACCTTGTAGTTGATCTTCTCGTTGCGGAAATCGGTTTCGACCGACAGACCCGCGTCGCGTAGCGCTTCGGCGACTTCGCGACCATAATCATCGGCGTCCGAGGTTATCGTTGCCACCACGACCTGTTGCGGGGCGAACCACAGCGGCATGTGCCCGGCGAAGTTCTCGATGAGAATGCCGAGGAACCGCTCCATCGAGCCGCAGATGGCGCGGTGTATCATCACCGGCTGGCGCTTTTCAGAGGCTTGATCGATATAGAAGGCACCGAAGCGTTCCGGCAGATTGAAGTCCACCTGCGTCGTGCCGCACTGCCATTCACGGCCAATGGCATCCTTCAGCGTGTACTCGAACTTCGGACCGTAGAACGCACCCTCGCCCGGCAGAATATCGGTCTTGATGCGGCCTTCGGACTGGGCTTCGATGGATTTCAGCACATCGGTCATCACGCTTTCGGCGCGATCCCAGACCTGATCGGAGCCGACACGCTTTTCAGGGCGCGTGGACAGCTTGACGACGATTTCGTCGAAACCGAAGTCCTTGTAGACCGACAGGATGAGATCGTTGATCCGCAGGCATTCCGCCGCCATCTGCTCTTCCGTGCAGAAGACGTGCGCGTCATCCTGCGTGAAGCCGCGAACGCGCATCAGGCCATGCAGCGCCCCGGATGCCTCGTAACGGTGAACGTTGCCAAATTCCGCAAGGCGAACAGGTAGTTCTCGGTAAGACTTCAACCCATGCTTGAAGATTTGAACGTGACCAGGGCAGTTCATCGGCTTCAGCGCAAAAACGCGGTTATCCGCTTCCTCATCCTTCGGGTGGGTGAACGCATAGGCCGATTTCACGGCGAACATGTTTTCCTGATACCAGCCCCAGTGACCGGAGGTTTCCCACAAGGAAGCATCCAGCACCTGCGGTGCATTGACCTCCTGATAGGTGCCTTCCAGCTGGCGGCGCATATAGGCCGTCAGGGTCTGGAACATGCGCCAGCCCTTGCCGTGCCAGAAGACAACGCCCGGGCCTTCCTCCTGGAAATGGAACAGGTCCATCTCACGACCGAGCTTGCGGTGATCGCGCTTTTCGGCTTCGGCCAGGATGTGGAGATACTGATCCAGCTCTTCCTGCGTGGCCCATGCGGTGCCGTAAATGCGGGTCAGCATCGGGTTGTTGCTATCGCCACGCCAATAGGCACCGGCGACCTTCATCAGCTTGAAGGCCGTGCCGATCTGTCCTGTGTTGGCCATGTGCGGGCCACGGCAGAGGTCGAACCAGTCACCCTGATAATAGATCTTCAGGTCTTGGCCTTCGGGAATGGCATCGATCAGTTCGATCTTGTAGTTCTCACCCTTCGCGGCAAAAACTTGCCTGGCTTTCTCACGCGACCAGATTTCGCGCGTGAAGGGCTTCGAGCGACCAATGATTTCCTTCATCTTCTTTTCGATCTTCGGCAGATCGTCAGGCGTGAAGGGCTCGCTCTTGGCGAAGTCATAATAGAAGCCGTTCTCGATGACGGGGCCGATGGTGACCTGCGTACCGGGCCAGAGTTCCTGCACGGCTTCGGCCATCACATGCGCGGCATCGTGGCGGATCAGTTCCAGCGCACGTTTATCATCGCGGGTGACGATTTCGATCTTGCCATCAACGATCGTGTCGGAAAGGTCGCGCACGGTGCCATCCAGCGCAATGGCGACGGCCTTCTTTGCAAGCGACTTGGAAATGGATTCGGCAACATCGCGGCCAGTCGTGCCTTGGGCATATTGGCGAACGGAGCCATCGGGAAATGTAAGGGAAACGGCGTCTGACATCATAATTCTCCTGTCCAGTCCCGCCAACGAATGCGGGTGGTTTCATGTAAAATCGGTCGATCGATCGTGATTGACCGAGGCGACTGTTTAAACGCGTTCGCGAGATGGGTAAAGGCTCATTGCTGACCGGAATGAGACCGAAAATACCGCCATGGCAAATACCACTTCTGCCGTGCGTCCAGCTTTTCCGCGACGGGATCGAGCCCGCTGGTGCCACCGGGTCCACAGCGAGCGACGCGGAACAGGGTCAACCAGCCACCGGCCCAGAAGCCGTGGCGGGCGAAGGCCTCGTATCCATATTCGGAGCAGGTTGGAATGTGACGGCAGGAGTTGCCGACAAAGCCAGAAAAAGCAAGCTGGTAGAAGCGGATGAGGCCCATGCCGAGAAGACGACCGGGCGTTTTGGGAAACGGACCGGACCAGTTACGGGTTCTCGGCGTTTTGTCTGGATGCTGGCAGTTGGGCTCGTTGCACACGGCTTAAGCCGGAAGGCGCTGCTCGGTCTCGATCTGGTCGAGACAGTCGCAGATCGCGTCGAATGTGAGCATCGTGGAGGCGTGGCGCGCCTTGTAGTCCTTCACCGGTTTCAACACCCGCATGTCCTCGAACCTGCCGCCCGGTCCCTCACCGCCCGCCGTCAGCATGGCAAGCATGTCGGCGCGCGCCGTTCGGATTTCATCGCTCGTAGCGCCTACGACATGAAGGGCCATGATGGATGAAGATGCCTGACCCAGAGCGCAGGCGCGGACCTCGTGGGAGAAATCCGTGACAACACCTTCGCCGAGCTTCACGTAAACCTTGACCTTGGAGCCACACAGCTTGGAGTGTTTCTGAGCGCTGGCGTCCGCATCCGGCATCTCGCCGGTGAGCGGAATATTTCCTGCAAACTCCAGAATGCGGTTGTTGTAGATATCGTCCATGTACTTATCCGTGTGGGCAGGATTGGTTTTTCAAACACCGCGTCAACCAAGGCAGCACTTTTCTGCCACTTGTCATCTTTATATGTTATGAGACACCCGCGTCATCAAGGTGTGGTCATTTATCGCATGCCAAATTCATGACGACAGGCTTGCATTATTGCCTGGAAACAACCAGATAGCACGCGCGGCGCGTCGTAAATAGAGCCGTAACCCATATTCAGATGCGGCCTTGAACTGCATCGGAGATCAAAAGATGGATGCAATCGTGAAGAATTTCCCCGGTGCGGGTGCTCAGGACGGTGTCACCGCCGTGCGCCCTACGCAGGCCGAAGCTGAAGATGCCGTGCGCGTTTTGCTGCGCTGGGCGGGCGACAATCCCGACCGCGAAGGCCTGCTCGACACGCCTAAGCGCGTCGCGAAATCCTACCGCGAACTGTTCAGCGGCTATGCGCTGGATGCTAACGACGTGCTGGGCACGACATTTGAAGAAGTCGGCGGTTACGACGACATTATTCTGGTGCGTGACATTCCCTTCTATTCCCACTGTGAACACCACATGGTTCCGATCATCGGCAAAGCGCATGTCGCTTACCTGCCGGAAGGCCGCGTCCTCGGTCTTTCCAAGATCGCCCGCGTCGTCGAAATCTTTGGTCGCCGTTTGCAGACGCAGGAAACGATGACGGCGCAAATCGCCAACGCTATCGAAAGCAAGCTCAAGCCACGCGGCGTGGCCGTGATGATCGATGCCGAACATATGTGCATGTCCATGCGCGGCGTCCAGAAGCAGGGCTCTACCACGCTGACGACGAGCTTTACCGGCACCTTCAAGGCAGAAGCGGCCCAGCAGGCCCGTTTCATGTCCATGGTCTACAATCGCTAATGCCGGTTTCGATCCGGGCGGCTGAACCATTGTTTCACCGCCCGAAATCGTTCCTGCTGAGGGTCGTCTTCCCACGGCTACCACTCCCAACTTACAGCCGAGGTTCCCATGGCGATGACATTTCCGCCCGCTTCTGGCGATAAAAAAGAACTTGAGGCAGCCGGTGCCTTCACCCCGAAATTCGATTCTCATGGCCTCGTGACAGCCGTCGTGACGGATGTGAAAGACGGGGAACTGTTGATGGTCGCGCATATGAATGCGCAAGCCCTAGAGCTGACGCTGGAAACCGGCATCGCGCATTATTACAGCCGCTCGCGCGACACAATCTGGAAGAAGGGCGAAACCTCCGGCAATCTCCAGACCGTGCGCGAAATGCGCACCGATTGCGATCAGGATGCGATTTGGCTCAAAGTCTCGGTCGCGGGCCACGATGCCACTTGCCACACAGGCCGTCGCTCCTGCTTCTATCGCACGGTGACGCTGGAGAATGGCGAAGCCGTGACAACCATCACGGACGATAAACGCCACTTCGATCCCGCTACGACCTACGCCTCAGAGCCCTCCCGCCAAGACTAATTTTTCATTTCGTCTCATTTTGTTACGAATATTATAGGAAGTCCCCGGGTAGATTACGATTTCGTAGATTTGCTTGGGAGTGACGCCGATGTTGGGATGGGGTTTGAACCGCGATAATCCGGCGGCGGTGACGTCTTTGGAAAAGATCGCGCAACCAGCCCCCTCTCCTGTTCCTTCGGTTCCTCCTGGCCGCATCGCACTTGCCCTCGGCGGTGGCGCGGCGCGCGGATGGGCGCATATCGGCGTTCTGCGTGCACTGGACGAAGCGGGCGTCAAGATCGGGATGATCGCAGGCACCTCCATCGGCGCGCTGGTGGGCGGATGCTACCTGGCGGGCAAGCTGGACGAACTGGAAGATTTTGCCCGATCGCTGACATTGCGTCGCATTGCCGGCCTCCTGGACCTGACGATTGGTGGCGGCGGACTATTCGGCGGCATGCGGCTGACGAAGCGGATGCAGGAACATCTGGTAGGGCTCACCATCGAGGATCTCGAGCACCCCTTCATCGCCGTTGCCACCGAACTGAAGACAGGTCACGAAGTGTGGGTGCATCAGGGCGACCTGATCACGGCGTTGCGCGCCTCCTACGCCCTGCCCGGCATCTTCGAGCCGGTACGGTGCAATGGCAGAACTCTGATCGATGGCGCACTGGTCAACCCTGTCCCTGTTTCCGTCTGCCGGGCCTATGAGCAGACGCTGGTGGTCGCCGTCAATCTGAACTACGATATTTTCGGCCGCTCGGCCGTGGTCAAGCATGGCGCTGGCACAGGCAGCGCCGACACGAGCCGCAAGCCCACCGTCGACCCATCGTCACGCGTTGGATTGCCAGGTGTCATGGTGCAGGCGTTCAACATCATTCAGGACCGAATTTCGCGTTCGCGCCTTGCCGGCGACCCACCGGATCTGACGCTGCACCCGCGCATCAACCATATTGGGCTCTCAGAATTTCACCGCGCTGCCGAATCCATCGAGCGCGGCTACGAGGAAACACGCTCGCGTATTCCGGAATTGCAGAGAATGCAGCAGGTTTTCCAGCGCTGATCCATACAGCGGGGTGTGTCCGTTGCGTGTTCTACCCGGCAATATAAGCCTTGATATGCTCGGCTTCTGCTTCAATTTCGCCGATCCGGGCCTTCACCACGTCACCGATCGAAATGATGCCGACGAGGCGGCCATCGGCTTCCACTGGAAGATGGCGAAAACGACCGCCGGTCATCAACTCCATCAAATCGTCTGTGCTGGAGCCCTCGTGACAACGGGTGACGTTTTTGGTCATCACCTCGGAAACCTTGGCCTCAAGCGCTGCGGAGGCGTGCGTAGCGATGGCCTTGACGATATCACGCTCTGTAAAGATGCCGAGGATCGCGCCATTATCATCGGTGATCACGACAGCGCCGATGCGGTTTTCGTGCAGGGTAACCGCCGCCTCCCCGAGTGACAGATCCGGCCTGACGGTTATGACATCGCGGCCTTTGAGATCGAGAAGTTCTTTCACAAATATCGGCATATTTTCCTCCGCAGTGACAGGGATGTTGAAACATGCGCCGTGTCTCCTCCACAGGCGCGGTTCCCTACGGCGGCAATGGTGCGCCAGCGGTCCGTGGAAAGCAATATGTTTCCACGGACATAGAGGGTTCAATCGATTGAGTGAATTCCCAGGCTCAGGCGCGTACGGCGTCCTTGCGATCGAACAGCGCAAAGAAGAGGAAGCCAAGCAGAAAACCGAAGATATGGGCATCCCAGGCCACCTCGCCGCCGACATCTCCGAAAAGCGGAATACCGACGGCAATCAGCACATTGCCGAAAAGCCACATGAGAGTGAAGATGAGAACCGTGCGATTGGTGAGCGACTGGACAATGCCTTGGCGCGGCAGTCTGTGACCAATGGCGGGGTGATAGCGGGCGCCATTGGAGGGAAAGGCAAACCGGCATGCGGCCCCCATGAGCGCGGAAACGACGCCGGATGCGCCGATGAGAACCGTGACATCGCCCCAATTGAGAAAAGCATGTCCGAAGGCGGCAACGGCTGAAGACACGCACCAGAGCAAAATGAAACGCAATGTGCCGATACGGCGCAGAACGGGGGCACCAAAGGCCATCAGCCACAGACCATTGAACAGAATGTGCTCGATACCGCCATGCAAAAACGAATAGGTGACCGGCGTCCAAAACAGTTCCAGACCCTGCTGCGACAATGGCACGGCATAACGAAGCGGGATGAAGCCGAAGGTGTAGATGAACCAGCCATAGGCGTCTTCAGACAGAAGATATGTCGAGATGACATGGACGGCGACCAACACACCGAGAATGGCGATGAGAACACCAGGCAGGTTGAAAACCGGGGTTTTCTGCGGCGGTGGCGGCTGATGGACCTCTTCGGTTTCCGATGGGTCACTGTCGTGATGCGTCATGAATGAAAACCTCTTCGCAAGCCGTTCCGCGTTGTCTCCTGCGAGCAATATAGGAACGATACGGGAAAAAGAAGCGCTGTCGAGACAGATGATTGACCGAGGCCAAACACGCCTTGGCGTTCACGGACAAGCGGCCTGGCACGGAAATCGCTTCGTCTTCTCTTACCACCGCAAATGAAGGCGATGTTTGTATCGAAAAGACACAGATATCCCGCGGGCACGGAGATTGAAGTCATGAAGACGAACACGAGTATCGATATTTACGCCTATTGGGACGCGCTGCGGGGAAACCGCATCGCGCCGTCGAGAAGCGAGATCGATCCCTCACACATACGCCACCTGCTTCCAGACCTGTTCGTGCTGACCGCCAGCAACGATGGTTCACCCATTTTTCGGCTGACGGGAACACGTCTTTATAATCTGTTCGGGCAAGAACTGCGCGAGACTGCGTTTTCGGCTCTGTGGCAAGCGGATCAGGCTGGAGATGCCTGCCGCATCGCCAGCGGCGTGATGCAGAACGAGTTGCCTGTTCTGTTCGACATCGAAGCCGAAAGCGAAAGCGGCCATCTGCGCCAGGAATTCGAAATGCTGCTTTTGCCGTTGCAAGCCGAACCGCATTTTCCGGCCCGCCTGTTGGGCGCTCTGGTTTCGGATCCGCCATTGGCCGATTTTGGCCAGCCGTTCCAGCCACTGTCACTGACGCGCAGCCGCCTGCTGGAGCCGCAGTTTCCGCGACTTCTCTCCAACGCGGTGAGCCACGGAACCACGTCTTGTGGCAGCGTCTCAATATGAGACCTTGTGCAAGTATTCACGGTGGCCAGGGGAACGGTCTGTTAACTCGGGCCATGTAAAGGATGAAGATCATCGCGAACCCGTAGTAAAGCTCATGTTTTCATCCCGCTCAACAACTGTCGCCTTTGCCGCCCGGCCTGCGGAAACGCCTGCCGCCGAAGTCGTGACTGTGGGGCTGACGGGACGACTGATGGTGCCCTCACACGAAGAGTATGACTGCACCGCCAATGAGATGACGGCGGAGACGGCACGCATTACCTGCTTCGTGCGTCCACGCAACGGCGACCGCATCATTGCCTATCTTCAACATATCGGCCGGATCGAAGGCATCGTTCAGGCGCTGACGGCGGATGGTTTCACCATCTCGATCATGGCGACCGAGCGAAAGCGCGAAAAGCTGGCGGCGCAATTGGCCTGGATTGCCAAGCGCCAGGCACTGGGTCTGCCGGAAGACCGACGCCACGACCGTCTGACGCCGCGCCACCCAAGCGCCGACCTGACATTCAGCGATGGCACCACCGTACCCTGCCGCATCATCGACCTTTCGCTGTCCGGTGCTGCGGTGGAACTCGAGATCCGCCCCGCACTCGGAACTGACGTGCGTCTCGGCAACATGTCCGGCCGCATCGTTCGCCACTTCATGGAAGGTGTGGCCGTTGAATTCGATTCCGTACAGTCACGCGATGCACTGATCGAATTTCTCTAGACCGTCCAAATGACCGATCGCAACCGGCAACGCACCTCGCGTCTGCCGGTTTTTTTGTGCGCAAATTCCCGGTCGCGACCGGCGCCGTTTCCGGGGAGCGACCGGCCTACTGGGTAGGCCGTAGCTTCGAAACCTGAAGCGTCTCGGGAAAATTCGAAAAAAATCAAAAAAAGAACGAAATAATCCGCCGCAAATAGCGATTTCATAACCCTCATAGGTGGAAATTTACGCGTAAAAATTGCTTTTCAGGTCTTTTCGTACGCATTTTGGTGGCTGGAGTATAGTCAAAGAAGGGTTTAAATAAACCATATCTGTCCCGAAGGGCTCATCACGTTAACCGACCACGTTCCTGAACTTATTGATTTCAATGACTTACAAGATAATCAGACTGAAAATCCTGAATGGAACGATAAAATTTGAATCGATTTCCTATCAAGTAGAGTTAAAATAAAGCTCTGTTTTGCCTAAATTTTGCGTCGAATTTGAGCACCGTTATTTCCGAGCGCTCAAAATATCGCTGGCATTGTTCTCCTCACAACGGGGAGACAAAAAAATGAAAAACATCAACCGTTTCGGTTTCTTGATTGCAGCAATCATCTTCGGCGCGTTTTCGACACAGGCTCACGCTTCGCCAGCCGCTGGCATGCGCATCATGGGCAAGGCCAATCCACCGATTGGTCATTACGAATTCTGTCAGACGTATCAGAGCGAGTGCCAGCCGACATCTGCGGACCGTGGCCCTCTGAAACTGACGGAACAGAACTGGCAGATGATCCTGGACGTCAACTACACCGCCAACACGACGATCACCCCGATGACGGATATGGAAGTCTATGGCGTTGAAGAGCGCTGGGCTTACCCGACAACCGCTGGCGATTGCGAAGACTACGTTCTGTTGAAGCGCAAGATGCTGATGAACAAGGGCATCTCTGCCTCAGACCTGCTGATCACAGTCGTTTTGCAGCCAAACGGCGCGGGCCATGCGGTCTTGACCGTGCGCACAGACCGTGGCGATTTCATTCTCGACAATCTTCGCAACAAGGTCATCGACTGGTCTGAGACCGAATACACCTACCTGAAGCGTCAGGACAGCAACAACCCTGGCCGTTGGGTCAAGATACAGGATGGCCGCGCCGTCAACGCTGTTGCAGCGATCAAGGATTAAAAGACGAGCGGTCTCCCCGCGACCGTGTCTTTCGATTGGACGATCACGTCACCCAGTTATTGATGTGATCGCGCCATGAGCCGGTTCCCCGCCCCGGAACCGGCTTTTTTTTGCCCGGAATTTATCAGGGGACATTTGTTCTAGAGAAGTCCGAGTTCGGCCAGTTCCCGGCGGAGATCGGAGGGCATCTCGTCCGATAGATCGCCGCCACCCAGATCGCGTGGGGCTTCCTCGTTTTTCAAATACCGCCAGCCCTGAAATGGCCGCTTCGGTGCAGGCGACGTTTCGATGACCTCCGGCCCCAGCACGAGATCGCAGCGGCTGATGCCGTCGTCGTCCTTGAAGGACTTGATATCAAGAATTTTCTGGCGCGCCTGAACCTGGCCCTTGATGACCCAGTAGAGCGAGCCACCATCCAGCAGCTCTTCTGTCCGTTTTGGGAACATACGGGTGGTGTGAACACTGTGTGGCTCCATGCCCGCCGCTATGGCCAGAAGAGACCGCTGGGAGACCCACCCGCGCAAATCCTCGATCGTGTCGGCGCCAACACAGAGCTTGATGAGATGTAGAGACATGCCGCTATGAATGCGGTTTCAGGCCCTGCGTCAAGCGCCTAAACGGCAAAGCTGGTCAGCGCGGATCAACATTCCACGACATTCACAGCAAGGCCACCCGTCGAGGTCTCCTTGTATTTCTCGCTCATGTCGTTGCCGGTCTGGCGCATGGTTTCGATACAGGCATCCAAAGGCACGAAATGGGAGCCATCACCTTTTAGCGCGAGAGATGCCGCAGTGACGGCCTTGACCGCACCAAGGGCATTACGCTCGATGCACGGCACCTGAACCAGACCGGCGATCGGGTCGCACGTCATGCCAAGGTGGTGCTCCAACGCAATTTCGGCAGCGTTCTCCACCTGCGCCGGGGAACCACCCATCACAGCGGCCAGACCCGCAGCCGCCATGGCCGCAGCGGAACCGACCTCCCCCTGACAGCCGACTTCGGCGCCCGAGATAGACGCGTTGTGCTTGATGATGCCGCCAATGGCCGCAGCCGTCAGTAGGAAGTCCCTGATATCCTCCACGCTCGCATCCTCGTGGAAATGGCGGAAATATTTGACCGTCGCGGGTATCACACCCGCTGCACCGTTGGTGGGCGCCGTGACGACGCGACCGCCGGACGCGTTCTCCTCGTTGACCGCCATCGCATAGACGCTCAGCCAATCATTGGCCAGAAGGGGATTGAGCCGGTTGCTGCGCCATTCCGCATTCAACTTGTCATGGATGGAGCGCGCGCGGCGCTTGACCTTGAGGCCACCAGGCATGATGCCCTCGCCCTTCAGCCCGCGCTCGATGCAGCCGTTCATCGCTTCCCAGATCACGTCGAGCCTGTCGTCCAGTTCCTGGCGGGTCATGACCGTTTCTTCATTGGCACGCTTCATCTGGGCGATGGTGCGCCCCGACCGCTCGGCCATTTCCAGCATCGCCTTGGCGGTGGCAAAGGGATAGGGAACCCTCGGGCCGGTATCGATGGTCTTGCCGCGCTGACGCATCGCGTCAAGCTCGGTATCGGTGACAACGAAACCGCCGCCGACGGAATAGTAGATGCGCTTGAGCAGCATACGGCCCTGATTGTCATAGGCGGAAAAACTCATGCCGTTGGCATGGCCCGGCAGCGGGTTCTTCTTGTCGAACACAAGGTCTTCGGTAGGTCGGAAGGCATAGGTCGGGTGGCCGGGAGGCGAAACGCGACCCGTCGATTCGACAGTGGCGATCAAGCCGTCCATGGCATCGGGATCGACCTGATCAGGCTGTTCGCCTATCAGACCCAGCACAACAGCACGTCCAGAGCCGTGGCCGATGCCGGTGAAGGCGAGAGAGCCATGCAGACTGACCTTGATGGCAGACACCACGGCGTTCGAGGGTCGCGGCCAATCGTCGGACAGAAGGGTTTCGAGAAATCTATTCGCGGCAGACATCGGTCCCATCGTATGGGAACTGGACGGGCCAATCCCGATCTTGAACACGTCGAAAACCGAAAGAAACATATCTGCCTGCCCTATGTATAGACTTATGAACTCAGTCTATCCGAACTGGAAAAATGCGCCATATCAAAATGGGCATGAACTACGCTGACCGCGACATGAGTGCCTCAAAAACGAAAACAGCACGGTCCTGTGGGGAACCGTGCTGAAAAGTCAAAATTGTCTATGAGAGATTGTTACGGGCTACCAAATACGTAGGTCAATGCGAGAAAGGCGGCAAAACCTGCAAGTGCGCGAATTGTTACGGCCCAGCAGGATTTCTGTGCGGTTTCGTCCATGATTACTCCAGCGTGTTACTCTCAAGCCGTTCATACGTCGGCCAGTGCGTGAAGCATTTATTAAAAACTTGTGACAAACGCAAATGCAAAAAACGGCTAAAGGAAGGCGAATCTGGCGACCTGCTATTCACCCCGCGCATAGGTGTAATAAAAAACAATGGCTTATCCGTTCGTTTCGAGACACCACCTCAAGTCTTCCTGTCTCAATTTGGTCCAAAGTGTAAATTTGAGCAGATTTGGTTCACCAACGAACACCCAGCTGTGTATAAGCCCACCGAAATAGAGGCTTTTACGCCGAACCTGCCTCCGTCATATTGAACCGGCTGCGCAACTGGACTATCCGGCAAAAATCAAAAGCTGGAGCGGTGACACAATGCAGGCGACCCCATCTTCTTTTCCTGACCGTGACACGGTCGCAACGAAAATCTCGAACTGGGGCGCGGAAGATCAGGCCTGGCTGACGCTGCTTCTGGAAAACGCAGTGCAGGACGAAAACCTGTTGGAAGGTCTGCGTCTGTTTCTCGACAAACAGGCACAAGCACGCTTCCTCAACTCTCTGAAGCTGGAAAAATGCGGCGAATGGTTCGGCGAGAGCGCGCCAGCGCGTTTGCAGATCCGCCTGCACGAGGTGTCCAAGAGCAGCCAGCACGCAGCGTTTACGGCATTCCGCACCGGCCTCACGAAATCCGGCGGTTTGGAAAAAGCCTATCCAAAGGCGCGACTTTAAGGCAATTACCCTAGTCCGGCACACGCTCGACAACTGCAACGATTGGCCCCAGGTCAGACCAGCCGTCGCGGCGTTTTGCAGCGGGAATGTCGACGCTGGAAATGCTGCCATCGAAATAAAGCGCATTGGCCGTGTGCAGCTTGTCGCGGAACAGGGTCGCGAAATCATAAAACCGCACCGGATTTTCCGATATCGCGAAATGCACCAAGCCGTCTGCTGATATCCCGACGCCGTTGCGCGTGTTCAGACTATCGCTTTCGGGCAGAAATCGCGGATGGAGCTTTCCATCGATCACCAGCATGGGGCCAGACTGGGTGGCAAAATCCGGGGACATGTTGGCGTTGAGGTAGGCGCTTGTTTCCAAAACGCCCGCCTTTTTGCCGTCCATAAAGAAGACGCCGTTCGGCTGCATATGAAAATTGCCCCACCCGCCCCCGGTACTGATGGGTGCGGTCTCCACGCCATGATCGACGAAAAGGCCAACCGGCGACAGGTCTCTGTGGTACATCCCGGCATTCATGGCGAAGGTAACGAAGCTATGTTGACGCCAAAGCGCCGACGACAGAGCCTCGAACGAGCCATAGGGTTTCGACGTGACATAATCCCAATGGTAAAGCCGGATGTCGCTCTTCGCGGGGTCGAAACTGCACACGGTATAGCGCCCGCCCATGTGCTCAAGTGCCTGGCAAAAGTCTGGCAAGGACGTCGCGCTGGCGCTCGTCGGTAACAAAGCCGCCAGCAAATATCGGATCAGTTTGCGCATTGTGCCCCGTCAACAGTCGTCATTGTCTGACAGGAGGACAGATCGCCTGATAACGACGAGAATATGTCTTTCACAGCGAGACTGTCTTTTCAAACCGTCAAACAAAAAAAGCCGACGATATATCGTCGGCTTTCATCTGAAATATAGAGGCTTGGCTATGGCGTCGCTTAACGCCGCGCTGCGCGATCCACGCTCTTTCCAGCAGCCTGTGTGCCATCTACAGTGCCTGCCACATCCTTGCCAACGCCGCGGATCGTGTTGCCGCAGGAAGTCAGGGATGCCAGAGCGATAAGAACAGCGGCAGTGGTTGCGAAGAAACGTGTGGACATATGGAAACTCCCCTTAAAATCTGCGCATGGGCGCAAAAGACAATCTAATTAGCGCGCTGAAAACGCAGGTAAGTCAAAGCGGTTCCGTAGTGCTTCAAAAAAAATGCATCGTGTCAAACGGGCTGCGCAATATCCTTGAACGCATTGCGAATGCTGTCGGCAACCGCCTGCACGGGACGCGTGGGTTTGTCGGCAACGATGAGGCGAATATCAAAGCAGCCAAGCTCCGGCATGCCGTCCTTTTCACCCAGGATCACCATGTTGTTCTGCACATAGGAACGCGGCAGTGGGGCGACCGCCAGATCAGCCTCGATGGCGGCCTTCTGCGCCATCGTATGGCCGCTGAGGTAAGCCACCCGATAGGGACGGTTCTGCTTTTCGAGCGATGACGTGGCTTCGGAGCGCCAGATGCAGCCATCTTCCCATATCGAAATGGGAATGGGATCGCGTAAATGTGCCGTACCGCATTTGGCGCCGGCCCAGACGAGGCGTTCGCGCATCAAAACCTCACCGGTGGTGCGAAGTGGCAGCGACGCGCAGTTGACGAGCGCAATGTCCAGCCGCTGCTCGTCCATGCGCCGGTAAAGCTGCGAACTGGAATCAATAACCACGTCCACCATGATGGCCGGAAACGCATCGGCAAAGCGCTTGAGGATGCCGGGCAGCAGCCCACGCTCTCCAATGTCCTCCGGCGCACCAAGGCGCACTACGCCCGACAGCTCAGGCATGACAAAACGGGCGACCGCCTCATTGGACAAAGCGATCATGCGCCGCGCGTAGGTCAGCAGCGTCTCGCCATGAGCTGTCAATGTGACTGAACGCGCGTCACGCAAAAACAAGGTGGTCTTGAGCTGCTCTTCCAGCTTCTTGATTTGCATGGACACGGCTGACGGGGTTCGGAACACCACCTCGGCGGCAGTCGAAAAATTGCCTGTTTCTGCAATGGCAACAAACGTTCGCAGGATGTCATTGTCCAAGAGGGGCAGAGGCTGGCGGAAGGAAACTGTCATGGCACATGCCTTCAATTTTTCTGATCGATAGATGGATATCATTTCGTTTGATTGAATGTCAACAATCTCGCATCCTCAAAAACGAAGCCGGAACCGGACCAGAAGGCCGCCGGATTTGACATGCGGAATACATAAGTTTTCGTCATCAATGACATGAAAATCATTCAATTGATTGATGGATATCCAAAGCGCATACCAGCGATGTCGAAGCAGAATAAAGAGCATGAAAGGAGTTTCAAAATGACGACGATCGTTCACCAAAGCCCAGTCCCTTCAAGGGTTAGGCTATTCACCCACAGGTTGCTGCCCCGGCTTTCCGAGCGTGTGTTGGCACTGCAGACCGCATGGCGTCGCAGACAGAACCTGCGCGCCCTTGAAGCCCTCCCCACAGACACGCTCAAGGATATTGGATGGCCAACCACAGACACCACGAAGACACGGATTGTTCGCCGATAACATCCGTTTCCATAAACCTCTGAATGGCTCGCACGACACCGTCTGCGAGCCATTTTTTTGCAGTGCGGAACAAATACCCCGCCACCACATTTCCCCACGCACCTATCAAGCATGAGGATATTTATGGCCCAGTTCGGTTCCAGCATTCTGCCCGGCGACTTCACCCGCCTTGGCGCGAATTTCGACGGCGATGGCGTCAACTTCGCCATTTTCAGCGCCCACGCAGAGCGCGTCGAATTGTGCCTTTTCGACGAGAGCGGTAAAAACGAGATCGAACGCATCACCCTGCCCGAATTCACCAACGAAATCTGGCACGGCTTTATTCCAGGATTGAAGCCCGGTGCCCTCTACGGTTATCGCGTTCACGGACCTTACGACCCGGAGAACGGCCACCGCTTCAACCCCAACAAGCTGCTGGTCGACCCTTACGCGCGCGAACTCGTCGGCGATATCCAATGGGGTTCGGAGCAATTCGGCTATATTCTGGACGCAGAAGAGAAGGACCTTTCCTTCAACGACAGCGACAGCGCTGCGAAAATGCCGAAGTGCCGCGTCATCGATCCCTCGGACTATGACTGGTCGGGCGACCAGAAGCCGAACGTGCCATGGTCGAAGACCATTTTTTACGAGACCCACGTCAAGGGCTTTACGAAGCTGCACCCGGCACTGCCTGAAAACCTTCGCGGCACCTATGAAGGTCTGGGCGACAAGCACATCGTCGATTACATCAAGAGCCTCGGGGTAACCTCCGTCGAACTTCTGCCTATCCACTCTTTCCCGGATGATTCGCACCTGCTGGACAAGGGCCTGAAGAATTTCTGGGGTTACAATTCCCTCGGCTTCTTCTCGCCTGCATCACGCTATTATGGCCCGAAGGGCATGGCCGGTTTCCGCGATATGGTTCGCGCCTTCCATGACGGCGGGATCGAAGTGATTCTCGACGTGGTCTACAACCACACGGCAGAGGGCAACGAGCTTGGACCGACCCTCTCGTTCAAGGGTATAGACAACTTCTCCTACTACCGCACCATGCCCGATCAGCCGCGCTACTACATCAACGACACCGGCACGGGGAACACCGTCAACACATCGCATCCGCGTGTTCTCCAGATGGTCACTGACTCGCTACGTTACTGGGCCGAAGACATGCATATCGATGGTTTCCGCTTCGATCTGGGCACCATCCTTGGCCGTGAGCCGGAAGGCTTCGACCAACGTAGCGGCTTTTTCGATGCCGTGGGTCAGGACCCCGTTCTGTCGAAGCTGAAGCTGGTCGGCGAACCCTGGGATATCGGCCCCGGCGGTTACCAGGTCGGCGGCTTTCCGCCCGGTTGGGCAGAGTGGAACGACAAGTACCGCGACACGGTGCGCGAATACTGGAAGGACGAGGACGGCACCGCGGGCGACTTCGCCGCACGCGTTCTGGGTTCTGGCGATGTCTATGATCTGCGTGGCCGCAGGCCCTGGTCCAGCGTCAACTTCATCACCGCGCATGACGGTTTTACGCTGAACGATGTCGTCTCCTACAATGAGAAGCACAACGAGGCGAACGGCGAAGACAACAAGGACGGTCACGACCACAACCGCAGCTTCAACTACGGCGTGGAAGGCCCGACCGACGACGAAGGCATCAACGCCGTGCGTGACCGCCAGAAGCGCAACTTCCTGGCCACCCTCCTCTTGTCCCACGGCACGCCGATGCTGCTGGCCGGCGACGAGTTCGGTCGCAGCCAAATGGGCAATAACAATGGTTATTGCCAGGATAGCGAACTGAGCTGGGTACACTGGGAAAATCTGCCAGAAAGTGCCGAGACACTGCGCAAGTTTACGGCAAAGCTGATCGAGCTGCGCCAGAACCACTCGGTGCTGCGTCGTGAAAACTGGCGTGACGGCACGCACATCACCTGGCTGAACCCGGGCGGTGGAGAGCAGACGCAGGCACAGTGGGAAGATCCAGGCAGCACATCGCTGGGCCTTCGCCTGTCACGAGACGACGACAACGGCGATGTGGATGAATGGCGCGACGTGCTGATCCTGTTCAACCCGCATGATGGGGTCGTGGAGTTCAAACTGCCGGACGCCGAACACGGCTGGATGACGGAACTGACGACGGCCGACCCGGATGCGAGCGCCGACAAGATCGCAAACGGTGAAACCTACTCCGTCGAAGGCCGAACCATGGTGCTGCTGCGCGCCGCCTGATATCGGCTTGGAGCGACGAAAAGAAACGCCGGGAGAAATCCCGGCGTTTTTCGTTCAGTGGCTGAGTTGCAGGCCTTCCAGTCGCACAGCGATCTTTCGACGGGTGCTTTTGGTCTTGGCTGCGATGCCCGCGCGCAATGCAAAAAAGATGTCGTCGAGATGATAGGGCTTGCTGAAGAAACGAACATCATCTGGCAGTTCCAGCGCATTCGGCGCATGCCCCCCGGAGGTGACGATCACGGCAATCTGCTCCTGACACGATGACAGCATCCGCACCAGATCCAAACCCGACAGGCCGCCCGGCATGTCTATATCTGTGATAACGGCGGAGATGGTGTCCACCTTGCCGATAACGGCGATGGCTTCCAGCACGTTGGAGGCCTCCAGCACGCGGTAGCCCGCCTCTTCCAGCACATCCACAAGCGTAAATCGAATGATCGGTTCGTCTTCGACGACGAGAACAGTGAGGCAAGCTTCACGCATACGCAATACTCCGCTCGAAAGCGCCGGGCAGGAATGGCAGAGCCATTCGCGGGCGACCCGACACCGTAACAAAAGACGACCCGGTGGCATCGGTTCTCAGAGCCGCTGCCAGCGTTCACGTCGATAGAACGCGCAAGTGGACGATAAGTCTGAAGACTGCGCTTAAAAATTGAAAACAATATTAATAAAATGCAAAATATCGGGTGCCAGATCCCTGCGAACCTCACATCTGCGTGCTATCGCCTCCGCGGTGCAGGCTTTCCCGAATAAGTTTTTTGACAGCAACAGGCGTGCGTCGTATCTTGTCCCAGGAGTGTCGCAAACGCGATATACAGCGGACCATTTCCAAGCAAGGAATTGCGTTTCCGCAATGGAGCATGGTCGCCGTGAGCAAAACGCCTCCCAAAAAGCGCATTATCGTGTTTTTCATGGTTCCACAGTTCACCATGCTGCCCTTCACGGCTGCGGTAGAAACCTTGCGTATCGCCAATCGCATGCTGGGTTATGCCGCCTATGAATGGCGTCTCGCCTCCAGCGACGGCCAGAAGGTCGCCTCCTCCAGCGGGATTGCGCTGGAGGCAAACACATCGCTGGCAGAAGAGCGCAAATCTATCAGCGGCGAGAACCGTCCCAGCATGGTGTTGATCTGTTCCGGCATCGATATCGAGCAATACAGCAACAAATCCGTCAATGCATGGCTGCGTGAATCGCATAATCGGGGCATTGCCGTCGGCAGTCTCTGTACCGGCGCGCATGTGCTTGCCCAGGCGGGATTGCTGAATGGCAAGCGCTGCGCGATCCATTGGGAGAACCTGCCAGGCTTTTCCGAGGCCTTTCCGCAAGTGGAAGTCTACGCCGATCTCTACGAGGTCGATGGTAACATCTATACCTGCGCGGGCGGCACAGCCTCTCTGGACATGATGCTCAACCTGATTGGCCAGGATTTTGGCGAAAACCTCGTCAACCGCGTTTGCGAACAGCAGCTGACGGACCGGGTGCGCAACCCGCATGACCGCCAGCGCCTGCCGCTCCGGGCCCGTCTCGGGGTGCAGAACGACAAGGTTCTATCGATTATCGAATTGATGGAAAGCAACCTGTCCGAGCCGCTGTCATTGCTCGACATAGCCGACGATGCCGATCTTTCACGCAGACAGGTCGAGCGACTGTTCCGGCAGGAAATGGGGCGTTCCCCTGCCCGCTACTACCTGGAAATCAGGCTGGACCGGGCAAGACATCTGCTGGTCCAATCCGCCATGCCGGTGGTGGAAGTCGCCGTTGCCTGCGGCTTCGTTTCCGCGTCGCACTTTTCCAAGTGTTACCGCGAAATCTACAATCGCACACCACAGCAGGAACGTGCCGAGCGCAAGCTGGTCATCAACGCATCCCGCATGGCCGCCATCGCCAGCCAGAGCAAGCCCGTTCATTAAGGTGAGAACGGCCTGACGGCCGCCGCCAAATCCTCGGCCGTCAGTCCTGGACCGAGCCGCTGTGCGGTTTGACCGTGGAGCCAGACCGCGGCAGCGGCGGCTTCGAACGCGGGAACCTGCTGCGCGAGAAACCCGCCGGCAATGCCAGCCAGCACATCTCCAGATCCGGCTGTCGCCAGATAGGAAGGCGCGTTGGTGTTGACGGTTGCACGCCCATCCGGCGCGGCAATGACGGTATCTGCACCCTTGTAGACGATCACGGCGTTGCTGAGTGCCGCAGCCGCCTGCGCCTTCTCGATCTTGCTGAGCGTTTTGTCTGCAACGATCTTGGGAAAAAGCCGTCCGAATTCACCTTCATGCGGCGTCAAAATGCGGGGCGCATCTTGCGCGAAGAGATCGCAAAGCTGCTGCGGATCGTGCCGGAACGCGGTGATGCCATCGGCATCCAGCACCAGTGCCCTGTCCTTCAGAAGCGAGACAAACCGGCGCGCGCGCTCCAGATCACCGAAGCCGGGGCCAAGGATGTAAGTTCCATGACGCTTGTCTTCCCGCCACGCAGAAAGCTCGTCTTCGCTTTCGATTCCTGCCACCATGACCGCCGTGAGCGTTGCCGAGAGAACACCAATGGCATCATGTGGCGCCGCAACCGTTACGATGCCTGCTCCTGCGCGAAAACCAGCCATCGCAGCCATGCGGGCCGCACCCGTGGCGTAAGAGGGACCGGAAAACACGGTCAAATGCCCGCGCTTGAATTTATGGGTATCTTCGTCAGCCCTTGGAAAGGATCCCACCCACAGGAAGGAGCCATTTTCAAACATGCCGCTGCGATGCGCTTCCAGAATTCTATGCGGGATACCAATATCGAAAACGTCGAGCGCGCCGCACAGGGAACGACCCGGCATCAGAACATGGCCCGGTTTGCGGGCCATGAAAGTGACGGTTCGCTCTGCCCGAAACGAACGCCCGAGCGGAACACCGCGCCGTCCGCACAGACCGGATGGCATATCGACGGCGATCACGGGAATGGAGGCCGTCTCGACATCATCGATCACAGCCGTCACCTCGACGGGCACATCACGCGAAAGTCCAGCGCCAAAGATCGCGTCGATCACAACATCGCCAGAGCGCGGAACGTAGCCGCCAAGCGGCTCGCTGGCGATCCCCATTGCATCGAACGCCTGCCTTGCAGCGCCCTTCAGCTTGGAAACATCGCCAAACACGTAAGGGGCAACCTCGGCGCCGTTTGCCTTTAAAGCCCGCGCCGCGACAAAGCCATCGCCGCCATTGTTGCCGGTTCCGCACAGCGCGACATAACGCAGGGCTTGTGGGTAGTGCTTGAGAACGCTGGCTGCAACAGCCTGCCCTGCCCGTTCCATCAGAGATGAAACGGAGATGCCGCTCGCTTCGGCGGTCGCGTCGATGCGCGCCATGGCAGCCGGATCGATCAGGACATGTTGGAATGGAAACATCATGTCTGCATATTCAGCTCAAAAACAGACAAAAGGCAATCGGTGGAAAAAATAGGCATTAGTGAATGCATAAAATATATGCAAATGTACAATAATTGACCACTCCCTTTCATTGATCTACCTGTCCGTAACAGGTTTGAAATTTGGCGAAATCGTGAAAAAATGACTGCTGCGTGGACAACACGCAGTATTTTTATCCACGGAAACAGTGAAGTTGAATCAAATTCCGCTGTGTCCAGCCATTTTTCAAAGATTTTTTAATCAAACCGACTTCCGATCTGGCACGATACGTGCATTCTTGTGGCAGAGCGGAAAGACCGCTTGAACGGGAGAAGCGGAGAGATATTTTCTCATGAAAAAGATCGAAGCGATCATTAAGCCTTTTAAGCTCGACGAAGTGAAGGAAGCCCTTCAGGAAGTCGGACTCCAGGGAATAACGGTTACGGAAGCTAAGGGCTTTGGTCGTCAAAAGGGCCATACGGAACTCTATCGCGGAGCAGAGTACGTCGTTGACTTCTTGCCGAAGGTAAAAGTCGAAGTCGTGCTTGCGGATGAGAATGCGGATGCCGTTATCGAGGCCATTCGCAATGCCGCACAGACCGGACGCATTGGTGACGGAAAGATTTTCGTCTCCAACGTGGAAGAGGTCATCCGTATTCGTACGGGTGAAACAGGCGTAGACGCCATATAAAAAGACTGAACCCGGGAAAGCCGGGGCTTCACCTTGTTATCAAAACACTCAAGGAAAAGTTTCAAATGACGACCGCAAACGATATTCTCAAGCAGATCAAGGACAACGACGTCAAGTTCGTGGACCTGCGCTTTACCGACCCAAAGGGCAAGCTGCAGCACGTGACCATGGATGTGGCCTGCGTGGACGAAGATATGTTCGCCGATGGCGTCATGTTCGACGGCTCTTCGATCGGCGGCTGGAAGGCCATCAACGAATCCGACATGGTGCTGATGCCGGACACGGGAACGGTCCACATGGACCCGTTCTTCGCACAGTCCACCATGGTCATCATCTGCGATATTCTCGATCCTGTCTCCGGCGAGTCCTACAATCGCGACCCGCGCGGCACAGCCAAGAAGGCTGAAGCCTACCTCAAGGCGTCCGGTATCGGCGATACGATCTTCGTTGGACCTGAGCCCGAATTCTTCGTCTTCGACGACGTCAAGTACAAGGCCGATCCCTACAACACGGGCTTCAAGCTCGATTCGTCCGAACTGCCGTCCAACGACGACACGGATTACGAGACCGGTAACCTCGGCCACCGTCCGCGCGTCAAGGGCGGCTATTTCCCGGTTCCGCCAGTCGACAGCCTTCAGGACATGCGTTCCGAAATGTTGACCGTCTTGGGCGAAATGGGCGTGGTCGTTGAAAAGCATCACCACGAAGTCGCATCGGCTCAGCACGAACTGGGCGTGAAGTTCGATACGATGGTGTCCAGCGCCGACAAGATGCAGATCTACAAGTATGTGGTCCATCAGGTCGCAAACGCTTACGGCAAGACGGCAACCTTCATGCCAAAGCCGATCTTCGGCGACAATGGTTCGGGCATGCACGTTCACCAGTCCATCTGGAAGGGCGGCAAGCCGACCTTCGCGGGTGACGAATATGCTGGCCTGTCTGAAACATGCCTCTACTACATCGGCGGCATCATCAAGCATGCCAAGGCGATCAACGCCTTCACCAACCCGACAACCAACTCCTACAAGCGTCTGGTGCCGGGTTACGAAGCACCGGTTCTGCTGGCATACTCCGCCCGCAACCGCTCGGCATCCTGCCGCATTCCTTTCGGCTCCAACCCGAAGGCAAAGCGCGTCGAAGTTCGCTTCCCGGACCCTGCCCAGAACCCGTATCTCGGCTTTGCCGCGATGCTGATGGCTGGCCTCGATGGTATCAAGAACAAGATCCACCCGGGCAAGCCAATGGACAAGGATCTGTACGATCTGCCACCGAAGGAACTGAAGAAGATCCCGACCGTCTGCGGCTCGTTGCGTGAAGCACTCGACAGCCTCGACAAGGATCGCAAGTTCCTGACCGCGGGCGGCGTGTTCGACGACGACCAGATCGATGCCTTCATCGAATTGAAGATGCACGAAGTCATGCGTTTCGAAATGACCCCTCACCCGGTCGAGTTCGACATGTATTACTCGGCGTAACCGCTACATTTTGAAAAGGCGCCTCTCGGGGCGCCTTTTTTCTTCCCGAACAACGCATGTGTGCGAAAGACGGAAGCCAGCCATGCAACCCCATATCTTGATATTTTATATCCAACCCCCAAATTGTAGTGGGAAAGGATGTGCATGCCATGAAACAAAGAGACGCAAAATTTACGATTGGTGAGGTCGTTCGCCACAGGGTGTTTCCGTTCCGCGGTGTGGTATTCGACGTAGACCCGGAATATGCCAACACTGAGGAATGGTGGAACGCGATTCCCGCGGAAATCCGTCCGGAGCGTGACCAACCCTTCTACCATCTGCTGGCAGAAAACGATGAGTCCGAGTATGTCGCCTACGTATCCGAGCAGAACCTCGTCCACGACGAAAGCGACCAGCCCCTGCGAAATCCGAACATCTCTCGTATTTTCGACACCACTCCCAGTGGCGAGCTGCGAGCGAAATCAGCGATGACTCACTGATCGTTTCCAGAAATTTTTGCACAAAAAAACCGGCCTGAGATTTCAGGCCGGTTTTTCAATGTCGATGTCTTAGTTTGCAGGCTTGGTCTTGGCAGCGTCCTGAGCGGCTTCGAGCTTCTTGCGAGCCTCTTCAGCCTTCTTCTGCATGCCTTCCTGAAGCGAACGCTGGCTTTCGGCGAGCTGGGACTGTGTGATCGGCTGGCCGTCATAAGCACCTGTGAAGCCGCTGAGTGCGATCTTGATCGGGTTCGGTGCACGACGGAAGTTGATGGAAGTGAACACGATTTCCGTGCCCTTCTTCATGCTGGCGATCATCGCGTCTGTGAGCGGCACTTCAGCTGTGCACTTGTCGGGCAGGCAGACGGCGTAATCGAGCTTCTGGCCCTTGCCACCATCGATCTGCATCATCACACCTGGCGGCAGCAGGCGCGCTGTTGGCACCGAAACCTGAAGCAGCTTGCGGTTGACCTTGCCTTCAACGCTGATGAGGCCGACAGCTGTGATCATCTGGCCGTTCTGGGCGAGAACAACGTTCTGCACGACGCAAACATCATTGTCTTCCTGCTTGCTGCATGTCTTGAACCAGCCGAGCGGTGGTGCGCCAGGACCTCCGGCAGCCGGAGCTGCCTGCTGAGCCTGCGATACGGCCGGTGCAGACACGGCACCCAGCGAAAGAACGAGAGCAGACAAGGCTGCGCGGCTGAATGTGTTTGCGTTTTGCATCATAAGAGTTCCGTCTCCTGAATTTTCTTATGCGAAGCAGAACAGGACGAACTGCTTAGCATCACCGGTATCCGTCTGCCCGTTCCACTGTCGTTTAAATGAGGCAAATGCGTGACCCGAGGGTTTCGGCAAACCTGTTACATCCCGTTGAAGGCGATATCCAGCACTTCTTTGACTTTTTAGAGAAGCCCGACAAGTTTTCTCTCGTCGGATGCCTGCCATAGTCGTGTGTGATACATTCGCGCGGGAATCAATACAAGACAGGCGAGCCGTGACGATCTGCGGATAAACAGCCCGAATGCGACAGGACATGAACATGCGAAGCCTTTTGGCGCTCATCCCGGCCCTTCTTTTTTCAGGTCTGGCGCTGGCGGAACCACTCCACGGGATTTCGATGCATGGCACGGTTGCCCTATCCCCCGATTACAAGAATTTCCCCTATGTGAACCCGGACGTGAAAAAAGGTGGCCGCATATCCTACGGCGTCGTCGGCACCTTCGATAGCCTCAACCCCTTTGTTTTGAAGGGCATGCGCACCACAGCACGCGGCGTCTGGGACCCGGAGTTCGGCAATCTTCTCTATGAGCCGCTGATGCAGCGCTCCAACGACGAGCCGTTCTCGCTCTATGGCCTGCTGGCGGAAACGGCAGAGTGGGACGACGACCGCACCTACATTCAGTTCAACATCAATCCGAAAGCGAAATGGCAGGACGGTCAGCCGGTTACGCCCGATGATGTGATTTTCACCTTCAATCTTTTGAAGGAGAAGGGCCGCCCGCCCTTCAACAGCCGCCTGAATGGCGTCGCGAAGATGGAGAAGATCGGCGAGCACGGCGTGCGCTTCACGTTCAACGAAAACGCGAATCGCGAGACACCGCTCATTCTTGCGTCCTCGACACCGATCCTGCCCAAGCACGCCATCGACCAAGCAACATTCGAGCAAGGCGGCCTCGGCCCCGTGGTTGGCTCCGGTCCCTACCGAATCAAAACCCTGCGCCCAGGTGAGCGCGTCGTGTGGGAGCGCAACCCGGATTACTGGGGCAAGGATGTGCCTTCCAAGGTCGGCTCTGATAATTACGACGAGATCAGCATCCTCTATTTTCTGCAGGTCACGACAATGTTCGAGGCCTTCAAGAAGGGCGATATCGACATCTACCCGGAAGGTGACGCCATCAACGGCTCGGCTGACAGCTCCCATTGGGGCCAAGCCTACAATTTTCCAGCTGTGCATCGCGGTGAAATTGCCCGCGACGTTTTCGAATCACGTCTGCCATCGGGCATGTTCGGCCTCGTCTTCAACACGAGACGCGCCATCTTTGCCGATAAGAACGTGCGCGAGGGCCTGTCTTTCGCGCTCGATTTCGAATGGATGAACCGCAATATTCTCGGCGGTGCGTTCCAGCGCACGCAAAGCTATTGGCAGAACTCCACGCTCGGCGCCTTCGGCAATGCCGCAGACGATCGTGAACTGGCTTTGCTGGGTGACGCCGCCAAAAAACTTCCACCCGCGCTGCTGGCCGGTACCTATGCCATGCCCGTGACCGATGGTTCGGGTGCCGACCGTAAAGTGCTGAAACTCGCCGTCGATAAGCTGAAGGCGGGCGGTTACACCATCAAAAGCGGAAAGATGTCGGATGCCAAGGGGCGTCCGCTCTCCTTCGAGATCATGACGCAGAACCCGGCACAGGAGCGGATCGCGCTGGCATACCAGCGATCGCTGCGCCTGATCGGTGTCGACATGGCCATCCGCTCCGTCGATGACGGGCAGTATCAGGCCCGCTCCAACAGTTTCGACTATGACATGATCATCCGCTCGCTTCCGTCCTCGCTGTCGCCGGGGGCCGAACAGCTCAATCGCTGGGGCTCGGGCTCGCGCGATGCCAATGGCAGCTTCAATTATGCGGGTGTTGCCGATCCCGACGTAGACCGCATGCTGGAGGCGCTGTTGCAGGCGCGCTCCACGGAGGACTTCCAGGCCGCCGTGCGTGCCTATGACCGTCTTCTGACCGCAGGGCACTACATCATCCCGCTCTATTACATCGGTGCGCAGTGGGTTGCGCGGTGGAAATATATCGAGCGACCTGAGACCACGCCGCTTCTGGGCAACCAGAAAACCACGTGGTGGGATGCGCGCGTTCAGTAAGGCCCGCGTGATGGTTCTCTTGAGGTAACGCCTTGCGCAACCGCAACGACGCCCCTAGATGGAGCGGACATTTCAAGGTTTGAAAGGGAAGCACCATGCAACGCATTGTTATCGACGTCGTCTCGGACATGGTCTGCCCATGGTGCTATCTCGGCAAGGCGCGGCTCGATCTGGCACTGGCTGAAATTCTCGATGAAGTGAGCGTCGACGTCAACTGGCGTCCCTACCGCCTCAACCCGGACTATCCGCCCGAGGGTGTCGACCAGAAGGCCGAGCTTGAAAAGAAACTGGGCGGCAAGGAAAAGGTTGAGCAGGCGCACGAGATGCTGACACAGCTTGGCAAGGAAGTCGGCATCGCCTTCGACTTTGACGCCATCAAGGTCGGTCCCAACACGCTGGACGCACACCGCCTGTCGCTTTGGGCACATGCCGAAGGCCGCGAGTTTCAGGAAAAAGTCGTCAATGAATTGTTCCGCGCCAACTTCGAGGAAGGTCGCAATATCGGCGACCACGCTGTGCTGGCAGATATCGGTGAAAAGGCTGGAATGAACCGCGACGTCGTAGAGAAGCTTCTGGCTTCTGATGCGGACAAGGATACGGTCGTAGCGGAAATCGATGCTGCCCAGCAGATGGGCGTATCAGGTGTTCCGTTCTTCATCCTCGATCAGAAATATGCGGTCAGCGGTGCGCAGAGCAAGGAAGTGCTGATTAATGCACTGCGGGATATTGCCAGATTGAAGCTGGAAGAGCATAGGGCAATGAACTGATCGTCAGCGCCTCCCTGCTGGCGATTTCCGGCCCCTAACGTTTTGGTGTTTCCGTGTCCGATAGCACGTTGAAGGGCATTCTGCTCGCATTCGCAGCCTTTGCGGCTTACGCCTGGAGCGATGCGAGCGTGAAGCTCATCGAAGGGCAATTGTCGCCCATTCAGTCCGCCTTTTTCGGCGCGCTCTTTGGCCTTGCGGCCCTGCCCTTCATCCGCAAGCGCAACGACGACTGGCGCGATATTATCCGCACCACCAACCGTCCACTCTGGCTGCTGCGGTTCGTGACCTCAGGTCTTGGTGCCATCACGTCTGTTACGGCCTTTACACATCTTTCGATGGCCGAAGCTTTCGCGCTGATCTTCCTGCTGCCCGCCTTCGTCACCATCATGTCGGTCTTGTTCCTGAAGGAACAGGTTGGCATCAAGCGCTGGTCTGCCGTCATCATTGGTTTTGCCGGTGTTCTGATTATCTTGAGACCGGGTTTCCGTGAGCTGTCGACCGGACATTTCGCCGCCATCGTCGCCGGTCTGTGCGGCGCGATCTCCATCGTCATTTTTCGAGCCATGGGGCCATCGGAAAAGAATATCTCGCTGTATGGCGCGGGTTTGCTGGGAACGCTGGTCATCTGCGGCGTGGCGATGACATCGTCGTTCACGCTACCCAATGCCGAGCAATGGATGTTCCTGGCGGGCTACGGCCTTCTGGGCGCTATTGCCAACGTGCTGGTGATGTATGCAGCGAAATACGCGCCCGCTGTGGTCATCGGTCCCACTCAATATAGCCAGATGCTGTGGGCCATCCTGTTCGGTTATCTGATATTCGGCGACCACGTCGATGGCTGGATGCTGGTGGGAATTGCGCTCATCATTGGCTCCGGCCTCATCACACTCATCCGCGAGCGGCAGCGACACGTCGCCCTGCCAACGTCGATTGCGGCGGCAGACCAGAATGTTGCCGTCGCGATGACACCGGAGAGCGATGAGGCGAAGACGGACTGATCAGTCCGTCCCTGCACCGTCAATTGCAGACACGCACACGATACATATCGCCGTAGCCATCCTGACGCCATGCCAGATGGCAACGGGGATAAACGGGCTGATAGACGACAGGTGGGCCGTAGACGGGCTGACTGTAAACGGGCGTGTAGCGGTAGGCCGGTGGGCCATAATAGTTTCGGGGCCCCGCTATCAAAGCGCCGCCAACAACAGCGCCAGCGATACCAGCGCCCCATCCGCGTCCGAAATTATTACGTGCTTCTGCCTGGCTGGTGGTGGCAATTGTGGTGCCCGCAATTGTCAAAGCAACCAGACCAGCGGTGACGAACCTGTTCATGGTGGTCAACATAGTCCTGCTCCTTCGTTCGTCGGCTCCCGGCGAAATCATGCCGTGCCGATAAGAACGAGACTATGCCTCCAAAGCCTACGACCAGATGTCCGTCTGATTAAATCGCCGTAGGAAACGGCGATCCTGTCTTCGTCAGGATTTAGCCAATTCTGCGAGCTGCGTCATCACCATGGCAGCACCCGCCAGACGCTTCTCCGGCGTCGGCAAATCACGCGTCAGGAACACTCTGTGGTCTGGCCTGATCTTGGCCATAGAGCCCTGCTTGGCGATGTAGCCGACGAGCGCCGCAGGATTTGGAAACTCCTTGTTGCGGAACTGCACGACGACGCCCTTCGGCCCGGCATCCAGCTTTTCGACATTGGCCATGCGGCAGAGCGACTTGACGTAGACGATCTTGAGCAGGTGCTGCACTTCCTTCGGCAACGGACCGAAGCGGTCGATCATCTCGGCACCGAAACCGTCGATTTCGTTCAGATCGGTCAACTCGCCAAGGCGGCGGTAGAGACCCATGCGCAGATGCAGGTCCGGCACGTAAGACTCGGGGATCATGACCGATGTGCCGACCGAGATTTGCGGCGACCAGCCGGTGTCGATGACATCGTCTTCGCCCTTCACCTCGGCCACGGCCTCTTCCAGCATCTGCTGGTAAAGCTCAAAACCGACTTCCTTGATATGGCCCGACTGTTCTTCGCCCAGCAGATTGCCGGCACCGCGAATATCGAGGTCATGGCTGGCGAGCTGGAAGCCTGCGCCCAGCGTGTCCAAAGATTGCAGAACCTTCAGGCGACGCTCCGCCATTGTTGTCAGCACCTTGTTGACCGGCAAGGTGAACAGCGCGAAAGCGCGAACCTTGGAGCGTCCGACACGACCGCGCAACTGGTAGAGCTGCGCCAGGCCGAACATATCGGCACGGTGGACGATCAGGGTGTTCGCGGTGGGAACATCAAGACCAGATTCGACGATGGTGGTGGACAGCAGCACATCATATTTGCCGTCATAGAAGGCGTTCATGATGTCTTCCAGTTCACCCGCCGCCATCTGGCCGTGCGCGACGGCGACCTTCAGTTCCGGGACATCCGATTGCAGGAAGGCGTGAATATCGGCCAGATCGGCCAGACGCGGGCAGACATAGAAGCTCTGGCCGCCACGGTAATGCTCGCGCATCAGCGTTTCGCGGATAACCAAGGCATCGAACGGCGAAATGAAGGTGCGCACCGCCATGCGGTCCACGGGTGCCGTCGTGATCAGCGAAAGCTCGCGAACACCTGTCATGGCAAGCTGCAACGTGCGCGGAATGGGCGTGGCCGACAGCGTCAGCACATGCACATCGCTCTTCAGTTCCTTCAGACGCTCTTTATGCTTCACGCCAAAATGCTGTTCCTCATCGATGATGAGAAGACCGAGATTGGCGAAGTTGATGCCAGCACCGAGCAGCGCATGGGTCCCGACGACGATGTCCGTCTTGCCTTCGGCCACTTCCTTTTTCGTCAGCGCCAGTTCCTTGGCACCGACGAGGCGCGATGCCTGCTGCACCCGGATCGGCAGGCCACGGAAGCGTTCGGAAAAGGTGCGGAAATGCTGGCGGGCCAGCAATGTGGTCGGCACGACGACCGCCACCTGCACGCCATTCATGGCAGCAAGGAACGCGGCGCGGAGTGCAACTTCCGTTTTGCCGAAGCCGACGTCACCGCAGATCAGGCGATCCATCGGGCGACCGGCACCCAGATCGTCGCGAACGGAATCGATGGCATTCTGCTGGTCTTCCGTTTCATCATAGGGGAAACGGGCCGCGAACTCGTCATAGAGACCATCGGGCGCAATCAGTGCTGGCGCATGGCGCACCATGCGCGCAGCGGCGATGCGGATGAGATCGCCCGCCATATCCAGAAGACGCTTCTTGAGCTTGGCCTTGCGCATCTGCCATGCGCCGCCACCCAGCTTGTCGAGATTGGCTTCCGCCGAGTCAGAACCATAGCGTGACAGAAGATCGATGTTTTCGACCGGCAGGAAGAGCTTGGCCTCATCGGCATAATGAAGCTCCAGACAATCACGCGGCGCACCCGCCGCCTCGATGGTGCGAAGGCCGACGAAGCGACCGATGCCGTGCTCGGCGTGAACGACGAGCGAACCCTCGTCCAGACCCGCGACTTCCGAGATAAAATCCGCACCGCGCTTGCGGCGCTTGGAACGGCGCACCATGCGGTCGCCGAGAATATCCTGCTCACCGATGACGGCGAGATTGCCGGTTTCGAAACCGGCTTCGAGGCTCAGAACCGCAGCGGCGGCCTCGCCCTTGCCAAGCTTTTCAATCTCTTTGAACGACTGGATAGTCTTGATATTCTCAAGCCCATGCTCGTTCAGCACCTGCAACATGCGGTCGAGCGATCCTTCCGACCAACCAGTGATCAGAACCTTCCAGCCCTTGGAGCGACGCTCGGCAATGTGCTTGACGGCAAGCGTGAAGACATTGATGCGTTCTTCGCTTTCGTTCTCCGTCTGCGACTTCGCCCAGCGCGGACCGACATGGGCATCCAGCGTGGCGACCGGCTTATCCTTGGAATCCTGCTCGTTGAACGGTGTCAGGCGTACCGCGTTGACGGCGTTCAAGGCCTCATCGAAGCTCTTACCGCCGAGATAGATCTGGCTGGGCGAGACAGGCTTGTAGGGCGCTCCCTGCGTTGCGCCTTTCGTCTGGCCGGAGGTTTGGCGCGCGTCGAAATAATCATGCACCAGCTTGGAGCGCTCGACCGCCGCTTCCCGCGCCGTGTGATCGGTGACGATGCGGAAGCCCTTGAGATAATCGAAAGCGGTTTCCAGCTTTTCGTAAAACAGGGGCAGCCAATGTTCCATGCCGGCGTAACGACGGCCCTCGGAAACGGCCTGATACAGCGCATCGTCTCGCGTGGCAGCGCCGAACAGCGACAGATAGTTCTTGCGGAAGCGGCTGATCGTATCCGGTGTCAGCGTCACCTCGCTCATGGGGCTGAGATCGAGCGACCGGGCCTGGCCAATGGTACGCTGGCTGGCAGGGTCGAAGGTGCGGATGCTTTCCAGCGTATCTCCGAAGAAATCCAGCCTGACAGGTTCTTCCGTACCGGGCACGAAGACATCGAGAATACCGCCGCGCAGGGCGAACTCACCCACTTCACGCACCGTCGCCACACGGTCGAACCCGTTGCGCTCCAGCCTAGCAGCAATATCCTCCATGCGGATCTGATTGCCGGGCTTGGCCGAGAAAGCCAGGCTTTCGATGACATCGCGCGGGGCCATCTTCTGCAACATGGCATTGACGGTGACAAGCACGATGGCCGGATGCGGCTTTTTCTGGTGATGGATGAGGCCCGACAGGGTGGCAAGACGGCGGGCGGACACATGCGCGCTGGGCGACACGCGGTCGTACGGCAGGCAATCCCACGCAGGCAGGCTCAGAACCGGAATGTCCGGCGCGACGAAGCTGAGCATCTGCTCCAGATCGGCCACGCGCTGGCCATCGGAGAGCACATAGGCGACAGGTGTACCCTGCCGCGCCAGATCAGCCAGCAAAAAGGCTTCCGTGCCAGAGGGCACATTGCCGATGGTCAACGGCGTATCGGCCGATGCCACCAGCCTGACATCGAATCCGGCTATCATTTTGGGCTGTGTCCGTTCTGCGCCGTGACCAGATCGAAATCCGGGCGGTAGGAAATGATCGTCATGAACAACGGCGTCTGGAATTTGTCGGGAATGGCCTGCGCACCCGTCACCATCTGCACGAGGTCCTGATCTTCCTCGTCCATGATGATTTCAAGCTCATCCAATTGCTCTTCGGACAGGTCGGCGATGTTTTCTTCGGCGAACTGGCCGAGAACAAGGTCCATTTCCCGGATACCGCGATGCCAGCACCGATAAAGAATTCGCCTGCGCCTCGGATCGAGGTCAGCGCTCGTGCGCACCAGTCCTGTCATCGCATTTCCTTCCCTGTGGGACGACTTACGCTTCGACAGCCCACCTGCCGGTCCGTTCCCCCACCACCCTCATTCCTGTGCTCGTTACAGGAATCCAGCGACCTGACGTCTGTCAGGTCAAAGAGTCTTTTCAGCCCAAAGACTTGGGCTGACTGGATCCCTGTGACAAGCACAGGGATGAGGGAGAGGAAAGGATAGCCGAAAACAGCGGGCCTCGTAATCGCGGAGCGTCCTTCGATCAAATTCATCTGTTGCCTTTCCTATAGAACAGGACAGGAACGATTGGGAACCGGTTTTTATCGAAATATTGCCGCATCGACCAAAAACTGCCGGTGATAAACCGAGTTTATCGCAAGACCACTCTTGCATTGCGCACTGCCTTCCACGATTTTGCTCGCCATGCGCCCCACCCTCCTCGATCCGCTGTTTGCCACCGTCGCCACGCTGACCGGCGTCGGGCCGAAGCTTGCCGATTTGCTGGCGAAGCTTTTGGGCCGGGACAGCGTCGAAGAAAGCCGCGTTGTCGATCTTCTGTTTCACGCGCCCTACAACATCATCGACCGGCGCAACCGCCCCGGCATCGCGCATGCGCCACAGGGTGCCATTGTCACCATTCAGGGACGCGTGGACCGCCACCAGCCAGCACCACCCGGCAACCGCTCCGCGCCATACCGCGTCTTTCTGCATGACGAGACCGGCGAGCTGGCACTGACGTTTTTCCGCGCCAAGGGTGATTGGCTGTCCAAGGCACTGCCCGTGGACGAAGAGGTGATGGTCAGCGGCAAGATCGACTGGTTCAACGGTCGGGCCTCCATGGTTCACCCGGATTTCATAGTGAAGGTCTCGGAGGCCGAAAACCTGCCGCTGGTCGAGCCGGTCTACCCGTTGACGGCGGGGCTTTCGCCCAAGGTCTTGAGACGTGCCATCGATGGTGCGCTGGCCAAAATGCCGGTCTTTCCCGAATGGATCGATGAAGCGCTCGCCAAGCGTGAGAGCTTTGCAAATGTCGCCGATGCTTTCCGCGATCTGCACGATCCGCGTGACGTTGCCGATATCGACCCGCAGGCCCCTGCTCGCCGACGCCTCGCCTATGACGAGTTTCTGGCAGGTCAGCTGTCACTGGCGCTGGTGCGACAGAGACTGCGCAAGGTCACCGGCCAACCGATCCGTGCGAAGGGCGATTTTGCCGCCAAAATTCTGGCGAACCTACCGTTTTCGATGACGGCGAGCCAAAGCGCTGCCGTGAAGGACATTCTGACCGATATGGCAGGCGAAGACCGCATGCTGCGCTTGCTGCAAGGCGATGTCGGCGCGGGCAAGACGCTGGTGGCGTTGATGGCCATGGCCACCGCCGTCGAGGCTGGCGGTCAGGCCGTGCTGATGGCACCCACCGAAATTCTGGCCCGCCAGCATTTCGCGACGATTTCGAAATTCGCCACAGCCGCTGGCATTTCCTGCGCGGTTCTGACGGGGCGCACCAAGGGCAAGGAACGTCGAGACATTGAGGAGCGCATTGCCTCCGGTGAGGCTCAGATCGTGATCGGCACCCATGCGCTGTTTCAGGATAGCGTCAGCTACAAGAACCTCGTGCTGGCGGTGGTGGATGAGCAGCATCGCTTCGGCGTGCACCAACGCTTGCGCCTAACCGCCAAGGGCATCTCGCCGCATATGCTGGTGATGACGGCAACGCCCATTCCCCGCACTCTGGTTCTGGCCGCATTCGGGGACATGGATGTTTCCAAGCTGACGGAAAAACCGGCGGGCCGCAAACCGATTACGACCGTGACTATTCCGACCGAGCGGATCGGCGATATCGTCGCACGGCTGAAAACTGCGCTGTCCGAAGGCAAGAAAGCCTATTGGATCTGCCCATTGGTGGAAGAATCGGAAGAATCCGACCTGATGTCGGCAGAGGAACGTCACGCCGTTCTGTCGAAGTCACTGGGTGCAAACATCGGCCTTATCCATGGCCGAATGAGCGGGCCGGAGAAGGACGCTGCGATGCTGGCTTTCAAGTCCGGCGAAACACGGCTGCTGGTGGCGACGACCGTGGTTGAGGTCGGTGTGGACGTGCCGGATGCGACGATCATGGTCATCGAACATGCCGAGAATTTCGGTCTTGCCCAGCTTCACCAGTTGCGGGGACGCGTGGGACGTGGGGACGAGGCATCCACCTGCATTCTGCTTTACAAGGGTCCACTCAGCGAAACCGGCAAGGCACGGCTTTCCATTCTGCGCGACAGCGAAGACGGTTTCCTGATCGCCGAAGAGGATTTGAAGCTGCGCGGCGAAGGCGAGCTGTTAGGCACCCGCCAGTCCGGCACGCCGGGCTTCCGCATTGCCAGCTTAGAGGCCCATGCCGACCTCCTGGAAATCGCCCGCAAGGACGCCGCCTATATCATCGAGCGCGACCCGGAACTATCAAGCGAGCGAGGCCGCAATCTGCGCACCCTGCTCTATCTCCATCGCCGTGACGAAGCGATCCGTTTCCTCCATGCAGGCTAACGACAATGAATGACATGCCCCTACCGCCCGCAGCCTTCAGCAAGGGCTACGCTCTTTGCTCGCCTGACAACCAGTTGCTGCCGGAAACCTTTGCCCAAAGCGAAAAGAAGGCGATCGGCAAGACCTTCAAGAAACCGGGGCGCAAGAAAGCATGGGCTGAGGCGCAAGAAAAAGGCTGGAGCGTGCGTTTTGTCTATATGCGCGTCTTCGTGCCGGTGTTTCACTCATCATCGACCGCTGACGAGGTGTTTGACGACGATTGATCGTCAAACCGGTGCGATTGCCTTCGGCAACTCGAAATCCGGGGCGACGAGGCCGCCGGAGATCAGCAACTTCGCTCCGTCTTCCGGCGACATCTCGAGCATGATGATCTTGTCCTTCGGCACGAACAGCAGAAAGCCCGCTGTCGGAACCGGTGTCGGCGGCAAGAAAACCGCGACCATTTCCTGGCCGATTTCATTTAATCGATAGGCCACTTCGCCCTTGGCGTCCGACGACACGAAAACCATGGCCCATGTGCCGGGCGATGGGAATTCGATAAGGCCCACCTTCTTGAACGAGCTGGAATGTTCTTTCAAAACCGATTCGAAGAGCTGCTTGATGCTTTTGTAGATCGGCCGGACGAACGGCATATGGTTGAGAATGGACTCGCCGAAGCCGACGATCCATTTGCCGATGAGATTGTTGCCGAGAAAGCCGATCAGCGTGATGCCGATGACCGCGACCAGAAGGCCGAAGCCGGGAATGGCGACGTCGAAATACTGCTCGGGATCGTAACGCGCCGGAATATAGGGTTTGACCCAACTGTCCACCCACTGCAGGAAAGTCCAGACCACCCACATGGTGATGGTCACCGGTGCCAGAATGAGAACTCCGGTGAGGAAGCTGTTGCGCAAGCGGGTTGCGAAGGAAATTTTGACGGGGATTTCTGTCATGAATCCGCATAAATTCGAGAAACTTCAGGAGATGAAGACTTTCTTGAAACGGACAGTGGCGAAACGTGTTCCGCCTTTCAAGTGAATTATCGTGGCGATGTGCACTGCGAAAGATAATTCCGTTCGCAAGTGCGTTATCGCCACGCGTTCTCCGTTCACATGAACTGGTGTGAGGATGGGCCTACTCCACCGTCACCGACTTTGCCAGGTTGCGCGGCTGGTCCACATCCGTGCCCATGAAGACGGCGGTGTGGTAGGCCAGAAGCTGGATCGGCAGCGAGAAAACCATCGGGGCGATCAGTTCGTCCACGTTGGGCAGAACGATCGTTGCCATGGTTTCGAGCTTGGAGGCCGCAGCACCCTTTTCGTCGGTGATGAAGATGATTTTGCCGCCGCGGGCTGCGACTTCCTGCATGTTGGACACGGTCTTGTCGAAGAAACGGTCATGCGGGGCGATGACGATAACAGGCATGTTCTCGTCGATCAGTGCGATAGGCCCATGCTTCAACTCACCTGCGGCATAACCCTCAGCGTGGATATAGGAGATTTCCTTGAGCTTCAGCGCGCCTTCCAGCGCCAGCGGATAGCTGGTACCACGACCAAGGTAGAGCACATCCTTAAAACGCGAGAGATCGCGTGACAGCGTTTCGATCTGCGGCTGGATGGCGTTCAGGACTTCGCTCATGACACGCGGCATTTCGATCAGGTGACGAACAAGGTCCGTTTCCTGGTCCACCGTCAATGTGCCACGCGCCTTGCCAGCGGCAATGGCGAGTGAGGCCAGAACGGCCAACTGGCAGGTGAAGGCCTTGGTGGAGGCGACGCCGATTTCAGGACCGGCCAGAATCGGAAACACCGCATCCGATTCCCGCGCCATGGTCGATTCGCGCACGTTAACGACGGTGCCGATCTTGAGGCCGTTTTCCTGGCAATAGCGCAGCGATGCCAGCGTATCCGCCGTTTCGCCGGATTGCGAAATGAAGAGCGCGGCCTGCGTTGGTGAAAGCGGCATTTCGCGGTAGCGGAATTCCGAGGCGACATCGATTTCCACAGGCAGACGCGCATAGCGCTCGAACCAGTATTTGCCGATGAGGCCGGAAAGATAGGCCGTGCCACAAGCGGAAATGGCAAGGCCCGTAAGCTTTGAAAAATCGATGGCCGGATCGGCTGGCTTCACACGCTTTTCAGCGAAATCCACGTAATGGCTGAGCGCATGGGAAATGACTTCGGGCTGCTCGTAGATTTCTTTTTCCATGAAATGGCGGTGGTTGCCCTTGTCGACCACGTAAGCCGTGGCCTGCGAAATCTGGCGCGCACGCTTGACAGGATTGCCGGAGAAATCGATGATTTCAACGCCATTTGCGGTCAGGATCGCACAATCGCCATCCACCAGATAGGTGATTTCATTGGTGAAGGGCGAGAGCGCGATGGCGTCCGAGCCCAGGAACATTTCACCTCGACCATAACCGATGGCGAGAGGTGGGCCGGACCGGGCAGACAACAGCGTTGAAGGATCGTCCTGAAACATGACGCCGAGCGCATAAGCGCCGGTCACCCGGTTCAGCGTGGCCAGCATGGCGGCGCGGTGGTCCAGCCCCTCGCGGGTGAATTTGGCGAGCAGCTGCGCCACGACTTCCGTATCCGTCTGCGTGGTAAAGGTCGCACCTTCCGCCGTCAGTTCATCGCGCAATTCGGAAAAGTTTTCGATGATGCCGTTGTGAACGACGGCGACGCCATCCACGAAATGCGGGTGGGCGTTGGTTTCATTCGGCACACCGTGGGTTGCCCAGCGGGTGTGGGCAATGCCGGTCGAGCCGGGAAGCGGCTCTTCGGACAGCTTCTTTTCCAGATTGAAAAGCTTGCCTTCCGCGCGGCGGCGAGCCAGTGCGCCATCATGAATCGTTGCAACGCCAGCGGAGTCGTAACCCCGGTATTCCAGACGCTTCAGCGCATCTACCAGGCGCTCCGCAACCGGTTGCGTTCCAACGATTCCAACGATGCCGCACATATACGTCTCCAAAACATTTTAACTGGCGGAAGTCCTAGCGATTTCCGCAAAATCCGCAATTGCGGTTGCAGTCACTTTCAGTGTCTATCCGTTACGATATCGAGGACTTCTTTTTTGCGTCCTTGATGGCTCGTGCACGGGCACGAAGATCGTTGGCGCGGCCTTCCTTGATCTCCTGTCGCGCACGGCCAAAGGCGAGTGCGTTCTCAGGCACATTTTCCGTGATGACACTGCCCGACGCCACATAGGCATCGTCGCCAATGCTGACGGGTGCCACCAGCGACGAATTGGATCCGACAAAGGCATTTTTGCCGATCCGCGTTTCGTGCTTGTTGATGCCATCGTAGTTGCAGGTGATCGTCCCTGCCCCGATGTTGCTGCCAGCACCCACGAAGGCATCGCCGATATAAGTCAGATGGTTGACCTTGGCACCCTCGCCGATTTCGGCTTTCTTGACCTCACAGAAATTGCCGACCTTGGAATTGGCGGCAAGGTTGGCACCGGGACGCAACCGCGCATAGGGACCGACCGTCGCACCACCACTGACATGCGCGCCTTCCAGATGCGAGAAGGCGTGGATGATGGCACCCGATTCGATGGTCACACCAGGCCCAATCACCACGTTCGGCTCGATCAGCGCATCCTGACCGATCTTCGTATCCCAGGATAAAAACACCGTTTCAGGCGCGATCATCGAGACACCATCGATCATGAACTGGTGGCGCGCACGTTCCTGCCAGAGCTTTTCGATGTAAGCCAGTTCGGCGCGATTGTTGCAGCCGATCAATTCAGTTTCGGGCGCATCGATGGCAACGGATTTACCGCCCAGAGACCGGGCGATTTCGACGATATCCGTCAAATAATATTCGCCCTTGGCGTTGTCGTTGCCGATGCGCGTGAGAAGATCGAGCGCGCGGCGACCGTTGATCGCCATCAGGCCGCTATTGCACCACGTGACCTTGCGCTCTTCATCCGTCGCATCCTTCTCTTCCCTGATAGCAACGAGTTCGCCGTTTTCCACCAGCAGACGACCATAGCCGGTCGGCCTATCGGTATGAAAACCGATGACCACGACATCGACATTCTCGCTCAGAGCCTGCCGCGCCTTGTTGAGCGTCTCGGATGTCAGCAGCGGTACGTCACCATAGGCGATCAGGATATCGTCATAGCCGCTTTCGATAGCTTCCCGCGCAGCAAGCACGGCATTGCCCGTGCCCAGACGCTCTTTCTGCAGATAAGGCTCTACGTTGACGCCAGCACCCCGCGCCGCATCCGCCACTCTGTCCGCATCACGCCCCACGACGAGTGCGGCAGAGCCAACACCGGCACCGGCCACTGCCTGCATCACATGCGCAATCATTGCCCGGCCAGCAACGGGATGGAGCACTTTAGACATGGACGATTTCATGCGTGTGCTTTCACCAGCGGCGAGAATGACGGCAAGGCAGCTGCGTTCCATTGAAATCTCCGAATCTGCAATCATTGGCCGCCGATCAACGGGCGGGCTGTGTTCCCGCTATAAACGCTCAAGAATAAAGAAACCATGGAAATTGCGTGAACGTTGGAAACCTGCCGTGAGCGGAAATAAAAAAACCGCGCCTGTTCCCGGCGCGGCTTGGTTACTGAAACTTCCCAGTCGTCATGCTCGGTCCCCGGATCAAGTCCGAGGATGTCCCGGGCATCTGCTACGTCGCATCCGCAGAAGCGTGATTAGATCCTCGGGACAAGCCCGAGGATGACGAGGGAGAACAAGCGAACTGCTTATTGCGGCAGCTTGTCGTCTACGCCTGCGACGTAGAAGTTCAGGCCGAGAAGAACCTTGTCTTCAGCCTTTTCGCCAGCCTTCAGCCACTCGGAACCGTCCTGCTTCTTGATCGGGCCGGTGAAGGGGTGCAACTCGCCGGACTTGATCTTGGCTTCGGTCTCCTCTGCCATTTTCTTCACGTCGTCTGGCACGTTGGTATACGGCGCCATGGTCAGGATGCCGTCTTTGAGACCGTCCCAGACCGATTCGGACTTCCATGTCCCATCGAGAAGAGCCTGCGTGCGCTTGATGTAGTAGGCGCCCCAGGTATCGACAATCGCCGTCATCTGCGTTTCAGGACCGGCCTTGATCATGTCGGATGCCTGACCGAAGGCCTTGATGCCGCGCTCGGCAGCAACCTGCATCGGCGCCGTCGTGTCGGTGTGCTGTGTCAGGATATCGACGCCCTGATCGATCAGCGCCTTGGCGGCATCGGCTTCCTTGCCCGGGTCGAACCAGGTGTTGGCCCAGACGACCTTGACCTTGAACTCAGGATTGACCGACTGAGCGCCCAGAACGAAGGCGTCGATGCCCATCACGACTTCAGGGATCGGGAAGGATGCGATGTAGCCTGCGACACCCTTCTTCGACATCTTGGCGGCGATCTGGCCCTGAATGTAACGACCTTCATAGAAACGCGAATTATAGGTACCGAGATTTTCAGCCGACTTGAAGCCGGTTGCGTGTTCAAACTTCACCTTCGGGAATTTCTGCGCGACCTTTACGGTTGCATCCATGAAGCCGAAGGATGTCGTATAGATCAGTTCGCAGCCGGAACGGGCCATACGCTCGATGGCGCGCTCGGCATCTGGTCCCTCGGGAACGCTTTCAAGGAACGGGGTTTCGATCTTGTCACCGAAATGCTTCTGCAATTCCTGACGGCCGATGTCGTGCGCCTGCGTCCAGCCGCCATCGGTCTTGGTACCGACATAAACGAAGCAGACCTTCTTGGCTTCTGCGGCTTGGGCTGCTGGAACCGCGCCGACGATTGCGGCGGCGGATGCCGCCAGTGCGATGATGAGTTTCTTCATGTTTACCCCTGCTTGGTTAGGCTTGAACCTGTTTTTTTAGCGATCCGGTACGAACGGTTTTCCGAGCGAAGCCGGTGTGTTGATCAGCGTTGTGCGACGATTATGGGAGATGATGATGAGGACCACAATAGTCGCTATGTAAGGCATTGCTGAAAGGAGTTGGGACGGCACACCGATGCCGAGCGCCTGCGCGTGCAGCTGACCGATGGTGACAGCCCCGAAAAGATATCCACCCGCCAGAACCCGCCATGGCCGCCAGGAGGCAAACACCACCAGCGCCAGCGCAATCCAGCCACGCCCGGCGGACATGTTCTCCACCCATTGCGGGGTATAGACCAGCGACAGTTGCGCACCGGCCAAGCCCGCGCAGGCACCGCCGAACATGACGGCGAGGTAGCGCGTGCGGATGACGTTGATGCCGAGCGCATGGGCGGAGCCGTGATTGTCGCCGATGGCGCGGATTTTCAGGCCTGTGCGGCTTTTGAACAGAAACCAGCCGATGCCGATAACGAGCGCGATCGACATGTAGAAAATCAGATCTTGCCGGAACAGCGCAGGGCCAATGACCGGAATGTCCGAGAGAACCGGAAAGACGATGGGCGGCAGCTTCACGCCCGGAAGGCCGACAAAGGTTTCACCCAGCATTCCGGAAACGCCGAGGCCCAGGAGCGTCAGCGCAAGCCCTGTCGCCACCTGGTTCGTGACCAGCGTCAGTGTCAGGAAACCGAACAACAGCGAGAAGACGGCACCGGATGCGATGCCCGCGACGATACCAATATAGGGCGAACCGGTCAGATGGGCAGCAGCAAACGCGCAGACCGCACCCATGATCATCATGCCCTCGACACCGAGGTTGAGAACACCCGCACGTTCCGTCACCAACTCGCCGAGAGCGGCAATGACCAGAGGGGTTGCAGCGGTAATGACGGTCAGGAGGATCGCCTGAAACATATCCATCACGCGGCTCCTTCAGTGCTGCTACCGCGCCCGAAACGGACACGTATCTTGTAGATGATCAACGTATCGCACGAGAGTACGAAGAAGAGCATCAACCCTTGGAACACACGCGTGACCTTGTCGGAAACCCCGATGGACAGCTGCGCCGCCTCGCCGCCAAGATAGGTCAGCGCCAGCACGAAACCGGAGGCGATGATACCGAGCGGATTGAGGCGCCCCAAAAACGCGACGATGATGGCGGTAAACCCGTAACCGGGCGAAATGGATGGCTGCAAATGCCCGATCGAGCCGGAGACTTCCGAAATGCCGGCAAGTCCCGCCAGCGCGCCAGACACAACCAGCGAAAACCACACCATGCCGCGCGAGGAAAAGCCGGCAAAGCGCCCTGCCCGTGGCGACTGGCCAAGTACCGTCACCTGAAAGCCCCGCAGCATGAAACGCATCATGAACCACAGCGCGATGGCCGCGATAATGGCAAAGACGATGCCCCAATGGGCGCGGCCCGATTCCAGAATTTCCGGCAGCACGGCGCTTTCGTTGAAGGCTGTTGTCTGCGGGAAATTATAGCCCGCCGGATCACGCCAGATGCCCCGCGTGAGCCAGTCGAGAAGCAGCTGGGCGACATAGACGAGCATCAGGCTGGTCAGGATTTCATTGGTGTTGAAACGTGTCTTCAAGAGCGCCGGAATGCCCGCATAAAGCGCGCCGCCAGCAGCACCCATGACCAGCATCAGCGGCAGGATCATTGGCGACTGCCATTGCGGATAAAGCACCGGCAAAATAGAGCCGGTGATAGCGCCGATGGTGAACTGCCCTTCGGCACCGATATTCCAGTTGTTCGAGCGATAGCAGATAGACAGACCGACCGCGATCAGGATCAGCGGCGCGGCCTTGATCGCAAGCTCATGCAGCGACCAGACTTCCAGCAGCGGATCGATAAAGAAGCTGTAGAGCGCGCTGAACGGGTTCTTGCCCAACAGCGCAAACATGATGGCACCGAAGACCAAAGTCAGGGCAAGCGCCAGCAGAGGCGACAACATGGCGAACAGGTTGGAGACGCCTGTGCGTTTTTCGAGTTCAATCCGCATGGGCAACAGCCTCCGCATGTCCTGCGTGAACACCACCCATCAAAAGTCCGATCTTTTCGCGGTTCATTTCACCAGCCGGATAGGATTGCGACAGACGCCCACCGGAGATAACGGCAATACTGGAGGCCACTTCAAAGATTTCGTCCAAATCCTGGCTGATGACGATAACGGCCGAACCGGTCTTGGCCAGATCGACAAGTGCCTGACGAATGCGGCTTGCGGCCCCGGCATCCACGCCCCAGGTCGGCTGGTTGACGACAAGAACCGAAGGCTGGCGATCCAGCTCACGCCCGACGATAAATTTTTGCAGGTTACCGCCCGATAGAGAGCCGGCCAGCGGATCATCGCCGCTCTTGCGTACATCCATGGAGGCCGAAATGCGCTTGGCCGCACTTTTGATGGTGGAACTGCGGATGACCTTCAGAAATCCGCCACTGAGGAACGCTATTCTGTCGGAACGGCAGCGGGCCAGAAGCAGATTGTCCGACAGCGTCATGGTCGGCACAGCCGCATGGCCGTGGCGTTCTTCGGGCACAAAACCGGCCCCCAGCAGTCGGCGACCATTGATACCCATGCGCCCTACAGGTTTACCGCGCAGGAAAATCGCTTCGTTGTGTGCGACCGGATATTCACCCGAGAGAGCATCGAACAATTCACCCTGCCCGTTTCCGGCAACACCGGCGATGGCGAGAACCTCGCCGGAGCGGACTTTCATCGTGATATCTTTGAGGGAGACGGCAAACGGCGTGCGGGCTGAGACTGAGAGGCCAGCAATCTCGACAGCGACGTCACCGATGACGCCATCATCAGCGCGCTGAATGCTCGCCACATCGGCACCAACCATCATCCGCGCCAACGACGACGGCGTTTCCTTGCGCGGATCGCAGGCACCCGTCACTTTGCCGTGGCGCAGCACGGTCGCACGGTCGCAGATGCGCTGCACCTCTTCCAAGCGGTGGCTGATATAAAGAACAGAACGCCCTTCGGCCTTCAGCTTCGCCAGCGTTTCAAAGAGACGATCGGCCTCCTGTGGCGTCAAAACGGAGGTCGGTTCGTCCAGAATGATCAGTTGCGGATTTTGCAGCAGCGCGCGGACAATTTCGATTCGCTGACGCTCTCCCACTGAAAGATCGGCGACATGGGCATAGGGATCGAGCGGCAGGCCATAGGCCTTGGATAGCGCTTCCGCCTCGCGGGCGATTTCTTTGAGAGAAATTTTAGGGTCGAGCGACAGCGCGATGTTTTCGGCAACCGTCAGCGCTTCGAAGAGCGAGAAATGCTGAAAGACCATGCCAATGCCGAGCTGGCGCGCCTCGCCCGGAGACCCGATGCGAACCGGCTGCCCCTTCCAGACGATCTCGCCAGCAGAGGGCTCCAGCACGCCGAACAGCATCTTCACCAGCGTGGATTTGCCCGCACCATTCTCACCCAGAAGCGCGTGAATTTCACCGGGCACAATATCGATATCGATAGAATCGCATGCGGCGAACGTTCCAAACAGCTTGGTCAGCTGGCGAACGGACAATAGAGGCAAGACCCCAGACGTCACCGATCCCGTCACCTGTTCCCCTTTTCCAACCCACCGTCGCACTTTCTTCGAAGTGTTGGACGACTGGACTGATAATCATGCACTAAAATTGGGCAGTGCCCTTAATTGGTACTAGATACCGGTTTTGATGCTGGGCACAACTCTAAAAAGCGTCCAGACAAAGGTTTTGAACGACTGAAGTTAACGGCCGCCGAGAGACGGGAAAAGCTGCATGAAGCCTCCGATGCAATAAAGGTAAATGCCCGTGATGACGACGCCTGCAACAACCCAATCCGGCGAGGAGAAGTGCAGAAGAAGCGCATATCCGCTGAGCACGCACCACACCAGAAATATGGTCATATTGAGCGGCCTCAGTCGCTTGACCCTGACAGGATGCAGGAAGTTGATCGGCAGGAATGTCAGGAAGACGGATATCGTAACGACAATCATCGCCGTGGTTGCGCTTGCGTCGATGACGAACAGCGTGAAGACCACCATGTTCCACACGACCGGGAAGCCAGAAAAGAAATACTCGTCGGTCTTCATGCCCATATCGGCGTAGTAGATCGCGCTGGACACGACGATCATGCCTGCGGCTGCGAACGACCACGGCTCGCCGATCATGCCGCTCTGGTAGAGCGCAAAAGCCGGTAGGAGCACGTAGGTGACATAATCGATGATGTTGTCGAGCGTATCGCCCGACCAGTTTGGCAACACCTCCTTCACCCGCACTTTGCGGGCAATCGGTCCATCGATACCATCGACGGCAAGCGCCAGACCAAGCCACCAGAACATATCGACAAAGCGATGTTCAGCGGCAGCAACGACACCAAGGAAGGCCAAAAAAGATCCAGAAGCGGTCAGGATATGGACCGAAAAAGCCCGCATTTCGGCATAAGGCACGCGCTTATAGTTGAATATCTTCATAATCAGCGCAGGCGCCTCGCTTTTCATCCGCTACGTCTCTTCCCGTATGCGACCATTCACCACTGTTTGCAACCATTCCCCATGGCTTATCCTCGGACTAATATTGATTTTGCATCAGGATCATGGCCCCTGAGACACATCTGTCTTCTGGATTTGATGGAGCCAAACGACTATGTTTGTGAAGTGGTTCTTTGCGTGAATGGGAATGAACGATGAAAAACGTCGAGATCGCTATCGTGGGTGCGGGCCTTGCCGGCCAGATTGCCGCCATTGCCCTTGCGCGCTCGGGCCGCAGCATCGCGTTGATCGCGCCGAAAACCGACAAATTGGACAAGCGCACGACGGCGCTGATGGATCAGTCCATCCGCTTTCTGGATCGTCTGGGCCTGTGGTCCCAAATTGAGCCTTCGGCAGCCAAGCTCTCCACGATGCAGATCATCGATGGCACCGACCGGCTTCTGCGGGCTCCGACGGTTGCCTTCCGCTCATCAGAGATCGGCCTTTCCGCCTTTGGCTGGAACATGCCGAATGAAGCGCTACTGGCAGCGCTCGGCGCGGCGGTGTCCGAGGAAAACAACATCACCCTCATCGATGGCGTGGCGGAGACGATTGAGATCGGCGAGCACGGTGTAACCATCACCCCTGATCATGGCGAGCAAATCGCGGCAAGTTTCCTGATTGGTGCCGATGGACGCAAGTCCAGAGTGCGGGAGGTTGCGGGCATCGGTGTCCGTTCATGGTCGTACCCACAGACAGCAATGGTTCTGAATTTCGCGCATAGCCGCCCACATGGAAATGTTTCGACCGAGTTTCACACACCGGCAGGGCCTTTCACCCAGGTCCCGCTTACCGGCAGCCGCTCCAGCCTTGTCTGGGTGGTGAAGCCGGAAGAGGCAGAGACACTGTCAGCCCTTTCGCTGGAAGACTTGAGCCTGCGCGTTGAAAAGCGCATGCAATCCATGCTGGGCTCCGTGACCGTCGAGGACAATGTGCAGACGTGGCCGCTGTCCAGCATGACGGCAAACCGCTTCGGCAAGGGGCGGGTGGCGCTGGTCGGGGAAGCAGGCCACGGCTTCCCTCCCATCGGGGCGCAGGGCCTGAATTTGAGCCTGCGTGACATTATCGTTCTGACGGAGCTTCTGGGCACGCTCACGGGTGGCCCCATTCCTTCGGATGCCGGTGCGAAATTCGACCGCCGCCGCCGTGCCGACGTCGTCAGCCGCACCCTGAGTGTGGATCTTCTCAACCGCTCGCTTCTTTCCGGGTTCCTGCCGATGCAGGTAACGCGCGCCGCAGGCCTTCATGTCTTGTCGAGCGTTGCTCCCTTGCGCAGTCTCGTCATGCGCGAAGGCATCGAGCCGGGGCGTGGCCTGAAAGCACTACCTTCGCTTCTGGTCGGCAGCCTTAGAGGCTCATGGCGCGAATGACATAAAGCACCAGCGAGACACTAAAAACCGAAAGCACTGTCGAAATCAAAATGGTCGCGGAGGCTCGTTCCTGCCAGACCTGATACTGTTGGCCAATGACGAAGACATTGGTTGCAGTTGGCAGCGCAGCAAGCAGCACCGCCGTCGATATCCACACCGGATCGAACGAACCGAATGACGACAGAATGATGTAGGCCAGCAGCGGGTGGAGAATGAGCTTGGCTGGCACGATATAGCTGATCTCGACCGGCACGCGCTTTAAAGGCCGCAACGCCAGCGTGACGCCCATGGAAAACAGCGCGCAGGGCGCGGCCGACTGCGCCAGATAATCCACCAGTTGCTGAACCGGCTGCGGCAGTGTCCAAGCGATAATGGCGGCCAGAAAACCCGCAATCACCGACAAAATGAAGGGATGCGTCAGCACCTTCTTCGTCACATCGCCCGCCAGTTTCATCGGTGAACGCGTGTCGCCACCGGCCAATGCCATCAGTGCGGGCGCGGTAATGAAGTGCATGGCGTTTTCCAGACAGACGATTAATGCCACCGGCACCGCCGCGCGGTCCCCGAAGGCGAGCAGCGCAAGTCCCGGCCCCATATAGCCGATATTGCCGTAGCTTCCCGCGAAGCTCTGAATGGTGGAATCAGCCAGGCTGTTGCGACGGACGACATAGCCGATCACAAACAGCAGAGCGAAAATGCTGTAGGTTCCCAGAAGACTGAGGCCCACGAAATCCATACGCGCCAGTTGATCGACAGGGGTCTTGGCAACCAGCTTGAAGAACAGCGCAGGCAGGGCGGCGTAAATGATGAAAGTGTTCAGCCACCCCAGAGCTTCGGCGGGCTGTTTTGTGATCCGCCCGGCCAGATAGCCGATGAAAATCAACCCGAAAAACGGAAATAGCAATCCGGCGATGTCGGCCATGGCTCCCCTCGCCGTCTATAATGCCCGAGAGGATTTAGCCGATCTGCATCAGGATTGGAAAGCTTTCCTGAAACCAGATCGCCACATTGGTGATGAAACCTGACATGAATGCTATACCGGTCAGGATGAGAAGCACACCCATGGCTTTTTCGACGACACCGAGATGCCGGCGAAAGCGCACAAGAAACCGCATGAAGTTTCCGGAAAAGGCAGCGGCAATCCAGAACGGAATGGCAAGGCCCGCAGAATACACGGCAAGCAGCATGGCCCCGTCACCAACCGTATCCCTAGCTGCAGCAACACCAAGGATCGCTCCCAAGACCGGCCCGATGCAAGGCGTCCAGCCGAAAGCAAAAGCAAGGCCCATGATATAGGCGCCAGAAAGCGTTGCAGGCTTGCCGCCACTCTGAAACCGCGCCTCACGAGAAAACAGGCCAATGCGAAAAACGCCGAGAAAATTCAGTCCCATCAAAATGATGATGAAGCCGCCGATCTTGGCCAGAATATCGAGGTTTTGCCGTAGCACCATGCCGATACTCGACGCGCCCGCCCCCAGCGCCACGAACACCGTGGCGAATCCCAGTGTAAAAAACAGCGCCGCCAGCATGACCGCCTTTCGCATCTGCGGCTTTGCTTCGTAACGCTCATCGCGAAACTGCTCTACCGAGATGCCCGCCATATAACAGAGGTAAGGCGGCACAAGCGGCAGCACGCAGGGCGACAAGAATGAAAGTGCGCCGGCCAAAAGCGCTGTAAAAAGAGATATATCGGCGATGGACAAGGAGAAGCTCCACTACATTTCCACGTGCTTGTAACCCCGCCAACCCCTTACGACCAATCACCTTTTTGCGCCCGTGACAAAAAAACGCGGCAAGGCGACATATTCCGGTTTTTATGGGTTGACCGCAGACCTGCCCCTCCCTATGTTCCGCCCACTTCCGAGAGGCGCTTCGCCGCCAAACGGGACAAGCGCAATTCTGCCGACGAGGCATTGAAATGCGCGTGACGAGAATGGTGAGAGAGGCTAGCTCAGCTGGTAGAGCAGCGCACTTTTAATGCGCGGGTCGTGGGTTCGAGTCCCACGCCTCTCACCACTTTTCAACGATAATCCGATATATTCGTTTCTATACTCAAGACATACGAAACACATCCGTGTCGAAATGCCGTTTATGAGCACATAGACTCAAATTTCGCCATATGGTGATGACATCGAGAACAACAGGCGCGATGGCACAAGGTGACCTCTGCGACGCCGTGAAATCACAACGACATGCCTGCTTGTTGTTCGTCGCGAACACCCGGACACAACTAAGCGAGCCGTCACTTCGTGCCGTGACGCTGAATGTCCATGCCGATCATCAGGCAGAAAAAAACTTTGAGATTCTAATCGAGATCAGAGGCTTTTGGAGGTACGGCGGCAACGCCAGTTCCAGTCACGCGGCTCCCCCAAATCCATATGAACGGATTCGGTATGGCAATAGGTGCCCACGCCACCGCGATCCGGAATGGAGCGAAGGTAATTGGCCAGTTCCCACTTGGAAACGCCGGTGACCTGAATGTCCGCCGCATCGCACGTATAGTGCTTTGACCCCTGGGTGGTTGCTTTCGGCGGACGGTAACCGGACGTGACCATGGCACGACGCCCGTAATGGGTTTCAACTTCCTTGATGCGCCGGATCATCTCAGGTTTGAAGCAGCCGACATTGACCTGTTCCGTCTGCAGCAGCAGCCCATTGGGGGCCACGCGGCTGAGACCGGAGAGCGACGCAAGCTTCATAAGGCCAGCAGGCTTGTCATCGTCCTCGGCGTGGCTGTCATCGAATGCGTCACTCATCGTCGAGCGACCAGCCAACGCGATACCGGCTTGGGCCGGCGCTGGCAAGGCAGCGATCTGGGTCAAGCCCTGGGTGGCGCCTGCCCCACGCTTCTTGGCGGCGCTGGCAAAAAACGCTGCAATCGGCACACCTGACGGATCGGCGGGAAGCTTGCCGCTTACAGGTTCGGTTTGTGCAGCCATCTTCTGTGCGGCATTGGGCATCGGAGTGACTGCAGAGTTTTCTTGCGGCACGGGAGCCGGACCAGCCTGCGGCGGCGGCGCGCCCGCAGGTGTCGAATAGACGCTGTTGAAAGCCGGCACGACTTTGGGTGACGCAGAGTAAGCTGGAATGTTTCCTGTGGAAGGGCCTGAGGCGGCGGGTACGACGGGTGAAGCGGAGCTCGCATAGATGCTCAGCGAACTCGCAGAAATGCCGGTTGGCTGTGTCGCAAGGCCGGACATCTGTGGCGCCTGCCCATAAACCTGCGGCGTTCCCGGCGTCTGCGCAGCGGCTGCGACAGTGGGTGACGCCTGGCCGCCGTTGCCGGAAACCATGGCCGGATCCACATAACCGGGAACCGCGTGTTGATTTGCAGCGAGATGAGCCTGTTCAGCATTGGGTGCAGCAGGGAGTGCGGCGGCAACAGCTGGTGCCGTCGCCACCGAAGCATCCTTGTCTTCAGAGACGGCCGAAACGCAGCCGGTGAGCGCCAAAAGAAAAGCGGCAGCCAGGCAGCGTTGAACCCTATATGCCGAACTGCCGTTTACGATTTTCAAGGCCAGGCCTCCGCAGATGCGTTTCAAACAGACCGACGCTGTCGCGCCGCGTTCCCTTAAAGCGATGAGCACGTCTTAGGTTTAGGGACGAAATGCTCATCTGGCAACGCTCATGCGAGGATATGACAATCCACAGGTCGTGGAATCACCTTACCAAGAGCCGGTATTCTCCATGGATATCCACGGCTCGGCTGGTGCAAGGCTTGCGCCTTTTTGCAATATTTCGATGGAGATACCATCGGGAGAACGCACGAACGCCATATGACCGTCCCGCGGCGGGCGGTTGATCGTGACGCCACCGGCCTGAAGCTTGGCGCAAATCTCGTAGATATCATCCACCTCATAGGCCAGATGGCCGAAATTGCGCCCGCCGGCATAATCCTCGGCATCCCAATTATAGGTGAGCTCCAGGCATGGCGCCTTGTTGTCGCGTGCGGCGGCAACATCGTCTTTTGCAGCAAGAAACACTAGCGTGAAGCGGCCTTTATCATTCTCGATCCGGCGAACCTCGACAAGTTCGAAAAGATGACAGTAAAATTCCAGGGATTTTTCGAGGTCTTTTACACGAACCATCGTGTGCAGATATCGCATGTACTTCTCCTTTGATTTCTAAACTTGCCGTAACGGCAGGTAAGTCAGCCTTGAGCAAGCCCAAAGACATAAAAGCAGGTGGATAAATCAAAAACTAGGGCTTGCGCGAAACCGTTACCAAGATGTTAATCTACCGTTAGGGAATCAGTTGACCGGTAGTGGTGTATGCGTAGAGGGGCTGGGGCGAAATGGCTGAAAGAATGTCATCGAAAAATATAGCGGAATTCGAAGACTTTTCGAGTGATGCGGTAGACCTCATCGAGATCACCGGCGTCGTGAAGTGGTTTGATGTCGCCAAGGGGTTTGGCTTCATCGTGCCGGACAATGGCATGCAGGATGTTCTTGTACACGTTTCCTGCTTGCGGCGCGACGGTTACCAGACAATTCTGGAGGGCACGCGCATCGTGGCACTCATCCAGCGCCGGGATCGCGGTTACCAGACATTCCGTATTCTCTCCATGGATCAGTCCACGGCAATTCACCCGTCTCAAATGCCGCCTGTGCGGACCCACGTTCAGGTCACCCCATCCAGCGGGCTGGAGCGTGCGATCGTCAAATGGTTCAATCGTACCAAGGGTTTCGGCTTCCTGAGCCGTGGCGAGGGCACCGAAGACATCTTCATTCACATGGAAACGCTGCGCCGCTTCGGCCTTGCTGAGCTTCGTCCCGGTCAAGTGGTTCTCGTGCGCTTCGGCGATGGCGACAAGGGTTTGATGGCGGCTGAAATTCATCCAGACAATCCTGCACCGATAGGCATGGCACACTGATGATTGCGAAATTGCTGTCGAAGTCCATCGTGAGCGCTCTCGCAGCGCTCACGTTTTGCGTTGTGTCTACGCTGCCGTTGGCGGCGGAGGAAACCTTTCCGTCCGAGCAACTGACGATCCAGACGGCAGATGGGAAGACGCACCCGTTCACCGCAGAGCTCGCCACGACGGACGGACAGCGCCAACAGGGCCTGATGTATCGCAAGACCATGGCACCGACGAACGGCATGCTGTTCGATTTCGGGAAAGACCGGGACGTCACGATGTGGATGCGCAATACGCTCATTCCACTCGACATGCTGTTCATCTCGAAAGAGGGCAAGATCCAGCATATCCATCCGAACGCGGTTCCGCATTCGGAATCGATCATCAGCTCAAACGGCGCGGTGCGCTACGTTCTGGAGCTGAATGGCGGCGTAGCTAAAAACATGGGTATCAAGCGCGGCGATATCGTTCGCAGCAAACAGATTGGCAATGCTGACTAGCAGCCAAGGACCGGGCGCGGACCGCCCGGCAATGCTCACATCAGTAGCAAGGCTCGATGTGGCTCAGGATACGGCAATTCGAAATGGATGACGCAAGGTTGATGGCGATATCGATTGCCTCAACGGAGTCCGCTGTGCCTTCCAGATAAATGACGTCGTTGTCGACAGTCGCCAGAATGCTGGATTTCTCGAGACCAGACTCGAATGCGAGTGCAGACGTGATCGCTTGGCCAACGCCAGCCATACGGTCACCAAAGAAGCTTTCCTGAATTCCAGACATATTGAACATGATCGGATCTCCTACATCGTGAGCGGTAAACGCCTGATTCGTATTTTCGTTCATCTTCAGTTCATTTAGCTGTTCATATTCCATTCATCTGCCGAAAAGGGAACCCCTGGATCGTTCACATTTTACGTGAGCGGGAACTAATTCGTGAATCTGGGGTTTCCGACCCGGACGACGGGAAGGAGGATCCCAATGCTCATCCATAGAACAGAACCATGCCATCATGCCCGCTGGGTCAAACCGGTGGCGATCCATCTGCCACTCTGCGCTGCTCTTGAAATCTACAGTCCACTGATCGCGCTCGATATACTCATGTATCGCTGGCCCAACGATCACGGTGCCGAATATGAAAAGGCGCGCCGTAGCTGCCTGGAAGCCATCGAAGGCAAATGCGACATCGAAAAAGCGCGCGAGTCGTTTCTGCTGGCCAGCAACCACGCGCACGTGTTGAACGTGCACTGAAAAAGCTGACTTACGACGAAAATCAAAAACGCCCCCGGATGATCTCCGAGGGCGTGACAACGTGGCGACCCCTGCAGGACTCGAACCTGCGACCTACTGCTTAGAAGGCAGTTGCTCTATCCAGTTGAGCTAAGGGGCCTAAATCGATTCAGTGCGTCCAGGGCTGTGTACGGCTGTATTTGAAGTTATCCGTGTAGGAAACAACCTTGCGGGTCGCTTCCTGTGGCTGGATCACTCTGTACTCGATGCCCTTGCGCTGAGCGTAGGCTTCAGCTTGCTCTTGCGTTTCGAAGAAAAGCTTCACCTGCTGGTTCATATCAGACGAAGACGTGTAACCCATGATCGGATCGATCTTGCGCGGAACCTCGGCGTCGAATTCCAGCACCCAAAGATTGGTCTTCGCCTTGCCGGATTGCATAGCAGTCTTTGCTGGGCGATAAATTTTTGCAGACATCTCAAACTGCTCCGGTCTTGCGATCAAGCGGCCTTCCGCTTTTTCCGGCCACCACGCATCATAGATGGATAACAACGCGATAGCAAAACTCAATTGGACCGAACGCCCCGCGAAGTCAAGCCGCTCGCCGCACGCATATTACGGAAACCATAAACGCCATCAGCGGGAAAAACGGCGTCCATCGTCTTGCACCTTGCAAGCGAAGCATATTTTATCGCCACGTCATTCAAAGGGACCGAGAGCATGAACGAAAACGTCATCAAATTCCGCAAACCGGAACCGCCGAAACAGCCGCGCAAGCCAAATCCGCAGCTGCGCAAACTCGCCATCGTCTTCGGCGTCATCGCCTTCTTCGTTACGGCTTGGGCATACTTCCAATATCTGGGTTGATAAGAAACGCAAAAGCGCCGAAGCGGAACCGCCTGGCGCTTATATCATCAACCAAAATCTCAAGAAATTTTTGGAAGTCATTGTAAATTATGACTTCTCAGAAAGTGGTCGGAGTGGAGAGATTCGAACTCCCGACCCTCTGGTCCCAAACCAGATGCGCTACCAGACTGCGCTACACTCCGTCTTTCGATGGTGGGGAGATACACGGTTCACCCATGGCCTGCAACAGATAAAATCATCTTTCTTTCTTTTTTTCCACGGGGCCGCATTCGCAATGGAATGGCATGAACCCGTACCCCCGGGGACAAGATTACGAAGTTTTCACTTCACCCCGCGCAAAACCTATGCGAAGCCGGACCGGACAGACGGATACAGCGCCGAAAACCTCAATGGCTTGCACAAACGATGTTTTGCAAAAATAAGCCACGGCGTTGTCTTGATAGGTAGACAGAATGAACTCCGGAAATGACCTCAAGCAGCCATCAGAGCAACCAGATCTGCGTGATATTCTGGTTTCGGCCAAAACCGGTAAAAAGAAGTCCCGCCGATTTCTCTACACGACGGTGGTAATCTTGGTCTTGGTGGGCTCGGGTGCCTATTATTACGTCGCTGGTAAATCCGGTGTTACCTACACCTACACGACACAGGATGCCAAGAAGGGCGACCTCGCCGTTATCGTCACCTCGACAGGATCAGTGCAGCCAACCGATCAGGTTGATATATCGAGCGAGCTTTCCGGCACCATCCGCAAGGTCAACGTTACCTATAACAGCCCGGTCAAAGCAGGCGACGTGTTGGCAGAGCTGGATACCAATAAGCTGGAGGCCGATGTTCAGAGCGCCCGGGCCAAGCTTGCATCCGCCAAAGCCAGCGTCCTCAAGGCTAAAGCCGATCTGGGTTCCGCCAAATCATCGATGGATCGATTGAGGTCGCTGGTTCAAAGCAAGGTCTCCAGCCAGCAGGATCTGGAGGTGGCGCAGTTCACCTATGATGCGGCCGCCGCAACGCTCGAAGTCAACAGTGCGTCCGTCCTGTCATCCGAAGCCGATCTGCGACTTGCGGAACTCAACCTCGGCAAGGCCAGGATCATCTCGCCCATCAATGGCGTGGTTCTGACGCGTGATGTCGATCCCGGTGCAACGGTTGCGTCTTCCCTGAATGCACCAGTCCTGTTCACCATCGCTGGTGATTTACGGCATATGGAGTTGCAGGTCGCCATCGACGAGGCTGATGTCGGCAAGGTGGACACCGGGCAGACGGCAACGTTCAACGTTGACGCCTATCCCGAAAAAAGCTTTCCAGCGATCATTGAAACGGTCCGCTTCGCTTCCGAAACCGTATCGAACGTCGTGACCTACAAGGGTATCCTGACAGTGGACAACGCCGAACTGCTGTTGCGGCCCGGGATGACGGCCACGGCCAATATCGTCGTGGAAGAGGTCAAAGACGCTATCCTCGTTCCCAATGCTGCCCTTCGCTATACGCCTCCGCGCGAATCAGCATCGCGCGGTGGCGGGTTGATGGGACTGTTCCGCCCGCCCCGCATGGGGCGCCAGCGCGGCGGCAATGGCGGTGAACAAGAAACGACGAAACGCAGCATCTGGGTATTGCGCGACAATGCCCCCGTCGCCGTGCCGGTCGAAACAGGTGCGACCGATGGCCAGTTTACCGCGATCAAATCCGGCGAGATCAAGCCCGACGATCAGATCATCACTGACGCCACCCAACGCAGCAGTTGAGGCGGGAAACGCGCATGACAGGTCAGCCACTCATCGAATTTCGCACCGTCGTTAAACAATATGGCGTCGGAGAAGCGACAATCCGAGCGCTTGATCGCGTTAGCCTGTCGATCCACGAAGGGGAGTTCGTCGCCATCATGGGCCCCTCTGGCTCCGGTAAATCGACTTCTATGAACATCATCGGCTGCCTCGATACGCCAACGGCAGGCGAATATCTGTTCCAGGGTGTGGCGACGAGCGGTTTTGAGAGCGCACAACTGACGCTTCTGCGTCGGCATATGCTCGGCTTCGTGTTTCAGGGCTTCAACCTCCTGCCGCGCACCTCGGCCGTGGAGAATGTCGAGTTGCCCTTGATCTATAGAGGCATGAAAACAGCGGAGCGGCGACCACGTGCCATGGAAGCATTGGCGCAGGTGGGGTTAGCGGGACGTGAGCACCACACCACGCAGGAACTATCCGGCGGCCAGCAACAGCGCGTGGCCATTGCCCGCGCCATCGTGACCCGCCCTGCCCTTCTTCTGGCCGATGAGCCGACCGGTAACTTGGACACAAGGACCAGCACGGAAATCATGGAGTTGATCACATCGCTCAACCGCGACAAGGGCATCACCGTGGTCATGGTCACGCATGAAGAAGACATCGCAGCCTATGGAAACCGGCTGTTGCGGTTCAAAGATGGCCATCTCGAATCGGATAGCGCCACCGAGCAACAGGAGGCGACAGATGTTTCTTGAAACTGCGCGTCTCGCGCTGCGCGCCATCAGCCGCAACATCCTGCGCTCGTTTCTGACCGTACTCGGAGTCGTTATCGGCGTTGCCGCCGTGATCGCCATGGTGACGATCGGCAACGGCACGACGGCACAGGTGAAATCCGAGCTATCGCGCCTTGGGACCAACATGCTGTTCGTGCGACCCGGCCAGTTCGGCCCCGGCCGTGCCAGCACCGAGGCCAAACGTTTCAACGACCATGATGTTCAGGCCATGCGAGACCAGCTTGGCGGTATCAGAGCTGTCGCTCCCGTCAACAGAAGCTCGGCCGCGACCGTCATCTATGGTGGCAAGAACCATTCGACGAGCGTCGTCGGCACCACCAACGATTACCTCGTCACCCAGGACTGGACATTGGCGCAGGGCCGCTCATTCCTTCCGGCGGAAGATCGCGGCGGCCAGATTGGCTGCATCATCGGAGAAACCGTGCGTCAAGAATTGTTCGGCGCCGCCAATCCGGTCGGCCAGACCATTCGCGTCAGCAATATTTCCTGCCCTGTCATTGCCGTTCTGGCCCGCAAGGGACAATCCGGCCTGGGCGACGATCAGGACGACACCATCATCATGCCGCTGAAAATCCACCAGCGACGCATCGGTGGCACCACCACCATTTCCAGCATCATGGTATCGGCGCAGGACGGTGTTTCCACGGCCAAGGTCCAGTCCGACATCGAGAACCTGCTACGCGAACGTCGTCGCATTGCGCTCGGTCGCGATGACGATTTCACCGTCAACGACATGGCGCAGATCGCCTCTGCCATGACGGGCACGACAACGCTGCTGACCGGCCTTCTGGGTGCCGTTGCCGCCGTCAGCCTTCTCGTCGGCGGTATTGGTATCATGAACATCATGCTGGTGTCCGTCACTGAGCGCACGCGGGAAATCGGCATACGGCTGGCCATCGGGGCGCTCGAAAAGCAGGTCCTCACGCAGTTTCTGGTGGAAGCGGTGATGCTGTCTGCCTTCGGCGGCGTGGCAGGCATATTGTTCGGCCTTGGGCTTGCCTACACCGTCGTCAGTTTCCTTGGTGTTCCCTTCGTCACCAGCCCCGCCATCATTGCGCTCGCTTTTGCGTTTTCCGCGGCCATCGGCGTTATCTTCGGCTACTTCCCGGCACGAAGGGCGGCAAGTCTCAGCCCCATAGAAGCATTGCGGCACGAGTAGGCCGCTCATTGCCATTGCGCCATCACCTCTCCATATAAGGAAGATATGAAAGAGGAGTTTTGAAGTGAGCGTCGCGTTTGTCAAAGAAGAGAGTGCCGAAACCGCAGCAGAAACACAGCTTCCGGATCGCCCTGTTTCGTCGCACCCGAACCTTGTCACCGAGGCCGGGCTAAAAGCACTCGCGGCGCAGGTGGAAAAAGCCCGAAAAGCCATAGATGAGGCGAGCACCATCGATGACATCAATGAGCACAGACGCATGGCCGCACCGCATATGCGCGACCTTCGCTATTTTTCCGAGAGGCTTCATACGGCCCAGCCTATGCCAACGCCCGAAAACAATGATGTCGTCGCCTTCGGCAGCACTGTTACCTTCGAAAGGGATGACGGGCGCGTGCAGACATTCCGTATCGTCGGAGAAGACGAGGCGGACCCTAAGGCGGGGTCGATGTCCCATGTCTCACCTGTCGCCCGCGCCCTTTTGGGCAAGGGAGTGGGAGACCTCGTGCAAGTTGGCGATCAGGAGCTGGAAATCACTGTAATCGCCTGATTGGCGGGTTGCGGGGCTGGCCCACACACGGTATCTGAGCGGTCAAACATGCTCTTTCCGAACAATAAGGCCGGTCCTCCCATGTCAGTGGATTTTCTCGTCACCCATTCCGGTGGCTTCCATGCCGATGAACTGCTGTCCAGCGTCATCCTCACCCGGCTGTTCCCCCAGGCAAAGATCGTCCGCAGCCGCGCGCCGGAATGGATCACTCCCGGCGCAGATCGGATCATTTACGATGTCGGTGGTGCCTATGATGCCGATATCAGCATTTTCGACCACCATCAGCGTGGCGCACCGCTTCGCGAAGACGGCCAACCCTACAGCTCGTTCGGCCTGGTCTGGAAGCATTACGGCCACGACTATCTCGCCGCTTACGGCATTCCAGACGACAACATCGAAACAATCCATCTGTCGTTCGACAAAGGCTTCGTCCTGCCCATCGACCTCACGGATAATGGTGCTCTCAGCCCATCGATAGCAGGTCCTCTTGCTGGCCTGACGCTGCCCTCCCTACTGGAAACGCTGAAACCCACCTTCGACAACGACGACCCGAAGGCGGATGATCTCGCGTTCCATGGAGCCCTTTCAATCGCCCGCAGCTTCGTTGAAGCCAGCATCGAGAAAAAGGCTGCGAAGTTGCGCGCGGAAAACCAGGTCCTTCTATCCATCGAGGCCGCAGGCGAAAGTCGCGTTCTGGAACTTGCTCGCGGCATGCCGTTCCGTCCCGCCATCATCAAGGCAGGTGCAGACCACCTGCTCTTCGTCGTGCATCCCCGCGACAAGGACTGGTGCGTCACCGGCATCCGCCGCGCCGACGAAGGCTTCGAACTGCGTGCCGATCTACCAGCCGCATGGGCCGGTTTGACGAATGGTGATCTGGAGACGGCATCCGGCGTCGAAGGCGCAACTTTCTGTCACAACGGACGATTTATTGCTGCGGCGAAGACACGCGAAGCGGCGTTGGCCATGGCGGAAATTGCCGTGCGGGAAGCCGCTTAAGCAGCGCTGTAAACACGCAGGCTACCCCTACCGTCATCCTCGGGCTTGTCCCGAGGATATACGCACGATGCAATGAATGATACGTAGCAGATGCTAGGGACAAGCCCGAGCATGACGAGGTGGGCCTTGCGACCTAGCGGAAAGCCGTCTGCTAAGCCCCAACCGCTTCCTGGCGCTGCTTGGCGAGCACGGCCAAATCGGCAGGCTTCAACTCGACAGACTCGCCACAGCCGCAGGCCGACGTCTGGTTGGGGTTGGTAAAAATAAAGCCGGCGCGCATTTTCGTGGTCTCGAAATCCATCTGTGTGCCAAGTAGATAAAGCACGGCGGATGGTTCGATCCAGACCCTGGCATCCTGAAACTCGATGAGATCGTCCTTGGCGGATGGTTCTGTCACGAGATCGATGGTGTATTCCATCCCCGCGCAGCCACCTTTTTTGATACCAACGCGAAGGCCCTTGGCGTCTGGACCAGAATTCCCGACAATTTCATTGACCCGTGAGGCGGCTGCCTCGGTCATCGTCATCACTGCAAAGCCCATGGGCCCATTCTCCTTCGACAAACGGGTTCAAGGCCCGATGCTTTCATGGATTCAAATCTAGTCTCATCGTCCGTCGGTATCAAGGCTTAGTACCAGCCGACCGCAACCTGCGCTTCTTCCGACATGCGGTCCGGCGTCCATGGCGGATCGAAGGTCATTTCGACAGTCACGCCGGACACACCCTCAACGGCGCCCACGGCATTCTCCACCCAGCCCGGCATTTCACCGGCGACGGGGCAACCGGGTGCTGTCAGCGTCATCATGATCTTGACCATGCGGTCATCTTCGACGTCGATCTTGTAGATCAGGCCGAGCTCAAAAATATCCGCCGGAATTTCCGGGTCGTAGACGGTTTTCAATGCCGCAATCACGTCATCGCTGATGCGCGCCAGTTCGTCCGGCGCGATGGTCGAAGACGTCGCGACGACATTGCTTACGTCGGTATTCGGTTCAGTTGTCTCGGTTGTCATGGTCCTGATCCTTCAGGCGAAAAATGTGCGGGCGTAATCCAGAGCTTCGACCAAGGCGTCCACTTCTGCGCGCGTATTGTAAAGGCCGAATGATGCTCGGCATGTGGAGGTAACGCCGAAACGTTTCAAGAGCGGCATGGCGCAATGGGTGCCTGCACGAACAGCAACCCCCCGCCGGTCAATCACCATCGACACATCATGGGCGTGGATGCCTTCAAGCTCGAACGAGAAAATCCCGCCCTTGCCCGGAGCATTGCCAATGATGCGCAGCGAATTGATGTCGCGCAGACGCTCCGCCGCGTAAGCCGCCAAATCCGCCTCATGCGCGGCAATCGCAGCGCGGCCCACGCCCTCCATGTAATCCAGCGCATAACCGAGGCCGATGGCCTGAACGATAGGCGGTGTGCCAGCCTCGAAACGGTGTGGAGGCTCGTTATAGGTGATCTCGTCTTCGGACACCTCGAGGATCATTTCCCCGCCACCCTGAAACGGACGCATGTCCTTCAACCGGTCGGCCTTGCCGTAGAGCACGCCGATGCCGGACGGGCCATACAGCTTGTGGCCGGTCATCACATACCAGTCGCAATCGATATCACGGACATCGACCGGCATGTGAACCGCAGCCTGAGAGCCATCGACCAACACCGGAATGCCGCGCTCATGGGCGATTCGGCAGATTTCCTTGACCGGAACCACGGTGCCGAGCGCGTTGGACATATGCGTGATGGCGACCAGCTTCGTCTTTTCCGTGAGGCTCTTTTCGAAATCCTCGATGTGGAAAGCACCGTCATCATCCACCGGCACCCAGACGAGCTTGGCGCCTTGCCGTTCCCGAATGAAATGCCATGGAACGATATTGGAATGGTGTTCCATGATCGAGATGACGATCTCGTCGCCCTCACCGATCTTCGGCATACCGTAGCCGTAAGCGACAGTATTGATGGCCTCGGTGGAGGACTTGGTGAAGACGATCTCGTCCACCGAACCGGCATTCAGGAAGCGGCGCACCTTTTCACGCGACGCCTCATAGGCATCGGTTGCAGCATTGGAGAGAAAATGCAGGCCGCGATGCACGTTTGCGTATTCGTTTGCATAGGCATTCGAAATGGCATCGATGACCACCTGCGGCTTTTGTGCGGACGCACCGTTGTCCAGATAGACCAGCGGCTTGCCGTAAACTTCGCGTGAAAGGATCGGGAAATCCTTCCGAACGGCTTCTACGTCATAAGGGGCAGCCACCACGGCGCGTTCGCTATCAGGCATGACGGTCCAACCAATCGGCAATGATGCCCTCAAGCGCTTCTACCAGATGTTCGTCTTCCAGCTCTTCCACGATCTCATCCACGAAAGCATTGACCAGCATCGCCCGCGCCTTTGCCCGTGGCACGCCACGCGCCATGAGATAATAGAGGTGATTGTCGCTGATATCGGCAACGGTCGCACCATGGCCGCACTGCACGTCATCGGCAAAGATTTCAAGCTCAGGCTTGGCCGAAAACTCGCCATCGTCAGACATCAGCAACGTGTTGCAGGCCATCTTGGCATCGGTCTTCTGGGCATCGGGCGCAACCCGGATCATGCCCTGAAAAATGCCCTTGGCGCGATCGAACACCACATTGCGGAAGACTTCCGTCGAGGTCGTGTTCGGCACGTTGTGGCCGAGCACCATGGTGACGTCGGTATGCGTTTCGCCACCCAGCAGGTTGACACCGCGGATCGACAAATCGGAATTCTCGCCATCGACATCGACGCGCAATTCCTGACGAACCAGCTTCCCACCGGCATTGATGACGAACAGGCGCAGATTGGCATCCGCACCGATCTTGATTCGCAACTGGCCCAGATGCGTATCGGCAGCACCCTGCGTTTGCAGAATGATGTAGGTCGCCTCCGCACCGTCATCGACAGTGATATCACTGACAGAAGACACCAATGCCGCCTCATCCGTCACAGACAGATGGCGCTCGATGACGGTCGCCTTCGAGCCTTTGCCGAAATGGACCGGGAAGCGGCTATGAACCTGCCCTGCCCCATGAATGACCTGAAGCTCCAGCGGCGTTTCAAGCTGTGCCTCATCCGGCACGATGACCGAAACGCCATCGCGCACGAAGCTGCCATTGATGCGGCCAATGGTGTCGTCCTTGCTGGCGGCAACCAGAGCGGCGGCAGCGCTGCCATCCAACAGGTTGTCGGCGTAGCTGGAAACCTCGAAGCCTTCGACCTCGCTATCGATTGCCTTGCCGTGCAGCACATAGGCCACCGGCGCACCGGCAACCAGTGTCGCACGCTTTTCGATCATCGGTGCCGGCGCATCTTCGGGGATGGCACGCAGCAGTGTCTTCAGATCGGTATAGTGCCACGCTTCGACGCGGCGCGTCGGAAGACCGCCGGTTTTCAGATCATCGAACAGCACATCGCGTGCGGCAACCACATTGCCATCACCCGGAAGTTCGCCGAACTTTTTCGTAAAGGCTTCGGCCAGCGCTGTTTCCGCTGGGGTCTGCCGATTTGTTGTTTGCATGTTCATCACATCACCTTTCCCAGCCAATCAGGCTGCTTCACCGATGATGTCGGCGTAACCGTTGGATTCCAGATCCAGCGCAAGGCTCTTGTCACCGGAACGGATGATCTTACCCTTGTAGAGGACATGAACGCTATCCGGCACGATGTAGTCGAGCAGACGCTGGTAGTGGGTGATGACGATGGTCGCGCGATCCGGAGACTTCAGCGCATTGACGCCATCAGCCACGATCTTCAGCGCATCGATATCGAGGCCGCTATCGGTCTCATCGAGAACACAGAGCTTCGGCTCCAGCAGCGCCATCTGCAGAATTTCAGCGCGCTTCTTCTCACCACCGGAGAAGCCGACATTCAGCGGACGCTTCAGCATGTCCATCTCGATCTTCAAATCGCCCGCAGCTTCCTTGACGCGCTTGATGAAGTCAGGCGTCGTCAACTCGGCTTCGCCGCGTGCCTTGCGCTGCTCGTTCATCGCAACCTTGAGGAACTGCATGGTGGCAACGCCCGGAATTTCGACCGGGTACTGGAAGGCCAGGAAAATACCTTTGGCCGCACGCTCGGCAGCGTCCAGTTCCAGAATGCTTTCGCCGTTGTAGAGAATGTCACCAGAAGTGACTTCGTAATCTTCACGGCCCGACAGAATGTAGGACAGCGTGGACTTGCCAGAGCCATTCGGCCCCATGATAGCCGCCACTTCGCCAGCCGCAACTTTCAGGTTCAAGCCCTTGATGATTTGCGTGTCGGTATCTGCGATCTTCGCGTGCAGGTCGATGATTTCAAGCATGTTTTAGTTCCTATTCAGAGCGCGGTTTCAAGGACCGCTCGTTGACCTTGTTAAAGGCCGTCTCAATTCTCACATCCGTCATCCTCGGGCTTGTCCCGAGGATCTAATCACGTCACTTATAGTCACCTGACGCCAGCGTATTTTCATGCGGCATATAGGCATTTTCGATCTCGTCAATGCGCTCGAAAAGGTCCAGCCAGGTTGGATTTAATTCTTCCACCAGTCTGATTTTCCATTCACGCAGATTGCGCTTCAACGATTTCTCCCGCTGGATCGCCAGCACGATGTTCGGGTGGGTTTCGAACCAGACGAGGCTTTTTGCCCTGTATTTCTCGGTGTAACCCTTTTTCATTGCATCTCGGTGTTCCCAAACCCGTGCCTGCAAATCGCTCGTGACACCGGTGTAGATCACACCCCGCGGTTTATCGGACATCATGTAGACGAAACCGCTCATCCCGCATCCCACGGCAGCAGATCCTCGGGACAAGCCCGAGGATGACGAAAAAATTTAACCCACGGAGCCTTCCAACGAAATCCCGATCAGCTTCTGCGCTTCAACCGCAAATTCCATCGGCAGCTGCTGAATAACATCCTTCACGAAGCCGTTGACGATGAGCGCGATCGCCGCCTCTTCGGGAATGCCGCGTTGCAGGCAGTAGAACAGCTGGTCTTCGGAAATCTTCGAAGTCGTCGCCTCGTGCTCGAACTGGCAGGACGAGTTCTTCGCTTCGATATAAGGCACCGTATGCGCGCCGCACTTGTCGCCGATCAAAAGCGAGTCGCACTGCGTGAAGTTGCGCGTGTTGGTCGCCTTGCGATGGGCCGAAACCTGACCGCGATAGACGTTTTCCGAAAAGCCGGCAGCGATCCCCTTGGCGATGATGCGGCTCGACGTGTTCTTGCCGAGATGGATCATCTTGGTGCCGCTGTCGATCTGCTGATGGCCATTGGACACGGCAATCGAGTAGAACTCGCCACGGCTGTCATCACCGCGCAGAATGCAGGATGGGTATTTCCAAGTAATGGCAGAGCCGGTCTCAACCTGCGTCCATGAAATCTTCGAACGGTGGCCACGGCAATCGCCGCGCTTGGTCACGAAGTTGTAGATGCCGCCCTTGCCGTCCTTGTCGCCCGGATACCAGTTCTGGACGGTCGAATATTTGATTTCGGCATCATCGAGCGCAACAAGCTCGACGACCGCAGCATGAAGCTGGTTTTCATCGCGCTGAGGAGCGGTGCAGCCTTCGAGATAGGACACGTAAGCGCCCTCTTCCGCGATGATCAGCGTACGCTCGAACTGGCCGGTGTTCTTCTCGTTGATACGGAAGTAGGTGGACAGCTCCATCGGGCAACGAACGCCCTTCGGCACGAACACGAAGGAACCGTCGGTGAACACGGCAGAGTTCAGCGTCGCATAATAATTGTCCGTCGTCGGAACGACCGAGCCGATATATTTCTTGATGAGCTCAGGATATTCGCGAATGGCTTCCGAAATCGACATGAAAATCACGCCAGCCTTCATCAGCTCTTTCTTGAAGGTCGTGACGACCGACACACTATCGAACACGGCATCCACGGCCACGCGACGGTTTTCGACGCCAGCCAGAATTTCCTGTTCCATCAGCGGAATGCCGAGCTTCTCGTAAACCTTCAGCAACTCTGGATCGACATCCTCGAGCGACTTCGGGCCAGGCGTGCTCTTTGGCGCGGCGTAGTAATAGAGGTCGTTGAAATCGATCTTGGGATAATTGACGCGCGCCCATGTGGGCTCTTCCATCGTCAGCCAGCGCTGGTAGGCCTCAAGACGCCATGCAAGCATCCATTCCGGCTCTTCCTTCTTGGCGGAAATGAAACGGATGACCTCTTCGGACAGGCCTTTCGGGGCCTTGTCGACTTCGATCTCGGTTTCAAAACCATATTTATACTGGTCCACATCGATCTTGCGGACCTGATCGATCGTTTCCTGAACCGCTGCCATAGTCGTTCTCCAATCTCGCCGGATCCAAGGTCCGGTGGCTTGTCAACGTATCAAGGCGAAAACCTCGCCTCCATTCGTATCGAGCATAACTTTTATCGTTATGCCTTATTTAGGGACCGGATGGCGCTTTTCACACTCTCCGGCAAGCGGAAATTTGACTTTCCGCAATTGTTTTCGGCTTCACGCCGCCTGCACAGCCAGCTTTCGCCGCCCGGCAATTTTGGCGAACGCCTCGATTGCCTTGTCGATATCGGCCTCAGTCGTTGCCGCACCCAGCGAAATGCGCAAGGCACCCAGCTTGGGATCATGCCCCATGGCCGTCAGCACATGGCTTTCGCCCACCTTGCCGGATGAGCAGGCAGCACCAGCGGAAAGCGCGATGCCTTCGATATCGAAGGCGATCTGACCCGTCTCGGACTTCAGACCCGGCACGGTGAAAAACGTGGTGTTGCAAACACGCGCGGCATCGGCACCGTGGATGATAACATCCGGTGCCATGGCGCGCATCGCGTTTTCCAGCGTTGCGCGTAGGTCGCTCAAACGTTGCGCTTCCGCATCGCGGTTTTTCAAAGCCTCGACGGCAGCCGTTCCAAACCCGATGATAGCGGAGGTGTTTTCGGTACCGGAACGATGACCCTTTTCCTGCCCGCCGCCATGGATCAAAGGCTTCGGCATCATCACCTCGCCACGGGAAATCAGCGCGCCCATGCCTTTCGGGCCACCGATCTTGTGGGAAGAGACTATCAGAAAATCCGCTCCAAGCGCTTCGATATCAACAGCAACACGGCCAACCGCCTGAACGGCATCGACAACCAGCAGACCGCCAGCGGCATGAACCAGACGTGCCGCTTCCGCAACTGGCTGAACAATACCGGTCTCATTATTGACCAGCATCAGCGCAACCATCGGAAGACCCGTGGTAGCATCGTGAGACGCCAATGCAGCCTCAAGCGCCACGAGGTCGAGAATACCGTCACCCGTCACCGCGAGTTCGCTGACGTCGGCCTTATCAAACCGCCCGCCTTCGCGAATTGCGGGATGTTCGATGGCCGAAACGTAGAGATGACCGATGGAAAGTGCTGAACGCCCCATCTTGAAGGCGGGCGAAAGCACGAGATTGGCAGCTTCCGTGGCGCCACTGGTGAACACGATATGCGACGCCTGCGCACCGACCAGAGCGGCCACATCACGACGCGAGGCCTCCACAGCAGCACGAATGGCGCGACCTTCCTTGTGGACGGAAGAAGGGTTGCCAGAGAGATCCAGAGCCGAGACAAACGCATCCCGAACGGCGGGCAGCAAGGGTGCCGTCGCGTTCCAGTCCAGATATGTGCGCGTTGTCGTGCTCATGGGGAAACTGTTCTGTCTAACCTATGATTGATGCGCCAAAGCGCATTTTCCTTGAAATTTCCGTCGTGCTTGCCTTATGACACGTCCAACAGTGCAGACAGCACACGAAGTTTCGAATAATTCTAAACTGGGTTTTAGAAAAGCTGACCATCCGCGTCAAGTCTTCTTGCGCATGGAAAGGGTCAGAAACAGAAAAACACGACCGGAGTCCATATGCCCGAAGTCATTTTCAACGGCCCTGCGGGTCGCCTCGAAGGCCGCTACCAGCCATCCAAGGAAAAAAGCGCACCGATTGCCATCATCCTGCACCCGCACCCGCAGTTTGGCGGCACGATGAACAACCAGATCGTCTACCAGCTTTTCTACCTGTTCCAGAAGCGCGGTTTCACGACTTTGCGGTTCAACTTCCGCTCCATCGGCCGCAGCCAGGGCGAATTCGACCACGGTGCTGGCGAACTCTCGGATGCCGCGTCGGCACTGGATTGGGTACAGAGCCTGCACCCTGACAGCAAGAGCTGTTGGGTGGCCGGTTACTCTTTCGGTTCATGGATCGGCATGCAGCTTCTGATGCGCCGCCCTGAGATCGAAGGCTTCATGTCCATCGCTCCGCAGCCCAACACCTACGACTTTTCCTTCCTGGCGCCGTGCCCGTCTTCAGGTCTCATCATCAATGGCGATGCTGACAAGGTCGCGCCTGAGAAGGATGTGAATGTTCTGGTCGAAAAGCTGAAGACCCAGAAGGGCATCCTCATCACCCACCGCACGCTGCCGGGCGCGAACCACTTCTTCAGTGGTCAGGTTGATACGCTGATGGCCGAATGCGAGGATTATCTCGATCGCCGCTTGAATGGTGAACTGGTGCCGGAGCCTGCTGCCAAGCGGATTCGGTGATACTGCCGGACGTTTAGCCACCTTTGCGGCAGTGCGTGGGGCTTACCCCCCTCTGCCCTGCCGGGCATCTCCCCCTCAGGTGGGGAGATTAGCTGGGGGCACGCTCGCCATTCAAGAAGCAACGCTCAGTCCAAACCTCGTCCAAAGCAGTAGAGATGGGCAAGAGGTCGCCACGAGTCGATCTCCCCACCTGAGGGGGAGATGCCCGGCAGGGCAGAGGGGGGTAAGCCACACTCGCTGCCATATATTACACCTTCACCAAAACCCCACCCGTCACAGGCTCCCTCACCCCGGTCGTTCCAGGGTACGTCAACGGCAACCCTCTCAGCGACCGCACGGCGAGATACGCCCACGCCTCCGCCTCCATCGACCCACCATCAAAACCTGCTTCCTCTGCCGCGATTACCTTTGCGCCGAGCGTAGCCGCTTGGTTCGTGAACTCTTGCATGATGACAGGGTTCAGCCGACCACCGCCACAGACAACGTATGTCTTTGCCGCTTCCGGCAGATAGCTTGCGGATTTCAGGATGGCAGCGCCGGTCAGATGCGCCAATGTCCGTGCGCCGTCTTCAAGCGACACCTCACCCTTTGCAGGTGGCATAAAATCTGATCGATCCAGCGAGCGGCGGATGTTCGCAGAAAAAAACGGGCTTTCCATATAGCGCGACACCAGCGACGCAACGACCGCACCTCGGGCCGCAGTCTCCCCGCCCTTGTCGTAGGTCTTGCCGGTATGCGCTTCGATCCACTGGTCGATCAGCATATTGCCGGGACCGCTGTCGAAAGCCGCCAGCGTGCCATCGTCTCCCACGAACGTCAGGTTAGAAATGCCGCCGATATTGACGAAGACGGCTGGCGTCTCAAAATGCGCAGGCAGGTTTTTCGCGAGCGCCGCGTGATAGACCGGGATGAGCGGTGCGCCCTGCCCACCATGCACCATGTCGTTGGCGCGCATGTCATATACCACATCGATGCCGGTCTCTTCCGCCAGAAGCGGACCATCACCAATCTGAACGGTCAAAGCGTCATCCGGCCGGTGCAGCACGGTCTGGCCGTGAAAACCAATGACGTCGATGTTGTGCGCGCTCAACCCGGCACGGTGGAGAAAGGATTTAACCGCCGCTGCATGCGCCAGCGTCAGCTTGCGCTCGGCGTCACCCAGATCGTCGGGGCGCTCATCACGCTTTTTGATGGCTTTTGCGGTAACCAGCGCTTTCTTCCATGTCTCGCGAAGTTGGGTATCGTATGGAAAATACCCGCTCTGCCCGTGGTGAACGACGCTTTCGCCATCCGTGCGCAGAAGCGCGATGTCGATGCCATCCATGGACGTTCCGCTCATCAGCCCTATCGCTGTTCTGACCTCGCCCATATCGTTCTCCCTGCTTGATGGAATCATCTCGTTACCGATTGCGGATATTCATGGCGCAAACGGGTGCACTTTTCAAAAAATGATGCTAAAGGCGCGGCATTCACTGGCATTTCAGTGATGAAGAAGACCCAACCAGAAAGAAAAAGGTTATGTCCAGGTTCAAGTCCGATTTCCTCCGCACACTCGATGAGCGCGGCTTTATTCACCAGATCTCCGATGAGGCAGGTCTCGATGAACTCTTCGCCAAGGAAACCGTGACTGCCTATATCGGCTTCGATCCGACCGCGCCGAGCCTTCACGCTGGTGGTCTGATCCAGATCATGATGCTGCACTGGATGCAGAAGACCGGTCACCAGCCAATTTCACTGATGGGTGGCGGCACGGGCATGGTCGGTGATCCCTCGTTCAAGGACGATGCACGTCAGTTGATGACGATCGACACGATCGAGAGCAACATCGCCTCCATCAAGCGCGTTTTCGCGAATTACCTCAACTACGACGCAGCGACCGCGCCTGCCTTGATGATCAACAATGGCGACTGGCTGCGCGATATCAACTACCTCGAATTTCTGCGCGATGTCGGTCGCCATTTCTCGGTCAACCGCATGCTGTCCTTCGAAAGCGTCAAGACGCGTCTCGACCGCGAGCAGTCCCTGTCGTTCCTCGAATTCAACTACATGATCCTTCAGGCCTACGACTTCGTGGAGCTGAACAAGCGCACGGGTTGCCGCCTGCAGATGGGTGGTTCGGACCAGTGGGGCAACATCATCAATGGCATCGACCTCGGCCACCGCATGGGCACACCACAGCTTTACGCGCTGACATCACCGCTTCTGACCACCTCTTCGGGTGCCAAGATGGGCAAGTCGATGAACGGTGCGGTCTGGCTGAACCCGGACATGCTGTCGGCCTATGATTTCTGGCAATACTGGCGCAACACGGAAGATGCTGATGTATCGCGCTTCCTCAAGCTCTATACGACATTGCCAATGGACGAGATTGCACGGCTTTCGGCGCTGGGTGGTTCTGAGATCAACGAGGTCAAGAAGATCCTCGCTACCGAAATCACCGCTATGCTGCATGGTCGTGACAATGCAGAGCAGGCAGCAGACACGGCCCGCAAGACCTTCGAAGAGGGTGCGCTTGCCGACAACCTGCCGTCTATAGATGTGCCGAAAGCTGAGCTGGAGGCAGGCGTCGGTCTGCTGTCGCTCATCGTCCGCGCCGGACTTGCCGCCTCCAACGGCGAAGCGCGTCGCCACGTTCAGGGCGGTGCGGTCAAGATCAACGACCAGAGCATGGCCGACGAACGTCAGGTTATCGGAGCCGGTGAAGTGACCGCAGATGGCGTGATCAAGCTGTCGCTGGGCAAGAAGAAGCACATTCTGGTCCGCCCGGTGTAACGCTTTGCGGTCTCATGAAAATAAAAAAGGCAGCGTACCCGCTGCCTTTTTTTGTGTCTATCACGTCATGAACGAGATCAGTTTCTCAGCTTATAACCGGTCTTGAACATCCAACCGATAACGCCGAGGCAGGCCGCCAGGAACAGAGTAACCATGCCCAGACTGAGAAGCGGATTGACGTCTGAAATCTCATAGAAGCTCCACCTGAAGCCGCTGATGAGGTAAAGGACCGGATTGAAGTGGCTGACCGTCTGCCAGAAGGGCGGCAGCATGCTGATGGAATAAAAGCTCCCGCCAAGAAACGTTAGCGGTGGCACGACCAGCATGGGTATAAGATTGAGCTGCTCGAAATTCGAAGCCCACATTCCGATGATAAAGCCGAACAGGCTGAAGCTGATGGCCGTCAGCACAAAAAACAGCAGCATGACGAAGGGGTGAGCAATCGACACATCGACGAAGAAAGACGCCGTTATCAGGATGATCGTACCGATCAACAGCCCCTTGGTCGCCGCCGCGCCTACATAGCCCGCCAGAATTTCCGTCATGGCCACGGGCGCGGACAGGATTTCGTAGATCGTGCCGGTAAATTTCGGGAAGTAGATGCCGAACGCTCCGTTGCTGATGCACTGCGTCAGCAATGTCAGCATGATGAGGCCCGGCGTAATGAACGCGCCATAGGAGACGCCATCAACTTCCTGAATGCGCGAGCCGATGGCCGTGCCGAAAACGATGAAGTAGAGCGACGTTGAAATGACCGGCGACACCACGCTTTGCAACAGGGTGCGGCGGGTACGCGCCATCTCGAAAAGATAGATGGATTTGATTGCCTCGAAGTTCATTTTTGACCTCCCACCAGCGCCACGAAAATGTCTTCGAGAGAGCTCTGGCGTGTCGAAATATCCTTGAAGTGAATGCCCGCAGCAGACAGCGCCGCCAGCAGATCGGCGATACGGCCCTGCTCGCCGTTGCCTTCATATTCATAGGTGAGGCAGGTGCCATCGTCAGACAGTGTCAGCTTGAAGCCGGACAGACTATCCGGCAACACCTTCACCGGCTCGGTCAATTCCAGCGAAAGCTGCTTGCGACCAAGCTTCTGCATCAGGGCCGTCTTGTCTTCCACCAGCAGCAACTCGCCGCTATTGATGACGCCGACACGGTCGGCAATCTCTTCGGCTTCTTCGATGTAGTGGGTGGTGAGAATGATGGTGACGCCGGTTGCACGAAGGTCGGCCACCACCTTCCACATATCCCGCCGCAAAGCCACATCGACGCCCGCCGTCGGTTCGTCCAGAAACAGGATCTGCGGCTCGTGCGCCAACGCCTTGGCAATCAGCACACGCCGTTTCATGCCACCGGACAGCTCGCGCAGCATGTTATCCTTCTTGTCGAAGAGCGACAGCGACTTGAGAATTTTCTCGATCAGTTCCGGGTTCTTCTTCTTCCCGTGCAGCCCGCGCGAAAATGACACCGTGTTTAAAACGGTTTCGAACTGGTCCGTCGTCAATTCCTGCGGCACGAGCCCGATAAGCTCGCGCGTCTTGCGAAAATCACCGACGACATCGTGGCCGCCCACCAGAACTCGACCTTCACCGGGATTGACCAGACCACAGATGATGGAAATCAGCGTTGTCTTACCCGCACCGTTCGGACCGAGAAGCGCAAGGATTTCACCTTTGTAGATATCAAGCGTGACACCCTTGAGGGCCTGAAAGCCGTTGGCGTAGGACTTCGTCAGGTTCTGGATGGAAACGATTGGCGTTTGGGGAGAGTTCATGAGACATCTTTCAACACAATCTTGTTGGACAGCATATAGGTTCCAGATTGCTCAAAAGCCATCCCCGCTGCGATATCATACCCCAATTTAAGTGCAGCTTAGCAGATCATACTCAACTGCAGTGGCGGTAACCGGATTTGCGTGTGCGCAGATCGAAATGGAAGTGATTCCAATGGTTGGGATCGCTGCCTGGACCAAGCACCGTCGAGAAATATTTGCAGCTGTCGCTGCGCACAGCTTTCAGCAAGCCCTTCTCGCGAAAGGCGAAAAAGTTCTTCGAGCGCACATCGATTTCCTTGCCGTTCTTCAGCGTGATCGTGCCGATATCGATGGCGTTTCCACGCGCATGTTCGGACCATGGATTGCTGGAACGCGAATTCATTTTGCGGCAGGAATAACCACCCATCGGTGTGATCCGCTCGACACCGGACAGGTACCGGAAACGCGAGGACGGCACGAGTTCAAATTTCACCCATTTGGCAAAGGCGAGCGTGACCTGACAGTTGAGCTTGACGGCAGGCCGGATCGCCACCCCGCTGGCAAGGCCCGACAGTTCAATCGGATAATCGATGCCACAGGTCGGACCGTCGGACACGCGCGCAACGTCACGAAACGCAACACCCAGCCTGCGCAGTTCAGACCGACACGACACTTCAGATTGCGGCATCATGCCTGGCGGTGACGACATGCGACGTTCCTGAGCGGGGTTTTCCGGCATCAGCATCGCCACGTCCTGCACCGGTTGGCGCTGGCGCTGGCCTTCACCGGGTAGTGGAATGAGACGGGATTGGCTGGCAGACTGCCTGCGTGGAGCGGGAGACATCGGCATCTGGCTCTGCGTCTCATCACCCATGGGCTGGCTGGACTGGCCGCCAGAAACCTCCATGTCCTGCTCCTCGGCAAGGCCGCGAACCGGCGCAACGCCCAGGCCGTCATCCATATTGACGCCACCCTCGCCTTCGGCCATCTCGCTCGATGGCTGCGGCGCAACACCAGCACTCTCGCCACCCAAACGCTGCTGCTGGGCGTCCAGCGTTGAATATTGTTCACCAGCACCCGCCTGCAATAACGGATCGCGTGAAGCAGGTTGCTCGGGCATGGGCTGGGATAAAGGCGCGTAATCGCTTTCGGGCTGGGTCGCAGCGACCCTTGCAGGCGGTGCGCTGTAATTTTGCTGGTGCGAAGAACGAATGGAACTGACGCGTGTGGAGCCATCCACCTCGGCGGGCGGCACGAGCCCCTCGGCCGAACAGGACACGATCACCGTGGAGATCGTCAGCAACGTCACGATGCGACGCGGAAGGGAAACATACGCCATACCAGAACCCGTACCGTCAGCGGCCGCAAAGCGCGGCAATCGAATCAAATCTTAAAGAAATTTGGTAAACGAACCGTATGTGCGTACACCCGGATACTGATGGACGATTGGTTGGGTAAAAAAAGCCGGACAACCTGTGGGTTGCCCGGCTCTTGTAATTGATGAATTGTCTTTCTCCTGCCGCTCAGGGTAGCTTGAATTTGAAGGTCAACATATATTCCGTGCCTCTTTCGCGATCCCGCGTGCGCGAGACTTCCAGCGTCACATCGTCAAGACGGTGTTCAAGCCGCTCCGTCACCTTGCCACCAGACGTGTTTTCGCGGGAAACTGACGTCCGGTCGTAGCCAATGCCGATCTTGCGCGTCTGCTCATCGCCAATATAGGTCTTGGCAATGGAGGCGGTGGCTTTTCCTTTTTGCAACGTTGTCTCGAAACCGCGCGACGTCAGATCCTGAAAAGCGCTAGCCGAAACTGATTGATCCATCTGGCGCAGACTGCCACCCGCGCTGAGCTTGGACACACGGCGGCCATCATACTCAACCGACAGATTGCGCGTGGCCTCGAAATCGGACGGACCGCTGCTATGAAAACCATCCGCGAAACGATTGTTGTAGTTGAAGATATAACGCTCACTACGCGCATTATACTGGAAGCCATAGGTCGAATTGCCGTTGCGAAGCTGAATACCGGGTGCCGGTTCACTTCCCAGGATAGGCGAAACATTGCTGGCGAAGTTGAACAGTGGCGCCGTCACCTGTTCGAACTGTGCGTTCGTTAACTCGACTGGCTTTCCGTCACGATCAAAGCCGCCGACGGCGAGACATGGTCGACGGTCTATGACGCTTTTCAGTGCGAAAACGGTGCAGCCATCCGACGTGGTACCAGCAATCGCGGCATGAACGGAGTTTCGCAGCGTGTAGCTTCCGCAGCACGAGAAAGCATCGTTATCGAGGTTCGCATCTCTGGTGAAGCCTGTGAAGACGACCCCGCTTGCCCCGTGTGAAAGGCTGGCATCGCCAAAATGAGGGCCGCTTTTAAGCGGAAAAAGCTGTAGCGCGTTGTCCTGAGCCATGGCGCGTGAGCCGGAAAGCTCGGATAGCGGCGTGGATGGCATTCCTATCTCCTCATCAAAAACGTCGTATCGAACAAGAAAGACAAAACTAATGCGAGCGCAAATGGGGCGAAATTAAAGCTTTTGGATGAAATGATGCGACGATTTCTGTCATGCCCCAAGAAATGCGGGGCCCAGCCGAACAAAAAAAGGGCGCCCTCAGCGGGCGCCCTTGCGTCGTGAAACTGGGGATCAAGCCGCGCGTGACAAACGCTGCCCTGCGGTTTCACCGTCGAGCTGGAACCGTGACAGAAGCGAACGAAGCTGGTGGCTTTCTTCTGCCAGTGTCTGGCTGGCTGCCGTCGTTTCTTCAACCATCGCTGCGTTCTGCTGCGTCATCTGGTCCATATGATTGACGGAGGTATTGATCTCCTGAAGACCGGTTGCCTGCTCGCGAGCCGCTGTTGCAATCGTGTTGACATGACCATCGACGCGATTGACCAGAACCATGATTTCATCCAGCGCATCACCCGTAGAGCGGACAAGCGACACGCCGCTACCGACATGCTCAGCCGAGCTGTTAATGAGCGACTTGATCTCCTTGGCGGCGTTGGCGGAACGCTGAGCAAGCTCACGGACCTCCTGTGCAACAACCGCAAAACCGCGACCGGCCTCGCCTGCTCGTGCAGCTTCGACACCGGCATTGAGGGCCAGCAGATTGGTCTGGAACGCGATCTCGTCGATGACGCTGATAATCTGACCGATCTTCTTGGAAGAGTCTTCGATGCGGTTCATGGCATCCACCGCATTGCGGACGATATCACCGGAACGACCAGCGCTGCTCTTCGTCTCGGTTACCATCTGGCGCGCTTCGTTGGCACGGTCAGACGCTGTGCGAACGGTCGATGTGATCTGATCCAGCGCAGCGGCTGTTTCTTCCAGGGCTGCTGCCTGCTGTTCCGTGCGCTTGGAAAGGTTGCCAGTGGCTTGGCTGATATCGGAGGCGCTGTCGTTGACGACATGGCTGGTCTTGGCAATGGCACCGATAACGGTGTGCAATTCGCCCACTGCGCTGTTGAAATCAGTCCGCAGCTTTTCATATTCGTGACCGATAGAACCAACCTGAACGGTGAGATCACCCTTTGCGAGACGCTCAAGCGCCTGTGCGAGTTCAGCCATGGCACGCGCTTGCTGGTGGGACGCAGCGTGGACGGCTTCCTCGTTGCTGCGGCGGCTCTCTTCGAGCGCGTGTTGCTGTTCGGCCTCACGGACCTGCAACTGGGTGCGCTCATTAACGGAGTCTCTCAGAACCAGAAGCGTTTTTGCCATGGCACCGATTTCGTTTCGGCGATCGGTGAAGGGCACTTGCGCGTTCCCGTCGCCATCCGCGATGCTACGCATGCTTTGCTTGAGGCGTGCAATCGGCCGCGTTACGCCGCCGACAACAAAGGTCGCAGCAACAAGAACGATGATAGCGCTCAACATGCACAGTCCCGCAACCCAAAGCGCTTCTCCCCAGAATGCAGCCTGCAGATCATCCACATAAACGCCGGTACCCACAATCCAGCCCCAGGGCGCAAAGCCGGCAACGTGTGAAAACTTCTCAACCGGATCGGGAGAACCCGGCTTGGGCCAGTAGTAATCGACAAAGCCCTTACCACCCGCCTTGACGGTCTTGACGAATTCTACGAACAGAAATTTGCCGTTCGGGTCCTTGTTCGTCGAAAGGTCTTTTCCATTCAGCTCTGGCTTGACCGGGTGCATGACCATTGTCGGACCCATGTCGTTGATCCAGAAGTAGCCACTGCCATTCTCATAGCGCATCGATGCGATGATGGCCTTGGCCTGCTGTTGCGCCGCCTCCCGCGTCAGTGCACCGCTTTGCTCAAGCTTGTAATATTGGTCAAGAATACCGACACCTGTCTGGGTCATCGATTCAAGTCCTGCTTTGCGCTCCTGCTCCATTCCCTGGTAATTACCAAACAAACTGGATGTAAGAGCGGCTGCCATGATGACAAGAAACATCGCAACGAGCGCGTAAAGACGCATCGAAATTGTCAGGTGCTTCATGCTGGTCGCCTCCTCATTTGTTATAATATGAAATATGATAGCTGATAAATATTGATGATGAATAAACCGGGATTAGAAGGGAATTAAAGATCTAAAATGAACAGCCTCTTATCGCGCGCCATAACGATGTGACCGCTTCAGCCAAATACGGGCTGACGTCTGATTGAAAATCTCGCAATAAATACATGAGCAAAGATTTTTCATCACCTATTTTCATGGCGATACTTTGCAACTGGCTGTGCCGGGCAATCTCGAAAGGAAGCGTTAATCATAGGAGCGTAGCTTTATGGGACGCTTCTATACAGACGGGTTAACCCATGGTCGTGCCTGCTTTTCCCTTCACCCATTATGACCTGAAAGAGTTGCGCGCAGGCGCGATCATCGAGGTATCGCTGAACGCGGTGAACAATGTTAGACTGATGACATCGGGTGATTATCAGCGCTTTATCGAAATGCTGGATTTCAAATATCTGGGTGGCGTGGCGAAAAGATCTCCGCTGCGCGTGACGGTTCCCGAAACATCCCACTGGCACCTGATCGTGGACTGCGAAGGTCATCACACGCTGGCGGAATCGGCGGTCAAGATTCTCCCGCCGAGTGCCGTAACGCTCGTTCGCGAAAAAGCTGGAGCAATGGGCTAGAGCACTTCCTTGTTGAATGGAAACGCTCTAGTCACGCCCTATTTGCCGTTTCGCTCACGACGCAGCTTCGCCCACCAATCGAGCCGCTTGCGAATATCCCGCTCAAAACCGCGATCCGGCGGATCGTAAAAGGTTGTGCGGCCCATTTTCTCCGGAAAGTAATCCTGGCCTGAAAAGGCGTCCGGCTCATCGTGGTCGTAACGATAGCCATCGCCATAGGCTTCGCTCTTCATCAGCTTGGTCGGGGCGTTGAGAATATGCTTGGGCGGCGACAGCGAGCCGTTCTCCTTGGCTGCCCTCATCGCCGCTTTGTAGGCAGTGTAAACGGCGTTGGATTTGGGTGCTGTTGCGAGATAAACGCAGGCCTGCGCCAGAGCCAGTTCGCCCTCGGGAGAACCGAGATAATCATAGGCATCCTTGGCGGCATTGCAGATGACCAGCGCTTGCGGGTCCGCGAGGCCAATATCCTCCACCGCCATGCGCACCAACCGCCGCCCAAGGTAGAGCGGGTCCTCACCCGCATCGAGCATCCGCGACAAATAATACAGTGCCGCATCGGGATCGGAACCCCGCACGGATTTGTGCAGTGCTGAGATGAGGTTGTAGTGGCCATCCTGAGCCTTGTCGTAAACCGGCGCACGACGTTGCACGATGTGAGTGAGGCCTTCCGTGTCGAAGATCTCGTCCTTGCGCACAGCGCGCCAGACCTCTTCCGCCAGCGTCAGAACTGCACGCCCATCTCCATCCGCCATCCGGATCAGCGAGGCGCGTGCATCGTCCGTCAGCGGCAGCGGCTTTTCCTCAACGCTTTCGGCGCGGGTCAGGAGTTCAGACAGACTTTCCTCGTCGTGCGATTTGAATGTCAGCACCCGGGCGCGCGACAGAAGAGCCGCATTGAGTTCGAAGGATGGGTTTTCGGTCGTCGCACCGACGAGAATGATGGTGCCGTCTTCCATAACAGGCAAAAAACTATCCTGCTGGGCACGGTTGAAGCGGTGGATTTCGTCCACGAAAAGCAATGTCTGACGCCCGTTCATGCGCCGGGTGCGGGCACTCTCAAATACCTTCTTGAGATCGGCCACACCGGAAAATATGGCGGAAATCTGCTCGAAGGCCAGCTCCGCTTCGCCCGATAGAAGCCTCGCAACCGTCGTCTTGCCGGTGCCGGGAGGGCCCCAGAAAATCATCGAGCCCAGTGAGCCGCTCTCGATCATGCGGCGCAGAACGCCCTCTTCCCCCGTCAGATGCGGCTGACCCGTAACCTCCGCAAGCGTGGTCGGACGCAGCCTGTCCGCCAAAGGCCGCCGGTTGGCGACCTCCGCTGGAATTTGCGGGGCGAAGAGATCGCCACTCATCGCAGGAATTGCCGGATACGCTGACCATCGCGAATGATTTCCAGACGCCAGAAGCCGGGATTGTCCTCCAGCGCTTTTTCGACATTGGCGGTGGACGTCATATCCGCACCATTCAGCGAAACGATGATGTCCTTGGGCTGGAAACCAACACGGGCTGCTGGCGAATTGCGCTTCACATCCATGATGACAACACCTGTGGTGCTGGTCGGCATGCGCAACTCATCGGCAAGCTTGGGCGAAAGATTGGCGACTGTCGCACCAGCAAAGGGATTGCGTCCCTCCAGCAGGCGTTCATCACGGGGTGCCGTTTCCGGTGCCGCGTCGAGCGCGATGGTCACGTTTTTCTCTTTGCCCTTGTCGATCAGAGTGATGGTCGCAGACTTGCCGATTCCAGCTGTGGTCAGGCGGTACCCCAGCGCATCCGGGTGTTCCACAGCAATGCCGTTGACGGCTGTCACCACCTGCCCCGGCTCGATACCCGCCTTTTCGGCAGGCCCATCCTTGACGACGCCGACAACAAGCGCGCCGCGGGCGCGCTTGAGACCGAGCGCTTCGGCGACTTCCGACGTCACAGGATCAAAGGTTGCACCGACATAGGGCCGCTGGAAGGTGGTATCGCCCTTTTCGGCAGCGGCGAGGAAGACGCGTACCAGATTGGCCGGAATGGCAAAGCCGATACCGTTGGAGCCTCCTCCGCGCGAGAAGATCGCCGTGTTGATGCCGATCAGCTCACCCGCCATGTTCATCAACGCACCGCCTGAGTTGCCGGGATTGATCGACGCATCCGTCTGGATGAAGAAGCCGAAATCGCCCTGGGTCACCTGGTTGCGGGCGAGGGCCGAAACGATGCCGCTGGTCACCGTCTGCCCCACGCCGAAGGGGTTGCCGATGGCCAGAACAAGGTCACCGACTTCTGTCGCATCGGAATTGCCGAGCGCCAAAACCGGGAATTCTTCCTTCGCATCGATCTGAAGAACGGCAAGATCGAGGCGATCATCCTTCAACAAAACTTTCGAAGGGAATTCACGACCATCGGCAAGCGCCACCTTGATATCATCAGCGCCCTCGATGACGTGATTGTTGGTCACCACAAGGCCGCTCGCAGTGGCAATGACACCGGAGCCGAGCGAGGACTGCTTTTCGGTCCGGTTCGGTGATTGCTGACCGAAAAACTGCTCGAAAAATGGATCGCCCGCAAACGGCGAGGCCCGTTTTTGAACGAGCCGTTCTGCGTACACGTTGACGACAGCGCCAGCCGTTCGCTTCACCAGCGGTGCGAAAGAAAGCTGCATTTCAGTGGTATTCGCAGGCACGGTTTTATTGTCTTGCGCGTGCACCGGAACCGGTAAAACGAGCATCGTCGCCAGCAGTCCCGTTGTTAGATAGTTCAACATGCTCGGCATGTGATTCCTCATCCTCATCAATATGATGGAGTTATAACGCTTGAGCCTATAAATCAAAGGGCGGCAAGATCATGACGGACTGTGGCTTAAACGACGGAATGGAACAAGTTGCCACGTTTCCTGCTTTAGACGACTTATAAGCCCGATCATGGAAAAGAGATCCACATGCATTTCAGGAAACATAGTCTTGCTGCGTTGATTGTTATCGCCTCATACTCTCATGGATCACCCGTGGGCGCCGCAAGCTTCGATTGCGCAAAGACAGACCTAGCCGCAGACGAAAAGACGATTTGTGAAAACCGCGCGTTGAACGATCAGGACGTTCGCATGGCGACGACCTTCGATATCCTGACGCAATTGATGGCCATGGGTGCGCGCGATGAGCTGAAGACCCAGCAGAGTGAATGGCTGAAACACCGCCAGACCTGCGCCGCTGACGTCGCTTGCCTGACCACCGCTTATGATGAGCGCATGAAGAAACTCGGCGATGCCTTTCTCAACATCAACAGACCGCTTTAAACCGCTGAAATGATTCCACCCATTAGCTCGTGCAACCGGTTGCGATATCCAGTACGGGCAGATGGTGCTTCCTCGCGCGACGTCATCACCACCGACAGTTTCTTCGAGGGTACGATGTAGAGCATCTGGCCACCGTAGCCCCATGCGTAATAAACCATTTCACCCGCCATCTCCTTGATGAACCAGCAATAACCGTAGCCGTCGCCGTTAAAGACGGAGTTGGTGCGCTGGACCCAGGATTGGTCTATCCAGTTTTGCGACACAATTCGCTCTCCGTCGGGCGAGAGGCCGCCGCGACGATAAAGTTCGCCAAAAGCAAGCAGAGAGCGCGCTGTCATCGCCATCTGGTTTCCACCCAGATAGATGCCCTGCGGATCGCGCTCCCACGAGCCAATGGAGAAGCCATCGAGCGGCGAGAACCAGTCACGCGCTAGGGCCAGCGTCGATTTGCCGGACGCTTTTGTGAGGATAGCCGAAAGCAGATGCGTAGACCCTGTGGAATACAGCATTCCACCGCCGGGCTCGCCTGCAAAACCGGAACCGAGCGCCATGCGCACCCAGTTTCGGCTAGAGACCCAGCGACCGTAATTTGGCCCCGACATTCTTTCCAGACCGGATTGCATGGACAAGAGATTGCCAATCGTCACCTGCTCCAGACGAGAATCGGGCTTGGGTGGAAAATCCGTTCGCAACACGGAGGCGATCGGCTGATCCACGCCTTCCAAAATTTTACGATCGATCGCAACTCCTACGAGCGCAGACACAATGGATTTCGACGCGGACTTGATGTTGGTCGAGCCATTCAAAGACGCGCCGTGATAGGCGCGGCTGGCGATGTCCTTGCCATCGATACTGACAATGACCGTCTTCAAACTATCCAGCGCGTCGGCATCTTCGAGTAGCTTTGGCACACCATCCCGCGTCTGCGCGCGGACGACAGAAGCGAGTGGAAGGGAAGCGATGAGGGCAAGTGCTGTGCGGCGTTTCATGATGTCTTAATTAATGCCTTTCGAAAGAAGCAGAAGGCCCCCTCACTCGTTTGTGACCTCTTTCACACGTGACAATCGCACGCAAACAACGACTTCCAACGCTTTATTGAATCAGTCTGGTAGCGCATTGAATCATTTTCGAGCGACTAGTCTTCGTAAATCATCTTCTTCGTCATGCCTCCGTCCAGCACCAGAACCTGCCCGGTCATGAAGCCTGCGCCAGCAAGGTAGGCAACGGCATCTGCGACGTCCTCCGGGCGGCCTACTCTGCCCACCGGGTGTTGCTCGTTGTCTTCTTTGCGCAGACCTGTATCACTGGTGATCCAACCAGGCGCGATGGCGTTGACGCGAATGGTCGGGCCGAGGCTGACCGCCAATGCGTGGGTCAGTGCAACCAACCCGCCCTTGGATGCCGCATAGGCTTCCGTCTCCGGCTCCGACATGAAGGCGCGCGTGGAGGCCATGTTGACGATGCTGGCCCCCTCGCCCATCAACGGAACCGCCGACCTCGTCATCAGAAACGCACCGGTCAGATGGCTGTCGGTTACCGTGCGCCAATCAGCGAGCGACAATTCATGAATCGGTCCGGTGTTGGGTCCAGCGATACCGGCATTGTTGACGAGAAGCTCCAGTCCGCTCCAGCCAAGCTGTCGGAAGGCCTTAAGGACGGACGCTTCATCACCCACATCGCAATGGATGTGCTGCGCCTTCGTGTTGCTCTCCGTGATATCAAAAGAAGCGACGGTCCAGCCATCTTTCAAAAGAGCCTCGATGATACCGGTTCCGATCAAACCGGCACCGCCGGTTACGATTGCACGTTTCATTGGTTTTCGAATCCTGTTTTCTCACTGTCTGGCAACGTGGCTGCAAAGATGCGGTTCCCCGTTTCCAAATACGGTTGGCATCGGCAGCCGAATTGTCCATGCTCAGACACATGCGATCCTCCTACAAACAAGTGCCCCGGTTGACATCCGAACGTCTCGTTCTTCGACCGTTCGACATAACCGATGCGCCTCAACTGGCGCGGATCACCAACGATCCACTGGTGCTGCGCAATCTCCTGCGCTCGTCATATCCCGTCACCATTCACGACGCGCGACGGTTGATTTTGCGGTTGCGGAAAAAGAAATCGCCCGTCTGGGCCATCGACAACGGTCGATTGATTGGTCTCGTCGGTTTATCTGGTGAATTCGGCCTATGGCTGGGCCGCAGCGCATGGGCAACAGGGTGTGGCGAAGAAGCCAGCAGGCTGGTCATCCACCATGCTTTCACACACATGAAGGTCAACACGCTTCATGCAAACCCGATCAGCGACAACAGGGCATCCTGCCGTTTGATGGAGAAGCTTGGTTTCAATGATGTCGGGAGGATGCAGTCGTTCTGTGCGCAGCGAAAGAAGGTCGTATCTTTGCGTCGTTACGAATTACAAAACTTGTCTTCATCACGACTGTCATCCTCGGGCTTGTCCCGAGGATGACAGTCAAGGTTAAGCCTTACTCCGGCAGAATGCGCACAGCACCACGGTCAGCGCTGGAAGCAAATGCGGCGTAGGCTTTGAGCGCCGTCGTCACGTTACGCTTGCGCAGTTCCGCTGGCTTCCAGCCCAACTGATCTTGCTCTGCGCGGCGCGCGGCCATTTCAGAGTCTGGGACCTTGAGGTTGATCGTGCGGTTGGGGATATCGATTTCGATGGCGTCGCCGTTGCGCACAAGGCCGATGGCTCCGCCCTGCGCCGCTTCCGGAGAAGCGTGGCCGATGGAGAGACCGGATGTACCGCCAGAGAAACGGCCGTCGGTGATCAAAGCGCAGGCTTTGCCGAGACCCTTGGACTTGAGGTAGCTGGTTGGATACAGCATTTCCTGCATGCCCGGACCACCCTTGGGGCCTTCGTAGCGGATAACGACGACATCGCCTGCCTTGACTTCGTTGGACAGAATGCCCTTCACCGCAGCGTCCTGGCTTTCGTAAACGACAGCAACGCCGTTGAATTTCAGGATCGACTCGTCAACGCCTGCCGTCTTTACGATGCAGCCATCCAGCGCGATGTTGCCGTAGAGCACGGCCAGACCGCCATCCTTGGAGAACGGCTTTTCGACGGAGCGAATAACGCCATTGTCGCTGTCGGTATCCAGCTCATCCCAGCGCGAGGACTGGCTGAAGGCAACCTGCGTCGGCACGCCACCGGGGGCGGCCTTGAAGAACTGGCGCACGGTTTCACTGTTGGTGCGGGTAATATCCCAGCGGTCGATGGCATCGCCCAGCGTCGGTTCATGCACCGTGTAGCAATCGCGGTTGATGAGACCACCGCGGTCCAGCTCACCCAGAATACGCATGATGCCACCTGCGCGGTGGACGTCTTCCATATGCACGTCACTCTTGGCAGGCGCGACCTTGGAAAGGCACGGCACCCGGCGCGACATGCGGTCGATGTCTTCCATGGTGAAATCGACCTCACCCTCATGGGCCGCTGCCAGAATATGCAACACGGTGTTGGTGGATCCACCCATGGCGATGTCCAGCGCAATGGCGTTTTCGAACGCTGCCTTGGTCGCGATGGAGCGCGGCAGGACGGTGTAGTCATCCTGTTCGTAATGGCGGCGGGCCAGATCGACGATCAGGTGACCGGCCTCGACGAACAGGCGCTTGCGGTCAGAGTGTGTGGCGAGCGTGGAACCGTTGCCTGGTAAGGCAAGGCCCAGTGCTTCCGTCAAACAGTTCATGGAATTGGCAGTGAACATGCCGGAGCATGAACCGCAGGTCGGACATGCGGCGCGCTCGATCGTATCGACTTCTTCATCGGTCAGCGTGTCATCGGCAGCAGCCACCATCGCGTCAACGAGGTCGAGGGTCACGGTCTTGCCATGCAGAACCACCTTGCCCGCTTCCATCGGTCCACCGGATACGAAAACGGCAGGGATGTTGAGGCGCATGGCGGCACTCAGCATGCCGGGAGTGATCTTGTCGCAATTGGAGATGCAGACCATCGCGTCGGCGCAATGCGCATTGACCATGTATTCGACGCTGTCGGAAATGATTTCGCGCGATGGCAGCGAATAGAGCATGCCATCATGGCCCATGGCGATACCGTCATCGACCGCAATCGTGTTGAATTCCTTGGCAACACCGCCAGCAGCCTCGATCTCGCGCGCCACAAGCTGACCGAGGTCCTTCAGGTGGACGTGGCCCGGCACGAACTGCGTGAACGAGTTGACGACAGCGATGATCGGCTTACCGAAGTCGCCATCCTTCATACCGGTGGCGCGCCAAAGGCCACGCGCACCGGCCATGTTGCGGCCGTGGGTTGTCGTTCTGGAGCGATAAACTGGCATCTGCTTATTCCTCGATTTTTCTCACACGAAGGTTTTATCCTGCGAGGCAATGAGCCCCGCTCTTCGCTTTTGCAAGGCTTTTACTCCAAAGCCGCCTGCCTGTCACTGTCACCTTGCAGCAAAACAGTACGGTTCGGTACGGTACGGTTTATTCCGCAGCGTCGCGAAGACCAGTCTCTGGGCTCGGCGTGAGGTGGGCGAGAAATGTCTGATTGTCAGGGCACTGGGACAGGCGTTGATGAAACGCATCCACCAGCCATGTCGCCGCCGGGCCGCAGGGCGTATCGGCCTTGTGCAGGGCATAGAGCGGGTATTCGCCGCCTTCGTAGGAATCCAGCTCCAGCGCTTTCAGATCACCATTGATGATATCGTTGCGAACCACAGACGCCGGAAGCCCTCCCCAGCCGAGACCACCTTTGATCAACTGATATTTGGTAGCGATATCGCTGACGCGCCATTTCTTATAGGACAAGACATTGAAGTCCCTGCCTTTGGTCAGGCCCGATGTGTCTGTCACCACAAGTTGCACCTCTTCGCGCACGTCCGCAAGCGTCAGCGGTCGGTTCAAAAGCACCAGAGGATGGTCGGCCGCCGCAACCGGGATCATGAAAGAGTGACCCACCTTGTCGATGACCAGGCCGTCATCCTGATGGAACATGGCACCGCCGATGCCGATGCCCGCCTTGCGGTTCAGCACCATCTCCATGACCATGCCCAGTTCGCCGACACTGAGGTTCAGCGCGACGGTTGGAAACTGCACCCGAAAATCCCGAAGCACCGCCACCACGGCCTCCGCAGGCACCATGGTACTGATGGCAAGCGTGACTTCCGCTTCCAACCCCTGTTTCAAACCTTTGGCACGGGCTCTCAAATCCTGAAGACCGGCGATGATGCGGCGTGCATGTTCCAGCATCGCCGCCCCTTCTTCTGTCAGCTTGGGCTGGCGAACGCCGTTGCGCTCGAACAGGGTGACCTCGAGCTGTGCCTCGAGATTGGCGATGCTGTAGCTGACAACCGATTGCGCCCGGTTCAAGGCCCGGGACGCCGCCGAAAAACTGCCGGTTTCGGCAACGGAAAGAAACACCTGCAATTGGTCCAGCGTGGGGTTGGCTTCCATGGTCCATCCAGTTTTTCGATAGGTCACTTCCATATTATCACAGTTTTCTAGATGACAACATTGACCGATACAAGCGGCAACGATCGGGTTCCCCTGCTCCATCCGACCTTCAAAATTGATATAAGGATATTTCAAATGTCGAAGATTCTTCTCGTTACCTCCAGCCCACGCGCTGGCGAATCCCTGTCCAACAAGTTTGCCGGCGACCTCGCGGCCAAGCTTCAGGCGCAGACGAACGGCACGATCACCCACCTCGATCTTGGCCAGAACCCGATCAAGCATCTGGACACAGTGACCACCGCAGCCATTCGCAAGGCACCGGCTGATCGCAACGCGGAAGAGGCTGCTGCGGCCAAGAATTCCGACGAACGGGTCGCAGAACTGCTGGAAGCCGACACCATCGTCATCGGCACCGGCCTCATCAACTTCAACATCTATTCCGGCCTTAAGGCTTGGATCGACGTCATTGCACGCGCTGGCTTGACCTTCACCTACACCGAGTCTGGCCCTGTCGGCCTTGCAACGGGCAAGAAGGTCTACATTGTTCTGTCGTCTGCTGGCGTTTACTCGGAAGGCCCAGCAGCACCGCTGGAACACGCCGTTCCTTACCTTAAGACCGTTCTGGGCTTCATGGGCATGACCGACGTTGAAGTCGTTCGTATCGAAGGCCTGGCCTTCGGTCCTGAAGCCGCCGAAAAGGCGCTTGCCGCTGCGTCTGCCAAGGTCGAAGAACTGGCCAAGGCTGCTTAATAAAAAAGCGGCGCTTTTGTAGCGCCGCCTTCATCAGTTCTCATAACGGTCGCGAGCGTCTCGCGGCCGTTATTTTTTGTCCGCAAACAACGTCGCACCGCTCTGATCGATGATCAGCTGCGCCTTGCGGACCGCAAAGTCGACAGCATCTTGATGGCTGGTGAAGACATCGGCACGGACGAACTCGTGAACCAGAGTTTCGTCGCCCACCGTCTTTTCGATCCGTCCCGCAAGGCGGAATTGTCCGCCCTCTTTCATCGGCGTCGCATAGATGACGCAATCCTTGTAGGGATGCCCCTCCGACGCTTCGGTCTTCTTTGGCGCGTCATCCGATGGAGACGAGCCGAAAGCGGAGAAGAGTTTCGAGAAGAATGAAGCCATGGTCTACCTTCCTGGTTTCCTGTCCGCAGCATGGTTCGAAAACCACCCTGCCTGATCATATGCCGCAATCAGATGATGAGATTGGCGAGGATTTCGTTTTCGGTGATATCCTCATATCCCAACCCTGCGTCTTCGAGACGTTCGAACAGGCCGCTGAAATTCTCAGGCTCCGTGGTTTCGATGCCGATCAGAATAGAGCCGAAGTTGCGTGCGGACTTCTTTAGATATTCAAAACGCGCAACGTCATCATCGGGCCCCAGAAGATTGAGGAAATCGCGCAGGGCGCCGGGGCGCTGCGGCAGGCGCAGGATGAAGTATTTCTTCACGCCGGTGTAACGCATGGCGCGTTCTTTCACGTCCGGCAGACGCTCGAAATCGAAATTGCCGCCTGACACGACGCAGATCACGCGCTTGCCTTCCAGCTTCTCCCGACCGAGCTGTTCCAGCGCGGCAATCGAAAGCGCACCGGCAGGCTCCAGCACCAGACCTTCAAGATTGAGCATCTCGATCATCGTCACGCAGATCGCATTCTCCGGAACGAGTTCGACCTGATCTGCGCGAAAACGCTGCAACGCCTCGAAATTCAGATCGCCGATGCGCGCAACGGCTGCACCATCCACGAAATTATCGACGTTGGCGACCGTGACCGCGTGACCCGCTTCAAGGCTCTTCTTGAGGCTTGGCGCGCCGACAGGCTCACAGAAGATGAAGTTTTCGCTGGCCACTTTCCCAGCCAGAAAACCCGTCATGCCAGAAGCAAGACCACCACCACCAACCGGCATGATGACCATGTCAGGCGCGACATTATCAGGCAACTGATCGACGATCTCGGCAGCAACCGTTGCCTGCCCTTCGATGATGTCCTTATGGTCGAACGGAGAGACCATGTAGCCATTGGTCTCTTCGACATGCTTGCGGGCCGCCGCATAGCACTGGTCGAATATATCGCCAATCAGCCTGATCTTGATGAACTCGCCACCGAAGATGCGGGTCTTGTCGATCTTCTGTTGCGGTGTCGTCACCGGCATGAAGACAACGCCGTGCACACCGAAGTGCCGGCATGCGAAGGCAAAACCCTGCGCGTGGTTGCCAGCCGACGCGCAGACGAAGATCCTGTCCTTGCCCGTGGTGGCGACGGCCTTGCGGAGAAAATTGAACGCGCCTCTAATCTTGTAGGAACGAACGGGCGTGAGGTCTTCACGCTTCAGCCAAATCTCGGCGCCATACCGGCGGCTGAGATGTTCATTCAACTGCAACGGCGTTTCGGGAAACAATTCCCGAATTTCCCGCCTTGCGGCCTCTACAAGCACTTTATCCACGATTTTCAATCCATTGAATTTCACGATGGCACCCGCTATGCCATAGGAAAACGCTTGTTACAAAGACTCTTTGCGCAACTTCGGTACGCTTCACTCGATCAAGGTTCCATTTATTGAACGCCAACCTTTTGCGCGCAGTCGTCTATATCGCATCGGTCTTCGGGATCTACATGGCGACGGCTATGTTCATACCCGCCATGGCCGATCTCTATTATGGCAACAGCGATTGGGCGGTGTTCGCAATATCGGGTTTCATGTGCGGCGGCCTGGCGCTCGCTTGTGCGCTGGCCACGCGCGGTCCAATGCCGACCTTCAATAGAAGATTCGGCTTTCTGCTGGTCAACGTTCTCTGGCTCGTCTTCTCGCTGATCGGTGCCGTACCACTCTATCTCTCCGAATTGGGGCTGACATTTGCGCAAGCCCTGTTCGAGTCGATCTCGGCCATCACCACCACCGGTTCGACGGTGATTTCCGGGCTGGACAACGCACCCCAGGGCATTCTCCTCTGGCGGTCACTGCTGTGCTGGCTTGGCGGTATCGGTATTGTGGCGCTTGGCCTCTTCATTTTGCCGCTGTTGCGCGTCGGCGGCATGACGTTCTTCCGCATGGAATCATCCGACACCGCCAATGACCGGCCCTTTGCGCGGCTGGCCAGCTTCACCAAAGCCTTCGTCGGCATTTATGTCATGATGACGCTTGCCTGCACCATCGCTTTCGACTTTGCAGGCATGACGCGTTTCGATGCGCTCAATCATGCCATGTCGGCCATAGCCACCGGCGGCTTTTCCACCCATGACGCATCCTTCGCCTTTTTCGGCGATAACGTCGCGCTGCTGTGGATCGCGACGTTCTTCCTCATTCTGGGAAGCCTGCCCTTCTCCGTCATGATCCTGCTGGCGATCCGCGGTCGGCTGGACATTCTTCACGATCCGCAAATCCGCGTGTTCATCGGCTATCTCTGCGCAATCTCGCTCGCGGTCGGCATCTATCACCACATGACGAACGGCGTGCCGCTCGACATCGCACTCAGCCATTCCTTCTTCAACATGACGTCGATCCTGTCCACCGGCGGCTTTGCCAGCGACGATTACACGCTATGGGGACCCTTCGTCGTGGTCGTCGCCTTCTTTGCCACCTTCATGGGCGGCTGTTCCGGCTCGACCGCTGGCGGCATCAAGGCATACCGCTTCGTCATCGTGTTCAACGTCGTCAAAACCGGCTTGAAGAAGCTGCTCTACCCGGACGCCGTTTATTCCGTTCGCTACGGCAACCAGATCGTTGATGCTGAAACCATCCGCAATGTGTTTCTGTTCATCAGTTGCTTCATCGCGCTGTGGATCGGCGGCAGCCTCGCCATGAGCGCGATGGGCTACGACTTCCTGACGGCAACGTCTGCTGTCGCCACCGCGCTCGGCAATGTCGGCCCCGGGATCGGGCCCATCATCGGTCCCGCAGGGAACTTCTCCACCATCAGTGACCCAGCGCTCTACCTGCTATCGGTGATGATGCTGCTTGGACGTCTGGAGATATTGACCGTGCTCGTGCTGCTGATGCCGTTGTTCTGGAAGGGTTAGGACAGCATCGACCTCAAGCGGACCGCCGCTCCTGAACCGCAAGATGGTATGGTTGGACAAGGCAATCAGCTGGAATTCCCCATTCGTTCTGAAGCTTGTAAATCATGTCGACGGTGAGCGCCCGCTTCTTGTTCAGAACTTCAGATGCACGCGGTCGCGAACCGAAAAGCGTTGCCAGATCGCCCTGGGTGCGCCCGGTCATTTCCATATGAGACCTTATGAGCTCTACGGGCTCTAGCATGTCGATCGAATGATGCTTGTCCTCATATGCTTCTATAAGTGTGGACAGGATATCAAACCGGTCCGCTTCAGGTGTTCCGAACTCCGGCGGATTATCAAAATAAGGGCTGATCGTCGCAATGGCCGATGCGAGATCATCATCATTTCTGATGGCGCGGATGTCATCCATCACACTATCTCCGGGTTAATCTGATCGTAGTCTTTATGAGTGCCGACAAATTTGATCAGGATGCGCTTGTAAGGATAGGCAACATGGACAATCAGCCGATATTTGTTGCCTGAAATGTCAAAAATGATGCGGTTATCCGACACAAAGTCAACGGTCGATCCAAACATTGCCTTCACATCAGCAGGTCCGCTCCACGCCGCCTTGCTGACAATTGCATACCACGCTTTCAAGGGCGTTTCGGCTTGCGCATGGCGCTGCCAGAACTGCTTCAACGTGGACTTCGCAATGATCTGCATGACTACGCAATAGCACGTTCCCAATAGGGGAACAAGTGATGTTCCCCTATTGGGAACAAAAAACAGGTGGGATCTAGCCGCTCTATCTCATCGAGATGACGTGAAATACAGCAGACAAATGTGCCAAACATCAATGAATTTATGGTGCGGACGGCGGGACTTGAACCCGCAAGACCATGGGTCGGCAGATTTTAAGTCTGCTGCGTATACCGATTCCGCCACGTCCGCTTGCGGTTTTATCTACACAGCGCAGGCGGCTGCGGTCAACGGGGCTCATGATGCAAGGCGTGATTTAACCACACCAGGACTGGCTTGCAGCACCGGCCCGACGCGCCAGGCCTTCGCGCACGAGCTGGTCGGCGAAGGAGACACCTGATCTCGACAGCGTGGATGCGCCGCCCGCAGATGCGACCTGGAAGCCGCCAGCGTTCAGCATGTCGCGCAAGCGGACCTTTGCTGTGAAGCCCTTCTGACGTTCCTCAAGGCAGCGAGCCTGATCCGTGTTCGGCACATCGATGCCCGAGAGCTTCATCTTCACACCCTTCATCCAGAAGGTGTTGCCATCAGCCACGCAATTGTTGAGGCCGGACCGGCCGCAAAACGCGAAAGTCCCCGGCTTCTCCGTCAGAGAGACGGTCTGCACCTGTGGGCGGGGCGCAGGCAGGGTCGCGGATGCCATCTGCGTTGCCGATGAACCCGATGGCATGGCAATAGCACGAGGTGGAATAGGAGCCCCACTGGCAGGAAGTGCGACGGTCTGCGTCGGTGCTGCTCTCTGCCGCTCGGAGGCCTCCTCGCGTGTTGCGGGTTTGGAGGGCGGTGAAACTGTCTTGGAGACGGAGGCGACCGTGCCTTTTAGGTGCGGCAGAAGACTGTCGCGGTGCTCGTAAACCTGAATGCCGCCGACCGCCACGCCTAAAAGCAACATCCAGGACCAAACGCCTGAACCGCCGGATTTGGCGGAAGAGCGGCGGCGGGTGGCGGGTTTTCTCTTGCTCATGGCGAAACTCCTTGGTCTACGACACGCCGCGCGTATGTTTCCGCAACGAGCCTTGAATTCGCTTTTTAACGCGTGGCTATTTCGTAAACCGCACTGCAGCGTACGAGACATGCTTGGAAGCGCATTATCGGCCCAAGGAGTTTCTGAAAGGTTGGCATTTGAAATAAATGCGGATCAAAAAAATGGGTTATCCACAAGCGCTAACGAAAATCAACGCACCTGATCCAGCAGCCGCTTGCACTCCAGCAGATCAAATAAGGCTTCTTGCAAAAGGGCTCGGTCGTCCTTGCTGATGCTGGACTTGCCGATGGAGATTTCCGGGGTATCGTCTCCAGCACCGCCGAAGCCGAAGAAGCGACCGCTCGGCTTTGCTTTGGGCCGGCCGACAACGTCGTCCTCCTCCCCACCCGCAACACGTGGCTCTACGGTCTCTCCGCTTGTCGCCATAATGGCTTCCATCGTCGCCATATCGCCTGATGCGATCGCCGAAACGAAGCGGTTGCCATTTGTCTTCAACAGCTTCTGTACGCCCTTGATAGTGTAACCATGGTCATACAGAAGATGACGAATACCTTTCAGCAAGTCGACATCATCAGGGCGATAATAGCGCCGACCACCGCCTCGCTTCATGGGCTTGATCTGCGGAAAACGCGTTTCCCAAAAGCGCAAGACGTGTTGCGGCAGGTCAAGATCATCTGCAACTTCACTGATTGTCCGAAACGCGTCGGGGCTTTTATCCAAGATCAACTCCCATCCAAACCAGAGGCAGGATTCAAAAACACGATGCACGGTATGATGCGAATCGACCTTATTTCAACGGCTTGTCGGTTGAAATTCAACTGTTTTCACAAGAAGATGGGAATCTCTGCGTGCAGAACGCTCCGCGAGATCACGAGTGCGAAGTTCAGGCGCCGGGTTTTTGGGGCTTCTGCTTGGCCTTGCGAGCTGCGTGCGCCTTGAGAATGCGCTGTTTGAGCACGTTGGACGCCTTGAATGTCATGACACGGCGAGGGGAAATGGGCACCTCTTCGCCAGTCTTCGGATTGCGGCCGATGCGCTCATTCTTTTCGCGGATCTGAAACGTTGCGAAGGAGGAAAGCTTGACGACCTCACCGCGCGTGATCGCGTTGCAGATTTCGTCGATGACGGTTTCAACCAGTTCGGCGGATTCGGTTCGGGACAGCCCCACTTTTCGAAACACAGACTCGGCTAGATCCGCACGTGTCACTGTTTTCCCGGCCATATTTCCCCGCACCGCTCTCTTTTATTTTGCTGAACCACTCAGAGATTATTGCCCTTGTCGCAACCGGTCAAGCAAAGTTTCCAGAATCGTTTAGGCATTTCCATTAATAGTGGCAATGGTTTACCGGCCTTCATAAACCAAACTTTACCAGCGCAGCAGAACGGCGCCCCAGGTGAAACCACCACCCATGGCTTCAAGCATAACCAGATCGCCCTTTTTGATGCGGCCATCGGAAGCAGCCGCAGCCAGCGCAAGCGGAATGGAAGCCGCTGATGTGTTGCCATGCTGATCGACAGTGATCACGACCTTTTCTGCGGGAATACCGAGTTTCTTTGCAGAACCATCGATGATACGGCGGTTTGCCTGATGCGGCACCAACCAGTCGAGATCATCCGCCGTTGTGCCGGTCGCTTCGAATGCAGCCTCGATCACGTCCGTGATCATGCCCACAGCGTGTTTGAAAACCTCGCGGCCCTCCATGCGCAGATGGCCCACGGTTCCGGTCGTGGATGGCCCGCCGTCGACATAAAGCTTGTCCTTGTGCGAACCGTCGGAGCGTAGATTGGATGTCAGAATGCCGCGATCAGAGGTCTTGCCCTCACCCTCGCCCGCTTCAAGGACGACAGCGCCAGCGCCATCGCCGAACAGAACGCAGGTCGTCCGGTCGGTCCAGTCGAGAATACGCGAAAATGTCTCCGCGCCGATGACCAGAACGCGCGTCGCCATACCGCCGCGAATGTAGAGGTCTGCCGTCGCCATGGCATAGACGAAGCCGGAACAGACGGCCTGAACGTCGAACGCAAAACCGCTTGTAATGCCAAGGCGGCTCTGAATGTTCACAGCGGTGGCTGGGAATGTGTTGTCTGGCGTGGACGTCGCGACGATAATGAGATCGATATCATCAGGCTTGATACCGGCATTCTCGAGGGCTGCGCGCGCAGCCAGCTCGCCGAGCGACGATGTGGTTTCGCCCTCGCCTGCAATGTAGCGCTGCTTGATGCCGGTGCGCTGAACGATCCAATCGTCCGTGGTCTCTACGATTGCTTCAATGTCCTTGTTCGTCATGACGCGCTTTGGCAGCGCGGCACCGTAACCTCGTATAATCGAGCGCATCATCTAAATTTCCTCATCAACAACGAGTGCTTCGGGTGCCGGAGGCGGAAGACGTCTTGCGTGGTATGCTTTCAAGTCATTTTCTATTTTAGCTGTCAGGCCATTATGGGCCATATCATAACCGACATCGATCGCAGCGGCGAAGCCCATCGCATCCGTACTGCCATGGCTTTTGATGACAATGCCATTCAATCCAAGGAACACGCCGCCATTGACCTTGCGCGGGTCCATCTTCTCACGCAGCGCATCAAAGGCGCTTTTCGCGAGGATATAGCCAATCTTTGCAATGAAGCTACGGGAAATCGCTTCACGCAGCAGCGTGTTGATCTGCCGGGCTGTTCCTTCGGCCGCCTTCAAGGCAATGTTGCCGGTAAAGCCTTCGGTCACCACCACATCGACAGTACCCTTGCCAATGTCGTTGCCTTCAACAAAGCCGCGATAATCGATGGTGCCGAGATCGGCTTCACGGATCAGGCGGCCCGCCTCGCGAACTTCTTCCTGGCCCTTCACCTCTTCGGTGCCAACATTGAGAAGGCCAACCGTCGGACGGTCGATATCGAAAAGCGCACGGGCCATGGCACCGCCCATGATGGCGAAATCGAGCAGTTGCTGTGCGTCCGCACCAATCGTCGCACCCACATCGAGAACGATGCTTTCGCCCCGTGTCGTCGGCCATATGCCGGCAATGGCAGGACGCTCAACCCGAGCCATGGTGCGAAGGCAGAATTTCGCCATGGCCATCAGAGCGCCAGTGTTGCCGGCAGACACGACCACATCGGCCTCACCGACCTTCACGGCCTCGATGGCGCGCCACATGCTCGACACATAACGGCCCCGGCGCAAAGCCTGGCTTGGCTTTTCGTCCATGGTGACGGACACTTCGCAATCGAAAAACTGCGATCTGTCCCGAAGCGTAGGAAATTGCGCGAGAATAGGTTCACATATGGCCTTCTGCCCATAGAGCAGAAAGGTTACATCGGTATGCCGCTCCAGTGCCTTGGCAGCACCCGGGATGGCAACATCAGGGCCAAAATCTCCGCCCATGACGTCAATTGCTATTCTGATCACTCGTCCCTGATCCTTCTTACCGCAACGCGGTGGAATTTTGCGCGAAAATACCGTTTCCGCGCTCTCTTACAACTGAATTATTGGACATCTCCAACCGGATTCAGTCTTTTTTCCAATCCTTCAGCACCGCGAAGGGCGATGGCTTTTTGTCTTCCACAACCTTATCGTCTCCAAATTCTGCAAAATCCACATCCGGCTTGCGCGGGTAAGGATCGATAGCAAGTGCTGCGAACTCTGCAACCACGACACCGACATCAATCGTGTCACCAGTGAACTGATCTGGAGTATCAGGGCCATCCGGATCAAGAACGATTTCGCCTTTATCGTCGGTCAACATCCGCGCAAGCTTGGAACCCTCAGGCACAAAAATCTGATCAATCTTCTCATTGATAACACCCGGAACCGGCTCCAGTGTGACAACGCATGCCTGCGTCAAAGCCACATGCACATCACCAGTGATCTTCAAGCCGTCCCTTTTCCAACGGGTGACCTGCAATTCACTCTTCAACGACTCGACGGATACGACATTCCACAATCTGGCGAGCCCCACGAGTTCTTCAGGACTTGCCGTGAGACCAATCCTGACCGGATTGGCGGAAATATGACCTACCTTCACCGGATAGGAAAAAGGAACATCGTCATTGGCCGGGTGTTGCGAATTCATTAAAACCTCTTCAAATCGGGTCAGGCAGCGTAACGCGCCCAGTCGCGATCAGCTCTTCCGATTGCGCAGCCAGCGCATCGGCGGCCTCCATCATCCAATTGGCAAGTCCCAGCATATCGGGCGAGGACGCTTCAACTTGGGGGTATATATTGCGTACAAGGGCTGCGGCAAGGGCTGTCGCATCTGAAGTATCAAGTGCTGCAGCGTATGCTTCGAGTCGTCCGTAGAACATGCCGGCAAACTTCTTCATGCGTTTGGGCACCCCCTGATCACCGATACCGAGCTCACGCATGGAATGATCGAGGTCTTGAAAAAAGGCGTCGATGATCTCTTGCGCAATCTCCTGCCCACTGGTTGTGGCCGTCTTCATACGCCGGAAATACAGAATCATAACGATGGCCAGGAGTTCGAAACGTCCCATGACCGTGTCGGGCACACCAAGATGAAGATAAAAATCGGGGTGACGCGCCGCAGTCGTCAAGGTCGTGTATTGCCTGTCGACAATGGCCTGATTGTTGTTTTTCTTTTTAAAAAGGCCGAACACCATCGAAATTTCCGAATATTGATCGACGAAATCGCGTCTCGCCCATGGCACTTGTTGCATGATTGCAAAAGCTGGTTTACCGAAGCATCCGAGAATTGCAATGCCGTTCAGATCACGTTGATCATCGGCCATCCATTGCATTCCTTTGGAAAACGGGGAATTCCTGTCCCCGGATTGACATAATCGTGTGTACAGAAGCGGTACAAACGCAATGCCGGAAGGTGCCATTCATGATCGCAGTCGGGGAAACGCAGGTGAGCAAGCAGAAATCCGGAACGCAGACCAAGTTTCTTAGCAAGACTGCCGTTGCGATCATCGTCGCATCCAGTCTTCTCACGGCCTGCTCCAGCACCACCGACGTTTTCCACAACGGTTATGTGGCCGACGAGCAGTCCCTTCAGCTTATCCCTGTGGGCTCCAGCCGCGAACAGGTTTTGCTGACGATGGGTACGCCTTCCACAACAGCGACTTTCGGTAACGAGGTGTTTTACTACATTTCCCAGAAGCGCGTTCGCAAGGCGGCTTTCATGAAGCCGAAGATTGTCGAACAGAGCATTCTTGCGATCTACTTCGACAAGAACGGCGTCGTATCACAAAAAGCAAACTACACGCTTCAGGACGGCAAGGTTTTCGATACGATTTCCCGCACCACGCCGACAGGCGGCAAGGACCTCACCTTCCTGCAACAGCTGCTGTCTGGCGGAACAGCCGGTGCCGGTATTGCAAAGAGCATTCTGGGCCAGAGCGGCGACAACGGCAGCGGTTTCTGATCTCAACGACTACACAGATGCAAAAAAGCCCGCGAGATTTACTCTCGCGGGCTTTTTCGTTCGATCCTGTTCAGTGGGCCAGAACTGCCAGCAGCAGCAATGCCACGATGTTGGTGATCTTGATGGCCGGGTTCACAGCCGGACCGGCTGTATCCTTGTAGGGATCGCCCACCGTATCGCCGGTAACCGACGCCTTGTGCGCGTCAGAACCCTTGAGATGCGTTACCCCATCCTTGTCGATGAAGCCGTCTTCGAAGCTCTTCTTGGCATTGTCCCAGGCACCACCACCTGATGTCATGGAGATGGCGACGAAGAGGCCGTTGATGATGACGCCCAGCAGCGACGCGCCGAGGGCGGCAAAGGCCGACGCCTTGGAGCCCGAAATCAGCAGCACACCGAAATAGACGACGAGCGGAGCCAAAACAGGCAACAGCGAGGGAATGACCATCTCCCGGATCGCTGCCTTGGTGAGAATATCCACTGCACGGCCGTAATCCGGCTTTTCCGTACCAAGCATGATACCCGGCTTTTCGCGGAACTGGCGGCGCACTTCTTCGACGATGGAGCCTGCAGCCTTGCCGACGGCGGTCATGGCGATGCCGCCAAACAGATAGGGAATCATACCGCCGAAGATCAAACCTGCGACCACGTATGGATTGGAGAGGCTGAACGAGATGTCACCGATATCCTTGAAGTAGGGATAGAGATCGCCATTGGCGGCAAAATAGGAGAGGTCATTGGAATAGGCGGCAAACAGCACGAGCGCACCCAACCCCGCCGACCCGATGGCGTAACCCTTGGTCACCGCCTTGGTCGTATTGCCAACTGCATCCAGCGCGTCGGTCGCCTTGCGCACATCGGGATCGAGCCCCGCCATTTCGGCAATACCGCCTGCATTATCCGTTACAGGGCCGAACGCATCGAGTGCAACAATCATTCCCGCAATGCCGATCATGGCCGTGACCGCGATGCCCGTACCGAAAAGACCAGCCAGTTGATAGGTCGAGAGGATACCGCCGACGATGACGATGGCAGGTAGTGCGGTCGATTCCAGCGAAACGGCTAAGCCCTGAATGACGTTGGTACCATGACCGGTGACAGAGGCCTGCGCGATGGAATTGACCGGACGCTTGTTGGTCCCGGTGTAATATTCGGTAATCACTACAATCAGAGCGGTGACGAGCAAACCGACGATGCCGCACAGAAACAGGTTGACGCCGGTGATGTCCCGACCGGCCACAGTGCCGATGGAGCCCCAACCGATGGTCAGCGACGTGGCAATGGCAAGGCCACCGACGGAGAAGACGCCCGTCGCGATCAGCCCTTTATAGAGCGCACCCATGATGGAATTGTTGGTGCCGAGCTTGACGAAAAACGTGCCCGCGATCGAAGTCAGGGCGCAAACGGCGCAGATCGCCAAGGGATAGAGCATGGCGCTTTCGAGCACCGGCGCACCCGCAAAGAAGATCGCGGCAAGGACCATGGTGGCGACGACAGAGACGGCGTAGGTTTCGAACAGGTCAGCTGCCATCCCTGCGCAATCGCCGACATTGTCGCCGACATTATCGGCAATGGTGGCGGGGTTGCGCGGGTCGTCTTCGGGAATACCCGCTTCGACCTTGCCGACGAGATCACCGCCGACATCTGCGCCCTTGGTGAAGATACCACCGCCCAAACGGGCAAAAATGGAAATCAGCGATGCGCCAAAACCCAGCGAAACAAGGGCGTCTATGACTTGGCGCGAACCGGTTGCGTGGCCAAGCCCTGCTGTCAGCACGAGGTAGTAGATGGAAACGCCCAGCAGTGCGAGGCCGGCCACCAGCATGCCGGTAATGGCACCGGACTTGAAGGCGATGTCGAGGCCTGCAGCCAGACTGTGGGATGCAGCCTGCGCAGTCCTCAGATTGGCACGCACAGACACATGCATACCGATAAAGCCTGCGACGCCGGACAGAACAGCGCCTATGATGAAACCGATAGAAGCTTCCGGCGACAGAAAGAACCAGACCGCCGCTGCAACGATGATACCGACGATTGCGATGGTGAAATATTGACGTGTGAGATACGCCTGCGCGCCCTCACGGATATACCCTGCGATTTCCTGCATGCGCTCACTGCCCTGATCGGCATCCAGAACGCTTTTCGTTGCCCACACCGCGTATACCACGGACAGGACACCGCATAAAATTACCAATGCAATGACGGTCATTCGCACTTACCTCCAATGTGCCGGGCTCTCTCCCTTCCCGGCGGGCGAAACCATGCGGGGCGCAAGGAAGTGTAACCCTCACGCCAAGGTAAGCCGCCTATTCCCCTCCAAGGAACAACGGCTTGCATGGCGAGGATGCGTTGGCGAAACCCGCCGCGTCAAGCCCGAAGATGATCGCGGGAAATCTTATCACACTGATTCAGAGCGGTTTTTGCTTTTGTTTTAGCAAAAGGAAAAGAATGAGCAGGAGGCAGGTGGCAGCGACCGGCCAGATGACGAGGTTCATGACCGACCAGCCCCATGCCGTAAACACCTGACCAGAGGCGAAGGAGGACAGAGCCACCGTGCCGAACAGCACGATATCGTGGAAGCCCTGCACCTTGTCGGCTTCATGCGGTCGATAGCTGGATGAGACGATGGATGTCGCGCCGATGAAGCCGAAATTCCAACCCATTCCCAGAAGAATGAGCGCCACCCAGAAATTCCAGAGCTCTATGCCCATATGCGCGATCACTGCGCAGGCCATGAGAACGAGAAGCCCGGCTGCAACGATCTTCTCGGCGCCGAAACGGGAAATCAGCATGCCGGTGAAAAAGCTGGGTCCGAACATGGCCAGCACGTGCCACTGGATGCCAAGCGTGGCCAGTTCACTGGGAAAGCCGCAGCCGATGACCATGGCAAGCGGCGCGCCTGTCATCATGAATGTCATCAGCGCGTAAGTGCCGATGCCACAAATCATACCGGTGACGAACCGATGCGTGGTGACGATCTCTCTCAACGGCCTTGCCGGTTCATCCGCGACCGAGGTGTTACGCAGTTCAGGCAACTTCAGAAATGAAAAAATCGCCGCAGCAACGAGACCCAGCGGAATGAAGGCGATAAAAGCTCCAACAAACGTGACCGGTGCCAGCAGGTCCTTGCCGAAGATCGCCAGCTGCGGTCCGACAATGGCGGAAATGACACCGCCCGCCAAAATCCATGAGATGGCTTTCGGTTTATAAAAGGAAGGCGATGCATCCGCCGCTGCAAACCGGATTTTCTGCGTGAAGCCACCGGAGACGCCGATCAGCATCAAACCGACGACGAACAGCCAAAACTCGGAGCGGAAAAGCGCCAGCGCCGCAATCCCTCCCCCAAGGGAACAGAGAAGCGCACCGAGTATGAAGCCCGCCTTACGACCAAGAAAACGGGCGGCGAGAGCGACGGCGATGGCACCCAGTGCAACGCCAATGTTGAAACCTGTCAAAGGTGCCGTCGCAAGCGACTTGTCGGCACCCAGAAGCTGGTAGCCTGCGAGCGCACCAACCGAAAAGCTGAGCGGCCCCGCAGACCCCATGATGGCCTGCGCCAATGCAAGCAGGAGGACGTTGCGCTTGGCTTCCGTCAGTTGGCTCTCAACTCCGGGAACGGAAACCGAGCTCATATCGTCCTCTGATGTTTACGAGCGCTTCGTCTCGCCCCGGACCTGCTTGGCAATACGGTCCAGAACCGCATTGACGAGTTTGGGCTCGTCATGTTCAAAAAACGCACGGGCGATCTCGACATATTCGGTGACGATGACCGCAACGGGAACATCTTTGCGCTCCATGATCTCAAACGTACCAGCGCGCAGGATTGCCCGGACAGTCGTGTCCAGACGCGACAGCGGCCAGTCTTCCTGAAGGGCGGAACGCACCAGCGGGTCGATTTTGGTCTGGTCGCGCACCACGCCCGCGACGATGGAGCGGAACCAGGATGCATCGGCCTTCAGATAGGTTTCGCCATCCACTTCCTGGCCCAGACGATGAGCCTCATATTCCGCGACCACTTCCATGACACCGGTGCCGCCAACATCCATCTGATAGAGCGCCTGAACCGCCGCAAGACGAGCGGCGCCACGCTGGTTGACTGGCTTGGTAGACGGTGGACGAGGCTCAGAGCCGTTCTCAGTATTGCTCATGCGCTCAGCCACCCAGTTTCTTCTTCAGGTCAATCATGGTCAGTGCCGCACGGGCCGCAAAACCGCCCTTGTCCTTGTCTGACCGACGCACACGCGCCCATGCCTGATCTTCGTTTTCAACGGTCATGATGCCGTTGCCGATGGCAAGCGATTCACTGACAGCCAGATCCATCAGCGCACGCGAGGATTCGTTGGAAACGATGTCGAAGTGGTAGGTTTCACCACGAATGACCATGCCAAGCGCAACGAAACCATCATATTCCGTGCCTTCATTATCAGCACCATCCAGCGCCATGGCGATGGCAGGCGGGATTTCCAGCGCGCCAGGAACGGTGATGATATCGTAGGTCGCACCAGCTTCATCGAGCGCGAATTTCGCGCCATCCAGAAGTGCATCGGCCATATCGTCATAAAAACGTGCTTCCACGATGAGAAGATGAGGCTTGGACATGGGAATTTCCTGAAAAGCTGCGCCGGATCATCCCGGCTTTTGGCGCGGTCAAACCATGACTAGCGTGCTTTAGCAAGCATTTTTAGTGCGTGGCAGATTATCGAACTCTAAGGGTTCCGTAAGATTTCGCAGTTTGATCGCAAGAAGAATATGTTATTTTTTGCGCGATAACCGCAGGAGCTAAGCTTGCAAAGCATTCCGATCATTGAAACACCTCGCCTTCTCCTCAGATCACATCACGTCAATGATTTCGTCGACTATGTAGCGCTATGGGCCGACCCGAACGTTGTTCGTTACATAGGCGGAATTCCAGCGACCCGTGAGCAGAGTTGGAACAAACTGTTGCGCTCAGCCGGACACTGGCACCATCTCGGCTTCGGTTTCATGGCGGTTGAGGAGAAGGAGAGCGGGCGATTTATCGGCGAGGCTGGCTTTCACGAGGCACGTCGGACGATGACGCCTTCCGTGGAGGGCACATTGGAAGCCGGATGGGTGTTTTCTTCTGATTACCATGGAAAGGGTTACGCCTTTGAGGCCCTCACCGCGCTCATCGATTGGGCAGACATCAAGTTTCCGGAGATGAAAATGACGTCTATCATCCATCCCGAAAACGGTCCTTCGCTCAAACTGGCCGCAAAGTTGGGCTTTGTCGAAACTGCCCGCTCCGATTACAACGGCAACGTGGTCATTCTTTCCCGGACGGAAACTCCGCCAATCTAGCCGCATAGCGCGCCATTGTATCAACCTCAAAATTCACAAAATCACCCGCCTGCCTGTCACCCCATGTGGTGACGGAGAGCGTGTGGCGGATGAGCAGGACGTCGAAATCCGTACCATTGACCGCGTTAACTGTGAGCGACGTGCCGTCCAGCGCGATCGAGCCTTTTGGCGCTACGAATTTTGCCAGATGGTGTGGCGCGCGAAGGCGGATGCGGACCGCCTCGCCTTCCGGTTCGATGGACAGGATTTCCGCCTTGTCGTCCACATGGCCGGAGACGATGTGACCGCCGAGTTCATCGCCGATCTTCAGAGCCCGTTCCAGATTAACCCGGGTGTCCTTGGTCCAGCTCGCAATCGTGGTGAGGCGTAGAGCTTCTTCCCATGCCTCGACTTCGTACCAGCGCTCGTTGCTACCGTGTTCAGGAAGCTTCGTCACCGTCAGGCAGACGCCGCCATGGGAAATCGAGGCGCCGATGTCGATGGTGTCAGGGTCGTAACTGGTCGCGACACGCAGACGCACGCCTTCCGGCAGCGCCTCAAGCGCAGACACGGTTCCGACGTCGGTGACAATTCCGGTAAACATCAAATCGGCCTTTCAAATTCAAAACAGCGATCCGGCCCGTAAGCGGTTTCGCCGACAAATGTAAATTCCTTCGGGATATCGGCACGTTTGATCGGGCTTTCAAGTCCGCCTTCGCCGATGATCACAGGACTTTCGAACAGCAGGATACGGTCTATGAGACCAGCATCAAGGAAGAATTTTGCAATGCGGGCGCCGCCTTCGACAAGAAGTTCGGACATTCCACGTTCTACCAGAATGGAAAGAAAATTCTGAATGTCGGATGTTTCAATGATTTCAACGCCTGCGGCTTCGAGTTGTGTGCGTTTTTGGGTGGTGCTTTCCTCGCCTGCGCTATCAATCACGACAACCAACGTCGCCACATCCCGCGCCGTCAGCACCAGCATCGAACCCACCGGCAGTTCCAACCGCCGATCCATCACGATCCGAACCGGCGAACGATACTCCTGTCCCGCAATGCGCACCGTCAGCTCCGGGTCATCGGCAATCGCGGTGCCGATGCCGACGAGGATCGCATCGCAGTGAGCGCGCAACGCATGCACAGCCTGTCGCGATTCTGGCCCGGTGATCGCCACCTGCCCTTCACCAATCCTACCGATCATTCCGTCGGCAGAAACTGCAATTTTTAAAATGACATGCGGGCGGTTCTTCATCTGGCGCGTGAGATATCCGGCCAGCACACGCTCGACTTCGGTGTGCAAAACGCCCGTCTCGACCTCAATCCCGGCATCGCGAAGAATCGTGTAGCCGCGCCCCGAAACCCGTATATCCGGATCATCCACAGCAACAACCACGCGGGCCACGCCGAAATCCACAAGCGCGTTAGCGCAGGGCGGCGTTCTGCCGAAATGGGAGCATGGTTCGAGCGTGACATAGGCCGTCGCACCCCTTGCCGCTTCGCCCGCGATCTCCAGTGCCTGACGCTCCGCATGCGGACGACCGCCGATGGCGGTTACGGCTTCGGCGATGATCTCGCCATCTTTGACGAGAACGCAGCCGACGGAGGGGTTGGTATCGGTCAAGCCCAGATGGCGGCGGGAAATCTCGATTGCCCGTGCCATGAACCGTTCATCATCGGCGCGGGTGGTCAAGAGTTTACGCTCCGGCGTCCGTGTCACGCGCAATTTTGGCGTTGATCTCAGCGATCACGTTTTCGAAATCTTCAGCATGGCTGAAATCGCGGTAGACCGAAGCGTAGCGCACGAAGGCCACGTCATCGAGCCCCTTCAGCGCTTCCAGAACCTGCAAGCCGATTTCTTCCGACGGAATTTCCGTTTCGCCCGAGCTTTCAAGACGCCGCGCAATGCCCGACACCGCACGCTCTATACGGTCGCGATCCACCGGGCGCTTGCGTAGGGCGATCTCGAAGGACCGCACCAGCTTTTCCCGGTCGAAGGGCAGCTTGCGGCCGCTTTTCTTGATGACCATCAGCTCGCGCAACTGCACGCGTTCATAGGTCGTGAAGCGACCGCCGCAATCCGGGCAGATGCGCCGCCGGCGGATGGAGGTGTTATCCTCCGCCGGACGTGAGTCCTTGACCTGCGTATCTTCCGAGCCGCAAAAAGGGCAGCGCATCGCTTAAATCCCTCTTACAGGTAGGGGTACATCGGGAAACGATCCGTCAAAGCGACGACCTTTTCACGAACTGCAGCCTCGACCGACGCATTGCCTTCGTCGGAATTTGCCGCCTTCAAGCCGTCCAGCGTTTCGACGATCAGCTTGCCGATTTCACGGAATTCCGCTTCCTTGAAGCCGCGTGTCGTACCGGCTGGCGTACCGAGGCGCACGCCGGATGTGACGAACGGCTTTTCAGGGTCGAACGGAATGCCGTTCTTGTTGCAAGTGATGTAGGCACGACCAAGTGCAGCTTCCGCCCGCTTGCCGGTGGCGTTCTTCTTGCGAAGATCGACCAGCATCAGATGGTTGTCGGTGCCGCCGGAAACAACGTCGAGACCACCTTCGATCAGGGTCTCGGCCAGCACCTTGGCGTTCTTGACGACCTGTGCCGCGTAATCCTTGAACTCGGACTCCAGCGCTTCACCAAAGGCAACGGCCTTGGCGGCGATAACGTGCATCAGCGGGCCACCCTGCAAGCCGGGGAACACAGCCGAGTTGAACTTCTTGGCCAGATCCTCGTCATTGGTCAGGATCATACCGCCGCGTGGGCCGCGCAGAGACTTGTGCGTGGTGGTCGTGGCAACATGGCAGTGCGGAAATGGCGACGGGTGCTGGTCGCCTGCAACCAGACCAGCGATATGCGCCATATCAACCATCAGGTAAGCACCGACTTCATCGGCAATCTCGCGAAAACGCTTCCAGTCCCAGGTGCGGGAATAAGCCGTGCCACCAGCCAGAATAAGCTTCGGCTTGGTTTCACGGGCCTTGCGCTCCACTTCGTCCATATCGAGAAGGTTGTCGCCCTCACGAACGCCGTAGGACACGACATTGAACCACTTGCCGGACATGTTGACCGGCGAACCATGCGTCAGGTGACCACCCGAATTCAGGTCGAGACCCATGAACGTATCGCCCGGCTGAAGCAGCGCGAGAAACACGGCCTGGTTCATCTGGGAACCGGAGTTTGGCTGAACGTTGGCGAAGTTGACGCCGAACAGCTTCTTGGCACGCTCGATGGCAAGCTCTTCGGCAATATCGACAAACTGGCAGCCGCCATAGTAGCGCTTGCCCGGATATCCTTCCGCATATTTGTTGGTCATGATCGAACCCTGTGCTTCGAGCACGGCGCGGGAAACGATGTTTTCGGAGGCGATCAGCTCGATCTCATGGCGCTGACGACCAAGCTCCTTCTCGATCGCGCCAAAGATTGTCGGATCGGCTTCGGCAAGCGGGCGGGAGAAGAAGGCATCTGTGTTCGTCATGATGATAGCTCCTGAAACAGTCATGCGATGGCGTCTTAGCGCCCTGCCCTTTCAAGAGCAAGACAGCCTGCGAGATTTGCCCGTCAAACTGCGACTTTGGCAAAAAAATTCCATTGGAATCGTCGCCATTCCACCAAAAGAAAAGCCGCGCTTTAAAAAACGCGGCTTTTGGAATGTCAGGAAAGCCTGATCAGTTACGCGGCAGAATATCGTCGTCGATAGAGCCGGATGGCTGTTCCTGCGTGTTGGTGGTGTTGAGCGCCAACTCGGCGTTGCCGTCCTGGCTATAGATGTCATCGCGGAACTGCACGACGCCATCCTTGGTAGACCAAGCGGTGATGTAAACGAAGTAGACCGGCAGCTCCTGCGCAAGCTTGATGGGCTTGTTCTGACGCGTGGCGATAACACGTTCGATTTCCTGTCGCGACCAGCCGGGCGTATCACGCAGCATCCAGGTTGTCAGATCGCGGACGTTCTGAACGCGAACGCAGCCCGAGGATTCGAAACGCATCAGCTTGTTGAACAGCCCCTGCTGGGGCGTATCGTGCATGTATTCGTTGTTCGGATTGTGGAAGTTGATCTTCGTCGAGGACATGGCGTTGTTCTTGCCGGGGTCCTGACGGAACATCAGGTTTGGTGCCTTCGGCGCGTTCCAGTCGATCGTCGTCGGCGAGACTTCCTGTCCTTTGCCATCCAGAAGGCGGATATTGTTGCGCTCCAGATAGGTCGGATCCTTCTGCATCAAAGGCACGATGTCTTTTTCGATGATCGAGCGAGGTGCTGTCCAATAAGGATTGAGAATGATCTCGTAAATCTTGGAGTTGATGATGTGGGTCGGGCGACTGTCACGGCCGACAACGGCCGTGTTGCGCAGCACGACGCGGTTGTTCTCGACCGCTTCGATGGACGCAGCCGGGATATTCACCATGACGTGACGCGGACCAAGATCACCCGACATCGTGTTGACGCGGACGAGGTTGGTCTGAAGCTGGCCAAGACGGATCTGCGCCGAAACGTTCAGCGCCTTCAACGTGTATTCGCCAATGACACCATCGGCCGGTAGGCCATGACGCGCCTGGAAGCGCTTCAAGGCACCGTCGACATAGGAATCGAACGCGCTGGAAATACCGGCTTCGCGCGGCAAATCACCTGCAATCATCAATCGCTGGCGCAAAGCCTGAACGGACGGGTCACTGACACCGATCTGAAGTTTCTGCTGGCTTGGCGGCACATCGGGCCAGCCACCGTTCGAAACGATCTGCTGGTACTGCATCACGGCCTGCTGAACATAGGCTGGCGATTCCGGGCTGAGAACCGGCGTGTTGGATGCAACGCCGACAGCGGCACGCGAAGAGTTCGCATCGAACTGGTCGTCCCAGTTACCACGACGCGACGAGCCAATCAGATCGTTAAACGCATCCTGCGCAAAGGCAGGCGCGGCGAGAGCCACGGCACCGAGCGAAACGGCCGAGCGCAAGATGGTGCGCCGTGAAACATCTTCCGGGACGATTTTCTTTGTCATTTTACCTACCAGCCACTTTATCAGGCGTCTTTAACAACACCTAAAACAACATCATTAACAAACACGTATGAACGCGCCTGCCGGCAGGAATAACTCAATGCGAACGATGGATGACGCATGACGCGAACACAGGAGAAACCGCCGGCTCCTAGCATGTGGCGGTCCCATACCAATATGGCCAATTCGTGTCACTTGAAGGTGCCTCACGAAGCTGTGTCGGCGTGTGATTTTGAAGCTACGCCGCACAAAAATGCAACAAGCCGGATGCGAGACGCATCCGGCTTTGCTTGAAGACTGATTATATCAGGCGATTACAGGCGGTAAGCGATGCTGTCGTTCCAGAAACGGTCCAGACGCTGAAGCATCTTGTTCATTTCTGCGAACTCGCCGGTGCCGATGCCGCCGACTTTTTCGATGGAGCCGATGTGGCGCTCATAGAGGCCTGCAACGGTTTCTGCGATGTCCTGGCCCTTTTCGGTCAGGCTGATGCGAACCGAGCGGCGGTCGATGCGGGAGCGCTGGTGATTGATGAAGCCGAGGTCTACCAGCTTCTTGACGTTGTAGGACACGTTGGAGCCGAGATAATAGCCCCGCGAGCGGAGTTCGCCGGCAGTCAGTTCGGATGTACCGATGTTGAAAAGCAGCAGCGCCTGAACTGCGTTGACGTCATCGCGACCCTGACGATCGAACTCGTCCTTGATGACATCGAGAAGGCGGCGGTGGAGACGCTCAACCAGGTGAAGCGATTCCATGTAGAGAGAGCGGATGGTTTCGTCCTGAGTATCGGAAACTGCGGCCTGTGGCTTTGCTTTGCTATTGATCATGACTGCCTCACTGTTTTGTTTGGCGGTGTTTGTTTGTTTCCCGCCTTGAGACCAAATCTAAGCAATGCGCATAAAATTCTACTTAAAATGCACGATTAATGAATGGTTACCTGCATGATTGGCTTTTGAGGCAACCTGTAGCATGTCCAAAATAGACACAATCGCATTTATAAATTTCAATGACTTAGGCATAAAAATCGAGAGAAATCCGGCCTGAATTGCTTTAATTTTATGGTAAATCAATTCTTGAACGTTCATCGTTTTGGCGTGAATCGAGCCAGAAAGCGACCTGGAATAGTATATAAACCGTTGACACAATGCCGTGCATGACAGGGACCACGGTGTTGGTTCCGTAAATATTCGGCCACACCCGATACATGGCGATCTGGGTGCCTGCACCAATGACCCACATAACCGCGCCCCAGGACGCGCCTAGCCACAGGCCGAGCGCTGCGACGGGAAACACGACCGCCAGACTGGTACCGGCCACACGCCATGGCATGTTGAGCATATCGAAACGCGCCAGCCCGTTCAGCGAATAGCCCGTCAGCATCGCCCAATATTGCAGGCCGAACCAGAAACACGAAAGGGACACCAGCCTTAAAAAGGTGATGTAAAGGATTTCGGCGAGCGACATTTTGGGCTGCAGCAGAGAATCAGGTTCCATGGCACTACGATAATGTCCGGTTGCGGGCGCGACCAGCAGATATTGCGCTGCGGCGCTAGGCATTGTCAAAACCCGTAACGATCTGTCGCATTCGCACAGTGCACACATTGTGTTATGTCGGGGTCGACTTGGAAGGACATCATAATGAGCGACAAGACACATCTCGTAGACCACATGACCGGCCACCGCCGCATGCGCAGAAATCGCAAGGCAGACTGGACGCGCCGCATGGTGCGAGAAAACATCCTGACCGTTGATGATCTGATCTGGCCCGTTTTCATCGTGCCCGGCACCAACATCATCGAGCCCATTCCGGCCATGCCTGGCGTAAACCGCATGAGCGTGGACCGGTTGGTCGAGGCAGCAAAGGAAGCCGCTGATCTCGGTGTGCCGGCGATCGCAACATTTCCCAATATCGATCTGGCATTGCGTGACGAAACCGGATCGCAGGTTCTCAAAGCCGACAACCTCATCAACCAAGCAACCATTGCCGTCAAGAAAGCCGCACCGAATATCGGCTTGATAACCGATGTTGCTCTAGACCCCTTCACCAGCCATGGGCATGACGGCATTTTGCGTGGCGACATCATCGTCAACGACGAGACAGTGGATCAGGTCGTCGAGGCCGCGATCCTCCAGGCCGATGCAGGCTCCGACATCATCTCACCGTCTGAAATGATGGACGGACGCATCGGCGCCATTCGTCGCGGGCTGGATGCCGCAGGCCATCAGGATGTGGGTATCATGTCTTACGCCACGAAATTCTCCTCTGGCTTCTACGGGCCCTATCGCGAAGCCATTTCCACCAGCGGACTGTTGAAAGGCGACAAGAACAGCTATTACATCAGCCCAGCCAACGGCATGGAAGCGGTGCGCGACGCCGCGCTAGATGTTGAAGAAGGTGCCGACATGCTGATGGTCAAACCCGGCCTGCCCTATCTCGATATCTGCTGGCGCCTGAAAGAAGCTTTTGGCCTGCCGACGTTTGCCTACCAAGTTTCGGGGGAGTACACGCAAATCAAGGCGGCGGCCATGAATGGCTGGATCGATGGCGACCGGGTGATGATGGAAACTCTCCTGTGCTTCAAACGCGCTGGCTGCGATGGCATCCTCACCTATTTCGCCATTGAGGCTGCCAAGAAACTCGCCAAGGGCTGAAGCGACGGATTATTGTATTCGGCGGTTTTAACACCATATTGTTTTTCGAACAGGAGAAACACGTCGATGACACTCGACCCGAATGCAACATACGTCCCCACAGAAGACTGGCGCGCCTATAACGGCGTGCTGAGCCGTCGCGCCTTCGCCTTCATTCTTGATTACATCATCGTAGCTCTTCTATGCATTCCGGCCGCTGTTATCGTCTTTTTCCTCGGTGTTCTGACGCTGGGTCTGGGCTTCATGCTCTTCCCCGCCATCTTCGTCATCGTGGCAGTGCTGTATTTTGGCATGACGCTCGGAAGCTCGGCTCAGGCAACACCGGGCATGCGCGCAGCCGGAATCGCCATGGCGCGAACGAACGGGCGGCGAATCGATTTTCTGCTGGCGACGGTGCATATCGCACTCTTTTGGATTATAAATTCCGTCCTCACGCCCTTCATTCTGTTGGCCGGTCTGTTTACGGAACGCTCGCGCCTGCTGCACGACTTCCTGCTCGGCACCGTTATGGTAAGAACAATCTAAAATTCAAATAAAAGCTGCTGTCGGTGGCTGCAAATTGAAGCGCAGCCCACTTGCGGTAGTTGACGTTTCGCATCTTTTTGTCATTCTGGCACGAGGGCTTGACGACGGGTTGATGGCCGCTGGCTGGAGAAGGGAGCGATCAGGGTTCGATGAACACGCAAGCGACACCGTCACCGCAATTTTATCTGACAGCGCCTGCCACCTGCCCTTATTTGCCCGGTCAGCAAGAACGCAAGGTTTTCACCCATCTTGTTGGCCCGCGTGCACCGGAGATGAACGATCTTCTGACCCAAGGCGGCTTTCGCCGTTCCCAAAACATCGCATACCGTCCCGCCTGTGAGACATGCCGTGCATGTGTCTCCGTCCGCATTCTGGTAGACGGTTTTACACCCACGAAATCCATGCGGCGCGTGATGGGCATCAATAACGATCTTGTCGCAACGGTTCATCAGTCCGAGCCGTCCACCGAGCAGTTTTCCCTCTTCCGTCGCTATCTTGACCGACGCCACCAGTCCGGCGGCATGTCGGATATGTCGGCGCTGGATTACGCCGTGATGGTGGAAGACACCCACGTCAACACCCGCATCATCGAGTATCGTAAGCGCGAACCGGGCTATGGCATAGATGACACAAAGAGGGGCGAACTGATTGCTGTTGCGTTGACAGACACGATGAGCGACGGCCTCTCGATGGTCTATTCCTTCTTCAATCCGGATTTCGAAAAGCGCTCGCTCGGTACCTTCCTGATCATCGATCACATATCGAGAGCACGGTCACTTGGTCTGCCCCACGTTTATCTTGGCTATTGGGTCGATGGGTCAGATAAAATGGGTTACAAGACCCGCTACCGCCCGCAGGAACATCTGACGCCGCGGGGCTGGGAGTTGTACGAGCCGGAGACGAGCTCGTTACAAACACCATAAAGACAAGCAGGAAACCGCGTGCAGATACGATTTGACACCATTCTCGCGGCGGGTTCGATTGCCTTGCTGGCAGCATCCGCGCAAGCCCAAACCAACTGGCGCCCAAGCGAACAGATAAAGACCTACACCGTCAGCGGCAGCACAGGCTTCGCACTTTACGAGTCCATTGGCGAACGGGGCCCGCAGGCTGGCGTTCAGGCTGTTGCTCATACAACCTTCAAGCTGACATGGCGGCGTGATTATCGACCACAGCCAGATGGTGCATGCGTTTTGGCAACGGCGCGGCCCAACCTCACCATCATTTACACCTGGCCCAAAGCACCGGACAAACTTGCGCCCGATGTTGCCGCAAGTTGGCAGCGGTTCATTTCCGGCGTTGAAAAACACGAGCGGGTGCACGGAGCGCATATTCTGGAGATGGTAAAAAAGATCGAAGCCTTCAGCGTGGGCCTGCGCGCCGAGAACGATCCGAAATGCCAAAAAGTCCGCGACGTCTTGCAACAGCGTTTGGGCGAACTATCCAATGAACAGCGCCAGCGTGGCCGGGATTTCGACAAGGACGAATTGTCGAACGGCGGTGCGGTTCACCAGCTCATTCTGGCACTGGTAAACGGCCCATAAGGTATCCCTACTCGGCCGCCTCGCCCTTCAAAACCGGTTCGGCCAGAATGGCGATCTCGAGCTCGTAGGAATAGCCTTCCAGCATCGTGTAGGCCTGCTCGATGACTTCGATCTGCGTTTCGGCATTGCGAATGGCGTCTGCAATCGACTGGCTGCGCGCCCGCAGCATCGAACCCAGGACATCGGTCTCAGGCTTGCGGCCGAGGCGGTCCATGTGCTTGCGGACGCGCGCGCGGTGGCGTTCCAGTTCCAGAATGTGAAAACGACTTTTCAAAATATCGTCCGTCAATTTGCGACGCATGGCCGCCACCGGATCGAAACTGCCAGGCTCGCGCTCATCCAGAATGAAGTCGTTGACGAGCGTTTCCAGCATCAGCAAGCCCTTGAGATCTTTGGCGTCCGCCAGCTGCGGATCATAGCCGGTATCATCGAAAACCTTGCGCCTGACAGGGTCCTTCAACAGGTCATAGGCCAGTTGCAGCTTTTCGAATCGCTCGGCATCCCCGCCACTGTCGGGGTGCGCGGTCTTGGCCACCTTGCGATAAGCAGACTTGATCGCCGCCTCATCGGCATTACGCTCCACACCCAGCAAAACATAAGGATCGATCACCGAAACACCTGTATCCGCATTCTTAAAATTGCCTCAGCCCGCCACGGGCGCACCTGACTGCGTCGGGATCATACGAAATTTTTCACACCCAAGGCACCCCTTGCCTGCGGTTTTGAGCGCAAAACGACAATAAGCCTCAAGCCTTGACCGGCAGCGATACGCCATTGCCCGCAAATTTGTCGAGCGCATGGCGAGGATGAAAGTGGATATGACAAAGATGTGGAAAGTGGTGGTGGTGGCAGCGTCTCTTCAAATTGCAAGCCGCGTGATAACGGCGTTAACCACTGACTTTAAAGGCCCATAGTCTAATTCTGAAACGTGTTGTACTTTAGAACTCACTTTTGGGGAGAAGGTCAGCAGGATGTCGGAAACAATCACACAGACCGTTACGGATTACGTGCAGGCAATGACCGATGCGGATGCCAGCCTGCTGCGTGAGGTATTCGACCCCCGCGCCAGTGTCGTCGGAAATTACGAAGGCGCAACGGAGTGGCTTTCGCTGGAGGATTTCATTCACCAGACCCGCGCAGCCGACCAGACGACACACGAACACCAACCACGGTTCCAGATTCTCGGCATAGACCGGACCGGCGACACCGCATCCGTCAAACTGACCACCCGCCTCGCTGGCATGGATTTCTCCGAATACCTTTCCTTGCTGGAGCGCGACAAAAACTGGACCATCATCCAACGCCTCTATTCCCTCCAGGGATAGCCCAAAAGCGGCCCGCGAAGCCAAAGCCAATCACTTTTTACAGGCGACAGTGAAATTTCCACTTTACACCACCAGAGAATCTGATAATTCCACCCGCACTGGATTGCCCTTGTAGCTCAGTTGGTAGAGCACCTGATTTGTAATCAGGGGGTCACGAGTTCGAACCTTGTCGGGGGCACCAGTCTTTTCTTTTCCCATGATGGAATGTTGATTTTAGCGCAGTCGTAGCAAGCTTGCGCGAGTCGGCTGTTGTACACGTTCGGCATCTTAGACAAGATCCAGCGTCATCACCACCGGACAATGATCAGACGCCTTGGGGCGGTCCCAGCCTGTGCGGGGGTAGCGCGCGACATCTTGCCCCGGCGGAAATATCGTTCGGTAGGGTTGGCCGGCGCGCACGATTTCGGGGATGTGGTGGGCGTTGATCTCTGCCAGATGCGACGAAAGCCAGATATAGTCGAGCTGGCAGAGATGCTGTTCCTGTGGTCCGCGTGAGTGGTAGAGCGTCCAGCGGTCCATGATGTCGCGGCGCAGCATCGGATTGACCGCGAAACCATCCTTGCTGAGAATATCGAGCGCGCTGCGTTCTTCAGTCGTCGGCGTGAAGCTGTAGCCGGTGCGGCGGTTGCCGGATATGGCCACGCGTTCCTGGTAGTCGTTCATATCGCCGCAGATGGCGAAGTTCACGGAGCGGGTCTTGTCCGCTCCGAAGCGGTTTTCGATGATGCGGCGGATGGCGCGGACCTCTGCTTCGCGCACGGGCATGGTGGAGAGGCGGGCGTCGCCTGCCTCGCGGGCATTGGTCATGGATTTCAGATGCGTCACATACAACGTGAACGGCTTGCCGCCGATGCGCAGATCGAGTTCGAGGCAATCCCGTTTGAAAATCTTGTCATCAATGCGGTTCGTCAGCGCCAGTTCCGGCGTGAACAGCTCAAGATCGCGGTATGTCAACGCCGCGTGGCTTTTGATCTCAACAAGTTCGATCTTTTCACCATCAAGTGTTTCCTCGCGCATGATGACGGCAACATCGATGCCGCGACCGTCATTGCCTTCCACCAGATATTTCTGGCGATAGCCATTACCCACCATGCGGTAGAGATAGCCATATTCAAAAGCCTGAAGGGCGGCCATGTTATCGACTTCCTGCAGGCAGAGAATGTCCGCATCGGCATCCGCGATGGCCAGGGCGGAAAGCTGGCGGGTATCATCGGTCGAGGCCAGCATGCGCGCACTTTCCAGCGCCTGATAGGTCGCTTCATCGCGGACATCGAAAAGCTGCATTGCCCGGTCTCGCCGCGTCTGGTTGCGAAAGCCGGTGTAATCGAAACGCGTCATCAGGTTTTCGATGTTGAAGGTGGCAAGCCGCAGCGACATGGTTCATTCCCTGTTGGTTGCGGCCAGACTATCCGTTTCTCGCATCACAGCAAGCTTAGAGCCGCCACGCAGAGCGGATGGTGACCGGGAACACAGCACCGATGGCGGCAGGCTCACGGGAATAGGCGCGCAGCACCTGCCCGTCCGGCAGCGTCAGCCGCAGGGCGTAACGTTCGCCTTCATAGAGAATAGTCGCGACACGGCATGGAATGCCTTCGGCGTCTTGGATCACGTCCTGTGGGCGCACCAGAACGTCACTTTGCAGTGACGCCGAGACGTTGCCGATGAAGGCCTGCCTCAAAACGCTCCAGTCCATCGATCTTGGCGCGTTCTCCGGCAAGGTCAGAGACAGGATAGCACCCTGCCCCACGAGGCCGCCGACAAGCTTTCCTTCCGGGCGCGCATAGAGTTCGGCCGGTGCCGCCATCTGTAACAGCCTGCCCTCGGACATGACGGCGACGTCGGTTGCGAGTGCCATGGCCTCGGCCTGATCATGGGTGACGTAAACCATGGTCGCGCCTGAAGTGGCGTGGAATTCGCGAAATGTTTCTTCCATTTCCTGGCGCAGGTGACGGTCGAGATTGGCCAGCGGCTCATCCAGCAACACCACGTCGGGTTCGGTGACAAGGCAACGCGCCAACGCCACGCGCTGCCTCTGCCCGCCGGAAAGTTCGGACGGTCGGCGGTCCGCATAGGCTTCCAGCCGCACCGTCGCCAGCGCATCCGCCACCTTGGCACTGTAACGTTCGCCGCTGATGCCGCGCACCTTCAGTGGATACCCGGCATTGTCCGCCACAGTCATATGCGGCCACAGCGCGTAGGACTGGAACACCATCGCCATGTTGCGACGCTCCGGTGGCACCATGCTTCCGGCGTCGGCCAGTACCCGTTCGCCTAACAGAATGGAGCCATCCGTCGGCTGTTCGAAACCGGCGATCATCCGCAGGACCGTCGTCTTGCCGCAGCCGGAAGGGCCGAGCAGCGCCAGAAAACCGCCTTCGCGAATGGTAATGGAGACATCATCCACTGCGGGTTTTGCGCCGCCGAAGCTCTTGGACAGACGGTTGAGGATCAGTTTCGCCAAGGTACCACTCCCTTCGGCAGTTTCTGTCCCAGCACTTCCAGAAGCAGCATGAGAACAATGACCATGGCTACCACCAGAACGGACAGAGCCGAGGCGAGATCGAAACTGCCGCTGTCATCGAGATTGTAGATCACCACGCCCAGCGTTTGCGTTCCCGCAGACCACAGCAGTGCAGAAACGGTCAACTCGTTGCAGGCAATGAGAAACACCAGAATGACCGACGCCCCGGCAGCAGGCCCGACCAGCGGCAGAATGATGTCGAACATTCGCCGCCAGAAACCGGCACCGGCCAGCCGTGCGGCCTCCTCCAGCGCCGGGTCGAACTGCGTGAAGGCGGACACCATCGGCTTCAGGCTGACGGCGAAGAAGGAGGAAAAATAGGCCAGCAGAATGATCCACAGCGTGCCGTACAGCGTCACGCCAAGCAGCGGGATGGGTGCGGCAAACAGCAGAACATAGGACACGGAAATGACCACACCGGGAAGCGCATAGGGAATGTCCACAAGCGCCGACAGCAGGAACATGAAACGACTTTTGCCGCGCACCAGAAAATAGGCCGTCAACACCGTCACCGCCAGGAGACACAGTGATGTGGCCGTTGCCAGAAACAGTGAGTTGGCAAAGGCCGTGCGCGTGACCGCCTGCCGGAAAAGGATTTCCTCATAGGCATGCAGCGTCGCCGTCTTCATGGTTAGCGGCACGCCGTAAGCAGGGGCAAGGGAACTGGAGATCAACGCCATGAGCGGAGCCACCAGCATGAAGAAAATGCCGAGCCAGAGCGCCAGTTCGGCCACCACACGCCAGCGATTGAGACGGAAGGTGGCGGCCTTGCCGGAGAGGCCGATAATCCGATAATCGCGGCCCTTCATAGCCCTTTCCTGAATGGCAAGACCAATGACGGAGATGATGGCGATCATGCCTGAGAGCATGGCGATATCGCCGAAGGTGCTGGTACCGAAGCTGGCAAAGCGGCTGTAGATCAAGGTGGGCAGGGTGAAGATGGATGCGGGAATGCCGAGAATGGCCGGAATGCCGAAATTGCCCACGCCGGAAACGAAGGAGATGGCAGCGCCAGCAATCAAGCCCGGCATGGCCAGCGGCAGAATGATGTGTTTCAGCACCTGCCAGGACGACGCGCCGGAAAGTTTCGCCGCCTCGATACCGTCCTGCGGCAACGCCAGCAGTCCGGCGCGCAGGGACAGGTAAACCAGCGGCGCATGCTGCACGCCTAACAGCAAGGCAATGCCGCCGATGGAATAGAGAGGCTGCGGCGAACCCAGCGGCGGAGCAAGGCCGATGGCCTTCAAAAGCGTACTGGATGGTCCTGTCATGCCGATCCACGACAGCGCGGTGACCTGCGGCGGGATCATCATCGGCAGCATGAACAGGAAACTCAAAACCGACTTCGCCCTGATATCGCACAGCGTCAGCGCCAAGGCGAAACCAGACCCTATCGCCAGCGAAATGACCATCCCGAAAAAAGAGGTTGAGAGCGTGTTCAGCACGGCCTGCCACAGGGCCGGATCGCTCAGCAGTGGCCACATGTCACCATTGAGTGACGAGAGGATGCCGATATAGGCCAGCCGACCGAGCGGCAGCGCACTCAGCAGAAAGACGACTGAAACCACGAAGGGAAACAGCCAGCGGGGCTGGCTGTTTCCATTATTCGAAACCGTTGGCATGAAGCTGCATCAGCCCTTGGAGTCGAAGATATCGGAGAAGGTTTTCAGGTCCTTCTCGGAATTCTTCAGTGCTTCTGGCGCGTTGATTGGCAGAACCTTGATCTTGTCGCGTGCGGGGAAACCCTCTGGCAGGGCAACGTCGTTGCGGGCCGGAATGTAACCGAGCTTGACGAAGCCTTCCTGGCCCTTGGCGGACAGAACATAATCCACGAATTTCTTGGCTGCATCGGCATGTTTCGTGTTTGCCAGAATACCGACCGGTTCGGTCACAGCCGAAACGCCCTCTTCCGGGAAGACGAACTCTACCGGTGCGCCCTTGGCCTTTTCACGGATTGGCATGTAATCGACGACGACGCCATAAGCCTTTTCGCCGGAAGCAACCGACTTCAACACCGCACCGTTACCGCCAGCTGCGATCGCACCGTTCGCCTTCAGCGCTTTGTAGTAAACCCAGCCGAGGCTACCGACACCGGCCAGTGTCTGCGCATGGATGAGCGCGGCACCCGAGGTCAGCGGGCTCGGCATGGTGACGAGGCCCTTGGCTTCAGGCTTCTCCAGATCCTTCCAGCTCGCAGGCTTCATTGCGGCTTGCGTGTTGTACATGATGCCGGTGGTGATGAGCTTTGTGGAATAATAATAGCCGTCTACATCATAAAGTGCAGCATCGAAATGGGCAGCCTCCGGCGATTTATAGGCCAGCAACTGCTTGGCCTGCTTCATGCGTTCCAGCGTTACCGTATCGGCAATAAGGAGAACGTCGGCAGCAGCATTGCCCGCCTCGATTTCCGCCATCAGCTTTGCCATGATCTTCGGCGTTCCGTCGCGCACCCACTCGATATCGATGCCGGGATTCGCGGCCTTGAAACCATCGACGGTAGCCTGCGCATCTTCATTTGGCTGGCTGGTGTAAAGCACCAGATCAGCGGCGTGGGCACCGCCGACCAGAATACCGAGCGAAACGATGGCGGTGAAAGCCGAAAGAAGCGTTTTCATGAATGGAGTTCCTGTTGGTATATGACACCGCTAAAACACATGTCCATAACATGTATGTGACAGGAAGCTTTCAGACGACCCTTACAGCGTCACTCTACCCTCTATCAGCACCGTTACCGCTCCACCGATCCAGATATCATCGCCGATTTTATCAACACTGACGCGCCCTGCCCGGCCTAGAACCGTGCCTTGGCTTGCGATGTAGCTGACGGGTGCAATGCCTTTGCCGATGAGCCATTGCGCGATGCCAGCATTCAGGCTGCCGGTGACCGGGTCTTCGTAGCCATCCGCAAAGGCTCTGAGCTCGAAATCCGCCTCGATCGTATCATCTGCGCTGCAAGGGGCTGCTATGCCTACTTTCAAGCCGCCAAGCACGAGATAATTCGGCTTGACGTTCAAAACGTCTTGCCGCGATCGCAATAAGAGCGACACCCAACCCGGACCGTTATCCGTCCAGCTGGAATCGACAACCGCATCTGATGAAAGACCAAGCCCGGCAAGCACGTGGTCGAGCGTGTCTGCATCGACCGGGCCGGATTTGCGCAAAGGCGGAGCTGCAAAAGCCAGCTTTCCGTCCGACACCCTGATCCGAACCAGACCGGCCTCACATTCCTGCACCACTTCGCTCTTGTCGGTTTTACCCTGACGGGAAAGCCAGACATGGCATGTACCGAGCGTTGGATGACCAGCGAAAGGCAGCTCTCCATGTGGGGTAAAAATCCTTACCCGATAATCGGCATCCGCAGATGTGGGCGTCAACAGAAACGTCGTTTCACTCAGGTTTGTCCAGTTCGCGAAGGCCGCCATCTGCGCATCCGACAGACCATCCGCATCGCAGACGACGGCGAGCGGATTGCCTTTCAACGGCTGGGCGGAAAAGACGTCTACCTGTTGAAATGCGTGGCTGCTCGACATGAACGAAAACCTCTTCGTTAAAAACAAGAAATGCAAACTTGTCGTCATCCCTAGGGTTTGTCCCGAGGATCTGACCACATTTGATGTTGGGGTGCGTTAGATCCTCGGGACAAGCCCGAGGATGACGGAGACGTTGGGAGCCAAAGTCTATGGCTCGCAATCACACCAGGGGCATCGTCGCGTTGGATGTCGTTTCCGCACCGGCAATCAGACGACCGAGACGTTTGATGCCTTCATCGATCATCTGCTCGTTGGCGCAGGAGAAGCTGATGCGCAGCGTGTTCGCACCAGAACCATCAGCGAAAAACGCCTTGCCGGGCACGAAGGCAACGCGTTCCGTGGAGAGCGACTTGGCCAGCAATTCCGCGCCATCCATACCTTCCGGCAGCGTGACCCAGACGAACATGCCACCTTCCGGCTTCGTCCAGCTGGCGAATTTCGGCATGTATCTATCGAGAGCAGCCAGCATCGCATCCCGGCGCGCACTGTAAGCGGCCTTGATCTTCGCAACCTGCTTGTCGAAACCGCGCGAGGCGACGTGCTCGATCGCCATCTGGTTGATGGTCGATGAGTGCAGGTCTGCCGCCTGCTTCATCAAAACCAGCTTGCGAATGACCGGCATGGCCGCAACCACGAAGCCGACACGCAGGCCCGGTGCCAGCGTCTTGGAGAAGCTGCCGGAATAGATCGTGCGGGTCTTTTCGATACCGCCGCTGCGGGCGATGTCCAACGCCAGAATTGGCGTGACCGGCTCGCCGTCAAAACGCAGGTTCTGATAGGCGCCGTCTTCCAGAACAGCGATATCCAGCTCGTCGGCCAGCTCCAGCAATTTCTTGCGGCTTGCTAGATCGACCGTCTCGCCGGTTGGGTTGGAGAAATCTGCCGAGAGATAGGCGAATTTCACCGACCCGCCAGCCTTGGTGGCGTTGTCACGGTAGGTCTGCGGCGTGCGGTTACCGTTCGGGTTCAGTTGATCATAGGTTGGCTCATAGGCGTTGAAGGCCGAGAGAGCACCGAGATAGGTCGGCCAGGTCACCAGCGCCGTATCGTTGGGAGACAGGAACAGCTTACCAAGATAATCCAGCGCCTGCTGGGAACCGGACGTAATGAACACGTTGTCGACCGAGCATTCGATGCCGATCTTTTCCATGTCCTTGACGATCCATTCGCGCAGTGGCTTGTAGCCTTCGCTGACGGAATATTGCAGGGCAGCGTTGACCTGCGGACCGGAAAAGATATCCGCATAGGCCTGCTTGAATTCCTGATCCGGAAACAGCGCAGGGTCTGGAATACCGCCCGCGAACGAGATGATATCCGGCTGCTCCAGCAGCTTCAGCAATTCACGAATTTCAGACGCCTTCATGCGCAACGAGCGTGTGGCGAAAATCTGTTCCCAATCCAGCATGGGTTCGTTTCCTCTCATGTTTTCTTCTGCGCACAGATGTATCAAAGACGCGATAGGTCAGCAATGCTGACTTATCGTGTTTTGGTACGGTTTTTCGGAATTTCCGTGCGTTCTCCCAAATGCCGCATACGCATACATGCTGATACGAGAGTCTACAATCGGCATCGCCATGGATTGACGCCGACGTGTTTTAAGGCTCGATTGGCGGCAAAACGATTTGACGCATGGAGGAGAAACATCAAATGCTCAAGAACATCGATCCGGCTCTCAACGCAGATGTGCTGCACGCCCTGCGCGCCATGGGCCATGCCGATACGCTGGTGATAACAGACACCAACTTTCCGTCCGAAAGCATAGCCCAGCACACCGTTGTCGGTCAGGTCCTGCGCATGGAAAACATCTCCGCCGCCCGCGCTATGAAAGCCATCCTCTCCGTCCTTCCCTTGGACACCCCAATCCAGCCCTCCGTCGGACGCATGGAAGTCATGGGCGCTCCGGACCAGATCGAGGCGGTTCAGGCCGAAGTGCAAACGGAAATCGACGCCGCCGAAGGCACGTCAGCCCCAATGTATGGCATCGAGCGCTTTGCCTTCTATGAGCAGGCGAAAGATGCCTACTGCGTGATCACGACCGGTGAGACACGGTTTTATGGCTGCTTCATTCTAACGAAAGGCGTGATTGCGCCAAAAGGCTGACTGCGGCCGGTCTCAGCCTTACAACCCGTCAGCGTCGCATTAGGCGGCCCTGATCAATGGGTTATGGCCATGACCAGCCAGTCATAAATGTCGAGATCCGCAAGCATTTCCTGCGCATCTTTAACGGCATTGCTTGTGTGCAGGGAGTGCCATGCCTCTTCTGCCAGCCCGTGAGATTTCGCTGGCAGTCCAGCAGCGAGAATATCGAGCCGCTCCCTCAAAAGACTTGTCATGGCCGGAGGCGTCCAACCGCCGGTATGCGCAAAACCACCCGGCACCGGCATGGAAGAGCCTCGGATGTATCGTTGCAGGACGGTCTCGATCGGCCATCCATAGATAAGCGCTCGCACCTCATCGTCCGACCAGCCCAGCGCGGGCAAATGTTTTGCAAGCAGCGCATGGTTCGTATCATGGCTTGCGCTGAGGGATGGAAGCGTGACGAAATCCGGCGCGAGCATGACGAGAGCGGCCAGACCGGGACTGAGGAAAGCAGGCTCCAGCCAAGAGGGCGCTGCGCCGTCAGGACCCAAATAAAATGCGGTATGGATATCCTCGCGCTGCGCCAATGTCGCATATCTCGTCTTCGCCGCCGCTGCGAACACGGCCAGATCGCCAGTCGCCCACGCACTCATCAATGTTTGGACATCCCGCTCGAAGGCCGGCGTTACAGCACAGCGAAAAGCATGATGAAGTACTGCCACTCCTAATCTCCCTCTTCGTGTCGCCACCAACCTGAAGGCCGGTGGCGATGTCTGTTCGTTAAAATATTAGAGACTTATCAGGCGAAGTCTATTGAGCCTTGCAGGTGACAGGAGGGACAAGACTGCCAAGAGTGCCAGTAATCACAGTGACGTTCGAACCGGCGGTTGTTGCAAGGCTCTTGAAACCCAACGCTGCGACGCCGCTAGCTGCATTGTTTGAAGGGTTATCAGCCACGATCGCGCCTTTGGCGATGCTCCAATGTCCTTGCGGATTGTTATCAAAGTCGATGAGCCAAGGGAACGGAAGTGCGCCCGCTACGTCGGCAGCAGCGATGCCGACATTGGCCTGGGGAGGAGGAGCAGGTGCAACTGCAGGCGCTGGGACAGGGACATTAGGCCAATCCACCTTCACCAAGCATTGAGCGGAATGCAACCCGGCGACGGCCGCAGCATCGTCTGCATAATAGAAGAAAGATAATGTGGGCACCGGGTTACCGCTAACACCAAAATTGTCTTTCGTCCAAACTACCACGCCAGTTTCAGCATTGGCCGTGACCCCGCGATAGACGGAATAAGCATAGGCCGGGCTGACCGCACCCAACGCCAATGCAACGACGCTGATAGATAATAGACGGTTACGATGTTTTCTTTTCATGGGAGTGTCCTTTTTCCATCGAGAGACGAACGCTCCTCACACCATGCGAAGAGCGCTGACCGGCGGCATTTGCCGACGGATCCAGGTGGTGCGAGCGGTTGCCCGCCAGCTTGAGGGTTGGAAAATCGAGGGGTAGCTTCGTCAGACGTCCATCATGGCGTCATGCGAATCGGGGGGCTCAGAGAACCCGTGGATGAAAAGCCGAAATCAGCGCCTTTGCTCAAGACCCGCCCCGTGTGGAGAAGGTTCCGTCTGCGTTGTAGTTGACCACGATCCTTCTCAGTCCAGTGGTAAAATCGCAGCGTGCGGCATGAGTTTCATCATAGGAAATGGCGTCTCCGTCAGGCACAAAGCCCGTCTTGACGAAGAAGACCTGTTGCGGTGAACACGTGACCATGCTGTTGGGTGGAGGCGTAATGTAGCTGGAAAGCATGATGCATCCTTCCGCACTCAAGGCCGCCACACCCCAGCAAAGCTCCGGAAAAGGAGACGGATCGTAAGGCGGCAGATTGATGCCGAACGCTCCTGCCGGAATGTCTGGCCTATTGATCGGTTGGGACAGTCCAAGTGGATTGAGACTGAGAACCGAGCAGTTCAGCGCGTTTGTTGCCGTGACCGACGTGAGTTCGACCCGCCGTATCGCACGCACCGTGTTGATCGGCCATCGGGCCTCGTTTTCCACGGCAAAGATCGCGGGTTGTGGCACCGTCGTTCCGGGAGCGGTGCTGACGGCGCCGACGTAGACTTGCCTGCCGAGTTCAAAGCTGATCTCGGAACCAGTGCTCGAAAACTCGCCGACAGCCCGGCAGCCGATGCTGCTCGATGAAATCGAAGCGATCGTTGAGGAGGACTGGAATTCCGCCCTCTTCTGGAAAACGTGAAAATGCTGCAGACGCGGTGAGTGGTTTCTGACGATAATCTTGTAGTGCAAACTTGTCATAGCGGTCCACGATCCGGTTGGGGACGAAGTCTGCCCGCCGCCATCATGCTGCGGACAGACTGTGTGGCACATACGGTTGACGCACTGGGGGGTAGCCGCTCGTCAACCGTTGGCGCACAACGCCTACTGAAGCTGAGCGCTCCAGTTACCATTTGCCAGAAGGCTTACGTTGCATGTCGTGTAGCCGCCCGTGAAATCGGCAATAGCGGCGTTGATGCTGGATTGCGTGAAGTTCATCACGCTGCCCGGCGTGTAGGAACCTGTCTGGACGTAATATTTGAGGATCGGCTGGCAATCGGCGTAGCCCATTGGGTCAGCCTGCACGAAGTTCGACAGAATGATTCCACCATTGACGGCAACGGCTGAGCCGACATTGAAGTACGGCGGAGAGGTGAAGCTCGGCGTTGCGACACGAAACGCGCCGGGCTGAATACCGGGACCGTTCGTCGGCAACGAAAGACCCACAGGCGCAACCGTCGCCGTTGTAAGATCGTTTGGCGAACCGGAAGCGCCGGCGGCAGGCGCCAGATCGATAGGGCGGCTTGCGGATGCAAAGCCCGAGGAAGCGCCCACCTGAGGCGGGGTGTTTGCCTGCTGAATACCAGCGTAGAACTGCATATTCACTTCAAACGTCAAGATTGCACCGGTTTGGTCGTAATTTCCCAGCGACTGAGAAAACAGGCTGTTGGAATATACGGCTCCACCGCCAGTGTAGATGGCGGGCTGCTGGAAGAAGTAGAAATTCTGTGTCTGTGGCTCGTAGTTCTTCACGTTGATGGTCAGTAGAGTAGACATGGACAACTATCCTCAAAAGTTTGGAGTGAAACAGGGGTGCCGGTTGTGAAGAACGCTTTACCCACTCACATAAACAACCCTGAGGCGAATATGTACAAACCATTGCAGATAAACAATCTTAAGTTGTTTATCTGAGCGTGATAATGTCCCTAAGTTTAACCTGAGCGTTACATCCGCTCCGCGGGGATGGCTTCAAGCAAGGCCAGAAGTCGCGCCTGAACCGTAGCGGATCTGCTGCGAAGCAACAGGATCCATCGCATCTCGAGTGCCGAGATCGAATTGTTCCTGTGCCAGTCCATCGTGCCACGCCCCAGCAGCAGCCAATCAAGGGAAACATCGAGCAGCATGGCGAGAGAACAGGCACTTTCCAGCGAGGTGTGACCACCGTTCTGCCAGCGGGAGACCGCAGCAACGGATACATCAAGTTCGGCAGCGACGGCGTGCACCTTGCGAATGTGGCTTCGGGTGATGGCTTCGCGAATGCGCTTGCCTCGTTCCAAATCATTCGCCATGACGCAACTCCCACTCACCCTAATTTTAGTAAACACTCTATAGTTGTATTTGCGGAATAAGTCACGCATAAAGAGCAGTTACCTTACTCTTAGTTGCGTTTGGTTGTGCCACTTGTTGCTTGCTTTAAACTTCTCCACGCCGTTGCCGGGCCAAATGGAAAATCAGCTGGCGCTGTTGATCCAAATGCCACAAACGGCCTGCCCCACACGTCATGCATTCTGCTTGGAAACATCCGTCACATCGGCTTTCAGGATAACGAACAAAAAAATGCCCGCTAAAGCGAAGCTTTGCGGGCATTTGATATTCTTTCGCATCCACTATCGGATGGGCTTACTCACAGCCCAAATCGAAGTGAGACCAGAAGACTTAGTTGACAGCCTTGTCGACCAGCTTGTTCTTGCCGATCCAAGGCATCATGCCACGCAGCTTGGCGCCGACTTCTTCGATCTGGTGAGTGTCGTTCATACGGCGTATGCCCTTGAAGCGCGAGCCACCGGCGCGGTATTCCTGCATCCAGTCGGAGGTGAACTTGCCGGTCTGGATGTCGGTCAGAACGCGCTTCATTTCAGCCTTTGTTTCGGCAGTGATGATGCGAGGACCCGTGACGTATTCACCCCACTCGGCTGTGTTGGAGATCGAGTAGTTCATGTTGGCGATGCCGCCTTCATAGATCAGGTCAACGATCAACTTGACTTCGTGCAGGCACTCGAAATAGGCCATTTCTGGTGCATAACCGGCTTCCGTCAGCGTTTCAAAACCGGCGCGGATCAGTTCGACAAGGCCACCACACAGAACGACCTGTTCGCCGAACAGATCGGTTTCGCACTCTTCGCGGAAATTGGTTTCGATGATGCCGGAGCGACCGCCACCAACGCCACACGCGTAGGACAGAGCCACTTCAAGCGCGTTGCCGGAAGCGTTCTGGTGAACGGCAACGAGGCAAGGAACGCCGCCGCCCTTCTGGTATTCGCCGCGAACCGTGTGGCCTGGGCCCTTCGGAGCGATCATGACGACGTCGAGCGACGACTTCGGCTCGATGAGGCCGAAGTGGACGTTGAGGCCGTGTGCGAACGCAATCGCAGCACCATCGCGGATGTTGTCGGCAATGTCTGCCTTGTAGATGTCAGCCTGCAGTTCGTCAGGCGTTGCCATCATCAAAAGGTCTGCCCACTTTGAGGCTTCTGCGACGGTCATGACCTTGAAGCCATCGGCCTCGGCCTTCTTGATGGTGCCGGAACCGGCCTTCAACGCGATGACGATATTCGTCTGACCGCTGTCTTTCAGGTTAAGCGCATGTGCCCGGCCCTGTGAACCATAACCGACGATGGCGACATTCTTCGCCTTGATGAGATTGAGATCGGCATCACGATCGTAATAGACGCGCATTTCGGTAGTCCTTCCTTGGATATTTAACGGTGTTTAGACCGGAATTCAGGCGACCTTTCCGCCCATTTCCGAATGTATTTTTTCCGTGCCGTAGAGCGTCAGAAAGGCCGAAACGGCCTTGCGTGCCCGGGCCGAAAAATCCTTTGCCTGCTGCGCTTCACCGAGCAGCATGCGCACATGCAGATCGGACACGATCAGGCCATAAAAACTGCGATAGGCGTCTTCGAGATCATCGAAGCGCAGATAACCGGAGCGGCGACCGGCTTCGATCAACCCGCGCGACCGCTTGTCGATCTGGCGGCGACCACGCTCCAGAAGGAGGTTACCGAGCTTCGATCCATCGCGGCTGGCCTGACCGATGGCAAGGCGGTTCAACGCCAGCGAAACATCGCCCGCCAGAACATCGAGAAGATCATGCGCAAAGACTTCGAGATGGTCGGTCAGCTGCGCAGCGGAAACGCGGTCACCCGCCTTTTCAAACGTGCGAACCTTGCTCTGCTGAAATGTTATCATCGCGGCCAGCAGACCATCCCGATCGCCAAACCACTTGTAGAGGCTCTCTTTCGAACAATTGGCGGCACGCGCCAGACCGGAGGTGGTCAGTGCTTTTTCCCCGCCCTCGACCAGAAGACGCAAAGCCTGTTCCAGAACGGCGTTCTGGCGCGGCGAAAATTCCTGCGCTGTGATCGGATCGGTCCCCACCTTGTCCACTCCATCTGTCAAATATGTACCGTACGGTACGGTTCGAGCTTTGTTTAAGGGGGACAGAGAAAAGGGTCAAGAGTTTTCTCGAGGAACACGAAAGAATTGACGCGCCGCAATATGAGTGTCGGCGAAAATAGCGCGAAGTCAGAGGTCCTCAGGCTTCCGTCTCGAAATGCTGGCGCGCAGCCTTGACCGCCTCATGGTTTTCCAGCGCCCATTTGATGACGTCTGACAGTGGACTATAAAGTGAGCGTCCCAGCGGCGTCATGCTATATTCCACACTCGGCGGTTTGGTGGCGAAAACCTCTCGGTGAATGTAACCGTCGCGCTGGAGATCGCGCAATGTCTGCGTCAACATGCGTTGCGAAATATCTGGCACCATGCGGCGCAACTCGCCGAAGCGGTAAGGCCTCTCGGCCAAGGCCTGCAGCAGCAGCGTGGACCACTTGCCACTGATCTGGTTGAGAAGGTCGCGCACCGGGCAATTGCCGAAATCGAGATTGCGGAAGTCGGGCAGTGGCGCAGATGCTGTCGGCTTCAGTCTGGAAATCGTGGCACTCATGGTGGTTCCCTTTTGGTAACGTACAGCAGTAAAAATGCCTTCTTTACAGCAGCTCGTCAATTCTTATTCTATCCCTACTCTCTTTTTGAGACCATAAAGAAAAGGAAATATCGATGAGCAAGATTCTCGTAACCGGCGCCTCCGGCCAACTGGGACAGGCTGTTATTCGGCACCTCTTGGAAACCTACGGGGTTCCTGCATCCGACATCGTCGCCGCAAGCCGCAACACGGCCAAGCTTTCGGCAATTGCCGCCAAGGGTGTAGAGACCCGCACCGCTGATTTCGATGACGCCCAGTCGCTCGACAAGGCCTTCGCTGGCATCGACACCGCGCTTCTCATTTCTACGGACGCACTTGCCGTTGCCGGCCAGCGTCTGACACAGCACAAGGCAGCCGTTGCCGCAGCTGCCAAGGCAGGCGTCAAGCACCTCGCCTACACCTCCATGCCGAACCCGGACAAATCCCTGGTCACATTCGCACCCGACCATCTCGGCACCGAGGAAGCCATCAAAGCCAGCGGCCTGCCTTATACCATCATCCGTAACGCCTGGTATAACGACAACTACCTGCACGCCATGCCGCACAACCTGGCAAGCGGCCAGTGGTTTACGGCTATGGGTGACGGAAAGGTTTCCAACCTCTCACGCGACGAGTGCGCCCGTGCAGCAGCCGCAGCTCTCGCCAAGGGTAAGGCCGAAAACAAGACTTATACCGTAACCGGCCCGCAATCGCTCAATGCCGACGAAATCGGCGCCATCATATCGCAGGCAGCTGACAAGCCATTGGCAGTCGTCAAGGTATCACCCGGCGATCTGCAAAAGGGCATCGAGGGCGCTGGCCTTCCCGGCTTCGTTGCCGAAATGCTCGCATCAGCCGATGCCAACATCGCGGCTGGCAACTTCGATCTTGTCACCAGCGATTACGAGACACTGACGGGCGAGAAGCCTCAGACATCTGAGGCATTCTTCAAGGCACACAAGGCCGCGCTTCTCTCTGCTTGAGAGAATTGCAAGGGCTTGCAGAGGTAGCCCCCCACAGCCTCGGAGCGTTTTCTCGTCAAATGAAAACGCTCCACCGGAGCAGGTTTCCGGCGGGGCACAGCGATTGGCGTAGGGCGCACCCCAAGGTACGCTCAGGCCAATCGCCTTTGGGTCTGGCGCAGGGATGCCGCACCCATCGGCTTGGTTGAAACGGGCAACCCGTTTGACCGTACGGCTTGGCCGTCTGCTATGGTTACGGCACGCGGCGACCCGGCCTCATCCCTCGTCCTTCAGCGTCTCTTTCTGTGTAATCAACCGCGCACTATGTTGGCCGCTCAGATAAATCCAGAGCCAGCTCCACGCCACGGCAAGTCGTGAGCGGGTGCCGATGAGAAAATAGATATGGGCGAGGCCCCATATCCACCACGCCAGACCACCTGTCAGCTTGATCCTGCCAAAATCCGCGACCGCCGCACTCTTGCCGATCGTCGCGAGATTGCCCTGGTGACGGTAGTGGAATGGGGGGTGGTCAGTCTTTCCAGCAAGACGTGCGGCAATAACCTCGGCCACATAAGCACCTTGCTGTTTGGCAGCAGGTGCAACACCCGGCACAGGTTTTCCGTTGTCTTGGGTAACGGATGCCGTATCGCCGATCACAAAAATATTGGGGTCGCTGGGAATGTTGAGTTGCGGGCTGACTTCCGCTCGCCCTGCCCTGTCAGCTGTCGTCTCCAGCCACTTCGCAGCGGGCGACGCCTGAACACCGGCGGCCCAGATCATGGTGCGGGCAGGCGTAAAGTGGTCGCCGATCCTAACCCCCTCTTCCGTGCAGGCTGAAACCGGAGTGCCGAGCAGAACTTCGACGCCAAGCTTTTCCAAGGCGTGCTTGCTGTAGGCGGAAAGGTCTTCCGTGAAAGCGGGCAGTACCCGCGGCCCCGCCTCGACCAGCAGAACCCGCGTCTTTCGCGTATCGACGTTGCGAAACTCCGGCGGTAGGACTTTGTGCGCCAGTTCCGCAATCATACCCGCCATTTCGACGCCCGTCGGACCGGCACCAATGACAACAAATGTCAGGTGCGCCTGCTTTTCCTCTTCCGTTGTTGCGAGTTCGGCACGCTCGAAAGCCAACAGAAGGCGGCGGCGGATGGTCGTGGCATCCTCCAGCGTCTTCAAACCCGGCGCATGCTTTTCCCACGCGTCATTGCCGAAATAGGCATGGCGTGCGCCAGTGGCAAGCACCAGCGTGTCGAAGGAAATGGTTTCGCCGGATTTCAGAATCACGGCTCTATTCTGGCGATCGATGCCGCCGACTTCCGACAGAAGCGTGGTCACTTCCGGCCGGTCGCGAAATAGCCGCCGGATCGGCCAGGCGATCTCGGATGTGGCCAGCGCCGTGGTCGCAACCTGATAAAGCAACGGCTGGAACAGATGGTGATTGCGGCGATCAATCAGCGTGATGCGAACCGGTACGCCCTTCAGCCCGTGAACGACTTGCAGTCCGCCGAAGCCTCCCCCAACAACGACGACGTGATGCTCCTGCATGAAAAATGCCCTTCTCAGAATCAATTAGCCGCGCAGTTCATGCGCGGCCTCCAACATAAGGGTAAAAATGGATGGTAGTTATGAATTAGGCTGACCGCAGGCGCCACAAAAACGCCGTACCGTTTCCGCCATCCCGAATTCCAGCGCATCGGCTGTGAGGCCGTGACCGATCGATACCTCCTTGAGATAGGGAATGCGGTCAATCAGTGCTGGCATGTTGGCAACGGTCAGATCGTGACCGGCATTGACCTCCAGCCCGAGGGCTTTGGCGTGATCGGCAGTTGCACCCAGTTTTTCAAGCCATATCTGCGCCTTCTCGGGGCTATCGTAACAACCGCCATAGGGGCCGGTATAAAGCTCTATACGTGCCGCGCGCGTATCCGCAGCAAGCTGAACTGCGTCCTTGTCCCCATCACCGTCCGCAAACAGCGAAACACGCATGCCGCCTGCCGTCAGCCGTGCCACGGTCTCCTTCAAAAACGTGGCGTGCTTTCGAAAGTCCCAACCGTGGTCAGAGGTCGCCTGCGATGGATCATCCGGCACCAGCGTCACCTGTTCGGGTTGAGCTTCCTCGCACAAAAGCAGGAAATCCTCGGATGGATAACCCTCAATGTTGAATTCGGCGTGCGGAAACTCATCATCGATCAAGGCGCGCAAAATGGGAAGATCAGAAAAACGAATGTGTCGCTGGTCCGGTCGCGGGTGAACCGTCAAGCCGCTAGCCCCTGCGGCGAGCGCGATACGACCGAAATGAGCAACATTCGGCCACGGCAGATCGCGGCGATTGCGTAACATGGCGATGGCGTTAAGATTGACCGAAAGTGTAGCTGGCATGACTGATAACCGCTTGTGTTTGACTGGAAATATCTCTGTTTCCTGTACTATCACGCTGTCTGCAAGCGATCTGCAAAAAATATTTGAAAATGGCTGGAACCAAACACTCGCCTAAGGGTTTGCCGGGCTATTGGGGTCCGGGGTTTAATTATGGCGAATGATTATTTCTTTTCAGAGACACTTCTTAATACACATTCCAACTTCGACGTATCATCTTCAGAATCAGGGCTTGAAGAGCTGCTGAAGGAGGAGTTGCCATCGCGAAGGTCTATCCCAGGCAGAGCGCGAAACGAGGCGCGATGGAGAGCAAGACCAATGCGCGAAAAGGAAGAACCGAAAAAGTCTGTGACATGGGCTGCTCCGCAGGCTGCCTGCAAAGGCTATCTTCCCGACGTGGCACTGCCATCTCCACTACCGCCGGAGCCGGTGGCAATTGCAGACATGGCGAACATGTTTGGCGTCACGCACCGCACCCTTCATTTTTACGAAGAAAAAGCGATCATCTCCTCACGCCGCGCGGGCCTGATGAGAATTTACTCGCATCGCGACGTACACCGTATGGCCGTCATCAACTTCTGCCGCGAGATCGGCATTCCCGTAGCGTCTATTCAGGACATCATGCAGAAATTGGCTGATGCTCCTTCTCAGGAAGCAGCCGACACACTTTTTCAGGATGTACTTGCAGCGCGCAAGGCCGAGTTGGCCTCTGAAATCTCGACCGTACGTCGACAGATCCAGCAGATCAGCGACATTCTGGTGACGGACGTCGCACCCGCCGATGCCGACCTAGACCAGGTCGTTCAAGACGATGTCCAGCTGAACGAGTTGGAACAGCAATGTCTGGAGCTCATGGCAGAAGGTTATGCGCCGGTCAGACTTGCTCGCACTCTCTGTCTTTCGGCTCCTGAATTGCAAAATCTGGAAACCGGCATCATGGAAAAACTCAGCGCCAACAATCGCTTTCAGGCCGTTGCCAAGGCATTTATGCTGGGCGTGATCACGAATGACGCGGGACAACACGCTCAGCCATAAGCTCGACCGTCCATAAATAGCTCCCAAGACAGAGCGCCCGGCATTCATCGCGAGATAATGTCGGGCGCTTCTGTATTCACCGAACGATCGTCAATGTCTCGGCTGCGCGCGTAATGGCAGTGTAAAGCCACCGTTCGCGAGAATCGCGGAATGCAAAACTCTCATCGAACAAGACCACATTGTTCCACTGCGAACCCTGAGCCTTGTGCACAGTCAACGCATAACCGTAATCGAACTCGTCGTATCGCTTGCGTGTCGTCCAAGGTATCTCGGCGTCCGGCTCCTCGAACGCAGCCTTCAACAGCTTTATCTTGGAAGCGCCGCGGTCCATATCGTCATCTTCGGGCCGGATCATCAGGTTGATGCCTGGTTTCACCGTCTCGCGCGATGAACTCATGACCTGCCAGAGAGAGCCATTGAGCAAACCTTTGGCTGGATCGTTACGAAGGCAGACGAGCTTGTCTCCGGATTGCGGATAATCGGCACTAAAACCCTTCAGCTCACGCAGGCGCTGGTTATAGCGGCGGCGCGTGCGGTTGGTACCAACCAGAACCTGGTCCGCATCCAGCACCAGCCCTTGGGTTACCTCGTTCTTGGAAATGACCTGCGCAGAGCCATAATCGCCACGCATGATTTCCTTGCCTTCGCGAACATCCATGGCAAGCTGGATGATGGGATTGTCTTTTGCCTGGCGGTGAATTTCTGACAGAAGGAAATCGGGCTCCTGATCCGTAAAGAACCCGCCACCGGATACCGGCGGCAACTGGCCGGGATCGCCCAGCACGAGGATGGGCGTGCTGAAGCTCATCAGATCTCGGCCAAGCGCCTCGTCCACCATGGAGCACTCATCGATGATGATCAGCGCCGCCTTCGCGAGCGGGCTTTGGCGGTTGATGGAAAACATCGGCGCGATGGATGTCTTGCCGGTTTCTTCATTCTCCACCGCCTCTTCGCCGCGCGGACGGTAGATCAGCGAATGGATGGTGCGGGCGTTGGTAGCACCGCGCGAGCGCAGCACCTGTGCTGCCTTGCCCGTGAACGCGGCAAACAGCACTTCGCCATCCACATTCTCGGCAAAATGTTTCGCAAGCGTCGTCTTCCCCGTGCCAGCATAGCCAAACAGCCGGAAGACCGGCGTGCGGCCTTCCTTCAGCCAGCGCGAAACAGCCTTCAGGGCTTCATCCTGTTGCGGTGAAAATTGCATTCGCTCTCATCGCAGGATTCGAGCATCGAGCGCAACTGAAAAAGAACAGACAAAGAATGGGCTAGCTGCGATAGGGCAGCCGCATAGTCGGAACGACGCGACCCGACACGATGCCTGGACAATGGAAGCAAAACGAATGACCCGTAATTTTTGATGGATCGACCATGGCATCGACGCAGTTAGACTGTCATAGCCAGCCGAAAACCGGAGCGATTCCATGCACGATGACATTCCAACGGTCACCCTCCCCTCTGGACTCAGCATTCCCGCCTTGGGGATCGGAACCTGGAACATGGGCGAACGACCCGGCGATGCCTCACAGGAAATAGCCAGCATCCGTCAAGCCATAGAGCTTGGCATGACCGTGGTCGATACGGCGGAAACATATGCCGACGGACGTTCTGAAGACGTCGTTGGCAAGGCGGTCACATCTGTTCGTGACGAAGTCTTCCTCGTCAGCAAGGTCCACCCGGCCAACGCCAGCGCTCACGGCACCATCAAGGCTTGCAACAGCAGCCTGAGGCGTCTTGGAACAGACCATCTGGACCTCTACCTTCTGCACTGGCGCGGCTCATATCCTTTGGAAGAAACCGTCAAAGCATTCGAAAAGCTGAAGGCGGATGGAAAGATCAGGGACTGGGGCGTTTCCAATTTCGATGTCGACGATATGGAAGAGCTTTTCTCCGTGCCGGGCGGCAACAACTGTGCTGCCAACCAAGTGCTCTACAACCTCTGCCGTCGCGGGCCGGAATACGATCTGCTGCCTTGGTGTCAGAGCCACGGCGTGCCGATCATGGCCTATTCACCCATCGAGCAAGGCCGCATTCTCTCCAACCACGAACTCATCCGCATCGCGAAAGCCTATCAGGCAACCCCTGCGCAGATTGCGCTGGCATTTCTTCTGGAGCGCGAAGGCGTCATGCCAATCCCGAAATCCTCAAAACTCGACCGCGTGACTGAAAACCGGGGCGCGACCGAGCTGGAGATCAGCGATGACTACTCAACGGCCCTCGACCCGGAATTCCCTCCGCCGAATTCGAAAGTCCCGATGGAAATGATCTGACTTTTCAGAACTTTACAGCGATTTGCGGAATCAAAGTCACAAACACAGATATCGCAGTCCCTCCGCCCTAAGAAATCAGCGAGGACGATAAAACATCTTAAGAATAAGATAAACGGGATAGCTGATGACCATGAGAATGATGGAGGCCTCGTGGGTAGATGCGACATCCGCCCACCCTTCCATTTTGGCGTTGCTGCCGAAAATCCCGACTGCAAAAAGCGATGCGCCGAGAAGGATAACCGCGCATGTCATCACCACGCCCCACCATTCAAGCTGAAGCGCTTCGCTCCACGCGACATAACCAAAAACACTAGCAACGGCAAACATCATAAAGCCGATGGTCAGCAGGTAGCTTCGCGAGAACAGTGCTTGATCCAGTTCCCGTAACCGCTTCGTCATGTGTAAACCTTCTATGGATTTTGCGCACCTCATGAGAGGTCTGCGGATAAGCCATTCGTGACATGAAAATGCCCGCAGCGGGAAGCTGCGGGCATTTTTCGATGAAAGAGGCGGTCGGAGTTACATCCCCTGCGGTCCCCTGTTCATCGCAGCAATGCCCGTGCGGCAGACTTCGATGAGGCCCAGCGGTTTGATGATCGTCAGAAACTGATCGATCTTGGACGACTTGCCGGTAATTTCGAAGATGAAATGCTCCAGCGTCGCATCCACCACCTTGGCGTGGAACGCGTCGGCCAAGCGCAGGGTTTCGGCGCGGTCTTCGCCCCGTCCCGCGACCTTGATGAGGGCGACTTCACGCTCGATCGGGCGATCCTGGCCGTTCTGGCGGGCGCGAACCGTGAGGTCTACGACACGGTGAACCGGCACGATACGTTCCAGTTGCGCCTTGATCTGCTCCAGCACGCCCGGCGTACCGCGCGTCACAATCGTGATGCGCGACAGGTGCGATTCGTGCTCCGTTTCAGAAACGGTCAGGCTTTCGATGTTGTAGCCACGACCTGAAAACAGGCCGATGACGCGGGCGAGAACGCCCGGCTCATTGGCGACGAGCACCGATAGCGTGTGGTTTTCGACGGTTTCCGTTTCCTTCTGGATGAAGTAGGCCGAACCGGTGGGCTGTAGATGTGCGTTCATATCCGTATTCCTCTCCAGATCAGACGAGCTGACGGCCCTTGGCGTCGATCGCGGTTGCAACGGCTTCGTCGGTTGCTTCGTCCGGCAACAGCATCTCGTTATGCGCCTTGCCCGATGGGATCATCGGGAAGCAGTTGGCGAGATTGGCAACGCGGCAATCGAAGATGACAGGTTTGTCGACTGCAATCATTTCCGCAATCTTGTCGTCCAATTCCTTGGGATCGTCGCAATATATGCCGACACCGCCATAGGCCTCGGCCAGCTTGACGAAATCAGGCATGGCTTCGGTATAGGAATTGGACAGACGATTGCCATGCAGCAACTGCTGCCATTGGCGCACCATGCCCATATACTGGTTGTTCAAGATGAAGATCTTGACCGGAAGGTTGTGCTGGATCGCACAGGACATTTCCTGGATGCACATCTGGATCGACGCATCACCGGCAATATCGATGACCAGGGCTTCCGGATGCGCGACCTGAACGCCGATAGCGGCAGGCAGGCCGTACCCCATGGTGCCGAGGCCGCCAGAGGTCATCCAGTGGTTTGGCTCTTCGAAACCAAAGAACTGCGCCGCCCACATCTGATGCTGGCCAACTTCCGTGGTGATGTAAGTGTCGCGACCCTTCGATGCCGCATACAGACGCTCAAGCGCATATTGCGGCATGATGACATCTTTGGAATTCTTGTAGGAAAACGACTTGCGGGCACGCCAGCGGGTGATGCTCTCGTTCCACTCTTCCGTCTGGGCCTTTTCCGGCTTGCTCGGCAAAGCGCGCCAGAGGCGAACCATGTCCTCCAGAACATTGCCGACATCACCAATGATGGGAACATCGACGCGAACGTTCTTGTTGATCGAGGATGGATCGATATCGATGTGGATTTTCTTGGAATTGGGCGAAAACGCATTCAAACGGCCGGTGATACGGTCATCGAAACGCGCGCCGATGCACACCATGACGTCGCAATCGTGCATGACCATATTGGCCTCGTAGGAACCGTGCATGCCCAGCATGCCCAGCCACTTCTCGCCGGACGCGGGATAGCAGCCAAGACCCATCAACGTCGATGTGATCGGGAAACCGGTCAGTTGAACCAGTTCACGCAGCAGGCGAGTGGCTTCCGGGCCAGAGTTGATGACACCGCCGCCGGTATAGAAAACCGGGCGTCTGGCTTTAGACATCAGCTCGACGGCCGCCTGGATGGCGTTGATATCGCCCTGAACCTTCGGCTTGTAGCTCTTCTGCTGGATGGCGGCAGAAGGGGACGTGTAAGTGCCGGTCGCGAACTGAACATCCTTGGGAACGTCGACGACGACAGGGCCGGGGCGACCGGTCTGGGCAATGCGGAAGGCTTCATGAATGATGGCGGCGAGATCGTTGACGTCCTTGACCAGCCAATTGTGCTTGGTGCAGGGACGCGTGATACCGACGGTATCGCATTCCTGGAACGCGTCGGAGCCGATCAGCGTGGTCGGAACCTGACCGGAGATGCAGACGAGCGGAACACTGTCCATCAACGCATCCTGCAACGGCGTAACGGCATTGGTGACGCCCGGACCCGAGGTGACCAGCATGACGCCGACCTTGCCGGTAGAACGGGCATAGCCTTCGGCGGCGTGGCCTGCACCCTGCTCGTGGCGAACCAGAATGTGCTGGATATCGTCCTGCTGGAAAATCTCGTCATAGATCGGAAGAACCGAACCACCCGGATAACCGAAAATATGCTCGACGCCGTTATCCTTGAGGGCTTTCAGGATGATCTCTGCGCCCGTCATGGTGTTGTTGTTCTCGGTAGTGTCCTTATCCGTCATTGCCTGTTCCATCCCGATTTGGTCTTGGATATCGCGGGGCCGTCTGGCCCAAGTGAAGACATAAAAAAAGGCTCCTTTGAGGAGCCTCGTTCAGCGCATGGGTGCTTTCGCCGGATGGTTACACCATCCTGCCCATGCGCCGTCCCACCACGATAAGTACGTTAAGATTTTTCATGGGTCGGAGTGTTAGCCAGAAAAGCATTCTCCGTCAACGCATATTGCGGAAAAAATCGGCATTCATTCCGTTTATTGCGCACCAACATCACGCGAAGACATAAAAATACGTCAGCGCTACACCAGTTGTTAAATGCCATCTTATAGACTGGAGGCAATGAACGGGACAACCCGCGCGCGGCCGTCAAAAGGCCGACAGACCTATGACAGGGGCAAGACGTGTTTAACGACGACCTTCGCAAATCCGCGACCGCAGGAGCGCATGAGCGCCGCGATGAGTTAACGGCAGGCAATCGCCTGCTGGGCCACGTCATTTCCTGCACTGGCTCGCGCGCGACGATTTCCGCCACGACAGAACCTGGCAAGACGGATATTGCCGAACTGTGGTCGGTCGGTAGGCTGATTTCCATCGACCTTGGCGAAACACGCGTCGCCGCCCTCACCTACGCCATGAAAACCAGCGAGGCCGGTTGGTCGGCAAGCCGCAGCAACACGCTTCTGATCGATGTCGAGCTTCTGGGCGAAATCTATATTACACCCGATGGCACCGAGCGTTTTTCCACCGGTATTTCCCGCTACCCCTATCTGGGCGCCATCGCCCACCGCATTCGCGCCAGCGATCTGATGCGGATCTATGACAATACCGGAAGCGGCGCTTGCGTCGTCGGACGTCTGACGCAGGACGACAGCGTCGACGCGACGATCAGCATTCCGGAAATGCTGTCGAAACACTTTGCCGTGCTTGGCTCGACCGGCGTTGGAAAGTCCACTGCCGTGTCGCTGTTGCTGAACAAGGCGATCGAGAAAGACCCGAAACTGCGGGTGCTGATTCTCGATCCGCACAACGAATATGCAGCGGCGTTTCCTCAGACGTCCGTTGTTATCGATACCGATACGCTCGACCTGCCCTTCTGGCTGATGAAGCTGGAGGAATTCACAGAGGTGCTTTACCGCGGACGCAAGGCCGTGGCCGAAGAACTGGATGTCCTGCGCGACCTCATCCCGGAAGCCAAGCGTGCGTTTCGCGGCTCGGAAAATGCCATCATGCGCCGCGCCTCGGAAAAGTCGTCTCTGACCTCCGATACGCCGATTCCCTACCGCATCGCCGATCTTCTCGCCCTCATCGATGAGCGCATCGGGCGGCTGGAAGGGCGTGATGAAAAGCCTGCCCTGCGCAATCTGAAAATGCGCATCATGTCGGCCATCAATGACCCGCGCTACCACTTCATGTTTTCAAACAGCACCATCAGCGACACGATCATGGAAACGGTCGCGTATATTTTCCGCGTGCCAGGCGAAGGCAAACCCATCTCGGTCTTTCAACTGTCGGGCATTCCGTCCGAAGTCGTGAATTCCGTAGCATCTGTTCTATGCCGCATGGCATTCGAACTGGCACTATGGAGCCAGGGCTCGATCCACACGCTCGTCGTTTGCGAAGAAGCACACCGTTATGTTCCCGCCGACCCTGCGCTCGGATTTTTCCCGACCCGACAGGCCATCGCCCGCATTGCCAAGGAAGGTCGTAAATACGGCGCTTCGCTCGGCATCATCACCCAGCGCCCCGGCGAACTGGACCAGACGATCCTCTCGCAGTGCTCGACCGTTTTCGCCATGCGGCTTTCCAACGAAAACGATCAGGAGATTATCCGCTCGGCCATCCCGAACTCGTCGGTCTCCACTACCAGCTTCCTGTCGTCCATCGGCAATGGCGAGGCCATCGCGTTCGGCGAAGCGATCAACATACCGATGCGCATCAAGTTCAACCGCGTGCCGGTCCACATCCTTCCGAAAGCCAATGGCGTCACGCATTCCGCACTGGAAGACACGCCCGATACGGTTGACCTGCGCTCCATCGTCAAACGCATGCGTTCGGTGAGCGGCCCCGACATTTCCGGTTTCCGCCAAAGCTACGACGCGAAGATCGCTCAGGACGCGGACGAGGAAGAATTCGAAAGCTGGAAACGCGAATTCAACGAAAGCACCGGAAGCGAACCCTATCGCCCGGAAATGCTGCCACGAAGCTCTGCCTTTTCCGCAAAGGCGCAAATGCCGACGAGTTCTGCACCAACGCGGGATAGTGTCTTGAAGAAGCCGCTGGGAAGCTTGTATCGAAAGGATTGAAGATCGCTTCGCGCCTTAAGGCACGACGCGTTTCCAATCCTCTCCCATCTGGTTGCGAAACCACGTCATCTGACGCTTGGCATACTGCCGGGTGGCAGCCGCGGCTTTCTCGATGACCTCTGCCTCACCCATGCGCCCCGCCAGCATCTCCGCAATCTGCGAAACTCCGATGGCCTTCATCACCGTTGCGTCCAGTGGAAGCCCGAGCGCCAGAAGCGCTCTGACTTCCTCCACGGCACCGCTTTGCATCATGCCTGCAAAACGACGGTTGATGCGGTCATGCAGAACGGCCCTCTCCGGCAGCACAACGAATTTTTCAGCTCGCGCCTGATCGATAATGACCGGCCCGCTGGCGTGTTGAAATATGCGGATGGACTGTCCTGTCGCCTCTAGAACCTCCAAAGCGCGGACGATACGCTGCCCGTCGCTCGGCTGCAGGGCGGATGCGGTCTGTGGATCGCGAACCGATAGCTCGTCATAAAGACCAGCCGACCCAGTTTCGACCAAACGCGTCCGGTATCGCTCTCGGATCTCCGTCGGAATGGCCGGCATATCGGATAGTCCACCGGTCAGCGCTTTGAAATACAGCCCAGTACCCCCGACGATGACCGGATAACGCCCCTCGTCTCGCATTGTTTGCAGCAGCGCAGTCACGTCTCGCAACCATTCACCGGTGGAATAGGGTCTGGATGCGGGGATATTCCCATAGAGATGATGCGGTATGCCATCCATGTCATCCGTGCAAGGCCGTGCTGTGAGCACCTGCAAGGTATCATAGACCTGCATGCTATCGGCATTGATGACGACGCCATTCTTCTCACGGGCCACACGAAGCGCAAGCGCGGACTTGCCGCTTGCCGTTGGGCCGGTTATCAGGGTCGCATCGAATTCGTCACCAAGGTTTCTCATCATGGCTCTCGTTGCCACGCTTATCGCCAATCCGTCAAATCCTGTTCTCAATTCCGTCATTGCAGAAAGCGCCGCAAAGGCACTCGATGCTTCCGGCCTTTATTGGCTGGCGGATGGGATCGCCTGCGATCTGGTGCTGCGCGACGGTACGGACTTGGCGGCGGCAGAACGCGTGCTGCGGATGGCTATCGCCGACAGACCCATCGACATCTCCATTCAGGATCAGGACAAGCGCCGTAAGAAAATCCTGATCGCCGACATGGATTCGACCATGATCCAGCAGGAATGCATAGACGAACTGGCGGCGGAGGTAGGCCTGAAAGACGAGGTTTCCCTGATTACTGCACGAGCCATGAACGGCGAGATTGCCTTCGAACCTGCTCTGCGCGAGCGCGTGGCACTGCTCAAGGGCCTGGCGATTTCGGTGGTGGACGATGTCATCGAAAAGCGTGTGACGCTGACCCCCGGCGGCATGGAGCTCATCGCCACCATGAAGGCGAAAGGCCACTATACGGCGTTGGTATCGGGCGGTTTCACCGTCTTTACAAGCCGTATCGCCCAAACGCTCGGCTTTCATGAAAACCGCGCAAACATTCTGGGCGAGAAAGATGGTCTTCTCGATGGCACCGTCGCCGAACCCATTCTCGGCAAGCAGGCGAAGGTCGATGCGCTCAACGACATCGCGACAAAACTCAGGGTTTCTCCTGACGACGCGATGGCTGTTGGCGATGGCGCCAACGACCTCGGTATGTTGCATCTGGCTGGATCAGGCGTTGCCTTACACGCCAAGCCAGCAGTTGCGGCCGAAGCGAAAATTCGTATCGACCACAGCGATCTGACCGCGCTTCTTTACCTTCAAGGCTATCGCAAGGCTGATTTCGTTACCTCATGATCTTGCGCGGCACTTCCAGACTGCTCCTTCGGGAATGGAGAGAGACGGATCGTGATCTTTTTCGGGAGATCAACGCCGATCCCAAAGTCATGGAGTTTTTTCCCCAGGCGCGAAGCCATGACGAATCGGACGCTGCGCTTGACCGGGTCAACGGCTTGATCCGCGCGACCGGTTACGGCTTCTATGCCATGGAACTGCGTGATACCGGCGAGCCGATCGGTTTCTGCGGCATCGCGCCCGCTAATCTGGAAGACATATTTCCGCTCGGCACCATGGAAATAGGTTGGCGTCTGGCCACCCGCTACTGGGGCCAGGGTTACGCGACAGAAGCGGCGAAATCGCTACTGGCCATGGGCTTTGATGAGAAGAAGTTGCCAGAAATCGTGTCTTTCGCAGTCAAGGACAACCAGCGTTCCGTCGCCGTCATGAAACGCATCGGCCTTATCCGAGACCCGTCACGTGATTTCCTGCACCCGCGTGTGCCGGACACCCACCCTCACCTCAAACCGCACGTGACCTATGCGCTGACGCTGGAGCGGTGGTTGGGGAAGTAAGCTGAACCAACAGGGATCGATGCGGTAGCGCAGTGAAAGTTCAGCGGAAAAGCGCTTACGCTTCTTCATCACCCTTATCGAGCTTGCCCTGATCGAGCATATGACTGGCTTTGTCATTGAGAGCAGACGTGAGATTTTTTTCCGCCTTGGTACGACCGAATGTCAGGCGGTTTTGCTCCGCCTGCTTTTCTTTATCGGTGCGCGCCTTCTGTTTGCGAAACTGGCGCAGATTAACGACATCGCCTGTCACGACCATCTCCCGTCTGCGCCCATTCGATCAAACAATCACTTGTTCTTGCGGAATGCATCCAGCGAAACGACGGAACCGGCCTTTTTCTCTTCGTCCGGTTTCTCTTCGGTCGAGGAAGCCTTGTTCTCGGCAGGTGCCGGATAGGCTGTGATTTCCGCCTCGACGACTTCCTCTTCTTCCGCCAGGGGAACATCAAATTCGAGTTCGAAATTCACGGAGGGGTCGTAGAAGCCTCTGATGGCATTGAAAGGTACGACAAGCTTTTCAGGCGTATCGGAGAATGACAGACCAATCTCGAACTGTGTGTCGGTGACCTTCATGTCCCAGAACTGATGCTGGATGACGATGGTCATCTGCTCGGCATACTTCGACTTCAGGTGCTGCGAGATGCGCACGCCAGGAGCGCCGGTCAAAAAGGTGATGAAAAAATGGTGGTCGCCGGGCAGCCTTGCCGTAGCAGCAACTTCGCTCAATACCTTGCGAATAACGCCGCGAAGGGCATCCTGTGCGAGAATGTCGTAACGGATATGATCCTGCCCCATACGGTCCTGTCTTTCCTATGCATACGTCTTTTATCGTATTATACGCAATGTCCTGCAACGCAGCAACGGAAAAGCCCTGCCAACCGCGAGTCATTTCAACTTATAGCCGATTGCGCCGAAATGAAGAAGGTGGAGGTTTCTGTTGCCAGGTACCTCCGAACCCCGCCTTACGGGGCTAACCGTAAGGGCTTAAGTCGGAATTCCCACACCGCCATTAGGCAGCGAGAGCGTATTCCTTAGCGTTGTTGTCATTTGCAACTACACTTGTGACCCGATAACGGCGGTATCATGCCGAGCAAAAGTTCGATCTTTACACCCTTGTCGATCCTATTTCACCCCCATCAAAAGCCGGCCTCCCTAAAGGGTCGCCGGTTTTTGGTGGAGGCGCCGGGTACCGCCCCCGGGTCCAATAGGCTTATTTCATCGACCGTTTATCGCCATATCCGGATTTGCATCCGGCAAGGACCATATAGGCGCTTCGTGCGGCGGAGAAAAGGGGCCTGATGACATTTCGATGAAAGGTCGCGCGCAATTCTTGACGGGACTGCGGACTTGCCACATTCTGCTTTATAAGTAGAACCTTAATTTAACCGGGTAACTCATGGGAGGACAGAACATGACGGACTATCTCGCAGATGTGAGAATATACGACGCCAATGCCGATGAAGAGGTGGTGGGTAAAATCGTCAAACATCTCGGCATTGCTTTGCGCAATCGCGATTCGGCACTCGTTTCCTCATCGGATCCTGAAGAGCTGGCCCGTGTAAAAACGAACTGGTGCGGCAAGAAGCTGGGCGTAGCGGGTGCAGATGCCGACAAGGCCGTTGACGACACCATCACCGCGATGAAGGGCGACCGCACAAAATCACGGGTTACCTTCTATTACCTCGTCGCCAAGCACCTCGGAAAGTTGGAAACGCTCTGATTCCTGTGGGCCGCCGCCGTGGCTCACTGGCTCCGTAGCCTCAAAGGCCATATGGTGCCAGCTGTTTAGAATCGGCGGCGGACCATCATGAAGCAATATCTCGACCTTCTCCGGCATGTCATGGACACCGGTAGCGACCGTGGCGATCGGACCGGCACAGGCACGCGTTCGGTCTTCGGGTACCAGATGCGTTTCGACCTGTCGGAAGGTTTTCCGGTCCTGACCACCAAGAAGCTGCATCTGCGCTCGATCATTCACGAACTTCTGTGGTTCTTGAAGGGCGACACCAATATCGCATATCTCAAGGAACACGGCGTTTCGATCTGGGACGAATGGGCCGATAACGATGGCAATCTCGGCCCGGTCTACGGTGCGCAATGGCGCTCCTGGCCCACACCCGATGGCGGTCACATCGACCAGATCGCGCTGTTGATTGAAAGCCTTGAAACCAACCCCAATTCCCGCCGCCATATCGTGTCGGCCTGGAACCCGGCTCTGGTGGATGACATGGCGCTGCCGCCCTGCCACTGCCTGTTCCAGTTCTATGTCGCGGATGGCAAGCTATCCTGCCAACTCTATCAACGCTCCGCCGACATCTTCCTTGGCGTTCCATTCAACATCGCGTCCTACGCGCTGCTGACGCTGATGGTAGCCCAGGTCACAGGCCTGAAGCCTGGAGATTTCGTCCACACGCTGGGCGATGCCCATATCTATGCCAACCACTTCGAGCAGGCGCAACTGCAAATGCAGCGCACGCCGAAAGCGCTGCCGACCATGCGCCTGAACCCGGACATCAAAAATCTCTTCGACTTCACGTTCGAAGATTTCACGCTGGAAAACTACGAAGCCGACGCCTCCATCAAGGCACCGATTGCAGTATGATACAGCCAAGCGTCATCCTCATAGCGGCTGTCGCTGAAAACGGCGTCATCGGCCGCGATCTCGACATGCCCTGGAAGCTGTCGTCGGACCTGAAGAGGTTCAAGACGCTGACCATGGGCAAACCGATGATCATGGGACGAAAGACATTCCTGTCGGTGGGGGAGCGTCCCCTGCCCGGCCGTCCGCACATCATCATCAGCCGCAACCCTGATTATCGCCCCGATGGTGTCGATGTGGTTTCATCTCTGGAAGATGCGCTTTCTTTGGCCAGAGACAAGGCGCAAGTTCTTGGCGTAAACGAGATATTCGTGGCCGGTGGCGGTGAGATCTACCGTCAGGCCATGCCCTACGCCGATCAACTTTCCGTCACCCATGTCGAGGTGTCGCTGGATGGCGATACTTTTTTCCCAACCATCGATCCACTCGTCTTTTCCAAAACCGAGGAAACGCCTTGGCCTGCGGGGGAAAAAGACAATTACCCGGTGAGATTTACAACTTATCGTCGACATCACGCCAAGCAGTGAACTATTTACCGTGATTGGGTATTAAGTTACCGCCTCTGCGTTGAAACGCACCGCTCTCCTACTTATAACTGAGACCACAGTCCCGCGTGACATGCGCAAGCATGCTCAAGAGGGAGCGGGAGAGTTTTTAGCATAAGAGGTATGGATGCCCTGGAGCAATCAGAATGGCGGCGGCGGCCCTTGGGGCGGCGGCGGCGGCAATAATAGCGGTGGCGGCGGTGGAAACAACCAGGGAGGACCCTGGGGTCAGGGACCAAACCGGCCACGTGGCGGCGGTGGTGGAGGCGGCGGCAATGGCGGCCCACCGGATATTGAAGAGATCATTCGTCGCAGCCAGGACCGTTTCAAGAACCTGCTTCCAGGTGGCATGAACGGTGGCGTCGTCGCAATCCTCGCTCTCGTCGTGCTGGCCTTCGTCGGGATTCAGTCCGTTTACACCGTCCGCCCGGACGAACTTGGTGTCGAAACGCGCTTTGGAAAGCCGAAGGATGCGGTATCAACGGAAGGGCTCCACGTCATGCTGTGGCCGGTCGAATCCGTTGAAATCGTCAAGATCAGTCAGCAGCAGCTGAACATCGGCGTCCGTTCAAACGCGAGCAGCACGAGCTCCGCTGCGACAGGCGTGATGCTGACGGGTGACCAGAACATCGTCAATGTCCAGTTCTCCGTCCTGTATACGATAACCGATCCGAAATCCTTCCTGTTCAACGTTGAAGCACCGAGCGAGACATTGCAGCAGGTTTCCGAAAGCGCGATGCGTGAAATCGTCGGCCGTCGGCCAGCGCAGGATATTTTCCGCGATAACCGCCAGCAGATCGCCATGGAAGTTCAAACGATCATCCAGAGCACAATGGACGGTTATGGTGCAGGTGTCGAAGTGAATGCGGTCTCCATCGAAGATGCAGCCCCGCCACGCGAAGTCGCCGATGCGTTTGACGAGGTGCAGCGCGCTGAGCAGGACGAGGACCGTTTCGTCTCCGAAGCCAATCAGTATGCCAACCAGAAGCTTGGTGCGGCACGTGGTCAGGCGGCACAAATCGTTGAAGAAGCGAACGGTTACAAGAGCCGTGTCGTCAACGAGGCAAGCGGTGAAGCACAGCGCTTCATCTCCATCTACGACCAGTACAGCAGTGCACCGGAAGTGACCCGTCAACGCATGTTCATCGAAACCATGGAGCAGGTCCTGAAAGGATCCAACAAGGTCATCATCGACGAGAAGCAGGGCGTAATGCCGTATTTGCCTCTCAACGAGATCATGCGCAACAACCCGAATGCGGCACCGCGGGGGGGCAACTGATATGAACAATCGTCTCACAGCCCTTATTGTCGGCTTCGCTATCGTTGTTTTCTTCCTCTACAGTTCGCTGTACATCGTAACACCGCGTCAACAGGCCGTGGTCTTGCGGTTCAACCAGATCCACGATGTCAAAAGCGAGCCGGGCGTTTACTTCAAAATGCCATTTGCGTTCATGCAGTTTGACCGGGTTCAGTATGTCGAAAACCGGGCGCGTCGCCTCGATTACGAAAATATCAGAGCGCAGGTGTCTGGCGGCAAATTCTACGAAGTCGACGCCTTTCTCGTATATCGTATAACCGACGCACGCCGCTTCCTGGCGGCTGCAAGTGGTGTACAGCAGGTTGCCGAAGATCGTTTGCGCACACGCTTCAACTCCTCGCTGCGTCGGGTTTATGGTCTGCGTGGGTTCGAATCCGCCCTGTCGGACGCACGTGCATCCATGATGCAGGAAGTGCGCGATGATTTGCGCCCGGATGCGGAAGCACTGGGTCTGAGCATCGTGGACGTGCGTATCCGCCGCACCGATCTCAGCCAGGATGTTTCGCTCGACACGTTCAAGCGCATGCGCTCAGAGCGTCTGGCCGAAGCGGAACTGATCCGCGCGCGTGGTAACGAAGAAGCACAGCGTCGTCGCGCTATCGCCGACCGTCAGGTTGTCGAGCTCGAATCCGACGCCAGTCGCCAATCGGAAGTGCTACGCGGTGAAGGCGATGCCGAGCGGAACCGGATCTTCGGTGAAGCCTTCCAGCGTGATCCGAGCTTCTTCGAGTTCTATCGCTCGATGGCGGCCTATTCGACATCGTTGAGCGGCACGGGCACGACGTTGGTTCTGTCTCCGGACTCGCCGTTCTTCCGTTATTTCAACGATATCAATGGTGCGTCTCCTCGGCCGACGCCACCGGCTCCTGCTGCACCGGCAAACTGAGCAAAATGACATGATAACGAAGGGCCGGTGGAAACATCGGCCCTTCTGCTATTTAGAGCTGGCAAGTGGTTGACCGATCCCTGCATATGGACCGAGTTATCAAAATGCGGAGACAGCATTGAACATCAGCGATATTCCCTTCGGCACCACGGATTGGTCGCAGGTCGAACCCACTGTACATGCGGGCGAAACCGGAAGCGCCACTTGGCGTACCCGACACTTCGGCAGCATCCGTGTTCGCATGGTGGACTATACGCCCGGCTATCTGGCCGATCACTGGTGCACCAAGGGTCACATTCTGCTGTGCCTCGAGGGTGAACTGAACACCGAACTGGAAGATGGCCGCAATTTTCTTCTGAAAGCTGGCATGAGCTATCAGGTGGCAGACGATGCAGAGCCGCACCGCTCATCCACCTCTGTCGGTGCAAAGCTGTTCATCGTCGATTGAGTGCGTGTCTTGCACATCCGTCTTTGCCGTCCAGCTTCGATTTTCGTGGATGATGGGGTTGATTTGCCGATCATTCACGAAAAGGTATTTTTACACTTCATCATTCCGCCTTATGCTTGGCTAGTTTACAGAACGCCATGTTTTGCAAGACGCGAGGACGCCGTATGCCCGTTTCTACTCTTTCACCTTTCCGCAGCAGCATCGCCGCCATGGCAGGACTTGCCATCGTCGCAGGCGGACTTGTTCCGGCAAGTGCCAGAGCACAGAGCGTCGGCCCCGCATCGGTCGCTGATCTGGCCGCGCCGCTGCTTGATGCGGTGGTCAACATCTCCACCTCGCAGAGCGTCAAGACCGAGGGTAAGGGCCCAACCCCTCCCCGCATTCCCGATGGCTCGCCCTTCCAGGAGTTCTTCAAGGATTACTTCGATAACAAGGATTCTGAAAGCGGCGGCAAGGTCAGTTCTCTCGGCTCCGGCTTTGTCATCGACCCCGCCGGTTACGTCGTCACGAACAACCACGTTATCGAAGGTGCTGACGATATCGAGGTCATTTTCCCCAACGGCAACAAGCTGAAGGCAAAGCTCGTCGGCACGGATACCAAGACCGATCTTTCCGTGCTGAAGGTAGAACCGAAAGCACCTCTGAAAGCCGTCAAATTCGGCGATTCCCGCGCTATGCGCATCGGTGATTGGGTCATGGCCGTTGGCAATCCGTTCGGGCTCGGCGGTTCGCTATCCGTCGGCGTCGTGTCTGCGCGCGGCCGCAACATCAATGCCGGTCCCTACGACAACTTTATCCAGACGGATGCCGCGATCAACAAGGGCAACTCCGGCGGCCCGCTTTTCAACATGAAGGGTGAAGTCATCGGTATCAACACGGCCATCATCTCGCCCAGCGGCGGCTCGATCGGCATCGGATTTTCCGTGCCCACCGAGCTTGCACAAAACATCGTCCAGCAACTGATCGAGTTCGGCGAGACCCGACGCGGCTGGCTTGGCGTCCGGGTACAGCCAGTTACCGACGATATCGCCACCAGCCTTGGCATGAACAGCACGCGCGGCGCGTTGATCTCCGGCGTGGTGAAGGGTGGACCGGTCGAAAACGGCCCGATTCAGGCGGGCGACGTCGTCCTAACCTTCGATGGCAAACCTATTCAGGAAATGCGCGATCTGCCGCGCGTGGTCGCTGAAAGCCCCGTCGGCAAGGAGGTCGATGTCGTCGTGCTTCGTGACGGCAAGGAGCAGACCGTGAAAGTCAAGCTCGGCCAGTTGCAGGATAACGCGGAAGAACAACAGCCCGGAGCAGGTGCAGGCGACGAAGAAACGATGCCGGACGACGGCGGCGAGATGGCGCAGCCGAATGAGAACGGTGGCGAGCAAGACCCGCAGGCACAGGATCAGCGCGAGGCCGCACAGACAGTGCTTGGGATGAACCTAGTTGCGCTGACGACGGAGTTGCGCACCGAAAAGAGCATCGCCGAAAGCGTCGAGGGTGTCTTCGTGGCAAGCGTCGAGCAGGGTTCGGTCGCTGAGCAAAAGGGCATCAAGGAAGGCGATGTCATCGTCGAAGTCGGCCAGGACTTCATGGACGTTCCCGGAGATGTCCTTGTGCGCGTCAACGGTCTGAAATCCGCTGGCCGCAAGAATGCCCATATGATGGTGGCAGACGCCAAGGGCAATCTGCGTTTCGTCGCAATCCCTCTGGAATAGTCCGAAGAAAACGACAGGAGGGCGGTTTCCGTAGCGTCCCGTCCTCCTGAAGCGCCAAAGCAGCCTGCTCGCTGAACCATCGCGCTGTGACACTGGCAGTAAGGACGGCCCTTCCCAACCAAGAGATTTACTGAAGGCGGAACCTCACCGCATCGAACGGCGTTAGAGTGGGCCAGCAAAATTAAAGAATTTCAAAATCATAAGCTTACGCGTATTCGATGAATCCAGCAGGCAGCGCGTTGAATCAGTTTGGAAAGACACAAATTTGATCCGCAAGCATTCCACCACGCTCCACGGTCACCGGACCAGCATATCCCTCGAAGACGCCTTTTGGGACGAACTCCGGACCATCGCCGAAAAACGCAAAATGAGCTTCGCCGCCCTGCTCGCCGAAATCGATGACAATCGCCATGAGGACAGCAACCTCTCTTCCGCCTTGCGTGTCTATGTGCTGAACTGGTTGAAAAGCCAATCATAGCGAGCGCAGGATCGAATATAGTGGAATTCTTGGACTTAGACAGCACTGGTGGTCTTATTCGACGGTGTAGACGTTGCAGGCGCGCGCGATAGTGTGACTGTCCATACCGGATTTGACAGTTTCAAAGTCGATGTCTTCGCGAATAAGCAGTACAGTGGATGATCCGCCCTGATCATCACCGGTGGCAGCAAAGGCCTGGATACCTCGGCCCATGACGACATCCGTTGTATTTTTATGACGGCTGGCTTCGACGTTTACCTTTCTCATGTCTTATCGCTGGATGATCTCGGCGTCATCACATCGACGAAAGAAGCCGTACCCGCACGCAGTATGACGACGAGCGTCACGGGCTCCAGATTTGAAATCTGCAGACAGGTGTAAATGCGATGTGCGCAGGGTTACGCTGGCAAAACAGCGGTTCTCGGTATTTCTCTCGGCGCGCAAACAGCGGCATTGGCAGCTTTCAAAAGAGTACCCGTCGATGCAGTCGTCCTTGTAGACGGCGCTCCCACAGCAGCGGAAACCTCCCAGCCCTCCACCCTTCCATTTGATCTGGGGAAGTGCAGACGACGTCTTTCCCGTTTCGACCGGTCAGTCTTTTGCCAAACAGATAAAGCAGGCAGGCGGCAAGGCAACGATGACCGTTTTTGAAGGCGGTCATCATGATTTTTTCCTCAAACCGGAAAACGAGGCGGCACAAGATTCTTACGCGGATGCCATCCGCTTCCTGGCGGCGCAACTGAGACGCTGAGCAAGGATTCCGTTTCCTCGCACGATTTCAGCCGCACTAACGAATATTTTCCTGCGTCGGTGGCACGGTCAGTACCGGGCCTGCTGGCGGCTTGGGCTGCGTATCTTGCTGGCGCTGCAACCGGTCCTGTTCGGCTTTTTCCGCCTGAAGCCGCTCTTGCGCTAGAGTTCGTAAGCGCTCTTCTTCCTGTTTGCGGGCTTGCTCCGCCGCCGCAGCGCGGTCTTTTTCGGCCTGTCGCTCTGCAGCCGCAAACCGGAAGAGCGCGACTTCGCGGCGCAAGCGCTGCTTTTCCATGATGCTGGCCTGCAATGCCTCAACCCGACGTCGTTCCCGCTCGAAAGCGCGTAGCGAAAGGTATCCGGTCAGGCCCGACACATCGGTCGTGAGTGCCGGTTGGGACAGAGGGCCCGTGTAGCCGAGGCGAACCGATGGCGTTGCACCTGCGAGTTCCTCCGCACCTGCGTCGAAAACGAGGTCGATGCCACCGGTCAGCGTGCTGTTGGCAAGATCCAGTGCAACATCGCCTGTAAGAGCCACCTGCTCGGTCTTGGCAGTCAAATTCTGCAGACGCATATGGCCGTCCCCCAGCGTGAACGGCATGGACACGGCACCGAGCGGAATTTCACCTTGCCAGAGATGGGCGTCCACCAAGGGGCGAACCTTGGCTGCATCAATTGTACCCTGAAGCTCGTTTGCGGCTTGAAGCCATGATTGGACAGATGCCTGGTTCAGCCCACGCAAAATAAGGCCGTCCGTACGAATTTCGCCAGAGCCGCTTGCCGATGACAGAAGTTCGCTCACACTCTTGCCGGTTGCTTCCGCCGTCAGGTCGATAGCAAAACGGCCACTGGCGACGGGCGTCTGCCCGCTTTTCCACATCACTGTCTCAGGATTGATGCCGGATACCGCGATCTTGGTGCGGAAGATGCCGGCGCCCTGGCCTGCCGACATGGAGACCCGCCCCGAAACCTTGCCGCCCATCCAGTCGCCGGTCATATTGTCCAGCGACAGCATGCCGTTGGACTGGTTGAGCGCAAAAGCCATGCCTGTGATGGTACCATAGGCGCCTGTTTCAAAGTTTGCGGCTTTAACGTTGAGAGAGGCTTCTAGCTTGGGAAAGGCGGGAAGAGACACAGGCTTGGCGCTCAAGGCGCCGGATTCGGGATCGATCACCGGACCATAAATCGTGTCGCCAAGCCATGCCAGATCGACCGTATCAAGAGATATGTCACCCGTCACTTTATGCGGTTCGGCCAGCGAAGTGGAAAACGTGCCTGTTACGGCATTTCCACCAGCCTGCCCCGAGAGATTGGACAGGGTTGCCTTCTCCGCGTCGACCGTCAGCGTGGCCTTTCCCTTTACGGACATGCCCCCACCCAGCTGTGGCAAGCCGACAGCATTCATGATGAGGTAGGGCTCGATATCCGCGCTTTCCAACGAGACATCGGCACTACCCTGGCCGAAACTTCCCGCCGCCAGCGAAAAATTACCATTGGTCGAAAAATGGGTACGCTCGGTCGAAAAGCGGAAGTCAGTCTGTACAGGCGACCCAAGCGTGCCGTTCAGCTTCACCGACAGCAATCCTTCGCCATCGGCGTCGAATGGCAGCGGATCGAGACCGGCCTGGCCGAACAGGATTGCCGTCGACTGATTCTTGAGAACGGCCTCCAGCGTCAACGCTGCATCATCCGTGCTGGACAAGACGTCGGGAAGCTTGGCGACGGCAGACACACGGCTTCCATTGATGGTACCGGATACGGCGGCATTCGCACCGCCATTGTTGCTATCGACCGAAAGATCGACGGCAATGTCGGAATTCGCATACCATGGCGCACTCACAACCAGCCGGTCCACAAGTGGGTGATGCGGCAACTTCTGACGCAGCAGATTGAACACGGGCTGCATGTCGGCTGCACGAAGATTGACCGTCCCCTTGCCCTCAAAGTCCGCCAAGGAGCCCTTGATCTGCCCCTTTGCCCGAACCTCGGCCCCCGCAATATCACCAGCCGTCATGCTCTGGAGCGCGAGAACACCATCGGTCAGCGTAAAAGCAGTTTCCACGCGGTTGGCTGTAACACCTGCCATGTTGAAGCGATCGGCCTTGAACTTCGCAGTAATGCGGTGGTCGAGAACGGAGCTACCTACCTGATCGCCCAAAGCAAGTCCGCCCAACGCTTTCAGCGCATCCAGATCGATCTCGTTGCCGGACAAATCAATGTCGATGCTGGCACCCTTGTCCTCTGTCTGACGTATCAAACGGCCACGCAATGATGCCTGACCGATGGCCAGCTCAAGATTTTCGAAACGCTGCGCCTGCGTCGTCAACGATACCGTCGACGAAAATCCCGCAGCATTCAGCTGCCGGATGGCCGGATCGACAGTGCCGGACAGCCAGTTGGCAAGGCCAGATGGTTGATTGGAGGCAACCAGGAGATCGCCGTTGAACGCCGGACCATTGGTCAACGTCAGAGAACCCTTGGCCTCGAACTGGGTGCGCCCAGGCAGCACGGCGACAGCGTTTTCAACTTGCCAACCAGTACCGTCCGGGCGCACATCAAGGCGGATATCGCGAATGGTGGTGTCGTCGGACACCAGTGCGGGAAGCCGGATACTGGCTTTGCCGGGCACCTGCGGCACGGGAATGCGCGCGATGAGGCTGGCGAAGGATTCGATGCGCTGACGCAATGAGGCGGTCGGCACACGCGATGTTTTGCCCGTTTGAACCGGTGCGGGCGCAAAACGGTTGAAGTCGATCTGCTGGCCATCCGCCGTCAGCAGGAATTCGGGTGCCGTTCCCGTGTCGAGTGTGGCTTCGCCGGTGACAATATATGGGTTTTCCGCCCCGCCCAACTCCATACGGTAGCTCGGCACGCGCACGCGACCATTGGTCAGTTCGAAGCTGCCGCGGGTACGCGGTGCGCTGAAGATAGATTGGGACTGGTTGGCCTGCTGTTTCTGCTTGCCATCCTGGCGGAAATTGAAGGCGAAAGAGCCGCTATAGACCGGCCGCCCTCCGGTCGCAGCAATTGCTCCATCCAGATCGATCTCGACCGGATGCTCATCCGGAAGCAGACGAAGCCGGAGACCCATGCGCCCGGCATTGGCTTCCGGCTCACCGCTCGAAAGGGAGAACGAACCTGCATGACCATCGACTGCGGCACGACCATCCGCACGCCAGGGACCGGCAAGCGACTTAGCCGACATATCGGCCGTCAGCCCCGTAACGATACGGTTGCGACCGGATTGCTCGTCGATGAATTCGATCTGGCCGCCTTCGATGCTGACATTTTCAAGAACGACCGTCTTTGCCGGAATGACGGCGCGGCTTCCGCGCGTCCAGTCCAGGGTTCCGTCCTTCAGCAACCTGATCTTGGCTTTCGGCTCCTCGATGCGCATATCGAAGATACGTGCTTCACCGGAGAGGAACGGCGCAAGCTCCGCGTCCATGGAAAAGCGGGCGACCTGGATTTGCGGCGAACCGTCAGCATCCATGCCGGCGCGCACATCATGCAGCGTCACAGATGGAAACGGCAAAAGCCGAGCTTCGACACGGCCATAGACCACGACCTTCTTGCCCAGAATACGGCTTGCCTGATCCTCGAAGTTACGCCGAAAATCGGTCCAGTCGATAAAATACGGGATGAACAGCGCCGCAAACAGCGCCACGACAAGCAGTCCGCCCAGAAAAACCAATATGCGTCCGAGCACGACCTGAAGTCTCCCTTAACCGACGATGAAAACTATCTTTTTTTCCCGCCAGAGCAAGCATCATTTCGGCGTCAAAGATAGTCTCCTATACGCTATCAACGCGAAAAAGCTTACCCGGATTGAAAATATTATTCGGATCAAGTGACCGCTTGATGGCGACCATCACGTCAAGCGCGCCGCCGACCTCTTCTGCCAGAAAACTCATCTTGCCCTGCCCAATGCCATGCTCGCCAGTGCAGGTTCCATCCGCATCAATCGCGCGACGGTTCAACCTGGCAACAAAGGCTTCGGTGGCTGCAACACTTGTGGCATCCTTGCCATCGAACAGCACAAGAACGTGGAAGTTTCCGTCACCCGCATGACCGACGATGGGTGCCAGCATGGCGTTGTCGATGATGTCCTGCTGGGTCTCCGTCACGCATTCCGCAAAGCGGGAAATCGGCACACAGACATCCGTCGAGAGCACGTCCAGATGCGGTGCAAGCGCTTTGGATGCCCAATAGGCATCATGCCGCGCCTTCCATAGCTTGGCACGCTCCTGCGCATCGCTCGTCCAGCGAAATGCGCTGCCGCCACACTCTTGAACGATCTCGGAAAATTGCCGGGATTGCAGCGCGGTCGTTTCCTCCGTGCCGTGAAATTCCAGAAACAAGGTTGGCTTTTCTTCATAGGACAGGCCGGAATAGGCGTTGCACGCGCGAATTTGAACCTCGTCCAGAAGCTCGATGCGCGCAACGGGAACGCCCATCTGAACCGTCATGATAACTGCGTCACAGGCTTCCTTGATGGTCTCGAACGTGCAGACGCCGCCTGCGATCCTTTCAGGAATACCCTGCAAACGCAATGTAACGGAGGTGATAACACCGAGCGTACCCTCTGCCCCGACGTAAAGTCGCGTAAGATCATATCCGGCCGACGATTTGCGCGCACGGCGACCGGTGCGGATTTCTTCGCCATCGGCCGTAACCACCGTCAGCGCCAGCACATTGTCCTTCATCGTGCCGTAACGCACGGCGTTGGTGCCAGACGCGCGGGTCGATGCCATTCCGCCAATAGATGCATTGGCACCGGGATCAATAGGAAAGAACAGGCCTGTGTCACGCAGATAGGTATTGAGCTGTTCGCGCGTTACACCCGGCTCGACGGTGACATCCAGATCTTCGGCATTGACCGAGAGAATGCGGTTCATACGGCTGAAATCGACCGAAATACCGCCCGTGGGCGCATTGACCTGTCCCTCAAGCGAAGACCCGACGCCGAAGGGAATGACCGGAACCTGATGTTGCGCACAGGCTCTTACCACGGCTTTCACGTCATCGGATGTTTCCGCGAACACAACGCCATCGGGCAATTGCGTGGTGAGATAAGTGGTGGTGTGAGCGTGCTGCTCGCGAAAAGACTGGCCGGTCTGGAGCTTATCGCCAAGCTGTTGTTTGAGAACCTCGAGAACGGCAGCGATTCCCGCTTCGTTTCTCGTTCCAGCAACCACGTCTTTCAATGCCATCATCGCCTCCAATGCAATACGAAACTGGACTCACCCCGTCAGGCAAGTCCGGTTGGTATGTGGCACGACCTTGGATTTGTCCAGCAGAGCCATTTCCAGAATGGCGCACTGCCTAGCACGTCATTCTGCGGCGAGCAGTTGCTTGTCTTCCTCGATGGCGCGGCGGCGAATGGCGGTTTCCAACTCCCGATGAAGACGAATTTCAGCATCCGCCTGCGGCTTGGCAAAGCGTGCTATCAGCAGGTAGGAAACCGGCGTGATGTAAAGCGTGATCAACGTTGCAAAACCCAGACCACCAACAATCACCCAGCCAAGCGCAATGCGCGCTTCCGCGCCGGCACCCTGCGCCAGCACCAGCGGGACACCGCCCAGAATGGTCGCGATCATCGTCATCATGACGGGACGCAGACGAATGCTGCATGCTTTTTCGATGGCCTCGCGGACAGTGGCGCCCTGATCACGCAGATGGTTGGCAAATTCCACGATCAGAATACCGTTCTTCGCCATCACGCCCACCAGAAGCACAAGGCCGATCTGGCTGTAAACGTTGAGGCTGGAGCCGGTAAAGAGCAATGCGATGACGGCGCAAGCGAGACCGAGCGGCACCGTCGACATGATGATGACGGAACTCAGAACGCTTTCGAACTGTGCCGCCAGCACGAGAAAGATGATGGCAATGGCAAATCCGAAGGTCAGCAACATGCCGCTGGAATTTTCCTGCAAGGTGGCGGCTTCACCCAGAGGCAGAAGGCGCGCACCGGTTGGCATCACCGATTTGGCCATCTCGTCCACGCGGGCAACGGCCTCGCCCAGCGACACACCTTCCTTAAGGTTTGCCGTGAAGCCCACTGATGGCAATTGCTGTTCACGATTGAGCTGTGGTGAAACCGCCGTTTCTTTCAGCGATGCGATGATCGACATCGGCACCATCCGCCCGTCCTTGGCCTTCAGAAATATGTTTTCCAGATCGGTCGGATCGTTGATCGGACGCGTGGACGACAGCAGCCGCACCGGCACCGCATCGCCATCCACGAAGACATCGACGATGGAGCGGCCTTCGAGCAGGGACTGCATGGCCGTGGAAAGCCCAGTGATATCGATACCAAGATCGGAGGCACGCTCACGGTCGATGGAAACGGACAATTGCGCCTGGTTAGGCTCGTTTTCAAAACGTGGCGTGTCGAACAGACCGCTTTCCTCCATGGAAAGCAGCAGCTTCTGCGTGGCCTCTGTCAGCGCCGGATAGTTGGCTCCGATCATCGCCATACTCAACCCGTTACCCGCGCCTCGAATGCGCAGGCTGTTGGGCTGCGATGCGGAAGCACGAAGCCCCGGCACCGTCTGCGCGGCGGCGTTGATATCCTGCGCAATCTGGTTCTGGGTCCGCTCCCGATCCGCCCATGGTGCCAGCGTCAGAACGACGAAGCCGGTGTTGGATGAACCGTTCATTCCAGTAATGGAATAAATATTCTGAATTTCACCGCTGTCGCGAAGCGGCTGCAGGTTTTCCTCGACGCGCTGCAATTGATCACGGGTATACTCGAGGCTGACGCCCTGTGGTGCGGTCACGCGCAGCACAACGGAAGAGCGATCTTCCCGCGGTGTCAGTTCGTTCTGCACCATGCCGAAGGCGATCCATGACACGCCAGCAAAGGCGAGCGCTACGATGACGACGATCAGGGGATTGTTGAGGCAGGCAGACAATGTGCTCTTGTAGGTCGAGGCGAAGACGTTTCCGAACCAGGCGAGCGGACCCGTCGGCTCTTTAACCCCGTTTTTCAACATCCGCGATGCCAGCATCGGGCACAGCGTCAACGCTACGATAGACGATAGACCGACCGCAAAAGCCAGCACGAAGCCAAACTCGCGGAACAGGCCGCCCAACTGGCCGGGCAGGAACGACAACGGAATGAAAACGGCCGCAAGCGTGGCGGTCGTTGCGATAACCGCGAAGAAAACCTCCTGCGTGCCGAGAACGGCAGCCGCGCGCGGGCCCATGCCTTCCGATCGTCTACGCACGATGTTTTCGAGAACGACGATAGCGTCGTCCACCACGAGACCCGTCGCCAAGACGATGGCAAGCAACGTCAGGATGTTGATCGAGAAGCCGACCATGTAGATCGCAACGATGGTGCCGATCAGCGCGACCGGCATGGTGATGGCGGGGATAAGCGTCGCGCGCCAATCCCGGAAGAAGAGATAAAGAACAACGACAACGATGAGGGCGGAAAGCCCGAGCGCCAGTTGAACCTCGTGCAGAGCACCTTCGATGAACACGGCGTCATCGCTGGTAATGACGATCCGGGTGTTTTCCGGCAGGTTTGGCGTCATCGCAGCAACAGCAGCTTTGACGCCGGTCGATATGTTCAGCGTGTTGGATTGCGCCTGACGAATAACCCCAAGGCCCACGCCCTGCACGCCGTTGGACCGCAACGAGGTCGTTTCATCATCTGCTCCCAGCATGACGCTGGCGACATCACGAAGCCGCACCCGGTCCTTGACGATGAGGTTTTCAAATTCGGCAGGATTGGTCAGGCTGGCGGTCGCGCGGACCACAATGTCCTGCGTCGAGCTTTTGAGAGAACCAGCGGGAACGTCCAGCGCCGCCGTGCCGAGCGCAGTTGCCACGTCCGTCACCGTCAGCCCACGGCTGGCGAGCGCGCCCTGATCAAGGTCGATGCGGAAGACTTTTTCCTGATCGCCATAAAGCTCGACATCGGCCACGCCGTCCACCGCAGCTAGACGATCGATGATTTCGTCATCGACCAGCTTGGTCAGATTTTCCATGCTGAGGCTGGAGGACGTGACGGCCAGACGCATGATGGGCTGACTGTCGGAATCGGCCTTGATGATCTGCGGCTCGTCGGCATCGTCAGGCATCTGGTTGGTAATACGACCGATAGCGTCGCGCACATCGTTCGAAGCGACAGCGATATCGACCTTGTCGTTGAACTCCATCGTCACACGGCTGGTGCCGAACTGTGATGCGGAGGAAATGGATTTGACGCCGCTGACACGTGCAACCGCACCCTCGATTGTCTGCGTCACCTCCTGGTCGATGGTTTGCGGCGACGCGCCGTCATATGTTGTGCGCACGGTGATAACCGGACGGTCCACATCCGGCAATTCACGCACATCGACGCCGACGAGCGCCGCAAGACCGGCAACCACCAAAAGCGTGTTGATGACGGCGGCCAGGATGGGACGTCGAACGAAAAGTGCCGTGAAGGCGAGCTTGGAATCGGTTGCACCGGGTGGCGTCTGCTCCGTCATTGGCTGGCAACCTCCGGTGGTTTCTTCTGGCCCGCGGTACGGACCGCGCCGCCCTCACGCACGCGTTGCAAACCCTCGATGACAATCGGTTCACCCTGCGCCAGTTCAGCCTTGACCAAAACGGAATCCGGATTGCGCTGAACGACCTGAACGCGAACCTTGTGCGACTTGTCATCCTTCACCCGCCAAACATAGGAGCCTTCGGCATCCCACTGCACGGCCAGAGGATCGACAGAGGGGTAGTTTTCGCCAGTGAAGCCCATGGTCACGGCAAAGGACATGCCCGCGCGCAGATCGTCATTGGCATTGTCGAACACGGCACGAACGCGCACGGTGCGGCTTGCCTCATCGACGCGGTTGTCGATAGCTTCGACCTTACCCTTGAATGTCTCTCCGGGACGCGAAATCGACGTGGCATCCACCGGCATGCCGACCTTGATGGCCGTGGTAAAACGCTCGGGTGCCCAGAAGTTGACGAGAATTTTCGAACGGTCATCAATGCTGACGATGCTCGTCTGTGTTGTTGCATTGTCGCCGATATTGATCGCGACAATCCCGGCGATGCCATCGATCGGCGCGAGGATATTTCGGCGCTTGAAATTCAGCTCGGCAGTGCTGACGGCAAGCTTGGCGGCCTCCTCGGCAATCTCCGCATCCAGGACGTCCAGCCGGGCAACGGATCGCAGGTTTCTATAAGACGTCGATTTCTCGACGGCACTTCTCAAAGACACCTGCGCCTTTTCGCGCTCGATGATCTGCTCGTCATCGTCGAGCCGCGCCAGAACATCGCCTTTTTTGACACTCTGGCCAGATGACACCAGGATTTCAGAAATCAGGCCGGATGCCTGCGGCGTCACTACCACGGACTGAATGGCCTCGCCATTGCCGATGGCGTTCAGGCGGTCGTTGATGGTACCCGCTTTGACGGACGCTATCGAAACCAGGGTCGCGCTATTGGCGCGTCCACCGCCTTGTCCGCGCCCTGCCCCACCGCCAGCAGATGCAGAACCGGCTTGGGCCGCAGGTTGTTCAGCGCTCGCAAGCCCCACTTTCGCAAGCACGTTTCTGCCATCGGGCGACATGAACGCCCATAGACAAACGCCAGCGCCTACAACAGCCAGACTGACACCGACCTGCTTCCAAACCTGCATATAATTCTCCAACGTGGAACTCTTCGCTACCGCATATCAATAGATTGCGGCCCCTTTTTATAGTTACCGGCAGTATCCTTGCTTGCCTTAAACAACGCAACGCACAAATCCGTTTCTTACATAATGGTAATTTACGACGCTTTTCTATCGATAGTCTCGTCTTGCAACCTCACATAGCCGCCTCAATCTGCACTCACGCACAGCTAATGTAGAAAATGCCTTGGAATGGGCGCTTTGCCAGTTGATACCGGAATAAACGCAGAACACGGTTCTGGCCTTTCAGCCCCGAATCACTACATTGGGCCTCATGAGTAATAGTTTTGACGATATGCCGTTCTTTGACGAAGAACCTTCCGAGCCTCGCCGCCAACCTGCAGCCCCTGGTCAGGTCGGCGGTCTGGGAATTGCCGCGCGCGCCATGGCCGCACGCGATCAAGGACGTGCGGCACCGGATTATCTCTCCGGCCTGAACGCCGAGCAGCGCGAAGCTGTCGAAACGCTGGAAGGACCCGTTCTGGTCCTCGCGGGCGCCGGCACCGGCAAGACGCGCGTGCTGACCACGCGTATCGCACATATTCTCGCGACCGGCCGGGTCTATCCAAGCCAGATCCTTGCGGTGACCTTCACCAACAAAGCGGCTCGCGAGATGAAGGAACGTATTGGCGTTCTTGTTGGCGGTGCAGTCGAAGGCATGCCATGGCTTGGCACCTTCCACTCCATCGGTGTAAAACTGCTACGCCGCCATGCCGAATTGATGGGTTTGAAATCCGATTTCACCATTCTTGATACCGACGATGTCGTGCGCCTGTTGAAACAGCTCATTCAGGCTGAAGGGCTGGATGACAAGCGCTGGCCTGCCAAACAGTTCGCAGGCATGATCGATGGCTGGAAGAACAAGGGCCTGACACCACCGGAAATTCCTGAAGGCGACAGCCGCGCATTTGCCAACGGCAAGGGCCGTGAGCTTTACGCTGCCTATCAGGCCCGTCTGAAGACGCTGAATGCCTGCGATTTCGGCGACCTTTTGCTGCACCCCATTACCATTTTCCGAAATCACCCAGACATTCTGAAAGAGTACCATCAGAAGTTTCGCTACATTCTGGTGGACGAGTATCAGGACACCAATACCTGCCAATATATGTGGCTTCGGCTTCTGGCGCAGCGCCCCAAGGGGCAGCCGCAGAACGTTTGCTGTGTGGGTGATGACGACCAGTCGATCTATGGCTGGCGCGGTGCCGAGGTGGACAATATCCTGCGTTTCGACAAGGATTTTCCCGGCGCAAAGGTCATCAAGCTGGAGCGCAACTACCGCTCCACCGAACATATTCTCGGTGCTGCCGGTCATCTGATCGCCCATAATGAGGGCCGCCTCGGCAAGACCCTGTTCACCGATCGCAGCGAGCCGGATGATGAAAAGGTCGTTGTCCACGCCGCCTGGGATTCGGAAGAGGAAGCCCGCGCAGTCGGTGAAGAAATCGAACAGCTTCAGCGCACCAAGCATCCGCTCAACAACATGGCGATCCTCGTGCGCGCCTCGTTCCAGATGAGAGAATTCGAAGACCGCTTCGTGACGCTGGGGCTGAACTATCGCGTCATTGGCGGTCCGCGATTCTATGAACGTCTGGAAATCCGCGATGCGCTGGCCTATTTCCGCCTCGTCTGCCAATCGGCAGACGATCTGGCCTTCGAGCGCATCATCAACACGCCAAAGCGCGGTCTGGGTGACACCACCGTCCGCAACTTGCATGATTACGCCCGCGCCCGCGACATTCCCATGCTGGCTGCTGCCGCCGACATCATCGAAACCGACGAGTTGAAGCCGAAGGCGCGCAAGGCGCTGTTCGATGTCGTCCAGGATTTCCGCCGCTGGCAGGGTTTGCTGGAAAATACCGAGCACACGGTGCTGGCCGAACAAATCCTCGATGAAAGCGGCTACACGGCGATGTGGCAGGCGGACAAAACCGCCGAAGGTCCCGGCAGGCTGGAAAACCTGAAAGAACTAATTCGCTCGATGGAAGCCTATGAGAGCATGCGCAGCTTCCTCGAGCACGTCGCGCTTGTCATGGACACCGAAAAGAACGCGGAGCTTGATGCTGTCTCGATCATGACGCTGCACTCCGCCAAGGGGCTGGAGTTCGAAACCGTCTTCCTGCCCGGCTGGGAGGAAGGTCTTTTCCCGCACCAGCGCTCGCTGGATGAAGGTGGCCGCTCGGGTCTGGAAGAAGAGCGTCGGCTGGCCTATGTCGGTATCACCCGTGCGAAACGCCGCTGCCACATCTGGTTCGTGTCCAATCGCCGTATCCACGGATTGTGGCAGGCCACGATACCATCGCGTTTTCTGGAAGAGCTACCGCCCAACCATGTCGAAGTCTCGGCATCGGACAGCAATTATGGCGGCTATGGCGGCCGCGGCGGCTATGGCCAATCGCGCTTCGATGCCGCAGACCCCTTCACCAACACTTATTCAACGCCCGGCTGGAAACGCGCACAGGCTAATAAGTCCGACGCGACCCGCGACAATTGGGGAAGCCGCTCCGGCCATTCCGTTGACAGGATCGGTTATGGCGAGAGCGGCCCGAAAAGCCGTACGATTGATGGTGAACTCGTTGCAAAATCCGTGGCCGACACGCCATCGGAGTTCTTTGTCGGCGACCGCGTCTTCCACATGAAATTCGGCAACGGAAATGTCGCCAGCGTCGAAGGAAACAAACTGACGATCGATTTCGACCGCGCTGGACAGAAGCGGGTTCTGGATGGGTTCGTCGAGCGGGCAGAGAAGTCGGGCTAACGCTTGCTGCTTAACGCGCTCATGGGTTCGAGTTAGCGCTTGCAAGTGGCTAAAGCGCTGCCTTGAACACACAAGACCGAACTATTGCGCGATGGGTGTCTCGCCCGGCGTAAAGCCGATCAGGTACACGGCGGCCACGACGATGGCGAGAATGAAAATCGAGATGACGAAAATTGTCATGCGGTTCAGTGGTTTGCGGGTCGTTTTCTTCATGGCCAGATAACCATCCAAGACGATTTTGGTTCCCATATAATGCTGCAGCGCGAAATTCCGAGTGCATGCTTCAAGGAAAATCAATTTCGCTTCAAAGGCATATCGGATAAAGCTGAATCACCTTCTCAGCATTCGGCGTATCATGACCAATAACAAAACCACCCGGTTGAACCCGCTCCACATCGTCGCGGCCTTCGTAAGCGGGTGCCTTTTGACATTGATGGTCCACTTCAACGGAATGCTCGCCCATTACGGCAACGCACTATTCTCATCCTGGACGGCGCATGGCACCGGAACCTTGGCCGCGGTCCTCTATCTGGCGGTCCTCTATAGAAAACCTGCTGGTGAAAAGCAGGCGCGGCCCAAGGCGCCGGTCTGGGCCTATTGCGGCGGCGTGTTCGGCGCAGCCATCGTGATGCTGACATCGACTGCCGTCAATTCGCCGCTCGCCCTCTCCGGCACCATCGCGCTTGGGCTTGGAGGTCAGGTCATCTTCAGCCTGCTCGCCGACCTCTGGGGATTGTTCGGCCTGCCGAAACGCCGACCCGATCTGACCGATCTTTGCGCTGTGGCTTTGATCCTCGGCGGCAGCGCGCTCATCATTCTCGTGGGGAGGTCAGCATGACGCTCTGGATTGCCATGGCCTTTGCCGGTGGCCTGTTCGTTTCGGTCAGCCGCCAGATCAACGGTCGGCTCAGCCTGTCGAACTCACCACTGATAGCCTCCTTCTGGAACCACATCGTCGGCTTTATCGTCCTGACCGCCTTGGGGCTCACGCTGGGTGGCCTGTGGCCGGATGGCGTGGCTGACGCGCAGTGGTACGCCTTCGTGGGCGGCCCCATCGGCGTTATCTTCATTGCATCGGGAAGCTGGCTTATTCCGCGCATCGGTGCCGTCAACACGGCGCTTCTCGTCATCAGCGGCCAGATGGTATCGGGCGTCGTGCTCGATCTCTTCAGCGATCAACCACCCCGGTTATGGGCCAGCGTGGCAGGCATAGCGTTGATTTTATGCGGGATGGTGCTGACGCAGCGCAAGCGCTAAAGCGCATCCTTGTTAAATGGAAACGCTTTAGGCGGCGTCAGGAATCCGTATCACGACTTGAGAACATGCCGAACAGCGTCTTGCCCTTGCCGCTCGTCGTGGCACCGGCCGTCATGGCAGGGCGTCCGGCCAATTTCGGCACGACGACGATGCGCTTGACTTCACCACGTTTGAAAGCTGCCAGGAACCGCGTGTAGTCCTTGAACACGACGCAGCCATTGGACTCGCCCCGGCGGGCCAGCATGTAGGTGTGTGCAAGAAGACCGTTACGGCCATGCGGATTGACACCGCTTTCCGGCGTCAGGCGAATGGCCTCGACACCGTGGAAAAGCGATTCACGCATCGTCAGCTTATAGCTCGAAGGCGGTGTTGCTCCACGCATTTTGACATGCACGAAATCAGGATTGTCACGCATATTGCCGATGCCGGAATGCGCTTCAAGCTTTTCGCCACTCGGCAAATGAACGACACCTGCGGAAATATCATAGATGGCAGTACCATTGCCGCGATCAGGCCAGGGAACCGCATCCATCTTGGTTTCGCGCATCGGATTGTCGGGCCGCGCAAAGGCCACCATGTTGGTTGCCGGACGTTGTTGAACAGGCACGGGCGCTGGCGCCTCAAGTTGCTTTTCCACCAGAGATGGCACGGCTGGGCGCGGTGTCGGCTCGACGTCAACAGCACGCGCGATTTCAGGGCGGAAGCTCGGCAGCGGAACGGTTTCCGGCAGCAGATCGATTTCGTCATCGGCAGTCGCCTGCGGCTTGCCAAGCGCAACTTCGAAGGCTGGATGTTCTTTCGCCTGCGTCTCCAGCATGGCCAGTTCAGGATTTTCCGTTTCGCGACCGAGCGCCGAATCGACGATGGCGGTTGGGCGAAGTGCAGCCAGTGCCTGAACCGTCGTTTGGTTCTTGGCATTGATAGAGGCAGCAGCACCGAAACGGTCTGCAAACGCTTTGGCACCGATGTGGTGCTCGGCTGCGAGGCGGGTGCCTTTGAGGCTGCTCTGTCCATGATCGGACAGGCGGGAAAATTTGTGAATGTGAACGTTGCGCTCGGCACTGTCGAACGGCGTGTGTTCCAGCCCGTCCAGATGCGAGACCAGCCTCACGTCGAAGGGCTGCGTCCCGTGCGACGCTTGCGCCATGCCATGAAGCGAAGCGAATGCAGTAATCGCGCAGACGCTTGCGACCACCCCCCCGCTGATCAGAGCGGGAAGCCCACGCAGGCCGGACGCCTTGCGTTTCTTGGTGAGGGAAGCGCGGCCAACGCGCGTCTCTTTATAGGCCACGACTGATGACGCCATGATACTCGTTACTCGAACCGTTTACGCAAAACCGGGACATTCCGGCGACAGTGTGTATGCCCAAAAAGCTGTGCGCGATGTGCGACGGCTTTGGTGCGGACAGGTTCGAAGCATGCCGAATTATGGTAACCAAAGTCTTTACAAGTCCCCTGAAAACGCAGTTCTTTGAAGCTTGCATGCTTTTCTCGCGATCTCTAACGCCAATCGGCCACGTCAAGACGACGCGGAGACTGGTTAAGAGACTGACAAGACATTTCGATATGGATATACGTGATTCCCCACCGACACCTGTTCCCCTAAATGCCGACTTTGCCGAAAATTAGCTACAAATAAGGCGGGTTTGCGGCGGAGACGGGCGCTGGGTCGACGTCGTACTGATTTCCACTTGATACCTGCCCCTCAGCTTGGCATCCTTGCGGTATAACGTGGGAGAGAAAACATGAAAGCGCTGCTGCTGGTCGATATACAGAACGGGTTCTGCCCCGGCGGACATCTCGCGGTGACGGATGGCGACCGAATCGTTCCGGTTGCCAATGCTCTGATCGACAATGGCGGCTACGATCTCGTCGTCGCCTCGCAGGATTGGCACCCGGCCAATCACGGCAGCTTCGCCTCCCAACACCCCGGCAAACAACCCTTCGAAATGGGTGAATTATCCGGCAAACCGCAGGTTCTATGGCCGGACCATTGCGTACAGGAAACCCCAGATGCCGAATTTCATCCGGACCTGAAGACGGACGCCGTCGATTACATCCAGCAAAAAGGTGAAAACCCGGCCGTGGATAGCTATTCCGCTTTTCGCGACAACGACCAGTTCGCCACGACGGGCCTGTCGGAATATCTGGAGCGGCAGGGCGTCACTGTTCTGGATGTCTGCGGACTGGCGACGGACTATTGCGTCAGTTTCTCGGCCTTGGATGCAGTGGAGATGCTGCCGGACGTCAAGGTTCGCTTCATCGAGGACGCCAGCCGCGGCATCGACCCCGAAGGAATCAGAAAAGCCATCGCTGCGATGCGGGCAAAGGGCGTGTCCATCGTCAACAGCAGCGATCTTCTCAACGACTGATTTGCGATCCATCTAGTCGTGCTTGGCGCATCGCGGTTTCGAGAGATGGATCTGATTTGAATATGCTTTTTACCTTTGCCGATAGGCCGCCGTAATCGGTTCGGCGCGTAGTTGGAGAGATGCGGCGGTAGGTACTGATCACCTCCATAAGCTTACCAGGCAACGAGAAGCCGTCTTGCAACCGGAAAATTACGGTAACGGTCAACGGCGTGGGATAGACCGCTCGAGCAGATCAATATCGGAAGCAGCATACTCCATGCGCTGTAGAACCGCCTCATGCGCGTCGCGCAGGCCCTTGTTGTAGAACACAGGCCCGATCACCTCGGCCAGATGGTCCACCAGCATGTCGACCTGAAGAGTGCCGATATCGACATCCAGCTCATCGGTGAGAAAATTGCGCAGCGCCGTGACCATGTCTGCCTTCTGCTGCTTTTCCAGTTTCAGATCTTTCATCTTGGCCTTCTCCGGTACCTGAGCGTAATCGACACTTCAATCAAATCAATCCAATCTATTCCAGCAATTCGTTTGTCAGATACAAAAGACGACGTTAGGAGCAGAGGAAATTCGGAGCTTCTAACATATGCCAGTTTCCAACTTTCGGTCCGGCCTCAGGCGTGGCCTCCCCGTGACCCTGTCCGTTTTGCCCTTCGGCGCCCTGTTCGGCGCCGTGGCAATCGATAACGGCCTGAGTATTTTTGAAGCGACGTTGATGAGCGGCGTCATTTATGCCGGTGCCAGCCAGCTGGTGGGGATTGAGCTGTTCAACCAGAACCTGCCCGCATGGTTGGTGATCCTGTCCATCTTCGCCGTCAATTTCCGCCATGTGCTGTATTCGGCAGCCATGGTGCGCATCGTGCCGGAGTGGTCGTTGGCAAAAAAAGCAATCGGTTTTTTCTTCATGGTGGACCCGCAATTTGCCGAGGCTGTTCGCCAAAAGGAGCTACACGGGCAGGTGCGTTTTTCCTGGTACATGGGTTACGCGCTGATCGTCTATACCGGCTGGATGATCTCCACCGTCCTCGGTGCATCGCTCGGCAATCTGATCGGCGACCCGAAGGCCGCCGGCTTCGATGTTCTGTTGCCCATTTATTTCATGGGCATGGTCTTGGGATTTCGCGGGCGCTCCCACTTCTACCCCGTCATGCTGGCCAGTGCGGTCGGCGCAATCGTGTCCTTTCACTTTGTCGGGTCGCCATGGCATGTCAGCATCGGCGCACTGACCGGCATCCTGGTCGCAGTCGTGCTTCCGCCGGATCGTCGAGACGATCAAACCGACGTGTTGAATGAGGAGACAGCCCGATGAGCCCGTTCCTCGATCCTCAGACGCTGTTCATCATCGCAGCAGGCGCAATCGCCACCTACATCACGCGTGTGGGCGGATATGTGCTGATGACGCGCATGAAGACCATTCCTCCCCGTGTCGAAGCTGGTCTCAACGCGGTGCCCGTGGCGGTTCTTACCACGCTCGTCGCACCCGCCTTTTTCGAAGGCGGATACGAGGTGAAGCTGGCGATGATTTTCGCGCTCATCGTGGGCCTGCGTTTTCCCGGCCTTATCATGCTGGCATCAGGCTGGGCGCTCGCCGTGGCGATGCGCTACTTTGCTATCGCGTAAGGGGCTCGGTCGCCGCGATCAGCCATCGCTGAACGTCAACGTCGGAAATGAGCGGCATCAGCTTTTCGCGAACCTGCGCATGATATGCGTTCAACCAGTCCAGTTCCTCATCCGTCAGGAGTGAGACGACGATGAGGCGACGGTCGACAGGGCACCAGGTCAGCGTTTCGAAGGACAACATCGGCAACTCGCCACCCTCGACGGCCTCTGCCTCCCGCGTCCAGACCAGGTTCTCGATACGGATGCCAAATGCCCCAGGGCGGTAGTATCCCGGTTCGTTCGACAAGATCATGCCAGGCAGGAGTTCCTGTTGCGAAACGCGGGAAATACGCTGTGGTCCCTCATGTACGGACAGATAGGAGCCGACCCCGTGGCCCGTGCCGTGGGCGTAATCCGCACCCGCTTTCCAAAGCGCGATACGCGCCAGCGGATCGAGGTCACAGCCGCGTGTGCCGACAGGAAAACGTGCCACACTGATGGCGATGAAGCCCTTGAGCACCAGCGTAAAGAAACGCTTCTGCTCCTCCGGCACATTGCCGATGGCAACGGTGCGGGTAATATCCGTGGTGCCGTTGATATATTGCGCGCCGGAATCGACCAGAAACATCTCGCCGTCATTCAAGGTCCGGTCGCTATCGGTGGTGACGCGGTAATGCATGATCGCAGCGTTTTCGCCCGCACCTGAAATCGTATCGAAGGAAATATCCTTGAGCGGGTTCTGCAACGTCTGGCCAACCCTCGCCCGTATGGCCTCCAGTGCTGTTACCGCTTTGATCTCTGTCAGCGTGCCGGGCTGTTGCTGATCCAGCCATGCCAGAAATTCCACCATGGCAGCGCCGTCCTGTATGTGCGCCGCAGCCGAACCGGCGATTTCCGCCTCGTTCTTGCAAGCCCGTGGCAGCTTGACGGGATCGACCGCCTCCACGACCTGCCCACCGGCTTCGGTGATGGAAAGCGTCAGCGCGACGGGCGTCACATCCACATCGGTCAGAATACGTCCGGCCGCACTGGCAATGGCATGCAGCCTCGCCTCGATATCGCCAGGCGGCAACAGCGTTGCCAGTGGCGCGAGATAGGCCTTCGCGTCGTCACCGACCTTACGTTCATCCATGAACAGGTCGGCGTTGCCATCGGCATAGATGATAGCGCGGGCCAGCGGATGCGGCGTATGCGGCACATCGTTACCGCGAATGTTGAAGGTCCAGGCGATCGAGGACGGATCGGTCATCAGCACCGCGTGGGCTTTGCGCGCTGCAACGATCTCCCCAATGGTCGTGACCTTCATCTGCGCCGGAATGCCCGTGACGGTGTCGGGCTGGATGGTAACCGGCTCCAGCGGCTCGGCCGGGCGATCAGTCCAGAGCGAATCCAGAGGATTTTCAGCAAGAAGAACGACCGAACCGCCCTTGTCCGACAGCGCCTTTTCAAAACGCTTCACTTCGGCGCCCGTATGCAGCCAGGGGTCGATCCCCAGACGAAAGCCGTCAGGCGCATTGTCGGTCAGCCATTTCGAGGGCGGCGCACCGACCAGATCGCCGCCCCGGAAGGCTGCGGGATCGACCTGGGAAACGAGCTGCGTCGTATAGCGGCCATCGACAAAGACGATGGCTTCGAACCGCGTGACAAGCACCACACCCGCAGAGCCGGTAAAGCCTGTCAGCCATGCCAGACGCTCAGCCGACCCAGGGACATATTCGCCTTGATATTCATCGGCCCGTGGCACCAGAAAGCCATCGATTTCAAGCGCGTCGAAGGTCGCTCGAAGGGCGTCTACGCGGGCCTTGCCGAATTGCGGTGTGGATTTGTTTTCGAATGACTGGAACATGAGCTGCTTTCCGAATGCCTGATTTCGCATCGGACCTTATCGCGTCACACTTGCCAACGTCCAGACGAAAGGCGTGTCTTTACAACACTCAGTCCTTGCGCAGGTGGATCGTGACCCAGCCGTTGCGCCACAGAGTGCGAACGTGGCTGAGATGCATGCCATTATAAGCAGACAGGACCTTCCAGCGCTGGGATGCGAGAATACCTGATAGAATGACCGTACCGCCGGGTGCCAGATGGGCCACCAGTTGCGGCGCCATCTTGATCAGCGGCCGCGCCAGAATATTTGCGATGATGAGATCGAACGGCCCATGCTTGCGAAAAGCATCCGAGTGGAAACCGGGGGCAGTTTCCAGCGACATGCCGGAGACGATGCCGTTCAGCCGTGCATTTTCCTTCGCCACCTTGATGGCGATGGGGTCGATATCCGTCGCCAGCACCGGGACCGGGCGCATCTTGGCAACGGCAATGGCGAGAACACCACTACCCGTACCGAGATCCAAAGCATTGCGAACGGTCCGCGCCCGCAAGACCTGCTCGATCATCTCCAGGCAACCAGCCGTGGTACCGTGGTGCCCTGTGCCGAAGGCCTGGCCCGCTTCGATTTCAATGGCCAGATCGTTGATGCGGACCTTGTCGCGGTCATGCGAACCGTGAACGAGGAAGCGCCCTGCCCGCACCGGCGTCAGGCCTTCGAGCGATTTGGCGATCCAATCCACATCTGGAATGACCTCACGCATGAGTGTCAGATGTGGAAATGCAGACGCCAGCGCCTCGGTCACACGGTCGCGAACATCGTCTTCATCATTTTCATAGAGATAGACGGAGGTTTCCCAGATGTCGCGCTTCTCATCGACCTCGGTATTGGCGATGGCAATGTCTTCCTCGCCGAAAAGCTCGGATAACAAATCCAGAACTTCGCCCGATTGAACTTCGGTGGTGGACACGTAAAGACGGATTTCGCTCACGGCTGAGACTTTCTAAGCAAATGTTTCAGCTGTCAGCCTTTGCCATAAAAGCCATGATAGTCCAATGGACCGCAGGTGCGATTATCAATCAAAGATCAGGTCTTGGTGAGATTTTGCAGCTTCTTGATAGCGACGTCGGAGTTTTCACCATAGGCAATAGTGCCTGCGAAACGTCCCTTCGCGTCCAGCAGTATAACCGATGCCGTGTGATCCATGGTGTAATCGCCGCTCGGGTCCTTCTCATCCACAGCGACCTTCTTGGCGTAGATTCGATAACCCTTCAGCGTTTCGGCAATCTTTTCCGGCGTGCCGGTAATACCGGTGATGCGTTTGGAAACATTGGGAACATACTGGTTGAGAATTTCGGGCGTATCCCGCTCAGGATCGACGGATACGAAATAGGCCTGCATCTTGTCGCCTGCCGGGTCGACCTTTTCCATCCAGCCATTCAGTTCGAACAGCGTGGTCGGGCAGACCTCCGGGCAATGGGTAAAGCCGAAGAACAAAGCCGTTGGCTTGCCCTGAAAGGCTTTTTCGGTAATCGGTTGGCCGTTCTGCGCAACCAACTGGAAGGGAACGCCGTAGACTTCCTCGACCATCTCGTCACGGCTTTTGGTTAGTTCCATTGTCAGCCAGGCCATGACACCCAGCAGCACGACGACGGCACCCCAAAGCGCAATACGAATATTCTTCATGCCATTCCCCGATCAGCAGCAGCCAGCGTTTCACATTTGCTTCTACTCAGGCGGATCGACTTCCGCAATTCTGGAAAGGCCCGATTGCGTGAACCGCGCTGTTTTGTCTCAAATGCGATGGCGCTCAGAAGCACCAGGCAACGCCGCTTTGAACGGTGGCGAGAAAAATGTCCGTCGCATGCCGCATCCAGCCCTCGAAGGTCATGACGACGACCAGCAACGCCGCGCCGGTTGCGGCGGCGGTCGCAAGCAATTTCACGGGCTTGTTCAGTAAAGCGCTCATTTGCCGAATATATCGCGAAAACAGGCCGTGTGAAACAGCGAATCTCCCTCGCTTGTGCTGTTTGCAGCAGTCCGTTAGGGAAAGTTTAAATTGTTTTTGTGCATGATGATCGTCAGCGGTCCGCCATACGCGCACGACATGATGTCACCGGACGACTTTCCGACGCCGCATTACCACCGAAATAGAAACGGCCAGCCAGAGAGCCGTGAGGAAAAGTTCAAACCATGTCAAACGCCATCAAGCAATCCGGCGCATATCTTGAAATTGTTTCCTTCCATCTCGGCGACCAAGAATTCTGCATAGATATCATGGTGATTCGCGAAATTCGCGGCTGGGCACCTGTGACACCGATGCCGCACACACCACCCTATGTTCTGGGCCTCATCAACCTTCGCGGCGCGGTTATTCCGGTTATCGACATGGCCTGCCGTCTGGGCATGAAAATGACCGAACCATCCGAGCGCTCCGCCATCATCGTCACTGATATCGGCGGCAAGCTGGTCGGCCTTCTGGTCGAACAGGTCTCCGACATGATGACCATCAAATCCGAAGACCTTCAGCCCGCGCCTGAAATCATCCCGGAAGACCAGCGCAATTTCTGCCACGGCATCGTGGCGTTGGAAAAGAGCATGGTCTGCTTCCTCAACCTCGACACCGTCATCGCCGACGAACTTTCGCGCGAAGCCGCTTAAGGCCAGAGTTACACTAATAACTAACGCAAACGGCGAGCATCACAGCTCGCCGTTTTTGTTTTCAACGCTCTCTCATCGATCATACCGGGCGTGAGCCGGCAGAGGCTGCGTCGCCTGAAACCTTACGGCTTGCCGTTCTTCCATGTCACCGTCTGCCCATAGAGCGGCACGGTCGAAATCGCCATTTTGGCGGAACCGTCGGTCAATTCGCGGGTATGAACGAGGTAGATCAGCGTGTCGTTCGGCTTGTCATAGATGCGGTTGACGACCATCTTCTTCCACACCAAGGAGATGGTAGAGACTATTAATTACACCGCGCTATAATGCTGACGGTTGTGGTTAAAGGGCTTGGAATGAAGGCTTACTCGTACATACGAATTTCAAGTGAAAAGCAGATTACCGGCGACGGTATTAGGCGTCAGGTCGAGGCAAGTCGCGCTTATGCTCGCGAAAACGGGTTGATTTTGGATGAAGAACTTTCTGATATCGGCCTTTCCGGTTATCACGGAAAGCATATGTCCGGTGGTGCGCTAGGTGGATTTGTTGCCCTCGTAAATGAAGGCAAAATCGACAAAGGTTCTGTTCTAATTGTTGAAAGTTTGGACCGCTTAAGCCGCGAAGACCCTTTTACCGCTCAATATCAACTTATGGGAATCCTAGCGGCTGAGATCGACGTTGTTACGCTAATTGACCGGCAAAGATATTCCCGTACCGGCAACCACTCGCAGATGTTCTCGGCACTTGGAATTGTGAACCGCGCTCACGATGAATCGAAGACCAAGGCCGAACGAACCAAAGCAAACATTGCCAAGCGTCGTGCGGATGCGCAGGCCGGTATCAAGACCTTCGTTATAAATGGACCTTCGTGGATTTCACAGAATAGGCAACCAGACGGCTGCTACACATTCACCTTCAATGAACACGCTGAGACGCTTCGCGATATCTGGAATTGGTATGACGAAGGTACCGGCGTTCAATCCATTGCGGTTCGGCTGAACCAACAAAAGCGACAGGTGCTTATGGAGCGGGGCAAAAGTAAGGTCTGGCGTCATACCACTATTGCCTATTTGCTTCGCAACGAAGCAGCGCGGGGAACGTACGCCATTGGTAATGATTTTAGGGTACCTGACTACTTCCCACGGCTTGTTTCTGACGAGCAATGGTTTCGTGTTCAGGACCGCATTAGCGAAGGTTCAAAACGAGCGGCGGGTCGACGTGGTGACGAATTCACAAACCTCTTTCAGGGGTTGTTATCGTGCCACGAATGCGGTGCGTCGGTTAGAGTGCTCCGAGCAGGAAAGAATGGTAAATTTCGTTATTGCACCTGCGTGAAAAGGTTGCTGAAAGTTACCCGTTGCTCCCCTTCTCTCCTACGGCTCGACCAAATCGAAACGGCTATTCTTCGCCACGTCACATTATTCCACGTAGACCCAACACTCGGTAAGCCCGACAAAGGAAAAGTCGTGTTGGATTTGGATGTAGCGATTGCCGAACGTGAACGCTTAACTCAACAGATGAAGAACATCAGGCAATCCATTCCTATGATCGATAGTGAGGACGACCGGCGGGAGTTGATGCAAGACCTGAACGAACTTCGAAAGCGTTCGGATCGACAAAATCACCAAGTGGTGACATTGGAAAAACAACTCCGTGAGATCGAGCAATCCAGCAAGGACGTGGCTGATATCAATAAGGAAATCGTAACGGAGATTTCGCTTTGGGAAAATATGAAGCCGGAAGAACTCTTCGCTTCTAGGGCCAAAATTAATAAGTCGCTCTCGAAGATTATTTCTACAATCCGTTTAGATTTTGAGAAAAAAGAAGCGCTGGTATTTGTTGGCGGGATGACCAAGGGGTGGCGTATCTCTGTCGACGGGACGATAACCGGCGAGATGGACTGGTCGCACCTACCTTGGTCGGTCATACAGACCATAACCAAAGATATGATCGCGATGAGCCCATCCCAAATGCGCGATGCCAAGGCCGTGAATGATAGCATCGAAGGCGAACGTCTACCGGAGGAATTGTTCGGCAAGCATTTAACCGGACACTAGCCCCACACGCGGCCACACAAGCGTTTCTAAGCGATAATTGAAGCGTCATAGTAGAAAGCCCACACAACGCCGTGTGGGCTTCTGTCTGAAGTCTAGAAGTAATTCTTATGGTCGAACCCGTAGGTGAAATTCAGGTTTTCATCGCAATCATCTTTGTTGCTAACGCCTTTGAGGAAATAGAAGTATTGGGCAGCAGAAGGGTCATAATCTGCAAACCCTTCTGCTTCATAATCAGATGAGTAAACCGGTATCGGTTGATTAACTTCGTTAAATTGATTGCTGTACAAGCAGTGTCTCTCGACGTGGGCAACCATCTTAAATTGCTCCTGCTTTGTGATAAAGCGCGGCTTTGGGTCGAAGAAAGTAGGCCGGTCAACGGTCAATTTCAGCCAGATCGTAGGGTCGGTAAGATCAATCAGGACACCCTGAAAGGTCTCATCGCCTTCCTCAAATTCTGTCGGCCATAAGACGGTTACCATCTGGGGTGTGAACTTTTCGCGTTCGATGCGATAGCCCACGTCTTCGGTCACCAGCGCCAAATCATTCAAATTCGCTTGCTTAATGAGTGCAGCGAATTCCTGCTTGGCCGCGAGTTCGTAAGGTAGATTATTGTAATGCTTCCCTATGAACCGCGCATAAACATAATGCTCATACGGTATCCCATCGTTGCTATCGAAAAGGCACAACTGAACGTTCAAATGCGGATTGTCATAGTCGAGTAGATAATCAATCAGGTCGTTGTTATTCGTGATAGCCACGCAGTCCTCTCCTTATTTCATTGTTCGCAAATCCATTATTCAAAATCGTTTGCTAATTTATTACGCGATGAAAACCGCTCCAGACGCGACGACGACGAGAGAAGGCCAGCATTCGCGCTGACCTTTTTCTACCGTTCTGCCAAGAACATCCCGGCACCACTGCCTGAACAACTGCTTATCTAAAGCACCCTTCCCGTACCGTCAAGCACAAATTTCATTTTTTTCAATATATTTTCTGTTAACATTCTGATGTAGTTAAATTTTTAAGTATGTAAGAATGTCAGCACTTTATTTGTTCAATACAGTTTTACGATAATCTATTGACATTATTATTTCTATTTCCGGGATGCATTTTTATGCTTGACAATGGCGTGTAAGCCCCATTAAAAAACCCCCAACGAAAACGTCAGGGGTTCACAAACGAATGCAAGAAATCTGGGATTGGCTTCGGCTAAACAAAACGAATGAATCAAACGAATCCGTTGAAAGGATTTATTTGGATAAAGCGTTTCGTTTCATTGGCGGTGAGGCTGGGCGTGAACATATCGCGGTGATGCCGGATCCCACGGGTCTTGGCTTTCAAACTGGCGCGAATATTCCATATCCAACGCTAGGAACAATCCGTGCGCTATAGCCTTGTTTGCGCCTTCGGAAGCGCTTGTGCGGGTTCCTGAAGCCTTGGCTATATCATCCGGCACGGCCATTAGGTGAAGGTGTAGGAACTCTACCAGCTCCTTCTTCTCAATGCGAACGCCATACTTGAAGAAGCGATAGTTGATGGAAAGCCGGTCTATCAAATGCTCGGCTAGCACCTTGGTTATGACGGTCGACCTTCTGCGTGTAACGCCTGTGCCAGCGAAGTTCGTGCGGGTCGTGCGTTCAGCGGTGATCAGGTAGATGTAGATGCTGCTTTCGAGCTCTGGCGTCATTGGCTTGTTCTCCTTTCGTTCACGATACGTGGGAACGGCGAAGGAGTCGATAGGGTTCAAGCCCGAAGGTTAGGTTAAGTTAGGTTAGTTTGATTCCAGTAGGTTAACCAAAGGTTAGTTTACTGGTTAGCCAAATAAAACCCTTAAACCCCTATAAAATAAGGGTTTTTCTTCTTTAGGTTAATCAAGTTAACTTAATTTCTTTATTGCTAGAATTTAAAGAAGAATAGGCTTCTATACATTCGACACCTTCGTTTCCCGCCGTGGGCGCAACATCGGATTTTGACTAACCTGATTAACCTGAAACGCTAAAACCCTTATGACACAAGGGTTTAGGGCCACTATCAAGGGTAACCAGTTGGCTAACCTGGGTTAACTTAGGTTAGTTTAGGTTAGTTAGTTCAAGCCACAAGCAAGCTGCGAAATAGATGTGGGGGCGTTCTTCCGGTTATTTCCTAAAAATGTTAACACAAAATATTAAATACCGCTTGACAAATTTAAATTGACTTATTCGGCTATTTTTGCTATAAATGATAAATACAAATGAGCACAACATCTGCGGAACAGGTTTTGGACTCGCCAATACTTGTTGCAATGATGTTGATCTCTGGTCCTTCGAAAAGAAAAACCGTAAAGCCAACCTCTGATCCGCAGCAGAGATTGGTTTTTTCTTTTTAATGAGTGAGGATATACTTATAATGTCAACAGAAAATGATAAATCCCTTTTCAACAGCAACGTAGTACCTTTGAAATCCTTTGGCACCACGGGTTCACAAGGAAGCGCCCTTCTAGATGATCTACGCGCCCGTTCGCAGGATGGTAACTTCTGGTACGGGGAATGGTTGGAAGCCAACGCCATTACCAATGGCCCTTCACATAAGGACGTCCGGGGCGAGTTCCACAAACTCTTCGGCATACGTCGCGAAGAAATCGAAATGAATATCAAATTCATTGCCGACTTCGGTTCGCTTCCCAGAACGGTTGAAGACAAACTGACGGTTATGCTGGCGAAGTTCTCAGCAGCGATGTTCTTCGATGGTTCAATCAATGCCCACATCGATGAACGTGATGTAACCTCGCTAACCGTTCTGGCTGACAAACTACATCTAACTAACGCTGACTACCGCCTCGGTATCAATTCCAGCGATATCGACCGTGCCGTTAATCTATGGCGTTCGAGAAACCGGATTGACCTCGTCACGTCCACAACCAAAGAGATCGCCTACAAGCCAAGTCAGGATGACGATGCGGTTTGGCAGTATGTTGCTGACCAGCATAGCCAAACCCTGCATTCCCCGGCCTACGTTAAAGCGGTCTACAAAAAGTTCGTTTGGCAGGTGAAACGTAAGATGTTGAACCTTCCGATTACATACCATCTTATGCCGGTCATCCTAGGACCGCAGGGAACGGGCAAGAGCTGGTTCGTCGTGAAAATCCTGAACGCCTATCTCAGCCAGTTCGTCCATAGTTCTACGTTCGAAAGCATTGGCGAAGAACGCTTGGCTGAACAATGGGACTATCCCATCCAATGGTGCGACGAGATGGCATATGCCTCCCTTGCCAATGCTGACATTGTTAAGAACCGCATTACCTCGGACAAGGTGTTCTATCGCCCTATGGGTGAGAATTACTCGCTTCCGGTAACCAACCGTTCGACCTTCATCGGCGCTTCCAACAAAAATTCCATTGCCGATATCATTCGTGACGAGACCGGCAACAGACGCTTCGCTCCGGTAGTTTACTCGAATGTTCCGGGCGACGAGCGCATTCCGTTCGGCTACGATCCTATCCTGTTTTGGACGTCCGTTGACGAACACGGTCCCGACCCGATGCTTGAAGCTGCTGATGAATTGACGGCGCTACAATCTTCGCAAAGGCACCTTTCGACTACCGATCAGTTCCTACTCGATTACGCAACGAAGGCCGAAGAAGCCGAAGAACCAACCAACTTGTTCTCGACGCTATGGGCAGAATTCGATGATTGGAAACAAACATCGAACGTTAAATGCAAACTGACGAAAAACGAATTCTTCAGGGCGATTGCCGGTGCGGCTGACAACTTCCCTGACCTATACAAAGTTACGAACCCGCAGAACAAGAAAACCTTTACCTTTTTGAAGGTCAATGCCAACCCCAAAGGTGCGAAGGCCGCTCTCAAGAAGGCTGGTGTACTATGAAGGTATCCTTCCAAGAGCGCAAAGAATCTACATCTAAAACGACGGTTGTTTTCGAAGGGGCGGCAGACTTTGCCGCCTTCCTAAGCGAACAGGCCAAGCGTGTTGCCAATGGCAAAGAAGACGTAATGCTGTTCACCGGGGCAGTATGGCCCGAGGACGACGCCTTCCTTAATCGCGACGATGGTAAGGGACTCAAACTTCAAGAAGATATCGTTGAAATCCACGCGCTGGTTTATGATCTGGATGGCTCCACGGTGCCTTGGCAGACCGTGTCTTCGATTTTCGAAGAATACGAGCATATCATCTATTCTTCGTGGTCGAACGGACGCAAAGGCACAGGCGAACGCTTCCGGGTGGTAATCCCCTTCTCTGCCCCCCTGACTACGAACGCCGTCAACATCTACCATCACCTTTGGGAATTCCTTTCGCTTCCAATGATGTCGGACGAGATCGGCGTTTACGAAAAGGCTTACCAACTTGATGAAGGCAAGCGCAGCGCGCAGAGTTGGTTCTTCCTACCTTCCCTTACCGGAAATGATATTTGGCACCACCACGTCGCCCCGGTGCTTGATCCAATGGCCTTGGCCTACTCGCCTGCTTCAATCGAACTTGTCGAATTCCGAAATGATTTGGCAAAGGAAGCCGAAGCCAACCAAGCCAGATTAGCGGCTTTGAAGCCGAAAGGCTCAAGTACCCTGTCAGCTGCACAAGTCCAGGCTCGTGCCGCAAAGGCCTTGGCGAAATGGGCAACCCCTGACGAAGGGAACGCTAACTTCTTCTCCTATGCATATGCCCTCAAGGGCCACGGCATTGATAAGGCAACCATCGCGATCCTGCTTCAGCAAAACGCAAACCAATTCGGCAAAAACACCGTGGATCGGCTCAAAGATATCGAACGAATTTTGAAACAACTGTGAGGAAACAAAAATGAAAAAAAGAAGTAAATTGAAAACATTTGAAGAAATTTGGGAAAAGAAAGTGAGCGAATATGATCTTACCTTTACGACAAACCACGAAGGGAAAATCCTGCTCCTGCTCCCGTATTATGGAGAGGATAGAGGATGGGCGGACCATCGCGATTACCTTGAGAGCCGGGTCAAGTCGTGCGGGAGGATGACCCGCCTTTTGACACCAAAACTAACGGAAAGCGGTATGGAACTAGAAGACTTACTTTATCCCGGCGATTACAGTCCTGACCAGTTTGGCGTTTTCTTCGTAGCGGTAAAAATCGAAAACGAAGCTGACGAAATGCTAATGCGACTTAACATCAAGGAATACAAAGCCAAGTGTGCACCCTTAAGCCAGTAAGACTTGACTGTACTCGTAAAAGACGCAAGACCAATAGTAATATCAATTTATAAGGGAGAATGAATAATGCAAATGGAACGTCAGAAAACCGATACCGAACGTAACACAGAACTAGCCGACCTCATCATTGCGAAGGCTTGGAAGAAGTTCTTTTGGTACATCTGCGCCCCGGTCATAATCGGCCTGAATATCAACTATTTCTTCTTCCAGTAAATAGGTGTGCGACGGATTTACGCTCACACGTTTGTTGCAAACCTAATCGAAAAAGCCCCGTTTTACCGGGGCTTTTTTTGTGTCTTCATTTTGCTTTGCGAGGCTTCCTTGCGGGCTTCGGGGCGACCGCCGCATCACGTATCGCCTGCTTACCTTCCTCGGTGTCGGTAACGTAGTCTCGAATGGTCTCGAAGACTTCAATAACCTCTTCCTTGGTTTTGACCTGATATGGCGCAGGATCGTCTGGATGGAACTTGATTGCAGGTCGTCCAAAGGTGATGAAATATAGACCCGGCGTTGTCTTTTTTACCCACGAACCTCTGATCTCTTTGTCGTTCGTAAATGCTTCGTACTGAGCATCATACGCTTCGAAAAACATAGCAACTGGATCGGCCTTCTTCAATTGTTTTGCAGTCGAAGGTTTCGCTGCGGCGAATTTGCGTATCGATTCGAAGCGTTCAAGAATTGAAGGTTCTTTGTCTTTTGCCATTTCAAATTATCTCCGTTTTCAATGCTCCGACGACTAACTCCTAAATATCTTTAGATCAACGAGAATGTCTAAAGAAAATGAAAATTAGATACGAAGTTTCCGGCAATATGCAGCGCGGAGAAATGCAACGCTACATCAATTCGAAACCACTTTTAACACGCGACCAAGCAATCACCGAATGGCTGGAACTGCGTTTTCGAACGTGGATTTTGAACAACATCGTCAATTCCCTTTCCGACTTTGATTTCGAGCCAAATACCCAATCGCCGGTATCGTTTGACGTCACGTTCCATCAACAGGCACACGGACAAATGTTCTACGCCACGATGGGAGGAATTATCATTGGATAATGAAAAGGAAGATAAGCGCAAATCCGAAGAGCATAAGCAGCACCTGAAATCCATTGGTTTTCAGAAGGGAATGCAGCGCCATCCAAAAGCAGGCCGTCGACCTACACCGGATGTTCTGAAGCAAAGGCTGGCCGACCTTGCACCGGATGCCATCGCGGTCATTTATGAGTTGATGATGAGCGCCGATAAGGACGCTACCCGCTTAAGCGCTGCACAAACGATTGTTGCACCATTCATTGCGAAGGCACCAAGAAGCGTGAACGTTCGTCACGAGCATAGCCTTGCTGACCTCGTTCACGAAATCAATTCCGGTGGCAAAACAATCGATGCAACGCCGGATAGCGAAGACGTCGATTACCTCGAATACGACGACGATGATTTAGAAGAATAAGGGATCGCTAAATAAGTTCAGTGCACTTATTTTAGAAATCCATTTTTTCAATGACCTTCAATGATTACCTCACGGCTGTATTCTCCAGCCACTTTACCGCTGGTTTCGCGGGCGCTGTTGTACGCAGCATAACGTCAAAAAATAGCAATCCTTGGGAAACGATGGTGGGCGGTATCGCCGGTATGTTGAGTGCCGGATACGTTACCCCCGCCGTCATTTCCTATTTTGAAATTGTTGACGCTTCCTCGGCTCTCACCGCAGCATTTCTAATCGGTATGCTTGGCGTATATGCCGCTGAATCAATGATGCGCGTTGCCGCACGATATGCCCAAAACCCAACCATTCCAACCGCGCTAACACCCATCGCGGTTATCGACGCTATTTCACAAAATCATAATTCCCAGAAGCCTGACGATGAAACCACCAATAAATCGTAAGGCTCAACTCGCCACCCTTCTTGATGCATACCGGAACGATATCGGGCTCTTTTCGCAACAGATATTCGGTAGAACACTCCGTCCAAAGCAACTCGAATTCGCTGAAGCATTTCGAACCAATCGCCAGATTACCTTCAAGGGTGGTGTAGGCTTCGGCAAAACAGCCGCGTTGGCGATTGTCGTTTGGTGGAGCCTTTTTTGTCACGACAAAGTTGGTGTAACGATTTTCGCGCCGACCCACGGCCAGATCAATTCCGGTATATGGAAGGAAGTTCAGCAACTCTACGCTGATATGCATCCGGCCTTTAAGGACGTTTTTGAAGTTACCCAAACCAAGGCAGTGCGTTTATCCGCACCAGCGGCTTGTTATGCCGAATGGCGGCTTGCGAACAAGGATAATCCATCCGCAGCGCGTGGTATCCACAATACCAATAATTTCGTTTTGGTCGATGAAGCCACTGGTGTTGACGATGAGATTTTCACCGGCGCTTTGATCAACATCCTTACGGACGAAAATCCGAAACTTTGCCTCATCAGCAACCCTTCACGTTCCGATGGGTATTTTTGGAGAACGTTCAACGATCCGCTTATCTCGGACGACTGGATAAAGATCACCGGTAAGGCAACCGATAACCCAAATCTTGATGCAGACGGTTTGCGACGTCTTGAGACGCAGTATGGTGGCAAGGATAGCCGGGAGTATCGAATTCTTGTCGAGGGTGAATTCCCCCTGGACTCGGCTGACGGCCTTATCGCCCGTTCGCTTATCGACCTTGCCGTTGATAATGAAGAAGTATTGATAGCCGAAAATAGCCCTTATGTATGGGGTGTCGACCCCGCCAAGGGACTAGGCCGTGACCGATCCGTGATTGTCATCCGCAATGATAAGACCCTTACCGATATCCAAACATTCACGGACCTAAACGAAGTCCAGTTCGCGCACAAACTTCGCGATATCTTCCAGCGAACAGCGGCAAAGCAGCGACCCACAACTATCGCGGTCGACGGTATCGGTTCGACCCTTGCCCCGATTCTGAAGGAATTCGGTCTCCCGGTCCGAGAAGTCATTGTTTCAAAATCCCCTACCCGCAAGCCTGAAAAGTTCAATCGCCTGCGTGATCAACTTTGGTGGGAATTGAAGGAATGGTTCGAAACCGAGAACGTTCGAATTCCAAATAACGTCGATCTTATCAACGAACTTTTGATGCCAACCTACAACTTGGATAACGGCAAAATCAAAGTCGAAGGTAAGAAAGAAATCCGAAAAAGACTGCAAGGAAAGTCACCAGATATTGCAGATGCCTTGGCTCTTACGTTTGCAGTTTCCACGACACTTTTTGCTTCCAAGTATGGTTGGAACCAGCCGATCCAGTACGATAATCTGGAGTGGTACGAGTAATCGCTAAATACTTTCATCATAGTTTTTTTAGCGATTTTCAATGTCCAATACTACCAAACTCGACAACCTTGCAGCCAATATTGCGAAGCAGGTTCAGAATTCAATTTCATTTGCCAACGATACGCTCAGCAGCCAGTACGACCGAAACCTGCGCCAATATATGCGTATGCCAATGGCAGGCGATGAAAAGAAAAAAGGTCGTTCAAAGTTCGTTTCCAGCGACGTTCAGGAACGCGTTGATTGGGCGGTGGCCCAAATCCTAAAGGTCTTAGATGGCCAGCGTAGCGTTGCATTCTTCAAGCCGCTTACCGCTGACAAATACGACGCCGATATCGCCAAACAGCAAAACGCGGTTGTTCAGCACGTCCTTCAAGAGCGCAATAGCCACAACAGCATTCTAACGCCTTGGGTGAAAAACTCCTGCTTGTTCGGGCTAGGTGTTCTCTACGTCGACTTCACAGCGAAGCGCGAAGAAAGCCGTCCTATGATGGCCAAAGGCGTAACCGACGAAGCCCTTGTCAAAATGGTCGAGGACGAAAAATCCGGTAAGATAATTATCATCGAGGTTGGTGACGAAACCCGCCAAGAGATTGATATGAACGCCCTCGCCGCAATCGCAGGCCAGTTGGGTATGCCTATCGATCCAAACACCTTCGATATGGATCAAATCCCCGATGTCATTCGCGACCAGCTCAACCCGCTAGTCCGCGATATCAAGTACCGCAAGGTTTCCACCCACCCTGAATTCAATTTCAAAGTTCTACCCGTTGAGGACTTTATCGTTTCGGCCAACGCGGATATTTGCCCACTCTCCGGTGGCATTATCTCTGATATCCAAGGCCACCGCTCGTTCGTTTCGAAGGAAGATTTGATTGAGCGCGGCTATGATAAGGCAGACGTCGACGCGCTACCTTCCGCGCAGGAAAAGACCGACCTCGTAGCAATCAACCGCATACAGGCCGTTGGCGTTGGTTCCGGTAGCAAGCCTTCTTCGGACGACGTTGTTATCTTTGAAATCTTCACACGGACAAAGATTGACGACGACAAATCGCGTCCATACCGCGTTACGATTGGTGGCGACCTAACGAACAATCCGATCATCCTTGGTTATGAGGAAGTCTCGAGACTTTACCCATATGCGCCATTGGTTCCTTTCCCGATCCCTAACACGCTTTGGGGCCAAGGCATTGCTGACCGCGTATCTGCCGAACAGGATTTGATTTCAAACATCAACCGCGCCGTATTGGATGACCTCCATATGCACGTCGACCCGGTCAAGGTTATCAATCCTTCTTCGACCAATATGGACGATGCGCTCAACATCTTCCCCGGCAAGGTAATCCGAAGCGAAGACCCGACAGGCGGCATTTCCTATGCACAACGCGCCTTCAGCGGAATGTCTGCCCTGCCTATCATTGACCGTATGAAGGATAGCCAAGACTTCTTGACCGGTGTTGGTGGCAAGATGGTCAGCCTCGACGCCAGCGATTTCGCGGACGTGACCGCTACCGCTTCCAAGCAGCGAAGCAACAGCCAGCAAATCCTGATTGAACAGGTCATCCGTCAGATGGCCGATACCGGCTATCGCTACCTTATCAAAGTCATCATCGATTTGCTCCAGCAGAACCCGGAAATGGCGCAGGAGTACATCCAGCGTCTAACCGATACGTTCACTCCGGCCATCGATGATTGGAACCCGGATATGGACGTGGCAACGACGATCTCGTTCGGTGCAATGGACACGGACTTCCGGCTTGGTGTTCTTAATCAGACCCTTGTCGCTCAGCAGGGAGCAATGCAACTAGGCATCGCCGGTCCTGCCCAAATCTACAAAACGCTTGTCCAGATCGCGGAAGTATCCGGCCTTCAGGGTGCCGAGAGTTTCTACATCGATCCGGCAACATTGCCGCCTGCCCCGCCACCACCTGAACCTATCGATCCGAACAAGGCACTAGCCGACGCGGAAGTCCTCAAGGCCAATCTCAAGGCAATGGCCGACGAGAAGACCCGCGAGCACGACGCATATCGCTTGCGTGTCGAAGACGACTTCCGCCGCGACGAACTTGCCCAGAAGTTGGAACTCGAACGCGCCAAGATGGAGGCTGAGAATGGCGCTAAACTAGACCTGGCCCGCCTTGAATATGAAATGGCACGAGACCGTCAGGACGTTGAGTGGGCGATGGAACGCGAACGTTCTGCCAAGGATCAAGAAGCCCAGATCGAAGAACAGAAGAAACTGGACGCTCAATCCCGCGACCAGATGTTGGCCGAACTAGCCCAAAACAATCAGCAACAAATGCAGCCGCCTGTGCAGCCACCAATGCCGCAGCAGCAGCCACCTATGCCGGGAATGTAAGCAATGACGACCACTCAGGAAATTATGGACCGTGCCGATAGGGCAAAACGTCTTCGCGAAAATGAAGACTTCATTGCGATCACCGAAGCCGTCAAAGCCGACCTATTTCGTCAGTTCTGCACGACCAATGTTTTGAACAGGGAAGCCCGCGAAGAACTCCACAAAATCTCTTACGCAATCGAATTAATGCGCAAGAAAATCGATGATTACATCACTTCAGAGACACTCCGTAAAATCGAAGACGAAACTGAATAAATAAATACGAAAACATATTTCATAGGAAATTATAATATGGAAGACGCCAACACCTCAGTAGAGACTGGCCTTACGCTTGAAGAAGCGGCAATTGAAATTGAAAGCCTATTGGACTTCGGTGCAGATACCGAAACAACCGATGATTCAATTGATGAAAACACTACGTTGGAAACGACCGATGAAGTTGTAGACGAACAACCGGAAACGGATTCTGAAACAGACGAAGAAGTCGAAGAAGACACAAACACGGACGCAGAAAACACCGTATCCGATGAAACCAAAGTCAAACTTAGCGACGGCGAAGAACTGACACTTGGCGATTTGAAAAAGGGTTATCTACGTCAAGCGGATTACACCAAAAAGACTCAGGAACTTGCTGCCGAACGTGCCGAACTAGGCTCTATGGAGCAAGCGAAAGTCCAAATCCGCGACCAATCACTCAACGAACTTGGTAAGATCAAGCACGACCTCGCTGTTCATTACAATTACAATTTCGCCAGCATTGATTGGAAGACACTCGCTGCTGAAGACCCCTTTGAATATAACATCAAGAAAGAAGCAGCCGCTGATTTCGATGCGAAAGTCAGAGAACTTCACGGTCTAGAAACCGCGCTTAAGGAAGAGAATGCTCGTTTTGAGCAGGAAACTTTCAAGCAAAATCAGGTTAAGGCCCGCGAAGAAATCGTCGCCAAATATCCCGAATTCGCAGACAAGAATACGGCCACACCGATCCTAAGAGGAATTACCTCTTTCCTATCGGAAGCCGGTTTTTCCAAAAGCGAAATCGAAGGTATTGCCGACGCAAGGATCATCGGAATTGCCTATGCAGCCTATCGGGCGAAGCAAGCAGAAGTAGCAACGAAACAGGCAAAGACTGTCGTTGCAAGCAAGCCGAAAATTTCAGCAACACCACCAAAGAAGACCCACGGTAATTCGAAATCCGAAACCGTTCGCAATCGATTTGAGCAATCAGGCTCCGTCGATGACGCAGCGCGTTGGATTGAGCAATTGCTGTAAATTCATCAATTTTTTTATCAAGGAATTTAGACCAAAATGGCTAATCTCGTAACTACTTCCGTTTCCAACGTTAAAGAAGACCTTGGCGACGTAATCTCCCGCATCACGCCGGAAAAGACACCTTTTTATACTGAAATCGGTAAGACTACCGCAAAGGCACAAAATCACGACTTCTTGAACCGTGAACTTGCGCCACCCGTTGTCAATGCCGCTTCTGAAAATGCTCTATTTGGTGCTGCCGATGGTACAGGCCCAGAACGCCTAACGAACTACACGCAGATTTTCACGAAGGTGGCGGGCGTATCCGGTACACTCGAGGCAGTAGACTCTGCGGGTTACAAGTCTGCAATCGCTGATCAGATCTCAATCAAAACAGCCGAACTAAAACGCGATATCGAATTCGCACTTGTTGGCCCATCGGCTTCCGTCGGTGGTTCTACCCGTAGACTCGCCGGTGCTGAGGCTTGGATTTCCACGAACGCAGATCACGGTGCTGGTGGTTCCACTCCGGGCTATGCAAACCAGTTGGTTGGCTCCGTTACGGCTGGTACGACCCGCCCTCTTACCGAAGATATGTTCAACGGTATGATGCACGACATTTGGGAACAGGGTGGTGACCCTACCAAGGTTCTCGTTCCCGGTAGCCTTAAACAGGCGATTTCCAACTTCACCGGTGGTGCAACCAAGTATCAGGATATGAACAAGACTGCGACCATTTATGGTTCGGTTGACGTTGTCGTTTCCAACTTCGGAACGCATATGATTATCCCGCATCACTTTATGAGCAAGACGACTGTTATCGCGTTTGATCCTTCGCTTTGGAGCGTTGCTACACTTCGTAAGATGACAAAGACCGAACTTCCTAAGACCAAGGATAGCATCGAGTATTCGCTTCTTACCGAACTTACGCTCGTTGCGAAAAACGAACGTGGTAACGGCAAGATTGCAGACGTAACTGCCGCCTAATTGAACTAACGGAAGGGGCTATATTAAGCCCCTTCTTTCTACATATTATTCAATTTTTTAAGTGACGAATTATGATTGACGAAGACAACCTAAATGTTGGCGACTGGATACCCGAAGGCACGAGTAGAGTTCTAATTGACGACGAGAGACGCCGTGTGGTCATTCATCGCATTGGTAACGGTTGGTTCCAAACGATTGAGCCTAAAACACTCGAAGAACAATTCGCAATCAATGCTCAAGAGGCAAACGAATTTTCGAGAACGCAGAAACTTGGTGAAAATCAGAAAGTCTCAAGTATGCCACCTGAGATTTATTATTGGCTCAAAGAGCAGGGTATTGCTGACAACCCTGAACGACTCAAAAGGTGGCTTAACGACTCGGATAATTCTAAATTCCGTACGAACAGTTTGAGGGTGTAATCATATGCAGAATTACACCGACCTCAAGACGGCTGTTTTCGATTATGCGATGCGAGACGACGCGCCATTCGATACGCTCGTTCGCCTTTTCGAATCCGACTATGCCCCGCAGATAATCCATTTCCAAGCCGAGAAAACAACGGTGCTTGATATCGTCGCTGGTCGTGTAACGTTGCCTGCTGATTTCATCAAAAGCCGCGCAATCATAGTCGACGGTGTTGTTGCTAATCCCGTTTCCATTTTCAATTCACAGGTATTCCCCGATACCATCAACTATTTCCAGACCGGCAATCAGTTGGTTTTCACGACGGGCTATGCCGACCAGCCGAAGAAAGCGACCATCGTCTATTACGGTCGCATCACAAACGTTACCTCGACAGCGCCAACGAACTGGCTGCTTACGAACTTTCCAAGCGTTTATCTCTATGGCGTTTTGGAGAAACTCTACAAATGGAGCATAGACGCCGAAGCAGAAGCCGCAGCCAAGACATCCTTGGTTGAAAGCCTTCAGGCGCTTGGTGAAAGCCATCGCAATTCTACAGCGGTTTCCAACCCACCTCCAGCCGAGGTGACGCAATGGTAATCGATATCCCTCTTCCGCATTGGCGTCCCGACGCAGCCGATATCGCAAACCCAGGTCTCAAGGTTGCGAAGAACGTTTATCCAACGGCTGGCAATCAGCAGGGCTCGGTCGTCTATCGGCCTTTGAAGTCCGCAAAACTCTATGCGTCCACGGCATTCGCCGGTGAACCGCGTGGCCTTATGGTTGGCTACGACTCGAGCCAGACTGCCGTCATATTCGGTGGCGACGAAAGCAACGCTTACAAATACGTCCCATCGACTTCCAAATGGGTAAACGTAAGCCGTACCGGTGGATATACGACGGCCAATGAAGAAAACTGGCGTTCGATTACCTACGCGTCTTCGGTCATCGCGACGAACTACTCCGATTATCCGCAATGGATTAATTGCGACGACCCCGTACAATTCGATGACCTCACATCGCTAGTCCGTGGCCGGTTTATCGTGGCCCACAGAGGCTTCACAATCCTTGCGAATACCTACGACCTTTTCGATGGCCCGCAATCTACCCGCGTTCGCTGGTCGGCCTTGAACGACCCGTTTGATTGGGCATTCAGCCAGTCCACGCAGGCCGACTTCCAAGACCTGACCAACACCGGAGCCATTACCGGTCTTATTGCCGACGAGGACGTTTGGGTGTTTTGCCAGAACGCCATCATTCGTATGCACTACATTGGTTCGCCTTGGCTCTACCAGTTCAGCACGGTCGTTGACGGTCGTGGTTGCACCATTCCCCAAAGCCTTATCACCAAAGACGGCGTTTCCTACTTCTTCGCCGGTGATGGTTGGTATTCCTTCAAGGGTGGTCAGGTTGCCCCTATTGGCGTTGGCAAGATTGACTCCTTTTTCGCAAGCGACGTCGATACCAGCGCAACCCACAAAATGACGGTTAGCGCCGATCCGACCGAACCGCTTATCTATTGGACCTATCCAAGCCAGAGCGCGACGAACAAGAACGCCGACCGCACATTGATTTTCAATTATTTGACTGGCGAATGGACGTTGGCTGATGCCCGTACCGAATACCAGTACAGCGCCGTAACGGTTCCTTGGACTATCGACCAACTAGATTACTTCTCCACCATCGATAACATCCCCTCCCCCTTCGGCTCTCAAGTCTGGGCAGGCGGTAACGAAACCCTCTGGGGTTTGGACAACGATGGCGCGGTCTACACACTGGGTGGACCGAACCTCCCGGTCACCATCGAAACAGCCGAAATGCAAATCAGCCAATCGCTTGCGAATTCGAAGACGGATCGCGCAACCGTTCTAGCCGTTCGACCAATCTTCCAGAGCGCAGGCACCGCAAATATCCAAATCGGATCCAAACAGATTCCGAACGAGGAACTAGAATGGTCTGAAGGTAGGGCAACCCACCCTGCTACCGGCTACGCGAACGTTCGAAATCAGGCTCGCTACCATTCCATTCGTGTGAATATCACCGGCAACTTCGACAAATTATCTGCCATTCAAGTCGATGCAAAAGCGGCGGGTGGTCGATAATGACTTCAATTGTTCCTGTCATAAACATTGAGAGCAAAGAGAACCTTAGATCGACAATCAATCAGGTTATTCGACAGGTTTCCGATACCACCGGAAGCATCCAAATTACGGGTTCTGGTTCGATAAATATCACTAATACCAAAATTTATTCGGACTCGAAAATCGTTTTGACACCTCGCAATATTGCCGCATCGACGGCCACCTATTTCGTAAGTTCCGTAGGGGACGGACTCGCTACCATCACTTTCAATGGGAGCGGTCTTTTCGATTACGCGATCATAGGGGTTCGATAATGACGACACTCCATCGCATCGATGACGCGGAAGAAGCAATCGAAGTCTACGGTAAATTTCGTGACCGTATCTTGGATTTGATTACCCTTTCAGGCGACGACACAACCGAGCAAGAAATCCTCGAGTTGATCGACACTCGCCAAGCAACGATGTGGGTAAACGGAGAATCATTGGCCATCATTCAAATCGTTATCGATATGGATGATGCAAAGAAATGGTGCTTGGTTCGACACGCCATTGGCAATCTATCCGACATATTAGCCGGTGAAGATTTAGTCGATGAATGGGCCAAGAAGTGGGGCGCACAAGGTATGTGCCTGATCGGTCGTAAAGGCTGGTCGAAGATTTTAACACCTAAGAATTTTGAAACGAAACGTATTGAAAACGACCTCCCTGATTTCAAGAAATTGATTGCCGGAAGGAACTATTTTTTCTGGAAAAACTATGGCTTCTCAACCAAAAACGACGACCCAGACCACCAGTACTGAACCGTGGTCTGGTTCGAAATCGTACCTAACCGACGTTTACGCGCAGTACGATAAAGCCCTCAAAGAAGGCAAGCCCGAAACGTGGGCTGGACCTACCGTTGCGGATCAATCCGACCAGACGAAACTCGCTCAGCAAATGGCTGCATCTACCGCGCTTAATTCCGGTGGAATGCTCCAGAATGCCCAGAACGCGAATAACAACCTCGTCAACACCGGTGGCGCAAATCAGAATGCACAGTCGACGTATAACACGTTGATGAACGGCCTGAACTTGGGTGCTAACCCATCTTCCGGTGGTATTGCTTCGCTTATCGGTCAGGTTGCCAATAATCAGGTTCCGGGTTCGAACGTCTATAGCAACATTGCCAACGGCACCAATACCGGCCTAGCCGCTTCGCAGAACGCCTTGAATTCGGCACAGCAGGCTGACCCGACGATGGCGAACCTATCCGCTACGGCTTCCGGTGCGAACATCGGAAATAACCCGTATTTGCAACAGAATATCGCGAATAATCAGCAATCTATCGCTGATATGCTTTCCAAGCAGACGATACCTGGACTCTCCGGTCAGGCCGCACAACTTGGTCGAAATGGCTCCGGTGCATTCGCCAGCCAAATCAACGACGCGACCAGCACGGCTGCAAACGCAATGTCGAAGGTTGCGACCGACGCCTATGCGAACCAGTACAATCAAGACACCGCGAATATGCTTCAGGCAAACAACCAGTTGTCGAGCGCACATAATGCGGGTGTTTCGAACCAACTTAATGCCGCGAATAATCTCACGAATTCCTACGCACAGAACGCCAATACACAGATGGCCGGTGCGCAAGGTCAGGGTGCGAATTATCAGCAATCCATTAGCAATCTTAGCAACCTACTTGGCCAGCAGTCTGATCAATATAATCAGGGTGTTTCCAATCAGTTGAGCAATGCCGGTCTTGCACTTAACGCTGCAAACGGTGGAACCTCTGCAAGCAATGCAGCCGCAAATACGCAACTTCAGGCAGCGAACAATGCTGGCAATGTTTACAATAATTCGTTGCTTCCGGCTGAAACGATTGGTGCAATTGGTCAGCAGCAGGATTCGTATAATCAGGAAAAACTGAACGGCCAAATTGCTCAGTTCGACCAGAACCAGCAGATGCCGCTCATCCAACTTTCTAACTTCGCCAACATTTTGAACGGCGGTGGTTATAACCAGCAGACGAGCCAAACTACGCAGCCGGGAAATAGCGCACTAAGCAATATCCTCGGTCTTGGAACCGGCCTTATGAGCCTGTTTACGCGTTGCGATAGAACGACAAAAGAAAACATCACTTTCGTGGGTAAATCCCCGAATGGATGGGCAATGTACTCGTTCAACTACATTGGTGACGACGAAATTTACATCGGTCCTATGGCGCAAGAAGTTGAAGAAATCGCACCGGAAATGGTGGTCGAGTTCGACGGCGTTAAGCACGTAAATAATGATGTATTTAAAGAAATGAGTATTCACTAATGGCATCTTGGGATTGGCTTTATCTTTCGCCCGAAGAAATGCTTCGCAAAAAGCGCGAAGAAGAAGCGGCAAACAATGGCGGTATTAACGCCGAAATGGAGCGCGAACGTCAGCAGGAAATCTGGGCAGCGGAAGACCGCGAACAGGCCCGTCTTGCTCAATCGAACGCAATCGACGTAACGCGCAATAACGCAATGGCTGGTGCCGGTAAAATGGCACCGGTTCCAACCGAACAACCACGCGCATATGTCGACCAACAGAAGCGTAATCTTACCCCTGCCCCAAGGGTTATCGAAGAACGACCTATCCTTGCCGTCGAGGAAGAGGACGAGGTTGTTGATCCAACGCCTTCGCCTTTGACCTACGTAATGACCGGTGAAACGAATGGTACGAAGACCATTGACGACCCTGAGTCCGGTGGCCTCTGGAAGTTCTTTGGTTACAACACACCTGAAGAGCGCAACGGCGTTTCTAACGGCCTTATGCGGGCCGCTGGCGCAATGCTTGGTTCCAATGAGGGTGACTTCTTCCGAACGCTTGGCAAGGGTATGGAAGGCTACGCGACCGAATATGACAAATCCTTGGATACGTCCTCCAAACGCCAACTCGACCAGCAGCGTCTTCGTGCCAATGAACTTTCGCTAGCCGAAGGTGAAAAGACCAAGGCTATCAACGCGCAGATCGCCCGTATCTATCAGGATGCCGGTCCTAGCGGATTGACGCCTGCTCAGAGGCAACAGGTTGCAGCCTTGTATGCCGAAGCAGGTGATATCAAATCCGCTCAGGCCATCATTGGTGGAACGGCAACCGAAAAGACCGCAGAAATTCGCGAATACGAATATGCCAAGCAAGGCGGTTACACCGGCTCGTTTGCTGATTATCAAGCGCGTAAGACTGGTGGTTCGAAGAAATCGACCGACCTTCAAGCCGACCTCGACCGTATCAACGAAGAACGTATTGCAGCCGGTAAGCCTGCCTATTCGATGGAAGATTACCAGCAGCAGCAAAACCGTGCGGCTTCCGATACGAAGTTTGCCGAAAAATCTGGCGAAGAAAACGCCAAGATGTTCAAGGAAATGACCGAGGCTGGTTTCAATGCCCAATCCGACCTTGCGAACATCGACGTTCTAGACAACGCCCTTAAGCAGACCCCCGGTGGCCTAACCAACATCGTTACCAACGCAGCCAACCAGTGGGGCTTGGGTAACTTGGTTTCGGAAGGCGCTGACTCCGTTCAGGTTGCCAACGCTATGATTAGCAAGTTGACGCCTATGCAAAGACCTCCGGGTTCTGGTGCGGCTTCTGACGCCGATATGCGCCTATTCCGTGAATCGCTTCCAACCTTGGCCGGTACGCCCGAAGGCAACCAGATCGTCGTTACCACGATGCGTGGTCTCGCGATGCATAAGCAGGCTTTGGGAACCATCGCTGCAAGAGCGCAATCCGGTGAAATTACGCAATCTGAAGCCCTTCGCCAGATGCGCGAACTCCCCGACCCGTTGGCTGATTTCAAGAGGGTTACGCAGCAGCAAAACCAGCAAAAGCGCGATGCCAACGCACCATTAGGCCCACGCCAACCATCGATTACGTTGCCTTCTGGCCGTTCGATTATGTCGAGGGGTTAATGCTATGGCTATGAATAATAGATGGCTTTCCCTGCTTGACCGTACCGAAGGCGGTGGTTCCTACAACACCCTTTTCGGTAATCGCCAAAAGCGCAAGGATTCCCCGTTCAATGGTGTCGACGTCAGCCAAATGTCGGTTGGCGAAGTTATGGATTTCACCTCACCAAATGGCGCTTACGGCCAATCCGTCAAAAACGAAATCGGTCGCGTTGCTACACCTACGGGCCGGTATCAGATTGTTGGAACTACGCTTCGAGGCGCGGTCAACGAACTCGGTATCGATCCTAGTCAGCCATATGACAAGAATACCCAAGACCAAATCGCACAGCACCTTATTCAGCGTCGTCTTGCTTCATCCGATACGATGGAAGGCAAACGCGCAGCCGTTCGTGCTGAATGGGAAGGCTTCAAGCACGTAAGCGATGCCGAACTAGATGCCGCGATCAATGACAGCGGTTATGTCGATCCAGCCGTAACGACACGCCCTCGTTCCGAACCTACGCAGGCCGGTACGCAAATGGCGGCGGCAACCCCTACCCCAGACCCTAACGTTGATCGACGTATGCTCGATGACAAAGGCAAAGAACTAACTGGCATTCCAGCCGCATTTCGTGATTTCCGTAACGGAGTAGACGACACGATTGGTGTTGAAACAGCCGACGATGGAACGCGCAAACTTTGGGGCTTCGAACTCGACGGTGAGAACGGTCTTGGCGCAGGTATTGCTGGTTTCGGTAAGGCATTTGCTGACGCGGAAACCAAACAGCAAGCACCTCCAATGATTCAGCCACAAGGCCGAACAGGTGGCAATACACCGGTGCAGATTCAGTTCGCGGACTCCATCGTAAATAAAGATGACGAAGAAGAATTACGCAAGCGCCGTTTGGGTGGACTTGCTGGCTTTGGTGGTTTTACCCGCCGCGCCTAATTGAGTGATATTTTATGGCTTTCAAAGTTCCGAAAAAAGAAGACGAGCAAATCAAATCGGTAATGCTCGGTAATGTCCCAACCCCTACCGCGCCTACGGGTTTATCAGCCGAAGACCGTCAATATTTGATCGACCAAGGTCTAAACCCAGATGACTACCAATATCAGGATGAAGCCCCTGCCGCGCCTTCTGGCCTTACACCGGAAGATCGCCAGTACCTAATCGATCAAGGCGAAGACCCGGACAAATATCAATATACCGACGAAGCCCCGAAAACGGATTTCGAACCGTGGGCGAAGCAGGAAGAAGGCGTTGCATATTACGACGCGAACACGCCTATCAAGGTTGACGAAGTCGAGATGGAAGTCCCGGCAAGCCTTCGCTTTGAAGTTGGAGCACTCACCAAACCCGAAGACAAACTAGCCGCGATCCGCAAGGAATTTCCCGATGCGCAGCCGGTTGGCACCGACCAGTACATTATGCGCGACAAGACCACAGGCAAGCCTATGGTGTTCAACGTCAAGGGCTGGGTGCCTTCTTGGGGCGATGTAGGCGATGCTGCCCCGGAAATCGTTGGTGGCGTTGGTGGCCTTGCTGGTGGCATTGTGGGCGGCGCTATGGGCGCTGGTGCCGGTTCGGTTGTTCCGGTAGTTGGCACGACCACCGGTGCGCTTGCAGCCGGATCTGCTGGCGCGGGTATTGGCTACGGCTCAGGTCGCGATCTCTATCAGCGCGGTGCGAACCTTGTCTTTGGCAATCAGGACACGCGTGGCGTTGCCGAACAGGAACTCGATAAACTTCAAGATATCGGTATCGGTGCTTTGGGCGAAGTTGGTGGCCTTGCTGCCGGTAATGTCATTTCGAAAGCCGCAGGCGGTATCGGCAAAGCCCTTTCGCCTTCACGTATGGTTGGTGGATTGAAGGAAGCCGACGACGCAGCCTTGGCCGCAAGCCGTTTAAAGTCCTTCGAAAACGTAGGCATTCAGCCGACCCCAGGAATGATTGGTGGCACCAATGCCGCAAGCCGTGAACACGCGCTTTCCAAGGGCATCCCGACGATGCAGAACAAGGTCGAAGACGTAACCAACCAACTAGGTCAACGCTTCGAAGATACCATTGCTCGAACGACCGGTGGCAATGATATGTCGCCTGCCGCAGCCGGTGAAGCAATCCAACGCCGTGCGCAGGACTTCCGTGACGTCTCCAAGCAGAGACAAAATGACCTTTACGATAATGTTGGTCGCCTTACCGATGGCATTCCTGCGGCTGCGCCAAACACGACGAAGTTCCTCGAAACGACCAAGAACGAATTAGCCAACCTTGGCGCGTCGGCAAAACTCAATAATTCGAAAGCCTACGATGACGCCATTACGCAGGCAACGGCTATCGTTCAGGACGTTCAAAAAGGTGCTTCGTTCAATACCCTAAAGGATGCCCGAACCAACATTGGTGATCTCGCCTTCGGTTCTTCCAATGGCACCAAAGAAACGCAGATTTATCGCAACCTCTATAAGTCGCTTACCGAAGATATGGCCGCTACCGCTGAACAAGGTGGTGCCGATGTTCTTCAGGCTTGGAACAAGGCCAACAATTTCAGCAAGCGCACGAAGAATTCCGGCAATCTGGTTTCGAACGATACGACCGACCTCGTTCTTCGCAAGAAGACACCGGAAGCCGTTCACCAGTTGATGGTTTCCGGTTCGAAAAGAGCGGGTTCAACCGTTCAACAGATTATGCGTCAAGTACGCGTTGCCGGTGGCGACGACGCTGTAAAAGAAGTTGGTTCTTCCGTTTTCAATACCATCGGTCGTTCGAAGGACGGCACCTTTTCGCCTGCTAAATTGATTGGCGATTGGGACGGTATGTCGAAGGAAGCCAAGCAGGCTCTCTATATGACCAAGGACGGAAACGAACTTCGAAGATCGATGGAAGACATTGTTTCCGCTGCCAAGACTTTGACTCAATACAACGCTTCGAAGAACCATTCCAACACGTCCGCAACGTTGATGACGCATTTGAACCGAGCCACAAATGTCGGCTCCTTGGCCGTTGGCATTTCGAGCGCGAACCCAATGTATTTGATGTGGCCTTTGCTACGTCAGGGTGTTGGTTCAATGGCGAATGGATATCGAACCAAAATCTTTTCTTCGCCAGAAACTTTGAAATGGATGGCCGGTCTAAAGCGTGAAAGTTCGGCCAAGGCTGCGATCAATAAGTTGGCTTATATCGGCTCGAGAACACGCGACGAAGCATTGAAATTTTCAATCCGCGATTACCTGCAAGACGTCCAAAACCAATAAATATTTTTAGTATTTCAACAGAGAATTTTCCGTAATGACCGATATTTCCAGTACCGATTGGACGCCACAGGATGAAGGCAATATTTCCGCCTCACCAAATGGCTCGCAAGGCGGCTTTGCCCCAAACACCATCCCGCCAACCATTCGTGCTATCCGAGGTGCGGTCAAACGAGCGCATAACAAGATCAACGCCATTCTAACAACAACCGGAACGGCAACCGCTCTTGTCCTTACCCATACCGTTGCACCGGCTTCGTTGGTCAAAGGCGAACGATATGCCTTCTTCGCCTCGCAAACGAACACCGGGGCTATGACGCTTGCGGTGAATAACCTTGGCGCGAAGTCCATTCTTCAGCAGGACGGCACGGCACTTAAAGCGGGCCAGGTCGTTGCCGGTACGGCTACGTGTGTCGTTTGGGACGGCACTGCATTCAGGCTCGAGAACTATGTTTCGAACCCTAAGTTTTCTGGAACACTTACGGCTGACGCGCTTACCGTTCCAACCATCAACGGTACTACCATTACCGGTACGCTTTCAGGCAACGGCGCTGCGATAACGGCGCTGAACGGCTCGAACATCACCATCGGGACAATCGATGACGCTCGTTTGCCAGCAACGATGGCAGGTAAGACCTTTAGCACGCAAGTCACAGCGAATAGTGGTGTGAACATCACTGGTGCGCTCAACGTGAGTGGTGCATTTACGGCGAATGGAACAGCAACAGTTGGTGGCAGTCGTGTTCTTACAATGGAAGATTTCGGTGCTGGAAATGGTCTAGACGCTGACAAACTAGACGGTCAAGACGGCTCGTATTATCTCAATCGCGCCAATCAAAATGGCGATATACCGCTAGCAAACGTCACCAATTTGCAGGGATCGCTAAATGCGAAACTGAATTTAACAGGCGGTACGATTACAGGCGGGTTAGTAGTCAACGGTGGTATGTCTTCCGCTGGTGATATTTCTGTTAACAAATCCAATCCTGCCTTGACCCTGCATTATCCGGGTGTTCGGCAAGGTCAAATGTTAGTTGACGCTAGTGGAACACTGGTATGGCGCGATCAGGGTAGTGGTGACATAAAGATGTACATCACAGACGGTGGCGCGATTTGGACCAAGGAACTTGGCAGCATCAACGGACGTATCGAAGGTCGCGCACTGGCTTGGGCAAATGACCGCGTAGCAAACCTTTCGTCCAGATTGGTATCGCGTGGCACCAGTGGTGCAACTTTAGATTTCGAAGGGCCGGGCGGTACCGTTGTCACTGGCTACCAACGTGAAGGTGGTGGTGCCGGTCAGGTGAGGTTTGTCTACTACCGCTACCTGCAAATGTTCGATCCTGTTCGTGGCTGGATTGGGACAACTTACGCATAATGGAGAATATTATGAAAATTATAAATTACGGGCACTTCACGACAAGTCTACAAGGAAACGTATTCTCATACACGAACGAGGATGGTCAAGACTGGTACGAACTACGACGCGGACTGACCAACTGGACTGAAAGCGGTGAGTTCATCGACGCGATCTATGGTGCTTGGGCAACCGTCAACGTGGAGACTATGCTTGTAACGAACGTCGAGTATGATCCATCGAAACTCGTACCAGACAATCGCATATTGTTGGGTATCGACGCGGATTGGCAGGATATCAAAGAGGGTATGCTGTTCAAGGATGGGTTGCTTGTGGAAGCACCTGCACCAACGCCGGAAGAACTGCGAGCCTCGATGAGATCGCTGACGCCACGTGAGTTCCGAGACGTTCTCATCGATAACGACATTATGCCGGATGAAGTGACCAACGCTTTGAGCCTTATCGAAGACAAGAAGGAAAAAGCAAAAGCGATCAATGCTTGGGAATATCCCACCGAGTTCAATCGTATTGATCCCCTTGTCAGTCAAATCGCTTCTACGTTTGGGCTCACGCCTGCAAAGGTCGACCAGATGTGGCTACAGGCTATGGCTGCTTAAGGCGCTGCTAATCGAAAATCTAAACGGGCATTGAATTGACCGTTTAAACTGGATACTAATATGGCGGTTCCTGCGGTGCAACACCTTGCTGAGGGACGTTGCATCAGCGATTAATCAGCAACTTCTGAATGCTCGATTCAATTGATTACATCCATCACACGTTCCGACCCGTCATAACTGTGAACACTAATAAGGGGCTATCAAAGCCCCTTCTTTTCTCCCGGTCGCCTAATAGTCAAACGCCGAACCAACTGCTCAATCTCTTCAGTTCTAGGATCGAACAAGGAGTAAAGTTCCTGTTCAGGGGTTTCTTCCATCAATAATTGGATAATTTCGCTCATATCTTGAAGTTGAACGCGGGCAGCGTGTTTCCCGATGCTCATTGACCAATCCTCCTGAAATCGATGTTGTAGATACCGTTCAAAGCGCCGTTCGAAAGCGAAACGATTTCCAAGAAGTCCACCAAGTGCTTTGCCTGCGATCCCGTTATATCGTTATTGGCCTTGCTCAGTTTGGCATTCAATCCGCTCAGGAAGTTTAACCAAGGCTGCGGTCTCCCGAAACGGTCACGGACGCTTGCGGTAGAACCAATGATGGAAACCAATTCCAAGCATCCTTGATTTCGATAAATTTTCAGAAGCGTCGTGACCAAAGCCCTTATCCATTTCAGGTCTGAACTGGAAATGACAAAGAATGGCACCTTGGCATTCCTACCGGTCTTTTCCTGATAATCGATGCGCTTATATGTCGTTGCCAATTGGACAAGCGGATTAATTCTAAGCCGCTCTTCTTCTTCCTTTAGGCGTGCATTCGACGCCATTACGAAATCATAATTTGGGAAGAGTTCGTTATCGTTTTTTGTTTGCTGCAAACACGTTGACATTTTTGATCCTTTTAAGAAATGCAGCGTTCTTTCGGAGCAGCCAGTAGAACTTCATCGCGTTCGATATCTTGCGTTTTGTTTCTTCTGAATGGGCCATTTGAACACCTTGTTATGATGGGTTCCTCGCCATCACTTGTATTTATTGAAAATACCGAAAAAGACCGAATTAGCGCAATTTAAAAATCATAAATAAGTATGTCGGGTTTTGTTTCCTCAATCTCCTCCCCGACCGATTTGGATTATACATTTTTCAAATCCTAGCCCCGGTCTGATCCACCGGGGCATTTCTTTGTCAGCCCTTCATCCAATCCAATCCATTCTTTTCACACCACATCGAATATGAAGTTTTGCTCTTCTTGGTGATCTTCTTATTCGGCTCCTGCAACACCATTACGATTTTCCAATCCGGGTATTGCGCTTTAACCGCAAGCAATTTGCGCCTGTCCTGTGAACGCCAGTAGCCTTTAGCCTCAAAAATAGTTTTGTTCGCTACGTCAACGAAATCAGGCAGATAGTTGCACTCGAGGACGTAAGGCATCTTAAACGGTTCGTATTCAACACCAGCTGGTAGTGCTTTGAAGACGCGCTCTTCGTATTTGTTGCGCATTAGGCTTTCGCCTTGGCAACAGGCTTACGAAACAATGCTTCTTCATCGTTCCGGCGATTGACCAAGCCCTTGAGAACTTTCCCGCCGCCCTTGTTCCATCGGTCGAATTGCTTGGCTGCGCCTGCGTAGTCCTTGGCGTTGACCAATCGCAAAAGGGTGCTCGAAGAAAAGGCACCGGTTCCGATATTGTAAGCCAAACTGACCATTGCAGAGAACTGGTTCTCATTGACCTGCACTTTGACCAATCGCGTAACGTCCGCTTCGAAACGTGCTAGGTCTTCTTTCAAAAGACGTTCGGCTTCCGCCATCGTAATGGTCTTCTTGCCTACGTCTGCGCGGGTTAGACCCTTAGTCGTACCTACTCCGATTGTTGGAATTTTTGCGGGACAAAGGTAGCAAGTTAGTACACAGCCCTCCCACTTTGTAATGATGGAGATGCCGTCTTTGTTGGTCTTCATAATAACACTTTCGAACGTTGAAAGTGGTATTTATCGACGTGCAGAAAACTGCCTTTATTTGCGTATTTTCAAATAGTTTTTAAACATTCTGACTGGACTGTGTGCGCATTCAGAGCGATGACTAATCATCGAAAACGGAGCGCAAAATGTCTTACTTCATCGTAGCATATAACAACGCATATCATAAGATTATTGAGTCCGAGACACGGACAAGCGACAAGGAATTGGTAGGCATCGTTGTTGCGAACTTAGAAGGTCGCGGTTTCTACGTTACGGTTCGGGAGGAAGGTTGATGAACGAAGTTTCACGCAGCAAGGTTTACGCAACCGTTCGATACGAACACGTTTTTATTGATAGGCCGTTTGGATTTTGCTGGTTCAATGAGGATGAATGCCGAACGAAATGGCATCATCAAGAAACATTCGGAATGTAAGAAATCAGCCCCTTAACCGGGGCTTTTTTTGTGTTCGCGATAAATACCTTTGGAAACATTCAAAGGAAACACAAATGATTACGCCGGGTAGTGCTCTACAAATCGTGTCAGTTTTGATGATCGTAAACGGATTAGACAAAGGCAACTACGGCCTTACCGCTATTGGCATCGCGATCTTCGTATTCTTTACGACGTTACAATTCTTTTCAAATCGTAGGGTTGAACCCTACGCCCACTTTTCGAATTCAGACGTCCAAAACGTCTACGATGAATACCAAAAACAAATAGAAAATGGCCGACCGGAGAACTCCAAATGAATGAATTCGAACTTTGGAAAAACAATGCAACCGTAACGTGGGCCTTTGAAAACAATCAGTGTAAATGCTGGCTGGACAAAAAGGTCGAGTTGGCAGGGGTAGGAGATACGTCGTCTGAGGCTTGGCGGAACGCTATCGAGAAAGCACTTGAAGCGTATGATGCGGAGCAATCGCAATGATTGATTTGGATGAACACTTCTCCCGCTTTGATAAGGCCCGCGCAGCTGTAAAAGAAAAGATAAACAGCGGAGCCAAAATCGCCGCCTTAAAGACCCGTAATCTGCGCTATTGGATAGGGTTAGAGTTAGAGACGGATAGACACTACGACTGGATAATAGCGGTTCTATTCGAAGATGGAACCGTCGTTGACCTCAATGATGGTTGTCGGAATAATCACTACATCGAAAGGTTAGAACCCGGCGAAAAGGTTGTTATATGCGTCTATCAACACATAGGCACCAATAACAACCCGCACGAACTCGAACCGGGACATTACTACTCAGTTGGTGAAGGTAAGAACCAACATTTTATCACATACGATCCCGAAAACGAAAGCGATATCCTTACAATTACCGTGTTGAGCGCTTGCTGCTTTCGAATATTTCAGGCTCCAGAACCATACGAAACAGCCCCTTAACCGGGGCTTTTTTTATGGCTTCGATAAATACAGGAAGGAAACAAACACGAGGAAAGCAAATGACCATTCTCAACAGAATCGACTCCGTCTACGAAATCCGTGCATTGGAAAATCCAATTGTCGAAATCCCCTTCAAACACGCGTTCGGTATCGTAGGTGAAGATTACATTCCCTTCACGGTCGTGTTTAACGAGACCGAAGACAAACTCGAAGCCCCTCGCCGCTTTTGCCCATATGACGAACGCTTGAAGTATGGCGCGTGGCCGTATGAATTTGGTGTCTATTACCAATACGTTCTAATGAAGCCGACCGACGAAGAACTCGCATTCATCGACAGCAAGCCGAGAACAAAGATCATTCTAACTGCTGAAGATTTGGAGCAAGGCGCATAATGCTTTCCATTCTTCGCCGCATCCAGCCGCTCGAAACCCAAGCCGATCATCAACGCCTTACGAAACTTCGAAGCGATAAACAAAAACCAATTTACGCATTCCGGCTTCCAAACGATCTCAACAATGCCACTCGCGCATATATGACAATGGAATCAGATGAACGACGCCTAAGAAGCATCACGTATGATGGTGAAAAAACGATATTCTGGCTGCTCAATCCTGAAGCAAATGAAGCATTCGAAATCCATACGAACGGCACGGTAATTTTCAAATAAGCGCACAAAAAGTCGCGCTCCCAACCATTCAAAACAAATCATATGTAGGAATCAAATAAAATGTCACAACCTAAGCCAATCGCGGTCTATATTTCGCCGCAGGTTCCATCGTTCAAAATCGGCTTCTATAAACTAAAGCAAGACGATCCTACGTCGAATGACAAGATATATCTCTATGATAACGGTGATGTTTGTAACCACGAAACGCGTCACACACGCCACGTGAGCGGTAACTCAAGACACGTCCAAAACCACGGCCCAATTCATCCTGACGACTGGTACTGGAATGAAAACGAAAAACGTTTGAAGGAAATGTCCACGTTACCGGAAGAGGAATATCTAGCAGTCACGATGTCAGACGCAATCCGCTTTACCATCTCGGAATGGGATGAACTAGCGTATTCGAAAGCACTCATCGCCCAACGACAGGCAGAAGAGAAGTTGAATTGGCAGAGAGCCCTTCTCCTCAAACAAATGGACCAAGAGGCACTGATCTTGGAAATCACAAGTCGAATGGATCGTCCTTGAGCGTACAAAAGGTTTACCCAACGCTCCGAACGATAAACAAAAAGGCCTTTGGTTTAATCACCATCGGCCATTTTCATTTTACCCCTAGATTGAGGGTATCACGACGATATTCGTCACAAAGTTCAAATTCAATTCGCTGAGGTTAAATCCAATCAGCGGGGACTGCGTTAAAATGTGCAGGAGGATAACCCATACTCCTATCGGGACTTTGTAGCGCTTCATAATCACTTCTCCTTTTTGGTTGACTCGACGGGGTTCATAAGAGACATCCGGCCTCACCATTGTCAAACCAAAAACAAAGCAACTCTTAAGAATTCTGTTGGAAAATGAAAGTGTTGCCGCTGTGGCAACGGCCAACATACCGCCATTAGCACAAAACTGCATAAACTGTGTAGTTACAGGGTAATGTACGGGAGTCACGTTACTTGGATAAGGTATGAGAGTCATTACCAGCATAACGTACGGGAGTCATTATATAGGTAATGGTACAACGCAGGCACTACATTATATTTGTAATGACTACAGAGTAAGATGCAGGGAATACTGTGACGTTAGATGCAGGATTAGGTACAAGAGCCAGTACAAGGCGCTGCTATGACGTACGCTTGACCATTGGCTACACAGAGGACGCCCTTAAGATTTCCGCGATCAGATCAGACGGTATGCCGGTTGGTCTCGATGACGCTGACCAAACGTAAAAACGTATCAGCGTTGCAATTGCTACAAGCACCGTGAAAGGGTCTGGCCGCACGCCCTGAACAAGTACCAACGTCACCTTATGTGTCTTGGCCACTTTTCGTTTCTTATGCTTTTTCATCCGATTCATTCCTCGTTTTTCACAAAGAATATATGCACCAGATAACGCCTATTTTCAACGGAAACGAAGAAATTCCCACAGGTTTCTAAGTAGTCAATGGGTTATTCGGCTAATGTGTAAGGTCAATAGGTTATTCTAAAAACTATAAGTCAATGGGTTACTATGATGAACGGCACTATACTTTGTTTTACTTGATTTGTACGATATCGTGTAGGATGGAAGAACGAATTCAGGGGGAAATGAATTGACCGGGTGATCAGCCAAATCCCTTCGAATTTTTTCCAAATTTCGAAAATATTTTCAGAATCCGATCCACATTCCAACCTCAGAGTCCAGTCCTAAATGTTTGATTTCACTCATTTATTTGAGGGTATAACATTTACAACGGTCGTTGAAAGAGTTACGCTTCATCATTCGATGGAGATTGAATTCCTATGACGAAATATGTCGCCTACTATCGCGTTTCCACGGTTCGCCAAGGTGCTTCCGGCTTAGGCCTCGATGCTCAACGTTCTGCCGTTCTAGCCATCACCGACGCTTCAAACATCATTGGTGAATACGTCGAGGTCGAAAGCGGTAAGAAGAATGATAGGCCAGCGTTAGCCAAGGCTCTTGCCCACGCCAAGGCCGAAGGCGCAACGTTGATGATTGCCAAGGTGGATCGCCTTGCACGTAACGTTGCTTTCGTTGCCAACCTTCTTGAAGCCGGTGTTGAAATCAAATGCGCCGATATGCCTTCGGCCAATAGGATGATGCTGCAAATGGTAGCCGTGTTCGCGGAAGAAGAAGGCCGAGCCATATCCCTGCGAACCAAGGCGGCACTAGCCGAGGCGAAGAAGCGTGGCGTAATCATTGGGGGTTCACGTATCGAAAGCGTTCAATCCAATCGGATACGCGGCCAAGCCTCTGCCGACCGTGCCTTCATCGACATCCAATCAATCCCAGGATATGAAAGCCTATCGTTCAATGCCCTAGCCAAAGCCCTCAATACCAAAGGCTTCAAGACAACCAGAGGCTCAACATATACCGCAATGCAGGTCAAAAGGGTCATCGATAGAATGGCTACACACAAGCCCACGTGAAGGCTTGTCTTGATTGGGCTATGGTTGAGCCGGAGTGTTGTAGGATTGATTGTGTGGGGCTGTGTGGGCGAATGTGGTAGGGGTGCGGATTTGGGCATACCCCCCTTTGGTTTTAGAAATTATTTATATAGGTCGCCCGTCAAATTTTTGTAATTTTTCAGGAAACGGTGCCTACAATACCAACTGCTTTTTATCGTTGTATCTAATTCTACGTTCGAGCGGTATCCGCAAGTTGCGCTCGGTCTGATCGAGAATAATGTGGAAATACTTTTCGGAATTTCGGGTGAAACCTAATTTGATATCTTTGTTGAACTCAAGTATTTTTTCTATCTGTAGGTCAGTTACCTTGCTCCTGAAACCGAACAAGACAGCCTTCAACTGCATCGCTTTATCAAACTTTTTGAAATAGATATTGTCTACGAAATCGTAATCAGTGAATTCGACAAAGCGCCTCCTCTCGGCTTCGTATACCCATCTCTCCGATTTCATTAGACCTAACGCCATAAGGTCTCTTTCAGTTAGTTCGCTGAATGATTTTTTGCCAAAAGTTTCCACGGTAGGTTTTTCTTTTATGTACGCGACGTCAAACCACCATTCGTCATCCGCTTCAAAAACAAGACAAGTGCCGTGATAATTTTCGGCATAATGACCCCATAAGAGAGGCTCCCTCCAATTTTTTGACATACAGATGATGCCGCCTTGCGTATTAAATTTGTCCCGCTGCTGCATCAGGGTCAGTTTATTCATTATACCGGTTACAGAAATACCCAAGTTATCTGACGGGTCGTTCAATTCCGAAAATCTGGAGACCTTCAACCGGTCATCACGGATGGCCGCTAGGCCGTATCGACTTGACGTAAAATAATAGAGAAGCATTCCAGCACCTTGCCCTGTTGTATGGACTTGATGCCATAAGGATCAGGGGTTGAAAAGCGAGTTTCCGACGTATACCCACTTTCTACCTTTAATTGCCTGTGGCGAAGCCAGAAACAAAGAGGGAAGAAGATGGGTGATACTAAGAATGGTTTCTACGTAACCGCAGAAGAAATAACTGCCGAGAATGCGATCTTTTTGCCGGAAAATTGGGGGCAGCAATTTGAATCACTCAAACAGATCGATCCAACGCACTACGAGCGTGAAATGGCTTATGAACAAGTAAGGGCAAAGGATTTCCCTGAGAAGCCCTCACGACTTTACGGAAATTTCCTTTTCGAAACTCTAGATTCCGCACGGTGGTATGTTCACACGCTCGGTGAGAATTGCAGCATTTATAGCGCTACTTTTGCCAGCGATTTGAAGCAGCATTACGGACCATATCTGCTTAGTCCTTACGGCGCAGAGAAAGTGGATGACACGATTATAAATCGATATTGGTCGAGTGATGCTGAACTTATAAGTGACGGTAGAATTACTTACTCCCCATTCGAAATCGTTATTGATGGTCAGTTCGAGGTCATCGGTAAGATAGACTTCATCACAGGGAACGTGGTCGGGTTTGATCCGCAAGCATTTTAAGCGGTGACGATAAATACCTTCAGGAAACAGATTGAGGAGTTCAGATGCTGATTACAGTGCTTCGCGCAATGCCGATCATAAAGTACGTGATAGTGGAGCAAACGCTCTTCATTGATCTGACTCCAATGATGCCACTCAAAAAAACTTATTTCACCGCGTTCAAGTTAGTCGATGGGAAAATTCGTGAGAATTTCTTGTGTTTCGATCTGTCTAAAATCAATCCTGCCGATTTGCAGGACATTGAAAATTACGGCGTCATCGACCTGTGGATAATTGCCGACAAGATTGACGAACTTTTCACGGACGAATTCGAACGCCAGCGCTTTCACGAATCAATGGCACGGTTACACGTCTTTTGACGGCTTCATTGTTCTTCGCGCTATCGCCTTTACGGCTTCGATCATTTCTTTCTGGGCTTCGGTTAGTGGTCGTTCGCTAACACGTTTGGCTTCTTCACTTAGCATCGGGATTTCTCTTTAAATATCTGCATAGGCTGGTATTTAAAATGATTGAGTTGTTGCAAAAGTTCTCTGCTATTTCTTACGAAGAATTCGACGGCTATTACGTGATAAAAGTGCCTTCGGAATACGATTTAGATTATCTCGATTATGCGTTGATTTTTGCGAATGGTGGGGCTTCGATTGGTGACATTATCGCCTTTGAAGATTTGGACGACGATACTCTTCTTTATTTGGTTATGCAGGGTGAAGTTTGCGAAACGGCCATACGGTATTCGTTGGCTTGGAAGGCTGTTCAGACCATCTTTAATTTCCGGCTTATGACGGCCTATTCCGGTTGATCCGATAAATACTATTGGAAACAAACTAGGAGTATTCCAATGGACTTTATTGATTATGTAAAAAGCCTGCCTGCCGATCACGATATCTATTCTGACCACAAGATCAGATATTCGCTGAGTGGATATGCTGGCAACGTATCGCCATCATACATTTACGACGCTATTACGTCAGAAGGCCTTTCTCTACGGCTTTTCCAGCCAAGCGACGAATTCAACAAACATCTCAAAATCGCGTTCGAAACCTGTTCGCTGCTCATAAGCAAAGGCAAAAGTCTTGAGGGATTCCTAATGTGTAGAACCCCTCAAATGGCTTGTCTTTTGGCTGACCAACCCGCAGATGATCTAGTTCTTCGGTTGCTCAAAAGCCGGGATTTTATGAAGAAGGAAATTTGGGCTTTAGAAAGACGTCTCGTACAGACCTGTATCGCGATTGGTGAAGCGAACAAATGGGATGAAGTGAACGCGTTTCTGGAAGCAAATCAGGCCTAATCAACCCATTTTCATTGAAAACGATAAATACCTTCAGGAAACATTCTGGAGGTATTTTTTATGTTTGATTATCTGACTTCGTTATTCGCGCTAAAATCTATCATTTGCTATTCGGTTGGTATTTGGGTGGGTGTGTCAACCAGAGAATCAATAGGTGAATGGTCACTCATTGCGGCTATCGCTGCGTATGAGATCACGAGGGCGGCGAATGAATACTTTCATAAGGATTCTTCGAAATGAAAACCCTTTGCGACTTTTTCCAGCACCATTCCTATGATTACGAACTTTACGACGAAAGCGAAAAGTTCGGCACCATCGCTATCCTCTACTATGCCCGCCTCGCGGTCTATGTGCAGCCTTTCGGTCGTGCTGCCGAAGATATCTTGCAAGCAAGGGGGGCTCATATTTTGCACCACGTTCTCTACATTCCGCATTTGACCGACGAGGAAATCCTTACCCTAAGCGCGACGAGTAACCTCGTTCAATACATTGGCTCGCAGAACTCCACCCTGCCTGACGTGCCAACGGAAGTGTTTGTGCAACTTCGCCGTAATCGTCGGTCTTGGTTGGTCAACTACCTTGCAGACTTTGGGGAACGTTCTATCCGCGCTCACCGGTTAGAAATGCTTGCTTATAGCGCTGCCCCGTTGGTGACGTACATTGGCCTGAAATCGATATTTTGAACTAAACTCAATAATTACAATTAGATAGATGCGTTCACGTCAGTGTAATTAATAGTCTTGACCAGCGACATGCCTTGGCGGAAAACCTCTTCACCTTTGGCGTCGAGATCGATATCACCGATTTCTACAGGGCCGGTCTGGCTGCATGAAATGGCGTTGTTGGAAGGGTCTTCGAACCAGTTGCCGTTCTTCAGCCGGTCGATGACGCCTCGGTCGAAATAGGTGATGTGGCAGGTCACACCCTTGACCTGCGGATCGGCGACAGCCTCGACCACAATGTCGTTGCCGGTCCAGTCCACACCGACTTTGCCCACAACCTGTGCAACGGCGACAACAGGCAGAAGAACGAGGCCCGCAGCCACGATGGAACGAAACGCTTTAGCTATAACCCTAACCCCTTTGATGAACTGACATAGAGATAGGTCTGTGCAGGCGGACAACAAGGCGTGATATCAGCGTTTTCTCATAGTACAGGGTGCGTAGCCGGTGGCATGAAGCCGCCCGGCCACCATGCCGATCATTTCCGGTATATGGTGGATATGCTCGACGGAAAGTTCTTTGGCCGCCGCGATCGATGCCGCCGCGCAGACAACGGCATCTTCGGCAGCATTGTGATGCACGAAGCGCAATTGCAGATGATGAGCAATGATGTTGAGTTTGTGCGATGGCAGCGACGGCCAGACGCGCTGTGACATCTTTACGCTGCAGAAATAGGAGAGCTGCGGGTAGCTCTGGCGATACTTGTCGAAACTCGCCCGCATCACGCTGAAATCGAAGGCCGCATTGTGGGCAATCATCGTCGCATCGCGGAGATCATCGGCGAACTCGTCCATCACCTCGGGAAACTCCGGCGCGTCTTCCACATCCCGAGGCTTGATGCCGTGAATGGCGACGTTAAACGGCGAAAACCGCATGTCCTTGGGACGGATCAACCGCTCCTCCACCCGCACGATTTGTCCATTTTCGATCCATGCCAGACCGACAGAGCATGCGCTGCCCCGTTCTTCATTGGCTGTCTCGAAATCAATGGCGATGGTTTTCAACGGTGATTCTCGGTTGGTATCTGGTCGGCTTAAAGCAAACCGAGGCGAAAATGAACCGTAGACAGAAATCGGGTGGTAAATCCCCATCGCTGGAACTACACGAAAGGCCGAAACTGATAGGGAGAGGGGCATTCGAGGTGGCCGTGCACAAACAGATGAATGCGACCGAATGGGCATTGCTGGTTGCCCTGTCGATCCTGTGGGGTGGATCGTTCTTCTTCGTCGGCATCGCCGTCAAGGAACTGCCGCCGGTGACGATCGTCATGTTGCGCGTCTCGATTGCCGCACTGGCCTTGCTCACCGTCTGCCGCATCATGGGCTACCGCATGCCCAAAGCCCCAGGGGTGCTGCGCGCCTTCTTCGGCATGGGTCTGCTGAACAACATCATTCCCTTCTGCCTCATCGTCTGGGGCCAGACCCATATCGCCAGCGGCGTCGCCTCCATTCTCAACGCCACCACGCCGCTCTTTACCGTCATCGTCGCACATATGCTGACGAGCGACGAAAAGCTGACCATCAACAAGTTGGCAGGCATCGGCATCGGCTTTGCCGGTGTCGCCACCATGATCGGCCCGGCTGTCCTCACAGGTGAAAGCTCCAGCCTCTGGGGGCAAATCGCCATTCTCGGCGCGGCGATTTCCTATGCTTTCGCAGGCATTTTCGGACGCCGCTTCAAGGTCATGGGCGTGCCACCGCTGGTCACCGCGACCGGACAGATTTCCGCGTCCACCATCATGCTCATACCCTTGGCGCTCATCATCGACCAGCCATGGACACTCGCCATGCCAAGCGGCGAAACATGGGCAGCACTCTTCGGCATCGCACTTCTCTCCACGGCGCTCGCCTACCTCATCTTCTTCCGCATCCTCTCGTCAGCCGGTGCCACCAACCTCGCCCTGGTCACCTTCCTCATCCCCGTCAGCGCCGTTTTGCTCGGTTCTCTGGTGCTGGGCGAACAGCTGGAAGCAAAACACCTCATCGGCATGATCATGATTGCTGGTGGTTTGGTGGCGATTGATGGAAGGCTGTTTCGCGGGAAACATGCCCGCTAAGGGTTACGCTGTCCGGATTAGCGTGATGCTGGTCAGATGACGTGCGTCATGACCTTGACAGTCAGGATCGTGCCTTTAGACGTCCGCGTAGACAAGGCGGAGGGAAATGAACGTGAAGACATTGGCGCTGGTATCATCATTTGTTGGCAAGACATTCGCCGCTTGGGTTGTCTTGTTTGCGTTTCTCGGCTTTTTCTTCCCTGACACGTTTAAGCAAATCGGCCCTTGGATCGTTACGCTCTTGTCCATCATAATGTTCGGCATGGGCCTTACTCTGTCGTTGGATGACTTCCGGGAGGTCGTGAAGCGTCCGTTCGACGTGACAATTGGCGTTATAGGACAATTTCTGATCATGCCGCTGCTTGCGGTGCTTTTGACACGACTGATCCCCATGCCACCCGAAGTCGCTGCTGGCGTAATCCTGGTTGGTTGCTGCCCAGGTGGTACGTCATCGAATGTCATGACCTATCTCTCTAAAGGCGACGTCGCGCTTTCTGTTGCCTGTACCTCAGTAACAACCCTTGCCGCTCCCATCATCACTCCATTCCTGGTGTGGATGTTTGCCAGCCAGTATCTGCCAGTGGATGGCTGGGCGATGTTCATGAGCATCATCAAGGTCGTACTCGTGCCACTTGCGCTAGGTGCAGCCCTTCAGAAGCTACTACCAACCTTCGTCAAGGCTGCAGTCCCAGCCTTGCCATTGGTGAGCGTCATCGGCATCGTGCTGATCGTGTCAGCCGTGGTTGGCGGGTCCAAAGCGGCAATCGTCCAGTCCGGGCTGATGATCTTCGCTGTCGTCATCCTCCACAACGGGCTTGGCTATCTGCTAGGATTTTTCGCAGCAAAAGCCTGTGGTTTGTCACTTGCAAAGCGCAAGGCCATCGCCATCGAGGTCGGTATGCAGAATTCCGGACTTGGAGCTGCGCTCGCAACGGCATACTTTTCACCGCTTGCTGCCGTACCAAGCGCCATTTTTAGCGTTTGGCACAATATCTCGGGTGCGCTGCTGGCCAATTGGTTTGCCGGACGCTCAGACGATGTAAAGGCTGATGGTTGAAGCCATAGGTCTGCGCCTGTTCAGCTGAAATGAAGCAGACAGCCTAAACGAAAAGCGAGCCCTGCTGCACCTGAACGCGCGCGAAACGCCCTATCCGCTGATCAGCGCCAGCCACTCATCCTCATCCATGGTCTGCACGCCAAGCTCGCGGGCCTTGTCCAGTTTGGAGCCTGCACCGGGGCCGGCTACCACGTAGTCGGTCTTCTTGGAGACGGAGCCTGCCACCTTGGCACCAAGGCTTTCGGCACGGGCCTTGGCTTCGTCGCGAGTGAATTTTTCGAGTGACCCGGTGAAGACAACGGTCTTGCCTGCCACAGGGCTTCCCTCCGTCGTCGGCTTTTCGGATTCTTTCGGGCGAAGCTCTCTCATCAGCCTGTCGATGACATCGAGATTGCGCGGTTCCTTGTAGAATTCCACGACGGCGCGGGCGACGACTTCGCCGATGCCGTCGATGCTGTTGAGCTCGGTCCACGCATCGCCTGTCAGATCAGCAGCAGCTTTCATGGCCTCTTCGAAATGCACGTAATTGCCATAGGTGCGCGCCAGAAGCTTTCCCGTCGTTTCCCCTACATGGCGAATACCGAGCGCAAAAATAAGCCGGTGAAGATCGATCTCGCGGCGCGCATCGATCGCATCGAAGAGCTTCTTCACGCTGGTTTTGCCGAAGCCATCTATGTTTTCCAGTTTGGTGAGATGCGAGTCTTCCTGCCGCTTTTTCAGCGTGAAGATATCGGGCGCGGTTTTGATCGCCAGCGCCGGGTCTTCGCTATCGAAGAAGAAGTCGATTTGCTTGGTGCCGAGACCTTCGATATCGAAGGCATTGCGCGAAACGAAATGCTTGAGGTGCTCCTTCGCCTGTGCCGAGCAGGCGAAACCGCCCGTGCAGCGGGTGACAGAATCCAGCTTTCCGGTTTTCTCATTGCGCTCGCGCACTGCGTGACTGCCGCAGACGGGGCATTGCTTTGGAAATTCGTAACGCTGCGAACCGGCATCGCGTTTCTCCAGGAGAACATCCAGAACCTGCGGAATGACATCCCCTGCCCGCTGTACGATCACGGTATCGCCCACCCTGATGTCGTGATCCTCGGGGCGAATACGCTCGCCATTGTTGCCGATGCCTTCAATGTAATCGGCATTGTGCAATGTAGCGTTTGTTACGACGACGCCGCCAACTGTAATGGGCGTCAGCCGTGCGACCGGCGTCAGCGCGCCGGTGCGGCCCACCTGTATCTCGATCTTTTCGACTGTCGTGAAAGCCTGTTCCGCCGGAAACTTATGCGCGGTTGCCCAGCGTGGGCTGCGAGACCGGAAGCCAAGGCGCTCCTGCAAATCCAGACGGTCCACCTTGTAGACGACACCATCGATATCGTAGTCCAAATCAGGTCGGGCGATCCCGATTTCCTGATAATGTTCAATCAGTTGCTGCCCGGATGTGAATCGCTTCATGAACGGATTGACCGGAAAGCCCCATTCCCTGAACTTTTCCACGATACCGAACTGCGTATCGGCAAGACGCGTGGGCTGACCGCCATTGGAAACCTCGCCCAAGGCATAGGCGAAGAAGCGCAGCTTGCGTTTTGCCGTCACAGTCGCATCCAGCTGCCGCAGCGAGCCGGACGCCGTGTTGCGCGGGTTGACATAAGTCTGCTTGCCCTCAGCTTCCATCTGCACGTTCAGGGCCAGAAAATCGCTCTTGGACATGTAGACCTCGCCGCGCACCTCCACCACGTCAGGCACGCCCTTGGGAAGGCTGTTCGGTATTTCCGAGATGGTCATGACGTTGGCAGTCACGTTCTCGCCCGTCGTGCCGTCGCCACGCGTCGCCGCCGTTTTCAGCTTGCCGTTCTCGTAACGAATCGACATGGAGAGGCCATCGATTTTCGGCTCTGCGGTAAAGGCAATCGAATCATCAGGCAAATTACCCAGGAAGCGATAGACCGACGCCACAAAATCCTGCACGTCTTCATCGGAAAACGCGTTACCAAGCGACAGCATGGGGCGCGCATGAACGATGGGCGCGAAGGTGGGCAGCGGCGCAAAGCCGACTTTCTTGGATGGGCTGTCGGCCCGCACAAGATCCGGGAATGCAGCCTCGATCGCGTCATTGCGGCGCTTCAGCGCATCATATTCTGCGTCAGAAATCTCCGGTGCATCATTACCGTGATAGAGCGCGTCATGCCGCTCAAGCTCTGCCGCCAGAAAGGCAAGCTCGGCAGAAGCCTCAAGCTCGGACAGTTTTTCGACGGGTGTCTGGTCTTGGGACATTGGGCTCGCCTCATGCAGGAATCGAAGTTGTTTTTAACGCAGCCTGCCCACTTTTCAACGCCCAGCTTTCGCGTAATCTGGTTTCCGGGAGTGAGCAGCAAAGGGGATACAGGCATGGACATGATGACGCTCATAGCATTCGCCGCGACCTTCTTCGTTTTTGCCGCCAGTCCCGGCCCCGATAATATGACCATCGTGGCGCGCACCATCACTCATGGTGCGGCATCCGGCCTTGCATACGGCGCAGGAACCGTTGCTGGCATCCTCATCTTCCTCACACTTGCCGCCTTCGGTCTGTCCATCGTTGCCGCCGAAATGGGAACGTTGATGACGCTTCTTCGATACGCAGGTGCGGCGTATCTGATCTGGATGGGCATCAAACTATGGACGGCAGAATCAATCATGCCAGAACTGCAAACCGTGCGGGCACGCGGCAACCTGCTGTCGATCTTCGCAACCGGCATGGCGCTCAATCTTGGAAATCCAAAAATGCCGCTGTTTTATGTGGCGCTGCTGCCGAACGTTGTCGGAGCATCGCTGACGGTCGATCATCTAGCCGTGTTGGCAGGCGTCATTTTAGCCGTTGAAGCTGTTGTCATCGGCGGCCATGTGGCACTCGCCGTCAGGGCTCGAACCTTGCTGCGCTCTGAGAAGATCGTACGCAGGGTCAACCACACAGCCGGTGGCGTCATGATCGTTTCTGGAGTTGCTGTCGCCGTCAGCCGTTAATCTTGCGCCGCCAGCAGCTTGGCAGCAGCCGCCCTCGCCTCGTCCGTCACGGAAGCACCTGCAAGCATGCGGGCGATTTCTTCGGTGCGGTGTTCGGGCTGCATGGTCGTCACACGGGTGGCAATACGCTCGGTGCCGTCGCCCGATGGTCCCTTGGAGATCAGCAAATGTGTCGCAGCGCGCGCGGCCACCTGCGGTGCATGGGTGACGGAGAGAACCTGTACCGTTTTTGACAGACGTTTCAATCTCTGGCCGATGGCATCTGCCACCGCACCACCGACGCCCGTGTCGATCTCATCGAAGACCAGCGTCGGGGCGGACCCGCGATCCGCCAGTGCCACCTTCAGCGCCAGCAGAAAACGCGAAAGCTCGCCGCCAGACGCCACCTTCATGATAGGGCCCGGACGTGTGCCGGGGTTCGTCTGTACGTGGAACTCCACGACATCGATGCCGTCAGCCGTGCCGGAAGACACCTCGCTGGTGACTTCCACGGTGAAGCGCGCCCGTTCCAGCTTCAACGCTGGCAGCTCGGCCATGACGGCTTCGGAAAGTGCGGACGCCGCATTGTGCCGTTTGTCCGACAATGATTGAGCGGCCCGGTCGAAATCGGTTTTCACGACGGCCAGATGCTTTTCAAGCTGGGCCAGCTTTTCCTCGCCAGCATCCAGATCGGCGAGATCGGCGACCATGCGCTCGGCCAAGGCCGGAAGCTCGGTCACCGGCACGGAGTATTTGCGGGCGGCGGCGCGCAGACCAAACAGGCGCTCCTCGACGCGCTCCAGCTCACGCGGATCGAATTCGGTGCGGCGCAATGCCGATTCGACTTCCATCTGCGCGTTGGAAAGGCTGTCGAGCGCGGCATCCAGCAGCTGCACGGTTTCTTCCAGCAGGCCCGGTGCTTCGTGGCTCTTGCGCTCCAGTCGCCGCATCATAGAGGCGATGACCGGCACAGGCGAAGCATTGCCGTTCAGAAAATCGCTCGCCTCGGCGATATCACCTGCGATGCGCTCAGACTTCTGCATCACGGCACGGCGCTCGGCAAGTTCGTCTTCTTCGCCATCCATCGGCGCCAAAATTTCAAGCTCTTCGACGGATGCGCGCAGATAATCCGCCTCACGCGCTGCAGCCTCCACCTTGGCGCGGTGAACCTTCAGTCCCCGCTCGGCATCTTTCCAGGTGCGGTAAAGCCCCTGTACCGACACGACGTCCTCGCTCAATCCGGCAAAGGCATCCAGAAGCGTGCGGTGCGCATTGGTATCCACCAAGGCGCGGTCGTCGTGCTGCCCGTGGATTTCGACCATGTGCTGGCCAAGCTGGCGCATCAGTTGGACGGAAACAGCCTGATCGTTGACATAGGCTTTGGTGCGCCCATCGGCAGACTGGACACGGCGGAAGATCAGATCACCGTCGTCATCGAGGCCATTGTCCCGCAGCATCAGACGGGCGGGGTGCTCCATGCCCACTTCGAAGGTGGCCGTGACCTGGCCCTTGTCTTCGCCGTGGCGCACAAGACCGCCATCACCGCGCCCGCCAAGGGCGAGCGACAAACTGTCGAGAAGGATGGATTTGCCCGCGCCCGTTTCGCCGGTCAGCACGGAAAGACCGGCCTCGAACCCTAGGTCGAGCCGTTCGATCAGAACGATGTCGCGGATCGATAGCTGGACCAACATGTCTTATGCTCTGTTCTCAGGCACCCACGAGCTTCTTGCCGGCGCGGGAAATCCACGATTCCTTGTTTTCGCGTGGCTCAAGCCCCTGCCCCTTCAACAGCTTGTAGGAATCGTCATACCACTGACTGTCGGGGTAGTTGTTGCCAAGAACGGCAGCGGCCGTCTGCGCCTCGTCCGTCAGGCCCATTGCATAATAGGCTTCGGCGATGCGTGCCAGCGCTTCTTCGATCTGGTTGGTGTTCTGGTATTGCTCGATAACGATACGGAAGCGGGAAACCGCAGCAAGATATTCCTTGCGCTCCAGGTAGTAACGGCCAACCTGCATTTCACGGCCTGCGAGCTGATCCCGCGCAAAACGGATTTTTGCCTGGGCGTCAGGTACATATTCCGATGTCGGATAATCGTTGACGACCTTGCTCATCGCATCGATGGTGCGCTGTGCGGCGCGCTGGTCCTGTGTTACGTCGGCAATCTGCTTGGAATAGGCAAGACCGATCATATACTGAACGTAGGCGGCATCCTTGGCGCGCGGGTACTGCTTGAGGAAGCGCGAACCCGATGCGATAGCCACTTCATTCTTGCTCTGGCGCGTCGCGATGAACGTGTTCATCACCAGGGCCTTCTGGCCCCACTCCGTAAATGGATACTGCTTGTCGATGGCGGAGAACTTGCGACCGGCCTCGGTCATGTTGCCAGCATTCATGTTGGCAAGACCCTGCTTATAGAGCACGTCTGGTGGATCGGTCTCGACACCAAGCTTGGTGATGTCGATGTCGGGATCGGACTGGCAAGCTGTTACCAGCGTTCCGGCGCCGATCAGCATCAGCGAAACGAGCACTCCTCGCACCGTTCCATTCATCGCACCAGACACTACACGCTTCATTCGTCAGTTCCCACTTCCTGCGTCACTACAGAACATCGGCTTTCCAGTGGCGTTTCTAGCCATAAAAGCGTCCGCAGGGCAACGCAATGATGACGCAATAACGCATTTTTATGGCACGAGGTCACGCAACTGGTGATTATCTTTACCGTAAAGCCGTCATTTTATTTTGCTTTTCAAAGTCCAATACAAAAAAGCCGCCCTTACGGACGGCTCTTTGAAAGATGATCTAGGATATTACGCAGACCACGGCGCAAAGACAGGCTGCTGAACGGCGACGAATTCACGCACACGAACAACAGGCTGGCGCACAGCGGGTGCCTCGACAATCTCGTAAGCCGATGGATCGCTCAACAAGGCCTTCAGCGCATTGGCGTTGACCTTGTGGCCACCACGATAGGACCGATAGCAACCGATGAACTGAGCGCCAGCAAGGGCCAGATCGCCAACCGCATCCAGCGTCTTGTGACGGACGAATTCGTCCTTCTCGTAACGCAGGCCTTCCATGTTGATGACGGTGTTGTCATCAGAAATGACGACCGAGTTTTCCAGCGACGAACCCAGCGCGTAACCGGCGGCCCAAAGACGTTCGACGTCGCGCATGAAACCAAAGGTACGGGCACGGGAAAGTTCGTTCTTGAATGTTTCAGGCGTCAGATCACCCTTCCACACCTGACGGCCAATCAATGGCGTATCGAAATCGATCTCGACTTCAAAACGGGTGCCGTCATACGGCCGGAACTCCGCCCATGATGCACCAGCCTCGATGCGCACAGGCTTGGTCACGCGGATGTAAGGACGCTTTACGCCAAGGCTCTTGATGCCGGCTGATTCGATCGCGTCGATGAAAGGTGCAGAGCTACCATCCATGATCGGAATTTCAGGGCCATCGACTTCAACGATCAGATTGTCGATGCCCATGGCGTAAATGCCAGCCATGATGTGCTCGACGGTCGAGACGGACTGCGTGGCCGAGCGGCCGATGACGGTGCAAAGATCGGTGTTGCCAACGTTGGACGAAACGGCCTTGATTTCAACTGTGCTGCCGTTTTCATACTGACGGCTAAAGACGATGCCTGTACCCGCTTCTGCCGGCAGAAACGTAACGGACGCAGGATTACCGGAATGAACGCCAATGCCTTCAAGCTGAACAGAATTGGCGATAGTTGTCTGGAAACCGAGCAGTCCGATGGTCATGCTATTCAAGTCCTTACATGTGAATCTGCCTTTTACACAGACATGATCCAAATTCAACCGAGACAAATAAACGTCGTTTTATGTCCTCGTCTGTCGTCATACTTAAACCCAGTGCCTCGCTATCTCAAATCACTGTTGATTTCGTTTTGTAACAGACTCAACACATTGAAAATGCTCGCGAACCGGCACTATTTCCCATCGCTTTAAAACAACGGTACCCGGGCCTTTCGAGCCCGGGTATCGGTTGGATGCAGAATCACATGGGATCAGTTTGACTGGCGGCGAAGGAACGCCGGTATCTCAAGCTGATCGTCATCGTGCTGGCTGGCAGACGACGGTGTCTGACGGCCATGATCGTCCAGATTGCCACGGCGCGGTGCGTAGAGGCTGGCTTCCTGAGACAGCGGGCGACGCTGCTGAGTGGCCATGCTTGGCGCGTCCATCATGTCGGATGGAACGGCCTCTTCCTCTTCGCGGCGACCGAGCGAATTGGTGATACGCTTCAAAAGACCCATTGGGCCACGCTCTTCCGGAACGGCAGAGGCCGGGTGGGCGCGGTGATCCATCTCGGCTTTGACGACCGGAGGGAAATCCTCGACCTTTGGCATGCGGACCGGCTCAGGCGCACGGGCGACTGGAGCTGGCTCGTGGTAAACTGGAGCCGGCGCCTGCATGCGAGGAGCAGGTGCTGCGACCTGTTCTGGAGCATGGTAGGAAGGCGCAGGTGCGGTGTGCACCGGTGCTGCGGGGCGAGCAGCAACCGGTGCTTCCGCTGGAGCAGCTGCGAACAACTTGCTCTGAGGCCGGAATTCGGCTTCTGCCTGGGCCTGACGAAGCCGCTGTTCAGCAGCCGCCAGGGCCAGTTCCCGTTCCATGTCGGCTTCGCGAATGGTCTGGGCAATAGGATCGACGGTCGTCTTTGGTGCCTGCATGACTGGAGCAGGCTGAACTGCGGCCGGAGCAGAAGCAACGGCCGCGGAAGGACGGATAAGTGGCTTTGCAGCAGCAGCCTGGCGGAGTTCTTCTGCGTTGCGTTCCATCTGGCCAGGAACGCGGTCGATGCCTGTGGCAACAACCGACACACGGATGAGACCTTCCAGAGCTTCGTCGAATGTCGCGCCGAGGATGATGTTCGCGTCCGGATCGACTTCTTCGCGAATACGGGTCGCAGCTTCGTCGACTTCGAACAGGGTCATGTCGCGACCACCGGTGATGGAGATCAGGAGACCCTGCGCGCCCTTCATCGATGTTTCGTCGAGCAGCGGGTTGGCAATCGCCGCTTCCGCAGCCTGCATGGCACGGCCCTGGCCGGAAGCCTCGCCTGTACCCATCATCGCACGGCCCATTTCGCGCATAACCGAGCGAACGTCGGCGAAGTCGAGGTTGATGAGACCTTCCTTCACCATCAGATCGGTAATGCAGGCAACGCCCGAGTAGAGAACCTGGTCTGCCATTGCGAAGGCATCGGCAAAGGTCGTCTTGTCGTTGGCAATACGGAACAGGTTCTGGTTTGGAATGACGATCAGCGTATCGACGGACTTCTGAAGTTCCTCGATGCCCTGTTCGGCCAGACGCATACGGCGACCGCCTTCGAAGTGGAACGGCTTGGTCACGACGCCAACCGTCAGAATGCCCTTGTTGCGGGCAGCCTGCGCGACGACTGGAGCAGCACCGGTACCGGTACCGCCACCCATGCCGGCGGTGACGAAGCACATGTGCGTGCCGTTCAGGTGGTCGATGATTTCATCGATGCACTCTTCGGCAGCAGCGCGGCCAACTTCGGGCTGCGAACCGGCGCCCAGACCTTCGGTCACGTTGACGCCGAGCTGAATGACCCGGTCGGCCTTGGTCATCGTCAGAGCCTGCGCATCCGTGTTGGCAACGACGAAGTCGACGCCCTGGAGGCCAGCGGTGATCATGTTGTTGACAGCGTTACCGCCGCCACCGCCAACGCCGAAAACGGTGATGCGCGGCTTCAGCTCGGTGATATCTGGCTTTTGCAGCTGTATCGTCATTTTAACATTCCTTCTTTCTCTGGCCGCATCGCCCCGCAGGCCAATTCATATCAACTTAACTCAGTCCCCTGCCCGATGGGCAGACAGAGGTCAGAAACTTTCCTTCAGCCATTGCCCTACGCGGGCGATCCGGCCACTACCTGTTCCGAACGGCGAGAACATTCCGTTCTGCGCCGCATGGATTTCGATGTCCGCGATTTGCGGATAAATCATCAGCCCGCAGGCTGTGGAAAAGGCCGGGCCTTTGGCCGCGACCGGCAGGCCGGACACGCCCATGGGGCGGCCGATGCGAACGTTGCGGGCAAGAATGCGCCGCGCCGTTTCCGGCAGGCCGGTCAGCTGACTGGCACCTCCGGTCAGAACCACGCGCTTGCCAACAATCGGGGAGAAACCCGACTTCTGGATGCGGTCGCGGATCAATTCCAATGTCTCTTCGATGCGAGCCCGCACGATACGGCTGACGAGTGCACGCGATACCTGCGAAGGCTGGTCGCGGTCGTCTTCGCCAATCGGTGGCACGGCAATCATGTCGCGGTCGTCGGAACCGTTGGCCAGCGCCGAACCGTGAACCACCTTCAAGCGCTCCGCATCTTCGATACGGGTCGAAAGACCACGCGCCAGATCGGTCGTAACGTGGTGTCCACCAAGACCGATGGCATCGGTGTGAACCAGACGTCCCTCGGCAAACACAGAAATCGTCGTCGTGCCGCCGCCCATGTCGATGGCGGCGCAGCCCAGTTCGACTTCGTCGTCCACCAGAGCTGCAAGGCCGCTGGCGTAAGGGGTAGCAACGATGCCTTCGACCGACAGGTGAGCCCGGTTGATGCACAGTTCGAGGTTCTTCAGAGCAGTGCGTTCGGCGGTCACCACATGCATGTCCACGCCCAGCATGTCACCATACATCGACAGCGGGTCACGGATACCACGCTCACCGTCCAGCGAGTAGCCGGTTGGCAGGGAATGCAGAATGGCGCGGTCCTGGCGCAGAGACTGCTGGCTGGCCGCAATCAGAACCTTGCGAAGATCGCCCGATTCCACTTCCTGACCGCCGAGATCAATGCTGGCGGTGTAGATGTCGCTGGCCAGACGGCCTGCGGAAACGTTGACGATCAGGCTATCGACGGTCAGGCCCGCCATGCGCTCCGCAGCATCCACTGCCAGACGAATGACGCCTTCCAGCGCATCCAGATCGGCAATCACGCCGGATTTTACGCCGCGCGAACGCTGGTGACCGATGCCGATGACGTCGACCTTATGGGTGCGACCTGGCAGCACTTCAGTTTCCTCACGAGGCGTGAGACGACCGATCATGCACACGACCTTGGTCGACCCGATATCGAGCACCGAGACGACATGGCTGCGCTTGGAAGACAAAGGCTTCAAACGCGGGAGACCGAAATGGGAAGAACCGAAAAAGCTCATGTGTTCTTCTCCGCCAACTTGAGCGCCTTGGAGCGAGCTTCGACAGCCTTCACACGACGCTCGGCTGCACCTTCTGTCAATTGCACAGTCGTGCGGTCCGAAAGGCGCAAATCAACGGCGGCCACATCGCGGGAAAGAACCTTGTCTTCCATGTCCATACGCGACAACAGTTGCAGTGCCTTGGGCACGTTTTCTTCAGGCAGCTTGACGACGATGCCGTTGTCCAGATGCAGATCCCAGCGGCGGCCGGCAACGCGGACATAGGCACGAACGCGGTTGCGGATCTCCGGCCAGTCGGCCAATTCGTCGACAAATCCAGCCGCACCGGTTTCAGCATCGCGTCCGACGAACAGCGGCAGACCAGCGTATTTGTTGTCACGCAGCGGCGCGATGACGCTGCCGCTTTTTTCGATCAGCGAAAGCTCCGTGCCATGCTGCCAAATGCCGAAAGCCTCGCGCTCCCTAAGACGCACTTCGATGGTCTTGGGATAAATCTTGCGAACATCCACATCCTCGACCCAAGGCAGTTCCGTCAGCTTCTTGCGCGCAGCGTTCACATCGAGCGCGATCAACGACGTTGCACCATCGAGGCCCAAAAGCTGGAACACTTCGATTTCAGATGTTTGGATATTTCCGGAAACTTTCACGTCCTCGATCGCAAAGCCAGCCGCAGATGTCGTCGCCTGGGTGACAAGGTTCGTGTGTCCACCAAGCGACATTCCGTAAAGACCGATGCACGAAAAGAATGCAGCTGTCGCCAGAGTGCCGGTATGGGCAGGAATGTGCACGCGTCCGGTGACGAGCGAAACGCTGAAACGGAACACCTTTCGCAGCGGGCGCGGCAGAACCATCCGATCGTCGATTGACGCCGAAGCGGACTGCTCGCGCTTTTTAACGGACGTTTTTTTGCCTGTTATCGCGAACACGAAGCATCCTCCACCATCCAGCGGACAAACTCACCAAAGGATTGTCCTGCATATGCTGCCATTTCGGGCACGAGGGAGGTCGGCGTCATGCCCGGCTGAGTGTTTATCTCAAGCCAGATCAACTCGCCTTCTTCTGAGAACCGGTCGTCATAGCGGAAGTCCGAACGGCTTACGCCACGGCAGCCAATCACCTGATGCGCCATCACAGCCAATGATTGGATTTTTTGGTAAATTTTTGGTGAAATTTCCGCAGGAAAGACGTGTTTTGAGCCACCCTTGGCGTATTTCGCGTCGTAATCGTAAAATCCGTGACCCAACGGTATCACTTCGGTAACAGCCATAGCCTCACCGTTCATGACACCGCAGGTGAACTCGCGACCATGGATATAGCGCTCCACCATAACGGCATCGCCGTAACGCCACTCGCTGGAACCCAGGATCTGCGGTGGGTGCGACTGGTCTTCCTTTACCATCACCACGCCGAAGCTCGAGCCTTCGCTCACGGGCTTGACGACGTAAGGCGGCGCAAGCGGGTGTTCGTTGCCGATGTCAAAGCGGTTCAAAACCTTTTCGGCGGCCACAGGAATACCAGCAGCGGCCGCGACCTTCTTGGCTTGAGACTTGTTCATAGCCAGAGACGAGGCAAGAACGCCCGAATGCGTGTAAGGAATTTCGAGATATTCAAGGATACCCTGAATGGTGCCGTCTTCGCCATAGGGACCATGGAGCGCGTTGAACGCGACGTCAGGGCGCAGCGCGGACAGCGTTGCGGCAACATTCCGGTCCACGTCGACGCGTGTAACCTGAAAGCCCTCGCCTTCCAGAGCCGATGCGCAAGCTTCTCCCGACGAGAGGCTGACCGGCCGCTCGGAAGAAAACCCACCCAAAAGAACAGCTACGTGTTTGCCGCTCATGAAAACCTCTGACACCAAAATCACCTGAACGAGATACGCCAACCATCAATCAGTTCGCGATTCTCTCGTCCGCTCCGTTGCCAATCACTAAGCGCCATTAAGGTTAATGAAGTGTTTACTTTCGTTAACCGTAGACACCGATGATGTGATTTTTGTTAAAGAATCACATCAGGCCCGGATTCCTTCCTTGGAATCAGAGAGTTGCAGTCAATGCAAGATTCGGAATTGTAACGGTACGAAATAAAAACGTTGCGTGGACAAGAGACTGCACCCACGAAAGCAAGATCGATTCGTTAAGATTCTTAGCTTTTACCCAACCGTTTTTGGTCATCACCGATGCCGCCGCTACCGTCTGCAATCCCATAACAGAATGCTGGTGTGCGGAAAATCGCGAACGAACCTTTTTGCCAGCGATCGCACATTCATCGTAAAATCACGCACACTGGAGGCCCACCTAATGACAGAACATTCGACATGGCAAAGCTTAGCGGGCGGCCAGGAGATGCTGGACTGGTTCGGCGGAACACATCAGTTTCACGATGCGCTCTTGCAAGAAATTGTGATGAGAGGGGACCGCACCGGATTGATGCGGATCAGCACGTCGGTCATCACTGACGAGGTCGATGACAACGGCTTCCTAATTTCCGCAAAGCATGCGGAGGTAACCCTCAATCTGGGTGGCATCCAGACCGTCAACGTGACCGACCTAGATATGATGCCCGCGATCATTTTGGTGATGAATATCAGGAGGACGGACTCACTCTTTAAAATCGAATGGTCCGCGAGCTATGGCGTAAACGGTCACATTCTAGCCAAGCATCTAGATTTTTCATTAGCCCCAAAAGCGGCCGAACCACTTTAAACACAACTCAGAACGTTGCTCTAACACCGATTATTCGTCCAATTTTTCGGGAATATTGCGTTTTAACCGTTTCAAAAGATCGAAAATTACGTTAACGCAGCCTCACCCCGGTAAAGGGTCATAAGTGTTACTTAACAATGGAAAAAAATCTCATGTCTGACGCGATATTCAAGGTATCGCCGACAGCTGACACGCCGAACGATGTAAAGACAAATTCGCCTGCACGAGTTCTCACTGCCAGCGTGGTCGGCACGACCATCGAATTCTTCGACTTTTACGTTTATGCGACCGCAGCTGTGCTCGTGTTTCCGGCGTTGTTCTTTCCCAACAACGACCCGATGACAGCTTTGCTCGCGTCCTTCGCAACCTTCTCCATCGCCTTCTTCGCCCGCCCGCTCGGTGCCGTCGTCTTTGGTCACTATGGCGATCGCGTTGGCCGCAAGACTACGCTGGTGGCAGCCCTTTTGACCATGGGTGTGTCCACCGTCATCATCGGCCTCCTGCCGTCTTACGAAACCGCTGGTGTTCTGGCGCCTTTGCTGCTTGCGCTATGCCGCTTCGGTCAGGGCTTCGGTCTCGGTGGAGAATGGGGTGGTGCGGTTCTTCTGGCAACGGAAAACGCGCCTCCCGGCAAGCGTAGCTGGTACGGCATGTTCCCGCAGCTCGGCGCTCCACTCGGCCTGTTCCTATCGTCCGGCGTCTTCTGGATTTTGCTACACGTCATGTCGCAAGAACAGCTGCTCAGCTGGGGCTGGCGCATTCCTTTCGTCGCCTCCATCATCCTGATCGCAGTCGGCCTCTGGGTTCGCCTGTCGATCACGGAAACCCCTGCCTTCCAGAAGGCTATCGACAAGGAAGAGCGTGTTGCCGTTCCCGTGGCCGAACTCTTCCGCCATCACAAGCGCAGCCTGTTGCTCGGCACGTTCGTGGCGCTGGCAACCTTCGTGCTGTTCTACATCGGCACCGCATACCTGCTATCCTACAACGTCAAGGTTCTGAAGATCCCGTTTCTTGATGCACTGGAAGTGCAGCTCGTGAGCTCGGTCGTTTTCGGTATCTTCATCCCAATCGCGGGAAAGCTCGCCGAACGCTTCGGTCGTCGCGAAGTGCTGATTGTCACCACGGTCCTGATCGGGGCCTTTTCCTTCCTTCTTCCTGGCCTGATGACCGGTGGTGAAGGTTCGATCTTCGTCTTTGCGGCTCTCGCAATGGCGCTGATGGGTATGACCTACGGCCTGATCGGCACGGCGCTCGCAGCCCCCTTCCCGACGACGGTACGCTACACGGGTTCGTCCATCACCTTCAACATGGCCGGCATCTTCGGCGCATCGCTTGCGCCTTACATCGCCACGTCACTGCAGGTGACATACGGCATGGCCTATGTCGGCTACTACCTTTGCTTCGCAGCCGTTGTAACGCTCGGCTGCATCTTGCTGTCGCGCAAAGACGAAGTCTGATCCAGCGGTGTTGGCGGCATTATCGACGCCGCCAACACCAACAAAATTGCAGGCAACCCAGCGAAGTGTGTGAACGCACCTCACCCCTATGCCTCACCAAGCACATCGATGACTGGTACTCTTTCGGTCGGGGTCAGACGCAAGATTGGCCTGGCCGTCGCCGGAGGGATAGGAAGGTATCGCTTATCACGAAAATGATCAGCCTTTTCCGAGCCGCGTCCAAGAGCAAGCAACGCCATGATCGGAGCGGCTGCAAAGGTGAGCAGAGGGTAAATCAATGCGCCAATCGAGATTGCGATATCGCTCCATTGGATGAACTGTCCAACGTATAAGATCAGCCCGACAACAGGCAATAGCGACATCGCCAACGCAAGTTCCGTGGAAGCACCACTCAGCGCTGACCACGCCGTTTGACGTGACGAAAATTTGGGCGTTCTGCGCCATTCGATTTTCTGCCCGACAGCCGCATAGACGGACGCAGAGCTCCACACAAATCTCAATGCAAGTGCCGCAAGTTCCGCAGCCAGCATGTTGCTGAGTTTGTGGCAGCCGCATATCCGGTATTCGGCAACGGACCGGAGGACACCATTTGCGAGGATAAGGCCCATGAAAAAAATGGCCTGAGACGGTAGCTGAACACTTGGCAATATGCCTTGCCAGACAAGGAAGGGATAAGCGGCGGCAAAGACGACATTTCCAACAAGTCCAAAAGGTATTATCAAAGCCACCAAAGAGCGAATGACCTCATAGCATTTCCCCCATGCCTTGAGGTTTGGCGAGCCGCCAAGCCACACTGGCAAAAGAAGTCTCCAATGGCGACGGAACTGTTGCACAGGCCCATATGTCCAGCGGAAACGCTGCTTTTTCCAGTCTGCAAAATTGTCCGGCATTAGGCCGCGGCCATAGGTATAGGGCAGAAATATACCCTCATAGCCTGCCGCCCGGATTCTGATGGCAATCTCGGAATCCTCCGTCTGGCACCATTCTGCCCATCGCCCCGCCTCTTCAATGGCGGTCTTGCGGAATATACACATTGTTCCGATCGTGAAGGATGCCTGCATTTCGCTCGCACCGGCATATTCGAGACGGTTCGGAACCATATATTCCCAGTAACAGGCGCGGTTGAAGACGTTTACCGCGTTGCCACGATAATCATGCGAGGTTTGCACGAAGCCGAAGCGCGGGTCGTCGAAAAACGGCACGAGATTTGAAAGAAATCCAGGCTCGCAGAGATAATCCGAGTCCACCAGCGCAATCAGTTCTGCGCTCGGATCCGTCAGATCGAGGCATAGGTTGAGAGCCCCTGCCTTTGCGCCCGTCAAACCTTCGACATGAAAGAAACGAAACCGCTTTTGGCCGATCGCGTTGTTAAGCGTTTCACAATAGGCCTCGACCGGTTTCCACAGCGACGGATCGACCGTGTTGTTGTCGCAGACCAAAACCTCGAAATTGTCGTAATCCAATCTCGCTATGCTCTTCAGGGTCTCGATGACGATCTGAGATGGCTCGGCATGAACGGGCACATGGATGGAAACGCGCCGCTGGGTCTGGCAGGACCGGTGCGGCGCGATAGGCTGTGCCCACTGTTTGCGTACAAGAAGACCGAATGTGCCGAGCTGGATGTAGATTACGAAAGCAATTCGGAAGATGGATATCACACCAAGCGAGACGATTGCCAGAACCACCAGCGAGGGATAGCCGTTGGTGTTCAGCCATTCGTACGCCCAGACCGAACCCGATATGCTCGATAGCGGTCCAGCGATCACGAAGGATAGCCCTGCCGCGCTCAGACGGCGTAGGAACACCGCCAGGAACAGCGAAATGATCACCACAACCGACACTGCCGGCACAAGACCGCCAACCGATACCGAGAGAGACGACATCGCCGCAGCCGCGATAGCAATGCCGTGAACCTGAAGAACGTCGTAGCGCGATGCCCATCGCACCCGATAGACATCCGTTGTCGTGACGAGGGCCAAGACGCCACTGAAAAACGTGAACCAGCATGAGAAGACAAAGAACGCTTGTGCGAGGCCAGCACTGTGCGCTTGCCAATATTCGATGAAATATGAGCTCATAAGAAAATCCAAATATAAATTGATTTAAATAATGAAATTACTTAAAGTCGTATTTATTTTTAATGCATCTTATGATTGTATTTTTGCAAGAGTGCAGTTCCATGAAAATCAATTTTTTGTGCAAGAAAAACACCTGATCCGGAATCAAACACACAGAAAAGCCCGCGAAGTCATTGGCTTCGCGGGCTTTTTATTGTCTTAAGAGATATTGGCGCTAAGCGTCAAACACGCGCGCTGACATGATCACGCGCCGAAAAACGGCTCCACCTCACGGCCCGGCATGAAAAGCCCGAGCCGTTTGATTTCCCATTCCAGACGGATGCCCGCATGTTCGAACACACGCTTGCGCACCGCTTCGCCCAGATACTCCAGATCGTAACCTGTTGCGTGCCCAGTGTTGATCATGAAATTGCAGTGCAGCGACGACATCTGTGCACCGCCGATGACCATCCCGCGGCCGCCTGCCTCATCGATGAGGCTCCAGGCTGAATGTCCCTCGGGATTCTTGAACGTCGAACCACCTGTCTGCTCACGGATCGGCTGAACCGTTTCACGGTGAAGACGAACCGCATCCATGTCCGCACGGATTTTCGCGCGGTCTTCGGGATGCCCCTCAAACAGCGCGCCAGTGAAGATCAGATCCTTCGACGCTTCCGAATGACGATAGCTGTAGCCCATGTCGGTATTGGAAAGCACATGGCTGTTGCCCTTGCGGTCAACAGCATAGACTTCCACCACGCGGTCGCGTGTTTCGCCACCATTGGCACCGGCGTTCATACGCAGGGCACCGCCGATGGAACCGGGAATGCCGTAATAGAAATGGAAACCGCCGATGCCGTTATCCATCGCCATGGCGGCGATATGCTTGTCCGGGCAGATCGCACCGGCCTTGATGCGGTTTTCGCCCGCAAGTTCCACCTGGCCGAAGCCCTTTGCGGAGAGGCGCACAACGACGCCTGGAATGCCGCCATCGCGCACCAGAAGGTTCGACCCGACACCGACAACCGTCAGCGGAACGTCTTCCGGCAGAAGCTTCAGGAACGTGATGAGATCGTCCGTATCATGGGGCTGAAACATCAGTTCCGCCAGACCACCTGCCCTGAACCACGTCACGCGGTCCATCGGACTATCCGGCGTCAAACGTCCTCTGAGTTCATTCACTCCGTCGCCGAGTCTTCCCAGCAACTTTACCCCATCCACCTGTCTCATGCAGACTTTCCTGAAATGCTATCCAATTCCGAGGGCAGCGCCGCCGCCCATTGCGTGATGTTGCCAGCCCCCAGAAGAACCACGAAATCACCCGGTTTCGCGATCGCTGCGACAGTCTTGGCCAGATCGTCGCGGGAGGAGAGATGGCGAGCATCGCGATGGCCAGCAGCCCTGGTGGCTGAAACAAGCGTCTCGGAGTTCACACCCTCGATTGCATCTTCGCCTGCCGCATAGACCGGAGCAAGAAGAATTGTGTCCGCGTCGTTGAAACAATGTGCAAAATCTTCAAACAGGCTGGAAAGACGCGAGTAACGGTGAGGCTGGTGCACGGCAATGATCCGGCCGCTGCAAGCCTCACGGGCAGCCTTCAGCACCGCCTTGATCTCGACCGGGTGGTGGCCGTAATCATCGAACACCTGCACGCCGTTGGATTCGCCCGTCAGCGTGAAGCGGCGCTTGACGCCACCGAAAGACGCAAGCCCCTTCTTGATGTCTTCGACCGAAATGCCAAGGCGATTGGCAACGGCAATCGCCGCCGTCGCATTTGACACGTTGTGGCGACCGGGCATAGGCAGCACCAGATCAGTAAATGTGAAGATCTTACCCGTCCGACGACGACGGATTTCCACGTCAAAAATCGACTTGGTCCCATCGATGCGGACATTGGAAAAGCGCACGTCGGCCTGTGGGTTTTCGCCGTAAGTGATGACCTTGCGGTCTTCGATCTTGCCGACGAGCGTCTGCACTTCGGGATGGTCGATGCAAAGCACGCCGAAACCGTAGAATGGCACATTTTCCACGAACTGGCGGAAGGCCGCGCGCACCGCATCGAAATTGCCGTAATGGTCCAGATGCTCAGGGTCGATATTCGTGATGACGGCCACATCGGCGGGCAGCTTCAGGAAAGTGCCGTCGGATTCGTCGGCCTCCACCACCATCCATTCGCCCTCACCCATGCGCGCATTGGTTCCGTAAGCGTTGATGATGCCGCCATTGATGACGGTCGGGTCGAGATTACCGGCTTCCAGCAGTGTGGCCACCATGGATGTCGTCGTCGTCTTGCCATGTGTGCCGCCGATGGCGATGGCATTGCGGAAGCGCATCAGTTCGGCCAGCATTTCGGCACGGCGAACGATGGGCAAGTGCTTTTCACGCGCTGCGATCAGTTCGGGGTTGTTCTTCTTGATGGCAGTCGAAACGACCACGACCTCCGCATCGCCAAGGCTTTCCGCCGTGTGGCCGATGAAAACGTCGATGCCCTTCTCGCGCAGACGCTGCACATTGGCGCTGTCTGCCTGATCGGAGCCCTGAACGCGATGGCCGAGATTGTGAAGCACCTCGGCAATGCCGCTCATGCCAATCCCGCCAATTCCGATGAAATGGACAAGACCTATGGCTTTCGGCATCTTCATGGATGCACTCCTTCTTTATTCTTTAATTTAAACTGTTGAACGGATTGCCCGTTAGCAATCGCCTCCACGAGGTCGGCAAGACGCTGGGCGGCATCCGGCTTGCCGGTCGCTTTCGCAGCCGCCGCCGTTTGCGCAAGACGAACAGGGTCGTTCATGGCATCGCTGAGCAGCGATGAAAGCTTTTGCGGGGACAGATCGGATTGCTTGATGACGCTGGCACCACCGGCCGCAGAAAGCGCCGCGGCGTTGGCGGCCTGATCGTGATCGAGTGCATGCGGATAGGGAACGAGTACCGACGGACGCCCGATGACCGAGAGTTCGGAAACGGTCGAGGCTCCGGACCGGCTGATAACGAGATCGGAACCAGCAATCCGCTCTGCCATGTCGCCGAAGAAGGGCGAGACATCCGCGTTGACACCAAGCTTCTTGTAGGATGCGATCACGCTTTCCTTGTCTTCAGGCCGCGCCTGCTGTGTCACGGAAATACGGGCACGCATCTCGTTGGGCATGAGGCAGATCGCAGCCGGAACCGCGCCGGAAAAGAACTGTGCGCCCTGGCTTCCGCCAAAGACGACAAGCTGGAAAGGCTCGCCCGCATTGGAAGGCGTGTAGGCGATCTCGGCAGCAGCCAGAACTGCGGGGCGAACCGGATTTCCTGTCGCCACCGTCTTTTCGGCATAGTCCCCTTGGGTCTCAGGCAGAAAACCGCCAGCGATCGCTTTCACACGTTTCGCAAGCGCCTTGTTGGCGCGGCCCATGACAGCATTCTGCTCATGGATCAACGACGGCACGCCAAGGCCTGTGGAGGCCAAAAGCGGCGGCACGGTCGGATAACCGCCGAAACCCACCACGGCTACCGGCTTCAGCTTTGTGACGAGACGGCGGGCGGCGCGAAGGCCAGTCCACAGTTTCAGCAAGGCTTTGGCAACGGCGACCGGATTTTTCGAGCCGATGGTAGCAGAGGGCACGACGTGGATTTCGTCCGCCGGAAATGTGCCCGCATAACGTTCCGCGCGGCTGTCGGTCACCAGATGCACGGCATAACCGCGTGCCTTCAACTCGTATGCCAGCGCCTCTGCCGGAAACACATGGCCGCCGGTTCCCCCGGCGGCAAGCAGAACGATGCCTTTGCTCATATTTTTACTCCGCAGGAAGGCCTGCATTGACCCGGAAGAAACTGCGCTCCTGCGCACGTTTCTCAGGGCGATGGCGGGTTAGCGCCAGCAGGAAACCGGCCGTGACGCAAATCGCCATCATGGAAGAACCGCCATAGGAAATCAGTGGCAGCGTCATGCCCTTGGCAGGCATCAGTTCCAGATTAACGCCGATATTGATCATCGACTGCATACCGATCTGCAGCACGAGACCAGCGACAGCGAAGCGGACGAAATCGTCCTTTTCCTTGAAAGCGTGGCTCAGGCCCCGCAACACGATGAAGGCGAAGATCGCGACCAGCAGCATGCAGAACAGAATGCCGAACTCTTCCGCCGCAACGGAGAAGATGAAGTCGGTGTGGCTGTCGGGAATGATGCGCTTGACGATGCCTTCGCCCGGACCCTGGCCGAACCAGTTGCCACGAATGATGGCTTCGCGTGCCGTATCCACCTGAAATGTGTCGCCCTCGCCCGTCCAGAACCGGTCGATACGACCTGCCACGTGCGGCAGCATCAGATAAGCGGTGACGATGCCGCCAACGCCCAGACCGCCCAGCATGATGATCCAGAACCAAGGAATACCGGCCATGAAGAACATGCCGCCCCATACGACAGACGTCAAAATGGTCTGGCCAAAGTCGGGCTGCGCAATCAGCAATGCGGCCACGATTCCGAAGGTGATGATGGCGAACAGATTGCCCGGAATTTCAGGATGCCGCGCACGTTCGGCAAACAGCCAGGCGCAGACGATAACGAAGGCTGGCTTCATAAACTCAGATGGCTGAATGGAAAAAGAGCCGACGGAAATCCAGCGCCGCGCGCCCTTCACTTCAATACCGAAGAACAGTGCAAAGATCATCATCAATAGCGCTACAATGAGCATGATGACGGCGACACGTCGCACCTGGCGGGGCGAGAGGAAAGACAGGCCAAGCATGATCGCCACCGATGGCACCATGAACATGGCCTGACGCTCCACGAAGAAGAAGCTGTTGAGGCCGATACGCTCGGCCACGGCAGGCGATGCCGCGAAAGACAGCATCAGTCCGATGCCCATCAGCGCGATGAACGCCGTCAGAAAGAAACGGTCGATGGTCCAGAACCATTCCGCGACCGGTCCCCGGTCTATACGGCTTACCATTTCTTCAGGCTCCCTTTTTCAAACCAACCAGCATTGTCACACCATCCAGTGCTGCGACATGCGAGACGAACGAATCACCACGAGTTTCAAAATTCTTGTACTGATCGAAGCTTGCGCAAGCCGGTGATAACATCACGACATTGCCATCGCGACCATCCGCCTGCGCATCTGCTGCTGCATGCTCGACCGCCTTGTCGAGAGTACCAGCGATTTCATACAGGACGCTTTCACCCAAGGTCGCAGCAAATTCCGCAGCTGCTTCGCCGATAAGATATGCCTTCGCAACGCGAGAGAACAGGGGTGAAAGGCTGCTGATACCGCCCGCTTTCGGCAGACCGCCTGCAATCCAGTAGATACGGTCATAGCTGGACAAGGCAGGTGCCGCCGCATCCGCATTGGTCGCCTTGCTGTCATTGACGAAGGTCACGTTGTCGCGAACGCCAACAGGCTGCATGCGGTGCTTGAGACCGGGGAAGGATTTGAGCCCCGCCTTCACCTCATCCACGGAAACGCCAACCGCAAGGCAAGCGGCGATCGCTGCTGCCGCGTTCTGGGCATTGTGGCTACCGCGCAGCGTCGAGATACCATCAAGATCAACCAGCAGCGAAGACGTGCCGCCTTCCGCCTTGATGATGCGACTGCCCTCGGCATACAGACCGTTGGCGACAACACTGCGTTTTGAAATGCGCGCTACCGTGACACCAGCCCGTTCGATGCGATCGGCAATCAGCGTGCAGTGACTGTCATCGACCCCAACAACCGCCGTATCGCTGCCGGCGACCAATCGCTCCTTGATGTCGGCATAATGCTGCATCGTGCCATGGCGGTCGAGATGGTCTGGCGTCAGGTTCAGCAATATGCCAGCGGTCGGGTTCAGCGTCGGCGCCAGATCGATCTGGTAAGATGAGCACTCGACCACGTAGAAACGCTGCGCCCTCGGCGGATCGAGGCTGAGGATCGCCGTGCCGATATTGCCACCCAATTGCGTGTCACGGCCAGATTCTGTCAGAATGTGAGCGATCAAAGCCGTCGTCGTGGACTTGCCATTGGTGCCGGTGATGGCGATGAACGGGCAGTCCGGCGCATGCGCACGGCGTTCGCGCACGAAGAGTTCGATGTCGCCGATCACCTCCACCCCAGCGGCACGAGCCAGATCGACCGACCAATGCGGCTTGGGATGCGTGAGCGGCACGCCGGGCGCCAGAACGAACGCAGCAAGCTTCGACCAGTCGAGGCTACGAAGATCAGCGGTATGGATACCTTCGCTCTGCGCCCTGGCAACACTGTCGGGATTGTCATCGAATGCCGTGACCTCGGCACCTCCCGCCACCAGCGCGCGCGCGGTGACGAGCCCAGAGCCACCCAGACCGAAAAGGGCAACACGTTGTCCGGCAAATGAGGTGACAGGGATCATTCGATTATCTCAGCTTCAACGTAGCAAGGCCGAGCATCGCAAGACCGACGGAGATAATCCAGAAGCGGATAACGACCTGGCTTTCCGTCCAGCCCTTCTTTTCGAAATGGTGGTGGATCGGTGCCATCAGGAACACACGCCTGCCGGTACGCTTGAACCAGAACACCTGAATGATGACCGAAAGCGTTTCCATGACGAACAGGCCACCGACGATGATCATGACGATCTCATGCTTGACGGCAACGGCGATGGAGCCGATCAGTCCGCCCAACGCCAGCGATCCCGTATCACCCATGAAGATAGCGGCGGGCGGCGCATTGAACCAGAGGAAACCAAGCCCACCGCCTATGACCGCACCAACGATGACGGCAAGCTCGCCCGTCCCAGGTACAAAATTTATCTGGAGATAGTTGGCGAAAATCGCGTTGCCAACGAGATACGAAATAACGCCGAAGGTCGCAGCGGCAATCATCACAGGCACGATGGCAAGACCGTCGAGACCATCCGTCAGGTTGACCGCATTGCCTGCACCAACGATGACGAAAGCACCGAACAGCACGAAGAAATAGCCGATATCGACAACAAATTCCTTGAAGAAAGGAAAAGCAATCGAGCTTCCAAGCGTCCCGCCATGCGGAGCGGTGGCAAGTGCCACTTCCATCATGAAGAATACAGCGATAGCAGCAATCAGAAATTCGATGCCGAGACGAGCCTTACCGGAAAAGCCCTTGTCGCTCTGCTTGGTAACTTTGAGATAGTCATCGTAAAAACCGATGGCTCCGAAACCGAGCGTTACCATCAAAACCGAGACGACGTAGACGTTGGACAGATCGCCCCACAGAAGCGAACCGCCGAGAATGCCTGCAAGGATCATCAAACCGCCCATGGTGGGCGTTCCAGCCTTCTTGAAATGAGTCTGCGGCCCATCGGCGCGAATCGGCTGTCCCTTGCCCTGCCGGATGCGCAGGGAATTGATGATAGCAGGGCCAAACAGAAAGACGATGAGGGCAGAGGTAAACAAAGCCGCACCGGCCCGGAACGTGATGTACCGGAACAGGTTGAAGATTTGAACGTGGTCCGACAGTTCAACGAGCCAGATCAGCATGTTTGCCCTTTCAAAAGGCCGCTTGGAGCGGCGGACAGATGAAATGTGCCCGCGCTGCTCCACGTTTTTGTTTCAGAACAGGATAACCCAAGACAGCTTTCGATACTTGGGTCGTCGGTGCTCTAGATTTGGCGTTCCGTCTCGGGGAACGCTGGATACTTGTCAAGAAGAGCCGTTACGATCTTGCCGAAACCGATGCCTAGTGACGATTTTATCATCACCACATCGCCCGGCTGGACCCATTTCAGAACGAATTCATTCAATTCGGTAGTGGTGGGGAACCATGCGACATTGACGCTTTCAGGCAACGCGTCACGCAACGCAGCCATCGACTCACCCGCAAGCCAGACGTGCTCGATACCGGCCGACAAAAGTGGGCCTGATAGTTCCTCGTGCACCTCGGTTGCAAACTCACCCATTTCCAGCATATCGCCCAAAACGGCGACGCGTCGTCCATCCCCTTTCACCTCGGCCGCAGCCAGAAGGGCGATGGCGGCACGCATGGAGGCCGGGTTGGCGTTATAGCTCTCATCGATCAACAGGAACGAGCCGTCGCCGACAGAAAGGCGGTGGCGTTGGCCCCTGCCCTTCACCGCCTCCAATGTGCCAAGTGCTGAAAACGCCTTGTCGATATCCGCGCCCAGGACGGCAACCGTACCAATGGCAGCCATTGCGTTTTCGGCAATATGGCGACCCGCCGCGCCGATGTGCAGTTCGCTGGTCTCGCCGTTGATGATGGCCCAGATGGTGGAACCGTTTGGCGTGCTTTCGAAATCGGCCAGACGGAAATCAGCCTTGGCGTGCTGGCCAAACGTCAGTACGTGCTCGATGCCAGCGTCGAATGCCGCCCGTTCCAGTTGCTCGAACTGCGCATTGTCACGGTTGAGGATGACGGCACCGCCGGGCAGAACGCCATCAAAAATCTCGGCCTTGGCGGCAGCAATTTCTTCCAGACTGTTGAAATTACCCAGATGCGCCGCAGCAATGGTGGTGATGATAGCCAAGTGCGGCTTGACCTGCTTCACCAGCGGACTGATCTCGCCAGCATGGTTCATACCCACTTCGAAAATACCGAATTCGGTATCGGCAGGCATTCGGGTCAGCGTCAGCGGCACCCCCCAATGATTATTGAAGGAAGAAACCGCCGCATGGACCCGGCCCGATGGGGCCAGAACCTGCCGCAGCATTTCCTTGGTCGTCGTCTTGCCGACGGAACCGGTGACGGCAACGATACGCGCCGATGTCCGCTCGCGTGCTGCAACACCCAGCTTGACCAGCGCAGCCAGAACGTCTTCCACGACGATCATCGGAACGGTCAGTCGGCCCAGCGCGGGAAGTTTGGATTCCGAGACCACGAGAAGGCCGGCGCCGTTGGCAACGGCAAAGCTTGCATAATCGTGGCCATCCACCCGGTCGCCCTTGATGGCGAAGAAGGCTTCGCCCTCCTGCACCGAACGGCTATCGATGGAAATGCCCGTAATGCCTTGCGGCAGGTTGCCGACCGGACGGCCTGCCATGACGGCGACCATATCCGGGACTGTCCATAACCAGTTCAAATCTTTAGTCCTTCCAGCGCAGTTCGCACCTGTTCATGGTCCGAAAACGGCAGCGTCACGCCGCCGACAATCTGACCTTCCTCATGCCCCTTGCCCGCGACGATCAACGTATCTCCACTGCCCAGCAACGAAACGGCATGGCTGATAGCCTCAGCCCTATCTGCAATTTCAAGCGCACCGGATGCCGCCGCCATGATTTCGGCGCGGATGGTCTGCGGCTCTTCAGAGCGCGGATTATCGTCCGTGACGATGACGATGTCGGAAAGCCGGGTCGCGACCTCGCCCATGATCGGCCGCTTGCCCTTGTCTCGGTCTCCACCGCAACCGAACACGGTAATAATGCGACCGGATGTGAACGGCCGCACCGATGTCAGCACATTTTCCAGGGCGTCTGGCTTATGAGCATAATCCACATAAGCCAACGCACCGTTCTTCGTCTGGCCGATCAGTTCGAGGCGACCGGCGGCACCCACCAGCTTTTCAAGCGCCTTCAGTGCGACAGACGGCTCAACGCCGGTGGAGATTGCAAGTCCTGCGGCCACCAGCGCATTGGCCACCTGAAAATCGCCGGCCAGCGGAATATCGACTTCGTAAATCTTGCCCTGGTGATGCACCTCGATCATCTGCTTGTGGCGGAAATGCTCGACGCGCTTCAGGGTCAGATAATCACCCTTGCGACCGACGGTGCGCACATCATGACCCGCATCCGTTGCAGCTTTTACAGCGCTTTCCGACCATGCGTCGTCAGAGAAGATGACGGCAGCCGAACCCTTCGGTAACAACGTATCGAACAGCCGCATCTTGGCGGCCATATAGTCTTCAATCGTCGGATGATAATCCATATGGTCACGACCGAGATTGGTAAATCCGGCAGCCTTCAGCTTCACGCCATCGAGACGGCGCTGGTCGAGGCCGTGGCTAGACGCTTCCATCGCCGCATGAGTCACACCTTCGGAAGCGAGGTCTGCCAGGAGTGCATGCAGGGAAACCGGATCCGGAGTCGTCAGCGAACCATATTCTTCGCGGCCCGGCGCAATCACACCCGTCGTGCCGATCTGTGCCGCAGCATGACCCGCAAAAGTCCAGATCTGGCGGATGAAAGAAGCGACCGAGGTTTTGCCAGCCGTGCCGGTTACCGCGATCATCGTCTCAGGCTGCTTGCCAAAGAAGCGGGCAGCGGAAAGGGAGAGATAAAGGCGCGGGTCGGAGACAACGAGAACTGGCACATCGGCATGGATGGCATTGCTGGAAACGACGGCGATAGCGCCCTTTGCCACCGCGTCCTGCACATAAGTACCACCATCCGCCTTGGTCCCGGCAACCGCCACGAACAGCGAACCCGGCTGTGCCTTGCGGCTATCAGCCGTAATCCCGGTGATATCCAGCGATCCGGCATCTGTCCGCAGCAATTCAGTCAGTTCCGGGAACTCGGTCCCAGAGAGATCTCGCAAATTCATCGATGTGCCCGTCTTGTCCCCCCGGCGCGATTCGCCGGTTCGTCATAAGCTGTACCAATCAATAAGACACCAGCAAGGCCGAACCGTCCTTGCCGAACTTCGGTTTGACGCCGAGAATAGCAGCCGAGCGCGAGATGATGTCGTGCACCATCGGTGCGGCAGACGTACCGGCCAGTGCAGCACCGTTGCCCTTGTCTGTCTTCGGTTCGTCGATGAAGGACAGAACCACATATTCCGGCTTGTCCATCGGGAAAGCAGAGAGGAAGGCGTTGAAGTTCTTGTCGTGAACGTAGCGACCATTGACGACCTTGTCCGCCGTGCCGGTCTTGCCGCCCACATTGAAGCCTTCGACACGCGCATTACGGCCAGACCCGTTGACGCCGTTCCATTCGAACAGGAAGCGCATGTCCTTGCTCGCGCCCGGCTGCAAGACCTGCTTGGCAACCTGATCGGCCTGCGCCACTGTGCGCGGCAGAAAAGTTGGCTCGATCAGCTTGCCGCCATTCACCAGTGCTGCACCGGCAATCGCCGTCTGCAAAGGTGTCGTTGATACACCGTGACCGAAGGAAATGGTCACCGAGTTGATCTTCTTCCAAACGCGCGGCTGCGATGGCATGGCGATTTCCGGCAGTTCCGTCTGCATCTTGGTCAAAAGACCAAGCCGCGTCAGAAACTCCTTGTGACCCTCGATGCCAACCGTATCGGCAATCTTTGCAGTACCGATATTGGACGAATACTGGAAGATTTCGGGCACGGACAGGATGCGGCCCTTGCCGTGGAAGTCCTTGATGGTGAAGCCACCGATGCGGATCGGCGCACGTGCATCGAACGTATCATTGATGTGCACCTTGCCAGAATCCAGACCCATGGCGATGGTGAAGGACTTGAAGGTCGACCCCATCTCGAACGTGCCGTTCGACATACGGTTCAGCCAGCCCTCTTTGGCACCTTCGGCCGGGTTGTTTGGATCATAGTCCGGTAGCGATGCCATGGCGAGAATTTCGCCAGTGTGAACATTGATGACGACAGCACCAGCCCCAATAGCCTGAAACTTCTTGATGGCGTCGGCAACCACTTCACGCACGATGGCCTGCACACGCAGATCGATCGAAAGCTTGACCGGTTCCAAAGGCTGGTCGGATGTCATGCCCAACGCCGTCAGGTCAGCGAGACCCTGGCTGTCGAGATAACGCTCCATACCGGCAACGCCGCGGTTGTCGATATTGACGTGACCGACAACGTGCGCGGCGGTGTGCCCGCCGGGATAAAAACGACGCTTCTCAGGACGGAAACCAATACCGGGAATGCCAAGCGCCAGAATCTGACTCTGCTGTTTTGGCGTCAATTGGCGTCGCAGCCATTGGAAGCGTGATTCGGATTTCAGTTTCTGATACGTGCCGCGCGTATCAAGATCAGGCAGAACGGTCTGCAGTTTTTCGACAGCTTCATCGACATCGACAATGCGGTGCGGCTCTGCAAACAACGAGACGGTCCGAATGTCGGTCGCCAGCACTTCACCGTTGCGGTCCAGAAGGTCTGGACGCGAGGCCATCAGCCGATCTGCGGGGGCAATGCTGGAAACGGTTTCCGGCTGGGTCATGCCGTATTGAATGAGGCGTCCACCGACGACGCCATAGAAAACGACGAAACCGACAACCAGCAAACCAACGCGGGTCTTGGCCTGCGTGGCGCGTCGCTTGCGCGCACCCTCGAAGGCAGCATGGTCGGCAAAACCAGTGGTGCTTGCGGAAAAATGAGCCCTGCTTTTCAGAACCATGACGCGAGACAGAAAAGACATCAGTCCACCGATCCAGTTATCGTTTCATCCATGTCGCCAGCCTCGTCACCCGACTCAGCACGCACCGCTGGCATAGGCTGCGCGGCGCGCGGGGCGCGCGCGCGCGGTTGCGGTGCGGGGACGCCACCAGTCGCCACAATCTGTCCCGCAGGTTTGGATTTGGGCTTTGCACCACCCAGCATCGCGCCCGGCTTGGAACCATTCATAGCAGCGGCAATCACATCCTCTACGCTCATGCCCTGCGGCTCCGGTGGCTGCGGCAGTTGCGAACGCAGCATCGGCAATTCTTTCGGCTGCGAAAGCTGTGTCGGCTGTGTCGGTGCGAGAGCGAGATCGTCCTGATAGGCATTGACCAGACGGTGCAGACGATTCGGCTGCGTCAGCAGCGCCCAGTCGGCACGCAGAAGATCGATGGTGTCCTTCTCCAGCTTGATTTCCGTCTCCAGCTTTCGCACGGATTCCAACTTCACATCGGCCTGATGCTTGATCGTGTAGGTCACGACAGCAGCAGACACCATCACACCCATAAGAATGAAATCGAGAGTACGCAGCATATCAGCCTCCCATCTTTTCGAGGCTTGTGAGATTGGGAAGCTCGAAAATCGATATATCGGCTGGTCGCACGGGCGCTGTCGTGCGGACGCCAGCGCGCAGCTTCGCAGATCGGGCCCGCGGATTGATATCCGCCTCTTCGTCACTGGCCGCTATCATCGGCTTGCCCAGGGCATCGAAAATTGCTGATTTGGCCGCCAGCATAGGCATGTGGCGCGAGCCTGCTGCACGGTCAGAACGATCAGCGAAATACTTCTTGACGATACGGTCTTCCAGCGAATGGAACGTGACCACGACCAACCGACCGCCGGGCTTCAAAGCCCGTTCGGCAGCAAACAGAGCCTGCGCCAATTCACCGAGCTCATCATTGACGAACACACGCAGTGCCTGAAAAACCCGCGTTGCGGGGTGGATCTTGTCCTTGGCCTTGCGTGGGGTGACGATTTCGATCAGCCCAGCCAGATCACGCGTGGTACGAAATGGCTCGTCTGCACGCTTCTTTTCGATGGCGCGAGCAATGCGGCCCGATTGCTTTTCCTCGCCCAGAAAACCGAAGATGCGGATGAGATCGCCGACCTTGCAGCGGTTGACGACATCTGCCGCCGAAACGCCCGAGGACGACATACGCATGTCGAGCGGGCCGTTTCTCTGGAATGAGAAACCCCGTTCGGCCTCATCGATCTGCATGGAGGAAACACCGATATCCAGCACGATGCCATCAAGCCCTTCGGCTGGCGCATGTGCTGCGAGATTGGAAAACTGAGACTGGATCAGCGAAAGGCGACCGCCGCTGGCGCCAACCATGGCTTGCCCGTCGGCAATGGCGTTGGGATCACGGTCGAGTGCGACGACATGCGCGCCCTGATCGAGAATGGCCTGGGTATAGCCGCCAGCACCGAAGGTGCCGTCCATAATGACTTTTCCGGGCGCTGGCTCCAGCGCCTTGAGAACTTCGTGGAGAAGAACCGGAATGTGGCGAACCGGTCCGCCGCTGGCTTCAGAATAGTGTTCGCCAGAATTCGCCGCCATTCCGTTTCCCCGTCCTATACGGGGCGAGCAGCCGTAAAACCGCGCCCCGTTCTTGCAGCCTTCTGCGCCTCGTAAAACGCGTCGGGTTGCCACAACTGAAAATGATCCGCCCGACCCACAAAGGTAACCTCGGTCGTGATGCTGGCGAATTCCCGAATGAAATCCGTTACCATCAACCGCCCTTCCGCATCGAGCTTCATGAAAACGCCGCCGCCGTGAACCAGCAGCGACATTGCGTTCGCTTCCGGCGAGAAAGCATCCATGGACGCGATCTGCCGTTCGTATCGCTCCAGCAAGTCCGGACCGCCCACGCTGATGGCCGGAAATGCGAAATCCTGGAGACAATAAAGCTCCTGAATGCCGCGCTCCATCAGCACCGAACGAAACATTGACGGAACCGAGACGCGCCCCTTGGCGTCGATCCTGTTCGTCACGTTCGATAAAAAGCGACCCATCGCAAAACTCGCCAAAACCACCCGATGCGGAGCAGATAGCCGCATCAACAGGCAACACCTTTACGCACGACAAATCGCTGACCGGCAGGACATGAAGCCCATCGGACCCTTGCAGGCCTCTCCGTTTCAGAGATTGCGGGTCAAAAACACGACCCCTTGTGGTGTGCATTTGGGATACCATGGGACACTTTGGGCGTCAATGGGAGAAGCCAGCGGGATACCGGCTTCGGATCGCATATTCATATCCCGTTAAGTTTAACGAATGGTTTACCGTGTTCATTCAAGCACTTGTGCCGCGACAATAAAAATTCGCCCCTGAAATCTTATTTAATTAGCAATAACATATACTTACGCGCCCTGCGCTTTCGCGCGGCGTAAGAACCTGTAATAAAAAGGAATTTGCCAGTTGGCCTGTAAGCCGGGTTCTGTATGGCCCCGGTTTGACCCGGAACGTGGCAGCCATTCATCTGGGACGACATTTGCACGCCGCCTCTCGCAACCCACCCGGATGACTCGCCCAAAAACCGGCTGTAGGTCCGCTTGCGCGGACCCCACGTCATCCCTATTCGGTCTTGCTCCCGGTGGGGTTTACCATGCCACCCCTGTTACCAGCGGCGCGGTGGGCTCTTACCCCACCCTTTCACCCTTACCACCCGAAAGGTGGCGGTCTACTCTCTGCGGCACTTTCCCTAGGGTCGCCCCCGCCGGACGTTATCCGGCACCGTGTTTTCGTGGAGCCCGGACTTTCCTCACCCTACCGTCTTTCGACATTGATAAAGCGCGGCTGCCCGGCCAACTGGCAGGGGCTCCTTAGACGGGTTCAGTCATGAAAGCCAACAGAAAATCGGTGGAAGGGTGATTAGTCAGAGAAAATCGGCGTAAAATCAGCTGCGTAACCATCATCGGCAAGAGCGCCTTCGGACAGGAGCCGCGCCCCCAACCGCCCGATTTCATCGGAGCTTTTGGCAGCAGCACCGCATCCACCCGTCAAAACGGCAATGCTTGGCGAGGCCGTAAAACCAATGGCCGGAAATCCAGTCGGTGTGTAGGATGTCACACAGGCAGCCATGGACACACGCGACGTATCAATCGACGGGATCAGACTATCAATGATCTCGACGAAATCGTCGCGGACCTTCGCGTTCCCGCCGGATCGGAACCAGTCGCGAATATCCTGATCCGTATGCAGCGGAACATCGACCGGTTCCCCTCCGATTTTCAGGTAGAACCTGCCATCGGGATAACGCACGGGCGGCAACAGATAGATATGTTTGCGTGGGTCAGCGGGTTCGTAGATGAGTGAAGGCATACCCGAGTAAAGTTTGCGTTCCTCATCGGGCACCTCGAAAAAGGCAACGGTTCTGGCATAAACCTTCATCTGAAGTGCTTGCGGCAATAGTCCCTCCGCAATGGAAAATCCGCCCGCAGCAACCAGAACCTTCTCCGCCTCGTAGACCTGACCTGATGCAGTCGTCACGATCGCTACGCCATTTTCGTCCCGTACGCTGACAGCGATGTCATCGATCCGCGTCACGCCACGCTTTTCAGCCGAAACAATCTGCGCCCGCACGAGTTCGCGTGGATTGACGTAACCAGCGTTGCTCGCCTCCAACACACCCTCACAACTGCGCTCGAAGGAGAAATAGGGAAAGCGTTTTGCTAATGCTTCGTCGTCCAACACTTCAGTTGCAACGCCGAGTGTGTCTGCTGCCGTGCAGACATTCTCGATATAGGAGAACCCCGTGCCACGTGCCTTGCCGACGATCAGGCAACCGACCTCGCCGTAAAACGCGACACCACTCTCACGCTCGATCTCGCCATATCGGGCAATGGAACGGTTGGCCAGTCGCGCCCAATCCGCATTGCTGTCGATCGTCCGTGTGATTCGCGCCGCATCGTAATGGCTGGCGAAAACGCCAGTATGGCTCTTGATATCGGCGGGCTCACCCGGCCCGATCAGCGCAATATCATCACAGCTTCCAGCCAGATGACGCGCCGCAGCAGCCCCCATCATGCCAGCACCGACGACGATATATTTGAACTGAGTTGCCATGTTCGAGCTCACCGATTTTCAGATTCTGTAACAATGAGTTGTAGCGGTTTACGGAATCGATTCTAGAGGCTTGGGTTGGATAATGGTGGTGGTGAATGGCACTGGGTTCGGCTTAGGCAAAAACCGGCGCCATATTCCTTGCGAAATCCGCCTCTCGCAACTGCCCATTCAGCAACAACACCGCACCCAGCCGCCCGATCTCATCGGATGACTTGGCCGCAACGAAATTGCCGCCAGTCAATACGGCTATGTTGGAGGATTGCGTGTAGCCGATATAGGGGTAGCCCGTGCGGGTGATGGAGGCGACGCAGGAGCCGGAGGTGACCGGGCAACCGTTAAGCGCTGGCATGAGTTCGATAGCGCGCCGCACCAGAAACGCCACCTCGTTTGCCGTCCCATCGGAATGAAACCACCGCACGGCTTCACTCAGCGTTTCCAGCCTGCCCTTCTCGCTCTCGCCACCGATTTTAAGATAGACCTTGCCATCGGGGTAGCGGACCGGCGGCAGAATGTAGACGATATCGTCGGCATTTTCCGCCAGGACGATGGTTGAAGGCATGCCCGCAAAATCGCGTTGCTTGTCCGCATTCAGTTCGAAAAACGCAATCGTTCGCCCGGTCGCCGCCATATCCACATTGACGGGCAGAAGATCAGCCATATTGGTAAACCCGCCCGCAGCGACGATCACCTTCTCTGCTGTGTAGCGTTGCCCCTCAGCCGTCATCACCTCGATACCGAATGCGGTATCACTGACACGCACCGCCGTTTCACGGATTAGATTCGCACCCTGGCGCTCAGCAATCTTGATCTGCGCCTTCACAAATGCGCGCGGATTGACGTAGCCTGCATTGCGTGGCTCGAACCAGCCTTGATGATCCCCAGGTAAATCGAACATCGGGAAACGAGCGCCCAGCTGCGAGGCTGCGAAGGTCTCTACCTCAAGCCCCAGCCTGTCTCGCGCGGCCAAGGCACTGGCAACATAGTTGCCGCCCAGCCCTTTGCCGTTTCCGGCAAAAAGACACCCTGCTTCGTGATAAAATGAAATTCCGCTTTCCGCTTCGATGTGTGCATAGCGCGCAATGGAGCGTTTCGCCAATTCGGCCCAGACCGGGTCGCCATCGAAACCACGCGTGATTCGCGCTTCATCGTAATGGCTGGAAAATACGCCACGGTGATTTTTGCGATCTGCAGGTTCGGCAGGCCCGATCAGGGCAACACCATCGCTCAAGGCCGAAAGGTGTCGCGCCGCAGCGGTACCCATCATGCCGGCACCGATAACGATAAACCTGAAATCCGCCATCACCGTCTCCCGCTCGCTTCAAGCGCTGACTAGCAAAGTCCAGCGATTTTCAAAAGCCGCAATCTGCAGCGGCTCAAAAGGCATCAACTTTGCAGCAGCGCCTGCACTTTGCCGCAATAGCGCTTCGAGACCGGGTTCATACGCGTGGCCGCATGCCCGGCATTGTAACGCAAAATCGTACTGCAAACCTGCCCGCCACCGAGCTGGTGGGCTGTCGCGAGATATTGCATGCCCCAGCGAATGTTGGTTTCTGGATCATAGAGCGCTTTCGTTGTGCCGCGATAACCCATCATCCGTGCCGTAGCTGGTTTGATCTGCATCAGCCCCACCTCACCGGCACTGCCGCGCGCTTTCGGGTTGAACTTGCTCTCGACGGAAACAATCGCATGCGCCAGATTGGTTGGTACGCCATAACGCTTGGCGTATTTCACGATCAGGTCGGAATACTCGTTTTGCAGTTTCGACGGCAGAGTTCTTTCTGGAATGGGATAGCCGGGCTTGCGGATATAGGTTTCCAACGGCACGGTTGTGATTTTCACCTGATCATCGGCGAAGACAAGGCCACTCTGCGCGGCAAGCAGCAAAAGGCAAGCCGAGACAGCAATATATGCTCTTCTCATTAGTATAAAACGTCTCCAGACACGAAGACTGCGATGTGCGGCGACAAAGATCAGCCGCTCGGGAAGCTCATCAGAACAATCCCTCGCACGTCTTCATCATTGATACTGACGATCACCGTTTCAAATTGAAACAGGTCGCCGGTTGGTGAGACGTATTAAGTGGCCCAATAAGGGTATACTGTGGCAAAGCGCAACAAACGCCCACCGAAATACCTTTTTCTGGAACCAATTTTCGATAAAAGCGCTCAGGCGCCGCGAAATTTTGGCAACGCGGCAATCAGCCGGTGCAGCGTGTCGATGGTCGAGAAATCGGCAATGCCATCGACCAGCGACGGCCTGAAGTGGCGCTGGAAAGCGGCAATGACGCCCTCGGTCTTCTCACAGTAATCACCCGTGATTTCAACAGCATATCCATAGATCGACAACATCGATTGAAGGGCTTCCACCGGTTGCCCGCTATCGCCGCGCTGGAAAAATCTGCCGCCACCGATGGGTGCGGATGGGACCCAGTGCCCGACCCCATGTTGCGACAGCATGTCCCATGGAAACTTTTCGCCCGGATCGATCTTCCTCACAGGCGCGATATCGGAATGACCAAGCACCCGTTCCGGCGCGATCGACCATCTGGCACCGCAATCTCGACACAATTCGATGACCGCATCAATCTGCGCTTTTGGAAATTCAGGCAGACCCGCCGGGTGCCCTGCATTGGCGACCTCGATACCGATGGAGCGTGAGTTGATATCCGCCACCCCACCCCAGGAGCTCTTGCCCGCATGCCAAGCACGCAGTTTCTCCGGCACAAGCTGCATGATGCGACCATCTTCAAAGACGAAATAGTGGCTGGAAACCTGGCTTTCGGCATTACACAGCCATGACAATGCGCTGTCTGCGGTTCCCATTCCCGTATAGTGAAGAATAATCATGTCGGGGCTGCCAACATCGACCCGTTCGCCATGGTTGGGCGAAGGCGCGACGGTGGCACCCGCATAATCAGCAGGGAAATCAATCATGCGACGCGGCGTTCTTTCTCGATGGCCGCATAGGCGGCATTGAGCGCCGCCATGCGCTCATTCGCGGCAGCGTGCAGTTCCATGGGAACGCCACGCGCAATGAGTTTATCGGGGTGGTGTTCAGCCACCAGCGAGCGATAACGCTTGCGAATATCCAGAAAGTCGTCGGCAGGCGAAACACCAAGCACGCGGTAAGGATCGCGTCCCTCCATGTGGACATGGCGCGCCATGATCGTTTCGAAATGATCCTCAGTGATTCGGAAGATTTCCGCGATACGACCGAGGAACGCCATCTCCCGCTCGTGGATAAGGCCATCAGCCTTGGCGATGTGGAAAAGACCATCGATGACGCTTTCCAGCATTTCGCAATTCTGCTCCCCGGAACCGCAGAGCCCGGACAGACGCTCGGCATAAGCCTCGTAGCCGGCAACATCCTGACGCGCGAGATTGTAAAGCCGCGCAACGTTCTTTGCTTCTTCCTCGGGAAAATCGAATATCTGCCTGAAGGCCTGAACTTCCGCATCATTGACCATACCATCGGCCTTGGCCATCTTGGCCGACAGCGCAATGATCGCCACCGAGAACGACACCTGACGGCGCGTTTCGGGATCGCCTTCGAACACGGTTCTGACCGCCTCGATAACGCGGCCGAGCACGTTGCCCGCCGCATCGCCTATTGCGCCAAGCAGTCGTTCCCACAGCGATGAAAGTTGCAAACAGGCGAAATCGTACATCATGGTTTCAAGCATAAAGTCCTGTTTGCTGAATGCAATATACATAAAGGTCGCATGGCATTAACTTTTCTTCATCTTGCGATGAGGTTTGCTGGGGTCGTTTCCGTCGCCACGCCACTGGTTTTCCGCAGGCTGGCAGCAGCGCAAGGAGGGCGCGAGCAATTGAAACGATTAGATCGGCCAACGCGTTCAATCGCTTTGAAGATTGCCGCGAAATGCCCGATTTTCTTGAGAAATTCACTTTACATGCCGGTTTCGCTGTCGCATCCATTTGCCACACGACATCTTTGAAATGAACACGAAGGAGCGCCACGATGGCCAAACAGAAAGTCGCAATGTTGACCGCAGGCGGTCTTGCACCATGCCTCTCGTCTGCCGTGGGTGGCCTGATCGAACGTTACAGCGACATCGCGCCTGATATTGACATCATAGCCTACCGCTCCGGTTATCAAGGCGTTCTGTTGGGTGACAGCGTCCACATTACCAAGGATATGCGTGAGAAAGCTCACCTTCTGCACCGCTACGGCGGCTCGCCGATTGGCAACAGCCGCGTGAAGCTGACCAATGCCGCAGACTGCGCCAAGCGCGGGCTCGTCAAGGAAGGTGAAAACCCTCTGGCCGTGGCGGCAGATCGTCTGACAAAGGATGGCGTCACCATTTTGCATACCATCGGCGGCGATGACACCAACACGACGGCCGCGGATCTTGCGGCCTATCTCGGCGCCAATGGCTATAACCTCACCGTCGTCGGCCTGCCCAAAACCGTCGATAACGACGTCGTCCCGATCAAGCAGTCGCTAGGTGCGTGGACGGCAGCGGAAGTTGGAGCTGATTTCTTCGACAATGTCAGCAACGAACAAAGCGCTGCGCCCAAGACCTTCGTCATTCACGAAGTCATGGGTCGCCACTGCGGCTGGCTGACGGCGGCAACGGCGCGCGCCTATATTCAAAAGACCCGTGGCAATGAATATGTCGATGGCCTGTTGATGGGACCACAGCTAAAGAGCATCGATGGTCTTTATCTGCCGGAAATGGCCTTCGATATCCAGGCCGAAGCCGAGCGCCTGAAGAAGACGATGGAAAAGACGGGCTTCGTCACACTCTTCGTCTCGGAAGGTGCGGGCCTTGATTCGATCGTTGCCGAGCGCGAAGCATCAGGCGAAACCGTCAAGCGCGATGCTTTCGGTCACGTCAAGATCGACACGATCAATGTCGGCGGCTGGTTCCAGAAGCAGTTCGCCAGCCTGATCGGCGCGGAACGCACGATGGTACAGAAGTCAGGCTACTACGCGCGCTCCGCCCCTGCCAATGGCCAGGACCTGCGCCTCATTCAGGGCATGGTCGATCTGGCGGTGGAAAGCGCACTCAACAAGGTTTCGGGCGTTATCGGCCATGACGAGGACCAGGGCGGCAAGCTGCGCACTATCGAATTTCCGCGCATCAAGGGCGGCAAGCACTTCGACCTGTCGACACCGTGGTTTGGCGAGGTCATGGACCAGATTGGCCAGTCCTACAAAGCGGCATAGAGCATAAAAACGCCTCTTTACGCCGCATGATGCTGGGAACCGCAAACTGTGGCGTAAACACACCGCTCTCGACGTTATGAACCGATCACCCCAGAAATGCGTTTCGGTTTCTGGGGTGATACTGTAGGTTACAGAAAAATGACGTGCAGGGAGGGCTAGGAGGAAAGCACATGTCCGCACAAGTCTGGCTGGTGTTCTGCTTAGCCTGTGCCATCCTTTTCGCACTGCCCTCACCCGTGTCCTTCAAAGTCGCGAGCTATACCGCCATACGCGGAAAGCGCGCCATGGTCGCAGCCGTCACCGGCGCGACGCTTGGCATCGTCACAACGGTTACCGCAGCCTCCATCATCGTCGTCGGCGCCGAACTCCTGCCCTCCACGCTTGTCGATATAGCGCGTTGGGCTGGCATGGCGTGGCTGATGCTGTTCAGCCTGTGGACAATTGCGACGCCCGCCGCGCGCGAAGCCAATGCCGACAACGACAATCTGCGTGGAAAATCCTTCGGCACCGTGTTTTCGGACTGCTTCGTAATGGCGGCGTTGCGTTTGCGTTATTTCGGCTTTTTTGTCGCTTTCCTCATGCAGTTTTTGAACGGCACCCGCGACGTGGTTGAAATGGTCACGCAAATGCAGGCGGTCCTTCTTTTGATCGCGCTCGTATGCCTTGGCCTGCAGGCAACCTTCGCACGTTTTACGATTACCTCTGTGCGGCGGATGTCGGTTAGCAAAAAAGCAAAGAATTCAAAGCGAAAGAGCTTTATAGCCGGTCGCGCCGTCACCGCCGGATACCGCCGTATCGCTGCATAAGACATTGCTGTTAAGTCGCCGCTTGCCCGAAACCTTACGATAGGTTAATGATCGCCGGATAGGGACTGCCTGCTTCGCTTGAAACGGGGGTATCGAGCGACAGGCGCACTCAAGGGCGGCAGCATGAAATTTTCAGGCAGTTTTGGTCGAAGATCGGCGCTTCTTACCTCGTCCACGGTGGGCCTTGCGCTGGCACTGGCAGGATGCACAAGCGTCGAATATTCGGCCAAGGGCGATCCATCGCACCCGAAGATAGCCTCGGTTACAGCAACATCCGCAGAAACGACCACCACCCCGACTGCAAGTGCGACACCTGCTCCTGCAACGGCAGCAGCCGCGGCGACGACGGAAACCGCAGCAGCGGCCACCCAACTCGCCTCCAACACCACGACAACGACCTTGCCGACCTCAACCGCCCTCAAGGGTGGCCGCGTTGCACTTCCCCCAGCATCGGAAATTGCAGCCGCCGCTGCTATCGACACGCAGATGCAGCCACAGACGGCCACCCAGGTCGCTCTTGCAGCACCGGCTGCCACAACACCTGCAGCGGCAGCCTTGGCTCACCAAACGGCAATTTCTGCCCTTCCGCAGGTCGTCGCACTCAAGGGAAGCTTTCCGCCAGCACCCGGCGCGCCCGGAACACCGTCAGCCGCAGCCATTCCGCTGACCGAAGAAATGATGAAGCAGCAAAGCGTCATCCCGGTTCCAAAGCCGCAGGGTGCCATGCTTGCCTATGCGTCTGCGCCGCAAAACGCAGCTCTTGCCGCCATCAGCACACGGGAAGTCATCACGCCTTCACTGGATGCGCCATCCATGGTTGGACGTCAGAAGCTCAGCGGCCTCATTACCAAATACGCCACCATGTATAATGTGCCGGAAGATCTCGTTCACCGCGTGGTCATGCGCGAAAGCCGTTATAACCCCAATGCTGTCAACGGCGGCCATTTCGGCCTCATGCAGATCAAGCACGCCACGGCACGCTCCATGGGCTTCGACGGCCCCGCTTCCGGCCTCTTCGACGCCGAAACCAACCTGAAATATGCCGTGAAATATCTCAGTGGTGCATGGCTGGTGGCCGACAACGATCGCGATAACGCCGTGCGTCTTTATGCCCGCGGCTACTATTACGACGCCAAGCGCAAGGGTATGCTGCACGTTCTGCGCAAGTAGGACGAGTTCCAGCCATCATACGGCAGCAGGTGGGGCTACCCCCCTCTGTCCTGCCGGACATCTCCCCCACAAGGAGGGAGATCGGCTGGGTGCTCTGACACCACTTCACTGTCGACGCGAGAGATGGCCAAAAGGTCGCCGCGAGTCGATCTCCCCACCTGTGGGGGAGATGTCCGGCAAGACAGAGGGGGTAGCCCAGCTCACCGGCTGCGAAATGTGGCGACCAATCCCATCCCCCCACCCCTCGTCATCAAACTGTTGCGTCTCGCCGCTAAACGCCTCTCAACCGAATGAGAGGTGGAATCAGATGACCAGTGTCGCGCCGAAAACCGGTTTCAGCAAAAACGTGAAACTCAAGACTGCGCTGCTTCAACACAAGGCTCTGTCCATCAGCGGTCTGTCGGAGCGACTGTTCGGTGTTTTGTTTTCCGGTCTGGTATACCCACAAATCTGGGAAGACCCTGAGGTCGATATGCAGGCGATGGAGCTGCGCGATGGCCACAGCATCGTCACCATCGGATCGGGCGGCTGCAACGTCCTTGCATACCTGTCGCGCAATCCATCTCGCATCGATGTGGTGGATCTCAATCCGCACCACATCGCCCTCAACAAGCTGAAACTCGCAGCGTTCCGTCACCTGCCGAACCATGGCGATGTCGTGCGCCAGTTCGGTCACGCCAATGTGCGCTCCAACAGCGAAGGTTACGACCGCTTCATCGCCCCCAACCTCGACCCGCAGACACGCGCCTATTGGTCGAAACGCAAGATGACCGGCCGCCGTCGGATTTCTGTGTTCAACGGCAACATCTATCGCACCGGCTTGCTCGGCCGCTTCATTGGCGTGGGCCACGTTCTGGCCCGCCTGCACGGTGTGAAGCTTCAGGACATGGCCAATGCCCGTTCGATGGATGAGCAACGCCAGTTCTTTGACGAGAAAGTCGCGCCCCTCTTCGACAAGCCGATGATCCGCTGGCTGACGAAGCGCAAGAGCTCGCTCTTCGGCCTCGGTATTCCACCACGCCAGTACGACGAACTCGCGAGCCTTTCGGACGGCAACACGATCGCACCGGTTCTGCGCCAACGTCTTGAAAAACTCGCCTGCGATTTTCCGCTGAAAGACAACTACTTCGCCTGGCAGGCCTTTGTGCGCCGTTATCCGCAAGCGCAGGAGGGTAACCTGCCAGATTATCTGCGCACCGATTACTATCCCGCAATCCGTAGGAATGCCGCGCGCGTCTCCGTAAACCACGCCACATTCACAGAACTCCTTGCATCCAAACCGGCATCCTCGGTAGATCGCTACGTACTTTTGGACGCGCAGGACTGGATGACGGACACGCAAATCAACGAACTGTGGTCGCAGATCAGCCGCACGGCAGCGACAGACGCCCGCGTCATTTTCCGCACTGCAGCCGAAAAGAGCGTCATCGAAGGCCGCCTCTCGCCGGATATTCGCGCCCAATGGTCCTATTTGGCCGAGCGCTCGCAGGAACTCAACGCGCGTGACCGCTCCGCCATCTATGGTGGCTTCCATATCTATCAGAGGGCGCAGGCATGAAAAGCATCGGTGACAATGTTAGCCTTCGTGATGTCAACCACGCAAACTTGATGGACAAGATGTATCGCAACCAGCGGCACATCTATGATCTGACGCGCAAATATTATCTGCTGGGTCGCGATACCACCATCGAGAAACTCGATATCCCGCAAGGCGGCAGTTTGCTGGAGGTCGGTTGCGGGACCGGTCGCAATTTACTGCGTGCATCTAACCTGTTTCCCGCGGCCAAGTTCTATGGGTTGGATATTTCTGCCGAGATGCTGACGACCGCCAGCGAGAACTTTAGTGCACATCGCGAACGCCCGATCTTTCGCGTTTCCGACGCAACAACCTTCAAACTGAGTGAGTTCGGACGCAGCTCAGGTTTTGACCGAATCATGATTTCCTACGCCATCTCCATGATCCCCGATTGGGAAAAAGCAGTCGAGCGCGCCATGCAGGCGCTGGCGCCTGGTGGCTCCCTGCATATCGTCGATTTTGGCCAGCAGGAGCAATTGCCGCAATGGTTCCGTACCCTTCTTCAGGCTTGGCTTGCCAAATTTCACGTCACTCCGCGCGCTGATATGCGCTACGCATTGGAAACCTTGGCGGGTACCCATAATGCAACGATGGAATTCGAGCCGATCGCTCGTGGCTATGCTTGGCGCGCCGTGCTGACCCTGCCAGGCGCTTGAAACCGCGCGAGACTATTGAATATGAGAATTTAAGGCCTCGCGACTTGCCATAACACCTTGTTTACCCTGTTATGGTAAACAGAAGATTACGGCGCTTCTCCGGGGCGACCGCGCGGACTTTCATTCGTTTCACTGGGATCATCATGCAGCGGCTACTTCCGGCTCTTTTCGCGTCCATCCTCCTGTTGAGCGGCTGCACCTCCACCAGTTACGATTTCCTCGAAACGGCATCCGTTGGTAAGCCGCGCTTCAAGGATAATGATCCACAGGATTTTGGCGCACGCTCACCCCACACGCATGAGGTACACGGCATCGACGTGTCCAAGTGGAATGGCGATATCGACTGGGCCACGGTACGCAAATCCGGTGTCTCCTTTGCCTTCATAAAGGCAACCGAAGGTACGGACCGTGTCGATGCGCGCTTCGACGAATATTGGCGCGGAGCGTCAGCCGCAGGCGTGGCGCACGCGCCCTACCACTTCTATTATTTCTGCGCGACGGCAGATGCCCAGGCAGACTGGTTCATTCGCACCGTGCCCAAAGAGGCGATGAAGCTTCCGCCGGTGCTGGACGTGGAATGGAACCCCGCCTCCCCAACCTGCAAGACACGGCCTTCACCAGAGGTGGTCCGTGCCGAGATACAGCAATTCCTCACACGCATCGAACGCCACTACGGCAAGCGCCCGATCATCTACACCAGTGTTGATTTCCACCGTGACAATCTGGTCGGCCAGTTCAAGAACTACCCGTTCTGGGTCCGCTCCGTCGCCGCTCACCCAGCGCAGATCTACAGCGACCGCCAATGGGCGTTCTGGCAATACACCGGCACCGGCGTCATTCCTGGCATCAGCACGCCGACAGATATCAATGTCTTTGCCGGCTCGGAAAAGAACTGGCGCACATGGGTGGCATCCGCAAACCAGCCGCGCGGCTAGTTCATAGTTTTCAACTTGATTTTTGCGGCAATTCCAGCAGATGTGCTGTGCATCGAAGACATGACGTTGGAAACATCCGTCCGTTGGTGCTTTTCCATCGTCTTGCCCACGCTTCCGCCACAAAACTTGGCGAACGCATGGTTTAAATCGCCCATTTGAGGAATTCTGATGTCCAGCTTTTCGCCACGCAGCCTCGCACTTGCTGCAACCGTGTTCACATTGTCCTGCGGCTCCGCACTGGCCGTTCCCCTCGTTACCTCGCCGGATGACCCGAAGCAGGTCGCCTGCGGTGGTGATCTCAACACCTTCTTGCAAGGCGTAAAGACGGAAGCTGTCGGCAAGGGCGTGCCAGCAGAAGCCGTGGACAAGGCGCTGGCCGGCGTGCAAATCGACCAGAAGGTTCTATCGCGTGACCGCGCCCAGGGCGTGTTCCGCCAGACCTTCCTCGAATTTTCCCAGCGCACCGTCAGCCAAGGCCGCCTCGACATGGGCCGCAAGAAGATTCAGGAATACTCCGCTGCCTTCAAGCGTGCCGAAGACGAGTATGGCGTGCCTGCAGGCGTGATTGCAGCCTTCTGGGCCATGGAAACCGACTTCGGCGCGGTTCAGGGCGATTTCAACACCCGCAACGCTCTCGTCACACTGTCGCATGATTGCCGCCGCCCGGAGCTATTCCGCCCCCAACTGATAGCGCTCACCGAAATGGTTCAGCACGGCGATCTCGATCCGGCCACCAACACTGGTGCCTGGGCTGGTGAAATCGGCCAGGTGCAGATGCTGCCCAAGGATATCATCGCTTTCGGCGTGGATGGTGATGGCGATGGTCACGTCAACGTCAAGGCGAGCAGCCCGGACGCGATCTTGACGGCAGCCAAATTCATCCAGCATCTCGGTTTCAAGAAGGGCGAGCCCTGGATCCAGGAAGTTTCCGTACCGGAGAACCTGCCTTGGGAAAAATCCGGCCTTGGCGGTACGCTGACAGCAAGCGAATGGTTCAACCTCGGTGTTGCGCCAAAGGATGGCAACAAGAGCTTTGGCGCCCTGCCCGCAGCCCTCATCCTGCCACAGGGCCGCAAAGGCCCGGCCTTCATCACCTACCCCAACTTCAACATCTATCTGGAATGGAATCAGTCCTTCATCTACACCACGTCAGCCGCCTATTTCGCGACCCGCTTCATGGGTGCACCGGTTTATGCCAAGGGCAATCCTGAGCCCGGCCTTGACGATACCGCGATGAAGGAACTTCAGACAAAGCTCGACGCCAAGACCCATGATGTCGGCAAGATCGATGGCATCCTCGGCTCCGGCACGCGCATCGCTGTACAGCGTGAGCAGCAGCGCCTCGGCCTACCCGCCGATGGATGGCCAACCCGCGCCTTGCTGGATGCCCTTTAAGAACTTGGTATCCGATTCTGACGGATTGAGATCGACGGCCGTGGCATTAACCACGGCCGTTTACTTTTTTTTCATTTTGCACTGAGTTTTTCAGACCGTAATATAAGTTGTTTTTCAAGGTATTGGCTGCAAAGCCTCAGAAATCATTGCCGTTTTCGTGTGCGACGCAATATAGATTTCGCTTTTCAAGAGACACAAAAGGGTCATAATGGTTACTGTCAACGTAAAGGAGGCAGAGCATGGGACTTACAAATTCTCTTAATGCCTTAGCAGTGGGTGTGGCGTTCGCGTTTGTTGGAGTGATGTTGTTCATCTGACACGCACCTTGGGGTCATCGACCACATCAAGCAGTTGATTATCATTTGCCATTAAAAAACGCAGGTTTTTCGAAACCTGCGTTTTGTTCGTTCTGGAGATGTCAGACATAGTTACGCAGCAGATTTTCGCAAGGGGCGATAACCGATGTTGTCCAGCACAGCATTAACCAGCGGCGCGCGGTTCATGGTGTAAAGGTGGAATTCCTGTATTCCGCGCCGTTGCAGGTCGAGAATCTGTTCGGCAGCGACATCTGCAGCCACCCTAGCGCGGCCGATCGCATCATCATCATAACCAGCAAACCGGTCGTCCAAAAACGAGGGAACACTCGTGCCGCAACGACCGGCAAAACGCTTCAGCTGCGTTAGGTTCTGGATCGGCATGATACCGGGAACGACCGGAATGGTGACGCCAGCCTTGGTGACACGCTCCATGTAGCGCTCGAAAATGTCATTGTCGAAAAAGAACTGCGTCAGTGCGCGGGTCGCTCCATTGTCGGCCTTACGCTTGAGCATATCGATATCAACAGAATCGCTTTCGCTTTCAGGGTGCTTTTCGGGATAGGCCGACACGGAAATCTCGAAATCACCGAGATCGCGCAAACCTCGTACAAGTGCGGCGGCATTCTCATACCCGTCCGGGTGTGGCTTGTAAGCTGTGCCAGGGCCGGTGGAGGGGTCGCCGCGCAGTGCCACGAAACGCTTGACGCCAATGGCTCGCAGTTCTTCCACGACATCGTGGACCTCCTGCTTGCTGGCATCCACGCAGGTCAGATGCGAGGCTGTCGGCAAACCCGCCACGGATATCATGCGATCGACAGCAACCAGTGTCGGTGCCTTCGTCGTGCCACCTGCACCGTAGGTGACGGAGACAAAGTCCGGGTTCCAGCGGGAAAGCTCCTCGACCGTCTCCCAAAGCTGCACGTCCATGTCTGCATTCTTCGGCGGAAAGAACTCGAAGGAAATTTTGAAATTTTCAGTCACGTGGCGATCTGCCTCAGTCTTCGTCATGTCATGCCCTCCCGGCGGAAAGAAGCGGTGCATTCATCGGCTCCTCGCCAGCGATCAGCAGGCGTGGATCGCGTGCGACCCAGATTGTTACGTCAAGTGACTGGGCAGAGGCATTGCCGGAATGCAGATCGACCGCCTTCTCGGGCGAAAGCCCTGCCTTTCTCAGCCACTCTTCCATGGTTTGATGCGAAAACCCGAGGCGAACATGTGCGTGCTCTTCTCGCAGATATTCGAGCTTGTGGGGTGCCAGATCAATGATCACGAGCCGACCGTTAGGGCGCAACATCCGCGCAGCCTCATTCAGCGCCATTTCAGGATGGTCGAGGAAGTGAAGCACTTGGTGAACCACCACGAGATCGAAATCCTGACTTTCCAGCGGCAGGTTCAGAATATCACCGTGCCGCACGGAAGCGTTCGCAACACCGGCCTTGTCGAGATTGGAGCGGGCAACAGCCAGCATATCGCGGCTGGCATCAATGCCAATGGCGCGGCGGTAGATACCGCTACACAGCTGAAGAATGCGACCCGTCCCGGTGCCAAGGTCCAGCATGGAATCGACCGGAGTGGTCCCGATAAGTTTCAGAAGCGCACTTTCTACCGCATCATCACTCACATGCAAACGGCGAAGCTCATCCCAGGCAGACGCATTGCGGCTGAAATAATCCTGCGCCCGCTCCGCCCTCACCCGCTTGACGGACGACAGGCGCTCAAAGTCGCGCTGGAGGACCGCATCATTGGGAGATGCGACAGAAAGAAGCTGTTTGACCATGCCAGCAGCCTTGCCATCCTGCTTCAAACGGAAGTAAGCCCAGGCACCTTCCTGATAGCGGTCGATCAGATCTTCTTCGGCCAGCAGCTTCAGATGGCGCGAAATACGCGGTTGCGATTGCCCGAGGATTTCAGTCAGGTCGGTGACCGTCAGGTCGCCCGCAGACAAAAGCGCAAGCAACCGAAAGCGTGTCGGCTCGCCTGCCGCTTTCAATAGCCCTACCAGATTATCAAGCCCCAGAGCCAATACACAAACCTCAACTCAATCAACATATAAAGATATGTTTATACGTTTAGCCAAGATATGCAAGATGGGTCGCGAGCTGCACCGTAGAAAATCTCAATCGATGCCTATGGCCGTTTTTTGGATACTCACGCATCGCGCTTCGAACCGTCACTCGAGCAAGACTGCGCCGCGCCCTTTACCGGCCAGGATGTCACCGGGATTGCGCAAGGGACAGTCTTTCACGGACAAACAGCCGCACCCGATGCATCCCTCCAGATCGTCCCTCAATTGCGTCAGCATATCGATACGCTCTTGCAGTTCTGAGCGCCACGCGACGGCCAGACCTTTCCAATCTTCAGCATTCGGCGTTCGCCCATTCGGCAGTGCGGACAAGGCCTGACGGATGTCCGCAAGCGGTATGCCAGCCTGCTGGGCAATTTTAATCACGGCCACACGCCGTAAAACCTCGCGCGGGTAACGCCGCTGGTTGCCGGCATTGCGAGATGCCGACAGCAGCCCTTTCGCCTCGTAGAAATGAAGGGTGGAAACGGCGATACCACAGCGCTTGGCAACCTCGCCGACCGAGAGCTCCCGATGAATATCCAGTTTCACAACCATGCCTCTTGACCTCAACCATTGTTGAGGTCGTATGAACCCTATCATGGCATCAATCAAGCGTCTGACGATCAAGCCAGCGCGACCAAAAGGAGATGAACCATGATCGCAGTCAACGGTCTCTACGAGACGCATCTGACCGTGTCGGATCTCGATCGCTCGATCGATTTCTACCGCGATGTCGTCGGTCTGGAACTCGCACACACCATACCGGACCGAGACGTCGCCTTCTTCTGGATCGGCGGGCGCGACACATCCATGCTGGGTCTCTGGTCGATCCACAGTTCACCCCTGCAAATGAAGCTTCACATCGCGTTCCAGACGACACTCGATGAGGTGATAAAAGCCCCCACCGACTTGCGCTCGAAAGGAATTGTTCCGCGAAGTGGCGCAGGCGTCGAAATCCATGAGCCTAGCGTCTTCCCCTGGATGCCATCGGCCAACGTCTATTTCGACGATCCTGACGGCCACCAGTTGGAATATATCACGATTCTGCCGGGCAAGCCTCGGCCAGACATTGCTGGGATGATGATGCTTTCGGAATGGGCCAAACTCGCGAAAGGCTAGAGATACAGCATTCGATCGAATATATGAGTCTTACATAGCAAAAGAGGCGGACATCGCCGCCTCTTTCAAGTTCTCGTATCTGAGACTCAGAACTCTTCCCAATCCGACTTTACCGCCAGTGCGGCATTGCCATGGCTCATCGGAACGCTGCGACGTGCATGGCCGGCTGCCGGGCGCGCGGGCTGAGGGACTTTCCGTGCCACGGAGGCCTGTCTGCGACCATCCTGCTGACCCAGCTGGAAATTCGAAAGAAGGTCGTTCAGATTTGCGCTTTCCTGAGCAAGCGATGCACCAGCGGCATTCATCTCTTCCACCATCGCGGCGTTCTGCTGCGTCGCCTGATCCATATGGTTGACCGCCGTGTTGACTTCGGCAAGCCCGACGGACTGCTCTTGAGCCGCCGTAGCGATTGCCTCCATGTGGACATTGACGGTCTGCACCAGCTCGGCAATCTCGCCAAGCCCGGCGCCCGTGTCGCTGACCAGACGCACGCCCTCGCCCACCGCCACCGCAGAATTGCCGATCAGTTCCTTGATCTCCTTGGCAGCCTTTGCAGACCGCTGCGCCAACTCACGCACCTCTTGCGCGACGACGGCAAACCCCTTGCCCGCTTCACCGGCCCGCGCCGCTTCTACACCGGCGTTGAGCGCCAGAAGATTGGTCTGGAAAGCGATCTCGTCGATGACACTGATGATCTGGCCGATCTGCTTGGAAGAATTTTCGATCTTCTCCATAGCTGCAACCGCATTGCGAACCACATCGCCGGAATTGCTTGCCTTTTCCCGCGCGGTGCGAACCACGCCACGGGCTTCTGCAGAGCGCTTCGATGTCGAGGTGACATTGGCGGTGATCTGTTCGAGAGCAGCAGCCGTCTCTTCGAGCGACGCTGCCTGCTGCTCTGTGCGCTTGGCCAGATCATCAGAGGCGGACGATATTTCATGCGAACCGCTGGTGACCGTCGATACGGACTGGCCGACGCTGGCAAGCGTTTCACGCAACTGGCGCACCGAGCTGTTGAAGTCCACGCGCAATGTTTCGAATTGCGATGTCAGCGGTTCGTTCAATTCACAGAGAAGATCGCCGGACGCAAGACGCTTCATGCTGGCGGCAAAGGTGCTGGTCGCCTGCACCAAACGGGCCTCGGTTTCGGCTTCTGCCGCACGCTGCATCGTCTCACGCTCTTCTTCTGAACGCTTGCGGTTGATCTCTGCCTCCGCCTCGAGCTGCTTGTTGCGAATGGCAGCCTCGCGAAACACTTCAACAGAGCTGGCCATGCCTCCGATTTCGTCCCGACGGTTCGAACCGGGGATCGTGACGTCCAGATTGCCAGCGGCCAGCGAACCCATGCATGCGGTCAAACGGGAAATCGGCCGGACGACGCGACCCATCACGATGTACATACCGGCCGTAGCGATTGCCAACGTCATGGCAAGCATGCTGCCATAGATGATTAGGGAAACAAATGCTGCATCTCTCTGGGCCATCGCCTGAGCGGTTAATGCATCCATCGCAAGCGATGCGACCGCAGCAACGGTGCCGAGAGCAGCCGTAATCTTTTCGCGCCATTCGTCGATGCCAACAGGACTGACCTGCCCGTCGCGCATCTTGCTGACGATATCGGCCCTCCACTTGGAAAGGTCACCGGAGAAGTAGCCGGTTTCAGCCGTAGCAACGGCATTTTTCAGTGCTGGCAGCGTGCTTGGATGATCGACAAGCACCTTTACCGAGCTCCATGCCATTGCCATCGCGGCATCGCTGCCAGCAAGCTTCAAGGTCTCCTCGTTGTTGAACGGTCGCTTGCCAGCGATTGGAACATTCATGACAACAGCGGAGGTGCCGCCATTGGAGCGTGCGGCCCAGGCAAATGCGCGCGTCTGCACCAGTCCGACCATCGTCGGATCTGCGGTCCGAATGCCGCTTTCAATGACGATAGACGCCTTTTCAAGCCCTGCCAAAAACTCGGTGCCGAGATCAAAGGACTGACCGGCAACATCCTTTGGACGAGCGTCAGGCTCAACAGTCAGAGCCGCATCGATTTTCTGGCGTTGGGCCAAAACGCGGTCGTAGATAGCCTTTGTGTTGGCGAAAGCCGAGGCGGCCTCTGCGGAACCGACGCTGCCCATCCCAGCCGCAGCCACGGCCATGGCAGCATCGACCTTGCCGCGTGCCGTCTTGACGCTTTCGAGTGTTGCCGTCGCAGCAGAGCGTGGTAGCTGCAACGCAGTGCCCGTGTCGCCGCGTTCGCTACGGAAAGCGAGGAGTGTATTGAACAGCGCTTTGTCGACACTTGTCAGGTCAGCGGCCATCGTCTGTGATTGATAAAGAGAATAGGCATTGAAAGTCGATTTACCAACAATACCGGCCAGCGCAACGCTGACAACGACGAAAGCACCCGTCAAAGCATTTCGAATAGATAACATGCCAGCCCCACTAACCAAAGAATGGTCGAATATCTGACACGTGTCCCTTAAAAAAACAGTAAATCGTGTTTGAAACATCGCGTCCTGATGTCATTTCACGACGCTTCTTGCGATTTACTTTGAAGCTCGACCATAGAAAAAGGAGAGGAACGATGCGTCCCTCTCCTTCAATCTACAGCATGGGTCGATCAGCGTGTCAGGCGCTTGTAAGCCTGGCTGCCCGGGTTCAGCGCATCTGCGCCCAACCGGCGGATCTTGTCCTGTTCGTAGTCTTCGAAGTTGCCTTCGAACCATTCAACATGACCGTCGCCTTCGAAGGCGAGGATATGGGTGGCAAGGCGGTCGAGGAACATTCTATCATGGCTGATGATGATGGCGCAGCCAGCGAAGTTTTCCAGCGCCGTTTCCAGCGCGCCAAGCGTTTCGGTGTCAAGGTCGTTGGTGGGTTCGTCGAGGAGGAGCACGTTGCCGCCCGCCTTCAGCATCTTCGCCAGGTGCACGCGGTTACGCTGACCACCGGAAAGGTTGCCGACCTTCTGCTGCTGGTCGCCACCCTTGAAGTTGAACGCGCCGCAATAGGCTCTGGAGTTCATGTCGAACTTGCCGAGCTTGATGATTTCGGCACCGCCGGAAATTTCTTCCCAGACCGTCTTGGAACCATCGAGAGCATCGCGGCTCTGGTCGACATAACCCAGCTGCACGGTGTCGCCGATGCGGACCGAACCTGCATCCGGCTTTTCCTGACCGGTGATCATCTTGAACAGTGTCGTCTTACCGGCACCGTTGGGGCCGATGATACCGACGATACCGCCCGGTGGCAGCTTGATCGACAGGTCTTTGATCAGTGTGCGGCCTTCGAAGCCCTTGGTGATGCCTTCCATGTCGATGACGACATTGCCGAGACGCTCGCTGACCGGAATGATGATCTGCGCGTCGCCGGGACGCTGCTTGTCGGCAGCATCCACTAGTTGTTCGTAGGACTTGATACGCGCCTTCGACTTGGCCTGACGGGCCTTCGGGCTGGATGCAATCCATTCCTGTTCGCGCGAAATCGCCTTCTGGCGGCCTGCGTCTTCGCGGGCTTCCTGCTGCATGCGCTTGGCTTTCGCCGTCAGGTAGGCAGAATAGTTGCCTTCGTAAGGAATGCCACGGCCACGGTCGAGTTCCAGAATCCAGCCGGTGACGTTATCCAGGAAGTATCTATCGTGGGTAATCATCATTACGGCACCGGGATAATCGCGCAGGTGTTTTTCGAGCCAGGCGATGGTTTCGGCGTCAAGGTGGTTGGTCGGTTCGTCGAGCAGCAGCAGGTCCGGCTTGGACAAAAGCAGACGGCAGAGAGCGATACGACGGCGCTCACCACCGGATAGCGTCGACACGTCGCTCTCCTTGGGCGGGCAGCGCAGGGCTTCCATGGCCATTTCGACCTGCTGTTCCAGATCCCACAGGTTCTGGCTGTCGATGATGTCTTGAAGCTTCGCGCCTTCATCCGCAGTTTCGTCGGAGTAGTTCATCATCAGTTCGTTGTAGCGCTCCAGCACAGCCGTCTTGTCGGCCACGCCGACCATGACGTTTTCGAACGCGGTCTTGGTCTCATCCAGATGCGGCTCCTGCTCGAGATAGCCGACGGTCGCGCCTTCGGCCAGCCACGCCTCACCGGTGAATTCCTTGTCCTGACCGGCGATGATGCGCAGCACGGTGGACTTACCGGCACCGTTCGGGCCGAGAATACCGATCTTGGCATCCGGGTAGAACGACAGGTTGACGTTCTCAAGGATTTTCTTGGCGCCGTAAGCCTTGTTCAGCCCCGACATATGGTAGATGAATTGACGTGCCATTGTAGCGAATGCTCCGCGTCAGATTTGAAAATTCGAATGGGAAATTTGCCGCTATGTAAGTTAAATAGGGCCACGGGGCAACCTCTAGCCCAACAATAAGCATGGCTGCGGAGAGATGAATGGACGAGACTGCATTCAGTGAAATCAATCGGCTGGCAAGTCCAACGGGCGCATCGCTCGCCTACCGGCACGAACCCGCGCAGGGCCAGCCCGTCGGCGTACTCATGATCTGTCACGGCCTCGTCGATCACGCCGGGCGTTATCGCCATTTCGCGAGCGTCATGGCCCAGCAGGGCTTTGAAGTTTATGCGAACGACCATCGCGGCCATGGACGCACCAAGGCAGATGATGCGCCGTTGGGGCGGTTCGCCTGGAAGGACGGCGTAAGCAAAGTAATCGCCGACGTGCTGGCCACGCGCTTGCTCGTCTCGGAACGCCATCCCGGCCTGCCCATCATCCTGCTCGGCCATTCCATGGGCGGTCTCATCGCGCTGAACACCGCCGTCAGCCATCCGGATGCGTTCGATGGTCTGTCCATCTGGAACTCCAACCTCAACCCCGGCATCATGGGGCGCCTGGCACAGGTCGTTCTGCGTCTGGAGAAAATGCTGAAAGGCTCGGACGTCCCCAGCGCCATCCTGCCCAAAGCCACCTTCCGCATCTGGAACAGCAAGATGCCGGAAGAGCGCACGTCGGCAGATTGGCTCAGCCACGACAAGGCAGCGGTCGATGCCTATGTCAACGACACGCTCTGCCAGTTCGAAGCCAGCGTCTCTCTGTGGCAGGATGTATTCGAAATGTCCTATCGTGGCCCGAAGCTCATCTCCCGCCTCCCCCAGAACCTGCCGATTTTGCTGGTCAGCGGCGATCAGGATGCTGCCACCAATGACGGCAAGGAAATCGTCTGGCTGGCACAGCAGTTCCGGGCAGCAGGCTTCACCGACGTCGAAGACAAAATTTACGCCGGCATGCGCCACGAGACGCTCAATGAAATAGGCTGGGAAGTACCCGCTGCGGATTTTGCTGCCTGGGCGAGGAATGTAGCCGCTGCCAATACCTGATTTCACTGCTGAAACGGAATGACGCCATGAGATTATTTCACATGCATGCAGAAGTTCGCCCGTCTATAAACTTCTGAAATATGTGAGACAGACATGGCAGAACCTTGCGATAAGAAACAACCACCCTTGAAGGGCATTCGCGTCATCGAACTGGCACGTGTGCTTGCGGGGCCATGGGCCGGACAGATGCTGGCGGATATGGGTGCTGACGTCATCAAGGTGGAAAGCCCTGATGGTGGGGACGATACCCGTGCATGGGGCCCTCCCTTCGTGGAGAGCGAGGATGGCGACAATCTTTCTGCGGCCTATTACCACTCCACCAATCGCGGCAAACGCTCCATCACGGTAGATTTGAAAACCGACGAGGGACGCGAGACCGTGCGTCGTCTGGTGAAGACTGCCGATGTCGTGATCGAAAACTTCAAGCGTGGCGGGCTGGAGAAATACGGGCTGGATTATCAGTCGCTCCGGGCGCTGAATCCCAAGCTCATCTATTGCTCCATCACCGGCTTCGGCCAGACCGGACCTTATGCGGATTTCGCCGGTTACGATTACATCGTGCAGGGCATGTCCGGCTTTATGTCGATTACCGGTGAGCCGGATGGCCAGCCGATGAAGGCGGGCGTAGCGGTTGCCGATATCTTTACCGGCATCTATTCAGTTACAGCCATTCAGGCCGCGCTCATTCACGCGATGCGCACCGGCCAAGGGCAGCATATCGACGTGGCGTTGCTGGACGTCCAATCCGCCGTGCTGGCCAACCAAAACATGAACTACCTCATTTCCGGCAAGTCCCCCGTGCGGCTGGGCAATGCGCACCCCAACATCTCGCCTTACGAGGTCGTGCCCACGGCTGATGGCTTCCTCATTCTGGCCATCGGCAATGACGGGCAATTCCGTCGCCTGTGCAAAATCCTCGGCATCGATGCTATCGCGGACGATGAGCGCTACGCGACCAACAAGGCGCGTGTGGCCCACAAGGTCGAGGTCCGCCAGATCGTTTCCACCGAAACGCTGAAATGGACGAAGCGCGATTTGCTGACGGCCTGCGAAGCCAACGCCGTGCCCGCGGGGCCGATCAATTCCATCGAGGAAATGTTTGCCGATCCGCAGGTTCAGGCACGCGGTCTACGTGTCGATCTGGAAGCCGCCGATGGCACCATCATCCCAGGCGTGCGCACGCCCATCATTCTCTCGGAAACACCTCTGCGTTACGAACGTCCAAGCCCGCGCCTGGGAGAACACCAGGCCGAAGTCATGGCCGAACTGGACGACATCGAAAGGAACTTGGCACCATGAAGAGAACCGGCGGACAATTGATTGTCGAAGCCCTGAAGGCCAACGGCGTTTCCCGCGTTTCCTGCGTGCCGGGCGAAAGTTATCTGGCGGTGCTGGACGCGCTTTATGAGAGCGGCATCGAAACCGTCATCTGCCGCCAGGAAGGCGGCGCGGCGATGATGGCAGATACCTGGGGACGCCTGACGGGCGAACCCGGCATCTGCATGGTCACGCGCGGCCCCGGTGCCACCAACGCATCTGCCGGTCTGCACATCGCCATGCAGGATTCCATTCCGATGATCCTGTTCATCGGCCAGGTTCAGCGCGATGCGCGTGAACGCGAGGCCTTTCAGGAAGTCGAATACCGCCGTGCCTTCACCGAATTCGCCAAATGGGTGGGCGAGATCGATGACGCCCGCCGCATCCCGGAATTCGTCACCCGTGCCTTCGCCATTGCCACCTCCGGTCGCCCCGGCCCGGTGGTGCTGAGCCTGCCGGAAGACATGCTGGTCGATCTGGTCGATGCGCCGGAAGCCAAACCTTACATGCCGGTGGAAAGCCATCCCGGCCCGAAACAGATGGCCAGAGTTGCCGAACTGCTGGCCGATGCCAAGCGCCCGATGTTCATCATTGGCGGCACACGCTGGACGGAAGACAGCGTGGCGAAATTCAAGACCTTCGCCGAGAGCTTCAAGCTGCCCGTCTGCTGCTCCTTCCGGCGTCAGGCGCTGTTCGATCACCTGAGCCCATCCTATGCGGGCGATGTCGGCATCGGCATCAACCTGGCGCTATCGAAAGAGATCAAGGAGGCCGATCTCATCGTGCTGCTGGGCAGCCGCATGTCGGAAATGCCGTCTTCGGGCTATACCCTGCTCGACATCCCATACCCTTCGCAAACGCTGGTGCATATCTTCCCGGACCCAGAAGAGCTAGGCCGTATGTATCGCCCTGATCTCGCCATCTGCGCCTCCACCAGCGACTTCGTGGACGCGCTGGAAGACATCAAAGCACCGCAGAGCCCCGTCTGGGCAAACCGCACCGCTGCCATGCACGATGCCTATCTGACGTGGTCCACCCCACCAAAAACAGGCCCCGGCGCTGTTCGGATGGGCCCGATCATGGAGTGGATCGAAGCCAATGTGCCTGTTGATACCGTCTTCACCAACGGCGCGGGCAACTACGCCACATGGCTGCACCGCTTCCACCGTTTCCAGCGCTTCAACACACAGTCCGCGCCGACCTCCGGCTCCATGGGCTACGGCCTGCCCGCTGCCGTCGCCGCAAAACACCTGTTCCCGGAACGGGAAGTCGTCTGTTTCGCCGGCGACGGCTGCTTCATGATGCACGGACAGGAATTCATTACCGCCGTGCGCTACGGCCTGCCGATCATCACAGTGCTGGTCAACAACGGCACCTATGGCACCATCCGCATGCATCAGGAACGGGAATATCCCGGTCGTGTCAGCGGCACCGATCTCGTCAACCCTGACTTCGTCGCCTTCGCCAAGGCCTATGGCGGGCATGGCGAACTGGTAGAAAAAACCGAAGACTTCGGCCCCGCCTATGAGCGCGCCCGTGCCAGCGGCAAGCCTGCGATCATCGAGGTGAAGCTGGATGCGGAAGCGATTACGCCTGCGCGGACGCTGACACAGATTCGTGAGCGTAGCTGATATCAACCGCTGGAAATGAAACTGCCATGATGTAAACCGTTTCAGGTAAAATGGAGAGCATCATGGCAGATACGAAAATGGCGGTGATAACCCCACGCGGCGCGAAAATCGAACCTTCCGCCGGTGCACCTTTCGAGGCCGTGCGTGTGGCACGCGACGTGCTCCACACCTGCCGCACCGCCGGTCTTGCAACGCTCGATCCGCAAAGCGGCTATCCTTATAATACGGCGACAAATATTGCCGTAGAGCCGGACGGCACACCCTTCTTCTTCGCTGCACGCCTTGCACTGCATGCACGCAATATCGAGATCGATCCGCGCATTTCGCTTGTGCTTGCACCGTTCAACAAGGGCGATGCGCTGACGCTGCCGAGGCTGACCTTGGTTGGCAAAGCTGAACTCATCGGCGAAGACGACGTGCCGCTGGCCAAGGCGCGCTATATCACCCGCTACCCCAAAGCCAAACTCTATCTCTCGCTGCCTGACACCCAACTCTACCGCCTGAAGATAGAGGGCGTGCAGATCAACGGTGGCCCGGCCCGCAACGCCAGCAACATCACGCCATTGGATTTGCGCACCGATCTATCCGGTGCAGAGGAACTGGTGGCAGCAGCAGACACCGAAATCATCCGCCTTAACGCCATCAGGGGCGAAGCGTCAAAGTTCGCCGCCCGCGCGGGCAAGAAAACCGGCGCATGGAAAATCACGTCCATAGACCCTGACGGCATCAATCTGGCCTCAGCGATCGACCTTGCCCGCCTGTGGTTTGAGGGGCGCGTGGAGAATGTGACTCAACTTGAGAAGACTTTGAATCACGTCGCGAGGCAAAACTCTTAACCCGTTAAAAACGAAGGATTTAAAGTTTCATCTCCGTCATCCTCGGGCTTGTCCCGAGGATCTAACCACAGTGTTAGAATTGAGAATTTGCAGATGCTCGGGACAAGCCCGAGCATGACGAAGGTGCCCGCTATCTGCACACAAACAAAAAAGCCGGCCCCAAAGACCGGCTTTCCATCAAAATCTGAGACCACTTAAATCGCAGCGGTCACAATAAACTCGACCTTGTAATCCGGCGTTGCCAACGGGGCACCGCTCGTGGCGCGGGCGGGTGGGTTGGCGGGGTCGATCCAGCCTTCCCAGACGGCGTTCATTTCGCCGAAGGTGGACATGTCGGAGAGGTAGATGATCGTCTGGAGAATCTTGGACTTGTCGGAACCGGCAAGAGCCAGCAGGCGGTCGACTTCGGCGAGAGCGGACTTGCTCTGTTCGGTAACGGATACGCCTTCACCGACCTGACCGGCGAGGTAGACAGTGTTGCCGTGAACGACTGCGCCGCTCATACGCTTGCCGGGTTCGATACGCTTGATGCTCATGCTGAAAACTCCTGTTGATCGTCTTGTATAGATGGCTGGAACTCAGCCGCGGATATGATGTGTCTTCTCGTAGATTGCAGTCGAACGCGCACCGGAACGGCAAAATCCGAGCATAGGGCGCTGAAACTCATCCAGCGCATCCACCATACCGGTGACAGCATCGGCATCCACACCGAAGCGTCCGACCGGCACATGCGCGACGGCAATACCCAATTCTTGTGCCCGTTCGGCAATATCGGCAAACAGGGGCTGACCGTCTTCTTCACCATCCGGGCGATGGCAGACGATGGACTTGAAACCCAGCGCCTTGACGTCATCAAGATCGGCAACGCTAATCTGGCCGGTTACGGAATATTCGTCGTCGATACGCCTGATATCCATTCTCATGTCCTCCGATGACGACGGCGATCCGGTGTTTCTCAAGCCGTGCCGTTCCAAATTTCGCACCCGGTGTAAGGGGTTAAATCCTGTGCGTCAATGATACGGTTTTCCAATTGAAAGGCGATTTAGAGAATGGAAAACCGCAAACCGTAAGAGCGGCTTTCACCCGGTTTCAGCATGTTAAACTCCCCGGCAGCCTCCAGCTCGTCGCGATCCACCCAACGATGCGAGACGGGCTCGATTCCCATGACATGGGCCGGGTCACTCTGGTTGCGCCACATCTGAAGATAGGGCAGCGTATCGGTGCGGAACGACACTTTGAGCGCCCGCCCGCCGATGGCTGCGATCGGCCCCAGTGTCATTTCGGCCCAGCCTTCCTTGCCCTCACCCGCCGGCACGCAGAAAACGCCACCCGGCTCGTCCCCGAAGCGCCATCCAAAACCACCGCCGTCAAACATTGCACCTGATAGTTTCACGCCGTCATCGAACAGTCTTGCGCCAACATTCATGTGATACATCTGAAAAACAGGCCGCTCGCTGTCACCGGTATTGGTCACGACATCATCGAGGCTGACCTCGCCACTTGCACCATCGATGCGCCACTCGCGTTCCAGAAGCGCAGTACCACCATCTGCGAGTCTCACGGGAACCCTTGCCGTTGCCTGCGCATTACCGTCAGAGACCACCCAACCGGTAACCTCGGCGGGGTGGGACGAAAACGAGCCGTGCAGAGGATATTTGCCGCCCGCCGCCATCGGCTCAGGATGACGAATATGATCGGGGCCGCAGGTGAACATAAATCCTTCGAGAGAATGGTCGATCCTAGGGTCGTCATCGTTGGGAATGGCCCTGCCCGGAGCAATATCGATACCCTCAACGATGCAGGAGCCGATATCGAAAACGGAGGTCTCGTCCAGAAGTATCGTAGGGGATTTTCCGGCTTGCAGCGCGCGCATGGACTGTTCCTTCACTCACTCGATGACATGGCGATCACATAAAAGCGATCGCCGCGTCGTAAAATTAAGATTGCGTTAACTTCGAATTCACCTTTTTCACAATAGGGTCAAGATTAACGTGTGTGTATTGGGCATGAACCCAAGGGATCGCAGAATCGTGAAACTTTTAATTAACGCAATGTTCTCTCTCGCTGTCGCGGCGACCCCTTTGCTTGTGCCCCATCAGGCTCTTGCCCAGCAACCCATGCTGGTCTCGCCCGATGGCCGCGTCCTTGAGTTCATGCCTGACCGTGGCGATATTGTGATCAGTCGCGACAGCATCGGTCGCACGGTCTATTACGACCGCTATGGAAACCTAGTTGCCACGGAAATGCCGAATGGCGGCGCGTCTCCGCGTCGTGAAGCAGTGCGCCAGGACCCGTATTACCCGCAGCAGGACGACAACTATTATCCCCCAGCGCCGGGCCAAATGCGTGAACCGCAACCTCAGTACGGCTCGCAGGGCAATCAGAACGGCAGGGACTTCAGGGAATATCGTGGTGACGGCACCGATCCCGATGTTTACACCGGCTCAGTCTCGCGGCCCGGACAGGTCGAAAGCGGTCCTCTGGGTGAACCAGTTCCCGGCGAAACCAATACAGCCATGGTGCCGCAGCCTGACCACCTCGTCGAGCGTAACCAGCCGGTGACGGCACCGGTTAATCGCTCGCGTCAGGAAATCGTAGCGCTTCAGGTATTTCTCGACCGCGAAGGCATTTCGCCTGGCGTGATCGACGGAAAGATGGGTGACAACGTCAACAAGGCCATCGCTGCTTGGCAGGATATGACAGGCGACCGTCTGGACCCGAACAACACAGATGATATCATGGAGCGTCTCCGCAACACCGGCGGTCTCGCTATTGTGGATTATACCATTACCGCTGCCGATGCCGCAGGCCCCTACGTGGCGTCTATTCCCGATGACTACGCCGAAAAGGCGCAGCTTCCAGCCATGGCCTACACCTCCACGTCCGAAGCGCTGGCCGAACGTTTCCACATGGATGAGACCTATTTGAAGGAGCTCAACCCCGGCGTCGACTTTACCGTACCCGGCACCATCATAAAGGTCGTCAGCCCCGGCGACACCAAAAAGGGCCAGGTTGCCCGCATCGTGGCGCATAAGGGCATCAAGCAGGTGTTCGCCTATGACGAGGGCGGTGTTCTGATTGCTGCCTACCCTGCGACCATCGGTTCTTCGGATACGCCTTCGCCGTCCGGCACGCATACGGTCGAACGCATCGCGCTTAATCCGGGATACACCTATAATCCGAAGATCAACTTCCAGCAGGGTCAGAACAGCCAGATTCTACAGATTCCGCCCGGCCCTAACGGCCCCGTCGGCACTGTATGGATTGCCCTGTCAAAGCCGACCTATGGCATTCACGGCACACCGGAACCTTCCAAGATCGGCAAGACCAATAGTCACGGCTGTATCCGCCTGACAAACTGGGATGCAACGGAACTGGCAAAAATGGTCCGCCCCGGCGTGGTGGTGGAGTTTGCCGAGTAAGGCACATTTCCAAAGACTGAAAGCCCGGCTCAAATGCCGGGCTTTTTTATGACTTCGTTACCCCAGACGCGGCGTTACTTTTTTATTCCGACCCTCTGTCAGGAAGAACGCGAACGCCATGGCGGGCAGTACAAAGCCAAGCCAAGATGCCGCCGTCCATTGTCCGTGTGCATAGGCCCATCCGCCCAGAGCAGAACCGGCAGCGCCACCCATGAAGAACGTCGCCATGAAGATGCCGTTGAGGCGGCTGCGAAATTCTGCCCCCAGCGTGAAGATGGCGCGTTGGCTGAGGACAAGATTGGTTGTCACGGCAAAATCAAGCACGATGGCGGCAACAACCAAGAGCGCCAGCGACAGATGAGACCCCTCGGGCGCCAGGTGCGTGATGAGGAAAGACGCCATTCCCGCCACCAGAGCACACAGGGTTGCCGCCCAAGTCCAGCCACGGTCCGCCAAGCGCCCGGCAATGGGGGCTGCAACGGCACCGGCGGCGCCGGCCAGCGCAAAAAGTGCGATTTCACTTTGCGACAGGCGGAAGGCCGGGCCACTCAGATAGAGCGGCGTGACTGTCCAGAACAGGCTGAACGCTGAAAACATACCCGCTTGATAAATCGCCCGGCGTTGTAGAATCGGCGTATTCACAGCAAGCTTTCCCATTGAGGCAAGGAGCACGCGGTAAGGAAGCTTCGCATCCGGCATCCGGCGCGGTAACAAGCGATAAAGTACCAGCGACAGAACAGCCATGATGCAGGCGGACAACAGGAAAACACCGCGCCATGACACGAACTCAGATAGTACGCTGGAAACAGGCCGCGCCAGCATGATGCCGACCATCAGCCCGCTCATGATGCTGCCAATAACGCGGCCGCGTATCGCATCAGGGGTCATATGAGCGGCTAGAGGCACGATCATTTGCACCGCAACAGAGCTTACGCCGACCAGAAATACGGCTGTAAGAAACTGTACGGCATGTGGCGCGAGCGCCGCTGCAATCAACGCAGCCGTCGCCATAACAATGGTGGTGACGATCAGCTTCCGGTTCTCGAGGAGGTCGCCCAGCGGCACAACAAACAGCAACCCCAGTCCGTAACCGATCTGCGTCAGCGTCACGATCAACCCCGTTGCAGCGGCAGAGAGGCCAAGCTCTGCCCCGATCGGGCCGGCCAGCGGCTGGGCATAATAGATGTTCGCTGCAATCAGCCCACAGGCACTGGCCAACAGAAAAATCATGGCGGAAGAAATCGTTTCTTCCTGTGCGGGCGTCGCGCCAAGCACTCTAGATGTCATTACACGTCTCCAAATTAGGAAATAACCATTTCCAAAATAAGCAAAAACTCAGTCGAAAACCGTCATGGCTATATCGACCACCGAACTCAGTTCGGCTTTCGCCAAGCCGGTCTTGCCGACCACCCGCATACCGTAGACGATGCAGAGGGCCGTCTTTGCCAGCGCAACCGCGTCTTTGGCCGTTGATACCGAACCATCCGCCTGCCCCTCGCGCACGAGGCGACCGAGTGTCTTTTCGCGCGCATCTATGGCACCACGCACGACGCGCGCCGTATCCATATCCAGCGAGGCCAGATCAGCAGCGGCACCGACGACGAGACAACCCTGCCCGCCCGACGTCCCGATGCAGGCATCCGCATAGAAATTCATGCCCGCTTCAAGCTTTTCCCGACCGGTCTTGCCCGTCTGAACCGCAGCCTCAAAACGCTCGGCCTGAACCGATCTATAGCGCTCTAACGCAGCAATGTAGATGTCCCTCTTATCCTTGAAAGCCTTGTAAAGACTGCCCTGCGTCAATTCCATCGCTTCGCTCAGATCACCCACCGAGGTCGCGTGAAAGCCCCGTTCAGAAAACACGCGGATGGCTTTGTCGATGGCCAGATCGACATCGAATTCACGCGGGCGACCGCGTTGGCGCAGAGGGTATGAAACAGTGCTTGTCATACGCTCAATATAGAAAACGATCATTTCCAAATCAAGCAAAAAATTGCACCCGGCTTTGTTGCCTGCCGGGCGCATAAAACTTGCCTGGTTCAGGCGGCTCTGCGGTTGAAGAATTTCGTATCGCGGTCCGATCGAACGACGCGCACCGGCATCAGGCGCAAAACCTCGTAAGCGAAATTGCGGACGTTCTCCATCGCCTTTTCGACATTGCTGACCTTTTGACAGTCCAGCGCTTCGAGCGTGCCACCGTAGTCGAAAATATCACGAAAGGCTGCGCGCTCGGCAATTGGCGTGTTGAGAACGCGAACGTTCTTTTCTGCCAAGAGTGCCTTGACCAGCAGCATGGAGCGCGTGCTGACCATGGCGTTGACACGCGTCAGCACGACAGAATGATCGATCTTCATGCCCATTTTTCGATTGAGAAATTCGATATGCTCCAGAACCTCCGATGCACCACGTGCATCCATGGCAGAGCCCTGAACGGGTATCAGGACGTGATCGGAAATACCGAGCGCCATTGTCAGCAGCGGACTTTTGGTCCCCGGTAGATCGATGATGAAACAGTCGGTGCTGGACTTGTTCTCGCGGATATGTGTTTCAATCGACGCCATCGTTACGTGGGAAATAATCGACAGATTGCGCATTGCGCCTGACATCTCCGACCAGCGCGAAATCCACAATTGCGGATCGGCATCCAGCACAGTAACCCGGTGACCCATGCGGGCGAGTTCGGTAGCGAGCAGCAGAACGGCCGTGGTCTTGCCAGCGCCGCCCTTGGTATTTGCAAATGTGATGACTGGCATGAGGCCCCCGGAATTTAGAGCCTGATTTCATCGCTCTTCGAAGCACCGCGACAATCATGGTGCTTTAGGCACTCTTAACCAACATGGTTAACAAATCGGAAACGGGCAGTCCAAACCTGCGCATGAGGTGCCTTCGAGGCATTCTTCCAACCCCTTTTGCCTATCAAGCAGGGCTGTTTCGCATGCCGGCAACTGGGAGCGTGGTGAAGGCGGACCCTGATCTTGCCAACAGCAAAACCGAGGCGATGAAAGCGGGTAGGAAAAATGTTGCCAGGAAAATTAGAAGGACCAATAATTGTATCCCATCCGTCTGCAATCCGAGGAACAAGGCAAGGCAAGCACTCGCCAGAACCCAGCTCGTCAAAATTGCATCTCGAACACGGCGCCAGCGCAGGCGTTGGCCAGGGCGGGTTCTACTCTCGCTCAGCCCCTTCGTACCCCAGCTGACATCGCTGATATTGGCAAAAGCGTAGCTCGTCAGGTAGAGGCTGAAGGCAGGCGCAAGCAAAAGCTGGAAGGGCATCCATCTGTGCCAGTAGGATACTATTGATCGATCGAGCCGAATGAGTGCCGCACTGACCACAAGCACCAGGATGCCTAGGAGTATGACGGCTACCGGCGCGGTCGCGACGGCCACGAAATTGCCGAACACCGAGACGGCAAGCAGCAAATAAAGCCACGCCCCCTTCCATTTACCAAAAATTCCACCCTCGGCAAGGCCGTGACGCATGGATGCGAGCATCAACGCCCAGCAGAGGAAGAAAGCTGCTCCCGCAGCAAATTCAAGCGCTGGGATATCTGCGTTGCCCACAAACGGACTGACGACAGTACGAGCGCCATAGGCGACGAAGAAGATGCTCATACCCGGCCACACCAGCATCAAAAGGGTCTGGTAGAGACCGAAGAGAATCGAGAGAAAAATCGAAGACTTGCGCCCCCAGCTTAAAACCGGTGACGATAGAATATCCGGCAGGCGAGAGAGCGCGGTGAGGCGCGCAGCGACCGTGCTGTTGATCCAGCGGCGTCGCTGCCGCAGCAATTCATCAAGGCTGGTGCACGGGTCGGTTTTCACAACGGCCGCGGGCACATAATGGATCGCGGCGCCCGTCGCTTCCACGAGGGCGAGACCGAGAACGCGATCTTCGGCGAGATAGAGATTGCGCCTCAGCAAGCCGTCATCCTCTGTTGCACCAAGATAGACGTCGAGCGGATCGGCTGCCGATCCAGGGGATTGCCGCAGAGCGGACCAGCGCAACATGCAGCACTGCCCTGGCACCACCTCAATATAATCAAGCGCATGACCGATCGGCCAATCCGTTGCCTTGCTCCAGAGGAAATCATTGTGCTGCCAGTTGAGAAGAAGGCTGCTATCGGTTTTTGATGGCGTCAGAATATGCGTGGCCGCCGCTACACAGTGTGGATGCCTCGACATGTGCTCCAGCAAAGCGCCCATGCATGGGTCGTCCGGAATGGAGCCTGCATCGATCTGGACAATAAAATCTGGATCAGCCAATGGCGCAATCGTCTTGAAAAACCAGGCATGGCTATCCAGCTTGCCACGATTGAGCGGCTTTTTGCACAGCAAAAGACGAATGCGCATGCCATTCCAAGGCATGGCCTGCTGACCCAGCCTGACGAGTAGATCATTGACCGATAGAGACATAGCCGAAATGAGCAACGGCTGTTCATTGCCTTCGAGCATCCATTGCTGTGCAGAGGCGAAGCCCAGATGCTCAAGCAAAGCGGCAGTGCTCGGATCAAGGGTCTGGACGCCATCAAGCATAATGCAGATGACAAGGCTTGGGGTTTGCGATTGCCTTCGGCGCTTCAGATCAAGCTGGTTTCTGATGAGGCCGGACAAGGTCTTCGTCAGAGCTTCCGCAGGTTCGTTATAGAGCGTTAGGCAGGCAAGGATCGTGGGGGTTGGCTTGAGGAAAACGGCAAGCTCTTGCGAGTCCTTGGGCGAGCGAGGTCGCGCTTCATGTGCTTGAAGATGCAAATTCATTATCAAAATCCCGAGTGATGATCGAAAAGGCGCGGTCACAATTTGATCTGGAGCGGCGAGAATCCGGCCTTCATCATGGGGTCCTCGGTCATCCCCCAGAAATTCTGGATGATGGCCGAATAGATCTGCCGGAAATCGACACCGAAACCGAGATTACCTTCCTCATCAAGCCTCGAGAGATCACTCCTTGCGCCGTAAATCCCGCCTGCCAGTCCTCCGCCCGCAAGCAAGACGGGCCCGCTAGTGCCATGATCGGTGCCACCCGAAGCATTCTCTTCCGGGCGCCTGCCGAATTCCGACTGGATGACAATGAGGGTGTCATCCCAGACACCGATATCAATGAGGCCTCGACGCAGATTGAGGACCGTGGACTGGACCTTGCCAAGCAGTTGCTCATGCTGGCCGCGCAGATTTGCATGCATGTCGAAACCGGAAATACTGAGTTTGTACATCGGCGTTTCGACGCCGCTTTCGATCAGCCACAGCAGAAGCGAAACCTGCGCATCTAGCGGCTCAAGATAATTATCTTTTATGAACCACGCATCAAACCGGTTCTGCCCCTTAAGCCGCGCCTGAACGCGTTCGGCGATGGCCTCCTTGTCCCGAAGTAGATGTTGCAGATGCGCAAGCGCGCGGTGCCCATCCACATCAAGCTTGGGATTGATCATGCGTGCGCTGTCTTGGAGGAAGGCCTTGCTATCCGTCATCGAAAGGACTTGGAGATTTTCACCCTTGAGCAAATCCTGATCGCCGGAAAGGATGATCCCATCGGCATCCATGGCTGGCAGAAGAGAACGATTTGCTGTCAAAACACGCCCGATCCAGCCATTTTCGCTGGCGCGCTGCACCTGTCCGTCCGCCGACGCCCATATCGCGGCGGACCCGAAATGAGAGAGGTTAGGATGCGGGTAACCGACATCCTGAATGACGGCAAGTTCGCCCCTTTCGAACACGTTGGCGAGACCACGAAAGGCCGGATTGAAGCCGACATCGTCGTTCAGCCGCAGAACATCATCGCGCGCAATTCCGATGGTGGGGCGATAATGCTGATAGAGCGGATCGGCATAGGGTACCAGCGTGTTAAGGGCATCGTTGCCGCCGAACAGTTCCAGAAGAATCAGCCGCTTGCTTTTCGAGGCGGTTTTATCCGGTCCGTTCAGGGCAGCTTTCGCCCAGCCTGGAGCTGAGAACAGGGCCATCGTCCCGGAAATAAGCGCGAGCGTTTCCCGCCGCGAAACACGGTCAAATCTTATCATCGTCAATATTCCGATTGGTTATTTGAGATTATAGGCGGGGTCGGTCGTGAACATCCGCGCCCGATCCTCGAAAGAGGAAGACGGATTATCCCCCTCCCCGTAGATGGCAGGTGCGGACATTAAGAACAGGCGCAGATCGCCGCCGCTTCGGGGCTCCGGAAGTGAAGTCAGGAGCGCGCTTGCATCGGCTTCGAAATCGCGCGCGGTCGGAACGTTGCGTGGCGCGTCTTCGAGTTGCAGCCTGCCCGTGCCATATTCGATAATCGAATTATGCGGTGCCGAAAGATCGTCCATGACAGCCTGTTGGCGGTCCTTCTGATCGACCGGAAAGGATAGTCCGACATCGCAATAGAACATGCCCTTGGGAACGTCCGCCGAGCAGTCGGTCTGCCCGCTCAGATCCCAGGATGCCTGCACAGGCGAAAACCGGCGTCCGTCCACGGCAACCCAATTGACGAAAAGGCGGGTATCGGGATTTTTCGCGTTCAGACGAACGGTAATGGTCTCGATGTTTTCCGGTAACAACTCTCTGGCCACGGAAAACGTTTCCCACATGGGCTTCAAGCCGCTTGGTTCGCTGGAGGCCTTTTCCAGATAGGTATTGGTGCCGTTGACCGCGGTTGTCTCGGCGACTTTGCGCCCATTGACGTCGATGACGATGGGGGCTGCCTTGTCGAGCTGTTCCGACGAAAACCGAACGAAAAGATCGCGCGATTGAGAGGCAGGTTGCCAGCGCGCATCGTCATAAGCATCCCAAAGGCGTCTGACGATTCTGGCTCGCTCCTCGACCGACCTCATCGTCAGCCACTCCGTACCACCGCGCCAACCTGCAACCGAGGGCGCCATGAAGGGGCTTTGTCCGAGCTGGCTCAGATAATCGAGTATGACCCCGTGATCGGGAAACCGAAGCCCGAGGGTCCGCATGAAGCCGACGATGAGCTCGATGGGAGACTTGACCAGCCCTGCCCTGTTTTTCTGCGACCAAAAACCATCGCTCATGAGAAGGGCGCGAAGAAATGGCCTCATCTCGAAATCATTCTCCCGCAGCACGGCTGCCAACCGGTCGACCTCCCGCTCATCGATATCAAGCGACACAAATTCGGTGTAGAATTTCGCTGCAATGAAACGCGAGACCTGCGGCTGCGCGAGGACGATATCGACCAGTTGATCGATATCATCATCAGACCCTGCCGGAATGACGACACCAAGCACAGTCTTGGCATCCCGATCGGTGTTCCCATTATCAAGACTGTAGCGCCAGCCATGAGTGCGTTCCACGCCGTGACCGGCGAGCGCCTTGGCGACCTGTTTGATGTCGCTCTCGGAATAGTGCCCTATTCCAAGCGTGAACAGTTCCAGAAATTCCCGGGCAAGGTTCTCGTTGGGAGAAGATCGGGTGTTGTGGATGTTATCGAGGCTGGTCAGCATCATCGGATCGCGCAGCATCGCCTTCGTCAGACGGCGAAAATTCATCGCTTCCGGACCACGAAACAGCATGACCTGATCATAGAATGGCGCGCTGATGCGGCCCGGATCGAAACGCGACACGAAGTGATTGTGCCAGAAAAGCGCGAGCTTTTCCGTAAAGGGTTGCTCCGTCTCAATCATCTCCTCGATCCACCAGGACTGAAGTTGGTTGATTTCCGAAACGCGATAGAGAACAGTGTTGCGACTTTCCCATCCCGGCGCCCAATAATCCGGCCTCGCTTCTCTGACAAAGGGCGGCGGCGCGTCTCGTTGAGGGTTGGAAAGTCCGTCCAGCAGCTTGTCGACCGCCTGTTCGCGACTGAGGATGGAAAAATCGCCGGCGTCCTGAACCGACATGCCGAAACTCGTTCGGTCCAGAAGGTGTCTCGTTTCGGAAAGAGACAGGGCATGAGCCTGCACCGGCGGAGATAAAAATAGACACAGCACAGCGCCCAGCGCCAAGCCGGTCGTTTGCAAGGAAACCATGAGGAAATTCCAATAATAACAATGAGCCGAAAGCATCGGCTGATAAAATGAATTTGAAAAAATAGAATAAAATATAGTTCTTATGGTTGTGCATAATAAATAATACAACCAAATATGTCAAGTGGTCATGATTGTTCCCAAGAACAGACCAACTCAATAGCAGTAATCGGAAGCTAAACACGAAAGCACTGCACGCCACCGGTCACGGTTGTCGCACAGCGCATATCTTCTGTTTTTCACGTCTGGTGAAAGGCTTAGAAGCAATCCTCAAACAGTGCCTTGGTGTTTTTCAAGGTCATCTCCACCGGATTGCCGCCGCAGCTTGGATCCTTGATGGCCTCTGCCGTCAACTCATCGATGCGATCCGGCTTGATGCCCAGGGCCGTCAGATTTTCCGGCACGCCGAGCTCGCGACGGAGCTCCAGTACGTAATCATAGAAACCATCGAAGCCGCCTTGGATACCGAGATAGGCCGCCGCGCGGGCTATTTTTTCTTCGATAGCCGGGCGGTTGAAGCGTAGGACGGCTGGCATGACGACAGCGTTGGTCATGCCATGGTGGGTGTTATAGACAGCGCCGATGGGATGCGAGAGGGAGTGGATGGCACCGAGACCCTTCTGGAACGCGACAGCGCCCATGGCGGCAGCCGCCATCATGTTCGAACGCGCTTCGATATCCGTGCCGTCCCTATAGGCGCGCGGCAGGTATTCCTTGACCAGACGCAGGCCTTCAACAGCGATACCGGCACTCATCGGATGATAGAACGGCGATGAATAGGCTTCCAGGCAATGGGCAAAGGCATCCATCCCGGTTCCGACGGTGATGGCCTTTGGCATGCCGACCGTCAGTTCAGGATCGCAGATGACGACGCCGGGCAGGAATTTCGGGTGGAAGATGATCTTCTTCACATGGGTTTTCGAGTTGGTGATGACGCTGGCGCGACCGACTTCAGAGCCCGTGCCTGCTGTCGTCGGCACGGCAACGATGGGAGCAATGCCATCAGAGTTGGCGCGGGTCCACCAGTCGCCGATATCCTCGAAATCCCAGATAGGGCGTGTCTGGCCTGCCATGAAGGCGACGGCCTTGCCGAGATCGAGCCCGGAACCGCCACCGAAGGCGACCACGCCATCGTGACCGCCATCCTTGAACGCCTTTACGCCCGCTTCAAGATTGATCTCGTTGGGGTTCGGATCCACCTCGGCAAAGATGGCACGGCCAAGGCCTGCCTCTTCCAGAATATCCAGTGCGTGGGCCGTGATCGCCATGCTGGCGAGGCCTCTGTCGGTAACGAGCAGCGGCTTCTTGATGCCGAGTGTCTTGCAGGCATCCGCCAGTTCCTTGATGCGGCCGCGTCCCATCTTGATTGGGGTCGGGTAGCTCCAGTTTGCGACGATGTTCATTTCGTGACTTTCTTCAGATGGTAGGATTTTGGACGGGTCAGATTCTGGAAACCAATGACCGAAAGGGAGCCACCGCGACCGGTATCTTTGACGCCGGTCCAGCACAGAGCGGGATCGAGATAATCGGCGCGGTTCATGAACACGGTACCGGTTTCGATCTCGCGACCGATCCGCCCTGCCCGCTCAGCATCCTGCGTCCACAGCGACGCAGTGAGGCCATATTTGCTGTCATTCATCAGGCGCAATGCTTCGTCGTCATTCTTCACTTTCATGATGCCGACGGCGGGGCCGAAGGTTTCCTCGGTCATGAACTCCATGGAGTGATCGACATCGACAAGGATCTGCGGGGCGACATAGGCGCTTTCGCCATCGTCTGCGGCAAAGAGTTTGGGATCCACCAGCGCCTTCGCACCCTTGGCAACCGCATCCGCCACCTGCTGGCGCACAACCTTGGCGAAACGCTTGTTGGCCATCGGGCCGAGTGACGTTTCCTGTTCCAGCGGGTTGCCGAGTTTGTAGTTGGAGACCCATGCGACGGATTTTTCAACGAAAGCATCGAACAACGCTTCGTTGACGTATACGCGCTCGATACCGCAGCAGCATTGGCCGGAATTGAATGTCGCGCCGTCCATCAGCGTATCAACCGCCGCGTCCAGATCGGCATCTTCCATCACATAGCCGGGGTCCTTGCCGCCGAGCTCCAGACCAAGACCTGTAAAAGTACCGGCAGCGGCACGCTCGATGGCGCGACCGCCTTCGACGGAACCGGTGAAGTTGACGAAGTTGAACAGGCTTTCGGCAATAAGGGCCGATGTGGTCTGGTGGTCGAGGAAGAGGTTGATGAAGACGTCTTCAGGTACGCCCGCTTCCACGAAGGCCCGCACCATGCGCTCACCCACCAAAAGCGTCTGCGCGGCGTGTTTGATGACGACCGTGTTGCCCGCCATCAAGGCAGGCGCGATGGTGTTGATCGCCGTCATGTAAGGATAATTCCACGGCGCGATGACGAAGACCACGCCATGTGCTTCACGCTCGATACGGCGTTCGAAATTGCCGCTTTCCTCAATGATGAGTGGTGCCAGCGCCTCGGCGGCAATGGCCGCGACGTAGTTCGAGCGCTCATTGAAGCCCTTGAACTCGCCGCCATAGCGTACCGGACGGCCCATCATATGGGCCAGTTCCGGCACGACTTCGCCAACCATCTCGTTCAGCCGGGCCACGCCTTTCAGGACCAATTGAACGCGATCTTCCAACGGGCGACGCGCCCAGGATTTTTGCGCAGCGCGCACTTTCAATACGGCGGTCCGCGCCGCATCCAGCGACATCGCCTCGCGCTCGGCATAAACCGAACCGTCGATCGGCGAGATATTCTGGATCATAACCATGATGTTTTCCTAAGTTGTTATGCCCGTTCAAAACCGCGTGCGACTTCCCAGTCGGTGATGCGGCGGTCGTATTCTTCCTGCTCCCACTTTGCGGCACGAACATAGTGATCGATCACATCGTCACCGAAAGCGCCACGCAGCATTTTCGAGCCGTTGAGGTGGTCGGTCGCATCGCGAAGCGTTTTGGGGACTTCGCGGATGTCCTTGCCACCGTAAGCATCGCCTTCAAACTGCGGCTCAAGTTCCAGCTTATTTTCAATGCCGTCAATGCCTGCCGCAAGCAAGGCCGCCATGGCCAGATGCGGATTGATATCCGATCCGCCGACGCGGCATTCAATGCGGATGCCCTTGGTATCGGCACCGCACAGGCGATAACCAGCAGTGCGGTTATCCGTGCTCCAGATGGCCTTGGTGGGTGCGAAGGTGCCAGCCATAAAGCGCTTGTAGGAATTGATATAGGGCGCCAGAAAATAGGTCACTTCGCTGGCATGCGCCAGAAGACCGGCCACATAATGGCGCATCATGTCGGACATGCCGTGTTCGCGTTGCTTGTCGAGGAACATGGGTGTCTTGCCATCCAGGCTCCACAGCGACTGATGGATGTGCGAAGAGCTGCCAGCGGCATCGTAATTCCATTTGGCAAGGAAGGTAACGGCCTTGCCCTTGGACCAGGCGATTTCCTTGCAGGCATTTTTGATGATCGCATGGCGGTCGGCCATGGTGAGCGCATCGGCATAGCGCACATTGAGTTCCACCTGACCGGCAGAAGCCTCACCCTTGGTGTTTTCGATAGGGATGCCAGCGGCTTGCAGATTGTTTCTGATGGCGCGCATCACCTCTTCTTCCTTGGTGGTCTGGAAGATGTGGTAGTCCTCATTATAGGGGCTGACCAGATTGAGATCGCGGTAGCCGCTGGCGCGGGCGGTTTCGAAACTCTGGTCGAACAGGAAGAATTCCAGCTCACTGGCCATGAAGGCCTTGAGACCCATGGCTTCCAGACGCGCGACCTGCTTCTTCAAAAGCGCGCGCGGCGAGTGTGCGACTTCGGCATGGGTGTGGTGGTCGTAGGCATCGCACAGAACGAGCGCCGTACCTTCCAGCCACGGGACGCAGTGTAGCGTTGAAAGGTCGGGCTTCAGCGTATAATCGCCGTAGCCTTTCTCCCAGCTGGTGGATTTGTAACCGGGAACGGTTTCCATCTCCATGTCGGTGGCCAGCAGGTAGTTGCAGCTGTGCGTTTCCTCATAGGCGCTTTCAACGAAAAACTCCGCCTGAAAGCGTTTGCCCATCAGACGACCCTGCATATCCACGAGGCATGCCAGAACCGTGTCTATGCGCCCTTCAGCGACATCCTTCTTAAGCGCGTCGAATGTGTAGGTCATCATGATGTTTTCCTTGAGTTGTTCAATGGGGCGACCGTTACCGGTCGCCCTTTTTATAAATAAAACAGCATATACGCTCAGTGCTGGCCCACTGCTTTTTCGGCAGCAGCAATGTCCGCCTGACGCCGGGTAACTTCGTCACCGATAGGCGGGCCTTTGAAGCGGCGCTTCTCGAAACCGAACCAAACGATGCCGGTCAGGATCAGGAAGCCGACGGTGACGTAGAGCGCCGGAACATTTGGCGGTTGAACACCTAGAACAAAGATAAGGATCATGGCGAGGATCGATAGCACAGCAAACAGTTTGAAAATGCCTTCACCAAGGTTCCATGGGCCCATCTTGTCCCACTTCGATGTACCCCAGGCGAAAAGGCCCAGAGTGATAGGGATCGCAAACGAGAAGAAGAGGAAGATGACAGTACAAGAAACGACGATGGTGTAGACCGGAGTTTCACCGATGGAAACAAGCGATGAACCCCAGACGAACAGCACCGAAAGGATCGTGCCCGCCCAGATGGCGGCAACCGGAGTACGATATTTCGGGCTGACTTTGGCAAGCACCTTGGAAGCCGGAAGGCCACCATCACGCGAGAATGCAAAGATCATGCGCGAAACGGAGGTCACGGTCGCAAGACCGCAGAGCCACTGGCTGAGAAGGATGGCAAAGTAGAGGATATCCTTGACGAGCGGATTGACCTGCGTGTCCATCGCCCAGAAGAAAACGTTCCAGCCTTGTTTGGCCGCGTCATCCATGTTCGGCAAAACGAGGACAAAGGAGCATAACATGATGTAGCCGAACAGCGATGCCCAGAGCACGGAGGAAACCATTCCGCGTGGCACGGCATGTGCCGCCTTGACCGTTTCTTCGGCTGTATGTGCCGAAGCATCATAGCCGGTGATCGTATAGATCGGCAGGAGCAGGCCGAGCAGGAATACCCATAGACCAGAGGTTTCCGGCCAGACATTGCCACCGAGTTCGCCGGAATAGTTGGCGAAGGTGAAGAGGCGGCTGAATTCATAGGATGGAGCTGCAATGAGGCAAACGAGCGAGAGCGCAATGGCTGTTACGAAGATCAGATAGCCAGAAAAATCGGTCAGCTTCGCGGTTAGGCCGATACCCATATGGTTCACCAGTGCCTGCGCGCCAGTAATGATGATAAGGAACACCATGCGAACAGCTGTGGTGTCGGTAAGGCCGAAATAGCTTGTGCCGAACGAACCCATGAAAAAATAGTAGGTGCCGACATTGATCGCACCCAAAACGGTAACAAGGCCGAGCAGGTTGAACCAGGCGGTGAGCCATCCGGTGAAGCGATTACCGAGGATCGAACCCCAGTGATAGAGACCGCCGGCTGTGGGATATGCCGAGCTGATCTGTGCCATGGCGACGGCAAAGACAAAGGAGACGAAGCAACCGAGTGGCCAGCCGATGCCAATCGCCGCCCCGCCAGCGCCTGCGGTTGCCTGCGCCAGTGAATTGATGCCGCCCGAAAGAATGCAAATAATAGAAAATGATACTGCAAAATTGGAGAACGAACTCATACGCCGTTCAAGTTCCTGGGCATACCCCATGGAGTGCAGGACACTCATATCCTGCTGTTTATCATTATCATTATACTCAGACATGACTTCCCCCTGTTAGCAATCGACCGCGGGTTTGCGGTCGATACTGCGCCAATTAACCCGACGGAATCGCATCGGGCGTCCGAAGTTATTTTGCTCCCTGGGGTCTTTTTCTTGTGTCAGCCTTTCAGACTTTGCCTGAGAAGCTTCGCGATATAGTCGGCCATGACCCCTTGGCCGACTTCATCCGCAATAAGGTCGTTTCTGACCTCGATCATGACGTTCAAAAGCCCATTTGGCAGCGCGTGAAGGCGCAGCGTATGCGTCACGCCATCCTCCGGCCCGTAAGGCTGGTTGCGCTCGACCTTGAAATCTCCGCCCTCTGTGTGATCCAGCATCGCATCGACCAACCGTGTGTCGGCATCGTGAAGAAGACCTATTTCGACCTCACGGCGCTTGCCGTGATAGACCGGCGTAAAACTGTGCATCGTCACCAGAACGATGTTGTCCCTGATAGCAACAAGCTCGCTGACGCGGGTCTGAAACGGAATGTAGAGCGATGCCGTCCGGGCGAAACGTTCTGCTTCGCTGAGACCCGCGTTGCCGGGAATGTCGTAAATCTCGCTGGTGACAGGCATTGCCGACGGCGACTCCGGCGGGCGATTGCAGTCGTAGATCAGCCGGGAATAGTTCTGGTAGATGACGGTGGCATCAAGACTTCTCGACAAGAGACGTGTAACGGCGAGCGCGCCGGGGTCCCACGCGATATGGCTTGTTCGCACCTTTTCACTGAGGCCGAGGGTACCGAAACGAGCAGGGAGTGTGTGAGAGGCGTGTTCGCAGACCAGCAGCACCCGGCCCTTGCCGAGCGGATTTTCCACGACAACGGGCTCAGCCTCGTCGTTTGTGAAAAACTGTCCTTGCACCGTCATGGTGTACCCCGTTACCGTATCACTGTCCCCCGACAGTTAGAAAAGAATTCTTCACGCACGCCAAAGTGTCAAATGGTTTTTGAAATTTTCTCTTCATTTTTTTGATTGACTCCGCACCCTCCCCGTATCTTAATCGGCGCTAACAGACCGACGAAAAGATCGGCTAGGGGAAAAATTTGCACAGTTCGGCCGCGACCGTTTCGGACGTTATCCAGGCTCAGTACGAGAGCCTGACGCGTGCCGAAAAGCGCCTTGCCGAAAGTCTTCTCGGCAATTACCCGGTCTCGGGGCTGGGAAGCATTACCATTGTTGCCGAAAATGCCGGCGTCTCGACGCCGACCGTTGCGCGCATGGTGCAGAAGCTGGGTTTCAAAGGTTATGCCGAATTTCAGGGGCGGCTACATCAGGAGCTTGAAGCCACAATTTCCAACCCCATCGCCAAGCATGACCGCTGGGCCAGCAACGCGCCGGGCCTGCATATTCTCAACCGCTTTGCCGATGCTATCACCGGGAACCTGCGGGATACGCTGAGCGATCTCGATACCGCATCTTTCGACAATGCGGCCTCTCTTCTGGCGGACAGAAAGCGCAGCATCTACTTCGTCGGCGGGCGCATCACGGGAGCGATTGCAGAATACTTCTTCACCCACATGCAGGTTATTCGGCCCAAGACGTCGCTGATGTCGTCCAATTCCAGCTCATGGCCACAATATATGCTGAACATGAATGCGGGCGACGTTCTGGTGATCTTTGACATCAGGCGATACGAGCAGGACATGGTGACGCTGGCGCAGGTGGCGCATGACAACAATGTCCGCATTCTACTGTTTACCGACCAGTGGACATCGCCCGTGTCCCGTTTTGCCGAGCATATGTTTCGGGTACGCATCGAAGCACCGTCGGCATGGGACAGTTCAGTGGTGACGCTGTTTGTCGTGGAGGCGCTGATCGAGGCGGTGCAGAACAACGGCTGGGACGAGACCCGCAAGCGGATGAATTCGCTGGAAGGCCTGTTCGAGCAAACCCGCCTTTTTCGAAAGCCGGGGAAAGAGGAGAGCTGAACAAAGCGCGATTAGAACGGAATGGCGCAACACGAATTTTTTATGTCGTTTCTCAAATATCATGGCGACGAATGGGCGTAATGATGGCAAGAAAACGGCAGGGACCATGATGAGGGCGGGCGACCGCCTGAAAAATCCGTCACATAACATTCATGCAACCCACGTACAGCGTCGTCAGACGCATCGGACACACAGAGGAGAACCAACCGTGATCTCGCACACCCGCCGCCTGCTATCGCTCACCACCGCAATGGTCATCGCATCCACTGCGATTGCCTCTGCAGCGCCCAGCGCAGAACTCATCGCAGCCGCCAAGAAGGAAGGCATGCTGACGACCATCGCCCTGCCGCACGACTGGTGTGGTTATGGTGACGTCATCGCCTCCTTCAAGGCAAAGTATCCGGAAATTCAGGTCAATGAACTGAACCCGGACGCCGGTTCTGCGGATGAAGTCGAGGCCATCAAGGCCAACAAGGACAACAAGGGCCCACAGGCTCCAGACGTGATCGACGTTGGTCTTGCATTCGGCCCACAGGCCAAGAAGGAAGGCCTTCTCCAGCCTTACAAGGTTTCCACATGGGACGAAATTCCTGACAATGTTAAGGATGCCGAAGGCTACTGGTACGGCGATTATTATGGTGTGATGTCGCTGTTTGTGAACAAGGATCTCGTTACCAACACGCCCAAGGATTGGGCAGACCTTCTGAAGCCTGAATATTCCGGCCAGGTCGCGCTTGCTGGCGATCCACGCGCCTCTAACCAGGCTATTCTCGGTGTTCTCGCGGCTGGTCTCGCCAGCGGTGCAAAGGACGGCAAGGCAGCTGGTGAAGCTGGCCTCAAATATTTCGGCGAGCTGAACAAGGCTGGCAACTTTGTGCCTGTTATCGGCAAAGCCGGTACCGTTGCTCAGGGTGCGACACCGATCGTCGTAGCATGGGACTATAACGCGCTGTCATGGGCAAAGACGTTGAACGGCAACCCGCCGACGGAAGTCGTCGTACCATCCTCCGGCGTTCTGGCTGGCGTTTACGTGCAGGGCATCTCTGCCTACGCACCGCATCCAAACGCTGCCAAGCTCTGGATGGAGCACCTCTACTCCGACGAAGGTCAGCTTGGCTGGTTGAAGGGCTATTGCCACCCGATCCGCTTCAACGCTCTCGCCAAGGCAAACAAGATTCCGAAGGACCTCTTGGACGCCTTGCCACCAGCAGCGGCCTATGAAAAGGCCATTTTCCCAACACTGGAAGACGTGGATGCCAACAAAGCTGCCGTCACCGGCGGCTGGGACAAGGTCGTTGGCGCGAACGTGAAGTAAGCCACAAAAGAAAAGTCGCCCCGGTCTTTGCAGATACCGGGGCGGATCATCTAAAAATGAAAAGACCGCGATGACTGCGGCGTTCGGGAACGGGATATGACATCAAACATCAATGGCGCACCACCGCGACCAGCAGTCGGGCGACGGCTGAAGCTGGAGTGGCTGGGTGTTCTGCCATTTGCCATTTTCATTCTGCTTTTTTTGATCATGCCGACGATGAAGATCGTCCTTGGCGCTTTTCAGACGCCCGAGGGCAGCTTTACCTTTGAAAACATCGCGGGCCTTTTCACCGCGTCCATTCTTTCCGCCTACTGGATCTCCATCAAGATCAGCGTCGCATCCGCTGCGCTGGGCTGCCTGATCGGCTTTGGCGTCGCGACGGCCGTGGTCCTGGGCGGGTTGCCGCAACAAGTCCGCTCTCCCCTTTTGACGTTTTCCGGCGTCTCCTCGCAATTTGCGGGCGTGCCGTTGGCCTTCGCCTTCATTGCCACACTCGGGCCCGTCGGCCTCGTCACCGTATTTTTGAAAACCCAGCTTGGCCTTGATCTGCGGCTGCTAGGATTCAACATCCTGTCCTTCTGGGGGCTGACTGTGACCTACCTGTTTTTCCAGATACCGCTGATGATCCTCATCATCACACCAGCGCTCGACGGGTTGAAGCGCGAGTGGCGCGAGGCGGCGGAAATTCTCGGCGCTAGCGGCTGGCAATATTGGCGCATGGTGGCTTTTCCCATTCTGCTGCCGTCCATTCTCGGCACATTCTCGCTGTTGTTTGCCAATGCCTTCGGGGCGGTTGCAACGGCCATTGCCTTGACCGGCTCATCACTGAATATCGTACCCATTCTGTTGTTTGCACAGATTCGTGGGGACGTGCTGGGCAATCCCCACCTCGGTTATGCACTTGCCTTCGGCATGATCCTCGTAACCTGCATTGCCAACACTCTTTACATCTGGATGCGCACGCGCAGCGAAAGGTGGCTGAAATGAAGCGTCTATTCGCTTGGGGCGCGCTGCTTTTCGGCCTACTTTATTTCGCCCTGCCGCTGATCGGCATGACCAACTTTTCGTTGAAAATGCGGCGCGGCGAGTATTCCTTCGATGCCTATGGCAAGGTACTGAGCGATCCAAGATTTCAGGAGACGTTCACCTTCTCGATCATGATGGCGCTGTGCACGATCATTTTCGGCGTCCTGCTTGTGGTGCCGACGGCCTACTGGGTGCGCCTGAAACTGCCCGCACTTCGCCCCGTCATCGAATTCATCACCCTGCTGCCGCTGGTCATCCCGGCGATCGTCATCGTCTTCGGTTACATCAGGCTCTACAACACCTCCAGTTGGTTGCCGCTGACGGGGACGACATCGGGCACCAACCTGCTGCTGATGTTCGGTTATACGACGCTTGCTCTTCCCTATATGTACCGCGCAGTCGATACCGGGCTTCGCACCATCGACATCACCACGCTGACCGAAGCCGCACAAAGCCTTGGCGCGGGCTGGACAACCATTCTCGCCCGCATCATTTTGCCGAATGTGCTGGTGGCGGTGCTATCGGGTGCATTCCTGACCTTCGCCATCGTCATCGGCGAATTCACCATGGCGGCTCTGCTGAACCGTCCGGCCTTTGGTCCCTACATGCAATTGCTGGGTGCCAACCGCGCCTATGAGCCTGCTGCCCTTGCCGTCATTTCCTTCGGCATCACATGGGGCTGCCTAGGCCTTATTCAACTCGTCTCGCGCTATCAAAAAGGCGCGCCTCCCAAGGCCTGAGGACTTATTTTATGAGCTTTTTGACACTCCATAACATCAGAAAATCCTTCGGTTCGGTTCAGGTCGTGCATGATTTCAACATGACGATTAAACAGGGAGAATTCGTTTCCTTCCTCGGACCATCGGGCTGCGGAAAGACCACGATTTTGCGCATGATCGCCGGGTTCGAAACGCCAAGCGATGGGGCAATCGTCATCAACGGCAAGGACCAGACGACGCTGAAACCCAATCAGCGCAATATCGGCATGGTGTTTCAGGCATACGCACTGTTTCCCAACATGAACGTCTATGAAAACGTCGCCTTCGGTCTCAAGATCGCGGGCAAGCCGAAGGCGGAAATCGATGCGCGTGTGAAGGAAATGCTGGCGCTGATCCATCTCGACCACTTGGCGGATCGCTATCCCTACCAGATGTCCGGCGGGCAACAGCAGCGAGTGGCGCTGGCGCGCGCCCTCGCACCCAAGCCGCAGGTGCTGCTACTGGACGAGCCGCTATCGGCGCTTGACGCGAAGATCCGGGTATCGCTGCGCGAAGAAATCCGCCAGATCCAGCGCAAGCTCGGCATCACCACTATTTTCGTGACGCACGATCAGGAGGAGGCGCTGACCATTTCCGACCGCATCGTGGTCATGAATGCCGGACGCGCAGACCAGATCGGCACGCCCTTCGACATCTACAACAAACCGGCGACGCGGTTCGTTGCGTCTTTCGTGGGTACGTTGAACCTAATCGATGCCATCGTCGTGAATGCCGCAACCAGCACCATCCGCATCGGCGACCAGCAGGTCACCCTGAAAAAGCCGCTGAACAAGACCGAAGGCGAGACGGTAACCGTCGCGCTGCGTCCCGAGGCAGGGTCGCTGGGTGAAGCCAATCCAGGCGATGTCGCCATTTCCGGCATCGTGACGTCGAGCCACTTCCTCGGCTCGGTCATCCGCACCCGTATGGATGTTGGTGGGGCGACGCTCTCCTTCGATATGTTCAACGACCCCGGCAAGACACCACCTGCCATCGGCGAGCGTATCACCCTGAAATTTGCATCAGAAGATTTGATGATTGTAGCAGAGTGACGCACTGTTTCTGACTGGGAAATCCGGCTAAACCAAGCCATCTCAGGAGACCCACCATGCGTGCATTATTCTACGAACGCTTCGGCGAAGCCCCGGTTGTCGCCAACCTGCCGGACCCGCAGCCGACGCCTGGCGGCGTGGTGATATCGGTCAAGGCAAGCGGCCTTTGCCGTAGCGACTGGCACGGCTGGATGGGCCATGACACAGACATCCGCCTGCCGCATGTACCCGGCCATGAATTTGCGGGCGTCATTTCAGCCGTCGGCAAAAACGTGATGCGCTTTAAGGTGGGTGACCGCGTCACCGTACCCTTCGTGTCTGGCTGTGGCCATTGCCAGGAGTGCCGCTCCGGCAACCAACAGGTTTGCGAAACGCAGTTCCAGCCTGGCTTCACCCATTGGGGCTCCTATGCCGAATATGTCGCCATCGACTATGCCGACCAGAACCTGGTCCACATGCCCGATGAAATGGGCTTCGATACGGCCGCCAGCCTCGGTTGCCGCTTCGCCACCTCCTTCCGCGCCGTGGTCGATCAGGGTCGGCTGAAAGGCGGCGAGTGGCTGGCCGTGCATGGCTGCGGCGGCGTAGGTCTCTCCGCCATCATGATCGGTGCCGGGCTCGGTGCCCAGGTCGTCGCCATCGATATTGTCGAGGACAAGCTGGCACTGGCGAAAGAGTTGGGCGCGACCGCCACGATCAACAGCCGCGACGTGGCTGATGTGGCCGAAGCCGTGCGCGACATCACCGGCGGCGGCGCGCATGTCTCTGTCGACGCACTCGGCCATCCACAGACCTGCTGCAACTCCATCACCAACCTGCGCCGTCGCGGACGTCACGTGCAGGTAGGCCTGATGCTGGCCGATCATTCCATGCCACAGATACCGATGGCACGGGTGATTGCGCATGAGCTGGAAATTTACGGTAGCCACGGCATGCAGGCATGGCGCTATGACGATATGTTGGCGATGATCAATACGGGCAGACTTTCGCCGGAAAAGCTGATTGGACGGCATATTACTTTGTCGGATGCGGTGACGGCACTACCAGCTATGGATCGCTTCAAGGAAAGTGGAATTAGTATTATTGACCGGTTTGAGTAGTTAGGGCTACGGCGTCGGTCGGTATGGCGAGCCGCCCTCTTTTCCACCGGACATGCCTTGACTCTAGACAACCTCAAGCCACTGCCATGGCCGCCAAAATCGTCATCAGCGCGGAAACCCGGTTTAGCTTGGTGGTGGCGTAAGAAGCAACGCCATCCCTGCCCCGGAAAATCCATGCTCCGAGATATAGAATCGTGTGGGCGATAAAGAAAAAAACGAGCGGGCCGAGGAACAGGGCGCCGACACCAGCGCCCCATCGGTCACTGCTTTCCGCGCCGGTTACGAAACGGGCACTTAAGATCGTGAGCGTCGCAAAGACCAACACGAGAGAAGACAGTTGCTGCACGATGATCTCCATAAGAGGGCGTCGTTCAAAATGACAACCTAAAAATACATTCAAAAACTCTAATACAATGTAAAAGCTTTGCCGACAATTCTGTCTTCTGGCTAAAATAGGCAGATGCAATGTGTACAGAATGGCAAAAAGCGCGAAACGATCCGCGCTTTTTTCCATTCAAATCAATACACAGCGTCTCATTTTGGAATCAACCAGACAACAACCTGAATCGGATTATCAGGCGGCCGTTTCAACCTCTTTCTCGGCTTCAACAGGCACATAATTCAGGACCGGTCCCAGCCAGCGCTCAACCTCAACCATCGGCATCCCCTTGCGCTTGGCATAGTCCTCGACCTGATCACGCTCTACCTTCGCAACGCCGAAATAGTAGCTTTCGGGGTGGCCGATATAGAGGCCGGAAACGGAAGAGCCGGGCCACATGGCGTAGCTTTCTGTGAGCACCACGCCCGTCTCTTCCGTCGCATCCAGGAGGCGGAACAGGGTTTCCTTTTCGGTGTGGTCGGGCTGGGCCGGGTAGCCAGGCGCAGGGCGAATACCATCATAGGCTTCACCGATCAGGTCGTCGGGGTCGAAGCTCTCATGTGTCGCATAACCCCAATATTCCTTGCGGACCCGCTCATGCATGCGCTCGGCAAAGGCTTCGGCAAAACGGTCGGCAAGTGCCTTGACAAGAATGGAGGAGTAATCGTCGTTGGCGCGCTCAAAGCGTTCGGCAATCGCCACTTCCTCAATGCCTGCCGTGACCACGAAACCGCCGACATAATCGGTGGTGCCGCTGTCCTGCGGCATGACGAAATCCGACAGCGCCACATTCGGGCGGCCATCGCGCTTGGACAGCTGCTGGCGAAGCGTGAAGAATGTCGCGAGTTCCTTAGCGCGGGTCTCGTCCGTAAACAGTTTGATGTCATCGCCCACCGCATTGGCGGGCCAGAAGCCGATCACGGCACGCGGGCGGAACCACTTTTCGTCAATGATCTTTTTGAGCATCGCCTGAGCATCGGCAAAGAGCTGACGCGCTGCCTCGCCCTGCTTCTCGTCTTGCAGAATGGCGGGGTAGCGGCCCTTCATTTCCCATGTCTGGAAGAAGGGCGTCCAGTCGATATATTTGGCAAGCTCTTCCAGATCATAGTCTTCAAACGTCTGGGTGCCCAGGAACTTCGGCTTGACCGGCTGATAGACCGTCCAGTCCACCTTATGCGCATTGGCGCGCGCCCGTGACAGCGGCAGGCGCAGCTTTTCCCGCTCATTCCGGGCATGCGCTTCAGACACCTTGGCGTATTCAGCCCTGATACCATCGATATAGGCTGGCTTTTGATCTTCGGACAGCAAAGCAGACACAACACCGACAGCACGCGAAGCATCGGTGACGTAGATCACCTGTCCCTTTTCGTACCGTGGATGGATCTTGACGGCCGTATGCACGCGGCTGGTCGTCGCGCCGCCGATCAACAGCGGAATATTGAAGCCCTGACGCTCCATTTCGGCCGCGACATGCACCATTTCATCCAGCGACGGGGTGATAAGGCCAGACAGACCGATCACATCCACCTCTTCGGCAATCGCCGTTTCCAAAATCTTGGTCGCGGGAACCATCACGCCGAGATCGATGATCTCGTAATTGTTGCAGGCGAGAACAACACCAACGATGTTCTTGCCGATATCGTGCACGTCGCCCTTCACCGTCGCCATGAGCACCTTGCCGGCAGCCTTGCGCTGATCGCCGCCATTGAGGCGCTTTTCCTCTTCCATGTAGGGCAGAAGCACGGCAACTGCCTGCTTCATGACACGCGCGGATTTGACGACCTGCGGCAGGAACATCTTGCCTGAGCCGAACAGGTCGCCCACCACATTCATGCCCGCCATGAGCGGTCCTTCGATGACATGCAGCGGACGAGCCGCCTGCTGGCGCGCTTCTTCAGTATCGGCATCGATATAGTCGGTGATGCCGTTGACCAGCGCGTGTGACAGGCGCTTTTCGACCGGCCATTCGCGCCAAGTCAGATCCTGCGCCTTGGCTTCGCGGCCAGGACCGCCCCGGAATTTTTCCGCCACTTCCAGCAACCGCTCGGTGCCATCGGGACGGCGGTTCAGCACCACGTCTTCGCAGGCTTCGCGCAGTTCCGGGTCGATGCTTTCGTAAACGGCGAGCTGACCGGCATTGACGATACCCATGTCCATGCCTGCCTGAATGGCATGGTAAAGGAACACTGCGTGCATGGCCTCGCGCACCGGCTCATTGCCGCGGAAGGAGAAGGACAGGTTGGAGACGCCGCCGGAAATATGTACCAGCGGCATGGTTTCACGGATGGTGCGCGTGGCGTTGATGAAATCGACGCCGTAATTATTATGCTCCTCGATGCCCGTTGCGACAGCAAAGACGTTGGGGTCGAAGATGATGTCTTCTGGTAGAATGCCTGCCTGTTCGGTCAAAATCTTGTAGGCGCGCGTGCAGATTTCCACCTTGCGCTCGTAGGTATCGGCTTGGCCCACCTCGTCGAACGCCATGACGACGACGGCGGCACCGTAATGGTGTACAAGACGCGCCTGCTCCAGAAATTTCTCCTCGCCTTCCTTCAGCGAGATGGAATTGACGATGGACTTGCCCTGCACACATTTCAGGCCAGCCTCGATGATCTCCCATTTGGAACTGTCGATCATGACAGGCACGCGGGCGATATCCGGCTCGGCAGCGATGAGGTTCAAGAACTCGACCATCGCCTTCTGGCTGTCGATCAGGCCTTCATCCATGTTGATGTCGATGATCTGCGCGCCGTTTTCCACCTGATCGCGAGCAACGGCAAGAGCCGCCGTATAATCGCCAGCGGTGATGAGCTTGCGAAACTTGGCAGAGCCGGTGACATTGGTACGCTCCCCGACATTGACGAACGGAATGTCCTTCGTCAGCACGAATGGCTCAAGACCAGAGAGCGACATGAAGGACCGATGTTCCGGCACCTTGCGCGGCTCGAAACCCTTCACGGCCTCGGCAATGGCGCGGATATGATCCGGCGTGGAGCCGCAGCAGCCGCCCACCACATTGACCAACCCTTCGCGCGCAAACTCTGCCACCTGAGCGGCCATCATCTCGGGCGTTTCGTCATATTGACCGAATTCGTTGGGCAGACCGGCATTCGGGTAGGCGCAGATAAAGGTATCGGCAACCTCGGACAGTTCCTGCAGATGCGGACGCATGGCGCTGGCACCCAGCGCGCAGTTCAGGCCGATGGTGAACGGGTTGGAATGACGCACGGAATTCCAGAAGGCAGACGGCGTCTGGCCAGACAGCGTGCGGCCGGACAAGTCGGTAATCGTGCCCGAGATAATCATCGGCAGATGAATACCCTTCGCGGCAAAGCGTTCTTCGCAGGCGAATATAGCGGCTTTGGCATTCAATGTGTCGAAGATGGTTTCGATGAGAATGAGGTCGGCACCGCCATCGATCAGGCCGTCGATCTGCTCGCCATAGGCAATGCGCAGATCATCGAAGCTAACGGCGCGGTAGCCGGGGTTGTTGACATCAGGAGACATGGAGGCCGTGCGGTTGGTCGGCCCGATGGCACCAGCCACGAAACGGCGACGGCCATCCTCCCGCTCCGCCCGCTGGGCAGCACGGCGCACGATGAACGCGCCCTCGCGGTTCATGTCATAAACGGCGCCTTCCATCTCGTAATCCGCCTGCGCGATGCGCGTGGACGAAAACGTGTTGGTTTCGAGAATATCCGCGCCAGCCATGGCATAGCGATAATGAATGTCCTCGATCGCGTCCGGTTGGGAGAGAATCAGAAGGTCGTTATTGCCCTGCTGGTGACAGGCGCAGCCAATGAAGCGATCGCCGCGGAAATGGGTTTCATCGAAACCCAGCCCCTGGATCTGCGTTCCCATCGCGCCATCGAGAATGAGAATACGTTCCTGCGCGGCCTGCCGAATAGCCCTTAGAATTTCCGCGCCGTCACGCTTATTGCCCCCTGTGGGTCCAAAAAGATCGTCCAACATCGGCACACTCCTCATTAGCGCAGGTGATTTGCAAACTCGTCACTCACATAAAGATATCTTTATGTCAATATATCGTTGATTTCTAGCATCTATTATAAGGGTACGAAATTTTCGTTATGGATGACACTGTTACGTCCCAAAGATATAGAGAATCGCACGAGCGTAACATACGGAGGAAGAGATGACCGAGGCGAACCACGGGAAAACGAACTGGAGCACCCTACCCTGGCACCGGCAATGGCTGGCAAAGCAGGCGGAAGGTTTGTTCGACTTCTTTCAGTATCGCGCCATCAACCCCAAGGGCGGTTTTTTCGATCTCGACCGCCAAGGCTTGACCCTGCAACCAGAAAACCCGGTTCGCGGCATCCATATGTCCGCGCGCATGGTGCACTGCTTCTCAATCGGCCACCTCCTGGGTCGCCCGGGCTGCGGCGATGTCATCGACCACGGCATGACCTATCTGTGGAACAATCATCGCGATACGGAGCACGGCGGATATTTCTGGCAAGTGGATGAAAATGGCCCCGTCGATGCCAGTAAGCAGGGTTACGGACATGCCTTCGTACTGCTTGCAGCGTCGTCTGCCAAGACCGTTGGACATCCGCTGGCCGACCAGATGCTGGCAGACATTACCAACGTTCTTGAAACGAAGTTCTGGGAAGAAAAGCACGGCGCAATCAACGAGGAGTTCAATCGCGATTGGTCTCCTATCGAAAACTATCGCGGTCAAAACTCCAACATGCACCTGACCGAGGCGCTGATGGCGGCCTTCGAGGCCACAGGCGACACCGCCTATCTGACCAAGGCCGAGCGCATCGCCGATCTCGTCATTCGCCGTGCCGCCGGCGCGCTGGATTTTCGCGTTCCCGAACATTTCGATGAGAACTGGGTGCTGGACAAGGATTATCGTGGCAACGAGATGTTCCGCCCCTCCGGCTCCACGCCCGGCCACTGGCTGGAATGGGCACGCCTCATGCTCCAGCTCTGGGTGTTGGGTGGGCGCAAGCATGAGTGGATGCCGATGGCTGCGAAATCCCTGTTCGTACAATCCATGTCGCTGGGATGGGATCGCGAAAAGGGCGGCTTCTTCTATACGCTGGATTGGGACAACACTCCTGCCAAGCGCGAAAAGCTGTGGTGGCCGATGTGCGAGGCCGCCGGTGCAGCTCATTTCCTCAACGAACACCTGCCGGCCGATGAGTTCTACGAGGACAGCTATCGCCGCGTCTGGAGCACCATCGCCAACAGCTTCCTCGACCACCAGAACGGTGGCTGGCACGAGGAGCTGACGGAAAACCTGATCCCTGCCAACACGATCTTCCCAGGCAAGGGCGACATCTACCACGCGCTGCAAGCCTGCCTCATTCCACTGTTTCCTGCGGATGGCAGCTTGACGAAGGTGATTTCGGAAAAGGGCGGACGGTTTTAACGAGCGCGGGGAGCTGACGAAAGCTCGGTTTTTCCGTCATTCCGCACATGACGTTTAATGCAGTCAGCCCAAATCTTTGGGCTGAAGAGACCTTCCGATTGCCGACCGAACCGAGAAAGAAGCTCTCGTTGTGACGAAAACTCACGCGCGATATCCCCGTGCGGTGTGCCGGAGGAAAGTGTCAAAACCCCAGCGTCTCTTCGAAGTTATCCCACGACTGATACATTTCGTAACGACCAACACCCTTGATCGGCACGTGCCCGTAATACGGGGAAAGCTGGAATTCTGCCGCTTGTTCGCTCTTGCGGGCAACAGCGCCGACATAGATGGCGGAGGCAAGGCCGGTGCGGTTAGCGCCGTGTTCGCAATGGATGAGTAAGGGCTTTGGCGCGTTCTTCATGATACGCACCAATTCCTCTGCGCGGGCTTGCGGCACCTCTTTGGAGGAACTGAGCGGGAAATCAATCAGCTGGACATTGTTGGCCGCGGCGGCGTCCTTTTCCTGCGCGTACCAATCATCACGGTCCTCATCGCGTAAATTGATGATGGTCTTGATACCGAACTGTTGTGCGTATTTGGCAACATCAGCACCGGACGGCTGCGCCGATCTGTAAAGCTCTCCGGGCAATACTTCATGGAAATTCCCCGTAAGCTGGTTGATGCCCATATGGGCGCCAACCGAGGCTGGCAAAGCGACAAGAGCCAACACGCCAATTTTCAAAATACGTAAAATCAAAGTCGAACCTTTTGGAACAATTCATCAATTACCGTTCAAATGGCATCCCGTCCCAGCCGATACAATGACCCGAAAGTTGCATTCACGCCGTCTCACCCCTCTCAACCGGTGAAGAGACATGCCCAAACCGTTGCAAAGTCTTTTATGTTAGCGGGTAAAACATTCTGCAAAGAATGAGTTCAAAAAGACGTGAGATTTGCCCGATTGTCGCTATGGTTAAGCGTTCGGAAACATCAGTCGAATTCGGCCGAGTTGATCGTCACCCGCCATTCGAGGTCTCTGCCATCGACGTTTTCATTGTTGCGGAGACGAAACGGGCGGCATGCGGCATAGGTCTCGTGGGGTTCCAGACGCCTCTCGCTGATCTGGTAGGGATCAAATGAAACCGACGCGCGGAAGGCTGCCTCGAACCCTTCCAATGTATAGGTCAGACGGCGTACGGCAACGCCGTTGGTGTTTTGAAAGCTGACCCGAATGGGGGCGGTGGCTTCCGTGCAGGTCGGATCGAAAGACGCAGTCGCGATGATGGCGTTCAGTCGTTCGCCAGAGCGCCACCAGTCGAAGACCACCCAGGAAACCGTCGATGCCCAGACGATGGCGAGCCCGATCACGACAGGCTTGATATGCCGAGGAAAGCCGATGAGGAAAAGCAGCAAAGCTGCCGTCATGACGATACCAACAATCATCTGCGTAACGCACCTGAAGTCGCGGTTGCCGATTGTCTGATCATAATACCTCCCTGATCGATCTGCGTCTCGCCCTGCCGATGTGGCGGTCTGCACGTCGTGTCAAGTTACACACATCGCTTGCGAAGAGCCAAAGCCTGAAACAAAGGCCAACACTCCGCAGGCAACACCTTTACGTGATGGTTCTTTGCGATGGAGCAGACGACCTGCGGACTGCGTCGATGATAGCGTAGCCGACAGCGACCATAACCAGCAAGGTCGTGCCGTTGAGCGGGAGAGGCAGCATGATCTGATCCACAACGAGTTCTCCACCGAGCATCAACGCGATCTGCACAACCACAAGCACCAGCATCGCCGGGACAGGAAACCTGATGCCTTTAAGTCTGAAAAAACGATAATAACCGAAGACGAAAACGGGAATGAGCAGAGCGGTCATGGCGAGAACGTAAATCCTCAACCAAGAGGCATCCGCCAAGGAATCCGGTGATAGAAACACAAGTGGTATCAGGAGGTAACCGCCAGCACTCGCCGCCAGAAAGGGTGGCCATATGATGATGTTCATGACGTGAACGGAACTGTTCACTGACTCCGCAACATGCTGCCGATCGATGCTTTGCATCACTGTACGGATTGCAAATATGATCATCGCAGCGGCGATAGTCATCACAAGGATAGCGCCTAAGAGGTGCAAGACACCGACGGCGCCCATCCTTAGGAGCTCAAACCACGAAGAAAGCTGAGCAGGCAAACCAATCAGCGCAGGTAAAAGCCAGACAATCCAGAACCCAGCAAGAAGGCTTGGGAGAGCGACCAGTCTCGACATGAACAAAAGAACCGCAACACCGCCAATCAGAGATGCGACGATTATCCCTAAACCGAACGCGCTGTCGTCAGCCAGAAACCCCATTGTTGCTACCGATTGCGCAATGCCATAGGCCTGCGACACGGCAATCAGCAAAGCCACCACATTTTCAAGAGTGACGATAGCGACGCTGTTTTCCAGACGGGGAACGAGAATTCTACCAATCTGTCCGAGTGCAAACGCGGTCAGGATCGGCCCAGTTCCAAGCGCAAGGACGGAGAGTTGCGAGGGAACGCCATTCCTTAGTTGCGTTTCCATAAATGCAGGATCAAGCCCGGGTAACGCGATATTCCAGCCAATCATCGCCACGACGGAAATCAAGATCACCTGTGCGATGATGCCGCCTGCATTGCCTTGCTTGAACCCGGAATCGTCAACCGTAACGCTCATCACCACCCCCGTTATGCAGGTTGACAATAACGCAACGCAGCGTGGTGTCACCTATTTCTTGATGTGCGTTATCGAAGAGAGGCGCCTTGGATTAGATACAAATTTTGCAACTCATGGCGGCGACCCAGCGTAAACATATTCTGGTCACCTGCAGCCCGCTTAAACTCTACAGCGCTATTGAAGCATCAGGGATTTACGCGCTCGCGGGATTGAACCTCTTGAGCTCTTCATAGGAAACCGAAACCTATGCAAGACAAGTCCAGCCTGATGTGGCGACGGACATAAATGGTGGGCCCGGGAGGACTTGAACCCCCAACCAAGCGGTTATGAGCCGCCGGCTCTAACCATTGAGCTACAGGCCCTTCCGGTGGCATTAGCCATTTCGGAATGCGCGGTTGCAATGGTTCAACCTCGCGCGGGGTTGGCTTTAACGCAATTTTTTGGACGCGACAAGCCGTTGTCTTACGGCGTGCGGCATCTATGCCGTATTAGACCCATAATCTCCTGCGACACGGGCAGTCAGAGACGCTAAAAAAGAGGAACCTCAATGACATCGAAACTATATTGCTCCCTGGCGCTATCAGCGTTTACGGCTCTTGTGGCCGTGCCCATGGCCGCATCTGCGCAGGACAATACCAAGCGGGAACCCGTGATCAGTGTGTCAGGTGAAGGCGACGCGGCGGTGGCGCCTGATATGGCGATCCTGTCCTTCAGCGTCGTGAAGCAGGCGCAAACGGCCGCGGCAGCGCTTAAAGACAACAGTAGCGCCATGAAAGAGGTTCAGGCCGCGTTGAAATCCGCCGGTATCGCCGACAGAGATTTGCAGACATCCAACTTCTCGGTTCAGGCGCTTTACAAGCAGTTTGAACCCAAGGATGGAGTTTATATCGCGCCAGAGATCACCGGTTATCAGGTCAACAACGGGCTGACCGTGCGTGTCAGGGACATCTCCAAACTCGGAGAGATTCTGGATCGTTCCGTCACGCTCGGCATCAACCAGGGCGGAGATATCACCTTCACCAACGACAAGCCTGAGGCGACGGTGACAGAAGCGCGCAAGGCTGCTGTAGCGGATGCCATGGCGAAGGCAAAGACACTCGCCGAGTCAGCGGGCGTCAAGCTTGGACGCGTGCTGGAAATCACGGAGACCTCCCAGCGCCCGATGTCCATGCCGCAAACAATGATGCGGGCAGCGGCCATGGAGAAATCCGACAGCGTGCCGGTGGCAGCGGGTGAGAACACCTACAAGGTCAATGTCAACGTGACGTTTTCCCTGGAGCAATAAATAAAAAGAGGCGCACATGGCGCCTCTTCCTGTGCACTGGTGCACAGCGAAAATCCCCTCGTCACGATGCCATGGCGAGGGGATTTTTATTCTAGGCGATCTTCGTGCAATGGTTATCGACGCACAACCGGGCAGCCGCGAACATTGGCAAAGACGACGCGGTCACGACCCTGGCGGTCGAAACCGGCAACAACGACGCGGCGAGGAGAAACGTCAACAACACGGACGCGGCGCAGGCCCATTCGGCTTGCCTTTTCTTCGGCCAGCCAAGGGGCGCAGCGATCGCGGCCACGATCCGGACGACCCCAATTACCGCCGTGACGTGGACCATCCTGGACGTGGAGCCCGTAACGAACATCCTGCGCAGAGGCAGTCGATGCCGCCGCAGAGAGGCCACTGATGGCGAGTAGGGCTGCAACGCCTACTTTTGCGAATGTGCTGATCATTGTCTTACTCCGTTTCAAATCTTCGCCGGGATGCGAGGTGACCCGGTCGACTGATATGACAATAATCGGCAGCGTGTGAACGCTTTCAGAACCGCCCATTCAGCATACATTCATGGCGCCAAACACAATGGGCTGGGTCAACCGGAAAGGTGCATGACGATCTGGCGCACATGCGGTTGGTTGCGATGCTCAAAGAGATAAATGCCTTGCCATGTGCCCAGTAGGAGCTTGCCGCTGGCCACAGGAATACCAAGAGAAACCTGCGTGAGTGCCGACTTGATGTGTGCCGGCATATCGTCGGGCCCTTCCATCGTGTGCGAGACCCACGCCATGGAAGGATCGCTCGCGGGTGGCACCATCCGCGCAAAGAATTGCGACAGATCCCGTTTTACATCGGGATCGGCATTCTCCTGGATGAGCAGGGAGCAAGACGTGTGGCGCACGAAAAGCGTCAGAAGCCCCTCCTCCATCGCATTGGCTTTGACGAAGGCTGCCGCGTCACGGGTGAATTCATAAAGACCCTGGCCGCGTGAGGAGATCAAGAGAATTTTCTGGGACAAAAATATTTTCGCTTTCGGATTGGAACGAAACGTCTAGCCGGTCGTTCTGAGTTTTCAGGCCAAAATGTGACGTGCGTCCACGCGAGACGACGGCACGGGGACCAGTACGAAGGGGAACGCGCTTTTAATGTACGAATATGCCGCTGTACGAAAATACTCGTTCGCCTGCCAAATTTCGACTATATTTTGTGAGATGAAGTCTTTAACGACATCACATTTATTGCAAAATACCGACAATATGCACCCTATTCTATCTCGCTACCGAAAGACCACTTCATGACGTCGCAAGTCCAGCAGGTCGATCTCACCAACTGCGACATAGAGCCTATTCACATACCGGGATATATCCAGCCGCACGGGTGTCTGATTGCTTGCGACAGTGCTATGCGCACCGTCACTCGGCACTCCGTCAATTGTCATGATGTGCTAGGCTTTGCTGGTCAGATGATCGGTAGGCCGATTGAAGATTTTTTGGGCAGCGATGTCGTTCACGACCTGAGAAACGCACTGACGGTGACGGCCAACAGCAGCCGTCCAGCCATGTTGCCCAAGGTCAAGCTTGCCTGCGGAAAGTCTTTCGATATTGCCATTCATCGCTACAAGGTTGTGACCATCGTTGAACTGGAACCTGCCAGCAATGAGGCGCAGCCGCTGCACACTGCCCAGCTTATGATCGATCGCATCCGTGAAGCGGACAGTGTCGAGAGCCTGATTTCCCGCACCACACGATTGATCAAGGCGATGCTGGGTTACGACCGGGTTATGGTCTACCGCTTTGAACAGGATGGCGCCGGAAAAGTTATTTCAGAAGCCAAACAATCCGATCTTGAGAGCTTTCTTGGCCAGTACTTCCCGGCCAGCGATATTCCCAAGCAAGCGCGTGCTCTCTACCTTAAAAACACATTGCGGATCATCTCGGATTCACGCGGTGAACGGGTAGCGGTTGAACCCACGCTCGACCATTCGGGGGAACCCCTGGATCTGTCCTATTCACACTTGCGCAGCGTTTCACCCATCCACTGCGAGTATCTGCGCAATATGGGCGTGTCGGCATCCATGTCGATTTCCATCATCAATGATGGCGAATTGTGGGGGCTGATCGCCTGCCATCATTATTCACCGCGCATACTCCCCATGCCCATTCGCATTGCCGCAGAGATGTTCGGAGAGTTCTTCTCGCTTCACCTCCAGGCTTTGAAACAGAAGAAAAAGCTAGCGACTGCGCATGACGCCCATGCATCGCTCGACAAATTCCTCCGTCTGGCGGCACACCACAACAATATAGAAGAGCTCTTGGTTGAGAACCTGCCGGATTTCAGCAGGTTGATGCCTTGCGATGGCGTTGGCGTTTGGATGAACGAGCGCTGGTATACGGTCGGCACGGTTCCACCGCCATCGCTTGCACCGCACCTCGGTCGTCTGGCCAGTTCGGTGTCCGAGGGGCGCGTGTGGGCAACACATGCGCTGTCAAACCAGCTGCCTGAAGCGGAATATCTGGGCGGCGAAATTGCAGGCATGCTGGCCGTACCGTTGTCTCAGGTCAAAAACGACTACCTGATGTTCTTTCGCAGGGAACTTGTTCAGACTTTAAACTGGGGCGGCAACCCCGATAAGTCCTACGAGACCGGACCTCTGGGCGATCGCCTGACCCCGCGCAAAAGCTTTGCGCTGTGGAAAGAAACCGTGCACCAGCAGTCTCAGCCGTGGACCGAAGAAGACCGACAGATTGCGGAAGCCGCGCGCGTGGCACTTGTGGAGGTAGCCTTCCGCCATAGTGAATTGATGGCTGGCGAAAGAGCGCAGGCGGAAGTGCGTCAGCGCATGTTGAACGAAGAGCTCAACCACCGCGTCAAGAACGTTCTGGCCATCATCAAATCTCTGGTTGGGAACCCAACGCAGGAAGGCCGCACGCTGGAAGAGTATGTTTCTGCCCTGAAAGGTCGCATTCAGGCTCTATCTTTTGCTCATGATCAGGTCGTTCGTGGCGAAGGTGGCGGTCAGTTGCGTGATCTGCTGGATGCTGAGCTATCACCGCACAGGTCTCCAGCTAGCGAGATCGAGACGACAGGGCCAAGCGTTCTGCTGGATTCCCGTGCATTCTCGGTCATGGCACTGGTTTTACACGAACTGGCAACGAATGCTGCGAAATACGGCGCACTCGGCCAGGCCGGCGGTCGGCTCTGCATTGCCTGGGAGCTGAACGATATGGGCGATTGTGTTATTTCCTGGCGTGAGACAGTACCAGGAAACGTGACGCCACCAACGAAGACAGGCTTTGGATCTGCCCTCATCAGCCGCAGCGTTCCCTATGATCTGGGTGGGAAAAGCAGAGTGACCTATCAGCCGCACGGCATCGAAGCCGAAATTGTGCTGCCTGCCCGTCACGCGACGCCCGGCCAGCCACAAATCAATCTGGAACTATCGAGCAACGCCTCGGACCCTTACACACCCTATGCCGCGGAGGAAACATTGCGGGTATTTCTCGTTGAAGATCAAATGCTGATCGCCATGGATGTCGAATATATGCTGGAAGCGCGCGGCATCACCGACATCGAAACCGCCACGTCTTCGGCCATGGCGCTGGATAAGTTGAAGAGCCTGACACCCGACGTCGCCATTCTCGACATTAACCTCGGCACCGATACGTCGCTACCGGTTGCCTACGAGCTGCTGCGCCGCGAAATTCCATTCATGTTCGCCACCGGTTATGCCGATGGCATCATGATCCCAAGCGAATTCGCGCATGTGCCAGTAATCCGCAAGCCTTACGACGAGGTTTCGCTCATCGGCTCGATCGGCAAACTGGTTGGCAGGCAGGTACTGGCTTAAAACTATCACCTAGAAGGTAGGTAAGCCGCGGCGTTTAGCGTCTTCAGACGACAATTTCGGACCGATCGCATAATTAAAATCAGTGACGATGTAGTTGTCGATATCCACGTTGCAACGATAGTCGATCGGGTACCACTGCGTTCCCACATTAAACGCTCCCTGAGCATCCATTATATTGCCGGAAACGGGAAAATTCTTGCCCGTATGGGGCTCCAGCCCCTCGTAAGGACCTCTGCTCACTTTGATCTGAGCCATTGCCTCGGAGACGCATAACTGTATCACCCGCTGGCGGGGTGGTAGGTTCCCCATGATTTGACGCAACATGGGACCGGGGCGCTTTGCCGCAGATATGATCTTCTTCGCGGGCTTGAGTTCGGGATTACCCTCCCCGTCTGGCGTTGCTTTCGCAGGCATTGGATTGGGCTCTGGTTTCGGCAGCGGAATGGCAACTGAGGCAATCTCGTCAGGCACAGAAGCTGGTGAAGCCGGTATTTCTCCTTGATCGGAATTTGCTTTATCGGCAGCCGTCGCACCCTTGTTTTCACTCGGTTCCTGCTGCGGTGGGGTCACAGGTTGCGAGGGTTCCTCGGCCTTTTCAGGCGTCTCTTGCTCCTGTCCACCGGACTGCTGCTCACCGGGTTCATCGCGCTCGTCCAACTGCGTTGGCCCCGGACGGATGGCCACAGGTGGAATTTGCGATGGCGGTGGCGGCTCCTTCGGTTTTTCCTCCGCAGGCGGCGGCTCTTCCGCCTTCTTCTCTTCCTGTTTCTTTTCCTCAGGTTTGGGTGGCGGCTCCTCTTTCGGAGGCTCTACCATTTCGACGCTGACGCTCTCGGGCTGCGGCTGAGCAGGAACTGGCGTATAACCGGACCATACAAGATAGGTCGTGCCGACAAGAACATGCAGCATGAGTGAAACCGGAATTGTCCAGCTCCCCTGCCACCATTTGTTCCTGCCATCCTTTTCCATCCGAAGGTCATGTCCTTTAAATGTGTCAGAGATAATCGTTTTAGGGGCGTACACCATCCCCAAAAAGAAAAACCCGGCCAGAAAACTGACCGGGTTTGATGTCTTCCACTAACAAAAACTCAGCTATCGAGGAACGAACGCAACTTGCGCGAACGGCTCGGGTGCTTGAGCTTGCGCAGAGCCTTGGCTTCGATCTGTCGAATGCGTTCGCGCGTGACCGAGAACTGCTGACCGACTTCTTCCAAAGTGTGGTCCGTGTTCATGCCGATGCCGAAACGCATGCGCAGAACGCGCTCTTCGCGTGGCGTCAGCGATGCCAGCACGCGCGTTGTGGTTTCACGCAGGTTAGCCTGAATGGCGGCATCGATTGGCAGAAGCGCGTTCTTGTCTTCGATGAAGTCGCCGAGATGAGAATCCTCTTCGTCACCGACAGGAGTTTCGAGCGAAATCGGTTCCTTGGCGATTTTCAGAACCTTGCGCACTTTTTCGAGCGGCATGGCAAGCTTCTCAGCCAGTTCTTCCGGCGTCGGTTCGCGACCGATTTCATGCAGCATCTGGCGCGATGTACGAACGATCTTGTTGATCGTCTCGATCATGTGCACCGGAATACGAATCGTGCGTGCCTGATCCGCGATCGAACGGGTGATCGCCTGCCTGATCCACCATGTCGCATAGGTCGAGAACTTGTAACCGCGACGGTATTCGAACTTGTCGACCGCCTTCATCAGACCGATGTTGCCTTCCTGAATGAGATCGAGGAACTGCAAACCACGGTTGGTGTATTTCTTCGCAATCGAGATCACCAGACGCAGGTTGGCTTCGACCATTTCCTTCTTGGCGATCCGCGCTTCGCGCTCACCCTTCTGGACCATGGAAACGATACGGCGGAATTCGGCAATTGAAATACCGGTTTCCTGTGCAAGGTTCTGGATTTCCAGACGGATGTCGCGAATCGTATTGTTTTCTTCGCGTGCAAATTCCTTCCAGCCCTTGGCGGCCAGATTGGCGATCGACTTCATCCAGTTCGGATCAAGTTCCGCACCGTGATACTGCTCCAGAAAACCGTCACGCTTCACGCCGTAGGATTCGGCAAGGCGCAGAAGACGACCTTCGTTCTGCATAAGGCGCTTGGAAATATCATAAAGCTGCTCGACAAGGCTGTCGACGCGGTTCTGGTTCAGCGACAGCGACTTAACCGCCGTGATCAGCTGATCTTTCAGTTCCTTGTAACGGCGTTCCTGACCGGTAGACAGCGTACCGGTGCAAGCCAAACGCGCCTCGACCTGCTGGTCCTGAAGCTTGCGCAGCTTCTTGTAAGTATCCGCAATCGTATCCAACGTTTCCATGACCTGCGGACGCAGTTCGGCTTCCATCGCAGCAAGCGAAAGATTGGACTCGTCGTCGTCCTCTTCTTCCTCTTCATGCGGAAGGCCTTCGCCGCCGACATTCGTCACGTCATCGTCGCCACCGGGATTGCGCAAACGGCGGACTTTTTCCTTCTCTTCAGCAGCCTTGCGGTCCGCTTCGATTTTCTCAGGGCTCTGGAACTGCGGGGCAGCCTTGGCTTCCGGGCCAGAATAGGTGGTTTCGAGATCGATGATCTCGCGCAGAAGCGTCGTGCCTTCGTTCAATTCATCGCGCCAGATGATCAGCGCCTGGAACGTCAAAGGGCTTTCGCAAAGGCCAGAGATCATCGTCTCGCGGCCAGCCTCAATGCGCTTGGCAATCGCGATTTCGCCCTCGCGCGACAAAAGCTCGACGGAGCCCATCTCGCGCAGGTACATGCGTACCGGGTCATCGGTTCGGTCTGTCGGCTCTTTTTTCTTAGCAGTCGCAAGCGCAGTGCCGCTGGAGGGCGCGAGCTCGCCCCCTTCGGACTCTTCTGCCTCGGCGTCGGCATCTTCGGCTTCCGCTGGCGCCTCTTCGGCGTCCTCGTCTTCAACCACATTGATGCCCATTTCGCTGAGCATTGCCATGATATCTTCGATGCGGTCAGGATCGACCTGATCCGACGGCAGCACCTCGTTCAGCTCATCCATGGTGACGTAGCCGCGTTTTTTCGCGGCCTTGATCATCTTTTTGACCGCGTCATCCGAAAGATCGAGAAGCGGCCCATCCGTCGCGCTGTCGCGTTCGTTTTCAGCTTCTTCGTTTTCTTTGACTTTGGTTGCCATCTATCTCGTCGCTTTCCCTGACGCTAACATCCGCTCCGCCGCAAAACCGATCGCCTTGAAAAGGCATCCGGCTCTGGCCGCGAATCACCGCCAAACACCTAACGGAATGATCTTTAATTGCCGTTTAACCACGGCTACCACAGGCGGAACCTCAAGACAGTGCATCCGGAAATGCTTTTCCATGCAGTTTCGATCCGCCAAAGGCCCATTCCACCTTACTTTTCCTGAAATGGTGATTCCCGCTATTTCCCGTCACGTCAAGCGTTTATGGCCCAACCGAGGGTTAAAAGCCAAAAAACGCCACTATCCCCGCGACATTTCACGGACCTCACCAACTTAACCCCTATTTAGGTCTATCTGTGCAAAAGACAAGCCTCAAACGGCGCAAAACGCCTAACCGTGGCCATAGGCCGGACCCTTGACCCTGCCGGACATGACCCCGAAACCATCGATGATCGCCTCCTGATTTTCCATCCGTCCAATCTCCAGCTGAACCTCCGAAAGCGCGCGCATCAATTGAACCATGCGCTCGCCGTCGCCCGCTTCCGTTGCCTCGGCAATCTCGCGCTCAAGCTCGATCTTTTGCCAGCGCAAAGCCTTGGTGCGCTTATGCAGCGACAGCGACTGCGTATACCCCTCTCGCGCGTCTTCGGGCGCCGCCTGCTCCGTCGCGGTCCAAAGCCGGGCATTGCGCACCTGCTGGTTCATGGCTTTCAACAAAATGTCAAAGCCCTGCGCCTCAAGCCGGGAAACAAGACCATCGCGTGACAGCTCGGCACCGTTTTCTGCCGCATAGGTCAACACCTGCGACCACAGCCTTTGCAAGTCGCGACTTTCGTAGTCGATGGCAGCGATCTCGTCATATTCTTCCAGCAGCAGCTGCGGATGGTTGACAATGGTCAGCGCTAACACACTCTCGCGCAAGGCTGGCGCAGCGAGATACCCCTTCACCAGCCCGGATTGGCTGAGCCGGTCGGATATGCTGCCAGCGCCCGTAGTGCTTCCCCGCGCTGGCGTTCTTTGTCCGTTGCGGTTGGCGTTGCCCTCCCCGCGCCTGAAACTGCCATTAGGCCCGTTGCCGCGCTGGAATTGTGGCTGGAAAAACGCATTCAGCCGGTCGCGCATATCCTGTTGGTAAAAGCGCCGCACGCTTTCATCTCCAATGACGGATACGATCTGTCGCAAGCGGCTTTCAAGCTCGGCGCGCTTTTCCGGCGTATCGAAGGTCACCGAGGCGGTTTCCCGGCTCCAGATCATTGCGGCCAACGGCTTGGCTTCGGCAAGTACGCGGTCGAAAGGCGCCCTGCCCTCGTGGCGCACAAGATCATCAGGGTCCTTGCCATCCGGAAGCAGCGCAAAGCTGACGGAACGACCAGGCTTGATATGCGGCAGGGCAAGATCGGCAGCGCGGCTGGCGGCACGAATACCAGCACCATCGCCATCGAAACACAGAACAGGCTGCGGCGACATCTTCCACAGCAGCTCGAGCTGATTATCCGTCAGCGCCGTACCGAGTGGCGCCACCGCGTTCTCGACACCTGCCTGATAAAGCGCGATAACGTCCATATAGCCTTCGACGGCGATCACCGTGCCGGATGACTGCGTGGCGCGCCGGGCGCGGGCGAAATTATAGAGCACGTTGCCCTTGTGAAAAAGCTCCGTCTCGTTGGAGTTGAGATATTTGGCCATCGCATCAGCAGCCATCGCACGACCACCGAAGGCAATGACCTTTTCACGTGACGACAGGATGGGAAACATGATGCGGTCACGAAAACGATCATAGGACACCGGAACATTCTCATGCACCACTAGGCCGCAGGCCTCCATCTGCTCCTTGGCAATACCCTTGGAAGCCAGATGCTCTTTCAGTGCGTTGCGGCTATCGGGCGCGAAACCCAGACGGAACGTCTCGATCGTACGCCCGCTCAAACCGCGATCGCGAAGATAGGCGCGCGCTCGGGCACCGGCCGACGTCTGCAACTGATCCTGGAAGAACAACGTCGCCATTTCCATGACGTCCTGCAACGTGGCACGCTCACGCTCACGCCGCTCCGCTTGCACGTCGGGCTGCGGCATGGAGACACCGGCCATATCGGCAATCTGCTGTACGGCTTCAGGAAAGCCCATGCCGTCGAGATCGGTCAGGAAGCGGAAATGGTCACCAGACACCCCGCAGCCGAAACAATGGTAGCGCCCTTTGCGATCCTCACAATGAAAGCTCGGGCTTTTCTCACCATGGAACGGGCAGCAGGCCCAATAGTCACCTTTAGATGCGTTGCTCTTCTTCCTGTCCCAGGTCACACGTCTGCCAATAACATCGGAGATGTTCACTCGGTCACGTATCTCGTCGAGAAATGAGTTTGAAAAGCGCATCTTTACCTGGGATCGGTGCCTGTTTCGGCCTATCCACTATATAAGCGCAGCCAGACGAAATTACCAAGCGCTGAAACCAATGATGCCCGTTATTCACAGGCAGTCTCGACGCAAATCACTCTCATGACTGCGCGAACTTCAGGCAATTTTACGGCAGAAGACAACCCGGCAACATTACGTTTTTGTAATTTGATCCAGGACGAAACCCGTCCTAATTTCGATGTATCGGCATGATGCCGAGCGTTTGCGTGATGCTGGATGGTTCGAGCGATATCCCCCAAGAGCGCCGAACATGCACTTTTCCCCAAAGCGCATCTCCACGCATGAAAAAGGCAGGGCATCCACATATGCCCTGCCTTTCCTTCTTTAAAATCGTCGCTTTACTTCAGCAGTTCCTTGATCAGGCCTGAGGCCTTACCAAAATCGATCTGGCCAGGATAACGCTCTTTCAGAACCGCCATGACTTTGCCCATGTCGCGCAGGCCGGAGGCTTCCGTCTCCGCAATAACGCCTTCGAGGATGGAGCGCACCTTCTCCTGCGGAATTTCTTCCGGCATGAAGCTCTTGATGATGACGATTTCTTCGCGCTCGTGTTCGGCAAGTTCAGCACGGCCCGCCTGATCGTAGATACCGGCGGACTCTTCGCGCTGCTTGGTCATCTTGGCCAGAATCTGCAAAATCTCCTCGTCGGAAACCGGATCTTTGCCGACACCACGATTGGCGATATCGCGATCCTTGATAGCCGCTTGGACAAGGCGAATCGTCGAGAGACGGCGCGGTTCGCGGGCTTTCATGGCGTCTTTCAAAGCGGCGGCGAAGGTATCCCGGATCATGTCTTTCTCCTTGGGAAAGGCCCTGTCTGTCGGCATGGATCGGTCAGGCATTTCCATCATTATTTTGGCCGTGACATAAACGAGCAACCGAGTATCGGCAAATCATTTGCATAAGCATCTGAATCAAATGGATTTTAAATCCGGATAATCCACAGGGCCGCGGTTGACCCTTCGCGCCCCTTTCGTTATTTTCCAGCACCTGCACAGGATTTTAACGAAGGTCACGACGCGAAGTCTTTCGCGCGCCCTTATCCGCGAAAAAAGATGACCGCTTTGACCTGCTTTTAAAGAGCGGGCCCAAGTGGCAGAAACGGGAAACGAGATGACCGAGACAGCACCCTGGACCACCCGCAAACCCACCGCCATGCTCGTCCTGGCCGATGGCACCGTGATCGAGGGAACCGGCATCGGCGCAACAGGCAAGATGCAGGCGGAAGTCTGCTTCAACACGGCGCTGACCGGATATCAGGAAATCCTGACCGACCCGTCCTATCTGGGCCAGATCGTCACCTTCACCTTCCCGCATATCGGCAATATCGGTGCCAATGACGAAGACATCGAAGACCTGACACCTGCCGCACGGCGTGGTGCGGTCGGCGTGATCTTCAAGGCCGACATCACAGAACCATCCAACTTCCGCGCGGCCAAGCATCTCGACGCATGGCTGAAGGCTCGGGGTATCATCGGACTTTGCGGCATTGATACACGTGCGCTAACGGCCTGGATCCGCGAAAATGGTGCGCCGAACGCCGTCATAGCCCATGATCCGAACGGCGTTTTCGATATCGATGCGCTGAAGGCGGAAGCCAAGGCGTGGACCGGTCTTGAAGGTCTTGATCTTGCTATCGAAGCAACATCCGGCCAGTCTTCCATCTGGAACGAGACACCTTGGGTTTGGAACGAGGGGTATGGCACGCTGGGCGAGACTGACGCCAAGTATCATGTCGTATGCTTGGATTTTGGCGTGAAGCGCAACATTCTGCGCCTCTTTGCAGGTCTCGACTGCAAGGTCACGATCGTTCCTGCCCAGACGTCTGCCGAAGACATCATGGCGCTCAAGCCGGATGGCGTTTTCCTGTCCAACGGTCCTGGTGACCCGGCTGCGACCGGCGTCTATGCCGTGCCGGTTATTCAGGACCTGATCAAGACGGAACTACCGATGTTCGGCATCTGCCTCGGCCACCAGATTCTCGGGCTCGCCGTCGGCGGCAAGACCGAAAAGATGCACCAGGGCCACCATGGCGCAAACCATCCGGTCAAGGACTTCACCACCGGTAAGGTGGAAATCGTCTCCATGAACCATGGGTTCGCTGTCGATGCCAAGTCTCTGCCTGAGGGTATCGAAGAAACCCACACATCCCTGTTCGACGGCACAAATTGTGGTCTGCGCATCACCGGCAAGCCGGTGTTTTCCGTTCAGCACCACCCTGAAGCATCCCCCGGCCCGCAGGACAGCCACTATCTCTTCCGCCGCTTCGTCAATCTGCTGCGTGAGAAGAAGGGTGAACCGGCTCTCGCAGAGCGCTGATACGAATCGGAAAACTGGTCAGCGATATTCGGCCCGCGTTCAGCGGGCCATTGTTTTGATAACCTTGGTCAAGCAGCCGCTGCCGAAGAGGACAGATCGATTGAGACGTTCTCGATCCTTCAGAGCACCCCTTACGACGTCCGTTTCGCACGTCCAGTACGTGCGCTCGTCCGTTTCATCCGTGACGATTTCCTTGATACTCAAGGTCGTTGGGACAGATGTTTGAAACCGAGTTGCCGCGACAGATCCTGATTGTTCTTTTACCCCGCAAATCTCAGATATGGTATCTCCGACTTGGTCGGCAAAGAAGCGCAAGGTGTGGCTCATCGTAAAGCAGATCGCCCGCAAGCGCGTCGACGGTTACAAAGGGTCTATTCGGCATCTCGAACTTTACCGGATCAGTAACAATACCCAGCACCAAATCTCTGAGACTTAAGTTGAGGTGTCAAACATCAAAGCATGGCGCATTGAATGAATGCCACCATGCTTTGACACTCTCGGCCTCGCTTAGATGGCTCTAAGCTGAAGCGCGACAGGTGCTGCGACCTTGTCTATCAACACCCCCTGCTTCTACCGCCCGGATTGCTGTCCGAACGTCTGATCGTGGTCTCCCACTGATTTATCCCTGTGCTGTCTCGATTAGGACTAACTGCCCGGAGCTGTTGTGGGTGGAGGCGACGGCTCCGCGTGTTGAACAAGCTGAAATTCCAGTTTCCCGTCTTTTTCAACACTGCGAATGTATGCCGGACCTTCCGAGACAGGACGCTCGTCGGCGACCATCACGGTAGCCATCTGTGCAGCGCTTTGCTGTACGTGAAAACCACCATCAAAATCCTGAACAGTATCTACAATCATTTGAAAATTCCTTTTGTTTTAACACTCTAAATCCGCTGGAACGTCGGAAATTGCCCAACTGACCATAATAAGTTGTATTATTATGATTTAATCGTCAAGGTTGATTGAACTAAATCTACGATGACACGAAAAATAATATCTTTCTAAAGTTGTATGTCTAATCACATAAACTTCTCATTCTGGAAATCGGGAGGCCTACATGATTGAAATCCCTATTTCATTGGGAATGCGTCATAAAAATATTACGATCCTCGAAATCAAAGCGCCAAAAATCAGCGATGATGTTTAACCACGGACTGTCGCGCCCGAACTAGTCGTGTTGCAAAACAAACGCGGCTCTCTGATAGAGCAGACGGCATTCACGTAAGGGTTGACGAGCTGTGCCTATCTATAAGAGCCTCTACGAGCGGGAAAAATGCGCTGCGTGACCATGAGTTGAGGTGTCAAACATCAAAGCATGGCGCATTGAATGAATGCTACCATGCTTTGACACCCTTGCTCCGCTTATATGGCTCTAAGCTGAAGCATGGCAGTTGGCGCCACCTTGTCTATCAACACCCCTGTTTCTAAAGCTCGGATTGATACCCGAACTTCGGGTTGTGATCACCCACTGATGAGTGCTTGTGCTGTCTCGATCAGGGATTCGGACCACGCTTGGAGGTCGACCTCTTCACAGTCGCAGCAAGCTGAAATTCCAGCTTTCCGTCTTTTTCAACACGGCGAATGTGTGCCGGACCGGCCGAGACAGGACGCTCATCGGCGGCCATCACGGCAGACATCTGTGCGGCGCTTTGCTGCACGTGAAAACCACCATCAAAATCCTGAACAATATCTACAATCATTTGAAAATTCCTTTTGTTTTAACATTTGAAATCCGTTGGAAATTGCCAAACGGACTATAATAAGTTGTATTATTATAATTTAATCGTCAAGGTTGATTAGACTAAAATCCAAGATAGCACGAAAAAATAATATCATTCTAAAGTTGTATATCTAATCACATAAACTTTTCATTATGGGAAATAGGAGGCCTACATGATTGAAACCCCTATTTTATTAGGAGTTCTTCATAAAAAATACTACAGTCCTCGAAATCAAAGCGCTGACAATCAACGACCCCATTAAACGACGGAACGTCGCGCTTGAACCCGCCCTGTTGCAGAACAAACCCGGCTCTTTGATCGAGCAGACGGCCACCACGTGAGGGTTGACGATCTATGCACGTCTCCAACAGACGCTGGGAGTGGGGAAAATGCGCTGCGTCACCATAGGGGAGCGTACCGCGTCGATGATGCATTCATCGCGCTTACCCGTTCGGTCTACATCACCAGTGATCAGCACGCAGACCTCAAACGCCAGATCAACGCGCGCCTCGGCTCGACGACCGTGGAGGAGAAATCCTACAAGCTGTGCGCTGCATTGGCTTGGTAGCGACTAGGCCAGCGCTTGCATTTCACGCTTCACCATCAGGTAAAAGCGCGTGGTCAGGAGAATGGCTGCTGTCGAAAGGCCGAACACGAAACCAAACCACACACCTGGCCCACCGAAACCAAGCGGAAAAGCCGCGATCCACGCCAGCGCCAGACCAATGGGCCAGTAGGAAATCAGCGCCAGGATCATCGGCACGCGGGCATCCTTCAGCCCCCGCAACAGACCGGCCGCGACCGCCTGCATGCCATCCACCAGCTGAAACACGCCGGCGATGATGACCAACGTGCTGGCATAGGCAAGAACTTCGGGCGCACCGGGCAAACTCGGATCGAGAAACCAGCTGGCCAGATATTGAGGAGCGAGCGCAAAGAAGAGACCACCCGCCGCCGCGATGAGGCACGCCACGCCATAAACGGTTACCGCCGCACGCACGAGGTTTGGATAATCGCTCTGCCCATGTGCCACGCCAACGCGCACGGTGGCGGCCTGGGAAAGGCCGAGCGGAATCATGAAGGCAATGGATGCCAGTTGCAACGCAATGCCGTGAGCGGCCAGTTCCAGGGTGCCGATCTGGCCCATGAGAATGGAGGCTGCCGAAAACAGCGTGACTTCGGCCAGAATGGTGACACTGATGGGCAAGCCGAGACGGATGACCTCCCACAGCGCGTGAAAATCCGGCTTCCAGAACCGCACGAAAAGCTCGTACCGCCGTGTTTCATCCCGTGTCTGGATATAGACGACGATGAAAAGCAGGCTGAAGGCATTGACGATGACGGCGGCAAAGGCGGCACCCAGCATTCCGAACGCGGGAAATCCGAAGTGGCCGAGAACCAGAGCGTAGGCCAGGAACCCGTTGATGATCAACATGGCAATGGTGGCATAAAGAATGATGCCAGCGCGTCCTATGGCACTAACAAGGCTGCGCATGACATAAAACAGAAGCGCTGGCAGAAGACCGAACTGCGCGATGGCCAGATACTGTCCTGTCTGCGCCGAGACCAACGGATTCTGACCCAGCGCCAAAAGGATGCTTTCAGCGCTGAGGAAAAGCGGCACGGTCAGTAACCAGTAGACCGTTGCCACCCACATTCCCATGCGCAGGGCACGGCGCGCAGTCGTGGCGTCACCCTGCCCGTAGGCGTTGGCCACCATCGGCACCACAGCGACGGAAAAGCCCGAGCCGAAAATGAAAACGACGAAGTAAAACTGTCCGGCTAGAACCATGGCAGCCAGTTTTTCAGCGCCCAGCTGGCCGACGATGATCATATCGGTGGTATGAATCCCGAGCTGCGCCAACTGTGCGCCAATCAGCGGAATTCCCAGCGCAAGCGTTGCTCGCAAATGCGAGCCCCAGGAATGCACTCCCACGGGAATTTTCTCGACCGCAACCGACGAAGACATGACATCACCTCAAAAAGTAAAGCCGCTTCGCTAACGTGAGACAGGCGGCTCGCCGTCTGGTTATGTCATTTACAGCCAAGGCGCAAGCACACGGCATTTACAACACAATCGCGTCATGAAAATATAATTATTTTTAAAAAACAATGCTTTAAGACGTTTCCCATATCCTCACATTTAAGGCTTGTAAACTTTGTTTACGCTTGCCTGATAAAGGTTCCACCGAAATAAAAAATATTTGGGTGCATGAAGCACGCCATGATGGCCATTGGCATGTTCGCATCAAAACCCGGCAAGCCCGGTCTTTCTAAGGTTCAGAAATTGCCCAAAAAATCCAATTTGATGACGCGGATCGTCGTGGCGGCGTCCTGCGTTGTTGTCGCCGCCTTCGCAGGTTTTTCGGTTTACATCGACGGCCTCCAGCGCAACGCAGCCAACCATTTCGTCGAAGACAAGATCAACGCCGCCGGTAAGCAGTCAGCACAGAGCATCGCCAACTGGCTGAACGGTCGCGTAATGATGACGGAAATGGTGGGCGCGGCGATGACGAAGGCTACCACACAGGAACGGCTGGACCTTCTGTTGCAGAACGACATTCTGGCACGCGAGTTCAAATCCGCTTATTTCGGTGACGAAGCGGGTGCTTACAACAATTTTCCCGCCCAAAAAATGCGCGACGGCTACGATGCGCGACAGCGCCCTTGGTACCAGGCCGCCGTCAAAGCAAACTCGACAGTGTTGACCGAACCCTACGTCGATGCCAGCACAGGCAAGCTTGTCGTCAGCGCGGCCGTTCCGGTCAAGCGTGACGGCAAGCTGGTCGGCGTTGCTGCAAGCGACTTCTTGCTGACGACACTGGTTTCCATGATCAGCTCTATCGATGCGGGCAACGAAGGCTACGCGTTTCTGGTCAACAAGGATGGCAAGATCCTGATTCACCCGGACGCATCGCTGATCAACAAGACGCTGACCGATCTCTTCCCTGTCGCGACGCCTAAGATTTCCCAGGCCGTTTCGCAAACCGAAATCGGCGGTGCAGAAAAGATCACGAGCTTCCTTCCCGTTCCTGGTCTTCCAAACGTCGAATGGTCGGTTGGTCTTGTGATCGACAGCAAGACCGCGTTTGCATCCATCACGCAGTTCCGGATCGCAGCCGTGATCGCCACAGTTCTCGCGGTCGCCGGCATGATCGCATTCCTCGCATTTCTCGTAAACAGCCTTGTGATTAAACCCGTAACGCAGATGACCGCTGCGATGGACGAGCTTGCTGCTGGCAACCTTGAGACAACCATCCCCGGCCAGGAGCGCAAGGACCAGATCGGCTCCATGGCGGCAGCCGTCTCCGTCTTCCGCACCAATGCGCAGGAGCGCCTGCGTCTGGAAGGCGACGCCGAGCAGACCCGCAATATGTCCGAACACGAGCGCGGCGAGCGCGAAAGGACTGCCGCGAAAGACACGGCCGATATACAGTTCGCCGTCAGCGCATTGGCCGAAGGCCTTGCCCATCTTTCGGATGGCCATATGGATTACCGTATCAATACGCCATTCGTGGCCCATATCGACCGGCTGCGTGAAGACTTCAACGGCTCGATCAGCAAGCTCAATGGCGCGCTCGTTACCGTCGGCCAGAACGCCCGCGCCATCGACGCCGGTGCCAGCGAAATCCGCCAGTCGGCAGACGATTTGGCCAAGCGGACCGAACAGCAGGCCGCGTCTGTGGAAGAGACCGCCGCCGCACTCGAGGAAATTACCACCACCGTCAAGGACTCTGCCAAACGCGCAGAAGAAGTCGGACGTCTGGTGGAACGCGCCCGCACCAATGCCGAACAATCCGGCGTGGTTGTTGGCAATGCGGTGAAGGCGATGGAAGGCATCGAGCAGTCCTCCTCCGGCATCTCCAAAATCATCGGCGTCATTGATGAGATCGCCTTCCAGACCAACCTTCTGGCGCTCAACGCCGGTGTGGAAGCGGCGCGTGCCGGTGAAGCGGGTAAGGGCTTTGCGGTCGTTGCACAGGAAGTGCGCGAACTGGCCCAGCGTTCTGCAAACGCCGCCAAGGAAATCAAGACGTTGATCAGCGCATCGACGACACAGGTCGAAGCCGGTGTCTCGCTGGTCGGCAACGCTGGCAAGGCGCTTGAAACCATCGTGGCCGAAGTGCAGGAAATCAACCAGCATATCACCGCCATTGTGCTTGCCTCGCGGGAACAGTCGACCGGTTTGCAGGAAATCAATACGGCCATCAACACCATCGACCAGGGCACGCAGCAAAACGCCGCCATGGTCGAGGAACAGACCGCTGCAAGCCACGGCCTTGCCTCCGAAGCAGCTGCACTGAACGATCTGCTGGCACAGTTCAAACTGGCAAACAACCAGCAACGCGCCCGTACCGGCTACAGCCGCGCGGCCTGATCAGCGACCCGCATCAAACAAAAAGGGGCGTGACCTGCTGCCCGGTCACGCCCCTTTGTTTGTCCACTCCACCTTGTGCAGGTCGATGAAAACCGACAATTTGTGCGCAATATGGTGAGTCGTGAGGAGAGCTCGATGCTGTGGGATATTTTATGGCGCGGTACGATCATGGGCATCGGCGGCACCCTGTTCATGGATATCTGGGCGATTATCCTGCATCGCATGTTCCGGCAGCCCGCCCCAAATTGGGGGCCCGTTGGCAGGTGGTTCTGGCATCTACCCAAGGGAAAAGTCTTCCACGACAGTATCGCGACCGCGAGCCCCTATGAGCACGAAAACGCGCTCGGCTGGGTGTCCCATTATGCCGTCGGCATTCTCTACGGGATCATTCTCGCGATGATCGTGCCGGATGGCTGGTTTGCGAAACCATCGTTCCTGCTGCCGTGGATCGTCGGCATTGTGACGGTCGGCGCAGGCTGGTTCCTGCTTCAACCTGGCCTCGGCATCGGTTGGGCGGCGTCCAAGACACCCAACCCGACCAAGGTGCGCGCTCTCAACCTCGTTGCGCACACCGTATTTGCTTTGGGAATGTATGTAACCGCCCTGATTTTGGCCTGAGATATCAGATGTCTGCAGAGAACGTATCGCAATCTTCGATACGGCCTTTGTCGAAGCCACGGCGGAACCATTGAGCACGTTGGGCCGACGTACCGTGATTGAAGCTGTCAGGCACAACGTAGCCCTGCGACTGCTTCTGAAGCGTATCGTCGCCAATCTGGTGTGCGGCGTTCAAAGCTTCTTCCAGATCACCTGTTTCCAGAAGGCCCTTCTGCTGGGTGGATTTGCCCCAGATGCCAGCGTAACAATCCGCCTGCAACTCGACACGAACAGACATCTTGTTGGCATCGGTTTCGCTCATGCTCTGACGCTGACGGTTAAACTCAGGCAACACGCCAGTGAGGTTCTGGATGTGGTGACCGACCTCATGCGCAATGACGTAAGCCTGGGCGAAATCGCCCGAAGCGCCGAAGCGCTGGTCGAGTTCGCGGAAGAAATTGGTGTCGAGGTAGACCTTGCGGTCTTGCGGGCAATAAAATGGGCCACTTGCCGAAGATGCCGTTCCGCAACCGGAACGCACCTGGCCTGCAAACAGAACCAACGTCGGTTTTTGATAGGTTTCGTTCGACGCGGCGAAAATCTTGCCCCACGTATCTTCTGTTTCAGCCAACACGGTCCGAACAAAGGCGGTGGTATCGTCGCTGGACTGGCCTTCAGGCCGCGTGCCGGTGCTCTGCTGGCTACCGCTGTCGGTCGAAACGTCACCGCCTGAAAGAAGCGTCAAGGGGTTGATGCCCAGCGCCCAGCTGATCAGCAAAATGACGACAAGGCCGCCAATACCGATGCCGCCGCCCCGGCCGCCACCTGTCGGCAGGCGGAAGCCACCGCCCCCGCTGCCCGATGACATACCACGTCTGTCTTCAATATTGTCGGATTGTCGCCGCCCGCGCCACTGCATGCCAGTCTCCCCGTAAATGCGACGCTATAACGCAAACGAGAGCAATCCGTTCCCCCACATCAACTTTGCGAGAAGATATAGGCGCCGCCCTTTTTCAGCGCGCGCTGGTAAGCGGGCCGTGAACGGATGGTTTCGAGGAAACGCCGGATCGCCGGTCGATCGGCCGCACCCGCTGCCCGGCTCATCGCAGCTTCCACCGGAAAGCTCATGGCAATATCGGCACCCGTCAGCTCGCTTCCGGCAAAAAGACCATCCTTGGCGAGCTCCGCTTCCCAATAGGCCGTATGGTCTGCCAGTTGCGGATCGATGAGCTTGCTGGAAACGCCTTTTGAAATCAGCTGCGCCACGGGCCGCAGGAAGAACGGAACCTGACCGGGTATGCGCGAGAACAAAAGCTTCAACAGCAACAATGGCATGGCAGAACCTTCGGCATAGTGCAGCCAATAGACGTAGCGTCTGTAGTCATCCATGCCCCTCTCAGGTCTGAAGGCGCCCTTCCCGTAGGTATCGATCAGATATTCGATGATGGCTCCGCTTTCCGCGTATATCTTGCCGCCATCTTCGATAACAGGAGATTTGCCGAGTGGATGCACCGCTTTGAGGCTCTTAGGCGCGCGCATATCCGGCCCTCGGGCGTAGGTTTTGACGTCGTAGTCAAGACCGAGCTCTTCAAGCAACCAAAGAATGCGGTGCGCGCGGGAATTTTCGAGGTAATGGACGGTGATCATAGTGCCCTGTTCTATTGTTTTAGAAACGAACGTAATTCATTCAAATAACTCTACGTTTTTACAAGCGGAAAGGATCATCCCGCAACGCATGTATAAAGAGAGCCAATTTTCCTGTCAGAAACCAAAGATTCAGGGTTCCGTTCGCCAAAACATTTGCCTATAAGCCGCTTCTAGCCTGAAAAGATTGGAATTGCGCCCCCGGCCGGTGAGTTTCACCTTGGCCGTTTTTTGCGCAACAAAAAAGCGGAACGAGAGCTATGCCGAAGCGCGAAGATATCAAATCCATCCTTATCATCGGCGCGGGTCCGATTGTCATCGGCCAGGCATGCGAATTCGATTATTCAGGCACACAGGCCTGTAAAGCCCTGAAGGAGGAAGGCTACCGGGTCATCCTCGTCAACTCCAATCCCGCAACGATCATGACCGACCCTGGCCTCGCAGACGCGACCTATGTCGAGCCGATCACACCGGAAGTCGTTGCCAAAATCATCGCCAAGGAGCGCCCGGACGCGCTGCTGCCGACCATGGGTGGCCAGACGGCGCTAAACACTGCGCTCTCGCTCAAGCGCATGGGTGTACTGGATCGCTACAATGTCGAAATGATCGGCGCGAAACCCGAAGCCATCGACATGGCTGAAGACCGTGCCTTGTTCCGCGAAGCGATGAAGCGGATCAACCTGGAAACGCCTAAGTCGATGCTGGCCAACGCCACCGACATCAAGGACGCCGATCGCAAGACGCATGAGGCAGCACGCGCAGAGCTGAAGGCAAAGCTTTCCGGCCCGGATTTGGACAAGGCACTCGACAACCTCGAAAACCAGTGGAACCTCGGCGAGACCGACCGCAAGCAGCGCTACATCAGCCACGCTCTTGCCGTTGCCGCGCAGGCGATCGACGTCGTCGGTCTGCCCGCCATCATCCGCCCATCTTTCACCATGGGTGGCACCGGCGGCGGCATTGCCTATAACCGCTCGGAGTTCTTCGAAATTATCGGCGGCGGTCTCGATGCCTCGCCGACCACCGAAGTGCTGATCGAAGAATCAGTTCTCGGCTGGAAGGAATATGAGATGGAAGTGGTCCGTGACAAGGCGGACAACTGCATCATCATCTGCTCCATCGAAAACATCGACCCGATGGGCGTCCACACCGGCGACTCCATCACGGTAGCCCCTGCACTGACGTTGACCGACAAAGAATATCAGATGATGCGCAATGCATCGATTGCGGTTCTTCGCGAAATCGGCGTCGAGACCGGCGGCTCCAACGTACAGTTTGCCGTCAATCCGAAGGATGGCCGTCTGGTCGTCATCGAGATGAACCCGCGCGTTTCGCGCTCGTCCGCGCTTGCCTCCAAGGCCACCGGCTTCCCGATTGCCAAGGTCGCAGCCAAACTCGCCGTCGGCTATACGCTGGACGAGTTGGACAACGACATCACCGGTGGTGCGACACCTGCATCGTTCGAGCCATCCATCGACTATGTCGTGACGAAAATCCCGCGTTTCGCCTTCGAGAAATTCCCGGGCGCTTCGCCAATTCTGACCACCGCCATGAAGTCTGTTGGTGAAGTCATGGCCATCGGTCGTACCTTTGCGGAATCGCTTCAAAAGGCACTACGTGGTCTGGAAACCGGCTTGACCGGTCTCGATGAGATCGAGATTCCCGGCTACGAAGAAGGCGAAGGCTCTAAGAACGCCATTCGCGCCGCCATCGGCACGCCGACGCCAGACCGTTTGCGCATGGTGGCCCAAGCACTGCGCATGGGGATGTCCGAAGCTGAAGTGCATGAAAACTCAAAGATCGACCCATGGTTCATCGCCCAGTTCAAGGCGATCGTGGACATGGAAGCCCGCGTGCGCGAGCACGGCTTGCCGCAGGATGCTGACAACCTGCGCTCCCTGAAGGCCATGGGCTTCTCCGACGCCCGCCTTGCCAGCCTGACCAAGAAGCGCCCGAAGGAAGTGGCGGAGCTTCGCAACAGCCTCAACGTGCGCCCCGTTTTCAAGCGTATCGACACCTGCGCTGCCGAATTCGCGTCGCCAACCGCTTATATGTATTCCACCTACGAGACGCCTTTCGTCGGCCAGTTGCGCTCTGAAGCGCAGGTTTCGGACCGCAAGAAGGTCGTCATTCTCGGCGGTGGCCCGAACCGTATCGGCCAGGGCATCGAGTTCGATTATTGCTGCTGCCATGCCGCCTTCGCGTTGAAGGATGCGGGCTTCGAAGCCATCATGATCAACTGCAACCCGGAAACCGTGTCAACCGATTACGACACCTCCGACCGACTCTATTTCGAGCCACTGACGGCTGAAGACGTGATTGAAATCATGCGTGCCGAGCAGGAAAAAGGCGAGCTGGTTGGCGTCATCGTTCAGTTCGGTGGTCAGACACCGCTGAAGCTCGCCGAGGCGCTGGAGAAGAACGGCATCCCGATCCTCGGCACAGCGCCTGATATGATCGACCTCGCCGAAGACCGCGACCGCTTCCAGAAGTTGCTGATGAAGCTCGACCTGAACCAGCCGAACAACGGCATCGCCTACTCGGTCGAGCAGGCCCGCCTCGTAGCGTCCGAAATCGGCTTCCCGCTGGTCGTGCGCCCATCCTACGTTCTGGGTGGTCGTGCCATGCAGATCATCCATTCGGAAGGTCAGCTCCAGACCTATCTTCTCGATACGGTCCCCGGCCTCGTGCCCGAGGATATCAAGCAGCGCTACCCCAACGACAAGACCGGCCAGATCAACACGCTGCTGGGCAAGAACCCGCTGCTGTTCGACAGCTACCTGTCCAACGCCGTCGAAGTCGACGTGGACGCGCTGTGCGATGGCGAAAACGTCTTCGTTTCCGGCATCATGGAGCACATCGAAGAAGCCGGTATTCACTCCGGCGACAGCGCCTGCTCTCTGCCATCGCGTTCGCTGTCCGAGGACGTGCTGGACGAGCTGGAACGCCAGACGACGGCTATGGCCAAGGCGCTCAATGTCGGCGGTCTGATGAACGTGCAATATGCCATCAAGGACGGCAAAATCTACGTCCTGGAAGTCAACCCGCGTGCTTCGCGCACCGTGCCTTTCGTGGCAAAGACCATCGGCGCACCCATTGCCAAGATCGCAGCCCGCATCATGACGGGTGAAAAGCTGGATGCGGCAATTGCCGCTTATGGCGAAAAACCGGATCCGCGCAACCTCAAGCACATCGCCGTCAAGGAAGCCGTGTTCCCGTTCGCACGCTTCCCCGGCGTCGATATTCTGCTCGGACCGGAAATGCGCTCGACCGGCGAAGTCATTGGCCTGGACACCGACTTCGCTCTGGCCTTCGCCAAGGCGCAGCTGGGTGCGAGCGTCGATCTGCCACGCTCCGGTGCAGTGTTCGTCTCCGTTCGTGACAACGACAAGGAACGGGTACTGCCCGCCATCCGTCATTTGGTGGAAATCGGCTTCAGGGTTCTGGCGACCGGTGGCACGCAGCGCTTTCTGGCTGAACAGGGCATCAATGCCGAGAAGATCAACAAGGTTCAGGAAGGCCGCCCGCACATCGAAGACGCCATCCGCAACCGCCAAGTTCAGCTCGTCATCAATACCACCGACAGCAATAAGGCGATTTCGGACAGCAAATCCTTGCGCCGTGCAACGCTGATGCAGAAAGTGCCGTATTACACGACGATATCAGGTGCAGAATCTGCCGCCCTCGCCATCAAGGCGCTGAAGGCAGGTAGCTTGGACGTGCGGCCTCTGCAAAGCTACTTCGCGTAAGCGTGGAGGTCTCCACGATACAAAAGGGCGCGTCACTGACGCGCCCTTTTTCTTTTTAATTTGGGCCCTCAGTGCGCCGTATTTGTCGCCGCCACCCCGTCGAGCTCTGACATGACATCATCCGGCAGAACGAGATTGGCTGCGGCAAGATTTTCATGCAAATGCACGACTGATGATGTTCCGGGGATGAGCAGGAGGTTGGGCGCTCGGCGCAAAAGCCAGGCGAGAGCAACCTGCATCGGCGTCGCCTCCAGACGCTTTGCAACGTCCGACAGGGCCGATGACTGAAGCGGGCTGAAGCCGCCCAGCGGAAAGAACGGGACATAGGCAATGCCGTCCTTGGCCAAGCTGTCGATCAAGGCATCGTCCTGCCGATGCGCCAGATTGTACATGTTCTGAACGCAGACGATCTCAGCGATTCCGCGCCCCTCAGCGACCTGAGCAGGCGTGACGTTGCTAAGGCCGATGTGGCGAACCAGACCCTGCCGCTGCAGCTCTGCAAGTGGCGTCAGCAACGGTTCGATGGAGCCTTCTGCGGGTCCATGGACATCGAACATGACACGGAGATTGACCACGTCCATGACGTCAAGGCCGAGGTTACGAAGATTGTCGTGGACGGCACTCGTCAACTCTTCAGGCGAAGAGGCGAGGTTCCAGGATTTGTCGTCACCACGCTTGGCACCGATCTTTGTGACGATGACAAGATCGTCCTGATAGGGATGAAGCGCTTCGCGGATCAATTGGTTTGTGATGTGCGGCCCGTAAAAATCGGAGGTATCGATGTGGTTGACACCTGCTTCCACGGCAGCGCGTAAAACTGCAACAGCGCCCTCACGATCCTTCGGCGGTCCGAAAACACCTGGCCCTGCAAGTTGCATGGCGCCGTAGCCCAGACGCTTGACCGTGAAATCTCCGAGTTTGAACGCTCCGGCTTTATCGATGGTGGTCATGTTTTTTCTCCTGATGGTCTGACGGCAGGATAGCTGCTGTTGCAGTTTAAGATAATGGGGTACGCTCGGTACGGACTGTGCGGGATTACGGACAATGAAAATCAACCTGGATGATCTCAACATTTTTGTCGCGGTGGCACGTGCAGGCGGTTTCCGTGAAGCGGCGCGGATCGCAAGCAGCAGCCCTTCGGGAATGAGCGATGCCATCCGCAGGTTGGAGGCCGAACTCGGTGTGCGGCTCTTGAACCGCACGACCCGCAGCGTCTCGACGACCGAGGCCGGACAGGGCCTGCTCGCACGACTGACGCCTGCCCTGACGGAGGTGGAAGCAGCGCTTGATGTCGTCAACGGCTTTCGCGACAAGCCCGCCGGGACGCTGAGGCTCAATGTGCCGGTCAGCGCTGCAAGGCTGGTGCTGCCAGACCTCGTGTCACCTTTCCTTGCAGCCTATCCCGATATTCACCTCGAAGTCATCACCGATGAAAGCTTCGTCGATATTCTGGCGGTCGGTTGCGACGCTGGTATCCGTTATGATGAGCGTCTCCAGCAGGATATGATTGCAGTGCCCATCGGGCCACGCACCCAACGTCTCGCAACCGCCGCCTCCCCGTCATATCTCAAGCAGTTCGGTGCGCCCGAACATCCCCGAGATCTCCTCAACCACGCCTGCATCCGCGGTCGCTTCGCCAGTGGTTCCATCCCACCATGGGAATTCGAGCGCGATGGCGAGGTCATACTGATCGAGACCAAGGGGCCGTTGACCGTAAGAATCGGTGGCGCGACGGACCTTGGCGTCGACGCTGCGGTCGCCGGTACCGGCATCATCACGCTTTTCGAAGACTGGCTGCGTCCCCATTTCGACAGCGGTGCGCTCGAGCCGGTGTTGGAACCATGGTGGCAACGCTTTTCCGGTCCATTTCTCTATTATCCCGGCAGACGCTTGGTGCCTGCTCCTCTCCGAGCCTTCATCGATTTCGTCAAAGCCGCCAATGAACGCAACGTATCGCCCGCCTCAAGGCGAGGGCTTATCCAACCGATGACATAGTCGTGCCTCTGTTCCCGACGGCTTTCATCAATTTACGGATGGACTGCATGTCTTCGCGAAATCGCTGGAACTCTTGCGCCTTCTTTTGTTCATCGGGAATGCGCAACAGATAGGACGGGTGGACAGTGACAAATAACGTCCTGCCGCCATCCATCGGCATCGGCCTGCCGCGAAGGTCGGATAGCTTTTCGCGCAATTCGGTCAAGGCAAATACAGCCGTAGCCCCCATTGCAACGATGAGCTTGGGCTGGACCAGATCGATCTCCCGTGTCAGCCACCAGCGACAGCGCTGCACCTCGCCCGCATCCGGGCGCTGGTGAATACGCTTTTTCCCACGCGCCTCATATTTAAAATGTTTGACGGCGTTGGTGACGTAGAGTGACTTGCGATCCATGCCGGTTTCTTCCAGAACCTGATCGAACACCTTGCCCGCAGGTCCAACGAACGGGCGTCCAGCCAAGTCCTCAAAGTCGCCCGGCTGCTCTCCGACGATCATAATTTCGGCATTACCAGGCCCTTCGCCGAACACGGTTTGCGTCGCCTTGCAATGCAGCGAACACATCGTGCAGCCTTGTGCTTCGTGCTTCAAGCCTTCCAGCGTCTCGGCATCCGGCAGGACGGGTGCCGGTTTGCTGTCTGCGGCCGCCTGAAGACGATGGTGAAACAGCTGCGGCTCGGTCGCCGCCTTTGCTCCCATTTCCAGGACACGCCGCTCAGCGTTCAAGATGAGATCCGGAATAAGCTCTGCTTCGGGCAGGTTTTTCCAATATTTCTTCGGCATTTCCGCCGTCATCGCCTTGATCTTAAGCCGCGCCGGATTGAATATATTGGCGTAATAGGTGCGCCATAGCTCATCCGTCTCGTCGGAAAGATCGGGCTGCTGTGCTGCGACCCTTGATGTTTCCAATGTCTCGCCGTCCCAACGTGCGGAACCCTTGGGCGTCAGGATCATCCAATCCATATCGGTAAAGCGACGCTGGAAGAATGACGCCTTACGCTCGACGATGAAATGGTCTGGCTCAAACCACGCCATGAAACGCCTCCGCCCGACAACACCAGGCAACAAAGGCACTTCCTTGAAGCGCACGAAGGCCGTCATCTTGTGACTATCGCGTCGGACGGATTTCTCCATCTTCCGCGCTTCCACCACATCCGGGTCCGACTTGAATTCCAGCAAGGCCCTGTCCTGACACAAACGCCAGAGCAGGCGGTAGAGCAGCGCAAAGCGGGTCGGATCGCTGTGGCAGATGATGGTTTGCGCGAACGGCATGAAGGCCGCAGGCACATTCACGTTGCTAGCACCGTCGATCTGCGGAACGCGATTTCCTTCTTCGAACCCGAAAAGACCAGCCTCCTCGCCTTGAAACCGCCATTCGATCTCATGCGGAGCAACATTGGCAGACAGGAAGTTCCGCGCCGCATCCCGCCACTCGGTAAAATCTCCCCGCCCTTCCAGCGAAACCCTGAACATTACAGCAGAGACAATTGTTCGGGCTGCGGTGCAAACATGGCACGCAGATCAGGACGCTCCGTCAACTTGCCCGGTGTCCATCCGCCTGCAACAACGAAGGCCTTCACCTTTTTCAACGACACTCCGAAGCGCGCGATATCTTCCAGTCGCAACTGCCTAAAACGGCGCGACGACAGAATGGATTTGACTGTCTTGGTACCAAAACCCGGCACCCGCAACAGCATTTCCCGGTCAGCCGAGTTCACATCGACAGGAAATTGCTGCCGGTTCGCCAACGCCCAGGCAAGCTTGGGATCAATATCGAGATCCAGCATGCCATCTTTCTGGGTGGACGCGATTTCATCGATATCGAAGCCATAGAATCGATAGAGCCAATCGGCCTGGTACAGCCGGTGTTCCCGCATCAAAGGCGGTTTGATCAAGGGCAGATTTTTGGACGAATCAGGAATCGGGCTGAAAGCGGAATAATAGACGCGGCGTAGACCATAGCTGCCGTAAAGACGGGCGCTGGTGGACAGGATTGTCGTATCGTTAGCCCCATCGGCCCCGACGATCATCTGGGTACTCTGGCCCGCGGGCGCAAATTTCCTCACGCGCTTCGTTTGCAACGTCGGTTCGCCCGCTTCTTCGATCTTCAGGCGAATGTCTGCCATGGATTTGCGGATATTGATTGGCTGCTTTTCCGGCGCAAACTGCCCGATACCGCTATCTGTCGGCAACTCTATGTTGATCGAGAGACGGTCGGCGTAAAGGCCCGCCTCTTCCACCAGACGCGCCGATGCCTCGGGAATGGATTTGAGATGAATATAGCCGCGGAATCCATGGGTCACCCGCAATTCACGCGCTACACGCACCAGTTCCTCCATCGTGTGATCAGACGAGCGGATGATGCCTGACGACAGAAACAATCCTTCTATGTAGTTGCGCCGGTAAAATTCCAACGTCAGCCACACCACCTCCTCCACCGTAAAACGCGCCCGCTCCACATTGCTGGAGGAGCGGTTGATGCAATAGGCACAGTCGTAAATGCAGAAATTGGTCAGCAGTATTTTCAGTAGCGAAATACAGCGGCCATCCGGTGCATAGGCATGACAAATACCAGAGCCCTCAGTCGACCCCAACCCTCCCGACGCGGACGAGTTACGCTTTGTCGTGCCGCTCGAAGCGCAGGACGCATCATACTTAGCCGCGTCGGATAAAACTGCTAAACGCTCTTTTATTGACTTTTTCATACATATGTTCACTATATGTTCTGAATATATGAGTCAACGACGTGATATGAAATCCCGGTGAATTTACGAGAAGTTAAAACCTTCAAATGTGCTGGCCTTTCACTCCCGTGTTCTGATATAGTATCGGAAATTGTGATTTTGACATGGTTCCGTAGTTTTGCTCCGGAACCTGTTTCTTTTTGTATCTGCGGGTATCGCAGCTTGAATGCGAAGGAAGAAAAAATGGTAGAAAAAGTACCAATGACTCAGGGTGGTTTCGTCAAGTTGCAGGAAGAACTGCGCTTTCGTCAGCAGGAAGAGCGCCCCCGCATTATCGAGGCTATTGCCGAAGCACGTGCCCATGGCGACCTCTCGGAAAACGCAGAATATCACGCTGCCAAGGAAGCACAGAGCCACAATGAAGGCCGTGTTGCAGAACTTGAAGACCTGACGGCACGCGCCGAGGTTATCGACCTGTCGAAAATGTCCGGCACGACTATCAAGTTTGGCGCGACCATTAAACTTGTGGATGAAGATTCCAACGAGCAGAAGACTTACCAGATCGTCGGCGATCAGGAAGCGGACGTCAAACAGGGCCGTATTTCCATTTCCTCCCCCATCGCGCGTGCGCTGATCGGCAAGGAAGTTGGCGACAGCATTGAGGTGAACGCACCCGGCGGTTCGCGCGGCTATGAAATCCTCTCCATCAACTGGGGCTGATCCAAGCTCCTTTCTCAACGAGATCCCGATTTTGCCCCATGTCGACTTGGCGGACGCCCGGGTGCTTGCGCCGAATTTCAAGCGCAGGCTATCCGGCGTAACATCCACCATCATCCAGCTTGTGCCCGTGCAAAACAGAAAGGGGCAGAAAGTGGTGGCCATCGGGCCGGGCCTGCCCAACAGCCTGCCACGTGTTCGCTTTCGCGATTTGTGGCAGCTTTGGCAAAGGGGTCCGGATCAAAAGCCACGCATCTGGCATGCGCGGCGAAATATCGAGATGCTTCCAGGCATTATCATGCGCGACATCTTGCGCATGAAGGTGAAGCTGGTTTTCACGTCTGCATCTCAACGCAAGCACAGCGGCTGGACGAAATTCCTGGTGTCGCGGATGGATGCGGTGATCGCGACGAGCAACAAGACAGCTTCGTATCTCGACGTTCCCTGCACTGTGGTCATGCATGGTATCGACACCGAACGCTTCTCACCCCCCGTCGACAAAGCAGTGGCGAGACAAGCTCTTGGCCTGGGTAGCACCCAAAAATATATCGGCTGCTTTGGCAGGGTGCGTCATCAAAAAGGGACTGATCTTTTTGTCGACACGATGATTCAAATCCTGCCGCAAATGCCCGTTTGGTCAGCGATCATCGCCGGACGCGCAACCGGACCACATGTGGAGTTTGAAAACGGTATGAAAGAGAAGGTCCGCGCCGCAGGCCTCTCAGACCGTATTTTGTTTGTTGGAGAACACACCAATATCAATGATTGGTATCGCGCTCTCGACCTCTTTATCGCCCCCCAACGTTGGGAAGGTTTTGGCCTGACACCGCTGGAAGCCATGGCCACAGGCGTGCCGGTCATTGCAACCGATGTAGGTGCCTTTCCAGAACTCATCACGCCTGAAACAGGCGAGGTTATCGCTAGAGACCAGTTGGACGTGATGATCGAAACCACATCGCGCTGGTTGAACTACGACGCCAAATTGACGAAGGCGTCCATCGCTGCGCGTCAACATGTGGGCGAACACTTCACGATTGACGGTGAAGCCGAACGGATCGGACATCTCTATGATACGATCAAGGCTTCCGCTTGAAGAGCTCGATATAAGACGAAGCCACAGCCTCCTCTGAAAACTGGTTCATCAAAGTCTCGTGGCCGCCATCGACAACCTGTTGCGACAGCAACTTGTCATTCAAAAGATTGCTGATGGCTGACGCAAAACTCGTGTCGTCATCGATTTCCGCCAGCAGGCCGTTTCGACCATCCTGCATGAACCAAAGCGGCCCCTCGGATTTGGAGGATACAACCGGCTTTTTCTGTGCCCAGGCCTCTAGAATAACGTTACCCAGCGGCTCGTGGCTGGAGGGCATGACGAAGATGTCGGCGCCCGACACGTAGGGGCGTGCATCATCCTGCCAACCGAGAAAGCGAACGCGCTGACGCATACCGCGCGTATCGACCTGCGCTTCCAGACGTTCCCGCTCCTCGCCATCACCCGCCAGCCAAAGATAGACACCCGGCAGGGCAGCGACCGCATCGATCAGCGTGTGAAACCCCTTGCGCTTCACGAAGCGCCCCATGCTCATCACCACCGGTGCTCCCTCAGGGGTATCGAGAGCAGCGCGCGACACCGGCGCGACGACCTGCGTGTCGGTGAAATTGGAGATTATTTCCACACCGCGCGTCCACCCCAACGCCCGAACATGCTCGCCAATGCCGGGCGTGTTGCAGACGAGGATGTCCGAATTCTTGAAATAATCCAGCTTGGGTGGGTAGTCGCCGAGGCGCGAAAGTTTGATGCAGCCTCTATAGTTCGGCATCAATTCGCTGGCCCGCGGTGCCCACGCCATGAGCGCATCCGGTTTGGACGTCTGCGCCATGGCGCGAACTTTGAGGGGAAGCAGGATTCGATCCAATGAGAGATTACGGAAATTGCTCTGCGTAATACGCGCCACTGTCTCGATATCTTTGCGCCAGACCCGATTTTTGCGAATGACGCAACTCTGCTCGACGCCACGTTTTGCCAACGCATTAACGAGGTGGACGAAGAAGCGCTCCGCGCCACCATCTTTACCGAAATGAAAATGGCAGACTCTCACTTGTTTGCCGCCTCTTCAAACAGTTGCATATAGGAGGCTGTGATGGCCTGCTTGGAGAACCGGCTGCGTGTTGTTGCATATCCACCTTCGACAAGCTTGGCACGAAGGTCCTGGTCATCCCTCAGCCGGCTGATGGCAATGCGCAGACCCTCTTCATCTCCACAATCCACCATCAAGGCATCGACTTCGTCCGTCATGACGAAAGATGGACCTTCGGCACGAAACGCCACCGTCGGCTTGCCCGCACCCCATCCTTCAAAACAGACATTCCCGAGCGGCTCATGCAAAGATGTGATCGCAAAAACATCTGCAGCATTGAGATAGGCGTAGGCGTCGGTCTTCCAACCCGGTAGCTTGATACGCTCATGCAGACCAAGCTCATCAATCAGTTTGATCAGTTCCTCGCGCTCGGGCCCGTCTCCCAAAAGCCAGAGATAGGCACCGTCTATGTCTTTGATGGCGCGGATGAGATGCGCGAAGCCCTTGCGCTTTACGAAACGACCCATGGCCACGACGACGAAAGCATTCTGTGGCGTATCCAGCGCACTCCGGGCGATCGGAGCAACGGGTGCCGCATTGCTGAAATTGGGAATAACCTCGATGCGGCGCGTCCAGCCCATGCGCCTCACACGATCGGCCATATCAGGTGTGATGCAAACAAGAACTTCGGAGTTCCGATAGTAATCCAGATGTTCCGGGTAATCCCCAAGCCGGGAGATTCGAAGGGCTGTTTTGACGTTCGGCATGAAGCGGCTGGCACGCAATTGCCATGTCATGATCACGTCTGGTTTGAATTCTTTGAGGATGCGCTTGAGACGCCATGATAACAGGAACCGCGACAGCGAAATGCGCCTGAACACGCCTTCGTAAACAATCGCGGTGTTTGCGATTGCCGTCTTCCAACTCCTGCCGGGGCGGATCAGAACACGCTGCTCCACTCCCTGCTCGCCCAACGCACCGACGAGATTCACAAAAAAGCGTTCCGCACCTCCGTCTTTTCCGAAATGAATGTGCAGGACTTTCATTTTGTATTCCTCGTCCGCTCCATATCATCGACATTGGGCCGTCGCTTCAGCGCGTGACGCTGATAAATTTTTGCCTGCGTCAGAAACGCGTAGACGCCGCCCGTTGCCGCTTCGATGAAGCCGGGCACGCCGCAGCGCCACAGACCATTGTGAAAATACAGGCGAAGGAAATACAGCATCGGAGAAAACAGAAGATCTGAAAGATGGGCATCTCGCCCTTCGGCAAACTGCTGGTCGGCTTTCAGGGTCGAATATTTGTTTTCCTTCAGCACCTGCTCGTCAATGATGAGGGGACGATAATGGAGCAGGCTTCCCTTGTCCGCTGCCTGCACCATCCCCCTCGGCACAATCCCCTCGTGCACTTTCTGGGTAAGATCATATGAACCTTTGCCTGAGCGGATGAGCCGAAGGTTCTTGCGCTCACGCACATTGACCGGCGAATAGCCGTACCCGATGAGGTAAGGCCTGCGGGCCACTCTCCAGCCGACAATTGTGTCCGATGCCGACAACAAATCCGGCAGCGCCGCGCGCAACGCACCATCCAGCCGTTCATCCGCATCGATGTTGAGGCACCAGGGCTGTGTGCACTGCTCCAACGCGAACTGCTTCTGTCCCGCATATCCGCGCCAAGGCTCGAACATGAACCTGATAGGCCAACCCTTATCGATGTAGGACTGCACGAGCGCCTGCGTCCCATCCGTCGAACCGGAATCGACAATCACGATCTCAGCGCATTCCTCAAGGCTCTCGATGCAGTTACCGAGATAAGCCTCTTCATTCAGGCAGATGATGAAGGCGGAGAGATCGAGTTTTTCATGCATCGCGGGCAACAATGGATTGAAGATAGACAGTTTTTCTATCCCGTGCGACGACGGAATAATTACAATTTTGCTTGAGATGAACCAATAGAGCGTCGATCTGCTCCTGTCCAACGATGTGAGGATGAAGCTCTACGATGATATGGCGAATATTTTTAAGAGAAGGCAAAGCGAGCAAATCGATTTCTGCGCCCTCGACATCCATGACGAGAACATCTGGATCAATTTCCTCCAGAATAGCATGAAACGCGACACTTTTAACCACCGTTTTGCGGTCGTTGCGCTGTCTGTCGTAGACACTCGAGGAGATCACGTTATCGCTTTGATAAAAGACCACGTCCTGGCCATCCGTCGTGACAGCCCGCATTGTCAGTGATGGCGTCAATGCATTGAGCACATGGTTCTTGCGAATGATGGCTTCCAAAGATGCATTCGCCTCGTAGCAGAAGACATTTTGGTCGCCCACGATCCGTGCAGCCAGTAAGCTAATGAAGCCGATGCCGGTACCAATCTCCAGCACGCGCATACCAGGCTTCAGAAAAGTCAGCAGGAGGTTTCGCTCGGTATCTTCGTATTTGTCTCGAAGAAGTTCCTGCCGGACATTTTCGGGTATCACACCCTTTTCAATGACAATTTTCAGGCCTTCTACGGTTATGGATTTTGCATTGACCAATTCGAGGAAACGCCTCTTGGCAGACCGTAAAATTTTCTTCACAAAGACACCTAGAACGTGAGTATCATCTCGGGAGGCCCATTTGTCCCGTAAATCTGCGACATCAATTACCCACACTGCGCCACCAAGCAAAGGTTTTGTTACGTAAAATTCCGCTTTTGTGCTAAACGCTGGTAAAAAGTGAGCGAAATTCGGTGAAGAAACCTCTCTCGCAGAACTTCGGGCCTCATCGGCCTAATGTTTTTTGCAAAAATGTTGCGCAGCGAGATTTAACACAACATCATCAAATGCGACCGGATAGAACGTCTGGTTTACAGGCGAAACAGCGGATAGCAAATGACGCCGTTCGCTCTTTCCTTCCGAGATCATCGAATGCCATACTTTCCAAAACTTACTGAAATTCCCGCCCGAAGCTTTGTCGACACGTTGAAAACGACATACGAAACCTGGCGAATTGCTGCCAGAGAAAAAAGATCTCGTCAAAAGGTGCCAATGGATCTGGCAAAGCAAAGCACCCGTCTGAGCGACAGTGGCTGTGATGTCGTCGTCATATGCCACAACGACATTCATTTGATTTCCAAGTTCCTCGATCACTACAGGTCGCTCGGAGTATCTCGCTTCATCGTTGTGGATGACGCTTCCACCGATGGCACCCGGGAATTCCTGCTGGACCAACCCGATGTCGACCTCTGGACGTCGCCAATTCGCTACTCTGAAGCGAGACGCGGACGGCAATGGCGTGAGCAACTATTCGACATTTATGGCAAAGACAAATGGTACGTAAACGTCGATTCCGATGAGTTTCTGATCTTCGCAGACAGCGAGACCCACTCAATTTCCGATTTGATAAAAGCATTGGAAGCTGCGGGCGACAAACGTCTGGCTGCGCCAATGCTGGATATGTACAGCGATCTTGCTGCCGGCGATTACAACCCTGACGCCCAACCATGGCAGATTTCGGACCATTTGGATGTGGAGGGCTACGATCTAACAATCGAGAAGCGTGGCGTGAGTATCAAGGGCGGCCCGCGCAACCGCAGGTTTGGCGAAGAAAACGAATTGATGAAATACCCCGTCATTTATTGGGACGAAAGCTGCTATTTCGGCAGCAGTCCTCACAGGCCTCTACCATATGGCCGCAACTTCCCGGAAACTTGGGGCGTTCTGTTACACTTCAAGTTTTTCGTGGATTATAAGGACAAGATCGCGGAAGCCGTTCGCGAAAAACAGCACTTCGGCGGCTCGGCGCACTATGTGAAGCTTCTGGAGGAAATCGAGCAAAAGGGTGCCATCGACCTTTATGATGAAAACGTCTCGACGCGGTTCATAAGCTCAAAACAACTCGTCGATCTAGGTTTTATGACGCCCATAGACTGGGAGTAGGTCAACGTGCCTACACGCCAACAAGCCCTGCCCTCTTCACCTGCCTTATCGTCAGCATGGTCCTGACGGTATCCACATGCTCGTCGGCCGTCAGCACTTCGATGACGAAATCCTGAAACTGGGTGAGGTTTTCGGCCACGCAGTGAAGCAGGAAATCGCTGTCACCGGAGACCATCCAGGCTTGACGGACCAGTGACCATCGCTCGGTCACGGCAGCGAAGGCTTTGAGGTTGGCTTCGGATTGCCGCTTCAGGCCTACCATGCAGAACGCCACGAGATCGAAGCCGAGTTTGGGCGCGTTCAGCATGGCATGGTATCCTTCGATGATACCAGCGTCTTCCAGCTTGCGCACCCGCCGCAGACATGGGGGCGCGGAAATGCCGACGCGGTCTGCAAGGTCGACATTTGTCATGCGTCCGTCAAGCTGTAATTCGCGCAGTATTTTTAGATCGATGGCATCAAGTTCAACGCTTGCCACTATGCTCTTCCTTGAGTGATCTGGAATGCTTCCTTCTACTCTTCACGACGGGATTCGCAATAATCCTTCAACGTCGCGACACAAAATTGCGTGTTCACAGCCTTATGCCCTGTTGGTAACGCAAGGCTGCCCTTGAATATCTGCACTGGACCCTCTTAAATACCAAGCATTGAAGGGGTGTAACGTGGTTGAGCGATCACATCGGCTCCCAACTCCCAATCCCCTGTTTTGAAAGGAACGCTCCATGTCTGCCCGCCACGCCAAGGTTTTGATCATCGGCTCCGGCCCCGCTGGTTACACGGCTGCAATTTACGCAGCCCGCGCCATGCTGGAGCCCGTGCTGATTGCCGGTATGGAACAGGGTGGGCAGTTGATGATCACCACCGATGTGGAAAATTATCCAGGCTATGCGGACCCGATCCAGGGTCCATGGCTGATGGACCAGATGTTGAAGCAGGCGACGCATGTGGGTGCACAGATCGTCAACGATCTGGTAACAGAGGTAGAGACCACCCGCCGCCCGTTCACGGTCAAGACCGATTCCGGCGCAGTTTGGACAGCTGATACGCTGATCATCTCCACCGGTGCCAAGGCCAAGTGGCTCGGCATCGAAAGCGAACAGCAATTTCAGGGATTCGGCGTTTCCGCCTGCGCGACCTGCGACGGCTTCTTCTATCGCAACAGGGACGTGATCGTCGTCGGAGGTGGCAACTCCGCCGTGGAAGAGGCGCTCTATCTCTCCAACATCGCCAAGACCGTGACGGTGGTTCACCGTCGCGACAGCTTCCGATCCGAGAAAATCCTTCAGGAACGCATTTTCGCGAAGGCAAACGTCAACATCGTCTGGAACAGCGAGATTGCCGAAATCACCGGCACCCCGGCCAAGCACCCAATGCCGCCATCGGTGACAGGTGCCCGTATTCGCAACACGAAGACAGGTGAGATCACAGAGATGCCCGTCCATGGCGTGTTCGTTGCCATTGGCCATGCGCCTGCGGTCGAACTCTTCAAGGATAAGCTGAAACTGAAGCCGAACGGCTATATGTGGACGGCACCCGATTCGACGGCCACGAACGTCGACGGCATATTTGCCGCCGGTGACGTGACGGATGACACATACCGGCAGGCCATTACCGCCGCTGGCATGGGCTGCATGGCCGCCCTAGAAGCGGAACGATTCCTCGCAGCGCAAGCCCCGCTTGCGGTTGCTGCTGAATAAGAAAGGGTACAACCCGCATGCCTATGCCATTGGACTGGGACAAACTGCGCATATTTCATGCTGCAGCCGAAGCAGGCTCTTTCACACACGCCGCAGACAAGCTGCATCTGTCCCAATCGGCCATCAGCCGCCAAGTCAGCGCGCTGGAGCAGGATGTCGGCGTCAAACTGTTTCACCGTCACGCACGCGGGCTTATCCTCACTGAACAGGGTGAATTACTCTATAGAACAGCACATGACGTTCTGCTGAAGCTCGAAACCGTCAAGATGCAGTTGACGGAAACGACAGAAAAACCCAGCGGCAAGCTGCGTGTCACCACCACTGTTGGCCTCGGTCAGGGATGGCTGACGGACAAGGTGCAGGAATTTCTTCAGCTTTACCCCGAGATGTCGATCCAGCTCATCCTCGACAATGAGGAACTGGATGTGAACATGCGCCACGCCGACTGTGCCATTCGTCTGCGTCAGCCGCAGCAATCGGATCTCATTCAGCGCAAGCTGTTTACGGTGCACATGCACGTCTATGCAGCGCCCTCCTACATCAACCGCTATGGAGAGCCGCAGTCGATCGAGGATCTGGATACCCACAAGATCATCTCCTTTGGCGAACCGGCGCCGAACTATCTTCTGGATGTCAACTGGCTGGAAAATGCCGGTCGCTCGTCCGACAACACACGCATTGCGCATTTGCAGATCAACAGCCAGACATCAATCAAACGAGCCTGCCTGCTGGGAATCGGTATTGCCTGCCTACCGGACTATATCGTCGGGCGTGACCCGGGCCTCATCCAGCTGTCTCTACCCGCAGATATTCCATCGTTCGATACCTATTTCTGCTACCCGGACGAACTCAAGAATGCCGCGAAACTGAAAGTCTTCCGGGATTTCGTTGTCGCAAAGGCTCGCAACTGGAATTTCTGATTTCGGCGAGAATCAAAAAATAAGCTTAAAACCGTTTGAAATCATGACATTATTAGAATCGACTTTTGCAGAAAGCAGCCGGTTTCACTCATCGATTTGCGAAATAAATATGACAGTGAATGAGAGTGATGCGTGGGACGCAAGGCTGTTGTGCACAAAAAAGAGTTGAATGCTGCCCAAAAAAGCACCATATCGCACACAGCTGATGCACACGGCGGCTTTTCCTCCCAGTTCCGCCGCGTCAGCTGTTCCCCTCTGGAGGTTATTTAACCTTCACACTTATAAGGGCCCTGGAGCAATCCGGTGGCCCTCTTTTTTTACCTGCAATAATTTTCTGCAAAACAAGCCATTTACGACATGAATAGACCTTGTTGTCGGCCCCTTCACTTTCCATATTGAAGTCAGCTGCTGCAGATGCTTTTTGTGTCGGGCAGCTGTTCCCCTCTGGAGGTTTTAACCTTCAAACTGTCAGGCCGCGGAGAAATCCAGCGGCCTTTTTTTTGCCCAGCCGAATTAAAAGAAGTACGGCCCTTGATATCGAGTTTTGTCGATATAAATATCGGTATGGATAGATACACGGAAACGAGATGAACCACGAAGACGCCTTGAAGGCCATTGCACATCCCATGCGGCTGAAATTCCTCGAATGGCTGAAAGAGCCGGAACGGCATTTCAACCAGGCACATCCTTTCACCATGGGGGTGTGCGCTCATCAGTTTGAGATCAGCGGCCTGTCCCAATCGACGGTATCCTCCCACCTCGCAGCCTTGCAGGCAGCAGGATTGATACGGTCGCGCAAGGTTGGGCAATGGAACCTCTATGAGCGCGACGAAGAAAACATCACGACTTTTCTGACCTATCTGAACCAGAAGCTTTAGGTGCCGTTCAGGCGCTCTCTATCAACCAGAAGAGAAAGCACGATCCCATGACAAAACTGTTCGAGCCTGCACAGGCAGGCGATATCGCACTTGCAAACCGTGTCGTAATGGCCCCACTGACGCGTAACCGTTCACCAGGTGCCATTCCCAACAATCTCAACGCGACCTATTACGAGCAGCGTGCAGGCGCTGGCTTGATCGTAACAGAGGGAACCCCGGTTTCTCAGCAGGGACAGGGTTACGCAGACGTCCCCGGTCTTTACAAGCAGGAAGCGGTCGATGGCTGGAGGCAGGTCACCGACGTGGTGCACAAGGCGGGCGGCAAAATCGTTGCTCAAATCTGGCATGTAGGCCGTATTTCCCACACATCACTTCAGCCGCATGGTGGCCAACCGGTCGCTCCCTCCCCGATCAAGGCGAAGTCAAAGACCTATATCATCAATGATGACGGCACCGGGGGCTTTGCAGACACGTCCGAACCACGGGAAATCGGCCTTAATGAAATCCCCCTTATTCTTGATGACTTCCGCACCGGTGCACGCGCAGCGCTCGACGCTGGGTTTGATGGCGTCGAAATCCATGCGGCCAACGGGTATCTTATCGACCAGTTTCTGAAGACTGGCACCAATCAGCGCACGGACGACTATGGCGGCTCGATCGAAAACCGAGCACGCTTCCTGCTTGAAGTGGTCGATACTGTTGCCAAGGAAATCGGCGCTGGTCGCACAGGCATCCGCCTTTCTCCGGTAACACCAGCAAACGACATTTACGAGGACAACCCGCAGCCGCTGTTTGAATATGTGGTCAAGGAACTCGGAAGCCGTGGTCTCGCCTTCATCCACGTGATCGAAGGGGCAACTGGTGGTCCTCGTGACTTCAAACAGGGAGACAAGCCATTCGACTACGCCGCGCTGAAGGCCACTTACAGCGATGCAGGTGGCAAGGGTCTCTGGATTGCCAACAATGGTTACGACCGCGAAAGCGCTCTCGCAGCCACAGAAAGCGGCAAGGCTGATGCCATCGCGTTCGGCAAGGCATTCATCGCCAATCCGGACCTGGTCAAGCGCCTGAAAGACGATGCTCCGCTAAACGAGCCGAACCAGCAGACATTCTATGGTGGTGGCGCAGAAGGCTACACCGACTACCCTGCCCTCGGCTAAACTGAGAACCAGCGCTGCGTCCTTCACCTAAGGGCGCGGCGCTTCTTTTATTTGCCGCTCTCAGTTAGGGCGCTTCCTCGTTAAAACGAAGCTCCCTAGGGCAAGGTATCAACCACTTCGGCTTCCGGCCTGTCACCGCCTTGGCTGTGTTCGATATGCCAGCGACCGCGCTCATCCTGATAGTAGATTTCCTCGTCCTCGCCGCCAACCTGCTGTTCCGCAGCCGCGATGCGAGCGGCTTCCACGGCATCCGAATGCGTGGGAAAGGCTTCGGAATAGGCCCCGTTCATCCGGTAAGCCCAGCCGCCGTCATGCTCCACAACTTCATATACAACTTTGGTCATGTACACTTCCTCCAGATACATTGAAGGCCAGTGGCAACCTTTGCCGCAACCGTGCATTGAAGGACCAGAGTGCGGCTTTGTCGCCATGTCCTTCAACCACTATCCTACCAAAATGCCAAATGTGCAAACCTGCCTATTACGGCGCATCGCCCACCCATCAGATAGTAATACGGAAGGGCAACCATGTCAGTCGCCACAGCGCTGAAACAAGAGCGCATGCTGCTTGCCGCAGTCCCCTGCGCCATTGCCGCGTATTTTGCAGAGCACGCATTTCTGGATGGCAGCAAGGCGCTGTCCTTTGTCATTGCGGCAGCGCTCATCGGGGTGATTATCCTCGTTTCCATGCGGGTTGCGCACCATGCGGAAATCCTCGCCGCCAAAGTTGGCGATCCATACGGGACGATGATCCTGACACTGTCGGCGGTGGCCGTAGAAGTTCTGATCCTCGCCATCATCATGAGCGAATCGACCTCTCCCACGCTCGTGCGCGATACGATCTACTCGGCGGTGATGATCGACATCAACGGTATTCTCGGTATCGCAGCCCTTCTTGGCGGCCTTCGCCACGGCGAGCAGCCCTATAACGACGATTCCGCCCGCACATACGGCGTGATGATCCTGACCGCCATGGGCATATCGATGATCGTGCCGGAATTCATTCCCGATGCGAAATGGCATTTTTATTCCATGTTCACCATCGGCGCCATGATTGCGCTTTATGCGCTGTTCCTGAAAATGCAGGTCGGTCCTCACAGCTACTTTTTCAGCTATCGATATCCGCGCACCGAACGGAAAAAGACCGCAGCAGAACAACAGGCAGAGGCTGAAGAAGAGGACGAAGACGGTCCGGCATCCTATTCGATTGCAATCATTCTCGCGGGCGTCGTCATCATCGGTGTGCTGGCGGAATTCATGTCGGCTTTCCTCAGCCACGGCCTGGAAGGAAGCGGCGCGCCACCCGCACTGATGGCGGTTGTGGTTGCGACCATTTCGGCCGCGCCTGAAATCATGACCGCAATGCGCTCGGCATTGCGCAACCGCATGCAATCTGTCGTCAACATCGCCATGGGCGCTTCGCTTTCCACGGTCATTCTGACGGTGCCGGTTATGGAAGGCATTGCGCTGTACACCGGCCAGCCCTTCATCATGGCGATGACGCCGGTGCAGACCGTCATGGTTTTCATCACCCTCATCGTCGCCGCGATCAACCTCAACGACGGCGAAACGAATGCCATCGAGGGCATGACCCACTTCATTCTCTTTGCAACGTTTATGATGCTGCTGTTTCTGGGGCTGTGAAACAAAAAAGCCCGACATCGCTGCCGGGCTTTCTCCTAATTCGATCGATGCTTAACGGCAGTTTGCGCAAAAGCGCTGAATCCGGTTACAAGCCTCTTCCAGCAACTTTTCAGATGTCGCATAGGAGATGCGGAAGTTGGGGCCGAGACCGAAGGCTGAGCCATGAACCACTGCAACGCCTTCCGTTTCCAAAAGCTCGGTCACGAAATCCTCATCCGTCTCGATAACCTTGCCGGATGGCGCGGTCTTGCCGATCAGGCCGGCGCAGGACGGGTAGACGTAGAACGCACCCTCCGGCATCGGGCAAGTGATGCCCTTGGCCTGGTTCAGCATCGAAACAACCAGATCACGGCGGCCTTCGAAGATTTTCTTGTTGGCCGGGATGAAGTCCTGCGTACCGTTCAGCGCTTCCACAGCCGCCCATTGCGCGATGGATGTCGCACCGGAGGTCTGCTGGCCCTGGATCATATCCATGGCCTTGATCAGCTGCAACGGGCCAGCCGCATAACCAATACGCCAGCCGGTCATCGCATAGGCCTTGGAAACGCCGTTCATGGTCAACGTGCGGTCATAGAGCGAAGGCTCCACTTCCACCGGCGTGACGAACTTGAAGTCACCATAGGTCAGATGCTCATACATGTCGTCTGTCAAAACCCAGACATGCGGGTGCTTTACCAACACATCCGTCAGCGCCTTCAACTCGTCGTGGCTGTAGGCAGCACCGGAAGGGTTGGATGGCGAGTTGAAGAGGAACCACTTGGTCTTCGGTGTGATCGCCTTTTCCAGCTCCGCCGCCGTCAGCTTGAAGTTGCCTTCCAGCGTGGTGTGAACGAAAACCGGCGTACCACCGCAGATCGATACCATTTCCGGGTAGCTGACCCAGTAAGGTGTTGGAATAACAACTTCGTCGCCAGGGTTAAGCGTCGCCATGAAGGCGTTGAAAAGAATCTGCTTTCCACCCGTCCCGACAATCGTCTGCTCGGGCTTGTAGTCCAGACCATTTTCGCGCTTGAACTTTTCGGCAATCGCTTTGCGCAACTCGGGAATGCCCGAAACAGGCGTGTATTTCGTTTTGCCAGCATTGATAGCGGCAATCGCGGCTTCCTTGATGTTGTCGGGCGTATCGAAATCCGGCTCGCCTGCACCGAGGCCAATCACATCACGACCCTGAGCCTGCAACTCACGGGCTTTTTGGGAAACGGCGATGGTGGCGGAGGGCTTTACGCGGGAGAGAATGTCGGCAAGGAAGGCCATTTTTATCGGTCCTGTTGAAATTGACATCGGCAGAAGCTTGCGACTGTCGCCTTCTGCGCAAAGTGGTATGTCGAAAGACGTACCGGGTTTCAAGGGCACATGCCATGAAAACATTACCATCAGCGTACTTTAAACATCGCTTAACTAGCCCGTAACGCTTTGTGTGTTATGGTGCCCCGTAGACATGATTTCCCGGACAGAACGCCGTGGCACCAAAAAGCATTTTTGCAAATCTGATGCGAGAATCCGACGGCTCCTGGTCTACGACCTATGGCGGGTTCACCCTGAAATCTGCGCTCCAACCCATCTTCCGCCGCCTCTCCAATGGACGCCTCGACATCGATTCCTTCGAAGGTCTCGTGCGGCCCTATCAAGGTTCAGAACTCATCCCGCCAGCACAGTTGTTTCGTCAGGTCCCTGGTGATGACATCGAGGCGATCGACAGCATTCTACGCACCATCCATATTCTCAACACCGGCGCGCTAGAGCGGTCACGTACGCGGATCTTCGTCAACTTCCATCCAGGCCTGTTTCGCACCCCGAGCAAGATGCGCCAGGAAGTCGAGCGCATGCGCCTGTCCGCGCATGAAGCGGGCATGACCCCGGACCGTATTGTCTGCGAGATTGCCGAGAAGAATGCCGATACCACGCTCGTCTCGGATTTTGCCGACCACATGCGTGCCATGGGCTTTCGTGTTGCCATCGCAGATTTTGGCGCGGGCGTTTCCGACATCGAGCGCGTCAAGTTGATGAAGCCTGACTATGTGAAATTCGAAGCGGCCTGGGCACGGCAGTTCATGCGCAATTCCGCCGGTGCCGCCCTCCTTCGCTATATTGTCAAGCAATTCGCGAAGGAAAATATCGAACCGGTGTTCGAGGCCCTGGAGGATGAAAGGGAAATCGAGCTTTGCGTGGACCTTGGCGTGGCGCTGATGCAGGGCTATGCACTTGCAAGACCTGAGCTGGCACCCACCACCTTCAACGAGCGTTTTCCTGAAGCTTTCGGCCCGCCTCGCCTCCAGCCGGAACATGAAACACGCCTTAATGCCGGGCGCGCAGCACCAGCGGCGAAACCGGTTAGAACCTTCGGAAAACGTGGAATTTGACGGCGTTAACATCGTGTTAACCGATGCCTTGATATCGCCTCAATAAATGCGCCGAACTGTCTGATTTCGGTCCACTTGGCGTCCATTTCAAAAGCTCTTTTAAGCATGTCGCGCAGAACTGTGCCACGCTCTTTCAATATCGGCACTGCAAACGTGCAAAGGACCGGGACAATGCTTCTCAATAATCGGAATTCGGATGCCCGACTGAGAACGCAGCGCGCCCTTTTCTCGCTGTGGATGGCGCTGGCTGCCGTGATCGTCATCATCACTATGGCGGCAGGATTGGCCACCACATCGCATGCCGCCGATATCGATTATATCAAGACTTCGGCCATTGCCTCGGCGCCCATTTCCAAGGCTTCGGATCGAATTCTCGTCATCGGGCTGGTGATCGCGGGCTTCGTCACCATGGCAGTTGGCGGACTGATTGTGACCTTCAACAGCATTCGCGAAACATCGTGGCGCCACCGTCGTCACTGACACGAGAACAGGTCCTGTCTCTCAGGGTTGCTGTTCTTGCCCTTGCCATACCAAGCTGCTAGAGCGTCTCGAAATTCGCATTCGAGACCACGCGCGATTGCGTGTGCTTTACCTCTGGTGGTTCCATGACGCGCATTCAAGCCAACCTCGTTCTCTTGCTCGCTGCAGCGATCTGGGGTGGAGGCTTCGTCGCGCAGTCGACCGCCATGGCCAGCATCGGGCCTTTCTGGTTCGTCGGACTTCGCTTCGCCATCGCGGCTCTCGCCGTCCTGCCTTTTGCCATGATGGAAAGCCGACGGATGGGATCGCAGCCCAGCTTTGCTGAAACAAAGACATTCATGCTTGTCGGTGTCGCATTGTTTTTGGGCGCCATTACTCAGCAGATCGGCCTGCTGACCACCACCGTCACCAATTCCAGCTTTTTGACAGCGCTCTACGTCATCTTCGTTCCGGTCATCGCCGTCGTCGTCTACCGCCGCAATCCACACTGGATCGTTTGGCCGGGCGCGCTGATGATGCTGTGCGGCATCTTCCTTCTGTCAGGCGGCGGCATGACGCGGCTGACGACAGGCGACACGCTGAGCATCATCTGCGCGGTTTTCTGGGCCATCCAAATTACGCTCGCGGGACGCTTTGTCATGCAGAGCAATCGTCCGCTTGCACTCTCATGCACGCAGTTTGCCGTCTGCGCCATCCTTAGCATGCTGATCGGCATCTTTATTGAGCCCATCAACTACGCAGCCATTGAGGCATCGATACGGGAAATTCTCTACGTAGGACTTGTCTCGTCAGGCCTTGCCTTCGTGCTTCAGGTTATCGGGCAGCGCTACACGACTGCACCGCAAGCGGCCATTTTTCTGTCGTCAGAAGCCTTGTTCGGCGCGTTGTTTGCCACGATTTTTCTGAATGAAACAATCCCGGCCATCGGATATATCGGCTGCGCCATCATTTTCGCTGCTATACTGCTGGTAGAATTGGTGCCGGAAGTTTTCAAGCGGCGAGACAACCGTGTCATCGCTGAAACATAAACATTCTCCAAACATTTATATGGCAACAGAATTGACTGCCAGCACGCGAAATTAGACGTGAAATTCCACAGGCCGCGATGTTTTCTTTTCTGAACATCGAAAGCACGAGAAAAATTCTGCCAGTCCTGCCGTTAGCCGCTTTCACAGCCGCTGCGAGGCCTCCGCAGGTCTAAAAACTTTTGCTTGCCAATTTTAAATAAACACAGCAATCTGTTGGGGTTCGGGCAAGTTGCGAGCATGGGAAGGCCTATAAAACAAATGCTTCGGGGACATAAAACTCCGAGCGGCGGGGACAAAATAACGTTGATCAGAACGTCAAACAAAGCTTTCCACGCAAGGTCCATTTTCTCAACAAAACTGCCTGCCGTACGCCCTCACGGGCAAAACTGTAATGCTGCCTGGAGCTGAACACGGGCGGAGCGAAAAGGACCTGATGCATGGCCGAGACTGGCACCGTTAAATTCTTCAATACCGACAAGGGCTTCGGCTTCATCAAGCCAGACAATGGTGGCGCCGATATTTTTGTTCACATCTCTGCCGTACAGGCTTCCGGCCTGTCCGCACTATCAGAAAACCAGAAAGTGAGCTTCGACACTGAACCGGATCGTCGTGGCAAGGGACCGAAGGCAGTCAATCTGCAGATTGATGGCTGACCCTGACGGCATTCTTTTCTCGTTGAAGCCCGGCAGGAATGCCGGGTTTTTTTATGCGGCGGTGCACAGATACCTAAGCCTGAAAGCCGATCACGCAGGCTTGGTTTTCTCTTCCTGCCCAGCACCTTTTTGACCAGCGTAAATCCCCTGCAGATAGGGGTTCGTCCTGCGCTCTTCGCCAATCCGCCCGCCTGGACCATGGCCACAAATGAAGCCGACGTCATCGCCTAGAGGCAGAACCTTGTCGCGGATGGATGCCAGCAATTGCTCGTGATTGCCGCCCGGAAGATCGGTACGGCCGATCGACCCTGAGAACAGGACGTCACCGACATGCGCGAAGGCCTGAGCACGATTGTAATAGATCACATGGCCTGGCGCATGACCCGGGCAATGCAGAACTTCGAAATGGTGCTCACCGAATGAGACCACATCGCCGTCATTCAGCCACCTGTCTGAAAGCACGTTCCGGAGGCCGGAAATTCCATAGGTCTGCGCCTGGACTTCGATACGCTCGAGAAGCGGTCTGTCATCTTCGTGCGGACCTATGATCGGCAGCGAAAGCTTCTCCTTCAAGTCCTTGGCCCCCCCGGCATGATCGAGATGACCGTGCGTCAGCCATATTTCTTTCAGCATCACGCCGTTTTCGGTCACCGTCTGGATAATGACATCCACATCGCCGCCGGGATCGACAATCACGCCTTCCTTTGTGTCTTCGTCGAAAAGGATCGTGCAGTTCTGTTGGAACGGCGTTACGGGAATAATGCCCGCCTGTAACTTACCCATGATTTCATCCTTTTCTTCGAAAACAACGGCTGTCTATAAACGGACAAACTCCACGGCACAATCAAACTCGCACGTCTATCATCGCTGACAAACGGGCGGATGGCGCCATCCAAAGCACAACTTTAGCAATCACGGAAATGGGAACAGACCCGTAACTCGTGCGTTCATGCCCCAGTCTTCAAAGGAGTGAGACATATGAACAACAAGTTTAAAGTCATGATCGCCGGTGGTGCGTTTGCGCTGCTGGCCGGATATGCGAATGCGGCCATGGTCGCAACCACCGCATCAGACGTTTCCGTGCGGTCCGGTCCAGGCGAAGACTATCCTGAAGTGGGTCTTGCAACACGCGGCAGTGAGGCTGTGCTTGATGGCTGCATGGACGGCAGCGAATGGTGCCGGATCGAAGTCAACGGCGTGCGCGGTTGGGCCAACGCCGACTATCTGAACGTTATGTACGAGGGCGCACCCGTCATCCTGCGCGAGCGTCGCTCCGAAGTGAACGTCCCCGTTGTGACCTACCAGAAAACATCGGATGTTCAGGCCGAGCCAAACCCAGGTGATCCAAACCTTGGTCGCGTCGGAGAAGTTGATCCGCCAGAGCAGGTCATGACCTATATCGACGCTCACCCCGGTGAAGTCGTCTCCATAGACGGCGATGTTGCGATTGGTGGCATGGTCCCGGCCGATGCGCGCCTGACCAATATTCCAGACTACGAATATCGTTATGTTCGCGTCAACGACCGCGCCGTCCTGGTCGAGCCGAGCACGCGTCGGATCGTCTACGTTTACGAATAATGTTCGTCACCAGCACCAACCAGAAGAGCGCGGTCACACCGCGCTCTTTTTGCGTTGATGGAAAACGGATGCACAATTGCGTTGATATGGGTTCATCAGCATATTATCGAACGCAACAGAAAATGATTGCAAACGTCCTCCCTGCGACATTGTTTTTGGGCTAGTGTCCGCCATCTCGATCTTACCAGTGCCTCGCAGGTGGTGTCAGGGCGGGTGAAGGGGTCGCAGCGCTAGGTGGTGCGAAAGCTTGGTTGCAGTAAAAAGGAACGACAGTGCCTGCCCAATCGATGAAAAAGACTGCCGGCAAACAAAACCCAGCTCTTCCGCATGTCGATGACAGCAAGATCGACTTCGACACGATCGAAGCTTTCTTTTTCGCCTATCGCGATTTCGTGTCCGACCCGGATGTCATCCTGTCCAAACTGGACTATGGCAGAGCCCATCACCGCGTCGTCTATTTCGTGTGCCGCAACCCGGGCATGACCGTCGCCGATCTTCTGGACACGTTGCAGATCACCAAGCAGAGCTTGGCCCGTGTCCTAAAGCAATTGATCGATGACGGTTATATTCGCCAGATGGCAGGCCCGGAAGATCGTCGGCAGCGCAGGCTCTATCCTACATTGACGGGGCGTGAACTGGCGTTGGCTCTGAGCGATCCGCAATCCCGACGTATCGATCGCGCCCTGCAAGGGATGCAGCCGGAGGCACGTGCATCCGTCAGAGAATTTCTGGCGCGGATGCGTGATTCGGTAACGGACAGGCCAGCTGCAAACGACCAGACAACGGAGGCAAAGGAGTAATCATGCAGAATGGCACGACGAAGCAGCCACTGGCCGAAGATGACGCCCCTCACCTTCTTATCGTCGATGACGATGCGCGCATCCGCGCTCTTCTCCAACGCTTTCTCGGCGAAAAGGGCTATCGGATCACAGCCGCTGCCGATGCAGCCGAAGCGCGCCGCAAAATGGAAGGCATCCGTTTTGATCTCCTCATCCTCGATGTCATGATGCCCGGTGAAAATGGACTGTCGCTGACCCGGTCTCTCAACGAAAACAAATCCGTACCCGTCATTCTGCTCACCGCACGCTCGGAAGCCGATTCACGTATCGCAGGCCTAGAGGCCGGTGCGGACGATTATCTGGCAAAGCCCTTCGATCCCCGAGAGCTGGTTCTTCGCATCAACAACATCCTTCGACGCAACGCATCTCCCGATGCCCCGAAGGTGGAGCAGATCATCTTCGGGCCCTACAATTTCTCCGTACCGCGCAAGGAGTTGCGACGGGGGGCTGAGATCATTCGCCTGACGGACCGCGAACAGGACATCATGATGCTGTTTGCCCTGCGTGCGGGCGAGACCATTCCTCGCCACGAACTGGTGGATGCAGACGCTGATGTGGGAGAGCGCACGATTGACGTGCAGATCAACCGCCTTCGCCGAAAGATAGAAGAAGATCCTGCCAACCCGGTTTACTTGCAGACCGTGCGCGGGATCGGCTACCGTCTCAGCGTCGATTAAGCAGACGCCCCCCGAATCGCACAGGCGGAATAATGGCAAACCTCAAGCTCGTGACTGCTTTGAGAAACACGGCACCCTTCCGTGCGTGGCGCTTCTTCACGCGCTGGCTTCGTCACTGGCTGCCGACAGGCCTTTACACCCGCTCGTTGCTCATCATCATCCTGCCCATGGTCCTGCTCCAAGTGGTTGTTGCTGCGGTGTTCATGGAGCGTCACTGGCAACTCGTGACGGAACGGCTGTCTGCCGCTGTGACCCGAGACATCGCTGCAATCATCGAACTGATCCAGACAGACCCGGAGGAAGACGATTATCAGCGTGTTATCCGCATTGCCCGCGAACGGCTGGATCTGAGCGTTTATATCGAACCCAAGTCTGCCTTGCCCGAACCCCGACCTCAGCCCTTTTTCTCGATTCTCGATACCATTCTGGCCGATCAGATCCGTGAGCAAATCGGCAGACCGTTCTGGCTGGATACGTTCGGGAATGGTGCCCTGGTCGAAATTCGTATTCAGCTCGACAACAAGACATTGCGCGTCTTTACACGTCGCAGCCAGGCATACGCCTCAAACACCCATATCTTCCTTGTCTGGATGGGAGGTGCGTCGCTGGTGCTGCTTGGAATATCCATTCTATTTCTGCGCGGGCAGATCAGACCCATTCTGGCGCTGGCCAAAGCCGCTGAAAGCTTTGGTCGAGGTCAGAAAATCACCGCATACTCACCCAGAGGCGCAGATGAAGTGCGCCGAGCCGGCCTCGCCTTCATCCTGATGCGAGAGCGGATCGAGCGACAGATGGAGCAGCGCACCGCCATGCTGAACGGTGTCAGTCACGATCTTCGCACCATCCTCACCCGCTTCAAGCTTCAGCTTGCTCTTGCCAGCGATAATCCCGATCTGGAAGGCCTCGACAAGGACGTGGACGACATGCAGTCGATGCTGGAGGCATACCTTGCCTTTGCGCGCGATGATACGGAGGAAAGCGTGGGCACGCTCGAGCTCAGGCCTCTGCTCGACAAGATGAGCAATGATTTCCAGATGCAGGGAAAAACCCTTCATTACGACTTGCACGGCGTTGAAGAGCTTCACGTCAGACCCGGCGCCTATTCTCGGTTGATCGGTAATCTGGCAGCCAATGCGGCACGTTACGCCAACACGCTGGACATCGAGATTCGAAAGGCGCCCAAATCGATTACGCTGATTTTCGATGATGATGGACCGGGTGTGCCGCCGGAGGCGCGGGAGGACGTATTCAAGCCGTTTTACCGACTGGACGAAGCCCGCAACCTCAACGCGTCCGGAACCGGGCTCGGTCTTTCCATCGTCCGCGATATCGCGCGCAGCCATGGCGGCGACGTGACGCTTGACGACAGCCCTATGGGCGGTTTGCGCGTGATGGTAAAAATTCCAGCCTGACCGTCAGAACAGCACGCGGTTCAACACATCCTCTCGCCATTGGGAACGACCTGCTCGACGCTTGCGAGAACAATGTCGCCGTTCTTGTCGGCAAAACCGAGGGTCAGAACTTCGGAACGGAAAGGGCCGATCTGTCTGGGTGGAAAGTTGACGACACCCAGGACCTGGCGTCCGACGAGGTTTTCCAGCGTGTAGTGGACAGTGATCTGCGCGGATGATTTCTTGACGCCGATCTCGGATCCGAAATCGATTTTAAGCTTGAAAGCAGGCTTGCGCGCTTCGGGAAAAGGCTCGACCTCTATGATCGTGCCGACACGGATATCGACTTTCTCGAAATCAGCGTAGCTGATGTCTCCGCTCATAATGCCAGCTCTTTGGCACGCTTGCATGCCTCGGCAATCGCCTTGTCGAACAAGGGTTGCATACCGTCATCTGCCATCAAAACCGATAGGGCCGCAGCGGTCGTACCACCGGGAGATGTCACGTTCTTGCGCAGGCGCGAAGCCTCTTCGGGGGACTGGTGAAGCAATTCGCCAGCCCCCGCGACGGTTTCCCGTGCAAGACGCATGGCGAGGTCCGCCGGCAGGCCGAGTTTGCGACCTGCCTCTGCCATGCATTCGACGAGATAAAAAACATAGGCCGGACCACTGCCGGACACCGCAGTCACCGCATCGATATCGCCTTCGGTCTCGACCCACTCCACAGGACCGCTGACCTTGAGCAATGTCTCGACAAGGGCACGCTGCGGCTCGGTGACGGATGTGTTGGCGTATGCCCCTGTCACGCCACGGCCAACCATGGCGGGCGTATTCGGCATGGCGCGGATAGACGCGTTTTTGCCGAGATGGGCTTCAATGCCTGCAAGTGTCGTACCCGCTGCGATCGACACGACGACGGTTTGTGGCCCTATAAGCGGCCGCAAGGATGGCAAAACAACATCCATCAACTGCGGCTTGATAGCCAGAAACAAAATCCCGGCGCTGAGACCCTCAGGTGCTTCGGTCAGATGCGTCGCACCGGCGTCAGCGATAACGCTCTTCATTGCGTCCGAGGGGCCAGGATCAATGATAAAAATCGAGGAACCCGTCACGCCCTTCTTCAGCCAGCCCGAAAGAAGCGCGCCGCCCATGTTGCCAGCGCCGATGAGAACGAGCGGACCGGATGCAAGCGATATCATACGATCAAGCTTCCCCGACGGTTTCGAAGAGCGCAGCTTCCATGGCCGACTTGGCTTCCATGCCTGACCATACAACGAACTGGAACGCCTGGAAATATTGCTCGCAGGCCTCAAGCGCACTGGAGAGAAGCACCTCTACCTGCTGGTTCGTCGGCTCTGCACCGCCTGCTAAAAGCAGAGATTGACGGAAAATGACGACATCTTCCTGGCGCCACAAATCGAAATGGCCCATCAGCGTTTGCCCGTTCACATGCGCGAGCAGACGAATGACTTCGTTGACGCGGTGGTCGGCAATCTTGATGTCGAACGCGCAGGCCAGATGCAGCGCCTCGTATTGTTCCATCCACGAGAAAGAGACATGATAATCAGCCCAACGGCCCTCGACCGTCATGGCGATCTCATCTTCGCCGGAGCGCTCAAACGACCAGTCGTTGGACGCGGCAACAAACTCGATCATATCGACCGGATTGGTATGACGCTCGACTTCAAATTCCACTAGGCTCATGCGGCACCTTCTCAGCCGGAAATGAATGTTTTGTCTCGCACGCAAAGGCACAAAAACGCACACGCAAATGCCGGGTTACAATACTTATGGATGATGCCCGACACCGTCAGAATTACGCAGTAAACATGTCTGAAGCTTACGGAGTTCGTTTCGAATCATCATTGAAAATCAGTGTATAACGAGCGAGTCCCCGCGCCACCCCCATCTCCCCGCTTTTGCAATCAGAACTGTGTATATCTCCTCTTACGAAACCTCAGTTGTGAGTCATAACTGACTCTGCCGATTGTGTTTTTTGGGTGTTTCCACAGACGTTAAAAAAAAGTGAATGAAATCGCTTGCTTGCGCCTGTCGAATCCCCACTCCGGCCCAAACTGCTTCGAAACGAGACAAAAACGAGAAATGCCGGACCTTTGGGAAGGCCCGGCATCAGAATCAGCGTCGGTGAAATTGCTTAAGAAGCAGTCGTGGAGGACTTCGCTTCGAGCGCCTCGATCCGTGCCCGCAACGCATCATTTTCGTCGCGAGCCTGAATGGCCATTTCACGCACAGCTTCGAATTCCTCGCGCTTGACCAAATCGAGGCTGTTCAGCCAACGCTCGGCCTGCGCATGAAAAGCGGATTCGACCTCTTTACGCATACCCTGCGCTGCGCCTGCTGCGTCCGTCATCAGCTTTGCGAATTCATCAAAAATGCGGTTGGTTCCGGTCGTCGTCATGGTTCTGCATCCTCGTCAGGTTCTGGAAAGGTCAGTTGCTCTTCCGGGTCATAGATCTCAGGTAGGCACTCACCTGTCGCCTTGCAAGCGAAATAAGGTCGCTACCCCACGCGGAGGCCCTCAAACGCGGCCTTGATTGCGCCTAAGAATCGCCTTGACCATACCTGTTTCAGTCGCCATTTTCGCGCCCGGGAAAAGTGCGAAAGAGGTATGTGGCTGTTAACCAGACCACTCTAGAGTTCTTTGACTTCGACTCAATGACAATGGAATAAGCGAATTGTTTGCACCCCTGGCCCAGTTCTCGATCATGCCGTTTCCCGATATCGATCCGGTGGCGATCCACATTGGCCCGCTTCCAATTCACTGGTACGGGATTGCCTATGTGATCGGCATCATGCTGGGCTGGTACTATGCCCGTCAGTTGAGCCTGTCAGACCGTTTATGGCCCCACGGCAAGTCGCCGGTAACGCCCGTTCATCTTGATGATTTCATCGTTTGGGCAGCAGCCGGTATCGTTCTAGGCGGGCGCATAGGCTACATTCTCTTCTACGATATGGGCGCCATTATCGACAATCCGATCAGGGCCCTGCAAATCTGGAACGGTGGCATGTCCTTCCATGGCGGGCTGATCGGAACCACCGTCGCCATGGTGCTGTTTGCAAGGCGCAACGGTATTCCCGTCTGGAGCATGTTCGACATCATCGCAGCGGTCGCACCGATCGGCCTCTTCTTCGGTCGTATCGCCAACTTCATCAACGGCGAATTGTGGGGCCGTCTGACCGATGTTCCTTGGGCAGTCGTTTTCCCCACAGGTGGCCCCTTCCCCCGCCATCCAAGCCAACTTTACGAAGCGGGACTGGAAGGCATCATTCTCCTTATTGTGCTTGCCATCCTGATTTACGCCTTCAAGGCGTTGAAGAACCCCGGAACAATCACGGGCGTTTTCGTTTGTGGTTATGCGCTGTCTCGTATCTTCGTGGAGTTTTTCCGGGAGCCGGATGCGCAGATCGGCTATCTCGCCGGGAACTGGTTGACGATGGGCATGGTTCTTTCAACACCCATGTTCCTTCTGGGCGTCTGGGCAGTTTTACGGGCGCGCAGCGCCTCGCCAGCATAGGAACCGGGTAACACGATGCCGACACCGCTCGCACGCCGCATCAAATCCCTCATACGCCTCAACGGTCCGATGAGCGTAACCGATTTCTTCGCACTTTGCCTGGCCGACCCGGAGCACGGTTACTACAAGACACGTCAACCCTTCGGCCGCACGGGCGATTTCGTGACCGCGCCCGAGATAAGTCAGCTATTCGGGGAAATGCTCGGCGTCTTCATCGTTCATGCATGGCAGCGGCACGGCACGCTTGCCCCTGTGCGACTGGTGGAGATTGGTCCGGGACGCGGCACCATGATGGCCGATATGCTGCGCGTCATCCAGCGTATCGCGCCACCGCTCTATGAAAGCATGACTGTGCATCTGGTAGAAACCAGCCCGCGATTAACGGAAACGCAGCAGCACACACTTGCCATTCACGGAGACAAGATTGCCTGGCACGAGAGCTTCGATGACGTGCCGCCCGGCTTTTTGCTGATTGCCGCCAACGAATTGTTCGACGCCATCCCCATCCGTCAGTTCGTCAAGACGCCGCAGGGCTTTCGTGAACGTGTGGTGGCGATGGATGCCGACGACGGGCTCATCTTCACCGCCGGATTGGCCAGCATCGATCCCAGCCTCCTCCCGCCTCTACCCGAGCGTCAGCCTGTTGGCACGATTTTCGAATATTCGCCGGCGCGTGAAGCTGTGATGGCAGCTATTGCCCAGCGGCTAAAAAGCCAGGGTGGCGTGGCATTGATCATCGACTACGGTTACATCGTTTCAGGTTATGGCGATACGTTACAGGCGTTGCGTATGCACGAGTACGATCCCGTCCTGGCCAATCCCGGCGAAGCCGATCTGACCAGTCATGTCGATTTCGAAAGCCTTATGAAAACCACCGAACAATATGGCGCCCACGTGAATGGCTGCCTGCCGCAAGGAGACTTCCTGTACGGCCTGGGCTTGCGAGAACGCGCAGAAGCGTTGGCCGCGAAGGCTGAACCGGATCAGGCAATCGATATCGCCGAGGCGGTCAGCCGGCTGGCGGGCGAAGGTGCAGGCAAGATGGGCGAACTCTTCAAGGTGCTTGCCGTATCCGGCTCGCCGGTTCATCTGCTGCCGTTCCGCCCGCTGGATTGACAGGGTCACCGGCCTTGGGCCAACATCGGGACAATTCGAAGCAGTCGAATCTGCCGTCTGCACCTTAAAAAAGGTGCGCTTTACCGGAAACACTCGCTCGCGAATACTCGCCTCAAAATCAGCGACATCGCCAAGGATTGATACTGTTATGCAGGACGAAACGTTGCCGCGTCCCCTTCAAAGCCCCCTGCTCGCCGGATCTGCGGGCAAGTCGATCCGCCATGGGTTCTTCACCCGTCACGGCGGTGTCTCTGAAGGCATCTATCGTGGCCTGAATGTCGGGCTGGGATCTCATGACGTGCGCCAATCCGTGTTGGAAAACAGAGAACGCGTTGCGCAGTGGTTCGGACTTTCCGTCGAGAAACTGGCAACAGCTCACCAGATGCATTCGCCCGATGTCGTCGTCGCCGACGAAAATTACAGTGGCGAGCGTCCGGAAGCAGATGCGATAGTGACGGCCACGCCCGGCCTCGTCGTCGGCGTCTTGAGTGCCGATTGCGGACCAATCCTGTTTGCCGACCCGCAGGCCCGCATCGTTGGTGCGGCACATGCGGGTTGGAAGGGCGCTGTCTCAGGCGTCCTGGAAAACACGATTGATGCAATGATCGGCCTTGGTGCCCAGCGCGAACGGATCGTCGCCAGCCTTGGTCCATCGATTAGCCGCGAGAATTATGAGGTAGGGCCCGAGCGTGTCGAAAGCCTGAAAGAGATGAACACCGCAAACACTGCCTATTTCTCGCCCTCATCCAATCCCGGACACGCATTTTTCGACCTCAAGCAACTGACAATAGACCGGCTCACCGCTGCAGGCGTGACGGCGGAAAATCTCGATATCTGCACGTATCCGGATGATGCCAGCTTCTATTCCTATCGACGCACGACACACCGCGGCGAGCCGGATTACGGCAGGCAGATTTCGGCAATCGCAATTCTGGAGAACTGATTATGGCCTTGCACTTCGACGCCGCTGAATTCGAGGCACGCCGCGCCCGCCTGACCGAAAAGATGGCGGAAGAAAAACTTGATGCCATTCTGCTGTTTGCGCAGGAAAGCATGTATTGGCTGACCGGCTACGATACTTTCGGCTATTGCTTTTTCCAGACCTTGGTCGTCAAGGCTGATGGCACGATGACGCTTCTGACCCGCTCGGCTGATCTGCGCCAGGCACGCCAGACGTCGAACATCGAAAACATCGTCATCTGGGTGGACCGTCTCAATGCAGATCCGACGCTCGACCTTAAAAACCTGCTGAGCGACCTCGATCTGCTTGGTTGCCGCATCGGCGTCGAATTCGACACCCACGGCATGACTGGGCGTGTTGCGCGCCTTCTCGATAACCAGCTCGCGAGCTTCGCTCAGGTCATCGATGCATCGGCTGTCGTCAGCGGTCTCAGGCTCGTCAAGAGCACCGCCGAAGTCGCCTACGCGAAACGCGCTGGAGAACTGGCGGATGATGCGCTGGATGCAGCGCTCAAGATTGTCGCGGCAGGGGCAGACGAGGCGGATATTCTCGCTGCCATGCAGGGTGCGGTCTTTGCCGGAGGTGGTGACTATCCCGCCAATGAATTCATCATCGGCTCTGGCCCGGATGCCCTTCTTTGCCGCTACAAGGCCGGTCGCCGCAAACTGGATGCAAAAGACCAATTGACGTTGGAATGGGCGGGCGTCAGCGCGCATTACCATGCGGCCATGATGCGCACCATCGTCATTGGCGAGCCGGAGTTTCGTCACAAGGAACTCTACAACGCCTGCGCTGAAAACATCCGTGCCATCGAAGAGGTCCTGCGCCCCGGCAACACCTTCGGCGATGTGTTCGATGTCCACGCTCGCATCATGGATGAGCGCGGACTGACGCGACACCGCCTCAATGCCTGCGGTTATTCGTTGGGTGCCCGTTTCTCCCCATCGTGGATGGAGCACCAGATGTTCTACGCGGGCAACACGCAGGAAATTTTGCCCAACATGACGCTCTTCGTGCACATGATCATCATGGACAGCGATTCAGGTGCCGCCATGACGCTGGGACAAACATACCTGACAACAGAGGGCGCGCCGGAGTCTCTCTCTCGCCACAACCTGGATTTGCTGATGGTCTAATCTGGATTTGACTCCCATCAAGGTCAAACCGTACATTGCAAAACATCAGAGCTTGTCGGGAGACATCATGAAGGGACATCTGGCATGCGGCGGCTAGGGTTGGTTATCGCAATCCCAAGCCTTGCTCTCGGCTTACCGGCCTGTAACACGACAGATGCGTTGACCCCGCAAGTCGATGTGGGCCACAGCAACGTGCAGTCAACGCCCGTCAACCAAGGCGATCTGGATCAGATGGTAGCAGCGGCAGACCGGTCTCCATCCGGTGTGTCCTCGCAGGTTCCAGCTTACGCACCGCAAAACAACCGCGAGGCGCAGGCACAGGCATTGTCGAGCGGCGCACAATATGGTGAGCCGGTAGCCGCAAAACAGCCAGCGCAGGCGCAACCGCAAACCCAGACAGCCGCCCTGCCCTCCGGCTCGTCAGCAGGCACCATTCGCTTCCTGCCTATTATCGGAGCACCGGTCCAGGCCGTCACACCGCTATCTCGGCAGCTCGGTGCTGAAGCACGGGCAAAGGGACTGACGATCCGCCCCTCGTCTGATACCTCGGCTGAAAACATCCTGAAGGGTTATCTCTCAGCCTTTGCCGATGGATCGAATATCACCATCGTCTATGTCTGGGATGTGCTGGATGCCAACGGCGCGCGCCTTCATCGACTGCAGGGACAGGAAATGGTGCCTGCCAGAGGCAGCGACCCTTGGGCAGCGGTAACCGATGCGGCAATGCAAAAGATCGCCGCCAAAACACTGAACGATTATCAGTCCTGGAAACAGTCCAATCGCGGATAAACAACCTGAACTGGTGGGAAGACCTCTGGAGCGAGGTTAAGTCACAAAGTTTTCATGAAAATTAGGGGTAACACCCTCTGACCTCTTGCATTCACGGGCAACCCCGCTATTAAGGCGCCCATGGCAAAACGGCGTGTCCGGAACCCTTCGGGTCGGGCATTCCTTCCAGTTGAACGACGCGCAGACCCCAGAGAAACCGTCTCTGTTGATCTTAAGCGGTGGCATCAAAACAGGCGGCAACAATGAAGGTTTTCGCAGGCAATTCGAACCGGCATCTGGCCGAAGCGATCTGCAAGTATCTGAATGTCCCTCTCGGAAATGCCACTGTAAAGCGGTTTGCGGACCAGGAAATATTCGTTGAAATCAGCGAAAACGTGCGCGGTGAGGATGTTTTTCTCGTTCAGTCCACATCTTTCCCGGCGAACGACCACCTGATGGAACTGCTGATCATGATCGACGCGATGCGTCGGTCCTCAGCAAAGCGCATTACAGCCGTTCTTCCCTATTTCGGCTACGCCCGCCAGGACCGCAAAGCCGGTCCTCGCACGCCGATTTCCGCCAAACTCGTCGCCAATCTGATCACCGAAGCCGGTGCTGACCGCGTTCTGACGCTCGACCTGCATGCAGGCCAGATTCAGGGCTTCTTTGATATTCCAACCGACAATCTCTTCGCAGCGCCGATTCTGGCGCGCGACGTAAAGGAACACTATGACACCAAGAATGTCATGGTCGTTTCACCTGACGTAGGCGGTGTGGTGCGTGCCAGATCGTTGGCGAAGCGTCTGGACTGTCTGTTGGCTATCGTCGACAAGCGCCGCGACCGTCCCGGTGAATCCGAAGTCATGAACGTGATCGGCGACGTGACTGGCAAAGACTGCCTGCTGATGGATGACATCGTCGATTCCGGCGGCACACTGTGCAATGCCGCTGAAGCGCTTCTCAAGAACGGCGCAACCAGCGTAACAGCTTACATAACCCACGGTGTTCTCTCAGGCGGTGCCGTTGCCCGCGTCGCCTCCTCCAAGCTGCGCGAACTCGTGATCACGGACAGCATTCAGCCAACGACTGCCGTGCAATCCGCGCACAATATCCGCGTCATCACCACGGCTACTCTGCTGGGCGAAGCCATCAATCGTACAGCGATGGAACAATCCGTATCGGGCCTTTTCGATTAAATATTCCGTTTTGAACGGAAATAGAATAAAGAAGCCGGAGCAGAAACTCCGGCTTCTTTTTGTTTTCAAACCATCAGGTGCGCCTCAGAAGAATCCAAGCTTGTTGGGACTATAGGACACCAGCAGATTCTTCGTCTGCTGGTAATGGTCGAGCATCATCTTGTGCGTTTCACGCCCAATGCCCGACTGCTTGTAGCCACCGAAAGCGGCACCGGCTGGATAGGCATGGTAGCAATTGGTCCAGACGCGACCGGCTTCGATGCCCCGCCCTGCGCGATAGGCAAGGTTTGTGTCACGGCTCCACACACCGGCGCCAAGGCCGTAAACCGTGTCATTGGCAATCTCAATAGCCTCATCTACCGTCTTGAAAGTGGTGACGGACACGACCGGGCCGAAGATTTCCTCCTGAAAGACCCGCATCTTGTTGTTGCCTTCAAACACCGTCGGCTGGATGTAGAAACCGTCTTTCAGATTGCCGGAAAGCGATTTCTTGTCGCCGCCGGTCAGCACTTTCGCGCCTTCCTTTTTGCCGATTTCCAGGTAACTCATGATCTTGTCGAACTGCTCCTGTGAGGCCTGAGCACCGATCATGGTTGCAGAGTTCAGCGGATCGTCCTGGCTGATGGCCTCAACGCGTTTAATCGCCTTCTCCATGAAGCGATCGTAGATCGACTCATGCACCAAAGCGCGGGATGGGCATGTGCAGACCTCTCCCTGGTTCAGCGCAAACATCGCAAAACCTTCAAGCGCCTTATCGAGAAACGCGTCATCCTCGTTCATGACATCGGCAAAGAAGATGTTTGGCGACTTGCCGCCAAGTTCAAGCGTAATGTTGGTCACGTTATCGGCCGCATAACGCATGATTTCCTTGCCGACCGAGGTAGACCCGGTAAAGGCGATCTTGGCAATTCGGCTGCTTTGCGCCAACGGTTTGCCAGCTTCCATACCCAAACCATTGACGATATTGACGACGCCTGCTGGCAAAATATCTTCAATCAGTTCCATCACGAGCAGAATAGAGGCTGGTGTCTGCTCGGCAGGCTTCAGCACCACGCAGTTACCGGCAGCCAGCGCCGGCGCCAGCTTCCATGTCGCCATGAGGATCGGGAAATTCCACGGAATGATCTGGCCGACGACGCCAAGTGGCTCATGAAAATGGTATGCCACCGTATCGTTGTCGATTTGGCCAATCGAGCCTTCCTGCGCGCGAATGCAACCAGCAAAATAGCGGAAATGATCGATCGCAAGCGGGATGTCCGCATTGGTCGTTTCACGCAAAGGCTTGCCGTTGTCCCAGGTTTCGGCGCGGGCAATCAGATCAAGATTGTCTTCTATACGCTGTGCGATTTTCAGCAGCATGTTGGAACGTTCGGTCGCGCTCGTCCTGCCCCAAGCGGCACGTGCCTTGTGGGCAGCATCGAGAGCGAATTCGATATCGCTGGCGTCCGAACGGGGCACTTCGCAAATCTTCTGGCCCGTTACGGGCGACAGGTTATCCATGTAGCGACCGGACTTCGGCTCCACCCACTCACCGCCGATGTAATTGCCGTATTTCTGTTTGAACGGCGCTTCACCGGCTTTTTGCTGGACTTGAATGTTCATGCGTTCATCCTCCCTGATGACGGGCGACCCTCGTCGGACCGCGTGGCAGGAAGGTGAGCGCAGAATTCGACGTTTGATAGGGCGCGCGTTCAATACCGCAGTGCACAGTGTTTCACATCTGCGACAGCGCCATCTATGAATGCATCACATTCAGTGAACCGCCAGCTTTTTCATCTTGCGGTGAAGCGTTGCCCGGCTGATTCCAAGAAGAGATGCAGCTTTGGTAATATTCCCATCGGCGCGGGACAGAACCCGACGAAGTGCCGCCCGCTCGGCATCGGCAAGCTCGGTGCCCTTGTCGTGCCGCTCCTCTCGCAGCGCGTCTGACGCCGGAATGCCTGTGGCCAGATTTGCGTCGTCCAGCCGAAGAGCCTGCCTTGCCGCCCGCGTCGCGCCCAAAATGATATCATCCTGATCAACCGCCAGAAGAGACAGCGCCGCTGAGTGGCCGGATGGCACCATGAGGATACGCGCACCGGGGAAAGCCCGCCGGAACAGATTGCCCTCGATACGCTGTGCCGAGTCCCGCACCGCCTGCGTGAGCATCGAAAACGTCAGATCATCGACGTCATCCCTGCAGGTTGAAATATCCAGCGCGCCGGTAACCTGGCCCAGATGATCGCGAATGGGAGCCGTCGTGCAGCAAAGATTGATGTTGGCCGAGAAGAAATGCTGGTCGCGGTAGACGGTCACGCAACGCTCGTCGGCCAGTGCTGTGCCAATGCCGTTGGTACCGACACTGGCCTCACTCCAGACGGCTCCGGACCAAAGACCCAATCGCCGAAAATCCTGATCGTCGGTTGCCGCCCCCCGGCGTTCGAGCGCAACACCGTCTGCATCCGTCAAAAGCAGGCAGCATCCAGCTTTGCCGACACTCAGAAAAATACGGTCCAATTCGTCAGCACTTTCCGCAATCAGGCCAGCGGAAATTTCGCGCGCCCGGCGAAACTCGGCGTCCGCGAGAAAGATCGGCTCGCTGCTTGCCTCCGGTGCGAGGTGATGCATGGTCATGCACCTTCGCCATGACGCGATGATGGGGGAACTTGCCGCAGCCGAGGACTGGCTGGCGGTGTGGTACACATGGTCCGCATGGGCCGTACTGTTGGACATCGTCTCCTCCCGAGATTTATCGGAATGGTGCGCCTGATGTCTCGCGCTTACAATTAAAAAAAACGTTATTTGTGTAGTTGGTCTTCAGCTTGCCAGCGGTAACGCCTCAACGTTCAACTCAACGCGTTCCTCAGGCTCAATGTTCACGATATCATCAATTGTGGCGGCCGGTCCCGGGCGTCCGAAATAAAATCCCTGCACGTGCTTGCATCCTTCTCGACGCAAAAACTCCATATGTTCCATCGTTTCCACCCCTTCAGCTAGAACTGGAATGTTGAGACTGTTGGCGAGAATAAGGGTCGAGCGAACGATGGCCTGGGATTGAAGGTTGGTGGCCAATCCCTCTACGAAGCCCCGATCGATCTTGATCTTATCAAAGGGAAAACTCTGAAGCGTCGAGAGTGATGAATAACCGGTACCGTAATCATCCATGGCAATGCGTACGCCCAGATCCTTGAGACTACGGATCGTCATTAATGCGCGGCGATGGTCGGCTAAAATACCGCTTTCGGTGATCTCCAACTCCAGTCTGCGTGGCTCCAGTCCACTGTTTTCCAGGCTGCGTTTCACTTTCTGGACAAAGTCGGAATCCAAAAGCTGCGAGGGCGCCACATTGACGGCGATGTCGAGCGGGTTTTTCCAGCGCACCGCCTGAAAGCAGGCTTCGCGAAGAACCCATTCTCCCATTTCGATGATGAAGCCTGTCTGCTCGGCAATCGGAATGAACTCTGCCGGCGAGATCAGTCCACGCAGCGGGTGGTTCCATCGCAGCAAAGCCTCGAAACCGACGACCTTTCCAGTTGTCGTATCGTTCTGTTGCTGAAAATAGAGCTCGAATTCGCCTTTGGCGAGCCCCGAACGCATGCTGATCGCAAGCGCGTTGCGCGCACGGGATGCATCATCCATGGATTTGTCATAGAAGTAGATGGTTCCACTGACATCACTTTTGGCGCGGTACATGGCGACATCGGCTTGTGAGATAAGGGCATCGGCATTGTTCACGCCGGCCCCACCAACGGCAATGCCGATGCTTGCGCCCACTGACAAAACCGTCTCATCCCATTCGACAGGCTTGACCATCTCGGCCAGCAGCCGCTTGGCAAACTCAAGCACTGCAGACTTGGAATAATGGCGGTGCAGAACCGCAACAAATTCGTCACCGCCCACACGGGCAACAAACTCGCCCGGCAGGAGAACACCCGTCATCCGATCTGCCAAGGCACGCAGCACCGCATCTCCGGCACTATGTCCGTGAACATCATTGATTTCCTTGAAGCGATTGAGATCAAAAGATAGAAGCGCAATGCGCGCCGTCGGGTCCGCGCTGCGTGTTAACAGGCCGTGCAAATGTTCGTTAAAGGCGGCACGGTTGGGAATGCCAGTCAGCGCATCATGCAGGGACAGATGACGATATCGCGCCACTGCCTGCAAACTGCTTTCCGAATCGATGACATAGGTTGAAAACCCCACGGCCAAAAGTACGAATGTGATCATCACGGCACAGGCGGCCATGACACTCGGCGATACCACCGCAAAGGGTATGGTCGCCGAAGGGTCAAACACGATGGAAATTGCAGCCATCCCAGTGAAGTGGGTGGAGCCGATCGCGAGCACGAAAGATGCCATGCCGCCATATTTGCAGAGCCAGCTGATAGGCCGCACGATCCTGCTCGTGGCCAGCATACCAAAAAAAGCACCCAGAACCATTGACCACATTACGTAGACCTGATCCCAGACAATCGCGCCCTGCACCGTATAGGCAGCCATGCCTGTATAATGCATGCAGGCAATTCCAAGTCCGACGATCAGTCCGCCCGCCTCCACGAAGGCGGTTCGCCCGCCATAGGTCGCAACCGCAAAACCCACCATGGTCGTGCCGATGGCGATCATCAGCGACAATCCCGTCAATCCCGGCAAAAAACCCACGGTTCCAGAGGTTTGAAAACCCAGCATGGCAACGAAATGCGTCGTCCAGATCGTAGCTCCACCGATCGTGCCAGTGAGAAACAACCAGTTGACTCGCTGAATGGCAGCAGATTGTCGTGCCCGCATGAAAAGACGCACCGTCAACAGCGAACCCAGCACACAGATGGTGACTGCGGTCATTGTAAAACGAATGTCATGGTCCACGGCAAGGCAGCTCAGAATTTGGTACATCGGGGTCACGCATCAGTTGAATTGCGCCCAATGTACATGATCCGGGTTTTTAGCGCGTTTACCGACGTGGCTAAGCGGTGATTAAGATTTGCGCTCGGCAACGACTTGGGCAAAGTCCTCGTGTGACGAACAAGGCTCCTGTGCAAGGACTGATCCCACTTGCCTTTAACCCCTCTTTATACTATAGCGCCCGCATCCGTGTAGACACCCTTGGAGGCAACGCGGGCGAGAGCGCTTTTTAAAAGCTATCTCCAGTTCGATCCGGCACGCCAGAACGAACTCTCCAGACAACCTAAAAGGATTATGCCATGAGCAAAGAATCTTATGAGCTCAAGGCCGAAGCGCGCGAACGAGTTGGTAAGGGGTCCTCTCGTGAACTACGTCGCAACGGTTTGATTCCTGCTGTCATCTATGGTGACAAGCAAGCCCCAATTTCTATCGCGATCTCGACCAACGAAGTCACCAAGCGCGTTCAGGCCGGCGGTTTCATGACCACCGTTGCAACGCTCGACGTTGACGGCAAGAAGTACAAGGTCCTGCCAAAGGATTACCAGCGCGACCCGGTCCGCGATTTCATGGTGCACGTGGACTTTCTGCGCGTATCGAACAAATCGCAGGTTACGGTTGAAATCCCGGTTCACTTCATCAACGAAGACAAGTCCGAGATCAAGACCGGTGGCGTTCTGAACATCGTTCGTCACACCATCGAAGCCCAGGTTCAGGCAAGCGATATCCCAGACTCGATCACCGTCGATCTGGAAGGCCTCAAGATCGGCGACAGCGTTCATATTTCGCAGATCAAGCTGCCGAAGAACGTCGTTCCAACGATCACAGACCGTGACTTCACCGTCGCCACCATCGTGCCACCAGTTGTCGCGATTGTGGACGAAGTCGAAGAAACAGTCGAAACAGCTGTAGAAGAAGACAAGTCCGAATAATTCGGACGAAGCACGTTTTAGTGCAACTTTACGTGCCTCGCATCGCAAGATGCGGGGCATTTTTTATGGGCGTTGTCCCCACGACAAACACAACAAAATGCGGCTGTTTGTTTAGCAAGGATTCATCATGCCCGGAAACGATAAGTCAAAACTTTAGGTTTAGGACTTCTGTATTCGCACCTTGGGAGCACTTGTCGGCTCTGCTAGAAATCTGAAGCTCGTATGTATTTGGGGATGGGACCTTTTATCGCTGAGGCTGGGAAACCGACGCGGCAAGGGTTTGCAAGGGTAAAGGACGGTAGCACAGCATATGACCCACTCCGTAGAAAGTCGCTTTATCGCGATCGTTTCCGGCGCACTTTTCGTGCTGGTCGCTCCGCTTTTCACCATTCTGCTGATGCTTTCTCACCACGAAACCATTGCCAACCAAAGTGACCGTCTCGAAATTCTTCTCGTTGCCAACTCGCAGGCACTGGGCCGCCCCCTCTGGGATCTGGACGACGAAAGCATAAACCAGATCACCGGAACCCTGGTGACTGATCCGGCAGTCTATATGGTCAAGGTCCGCGACACCTTCGGTCAACTGGACATTACCCAGACGGCCGGTTCGCACAGTTCCGACGACACATCGTCCATTACCCGCGACATCATGTACAAGAACCTGGATGGGGAAACGAAAGTCGGAACGATCACGGTCTTTTATCAGAACGTCGGCATTCTGACGACGTTGAGCAATATCGAGCTCGCCGCTATCTCCATCTTCATTCTTGCCATTCTTGCCATTTTTGCCGCAGCTATCATCGGCAACCGACTGATGGTGATGAAACCGCTTCTACGGCTGACGGCTGCCATAGAAGCGACGCGCAGGCTAGGTTCGCGCCACCATGTCGACTGGCGCTCGACCGACGAGATGGGGCGGCTGGCAAAAAGCTTCAACGAGATGCAGATCGAACTGGAGCGAGAAGAACAGGAAATCAAGAACGCCCACAGGCGCACCAGCGAAATTTACAATCGCACGCCCGCCATGCTGTTTTCGCTCGATCCGGCCGACCGGATTGCAGCCGTCAGCGATTACTGGGTCGAGGCGACCGGACACAAGCGCGAGGACGTTTTAGGCCATGACTTTGTCGATCTGATCTTGCCGGAGGATCGGGCGCGCTTCGTTCTGCGCAAACACAATGATGCAACGATGGACGACATGGCGGGCACCGCCGAATTTACGGTGCGCTTTCAATGCGGCGATGGTCGTCTCATGGATGTCCTCATCGCAGAAAAGGAGTTGCGCCTCGATGATGGTCACCATCGTTCCGAGGGTTTGAGCGTCATGACCGACGTGACGGAACTGCGCCGCTCCGAACAGCGTAATCGGTTACAAGCCATCTCCGACCACCTGACAGGGCTTTTCAACCGCCAGGGTTTTGAAGCAATACTCGACACCAAGATTTTAGAGGCCGATCAGAACGGCACTGAACTGGCCTGTCTCTTCATTGATCTCGACCGTTTCAAGGTCATCAACGACAATCTCGGCCACGCAGCTGGCGATGCCGTTCTCAGGGAGTTTGTGGAACGGCTGGCGCCCTTGCTCACCCCGCTGGACAGCGCATCACGCCTGGGCGGTGACGAGTTCGCCATTCTTCTGACGGGCCCGATGACGGAAACACGGGCGACAAAAATCTGCGACGAGATTTGCGCCATGTTCGAAACGCCTTTCGATGCCGCAGGCAACAATGTGCGCCTCAGCGCCAGTATCGGCCTTGCCTTATACCCAACGCACGCGAAAACGGCGTCCGAGCTTCTTCAGAACTCCGACATGGCCATGTATAGCAAGAAACGCGCAGGCAAGAACGGCGCGCAGATGTTCGATTCCGCAATGATGAACAAGGCCCGCGAACGCGCCGAGATCGAACAGGACATCGAGCAAGCCCTTGAGGAAAACTGGCTGGAGGCACATTTCCAGCCGATCCAGAAATTATCCAACGGCGCCACACTTGGTTTCGAAGCGTTGATGCGCCTCAACCACCCGCGCAAGGGAATTTTGTCGCCGGCAGCCATCATCAGCGTTGCGGAAGAAAATGGCACCATCGGTCGCATCGGCAATGTCATCCTGGAACACTCCATTCGCAATTTGGCCATGCTGTCGCAGCTTCCCGGCCTGGAAGAAGCCTATGTCGCGGTGAATTTTTCCGCACTGCAGTTCGAACCAGGCCTTCCCACGCGCATCGCTGGCCTGTTGTACCGCCACGACATCGTACCCAGCCGGATGGTGGTCGAGATTACCGAGGCTGTGCTCATGCACAACGACCCCCAAATTCGCGCCGTCCTCAACGCCATCAGACAATTGGGATGTCGTATCGCGCTGGACGATTTCGGCACTGGCTATTCGTCGCTCAGCTACCTCAGCCGCTTCCCCGTCGACATCGTCAAGATCGACCAATCCTTCACGCGTTCGATCAATGATGGTATAAGTGAAATCAGCCAGAGAAGCCGTATGCTTGTCGAAGGCATCAGTGCTATCTCCCACAAAATGAACTGCGTGGTCATCGCCGAGGGCATCGAAACGAAAGAGCAGGAAGCCATGCTCAAGGACATCGGCGTGGATTGCGGCCAGGGCTATCTCTTTGCAAAGCCGCAGGCCATCAGCGTTTACGTTGCTGCCTATGAGAAACACAATGAAGATCGGAACGCGAAGGTCGGGACGTAAACTCATCGAGAGGCGATCAATGCTACGGATAACAGGACTATTGCTGGCTTTTTTGATAGCGCTGCCGCTGAACGCCGCCCAACTCCACGTTTCGACCGAGGAATACCCGCCCTACAACATCCGTGGCAGCGATGGCATGCCGACGGGCGTTTATATGGACCAGTTGAAAATCATCTTCAAGCACGCGGCTATCGACTATGACGCAAAAATCCTGCCTTGGGCACGCGCCATAGCGCTTGCGGAGACGACACCAGCCTATTGCGTTGTCGCTGCTGCACGCACACCGGAACGTGAAAACAAGTTCAAGTGGGTATCCCCCATCCACACGGATAGAAACGTGCTGGTCGCACGCCGGAGCGCACATCTCGACGTGAAAAACATCGAGGATGCGAAACGGTATTCGGTCGGCACCCAGAGAAACGACTACACAGAAACACTCTTGAAATCGCTGAAATTCCCACGAATCGATCTGAGTGCCGATTTTGAAACGACCCATATGAGACTAATGACGGGCCGCATCGATATGATGCCGATGTCTGAAAGCGCGCTCAACAAGTTGTCGGGAGAAGACTTGGTAGAGGTTGCTGTTCTTGCTCACCAGTCGCTGGGCATGGCCTGCAACACATCCGTACCGGATAGCATGATCAACCAGATGCAAAGCATTTTGAACGGGATGATCGCTGACGGAACCCAGCGCAAGATTTACGAAAAATATGGCCTCGTTATTCGTAACTAGCACAGGTCGCTCGAGACAAAATCGTTGACACCCGCCCCTTTTTTAGGTGGTGAAGGTCAACGTGAAATCGAACCCAGGCGAATACCTTCATGATCATCATTGTAGGCCTTGGCAATCCCGGCACGCAATATGCGTTCAACCGCCACAATATTGGCTTCATGGCTGTCGATGCGCTGCAACGAATGCCCTCCTTTTCGCCTTGGTCAAAAAAGTTCAAGGCCGCGATATCCGAAGGAGAGATCGCTGGCGAAAAAGTGCTGTTGATGAAGCCGCTGACGTTCATGAACCTGTCGGGCGAAGCCGTGGGCGAGGCCATGCGCTTCTACAAAGTGAAAATCTCTGACATCATCGCCATTCATGATGAGCTTGATCTTGTCGCTGGCCGAGCCCGGATCAAGGTGGGCGGGGGCCATGGTGGGCACAATGGCCTCAAATCCATCGACGCCCATTGTGGCAAGGACTACCGACGCCTGCGGCTGGGCATCGGCCACCCTGGCGACAAGGAACGGGTCAACGGCCACGTGCTGGGTGATTTCGCCAAATCCGACAAGGCATGGCTCGAGCCTTTGATCGACGCCATCGCCGACAACGCCGAGATGCTGGTGAAAGGCGAGGATTCGCAGTTGATGAACAAGCTTGCGCTCGCTGTCGGCGTGAAGACCGAGGAGAAGAAAGAATCCGCTGCCGCAAAACCCGCCGCTCAGTCGCACATCCATCAGGCGCGCAATTCAGCTCAACCGAAGAAGCTGCCGGAGACAGGGCCGATGGCTGAGATGCTCAAGCGCATGTTTGGGCAGAAAAAGGATTAGCAGGAAGCCACCTGGCATTGTCCGACTTGAAACCTGCAAAGCCATCACCATCTCTCCTGCATGAAGACAATAGCCTCCTTTATTCGCTCCCTGCCGCATGAATAACGACCCGCCAATAGAGACCATGGCGGCGGCCTTGCGACGACTGCCGGATGGATTGCCCGAAAAGATCACGCTGGAAGGCCTGCTGGACAAACTTGGCGATCAGGCGATCGCCTTCGTGCTTGTCGTTTTTGCCATTCCTGCCATCGTTCCAACACCCGGCATTCCTGCGGGTATGATCTTTGGAACAGCACTTGCCATTCTGTCGCTACAGATTATCTTCGGCGCGCGGCGCCTTGTACTGCCGCGCTTTCTAGGTCGCCTGTCTGTGTCCCGCTCCATTATTCAGATGACAGCGGACAAAGCTGCACCGCGTCTCGCGACGCTTGAGGCGTTACTCCGCCCCCGCGGCCATGTACTGTCCAGATATATGGGGCACGTTTCCATCGGCATCGTCATTTTTCTGATGGCTGTTCTGATCGCACTGCCCATTCCTTTCGGTAACATGCTTCCCGGACTAGCCGTGCTGGTTATCGCTCTTGGGCTAGCGCAACGCGACGACATGGCGGTGCTGACCGGGCTACTGCTCGCCATCCTCTCCGTCTTGACCAGCGGTGCCATCATCTACGGCGGCTGGACGTTGATTTCTGGATGGTTTGGTTTTGGCCAACCGGCCGTTTAAACGCGCTTTTGCAGGGAATCCTTAAGGTTTGCGGCATGAAGGCTTGACCTCGCCCTGCCCTTTCCGCAAAAGGCTGACTTACGGAATTCTTGAGAAAACAGAGACAGGTTCAAGCCATGGGCTTTAAATGCGGTATCGTCGGTCTGCCAAATGTCGGCAAGTCCACACTCTTCAATGCGCTGACGAAGACGGCGGCGGCCCAGGCTGCGAACTATCCCTTCTGTACGATAGAACCGAACACCGGCGAAGTTGCCGTGCCGGATCCGCGTATGAAGGTGCTGGCCGATATTGCCGGCTCCAAGGAAATCATCCCGACCCGTATTTCCTTCGTGGATATCGCTGGTCTGGTGCGTGGCGCGTCCAAGGGCGAAGGTCTGGGCAACAAGTTCCTTGCCAACATTCGTGAAGTCGATGCCGTCGTCCATGTTTTGCGTTGCTTTGAAGACGATGACATCACCCATGTCGAAGGTCGCATCAACCCGGTCGGCGACGCCGACACGATCGAAACCGAATTGATGCTCGCCGATCTCGAGAGCCTTGAGCGCCGCGTCGAGCAGACCCGCAAGCGCGCGTCTTCTAAAGACAAGGATTCGCTCGCGCAACTGCCCGTCATGGAAGCGGTCATCACGCTTCTGAACGATGGCAAGCCCGCTCGCCTGCTGCTGAAAACACTTGCCGACGACGAGATCGAGGTCCTGAAAGGTCTCAACCTTCTGACCTCGCACCCGGTACTTTACGTTTGCAACGTGGCGGAAGCCGACGCTGTCGATGGCAACGCGCACACCAAGGCTGTTGCCGAGATGGCGAAGGCTCAGGGTGCGGAATGCGTTATCATTTCCGCCGCCATCGAGTCAGAGGTCGCCCAGCTACCCGAAGAGGAATCCCAGGAGTTCCTCTCCGCTCTCGGTTTGGAGGAAGCCGGTCTCGACCGCCTCATCCGCGCAGGTTATCAGCTACTCGACCTCATCACCTATTTCACCGTTGGCCCCAAGGAAACGCGCGCCTGGACCATCGTGCGCGGCACCAAGGCACCGGGCTCTGCAGGCGTGATTCACACGGACTTCGAACGCGGTTTCATCCGCGCCTTCACCATAGCCTATGACGACTACGTCGCCTTCAAAGGCGAGGTCGGCGCCAAGGAAGCCGGCAAGGGTCGCGATGAAGGCAAGGAATATGTCGTGCATGATGGCGATGTGATTCACTTCCGTTTTAACACCTGACGCCAGTCACACACGAAAACCGGCCCGCGCTTCGTCGCGGGCCTTTTGTTTTCAGGCTTCCGATTTTCGACGTTCCCAACAGCGCTTTTTACCTTTACGTAAAAGATAGAGTGACGCTAATATCGTCCACGCCAGCGAAGGAGGAGTTCGCCAGTGACATACAGCTTCGAGGATTTCACGCCGGGGAGACGTTTCCCGCTTGGGCCTAAAACCGTCAGGGCAGACGAAATCATCGAGTTTGCATCCGAATTCGATCCCCAGCCCATGCACCTCTCCGAAGAGGCTGGAAAAGCCAGTATTCTGGGTGGGCTGGCTGCGTCCGGCTGGCACACATGCGCCATGATGATGCGCATGGCGGTGGATAGCTACATCAACCACGCGCCGTCACAGGCTGGGCTCGGGGTCGATTTTGTCGATTGGAAGAAGCCGGTTCTCGCAGGCGATACGCTGAGCGGCACATCGACAGTGGTCGAACAGCGGATATCAGCATCACGGCCGGGTCTGGGTATCATCAAGCTGCATCACGAGCTTCAAAACCAACGTGGGGAAACTGTCTTCATCGCCGAGTTGAATGTCATGTTTGCAACGTCAAGCGAATGGGTGTCGTCATGAAATTCATCGACCTCTACCCGATTGACGTCAGGCTTGAACTCGGCACCGTTCATTTCTCGGCTGAATCCATCATTCACTACGCCGAAAAATTCGATCCGCAGCCGTTCCATCTGAGTGTCGATGCTGCAAAAAATTCCGTGTTTGAAGGACTTTGCGCATCCGGATGGCAGACAAGTGCATCCTGGATGAAATGCTTTCTGGCCTATTGGGCAAAAGAAGTCAGTCGGCTGGAATCAGAAGGCGTGGCGCCGCCGAAACTGGGGCCCTCGCCCGGCTTTCGCAATCTCAAATGGCTGCATCCAGTCTATACCGGTGACGACGTAACCTATTTCGCGACGATGCTCGCATCACGCCCGCTTGCATCCCGTCCGGGTCTACGGATGAATACGACGTTCAATGAAGGGATCAACCAGCACGGAAAGCCGGTCGTGACGTTCGAGAGCAATGTCCTGGAATTCGATTAAACTCGGTCCGCGACATCGTCACTTTGCCAAAGCGTCAATCCTGTTGCGACCGCTACGGCAGGATCGGCTGTATAAACTGGCAATCCTGCCTGCTGCATCTGCTTCAAGGCGTCAAGATCAGGACCGCTGTGCTTGCGGTGTAGGTTCTCGCCATTGTAGATATGGCCGGTCGATACAGGATTGATACCAGAGATAACGACACGCTCCGCGCCACTGTGAAGCGCGAGCATAACGGCAATGACGCCATTTGAATATTTTGATTCCGGGGTGATTTCGAAATTCAGCTTACCCGTCATGGCACGCACCAGGGCGACACGGCTGAAACGGTCAACCACTGAAAGCCTGTCATAGCCGAAATTGATTCGGCCCAGCCCCTGCTTCAGGCGCACCATATCGTGCCGCCAAAGGAGCATGTAAAGGCTCCCTGTCGTCTCACCATTCAAAAGGCGCCTCACTTCCCCGGCATTGGTCGACTTGCCTTCGATCTGGTGGAACATCATCAGCGTGATGTCGGGCTTGGCCACACCCCAGTCCTTGGCGACGATCTGCGATGCGTTAACCGAGATAAGGCAATAGGAATCATCGAAATCATATGGTTTCGATGAGTTGGGCGCAGAACCGACGACCACGACCTTGCGCCCCTTGATGATGTCATCGCTCCACGGTTGCGGCCGTGTCCATATGAATTTCACATATCGAAACAGCCATGTTTTAAAATCCATGAGCTTTTGCAATGAGATGACCTTTGTGATGCAATCAATCGAAAGCCTCGATGATCAAGGCTTTTGTTACGCCTATCAATATGGACGAGAAGCTCAGTGCCCCGAAAACTCCACGAGTGTGCGCACTTCAACGCCCAAATCTTCCAGCTTCTTGCGGCCACCCAAATCCGGGAGGTCAATCACAAAGCATGCGGATACGATATCCGCACCCATCTGGCGCAAAAGTTTAACGGCACCTTCTGCCGTACCGCCGGTAGCGATCAGATCGTCAACGAGAATGACCTTCTCGCCGGGCTGTACGGCGTCCACATGCATTTCCATCTCGTCGACACCATATTCGAGACTGTAGGCAACCCGCACCGTGGTGTGCGGAAGCTTTCCCTTCTTGCGGATCGGCACAAAACCTGCGGAAAGCTGGTGCGCGACCGCGCCGCCTAAGATGAAACCGCGTGCTTCCATGCCCGCAATCTTGTCGATCTTCGTCCCCGCATAAGGCTGAACCAACTCATCAACGGCACGGCGGAACGCGCGGGGATTGCCAAGAAGCGTGGTAATATCCCGAAAAATGATCCCCGGCTTTGGGTAGTCGTTGATGGAGCGGATGGCAGCAGCGAGCTCCGAAGCGATAACGGTCATTGAATTTCCGATGGTTTCTGGATGGATCGAATGTCGCGGGACCTTATCAATTCAACGACGACAGACAAACACAAAATAGCGATGTGTCCGAAGGCAGCGGCAATGATCTCACTCTTTCCACAACCCTAACGCCGCAACAAAAAGCCCTCCCGGATAAACCGAGAGGGCTGACGCTGAAAGCAACAATGAAAAAGATCAGTGTTCTTTTCTGGAGTATACGGACTTCTTGGTCAGGTAGATCAGTGCCGTGAATATCAAGAGAAACACCATGACCATGAAACCAGTGCGCTTGCGTTCTTCGAGATGTGGCTCTGCAGCCCACATCAGGAACGCGGAGACGTCCTGCGAATACTGGTCCAGCGTCTGCGGGGTACCGTCATCGTAGGTCACCTGATCATTGCTGATAGGTGGTGCCATCTTGAGCGCGATCGCGCTGCCGAAATACGGATTGAAATGCGTACCTTCGGCAACTTCGATACCCTCAGGTGCATTCTGATAACCGGTCAACAAAGCATGAATATAGTCCGGTCCACCTTCCTGATAACCGCCGACAAACGGGATCATGTCGAAGATGAACTGCGGAAAGCCACGTTCCACACCGCGTGCCTTCGCAAGCAGCGACATGTCTGGTGGCGCAGCGCCACCGTTGGAAGCGGCTGCCGCTTCCTTGTTCGGGTAAGGCGATGGGAAATGGTCGGATGGAACGGCCTTGCGCGTGAACATCTCGCCATCGGCATTCGGACCATCCTGCACTTCATATTCGGCAGCAAAGGCTTTGACCTGACCGTCCGAGTAGCCAAGACCTTCCAGCGTGCGGAAAGATACGAGGTTCATGGAGTGGCAGGCGGAACAGACTTCCTTGTAGATTTTTAGTCCACGCTGAAGCTGGGCCTTGTCGTACTTGCCGAAAGGACCGGCAAAAGACCAGTTTTCCTCTCGCGGCTTGAGGATCGGGAAATGCCCACCCGCAATCGCGTGTTCTGTTTGCGCCTTCAGATCATGGCTTTCTTCTGCCGCAGAAACCGCAGAGGAAAAACCACCCATGGCAGCGATAAGCGCGATGCTCGTTACAAACTTTCTCATTGTAATCGTCCCTCTCGCACTCATATTTTCACCGCAGCCGCAGGAACGGCGGCAGACTTGCCGTTCTTTTCCAGAACAGCTTCGGTGATCGAATTGGGAATACGCCTCGGCGTCTCGAACAGGCCGAGAAGCGGCATGATGATGAGGAAGAAGCCGAAATAGTAAACCGTGCCGATTTGCGAAAGGGTGACATAGGTGCCTTCTGCAGGGCGCGAACCCAACCAGCCGAGCATGATGGAATTCACCACGAAGACCCAGAAGAACATCTTGTACCAAGGACGGTATACGGCCGAGCGAACCTTCGACGTATCCAGCCATGGCAGGAAGAACAGAACGACGATCGCACCAAACATCACAAGAACGCCACCGAGCTTGGAATCGATCGGGCCGACATTGAAGGTGATGGCACGCAGCATGGCGTAGAACGGCAGGAAGTACCATTCCGGAACGATATGCGCCGGTGTCTTCAAAGCATCCGCCATGATGTAGTTATCAGGGTGACCGAGGAAGTTGGGCATGTAGAAGACGAAATATGCATAAAAGAGCAGGAAGATAGAAATTCCGAGCGCATCTTTCAATGTTGCATAGGGTGTGAACGGAACGGTGTCCGTCTTCGTCTTGACTTCAACACCGGTCGGGTTGGTCTGGCCCGTCACGTGCAGTGCCCAGATATGAAGGATAACGACACCAACGATCATGAAGGGCAGAAGGTAGTGGAGCGCAAAGAAACGGTTCAGGGTTGGCTGGTCGACGGCAAAGCCCCCGAGCAGAAACTGCTGAATCCACTCGCCCACACCTGGAAACGCCGTGAAAAAGCCGGTGATGACGGTTGCACCCCAGAACGACATCTGACCCCAGGGCAGAACGTAGCCCATGAAACCGGTTGCCATCATCAGAAGGAAGATGATGCAGCCGAGAATCCAGAGAATTTCGCGCGGCGCCTTGTAGGAACCGTAATAGAGGCCACGGCCGATGTGCAGATAAACGGCGACGAAGAAGAATGATGCACCGTTGGCATGCATGTAGCGCAGCAGCCAGCCGTGGTTCACGTCACGCATGATCTTTTCGACGGAATTGAAAGCAACCGTCGTTTCAGCGGCGTAATGCATGGCCAGCACGACGCCGGTCAGAATTTGCACGATCAACATGACGGCCAGCATGGCGCCGAAGGTGTAGGCATAGTTCAGGTTGCGCGGCACCGGATAGGCTATGAAACTGTCATAGACCATACGTGGCAATGGCAAGCGGGAATCGACCCATCTTTCGATACCGGTCGAGGGCTGGTAACTGGAATGACCACTCATTTCAAATGTCCCCTTATCCGATTTTGATCACGGTATCGGATGTAAATGCGAAGGTCGGAATATGCAGGTTTTCCGGCGCTGGACCTTTGCGTACTCGGCCCGCCGTATCGTAGTGCGAGCCATGGCAGGGACAGAACCACCCGCCGAAATCGCCGGCTTGACCCAGCGGAACACAACCCAGATGGGTGCAGGACCCGACCATGACGATCCAGTTTTCCTTACCCTTGCCTGCGGACCGGTCGATATCGGTCGCCTGCGCTGCGGCATCCAGATTGGCATTGCGCGCAACGGGATCCTTCAGATCACCCAGTTTGACGGCGTTCGCCTCTTCGATCTCTTTGGGGGTACGGTTGCGAATGAAGATCGGCTTGCCGCGCCATTTGACCGTCAGCGACATTCCCGGCTCGACGCTTGCCACATTCACTTCGATTGATGCGAGCGCCAGGGTGGATGCATCGGGGCGCATCTGATCGATGAACGGCCACACGGCAGCGCCCGCACCGACCACACCGGCCATACCGGTCACTAGATAAAGAAAATCGCGACGGGTGGGCTCACCCGCAGCGTCATGATCATTTACGTGCTCACTCACTGCTACACCATCCTCTGCGCTGATTTCGTTGAAAGTCGCATGAGTCCTCCAGCTCTGTTTTGATCCAGGACAAACTCGATCCCCCGTGTCCTGGTCAGTGCGCGACAATAAATCGCGCCTATTCTGCTTGATCGCAAAATATGGCGGACCTTGGCAAGAGGAAAGCACACAAAGCTGCCGTAATTCTGCCTTGTGGGTCATTTTTTTCCGCCTTTTCCAATGCTGCTGTCCATCCTGCAACATTGTGTGGTCAAATGCCCCATGATAATCAGAATCAGAGAGAGCCGGTAAAAGAGGTTTTGATTTGAAAGCTAGGCTCACCTGTGTAGCCGCCTCCGCGCTTGTGCTGGCGCTCGGCGTGATCAGTATTCGTTATATCGCTGATTTCTGGCTTTTGGCCTTCGTCAACAGTTTCCAGCTTCACATTGCGGTGTTGGCGGCAATTCTCGCACTGGTCTGCCTCCTTATTCTTCACTCTCGCATCTTCATCGTGTTGTTGGCATGGGCTTTCGTGCTCAGTGCTCACGCGCTTTACATGCATCAGGAGTTCGTTACCCAAGCCTACGCACCGCAGGGCGCCAAACCGTTCCGGCTCTTGTCGTTCAACGTCCTGATGGAAAACGGGCGCAACGCCGAATCAATTGCCGATGCGATCGTGGCATCGAAAGCTGATGTTGCATATGTGATGGAGGCAGCGGCGTTGAGGAGCGTTTTGCCCCGACTCAGCCAAACCTATCCTCACCGCCTCGGCTGCGGCCAGGGCACCCAATCCTGCGATCTCCTGATCCTGTCGAGACGCCCGCTTGAGAATGCACGCATCGGAAGTCTAAGCTATGTCAGCCGCGAACGCTTCGCTATGGCAATGATAAACCTTGACGGTCAGGAGCTGACACTCGCCGCCGCCCACCTGGCCAAACCGTACTTCGACGAATACCACCGCAATGAACTCAGTCGGATACAGTCAGCGATTTCATCCGTTTCAGGCCCTTTGATTCTCGGCGGTGATTTCAATTCGGCCAGCATCGCACCCGATATGGGAGACTTTTTGCTGGCGACCGACCTGAAGAAAGCCCAGTGGGAACCAGCCACATGGCCCATCCAAGCCGGGCAATTTGGCATCGCCATCGATCATATCTTTGCCAGACAACCAGCCACCTTGATGAAACTGGAACGCCTGCCGGACAATCTCGGCTCCAATCACTACGGGTTGGTGGCCGACTTCGCGATAGCCGCGCCTTAAAGCTCAGGCGCGGTCTCGTCGGCAGACAAAAACCCGCCCGATTGCCGCGTCCAGAGCTCGGAGTAAAGGCCGCCGCTAGCGACGAGTTGCGCGTGACTGCCCTGTTCCACGATGCGACCAGCATCCATCACAATCAGACGGTCAAGGGCCGCAATTGTGGAAAGCCGGTGGGCAATTGCCAGCACGGTCTTGCCGCGCATCAACTCATCCAGATTGCTCTGGATGGCGGCCTCCACTTCGGAATCGAGCGCCGAAGTCGCTTCATCCAGCACCAAAATAGGCGCGTCTTTCAGCATCACACGGGCAATCGCGATACGTTGACGCTGGCCGCCGGAGAGTTTTATCCCGCGCTCCCCCACATGCGCATCCAACCCTTGTCGACCGCGCTGGTCCTCGAGACGTTCAATGAAGTCATCGGCCTTGGCGCGTCTTATGGCAGCAAGCAATTGCTCCTCGGTGGCATCCATGCGTCCGAACATGATGTTATCTCGAATGGAGCGGTGCAGCAGCGAGGTATCCTGGGTCACCATCCCAATATGAGCGCGAAGCGTTTCCTGGCTGACTTTGGCAATATCCTGCCCATCGATGAGGATACGGCCCTTCTCGACATCGTAGAAACGTAGCAGCAGATTGACGAGCGTGGACTTTCCCGCGCCTGACCGGCCCACAATGCCGACCTTTTCACCTGGCGCGATATCGAGGCTGAGATGATCGATGACGCCCTTTCCGCGCCCGTAGTGAAAACTGACATCGTCGTAACGGACGCCGGGCTTGGTCACGACCAATGCGGGTGCATCGGCCACATCAACGAGATCGACGGGTTTGGAAATCAGCTCTGCAGCATTCTGCACGGTGCCGAAATTGCGCATGATGCCGTTGAACTGAGTCATCAGGCGGCCCAACAGAAAGTTCAGGCGGAGAACCAGCGCCAGCGTAAATGCGACGGCGCCGGAGCTGATCCGACCAGAAAGCCAAAGATCGATACACAATGCGGCCATGGATGTGATCATGATGCCGGACAGCAGTGCCATCGAGGCCCGCACACCGGTGATGAAACGCGTAAACATCATGGTCTTGCTTTGAAACGTGTCGAAACCGTCGCGCATGTAGCGATCATTGGCGTCGTCGCGTCCGAACAACCGCAGCGTCTGAATGTTGCTATAGGCATCGACCATACGGCCAGACAGCATGGATGCGGCTTCAGCCGTCTCTCTGGAGTGCTTCCGGATACGCGGCACGAAATAACGCGCCAGCATGGAAAATATCCCAACCCAGACGATGACCACAACAGCCAGACGCCAGTCCAGACCACCGATCAAAAACAGCATCGACACCGAGTAAATGCCAACGAACCAGACACTTTCCATCAGCGACGTCACGAGATCGCCCGCCGCCTGACCGCCAGACCAGACCTTGGTGACGATACGGCCGGAAAAATCATTCTGGAAGAAGGTCAGCGATTGCCGTGCCACATGCATGTAGGACTGCCAGCGCACCAGATTGTAGAAGCCCGGCGTGATGATCTGCTGATCCACCAGCGCCGTCACCATGGTGACGATGAAACGCACGACGGCAATCAGGAAGAGCATGCCGATCAGCTCATAACCGTGCTCGGCAATCAGCCCAGCCCAGCCCTCACCCGGCTTGACGGTGGCGAGAATATCAACCAGCCGCCCGACGAACCAGAACAGCGCCGCCTCGATGGCCGCCGTCAGCCCGCCCAGAACCAACATGGCGAAAAACGGCGTTTTGGCTTGCCTGAGATAAAACCAGATGAAAGCGAACGTATCGTCCGGCGGACGCAGATCGTCCTTGCGCGCGAAGGGCTCGATCCAGGTCTCGAAATAGCGGAAAAAACGGGTGATAATCATGCTTTGGGTATAGGCGGATTCCAGGGGAGCGCAAAGAAGATGGCGAATTATATTTTGGTAATGCAACCAGACGAAAATAGGCGGGAACCGTTCCCGCCTGCTCGGTCAGTGCGGATTGCGGGGACTCAAATTCGGTCCACTACCCCTGTAATGCAGCATCCGCGTCCGAGCCTTTGCAAGCGGAACGCGGATGCCAATCGTCAAAACTAGGCGGCCGCACGCCGCGGCGTTGATCGCGCCAGTTGAGGCGCGGGCAGACGTGCTGACGTGCCTCCCTCCAGCTTGAACTGCGACAACAGCGCCGTCAGCGAGGCTGCCTGCGTCGCAAGGCTGTAGGTTGCAGCACTCGACTGCTCCACCATGGCCGCATTTTGCTGCGTGCCCTGATCCATCTGGTTGACCGCGGTGTTGATCTCAGAAAGCCCCGTAGACTGCTCGCGCGCAGAACCGACGATCGCAGCGACGTTGCGGTTGATTTCCTGAACTTCCGCAACGATGGATTCGAGCGCCCGGCCGGTTTCCCCGACCAGCTCCACACCACCGCGCACCTGATCACCGGATCTGTTAATCAGAGCCTTGATTTCCTTGGCCGCCTTTGCAGACCGTTGCGCCAGTTCACGCACCTCCTGCGCAACCACGGCAAACCCCTTGCCCGCTTCACCCGCCCGTGCCGCTTCGACGCCAGCATTCAGCGCAAGAAGATTGGTCTGGAAGGCAATATCATCGATCACACCGATGATATTGCTGATTTCGTTGGACGAACTTGCGATTTCGGTCATGGCTGTGACAGCCTTGCGCACGATATCACCGGACCGCTCCGCACCGGCTCGTGTCTTTGCAACGAGTTCGCCAGCCTCGCTTGCCTTTATGGCGGAATCCTTGACAGCGGTCGTGACCTCTTCAAGCGCCGCTGCCGTTTCCTCGACCGCGGCTGCCTGATGCTCGGTGCGTTTGGAAAGGTCATCTGTCGCCGAGCGGATTTCGCTGGCGCCGGCGTCGATCATACGGGCATTCTCGCCAACCGAGCGCAACGCCGTTTGTAGCTTTTCGACCGATTCGTTGAAATTCTGGCGCACGCCATCCAGTTGACCGACGAAGGCTGCCTGAAGCCGGAAGGTCATGTCGCCATCGGCCAGATGCCGCAGCGCATTGGCAAGGCCATCAACAGCAAACTTCACATCCGCTGCTTCCTTCGCCTTCTGCTCCTCGCGCGCCATCCGCTCCTTTTCGCTCAGGCTGCGGTTTTCTTCCGCTTCCTTTGCAAGCCTTTCTCGTTCCAACGCATTGTCCCGGAAAACGGCGACGGCGGCTGACATTTCACCGATTTCGTCATGCCGGCCGCCATGGGGAACGGCTTTCGCCGTATCGCCCGAAGCCAGAACACTCATGGCGCCCGTAATATGGGTAATAGGTCTGACAATTCTGAAGGTGCAAAGAACCGCTGCACCTATGCCGATGATGAAGACAGCAGCAACGGTGATGAACGTCTCCAGCAGTGCCAGGTCGAACGCACTCTCCATGCTCTTGTAGGACTCGGCGGCGACAACCTTGTTCGCTTCGATCAGATCGTGGATACTTTTGACCGCTATCTCGGCCGCTGGGGTCATCCGGGCTATTCTAAAGGCATTTGCCTCTTCGAGTTTGGAATCGGTGAGCAATTTGGCGAAATCGGTGCCCGCCTGCTCGTAACTGGCGACAGCAACCGATAATTCACCGAAAATCTGCCTCATCTGGGGTAGCGTAATCGCGGAGCCATAAGCCTCGAATGCTTTTTGGCGTTGAGCAATCACGGCCTTGAGCGGTTCGACGGCACGCGCCACATCGTCCGGGCTTCTTGCTCCGAGAAGAACCGCGTAGAGCCTGCGGACATCGGAAAAACTCCGCTCCATGTCGCCAATCAGCAAGGTTTTTTCCAGACGCTTGGCCAGACCGGCGCCGTCACTTTCCATCACCGTCATCGAGTGTATTGCCAAGCCACCCTGTACAGCGCCCAGCGCAATCAAAAACGCGAACAGCATCGGCAGCATCAACTTGATTTTTATACTCAAGAAATTCATGAACTATCCTATAACGACACGCTGGATTCGAAATCCAAATCGAAGAATAATAATAAAGATAAAACTTAAAAAATAGGTTATTGGTGAAAGTAACAATCTAAAGAATATGAAAAAGCCTGCATTCTTTCGAATACAGGCCATATCTCTTCCCGCCACAATCACGAGACTGTACTTTATTCCCCGGCCACCTTTATATCTTGCTCCTCATCTGCAATGAACCCGCCGGACTGGCGAAGCCAAAGATCAGCGTAAATACCGCGCTGCTCCACCAGTTCCCCATGCGTGCCGGCCTCGATGATCTTGCCCTTGTCGAGAATGATCAGGCGGTCCATCTCCGTCAGAGTGGAAAGGCGGTGGGCTATGGCGATGACGGTCTTGCCTTCCATAAGCGCAAACAGATTTTCCTGAATGGCCGCCTCGACCTCGGAGTCCAGAGCCGACGTTGCCTCATCGAGGATCAGGATTGGAGCGTTTTTCAGGAAAACGCGCGCAATGGAGATGCGCTGGCGTTGGCCGCCAGATAGCTTGACGCCGCGCTCACCGACCTGTGCGTCCAGCCCCATACCGCCATGCATGTCCACCAACGTTTCAACGAAGTCCCAGGCATTGGCACGCTTTGCCGCTGCGATGATCTCCTCATCCGTCGCACCGGGATGACCATAAGCGATGTTATCGCGGATGGTGCGGTGGAGCAGCGAGGTATCCTGCGTGACCACGCCGATCAACGAGCGCAGGCTATCCTGCGAGACGGTCGAGATATCCTGTCCGTCGATGCGAATTTTCCCGGATTCGAGATCATAAAATCGTAGCAAAAGGTTCATCAGCGTCGTCTTGCCCGCACCCGAACGGCCGACCAGACCGATTTTTTCGCCGGGCCTGATATGCAATGACAGGCCTTCGATGACGCCATTGCTCCTGCCGTAGTGGAAACGGATATCATCGAACTGTATCTCACCCTTGGGCGCGGACAGTGCCGGCGCATTGGGCTCGTCGAGGATGTCATGCGGCTTGGTCATCATGTTCATACCGTCATAGACGGTACCGATGTTTTCAAACAGCGACGTGACTTCCCACATGATCCACTGCGACATACCGTTGACACGCATGGAGAGGCCGATGGCAACGGCAACGGAACCGACCGAGACCGAGCCCATCATCCAGAAATAAAGACCAAGCGACGTGGTTGAGAACATGACGAGTGCATTGTTGATATCGATGGCGATGTTGAATGCAGAAATCCGGCGCATCTGGCGGTGCACCGTGTTCAGAAACACATTCATGCCTTCACGCGCATAAATTTCCTCGCGGCCCGCATGGGAAAACAGCTTGATGGTGGCGATGTTGGTGTAGCTGTCCACGATGCGGCCGGTCATCAGGGAGCGCGCATCGGCCTGCTCGCTGGCAAGGCGGCCCAGCTTCGGTACAAAGTAAGTCAGGATCGCGATATAGACCGCCAACCAGAAGACGAGTGGCAGGGCCAGCCGCCAATCCGCTGCAGCCACCATGAACAGCATCGAGCCGACGAAGCTGATGGCATAGACGAACACGTCGATGACCTTCAATGCCACTTCTCGAATGGAAAGCGCCGTCTGCATGACCTTGGTCGAGACGCGGCCTGCAAATTCGTTGGCAAAGAAGGTCATGGAGTGACGCAACAGGAAACGGTGCATGTGCCAGCGGGCAATCATGCCGAAGTTTCCAGCCAGCGTCTGGTGCATCGTCATAGTGTGGAGGGTGCCCATCAACGGCAAAGCAACCAGAACGATCGCCGCCATCATGATCAGACGCCAGCCCTCATCCTGCAGAAATGTTTCCCGATTGGCAGACGCCAGCCAGTCCACGATATTGCCGAGGAACTGATAGAGCATCACCTCCGCAACCGCGATCCCCATGGACATCAGGCCGAGCAGCAGCAACCAGGGTGCTGCGGGTTTTATATAGTGCCACATGAATGGCAACAGCTTGTTGGGCGGCACAACAGGCGAGGATGCGGGAAATGGGTCGAGACGTTTTTCAAACCAGCCAAACATGGCCAAGCTCCGGACATAATGATCCCAAAAGAAAGGCATGAGGACAGAGAACGCCCACGGCTATCACGGGAATAACATGGATATGGCCGCTACAGCCACATGACGAATTGAGATGGAAAAGCGGGTTAACCGCCGTAAACACCTAAGCCTGCAGGACCGTTACAAGGGCCGGAAGGCGATATCGAACAAGCATATTCATCTGAACCTCCGAGGCTGGTGTTGAAGACGCGTTCTTCTAGCTCAAAAAGTCAGCATTGACCAGCGCCAAACCACCTTGGGCGCCGCAATATACTTCGTAAAACGCGAGTGTGCCCACAAAACAACATCCCAGGGTTTATGTCGCTCGCTTGTTTCAACATTGAACGTCGTGATAGACCCACCTCAGCAACGTCGCGAAAGACATGACCATGCCCGATATCAGGATTGCGCTCTACCAACCCGACATCCCCGGAAACACGGGAACAATTCTTCGGCTGGCGGCCTGCCTGGGCATCGGCGTCGATATCATCGAACCTGCTGGCTTCGATATTTCCGACCGCAATCTGAAGCGAGCGGGAATGGACTATCTCACCACGGCATCACTGACCCGCCACGTGAATTGGGAGCGCTTTGAGGAATGGCGCACGTCCACTGGCCGCAGATTGCTCCTTGCCTCGACCAAGGCAGCACTGCCCTATGTCGACGTAACCTACCGTCCTGATGACGTTCTGCTTTTTGGCCGCGAGAGCGCTGGTGTACCGGATCATGTCCACGAAAAAGCCGATGAGCGACTGATCATCCCCATGAGGGAGGGACAACGCTCCATCAACGTCGCCATGTCTGCCGCGATGTTGGCAGGTGAGGCTCTGAGACAAACTGCTTGGCGCTAGATCCATCGCCATTTCGCGTCAAAATGTCGTAATCAGCCCTGTACGACGGGGTGTTTCGGGCTTATGTTTATTAGCCAACTAAAGATTCCTACCTCCGAAAACTTTCCGCGCAGCATGTCGTCCGAAAGCTAGACCGGTTTCGGGCAAGGCAAGGCGTTCAAGATAAAGACTGACGGAAGGAGGGTGAACACGCATGCAATCCACCATCATCATCGTCAATTTGCTGGGCGCTGTTGCGCTGCTGCTTTTCGGTCTTGCGCAGGTCAAGGACGGCGTCACGCGCGCATTCGGCACCAAGCTCAGAACTGTGTTGGCAACCGGCACGAAAAGCGCGCCACGCTCTCTGCTGTCTGGTTTCCTCGCCACCATCGCATTGCAAAGCTCCACCGCCACCGCACTGACCGTTGCTTCTTTTGCAGAGCGTGACCTCATTCGCCCGCGGATGGCGCAGGTGGTCCTTCTCGGCGCCAATATTGGAACTGCCGTCACCGCCTGGATTTTTGCAACCGGCGTCGCCTGGTTGTCGCCTCTGCTCATTCTCACGGGTCTGATCATCCGCAAAGGCACGTCCAGTGGTCGGCAAGGTGGCGGCACGGCGCTAGTGGGCGTTGGCCTGATGTTGCTCTCGTTACACCTCTTGAGTGCCGCAACAGAACCGATGCGCGATTCACCCGCGCTCGGTGCGTTTATCGGACTGCTGGATGAGGCGTGGCCTGTTGCACTTCTTCTTTCGGCGGGACTGGCCTTCGTTTCCTCCTCCAGCCTTGCCGTCGTGGTGCTGATCCTGTCGCTCGCATCGGCCGACATCCTTTCCACAGGACTGATTATCGTTCTCGTTCTCGGTGCCAATCTCGGCGGCGCGATCCCTCCGGTCGTTGCAACGCTTTCAGCTCCGGCATCGGCGCGCCGTATCACCATTGGTAATCTGGTCGTGCGCACCGTAGGTTGCCTTATCGCTCTGCCCTTGGCGGGGTTTGGTGCGACGTTGCTCCGACAGCTGCCCTTGGCGCAAAACATGCTGCCTGTGGACGCCCATCTGATCTTCAATCTGGCGCTGACGGCCTTGGCATGGCCGTTTTCAGGTCTCCTGTCCGACCTGATGGCGAAGATTGTACCTGAAGACACCAAATCCGAAGAAGGGCAACGCTTTCTCGACGCCAGCGCGCTGGATACGCCGGTCGTAGCCCTTGCCAATGCGACACGCGAAGTGCTCGTCGTGGGCGACACCATAGAGCGAATGTTGATCCGCGCCGAAAACGCCTTCAAACACAATGACCTGGCACCGCTGGCGGAAATCGCAGCACTGGAAAGGCGGGTCGACACATTGCAGCAGGATGTGAAAATCTACCTCTCGCAGCTCGGACGAAAGGGACTGGATGAAAACGACGCGAACCGCTCCATAACGATCATCGATTACGCCATTAACCTCGAACATATCGGTGATATCGTTGAAAAAGGTCTCTGCGAACAGATCCGCAAGAAAATCGTCAACGGCTTCAAGTTTTCGGATGAAGGCTATGACGAGCTGAAAACACTGTTCGACATGACAATCCAGAACCTGCGCGCCGGACAGAGTATTTTCGTGACCGGCGATTTCGATCTCGCCCGCCATCTTATGGAAATCAAGGATGACATCCGGCGGCTGGAAAAGCGCTCGTCCAGCCGGCACCTCGAACGCTTGCGCGACGGATTGCCCCAAAGCTTGCAAACCAGTTCGCTGCATCTGGACATGCTCCGCGACCTCAAGCGCGTTAATGCTCACATCGTGTCCGTGGCACATCCTATTCTGGACCAAGGCGGCGTCTTGGGCGAAAGCCGCTTGCGCGCCGTGGACAATCGACCCTAAAGCACGGGTGATGACCGCACTCCTAGTCGGCTGAAGGCAGGCGGCGCATGGTGAACTCTATGCGATCACCTTCCAGCGGTCGCCAGCTTTCCACTTCCGTCCAATAGGCCGCCTTGGGATATTCATCGAACCATTCCTTCGCCTTGGCACGCGCCTCATCCCGAGCGAGACAGAAGGTCTGGCGCACGAACATGCCTTGCCTGTCGTTTTTCCGCCCACCCGCAGCGCCACGATCCTGCCGATGAGCATCCAGTCTCCGCTTCAAGCCGTCCAGCGGCGGTGGTCCGGTAAATTTCGCCATGACATTCACCTCTCTGTCTCAAAATGTAGTGTGTAGAGTTGGACTTGGCGAGTCCAATTTGTATCCACGCCGCGTGGCTGATAAACCGGGCGAAACGCAACGATTCGACGCGAGGAGATCGATATGGAACGGCCGGTTTTGCCAAAGGGCTTGCCTGACGACATCGAGGACAAGAAGGCACAGGCCAGAGCCTGGTTCGAAAGTCTGCGTGATACCATTGTCTCCGCGCTCGAAGACATCGAGAACGACGTGCAGGGGCCTCTTGCCGATCAAGCGCCCGGCCGTTTCGTTCAGAAGGAATGGCAGCGTGACAATGGTGAAGGCGGCGGCGGCAAGATGTCGATGATGGAGGGCCGCGTCTTCGAAAAAGTCGGCGTCCATACTTCCACCGTTTATGGTGAATTTTCGCCGGAGTTCCGCAAACAGATACCCGGTGCGGAGGAAGACCCTCGATTCTGGGCATCTGGCATTTCGCTGATCGCGCACCCTGTCAATCCGAACGTTCCCGCAGTGCACATGAATACGCGTATGGTCGTCACCTCGAGCCATTGGTTTGGTGGCGGGGCGGATCTGACGCCGGTTCTCAACCGACGCCGCACGCAGGAAGACAATGATAGCCAGATCTTCCACCGTGTCTTCGAGATCACCTGCAACAGGCACAACGTGGCCGATTATCCCCGCTACAAGCAATGGTGCGACGAATATTTCCATCTCCAGCATCGCAACGAGCCGCGCGGCATCGGCGGCATCTTCTTCGATTGGCTGCACCCGGATGAAGAGAAAGGCGACTGGAACGCCAACTTCACCTTCGTGCAGGATGTCGGCCGCGCCTTCAATCTTGTCTACCCCAAAATTGTGCGCAGCAACTTCAACCAGCCCTGGACCGAAGAGGACCGTGACGAGCAACTGATTCGCCGCGGTCGCTATGTCGAGTTCAATCTTCTCTACGACAGGGGCACGATTTTCGGTCTGAAGACAGGCGGGAATGTGGACTCGATCCTGTCATCGCTTCCCCCTGTGGTTCGCTGGCCCTAGAATCACGAAAAGTTTCACGTTCGTTAACGCATTTTGGCAGGATTTGGAAAGTTAGCCCTTATGCAGAAAAGAACGCGGTGATAACCTCCAGGATGTCGATGACTGGAGGAGATATCATCATGATTACTTCAAACAGCATGCCCAGCTCTGACGTTGGCAAAAGCCAATCTCAGGCACTACCCACCACCGAATTGATCAACCGTCTGGCGTCCGAAATGCGGGCGGTGGGGGATCGCGATCTACCACTCTCCTTTTACGCCGAACAGGTCAAACGCAGACTGGCGAACGAGGCAGCCGCCAATGCCAATGATGGCAGGGTAAAACTAACCCGCGCACCAGCCGCCGCAACATCGTCCGTTTTCCATTGCTGGGCGCTTTCAGAAAAAGCCTGAGAATGGCATCTCACATCTATCGCAATCTTTCATTTTAGCGGGGCAAAGCCTTCCATCCGAAGAGCTCTGCCCTGCAAAGCGATGAAAAGACGCCATAGCAATAAAGCTTTGCGTTAACTCACTTCCGCAACAACAGCCTCTAGCTTGCCTATCAAGGTTGACCGGTCGAGTGAAAAGTTGAACTCGATCCACTTCTCTTCAAGCTCTGCTAGAATTTGACCAACCTTTGGCCCGGGTGCGACGCCCGCCGCGAGAATGTCCGCTCCCGACAATGGGAATACGGGCCGCTCGAACTTTTGCGCACGCGCAAGCAGCGCAGACAATCTCGCGATTTTCTGCATCGCGGCGTCACCCGCCGAAACATCCGCTCGCGCCGCTGAAAGCGCCAGCTGCAGCCGCAAGATCATGCCTTCGACGCCCTGCCGGTAAAGCAGCCGGTCAAACGCTGCGTCCGTGATAGCCGGGTCGATGATTGGGGCAGACGCCCATTGCTTTAGGCGTTTGGCTTCAGCATTCGACATGCGCAGCCGTGATGACATCACGGCAATCCGCTCCACGTCCGGCGGAACGATGGCGGAGAGCCGCAAGGCCGCATCTGGCGCCCAGCCCAGCGCCTGCTCTGCCGCGACCAATCCATGAATGGCATCGATGCCCCATTTTTCCGTCTCCGGGAAAACCTGTGCCAGGACGCCGGACTGCCGCATCCACAACAGCGCCCGCGATGGATCGGTGGCGCTGAGCAGCTTCTTCATCTCGCTCCATACACGCTCGGCCGAAAGCGTCGAAATCTTGTCCTTGGCGCGTGCACTTGCCCTCAGCCCATCCGCATCTGGACGCCCGGAACCATAATGAGCAAAGAAACGGAAGAAACGGAGAATGCGCAGATAATCCTCGGCGATGCGCTGGTCGGCATCGCCAATAAAGCGGATATTCCGTTTTTCCATGTCCGGCAGGCCACCGATCAGGTCGATCACTTCACCCGACGCGTCTGCGTAAAGCGCATTGATGGTCAAGTCGCGTCTTTCAGCATCTTCCGTCCAGTTGGTACCGAAGGCGACCTGTGCGTGGCGGCCATCGGTTTCCACATCGCGGCGCAGCGTCGTGACTTCGAAGCCTTCACCATCCAGAACCAGGGTGACCGTGCCATGTTCGATGCCGGTCGGCACAGCCTTGATGCCCGCGTTCTTTGCCCGCTCCACCACGTCCTGCGGCAACAACGTCGTTGCCATGTCGATATCGCCGATCGGAATGCCCATCAGCGCATTGCGCACCGCGCCGCCCACGATTCGTGCTTCACCGCCATCCGCATTCAAAAGCGCCAAGATCCGCTGAAGAGCCGGTTTTGAAAACCACTCTTGTTTGGCGATGTTGCTCATGAATAGAACCTCTCGTAAATGCTGCGCACGATGCCCGCCGTAATGCCCCAGATGTAGCGCTCGCCATAGGGCATTTCGTAGAAAAACCGTTCCCTCCCCTGAAAGATCCGACTGCCGCGCGTGTGGTTATCGGGATTCATGAGAAAAGACAGCGGCACCTCGAACACATCGTCCACCTCTGTCGGGTTGAGCGTGAGCTCAAAGCCGGGCCGGACCGTAGCGAGGATCGGCTTGATGCGGAAACCTGTCCCGGAAATATAATCCGGCAACCGACCCACGGTCTCGACAAAAGAACGGGATAGCCCAATTTCTTCTTCCGTTTCGCGAAGAGCGGCATCTTCAGGCGAGCGGTCTTCCTGATCGATACCGCCGCCGGGAAAGGAAATCTGGCCGGAATGTTTGCGAAGCGTGGCCGTGCGTTGGGTGAAAATGACCCGCGCCTCATCGCCATAATCCACAACCGGCACCAGCACGGCGGCGTCTTTCAAGCGAATACCTTCCCCCGTGAGCCGCACACCGGGGTTGAGAATATGGTCACCGTTGTCCGTATCCTCTCGCTCGGCCACACCCTCGCCTTCTGAAAGGACACGGCGCAGGAAATCGGCGGCGGAAAATTCCATGATATCTGAAATCATCGTGACAGCGCATCCAGTTCTTCAGCAGGCATGATGGGGAAAACTTCCCCAGCGGAGCGCACAGAAAACATCTCTTTACCTTCGACTTCAATGACTTCGCCCAGTTCCACCAGATCGTACATGACTGCGCGTGAGACCAGCGCCTCCAGTCGTCCACGCACCAGAAGGTAGGGCTTCAACTCTTTGTTTTCACCAGCAATTTCGAAACGTAACGGATGATCTGGCCCAATCTCCACCATATCGCCGACATTGGTGCGGAATGTAAGAAGCGGCTCGCCGTCTTTTTCGCCTGCATTCATCTCCACGGCGATGAAAGGTGCATCGACCACGCGGATGCCAACTTTTTCCACAGGCGTCACAAGGTAGGTCTTGCCGTCTTCATCCTTGCGTAAAACGGTGGAAAACAAACGTACCAACGGCGCGCGTCCAATCGGCGTACCCATATAGAACCACGTACCGTCAGGCCGGATTTCCATGTCGAGATCGCCGCAAAAGGGTGGGTTCCAGCGCTCCACGGGTGCAGGACCACGTGCTTTATCTCCGGTTTGTTCAGCAGCATGGGAAATCATTGCGGCCAGTCCTGCCGCGTCCGTTGCCGAATTTATCGTTTCAAGCGCCATATTAGAGCCCTGCTTTGTCACCTATTGAAGTCTTCGTTACAGGTAACGAGATAGTCATTCGAAGGATGCTTGTCAGCGGGCAGTATGGCAATAAGCTATAGGCAGCGCGAAATCCGTCCTGTATGCGATTGAGTTACCGTTACGAAGCGATGACCGCGGCTTAAGTTTGAGGAGAGCGATATGGGCATGATGAACACCAGCGAAACCCTCGACGAAAAGGCGATTATCGCCGCGGCCGAAAAGGCGCTGTCGGATATTGCGGCCGTAAGGGCGGAAGTTTCCAAGGTGATCTTTGGTCAGGAAAAAGTGGTGCAGAACACGCTTCTCGCCATTCTCTCCGGTGGCCATACGCTGCTGGTGGGCGTCCCGGGTCTGGCCAAGACCAAGCTGGTCACCACGCTCGGTACGGTCCTTGGCCTTGATGCCAACCGTATTCAATTCACGCCGGATCTCATGCCATCGGATATTCTCGGCTCCGAAGTGATGGACCAGGACGAAAGCGGTCGCCGCTCGTTCCGCTTCATCAAGGGACCGATTTTCGGTCAACTGCTCATGGCTGACGAAATCAACCGTGCCAGCCCTCGCACACAGTCTGCGCTGCTGCAGGCCATGCAGGAATATCACATTACCGTCGCTGGCCAGCGCTTCGATCTGCCCAAGCCGTTTCACGTTCTCGCGACCCAGAACCCGCTGGAGCAAGAGGGCACCTATCCGCTGCCGGAAGCCCAACTCGACCGTTTCCTGCTTCAGGTCGATGTCGATTACCCTGATCTGGCCGCCGAACGTCAGATCCTGCTCGACACCACGGGCACGGCATCAGGCGAAGCCCGCCGCGTCATCGAGGCGGAACGTCTTGTCGAGATACAGACGCTCATTCGCCAGATGCCGGTCAGCGACAAGGTCGTTGATGCCATTCTTGCATTGGTGCGCTCGGCACGCCCCGGGCACGGAAATGCTTTGACGGATAAGAATGTTGCATGGGGCCCAGGCCCGCGCGCTGGTCAGTCGCTCATGCTGACGGCACGTGCCCGCGCGCTCTACGAAGGTCGTCTAGCGCCATCACTGGATGATATCTATGCACTGGCAGAGCCTGTTCTGGAACACCGCATGGCGCTGACTTTTGCGGCACGGGCAGAAGGCATGTCGGTACGCGATGTGATCGCCGGCCTCGTGGAACAGGCGAAAAACTGACCATCAGGTCAGATAAGGAGTGCATGTGGCATCCATCGGCCAGATCGTAGAGCAGACGCACGGCAGTGACGTCCTTGCCCGTGCCCGACAGCGTGCGGCCTTGGTTCCCGATTGCATGGTGGAAGCCAAACGCATCGCTAATACCGTGACCGCCGGATGGCATGGCCGTCGCAAACGCGGCATCGGCGAGAACTTCTGGCAGTTTCGCCCCTATGCGGACGGCGAAAGCCTGTCACGTATCGACTGGCGTCGTTCTGCCCGCGACGACCATACCTATGTCCGCGACCGGGAATGGGAAGCAGCGCACACCATCTGGCTCTGGGCCGATCTCTCGCCATCGATGATGTTCAAATCGACGCTCGGCTCTGTTTCCAAGGAAAGCCGTGCGCTTGTTCTGATGCTGGCGCTGGCGGAAATCTTGGCGCGTTCCGGCGAGCGTATCGGTTGTCCCGGCATTATGGAGCCAGTGTCGGCACGCAATGCCGCCGAGCGCCTTGCAACCGCCATCATGCACGCGCCTGCGACCACGGGCGTGCCCGACACTGCGATGATCCGTGGCTCCAGCGATCTCGTGGTAATCGGTGACTTTCTGGATGATGCGACAACCATCATGGAACGCCTATCGCCACTGGCGCGCCGAGGCATGCGAGGCCATGTGGTAGAAATTGCCGACCCTGCCGAAGAGGTCTTCCCCTACAGTGGTCGCACCGAATTTTCCGACCCCGAAACCGGCGAGAAGCTGACATCCGGCCGTGCCGAAACCATTCGCGACGACTACACCCGCGCCTATCTCGCACGACGTGATGCGTTATCGTCTTCGCTTCGTCGCCTGGGCTGGAATTTCGTGTTCCACCGCACCGATCATCTCGCGTCCGAAGCACTTGTGGCCATGCACATGTATCTGTCCGGCACGCCGTCTACCGGCAAAAACGGAGGAAGGACATGAGCGCCCTGCCCTTCGTTTTCACCAGTCCGTTTATTCTCGTCGGCCTTCTGGCGCTCCCTGCCATCTGGTGGCTGTTGCGGTTGACACCGCCACGCCCGCAGGCGGAAGTATTTCCGCCGCTGCGCATTCTCGCAACGGTGCTGAAGCGCGAGGAAACGCCCTCCAAAAGCCCTTGGTGGCTAACGCTCTTACGCATGCTGCTTGCCGCTGCGGTTATTTTCGCGCTGGCCGATCCCGTCGTCAACCCACGGAACAACACACTGGCAGGCGACGGCCCGCTGGTGTTGATCGTGGACAATGGCTGGGCGGCGGCACCGGATTGGAACCGCCGCGTGCAGACCGCGCAGGCTCTGATCGGAGATGCCGAGCGAGCCGAACGCCCCGTTTCCATAACCTTCACAGCAGACCGTGACCATGATGCAGAACCCGGCACAACGGCGATCGCACTGGAAAAGCTGGCTGCCGCCAAACCGCAACCCCTGGTGCCGGACCGCGTTCGCGCGGCCCAGGCCGTCAGCGAAGCCATGAATGGCGCAGCACCCGGTACTTTGGCCTATATCACCGATGGCGTTGCAACCCCCGGCGATCAAACAGCGCTGAGCAGCCTTGCCGCCGTGAAAACCTCAGAGTTTCGTATGGTCGAGGGCGATGGACAGGGGATAACGGCCATTACGGGCGCGGACAATGGCGCTGAAACCATGACCGTTTCGCTCTCCCGTCTCGATGCCAGCAGCCCAGCCAGCCTCACGGTCAACGCACAGGATAGTCAGGGCCGGATTCTCGCCAGCAACAGCGCAACCTTCGCTCCCGGTGCGGCGGAAACCACCGCTGTGTTGAGCGCGCCCTTTGAACTGCGAAACGACTTTGCCCGCCTCTCCGTCGACCGGCTGGCAACCGCAGGCTCGGTGCATCTATTGGATGACGGCTTCCGACGTCGCCGTGTGGCGCTGCTGGCCGGCGAAACTGGCAACGATTTCCAGCCACTGCTCCAGCCGTTGTTTTATATTAGCCGCGCGCTTCAGCCCTACGTCGATCTGGTGCCGCAGCGACAGGCCGACCTCGCCGTTGCGATTCCTGAACTTCTACAATCCAATCCGTCTGTTATCGTCATGGCCGATATTGGTCGACTGCCGCAGGAAACCTATGCGCCTATCCAGCGTTGGCTGTCGCGCGGCGGCACGCTGATTCGTTTTGCAGGACCACGCCTCGCCGCCGCTCCTGCCGATGACCCGCTGGTACCAGTGACATTGCGTCAGGGCGAACGCGCGCTCGGCGGCGCCTTGTCATGGGCAGAGCCTCAGCCGCTAGCGGATTTCCCGAATTTCGGCCCCTTTGCTGGCATGCCCAGAGCAGATGGTATACAAATCAAGCGGCAGGTTTTGGCCGAGCCGACACCTGATCTTTCTGAACGTACATGGGCAAGCCTTGCCGATGGCACGCCTCTGGTCACCACCCGCAACGTCGATGCAGGCCGCATTGTCCTGTTCCACGTCAGCGCAGAAGCCAGTTGGTCGGATTTGCCGATCTCCGGTCACTTCGTAGAAATGTTGCGCCGCATCGTTCAGCTTTCGCAAGTCGGCGGCTCATCAGCGTCTGCCAGTGCACCGGCCGCCGCCTTATCGCCCTATCGCCTGCTGACGGCGACAGGTTCGTTGTCGCCAGAAATCGGCACCGCCCGCCCGCTGGAGACGAAACCCGGCCAAGCCCCACGCGCCAGCTTCGACAATCCTCCCGGTCTTTACGGCACTGAATCCGGTTTCGTCGCGCTCAACCTGTTGCCTCCGAATGCCACGCTCCGCCCGATGGACACCGCGCTGGCGGGCACGGCCACCACGCGGGAAGGTCTCGTTGGCGAGGCCGCGAGATCGCTCCGTCCTGCCCTCTTCATTGCGGCCCTTCTGATGCTGTTTGCCGATACGCTCATCATTCTCTTCATGAATGGCGTCTTTTCGCGCCTGCCACGTGGCCGTTCATTCGCTGCGGGGATCCTGCTCGCCTTTGCGGCAGGCCTGACGGTCCTCTCGCCCAATACAGCCCGGGCCGACGATCCGAAGCCGGGTGACGACGCTATTTTCGAGCGGCTTGATACGACACATCTTGCCTATGTCCGCACCGGTGAGGACGATGTCGACCGCGTCTCTGAGCAGGGTTTGCAGGGTCTCACCGAATTCATGACATGGCGCACCACCCTAGAGCCAGGCCAGCCGGTGGGTCTGGATATCTCGAAGGATGAGCTATCCTTCTACCCGATCATCTACTGGCCGATCTCGGCAACTGCCCCCATGCCCTCAACTGCTGCCATCTCCCGTATCGACGCTTACATGCGCGCAGGCGGGACAGTGCTCTTCGATACACGCGACCAGTTCTCGTCTGCCGAAAACATGGGCGGCACCAGCGCCAGTGGTAAACGTCTTCAGGAAATCCTGGCCAATGTCGATATTCCACCACTGGAACCCGTGCCGAAGGATCATGTCCTCACGCGCTCCTTTTATCTGATGAACAATTTTCCAGGCCGCTACGCGGGCAGTCCGCTTTGGGTGGAATCTCGACAGGATGCCGCAAAGACGACCTCAGGTATTTCATCGTCCGGCGATGGCGTATCGCCCATCATTATCACCGGCAATGATTTTGCAGGCGCATGGGCAGTCGATGCCAATGGAGCGCCGGTGCTGCCGACCGTGCCGCCCGATGAGGTGCAGCGCGAACATGCCTTCCGCACCGGCGTCAACATCATGATGTATATGCTGACTGGCAACTATAAAGCCGATCAGGTGCATGTGCCCGATATCCTCCAGCGGTTGGGGCAATAGCATGACACTGACCTTCGCTCCCTTCCTGCCGTGGATCGCGATCGGCATTCTCGCTGCCGCCGCTTTCGTCCTTGCCATTATCGGTCTTTGGCGCGGTGTGCGTGGGGCTTGGTTGCGTGGTCTGGCACTGGCTGCCCTTCTGCTCGCAATCTCCAATCCGCTTCTGACGAATGAGGAACGCGACCCGCTTTCCACCATTGTTCCTGTGATCGTCGACCGCTCGCAGAGCCAGGATGTGCAACAACGCACGGCGCAGACCGATCAGGCACTGGCGACATTAAAGGAGCGCCTTGCCCGCTTCCCGCGCATCGAACCACGTATCGTGGAAGTAGAGAACGACGCCAACAGCGATGCCCCGGCTACCAATCTGTTCTCATCGCTGGCAGCAGCCGTTTCGGATGTTTCGCCATCGCGCGTCGGTGGGGCCATTTTCCTGAGCGACGGACAAATCCACGATATTCCGAACGTCGCCCCCAATATTGAGCAAACACTGGGCTTCAAGGCGCCCATACACGGCCTGATTACCGGGCGTGCGGATGAATTCGACCGGCGCATTGAAGTGGTCCGCGCACCGCGCTTCGGCATCGTCAACGAGCAGCAAGAACTGACATTGCGCGTCTTCGATGATGGTCGCTCTCAAGGCGGTCAAGCGGAAGTCACGGTCAAAATGAATGGCGAGGAAATCGCGAGGCTCGAGGCCACGCCCGGCCAGCCGCTTCCCTTCAGCTTCAAGGTTCCTCGCGGCGGCAACAACGTCATGGAATTTTCAGTGGCTGAGCTATCAGGTGAAGTCACCGCCAGCAACAATCGCGCTGTTCACGTCATCGAAGGCATTCGCCAGAACCTGCGTGTTCTTCTGGTGTCAGGCGAGCCGCATGCGGGAGAGCGCGCATGGCGCAACCTGCTGAAATCCGACACGTCTGTGGACCTTGTGCATTTCACCATCTTACGCCCACCCGAAAAGCAGGATGGCACGCCGATCAACGAGCTGTCGCTAATCGCTTTCCCGACGCGTGAGCTATTCGTGGACAAGATCGAGGACTTCGATCTCATCATCTTTGATCGTTACCAGCATCGCGGCGTGCTGCCGATCCTGTATTATGATTACATCGCCCAATATGTCGAAAAAGGCGGGGCGCTTCTGATTGCCGCCGGCCCCGAACATGCGGGACAAGACTCGATTGCCATGACGCCGCTCGCATCCGTTCTGCCAGCGCAGCCGACGGGCGAGATGCATCAGGCAGCCTTTTATCCGCGCCTTTCCGAAGCAGGCAAGAAGCACCCTGTCACACGCGGCCTTGAGGGTTCTGGCGAAGAGCCCCCGAAATGGGGTCGTTGGTTCCGAACTGTCGGCGTTGAGCAACCGCAGGGCCAGACCGTGATGCTGGGCGACGGACAGGACCCACTGCTGGTTCTGAACCGTCAGGGTGAAGGCCGCGTAGCCATGCTGCTCTCCGACCAGGGCTGGCTTTGGGCGCGTGGCTTTGAAGGTGGTGGTCCACATGTGGGCCTTTACCGCCGCATCGCTCATTGGTTGATGAAGGAACCCGAGCTCGAAGAGGAAGCGCTGACAGCCCGGGCCAACGGTCGTACACTGGAAATCACGCGACAGACCATTGGTGACAACCCCGGTAATGCGATCGTCAAGTTTCCCACTGGCAAGACCGAAACCATGGCGTTCACGCAAACGGAGCCAGGTCTATACAAAATCGAACGCCGTATGGATGAAACCGGCCTTTACGAAATCACCAATGGCGATTTCACCACTCTGGTGCATGTCGGTGCAGTCGATGCACCAGAATTCAAGGCGATGATCTCCACCACCGAACCATTGAAGCCCGTCGTTGACGCGACCAAGGGCAGCATTCATCGTGTCGTCAATGACGATGGCCGCGTCGTTCTGCCCGACATCCTGCCCGTGCGCGGCGATGTGCGGGTGGCGGATAATGACCGGATGCTCATTCGTTTGACGGATGAGACCGTCTTGAAGGGCGTCAACACGCTGCCGCTCTTTGCCGGTTTTGCAGGTCTTGCCGCACTGCTCATGGCGTTTTCGGCGCTTTGGTGGCGTGAAGGCCGATAATGGAACCGGTTATCACCATCAGTAACGCTGCCGACAAGGATAGCGAAGCAGCCGTATTCACGGCACTGAAAGCCTACAACCTCGCTCGTTTCGGCCCCAGCGACTGGCAGGAACTGGTCATCTCGCTACGCGACGAAGACGGCAAAGTCATCGGCGGCCTTTGCGGCCACACCGCCCGCAGCTGGCTTTACACCCGTCTGCTGTTCGTACCGGAAGACATGCGCGGCCAAGGCCTTGGCGCCAGATTGCTCGCCATGGCCGAAGACGAAGCCCGCAAGCGCGGCTGCAAAGGCGCCTGGATCGATACGATGAGCCTGGATGCGCTGGTCGTGTATCAAAAATGCGGTTACGAGGTCTTTGGCCAGATCGAGAACTTCAGCGACACAGACTCACTGAGTTATTTGAAGAAACTGTTTATCTAATCACGCTCGCTTGTTGTGTCTGCCAGCATCCGTTTGCGCCTTTTTCTAGTCACATTGTGGGAATCGAACGTGTTGGTTCAAGGCTTATGACTCAGAATAAAAGCTGCCGGAAGTGACGACGGCTTTTATTGCATTCACTCGACTTTAAAGCAAAGCTATCATCCCGTTGCGAGGAGAAGCGCAGGAAGAACCGGCTCCACGACTGTCGCTTCTTCGCAATTCCGCCACGCAATCTTGCCCTGTAAACGCTCATGCGCATCACCCGCCAAGGGCACGACGAGGACCCGGTTCAGATCAACGGGACCGGGGAAATCCAGCGCGCCATAGGCCACCTTCTCGAAACCGAGCGGCATGTAGTATGGCGGATCGCCGATCAGGATGACGCCTTCCGACCCCTTGCGCTTGGCGGCGGCAATCGCGATCCGGACAAGCTCGCGCCCGATGCCGAGGCACTTGTGAGAAGGACGAACGGCGAGAGGTCCGAGCATGTGCCCTTTGACGCCACCCGCCAGAACTGGTGTCATGCGAACAGACGCAATCGTCTCTCCATCATCTGCACAGATATAGGAAATCGAACGGTCGTGTGGTCCCTGCTCGCGGATGCGGGCAGCAGCACGGGTATGACGGCCAGGGCCAAAAGCTTCTGCATTGATGAGTTCGATAATGGCGTCATGAGACGCGTCTTCGGTAAGATAGACCAGTTCGTGCTTGGACATGAAGGGACCGGAACGTTAGATACGGATAGGACGATGTGACGGCTGCGCCGGTTAAGGCGTTTGGAGCGTCAGCGTCGTCGGAGCATCCGTGTTGCGGTCATAAATCAAAATTCCCTCAGAATTGTGATTAAGGCGGATATCAGGAATATTCCGGTCCGTCCAGAACAAATCCGCCCCTCATGTCATTGACGTCTTGATCGCACAAAACGAAACGCACTGTTCACCGCCTTTTGGGGTTCGCCCAGGAGCGCCCATGTCCTAGAGTGCGGTTTAACAGGTAAAGGAGATAAGCGTATGGGTATGCTGGTGGAAGGTGTCTGGAATGACGTCTGGTATGACACGAAGGAAACCAAGGGCCACTTCAAACGCAGCGCCTCGCAATTTCGCAACTGGGTAACATCAGATGGCGAGCCCGGCCCTTCCGGCGAGGGCGGTTTCAAGGCTGAGAAAGATCGCTATCACCTGTATGTATCCCTCGCCTGCCCGTGGGCGCACCGCACACTGATCTTCCGCAAATTGAAAAAGCTCGAAGACCTTATTTCCATCTCTGTGGTTGATCCGCTGATGCTGGAAAACGGCTGGGAATTCAAGGCGAATGACGCACGCACCCCGGGCGCGACGGAAGACCATCTTTTCGGCTTTTCCGCCATGTGGCAGGTTTACACGAAAGCCGACCCACACTATTCCGGCCGTGTTACCGTGCCGGTCCTCTGGGACAAGCAAAAGGACACGATCGTCTCGAATGAATCGGCTGATATCATCCGCATGTTCAATAGCGCTTTCGACGCTCTGACAGGATCAAAAGCAAATTATTATCCCGAACCGCTTCGCGCGGAGATCGATACGTTGAATGATCGCATCTATGACGCCGTCAACAACGGCGTCTATAAGGCAGGCTTCGCGACCACCCAGGAAGCCTACGAGGAAAGCGCGACCAAGCTTTTTGAAACGCTGGACGTTTTGGAAAATCAACTGGACAACAAGCGCTTCCTGCTGGGTTCGCAACAGACGGAAGCTGACTGGCGGCTGTTCACGACACTGGTGCGGTTCGATCCGGTGTATGTCGGTCATTTCAAATGCAACATCCGCCGCATCCATGACTATCCCAACCTGACAGGTTATCTACGCGATCTCTACCAGACATCAGGCGTGCCCGAGACGGTTAATCTCCGACACATCAAAGAACATTATTACCGCAGCCACAAAACCATCAACCCAACCGGCATTGTGCCCATCGGCCCGGAGCTTGATCTGGACAGAGCGCATGATCGGCAACGGCTGGATTAAGCTACCACCAATGATCCGGTGCACCGTTGCACGTCAGTTCCGCAAGGCGCCTGCGGGTAGCGGGCGTCGTACCCACCGGTAACGCATCCAGCGGAAAAAATCCGCTCTCGCTGATTTCCCGGTCTGGCACCTTTGCTTCGGTCTGCGCCACCTCAAGGCGATAAAACAGCACGTGGTCGCGGTTGCTTGTGCGATTGTTGAAATAGACATGGACAAGCTGCGGCGTAGCTGTCGCGACGAGGTTGCCCTCCTCGCGGATTTCCTTATGCAACGCTTGCAGTGACGTCTCGCCGCGCTCTACGCCACCGCCGGGCATATGCCAGCCCGAGATGTACGTGTGCCGCACCAGAAAAACCCGGCCCTGCGCATCGAAACAGGCACCACGAACACCAAGCGTCATTCCCCGACTCAAAAAGAAAAACGTGTGCAGCAAGCGTTTGGCGACATTTCGAAGCAACCGTCGGAACCCTTCGCCACGCCCAAGGTTTTCATTCACGTCTCAACTCTCCGTCAACTGGTAGAAGATAAACCAGATACTGCTTCACACTTCGACGTTCAGCGCTTATCCCTTTGAAATATAGAGGCTTGGCATTGTACGCGCCAACATGGATAGATTATGTCTGAACGCATGTTCAAACTCGCTCATATTTCCGACATCCATCTCGGACCGCTGCCCAAACTCACTTTCCGTGAGCTTGCGTCAAAGCGTATCCTTGGCTTTGTGAACTGGCGGCTCAACCGCCGCAAGCACCTTTTCAGCGATACGCTGGAAAAGGTGGTGGACGATATGGAAAGCAAGGCGCCGGACCATGTTGCCATCACCGGCGACCTGGTCAATCTGGCAACCGGCATAGAAATCCGTGCCGCAGCCGATTGGCTCGAGGAAATCGGCGATCCGCTGAAGGTCTCCGTCGTCCCAGGCAACCACGATGCCTACGTCCCGGGCGCACATGACAAAGCCATGGCCGCCTGGTACCCCTTCGTACGCGGCGACGGCGATCCGGAAAACTGGGACGAAGATCGCAAAATCTTCCCCTACATGCGCGTGCGCGGACCGGTAGCGATGATTGGGTGTTCGACATCCATCGCTACACCACCCTTTTCCGCCACCGGGTATTTCGGCCGAAGACAAGCGCGTGCCACGGCGGAGCTGCTGAAAAAAGCCGCGGAACAGGGTCTGTTTCGCGTCGTGATGATCCACCATCCACCCATTCGCGGCGCGGCGGCCGCGCATAAGCGTATGATCGGCATTCGCCGCTTTGCCGCAGCTATAAGCACGGGCGGTGCGGAACTCGTGCTTCACGGCCACACCCATCTCAACACTGTCAACTGGCTGACCACGCATCGGGGACGCGACCATACGCCGGTGGTCGGCATCGCATCTACGAGCCAAGGGCCCGGCGGCAAGAAGCCTCGCGCAGGGTACAATCTTTTCCACATAGACGGTGGCCCCGGCACCTGGAACGTGACGTGCGAGCGCTTTGGCCTGAATGAAAAAGGTACCGGCGTGGAGCTGGAGGACGTGCGGGTATTCTACACCAACGGCAAACCTCTTGGATTCAGCAATCCGGTGGAACAGGGGGAAGAGGAGTAAGGGGTGTTGATAAGAACTCCCTCATTCCTGTGCTTGTCACAGGAATCCAGCGGCCATGCGTCTGCATGACGGAAGAAAGGTTTTTATCAGCATATTTACGAATTTATCTTTCCCCATCGAACCATTCATGGCGAACTCATAAACCGTGCAGATAGTGGGAAATGTCCTGCCAATCAGGGTTGGTATTTTCGATAAGGTTCATTTTCCACTGGCGGGGCCACTTCTTGATCGTTTTTTCGCGCGTGATAGCGCTCGTCAATAAGTCATATTCTTCAAACCAAACGAGTGTTTTAACACCGTATCTCGAGCTAAAGCCTGGAGTCAGTTCGTTTTGATGCTCAAAAAGCCTATGGGATAAATTCTTTGTCACGCCGGTGTAAAGCGTGCCATTTCTTTTCGATGCAAGGATATAGACGTAACCTTTCATACATCGACAATGCACAATTAATGATTGCATTTCAATAAAACTGCTGAGACTTCCGCCCATAACCGCTGGGCGGAACATCTCTCTGCCGCGCAGACGCGCGGCAACTGGATCCCTGTGACAAGCACAGGAATGAGGGTGCTTACGCCTTCGGCGCACGCTCATCCAACACCCGGTTGGCGGCTGAAACAATGGCTTCGAGCGAAGCGGCGACGATGTTGGTGTTGACGCCCGCACCGAAGAGCTTTCCATCGGGATGCTCCATCTCGACATAGGCAATGGCCGACGCGTTGGAACCGTGTTGCAGCGAATGTTCGGAGTAATCATTCACAGACAGGTCGATGCCGAGGTAAGTGGACAACGCGTTGATGAAGCCATCGATCGGACCGGTTCCCTTTCCTTCGATACGCTTGATCTCGCCATTGTCGGTAATCTCGGCGGCCACCACGCGCACGCCCTTGTAGTCACCAGCCGGATAGGTGTGGTGGTCCACGAACTTGATGCGGGCATTCGGCTGCGTTACATATTGCTCGATGAAGCGTTCATGGATGCGCTTGGCTGGCAATTCCACGCCTTCCTCATCGGTGATGCGCTGGATTTCCTCACGGAACTCCACCTGCAGATTGCGTGGCAGGTTGATGCCGTAATCCTGCTGCAGAATATAGGCGATGCCGCCCTTGCCGGACTGCGAGTTGATACGAATGATCGCCTCGTAGGAGCGACCAACGTCTTTGGGATCGATCGGCAGATATGGCACTTCCCACACGGGATGGTTGGCAATCTTGATGGCCTTCATTCCCTTGTTGATCGCATCCTGGTGCGAGCCGGAAAAAGCCGTATAGACCAGTTCACCCACATAGGGATGGCGCTCGGGGATCGTCATCTCGTTGGAATACTCATAGACCGACTTGATGTGCTCGATATCGCGGCAATTGAGTTCAGGATCGACGCCCTGCGTGTACATGTTCAAGGCCAGCGTCACTACATCGACGTTGCCGGTGCGTTCGCCATTGCCGAACAGCGTGCCTTCCACACGGTCAGCACCCGCCATCAGGCCCAGTTCGGTGGCGGCGATGCCTGTGCCACGGTCATTGTGCGGATGCAGCGAAATGATGACGTTTTCGCGGTTGTCGATGTTGCGGCACATCCACTCGATCTGGTCGGCATAGATGTTCGGTGTCGCCATTTCAACGGTCGATGGCAGGTTCAGGATCAGCTTGTTGTCCGCCGTCGGCTTCACGACTTCAACGACCGCGTTGCAGATCTCCAACGCCACATCCAGCTCGGTGCCGGTGAAGCTTTCCGGTGAATATTCGAAACGGAACCCGCCACCGGCCTTGGCCGCCATATCGGTAATCATCTTGGCTGCATCGACAGCAATCTGCTTGATACCAGGTACATCCTTGGCAAATACCACACGACGCTGCAACTCGGAGGTGGAGTTGTAGAAGTGAATGATCGGGTTCTTGGCACCTTCCAGTGATTCGAACGTGCGGGTAATCAGTTCCGGGCGGCACTGTACCAGCACCTGCAAGGAGACATCTTCCGGCACACCGCCCTGCTCCACGCACCAACGGGCAAAGTCGAAATCCGTCTGCGAGGCAGAAGGAAATCCAATTTCGATTTCCTTGAAGCCCATTTCCAGCAGCAGCTTGAACATGCGCGCCTTGCGATCATGCCCCATCGGGTTGACCAGCGACTGGTTGCCGTCACGCAAATCGACCGAACACCAGATCGGTGCCTTGTCGATGGTTTTCGATGGCCAGGTGCGGTCCTTGATGTCGATGACCGGGTAAGGGCGATACTTCACGTTCGCATCCGGCATGCCCTTGGAAATCTGAGAGGTCTTGGCGTCCATAATCTTGCTCCTTCCACGCATCGCGGGCTGAAAAGCCTTTCGCCAATGCGCGCCCAAACGGGCCTTAAATCCAGTATGAAATGAGATTTCGAGTTGAGGAGCGTTCGTGCCAGCGGGCTTTCGGCCGCCGGGCGCTCCTCACTGGACCCGGCAACCGCGTGTAAGGTCGAGGCTAAGAAGCGAGAGTGCACCGCACGGCGAAGGCTTCGCAGAAATCTGCGTGCTCATGCCGAAAATGGTTGCGATGCGGTTGGTCATAAGAATCTTATAGGGGGCGAAATATTCAGTTGCAAGCGCATCTTTAGTTTTTCGCGCGTTTGACGAAACTGGTCAAAGCCATCATCAATCCACCGCCCAGCAGTCCCCAGAACGCACCGGAAATGCCGCCGAAGGACAGGCCCGACGCGGTGATGAGGAAAGTGATCGCGGCGGCTTCGCGGGTTTCGGGCTCCTTGAAGGCGGCGACGGCTGAACCGGAGAAGGCTCCGACAAGGGCAAGCCCGGCGACCGCCTGAATGAGAATGGGCGGAGCCAAGGCCACGAATGCCGTCACCACGCCCGCCAGAAGACCCAGAATGACATAACCGACGCCACCGATCAGTGAGGCCCAGTAGCGTCGCCTCGGATCGGCATGGGCGTCCTCACCCGCACACATGGCCGCCGTTATGGCTGCAAGGTTGACGGCATGTCCACCAAATGGCGCTGACAGCAGCGAGAAAAAACCCGTGACGGCGAAGAGTTGGCCCGGCTTGGGGTCGTAATGATTGACCTTCAGGACCGCGATGCCCGGAATATTTTGCGATGCCATGGTCACGATGAACAGCGGCAACGCGATGGACACCAACGCCTGAAGGTTGAACACCGGCAGGACGAATTCCATCGGTGGCGTGAGTGACTGGACGACATTGTCGAGTGCGCCAGACGGTATCTCGACGCCAAAAATCATCACCAGCACGAAGGCAGCCAGTGCTGCCGGGACCGCCCAGAGCCGCTTGAAAGCACCAACCACGATCCATGCCAGAATGATCGGAAGACCAAGCGCCGCATTGAAACCGATAGCTTTGACGGGCGCAAAACACAGCCCGATGATGACGCCGGATAGCATGGCATTGGCGAGCGGTGCGGGAATGGATGCCACCGCTTTTCCCAGCGGTCGGAAAAGTCCAGCGACAATGATCAGCGCCGCACAAAGGATAAACGCCCCGACAGCGGCTGGAAACCCGGCTTCGACCACGCCTGTCGTTGCCAGAAGTGCCGCCCCCGGTGTGGACCAAGCGATGCTGACCGGCAGGCGGGTTATGGAGGACAGCACAATGGCGCATATGCCCATCGACACCGAAAGCGCCATCAAACCGGACGCCGCCTCGAAATCAGTCGCGCCCACGCCTTTCAGCCCTTGAAGGACAACAGCGAAGGAGCTGGCGAAGCCGACGAAAGCAGTCAGGCACCCCATAAAAAGGCTTTGAACGGAGAAGTCTTTCAGCATGACGGGACTCTGGAGATTGATCATCAAAAGATCCCTACCCCAGATCAAAAAACAACCACGCTGGCAAGACGATGCCGCGCCGTTCGGTTACGCATCCAAGAACACAAAGGCAGGACCGTTTGATTTGATGCTGAGTACAACAGGTTTGACCGTACCATGTTGTTCTGACCATCAAGCCCATGTTAGGACGCCTGCAAACGAGACGATGAGAAACGCCGATGCTTCCTTGGATAGAACTGGACCGCGCAGCCATTCCCGGTGATGGCACCGAACTGCGCCTGAAACAGCGCGGCCAGGAATTTTCCATCATGCTCGGGTCAAACGAGCTGATGAACAGCCGTCTCAGCGGTTCCGAAGAGGCTTTGGCAACCCTGTCCTGCGAGCGCATTTCGGGTCGTCCCAACCAGAGCATCCTCATCGGTGGACTGGGCATGGGCTTCACCTTGCGTGCAGCGCTTGGTGTGTTGCCAGCCGACGCCAGCGTCACCGTGGCCGAACTGGTGCCAGCCGTTGTCGAGTGGGCGCGTGGGCCGATGGCCGATCTGCACAAGGGCACGCTGGATGATGGCCGCGTCGATATCCATGTCGGAGATGTCGGCGCTCTCATCCGCTCGAAAAAAGCCGCCTACGATGCCATTCTGCTGGATGTGGATAATGGTCCCGATGGCCTGTCGCGTCCGTCCAACGATAGCCTCTATGATAGCGAGGGTCTCCAGTCCGCGAGAGCCTCCTTACGACCGAAAGGCGTGCTGGCAGTGTGGTCTTCAGGGCCGGACGCTGCGTTTACGCGCCGCTTGCGTCAGGCGGGCTTCGCGACAGATGAGGTCAGTGTTCGCGCCAATGGCAAGCGCGGCGGTGCGCGCCATACGCTCTGGCTGGCCAGCAAAGCCTGACACTCTTATCAGCGCCGGGAGGTCGAGCGATCTCCCAAAGCGTCCAGCGCATCGGCATTATCCCTGCCCCAGGCATAGAGCATTTCGACCGGCTCGACAAAACGGTTGCCCAGTGCGGTAAGCCGATATTCGACGGCAGGCGGTCTCGTCTCGAAGACATGGCGAGACACCAGCCCGGTGCGCTCCATTTCCTTCAACGTCTGCGTCAGCATTTTTTTGGAAATACCCGGCAGGCTTCGCTCCAGCACGCCGGTGCGCGCCGTACCCTCGTGAATGGTGTGCAGCGTGTGGAGAATCATGCTCGTCCATTTGGTGGAAAAAAGTTCAAGTACGCGTCGGGGCGCGCAATCCTCACGCCATTCCGCTTCGTGGCTTCCCGGTTTCATCGTGGTCACCTCTTGGTATCCATATCCCCAATCAGTGCCGTCTACACGCCGGTGCAGAGAATGCCTAGTTATGTCTCAACAAAAAAGGAGAGAGATCATGGTGAAATCAGCACTGGTTGTGGGCGCAAGCGGTATCGTGGGTAGCGCCACGGCAAATCTTTTGTTGAAGGAAGGCTGGAATGTCCATGGGTTGTCTCGCAGGCCGACCCAGCAGGAAGGAATAACGCCCGTTGCAGCCAATTTGCAGGATGCCGTTGATACGGCAAAGGCGCTGGAAAATGTGCGCCCGGACGCCGTGTTCATTTCCACATGGGCGCGTCAGGATAGTGAGGCGGAAAACATCCGCGTCAATTCCGCCATGGTCCGCAATCTGCTGGATGGCTTGAGCCCAGGCAAATCAACACGTCACGTGGCGCTGGTCACCGGCCTGAAGCATTATCTGGGCCCATTCGAGGCCTATGGCAAAGGCACGCTGCCACAGACGCCATTCCGCGAAGAACAGGGCCGTCTCGATGTGGAAAACTTCTACTATGCCCAGGAAGACGAGGTCTTTGCCGCAGCAAAGCGCGACGGCTTTTCGTGGAGCGTTCATCGTCCCCACACGGTAATCGGGCAGGCCGTTGGCAACGCGATGAATATGGGCACGACACTGGCGGTCTATGCAACCTTGTGCAAAGAAACCGGCCGCCCCTTCCGCTTCCCGGGCTCTCCTGCGCAATGGAACAGCCTCACGGACATGACGGATGCCAATCTTCTGGCCAAGCAATTGCTATGGGCGGCTGAAACGCCAGAGGCGAGAAACGAAGCCTTCAACGTCGTCAACGGCGATGTTTTCCGCTGGAGCTGGATGTGGGGCCGTATCGCCGACTGGTTCGGCCTCGAAGCCGCACCTTTCGATGGCACGGTCATGCCGCTTGACGAGCAAATGGCCAATGACGCTCCCATCTGGAATGAAATCGCCCTGCGCGAAAATCTGGCCGAACCCGACCTCAACCGCTTGGCATCGCCATGGCACACGGATGCCGATCTCGGTCGTCCCATCGAGGTCGTCACCGACATGGGCAAAAGCCGCCGTTTGGGTTTCAAGGAATATCAGCCGACGGACGACGCGTTTTTCGCTCTGTTTAAATCCTTGCGGGAAAGCCGTCTCATTCCTTGAACTAACTTCAATCTACATCGACCCCAACCGCATTGGCCTAGCCAATGCGGTTTTTTATTTGACGCTGAGTCGACACCACGACATAAACGCCCGGTAGAAAAATTTATTTATGGTTGTAAATAAGGTGTAGCCGCTGAACCAATGGTGCCGGCGGACGAGCACTGAAGGGAACCGTCATGCGTATACTCTTCGTCAATCCACCCTATATCTCTCTCACCTCCCGTGGCGTTGGCCATCAGATCCCATTCGGCCTTCTCTGCGTCGCCGGACCTTTGATTGATGCCGGGCATGAATGCCGCCTGATCGACGCGGAACGCCATCATATGAACGCGAATGAGATCGAAGATGCCATAGCCGATTTCGCGCCGGATATGGTCATGACAGGGCACGCCGGCTCGACCCCTGCCCACCCCGCCTGCATCCTCGTTCTCGATGCCGCCAAGCGCGCCTGTCCACAAGCGTTGACGGTCTACGGCGGCGTTTATCCCACCTACCACGCTTCGGCCATCATGGCTGGCGAACCATCTGTGGACATCATCATCAAGGGTGAAGGCGAAGCGACCACGCTAGCGCTGGTGCAGGCACTTTCAGACGGCGTGTCACCCGACACCGTTCCAGGCATTGTCCACAGGCAAGAAGGCTGTCATGTCGAAACCAGACCTGCCGCCACGATCAAGGACCTTAATGACTGGCGGATCGGGTGGGAGCTGATCGAAAACTGGGACCTCTATCAATGCTTTGGCCTTGGTCGCGCGGCCATTATCCAGTTTTCGCGTGGCTGTCCTCACCGCTGCAACTATTGCGGCCAATACCAGTTCTGGAGCCGCTGGCGATATCGATCCCCCAAAGCGGTTGCCGCCGAAATCGCCTGGCTGCATCGCACCCACGGCGTTTGCTTTGTAGACCTCGCCGATGAAAACCCGACATCCTCAAAACGGCTTTGGCGCGAATTTCTGGAGGCACTTGTCGAGGAAGACGTGCCGGTGCGTTTGTTTGCAACGATACGCGCCACAGACATTGTACGGGATGCCGATCTTCTGCCCCTGATGAAGAAGGCCGGTATGATCTGCGTGCTGATGGGCATCGAGACCACGGATCCGACGACGCTTGCAGCCATCCGCAAGGGCTCAACCACAAGGGAAGACCAGCAGGCGGTCGCGCTTCTCAGGCAGCATGGCATTCTGTCGATGCTCGGCCACATCGTCGGCTTCGAAGAAGAAAGGTTCGCTGATTACCTGCGTGCCCTACGCCAGATCAGCCTCTACGACCCGGATTTGCTGAATGCCATGTATCTGACGCCGCACAGCTGGTCCGACTGGACGGCAGAGAACGGCGAGCGCCGTGTCATCGAAACCGACCGCAGCAAGTGGGATTACCGGCACCAGTTGCTGTCGTCACGCCACCTGTCACCGGCCATGATCTTTGCGATGGTCAAACTGCTGGAGGTCGCCGTTCACTGTCGTCCACGTGCGCTGTTGCGCATCCTCTTTCACCGCGACCGGGAACTGCGCAAACACATGCGCTGGAGCTTCCGTTTCAGCTTCAGAGTATGGCGGGCGGAAATCGCGGAGTTCATTCGCCAGCCACCACCGAAGACCGGCCGGATGACTCTGGCCGAGTGGTTTGGCAAGGCACCGGTCGCGCCCAAGCACGCTGAAGGTGCCAATGACACACATCGCGGGACCAAGGTTATCGAGACAACGCCAGCCGACAGGAAGCAGGCCGGCGTCTCATAAAAACAAAAAGCCCGCGCTGGCTCTAGACCAACGCGGGCTTGGAAATTCGACTGTGAACTCTCAGAGTTCAGACTGGCTCTCAACGATACGACCAACCAGACCGTATTCCTTGGCTTCTTCACCACCCAGCCAGTAATCGCGGTCGATATCCTTGGCGATCTTTTCTTCCGTCTGGCCTGTTGCCTTGGAGAAAATCTTGATCAGGCGCTTGTTCATCTTGATGATTTCGCGGGCCTGGATTTCGATATCTGACGCCATACCGCGCGTGCCGCCGGATGGTTGGTGAAGCAGGAAGCGGGTGTTGGGCAAGCAGAGACGACGCTCCTTGGGAACGCTGACATAGATCAGAGCACCGGCAGACGCGACCCAGCCCGTACCGATGATGTAAACCTTTGGCTTGATGAACTTGATCATGTCGTGAATGCTGTCGCCGGACTCGACGTGACCGCCGGGCGAATTCACGTAAACGCGAATATCTTCATCGCTGGCCGCGGCAAGGGCTACAAGCTGCGTGCAAACTTTCTGCGCCAATTCCTGCGTGATGCCGCCATAGATGAAGATCGAACGCGACTTGAAAAGATTCGCTTCCGTTTCCTTGCCGATCGGCAGTTCCTTGCTCTTGTCGTCTTCGTCTTCGTTCATGTGGAGGTCTCCAACGTATTTCATTACCTACCGGACATAGTGTGATTTGTTTCGTAAAACAATGAGCGAAAAAGACAAGGCGCGGAACTGCTTAATAAACAGGGCACCGTCAAATGACGCATGGACAGGCTCTTTGTTACTGCGATATCGTTCTTTGTGGGGTTTTGACTGGCGACCCAAGCGCCGCTTGCTCCATCTGTAAAATATTCGAGAGGGAACGATGTTCAAAAGACTTTCACTCGCCGCCGCAACGCTTGGCCTTACCGCATTGCCAGCGTTTGCCCATCTAAATCCGGAAGAGCACGGCTCTTTCATGGCCGGTCTCTCCCACCCGCTTTTTGGTGCAGATCATATTCTGGTCATGGTCGCCGTGGGCATATGGGCATCGCAGATCGCCATGTCGAAGGGCAAGGACGCTGCACTCCTCATTATCCCCGCTGCTTTCGTCGGCACCATGGCCATCGGCTTCCTGCTGGCGCTGGGTGGTATCCAGCTGCCTTTGGTCGAACCGGCCATTCTAGCCTCCGTCATTGCACTGGGCCTTTTGGTGGCCATGGCAACACGCGTCCCCGTCAGCGTTGCAGCTACGATTGTCGGCGTATTTGCCTTGTTCCATGGTCACGCACATGGCGGCGAGTTGGGTAGCGCTGGTGCGTTTCAATTCGGCGTCGGATTCGTGATCGCAACGGCGTTTCTGCATCTTGCCGGCATCGTACTTGGACTTGCCATCGCAAGGCTTGGTCCGGTTGCAGCCCGCATCGTTGGCGGCCTGACCGCGCTTGCCGGGCTTTCGCTGGTTTTCGGCGGATAAGCGCGAGATCAACCTTACAAAAATGTAAGGATCGGGCAGCTTTTAAAAGCCGAAATTGAACCCTAACTCCTTGGTGTGCGTTTCTCGACATGCCAAGGAGGCTACCGATGTCCCCAGAAGAAACCCAACTGCTCAAATCCCTGTTCGACAGGGTCAAGACCGCGTCCTCCACGCCGCGCGAGGCGGAAGCTGAGGCGCTCATCAATCAAGCCGTGCGGGATCAGCCCGCCTCCCCCTATTATCTTGCTCAAGCCGTGATCGTGCAGGAAAAGGGATTGGAAGCTGCGGCAGCGCAAATTCGCCAGCTTGAAGACCGCATCCATCAATTGGAAAGCGGCAACGCTGCACCCCAGCAGGCACAGCAGGGCGGTTTCCTCAGCTCGATTTTCGGCGGTGGCCAGCAACAGGCACCCTCACCAGCGCCCCCACCTAACTACCGAAACGATACCTCAGGTCAAACACAGGGGCCATGGGGACGAAACAATAATGACGCACCCCAGCCGACTGGCCCCTGGAGCGGCCAACAGCCATCAGCATTCGGTGGTCGCCCCGGTGGTGGTGGTGGCTTCCTGCAAGGCGCCCTCGGCGCAGCCGCCGGCGTGGCTGGCGGCATGCTGCTTGCCAATTCGCTGAGTGGTATTTTCTCCAACCATGTCGCATCAACAGGCTGGGGTTCTTCGGTGGGCGGAGCCGGGACCGGCACGGCGCCGGTCGAAGAAACCGTCATCAACAACTACTATGGCGATGACGACAAGCCACAGCAGGATGTAGCCAGCAATGACGACGACGCTGGCGTACAACAGGCAGATTACGACAACGGTAGCGACGACACGGACTTCGATTCAGGCGACGGCGGTTCGTTCGTGTAACCGCCTAGGGACCGGGTTCAGCCGCGACCGCGATAGGTCGCGACGCCCTGCTCCGGCAGCCAAACGCCGTCCGGTGGCGCACCCGTCTGCCAGAACACATCGATGGGGATGCCGCCGCGCGGATACCAGTAAGCGCCGATGCGCAGCCATTTCGGCTGGAGAAGATCGACCAGTCGCTTGGCGATATAGACCGAGCAGTCTTCGTGGAAGGCGCCATGGTTGCGGAAGGCATGCAGAAAAAGCTTCAGCGATTTGGATTCAACGAGAAATTCACCCGGAATATAGTCGATGACGATATGGGCGAAATCCGGCTGTCCGGTCATCGGGCACAGCGACGTGAATTCCGGCGCCGTGAAGCGCACGACGTAATCGGTCCCCGCATTGCCGTTTGGCACTTTTTCCAGAACAGCCTTTTCAGGGCTTTCAGGGGAAGCGACTTGTGCGCCCAGTTGCGACAGGCCGGATACATCCGTGACTGACATGGTTCAAACTCCTAGCTCTTGAAACTCTACCCGAACGCCATGCGCCTGTTCGCTCTCGGGCTCCACATGAATGGCCAGCACGGCGCCGGGCACCGCCTCCTTTATGGCATCTTCCAGCCGGTCGCAAATATCATGTGCTGCGCCAACAGACATGGCCGAGGGAACAACGACATGAAAGTCGATGAAGGCGACCGCCCCTGCCCTGCGGGTCTTCAGATCGTGCACACCAAGAAGGCCAGCGGAATTCTCCGCAATCGCCCTTTTGATGACCTCATCTTCATCCGGCTCCACCGCCCGGTCCATGAGACCGCCAAGCGAATACAGGATGACCTTGGAACCTTGAAACAGGATGTTGATAGCAACGACGATGGCAAGCACAGGATCGAGAATGGCGTAGCCGGTTGCAATCGCCAGAACGAGACCGATCAGAACACCGGCGGATGTGACGACATCCGACATGATGTGGTGACCATCCGCCAGAAGCGCCGGCGAGGAATGCTTCTTGCCGACACGGATCAACACCGTTGCCCAGATACCGTTGAGAATGGCGGCAAAGGCATTGATGGCAAGACCAAGTGCCGGTGCTTCTGGCAAATGGGGCGCCATCAAGCCGCCCCACGCCTCCTTCACGATCAGGAGGGCTGCCAAGACGATCAGCACCCCCTCGACCACAGCCGACAGATATTCCGCTTTGTGGTGCCCGAACTGATGATCGTCATCGGCAGGCTTTTGTGCATAGCGAATAACGAAATAGGCGATGAACGCCGCAACGACGTTGACGGTCGATTCCAGACCATCCGACAGCAGCGCCACTGATCCCGTGACCCACCATGCCAAAAGCTTGAGGCCGAGCACGGTGATGGAAAACGGTATGCCCCAGAACGCCAGTTTCCTGACGAGCGTGTTCCCCTGTTCGTTCATGATCTAACCCCGTGCGGATGCGAATGAATTGCAGAAATGGATCCCAAAACGCATGAACCGCCCGCACGGAGGTTCGTGCAGGCGGTTCATTTGTGCGGCTTCTATGATTTAAAGTGACGGCTAGGTCAAGGGGCTCATATCCTTGCCATCAACAGCTTTATGCCAGCAAAACCGAAAAACAACGCCAGCACGGTTTCGATATACCGCCTGGCGCGTTGATAGATGCGGATTGCGGGTGCGGTTGAAAACAGCAGGGCGTAGCCACAGAAAATGGTGATGCCCAACAGCCCGCAGCCGCCGATGATGGCCGCGAGGGTGGATGCTCCCGCGCCGGGCTTCAGACCAAGCGACATGATGGCTATCCAGCCGAGAATGGCTTTGGGGTTGGTCAAATGCAACAGCAATCCGCGACGGTAGATTTGCAGATATTCGGCGCGGCCAACAACGGGCGTCACTAGAAACGCTTGTGCTGCGGCAGGCTCAAAAGCCGATCGAGCCGATTTGTAAGCAAGATACAACAGATAAAAGCCGCCTGCGATCTTGATGAAGAACAGTGCATTGGCATAGGTCGCCAGAACGGCGGAGAGGCCGGTGGCCGTGAGTGTTGCCCAGAACAGCGAACCCGTGATGACGCCGATTGCCAGAACGATCGCAGGCGCGCGGCCACGGCTCATAGCAACACCCATGATGGTCATGTTGCTGGGGCCTGGGCTGGCGACGGCGATGATGTATGCAATATAGACCAGTAAAAGCTGATGGAAGTCGATCATCGTAGCGCGTGTCCGCAATTGAAAAGCTGAAGATAATCAGACAATTGGGACAAGCATGATCATCTTGTCAACTGCAAAAACGCGTGTATTCACGGCGCTGAAGTCAGGTCGGAAAAAGCAGATTGATCATTGTGAAGCCGCAGCGACGTGGTGAGAAGCGGCGGTAGCGGCGTCCACCATCCGGTTTGCAGACCTGCATATCGCAACGCCGCCGCAGTCCACGTGTTGCAGCCGAGCAGGGCATTGAAATATCCCTTGGCTTCGAAAAAGGCATCGTCCCTGCCATAGGATTGTCCAAGCAGCGGGATTGGTTTTTCCTGCGCATAGGTGAAGCTGCCAACGATGAAATCGACCAGCTTCCGATATTCGTCGCCCGAAAGATCAAGCGACGTGACACTCGCATCTGTCACTGGGATATCACCGGCAAGCGCGACATGCATGACCGAATTATCAAGCGTCAGGCCTTTCAACAACGGAAGCGGCTTCAGATCGGCCCATGTCGGCGTCTGCGTGTAGAAAGCCCGCCCACCCCAGCCGAAGACAAGATATCGAACACCGGGATAATCGATTTCCAGGTTTCCATCACGCAGAAACCCGAATTGCATCAGCAGCTCCGCATCCACAGGCAGGGCGATATCGGTGTGGATGGGATTGCTGAGAATCAGGACACGGTGGGACGTGCCTTCCGCATTTGTCGAATGTTCGCCGATGAGAGGGCGAGGCAACGCGGTGCCAGCAACAATGCTGATCAGGATCAGAGCCGTGGCGATGCAAAGATATTTGAAGAATTTCAACAGCATCATCCACGCGGTCTGGAAAACAGCGGCATCCTGTGACGCCGCTGTTAGTCTTTACGCACGTTAGGCCGCTTTGGTTTTCGCCTTGCGCACCAAATGCGTGACCACGTTTTCGATCATCCGCATACCCGCGTCGCCGCCCAGTGTCATGATCGATTCCGGGTGGAACTGTACGGCAGCCACAGGATCCTTGGAATGTTCGATGCCCATGATCGTGCCATCTTCGCTTTCCGCCGTGATGATGAAATCGCGGTGAAGCGTCGTCGGATCGGCAAAGATCGAGTGGTAACGGCCAACGGTGACTTCTTTGCCCAATCCAGAGAAGACGAGGCCGGGTTCCAGCACGCGAATGCGCGATGGTTTGCCATGCATCGGGATGGCGAGATGGCGAAGCTCGCCGCCGTAGGCTTCCGCCAGCGCCTGCAGCCCAAGGCAGACGCCGAAGATCGGCAGATCACGCGAACGCGCGGCCTTGATTGTTGCCTTGCAATCGAAATCGCTGGGGTTGCCCGGACCTGGAGACAGAACCACGAGATCCGGCTGCAAACGGTCGAACACTTCGGCAGCGACCGGCGAACGCACGGTCGAAACCGTGGCACCGGTCTGGCGGAAATAGTTGGCGAGCGTGTGCACGAAGCTGTCTTCGTGATCGACCAGCAGGATATTCACGCCGGTCCCGACCTTGGCAGAATCCCGCTGCGTTGCCGCAGAGTTCTGGGCTTTCGCGTCACGGATGGCTGCAATCATGGCAGATGCCTTCAGTTCGGTTTCGGCTTCCTCTTCCTGCGGGTTGGAATCATTGAGCAACGTTGCCCCTGCCCGCACCTCCGCAATACCATCCTTGATGCGGATGGTGCGCAACGTCATGCCGGTGTTCATGTCGCCGTTGAAACCAACCATACCGATGGCACCGCCATACCAGACGCGAGAGCTTTTTTCGTGAGCCTCGATAAAACGCATGGCCCACAGTTTCGGCGCGCCTGTCACGGTCACGGCCCATGCGTGGGACAGAAAGCCGTCGAACGCATCCATGTCGTCACGCAGGCGGCCCTCAATGTGGTCGACGGTGTGAATGAGCCGCGAATACATCTCGATCTGGCGACGACCGATGACCTTGACCGAGCCAGGCTCGCACACGCGGCTCTTGTCGTTGCGGTCCACATCCGAACACATGGTCAGTTCGGACTCGTCCTTCTTGGAATTCAGCAGTTTGAGGATCTGCTCGCTATCGGCGATCGGGTCTTCGCCACGCTTGATGGTGCCGGAAATCGGGCACGTCTCGATGCGACGACCGGACACGCGCACGAACATTTCCGGCGATGCACCTACCAGATACTCCTGATGGCCGAGATTGATGAAGAAGGAGTAAGGCGATGGATTGATGGCTTTCAGCCGACGCGAAATGGCCGATGGATTGCTGTCGCAGCGTTCCATGAACTTCTGACCAGGCACGACTTCAAACAGATCACCGCGGCGAAAGCTTTCCTTGGCTTTCGTCACCAACTGCGAATATTCGCCAGGGTGATGATCACCGCGCGGCGGGATGGTGTCGGTCTTGACGAACGGCTCCGGCACGATGTCCTGCGATTGGCCATGCGTGGTCACGCCATCCTTTTCGAAATCATAACGGTCGATCCAAGCCTTTGCCTGATGGTGATCGACGACAAGGATTTCGTCCGGCAGAAACAGCACCATATCGCGCTGGTCTTCCGGGCGCTCCAGCGAGAGCTTGATGGCGTCAAACTGGAAGGCCAAGTCATAACCGAAAGCACCAAATAGGCCGATGGCCGCATCCGCGCTGGAGTGGAAGAGATCGACGATTGCCCGCAGAGCCGTAAAAACCGTCGGGATTTTAGAGCGTTCTTCCTCGGTGAAGACACGGTCCGGCTCATTGACGACGAGGTCCAGACGCCTCGATGTGGACGACCCAAGCGTCAGATCCGGCGTAGCCTTCAGCTTCTCCGTAATGAGCGAGAGCAGCGCCTCACCACGACCGTTGTAGGCTTCGATCCACATCGTACGGCCGAAACAGGAAATGCCGAGCGGCGGATCAATAATGGCCGTGTCCCAACGGGTGTAACGGCCGGGATATTCGTAGTTGGACGAAAACACGGCGCCACGACGTTCATCGAGACCGGCCACGTAGCTATCGATGGCCGTTGCATAATCGGCAGCGCGACGCTGGCGCGTGACTTTAACACCGCCTCTGGTCTCGTATGTTTCAGACCCGTCATCCTGAATAATCGTTACCATCTATTCTGCTTCCCGTTTCTAAAGCCCGATGACAGGCGGCATAACAACAAAAAAGCCGCCTGAAAATTCGGGCGGCTTGGACTTAGTCTAAGGACATGGGTGCTCAAGGCCGCGTTAAGCTGCCCCACCACCAGATTGCAATGTTCTTCGACCGTGTGTTCATGACAAAAATTGTTAGCGTCAACCGCGCCTATTGGCAAGGGGATTTGAACCGAAAGCATGTTGAAACGTTGTGGGTGAGCCGCAATGGGGAACGACCGGTCACATGCTTCATCGTCTCATGATACTCGCAGCCAGCGCGCTGCTGATCTCCGCCGCACAACCGCCGCAAGATGTGCCGGTACCTCAGCCTAAGCCCGCGCAGCAGGACACGACGCCCGCACCTCAGTCGGCAGACAAGAAAAAAGAAGAAGAGAAACCCGCTCCTCCTTCTGCAGAAAATGCGGTGCCAAAACCAGAGGAAAAACCTGAACCAGTCGCAAAACCTGACGACAGCAAGAAAGAGGAGGAGAAAAAGCCGGAAGAGCCTCCTCGCGATCCGGTAAAGGCAGAAAATCCCGAAGAGCTGAAAGCCTGCCTCGCGGAATTGAAAGAGCTCGGTGCCGAGTTCAAGGAACTCGCGCCGATCAAGGGTGAAGAGGACGGATGTGGCATCGCATCTCCATTGGAACTGTCCACCGTCATTCCCGGCATCAAGCTGGAGCCAGAGGGCACGATGCGTTGCGAAGCGGCCCTTGCACTCTCGCGCTGGACCAAGAACGTTGTGGTGCCAACTGCAAAAATCGCGCTCCCAGGCAAGAGCGTCACCGCTTTCGGCAACGCATCCACCTACGTTTGCCGAAACCGCAACAGTGCCGAAAAAGGCAAGATTTCCGAACACGCCAAAGGCAGCGCCGTCGACATTGCGACTATGACCTTTGACAAGGGCGAACCGCTCGTGATGAAACCGCGCGGAGAAGACGGCACCATGGAAGGTGCTTTTCAGCGCACCATTACCACTGCGGCCTGCCTGTTCTTCCGTACCGTGCTTTCCCCCGGCAGCGACGCCACCCACCAGGACCACCTGCATCTGGACGTTCTGGAGCGCAAGGGCGGCTATCTGTATTGCCGATAAACGTCAAAAAGCGGAGCCACAGCCCCGCCTTTTGTTTCTTTATTAAAAGTCCGATCAGAATGTCTGCGTAAGAGAAATCTTGAACGAACGACCCGGCTCGGAATAGAAATCGGCGGGCTGGTTTACGCTAGAAACCGTGTTCGGGTTGATGTCTCTAACGCCGACTGCATTCCAATATTTGCGATCGAAGAGATTATAAACACCGGCTTGAATACGCAGACCCTTTGTCTGTTCTGGCTCCCACCAGCCGGTCAGGTTGAAGATGCCATAACCCGGCGCATCGAAGGTGCTCGCAGTTGCGTCATCACGCATGTGCGACGAAAAGATGCCGGTAAACTCCGACCCCCAGGTTTCCTGAGCGTAGCCAACGCCAACGATGGATTTGAACGGTGCAACCGTGCGGATGAATTCGTTGGTATCCGTGTCTTTGCCATATGCGTAAGCAAGCGAGGCATGCGCGAAAAAGCCATTCGCCAAATCCTTGCGGACCTTTGCTTCTACGCCAGATATCTCAACGTTCTCCCGATTTTGATAGGTGAAGAGCGAACCATTGCCTCGACCACCAAAACCGGGGAAAAGAGTTGTCGTCGTCGTGACCTGTTCGATGAAGTTTTTATATTTGTTATGAAACAGCGTCACGCTGCTCGAAAGATCGCCATCGTCGTATCGGCCACCGATTTCAAAGCCGTTACTGGTTTCAGGGTCTAGAGACGAATTGCCGATAACAGCATAGCCGGAGCTGATGTTGGAGAAGTTCAGATAGAGTTCGTTGACGGTCGGTGCGCGGTACGCCATGGCCCATTGGGCAAAGAGCTGAACCTCTGGCGTCAGGTCATAGGTGGCCAGAAGCTTCGGAGAAAAGCGGGAGCCATTGTTGCCCGAGGGCAAACCGAACGTATTGTATCCGCTGTTGGTCGAAACAGATCCATCCGGATCGTAATCATAGGCATCGAACCGTATGCCGGGCGTCAGCTTGAAGCCGCTGCTACCGAACGCTAGCTCATCTTCGAAATAAAGGCCGAGACTTTGCCCGCTGACATCCGGCATATCGGACTGGGACGCGGAAGATGATCCGCCCGTATTGATGTAAACGGAGTCGGTGAAATCAGACGTCCAGGCGTTACCGCCAAACCGAACGGTGTGGTTGATGCCACCGAGGTCGAACCCGGATTCAAGACCTCCAACGAGCCCGAAGCGACTATCTCTCATATTGTCTTCACGGATATAGAGCGAGTTGTTGGTCAAACGGTCGCCAGCGCCGGACACCTTGTCGAGACGCGTCCAGTAAAGGGACAGATCGGCCGCGTCGATGACGCTATCCGTCGATGGTGCTTCGTACTTGTAATCAAGAGATACGCGGTCGCGTTCAGTGTCCTCATGGCCATCATAATCGTCGATCCGGTAAGTGGAGCCGGAAACACTGGTGCCCTGCAGGGTTTTGAGGTCGGTTCTCGTGCGCAGTGAAAACCGCTCTGCCGTCAACCCGATGCTGTGTCCGCCTTCCAAATCCTGCCTGACCTTGAACATGAGGTTGCTCTCGTAGGTATCGGCCGGATTGGGTGTCGTGCGACGGGTGCCGTAAATATCGGCGCTTCCGCGATTATCCGCTTCGTTCCCGCGTTTGTAAGATCCCTGGAACAGAACGGACGTGTTCTCTATCTTCTTGGCAACAGCGACCGAACCGCCGATGCTTTTGTCCTCACCGTCATAGGTTGTTTTGGCAACCCCGCCCCAGTCCTTGTCGCCAGTCATGAGATCGTCAGCCTCCAGGGTGCGCAGCACCAGCGCGCCACCCAAAGCGCCAGAACCAACCCGGCTGGAATCGGCACCGCGAACCACATCGATGGACGACAGCGACGAGAAATCGAAGCTGGAACTGGTGTTGCTCAGCGTTGTCGTTGCCTGCCCTTGACGGGCGAAGTTCTCGAAAAACGGAACGGGGATGCCGTCGATCAGCGTCGTGACACGCGCGCCACCCAATCCTCGAATGAAAAGGCCGCCAGGCTTGCCAGGCTTGGAATTGACGAAGTCGACACCCGCTTCGGTCGTCTTGCCAAGATCCTTCAGGCTGCCGATGTCTTTCTGACGGATTTCGGTGGCGCCTGTCGTGCTTGCCAATGGCGTGTCGCCAGCGGCATCTCCTGCCTTAACCCGCTTGCCCTTGACAACAATTCGCTCCAGCACTGTCGCGCCATTGGCATCGCTCTGATCCGAGGCCTGCTGTGCATTGACCGAACTAACGGAAAGAAGAACCATCGCCGTGCTGAGAAGCAAAGCGGATTTGGAAAGCCCATTCGTCATCATTCACCCCTGAATTCGGGCACACGAAAGCACGCGGCAGCGTGACGCGCTGTCGCGAAGTGACCCGATAAAATACCCCTAATTTTTACGGCTCTGCCGCAATCGAGCAATATGAAACATGAGTTTTAGTGTCAACAATTAAAATATGATTCAATGACTCATCTTTGTGCTCAAGGCGCTTAGTTGCAAAAATGTTACAATGTCTTGTTAAGCTTTTACACCATGGATAAAAATGGATTTCCTGTTTCTCACCTGCATTTCTGGAAAAACCACACGAAGCTGCGAGAAATATCTGAAAAACCATGATCCAACTGGCCGTCACAGAGCTATTTTGGCGATTTTTATGCCCGCTGATAAATTTCTTGAAATCACATGCAACCATTTGAATTGAAATATTTAAAATAAAAGTTAGGAAACAGGAATAAAACCAAATATTAAGAGTGGCATTTGAAGGTTTTTCGTATATTTGTTACCGTTAACATATCTTGTGTCCTCGAACGAAAATGCTTATGATCACAATCGAACGGCAGCCTTTGCTGAGCAAACAGATATCTGCTGCGGAAAGCCGACCCCAGTGGCTCCAGGTCCTTCAGACCGTTGCGGTGGAATTCGGGTACACACACGCTACATTGATGCGAGTTCCGAAGCCTGATGAAATTCTGCTTGCTGGCGTCGTGATCGAAAGCACGATACCCGTGCGCTTCGTGCGTGAGTTCGATCAGCACGTATTTCTGCAATATTGCCCGGTTTTACTGAGGGTTGCAGACTCTCTGATGCCACAATACTGGTCTTTGGATGACGATTCCAGTAGCGAGTGTTACCCAAAGCCCATGAGCGATCTGATGCGCCAGTTCGGCATCGTGAACGGTGTGATGATACCAATCAACGCGTTCAGCGGCGATCGTCACATTCTACGATTCGATGGAGATCGGTCTGAACCCGACCAGGGAACATTCAACGAGATCGGCATGATTGCGCTTCATGCTTTCGACGTCTACGACCGGATGCGCCGTGCCGAAATGGTTGCACCGCGCAGTTTGACCAAGCGCGAACTCGAAGTCATCCGCTGGACTTCGCAGGGCAAGACATCCGCCGAGATTGGCCAGATCCTGTCGCTCTCCGACCATACGATCAACGCCTATTTGAACAATGCCATCCGCAAACTGGATTGCGTGAACCGAACACAGCTCGTCGCGAAAGCCATTCGCCTGAAACTCATCAACTGATCAACTGGCGCCCCTCGTTTGAGGCGCCAGTCGTATCAAGGCGATTATCGGTCCAGAACAGACCGGAGTTCTACCAAGTTGGAACGCACTCTCAGCACGTAAAAGCCCATAGTTGCCAGATGCGAAGGCATGATCCAGCCGCTCTCATCACCGTTGGAAATAATCATCGGCTGAATGCGCAGAGCAGCGCGGGTTTGCAGCAATGTGTCGTTCCACAAACTTGTCAGGTTCCGCTCGCGAATGACCTGTGAGAAGTCTGCACCAGCAGCAGACAAAATGCCGTAGTAGCCGTAGAGCTGCCCATATGCGAACCAGAAGCGGTCATCAGCACGCGTATCGAACCAGCCGCCATTATAGTTTTCCGAGCGTTCCCGCAGAATAGCAGATGTGCCACCGATATCGTTGGCAATGCGATCGACAAACTGGATGAGGTTGTCAGCACGACCGTCGAAAACGGAATTGCACAGCGACAGATTGGCGTTGAACTTTCTCAAGCTCTCGGCGGCGGAACGGTAGTAACTTGGACTTGGGGTTTTCGGGCCGAAGGGGTTCAAGCCGAAATACCAGGAATACTCATCGAACTGGAGATTGCCTCGTGCGCTTTGCAAATCGCCATCGACACCCGATGTTCCGCGAACGCGACCAAGCGAATCCACCAGTTCCACGGAGGTGCGACGCACGGCCTGATTGACACCCCGCTGGAAGGAAGCCTTGTTGTCCAGAAACGGCGTACTGTCCCAATCCATCCCGAACAGCCCGACACGATAGAGCAGCATGGATGAGATCCAGGCGTTCTGATCGACATTGTAGTCAATCAGATCTGCCGCGACATCGACGATGGCCGAGCGTTGGCAGCTCTTGGCAGGAACAGCTGCTGCTGTGGCGCCTGCAGCCGGAGCCTCGGGGGTCTGCGCTGGTAATTCCTGACCGGCGCTTTCCTTGCGTTCGCCAAATTTGTAATTCGCTACGTAATCAGGATTGAAGTTCGTCCAGACCTGAGTCTGCCAGAAGAAGTAGCCGTAAAGACCAACCAGAATGACCAGCGCAGCTGCAATCGGTGCCTTCACCATCAGTGCCCGGTCAGAGTACCAGCCATTGGCCGCACGAAAAGGCCACAAAAGCCCGGCGATCACGATGGAGACACCTCTTCCGAACGCTGTGAACGCGCGCTTGAAAAACGCGATAATCGGATCGAGCATCGTTCAAATCTCCCTAGCGCAACGACCGGAAGACCGGCTTCGATCTTTCTGGCACTTTGCCTCAAAATAACAGATCTGTATCGCCGTCGTTCTGCATCTTTACGGACCAGACCGCTTCACCCGAAACAGGATTTTCGGATCCCCTTCGAGACCTGATGTCACTCACATATGGTTGCCGTTGCAGACGATACAACGGATGGGCCACGTTTTTACGAAGACGAGCCTACACGTCGGCGGCGGAGACGCTTCCAGCGCGCTGCGCAAGCGCTTCATCAACCCGTCCCTTTCGCCGATCAATATCCTGCATCGTAACGGCGCCTTGGGAATGCAGTGTCAGCAGGTCCTGAAAGACAGCAAATGACATCGGTGTGGAAACATCCGCCTGAACAGACGGTTTTGCCTCTACCAGAAGCGGGTCGAGCGATCCAAAGGCTGCGTTATAAAGCTGTATGCACCGCTCAGCCTCGACATTGACCTTGTTGAGCAACAGCGTATGCAGAGCAATCGCGTTATTTTGGAGATCAATCATATCTCCGAGAAGAACTGCCTGCCGATCCAGAACATCGTGCATTTTGCGCAGCGTGTCGCGTTGCTCCAACACCGTCTCGCGCTCTGCAGAAACCCTCGCCTCTTCATCTCTCAACTGCGAAATCCGCGTCACGTCACTGGCATCTTGGATCTTTCGGTTCAGCGTCGCAAGCGATGCCACCAGACTTTTGTCGCGCTGGCGCGCATCATCCATCTTGGACGCGATGACGCGCCGCGTTTCCATGCTGGCAACGAGTTCCGGTTCAACGCTTACCACCACTGATGCTGCGGCATCCTTACCGCCCTGAAGCACATCATGGATAGCAGCAGCCTGAAGAAGAATAGTCTTCACCGTCTCCGCAACGATGAGCTTTTTCAAGCGCAGGACTTTGAACGACGTGGGGTTGCGCTTGGTGAAAAAACCAAAAACTCGGTTACGCCATGAAACTTCATCCACTTTATCAAAAGCTGTGTAAGCCGCTTGAGTGGACGCTCCCAAACCGGAGACGACCTCCAGAAGATCAGCGTCAAGCGCTCGTACCAAGTCTCGAAGCTCGGCAAGCTCCTGCGTTTCAGCTTCGAAAGCAGTTTTCGGCGTTTCATCGAAGGGAATACCGAGCGCGTTTGCCAGTTGCGCACAGAGTTCCTGCACCGTCTGCGCCTTGGCACGCAGCCTTTCGGTTCTAGCGGTAAAAGACGGCGTTTTCGCCATGCGAAATTGTCCCCCGAATCGATTGGTAGCGAAAAGGCCACACATATAAATATGCGTAGCCTTTTCTCAAAGCAGCAGAAGAGATCGCGTGCACTGAAAGGGTTACCCGCCCTTGACTGCTTCGACCCAGTGGCGACGACAGAAGGAAACGTATTTCTCATTGCCGCCAACATCGATCTGCGCGCCTTCCTTGACCACCTTGCCATCGGAATCGAAACGCGCCACCATGGATGCTTTGCGTCCACAGTGGCAGATCGTGCGAATTTCTCGCAACTCGTCGGCAATGGCCAACAGCTCTCTGGAGGCGGGAAACAGCTTGCCCTGGAAATCGGTCCGCAGGCCGTAAGCCATAACCGGAACGCCTAGCGTATCAGCAATCGTGGCCAGTTGCCAAACGTGGTGTTCCGACAGAAAATTAGCCTCATCGACAAAGACGCAGGCGACCGGCTCTTGAGCATGCAACTGCGTGACCTGCGCAAGAATGTCGGTGCTATCATCAAAAACGAGAGCGTCGGAAGAGAGGCCAATACGTGAGGCGACCTTACCAACACCGGCGCGATTATCGAAAGCTGCGGTAAAGATCAGCGTGCGCATACCACGCTCGCGGTAATTATAGGATGCCTGCAAAAGCATCGTCGACTTGCCAGCATTCATTGCCGCATAATTGAAATAGAGCTTGGCCATCATGCCCTCCGGTCGGTTCTGGCGTCTTTTGCAGCTTGGGCCGGGCCAAGGGCAAGAGCCGCATGACAAAAAACACAGCTTTCCTTGGTCGAAAGTCTTCAACCATTCTAGAAATCGAAGAGGTGTCGCAAACCGTTGTGCAATGCACGCAAACGCGCATGAGTTGATTGTCTGCGCTAGATATTCATAATGGGCGCGAAGTTTAAAAAAGAGGGAGTAAGCAATGCTTGCAAAAAATCGCCGCTGTCTGGCACGCGCCGCAGCAGTTTCTGCAATGGCACTCTTCACCACCGCCGCCTCTGCCGCCGAACCGGCAAGCTGCGGCACTGTCCGCTTCTCGGATGTGGGCTGGACGGACATCACGGCGACGACGGCAACCGCCTCGGTCATTCTCAAAAGCCTCGGCTATGAGACAGACGTCAAAATCCTTTCCGTGCCCGTGACCTACACCTCGATGAAAAACAAGGATATCGACGTTTTCCTCGGCAACTGGATGCCGACAATGGAAGGCGACATCAAGGCTTACCGTGACGACAAGTCGGTGGAAACCGTTCGCGAGAACCTGACCGGTGCCAAATACACGCTTGCAACCAACACCAAGGGTGCCGAACTCGGCATCAAGGATTTCAAGGATGTCGCCGCCCATAGCGACGAGTTGAGTGGCAAGATCTACGGTATTGAGCCCGGCAATGATGGCAATCGCCTCATCCTCGGCATGGTCGAAAAGGATACCTTCGGCCTCAAAGATTTTCAGGTCGTTGAATCCTCTGAACAGGGCATGCTGTCGCAGGTGGCGCGCGCTGAAAAATCCGGCGAGCCCATCGTCTTCCTCGGTTGGGAACCCCACCCGATGAACTCCAATTTCAAGTTGACCTATTTGACCGGCGGTGACGACGTGTTCGGCCCGAATCTCGGTGGCGCGACGATCTACACCAACACGCGCGCGGGTTACGTTCAGGAATGCCCCAATATTGGCGCTCTCTTGAAAAACCTGCAATTCACGCTTCCCATGGAAAACGAGATCATGGGCAAGATCCTTAATGACGGTATGGAAGCGGAAGCTGCCGCGACGGATTGGCTGAAGGCCAACCCGACCGCTATTGAGCCATGGCTTGCAGGCGTAAAGACAAAAGATGGCAGCGAGGATGCCCTGACTGCCGCGAAGAAAACGATCGGCCTCTAGGGGCTTTATCTCGCATTTGAACCTGTCTTCCGACCTGATCACGGTCGGAAGACAATCATGACTCCGTTCACGAAAGGTCCCATCTTACCGTGGAATGGCTCAGCGCTTCTCAAAACCGTTTACCGATCGGTCGATATGCCAAGGAAGCAGTCGATTGGCTGACCGGAAATCTTTCTTTTTTCTTTGATTGGTTATCCTTCATTTTCGAGAGCGTCATCGACGCTTTTCTTTTCGTGCTTCAGGCACCGCATCCTCTCATTATCGTCGCCGTGCTGACGGCACTGTCTGCGTGGATGCGCCGCTCCATCGGAATGCCGTTGTTTACGGCACTCGGGCTGCTGCTGATCATCAATCTGGGCTACTGGAAAGCGACAACAGAGACACTCGCGCTCGTTATTGCTGCCAGCATCGTCTGTATGATCGTCGGCATTCCGCTTGGAATCGTCGCTGCACGGCGCAAATGGGTCTACGCCTTCATGCGTCCAGCACTCGACCTCATGCAGACAATTCCGACATTCGTCTATCTCATCCCGGCCCTTGTCCTGTTCGGTCTTGGAATGGTGCCGGGATTGATTGCAACGGTGATTTTCGCCCTGCCCGCACCGATCCGCCTGACCCGGCTCGGCATCATCTCCACGCCACCAGCATTGGTCGAAGCTGCGGTTGCCTTTGGTGCGACGCCAAGTCAGGTACTGCGCAAAGTGGAGCTGCCATATGCCACACCACAGATCATGGCGGGTCTAACCCAGACGATCATGTTGGCACTATCCATGGTCGTCATATCCGCACTGGTCGGCGCAAACGGCTTGGGTGTTCCGGTGGTGCGCGCACTCAACACCGTCAATATCGCCATGGGGTTTGAGGCCGGACTTTGTATCGTCGTTGTGGCGATCATTCTCGACCGACTGTTCCGTCTGCCGGGCTCGGAGGATGAAGTATGAGTGACGCGATTATATTCGAAAACGTCGATATCATCTTCGGCGACAGTCCATCAGAAGCCCTGCCCCTGATCGACGCTGGCAAAACCCGCACGGAGATCAAGGAGGAGACAGGCCATGTGCTTGGCGTGGCCAATGCGTCCCTGACCGTGAAGGAGGGAGAAATTCTGGTTCTGATGGGACTTTCAGGCTCCGGAAAATCGACGCTCCTCCGTGCGGTCAACCGGCTTGCGCCTGTCGTGCGGGGCAATGTCAGCGTGAAAACGCCGTCCGGATATCTCGACCCTTACAAAGCATCGACGAAGGCATTGCGGGAACTTCGCACCAACACGGTATCGATGGTGTTTCAGCAGTTCGGGCTGTTACCGTGGCGCAATGTCGCGGACAATGTCGGGTTCGGCCTTGAGCTGGCGGGCGTTTCGGAGAAAGAGCGAAAGCAACGCGTGCTGGAACAGTTGGAGCTCGTCAATCTATCCGAATGGGCAAACCGCAAGGTGGGTGAACTCTCCGGCGGCATGCAACAGCGTGTGGGTCTTGCCAGAGCCTTTGCTACCGGTGCACCCATCCTGTTGATGGATGAGCCGTTTTCCGCGCTCGACCCACTCATCCGCAGCCGCCTCCAGGACGAACTGCTGGAATTCCAAAGTCGATTGAAGAAAACCATTCTGTTCGTTAGCCACGATCTGGATGAAGCATTCCGCATCGGCAATCGCATTGCCATGATGGATGGTGGCCATATCATCCAGTGCGGCACGCCAAGGGAAATCGTTAAGAACCCATCAAACCAGTATGTTTCGGATTTCGTGCAAAACATGAACCCGATATCCATGCTGACGGCGGCCGACGTGATGCGACCGGGCGTCAGCGCACACAAGGCGGGTCTCCCCGTATCCGGCACAGCGCGGCCCACCTCCCCTCTGGTTGATATTCTGGATGCCATGGCAAAGCAGCCCGGCGAAATCGGGATCGTCGATCACGGATCGATCGTCGGAACCATTTCCGCAGACGATATCATTCGCGGGCTGACCACTCACAGACGACGATAGAAAGCTGGCTGCGGTGCGCAAGGTCTGCATCGCAGCCCGGCCTCTCCTTTGAGGTGACTGAGGTCGAAAAGCACCCTAGAGCGCTTTCTTGTTCAATGGAAACGCTCTAACTACACGCCAACATCGCCCCCCTGCCCTTCACGGCTCAGGCTGCAATCGTGAAGCAGCTGATTAAACGAGTGACATTTGAAATGCCCATTTTGGAGGCGACCCCAAAATCTGGTAATTTGTTCACCTATCGCCGCAATTCAGAGAAACGAAATAAAATACTTTAATAGATTGAAATTTAATAAAAAATACCAATAAAACAGAAATAATGTATAAAAATGAGAATTTATCGCTATTTTTTTGGATTAATAGGAAAAATAAACGAGTTTAAACTATAACTAATATACGCTACGCCATACCTTAGATTTAGGTATATACAACGATCAGACCGAATTGGTACACTTTACGCATACCAAAAATGGTTTGCCAATGAGACAGTCCGGGGCGGGCTTTACTCGGGAGAAGTAAGAATATGAACACTGAATCTCTTTCTGAACAATCGACAGTCGCCGCAGGCCTTTTGTCCGCCATGGCGAACCCAAAGCGCCTGATGATCCTGTGCAGCCTGGTTGAAGGCGAAGTACCGGTCGGCGTGCTCGCTACGCAGGTTGGTCTTAGCCAATCTGCTTTGTCGCAGCATCTTTCCAAGCTGCGTGCGCAGCGTTTGGTCAAGACCCGTCGCGATGCTCAGACGATCTACTATTCCAGCACATCTGAATCCGTCAAAAAAATCCTTTCCACGCTTGAAGGCATCTACTGCGCCTCCCCAAGCTCGGAAAAATCTGCTGCCTGAAGAATGGCGCACCATCGTCGCTGGACATTCCAACGACTGGCGCTGCGCGTTTTGATCTACAGGTAACCGGCCGCCCCGGCCATTGGCGTGGAAACACTGATTATATGATGGCCTGCATCTGGGCCTTGAGACTGGTGGCGGCCTTCGAATAGCCGCCATCGCCGCCATCTACAAAATGCATATGGTCTTTCGACAGCGGTGACGGCACGATACAGGTCATCAGCGCCGTATCCTGCTCGTGAAGGCCGTAATAGCAGACACCGTCACGCGCCGCCTCATCCAGCTTTGCCTTGATGCCGGCTAGTCGCTCCGGATCGACATCCACCGTCATCTTCAGCCCATCGTCGAACTTGCGAAAGTCCGTATTGCTGGCAACCGAGCGCTTGTACTCGATGGGGTCAAACCGACCGACAGGCTTTCTGAGCTTGTAGAGCACAGCGATGAGGACCGTTTGAAACAGCACCCATGCACCTTTGCGGACTTGGGACAGTCTGTCCCTGTAAGCCGATAGCGCGCGCGCCTCCATTGCGAGCCCTTCGCGAATGAAGCCGAGTGGTGGCCCTTCTGCTGGAACTGGATGGCCACCACGGCCATCCTCGTTAGCAAGCGCTACAATCTGCGACACGAGGTGCCGGAACGCGACCGTGTCCTGTGTCACTCCCGGCACGGCGATGATTGACACCACCGTGCCATGTGTGGCGGGAATCGGGTTCCAGCGACAAGACAAACCCGTAAGATCGGGCCGCGAACCACTTTCGGCAGGCTCGACCAAATATAGTCCCTGCTTCATCTGCTCGTCAGCCCAGTGGTTGCCCCCACCTGTAAACATGGCATAGGACACATCGTCGCTCGCTTGAAACCGGGCAATGCGCACATCTAAACCGTTCTCGCGTATTGCCGCCACCGGCACGATGGCGGCGCGAAGCGAAAGACCAATGTCATCCGCCACCCAGCTCTGTACCTTGGACAAGGCTTCACGCGCCGCCTCCACCTGCAAGGGCGGGACGGCGATGGCTGCACCGTCACCTCCAAAAATGAACGGCAAGTCATGCCGCTTCAGAGCGTTTAAAACTCCGGAAATGACACCGGCACCCGCCATGTTGACCGCCTTGTAACGGCCCGCATCGATGGCGCCGGTCGAATCGTTGATATCTGCAAGTGCGAGCGCCCAACCGTCTGGCAGCGCGCGGTAAAGCGTCGGATTGGCGACATCCTCGAACTCGAGGAACAACGGTAGCTCACTCAGGAACTCTTCGTCGGGCGACATCATGACGGCACCATCCTTTCTCGCGCAGATCCGGCCTTTCTCGCACAGATCCCGCCGCTTGGCGGCCTTCCCGTCTCGCGACATACAACCGCCGATGAAAGTCTTCACAGATGATTTACGTTACAGCACCACCTTTGGATCAAACATGGCTTGCGAAATCGGTTCTGGCGAGTATGAACCACATTAGGACGTTGTAAATCAAAGATGATGCGACGCCTCTCGTCTGGTGGAAGGGTTGATCTGCGTGGCATTTCAGCGCCCCGGCCCCGGCGATTTATCGGGGATGCGACCCAATCCAAGGAGAGAGTAGAATGAACATCAAGATCCTATCCGGCTTGACGCTTGCCGCTTCCGTAGTGTTCGCGCCGCTGGCCCATGCAGAAATCGTCATCGGCCTGATCGCGCCATTGACCGGTCCGGTCGCAGCCTATGGCGATCAGGTCAAGAAAGGCGCTCAGACCGCCGTCGAGGTCATCAACAAGAATGGCGGCATTCTGGGCGAACAGGTCGTGCTAAAACTGGCCGATGATGGCGGCGAGCCCAAGCAGGGTGTGTCTGCCGCCAACCAGCTGGTTGCCGAAGGCATTCGCTTCGTCGTCGGTCCCGTTACCTCTGGCGTTGCCATTCCGGCCTCGGACGTTTTCGCCGAAAACGGCGTGTTGATGGTAACCCCGACCGCCACCGCACCCGATCTTACAAACCGCGAGTTGTGGAACGTGCTGCGCACCTGCGGTCGTGACGACCAGCAGGCGCAGGTTGCCGCCAAGCTCGTACTGTCGCAGCTGAAAGACCGCCGCATCGCCGTCATCCACGACAAGGGCGCTTACGGCAAGGGTCTGGCAGATTCCTTCAAAAAAACGTTGAACGAAGGCGGCGTAACCGAAGTCTTCTATGACGCGCTTACACCCGGCGAAAAGGATTTGAGCGCGCTGACCACACGCCTGAAGTCCGAAAACGTCGATGTCGTTTACTTCGGTGGCTACCACCCTGAAGCAGGTCTGCTGGTTCGCCAGTTGAAGGATTCCGGCGCAAAGGCAACCGTGATCGGAGGCGATGGCCTGTCCAACACGGAATTCTGGAGCATCGGCGGCACGGCTGCTGCAGGCACCATCTTCACCAATGCAGCCGACGCAACCAAGAGTGCCGACTCCAAGGCTGCGGCAGCCGCGCTGAACGCTGCCAACGTTCCGGCAGAGGCTTTTACGTTGAACGCCTACGCAGCCGTTGAAGTGCTGAAGGCCGGCATCGAAAAGGCCGGGAGCGCGGAAGATGCAGAAGCCGTCGCTACCGCTCTCAAGGCTGGTGAACCCGTGGCAACGGCGATTGGCAAACTGACCTATGGCCAGACCGGCGACCTGACCTCGCAGGCATTCGCACTCTACAGGTGGGAAGACGGCAAGATCGTTTCTGCCGAGTAAGCACTGAAAACGCTGTCATCAGGACCGGGTGCGGCAATCGCGCCCGGTTTTCTTTTTTGTCATCATAGAAGACGGCGTATCATTGAAGACGGCAATGCTGGACAAGCCATGGGCGTGTCTGGCTTACTCCGTCTGGCAAGCAAATCGGAACGAGGTGAAACATGGCGTCTGCACTCGAGCGGAAAATCGATCAGGGAACGGGCCGCGAAAAGGCCGATATCGTGCTCAAAGGCGGGCGCTTCTACGATCTCGTGACCGGCGATCTCATCGCCTCCGATATCGCGATATGCGGTGATACCATCGTCGGCACATGCGAGGCATATGAGGGCGTAGAGGTCATCGACATCACCGGCAAGATCGTCGTCCCCGGTTTTATCGACACCCATCTGCACATCGAATCCTCGCTGGTCACACCGCATGAATTCGACCGGTGCGTCCTGCCTTACGGCGTTACGACCGTCATCTGCGACCCGCACGAGATCGCCAATGTTCTGGGATCCGAGGGTATCGAGTTCTTTCTGGATTCGGCGCTGGAAACCATCATGGATATTCGTGTGCAGCTTTCCTCCTGCGTTCCGGCAACGCATCTGGAGACCTCAGGCGCAGATCTGCCAATCGAAAAGCTCCTGCCGTTTCGAGACCATCCCAAGGTCATCGGTCTTGCCGAGTTCATGAACTTCCCAGGCGTCATCCATAAAAACCCCATCTGCATGGCCAAGCTGGAAGCCTTTCAGGGTCAGCATATCGATGGCCACGCACCTTTGTTGTCCGGCACGGCGCTGAATGGCTATCTTTCCGCTGGCATTCGCACAGAACATGAGTGCACAACGGCCAAGGAAGCGCTGGAAAAGATCCGCAAGGGCATGCATATTCTGGTGCGCGAAGGTTCGGTATCGAAGGACCTGCACGCTTTGCTGCCGATCATCACCGAGCGTCTTTCGCCTTATCTGGCGCTGTGCACAGACGACCGCAACCCGCTCGATATCGCTGAACAAGGCCATCTCGACTACATGATCCGCTCGGCCATCGCCAGTGGTGTAGAACCTCTGGCAATCTACCGCGCCGCGTCGATTTCCGCAGCGAAGGCCTTCGGGCTCAGGGATCGCGGTCTCGTTGCTCCGGGCTGGCGGGCCGATCTCGTGGTGATCGATACGTTGCAGAACTGCAAGGCCAGCATGGTGTTTTCTGCAGGTCGCCGTGTGACGACAGAGCTTTTCGAAACCCGTAAGCCGGTTGCAGCCGTCGGCCTGGACAGCGTCAAAGCACGCCCCGTGCAGGCCTCGCATTTCGGCGTTCCCGCCACCGAAGGTGAAACGCCTGTTATCGGCGTTATGCCCGGCAAGATCATAACGGAGCACCGTCGTTACACGCTGCCGACAGATGGCAATCAGACCAGCGTCGATCTCGACAACGACATCATCAAGGTCGCCGTCATCGAGAGGCATGGCAAGAACGGCAATCACGCCAACGGCTTCGTGCAGGGCTTCGGCTTGAAGAAGGGCGCGATCGCCTCGACCGTCGGCCATGATAGCCACAATATCTGCGTTGTCGGCGTCAGCGAAGACGACATGGCGCAGGCCGCCAACCGGCTTGGCGAGATCAAGGGCGGGTTCGTGGTTGTCGAAAATGGCGAAGTTACCGGCGAGATCGCCCTGCCCGTCGCCGGTCTGATGAGCCTTGAGCCTTATGAAACAGTGCGCGATACGCTGCACCACCTGCGCAAGGCCGCCTATGCGCTCGGCACGACGCTGGAAGAACCGTTTTTACAGGTCGCATTCCTTCCGCTACCCGTCATTCCTCATTTGAAGATTTCAGATATGGGCATGGTGGATGTGGATCGTTTTGCGCTCATAAGCTCGAAACGGGAATAGAAAGAAACTGCGTGAAATATAGAAGTTATACTCATCGTAAATTAAGACAGTTACGATAAATAACTGGATCAAGAATGGAGTACCGCTGACGAGGCAATCCGTGGTCGTAACGAGAATAGACAAATCGCAGCTAAAGATTGGCATGTTTGTCGAGGCCGTCGAGGGTGCCTGGCAGGATAGCCCGACGCTTGGCAGACGTTTTACCGTCAGATCGGGCCAGGAAATCGAGATCATCCAGAACAGCAATGTCAGCGGTATTTTCATTAATACTGCACTCGGGCGCGATAACGCCAAAGCATACTCTCCCAACGGCAAAAACATCACCACGGCGACGAAACTGGAGAAGTGGGAAACCGCGCGCAAAATACAGGGACATGCCGCCGAAGCAAAATCCCTTATCGAAGACGTCTGCCACGGCCGCACCATTACGGTGGAATCCTTCACACCGCTCGTCAGCGATGTGGCGCGCACAATGGAAGAAAACCCATCCCTCTATATCGGCATGTCCCGCCTGCGCTTTCGCGATAGCGCGACCTTCGTTCACTCCCTCGCTGTTGCAGCACTTCTCCTGCACTTCGGAAGATCCATGCAGATGGACGACGAAACCGTCCAATTACTCTGCATGGCCGGAATTTTGCACGACATCGGCAAGCTGACCATTCCTGTCGAAATTCTGAACAAACAAGGGCCATTGACCACTACTGAACGGCGCCTCATCGAACAGCACCCCGAACGGGGTTACGAACTGCTCTCAACCCATGTGAACCTGCCACGTCTCGTCCTGGATATCTGCCGGTCTCATCACGAGCGACTGGATGGCAAAGGATACCCCGATAAACTCGTCGCCGAACAACTCGGTCCAGAGGTTCGTATGAGCACCATCTGCGATGTTTTCGACGCGTTGACCTCGGCCCGGCCCTACAAAAAGGGCTGGTCTTCGCAACAGGCTTTGAGCTGGATGATGACGCGCGAAGATCAGTTCGACAAAGCCCTTCTATGGCACTTCATCCTCAGTCTCGATCCCGAGATGACGAAGGGCATTCTTTAAACCCGTACATCAGGCCAGACGCGCGCAAAACACATCAAGCGCATCCAGCCTGACGACCCCGCCCTCAAAGACCGGCTTGAAGCTTGGCATGACCAGCACATTGCCGACACTCATGCCGCTGGGGATCAGATACTCCACAGGCTCGCGGGTAAGATTGAAGACGAAAAGCAAGGTCTGATCGTTCTTGGTCCGGGTGAAGGCAAGGAGGTCCTGCTGGGTATCCAGAAATGCCATATCGCCATCACGCAACACGGCATGCTGCCTGCGAAATTCCAGAACGGCCTTGTAGTGGTTCAGAACCGAGTCCGGCTTACGCTCCTGCCCGTCTGCCGCCAGCATCGCATGAGCATAGGGAACGGGTAGCCAAGGCTTCTCAGCGGTGGTGAAAGCTGCGCTCGCGCTTCCTGTTTCCCAAACCATTGGCGTGCGGCACCCGTCCCGGCCCTTGAAGGCAGGCCAGAAGCGGATACCGTAGGGATCGCGCAGATCCTCGAAAGCCAGATCGGCTTCCGTCAGTGCCAGTTCCTCGCCCTGGTAAAGGCAGATGGAACCGCGCAATGTCGCCAGAACGCTGAAGGCCAGCTTGGCCACACGCGCCTGTTCTTCCACGCCCTCCGAAAAACGGGTAAGATGACGTACGACATCGTGGTTGGAGAACGCCCAGCACACCCAGCCATCGGTGACGGCCCTATCGAAACCATCGACGGCATCGCGAATGTGCTTTGCGGTAAACTCCGGCCCCAGGAGGTCGAAGGTGTAGCACATGTTGAGCTTGTCACCGTCAGATGTATAGGCCGCAACGGTTTCGAGCGACCGTGCGCCATCGCCCACCTCGCCGACAGTCATGCGCCCCTCATAATCATTGAGCAGTGCCCTGAAGCGCTGGAGAAACGCAATGTTTTCGACCTGCGTCTTGTCGTGAATATGGCTCTGCATGCCATAGGGGTTCACATCCGGCGCATCGAGACCGGCACTGTCGCTGTCGGGGGCATGTGGCGGGTTATCGCGCAGCAACTTGTCGTGGAAATAGTAGTTCACGGTATCGAGCCGAAACCCGTCCACGCCACGTTCAAGCCAGAACCGCACCGTTTCCAAAAGCGCGTCCTGAACCTCGGCATTGTGGAAATTGAGATCGGGCTGCGAGGTGAGGAAATTGTGCATATAGTATTGCTTGCGAACGCCATCCCACTCCCAGGCAGGCCCGCCGAAAACCGAGAGCCAGTTGTTGGGCGCTGTTCCGTCCGGTTTTGGATTTGCCCAGACATACCAGTCATTCTTGGAATTGGTGCGGCTTGCGCGGCTGTCCTTGAACCAGGGATGCTGGTCGGATGTGTGGGAAATCACCTGATCGATGATCACCTTCAGTCCCAGCCGATGCGCCTCGGCAATCAAGGCATCGAAATCGGCAAGTGTCCCGAACATGGGGTCGACATTGCAATAATCAGAGACATCGTAACCCATATCCGCCATAGGCGAGGTGAAGAACGGCGAGAGCCAGATGCCATCCACACCCAGAGACGCGATGTAAGGCAGGCGCTGCGTGACCCCGGCCAGATCACCATAGCCATCCCCTGTCGTATCCTGAAACGAGCGCGGATAGACCTGATAAATCACCGCTCCCCTCCACCAGTCTGCATAATCTGCTGCGGTCGTGGCGGCGGGATTGGGGTGCGGCATGGGCATTCTCCAGTTTAGTTCGCCAAAGCATATAAAGCCCGGCTCCGTTCGTAAACGTCAATCATGGGGTTCGGCGTAACATCACAGCGAACTTGACATGCCCTTGCCAGTTCGCGCCATGCATCGTAGTTCCGACGTGTCACAAGAGGAGTGAACACGCAGTGGGTGGACGGTTTCTTTCTATCGGGGAATGCATGGTGGAACTTTCGCAGGCGGGAGACGGCTTGCTGCGGAAAGGTTTTGCCGGAGACACGCTCAACACTGCCTGGTACGCCCGTGCCTGCCTGCCTGCGGAATGGACCGTCGAATACTTTACCGCGCTGGGTGACGATCCGCTTTCGCAGGAAATGCTGGATTTTATTGACGGGGCAGACATCGCAACCGGAAATGTAGCCCGGATCAAGGGTGGCACGCCGGGACTTTATCTCATCAATCTCAAAAACGGCGAGCGCACGTTCAGCTACTGGCGCAGCACGGCAGCAGCCCGCCAACTGGCGACCGATGCCGACCATCTGCGCGGTACGATCGAGGTATCGGACCTCATTTACTTCTCCGGCATAACGCTTGCCATTTTGGCAACACCGTTGGCTGTCGATACATTTCTGGCGGAACTGCGTCGTGCCAAGGCCTTTGGCAAACAGGTCGTGTTCGATCCCAATATTCGCCCACGCCTTTGGAGCGACAAACAGATGATGCTAAAGACCATCACCGACGGCGCGCGAGCCGCAACGATGGTGATGCCAAGCTTTGACGACGAGGCAGGAAATTTCGGAGATGCCGACGTTGCCGCGACCATCAAGCGCTATCGCGATCTCGGAGTGGCCAACATCGTCGTCAAAGACGGCGCGAAGGGTGCGACTCTGGACTTTGACGGGCAACAAAGCCATGCACCTGCCGTCCATGCAGCCGATGTCGTTGATACGACCAGCGCAGGCGATAGCTTCAACGGTGCGTTCCTGGCAAAATGGCTCGGCGGCAGCACGCCGCAGGATGCTGCTATGTTTGCGGCCAAGGCAGCGGCAACGGTGATTGGCCACCACGGTGCGCTCATCGATCATGATCTGCTGCCCAAGGGCTGACATGATGCTGTAACACGCCTGCCGCATATAGCCGAAGACCCGGAAAGTAACCGGGATTCGCAAGCGCGGAGGTCGGCCAGGCATGACCAGAATAACAATCGTCACCGATGCATGGCATCCGCAGGTCAACGGCGTCGTTCGCTCCATCGAAAACACCAATGCAGAACTGGAACGCATGGGTGTCGAAGTCTGCATGGTCACGCCCCAGAGCTTCCATTCGGTGCCCTGCCCGACTTACCCGGAAATCCGCTTGTCCGTTGCCGGTTACCGCCGCGTGTCTCGCGAAATTGAGAAAAGTCAGCCATCTTACGTGCATATCGCAACTGAAGGACCGCTTGGCTTTATGGCGCGGCGCTGGTGCATCAAGCATGGCATGCGCTTTTCCACCAGCTACCATACGCGCTTTCCAGAATATGTCGCTGCGCGCTTTCCCGTCCCGGAAAGCTGGCTCTACGCCTTTGTGCGATGGTTCCACAATGGCGGCAGCACCTGCATGGTTGCGACGCCCAGCCTTCAGAAGGAACTCAACACGCGCGGCGTCAAGAACCTCAAACGCTGGAGCCGTGGCATCGATGCGGGACTGTTCCACCCGCGCGAAAAAACCGAGCGCCCTTTCGATCTGCCACGCCCGATCTTCATGACAGTCGGCCGCGTCTCAGTCGAGAAAAACCTGCCGGAATTCCTCGGCCTCGATTTGCCGGGCTCGAAAGTCGTAGTGGGTGATGGGCCCGCGCGCGCCGAGTTGCAGGACAAATATCCCAATGTTCTCTTCACCGGCATCAAAACCGGCGAGGACCTGGCACATGCTTATGCCGAAGCAGACGTCTTCGTCTTCCCGTCCAAGACCGACACCTTTGGCAACACCATCCTCGAAGCCCTGGCAAGCGGCGTGCCAGTGGCTGCCTTCCCCGTCATGGGCCCCATCGACATCCTCGGCGACTACCCGAAAGCCGGTGCCCTTGACAACGACCTGCATCAAGCCTGCCTTAAGGCGCTCGACTGCTCGTCGGAAGCAGCCCTCGCACTCTCCAGAACCTACTCCTGGGAAAAAGCCTCCCGCCAATTTCTCGACAATGTCACTTCAGCCGCCAGCAACGGATTGCAGAATTTCTACGCGACATCGACCGCTTGAGGTCTCGTAATTCCGAGTTTTTCGTCCCGAAACTGTAGACGAAAAGCCTTTGTGCTGTCACAAGGCAAGCGGGATGCGACCGCCGCTATCTTTAGAGCGGGGTCGGGCTGCTGATTGACGTCAGGTGGCTGCCGCGAGATTACGCTGGCCGTCCTTTTTTCACACCATTGTCACCATGCACCGGTCAACGCATTGCCCGAAAGCGGGATGAGGCTGCTCTTGCCGGTGCTGTCGCTGGTGGAAATGGATGCCTGCATTTGCTTGGGCGATTTGCGAAACCAGCCAGCGGCAATCGATGCGAGATCGCCGATCATCGCCTGCTTGCGCCAGTCGGCAAAGCGCCGGGCGGTGGCTTCCGGCTCGGACTTGTAGAAAAAATCGCCCGATGTTTCGAGATCGTTGATGGATGGCACCATTGCCGATAGGGGGCGCTGAAACATTTTCGATGGGACCGAAAGCTCTTTGGCAGCCTGCGAAAAAGCGGGCGCCATGAAATCGATAACCCAGCCGTCCGCCTCCACCCAGCAGTGAAAATTTTCGCCTGCTCCGGTCACATGCCCGTCGTCGCGATGATCCGCAAACAGAATGAGTTTGCCATCGAGATTATAAGCAGCCAAACCGCCCTTCGGCTTGGCCTTGATCTTGTAATGGTGCTCCAGAATAAACGCGCCAAAGGTACTGAAATACATCGAAGCCGTCGCCGGATCGGCATTCTCGTTGATCAGCAAACTGTTGATGACTCGGTAGATGCGATGATAATCGGTCTGCTTGATCAGCATTGGGTCTCACCTGAGAATTTCACGATTCAAATGAACATCGTTCAAAAAGTCGGGATAAAGCGACGAAGTTGCCGACAGCGTCAGATACACCCTCGACCGTCATCCTCTTGCCTGACCCGAGGATAACGTTGAGTGCTGTGGTAGGTCAGCCCGACAGGCGCAAGCTCAACGCTTCTTCTTCGCCTTGCTCTCGAACGGGTTGTCCGAACCGCGGTAATGCACCCGGATGGGAACACCCGGCATGTCAAAATCCTTTCGCAGGTTGTTGACGAGGTAGCGCGTATAGGACTCCGGGATGGCCTCGGGGCGTGTGCAGGAGATCATGAAGGCCGGTGGGCGGGCCTTCACCTGCGTCATGTATTTCAGCCGTAGGCGGCGACCCGATACCGCTGGTGGCGGATGCTGGGTGACCTGTGCGTCCAGCCATTTGTTGAGCTTGGCCGTCGACACGCGACGGTTCCAGATTTTGTCCGTATCGATGATGTTCTGCATCAACCGGTCAAGGCCGTAACCGGTTTGTCCAGACATCGGCACCGCGCGAATACCGCGTGCCTGTGGCAAAAGACGCTCGGTCTTTTCGCGTAATTCGGCCAGAAACGCCTGCGGATCTTCCACAAGGTCCCATTTGTTGAAGGCGAGCACGGCTGCGCGTCCTTCGCGGATAACCAGATCGACGAGCTGCAAATCCTGCTTTTCGAAGGGAATGGTTGAATCGAACACGATAACAACGGTTTCGGCAAAGCGAATGGAACGCAGGGAATCGGCAACCGAAAGCTTTTCCAGCTTTTCGATCACGCGCGCCTTGCGGCGCATGCCCGCAGTGTCGAACATTTTGATGGTGCGGCCGCGCCAGTCCCATTCAACTGAGATACTGTCGCGGGTAATCCCGGCTTCAGGCCCAGTCAACAGGCGGTCTTCACCGAGAAAGCGGTTTATGAGCGTCGACTTGCCGGCATTCGGGCGACCGATGATGGCCACACGGAGTGGCTTGGTCTCATCGTAAACGGGCTCTTCGTCTTCGTCGTCGTCCTCACCCGGCTCGCCTCGTGGCAAAACGATATCGGTTTCAGCTTCGTCGAAATCGTCTTTCGGAAAGGCGACATCTTCGCCCACGGCCGCAACGATGGCGTCGCGCAGGTCGATCATGCCTTGACCATGTTCAGCCGAAATTGGGCACGGTTCGCCAAGGCCCAGAGTGTAAGCGTCGTAAAAGCCGCCGTCTGATCCACGCGCTTCGGATTTGTTGGCCACGAGGATCACGGGCTTTCCGCCACGGCGCAGCATTTCTGCCAGCGTCTTGTCGGCAGGCGTGAGGCCGAACTTTGCATCGACCACAAACAGTGTGATGTCGGCCTCATCGATGGCTTCTTCCGTCTGCGCCCACATGCGGCCTTGAAGCGTTTCCGGCCCGGATTGCTCCAGACCGGCTGTGTCGATGATGGTAAAGCGCAAATCCACCAGCTTCGCGTCGCCAGGGCGGCGGTCGCGGGTCACGCCCGGCGTATCGTCCACAAGCGCCAGCTTCTTGCCAACCAGGCGGTTGAACAGAGTGGACTTGCCGACATTGGGACGCCCGACTATGGCGACGGTGAAACTCATGGGGAAACCCTAACCTGAACTTTGGCGTGGATGCACAGTCTATTCAAGAATTGCTGCTGGTCTGGCGAAAATGGTGATTTCGAGAACCGGAGCGGAGCGTACTCAAAGTACGTGAGCACCGGAAGCGCAGAAAATGCCATTTGCAGCCGGCCAGCGGCGATTATTGGATAGACTGTTACGCTGCCTTGCCGGAAGCGGCAATGTTGTCGAGCATGATCTGGGCGCGGCTGGTCACGTTGCGCGGTGCCTGCACGTCTGCAGTGATCTGCTCGAACCACTGCTTCGCCTTAACGAAATCGCCAGCCTTGTAGGCCGAAAGACCGAGAGCCTCGCGCGCGGAGTTGCGCATGGCCTGCCCCTCACCCGTCAACACTTCAGCCTGCGCGGAAACCTGCTCATAGGTTCCGGTATCCACCAAAAGCCAGGCTGCGCGAACCTTGGCCGTATCGCGGAAAACCTGTGGCGCACTGTTATCGTTACCAATTGCAGAGAACGCTGCAATGGCACCCGCCGCATCGCCCTTTTGCGCCAAAAGCGTCGCCGAACGGAACTTGGCCAGCACGGGATAGGAACCGTGACCGGCAGTTTCCAGATCAGAAAACGCCTTCAGCGCCTCATCGTTCTTGCCTTCGGATGCCAACTTCAGCGCGCTTGCAAACTGGTCGCCTGACGCGGAAGCACGGTTGGTGTTCCAGTACTCGTAAATACCGACACCGGCAGCGCTCAGCACGATCAGCACGGCAGCGCCGATAACGACAATTCCGTACCGTCCCCAGAAATTGCTCATCTGCTCCGAGCGAATCTGCTCGTTGACTTCGCGGATGAAGGTATCATTCTCGTTCGCCATTGAATTCTCCGTTACCCGCACCGAAACCGTTTGCCGTTCTTTCGGTCTGCGGACATGCCAAAGCGCTTTGTCGTGGCAAGCAAAAGGCCAACCACGATCATTGGTCGGCCTTCTAGCCTATTTTCCCTGATATGTAAGGGGAAAACGTCACTTTCTTACATTGCGAGTGGCTGGACGCCGATCAACCATTCGTGCAGCTTCCAGATGAAGGCGGCCCACAACACGATGCCCAGCACCACCGCCAGGATATCGTAGCGCGCCGAAACGAACGGACGGGTCACGACTTCGCCAGCCCGCGCGCGCCGCTTCAGGGAAATGCGCATGATCACGCCCCAAGCCAGAACGGCTGCAAACAGGATGACGGACGACGTTTCGCCATTGGCCAGAAGGTGCGATAGCGCCCAGATCTTAACGGCAAGCACCAGCGGATGCTTGGTCTTGGCAACGATGTGGCCAGCCGGCAAAAGGCTGGCGGCAAGACAGATCATCGAAAACAGCATCAACGTGATGGCGAGATGGCTTGTCCATACGGGCGGAGAATAGAGAACACCCGTGACCTGCCGCGCCTGTCCGAAAGCATAGGCGACCAGCGCCAGCGCAGCGATGCTGACGAAGGAATAGAGAACTTTCCAAGGCCCCTCACCCAGACGCGAAATCATGCGTGCGCGAAAATCCGGTGCCACGACACTCAGGGAATGCGTGACCAAAAGAAACAGAATGGAAAAAACAAGCAGCAGCATGAAAAGCCCCTTAAAGCGTGGCGCAGGATGGATATGAATTGCGGTCTGCACATGCTTAGAACAAACGGGGCTAAATCCCAACGGCGATTTGCGCTGATGTGGCCTGCCGCTGTGGCCTTGCTGTTGAAACCGCCGAAATTACCGGCCAAATCAAAGCTTCGCCTTATTACCATCTCAAAAGGCCATGCTTCTTTTCAAAAAATGGTTCTTCATGCTTCGTACCCTTGCACTCCTCCTGTCGTTTTCTGCGGCCATTCCAGCGCTTGCACAAACGGCAGAACGACCAAAACAGCTGCTGATTGTCTCCTTCGATGGCGCGGGCGACAATTCGCTGTGGGAACGCAGCCGCACGACAGCCAAGGATGTGGGTGCACATTTCACCTATTTTCTTGCCTGCACACTGGTCATGGACCGCAAGACCAGCGCCAAGAGCTATCAGGGACCCGGCCAGAAAACCGGACGATCCAATGTCGGTTTCGGACAATCCATCGAGGAGGTGGAAGCCCGCTTGCGCAACATCTGGGCCGCAAAGCAGGAAGGCCACGAGATTGCCAACCATACCTGCGGTCATTTCGATGGTGGCAACTGGACAGCGGAACAATGGGACGCCGAGTTCACGGCCTTCACCAGCACGATGGAAAATGCCTGGCAGATGATCGGCAAGAAGGACGAGGAACCGCAGGGCTGGCGTGATCTCGTCCGCGGCATCAACGGCTTTAGGGCACCCTATCTGTCGCAGAGCGATGCACTGACGACAGCGCAGAAAAAGCATGGCTTCGTCTATGACGCGACCAGCATCACCAAGGGACCGGCATGGCCAATCCAGAAAGACGGCATCGAACATTTCGGTCTTCCGCTCATTCCCGAAGGTCCCAGTGACAGACCGATCATCGCCATGGACTATAATCTCTTCGTGCGCCATTCCATGGCCATCGAAAACCGGGCTAAATCAGCAGAGTTCGAAGAACGCGCCTACCAGGCCTTCCGCGCTGCATTCGACAAGCAGTATGACGGCGAACGAGTGCCTCTACAGCTCGGGTTTCACTTCGTGAAAATGAATGGCGGCGCCTATTGGAACGCTTTTGAGCGGCTGCTGCGAGACGTCTGCAAGAAGGACGATGTGGCGTGCGTGAGTTACGCGCAGGCCATGCCGATGATCGAGGCGCGGCGCGCGCAGAAGTCTGAGGGGTGAGTATCAATCTTATCCTCGAATAAAAAAGGGTGGCGCTTGGCCACCCTTTTTTAATTCAAGTCGGCTTGTTCGCCGCCAACTCACCATCTTCCGCTTCACGCTTGAGATAGCGCTGGTCGATCTCCGGTAGGGGCTTGTCGTCGATGGCCGCTTCAAAGGCTCTCAGACGTTTGTAGATGGATAGGAGTTCAACAATCGTCGTCCATGAATTGATGAGATACTGGAAAGAGCCGCGCACCTGATCAAAAACATTCCCAATCTGCGTGAACACACCAAGCGTGATTTTACCGGCGGCGATGGACGGAATGAGGACGATGAGGCTGTAGAGGTTATCGGCCTGAAGATAAAAAATACGCGCCACATTGAAGTACATATAGTGGAAATACAGACGGAAATAGTTCTTCCGAACGTTGGAGAACAGTTCCGCCACCGTCGCCGGACGAGCACGATCTTCATGGTCTTCGCCATAAACGAGTTCTTTTCGGTAGGCGGCTTCAACACGCTGATTTCGGAATTCTAGCCCTGGAAGCTTGATGCCGACGAGCGCCAGAAAACCCGTACCGAAAAGCGACCAGACAATAGCAGCCCAAACCAAGGCGTGAGGTATCTCGCCAATGATGGGCAATTCTGTGATCGTTTCCGAAAAGGTGAACAGGACTGGCAGAAATGCGATGAGGGTCATGATAGCCCGCACCAGACCGACGCCCAGACCTTCGACGGTGCTGGAAAAACGCATCGTGTCTTCCTGAACACGCTGCGAGGCACCTTCAATGTGACGCAAACGATCCCAGTTCGCCATGTAGAACTCGTTCATCGCGGTGCGCCAACGGAAGATATAGTGGCTGACGAAGAAAAGGTTGAGGACACCGATGGTGATGGCGAAAAACAGAATGCCGCTAACGCCGACAAGCCCCATATAAAGCTGTTCAGCGGTCACTGGAGCCGTCTTCGCCAATGCCTGCTGGACAAGGTCGTAATAAGGGCCGTACCACGCGTTCATGGCAACACTGACCTGCACGGAAAAATACGTCGTGAAAATGATCAGCGCGGATCCTAAAACGGACCAGTTTTGCCATCTGTGCGGGCTGTAAGCAAACCAAAACGCTGAAAACAATCCGACAGCAACGGCGTAATATAAATAGAACCAGAGAAACGGCGTTGACCAGAAAACGGAAACGCCGGTCGGGGGCTGTTGCCCCTCCGGCAAAGCTGGCAACCCTATCGAATTGCCCCAATCTCTTGCTCCAGCATACCACAGACCGATCATAAGGAGAGACCAAATCACAGCCGAAGTGAAAAACAGTTTGGGTTTTGGGAAGAAGGAATGAAACACGGTACAAACTCTCGCGAGTTGGGAGGTCAGCCATTATTGGCGAAGCAGTTTGGCGGGAAACTAGGCTAGAATTTTGTGCACAGCAATGCGGCAAGCACTAACTTACGAAGATGTAAGGTAGATCATAGATTTTGCTGTCATACATGACAAAGCCTTTACTTAACGCCAGCATGCAATCGCTGACTTTTACTCGGCAAGCGTGAGGATCAGCGGGCCATTTTTGGTTGCGACGACCGTATGCTCAAACTGCACGGTGGGCGCGCTCGGATCACTGAACAAGGTCCATGGATCGTCGTCGCCGTCTTCGGCCCAATAGGCACCCATAGACAGGAACGGCTCCACCGTAAACACCATGCCTTCGGTCATGATGCGGGTTTCATCCTTGTCGGGCCAGGTGGCCAGTTCGGTCGGCTCCTCGTGCAGCGAGCGGCCAATGCCGTGGCTGGCCAGGTTGGTAATCAGCGTATAGCGATTTTTCTTGGCGAATGCTCCGATGGCGTTGCCGATATCGGCCAGTGGACGACCGGACTTGATCTGCTGCAAGCCCGTCCACATGGCACGTTTGCCATCGCGGCACAGTCGCTCGATCTCTTTCTTGACGGGCGGAACGGCAAAGGAGGAGCCGGTATCGCCGAAAAATCCGTCCTTCACCGCCGACACGTCTATATTGACCAGATCGCCCGCCTTGATGATACGGGGGCCGGGAATGCCATGCGCCACCTCTTCATTGACGCTGATGCAGGTGGCGCCGGGAAACTGGTAACAGAACTCCGGCGCGGATAGCGCGCCATTGTCTTCCAGAACCTTGCGGCCGATGGCATCCATCTCCAACGTCGTCATGCCCGGCTCCATCGCATCGGCCATGGTCTGCATCGCCAATCCGCAAATGCGGCCGATATCTTTCAGCTTCGCCAGTTCTTCTTCGGTGGAAATAACCATGATCGTTCCGTCGTTTTTCAGGCCGTGGCTTTCGCGCTATCGGCACGACCAGTCAATTCTTTTCTGACGATTGGCGCGACTTTAGTACCGTAAAGCTCGATACCGCGCATGATCTGGTCGTGTGGCATCAGGCCAATCGCCATCTGCAACAGAAACCGATCGTTTTTAAAAACACTGTGCGCCTTGATGATTTTTTCCGCCACCAGTTCAGGCTCACCCAAAAACAGATTGCCCTCTGGCCCACGCGCGACATCATACTGTCCGCGATTGGTCGGGCCCCAGCCGCGTTCGCGACCGATGCGGTTCATGACCTCAGCCTGCGGACCGTAGAACTGGTCGGCGGCCTTGTCTGTCGTATCGGCGATGAAGCCATGCACGTTGATGCTGGTTTTTTGTTTCGCGGCATCCTGACCTGCGCGCCGGGCGGCTTCGCGGTAGAGATCGAACAGCGGCGCGTAACGCCTGTATTCGCCGCCGATGATCGCCAGAGCAACGGGCAAGCCCATCGCCCCTGCCCTCGCAACCGATTGCGGGGTGCCGCCAACGGCGATCCAGACCGGCAGGTGCTCCTGCAAAGGCCGCGGGTAAACGCCACGTCCATTGATGGGCGGGTGCTTTGTGCCAGACCACGTAACGATTTCCTTTTCCCGAAGCGCTAGAAGCAGATCCAGTTTTTCGCTGAACAGTTCGTCGTAGTCCTCAAGGTTATAGCCGAACAAAGGATAGGACTCGATGAAGGAGCCACGACCCGCCATGATTTCGGCGCGACCATTGGACAGAAGATCGACGGTCGCAAATTGCTGAAAGACGCGGATCGGATCATCGGAGCTCAGCACGGAAACCGCGCTGGTCAGCCGGATGTTTTTGGTTTTAACGGCAGCAGCAGCCAGCACTGTGGAGGGTGAGGAAATCGCGTAATCCGGGCGGTGATGTTCGCCAAGTCCGAAGACATCCAGCCCCACCTGATCGGCAAGCTCGATCTCTTCCAGAAGGTCTTTCAACCGGCGCGCACCTTCCGCACCCTTGCCGCCAACGGCGTTCGGATCGACATCCGCGAATGTGTAAAGCCCCAGCTCCATGCAATATCCCTCAATGATGTTTGTTGAGAGATAGGGTCAGAACAGCACAGAGGCAAATCTAAAATCTGGAACGAACCGTTCGATAAAATCGCTATGAACGGCCTCGAAAGAGAATCAGAAATCAACCGTTTGGCGGCAACGGTTGATTTCAATGCAGAGCGATCTGATGGATTTTACGAGCGCTGCAACAGGGCTTCCATTTGCTCAGCAGCCGCGTTCCAACCTTCGTTGAAACCCATCTCCTCATGCGTTTTCTTGTCTTCCGCTGTCCAGTGCAGCGCGCGCGCCGTGTATTTGGTCGTCCCGCCACCGGCGTCCTCGAATGTGATGTGGCCCGTCATGAAGGGACGGTCTCCCGGCACCCAGCCCTCGCGAAACGCATCGGTAAAAATCAGCCGCTTGTTGGCAACGATATCCAGAAAAACGCCGAAATTCTCATACACCTCTCCCGTCGGTGCATGCATGGTGGTGTTGAAGGCGCCGCCCGGCCGCAGGTCTATCACGGCCTGCGAGGTGCGGTATGGCACCGGTGCCCACCATTGAACGAGCAATTCCGGGTCCGTCCATGCCTGAAAAACCCGCTCCGCCGGTGCTTTGATAATGCGGCTCAGTGACAATTCATGCTGTGATGTGTTTGACATCCGCTGTCCCTCTCCCTTGAAACGCGAATACCATAGCGCATTTTAGCAATAACTATAACTGAGATGATCAACCCTGGTTAAGCGTGCGTCGAACGGCACTGCGCCAGCCCTTGATCTTGCGCTCGCGGGTCTCATCTTCCATCTTCGGCTCGAAGCGTCTGTCCCGTGACCAGGCGTCGGAAAACGCTTTCATGTCGGGCCATACGCCCGCTTTGCTGCCCGCGAGCCATGCGGCACCAAGTGCCGTTGTTTCCAGAATAACCGGGCGGTCCACCGGCGCATCGATGAGGTCGGACAAACGCTGCATCGTCCAGTCCGAGGCCACCATGCCGCCATCGACACGCAAAACCGTGTCGCCATTGGCATTCTTCCAGTCCTTGTGCATGGCATCCAGGAGATCGCCGGTTTGATAGCAGACGGCCTCGAGCGCGGCACGCGCAAATTCGGCAGGACCGGTTCCACGCGTCAACCCGAACATGGCTCCACGAGCGTCGGCATCCCACCAAGGCGCGCCAAGGCCAACGAAGGCCGGAACCAGATACACATCCTGCGAGGGATCGGCCTTCTCGGCAAGTGCACCGGTTTCCGATGCCGAGCCAATGACCTTCAACCCGTCGCGCAGCCATTGCACGGCGGCACCGGCCACGAAGATCGAGCCTTCCAGTGCATAGGTCGTTTTGCCATCCAGACGGTAGGCAATCGTCGTCAACAGCCGGTTCTTGGAACGAACCATATCCTTCCCGGTGTTGAGAAGCGCAAAGCAGCCAGTGCCATAAGTGGATTTCAGCATGCCGGGTTCGAAACACGCCTGCCCTATGACGGCAGCATGCTGGTCGCCCGCCACACCAAGGATGGGAATCGGCGCACCGAAGAGCTCTTCATCCGCCACGCCGAACTCCGCGGCACAATCCAGGACCTCAGGCAAAACAGACGGCGGCACATCGAGAATGTCGAGGAGTTGCTTGTCCCACACATTCTTCTCGATATTGAACATCAGCGTGCGCGACGCGTTGGTGGCATCCGTCACAAAGGACTTGCCACCGGTCAGCCGCCAGATCAGGAAGGTGTCGACAGTGCCGAAGCAAAGCTCACCCTTTTCGGCCCGCTTGCGCGCGCCTTTGATCTTGGACAGCAGCCATGACAGCTTGGTGCCGGAGAAATATGGATCGAGCAGCAAGCCGGTTTTCTTGACGAAAACCTTCTCGTGTCCTTCCTTTTTCAGCTTTTCGCACAGCTTCGCAGTCCGCCGGTCCTGCCAGACGATGGCGTTGTGCAACGGTTTGCCAGTGTCTCGCTCCCACAGCAGCGTGGTTTCGCGCTGGTTGGTGATGCCGATAGCGGCAATGTCGGAGGCTTTCAGCTTGGCTTTTTCAAGCGCTTGCCTGATCGACCAGACGACGCTTTCCCAAATTTCTTCCGGGTCATGCTCCACCCAGCCGGAATCAGGAAATATCTGCCGAAACTCCTTTTGCCCCGTTCCAGCTACCTGCATGGAGCCATCGAAAACGATGGCGCGTGTGGATGTCGTACCTTGGTCGATGGCGAGGATATAACCGCCCATGCATGCCTCCCGGAAATCAATGTGGCGCAACACAATATGCGCAGCCCCCAATGTCAAGCCACGGTCTGCGCATCCCCATGTGAAATCCGATTGCCAGCTCCCCCGCTTTAAGCATAACCTGATGTAAATCGTTGCAACGTTGGATAAAAAGGGGAACGCATGCATCGGACCGTGATCGTAACAGGCTCGACCAGTGGCATTGGCCTGGCCATAGCACGCGCCTTCGCCAATGATGGCTGCAACATCATGCTGAACGGCTTTGGCCTTGAGCATGAGATTGAAGACACCCGCCTTCTCATGGAGGCAGAGAGCGGTACGCGTGTTCTCTACCACCCGGCCGACATGACCAAGCCGGATGAAATTGCCGATCTGATAAAGACGGCGAATGAGAAACTCGGCTCCGTGGACATCCTCATCAACAATGCCGGTGTCCAGCACGTCGCGCAGGTAGAGGATTTTCCGCCGGAGCAATGGGACCAGATCATTGCCATCAATCTGACGAGTTCCTTCCACACGATGCGCGCTGTCATTCCTTTGATGAAAGCGGCGGGAAAAGGCCGCATCATCAACATCGCCTCAGTTCATGGTCTGGTCGCGTCGCCCTATAAATCTGCCTATGTGGCGGCGAAACACGGTATTATCGGCCTGACGAAATCCGCAGCGTTGGAGCTTGCAGAAACCGGCATTACCGTAAACGCCATATGTCCCGGCTACGTGCTGACGTCGTTGGTGGAAAAGCAAATACCCGATACGGCCAAGGCACGCGGCATCAGCGAAGACGAAGTCAAGAACGACGTTCTGTTGCGGCTGCAAGCGACCAAGGAGTTCGTCAAAGCAGCGGATGTCGCCGCAACGGCGATTTTCCTGGCCAGCGACGCAGCCAAGCAGATCAACGGTACGCACATATCCATCGATGGCGGCTGGACCGCCCAATAACGACAAGCATACGAAGGCATCGCATGAAAGACGCAATCAGCTTCATCCTCAACAACGAGACCGTTTCCCTTGGAGATTTCGGACCAACGGAAACGCTGCTCGATTATCTGAGGCTGCAAAAACGGCTGACCGGCACAAAGGAAGGCTGCGCCGAAGGCGATTGCGGCGCATGCACAGTGCTGGTCGGACGGCTGATGGACGGATCGTTGCGCTATGAGACCGTCAATGCCTGCATTCGCTTCATGGGTTCCCTGCACGGCACCCATATCGTGACCATCGAGCACCTGTCCGGCAAAGATGGCGTGCTCCACCCCGTACAACAAGCGATGGTGGATTATCATGGCTCGCAATGCGGCTTTTGCACACCCGGTTTCGTCATGTCGCTTTATGGCCTGTGGCTGACCAGCGACAAGCCATCGCGTGGAGACATCGAGAAAGCCTTGCAGGGCAATCTCTGTCGCTGCACCGGTTACGAGCCGATCATTCGCGCTGCCGAAAGCGTGACGGCTGCCAAGCCCAGCACGCTGTTCGACCCGATAGAGCGGGACCGGTCCAGCATCATGTCCCGCCTCTGGGCTATTCCGATGAACGAGACGATCACCGTCAGTAAAGGGGACTGTCGCGCGATCATTCCCTCAAACCTCTCAGAATTTGCGACCACTTATGCCACCGAACCCAAGGCCACCATCGTGGCGGGTTCGACCGATGTCGGCCTGTGGGTGACGAAGCAGATGCGGTCTTTGACCCCAGTCATCTTCATCAATCACTTGAGCGAGCTGCAATCTATCCAGATTGAGAATGACGGAATTTCGATAGGCGCTGGTGTGACTTACGCCCATGCCTTTACCGTTCTGGCGAAGCATATTCCGCCCTTCGCCCGGCTGATCGACCGTATCGGCGGCCAGCAGGTGCGCAACATGGGAACGATCGGTGGCAACATCGCCAACGGCTCTCCTATCGGCGACACGCCGCCGGCACTGATTGCGCTGAACGCGACACTCACCCTGCGATCCTCCTCTGGCAGCCGGACGATACCACTCGAAAAATACTTCATCGACTACGGCAAGCAGGACCGTTTCGCGGGCGAATTCGTGGAGAAAGTTTTCGTGCCCGTCCCGGCGCCAGATACACATTATGCGATTTACAAAATTTCCAAGCGCCGCGACGAGGACATCTCGGCACTGTGTGCGGCCTATCATCTGAAGCTCGACCCCACAGGCGCAATCGAAGACATCCGCATCGCCTTCGGCGGCATGGCGGCAACACCGAAGCGGGCGGCAAAGCTGGAAGAAGCGCTGCGGGGCAAGCCTTGGAACATGGAAACCATAGACGCCGCGCGTGATGCGATCGATGAGGATTTCCAACCGCTGACGGATTGGCGCGCGACCGCAGAGTATCGAACACTGACGGCGAAGAACCTGCTGACGCGGTTTTTCCTCGAAACATCCGGCGAGCGCCAGGAATTGCAGCGCTTCGAGCTGGCGGAGGCCTGAGTCATGGACACCAACACGTTCGAACGCACCAAAACCGTCATCGAGGGCAAGATGCATGGATCGCTGCGACATGATTCAGCGCACAAGCATGTCACGGGAAGTGCCGAATATATCGATGATATTCCCGAACCAGCGGGCATGATCCATGGCGCCATAGGCATGGCGGAGCGAGCGCACGCCGAAATCATCGCCATGGATCTGTCCGAGGTGGAAGCCACGCCCGGCGTTCTCTGGGTGATGACGGGCAAGGATGTGCCCGGCGAGAACGATGTCTCCTCCGGCGGGCGTCACGATGAGCCGTTGCTGGCGGAGAAATTGGTGCAATTTCACGGCCAGCCGATCTTTGCCGTCTTTGCCGAAACCCGCGACATCGCCCGAAAAGCGGTGCGCAAGGCCAAGATCACCTACAATGATCTGCCGCACTGGAGCGATATCGATGGCGCCATGGAAAACGGTGAGCCGCTGGTGACACCTGGCATGATTTTGCAGCGTGGCGAAGCTGAACTCGAGATGGACGTCTCGCCGCGTCGACTGACGGGCACCATGCGCATCGGCGGGCAGGAACATTTCTATCTGGAAGGCCATATCGCGATGGCCGTACCCGGTGAAGACGATGAAGTAACGGTGTGGAGTTCCACCCAGCACCCCAGCGAAATTCAGCACATCGTCAGTCATATTCTGCAGGTCCCATCCCATGCCGTCACCGTGCAGGTGCGGCGCATGGGCGGCGGGTTCGGCGGTAAGGAAACGCAGGGCAACCAGTTTGCAGCCCTCTGTGCCATCGCCGCCAAAAAGCTGAACCGTGCCGTCAAAATGCGTCCCGACCGCGATGAGGACATGACCGCCACCGGCAAGCGCCACGATTTCCGCGTCGATTACGAACTGGGTTTCGATGACGAAGGCCGCATTCACGCGGTAGACGCGACCTATGCCGCCCGCTGCGGATTCTCTTCAGACCTGTCCGGGCCGGTCACCGACCGCGCACTGTTCCACGCCGATTCCAGCTATTTCTATCCGCATGTAAAACTGCAATCCAAGCCGTTAAAAACCCACACGGTTTCCAACACCGCCTTCCGCGGCTTCGGCGGCCCGCAGGGCATGCTGGGTGCAGAACGCTTCATCGAGGAAATCGCCTATGCGGTGGGCAAAGACCCGCTGGAAATCCGCAAGCTGAACTTTTACGGTCAGCATGGCTCGGGGCGAACGACTACCCCCTACCATCAGGAGGTCGAAGACAACATCATCGCCCGTGTCGTCGAAGAACTGGAAACCTCCAGCGACTATCAGGCACGGCGACAGGCGATCATCGAATTCAACAAGACCAGCCCAATCATCCGCAAAGGCATCGCGCTGACGCCGGTAAAGTTCGGCATCTCCTTCACCATGACCGCCTTCAATCAGGCCGGAGCCCTTGTCCACATCTACAATGATGGCTCGATCCACCTGAACCATGGCGGCACCGAGATGGGGCAAGGCCTCTACACCAAGGTCGCTCAGGTCGTCGCAGATGCTTTTCAGGTGGATATCGACAGGGTCAAGATCACTGCGACCACCACGGGCAAAGTGCCGAATACATCCGCCACGGCCGCATCCTCCGGCACCGATCTGAATGGTATGGCCGCATATGACGCAGCACGCCAGATCAAGGAACGGCTGATCAAATTTGCCATGGAAAAATGGACCGTAGGCGAAGATGAAGTGACGTTTCTGCCGAACCGCATTCGGGTTGGAACGGAAGAAATCGCCTTTAACGATTTCATAAAACAGGCATATCTTGCCCGCGTTCAACTCTCTGCCGCAGGCTTCTACAAGACGCCGAAAATCCATTGGGACCGAGCCGCAGGCAAAGGCACGCCCTTCTATTATTTCGCCTATGGTGCATCGGTCTCGGAAGTCTCCATCGATACACTGACCGGCGAATATATGATGGAGCGCACCGACATTCTCCACGACGTCGGCAAATCCCTGAACCCGGCCATTGATATCGGCCAGATCGAAGGTGCCTTCGTGCAAGGCATGGGCTGGCTGACGACAGAGGAATTGTGGTGGGACGCCAAGGGGCGCCTCCGCACTCACGCTCCCTCCACCTACAAGATCCCGCTTGCCTCCGACCGTCCGAAAATCTTCAACGTCAAGCTGGCAGAATGGTCCGAAAACGCCGAACCCACCATCGGCCGCTCCAAAGCCGTCGGCGAGCCGCCCTTCATGCTGGCAAACTCGGTGCTGGAAGCCCTGTCGATGGCGGTGGCGAGCGTTGCAGACTATAAGGTCTGCCCGCGGCTGGACGCTCCTGCAACGCCGGAACGGGTGTTGATGGCGGTGGAGCGGTTGAAGAAGGTGTAGGCATGATCACATGACCATTGCCTCCCTGACAGACTTCATAGAGCAAGCGGGCGAAGCCATCCTCATCGAAATCACGTCCGTCAAAGGTTCGTCTCCGCGTGAGGCGGGCACCTTCATGCTGGTCTCGCAACACGGCATCTGGGAAACCATTGGCGGCGGGCAGTTCGAATATATGGCGATCGATCATGCCCGCGCCATGCTGCAGGGAAAAACCTCGCAGCAAACGCTGGACATCCCGCTGGGTCCCGAAATCGGCCAGTGCTGCGGCGGGCGCACATTGCTGACATTCACCGAGGTGACGCCCGCGATATCGGGCGAACTGACGGACCGGGTGGCGCGGGAACATCAGTTACAGCCCGCCGTCTTCATCTTTGGCGCGGGCCATGTCGGCAAGGCCCTGGCGCAGGCGCTCGCTCTGCTTCCGCTGTCCATCACCGTCATCGAGACGCGGCGTGAAGAGCTTGAGGGGTTGCCGTCATCGGTGTCGGCGTATCTCACGCCCATGCCGGAAGCCAAAGTCAAGGACATCCCGTGTGGTGGCGCGGTCCTCATCGTCACCCATGACCACGCGCTGGATTTTCTGATCGCGAAAGAAGCCCTCGCTCGCTCTGATCTTTCCTATGTCGGCATGATCGGCTCCAAGACGAAGCGTGCCACCTTCGCGCACTGGCTGGAGCGCGAGGGTGTTCCAGCGTCCGCACCGGAACGACTTGTGCTGCCCATCGGAGGGCAATCGGTCAGGGACAAACGCCCCGCCGTCATAGCGGCCTTGGCATCTGCCGAAGTGCTTCACGCAATTCATCGCTTTGCCGCACCCGCCCCGGCCCTATCTGATCGCGACCATCCAGCAGGCCAAGATCGCGCTTGAGATGATCCTGCAGTTCATCTTCCTGAAGGCCATCCAGTTGGACTGTGCTGGGGGAAAACCAATCCGCACTCCATAACCACGCAAAAGGCCGCAGCCAGGCGCTGAAAGCGACTGAACCCATTTCATTTCTCCAAAGCTCTATTGATGCTATGAAATAGAAATGCTCCTGTTTTTATGGAAAAACCAATGAAACTTCCGACCAAATGGATAAAGAGAACTTATCCATGAAGCTGTCTCGTAACGTCCCCTTGAATGCCATGCGCGTGCTGGAAAGTGCTGCCCGTCATCTGAGCTTCACCAAGGCTGGCGATGAGCTTGGCATGACGCAGACGGCGGTGAGTTACCAGATCAAATTGCTGGAAGACTTCGTCGGTGCGCCGTTGTTCCTGCGCAAGCCAAGGCAGGTCGCACTAACCCAGACCGGCGAGTTGCTGGCGGGCCGGGCCTCGCAGGCCTTTGGCATCCTGGCGACAGCGCTTGACGAGGCACGTACCAGAACGGCGGATGTTCTCATCATTTCCTGCACCACCACATTCGCGCATCAATGGCTAGCCAGACGACTGGGCGTCTTTCAGGCCAGACATCCCAAGATTTCGGTGCAACTGGCATTGACGAACGAGATCGTGGATTTCTCGCGCACGAATGTCGATATCGGCATTCGATGGGGCAAAGGTGATTGGCCGGGGCTCGTCGGCCGCCGCATCATGCGGCTGGATTTTGCACCGGTCGTCAGCCCTAAGCTTGCGGCAACCATCGGAGGGCTCAATCATCCAGCCGACATTCTCAAATTGCCGATCATCAGCCCCAATGACCGCTGGTGGAAACACTGGTTCGCCGAAGCGGGTGTGACGGAAACGGATCTCGACAAGCGCACCGGCAGCGACTTCGGCATCCAGAACCTCGAAGCGCAGGCCGCAATTGCAGGCCATGGCGTGGCGATCGTCAATCCCGTTCATTTTGCGGAGGACCTCGCATCCGGTCGCCTGCTCCAGCCCTTCGAGCTCGTTTGCAATGATGGCCATGATTATTGGATCGTCCACAGCGAGGCCCGCCGCAACGTGACCAAAATCAGGGCCTTCACGGATTGGATGCAGGAGGAGTTTCCAACCGAAGCCTGATGCAAGGCAAGAATATCTGCGCGTTTCGCACATCGCCCCTTTTCTGATCGGTAAATATTTCGCACAGTGCGATGCAAAGCAGGGGAACAGAATGTACGAATACGCCATTGCGTGGGAATGGATGGCCTTTGCCGTCCGCTGGTTGCACGTTATTACCGCCATAGCCTGGATCGGCTCGTCCTTCTATTTCATCGCGCTTGATCTCGGTCTGGTAAAACGCGCGCATTTGCCGCCCGGCGCTTATGGCGAAGAGTGGCAGGTGCATGGCGGCGGTTTCTATCACATCCAGAAATATCTGGTTGCACCTGCGCAAATGCCGGAGCATCTCACATGGTTCAAATGGGAAAGCTACGCGACATGGCTCTCCGGTTTCGCGATGCTGTGCATCGTCTACTATGGCGGCGCGGACTTATTTCTCATCGATCATTCCGTGCTGGCACTGACGCAGTTCCAAGCGATCTGTCTGTCGCTGGCGTCGCTCGCCATCGGCTGGGTGTTTTATGACCTGCTCTGCAAATCGCCCATCGGCAACAATACCTGGGGCCTGATGGCCGTGCTCTACATCGCGCTGGTCGCGATGGCGTGGGGCTATACGCAGGTCTTTACAGGCCGTGCCGCCTTCCTGCATCTGGGCGCATTCACCGCGACTATCATGTCGGCCAACGTCTTCATGATCATCATTCCCAACCAGAAGATTGTCGTGGCCGACCTGATTGCGGGTCGTACGCCGGACCCCAAATATGGCCGCATCGCCAAGCAGCGCTCGCTGCACAACAATTATCTGACGCTGCCTGTCATCTTCTTCATGCTGTCGAACCATTATCCACTGGCCTTTGCGACGCAGTTCAACTGGGTCATCGCGGCCCTCGTGTTTCTGATGGGCGTCACCATCCGCCACTGGTTCAACACCACCCATGCCCGAAAGGGCAGGCCAACATGGACATGGCTGGTCACGGTGCTCATCTTCATCGTCATTATGTGGCTCTCCACCGTGCCAAAGGTACTGACCGGCAAACAGGAGGAGAAAGCGGCAACGCTTTCCCCAACACAGCAGCTCTTTGCCACCGATGTTCATTTCGCATCCGCACGCGACGTTGTCCAAAGCCGTTGTTCCATGTGCCATGCGGCAGAGCCCGTGTGGGAGGGTGTACCGTTCACGCCGAAATCGGTAAAACTCGAAACCGATGCGCAAATTGCGGCCCATGCGCGGGAAATCTATTTACAGGCGGGCCGCAGCCATGCCATGCCGCCCGGCAACATCACGGCGATTACGCCGCAAGAGCGCAAGGTGCTGACCGCTTGGTATGAGAGCGCCGTGTCCCAAGGAAAAACGGAATGAGCATGCTTCTGCTGCGCGGACGAATTCTAAGCTTCAACCGCGCACCAAACGCCATTGATGATACGGAAAGCTATCTCTATATCGAAGACGGTGGTCTTTTGATCGAGGATGGCAAGATCAGCGCCATCGGCGCGTATGCGGATATTCATGCTCAGGCACCCGAGGGTGTGAACGAAACAGACCACCGCCCTCACCTCATCGTACCGGGTCTGATCGATATGCACCTGCATTTTCCGCAGATGCAGGTCATCGGCTCCTACGCTGCCAATCTGCTGGAATGGCTCGAAACCTACACCTTCCCGGAGGAATGCCGCTTCGTGGAAAGTGCGCATGCCCAACGCATTGCCACGCATTTCTACGACGAATTAGTCCGCCATGGGACCACGACGGCTGTCGCCTATTGCTCCGTTCACAAGACCTCTGCCGACGCCTTTTTTGCCGAGGCCATGAAGCGCAACATGCTGATGGTCGGCGGCAAGGTCATGATGGACCGCAATGCCCCGCAAGGCCTGCTGGACACGCCGCAACTCGGCTACGACGAAACGCGTCAGGTAATTGCCGACTGGCACGGCAAAGGCCGCAACCACGTCGCCATCACACCGCGCTTTGCCATCACCTCCACGCCCCAACAGATGGAGGCGGCGCAGGCACTGGCGCAGGAATTCCCCGACCTTTTCATCCAGACGCATCTCTCCGAAAATCTGGACGAAATCAAATACACCTGCGAACTCTATCCCGACGCCATCGACTACACGGATATCTATGTCCGTTATGGCCTGATGGGTGACAAGACCCTGCTAGGGCACGCCATTCACCTGTCGGATCGAGAAGCGGATGTGCTCTCGGAAACGGGTGCGGTCGCCGTCCATTGCCCGACATCCAATCTGTTTATCGGCTCTGGCCTCTTCCCGATGAAGAAGCTTCAACGGCGCGAAAAACCGGTGCGCATTGCTGTGGCAACCGATATCGGCGGAGGATCGAGCTATTCCATGCTGCGGACCATGGATGAAGCCTACAAAATCCAGCAACTTTTGGGAGAACGTCTGAACCCACTGGAAAGCTGGTATCTGATGACGCGCGGCAATGCGGAGGCGTTGTCGATGGTCGACAAAATCGGAACTTTGGAAATCGGTACAGATGCGGATATGACCGTGCTGAATGCGTCTGCCACGCCAGCAATGGCGCTGAAGATGGAGGTGGTCAGAAGCCTTCCGGAAGAGCTGTTTCTCATGCTGACCATGGGAGACGACCGTACGGTGACAGAAACCTATATTTCAGGTACGGCTGCAAAGAGTTCCATTTGATTGTTGTAAGGCTGTAAAATATGACAACCGATCAATCGGGATTTACTTATATTTAAACCATAATGATTTAGTATTTGCGTCACAGACATTGCCCCAGCTGCCATGACGGCACGCTCTTTCTGTGATGAAGCTCCAATTCCGAATTAACGTTCCTCTGAAACGGCTTGGTGAACGGCGTCCCACGTCGCGCCCTTCAGATGCACCGTGTTCGCATCTCCACATCAATCGTGAGGACATATGTCATTTCTGAAAAACGCGAGCATCCGCACAAAAATACTCTCGCTTGTTCTTCCCTTGTGTGTTGTCGGGCTGAGCGCGACCGTCTTCATGTCACACAGCTTTAAAGATGCCGACGACAGCTACAGCGATTTTATCGCCAACGACACGGCTGGTGCGACGGCGATGGCGCGCGCGAACAGAAATCTGGCTGCTGCTGCCTACGGCGCTTATCAAACCCTTGTATATCCCAGCGAAACCCCAGGCATAAAAAGGGCACTGGCTCTTTACAGTGAGAGCAAGACCAAGCTTTTTGACCGGCTGCAGACCACCGCTCAGCTCTTGCCTGACGAAAAGCCCGCGATTGACGACTTTATTGCCCGGTCAAAAGTTGTCATTGGCTTGACGGATGAGGCTGTCAGGCTTGGCCAGATCGATCAGGATGTGCCTGCGAAGGCTTTGCTGGCACAGGCTGACGATTTGATTGCACCGCTGGCAGCAGATTCGGCGCAATTCCTGGACAAGGTTCTGAAAAATGTCGATGCAGGAAGTGACGCACTCACAGACCAGACGAACGCAACGATTCTGTGGTCTCTGACGATTGTCGGTGTGACATTCGCACTCGGCATCATCGCGGCTTTGATTGTTGCTGCCAAAGGCATTACAACTCCAATTGCCAATCTGCGCGAACGCATGATGACGCTTGCTGCAGGTCAGACGGATGCTCCGGTTGAGGGCCAGGATCGCAACGACGAAGTCGGCCAGATGGCGAAAGCCGTTTCCGTATTCCGTGAGAATGCGCTGGAACGCATCCGTATCGAAGCCGAGGCCGATGCAAACCGCAGCATGTCCGAAAAGGAACGCATCGAACGCGAAGCGCAAAAGGCACAGGAAGCAGCCGATACGGCGTTTGCCGTCGATCAGTTGGCCAAGGGTCTCGGTCGCCTCGCGGATGGCGATGTCGCATACCGCATCGAGACACCATTCGTCGCCCATCTTGATACGCTGCGTTCGAACTTCAATGGATCTGTTGGTAACCTCAACGAAGCCCTGCGTGCGGTCGGCCAGAATGCCCGGGGTATCGATGCCGGTGCCAACGAAATCCGCTCCGCTGCCGACGACCTGTCCAAACGCACCGAACAGCAAGCAGCCTCCGTCGAGCAAACGGCCGCTGCTCTGGAAGAAATCACCACGACGGTCAAGGATAGCAGCAGCCGCGCAGAAGAAGTCGGACATCTCGTGGCAAAAGCCCGCGATGGCGCCGAAAAGTCAGGCGGCGTCGTGCGTCAGGCCGTAACGGCCATGAACGAGATCGAACGCTCATCGGGCGAGATCACCAATATCATCTCCGTTATCGATGAAATTGCGTTCCAGACCAATCTTCTGGCCCTGAATGCAGGTGTGGAAGCCGCACGTGCCGGTGAAGCCGGCAAGGGTTTTGCCGTCGTTGCGCAGGAGGTTCGTGAACTCGCCCAGCGATCCGCCAAGGCAGCGAAAGAAATCAAGGCCCTGATCACCACCTCCGGAGAGCATGTTCGCTCTGGCGTTACCCTGGTGGGTGAGACCGGCAAGGCACTTGAAGTCATCGTCACCGAAGTTCAGGAGATCAACCGTCATATCACCGCCATCGTGGAATCATCGCGAGAGCAGTCCGTCGGCCTTCAGGAGATCAACACCGCCGTCAACACCATGGACCAGGGCACGCAGCAGAACGCCGCCATGGTAGAGCAATCGACGGCGGCCAGCCACAGCCTTGCCAAGGAAGCGGCCTCTCTCAACCAATTGCTATCCCGCTTCAATCTCGGAAATGGCGAAGGCGCAAGCCGGGCAGCACCCTCAGCCGCCCCAGTCCGGACTGCGTCCAACGCGTCCAGACCAGCACCGTCTCCGGCACGCGCGCTGGGTCGCAAGATCGCAGGCGCCTTTGGTGGCGGTTCGTCCGCAGCCGTAGCGCAGGATACCTGGGAAGAGTTTTGAGCTTAAAACTCAGAGCGATTGGAAATGGGCGGCTTTGGCCGCCCATTTTCTGTTTATGGGAATATAAAAATAGGCTCGAGATGCTAGCTGATCCGCAGATTATAGGCATCGTTCGTCGCGTTTTCGAACCTCCTGGCCTTGCTGTCATAGCGACTTTTCAGCAGCCTGGCATACTCGAACACCGCTCTTGGCGTCCACACACCACCAGACACCCGCAAATTGATAAAATCAGAAGCGGCAGCACCAAAATCGTAACCCGTACCGACGTCTAGGATACTTTTGACAGTCCAAGCACAATTTTTTCGGTACACTAAATAACGCGGGTTATTGGCGAGCATGTTATCCCACGCACGCTTCATCTGCGCTTCATCGAGGCCGGAGATTGACAACGTGGCAGTGGGAGAACCTCCCTCAGCTTTTACATCGCCGTCATATGTTCGCGAGGATATCGGCTTACCCACAAACGACTTTTTGTCACCGGCACCGGGCCACCAGCTCACATATCTCTCAAGACCCTTGCCTTGCCCTGCACCAATAGAAAGTGAGATATGACCAATGTTATTGCGAGACATATCTGGCGCCCAAAAATAAACTGTAATCATCAACAGCTCCGATCAGCTTTTAAAACCATCCTCGGTAGAATTATTTCTATTTTATCTTTCCATGACACGTAAAAGGAGATTTTGTGGCGAAAGTTTGCCGCGTTCCGCATTACCCGTTCGCGAAAGTAGGCATCCAGCTTCAGAACTTTGTCCCGGCGGATGCCAACAGGGTTTTGCGCAAATTTTGACCCGACACGCTGCGAATTCCGATGTCCCAAGTCACACTCACATGGTAGGTGAAGATGTTATTCAGATTTGAAGGCCCCATCCATGAGCAAAGCACTGACCATTGCTGACTTGAAGAAACAGGCACAACGGCGCGTGCCGAAAATGTTCTTCGACTATGCAGACAGTGGCGCATGGACCGAAAGCACCTACCGCGCAAATGAAGATGATTTTGCCAAGATCAAACTGCGCCAGCGTGTTCTGGTCGATATGACGGACCGCTCGCTGGCAACGACGATGATCGGTGAAAACGTGTCTATGCCGGTCGCGCTTTCTCCAACGGGTCTCACGGGCATGCAGCATGCCGATGGCGAAATGCTCGCGGCTAAAGCGGCGGAGGAATTTGGTGTCCCCTTCACGCTTTCCACGATGAGCATCTGCTCTATCGAAGACGTCGCCTCCGTTACAGCGCGGCCATTCTGGTTCCAGCTCTACGTCATGAAGGACCGCGATTTCATCAACAACCTGATCGACCGTGCAAAGGCAGCGAAATGTTCGGCACTGATGCTGACGCTCGATCTGCAAATTCTTGGCCAACGGCATAAGGATTTACGCAACGGTCTCTCTGCCCCGCCGAAATTTACGCCCAAGCACATCTGGCAAATGGCAACCCGCCCGCAATGGTGCCTTGACATGGCACGGACCAAGCGCCGCAGTTTCGGCAACATCGTTGGCCACGCCAAAAACGTCTCTGATCTGTCTTCACTATCATCTTGGACGGCAGAGCAGTTCGACCCGCGCCTGTCTTGGAAGGACGTAGAGTGGATCAAGGAACGCTGGGGCGGCAAACTCATCCTCAAAGGCATCCTGGATGAAGAAGACGCGCGCGCCGCAGCCGATACCGGTGCAGACGCCATCATCGTGTCCAACCACGGTGGACGCCAGCTCGATGGCGCCCTTTCGTCGATACAGATGCTGCCGAAGATCGTTGATGCGGTCGGCGACAGGATCGAAATCCACATGGATGGCGGCATCCGCTCTGGCCAGGACGTTTTGAAGGCCATCGCGCTCGGCGCCAAAGGCACTTACATCGGTCGTCCATTCCTTTATGGACTCGGGGCGGGCGGCAAACTTGGCGTGACGACGGCGCTGGAAATCATTCGTAAGGAAATGGATATCACCATGGCGCTCTGCGGCAAGCGATTGCTGACCGATGTAAACAGCGACATTCTGGTGCAGTGACAGGGTAATGCCCCTCCTTTAATGCCCCACCGTCTTCGAAAAGACGTTCACGACAACCACGCCTGCGATGATCAATCCCAAACCGATCATCGCAGCGAGGTCGAGCGTTTGCTTGAAGAATAGGTAGCCCACGGCTGAGATCAGCACGATGCCAAATCCGCTCCAGATCGCGTAGGCCACACCGACCGGCATGGTCCGCAGCGTGACCGACAGCAGATAAAAAGCCGCGCCGTAGAATACAGCCATCAACAACGTTGGCACCAACCGCGTAAACTGTTGAGATTGCTGCAAGAAGGATGTTCCGATAACCTCGCAAACGATGGCTGCAAACAGAGCAGTATAGGTCATGATCGATCCACTCATGCAATATTGTCCTTTCGTGTCGCAAGGATGAGCCGTTTGCGAAGTAGCTCCCTGTCCCCGCCGGAAACGCTCTCTTCGCTCATCATATCCGCAAGCCAGACGCCATCGACCGCTAGCCGGACCAGTTCCAGACCGATGTCGCCATCCGTCTTTTTATGGCGTGCCAAACGTCCACCGATCCAGCTGTCCCACCGCTGTCTGAGCGATGGTTCACTGATCAGCGCAACGGAGATTGCCGACCATTGCGCATAGGTTTCGCGACCACGATCGGCGAAAAAGGCATTCACATAGGCCCGCGTGAAGCATCCGTAGTCGTCACGATCCCGTGAGATCAACAGATCGATGTCTGTGTCGAGTGCTTGGAGAAGAGTATCGAGAACCGCTTCCAGCAGAACTTGTTTGGATGCAAAATGATGAAAAAGACCGCCTTTCGTGACACCCGCAGCCGATGCCACGGCCTGCACCGAGACCGCCGAGAAGCCCTGCTCTGCCGCAAATCTGGCCGCGCACTCGATCAGATTCTTACGGACCAAGTCTGGCTGTTTCTTGCGTTCGTTCGATAGTTTCATGACTCAAAACATACCGGTCGGTTGGTTTCTTTTCAAGAAAATAACCCGCCATCAGTCAGGGTCGATTTTCATACTTAATTAGGGATGAAAACGGTCTTTAAAGTTTGAGCGGTTTCGTTGCCTCAAACTATCGGTAGGCTTAACGAGCGACGAGTGCATGGACCAAGGGGTGAATGGATGTTGAGAATGATCAGGCGAGGAATGGCCGGCGCATGGATGTTTGCATTGGCTTTCCTGTGTGCGGTCATATCGTTACAGGCGTCTGAGGCGCAGGCGGGTTACGCCCATTTCGTGATGGATGCCAAGACCGGCAAGGTCCTTGCCGCTCAAAACGCGGATACGAAAAATTATCCTGCTTCCCTGACGAAAATGATGACGCTCTACATGGTGTTCGAAGCCCTGAATGAGGGGCGACTGCGGTGGGACCAACGCATCACCATGTCGAGACACGCCGCGTCCGTCATACCGTCGAAGCTGTGGGTCAAGGCAGGTACGACGTTTACGGTTCGCGAGGCGGTCTACGGCATGATCGTGAAGTCCGCCAACGATATGGCAGAAGGCATGGGCGACCACATCGGCGGCTCGGAAGCGAAGTTCGCGCAGATGATGACCCGCAAAGCACGCCAGCTCGGTATGACGAAAACTGTGTTTCGCAATGCGTCCGGCCTCCCCAACAAAGCCCAGGTCACCACTGCGCGTGACATGGCAAAGCTGGGCCTTTCCCTCCAACGTGATTTCCCGAAAGAATACAAACTCTTCGCCATGCAGTCCTTCAAGTTTCGCGGCAAGACGATCCGAGGGCATAACCGCCTGATGGCGCGTTATACCGGCGTCGACGGCATCAAGACCGGCTACACCAACGCATCCGGCTTCAATCTGGTCAGCGCGGTCAACCACAACGGCCGTAGCGTCGTCGGCGTTGTGCTGGGTGGGAAGACGGCCCGCAGCCGTGACAACCAGATGGCATCGCTTTTGGACAGGACAATGCCCAAAGCGTCGAGAGGCGGCAGCAGCCAACAACTGATCGCCAGCGCCAGCACGAGCCGCACTTTCGATGTCGCGCCTGCCGCAATTCCACTGCCCATGTTCCGGGAGCGCCGTGACCCGATCGCGATGCAGATCGCCACGGCAAACAACGTGATGCCGGATATGATACAGACCTCGGCTGTGCGTGCCACGGTGTCCGAGCGGAGTGACTGGGAGGTGCAGATCGCAGCGGCGGATTCACAAGGAGCAGCGCTTTCCCTGCTGCGCAATGCCCGCCCCGCCATCTCTTCCAGCTATTCCGGGATAGCACCCTACACGGAAGCGGTTCGAAGCGGCGCGGCCACGCTCTATCGCGCACGTTTTACCGGCTTCGACAGTCAGGCAGCGGCCCTATCGGCCTGCAAGGATCTCAAAGCTCAGAGTTATTCCTGCGTCGTCATGGCTAATGAGAGCTGAGACGACCTAGCCAAGCCAGCCGGTGGCAATAGCCTTTCCGAGTCGCGGCATGCCATTCGTGCTGGCGAGTTCACCCATCGCTGTGCTGTCGTAACGGACCTGCCGCAAGTAGACCTGCCATCCTCTAGATGTTTCCTCCAGTACCGCGTAGCTGGCGAGAGGGTGGCCCGCTTCCACCTGGTGGTAGAAAGGCTCATCGTCTTTCCAGCCGGGGCAGCCGACACTGCCGGGATTGACGATCAGGCGACCATCCGAAAGCTGAACGGTGCGTGCGATATGCGTGTGCCCACACAGCATTAGCGGTTGCGTGATCCCTTCCGCCAATGCTTCGATTTCAGGAAGCGAACGCTGGTGGAGAAAACCCTCCGGCGCAAGCTGCTCCAGCCAATAACCCAGATCATCCTTCGGCGAGCCGTGACAGCAATAGGCGACATCCTTGAAAACCAAGTCGAACGGTAAAGCCTGCAACCAATCGAAATGTTCTGAAGACAGCTGCATATGGGCTGGTTTTTCCCAATCGCCCATGAGCTCGAAGGGACGATCGATCAAGGCGCGATCATGATTGCCACGAACGGTCGGTATGTTCCGGCCCACCAGAATATAAGCTGTCCGGCCGGCCTCCAGCGGACCACTGAAGCAATCACCAAGATTGACGATATCGGCAATCCCAAGCTTTTCGATATCTTCGAGCACGGCTTCCAGTGCAACACAGTTTCCATGGATATCGGCAATAGCGGCAAAAATCATAAAGGTCAGCTTCCACGGTATGTTGAATAACTATAGGGCGAAAGCAGCAGCGGCACATGATAGTGCCCGCTTTCGTCCGCTATGCCGAAGCGAATGGGAATCATGTCGAGAAAGGCAGGCGCCGGCAGGACCAGACCCTTTGTGCGAAGGTAATCGCCAGCGTGGAACACCAGTTCGTATTGCCCTGCCCGGAAATCGTCACCGATGAGCAGAGGACCACCATCGACGCGGCCATCGCTATTGGTTTCAACCGTCTTCAGCTTCTCTCTGCTATCGCCGTCCAGCCGGTAAAGGTCGATCTTCAAACCCTGCGCAGGCGTACCGTGTGCCGCATCGAGGACGTGGGTGGTAAGGCCGGTCATGGCTTTGGCTCCGCAATGAAATAGGGCTGATCGAAAAAGAACTCTTCCAGATTGTTACCCGGCCCATCCCGGTCCACAACGAGGAAATCACTGACAGAGCCAAGCGTCATCAAAGGATGGTGCCAGACATTGCGATGATAGTTCACGCCCTGCTCGGGACGCGCGAGAAACACTTTGGGTATTCCCGGTTTGCCCTTCTCATCCTCGGCCACCACCACCAGAAACGGATGGCCCGATAAAGGCGTAAAACTCTGGCTGCCAAACGGGTGTCGCTCCATCATGTCGATGGCATAGGGAAACAGGCGCGGCTTGCCGCGAAAAATATTCAACACGATACGAGCACCCTCGCCCAACACATCAGGTGCCGCCAACGCGTGATGCCGCTCGGTATTACCACCATTGATGAGCTTGACACGGGCAGGATCCGTCTCAATCAAATCGCCAAACGGCGCAAATGCCTGTCGTGTCAGAGGCAATATGTCCAGAAATTCCGTCAAAATTCATTCACCTTGGGCATGCCAGTTTCTGATCAAAGCCATACGCGCCTGCAAATCGGGGATACTTTCGGTCACAGTCTTCCAGACGACAGGCAGTTCTGCTCGGAAATAATCGTGAACGATGAGATTGCGCATGCCCTTGATTTTCATCCAAGGCACTTCGCTGTATTCGCTGATAAACTCGGGACTATGTTTATCGATCTTCGCCACAGCCTCGCCGATGAGTGCAAGCCCCATCATCACGGCCATCTGCGTGCGCTCGTCCAAACAAAAAGCTGGCTCGTCCATGCCCTGAATAAAGCTCTGCACTCGGGATGCCGCCAAATCTATTTCTTCGAGATAGAGGAGAAGGCGGTCGGAGCTCATACGGCCTTGGCTTCCAGCAAGATGCGATCCTTGATGGCGGGGTGAAGGCCACCTGAGGTAAGAACATCTACTTTTACTCCGAGCAATGCTTTCAACTCTTCCAGCAAGCCACCGAGGTCAAATAATGTCGTCCCCGGCAACGCATCCACCAGAATATCGAGATCACTATCCGGTCGATCCTCGCCGCGTGCGACAGAACCGAACACACGGGGATTGGCCGCGTTGAAGCGTTTTGTCGCTTCGCGGATCGCCTCCCGGTTCTTTTCCAGTGCTTCTGAGGGTCTCATGGCCGATCTCCTGAGACATAATATAGAGTGCAAGCCCACACGTGGAAAGACGATTGTTGGAGCAATACTCTCAGCCCTCCGGCAACAGAGCAGACAAACGGAGCAGAGCGATTTTTTCGACCTGCTCCGTCGCAGTGGCGAATTCGCCTTGCGCGTCATGATCGATACGAGTTTCGAAAGCTCGCAGAATATCATCCTTGGTCAGGCCTTTCACCGCGATGATGAAGGGAAAGCCGTTCTTCTCGACATAGGCAGCGTTGAGTTCGGTAAAGCGCGCATGCTCCTGCGGCGACAGACGATCGAGACCAGCCCCGGCCTGTTCCTTTCGGCTGTCTTCGGTCAGCCCCCCGGCGATGGCAAGCTTTCCCGCAAGATCGGGATGGGCGCGCAAGACGCCAAGTCTTTCTTCATGTGAGGCGGCACGAAACTGTTGCGTGAGCGCGGCATGAACAGTACTTGCCGTCAACGGTTCAGTCACCGCGCCAGCATCATACGCACGCTCTGCGATAAACGGAGAATGCTCGAAGACGCCACCAAAACCGTTGATAAACTCGCCGCGATCCACCATCACAACGCCCCTGGCTTATGATGTTCATGCCAGTGACGGGCGATTTCGACGCGTTGGGGTATCCAGACTTTTTCGTGGCCAAGCACGTATTCGATAAAGCGTCGCAGCGCTGCCGCCCTTCCCGGTCGTCCAACAAGGCGACAATGAAGGCCGACGCTCATCATCTTAGCAGCGCCTTCTGCGCCTTCCTGATAGAGAACGTCAAAACTGTCCTTCAGATAGGCGAAGAACTGATCGCCGGAATTGAAACCCTGCGGCGTTGCAAACCGCATGTCGTTGGCGTCAAGCGTGTATGGAATGATCAAGAAGGGGTCTTTTTTCAGACCCTTCACCCAGTAAGGCAAATCATCGGCATAGCTGTCGGAGGAGTAGAGAAAACCACCCTCTTCCATGACAAGCCGCAATGTATTGTCGGAAGGCTTGCCTTGATACATGCCATAGGGCCGTTCGCCGGTCAGCTCCGTATGCAGACGCACGGCTTCCAGCACATGCTTGCGCTCTTCCTCTTCGGAAAAATCCTTATATTCCAGCCAGCGATAACCATGGCTGGCGATTTCCCATCCAGCCTCCTTCATGGCGACCACCGCTTCCGGGTTCCGCGCCATGGCGGCAGTAACACCATAGACGGTTGTCGTGACGCCCAGATCGGTGAACATGCGCCACAGTCGCCAGAACCCGGCGCGCGAACCATATTCGTAGATCGATTCCATGTTGAGATTCCGTTGACCGGGCCATGGTTGTGCACCCACGATTTCCGACAAGAGCGACTCAGACGCCTTGTCGTTGTCGAGAATGCTGCTTTCGCCGCCCTCTTCGTAGTTGATGACGAATTGCACGGCAATTCTCGCTTCACCGGGCCATTTTGGATCAGGGGTGTTGCGACCGTAACCTAAAAGATTACGGGGATAGTCAGCGGAAATCATCAAATCACCTTCACGCAAATTTCGTGAACGGTACCATCGCAAACCGGAAAGTCGAGAGCAATGTCGGAAGTGGACTAAGCAATCTTGCGGGCAGATACCCGCCCCATGGGATGCAAAGAATGAACACGGAATGGTGCTCCCGGTTCGTCTTCCACGAAAAGCGCCAGATTGGAAAATTCGATCTGCCGTTCCAGGACAGGGGCAAAGACCGCACGGACGGCTCTCTCGACCCTTGCGCAGTCTCCCGGCACCACGCCGCCCGTCAACATCATCTGAAAGCGAAACTCGTCCATCACATAAGGGTGGCCCCAGCGGTGCAAATTGGTCAATTGGGTGGCGGAGAGACGATCAGGGTCGGCACGCTCGATGTCGGCATCGGACAAGGGTGCACGATAGTGGTCGAACTCCTGAACGACGCTTGCGGCCAGAAAATTCAATGTTTCCGATGGCCAGGATGGCACCAGCCCGTAAACATTTCCAAGCTTTGCGATCTCGAGTGGTGGCAAACTGAAGGGTTGGTGTGTTCCGGCAAAATGCATCAGCGCACGGAGCAAAGTCGCTTCGCCGATGTCATCCATCAGGCGAAACGGCGCCTTGATCGTACCGTGGAAACCGTAACGCCTCGGCAGCGCCGTGTGATAGGAAATTTCCTGCATCCCGAGGCTCGAAACCGGAGGCGGCTCGACCGTCTGACCAGAATAGATATCACGTCCCAGCCAGGCCGCAGCCACGTGGGTGAGCGGATCGTTCGGAGAAGGCGTAAAATGAATGGCGTACCGCATGCGTCGTCACCTCGCCGTCCGAAACGGTTTTCGTCAGCTCTATTGCATGCGCTAAGCTGTTAGGTGATTTGCGTGACAGATTAACGACTAGAAACGCTGCTTCGTCACATCTTCGCGTTGAGAACGCGGATGTGATCTTCGAGTGTAAAACTCTCGGGCACATCCATAGTTTTCCCAACCATAGCATCCAGGGCAGCGTCCGCCAGACGATGCGCCAGACCGAAACTGACCTTGAAACCACCCGTCAGCGCGATGATACGGGAATGATCGGGATGACGCCCAACCATCGGATCCCGTCCGATCGCCTTGGGACGCAAACCAGCCCAGCGTTCGATGACGGGGGCATGTGCAAGCAACGAAACGATCTGCCGCGCATGTGCAATCAGGGCATCAAGCTTCTCATCAGTGGCAAACGCGTCGTCGAATTCTTCCTCGCTGGTACTACCAATAGCGACCGTTCCATCTTCATGTGGCACCACGTAGAGGCCGTTGAGAAACACAACAGGCATCGACGGATCGACATTGGCGCGCAGCAGAGCCGCCTGCCCCTTCACCGGCTGACCGAACCTTGGAACGGCAGGCAAACCGAACGTTTGACTGAGGAGCGGGAAGGAATCATGACCCGCCGACACCATGGCATGACCGAAGCGAATGTTTTCTCCGCTTACCAATGTGGCAGTGCCGCTGGGTTCCAGCGTGGATACGCTGCATTTCTCCACCACCTGCACATGCTTGGCTTGCCGCAAATATGCTCGGAACGTGGCAATGAAAGCTCGCGGAGAAACTTTAGCGGCGAAGGTGTCGTGAACGAAACCGGCCTCGCCCGCTGCAGCGTCTACCCACCCGTCCACGGGAGGTTTATCAAGAAGATGCCAGTGAAACTGCTCCGTCCCTGTCTTCCAGTTGGAACGTGCGTCGTTTCGATGGCGCTCGGCAATGGGCCGCAGATGCGGCTTGGGGAGTGGAATAATCCGTCCGCACCTGCGGTAACCGGCTGAAAACCCTGTCTCGGCTTCCACCGCAGCGATTTCCGCTTCCAGCCCAAGCAAGGCGTCGAACTGAAACTGCTTCTTGTCGGACCAGCGATCCGGGACGTGCGACATCAAAGCGCCCAGAAGACCACCGCTCGAACCGCTCCCAATCGTGTCGGCATCGACCAGAAGCGTGTCGATACCCAACCGCTCCGCTTTTACAGCCGCCCATAGCCCCATGATGCCGCCGCCGACGATCAACAGTGAGACGCTGGATGGCAAAGGTGATTGACCTGTTTGCCGGGGAAGACTATCGGCTTGAACCATGACACATCCCAACGAAAACATGCCGGTAAGAGCCGGCTCAAATATGCTGGATTGGCGAGAGGGCGATATGCCCTATTCGCTGGCCTTTGGCGACCATTTTTATTGCCAGACGGATGGACGGCAGGAATGTAGCCACGTCTCGCTCGCCGGAAATGGCCTGCCGCAGCGCTGGGAAACGGCGGAAGGAACCTTCCGCATCGGTGAACTCGGGTTCGGCACCGCATTGAACCTGTGCGAGACCTGGCGACAGTGGAAACTGCACCGCCCCGCCCAAGCGACGCTGCATTTTGTCTCTTTCGAATTGTACCCGATGACGGCGCATGAACTGGACCGCGCATTGTCCCACTGGCCTCAACTGGAGGCCGAACGCACAGCGTTTGTCGCACAGTGGCCGTCAGACCCAGAAGGCTGGATTGACATAACTCTGGATGAGCAGACACGCCTGACCGTCTTCTGCGGCGACGCCATGCAAGGAATAATCCAGAGCACCGACACCTTCGATGCTTGGTACCTGGATGGCTTTGCACCTTCAAAGAACCCGGACATGTGGTCGCAGGACATCATGTCGGCGTTGTTTGAAAAGACCGCTCCCGGCGGAACCTTCGCGACATTTGCGGCCGCCGGTTTCGTGCGCCGAAATCTAGGTTCGGCTGGTTTCGCGGTTGAACGCCGGCCAGGCTTTGCGGGCAAACGGGAAATGCTTTGCGGCGTAAAGCCTGCACAATAAGAACAAACAAAAACGCCCGGACACAGGTCCGGGCGTTTCTCACGTTAGATCAGATCTGATCAGCCGCGCTTGCGACCACGACCGGCGTTGCCAGCCGGGCGACCCTGACCGGCCGGAGCGAACGAACCAGCCTTGCGAGCAGGACGCCCCTGGCCACCACGGTGGTTGCGGCTGGCAGCGGGCTTGCCCGCACCCTCAACGCCGCCGCGCTTGAAGTCAGACGTTGTTTCCAGATCGTTGTCACGTTCAACAGGCGCAAATTCACCAGCGCGCTGACCACGGAATTCACCGTTGCGGCGTCCTGCATCGCGTGGCGCACCTTCGCGCGGCCCGCGCTGTGGACGATCACCATGTGCTCGTTCGCCACGTTCTCCGCTCTGACGGCGAGGACCGTTGGCGTTGGCGTTGCCACGGTTACCTGCGCCACGGTTGTTGTTGTTACCGCGCGATGGGCTGGCAAGACCAGCAGGACGTTCGCCGGACAGAACCGGGATTTCGATCTTCATCAGCTTTTCGATGTCATGCAGCAGACGGGTTTCATCCGGTGCGCAGAAAGCGATTGCGATACCATCGAGACCCGCGCGAGCCGTACGACCGATACGGTGAACGTAAGCATCGGCAACTTCAGGCAGATCGTAGTTGAAGACGTGCGTTACAGCCGGAATGTCGATACCGCGCGCGGCAACGTCAGTGGCAACCAGAACCTTGAATTCGCCGTCCTTGAAGCCCTTCAACGCGCGTTCGCGCTGGCCCTGGCTCTTATTGCCATGGATCGAGGCAACCTTGAAACCGATGTGTTCGAGATACTTGGACAGCTTTTCAGCACCATGCTTGGTGCGCAGGAACACGATAGAACGGCTATCGGGGTTCTCGTTGAGCGTCTTCTTGAGAAGTTCGGTCTTGTCATTCTTGCCGACGACGAAGTGAACATACTGCTCGACCTTGTCTGCGGCCTTGCCCGGAGGCGTGACCTGAACGGTGACAGGATTGGTCAGATAGCTGCTGGCGAGATCAGCGATCGAGTTCGGCATGGTGGCCGAAAACAAAAGAGTCTGACGGTTGGCAGGCACCATTCTGGAGATCTTGCGCAGGTCATGGATAAAACCAAGGTCCAGCATCTGGTCGGCTTCGTCGAGCACAAGGAAAGTCACCTTGGACAAGGAGATTGCGTTGCGCGAGATGAGGTCGAGCAAGCGGCCTGGTGTGGCAACGAGAATGTCTGTGCCTTTTTCCAGCTGAAGCTGCTGCTTGTTGATGGACGCGCCACCAACGACCTGGTTGATCTTCAAATGCGTCTTGCGCACGAAACCGCGCAGGCTTTCGCCGATCTGGTTCACCAACTCGCGGGTCGGTGCCAGAATGAGAGTGCGGGTGGTGCGGTTTGCAGGACGATCCGGCTGCTTCAGCAGCATTTCGATGATCGGCAGGCCGAAAGCCGCCGTTTTGCCCGTGCCGGTCTGCGCAAGACCGATCATGTCGCGACCTTCCAGAAGAAGCGGAATCGCTTTTGCCTGGATAGGGGTCGGAGTGGTGTAACCGAGTTGGGTGACGCCGGCCACGATTTTTTCGGAGAGGCCGAGTTCGCTAAAACTGGTCAATAGTATACCTTTCGGGGCGCCAAAACGCTTGAACCCGGATCAGCCTTGCTGTCCGGTTGTCTTGGCGTCAAGAACCCCGCGTGAATTGGGAACTTGTGGGTTGGAATGACTTTCTGCGCTTCAGTGCGGCGAGTTCGCCGTCTCCTGCATGAATGCGCTTTTCCTTCATGCGTCGTATTATTTCGTTGACGCTGCAGCTCACGCGGCCGCCAAAGGTGAAAGCTTGGACGGGATTTCGTCCTTTTGGAAAGCAAAGTCAAGTGAATGTTTTGAAATGGCGGGTTTGCACCCAACGCATATCCGCCTGCGACGACGTCTCGGCGAACTGAAAAAGCGCGAAAACAGGGGATAATCATGGTTAAAAAATTGTTATAACCCGGTGTGGTGGATAGCCAACGCCGCATCGCTACAATATTCTAGTTCGCAAGAATATTCTTAAGTAATTTGATTCTATTATGGGCGGTACAGTACTACGGAGAATGTCTTGAACACAGAAGGCGGTTTGCTTGAAAAAGCATGTGAAGGCGTCCTGACGCTGGAACGTCCTGCCTGCGTCAAGGACAGTCAGTTGCGTTATGTTTGCGCCAATGCCGCCTATGCGCGTTTTGCCGGGCGCGCCATCGACGATTTCCAAGACAAAACAAGCCATGAGTTGTTCGGCACGACCGAAGATTTGGAACGTGAAGACAAGGAAAAGCGATGCCTCGTCTTTGCGACCGATGAAACCACAATCTGGAAAAGCCCTGTTTCCGGTGCGACGCACGTCATAAAATGCGAACGCTTCGAAACCGAAGACGGCGGTATGTTCCTTTACGAAGTGTTTGAAACCATGCCATCGTCTATGGTGGATGTGGGCGCGGGGCTGGTTGAAAAGACCATTTCGATTCCGTCGGCCACACTGGATCTGCTTGATGTCGCAATCGGCATCTATGGCCCAGATAATACGCTAGTCTATGCAAATGCCAGACTTGAAAGTCTGTGCGGCGACCTCTCCGTCGTCTGGAGACCCGGCCTTGAACTAAAAACGGTCATTGCTGCCTTCCACGACTACTGTTTCGTGCCGGCCGACGACAGCCCTGAAACGGCGGGGGCCGATAGGCAGGCGTGGATTGATGGCATGTTTGCCGATGCCCAGAAGCCGTTTGCCGAATTCACCCAGAAAACGGGTGACGGCCACTGGGTCCGTGGCATTTCGCGACGGCTTGAAAGCGGCATGCTCGTTGCGCTTCTTCTTGACGTGACCGATGCCAGAACACAGGAAATATTGCTCGAAAAACATACCAGGGAAAACTGGCTGTTTCGCGAAGCGCTGGAGCAATTGCCGGTCGCGGTTTTCATGCTGGATGGTCAACGCCGCCTGACCTATGCCAACGCCTCCTACGAAGCCTTGTGGGGAGAGCCCCGAGAAAAGAATTACGGCCGCACGGAGGAGGAAATCTTCGTTCATGAGGGCCAGGCGTTCCGGCAGGAAAACATTCACGTTCTGAAAACCGGAGAGGAACTGCACAAGACGGAACAGATCGTCTTGAACGATGGCACCATCATTCCGACCATCATTCGGGTTGGTCGCATCATAACACCCGCGCACGAACCCTATCTCGTTGGTTCCGTTACAGACGCCACGCCGCTGATGAAGCGCAAGGAAGAGTTGAAGGCCGCCCGCAATGAGGCAGAACGGCTTCACGCGGAAGTCCAGTCTATCCTTCAGTCCTTGCCCGTGGGCGTGATGCTGCTGGGATCGGATTACACGATCGAATACGCCAACAATTACTTTTACGAACTATGGGAGGCGACCGAGCAGGTCGATCTCATCGGACTACCCTATCGTCGCTATCTTGAGCTTGGATACAAAAGCGGGAAATATCATATCGGTGCGAGCGACGTGGATAGTGCCATTCGAGACCGGGAAGCGCATCTGGCGCAGATCGATGGCTACTCGTCACGCGAGGTGGAAAGCAAGGCAGGTCGGTTCACGATCATTTCCGAGTGTCGCATTGCTGGCAACAAGATTCTGCTGACCTTTTCCGACAGTACAGACGTCCGCTCCCGCGACAGGGAAATCAGCCATGCGCGACAGGAATTGCAGCGCGTTGGCGAGCATATGCGCGATGCGACTCGCGTCATGGCACAGGGTCTTGCTCTGGTGGAAAAAGGCCGTATCATCATGTCAAACGACGCGATGGTACGCCTGTTCGAAGTACCGGAGGCGTTGCTTGCCGCAGGCGAAAGCTGGATACCGTTTTTCTCCTACTGCGCCGCGCGTGGAGATTTCGGGAGCGAGGAACAGATTGCAAAAACTAAGGCACTCTGGACCGAAAATGTAGCAACCATCAAACCCTTTTCCTGGCTCATCCACCTCGCCAATGGGCGATGGCTCAATCTGGAAGCGACTATCGGCGCAGGCGACTACTGGCTTGTCATCGTCACTGATGTAACGGACATGAAGCAGCGCGAGGTTGAGCTTGAAGGCCTGCTGGCGCGCGCCAAGGCCGCCGACCGGGCAAAATCCGAATTCCTTGCCAATATGAGCCATGAAATCCGGACACCCATGAACGGCGTTCTCGGCATGGCGGAATTGCTGGCCAAATCCAATCTGGATACGCGTCAGAGAACCTTCACCGACGTGATCGTGAAGTCGGGCAATGCGCTCCTCACCATCATCAACGATATCCTCGATTTCTCGAAAATCGATGCGGGTCAGATGACGCTGCGGGCTGCACCCTTTGACGCGGTCGAAGCTGTTGAGGATGTCGCCTCGCTCTTGTCCTCGCAGGCGCAGAACAAAAACATCGAGCTCATCGTGCGCGTCGATCCATCATTCAACACAATGGTGAGTGGTGACGCCGGTCGTTTTCGTCAGATCGTCACGAACCTGACCGGCAATGCGATCAAATTTACCGAAAGAGGCCATGTGCTCATCGAGCTATCCGCCGAACCGGTGGACGAGAGCGAAGTGATTCTGGTTTTGCGGGTGAAAGACACCGGCATTGGTATACCGCCCCATCAACTCGACCATATCTTTGAAAAGTTCAATCAGGCAGATTCGTCCTCCACCCGCCGCCATGAAGGTACGGGCCTCGGTCTTGCGATCACCGTGGGCTTGGTCGGCATTTTTGGCGGCAAAGTCGATGTCGAAAGTACAATCGGTGAAGGTTCAACCTTCACCGTGGCCCTTCCCCTTCGCGTCGTGGCAAAAACCAGCGAACAGACGAGCGGCGCCATCGACCGTAAAAAAGTCAGCGTCCTCATCATCGACGACAACAGTGCAAACCGTCAAATCCTCAGCGAACAGCTATCCAGTTGGGACATCGACGCCTACGCCGCAGAAAGTGGTCCCACAGGGCTGGCTATTCTTGAAGAGGCTACTCGATTAGGCTTTGAAATCGATGCTGTCATCCTCGATGACGATATGCCCGGCATGAATGGGCTGGAGGTTGCGCGCCGCGTGAGGCAAAATCCGAGCTTCAACGAAACGGCGATGATCTTTCTGACATCAATGGACGCCATCCACCAGGACAGCGAGCCTTGCGACATCAGCTTCGACGCACATCTGATGAAGCCCGTTCGCGCCCGACTTTTGCGCAAGACGCTGACAGATGTGGTGCGGACATCACGCTCGAAGCGAGCTCTGCGCAAGACATCGGACACGCCGGAACACTTAGCTGAGAAGACCACACAAACCAAGCCGGTGGTCGTCACCAAGCCCTCTACCGGATCAGAACAGACATCCAGAACGGCGTTGATCGATGTCCTGATCGCAGAGGACAACGACGTCAACCAGATCGTCTTCACTCAGATCCTTCAGGAAACCGGCTTGCGCTTCCACATCGTCAGCAATGGCAAAAAAGCTGTCGAGGCGTGGAGAGACTATAATCCATCCATTATCCTCATGGACGTTTCCATGCCGGTCATGAATGGGCTTCAGGCGACGCAGACCATCCGCGCTGAGGAAAAAAGTACCGCTCGCACTCCCATCATCGGCGTGACAGCACATGCGCAGGACAGCGACCGCGAGCTGTGCCTTACCTCCGGCATGGATGATTACCTATCCAAGCCGATCAGCCCGGAACTGCTTCGGGCAAAAATCGACAAATGGTTGTTGCGGCGCGCCGATGACGCGACGAAATCGAAGTCGAATTGAAAACGCCGCGAGGACAAGGTCACACGCGGCGTTTGCAATACGTCGAAAAGGCCTGGAATTAACGGCGACGAGCCGAATCTACCGACAAAGCGCCAGGACCAGCCGTGACGAGGTAGAGGAAGACGAAGCAGAACAGAATGGCTGCGTCACCGCCGTTAAGGACCGGGAAAAAGCTCTTTGGCGAATGCGCCATGAAATAGGCAAAAGCCATCAGACCCGAAAGAACGAATGCGACCGGACGCGTGAAAAGACCGATCAGGATAAGAATGCCGCCGATCGTCTCAAGAAGCGCTGCAACCATCAGCATGGGTGGAAGCGAACCCTCCATCGTTGATGCAGGAAATCCGAACAGCTTCTGTGTTCCGTGTTCGATGAACAAAAGTGCCGCAATGATACGCAACGCTGCAAGAGCGTAAGGCTGGTATCGCGACAGTTTGTCAAAAAATGCCATATGTTTAGTCCCCGTAAAATAGGTTCGACTCGATTGGTCAAAACCTGACTGAAAAACCCTATATTTCGTAGTGAAAATCACATTTTACTGCCGAAAACAATATCTAGAATATAAGATCACTTATCTGTGCGTAAACTCGGAAGTGCTTATATTCAAACGGGTTGCGACCAATCTAGGGATCTTGTCATGACACGGCGGGACACAGGCAGAAGCACTGTGAAAATCAGCAGACAATAGACACCCATGGCGAAAATCTGGGACGTGAAGGGCACGCCGTTATCGATCAGCAAACCGCCGAGGCCCGGCCCAAGCGCCGAGGCGAACACCATGATGGCGACGATAACCGCGCGAATGGCGCCTAAGAATTGCACACCGTAAACCTCAGGCCAGACGCTGCCGAACAGTGTCAGCGAAAAACCATCGGAAACTCCGTAGAGAACCATGAAGGCAAAAACGGCCCAAGGCGCATCGACCACCGCCAGCAAAACACATCCGACGCCGAACGGAATGAGATAAAACGGCAGTAATCTCAAAGCGGAAAATCGATCAACCAGATACCCCGACAATAGTGAATTTGCGACCGCCACGGCGGCATAAAGAAAAAATGACGACGCCAGCAACTCAACGGGCCAACCTTTCGATTGCGCCAGATGCAACTGATGGAAAAAGATCGTGTTGCTGATGAAGGCGGGTGGCAGCATTCCGAGCATCAGAAGGTAAAAACATGGATCGAGAATGACCTGCGGCCGCGTCTAGTTGCGATTACCGTTGGAAACCATTGTTCTGGATCCAGTCGTAGGCACCCGCTCGATCTTCACCAGCGTCAGAACCATGGGAAGAATGAGTGCAACGAGAAAAATGGCAGCGAGTAGCCAGACGTTCCGCCAACCGAACGCCGCCATTCCTGCCACGGCGAGCATTGGCAGCACCGCTTGCCCGGCATTGAGGCCGAGTGCGGCAAGTGACACCGCGCGCCCACGTTCCCCGGCAAACCAGCGACCGAGGCTGGTATAGGCAACATGCACCATCATTCCCTGGCCGAACAGCCTCAGAAGATAAAGTCCGCCAATCAGCGTCGCGATCGAAAACGCGTAAGCCAGACAAAGGGCGCCGAACGCCAGAGCGGGTATGGCCAAGGCTATGATCTGGCGGAAAGACCAGCGATCCGCAAGCTTGCCGAGCCAGACCAGACTGATGGCGGAGGCGAGCGTGACGCCCATGTAAAGGAGGCCAAAGTCTCCATCGCTCAGCCCGAATTCGCGACGGATCTCTCCGCCGGATAGCGAAATGAAAAATGTCTGGCCGAACGAAGAAGCAAACAGCACCGTAAAGCCCGCACCGAGCCAGCGGCTGTTTCCGCGTAAAAAAGAAAGCAAGTGCCTGTCCCGAAGTGATCTGTTGCAGATATCAGGCGGACATTCGAACCGATGTCTGGCTTAGGGGGTTAAACGGCTGGAAGGTAATGTCGGCACCCACCACGGTCGCAACCGCATTGGCCGGTATGGTCTCCCATTTTTCCGCACCCGTACCGAAGGGCTCGGACGCGACCGCAATGCCCAAGCCCACATTGCGCCAGTAGAGCGTCGGCGGACGCTCGTCGCTGGACCAACGGAAAGCGTGCAGCGTCTCACCATCGGAATGGATGGCGCTGAAACGAATGGGTTGATCCACGCCGGAGCGCTCGACAACATCGAGGCATGTCTGCAACGTCTTCTTCAACGCACCAATAGGATCACGATCCAGTCCGAAGCCGGCAGCGATAAGGAAGATGGCTTCGCTATCGCCATTTCCCGCACGCGAGCAGTAGACCTCATCGGGAATATGCGCCTCGATCGCGCGCTTCACCTTTTCATACCCGCCGATCTGGCCGTTATGCATGAACAGATGGCGACCGAATCCGAACGGGTGACAATTGGCCATGGAAACGCCGCCTGTCGTTGCCGAGCGGACATGGGCCAGAAACATGCCGGAGCGCAATTGATGACACAGGGATGTGAGGTTTTTATCCGACCATGCGGGAAGAATGCCGCGATAGATGCCGGGCTCCCCCCTCTCCCCGTACCAGCCGATGCCGCACCCGTCTCCATTCACCACCGTCTTCGCCTCCCGCGCCGCAAGCGACTGGGTGATGAGTGAACTTTCCGGCTCGATCAAAAGCGAATCGAGCCAGACGGGAGCACCGGAATAGGCGAGAAAACGACACATGCGGACACCGTTGAAGCGGGTTGTGGTCCGGCACGAAAGCGCCGGATCTGGGCATTTATAAGATCGTCAGGCCTGCAGAACAACGACACGCGCGCCGACCGGCACACGCTCATAGAGGTCGATAATGTCATGGTTAAGCATGCGAATGCAGCCGCTCGACATGGCGTGACCGATGGACTGCGGCTGGTTGGTACCATGCAGACGGAACATCGTGTCGTTGCCCTCGCGGTAGAGATAAAGTGCGCGCGCGCCGAGTGGATTGTTCGGACCACCGGGCATGCCACCGGCGTATTTCAGATTCTTATGCGGTTCGCGACGGATCATGTTTGGTGTCGGTGTCCAGCTCGGCCATTCCGACTTGCGACCGATATAGGCGTTGCCCCGTAAGGCGAGACCTTGGCGTCCGACGCCAACGCCGTAGCGCATCGCCCGACCATTGCCCATCACATAATACAAACGCCGCGCCGGTGTATCGACAACCACAGTGCCTGCCGGATGTGTGGTCTCATAGGCGACTTCCTGACGGCGCAGTTCCGGCTTGATTTTTTCCAGTTCCATGGCCTTGAGCGGGAATTTCTCGTCAGGCACGGCTGCGTAATTCTGTCTCTGCTGGACGAAATTGGTACTCGCGCAGCCAGCGAGGAAGAGTGGCATTCCGAAAAGCACACCACGACGCGAAATAGACATATGACCCCCGGTCGAAAATCCTTAGATTAACAACAGGTATAATTTTATAGTTAACAAACCCTAAATTGCGGAGAGCACCTATTAACCCAGGCACCATCCAGTCGAATAAATAGGTTGAGCTGTCTTGCCTCAAAAAACGGCGTAATTGTCCAGAGTTTGAATTTAGAAGAAGGAAAAACACCCTTTCAAAACCCGCTAGCGATGAAACCATTCCGTCTCTGGCGCATTTTTACTCATGAGTGCGGAAAAATGCTTATTTTATTGATATTTAGCAACATCATACTTTCAAAAAATCTGCTGCGAGGTGACGCATGGTTCTTGCATTGCTGTCGCCATTGTATTCAAATGGACAAAAATGGGGAACCACAAGTTGGCATTTGACGAAATGATAGATGCGGACTCAACGCCGCGAAGCCCATATGAGAAATACAACGACTGGTATAGTCGTCAGGACCGAGCGCACCTGATCCAGAAATCGAGGGACGCTGAGAACATATTCAGAAAGACGGGTATTACCTTTGCCGTCTACGGCCACGCCGACAGCGCCGAAAAGCTCATCCCCTTCGATATTATCCCCCGCATCATCTCCGGTCGCGAATGGCGCAAACTGGCACAGGGTATCGAACAGCGTGTCCTTGCTCTCAACGCGTTTCTCGACGATATCTATCATAAGCAGGAAATCATCCGTGCCGGGCGTATTCCTCGTGAACTCATTGAGCGCAACGAGGCGTTTCTTCCCGAGATGATCGGGTTCAAACCTCCTGGCGGCGTCTACACACACATCGTCGGCACGGATATCGTGCGAACCGGTGAAGACCAGTTCTACGTTCTGGAAGACAACGCCCGTACGCCGTCCGGTGTCAGCTACATGCTGGAAAACCGTGAAACAATGATGCAGATGTTTCCGGAACTGTTTCACGAAAACAAGGTGCAGAGGGTCGAGGATTACCCTTATCAACTTCGTCAATCGCTCGCATCGCTTGCGCCTCCGGGATGTAAAGGCAAGCCACGCGTTGCGGTCCTCACTCCCGGCATACACAATTCGGCTTATTACGAGCATTCATTCCTGGCCGACATGATGGGCGTGGAACTGGTGGAGGGTTCCGACCTTCGCGTCATGGACGGCAAGGTTAAGATGCGGACGACCCGCGGCTACGAGGCTATCGACGTTCTCTACCGCCGCGTCGACGACGACTTCCTCGATCCCCTCACCTTCCGCCCGGATTCCGCTCTTGGTGTTCCCGGCATCATGGATGTCTACCGTGCCGGCAACATCACCATTGCCAATGCGCCGGGAACAGGAATTTCAGACGATAAGGCGATCTATTCCTACATGCCTGAGATCGTCGAGTTCTATACGGGCCGCAAGCCGCTGCTCGAGAACGTGCCAACATGGCGGTGTTCGGAGCCGGACAGCCTGAAATATGTATTGGACAATCTGGCCGAACTGGTCGTGAAGGAGGTTCACGGATCCGGCGGTTATGGAATGCTTGTCGGACCTACGGCATCGAAGAAGGAGCGCACATTGTTTGCAGACAAACTGCGCGCTCGACCTTCTAACTACATCGCACAACCCACGCTTTCCCTGTCCACGGTGCCGATCATGGTGAAAAATGGAATTGCGCCGCGTCACGTCGATCTTCGCCCCTATGTTCTGGTTTCGGATAAGGTCAAGATCATCCCAGGCGGGCTGACACGCGTTGCCCTCAAACAGGGATCGCTCGTGGTGAATTCCAGCCAGGGCGGCGGCACCAAGGATACGTGGGTACTGGAGGACTAAGCCATGCTGGGAAGAACGGCGAACGGACTCTACTGGATGTTCCGCTACATCGAACGTGCGGAAAACATTGCCCGGCTGGTGGATGCCGGAATGCGGGTTTCGCTGACCCGCAGCGGAAGCGCTGACGAAGATTGGGATGGCGTGCTGCAGAGCGCAGGCGCGCGCGAAGAATTTCTCGAACGGCACGAAAAGGTCACGACGGCGGATGCCATCGACTACATGCTGCGTGACAAGACCAATCCATCAAGCGTCATGTCCTGCATCGAGTTCGGCAGGAACAACGCCCGCATGGTGCGCACCGCGCTCACCCGCGAGACGTGGGAAGCAACAAATGAGTTCTGGATGGAACTCAAGACGATCTTCAGTCGAAAGCAAAAAGCCGCTGAATTGCCCCAGGTTATCGATGCGATCAAACACAGAGCCGGGCTGGTACGCGGTGCGTTTCATGGCTCGATGCTGCGCAACGATCTCTACAATTTTTCACGCATCGGCACCTTTATCGAGCGCGCCGATAACACGGCCCGCATTCTGGATGTGAAGTATTACGTCCTGTTGCCAGCGGCGGTACAAGTGGGTTCTTCGCTCGACAACGCGCAGTGGGAATCGATCCTGCGCTCTGTTTCTGCTCACAGATCCTATGGCTGGGTCTATGACGCGGAGTACAAACCATCCAACATCGCAGATTTTCTCATTCTCAACGGCCGTATGCCCCGCTCACTTGCTTACTGCTATCATAAGATCGTCAGTAACCTCGGCTATTTGGCGCACGAATATGAAGACCGCCATAAGGCGCATGAAACGGCTGAGGCCATCAGGGCGACGCTTGAGAAAACGACGATAAGCCGTGTCATGGATCAGGGCCTGCACGAATTCCTCGAACTGTTCATTCACAAGAACGGACAGTTGGGGCAGGAAATAACGGAAGGCTACCGCTTCTACCAATAAGCGGTGAGACGAGGATACGGTATGCGTCTGAACATCAACCACACGACCGAGTATCTCTACGACGAGCCGGTGCCATACTCCCTGCAACGGTTGAGACTGACGCCGGCCAGCGGTCCCACGCAGACGGTAACCGACTGGGACGTGACCGTCGATGGTGCCAAGCTCGAAGTGCGCTACGACGACCATTTTGGCAACCGTGTCGAGCTGGTCGAGACCGAGGGACCGCGCAGCGCGGTGAAGGTCATCGCCCGCGGCGAAGTGGAAACGATAGACAAAGCCGGCGTTTTTGGTCCCCATATCGGCAATGCTCCGCTGTGGCTCTTCATGCGTGAAACGCCTCTGACAAAGCCGGGAAAACTCATTCGTGAGCTGGCACGACAGGCGACGGGTGATACGCCGCTTGAGCGCCTGCATGAATTGATGGCCCTCGTTCACCTTGAAGTCGAATACGTGACAGGATCGACGGGAACGGCAACCACGGCTGAACAGGCACTGGAAGCAGGCAAGGGAGTGTGTCAGGACCACAGCCACATTCTCATTTCAGCCGCGCGGCAAATGGGGCTCCCTGCGCGTTACATTTCCGGTTACCTGATGATGGAAGATGTCGCCGAACAGGTCGCCACCCATGCTTGGGCAGAAGTCCATGTTCCGGGGCTTGGCTGGGTTGGCTTCGATGCAGCTAACAAACTTTGCCCGGACGAACGCTATGTGCGTATCGCCAGCGGACTGTGCTATCGGGACTGCGCTCCCGTCTCAGGCATGCGCGTTGGGCTCTCCGGCGAAAGCCTTACCGTATCGGTGACGGTTCAAGAAACGCACAGCCAGTCTCAGTCCCAAAGCTAATATCGTCATATCGAGCGATCGAAGCGAAACGACAGCTGTATTAAGAATGCCTCAATTCCATATTTGACAGTACTTGTGAATACCCAGAAGAACTTGCGGCCTCAAGTTCATATTGTTGCGAGACTCAAATCACAGCGATATGGATATAAAAAAATTGCGGAGCTGCTGGTGATGCTTGTCAATGCGACTATTAATCGGTCGACTTCGGCTCCAAAATCCATGAAAAACCAAAAAAAGTCGCGAGCGACGAAGCGCTCCCCCTTCTTTTCTTGGAAGGCAAATAAAAACCTCAAGTCTTGCCCATATATCAAGAAAGCCGTTCGAAACGATCCATTACAACCAGTGGCTATTTTTCATATTAAGAATATGTGACGGATTTAGACTCCGTGCTAACTTCAACGAGACATAAGACCGAGGCCACTGTTAATCAAAATTTTACACTTCATGGATGATAGTGACACAGGTCATGTGAGGTGCGCGTGATGTGCCTTTCCGGTGCGTCGCTTTTACCAAAAGTCTCGTGCTAAAAACGAAGCTCTAATGTCCAATGGCGTGGGGATCAGAACTGTCCAAGGTTCTGTACGCATGATGCCCTTCCGATGCGCCGGCTCTCTCGAGCCATGTCCTGCTTAAATATTGCTATTGTCCAGAACGGACGCTCAACCGGTCGGTGTGTACATCGAACGAATGAGGCACTGCGTCAATTCGCGCAAAAGCGCATCCGGGGGATCGGATGCGGCCTTAGGGCTGCGCTGCGCAATTGGGGTGGTGAATGGCACTTTGGCCAGTTATCAACGGGGGCACGTGTCCATGACTTCTATTATCTCTTCGCTATCTGTAAAACAAATCGCGTCACTTTCGACCGCCTCCATTGCCACTCTGAAATCCACGGACGTGGATGCTCTGAAGAGCAACCAGATCGCCGCACTCTCGTCAGCGCAACTCAACGCGTTCTCGACAAGCGCGATCAACTCGTTCGATAGCGGGCAGATCAGCGCCATCACCGCCAAAGCGGTGATCGGCCTGACGGTCGGCCAGCTACAAGCCATCGAGTCCTCGCAAATGACTGGCCTTACAGCAGGCCAGATTTCCGTATTGAGCACGGACCAGTTCAGCGCCCTGTCGTCTGATGAAATCGAAATTTTGAACACCAAACAAGTCGCAGCCCTGACCGCCGCACAGGTCGCGACCCTCAGCTCTGCCGAACTCAACAGCTTCGAAACAGCCGAGATTGCAGCCCTCAACGTCGCGTCCCTCTCCGGTATCGACTCCACGACACTGGCGAGCCTCTCGACAGCCAACTTTGCAGCCCTCAGCGCCGCTCAGGTCGCAAAGCTCTCGACAGCTCAGATCGGTGCCGTCACATCCACACAGCTTGACGTTCTGACCACAGGCCAGATCGCCGGACTGTCTGCAGCACAGATCAAGACCATCACAACATCGGCCCTGGCCGCACTCGACAGCACTCAGGTTGCAGCATTCGCTCCAGCCCAGATCGCTGCCATGACCACCGATCAGCTTCAGTCCTTCAGCTCCGACAACATCGCTGCGCTGACGACAAAGCAGGCTGCTGCTCTCACCGCCGCACAGGTCGCAACCCTCAGCTCCGCCGAACTCAACAGCTTCGAAACAGCCGAGATCAAGGCTCTGACCGCAGGCGCTCTGTCCGGCATGACAACCGATGCCGTCGCAGGCCTCACCACGGCTGCCCTGACTGCCTTCAGTGCAACACAGGTCGCAACACTGAGCACAGCACAGATCGCCTCGCTCAAATCCGACCAGATCCAGGAACTCACAACCGACCAGATCAAGGCACTGACTGCCAATCAGGTTGCGGCCATCACGACATCCTCTATCGCAACCTTGAAGACAGAGCAGGTCGCTGCGCTCTCCAACAAGCAACTGGTCGCATTGTCCACCGATCAACTGCAGGCCTTCACTTCGACGAACATTGCAGCCCTCACAACCACACAGGCTGGTGCCCTGACCGCAGCACAGGTCGCAACCCTCAGCTCTGCCGAACTCAACAGCTTCGAAACAGCCGAGATTGCAGCCCTCAACGTCGCGTCCCTCTCCGGTATCGACTCCTCGACACTGGCGAGCCTCTCCACAGCCAACTTTGCAGCCCTCAGCGCCGCTCAGGTCGCAAAGCTCTCCACAGCACAGATCGGTGCCGTCACATCCACACAGCTTGACGTTCTGACCACAGGCCAGATCGCCGGACTGTCTGCAGCACAGATCAAGACCATCACAACATCGGCTCTGGCCGCTCTCGACAGCACGCAGGTTGCAGCATTCGCTCCAACCCAGATCGCTGCCATGACCACCGACCAGCTTCAGTCCTTCAGCTCCGACAACATCGCAGCGCTCACGACAAAGCAGGCCGCTGCCCTGACCGCAGCGCAGGTCGCAACCCTCAGCTCTGCCGAACTCAACAGCTTCGAAACAGCCGAGATCGCAGCCCTCAACGTCGCGTCCCTATCCGGTATCGACTCCACGACACTGGCGAGCCTCTCGACAGCCAACTTTGCAGCCCTCAGCGCCGCTCAGGTCGCAAAGCTCTCGACAGCTCAGATCGGTGCCGTCACATCCACACAGCTTGACGTTCTGACCACAGGCCAGATCGCCGGACTGTCTGCAGCACAGATCAAGACCATCACAACATCGGCCCTGGCCGCACTCGACAGCACTCAGGTTGCAGCATTCGCTCCAGCCCAGATCGCTGCCATGACCACCGATCAGCTTCAGTCCTTCAGCTCCGACAACATCGCTGCGCTGACGACAAAGCAGGCTGCTGCTCTCACCGCCGCACAGGTCGCAACCCTCAGCTCCGCCGAACTCAACAGCTTCGAAACAGCCGAGATCAAGGCTCTGACCGCAGGCGCTCTGTCCGGCATGACAACCGATGCCGTCGCAGGCCTCACCACGGCTGCCCTGACTGCCTTCAGTGCAACACAGGTCGCAACACTGAGCACAGCACAGATCGCCTCGCTCAAATCCGACCAGATCCAGGAACTCACAACCGACCAGATCAAGGCACTGACTGCCAATCAGGTTGCGGCCATCACGACATCCTCTATCGCAACCTTGAAGACAGAGCAGGTCGCTGCGCTCTCCAACAAGCAACTGGTCGCATTGTCCACCGATCAACTGCAGGCCTTCACTTCGACGAACATTGCAGCCCTCACAACCACACAGGCTGGTGCCCTGACCGCAGCACAGGTCGCAACCCTCAGCTCTGCCGAACTCAACAGCTTCGAAACAGCCGAGATTGCAGCCCTCAACGTCGCGTCCCTCTCCGGTATCGACTCCTCGACACTGGCGAGCCTCTCCACAGCCAACTTTGCAGCCCTCAGCGCCGCTCAGGTCGCAAAGCTCTCCACAGCACAGATCGGTGCCGTCACATCCACACAGCTTGACGTTCTGACCACAGGCCAGATCGCCGGACTGTCTGCAGCACAGATCAAGACCATCACAACATCGGCTCTGGCCGCTCTCGACAGCACGCAGGTTGCAGCATTCGCTCCAACCCAGATCGCTGCCATGACCACCGACCAGCTTCAGTCCTTCAGCTCCGACAACATCGCAGCGCTCACGACAAAGCAGGCCGCTGCCCTGACCGCAGCGCAGGTCGCAACCCTCAGCTCTGCCGAACTCAACAGCTTCGAAACAGCCGAGATCGCAGCCCTCAACGTCGCGTCCCTATCCGGTATCGACTCCACGACACTGGCGAGCCTCTCGACAGCCAACTTTGCAGCCCTCAGCGCCGCTCAGGTCGCAAAGCTCTCGACAGCTCAGATCGGTGCCGTCACATCCACACAGCTTGACGTTCTGACCACAGGCCAGATCGCCGGACTGTCTGCAGCACAGATCAAGACCATCACAACATCGGCCCTGGCCGCACTCGACAGCACTCAGGTTGCAGCATTCGCTCCAGCCCAGATCGCTGCCATGACCACCGATCAGCTTCAGTCCTTCAGCTCCGACAACATCGCTGCGCTGACGACAAAGCAGGCTGCTGCTCTCACCGCCGCACAGGTCGCAACCCTCAGCTCCGCCGAACTCAACAGCTTCGAAACAGCCGAGATCAAGGCTCTGACCGCAGGCGCTCTGTCCGGCATGACAACCGATGCCGTCGCAGGCCTCACCACGGCTGCCCTGACCGCCTTCAGTGCAACACAGGTCGCAACACTGAGCACAGCACAGATCGCCTCGCTCAAGTCCGACCAGATCCAGGAACTCACAACCGACCAGATCAAGGCCCTCACCGCCAATCAGGTTGCGGCCATCACCACATCCTCTATCGCAACCTTGAAGACAGAGCAGGTCGCTGCGCTCTCCAACAAGCAACTGGTCGCATTGTCCACCGATCAACTGCAGGCGTTCACCTCGGGCAATATCGCAGCCCTCACCACCTCACAGGCTGGCGCTCTCACCGCAGCGCAGGTCGCAACCCTCAGCTCTGCCGAACTCAACAGCTTCGAAACAGCCGAGATCGCAGCCCTCAACGTCGCGTCCCTCTCCGGTATCGACTCCTCGACACTGGCGAGCCTCTCGACAGCCAACTTTGCAGCCCTCAGCGCCGCTCAGGTCGCAAAGCTCTCGACAGCTCAGATCGGTGCCGTCACATCCACACAGCTTGACGTTCTGACCACAGGCCAGATCGCCGGACTGTCGGCAGCACAGATCAAGACCATCACAACATCGGCTCTGGCCGCTCTCGACAGCACGCAGGTTGCAGCATTCGCTCCAACCCAGATCGCTGCCATGACCACCGACCAGCTTCAGTCCTTCAGCTCCGACAACATCGCAGCTCTCACGACAAAGCAGGCCGCTGCCCTGACCGCCGCACAGGTCGCGACCCTCAGCTCTGCCGAACTCAACAGCTTCGAAACAGCCGAGATTGCAGCCCTCAACGTCGCGTCCCTCTCCGGTATCGACTCCTCGACACTGGCAAGCCTCTCGACAGCCAACTTTGCAGCCCTCAGCGCCGCTCAGGTCGCAAAGCTATCCACAGCACAGATCGGTGCCGTCACATCCACACAGCTTGACGCTCTGACCACAGGCCAGATCGCCGGACTGACCGCACTACAGATCATGACGATCACAACATCGGCTCTGGCCGCACTCGACAGCACTCAGGTTGCAGCATTCGCTCCAACACAGATCGCTGCCATGACCAGCGATCAGTTCCAGTCACTTAGCTCGGACAACATTGCTGCGCTGACGACAAAGCAGGCCGCTGCCCTCACTGCAGCACAGGTGCTGACACTGAGCTCTGCCGAACTCAACAGCTTCGAAACGGCCGAGATTGCCGCTCTGGACATCAAGGCGCTTGCTGGTCTTACGACCTCTGCCATCGTAGGGTTGAGCGACACGACACTGGATGCTTTCACCACACAGCAGGTGCAAGCACTCGACAGCGCACAGGTGGACGCAGTGATCACTGCATACAACAACGTCTGATAACCAAAGTTAGACATCTCGACATTGAAACGGCGCGGTTCACCCCGCGCCGTTTTTTTATTTTTTGACTCACCGTATGCGATCGCGCCAAGCCAAGCAGAAACACATTACCATGGTCATATCCAGGTCACCGCAGGAACGCTCTTTACAAGACGCCCTCTCCCCTCGTTGGAATGTTGATCGTTCTTGATTGACGCCTCAATCAAAAAAGGCCCTGAACCACAAGGTTCAGGGCCTTTTTTGATTTGAACGATTTGATACGCTTAGAGCTGGCGGACCGAAATAGTCTCTTCCATTTCCACCTTGAGCGTGTTGCGCAGCGGCAGACCGAAACCGGTCGCCTCAATCTCGAACACGTCGCCGGCTTCCGGCTTCACACCATCGGCAAAGGACAGCGTGGCAGTGCCAAACATGTGGACATGCACTTCGCCGGGGGCCCGGAACAAACCATATTTGAAGTGATGGTATTCCAGATTGGCGAAGGTGTGGGACATGTTGTCCTCACCCGACAGAAACGGTTTTTCGAAGATGACCTTACCATCGCGTAGAATGCGGGATGTCCCGCGAATGTCGGAGGGCGGTTCACCCACCCGGATTTCCGGACCGAAACTTGCCGGACGCAGCTTGGAGTGGGCGAGATACAGGTAGTTCATCCGTTCAGTAACATGATCGGAGAACTCGTTGGAGACCGCAAAGCCGACACGGACGGCTTCGCCCGTCTCAGAGATGACATAGATACCAGCCATCTCAGGCTCTTCGCCACCGTCCAGCGCGAAAGACGGAGACAGCAGCGCAGCACCGGGTGCAGCGGCGACATTGCCGTTGCCCTTGTAGAACCATTCAGGCTGGACACCGGTCTGGCCGGGCTTCGGCTTGCCGTTTTCGAGACCCATCTTGAACATTTTCATCGAGTCCGTCAGGCTCTCGTCAGATGTCTCGCTGGTCTTTTTGTGCATGCTATCGCGTGTGGCGGCCGAACCCAGATGGGTCAACCCGGTGCCGGTCAGATGCAGATGCGCAGGGTCGGGATGCGTGATCGGCGGCAGAAAGCGGCCTTCGGCATAGACTTCCTCAAGATCGACCGCCTCGCCGTAGCCCTTGGCCTCGATCACTTCGGCCAACGACTTCTGGGTGTTGGCAGCTTCCATGGCCAGCGCATAGACCGATCCGGCATTGTTGACGGTGCGCGCCTGGCCACCCTCTTCACGAACGGCGACAATGATGTTTCCGCTCGCATCCTTGATTTGAGAAATCAGCACGGTAGTTCCTTTCAAAGACGATCTGACGCCTGCATCTCATGAAAGTGGCCGGAAACCGGCCACTTGTTCTTGTCAAAATCTGGCGGCGATCTGGCGATCAGCCCTTGTTCTTGTTGTAGACATCGAAGAACACGGCAGCCAGCAGCACGAGGCCCTTGACCATCTGCTGGAAGTCGATGCCGAGACCGACAATCGACATGCCATTGTTCATGACACCCATGATGAAGGCACCGATAACAGCGCCGGTGATCTTGCCAACGCCGCCGGATGCCGATGCGCCACCGATAAAGCAGGCCGCGATCACGTCCAGTTCGAAGCCAGCACCCGCTTTAGGCGTTGCCGAGTTCAGGCGCGTCGCAATGATCATGCCAGCAAGACCAGCGAGAACACCCATGTTGACGAAGGTCAGGAAGCTCAAGCGTTCGGTGTTGATGCCGGACAGCTTCGTCGCCTTTTCATTGCCACCCATGGCGTAAATGCGACGACCGATGGTCGTGCGGCGCGTGACGAAGCTGTAAACAGCGATCAGCACGAGCATGACGATCAAGACGTTCGGAAGGCCGCGATACGTCGACAGCTGGTAGCCCAGAAAGACAATGGCAAGCGAAATCAGGGCGTGCTGAGCAATGAAGAAACCGAAAGGCTCGACATCGATGCCGTGACTCTGGTTCACCTTGCGGCGGCGCAGCGCAAACACGAACAGGACAACGGTGATAGCAACGGTCAGAACCATGGACGTCGTATTGAAACCGGCGATACCGCCGATATCAGGCAAGAAGCCGGTGCTAACGACCTGGAAATCGACCGGGAACGGACCGATATTCTTGCCGCCGAGAACGAACAGCGTCAGACCGCGGAACACGAGCATACCAGCCAGCGTCACGATGAATGACGGGATGCGGTGATAGGCGATCCAGTAACCCTGTGCAGCCCCGATCAGACCCCCGACGCCAAGGCAGATCAGTGCTGCCAGCAACGGGTTCATACCCCATTGCACGGTCAGAATTGCCGCGACCGCGCCGACGAAGGCGACGATGGAGCCGACCGAAAGGTCGATATGTCCCGCCACGATCACCAGCAACATGCCGAGCGACATGATGACGATGAACGAGTTCTGAAGGATCAGGTTCGTCAGGTTAACAGGGCGAAACAGAATACCGCCCGTGTAAAACTGAAAGAAAACCATGATGGCGACGAGCGCGATCAACATGCCGTATTCGCGGATATTGGCCCGGATATACGAGCCGACGGATACGACGTTGCTCTCTTCGGTGGATGTGTTGGCCGAACTCATCAGTTCTTCTCCCCTGAGCGCATTATAGCGCGCATGATGCTTTCCTGGCTCGCCTCTCCCTTCGGCAATTCGGCGACAATCCGTCCTTCGTTCATAACGTAGATGCGGTCGCAATTGCCAAGCAGTTCGGGCATTTCCGATGAGATCATCAGAACGCCTTTTCCTTCGGCGGCGAGCTGGTTGATAATGGTGTAGATTTCATATTTTGCACCGACGTCGATGCCGCGTGTCGGCTCATCAAGAATGAGGACGTCAGGATTGGAGAACAACCATTTCGACAAGACAACCTTCTGCTGGTTACCACCGGAAAGGTTGATCGTCTCCTGAAAGATGCCGGAAGAGCGGATACGCAAACGCTTGCGGAAGTCGTTCGCGACCGTCATTTCCTTGATATCGTCGATGACGCTGGCAGACGACACACCGGCCAGATTGGCAAGTGTCGTGTTGTGCAAAATATTGTCGTTGAGCACGAGGCCCAGATGTTTGCGGTCCTCGGTCACATAAGCGAGACCGGCGTCGATGGCCTTTCGCACGGTGCTGACATCAACGGGCTTGCCATGGATCAGAACGTCGCCGGTGATCTTGTGACCATAGGATTTTCCGAACACGCTCATCGCAAATTCGGTGCGCCCCGCACCCATCAGACCCGCAATACCCACGACCTCGCCCTTGCGGACGCTGACGTTGATATCGTGCAATACCTGGCGATCGCGGTGCTGCTGGTGATAGGCGTTCCAGTTCTTCACTTCCAGAATGGTTTCGCCGATCGGCACGTCGCGTGGTGGGTAACGGTCTTCGAGATCGCGGCCCACCATGTTGCGGATGATGACGTCTTCGCTGATCTCTTCGTTATGACAGTCCAGCGTCTTGACGGTCATCCCGTCGCGCAGAACCGTGATCTGGTCTGCCACCTTGCGCACTTCGTTGAGCTTGTGCGTGATGATGATGGACGTCAGACCCTGCTTGCGGAACTCGATCAAAAGATTGAGGAGGGCTTCCGAATCGCTTTCGTTCAAGGACGCGGTGGGTTCGTCCAGAATGAGCAGCTTGACGCTCTTGGAGAGCGCCTTGGCGATTTCCACGAGCTGCTGCTTGCCCACACCAATGTCGGTGATCAGCGTTTCAGGCGATTCCTTGAGGCCGACCTTCTTCAACAGCTCGCGCGTACGGTTGAACGTCTGCTGCCAGCTGATGACGCCATTGGTGGCAATCTCGTTTCCGAGGAAAATGTTTTCAGCAATCGACAGAAGCGGCACGAGGGCCAGTTCCTGGTGAATGATGATGATGCCCACGTCTTCACTATCGTTGATCGCGCGGAAGTTCCGCAACTGACCTTCATAGTGAATTTCGCCGTCATAGGTGCCGGCGGGATAAACGCCTGAAAGGACCTTCATAAGGGTCGACTTTCCAGCACCGTTTTCGCCGACGAGTGCGTGTATCTCACCCTGGCGAACCTTGAGGTTCACATTCTCAAGCGCTTTCACGCCCGGGAAGGTCTTGGTGATATTCCGCATTTCGAGAATGGTATTGTCCATATCGCAATCCAGCGCCGTACAATCCGGCGTTCTTATTTGAAGAAGCGGGGATGGATACAGTATCCATCCCCGCCACGATCATAAAATTACTTCAGCTGGTCTTCTTTGTAGTAACCGCTGTCAACCAGAACCTGCTTGACGTTGTCCTTGGTCACGGCAACTGGCTTCAGGAGGTAGGAAGGAACGACCTTGACGCCATTTTCATAGGTCTTTGTGTCGTTAACTTCAGGCTCTTTGCCCTGCATCGCTGCATTGACCATGCCAACGGTAACCTTGGCGAGTTCGCGTGTGTCCTTGAAGATCGTGGAGTACTGTTCGCCAGCCATGATCGACTTGACGGACGGAACTTCAGCATCCTGACCGGAAACGATTGGAAGCGGCATGTCGCCAGAACCATAACCAACGCCCTTGAGCGAAGAGATGATACCGATGGAGATACCGTCGTAAGGCGACAGAACCGCATCGACCTTACCGTCTGTGTAGTATGCAGACAGAAGGTTATCCATACGGGCCTGAGCCGTTGCAGGATCCCAACGTAGCGTACCGACCTTGTCCATGCCCATCTGGCCGGACTTCACGACCAGCTTGCCGCTGTCGATGTAAGGCTTCAGAACAGACATCGCACCGTCGTAGAAGAAGAACGCGTTGTTGTCGTCTGGCGAACCGCCGAACAGCTCGATGTTGAACGGGCCCTTGCCGTCCTTCAGGCCAAGCTTGTCGGTGATGGATGTTGCCTGCAACACGCCAACCTGGAAGTTGTCGAAGGTTGCGTAGTAGCTGACGTCGCCGCTGTTACGGATCAGGCGGTCATAAGCGATTACCTTGATGCCCTGCGAACCAGCCTGCTTTAGCACGTCCGAAAGCGTGGTGCCGTCGATCGATGCGATCACGAGGACCTTTACGCCCTTGGTAACCATGTTCTCAATCTGGGACAGCTGATTCGGAATATCGTCGTCAGCGTACTGCAGATCTGTCGCGTAACCAGCTTCCTGAAGCTGCTTTACGATGTTGTTGCCGTCATCGATCCAGCGTGCAGACGACTTCGTTGGCATCGCGATACCAACTGTGCCCTTATCCTGCGCCCAGACCGGCGACGCAAATGCTGCAGCGCCGATGGCACAGGCCGCAACCAACGAAATGATGGATTTCATAAACTCTCTCCCTTGAACCCTCTTGCCGGCGCTGTCTATCGACAATCCGCCTTCAAATCCACTGCCCGAGCAATGGAGTTTTAGCTTACTCGACTGGACCGCGAATACAATCCGATCTTTCGCCACTCCCCCTCGGCACAGGCGCAAACTGTTCTGAAATCATATAACTGTCAAATAGAATATGCGGCTTTTCCTATGTCATTTTTGGTATATTAAATCGATATTATCGCCCGACCACTTTTTTCACGGTGCAAATGGAAACATCCATGGAACGAAATGGAACGAACACATTCGAATTTCTCTCGTTGACAGAAGACAATCCCCTGCTACGCGCTGGGCTTAAAATGGCTCATCTGCGCATGCTGGTGACGATCGAAGAGCATGGTCAGGTCAGCGCCGCCGCTGCCACACTCAACATGACGCAACCCGCCGCTTCGCGCATGCTGGCAGAAATGGAGGCCATTGTTAAAAGCCCTCTTTGCCAACGCGCCTCGCGCGGGGTCGTCCTGACCGAATTTGGCGAAGCACTTGCCAAGCGCGCGAAGAAGATTCTTCTGGAGCTTCGCGAAGCCAGTCGCGAATTGGCGCAGATGAAATCGGGCAATGGCGGTTCAGTTTTCATCGGCTCGGTGACGGCGCCTGCCATCAGCCTTGTCGTCCCTGCCCTGCACAAAGCGATGGACACCTATCCCGGCATCGAGATCAATGTGCAGGTTGAAACAAGCAATGTGCTGGCACGCGAACTTCTGGCCGCCCGGCATGATTTCGTGATCGGTCGCATCCCTGATGATCTCGATCCCGCACTCTTCAGCGCGCATGAAATCGGCATCGAGTCGGCTTGCCTTCTCGTCCGCAAGGACCATCCGCTGTTGAATGGTTCCCCGGCCCAGCTCGAGGATCTATCGCAGTATGATTGGGTGTTCCAGCCGCCGGGTGCCCTCTTGCGGCGCACGATGGAAGATGTCTTTCTGTCACAGGGCGTAGCGCTGCCCCGAAACGTCATCAATACGCCATCCGTCGTTCTGACACTCGCGATCGTTACGCAAACCAACGCGATCGCTCCGCTTGCATTCGAAATGGCACAATTCGTTTCCGGTCAGCATTCGCCGATGGGCGATATCCGCATTCTTCCGACAGATTTCGAATTGAGCGTCAAACCCTACAGCCTGATCATCACGAAAGACCGGGCTTTGCCGCCAAGCGCCCAATTGCTCTACGACCTCGTTCTGGAGGAGAGCCGCAATCTGACATGGAATTGAGAGGCGCAAGCCAGACGCCATGTTGATATGATCGTGTAACCCCATCATCAGGGACCGTCGCATGCTGTTTGGACAATCCGTCTTTCAATCCGTCGTGGAGCGCCTGGAGCGTGAAAATGAAAGCGATTTGCCCGAGGAAACACCGCGATCCGGATCCAACATCAACAGTTTCAGTGCCAGCCTCGTTTTCGAGACCGCAACTCACGACCCTTTGGCGGCCAATCGCCATCTTGAATCGTATCTGGGGTTTGTAGAGCATCCAGTTGCCCACGCTGCGCCTGAGCCAGAGCCGGAGATCATGCCACCGCATTTGGAGAGAACGGCACTTTCCGACGTGTCTGACGAACTGGCGATCAACGATAGGGATACCGTGGAGACATTGAGCGAGAAGCGCCGCAACTTTGCGCGGTTTAACCACCCGGATATGGTGAGCCCGCAGTTTCGCAAAAATGCCAATCTGCGCATGACGGCCGCCAATCTGTTGATCGATCAGGCAATCCGCTTCATCACGCGGTGATCAAGCGTCGTCCTGTGAGGTCGGCACTATCGTTTCTTCGGTCTTTTCGGGCGCTGGCTTGAAGGTAATCAGCAAGACGTAGGCAGAATACGCTGCGATGCCGCCGATGAGGGTTGCCCAGAAAATCTCGTGATTGACGAATTCGATGATGGCCCAGCCCGCGCAGAGACCGACAATCAACAGCCTTACCCACAAAGGCTGATAGATCGGATGATTGGTGTCGATAAACAGCATAGTGTCTCCCTGCGCGTCTTCGGCTGCGATTATGTTTGTGCTGTAGCCGTACCAGACGTCAGGATATCTCCGTCCAGACGCGATAATGCAAGTCCCATATGCCCATCGAACACCAGACTCTGCTCATCTGGCTCGATTGTGATCTGTGGCATCCCACCAATACGGATGGCATTTGTCTGTACCATGCCGTCCTGAATGCTGGTCTTGAGAAGATCGAAAAACCGCGTTCCTGGTCCTGTCACAAAAACGCGCATCGGACCATGCAGGCTGAACAGCCTCGAAAGCCCATTGCCCAAAGCAAGTCCCGCCTGCCGGAATGCGAAAGCCGCCATGCGGTTTCCCGAACGGGCGGATGCTGCGATCTTGTCGACCTCCGCTAACGGCACGAATTTCGCGGGTATCGTATTGGTCGGCACTTCGAATGCCGTGCGCAAAATACCGTAAAAACCGCAATAGGCCTCGACGCAGCCTTTCGCACCGCAGCGGCACAGCGCACCATCCGGCATATGCAGCATATGCCCGAAATTGGGTGCCTCAACCGCCGCGCGGCCCTCCCCCATGTCGCGCGCAACGCCCAGGCCGATGCTGTGGCCGAGCGAGAGGGCGGCAAGCGAGGAGGGCGGCGGTGTCTCAGACCGTTGGCGCATCCACAAGGCCTCGGCGACCAGTAACGTCTCATTATAGAGATAAATCCGGGCGCGAAAATGCGGTGATAATATCTGTCGAAAATCGACCTGCCCTTCGCCCAGTACCGGTGACCATACAAGCATGGCACTGGCCGGATCGACCAACCCCTTGCTGCTGATGGAGATATGCAGCACTGAATTGGAAACGATCTTGGAGCGGTTAACGAGACGAAGCAAGCCGCTCAAGACCGACAGCGCAAAATCCTCCGCCTTGCCGGACGTGCGCGCCTCCCCGAATCGGTCCATCAGCTTGCCGGTGAAGTCCACGAGTGAATACTGAACCGCATCCGAGGATATGACGACCACCGCCACATAGCCGAAATGCCTGTTTGGCTGAAACAGAACCCGCGGTCGACCTCTGCCCGATGCTGCCTGCTGCTCGGTGCGCTCGATGAGGGTGAAACGTTCAAGATCTGCGGTAATGGCCGACACGGTTGCGGAGGCAAGGCCAGTCAATCCCGCAAGGTCGGTGTGCGAGAGATTACCGTGGCGTCGCAACGCGCTCAAAACCCGTAAACTGTTTTGCTGCCGGACCAGCTCTGTGCTCGCTATGCCCGACATTGCAATTCAGTTCCTTCGCCTGTTTTCACCGCCATAGACCCTAAGGGATCAGGCCGCAACCAACCCTGTAGAAAGCCACGCCGAGTTCTGTTGACAGCCTCTGGATTCTCTGACATTTAATTTCTCGACTGTCGAGAAAAAATGCTTTTGGCGTTGCTTGGCAGGTTTCGTGGCGATCGTAGGGGCATGGAGGTGCTTCGCGCTTCGTCGTTACCCGGGAGGACTTCATGAATTCTTTTGCCAAGCTATTGGCGGGTACAGCCGTACTCGTTTCTCTGCACACGGTGGCTGTCGCTGCCGATCTCGTCGTCGGCGTGTCCTGGTCCAACTTCCAGGAAGAGCGCTGGAAGACCGACGAAGCCGCGATCAAGGACGCGCTCAAGGCGTCTGGCGCAAAATACATCTCCGCTGATGCTCAGACCTCGGCCGCGAAACAGCTGACCGACATCGAAAGCCTGATCGCACAGGGGGCGAACGCGCTGATCGTGTTGGCCCAGGACTCGAGCGCCATCGGTCCCGCCATTGAAAAGGCTGCCGCCGAAGGCATTCCTGTCGTGGGCTACGACCGTCTGATCGAAAACCCCAGCACCTACTACATCACCTTCGACAACAAGGAAGTCGGCCGCCTGCAGGCAAAGGAAGTCTTCAAGATCAAGCCGACGGGTAACTACGTCTTCATCAAGGGCGGGTCGACCGACCCGAATGCGGACTTCGTGTTTTCCGGCCAGATGGAGGTGCTGAAAGCCGCCATCGATTCCGGCAAGATCAAGAATGTCGGTGAAGCCTATACCGATGGCTGGAAGCCCGAAATTGCCCAGAAGAATATGGAGCAGTTTCTGACCGCCAACAACAACAAGGTCGATGCCGTCGTCTCGTCCAATGACGGCATGGCAGGCGGCGTAGTTGCAGCACTGGAAGCACAGGGGCTTGCCGGCTCCGTTCCTGTTTCCGGTCAGGATGGCGACAAGGCTGCCTTGAACCGCGTAGCGCTCGGCACCCAGACGGTTTCTGTATGGAAAGACAGCCGCAAGCTGGGCAAAAAGGCCGGCGAAGTCGCTGTCGCGCTGGCCAAGGGAACTAAGATGGAAACGCTGGAAGGCACCATCAAGTTCAAGGGAGGCACCAATGGTGTCGAGATGAGCTCTTATTTCCTTGAGCCGCAGGCCATCACAAAAGACAACCTCAACGTGGTTCTGGACGCAAAGTGGATCACCAAGAGCGAACTTTGCCAAGGCGTGAAGGGCGGAACCGTCGCCGCTTGCAAATAACCCCGCATTTGGCGTGGTGAAACGAAAAGGCCGCAAAGTCAACGTTTCACCTCGTCTTTGACGGCGCCGCCGCAGGCAAGCTTGCGACGGTCCCGCATATGCGAGGCATGATAGGTTTCAGGGAGCACAGGACACATGACGGACCAAACCGTTGTCGCATCGTCACCCGGCGCACGGGCAGAACAGGGCAACCCATTTCGACGTTTCATAAACGCGACGGAAGTCGACACTCGGCTTCTGGGCATGGTGGTTGCGTTGTTTGCCATCTGGGTCGGATTTGACATCCTCTCCGGCGGCCTCTTCCTGACATCGCGCAATTTGTGGAATCTGTCCGTTCAGGCTGCATCGGTTTCCGTCATGGCAACCGGCATGGTTTTGGTCATCGTGACCCGCAATATCGATCTTTCGGTCGGCTCAATCCTCGGCTTCGTCGGCATGATCATGGCGGTGACACAAACACGCTTTCTGCCCGGCTGGCTGGGTTACGACCACCCCATGTCCTGGGTCTTCGCGCTCAGCGTCGGTCTTGCGCTGGGTGCTGCCATCGGGGCTTTTCAGGGCGTCATCATCGCCTTTATGAACGTGCCATCCTTCATCGTCACGCTCGGTGGCCTGCTTGTCTGGCGCGGTGCGGCATGGATGGTGACGAGTGGCGCAACAGTTGCACCCATGGACACCCGCTTTCGCCTGATGGGCGGCGGTGCAGATGGATCGATCGGCGCAACGGCCAGCTGGATCGTGGGCATCATAGCCTGCGTCCTCATTGTCCTGTCGATCATCAATTCACGCAGACAACGCAAGCGTTTCGGTTTTCCGCTCAAGCCCATCTGGGCCGAGTTTTTCATGGGCCTCGTTGGCTGCGGTATCGTGCTGGGAGCTGTGAAGGTTCTGAATAGCTACTACATGCCGGTCAATCTCGCGCGAAAATACGCCGAAGCCAACAATATGGTCTGGCCGGATGCGGGCCTCGAAATCTCGCTGGGCGTTGCCATACCGGTGCTAATCGCGCTCGGCATCGCCATCGTCATGAACTTCATCACCAATCGCACCCGCTTCGGCCGCTATGTCTTTGCCATCGGCGGCAATCCGGAGGCAGCGGTTCTCGCAGGTATCAAGACCCGCTGGGTGACGGTGCGGATTTTTGCGCTGATGGGAGCCCTGTGCGCCATCGCAGCCGCTATTTCCACCGCGCGTCTGAACGCTGCGACAAACGCTCAGGGCACACTGGACGAGCTTTACACGATAGCCGCAGCTGTCATCGGTGGCACATCGCTTGCCGGTGGTGCTGGCACCATTGCCGGCGCCATTCTGGGCGCCATTGTCATGCAATCGCTCAATTCCGGCATGGTGCTGCTGGGCATGGATACGCCCTTGCAAAGCATCGTCATCGGAATGGTACTCGTTCTGGCTGTCTGGCTGGATACCGTTTACCGCGCCAGAGCCAAGTAAGAATAAGAGGAGTTTCCGATATGACGGACCAATCCACTCCGCTTGTGGAAATGCGCAATATTTCCATTTCCTTCGGTGGCATCCACGCGGTGGAAAATGCTTCTGTCGATCTCCATCGCGGCGAAGTCGTGGCATTGCTCGGCCACAATGGCGCAGGCAAATCAACGCTGATCAAGATTCTGTCCGGCGCCTATCGTCGCGATGGCGGAGATATCCTGATCAACGGCGAGGACGTCGATATTCGCAATCCGCGCGACGCCAAGAAATTCGGCATCGAGACCATCTATCAGACCCTGGCCGTCGCCGACAATGTCGATGCCGCAGCCAACCTCTATCTCGGCCGTGAGCTACGAACCCCTTGGGGTACGCTGGACGATGTGGCCATGGAGGCCTCCGCTCGCGAAGTGATGGGCCGTCTCAACCCCAACTTCAAGCGCTTCAAGGAGCCGGTGAAGGCGCTATCCGGCGGACAGAGGCAATCCGTCGCCATTGCACGCGCCATTCTGTTCGATGCCCGCATTCTCATCATGGATGAGCCCACTGCCGCACTTGGACCGCAGGAAACCGCGCAGGTGGGTGATCTGGTAAAGGAGCTCAAGAAAGAAGGAATCGGCATCTTCCTCATCAGCCACGACATTCACGACGTCTTCGATCTCGCAGACCGTGTGTTCGTGATGAAAAACGGCAAGGTCGTCGGCCATGCAAGAACGCAGGACGTGACCAAGGACGAAGTGCTGGGCATGATCATTCTGGGCAAGGTACCCGAAGGAGCAACGCCCGGCCCAGGCGCAATGAGGCCCTGATCATCCATCCCAAGGGTGCAGCCAAACGCACCCTTGGATCTTTAGGAATGAAACACGGTGTGCAGACGGCTGACGCCCACACATCGTAAGATCGATCTTCAGTCCTTGATGCGTCGCAGAAGTTTCACCAGTTGATCGCGCGCCTTTTCGCCGCCCAAGCGATCAATCAGCTTGTTTTCGTGCTCCTGCCAGAGACGGGACACCTCTTCCACCACAACATGACCTTCAGGCGTCATATCCAGATAGTGAACGCGACGGTCTGACATGGATCGACGTCTTTGAATGAGCTTCTTGTCCTCAAGACCATCAATGATGGCCACGAAGTTGGCACGCTGGATACCGAGTGCTTCTGCGACATCGCTCTGTTTTAAGCCGCTATTGTTGGCGACGAGGATGAGAACCGAAAAATCGGCTGGTCGCAAACCGAGCGTCAACAGACTATCGTTGAATTCGGACACAACCGAAAGCTGTGCTCGTCGGAGCCTGTAGACGACGGCGTCAGATAGGATCGAGTAATCGATATCCACCTTTGGTGTTGAGGACGCGGCAGCGGCATACATATATTTTGTTTCATCAACGCGATAGTCGAATGCGAGACCTTCAGTCACGTATAGCCTCCATTGATTCGTTCCAAGATTGTAGTAAACTACCGAATTAGGTGTATTAGAACAAGATTTAATAATATATAAAGCAACGATATAAAACTTTCCACTCCTAATTAATCGCCATTAAAATGGTGATCAAAATAAAGGATAAGTTGCAACGACTTAGCGTTCCAAGTCATGTTTTAAGAGCCAGGAAAAATCTTTTTCCATCTGGAATGACGGTTCAACGACTGTCGTGCATCCCAAAAAAAGTCGCAGACACGATGATGAACTGTGGAGCGGAAGCGCTCATTTCGCGAGCAAATGCACACGTTTTAGGAGAATGAAAGTGCACATGCAGATGCGTCTGGAGAAAGATGATCCCCTATCCCAATCCCCACTCTAATTTTACGCATTGATGCGCAGGACAAGCTAGGCTAAGAACCAATCACAACCAGCGGCGATTCATTGCCCGCACGGATGCACCCGTAGCTCAGCTGGATAGAGTGTTGGATTCCGATTCCAAAGGTCACAGGTTCGAATCCTGTCGGGTGCGCCATAGTTTTCAGTAAATTGTTGACGCTTTGAAGTCTCAGATTTTCTTCACAGAAAGCACATAGGAAGCGGGCGCGAGCGGCAATCAATGACATCTCCGTACATCATCGAGAACTTGCTAAGCGGATCCTATGCAGTGACTAGCGAATTCCTGCAACAGTTCTGCGAACGAATTAGAAAAGCTACAGAGAAGCCAGTTTCATTGACCGCTGAATACTCGACGGGGCACAAAGAGCGTTATTCCGATGAGAACGAATTCTTGGGGAGTCCATGGCTCCTAGCTCATACTGTTAACAGCATCGTTATTGACAGCGGTGCCTATGGCGACACTTGCGTGCAACTGAGGTTTTCTGACTTTTTGTTTCGAAGGGTTGCACTGCAGATCTCGGGGCAGCGCGAGCGGTGCATCTTGCTCGAAAGGGAGATATTGGCCCTTACAAGCTCCATCAAAACGTACATTGCGCCGCTGCACTCACAACGGTACTGCGGTCACGTTGGCGGAGCGGTGATCGCAGTGTTCGGGCTCGCCGCATATGAGCACACACAGGACGCGTTGGCGTCAGTGTTAATCACGCTCGGCTTTATCTTCATTGCAATTAATTTGATCGGCTACCTACTTCCTAAATACGAAATTCAAATAGGAAGAGGCAAAAGAGCTGCTGCGAGAAGGCGATTTCTAGCAATATCTATTTTTGGCTTTTTCGTTGTTGGTGCCTTGGGTGCAATTTACCAAGATGCCGTTGTTGACAGGTTCAGTAGTTTTATAAGCTTGAAATAGCGCTGCGAGCATCAGGTTGGGAAGCTTGTTCTATCTCGGCACCACAATGGCCTTGCCTTTAAAAAAGTCATATCGAGAGAGAAATTGCGCAAATGTTTTCAATTGGGCTCTAAAACTCTCGGCTTAACGCTGGGTCTTTATCGGTCCCTATTTTGCGCCCATGCCTACAGCCACGCGATCCCACCGCTAGCCGTCAAGTTTTTTCATCGGGTATAATCCACCAGAAAAGCTGCACCAGATCCCGCCAAGTCCTCGACATATCTTCCCAAGCCGTGACGGCCGTCCCATAGGCATAAATTGTCATAAGCGTAACAGCGAACAAAACCAGCCACGGCCATATGCGGCGCTTACGCTCTGGCTGTCTTTTGATCTTCCTCAAGGCCGTACCTTCGTTTTCTTCTCCTGCATGATTTCTTAGTCAGCTTGACGGATCGCCATCTCAATCAGATGTGCAAGCATGTCTCCATTGACTGCCGAAGCCGAATCGTGGGCCGCTTTCATCGCCTTAAGCGCATTCTTCAAATCATCCATCATCGCCTCCGGTTGCCACCAGATAAAATTAAATCAGCGGCGCGATCAATCGAAACGACGACCCTTCTTGGCTCCTGAGATTACGAGAACACAAGTAGAAAGACGCTGGTACCGGGCGCGGGCTTTCCGAAAACACCTTCAGTAGTCCTCTCTAGAAAATGGAGATTGAGAGAGTGCGTCCTGAGACAAGAGCACCCCCTCCCTACCTCGGCCGAACACATCGTGCTGGGCCATCATGGCGACACTAAAGCTGCGATAGAAGCCCTGCAACACCAGCTCAATTGACGCCCTCCGTTATCGTGATGGCCTCACGATCTTCCTTTCGTCTCCCGACACCGTTGCGAACAAAATTTGACGCTGTCCCAGTTCTTCTCCCACTTCTTTCGCCATGAAAACGGCCGGCCGCAAACCGGACAAATCTTTGAAGGCAGGTTTGATTTGTCGCGATGTTTTGCCATCTGCTATTCCAGAATATTCTATCGTTAAAACGACCTACGCCCCAAATGGTGAGATCAGTTTGGCGAAAACGTACGCACAGTCAGATTGTTTCCATCGGGATCACAAAGATACGCCTTGCCGAGAGGCATGAATGAATTACTTTAATACCCATCAGCAATCACGTGAACCTCTTGCTGCGCTGGGTGTTTATAACACATGGAAACATTGCCCTCGCCCGTTCTATCCTCCCTGCCACCAAACTTCCGCGCCATTGTCCTAGGGGCAAGTGGAGGCGTAGGGTCAGCAATTGCTGGTCTGGTGGAGCAACAGCCGCAGCTTGGCGAACTCTTCACGTTTTCACGCAGGGCTGACGGGTTTGATCTGCATGACGAGAAAAGCGTCGAGGCAGCGGCAGCAGCGGTCTCCGGCGGTCCCGTTCATCTTATTGTCTGCGCGACCGGCATTCTGACGACGAACGGCGTATCGCCGGAAAAATCGCTGAAATACCTGGACCCTGACATTATGCTGGAGCAATTCAGAACGAACGCAGTGGGACCAGCGCTGATCGCCAAGCATTTTTTGCCGCTGCTGGACAGACAACAGCGTTCCATCGCGGCGTTCCTGTCGGCACGCGTCGGTTCTATCGGCGATAACCGACTGGGCGGGTGGATGTCCTACCGCGCCGCAAAGTCGGCGCTGAACCAGATCGTTCACACCTGCGCAATAGAGTACCGACGCACACACCCTTTGGCGGTCGTGGTGTCGATCCATCCGGGAACGGTGCGGACCGGCCTGTCAGATCCGTACTCGCGTGGCCACAATACCGTCTCTGCAGAAGAGGCCGCTCATGCGATGCTGTCGTCACTGGACAAATTGCATCAGGAGCAATCCGGGACGTTCATCGCTTATGACGGCAGCGACATTCCCTGGTAGCCACCAGCCGATCGGAAGATTATTTTCCGTCACTGGCGATCTTCGCCTCTAACGACTTCGCAATGGCCTTGAGGTTCCGCTTTTTGCCCGCAATCTTTTCCATGGCTGCAATGGCGAGCTCGCTTGCAACAAAATCGGATTTATGGCCGAGATTATGGACGACGATGAGTTCGGCGCCTCTGATATCACGCGCGAGATGGCGCGAATGGATATCGGTTGAGACAACCTTGTCGGCATCGCCCGCAATGATGACGGTCTTTGCCTTGATGTCGCGAAATGCTGGAGACGCCGTCTTTGCCCATGCGTTCAAGCCACCCACTTCCTGCGCATTGTGACGGAAGGCGATGGGCCGCAACGCCTGATACGCCTTTGTTTTCGATATATAATCCGACGGGCGTGGGTTGGGATCAAAGACAGATTTAACAGCGGCATCCATGGCGAATGCGCCGGCTGGAGGCGCGATGAGCGTGCTAAACAGAACCCCGGCGAAGGGTAGCCGTGCTGCATCGTAATACCAGGAAACCCCGCCCGGCCACGGGTAGAGCGCCGGAGACAGAAAAACAAGGCCTTCTACCATGTCTGGATTACGCACGGCAAAGGCGGCGATGATGGCGCCGCCGAAGGAGTGGCCGACGATGATCGCCTTGCGGATGCCCCGTTTTTTCATAAGTTCCGCGATGGCATCTGCCTGTGCATCGGGTGAGACATTTGCCTTCGGCCCCACATCGGAGCGGCCGTGACCGGGCCGGTCAACGAACAGCAACGTCGCTTTGCCCTCCAGCTTTTCACGGAACGCATACATCGGGTCATAAAGGCTAGTGCTGGCGCCGTGAATGAAGACGAGAGGCGGAAGCGTTGCGCCTTTCTTGGCTGGCAGGAGAATGCTGTTGAGCTTGAAACCACCGACGTCGACTCTAGCCTCGCCTGATTTGACCGAAGACTTTATCTTTTCCGACGCCAAGGCCCCACCTCCGAGCATCATTGCGATAGAAATTCCGAACACAGTCACTAAACGAGATGCCATGATGAACCTGAAATAGAGAGGCGTGACGAAAAACGAACCCGTCGGCTCGACGTCGCGTGAAGCAGACATCCGCGTCCTTCAACGAGCGATGCGACCGCCAAACTTCTCGGTGATCCAATGACCTGCACAAGCCGAAACGCCCGACAGCAGCGAGCCCCAGATCAGATCGGCAACCGTCAACGTTGTCGTCCAGGTGACGAGCGTCGCCTGGTTGGTCAGGTCATAGGTCGCATAGGCCATGAAACCGAGCATTGCGCCATAAAGCGTTGACGTCCCCAGCTTGGCTGTAACAAGGCCCGGGCGCACGGCAAAGAAGGTCAGTCCTGCGGCATAGATAAAGTAGAACAGGATAGCGGGGATGGGCCGAAACTCCGGCGCCAGCATCGGCCCCAATGTCGGCCGATAGAGCACATCTGCCATCACGCTCAGCCACACAAAATCGATGGCGACAAACACCACCAGCGTCGAAAGATAAGCTACAGCGCGTTTCTTCATCTTAGCCCCAATTTCCGAAAATCATCAGTTGATTCGCGACCATTCGACGCCCTTGCAGATAACGCCAGCAAGAACGCAGCCCTTGGTTGTCATCGTATCGCCCTTGACCGACACCGTCAGTTTGTAGGTCAGATCGCGCTGCGGGTCGAAAGCGGTTCCAGCATACTCTCCGTCAGAGGTCGGCTTGATGCTCATGACCAGCTTGTCACCCTCTTTCTCTGTCGGCGTACCGGGTTTGATCCAAGTGTTGGTGGCGCAGATATCGCCGCCGCAAGGCGCGACGCGAACCTTGGCGTTGCCATCGCCGCGCGACCACTGACCGTTGATGTCTGCGGCCGAAGCGGCGCCCATAGAAAAAAGGACCATGCAGATGGCGTAGGGGAATGCTGTTTTCATCACCGTCTCCTCCGACAGTTTGACTGTGTCGTGATGTACTGAAGGCTAGAACGGTGGAAAAGTTTCATTGGATCACCCGAAAACGTCTTATCGGTTTTTTTCTTTCCCGACCAAACCAGGGGGTGTTCTTCGCCGTAGTCTGTTGAAAGCAGAAACATATCAGTGCGGAAGAATGTCCCGATGAACTACGGTTTGATGATCTTGATTGCCATTGGGCTCAGTCTTGCCATGACGTCCGCGTGGGCCATACAGCGAAAGACCGGCGCCAGCGGTTGGATCGACACCATCTGGTCCTTCGCCGTGGGGATCGGCGGACTTGTTGCCGCTTTGGCCGCGCAAGGCACATTCGAGCGGCGCATAGCGGCTTTCATCATCATCGCCATATGGTCGATCAGGCTTGGTAGTCATATCGGGACCCGCACAAAGGGCGGCGGCGAAGACCCGCGCTATGCCAAGCTGGTAGAAGACTGGGGCAGCAAAGCTGGCAAACGCCTGTTCCAGTTTCTACAGATACAGGCATTGGCAGGGTTTATCCTCGTGTTGGCGATCTATCTCGCCGCCTCCAATCCATCACCATTCCCCACATGGCTGGACATCACCGCCATAATGCTTGCGCTCGTCGCACTTGCGGGCGAAGCCGTGTCGGACCGGCAGCTTGCGCATTTCCGCAAAACGCCCGAAGCGAAAACCGAGGTGTGTGAAGAAGGTCTGTGGGGCTACTCTCGTCATCCCAACTACTTTTTCGAGTGGCTGTTCTGGTGTTCTTGGCCGCTGATGGCCCTCACGGGACCCTCACCATTGAGCTGGGCTTCGTTGCTCGCACCTGCGCTGATGTACTGGCTGCTCGTGCACGCGTCAGGCATCCCGCCGCTGGAAGAGCACATGCTGCGCTCGCGGGGTGAGAAATTCAAATCCTTGCAAAGACGCGTGAACGCGTTCTTTCCTGGACCACGAAAAGAGGAGGAATAGGATGAACATGTTGGCTTTCGCCATCAACGCTGCGGAACGGGCACCGCTTTCTGACAGCTTGACGCTGGCTGGCATCGATTTTCTTTGCGCCCGCACCAAGCGGAAGCTGGAAAAATCTCCCCAAGAGGAAGAGCAGACATTCACGCAAAGGATGACGGATTTTCCCGTTGCGACCAACACGGACGACGCCAATCGCCAACATTACGAGGTACCGGCAGAATTCTTTTCTCTGGTACTCGGACAACAGCGAAAATACTCCTGCTGCTATTACCCCAGCGCCAACACGACGCTGGACGACGCTGAAACGGCAGCCTTGGCCGAAACCGTCAAGCATGCGAATCTCACCGACGGCATGGACATCTTGGAACTGGGTTGCGGCTGGGGGTCGCTTTCGCTTTACATGGCACGCCAGTTTCCCAATGCACGCATCACATCCGTCTCCAATTCTGCGTCACAACGCGCCTATATTCTTGGTGAGGCGGAGCGTCATGGCATCCGCAATCTGACTGTCATCACAGCAGACATGAATGACTTTGCACCATCTGGGAGCTACGACCGAATAGTCTCCGTCGAGATGTTCGAACACATGTCGAACTGGCGCACGCTGTTTGAAAGGACGCGCAGTTGGCTGCGGGAGGACGGCAAACTGTTCATTCACGTCTTCACCCACAAAAGCCGCTCCTACCGGTTTTGCCCCAGCGACCCGACTGACTGGATCGCACAGCATTTCTTTACCGGCGGCATCATGCCGGCACACGACCTTCCGCACCGCTTCGACGATACGTATGAAGTTGAGGCTGAATGGCGATGGTCGGGTGAACATTACCGCCGCACGGCCATGGACTGGCTGGCGAACTTCGACCGGGAAGCTGAGCGTATTACCCCGATCTTGAAGCAGGTTTACGGCGCAGACGCGGTTCTGTGGCGGCGTCGCTGGCGACTCTTCTTCCTCGCCACAGCCGGGTTGTTTGGCCATGCAAAAGGCGACGTATGGGGCGTTGGCCACTATCTACTTTCGCCCGCGAAACGCTAACCGATGACAAACAAGGATGGAACGCGTGATCCCTTGACCGCAGCAACGATGACCGTTGCCTGGGTCATCATCTTGAACAAACCGTTCTACCCTCTGTCCATCTGGTGGCTGGTTGGAAATGGCGTCGAGGCATCGTTGATCAGCGTTGCCTCCATGCTGTTTTTTCTGGCCATTCCCCTGATCTCCCGCAGATCAGCGCTTGCTGCACGTGTCGCACTGCCGTTGATCGGCACCATCGATACGATCTTTGAGACCAAGCTGTTTGGCACCGCAGCTGGAACAGAGCTGTTTTTTGCCGCCTGCATCATGCTCGTCGCCCTGTCGTTCAAGGCAAACGAAAAGATGTGGCAGATTGGCATGACCGGTGTGGTCTTCGCCGGATTTCTGTTCACGCGCTATCTGATCGGTGACGCAATGCATATCTGGACCGCGCCTGATCTCGCCAAACTGTTCAACCTCAACGCTTTCGCCGTGGCATGCCTGACAGCCTTCATCGCGTTACGCTATTCCGGTCTGGACAAGGGCGATCAGTCCTCCGGTGCGAGACCGTCGTAAACCTCCAACAATGCAGCAGAGATTGCGGTGCCAAGAGCATTTGCGGCCTCGCGAATGGCGACATCGTCGCCTTGCCGAGAGGCAATCGCCAGATTTGACCCTTCGACAGCAATAATGGCTTTCGCGCGTTCTATGGCCCACAGGCCGAAATCGCCGCGATTGTCTATCGACACAGTATCCATGCAATCCAATTCCGTCAAAATGAGCCATCCCGGCGCGGGGTTTGATATAGCCTCCGTCTGTCAGAGCTGTCAAAACTTGAGAGTTCATTCCTGATCGGCTACCACCCTTGAACACATCTCGATTGGGATCGATGCAACGCATTATTGCGTTACGTTCGCGATCATCTGGATCGAAACGGCATGAAACGACCGGCATAAGGAAGCATTTGACATGAGCCTGAAGTTTGGAACGAGCGGTCTTCGCGGACTTTCACAGGATTTGAAAGGCAAGGCCTCGGCAATCTACGCAACAGCCTTTGCAAGACACCTTCTGGCTTCTGGCATGGCGAAGGCCGGGGATCCGATCCTCATCGGCCAGGATTTCCGCGATTCCAGCCCGGATATCGCACAGACCTGCATTGGCGCATTGAAGGCAGCCGGATTGACCCCGCTCGATTGCGGGACGCTGCCAACCCCCGCTCTGGCGCTTTACGGTCATTCGTTGAAAGCCGCAGCTCTGATGATCACCGGATCCCATATTCCCGCAGATCGTAACGGCATCAAATTTTATCGTCCGGATGGAGAGATCGACAAGAAGGACGAATTGGCGATTGCTGAAATCGCCAAGCAATTTGAAGCCGATGGTGTGACTGCAGACACCGCGCAGGCTGATAGCCACGCTGAGCAAGCCAACACCCTGTTTTTTCAGCGCAATGCTTCGTTGCTTCCGCACCAAGCCCTGACAGGTCTCAAAGTCGGGGTCTACCAGCACAGCACCGTTGCCCGTGATCTCTTTGTCGATGTTCTGAAACATTATGGAGCAGATGTCGTAGCACTCGGTCGCTCCGAGACCTTCATTCCCGTCGACACGGAGGCCGTCTCCGCCGATACGCTGGAAAAGCTCAAAGCTTGGGCTGCAGAACATCAGTTCGACGCTATCATTTCCGCCGATGGTGATGGCGACCGGCCCTTGTTGGCCGATGAACATGGCATACCCCTGCGCGGCGATCTCATCGGTCTGATGACCGCGAACTTCCTGAGAGCGGATGTGGTTGTCACCCCGGTGACCTCCAATTCCGGCATCGAATCGAGTGGCGCGTTTGAGGTCGTGCGCACCAAGGTTGGTTCACCCTTCGTGATTGCTGGAATGGATGAAGCGCTGGCCGCCGATAAAAACGGCATCATCGGTTTCGAAGCCAATGGTGGATTTCTGACGGCGTCACCGTTCGACCTCGGCGACAAAACCATCTCCCCACTTCCAACGCGCGACTGCTTCCTGCCGCTGCTGGCTGCCTTGAAGCTGGCTGCGGACCAGAAGAAGCCGATGTCACAGATCGCTGCCGCCTATAAGCTGCCCGTCGCTGCTGCCGATCGTTTGCAGGATTTTCCGCAGGACAAGAGTGCCGCCATCATGGATCACCTGCGGTCTTCTCGCGCCAACCTGGATGCCTTCCTAGCACCTGTGGGGACCGTTAAGGACACCAGCGATATCGATGGACTTCGCGTCACGCTGACCGATGGCAGCACCATCCACTTCCGACCATCCGGCAACGCGCCCGAGATGCGCTGCTATGTTGAAGCAGCCAATGAGGATGAAGCCAACGCCTTACTCGCCAAGGGACTGGACCTTCTTCGCAATTTCGGTTGATACACACTCGCCAAGTGCGGCAATACGCTCTGTCGCATCTGCCGTTTACAGTTGCGCTTTGTGAACGAAAGCCGCAAAACGGCTCGAACAGGAGACGGCGAGACGTGGCAGATGAAACCATCACGCTTTATGAGGCCATCGGTGGGGAGCACACGGTTCGTGCCTTGACGCGACGCTTCTATGAGTTGATGGACACCTTGCCGGAAGCCGCCAACTGCCGCGCCATCCACCCGCCGGATTTGTCAGGCAGCGAGAGCAAATTCACCGAATATCTGATCGGCTATCTTGGTGGCCCGCCGATCTATGTCGAGAAACACGGCCATCCCATGCTGCGAAGACGTCATTTTGTTGCGCCCATCGGCGCTGCCGAGCGTGACGAATGGCTGCTGTGCTTCAGCCGTGCGATGAACGACACCATCGAAAACCCGAAGCTTCGCGAGATCATCTGGGCGCCCGTCGAGCGATTGGCTTTCCATATGCAAAACCAGGAAGAACCACGCCCATGAAAAGCAGCTGGCTGCGCCCGACAAGCCTTTTCCTCTCGGGTATTTTGGGCGGAGCAGGCGTCGCCCTTGCGGCTGCGGCAACACATACGGGCGCGACGCAGCTGCTGGGAAACGCTTCAGCCATGTGCTTGGCCCACGCCCCTGTACTTCTCGGCCTCTACCTGGGTTGGGAACGCATCAAGACGGCTGCACCCGTAGCGGCTCTGCTTGGTTTGGGAACACTCGTTTTCGCAGCCGATCTCGTCTCGAGACATTTTACCGAAAGCGGTCTGTTCCCCATGGCCGCACCCATTGGCGGGCTCGGCATGATCTTGGGTTGGCTGGCTCTTGCCAGCGCCGCCTTTTTCGCAGAAGCGCGCCGATAGAGTCAGTTCGTAGCACTGGGATCATTCATCGTCTGGAGCGCTCGTTCCAAACTGGATTTGCTGCCGTTTCGCAACGGTACAAAGGTCTTGCCGAATTTCTTGCAGCCGGACTTTACACGCAAACACGCATCATGACTGATACAGTCGATGGGGCAAAACACGCAATCGACCGACGGCAGAAGCGTATCAATGCGCGAAACAGCTTCTCGCAGGCCGCCGTCGTGGTGGATGAGTTCCGCATCGAAGTTGCTGGCAATCTGGCGAAGATGGGCGACCTGACAGTCACGTCCGCCGACGTAAAGAAAGCTTTTGGGCGCAACTTTTGCTTGCATAGACGCTGAAGGTGCGACCTGTTGCGAGCGATTCTCCCGCTTGCCGTTTCGCTCCGCCTTCTTCTTTTCTTTTCGCGCCATGCCTCACCTTTTTATCAAAACCCGCTGCCTGTTCACTCAGACTGGCTGCACGATAGTAAAGATGAGTTTTAGAGTAAAGTATAAAGTTGATAATTTATATCATGTTTTTTTGAGCGACGCCGGGATGATGCCCAGACCACCCATGAACAGCTGCTCCAGAAACCGCGCTGCGTCCTCAAACCGCCCCTCGCCTGCATGCGCTGATCCCAAAACTGAGCGGACCTGAACATCGAAATCGGCATAGTGCTGGGTCGTGGCCCAAATAGAGAAGATCAGGTGATAAGGGTCGCACGCCGTGATCCGTCCGGCTTTGGCCCAGGTGCGAATGACGTCAGCCTTTTCATCCACCAGCTGTTTCAGCGGACCTTTTAATTCATCTTCCACATGAGGCGCACCTTGCAGGACCTCATTGGCAAACAGACGGCTTTCTCTGGGATAGTCCCGTGCCATTTCCAGCTTGCGGCGAAGGTAGGATTTGATTTCCGTTTCTGGATTGCCCTTGGCATCGAAAGCACGAAGCGGGTCCAGCCAGGTATCCAGCACACGCTCGATCAAGGCGCGGTGCATGGTCTCTTTTGTACGGAAATAATAGAGCACGTTCGGCTTCGACATGCCCGCCACTTCGGCGATCTGGTCGATGGTCGTGCCGCGAAAGCCATTTACGGAAAAGACATCCAAAGCCGCTTCTAAAATGATCTCTTCTTTTTCTTCCTGTATCCGCGTTCGTTTTTGCGTTTTCGCCGCTCTGGGTATGGCCATGAAGAATCTCTGTCTGTTTTAAATGCAATTGGCAGGTCGGTTTGGGCAAAAAATAATCGGTGATGAAAGCTCAACCATAAAATACCGCTTTACACGGTGAAAATCCCTCGATTTCTTCTAGTCGTCAAAGTCCGAAATAACAATGTTTACCAGTCGGTCAAATTAACTGCATGCCGCTCTGCTTTCGTATTTCATCGAATCCTACTGCGAACGGCACGCCCCTTGCATGATGACGTCCAAAACAGGTGAGGAAAAGACTGGCATGCCGGAAACACCCGCAAAAAATGAAGCAATCGGAAAAAACCTGACCATCGACGGCAACCGTCTGTGGGACAGTCTGATGGACATGGCAAAAGTCGGACCCGGCATCGCCCATGGAAACAACCGCCAGACCCTGACGGATGAAGATGCGCAAGGCCGTGACCTCTTTAAACGCTGGTGCGAGGCCGCAGGGATGAGCGTGGGCGTCGATGCCATGGGCACGATGTTCGCCACTCGCCCCGGCACGGATCCGGAAGCGCTGCCCGTCTATATCGGCAGCCATCTCGATACCCAGCCGACCGGCGGAAAGTTTGATGGCGTCCTAGGCGTTCTAGCCGGGTTGGAAGTGGTGCGAAGCCTCAACGACCTCGACATCAAAACGAAACACGCAATCGTCGTGACCAACTGGGCCAATGAGGAAGGCGCTCGTTTTGCCCCCGCCATGCTGGCATCCGGCGTATTTGCTGGCATGCATGACCTCGATTACGCCTATGGCCGTACCGATACGGCAGGCAAGACCTATGGTGACGAACTGAAACGCATCGGCTGGCTTGGCGAAGAGGAAGTCGGTGCACGCAAGATGCACGCTTATTTTGAATATCACATCGAACAAGGACCAATCCTCGAAGCGCAGGGCAAACAGATTGGCGTCGTTACCCATTGCCAGGGCCTTTGGTGGCTGGAGGTGACGCTGACTGGCAAGGAAGCGCATACCGGCTCCACCCCCATGGCCATGCGCGTCAATGCAGGGCTCGCGGCCGCCCGCATTCTGGAAAAGGTGCAGGATGTCGCGATGGCCCATCAACCCGGCGCGGTTGCCGGTGTCGGGCAGATGATCTTTTCACCCAACTCCCGCAATGTGCTACCCGGAAAAGTGGTTTTCACCATCGATCTGCGCACACCCTCGCAGGAAAAGCTGGATGGAATGCGCACCATCTTCGAGAAGGAAATCCCGAACATTGCGGAGGAGCTCGGCGTTGGTTGCACAATAGAGGCCATCGGCCATTTCGATCCGGTGACCTTTGATCCCGCTCTGGTCGGTCGTGTGCGCGACGCAGCGTTAAAGCTGGGTTACAGCCACATGGACATCATTTCAGGCGCGGGCCACGATGCCTGCTGGGCAGCCCAGGTCGCGCCTTCCACCATGATTTTCTGCCCCTGCGTGGACGGCCTTTCCCACAACGAGGCCGAAGACATCTCTCCCGAATGGGCCGCTGCCGGCTGCAATGTATTGCTACACGCGGTGCTGGAAACTGCGGAGATCGTGGAATGACCACCATCATCAAGAACGGCACCATCGTCACCGCCGACCTGACGTATAAGGCCGACGTCAAAATCGAAGGCGGTGTCATCGTCGAGATCGGGCCGGACCTTTCCGGCGATAGCGTTCTGGATGCGACGGGCTGCTACGTGATGCCCGGCGGTATCGATCCGCATGTGCATCTGGAAATGCCCTTCATGGGCACCTATTCGGCGGATGATTTTGAGAGCGGCACACGCGCGGCCTTGAGCGGCGGGACGACGATGGTCGTGGACTTCTGCCTGCCGGAACCCGGACAATCATTGCTCGATGCCCTCAATCGCTGGGACAACAAGGCGACGCGGGCCAACTGCGATTTTGCTTTCCACATGGCCGTGACCTGGTGGGGCGAGCAGGTCTTCAACGAGATGAAGACCGTCGTTCAGGACAAGGGCATCAACAGCTTCAAGCACTTCATGGCCTATAAGGGTGCGTTGATGGTGAATGACGACGAGATGTTCGCGTCCTTCTCCCGCTGCACGGAACTCGGCGCGCTTCCCATGGTGCATGCGGAAAACGGCGATATCGTTGCGCAGATGCAGGCCAAATTGCTGGCGGAAGGCAATAACGGTCCGGAAGCCCATGCCTATTCTCGGCCAGCCTCGATCGAAGGCGAAGCCACCAACCGCGCCATCATCATCGCGGATATGGCGGGTGCGCCACTTTATGTCGTCCATACCTCGTGCGAACAGGCGCATGAAGCCATCCGCCGGGCGCGGCAGAATGGCATGCGGGTCTATGGTGAACCGCTGATCCAGCATCTGATTTTGGACGAGAGCGAATATGCCAACCCCGATTGGGACCACGCTGCCCGCCGCGTCATGTCGCCGCCGTTCCGCAACAGGCAGCATCAGGACAGCCTCTGGGCCGGACTTGCCGCAGGGTCGCTCCAATGCGTGGCCACCGACCATTGCGCCTTCACGACCGAACAGAAACGGAACGGTGTCGGAGACTTCACCAAAATACCGAATGGCACCGGCGGGCTCGAAGACCGCATGCCACTGCTCTGGACACATGGCGTGGCAACAGGCCGCCTGACGATGAACGAGTTCGTTGCTGTGACCTCGACCAATATAGCCAAGATATTGAATCTTTATCCGAAAAAGGGCGCAATCCTCGTCGGCAGCGATGCCGACATCGTCGTCTGGGACCCTAACCGCCAAAAAACCATTACTGCGAAAAACCAGCAATCTGCCATCGATTACAATGTGTTCGAAGGACAGAAGGTCAAAGGCCTACCGCGCTTCACGCTCTCTCGCGGTGTCGTGGCGATCGAGGAAAGCACGGTCAAAACGAGGGAAGGCCACGGCCAGTTCGTGGCCCGCAAGCCCTACCCCGCCGTCAGCAAGGCGCTGTCCACATGGAAAGAACTCGTCGCGCCCCGCAAGGTGGAACGCACAGGCATACCGGCGAGCGGGGTGTAAAAATGAAGACCTTTTTGATGGTCGCCATGATGTCCGCGCTACTCGCCTCTACGGCCAGCAGCGCTACCTTTCTTGATGGCGCTTATGGCGAAACAGAGGGATGCACCTATTCCAAGACAGGAGAATCGAGCGGTGCGGATACATTTTTCCTGCTGAACGATGAGGGAATTACCACATCCACCGCCTTCTGCGCTTTTTCCGGCAATGCCACGAAGACCGCTTCCGGCTTCAAAATTACAGCCCAATGCGAGAGCGAAGGAGAAAAAGAATCGAAGGAAACGGTCGATCTCAAAAAGAGCGCCAAGGGCTACACGATTAATTTTAAAGATGGCACAAGCTGGGGACCGCTTCCGAAATGCCAATGACAGCACCGCCTTCCTTCTCCGTCGTTTCCGCCAAAAATCTTGGCCTTACCTTTAAAACGGGCGACGGACCGGTTCATGCACTGTCCAACGTCGATCTCGACGTGAAGAAGGGCGAGTTCGTGTCCTTCATCGGTCCGTCTGGATGCGGGAAGACGACGTTTCTGCGCGTCATCGCCGATCTGGAAAAGCACACGTCAGGTGAGATCACCGTCAACGGCACGACGCCTGAAAACGCCCGCAAGGACCGGTCCTATGGATATGTGTTTCAGGCAGCGGCCCTTTACCCATGGCGCACCATCGAAAAGAACATTGCCCTGCCGCTTGAAATCATGGGTTACACGAGGGACGAGCAGCAGGCGCGGGTAAAACGCACGCTTGATCTTGTCAATCTCAGCGGCTTTGCGAAGAAATTTCCCTGGCAGCTTTCCGGTGGCATGCAGCAGCGCGCCTCGATCGCCCGCGCGCTCGCCTTCGATGCTGATCTTCTTCTGATGGACGAGCCCTTCGGTGCGCTGGACGAGATCGTCCGCGACCATCTCAACGAGCAGCTTCTCAAACTGTGGAGCGCCACCGGCAAGACCATCTGCTTCGTCACACACTCCATTCCCGAGGCGGTTTACCTCTCCACCAAGATCGTCGTCATGTCCCCTCGCCCCGGCCGGGTGACTGATATCATCGAGTCGACGTTGCCACGTGAACGACCTCTGGAAATTCGAGAGACGCCGGAGTTTTTGGAAATTGCACACCGCGTGCGCGAAGGGTTGAAGGCGGGGCATAGTTATGAGGAGTGAGCCGTTTTCATTTTTGCATGTCGCAACCCTTCGTCACCACATTCTCCCCGTCCTCACCATCCTCCTCGCCATTCTCGTTATCTGGCATATCGCAGTCGTCTACCTCAACATGCCCTTCGCACGCGATCAGGCGGCAAGAGCAGGCCAGCAACCGAGCTTCTCCGAACTACTGCCCCAAACCTTCGCACAGGAGCGCCCCGTCCTGCCCGCGCCGCACCAGATCATCGCAGAGCTTTGGGACACGACCGTCAACAAGGCCATTACCTCCAAGCGCAGCCTTATCTATCATGCGGGCATTACGCTCTCGGCGACACTACTGGGTTTTGCCATCGGCACCGGGCTTGGTATTCTGCTGGCCGTGGCAATCGTCCATAACCGCGCGATGAACCGCTCCGTCATGCCCTGGATCATTGCAAGCCAAACGATACCGATTATCGCTGTGGCACCGATGATCATCGTCGTGCTGAACTCCATCGGCATTTCCGGCCTGTTGCCGAAGGCGCTGATTTCCACCTATCTCAGCTTCTTTCCCATCGTCGTCGGCATGGTAAAGGGGCTTCGCAGCCCTGAGAGCATTCAGCTGGATCTGATGCACACCTATTATGCGGCACCCTCGCAAATCTTTTGGAAGTTGCAGTGGCCGTCCGCCCTGCCCTACCTGTTTACCTCACTGAAAATCGCTATCGCCATTTCGCTGGTTGGAGCCATCGTTGGAGAACTGCCAACGGGTGCGGTGGCTGGCCTCGGCGCACGGCTTCTCTCCGGCTCGTACTACGGCCAGACCGTGCAGATATGGGCAGCACTGTTTATGGCTGCCGGCGTTGCCGCCATTCTCGTCTCGATTGTCGGCATCGCCCATACGCTGGTTCTCAGAAGAATGGGAGAGCGGCCATGAGCAGTCCCGGCTGGGTCATCGGCGCGGTGCTGTTCTGGCTTGCCGCCTGGGCTTTGAACGAATGGCTGGTGCGCCAGCATTTTCAGACACCTGCTGCACAACGCGCCAGCGGCATTGCCATCCCGCTCATCTTCGGGGCGGCCATCCTCATGCTGTGGGAGGGCATGGTGCGCGGCTTTTCCGTTCCACCAATCCTGCTGCCGGCGCCCAGCGCCATCTTCGTTCGTCTCGTCAGCTCCGTCCCCATTCTCTGGGCGGATTTCCGGCAGACGTTTCTCAAAGCTGTGCTGACCGGATATATCCTGGGCTGTGGTCTGGGCTTTGCCATCGCCATTATTATTGACCGCTCACCGTTCCTGCAACGCGGGCTTCTCCCCATCGGTAATTTCGTCTCGGCGCTGCCGGTCGTCGGCATCGCGCCGATCATGGTCATGTGGTTCGGCTTCGACTGGCAGTCCAAGGTCGCTGTCGTCGTCATCATGACGTTCTTTCCCATGCTGGTGAACACGGTGCAGGGGCTCTCCGCTTCCAGCCACATGGAGCGCGACCTGATGCGCACCTATGCTGCTGGCTGGTGGCAGACCCTGGTGAAACTGCGCCTTCCGGCTGCTTGGCCTTTTATCTTCAACGCTTTGAAGATCAACTCCACGCTGGCGCTGATCGGTGCCATCGTCGCCGAGTTCTTCGGCACGCCCATCGTGGGCATGGGATTTCGCATTTCGGCCGAAATGGGCCGGAGCAATGTGGATATGGTCTGGGCCGAGATTGCCGTCGCGGCAATGGCAGGTTCGGGCTTCTACGGTTTGGTGGCGCTGGCAGAGCGCGCCGTCACTTTCTGGCATCCGTCCGTCCGCAGTGGACGGACGTAAACAACAAAAAAGGGAACAGCGATGAAAAACAGACTTGCATCCATGCTTCTGGCCGGAGCGACCCTGATGACAGGGTTCGGCGCACAGGCTGCCGAAAAGGTCACACTTCAACTCAAATGGGTGACCCAAGCTCAATTCGCTGGCTATTACGTCGCAAAAGACAAGGGCTTTTACGAAGCCGAAGGTCTCGACGTCGATATCAAGCCTGGCGGCCCTGACATCGCGCCTGCCCAAGTTCTGGCAGGCGGCGGCGCAGACGTGGTCGTGGACTGGCTGCCTTCTGCGCTGGCAACCCGTGAAAAGGGCGTTCCACTCGTCAACATTGCCCAGCCTTTCAAGAAATCCGGCATGATGCTGACCTGCCTGAAGGAAACCGGCATCACCAAGCCTGATGATTTCAAGGGCAAGACACTGGGCGTCTGGTTCTTCGGCAACGAATATCCGTTCCTGTCGTGGATGGCGCACCTGAAAATTCCGACCACTGGCGGTGCCGATGGCGTGACGGTGCTGAAGCAGGGCTTCAACGTCGATCCGCTGTTGCAGAAGCAGGCCGCCTGCATTTCCACCATGACCTACAATGAATATTTGCAGGTGTTGGAAGCAGGCGTGAAAGCCAGCGATCTCGTCACGTTCAAATACGAGGACGAAGGCGTCGCGACATTGGAAGACGGCCTTTACGTGCTGGAAGACAAGTTGAAGGATGCCAAGTTCAAGGAGAACATGGTCAAGTTTGTGCGCGCCTCCATGAAGGGTTGGAAGTGGGCGGAAGAAAACCCCAACGATGCCGCCGACATCATCCTGGAAAACGACGCATCCGGCGCGCAGACCGAAGCGCACCAGAAGGGCATGATGACGGAAGTTGCCAAGCTGACCGCCGGCTCCACGGGCGCTCTCGACAAAGCCGATTACGACCGCACCGTCAAAACGTTGCTGGGCGGTGGCTCCGACCCCGTCATCACAAAGGAGCCGACCGGTGCATTCACAACTGAAATCACCGATGCTGCGTTGAAGTAGGACATCACCATCTTCAGGGCGCGGAGCAATTTTTCGCGCCCTGAGCTTCCCATAGGAACCAACCAAGCCACGAGATTTAACATACGAAATGTAGATCCAACCGACCTGTAAGACGGATTGAATTACCTCTCGTGACCAATTACACTCCATCACGACAAAGTTGAATATTTGCCTTGCGATAAATTTTGCCTTTTTTAGATGGGCATGTTTCTTGAAGGATGCAGAAATCTGCGAGGTGGGCGAAGGTTTTGTCACCCGGATTTTTGCTTTCATTTTCGCATGACCTTCAAAGGCACCTGATGTGTTGGCCGGAAGTGCGATCCGATATCTGGAACGGACAGGCACATGCAGCGTAAGACAATCGCACCCGGGCTCGCGATCCTCATGGTTTCGGCACTCATTGCGCCCGGGCTTGCTGGTGCGCAGGGTGGAGCGGACCGCAAAAATCTGCCCTCCATCGTCGTCAGTGAAGCAACGACGCGTGATCTCGTGGACCGTGTCGTGGCGACTGGAACACTGAGGCCAGTCGATGAGATTTATGTTCAGCCGCTGGTGGATGGCTTGTCGATTGACACCTTGAATGTCGATATCGGCGATAAGGTTGAGGCCGGTGCCTCGCTTGCCGAGCTTTCGAAGGACAGCCTCGTCCTGGAAAAAAGTCAGCTGCAAGCCAACAGGGCCAAGGCGGAAGCCTCCGTCGCGCAAAGCAACGCTCAGGTCATAGAGTCGCAAGCCAATTACGACGACGCCATTCGCCAACGTGACCGGGCAGACCGTCTCGGCAAATCAGGCTCTGGTTCGGTTTCTCAGGTCGAACAGACCGCCGCCGCGGCCGATGTCGCTCAGGCCCGCCTTCAGGCCTCCAGACAGGCCGTCACGGTTGGTGAAGCCGACATCAAGGTCGTGGATGCGCAGATTAAGGATATCGATCTGAAACTATCGCGCACCAGCGTCAAAACACCTGTAGCTGGTATCGTTTCGGCGAAGAATGCCCGTGTCGGTGCCATTGCCAGCGGCAGCGGCGATCCACTCTTTACGGTTATCAAGGACAACGCGATCGAACTCGTTGCCGATCTCTCGGAAACCGACATCCAGAAAGTCGAGCCCGGGCAACGGGCAGTCATCACGGTTGCTGGTGGTCGCAACAAGATAGAAGGCAAGGTACGGCTGGTCTCACCCACAGTTGACGCGACAACGCGCCTCGGCTCCGTCCATATTCTGCTGCCGGCTGATAGCCCGGCGCGCGCCGGTATGTATGGTAGCGCCGAAGTGGTGATAGCCTCCGCCAACGCCTTGGCACTCCCGCTCTCCGCCGTAACCTCAGGCCGCGATGGTTCGACCACCAGGCGCGTCGAAAATGGCGTGGTCAGGCAGGTGGCTGTCGAAATCGGCATTCAGGACGGTGGTTTCGTGGAAATCAAAAACGGGATTTCTGTGGGTGACGTGGTCGTCGAAAAAGCGGGCGCATTCGTGCGCGATGGTGACAAGATCAACCCGGTACCGGCTGATGCCGCAGCCTCGAACTGACTGAGAGAACACCATGAATTTTTCCGCATGGTCCATCCGCAATCCGATCGCACCGCTGCTTTGCTTCGCCTTGCTGCTGTTTTTAGGCGTCAAGGCATTTTATGATCTGCCGATCACCCGCTTTCCCAACATCGACGTGCCGGTGGTGGCCATTACCGTCACGCAAAGCGGCGCGTCACCTTCTGAACTCGAAGCGCAGGTCACAAAGGAGGTCGAAGACGCGGTCTCGTCCATCAGCGGTATCGATGAGATTCAATCCACGGTCACAGACGGTCAGTCGCTGACCACTGTTCTGTTCCGCATCGAAAAGCCCACGGAAGAAGCGGTTCAGGACACCAAGGATGCCATCGATAAAATCCGCAGCGAGTTGCCTGCGGATATCGAAGAGCCAGTCGTCAGCAAGATCGATGTCGAAGGACAGGCAATCCAGACCTTTGCCGTCTCGTCGCCCAACATGACGCTGGAAGAACTGTCCTGGTTCGTGGACGACACCATCAAGCGGGCGCTTCAGGGCCAGTCGGGTATCGGCAAGATCGACCGTTACGGCGGCGCGGACCGCGAAGTGCGTGTGTCTCTCAATCCAGCCAAACTCGATGCCTACGGTATCACCGCATCGGATGTGAACACTCAGCTGCGCGGCACCAACATCGATCTCGGCTCTGGTCGCGGACAGGTGGCGGGCAACGAGCAGACAATCCGCACCTTAGGCGATACCCGTGATGTGGCGCAGCTTTCCAACACCACGATTTCGCTGTCCAATGGTCGCTTCGTCAAGCTGTCGGAACTCGGGACCGTCACCGACACCTATGAAGAGCCGAAATCCTTTTCACGCTTCAACGGCAACCCGGGCGTGACCTTTGCCGTCTTCCGTTCCAAAGGCGCAAGCGAGGTCTCCGTTGCGGAAACGGTCGCGCAAAATCTCGATAAAGTGCGCGCAGACCATCCCGATGTCTCCATCGAAATGGTCGATGACTCCGTCTACTTCACCTATGGCAACTACGAAGCTGCCCTCAACACGCTCGTCGAAGGCTCGATTCTCGCCGTTATCGTGGTCCTGCTTTTCCTGCGAAACTGGCGCGCGACGCTGATTGCTGCCGTGGCGTTGCCACTGTCAGCTATCCCCACCTTCTGGGTCATGGACGTACTGGGCTTCTCACTCAACCTCGTCAGCTTCCTGGCACTGACATTGGCGACCGGTATTCTGGTTGATGACGCCATCGTGGAGGTGGAGAACATATCCCGCCACATAAAGATGGGCAAATCGCCCTATCGTGCCTCACTGGAGGCCGCCGACGAAATCGGCCTTGCGGTCATCGCCACCAGCTTCACCATCATCGCGGTCTTTGTACCGGTGTCCTTCATGCCGGGCATACCGGGTCAGTACTTCATTCAGTTCGGCCTCACAGTTGCGTTCTCGGTGTTCTTCTCACTGATGGTCGCCCGTCTCATCACGCCACTGATGGCCGCTTATCTCATGCGTTCCGATGATGCTGTCGATGATCACCACGACAATGACGGCTGGCTGATGAAATCCTATACGCGGATGGTCACGGCGACCACCAGCAAATGGTGGGCGCGTTATCTGACACTGCTGGGTGCCATCGGCTTCCTCGTCGGCTCCATCGTGCTTCTCAGCGGCGTTCCAGGCAGCTTCCTGCCGCCGGATGACGCATCGCGCGTCGTGCTGTCAGTAGAGCTTCCACCAAACGCAAAACTTGAAGAAACCGACGCAACGACATCGAAAATCTATCAGGCCGTGAAAGATATCAACGGCGTCGAAAGCGTTTTCATTCTTGGCGGCGCATCGCCCAAGGGCGACCTCGAGTTGCGACGTGCGACGGTCCGCGTCATTCTCCAGAACATCGATCACTCGTTGCTGAAAACACTCGTCAACAGCGGGCTGGGCTCGATACCGCTGATCGGCCCGTACCTTCCCAAAGTCGAGGACAGGGGCAGAACACGGCCACAATGGGATGTGGAGCGGGATATTTTCGCCAAGGTGAATGCCATACCGGACGTTCGTATCATCAAGCTGAACGATCGTGGCGAACGGGAACTGAGCTTCAACTTCCTGTCGTCGAGCGAAGAGGATTTGCAAAAAGCGGTGAGCATCCTGGAGGCGCACCTTCGCGCCTCGCCGATCCTCGTCAATATCAGCTCGGAAGGTGCACTTCCACGCCCGGAACTGCAAATTCGTCCGCGCAAGGACGAGATCGCTCGCCTTGGCATTACGCCGCAGCAGATATCGCAGACGGTGCGTGTGGCGACCATCGGCGATATCGATGCCCAGCTCACCAAGATTTCTCTGGATGATCGGCAAATCCCGATCCGCGTTCAGGCATCGCTCGACGTTCGTCGCGATCTGGCCTCCATCCGGGCCCTGAAGATCAAGACGGCAACGGGCGCCACGGTGCCACTCTCCAGCGTTGCCGACATTGACTACTCCGAGGGTCCAAGTTCGATCAAGCGCAACGATCGCAACCGCGTGGTCTCCATCGGTTCTGATGTCCCGTTTGGCACGGCGCTGGACACGTCCTCGGCAGAGTTCAAGCGCATCGTTGCCGAGACCAAGCTGCCCGCCACCGTGCGTCTTGCCGAAAGTGGCGACGCAAAGGTACAGGGTGAAATGCAGCAGGGCTTTACCAATGCCATGCTGCTCGGCCTGCTCTTGGTGCTGGTAGTTCTCATTCTGCTGTTCAAGGATGTCATCCAGCCCTTCACCATCCTGTTTTCGCTACCGTTGGCCATCGGCGGTGTGGCGGTGGCTCTCATCATCACCAACAACGCGCTGTCGATGCCGGTCCTGATCGGCATCCTGATGCTGATGGGTATCGTGACCAAAAACGCCATTCTTTTGGTGGATTTCGCCATTGAAATGCGTCGTCACGGCATAGAGCGGGTTCATGCCATGGTTGAGGCTGGGCGCAAGCGAGCGCGCCCCATCATCATGACCTCCATCGCCATGTCGGCAGGCATGCTGCCGTCTGCGCTGGGCGTGGGCGAAGGTGGATCCTTCCGTTCCCCGATGGCCATTGCCGTCATTGGCGGCATCATCGTGTCGACTGTCCTGTCTCTGGTTGTCGTTCCTGCCTTCTTCCTGATCATGGACGACCTGTCACTACTTCTCGGTCGCATCTTCGGTCGCTTCATCGGCAAGAAGGAGGAAGAGCATCCGGTCCTGTCCAGCGAGGAACTATCGGAAGCGGCCCGTACCAATCAAGACGCGTTGTCTGGCCTTGAAGAGCGTCTGGCAAACATCGAGCGAAAAAACGGTGCAGGCCAAAACAACAACGACAATGCCAGCAATGTTCTGCGTCTGCCGCCACTGGCCGCAGAATAACGTTATCAGCGATAGCCAAGGAAACATCGGGACGGTCCGGTGTTTCCTGTTTCATTCTTCGGATGAAAGAAGCAAGCGGGTTGATCGAAATCGAGATCGTTGAAACGGCCTCGATTCCACTTCGATTATTTTCCAGCCTTATAACCCGCCATGTTGCCGGAGGAAGTCGACGATGGTTCCCACGCCCTCGCCGCGCTTCATATCTGTGAAAACAAACGGCATCTCCTTGCGCATGCGCTTAGCGTCCGTATTCATCACGCCAAGGTCGGCACCGACATAAGGCGCAAGATCCTTTTTGTTGATGACCAGCATATCGGAGCGTGTGATGCCGGGGCCACCCTTGCGCGGGATTTCCTCACCCTGACAGACGGAGATAACGTAGAGCGTGATATCGGCTAGATCGGGTGAAAACGTCGCAGCCAGGTTGTCACCGCCGGATTCGATGAAGACGATGTCGAGATCTGGAAAACGTTCGTTGAGACCGGCAATGGCCTGGAGATTAATGGTCGCGTCTTCGCGAATAGCCGTGTGCGGGCAACCTCCCGTTTCCACGCCAACGATGCGCTCGGAAGGCAGCGCCTGCATGCGCACCAGCGCTTCAGCATCCTCTTTCGTATAGATATCGTTGGTGACGACAGCGACCGAGTAATCGGCGCTCATGGCCTTGCAGAGTTTTTCTGTCAGAGCCGTTTTCCCGGAGCCGACAGGCCCACCGATACCGACCCGAAGTGGACCATTTCCCGATTTCATTGGATTTTCCTTCCGGATGACATTTTATTCCATACGAGCGATTTCGAGGCCCCATTGAAAAGAGGCATGCAAATTCTACGCCATTCTCATGACCGAAAAAGCCGCGTTTCCTGCACCTCGTGGCGCATCGATGCCGTATCGGCAAGAATGGTCGCAGAGCCAAGATCATCCAACGTCGAGACCGCCGCACGTTTTGCCACGGATGCGATATCGCTTTCCAGATACGCAAGAATGGCAACGCCATCTTTCTGGCCTGCAACGCCCAGACGAATACCCGCAGACACGAATTGCGACACACCGGAATGCAGATAGGCCGCCAGTGCGTCCTCAAGGTCAACCCCATGTGCAGAGGCAACCGCGCCCACGACGACAGGATAGGGTGTTGATTTCGCCAGACGTTGAAAAACAGCATTCGGCCATGCGGCGGCGGCATCCGCAAAGGCATCGCCCAGCAGGACCGTTTCGCGGTAGCGCTCTGCCGAACCCGCCAAGGCCTGCGCCAGTTGCGTCAACTCGCCCAGCTCTTCCAAGTCGTCATGGCAGCGCCAAGCCTGCGCCAACAGAACGGCATCGTTCCACAGCGTTCCACGCTGCAAAAGCAGGCTGATCCAGTTGCGAAGATCAAGCGCTGTCGATAGACGCCGATCATTTACGGCGCTTTCCAGCCCGCCTGAATAGGAGAAGGCTCCGACCGGAAAGGCAGGAGACATCCATGCCATCAATCTCAGCAAGGCATCGACGCTACGTTTGTGCGTCATGGATCAGTCGTGGCTGTGGTTGTGATGATCGTGACCGTGCGAATGACCGCCATGGGCATGATAGGCACCACGCGCAGGCTGGAACGGTTCCTCCACCTCCCGCACCGTTGCACCCAATCCCTCCAGCATGGCGCGGATGACGTGGTCACGAAGGATGACGATCCGACCCTCCTCGATCTGCGCGGCAAGATGGCGGTTGCCGAGATGCCAGGCGAGCTCGATGAGATGGAGCGTGCTCTTGGCCGTGACTTCAAACAGCTTTTCTGTGGCTGCTCGAACCTCAACGAGATCACCATTCTCGATGACCAGCAGATCGCCATGCGCAAACAGCACAGGCTCCTTGAGATCGAGCATCACCATTTCATCATTCTGGAGGTGCAGCAACTTGCGACGCAGGTGCCTCTGGTCATGGGCGAGTGTGACATAACCGGAGGGTTCGTCACCCGGTGTACCAGCGGGAAGATAGGACTGTACGCGCAGCATGAAGTCATCCGGAATTGGTTTTCATCGACACCGAAACCTGAAGGATGCTGCCAGCGAATGCAAGCCGCGTATGGTGAAAGCAGCAAGATCCACGACATAAAAACGTCGATAATCCACAAATTAGGATGCGACCGCCAAAGTCGCCTTCAGGTCTCCCACGGCTTGTGCAATGGGCAGGTCGCTTTCGTGGCGAACACAATTGCGACCGGAGGCCTTGGCTAGATAAAGCGCCTTGTCGGCAGCCGAAAACGTGTCGTATTTGGAACGTGCCGAATCAATATCGGCAATACCGACAGAGACCGTTGTCTGCACCTGATGCGAGTTGAAGTTGATCGTCAGGCAAGACACGCGAATACGTGCCAGCTCTATCAAAGCGAGCCGATCCTTGATGTGACCACCGCGAACGATGACCGCAAACTCCTCGCCGCCGAGTCTGGCCACGCAGTGAAACTCACCGAAGACATCGGCGATGGCTGCAGCAGCTTTCTTGATGACGACATCTCCGGCAGCATGGCCATAATTATCGTTGATGCCCTTGAACCGGTCCAGATCGAAGATCGCGAGCGAAGCATCGTCAAGGACTTCCTCGAAACACTGATTGAACGCACGACGGTTGGCAAGGCCGGAGAGCGTGTCGGTTTTGCTCAGCCGCTCGAACTCCGCATGGGAATCGTGCAGCTTGCGAACCGCTTTGGATAGGACGGCACATAAGATCAGGGTGACGATGCCGCCGACGATCCATGCCATGACCACGCTGTAAGCCAGCGCCTTGTAAAGCGGCAGCGGCAAGACATCGAAAAATGCGCCCACAGCGATAACTGCGGTACTGACGATGACGGATAGGATAATGGAAATAAAAACCATCTTCGCTGCAAAATTGCGGAGATTTTGGCCTTGGCCAGCCTCGCTCAAACTCATTTCTAACGAAATCATTTTTTTTTTATGTTCAATCATCACACCTCCCCTTGCATGACCTATCGATAACCTTCAGAGATTGGCTGAAAGTAAAGTGGTTGTATAAATTTTTATCTACCATAGGTATATTTTAAAATTATTTTTGACAGTAAATATATGCTTAATTCCGCTCGTGACTGCAATGGTCTTTCAGGCTACGGGCCTTTGAACGGAGGGCAAAAGGTCCGACGTCTATGGCCCGATCGAGCAGATGCCCATTTTATTTAAACCCGAATTTACCTATTTCCAAAAGAGTGGAAAACAGGTGCAACCTATGACGATCATTAATGATTTCATGAGGTAGTTTGGATTTCGGATGTGGGCATATGCGAGGGACGCCCGACCAGCCGCGGGCTTCAGCGCAACCGACCAAGCTTCTTAAAACAGGAAATAACGCTGCGCCATCGGCAGAACCGTTGCCGGTTCACACGTCAAAAGCTCACCATCCGCCCTAACCTCATAGGTCTCAGGATCGACCTCGATATGCGGCGTCAGCGAATTGTGGATCATAGACGCCTTGGAGATACCACCGCGCACATTGCGCACGGCCAAAAGCTTTTTGGCAACGCCGAGGCGCTGTACCAGCCCACCATCCAGAGACGCCTGTGATACGAAGGTCACAGAAGAATTGGTGCGCAGTTTGCCGTAAGCCGCAAACATGGGTCGATAATGCATCGGCTGCGGCGTCGGGATCGAGGCATTGGGATCGCCCATGGGAGCCGCGGCAATCGAGCCGCCCAATAGCACCATTTCCGGTTTTACACCGAAGAAGGCTGGGTTCCACAAAACAAGATCGGCACGCTTGCCAACCTCGATCGAACCGATTTCGTGGCTGATACCATGCGCGATGGCGGGATTGATAGTATATTTCGCGATATAACGGCGAACACGAAAATTGTCGTTTTCGCCCTTTTCCTCTTTCAGCCGACCGCGCTGCCGCTTCATCTTGTCCGCCGTCTGCCACGTTCGGATCGCAACCTCCCCCACGCGGCCCATGGCCTGGCTGTCAGAGGAAATGATCGAGAACGCGCCGATATCGTGCAGAATATCTTCAGCCGCGATGGTTTCCTTGCGGATGCGGCTTTCCGCAAAGGCGATGTCTTCCGGTATCGACGGCGACAGATGGTGGCAAACCATCAGCATGTCCAGATGCTCTGCCAGCGTATTGATCGTATAGGGCCGCGTCGGATTGGTGGACGACGGAATGACGTTGGGGTTGCCGCAAATCTTGATGATGTCAGGCGCGTGGCCACCGCCCGCCCCTTCCGTATGGAAGGCGTGGATGGTGCGCCCGTCGATGGCGGCAATCGTGTCTTCCACGAAGCCGCTTTCGTTCAACGTGTCGGTGTGGATCATCACCTGCACATCGAACTGATCGGCAACCGTCAGGCAGTTGTCGATGGCAGCAGGCGTGGTACCCCAATCCTCGTGAAGCTTCAGCGAGGATGCACCCGCAAGGATCATCTCTTCCAACGGGGCTGGCAGGGACGCATTGCCTTTGCCCGCAAGTGCCAAATTCATAGGGAAGGCATCGAAGCTTTCGATCATGCGCTCGATGTGCCAAGCGCCCGTGCAGGTCGTGGCCAGCGTGCCATGCGCCGGACCCGAGCCGCCGCCCAGCATGGTGGTCACCCCACTCATCAAGGCTTCTTCGATCTGTTGCGGGCAGATGAAATGGATATGGGCATCCATACCACCAGCTGTAAGAATTTTGCCTTCTCCCGCAATCGCCTCGGTCGAGGGACCGACAATGATGGTAACTCCCGGCTGCGTATCGGGATTACCGGCTTTCCCGATGGCGTGGATGCGGCCATCCTTCAAACCGATATCGGCCTTGTAGACGCCGCTATGATCGACGACGACGACATTGGTAATGACGGTGTCGACAGCGCCTTGAGCGCGCGTGGCCTGGCTTTGTCCCATGCCATCACGAATAACCTTGCCGCCGCCGAATTTGACCTCTTCGCCGTAGGTCGTGAAATCTTTTTCGATTTCGATGAAGAGTTCGGTATCGGCAAGACGGACTTTGTCACCCACCGTGGGACCAAACATGCTGGCGTAGGATGCGCGGGAAATCTTGTAAGGCATAGGAATCAGGCTCCTTGGAAGACGGAGGAAAGCAATATAGACGAGATGCCGGCAAGGCGACGATGGCTATCAGATGTTGGTGGCTGCTCCACCCGCGACACCATCAGAAACCGTCCGAAAGCTCACGAAGTTCTGCGGCGCGTTTGGTGCTCATATCGGCAAGGCAAGAGGAGACGAGCATCGGCTCCATCGATCCTCCCCGCGCCTGAAAACCTGTCGCTTCGCAGTTGGCATCGCGGAATTCTACCCAGGCGCGCTGGGCGGCGACAAGGGCTTCGACTGCACCCTTGCTGTCGTCGTCGGTGCTCTTGTCCCAATCACCCATCTTTTTGCGAACCTGCTGATAGGCCTTATTCAAATCCTTGTCTGCTGCTTCGTAATCGAGCGCGGCGCAGCTGTTCATGTCACTCTGCGTCGTCGGCTCGGCACAGTCCGGTGTATCCTGTGCGCGGACATCACGGACAAAACCGGCCGATGGCAGGGTGGTGCAAAGCAGCACGAGACCGCATGAAAAACGAAGCATCTGAATGCATGAGATCATGCCGAAGCACCGTCATAGGCGTGTGGTTTCAGCGAACGTGCATCAACGCCATCGAGGCAATTGGCGTTTACCGCCACCATCGGCGTGCCATCCAGCGCGTTGGCGTAGGAAAAGCTTTCTACGCCACAATCACCGCAAAAAAGATGTTGTATCTGTTTTTTGTTGAAAAGATATTCTGTCAGATGGCCTTCGCCTGAGAGCAGCGTGAACTGGTCTTTCGGTACGAAGGTGAGCACGGAACCGAGCCGTTTGCAGCGCGAGCAATTGCATGCCACCGTTCTGTCCAGATCGGCATCGACCTCGAAACTCACTGCACCGCACTGGCAGCTTCCGTTATAATGTTCGGCACTCATAGTCAAAGCCTCCCCATGACGAGTTTGCGAAAACCATAGACTTCACGCTTGCCGGAAAACGGCACCAGCGTCACCTCGCGCTTCTGGCCGGGTTCGAAGCGAACAGCGGTTCCCGCAGGAATATCCAGACGCATGCCGTGCGCCTTCCCCCGCTCGAAAGCCAGAGCCGCGTTGGTTTCCGCAAAGTGATAATGGCTACCGACTTGAACAGGCCGGTCGCCCGTATTGGAAACCTCGATTGTCGTGGTCGGTTTCCCGGCATTCAGTTCGATCTCGCCATCTGCGGCAGTGACTTCACCTGGGATCATGATCTTTTCCTCTCATCGTCACGCAGCTTTGGCGGGCAAACAACCCTGTGCCTTCAAAACCCGCTTCGTCGAAGCCGGATTGTTCACAAGCTTTTCCGCCGGACGGATCGGACGCCGCACCAGTTCTCCACCGCAATTGGGACACTTGCCACCTAGCACATTGGTGGCGCAGTCGCTGCAATAGGTGCATTCGAACGAACACATGACGGCATCCAAGCTATTGGGGGCCAGATCCCTGTCACAGCATTCACAGTTAGGACGGAGCTCAAGTGCCATGATGCGTCCTCAGCGAATGGGTTCGTGAACGGTCACCAGCTTGGTACCATCCGGAAACGTCGCTTCCACCTGCACGTCATGGATCATCTCGGCAATGCCATCCATGACCTGATCTCGGGTAATGACATGCGCGCCGGCTTCCATCAAATCAGAGACAGCGCGGCCATCGCGCGCACCTTCGACGACGAAATCGGTAATCAGGGCAATGGCTTCAGGGTAATTGAGCTTTACGCCTCGTTCCAGACGCCGACGCGCCACCATGGCGGCCATGGAAATCAGAAGCTTGTCTTTTTCTCTGGGGGTGAGGTTCATGTTTGTCCCGTCTGTAGAGCGCCATGCGTTGTTGAGGACGCATAAAGGACACTCGAACTCTTATTCAATTCGCGCATCAGAGATTCCAGACTTTCGGCACTGGCGCACCATTCCGCAAGAGCGAAATGATCGGAAACAGCATTTTTCTCAAGGTAAATCCGTCCGAAGCCGACAGGCGCACCACGAGCTTTCCCTGCCATTCGCTAGCACCGCCGGAAAACCCGGCAACAGCACGTATTTTAGGCAAAAGAGCCTCAGCGAGAGGGCCGATATACAGGAGTGTCGCGAATGCCACCTGGCCGGAAAGAACCGGGGCGGCACTGGTCAGTTCGGCAATTCTCCCATCGAGCCTGATATCCTCGGCATGAACCAGCCTGCCGCCGTGGCGGATGCGCCACCGATCCCTAAACAACCCCTCTTCCATCGCTTCGCCCATGGCTTGACGACCGAGAAGAACAGCTTCGACAGCGATGAATTCGGCGGAAGCATCGATATCCGCTTCCAGCCGGCGGGTCAGCGAAGCGCGGTTGAAGAGAATGGTTTCCTGCGGGAGCCAGTGAAGTTTGGCGTGCGGGCCAGCGGATATGCGGGCTGTAACCGTGGTCGTGCCGGACGCCGCCTTGTAGACTTTTTCGCAGGCCTGCGTCGTCACCACCAACGATGTACCTGCGCCGGCCACCGCTTGCCATTCGATTTCATCTCCCCCGGTCAATCCGCCGGAGGAGTTGATAAGAATGGCTTCCATTTCATGAGAGAACGTCTCGGGAAGCCTGATCTTGGCGCAGCCTTCCTGAAACAATTCGTCCAGACGGCTGCGTCCTGCCAAAGCTTTCGTTACAATGCGCCCTCGACCGCGGGCACGCTGCGGGCGCTGTTGAGAGATGATTTGCTGGTCTGGCTGCACGTGGTCTCCAAAGCTTTGGCGGATGCGGAAGCGGGAACCGCTTTCACCGAGCAATCCGTCTTCGCGGTGGCGTCGACAACCATCTGCCCTTCCGTATTCTGGAAGAAGTCCCACATTCTTTCAGCCGCATCAAGCCGTTGGACCGTATCTGTCGAAGGCAATTTGCGCTCCACCACCTGCTGCACCTTCGCCGTGGCGTCGCTTGATGGCTTGCGGATGATGGCCGCGGCCGATGCAACGACATCCGCCTTCATCGTCGCACGTGGCCATGCATGGTCCCACGCATCGATGACATAGGAATGGATGCGTGAGCCACTTTTGCAGACATCGTAGGAGTTAACCGTGAAGCTGTCGGTGGACTTGCTCTTGACCGCACCCTTGCAGCCATCCATTTCCGCCCAGCGCTTCAACGCTATCTCGCCGCTATACTGCCAATATGGCTTTCCGCCACCCTGATAGGGGTTGGCCGGATCCTTCAGGCCAGCAAAAGCGACGATGGACAGCGGCTTTGCAGGCGCGCAGCTTTTTGCGTCCGGGGCCCACTTGCCCTCATTTTCCTGAGGAAGGCCAGCGCGCAGCGAGGCAACGAAACCTGCCGCGGCAAAATCGTTGCTGCCACTGCATAGATATTGCGACAACATGCGCCCTCCGCCGGAATAGCCGGAGCCGTAGAACCGCGCCTCGTCCACGCACAGCTTGGACTTGACCATGCCGATGGCATCGCGGATGAAACCAGGCTCATCCAGGCCGCCATCACGCTTCGTCACGCCGGGAACGTTCCAGGCATTCGTGCCCGGCAATTCGCCACTCAGGCTGCCCTGAAGCGCCACGACGATAATGCCTTCACGCTCGCCGACCTTGTCCCAACCACTGCGGTCCAGTTGTCCGTTCGGATTGCTGTTGCTGCCATGAAAATCAAACACGACAGGCATTTTTTTACGACCGTCATAAGAAGACGGAACAAAATAAACACCGTTGCGTTTAGACCCCTCAGACATTAGCGAAAACGCGTGTCTACCCGGCTGAGTGGTCTCACCGCAGCTTGATGCAAAGGCTGCGGAGCTTGTGGCCGTGAGAATGGCAAATCCCGCGGCAATGGCGCGGACGGAACGAACAAACCGGGACATCCGGCCAGCAGCAGTCGTAAAATTCATCGGCACGCCTTTATTGGCACAAGTCCCCGACAGTATGCCGGAAAATACGTGGAATGTAAGGGATCGACGGGAGCAGCATGCAGATGGCCTCGCCATTGTGTCTTGCATGCAGCAGTTTCGTTGCCAATAACATACGTTTTTAGTCAATGAAACGCTAAAATTGCGCATGATTGCTATGCAGCCGTGCATAGCGGTCACATTTTTGTAATGTTTTATTTGTCCGTGAGCACATCTTTCGTTCAAATCGTCGTTCTATACTGTGAGATGACGTCGTGCTTCCAGTGTGTCCAGCGTCTCTGCCGCTCCCTCGTGGACGATCTCACCGCGATCCATGATGTAGACGTAATCGGCAAGCTCCCGGCAGAAATCAAGATACTGCTCCACCAGCAAGATCGCCATACCCGTCGAATCCCGCAAATACTTGATTGCCCGGCCAATATCCTTGATGATCGATGGCTGAATGCCTTCCGTCGGCTCGTCCAAAACAAGAATTTTCGGGCGCGTCACCAATGCACGGCCGATCGCCAGTTGTTGCTGCTGCCCGCCGGAAAGATCGCCACCCCGGCGCGCGAGCATGGATTGCAGCACGGGAAACAGGCTAAAAATATCATCCGGAATGAACCGCTCTTTACGCGGCAGCGGCGCATAACCCGATTGCAGGTTTTCCTGCACGGTCAACAACGGAAAAATCTCCCGTCCCTGCGGCACATAGCCCACGCCGCGTTTGGCGCGCTGGTAAGGTGCGAGACCGTTGAGGCTTTCGCCACCAAAACTGATATTGCCGCTGCTGAGCGCATGTTGCCCCGTCACGGCCCGCAACAGCGAACTTTTGCCGACACCGTTGCGACCAAGGACGCACGTGATCTTTCCCATTTCAGCATTCAGCGAAATGCCGCGCAAAGCCTGCGCCGCGCCATAGTGAAGATTGATGTTGTCAACGCTCAGCATTCCATCCACCTGTCCTAGTTCAGTAACGTTCGTCGCAAGGCTTGAAGGGCAAGTTCTTGCTCATTTGTCTTTTCACCGCCCACGAGGGCCACAGCATCGGCGATATCGATCAACTGGAGACGCTCATCCATATCGAGCGCATTTGCCCACAAATCACGAAATCTGCGGATCGGGTCTTCCGGGTTGACGACATTCTTTGAGGCCCACTCCCCGAAAACAATGATTTCCTCCATATCCGCAGGAGAAATGATGCCCTCCATCCTCTCGCGCACCACGGCTTTGGCAGCCTCGATATGCATCGGCTTTTCGTTGGCAAGGCACATGAAGAACGCAACCGCGGCGATGGCCGGATCACGGATGGAGGCGATGGGTGCGACTTCGGCTTTCTTGCGGAATGATCGGCGTTTGTAGGCGCCGCGCATTTTCTCCACCTTATCGATAATCTCGCTTCCCGCTTCCTTCATCATCTTGAGCCGCCAATACCAGATAGCAGCACCCCCGACAGCCATGACCAACAATCCAACCAACGCCATTCGATCAACTCCAGATTTAAATTTTCTCATTTAAAGCGGGTTGTGATTGCACGTTCAAGTCTTCTCTTGCCCTTCTCAACGCCCCAGATAGTTCTCGATCACCTTCGGATCGTTCGACACGAAATCAATCGACCCTTCGGCCAGCACCGAGCCTTCGGCCAGGCACGTCACCTTGACACCGAGGTCCCGGATGAAGCCCATATCGTGTTCCACCACCACCACGGAACGGGTCTTCGCGATCTCTTTCAGTAACACAGCAGTCTCCGCTGTCTCGGCATCCGTCATGCCCGCCACCGGCTCGTCAACTAGAAGCAATTTCGGCTCCTGCGCCAGCAGCATGCCGATTTCCAGCCACTGCTTTTGTCCGTGCGAAAGATTGGCGGCCAGATCGTTGCGGCGATGGGAGAGGCGCACGGTCGCGAGGATTTCCTCGATGCGCAGCTTGTCCTCTTCCGTCAGCCGGTAGAACAGGGTGGCGAACACGCCGCGTTTGCGGTTCAGCGCAAGCTCCAGATTGTCCCATATCGTGTGGCTTTCGAAGACGGTTGGCTTTTGAAACTTACGGCCGATTCCGAGTTGGGCGATGTCCGCCTCATCTTTCTTCGTCAGATCTATGCTGTCTTCAAACAGCACCGTGCCGCTGTTGGGCCGCGTCTTGCCGGTGATGATGTCCATCATCGTCGTTTTGCCCGCACCATTGGGACCGATGATGGCGCGCAGTTCGCCCGGCTCGACCACGAAGGACAGCGAGTTCAGCGCTTTGAAACCATCAAAGGAGACAGAAACGCCGTCCAGATAGAGCAAGCTTTTCTTTCTGTTTTCAGAAACCGTGTTCATATCCGTTACTCCGCTGCCTGTTGCGCCGTCTTGGCAGCTTCGGTGGACGCCACCTGCCGTTTCTCGCGCCGTCCTGCCAGATAGTGCTGAACGGTACCGACAATGCCCTTGGGGAAAAACAGTGTCACCGCAATGAACAGTCCGCCCAGCGCAAACAGCCAGAACTCGGGAAATGCACCGGTGAAATAGCTCTTGCCGCCATTGACCAGGATTGCGCCCAGGATCGGCCCGATCAAAGTTCCGCGCCCGCCGACTGCCGTCCAAACGACGACTTCAATGGAGTTGGCTGGCGAGAACTCACCGGGATTGATGATGCCCACCTGCGGCACGAACAAGGCTCCGGCGATACCCGCCATCATGGCCGAGACGACAAAGGTGAAGAGCTTGATGTTTTCCACGCGGAAACCCAGAAAACGCACCCGGCTCTCGGAATCGCGTACGCCCACCAGCACCTTTCCGAACTTGGAATTGACGATGCCGGATGCGATCAGCAGACACAGCGCCAGCATGATGGCTGTCATTGCAAACAAAACCGCGCGGGTGCCATCTGCCTGCACGGAAAAGCCGAGGATATCCTTGAAATCCGTGAGGCCGTTATTGCCGCCAAAGCCCATATCGTTGCGGAAGAAGGCCAGCAGCAGAGCGTAAGTCATGGCTTGCGTGATGATGGAGAGATAGACTCCGTTAACGCGGGAGCGGAAGGCAAACCAGCCAAAGACGAATGCGAGCAAGCCTGGAACAACCAGCACCATCAACATGGCGAACCAGAACATGTCGAAGCCGTGCCAGAACCACGGCAGTTCCTTCCAGTTCAGAAACACCATGAAGTCTGGCAGAATGGGATGGCCATAGGTTCCTCGGGTGCCGATCTGCCGCATCAGATACATGCCCATGGCATAACCGCCGAGGGCAAAGAAAGCGCCGTGGCCAAGAGACAGAATGCCGCAATATCCCCACACCAGATCAAGCGCCAGCGCAAGGATTGCGTAGGACAGATACTTGCCCAGCATCGACATGATGTAGGTCGGAATGCGGAAGGCACTGTCTGCGGGAAGCAAAAGGTTGGATGCGGGGACGAGCACCGCAATGGCCAGAATAATGCCGATGGCAATCAGAATTCGGCGGTCGAGCGCGCGAAGGAGGAAGCCGGTAATCATGCTTCGATCGCCCTTCCCTTGAGTGCGAAGAGACCGCGTGGCCGCTTCTGAATGAACAGGATGATGAGAACAAGGACGAGGATTTTGCCGAGTACCGCGCCCACCGTCGGCTCAAGGAACTTGTTGAGCACGCCGAGCGTCAGCGCCCCGACAAACGTGCCCCACAGATTACCGACGCCGCCGAACACCACGACCATGAAACTATCGATGATGTAGGACTGGCCGAGATTGGGCGACACATTGTCGATCTGTGAGAGTGCGACACCCGCCAGCCCGGCAACACCGGAGCCGAGCGCAAAGGTGAACGCATCCACCCACGGCGTGCGGATACCCATGGATGACGCCATGCGACGGTTCTGGGTCACAGCGCGCATTTGCAGGCCAAAAGCAGAGCGCTTGAGCAGAACGAGCAAGGCAAAGAACACTGACAGCGAGAAGCAGACGATCCAGACGCGGTTCCAGGTGAAGTTCAGATAACCGACGCTGAACGAGCCAGACATCCAGCTGGGATTGCCGACCTCGCGGTTGGTCGGCCCGAAAATGGACCGCACACCCTGCTGCAACATCAGAGAAATGCCCCAGGTTGCCAGCAATGTTTCCAGCGGACGCCCGTAGAGAAAACGGATAACCCCACGTTCCATCACGAGACCGACAGCACCCGTGACCAGAAACGCCACCGGCAGCGCAATGGTCAGCGACCAGTCGAACAGGCCAGGATAATTGCTGCGGATCACCTCTTGCACCATGAAGGTGGAGTAAGCGCCGATCATCACCATCTCGCCATGCGCCATGTTGATGATGCCCATCACGCCAAAGGTAATGGCCAGACCAATGGCCGCCAGCAACAGAACCGAGCCCAGCGACAGGCCATACCAGATGTTCTGCGCCGCATCCCAGAGCGCAAGCGTGCTCTCGATATCTGAAATCGCCGCGTCGACATCGGGTTTCAGGCTGGAATCCGTGACCGACGAAGCCGCCATCAGAATGCTGATTGCACCGCGTCCACCGAGATTTCTGATGGTCTCGATAGCGGCTCGCTTTTCCTCAATCGAACGATCAGAGGCAAGCAGAGAAACGGCCTTCGCCTCTTCCATACGGGTGCGAACCTGCGCGTCGGTTTCCTTTGCCAGTGCTGTCTCCAGCAATTGCAGATTTTCAGCACTCGGCGCTTTCAGCACGGCATCGGCAGCAGATAAACGAACGGATTTTTCCGGGCTAAGAAGTGTCAATCCGCCTAGCGCCGCGCGGATGATGCGGCGCAGATTGTTATTGACCCTGATCTTGGTAACGCCAGCTTTCGGCGCTTCGCCAGCACTCTCACCGGTCAGCGGATCGATCAGCGTGAAATTGGCACCCGCAGCTTTGGTCATAAAAACCAGATTGTCGGATTTGCGAATGTAGAGGTCACCATCCGCAAATGCTTCGAGCGCTGGCACGACACGCGGGTCGCCTGTTGCGGCAATCTGCCCGGTCAGGGTTTCTGCCTGCTTGAAGTCTGCGGTGCCGAGTGCGTTGATGAGGGCTTTGGGGTCGGTTTGCTGCGCAACGGAGGGCGCAGCGAAGCCAAGCAGCACGCCGATGATGAGCAAAACACGAAGAAACATTATCCCAAGTCCCCCTTGGAGCGAGCACAGTGTTTGAAAACCGGCAAGCAGAACTGTAAGCGACGGCGCGTTCCACCTCAGAGCAATCCCAACCCAACGTCATCCTCGAGCTTGTCCCGAGGATCTGCAACAGCAGCGGCATTTTCTCGCTGACGAAGAGTTTGGAGAAGTGGTGGCACATCCTCGGGTCAAGCCCGAGGATGACGTCGAGAGTGGTGAAAGCGTCTGTGCAGACATTGAGGCCCCTCCGATTCTGTGGAGGGGCCGAGAGGCGAGGATTACTTACCCTTGCCACCGCATTTACCTGTGGCGACGTTGAAGTTTCCGCACTCCATCGGCTTGCGCCAATCGGAGATCAAGTCCTTCGAGTCCGGTAAATAATCTGACCATTCGTCGCCCACGACCTGCGCAGTCTGCTGCACGATTTCGAACTGGCCATCCGCCTGGATTTCACCAATCAGCACCGGCTTGGTGATGTGGTGGTTCGGCATGACGGTGGCGTAGCCGCCAGACAGATTCGGTACCGATACGCCGATGATGCTATCGAGAACCTTGTCCGTATCGGTCGTTCCAGCGGCTTCCACAGCCTTTACCCATGCGTTGAAGCCAATATAGGCGGCTTCCATCGGGTCGTTGGTTACACGCTTGTCGTTCTTGGTGAAGGCATGCCATTCCTTGATGAACTCGGCATTCACAGGCGCATCGACGGACTGGAAGTAGTTCCAGGCGGCAAGGTGGCCGACCAGCGGAGCCGTATCGAGACCGGCAAGTTCTTCTTCACCGACAGAGAAGGCAACGACTGGAATATCTTCGGCCTTTACGCCCTGGTTTGCCAGTTCCTTGTAGAAGGGTACGTTCGCATCGCCGTTGATCGTAGACACGACGGCGGTTTTCTTGCCAGCCGAACCGAACTTCTTGATGTCGGAAACGATTGTCTGCCAATCGGAATGGCCGAATGGCGTGTAGTTGACCATGATGTCTTCAGGCTTCACGCCCTTAGATTCCAGATAGGCCTTGAGAATCTTGTTGGTGGTCTGTGGGTAGACATAGTCGGTACCAGCCAGAACCCAGCGCTCGACGCCTTCGGTGCTGGCGAGATAATCGACAGCCGGAATGGCCTGCTGGTTTGGAGCGGCACCGGTGTAGAAAATGTTGCGGGAGGATTCTTCACCCTCATACTGAACGGGGTAGAAGAGGATGGAGTTCAGCTCTTCGAAAACGGGCAGAACGGATTTGCGTGAGGACGACGTCCAGCAGCCGAATACGGCGGCGACCTTGTCCTGGCTGATCAGCTGGCGGGCTTTTTCAGCAAAGAGCGGCCAGTCGGATGCAGGATCGACGACGACAGCTTCGAGCTTCTTACCAAGAACACCACCCTTTTTGTTCTGCTCGTCGATGAGCATCAACATGGCGTCTTTCAGCGTTGTTTCGGAAATCGCCATGGTGCCGGAGAGCGAATGGAGCACACCGACCTTGATGGTGTCGTCAGCGGCGAATGCACCGTGGAATGCGGTGGTGGACAAAATAGCACCGAGCAAAGCGCCGGACAGCATTTTCTTTAACGTCATAGGAAGGACCCCTCTCCTGTTCAGCCTCTTTGGGCTCAGCGGTTATTTTACCGCTGCTGGAGGGGACTATCGGTCTCGCATCTGCAAAACCGTATACGTCAATTGACGTAGGCGGGGTGGCGAAACAGGAAATCTCGCCTCACCTCACCCGCGCATGAAGGCGGGTCAGGGTGTCTGGTCGAACGCTCAGTTGTGAGGCTTGCCGAGGTCCGAATTTTCCTGGATCGCTTCCTGATGATACCAACTGTCGAAATCGATGTGTGTCTTCGGTGCGGCGACGGTCGGCCCATGGAGGATCGCGTCTTTACGGAGACCTTTAAAGCCTGCACGGCCACCGACGGGGAACTGGTAGATCGTTGCACTTTCCATGTGCGGATCGCTTCTCATGACATTCACTCTTTCGTTGAATAGCCAGCATTGTTGCCTCAACCCGAATATACGCCGAAAAAAGCCGAAAAACATCCCTTCTGATTAAAAAAATATCAAAACGCCTAAAAAATAGACAAATCAAAATCACGAAGGTCTAAAGAACAGTCTTTATGCAGATCGCGTCGGAAACTCAGAAATTTCTGCGGGAAAAATACGCTTCGTCGGAGAAACGGCATCATTTTTGATCAGAAACTGTGCCTGCCCGCGTAAAAACACAGAAAATCAAAGTATTTTCCAAAATTCATCTTCGGAGTATTTTTCGTTTTTCTGCTTTCAGGAACCCAGTCGCGCCAAAAAAAGACGACTCACTGGTTCTCGTCGTCAAACTGGCACGGGGAATGCTTCTGTCTGGGCAGCACTTGAAAGCGGGGCGGTTCGAAAGACAGTTTCACCCGCAGAAGGATATCAAGGCTTCGCATCTTAACCTATGAGAGGTTCGTAATGACTAAGTTCAAACTCGAGTACATCTGGCTGGATGGTTACAAGCCGGTCGCAAACTTGCGTGGCAAGACGCAGGTCAAGGAATTCGACGAATTCCCGACACTCGAGCAGCTTCCGCTCTGGGGCTTCGACGGCTCCTCCACCATGCAGGCCGAAGGTCACAGCTCCGATTGCGTTCTGAAGCCAGTCGCTCTCTATCCTGACCCTGCCCGCACAAACGGCGCACTCGTTATGTGCGAAGTCATGATGCCGGACGGCGTTACACCACACTCGTCCAACAGCCGCGCAACCATTCTCGACGATGAAGATGCATGGTTCGGCTTCGAGCAGGAATACTTCTTCTACGAGAACGGCCGCCCACTTGGCTTCCCTGATCAGGGTTACCCTGCTCCGCAGGGCATGTACTACTGCGGCGTTGGCGCCAGCAGTGTCGGTGCGGTCGCTCGTGAAATCGTTGAAGAGCACCTAGACCAATGCCTTGCAGCTGGAATCAACCATGAAGGCATTAACGCAGAAGTGGCCAAGGGTCAGTGGGAATTCCAGATTTTCGGCAAGGGCTCCAAGCGCGCCGCCGATCAGATCTGGATTGCTCGCTATCTGCTTCAGCGCCTGACGGAACAGTACGGTATCGACATCGAATACCACTGCAAGCCGCTCGGCGATACAGACTGGAACGGTTCCGGAATGCACTGCAACTTCTCCACCAAGTTCATGCGTGAAGTTGGCGGCAAGGAGTATTTCGAAGCGCTCATGGGTGCTTTCGAAAAGAACTGGAAAGAACACATCGACGTTTATGGCCCGGACAACCATCTGCGCCTGACGGGCAAGCACGAAACAGCACCATGGAACAAGTTCTCCTACGGAATTGCTGACCGTGGCGCGTCGATCCGCGTACCGCACTCCTTCGTCAACAACGGCTACAAGGGTTACCTTGAAGACCGTCGTCCGAACTCACAGGGCTGCCCTTACCAGATCGCGTCCGTCGTTCTGAAGACGATTGCAGAAGTGCCGCTCGCAAAGTCGGCAGCTGCCTGATTTATAAGAATGGCGTCGCCCGGTTGGGGCGACGCCATTTTTCTGTGAGCCTACAGCCACCGGCCCCGCGACCCGGCAATTGGCTTCCTGAAGCCTCTGGAAAACTGGCATGGCCGCACGGCAACGCATCATCCCCGTCCGCCGCGAATATAATCGCTGGGTTGCCAACCAGACGCTCGAAGACTACGCGCTGCGTTTTACGGCCAAAAGCGCCCGCCAATTTTCCTCCAGCCGCATCTCCCACACTGCCATCGGTGCCATCTCTTTTCTGGCCCTGGAAGCCATTGGCGGCGCGATTACGCTCTCCTACGGCACGACCAACGCTTTTTTCGCTATTCTCGTCGCTGCGACCGTCATGTTGGCCGTGGGTGTGCCGATCAGCCGTTACGCCATCCGCTATGGCGTCGATATCGATCTGCTGACACGTGGCGCAAGCTTCGGCTATATCGGCTCCACCATCACCTCGCTCATCTATGCCGCCTTCACCTTCATGCTGTTTGCCATCGAAGCGTCGATCATGTCCGGCGCGTTGGAACTGGCGCTCGGCATCCCACTGTGGATCGGCTACATCGTTTCGGCCATCATGGTCATCCCGCTCGTCACCCATGGCGTGCGCCTTATCAGCCGTTTCCAGATCATCACCCAACCCTTCTGGATCGTTCTCAACATCCTGCCCTTCATCTTCATTGCATTTCTGGACTGGGAGAAATTCGATCTGTGGCGCGCCTTTGCGGGCATCCACCATGCTTCCGGTCCGCCCGGAACCGTTGCGGATTTCAATCTGGTGGAGTTCGGAGCTGCCTCTGCCGTCATCCTGGCGCTGATGTCGCAGATCGGCGAACAAGTGGATTTCCTTCGCTTCCTGCCCGCCGATGGCAAGCTGAAGTTGCGACACCGGTTTACCGTGTTTCTGGCAGGCGCGGGCTGGGTTCTGGTTGGCGTGCCGAAACTTCTGGCGGGCTCCTTCCTCGTCGTGCTGACGTTCAGCTCCGGCGTTCCCGTGGACCGCGCGGCCGATCCCTCGCAGATGTACCTCACCGCGTTCGGCTACATGATACCCAATGAAAACGCCGCCCTGTTGCTGATGGTGGCCTTCGTCGTCGTTTCGCAATTGAAGATCAACGTCATGAACGCCTATGCCGGGTCACTAGCCTGGTCAAATTTCTTTTCCCGCCTTACCCACAGTCACCCCGGTCGCGTCGTCTGGCTGGTGTTCAACGTGCTGATCGCATTGCTGTTGATGGAGCTTGGAATTTACCGACTGCTGGAGGAAACACTCGGCATTTTCTCCATCGTCGCCATGGCATGGCTGTGCACGATCTCGGCTGATCTTTTCATCAACAAGCCGCTCGGCCTTGCGCCACCCGGCATCGAATTCAAGCGCGCACATCTTTATGACATCAACCCCGTGGGCGTTGGCACAATGGCGCTGGCCGCAACCATCGCTCTCACCGCCCACTTCGGACTATTCGGTACTTTAGCAGCATCCCTGGCGCCCTATCTCACCCTCGTCGTCGCTTTTACAGTCTCGCCATTGATCGCCTGGGGCACCAAGGGGAAATTCTACCTTGCCCGCAAGCCGAGACAGAAATGGAAGCAGGAAAGCAGCATTACCTGCTCCATCTGCGAACATCCGTTCGAGCCGGAAGACATGGCCTGGTGCCCGGCCTATGCCGCGCCAATCTGCTCGCTCTGCTGCTCGCTGGACAGCCGCTGCCACGATATGTGCAAGCCGAAAGCTAAACTGAACTATCAGGTGGCAACCGTCGCCCGTACGTTCCTGCCGAATGATCTCGTGGCCCGGCTATCAAGCCGTCTGGGCCGATACGTCATGTCGGCAGCGCTTGCCATCGCGATACTCGGTGCGACACTCGCATTGATCGCTCACCAGGTGGGAACGGCCTCGCCCACCACCGTCGATGTGGTGAACCGCACCATCCTCGCCGTTTTCTTCGTCTTTGCCGTTATCGCTGGCATCGTCTGCTGGTTTCTGGTTCTTGCCCATGACAGTCGCGTTGTCGCGGAAGAGGAATCCTCACGCCAGAACACGCTCCTTCTCAAGGAAATCGCGGCCCACAAGAAAACCGACGCAGCGCTTCAAAATGCCAAGGAAACGGCGGAAGCCGCCAACCGCGCAAAAAGCCGTTACGTGGTCGGCCTCAGCCACGAATTGCGCACGCCGCTCAACGCCGTTCTCGGCTATGCGCAAATCCTCGAGCGTGACGAGACAATTCCGCAACCGCGCCAGTCGGCCATCAAGGTTATCCGCCGTTCCGCAGATCATCTTTCCGGCCTGATAGACGGTCTCCTTGATATCTCCAAGATCGAAGCGGGCCGCTTGCAGGTCTACTCCAACGAAATCAACATTCAGGATTTTCTCGACCAGATCATTGATCTGTTCCGCCCACAGGCACAGGCAAAGGGCTTGGAACTGAAACATGAACGCACCCGTGCCCTGCCCCAATATGTCCGCACAGACGAGAAGCGCCTGCGCCAGATCCTCGTCAACCTTCTCTCCAATGCCATCAAGTTCACCGATACTGGTACCGTGAACTTCGATGTCGCCTATCGCAGTCAGGTGGCAACCTTTAGCATCTCGGATACCGGACGCGGCATTGCCGAAAAGGATTTGAGCCGCATCTATGAGCCGTTCCAGCGTGGTGAGGCAGAGAGCATTCGTCCTATGCCAGGCCTCGGTCTGGGGCTTACCATCACACAGCTTCTCACCAACACGCTTGGCGGGGAAATCTCTGTCGTCAGCGAAAAGGACAAGGGTTCGACCTTCAAGGTGCGTTTGATGCTGTCGGCAGTTCATCGTCCAAATACGACCCCTGCCCCGGAAAAAACCATTGTCTCCTATTCGGGCCAGCGTCGGACCATCGTCGTCGTCGATGACAATGAGGATCACCGCGAACTGATGCGCGAGGTCCTAGGTCCCCTGGATTTCGTCGTACTTACAGCACAGAGCGGCCCGGATTGCTTGACACTTATTGAAGGCGTTCAGCCAGACCTTTTCCTCATCGACATCTCCATGCCCGGCATGAGCGGCTGGCAGCTCGTGACGAAATTGCGCGAGGCGGGGCAGACAGCGCCGCTCATCATGCTTTCGGCCAATATCGGCGATGGCTCAATCGCCGGTGCGGGCGACGACAATCACAACGATACGATCGCCAAGCCGGTCGATCTCCGCCGTCTCTGCGACAAGCTCGCCGTGCATCTAGGCCTTACGTGGGTCTATGAAGCTGATACGCCCGCACCGGTCAAACCCGCCAAGGCCGAAATCACCACGCCGGGGCCGTCGCACATCAAGGATTTGCAGCAACTGGGTGAAATTGGCTATATACGCGGTATCGAGGCAAAGCTCAACGATCTCGCACGAACATCAGAGAACCTGCCTTTTACCGAAAAACTGGCAAGTTACGTGCACGCCTTCGACATGGCGGGTTATGCCGCATTTCTTAGCCGTTTCGAGAGTGCCGGACACAAGGAGCGTCAACCATGAGCGTATCTACTGCCGCGTTAGCGAAGGATATCGTTCTGTTGGTCGATGACAGCCCTGACGCGCTGGGCTTCCTGACTGATGCGCTGGAGCAATCGGGCTTTTCTGTCCTGATCGCCACCTCAGGACAATCTGCTCTCAACATCGCCGAACGCATCACGCCAGATGTCATCCTGCTCGATGCGGTCATGCCGTCGATGGATGGGTTCGAGACCTGCATGCGGCTGAAATCCAACGCGGCGGTGACGCAGGTTCCGGTCATATTCATGACCGGGTTGACCGAAACGGAGCACGTCGTCCGGGCGCTTGAGGCCGGTGGCGTAGACTACTTGACCAAGCCGATCAACATAGATGAATTGCGTGCTCGAATTCGCGTCCATTTGTCCAACGCACGTTCTGCGCAAAGCGCGCGGGTCGCGCTGGATGCAGCAGGACGCCATCTCCTGGCTGTGCGCAGCAACGGAGCGATCCACTGGTCAACGCCGCAGGCAACACGGCTGGTCAATGCTGCAACAGGGCGGGATGACGGTCTTGAGATCGTCACGCAACACGTCGCAGAGTGGTTGGCCAACCGCAGAAACGATACGTCGAGAGATCTGCCGCTCACCATCCAACAGGCGGACCGCGCCATGTTACAACTGACATTTCTTGGAGCGATGGGGCCGGATGAGCATCTGTTCCGGCTGATGGCCGCCAGCGACAAATCTGCGGATGTGATGTTGCGCCAGCATTTTTCACTGACCACCCGAGAATCCGAGGTCCTGCTTTGGATCGCCAAAGGCAAATCCAACCGGGACATCGGAGACATTCTCGGGCTATCGTCTCGCACCGTGAACAAGCACCTTGAACAGATCTACGTCAAACTTGGCGTTGAAAACCGTGCGTCTGCCGCCGTTAAGGCAGCCCATATCCTGCACGACACATGAAAACGGGCGCCGATACTGCGCCCGCGTTCCGAACTTTAAACTCAAACCAACCGGTTAGCGGCAGACGCGGGTTTCCCGCACGACGACCCGGCCGTGATGCTTCGTGCGAACCTTTTTGACGAAACAATCGCGTGGAGCACGATGATGGCGCGGACGGTATTCATCACGTACGGGCTGACGGACGACGCGTTCGGTCGTCGTAACGGTTACACCCTGCGCAAATGACGGTGCCGCGAAGGTGATGACAGACGAAACAGCGATCAGGGACGAGATGAGAAGAGTTTTCATTTTAAGACCTCATTGATTGTCCAGCAAAACGTCACATCTGGCTTTCGGTTCCCGTCTCGAACATTAATACACGGTAATGTTTCGGAACTAAAAAGTTAAAATTTTCAAGAGTTGGAGGCACACTGGGATGAATGAAACATCAGATAATCTGGTCGTCATTTCCGGCTGTTCCGGCGGCGGCAAATCCACCCTGCTGGCGGAGTTGGCAAGACGTGGTTACGCCACCATCGAAGAACCCGGCAGACGGATCGTTTCGGCTGAACTGAGCTCTGGCGGCACTGCCCTTCCATGGATCGATATGGAAGCTTTTGCTCGCCGTGCCGTCTCGATGGCATTGGCGGATCACACGCAAGCGCCTGATAGCGACTGGGTATTCTTCGACCGAGGCCTGATTGATGCCGCTTCTGCCCTCCACCATGTTGGCGGAGATGGTTTGCTTCTGACGCTGAAGCTGCATCACCGATATAACCCTATTGTCTTCATGACGCCTCCCTGGCTGGACATCTATGTCACGGACAGCGAGCGTCAACATGATTTTGGTGCAGCCGAAGCGGAATACGAGAGGCTTATGCGCGACTATCGCACACTGGGCTACGAGACCATTATTCTTGCGAAAACAACCACAAGCGAACGTGCCGACATGGTTTTAAGCCGCCTGAAAGATAAGCACTCACGTCGCAGCATTAGGTCCGGTCTTTGAGCAACTCCGAGACTGTCACGAAGCCGAAGCCACGCTGGCGCAGCCCGTCGATGATCTGGGGCAAGGCCTGACGGGAGACATCCCTTCCACGATACATCACATGCAGGATAATGATGGAGCCGTTTCTGGCGTTGTCGATGACATAGCGCGTCATGGCGTCGACATTCCCGGCAATGTCGGCAAAGGATTCCGGCTCGACATCCCACATGATCGTCTTGCGATCGTGCTGCCAAAGATACCACGGCAGGGTCAGCAGTTTTTTGCCATAGGGCGGGCGAAACAGGATTTCACCCTGATATCCAGCCGTTCGGATGGCGGCATCCGTGCGCTCTATCTCATCTTTCACGCTGCCCGGCCCCATCCACGCCATGTTGGAATGGGTGTAGGAGTGATTGCCGATCTCATGTCCGGCATCGACAATGAGCCGCGCTTGCGGCAGATTTTCAGCGGTCTCCTTGCCGATCAGGAAAAATGTCGCCGTCACGTTCCTGTCTTTCAGGATCGTCAACACGTCTTTCGTAAAGCGCGCTGAAGGACCATCGTCGAATGTCAGGGCCACGACGGGCTTGTCCGTTTCAACCCGGGCAATGATGTCCCCGAACAATTGGGTCGTTCTGGCATTGCTGAACATATGGAGCGATACGACCACGACCAGCAAGATGGCAAGAATGCCGGAGCCCGTTAGAGTGCGCCGCGTCGTCATCTCTATCCCTAATTGCAATTTTCACATACCGATGTGTGATCCGCCTTGATGTCTCCATTGTGGCGATAACGAGATGCGGGCCTTTCAACGAAAAAAGCCCGGCATCGCTGCCGGGCTTCCGTTTAAATTTCGGCAGGACTTAGCTGCCCTGCTGGAAGTAGCTGTATTTGCCGTCCGGGCCCTTCTTCCACTCGTACATGACGTAACCAGGAGCCTTCGGGTCGCCCTTTGCGTCGAAGGAAAGTTCGCCGAGAACGGTCATGAACTTGCCCTTCTTCATCGCAGCAGCAACAGCTTCTGGATCAACCGAGGCTGCATCCTTGGCGGCAGCAGCGATCGTCTGCACGGCAGCGTAGGAATAGAGCGTGTAAGCTTCAGGGTTGAAGCCTGCAGCCTTGAACTTGGCAACAAGATCCTTGTTGGCAGGGTTGATGGTTGGATCAGGGCCGAATGTGTTCAGCGTGCCTTCGACGGCGTCGCCTGCGATGGAAGCCAGTTCGTTGGAGACGATGCCGTCACCGGAAACGAGCTTGGCCTTCAGACCCTGGTCTGCGGCCTGACGGATGATCAAACCGGCTTCTGTATGGAGGCCACCCCAATAGATGACCGATACGCCCGCTTCCTTCATCTTCGCGATCAGAGCTGAGAAGTCCTTGTCGCCGACATTGATGCCTTCGTAGATGACTTCTTTCGCGCCTGCTGCGTTCAAGGCCTTCTTGGTTTCGTCTGCAAGACCCTGACCGTATGGGGTCTTGTCATGAACGATGGCGATCTTGGCGCCTTTGAAATTGTCGGCAAGATATTTGCCGGCAACGCCGCCCTGCTGGTCGTCACGTCCGCAGGTGCGGAATGTGTTCCAAAGGCCGCGTTCGGTGAAAACAGGGTTTGTGGCGGCAGGCGTGATTTCGAGAATGCCGTTTTCTGCGTACACTTCGGACGCCGGAATGGAAACGCCGGAGTTGAAGTGACCAACAACGAACTTGACGCCGTCAGCAACGAACTTGTTGGCAACCGAGATACCCTGCTTCGGGTCGGACACGTCGTCGCCCAGAACGATCTTGATCTGTTCGCCGTTGATACCACCAGCAGCATTGATGTCTGCCGCAGCCTGCTCAGCACCCTTCTGGAGCTGTGCGCCGAAGGCCGCATTCGGGCCTGTCAGAGGGCCGCCGACGCCGACGAGAATGTCAGCCCAGGCAGAACCACTGAAGGCGACCATTGCGGTCAGCGCAACTGCGGAAAGAAGAGACTTCTTCATTATATTACTCCCAGTTCCATGGTTGGGTTGTTTATCCCTGCCTGCTCAGCACCCACCTTAACTGATCAGGCTGTTCCACTCTTGCGGGCATTCTGAATTCAGAAAAACGCCGCTGTCAATCTTTCTTCTTATAAGAAAATGATGAAGTTCGATCATAAAGCCAATAGTAGTTATTGACCATCTGATTGGTCCGGCGCATGCGAAAGCCGACGGTCGCAAACACCAGCAAAACAACCACATCCATCAGGTAATAAACGCCGTTCAGCATAGGTCCGGCGAACAATGCATAATGCATGAACCGCATCACCACACCGAGAAGCAGGGTGTAGACCACCACGCGCGGATAGTTCTCCCAGCTGTCTGCTACCGACTTGCCCGTGCGCCAGGCCGTCCAGAATCCGAGGAGAACAACCAGCCCGCGCAAGATGTATCGAACGCCGCTATCGCTTTCGAAAAAAAGTCCCTGCATCTTTTTCCCCATCAGTGCCCCGCATCGTTGTGACAGGGTCTATCTTTCTCTCTCGCTCGCCGTTTCACCGCCAAGCTTTATTCTAAATCGTGATCTGCCGTTTTAGACAGACGTCTGCGCCCGTCAGGCGCAAATCACCTATCAGTGGCGACCGCCTTCAAGATAGGCTGCACGCACTTCAGGGTTGGCCAGAAGCTCTTTACCAGACCCGCTCATCGTGACCTTGCCGTTGACCATGACATAGGCCCGGTCAGACAGCTTCAAGGCGGCGAACGCGTTCTGCTCGACAAGAAAGACGGTCAGCCCCTCTTCCTTGTTGAGCGTCTTTATCGCCTCGAAGATGCCCTTGACAATCAGGGGTGCCAAACCCAGCGACGGTTCATCCAGCAAAAGCAGCTTGGGACGCGACATCAAAGCGCGACCGATGGACAGCATCTGCTGCTCGCCGCCAGACAGCGTACCACCACGCTGGCTCTGACGTTCCTTCAGACGCGGGAACATCGTGAAAATCTTCTCGACGTCCTCCTTGAAGTATTTCAGATTATCCAGATTGGCGCCCATCTGAAGATTTTCCAGAACGGTCATGCGCGGGAAAATGCGACGCCCCTCCGGCGACTGCGCGATGCGCCGACGAGCAATGAGGTGTGTCGGAATTTTCGTGATGTCTTCGCCATCGAAAACCACCGAACCGGTGCGCGCCTGCGGGCTTCCGCAGATCGTCATCATCAGCGTCGACTTGCCGGCACCGTTGGCGCCGATCAGGCTGACGATTTCGCCTTTGTTCACTTCCACATCGACGCCCGCCAGCGCCCGAATGTTTCCATAATAGGTTTCGACGTTCTGGACTTTGAGAAGGGGTTCACCGGACATCAGACCGTTCCCCCAAGTTCTTCTGCAATCACTTCTTCCACTTCATCATCTTCGACACCCAGATAGGCGGCGATGACCTTCGGGTCGTTTTTCACATGGTCCGGCGTGCCATCGGAAATCTTCTGGCCGTATTCGAGAACCACGACGTGGTCTGAAATCTCCATCACCACCGACATATCGTGCTCGATGAGGAGCAGAGACGTGCCCTCAGCGCGAATGCCGCGCAACAGATTGTTGAGCGCCAGCGATTCCTTCGGGTTGAGACCTGCAGCGGGTTCGTCGAGGCATAGAAGCTCCGGTTCCGTACACATGGCGCGTGCAATTTCCAGACGACGCTGCCCGCCATAGGGAAGATCGCCAGCCGGATCGTCGGCACGATCCGTCAGATCGGCCTTATCGAGCCAGTATTTCGCCTTGTCGATGGCACCGGCAGCAGCCTTTTTATAGGCAGGCATGCCAAGCAGACCCAAGAACGTGTAGCCGGACGCCTTCATCAGCGCATTGTGTTGCGCAACCAGAAGATTTTCCAGCACGGTCAGGCCGGAAAACAAGCGAATGTTCTGGAAGGTCCGCGCGACCTTGGCTTTCTTTGTGATTTCGAAATCCGGCAGGCGTTCGAGAAGATGCTCCTCGCCCGTGGTCCGCCGCATCGTGATCATGCCCATCGTCGGCTTGTAAAAGCCGGTGATGCAGTTGAAGACGGTCGTTTTGCCTGCACCATTCGGACCAATCAACGCAGTGATCTCACCGCGCTTGGCTTCGAAGGAGAAGTCGTTGATCGCCATCAGACCACCGAACCGCATGGAAAGGTGTTCGACCTTGAGGATTGTGTCTTTTGTCATTTCAATGTTTCCGGAAGCCATCAGCCGTGACCTTCCTTGGTGAAGTCGCCGGAAATGGACTTGCGCTCTTTCAGGAAAGCCGTGGGTTCACGAGACCCGACAAAGCCACGTGGCTTGAACAGCATCACGATGACCATCGCCAGGCCGAACAGGAGCATACGGTAGAGTTCAGGCGTGAAATCAGGACCGAAGATATGCTTGAGAAATTCCATTTCGCGCAGCAACTCCGTGCCGCCGACCATGACGACGGCAGCAATGGCGATGCCTGTCAACGAGCCCATGCCGCCAAGAACGACGATCGCGAGGATGACGGCTGATTCGAGGAATACGAAGCTTTCCGGTGACACGAAACCCTGACGCGCCGCAAAGAACGATCCGGCAAAGCCACCGAACATCGCGCCCGTTGCAAAGGCTGTCAGCTTGGTCTTGACCGTATCGATACCGAGCGAGCGGCATGCGATTTCGTCTTCACGCAATGCCTCCCAAGCACGACCGATCGGCATGCGACGAAGCTTGATGGTGACGTAGGCCGTCAGCATGCACAGCAGCAGAATGACGTAGAACAGGAAGATCTTGTAATAGGACGAGGACATCGGCAACCCGAAGACCTTGGCGAAGTTGTTGGGAGCGCCGACATCGAAGGACCAGATACCGAAGACGGATGCCTTCGCGATGCCCGAAATACCGAATGTTCCCTTGGTGACCTCAGTCCAGTTCAACAGCACGAGGCGGATAATTTCACCGAAGGCCAGTGTGACGATCGCCAAATAGTCACCGCGCAGACGCAGGACCGGGAAGCCGAGGATAATGCCCCAGAACGCCGCCAGAATACCGGCCATGGGAAGCAGAACCCAGAACGACAGGCCAAAGTAGCTGGACAGCAATGCGTATGAATAGGCGCCAACCGCGTAAAAGGCGACGTAACCCAGATCCAGCAGGCCCGCGAGACCAACGACGATGTTCAGGCCCCATGCCAGCATGACGTAGATGAGGATCTGGATGCCGAAGTTGTCGACCAGCTTCAAAGAACCCTGGAACCCGAAGAGACCAACGGCGATGGCGGGGTAAATCAGCAGAAAGACGAGCGCAATCTTCAGGAAATGCTTGCGAAAGAAGCCTTTCTCTTCGGAAATTTCCAGAATGCCGGTCTTCGCCTTCGAAATCTTCCGTTTGTCCAAATGCGGACGCAAGAAGCCCACGACGAGAAACCGGCCGACGGCTGCAACTCCGACGAAGATGGCCAGAAGACCCCAGCGCGTGCCCCAGATCAACTGGTTGTTGATATCCTGATAGGTGACGATACCGACATAGAGGATGAACATCCCCAGCGACACGAGGCCAGCGAAGATGCCTTCCTTGACAGCCTGAACCATCAGGCTCGAGCCAGGCATATCCTTTTCGGAAGCGATATTTGCCATGATCTTAAACCTTCTCGACTTCTGGGCGACCCAGAATACCGGTCGGCTTGAAAATCAGCACGAATGCGAGGATGCCGAAGGCTGCGACGTCCTTGTAGGCGATGGAGAAATAGGCCGACCACAGGCTTTCGATGAGGCCGATCAGCAACCCACCCAGAACAGCGCCAGGAAGCGATCCGATGCCGCCGAGAACGGCTGCGGTAAACGCCTTGACGCCTGGAATGAAGCCGTCATTGAACGACGCAACGCCATAATACATCAGGTACATCGAACCGGCGACGGCGGCGAGTGCTGCGCCCATGACAAAGGTGATGGAAATCGTGCGGTCGACGTCAACACCCAAAAGGGCCGCCATCTTACGATCCTGCTCGGTTGCACGCTGCGCACGGCCAAGTGGCGTCTTGTTGACGATATACCAGAAAGCGAGCAGCAGAACCGAGGTGATCGCCACGATCAGCAACTGCTTCAGCGAAATGGTGATCGCACCAAAGTGGTACACGTCTGTCACGAGCGCCGGGATCGGCTTGTTGCGCGGGCCCTGCGTCACCTGAATGAAGTTGGACAATGCAATCGACATGCCGATGGCGGTGATCAAAGGCGCGAGGCGGAAGGAGCCGCGAAGAGGGCGGTACGCGACGCGCTCGATGGCCCAGTTCCACAGGCCAGTCATCAGCATTGCAACGACCATCATCACCAAAAGTAGGACCGCGACGGGGATACCGGCAAAAAAGGATGTGAGAACAAGGAAAACGATCAATGCAGCGAAACCGCCGAGCATGAAAATATCGCCATGGGCGAAGTTGATCATTCCAATAATGCCGTAAACCATCGTATAGCCAATCGCGATGAGGCCATAGATCGATCCAAGAGTCAGCCCGTTTATGAGCTGCTGGACAAAATACTCCATATCTTTCCCCCGGACCCATTCTCGATGGAACAGGTCTCGTTATGTTGCTTCCGGGGGCTGCATTTTCTGTCCCCCTTGACTAAAACCCATATCGCGTTCGGAAGAAATGTGAAGTCAAAAATCTGTAAAACAGCTTTTTATTTAGTGTTTCCACATTGAATGCCACCTGAGGGTTCACAAAGATCATATTTTTGGCAGGGAATGCTGTAAAAAGCGGCTCATCCTCATAAAATCCCAACTTGTTACCGCATATTTTCATGCCTTGGCGGCAGACTGGTTGCGTTGTAAACGGGGTTCTAAACGCTTATGTCGGATGCCAAATGTAACGCGTCCGGCGATCGGCAGAAGGATCTCGATGCTCGACATCTTAACAGCGGCCACATTGAAGGCTGGCAGAGAAATCATGGCGGTGCATGCGGCTGGTCCTCACGTGACGTACAAGAACGACTGTTCGCCCGTCACAGAGGCGGATCAGCGGGCGGAAGCCGTGATTCTGGCAGCACTTGCATTGAATTTCCCCAACATACCGGTCATTGCCGAAGAAGCAGCCTCCGCCGGCATCGTCCCCAAAGCCGAAGACGAGTTTTTTCTGGTGGACCCGCTTGATGGCACCAAGGAATTTATTGCCGGCAAGCAGGATTTTACGGTCAATATTGCGTTGGTGCGCAATGGAACGCCAGTCCTGGGCGTCGTCTACGCGCCAGCATTGAAAGTCATGTGGACCGGAGACGGCGAAGTCGCACGTAAGGTCCAAGTCACCGACGATTTTGAACCAAGCGACGTCCGCCACGTCCGTTGCCGGGCCAAGCCAACCATTCCGATTGCGGTCATCAGCCGCTCGCATTGCACGCCGAAGACCGAAGCTTTCGTGGCAGAACATGGTTTGATCGACAGCATCTCCATCGGCTCTTCGCTCAAATTCTGCATGCTGGCCGAAGGTGCTGCCGATGTGTATCCGCGCTTCAGCCGGACCATGATGTGGGATACGGCAGCTGGTGATGCCGTGCTACGCGCGGCAGGCGGCATAACGCTTGATATTGCAGGCCTTCCCTTGCGATACGAGGTTAAGGACAGCAACGAGGACGCACTCGCAAACCCTGATTTCATCGCTTGGGGCGCTGCACCTTAACGCGCAAAAATTATTTTTATTTTTTTCTCCACGGCTATCGGATGGCCACACAATCTCCCATGCAACGGAGATTGAGAAATGACCGAACAGACGTCGAGACTTGAACTACCCTACATATTGCCTTCTCAGGCGCAAAAACACGTGACGCATAACGAAGCTCTGCAAAAGTTGGACGCGGTCACACAACTGACCATTATCGGCGAAATCAACCAACCACCGCAAACGATGGAAGATGGCGATTGCTTCCTCATCGCTTCCGCACCCACTGGAGAATGGGAGAGACACGTGGAGAAACTTGGCCTGTGGCAGGACGACGCATGGGTCTACATCGTTCCGCGTGAAGGATGGCGTGCGTGGTTTATGGAAACCGGCCAGATGAGGGTGCTGAGCAATGGGACCTGGCAGGATATCCCCCTGCCAGCAACAGGCGCTTTCCAACAATTGGGCATCAACGCCTCTGCCGACACGCAAAACAGGCTCACGGTGGCATCACCGGCCAGCTTGTTCACCAATGCGGGCGGTGGGCACCAGATAAAGGTCAACAAGGCAGCGCCTACCGACACCGCATCGCTGCTGTTTCAATCCGGTTGGTCAGGCCGGGCCGAAATGGGATTGGCGGGAAACGACAGCTTTTCCATCAAGACGTCGGCAAATGGATCGGATTGGAAAACTGCACTCTCCATTTCCGGTACAGGCCAGGTCTCGATGCCGGAGCGTCCGCTCGTGCGGGCAGGACGCGCAGCAGAAACTGTTGCTCACACGGCTGGCACCATCTCCGGCTTCACGGACTTGCCTCTCCAGCAAGGCGGCTTTGCGCTGGGAAATATTGTGGTCGATGTGCTGAGGGATCTAGTGGTACCCGTGACAGGCCCTTATCTGATCACGTTATCACTGTCCGTCGTTACATCCTCAGGCCACACCGTCACACTCAGGATCAATGACGCCAACACTTCCTTTGCACTATCTGGTACCACGTCCGCTGAAAACAGTACGCAATCAGCAAGCTTCATTGTGTCGTTAAACGAGAAGGATCGCATCTCGCTAACGCATGGCGGCACGTGCCAATTGGATTACGGATCAGGAAAAACAGAACTCTTGATGGCGGCGCTTTAGAATTTCTTCTTCCGCGCCTGTCGCTTCCACAAAGCAAGCGGCAGGCGCGATCAGGTCGACCAAGATTCTAAGTCTAAGATAATATTATGAAATTCAGATATGGCGTTGCTGGACGTTATTGAGGCAAGAAATAATAAAATGATTTTTTTATTTTGGCACAAGAATCCAGCAAAGCTCGAACAAATCAGGCGAAACCATTCAAATTCTTAACAAAATGTCTCTGACTGCTTAGGTAATTTTTAAAGGTACGGCCCTAAAGTGCATCAGATATGGTCTTGAGTTTGTGTAGAGTGTCCAATGACCGAAATGATACGCCCACGAGTTAAATATGTCATCGGCCCCGATGGCAGCCCTCTGACGATTGCCGATTTGCCTCCTGCGGACACGCGCCGCTGGGTCATTCGTCGAAAGGCAGAGGTTGTCGCCGCGGTACGAGGAGGACTATTGAGCCTTGAGGAAGCCTGCGAACGTTATACACTGACAGTGGAGGAATTCCTCTCCTGGCAGTCTTCCATCAGTGACCACGGTCTTGCTGGCCTGCGCACAACGCGCATCCAGCAATACCGCCACTAGCTCTGTTGTTGCCCCGTCAAACGGGCATATCGATGGCAAAGAAATCAAGCGTCACCTTTCCCCGAGATTGTGGGGAATGCGTGGCGCTGATTTATTCTCGGTGACTAAAACGGGATCAGAACCAAAAGCCCGTTACCGTTCGCCCGTCCATCGGCAAGTCTTCAAAGCTGTGCAAACCGTCGAAGCGGACGATCGGGATATCCGCGACATCGGCAGGTTCGGCAAGGCGCAGGTTGACTGCGATCCTCAATCGGCCATCGTCCTCTGTCTTCGTCCTGCGCCATGAGACCAGATTGCCGCATGTCTTGCAGAAGTTAAAAGACAAGACATTTGAACCGCGCTGATATCCGACGAGCTGACCGTGCGGATCATCTATCGAGATGCCATGATGTTCATAATCATAGGCCCATAGAACGCCGTAACGGCGACACGCGGTGCAGTTGCAGATCGTGGCATCCGGTATTTCGCCCCGAAATTCCCAATGTACTTTCCCGCAGAGACAGGAACCCCGTGTCATTTTTCGTGCCATAGCTATTTTTGCGATGCCGCCCATGGATGCCCAACCTTCACGTATTAAGGTTGTGTAGCCGATCATCATCGACAAAGCACGCCGCATAAAAAAACCGCTCGTCCATCGAGCGGTTTTTTTTAAGATCCCGGAACAGGAATTTGCGCCGGGCAAATCTGACTGATTGCTTCCAGCGACAAGACGTGACGTCACGCCATTGAAAGCAGCCTCCTGATCCACTGGCCACCGTCAATGAGGACGTCTTCGTTTCTTAATTTATGCCTCAGGCGCGAGCGCGAATAGCAACGTCTCGGCTTTCAAGGGCTGCTGCCCGGTCGTATTCCGCCTGCACTTCTTCCAACACGGCTTCCGCCGCCTCTTCCTGCATCTTCAGTTCGCGAATGGAGACTTGAAGATTATCCGCGCGCTGACGAGCGGCCTTGGCGAAAGTCGGGTAGGCGAAATGCGACGGATCTGTGATTCCCGATTTGCTCTCCTCCAGAGAAATCTGATGGACCAACTCCTTGGCCATTCGTTCGAATTCGGACATCATCGACTGCAATTGTTGCAACTGACGACGTTTTTCGTTGACCTGAAATTCCTTCAGGCGAACTAGGCTGTCACGCGACTTCATACGCAATACTCCGTGGATAGCGAGACCCCGGTAAAAACTGGAACCGGCCCTTCACCCAGGCATGTGCCGGAATGATTATGAAAAGTTACCGGACGTTAATAAAAAATCGACGTCGTTAACCTTTCGTTTACGGGCATCGTTAATGATAAGGCAGATCATTTAAAGGTCGGTAAATGCCAAGCCCGAAAAACAACGGGCACGACAATGTAAGAGTCGGTTGAATCACTTAGCGGGATAACTTCACGCTATGGTTCATGTTTGGCGGTGCGGATTCACGTTGAATATCAGCAGACTGGAGCCATTATTTAATAAATTCTACACACCTTGCCAAAGGTAATTAGAATTTGTTAACCATTTGGTGGCAGCCTGCAAATCAGGCAACGACTGGATCCGTATCGCGCAAAAGGCAATCATTACCTTCCGCGGCGGCAAAGGGGATAATTATGCGGGTTCTATTGATCGAAGACGACAGCGCAACGGCTCAGAGCATTGAGCTGATGTTGAAGTCCGAAAGTTTCAACGTCTACACAACCGACCTCGGTGAGGAAGGCGTGGATCTTGGAAAGCTCTACGATTACGATATCATTCTTCTCGACCTCAACCTGCCCGACATGTCGGGTTACGAGGTTCTGAGAACGCTCCGTCTGTCCAAGGTCAAGACACCGATCCTCATTCTTTCCGGTATGGCCGGCATTGAAGACAAGGTTCGCGGTCTCGGTTTCGGCGCGGACGACTATATGACCAAGCCTTTCCACAAGGATGAGCTTGTTGCACGTATTCACGCCATCGTTCGCCGCTCAAAGGGCCACGCCCAGTCGGTTATCGCAACCGGCGAGCTCATTGTGAACCTTGATGCCAAGACGGTGGAAGTCGGCGGTCAACGCGTTCACCTGACCGGCAAGGAATACCAGATGCTGGAGCTTCTTTCGCTCCGCAAGGGCACCACGCTGACAAAGGAAATGTTCCTCAACCACCTCTATGGCGGCATGGATGAGCCAGAACTGAAGATTATCGACGTCTTCATCTGCAAATTGCGCAAGAAGCTGGCGAATGCCGCTGGCGGTGCAAACTATATCGAAACGGTTTGGGGCCGTGGATACGTTCTGCGCGAGCCGGACGCTGTAACCGAGTTCCTCGAAACAGCCTGATAGCCTCCCAAGCATGCCCGCATACAAAAAACCGCCCTCTCCGGCGGTTTTTTTGTCTCTACGAGCATGAAATTTCCGTCCGACCTCACAGAAAGTAGAGCCGATGCATTTCAGACCTGCCCGCGCGGACGATGCGGCGAGCCTGGCAGCCATCTCAGTCGAGGTCTGGATCGGTACCTATGTACGAAAAGGCGTTAATGCCGTCTTCGCCGAGCATGCGTTGAGCGAATTGACAGCAGCCAAATTCGAAGCCATCCTCGCAAGCGAGAGCGAAACCATCATTGTTTCTCAAAACGAGAATGGCATCGATGGCTTCATCCGCCTGTCATTTGACAGTCCTGCGCCAAACAGTGACGGCTGCGCAACGGAAATTCGCACCTTGTATGTTCAGCCGAGGCATCATGGGAGAAAACTTGGCTCGGGCCTATTGAACGAAGCACTACGCTTATGTTGGGCGCGGGATATCTCCGAGGTCTGGCTGACTGTCAATTCAGAGAACCATAAAGCAATCGATTTCTACAAAGCGTGCGGCTTCTCCCTTTCGGGGCAAACGCATTTCCGAATCGCGGATGAGGTCTATCTCAACGAGGTGATGAAGCGGGAAACCGTATGAGCCAGCCTGAATGCCAACAGGGCCGCCAGAGGCAGCCCCGATCACCATATCGTGTTGCGCTCGATCAGGCGGCGGCGTCGATGGTAAACGCCGTAAACACAATCCGGTCGTCGTGCACGGCATATTCAATCGTCATCCCAGCCTCATGCGCCATCAGAAGCGTATAATAAGGTTGTACGGAGTGGGCATCCACTGCCTCCTCTTCCGTGCCTTCAGACAGCGCCACGAATTTTGCGGGCAGACGCATCATGCGTCCCTTAACTGTGATTTCGAATCGGGCATCCGTCTCGGGGTCTTCAATCACGACATCCACGTTGCCACCGCGTGGAATAGCGCTGTAGGCAACGAGGAACAGGTTCAGCAGCATCTTGACCCGGTTCTTGGGCACGATGGCACGCGGACCGTTCCAGGTCACTTCGGCTTTCTTTTCGGCAGCGGCGAAATCCTTTGCTGCCTTTTCCGCCTCGCCCGTATCAATGGAGGCGCCAGCAGAACCGGATGCACCAAAAGCGAGGCGAGCGAATTTCAAACGAACCGAAGCGTTAATAGCCGATGTGCGGATAAGGTCCATCGCATCGGCGTCGGAGCCACCTTCATCCAACAGTTCCAATCCGTTGTTGATGGCGCCGACAGGAGAAATCACGTCATGGCATACGCGACTGCACAGAAGGGCTGCCAGATCCGGGCCTGATAGCGTCAGGTTTGGTTTGCTAGTCATAGAATTCTCTCCTGCGCAAGGGTTGCGCGGACCGTGTGGAAGTTATTAAGCCATAATGACACCATATTTGGTAAACCGATTGTTAATATCATGGTTTCAAAATGCCAAATGCCTTAACAGGGCAAAACGAACCAACAGACGGACGGACTTGACGATGCGATTTACCGAACTCCGCACCATTGTACGCCTGGGACTGGTAAAGATTTTCGTGGTACTCGCGAGCCTTTGCATTTTCTCAGGCCAGGCCTCTGCCCAAAGCAGTGACCAGTATTCATTTCAGGAAATCATTGACGCAGGCCACGGTTTCTTCGGTGAAACGACCGGTGGGCTAGCGAAGGTCGTTGAGCGTGCGTTTCAGCAATATGGACTGCCCAACGGCTACATTCTCGGACAGGAAGGTTCGGGTGCATTCGTTGCTGGCCTGACGTATGGCGAAGGCCAGCTTTACACCAAGAACGCCGGTCAGCATCCCGTTTTCTGGCAGGGCCCTTCGCTCGGACTGGATTACGGCGGCCAGGGCACACGTGCCATGATGCTGGTTTACAATCTTCCCGCAGTCGATTCGCTTTACCGTCGTTACGGCGGCGTCAGCGGCTCCGCCTTCATCGTCGCCGGGGTGGGCATGACCGTTTTGAAAAACAGCGATGTCACCATAGCTCCGATCAGAACTGGCATCGGCGCCCGTCTCGGCATCAATGTCGGCTACCTCAAGCTCACCCAGCAGCCCACCTGGAATCCATTCTGATTCGCAACATTAGCAAATTTGCGTAATATGAGCACCTTCGATCAGGTCTGGCGCAAGTTTGACATGAGATAATCGAAGGCTTGTATTAACAGGCCAAGACGTTGAAACGCCATCACCGATGGCCATCATTGCCTTTTGTGAGTGGAGACGACCCGCGTGATCGAATACGCCCTTCTTTTCGGACTCGGTTTTCTCTCCGCCATTCTGCTCGTTTCGCTGTTGGCGCCGTCGATCCATCGCCGCATCGTCGTTTATACAGAAAAGCGCTTGCGCGCGACGATGCCGATCAGCCCGCAGGAAGTGCGTGCACAGAAAGATATGGCGCGCGCGCTCTATGCGGCGGAAAATGCCCGCACCCGCCAGGAGTTGGACGCGGAACGTGAAAAAGCACATTCCCTGAAGTTCAGAAACGACAGCGCACTCAGCGACACGACGGCTCTTCTGGCCGAAGCGCGTGAACTGAAAAGCCAGCTCGAAACGCTGACACTGGAGGCAAGCGAGTTACGCGCCAAAGCCCGTCGCCACGAAGATGCATCCGCACGACTGAAGGCTGCCTTGAACGATGCCGAGGAAACCGCGATCTCCCGCACACAGGAAATTTCGAATCTCACCAAACGCGTCAGTGCCATTTCACGCGAACTCGATGACCTGAAAATAGCGCTGTCGGCCCGCGACATCGAAGTGGAACAGGCCAAACACAAGCTCGCGTCTTGGCGCAAAGAGCGCGAGACGATCACCAGGGAATTGGAAGAAGCGGCAGCACGGAACCGCGAAGCCGCTCACCAGATGACCCGCGAAAGCCGCAGGATTGCCAGGCTAGAAGAACAGCTTGCAACGGAAGCAGCGCGCAATGCCGACAATGAGACCCTGTTGGAACGTCGGACGCAGGAAATCAGCCGCCTGAAAGGTGTCACCACCGAAAACGATGAAAGCACCTTGCTCGAACCAGCCCAGACTGCAAAATTCCTGAACCAGACTACGGCCACGCCTGAGCAGATCGCGCGGGAAATCGAAGACATTCGTCATCAGGGAACCGCATTGACCGAGCGTTTGCTGAATGGCAAGGGCACTGGCAATGATGACGCGATCCGCAATGAGATTTCACAGATTGCCGCGCGCATGATCGCCTTGACCGCAGCCCAGGAGGGCACAACATCGACCTTGCCCTCGCTCATTTCGAATGTCTCGAGCAAAAGCAGCAGAAAAAACCTGGCGAGCCGTGCGAGCGACATCATGGCCGGGCAGAGGAACTAAGCTGTGGCGAGGCTGAAGAAAATTGATTGTTCGCATTAAAATTAAAGACCGATAAAATTGTAGCTATTGGCTTAAATCCCCCGAAAAGACTGGCCTGTAATGTCGTCATCACTGGCCCGGACAAGATGTCCAGCGCCAAAAGGACAAGCGGATAAGACCGGCAACAAGCTGGCCGACGCTCAAAAACAGGGTGTGACAATGCTGAAGAAACTCTTTGCTGCTGCCATCTGTGGTATCGTTATCGCCTCGATCACCAGCCATGCCGACGCGGCAGGCCCTGCCGGTTTCGCCCGTGGATTTTCAGCTGAGGAATATCGGGTTGTCGCATCTGTCGCGCCACTGAACAGCGCCGACAGGATCAACGTAACCCGCGACCAGACCATGTCCGCACTCGATCAATACTTTTCAGGCTTTGATCAATCGCGGGCCGCTGAGTAACCCCACATCATTTTCGAATCATGACTGACTTGCCGCCGCTTCCTCATGGAAGTGGCGGTTTTTTTCTTTCGGCCACGGCAATTCCGCCGAGTGTCAGCAGCAATGCGAGAATTTGATAGGGATGGAGCGTCTCGCCCAGAATCATGATGGACAGGAGCGTTCCGAAAACCGGAATAAGGTTGATGAAAAGCCCGGCGCGGTTGGGACCGATGCGCTCCACGCCGAGGATGAAGAATATCTGCGCAATGAGCGATGCAAACAGCGCCGTGTAGACTGTGATCATCCAACCCTTGGCATCGGGCCATATCGCTTCGTTCTGTGACACCTCCCATAACAGAAGCGGAATGGAGGACATCAGAGCAGCCATCGCCGGAATGGCCATCAGCGTACGCCAGTTCACCTTTGGTTTCCACCGCAGCATGACGGTGTAGATCGCATAGGCAAGGACGGCGAGCAGCATGATCGCATCACCAATGTTCACTTCCAGCGCCAAAAGGGAGATGAGATCGCCACGCGACGCAAGAAGCGCCACCCCCGTGATGGTCAGAATGAAACCGATAATCTGACCGGCAAAGATACGGGTCCGAAAAAGCGCAAAATTGAGCGCGAAAATCACCGTTGGAATGACCGCCTGAATAACGGCCACATTGACGGCCGAGGTGTATTTCAGTGCCGTGTAGAGCGTTGCGTTGAAGCAGGTGTAGCCGATAGCGCCCAATGCGAAGAAATAAGGCAGGCGCGTTTTCACCACCGGCCAGTCGCGCACAAGCTGCGGCAACGAAATGGCGGTGATAAGAGCAACAGCGATCGTCCACCTGAGACAGGTCAACACCATCGGGCTGATATGGCCCACCGCCATTTTTCCAGCTACGGCGTTTCCGCCCCAGCATAGCGTCGCGATGATCAAAACGAGATAGGCTTTCGATGACACGGAAACTTTGACCTTCAGCTCAACAACCGTCGTTGTTCTGCACCGCCGATTCGCGTTCCGCAAGGACGGATACCGCCACAAGAGACGAGCCCGAACCGAATTATGCCGGAAAAACAAGGTTTCACCCCATAAACAGGGTCGCTTTCCGCAAAACAACGCAGTATACATTCGCGGGTTTGAGTTAGGGGCGTTTCGACGCCAGGAGCAGGAAAGCAGCAAATGACGAATGTCGTGGTGGTCGGCTCGCAGTGGGGCGATGAAGGCAAAGGTAAGATCGTAGACTGGCTATCCGAGCGCGCCGACGTTGTCGTGCGCTACCAGGGTGGTCACAATGCAGGTCATACGCTTGTTATCGATGGCGTCAGCTACAAGCTGTCGCTTCTGCCGTCCGGCGTTGTTCGTCCCGGCAAGCTGGCCGTGATCGGCAATGGCGTCGTGGTCGATCCGCATGCGCTAATCGCGGAAATCGGCCGTCTCGACGCCCAGGGCGTGAAAGTGACACCTGAGAACCTGCGCATTGCAGACAATGCGACGCTCATTCTCTCGCTTCACCGCGAACTGGACGGCATGCGTGAAGACGCTGCCTCCAACAGCGGCACCAAGATCGGCACGACCCGCCGCGGCATCGGCCCGGCCTATGAAGACAAGGTTGGCCGTCGCGCCATCCGCGTCATGGATCTGGAAGACACCGACGCGCTTTCTGCCAAGGTGGACCGTATTCTGACGCACCACAATGCGCTTCGCCGGGGCTTTGGTGCAGCGGAAGTCAGCCATGAAACCATCATGCAGGAACTGACATCGGTTGCCGATCAGATTCTGCCCTTCAGCGAAACCGTATGGCTGCTGCTCGACAAGAAGCGCCGCGCAGGTGCGCGTATCCTGTTCGAAGGCGCGCAAGGATCGCTGCTCGATATCGATCACGGTACCTATCCCTATGTCACCTCGTCCAACACGGTTGCTGGGCAGGCCGCAGCAGGATCGGGCATGGGCCCAGGCTCGCTCGGCTATATCCTCGGCATCACCAAGGCTTACACGACGCGCGTCGGTGAAGGCCCCTTCCCCACGGAACTGCTCGATGAAGTCGGACAATTCCTTGGTGAAAAAGGCCATGAATTCGGCACCGTCACGGGCCGCAAGCGCCGTTGCGGCTGGTTTGACGCTGCACTGGTTCGTCAGTCTGTCGCTACCAACGGCATCACCGGCATAGCGCTCACCAAGCTGGACGTTCTCGACGGTCTGGAAGAGTTGAAAATCTGCGTCGGCTACAAGCTAGACGGACAGGAAGTCGACCATCTTCCGGCAAGCCAGGGCGCCCAAGCCCGCGTGGAACCCATCTACATCACCCTCGAAGGTTGGAAAGAATCCACTGTCGGTGCCCGTAAATGGGCGGATTTACCTGCTCAAGCTATCAAATATGTCCGTCAGGTCGAAGAGCTGATCGGAGCGCCGGTCGCTCTTCTCTCCACCAGTCCTGAGCGGGATGACACAATACTTGTGACTGATCCGTTTGAGGATTAATGTCCTCAGCGATCAAGTTTCATAAACCATATCGGGCCAGAACGTCATTGGCCTCGACGAGAAAGTGCTTATGGCGGATTTTGTAGCAGTCATTCGCAAGGCCGTGGATGGCTTAGCGAACAATACCCCCGAAAACCGGGTGAAGGTGTACGACAAGGCGCGTAGCGCTGTCGTGCGCCAGCTTGAAAACATGAAGCCGCGTCCGCCGGAAGAACTGCTGAAGCGGCAAATCCTAAAGCTCGACACCGCTATTGCCGAGGTAGAGGGCGAATATTCGGAGGCGCTTCCCGCCATCGATGAAGACGAAGACGATTTAGACGCCGCAGTAACACCGGTTGCGACGCCGCCCGCACCGGATGTCTCCTCGCCCTATTACGAAGAAACAGTTGCGGAAGAGCAGCGCGTCTATGAGGAAGCACCGGCACCGGTAGAGCCTCAGGGTTACACGCCGGTTGAGCCTGCTCCTGTCGAGCCTGAAACATACTATGAAGATCCAAAGGCTGAAGAGCCCCACGTCGCGCCGGTAGAAGACTACGTTCCTCGCGACCCTGAAGCGCCGACCTATTTTACGACGGCGACGGAAGAGGCGCGCTACACCCCGGCCCCTATCGAAGCTGAGGTAGGTCCTGCACCTAGCTCGGTGGAAAATGGAGACCATGCCCACCAAGACTGGGTTGGACAGGACAGCCCTGCCGAAGAGCGTTACGCATATCAGACTGAAGAGCCTGCTCATCAGCCCGTGGACGACCTTCATCAGGAACCGGCGCCACACGCCGATGAAAGCGGCGTATTCCACAAGAACACGCCCCAGCCCTATGATGCGAGCTACTCGGCCCCTTCGCCCTATTATCAGGATGTTGCTAAGGAGGAGCCTTATGCGGAAAAGCGGACCGACGACGTCCACTTCGGCGAAGCTCCGACCTTTGTAGATGACGATAAACTTTACCAAGATCAAAAACAGGAAGCACCAAAGCAGTCCACGGCTGTTGTCGAAGATTACTCGACCTATTTTCAAGACACGTCGCTCGATCTGACGACAAAATCCACCCCAAGCCTTCCCCGCGCAGACGAAGATCCCTTCGCACCGCAAGCGGGCAAAAAGGACGACAGGGAACGCACACCTTGGGACGATCTGGAAGAACTGATCGGTTACGATGGCACGTCCGGCAATACGACGGGTAATGCCAACAAGAATGATTTTGATTCTGGCATCTCTGCCGACGGCATTCCCGCGTCTGCCTACAGAACGAAGAAAAAGCAGAAGCGAAATTATGCTGGCATGGTTCTCGGCTTGTGTGGTGTCGTTCTTCTCGCTGGCGGCGCTTATGCTTTATGGATCAACCGCGATACGTTGAACGACATGGTTGGTGGCCTCGTACAATCAGCGAAAACCGGTACCAGCACTCCATCAACGCCATCGACAGAGACGGCATCCGCACCTGCAAATTCACCTGCGACCACGACACCACCTTCGCAAAGCGGGACCACGGGCCAGCAGCCGGCCGCGTCCAATACGCCTCCTGTTGATGATGGCTCTGTGACGGGCACTAAGTTCACCCAGCGCCTTCTGGCCAATGGTACGGAAAAAGACGAAGGGGCAGGTCCAGGGCCCAATGGCCAGCCTGTGACCGCCGAAGGCCAATCCGTCTACCAGCAGACGGAAGCTGTGCCCGAAGCGCCAGCTCAGACACCGGCTGCAGCAAGCGGAACGGTAACACCACCAGCCGGACAGGCAGCGCCTGCTCAACAGGCAGCTGCGGCAGCGGCCGGCCATCGCATGTTCCTCTACGAAGAGGTGCTCGGCCAGACTGTCCCGACGGCAATCGAAGGAACAGTGTCCTGGTCGCTGCAAAACGACGCGGACGCAGAGGGCAAGCCATCTGCAACCGTTCAGGGCCAGATCACCATCCCCGGACGTGGCCTGAGTGCCTTGATTACCTTCAAGCGCAACACCGATCCATCATTGCCCGCCAGCCATCTGGTCGAGATCGTCTTTTCGGTCGGAGCCGGCTTTGAAGGCGGCGCTATCGACAGCGTTCAGCGTATAGCCATGAAGAGCACAGAACAGGATCGCGGCAACGCATTGATCGCCGTTCCAGCAAAGATTACGGATGACTTCCACATGATCGCGCTGAACGACTTCCCGGATGCGTTGAAGACCAATCTGGAGCTCATGCGGACTCGTGACTGGATCGATATTCCAGTCTCATATCGCAATGGCCGCCGCGCACTTCTGACACTGCAAAAGGGTGCCGACGGCAAGGCCGCTTTCGATACGGCTCTGCGCGAGTGGAGCGCAGCCGCACCAGCAAGCAATCAGTGATAACATTCTCGTGAGTGTTGATATAAATGGAAAAAGCCCCGAATGTCTCCATTCGGGGCTTTTTTGCTAATAACGAAAGCGAGGGATGTAAGCCTCACGCGTCCACGACGCGCAGGGCTTTTGCGGTCTCGAGTGCGTCTTTCTGAACCGCTTCCTGAACTTTTTCGAAAGCTCGAACTTCGATCTGGCGAACACGCTCGCGGCTGATGTCGAATTCGGTCGACAACTCTTCCAATGTCACGGGGTCTTCAGACAGACGTCGAGCTTCGAAGATGCGGCGTTCGCGGTCGTTCAACACGCCCATGGCCTTGGCCAACATCCGGCGGCGTGTCTCCAGCTCGTCCTGCTGGATCAGCACCGTTTCCTGGCTTTCGTGATCATCGACCAGCCAGTCCTGCCACTGTCCTGCTTCGCCCTCCGCAGCCCGGATAGGCGCGTTCAGGGACGCATCGCCGTGGAGGCGGCGGTTCATCGAGATGACTTCCTCCTCGGAAACCTGAAGCTTGGTAGCGATCTCGGTCACATGCTCAGGCTTCAGATCACCCTCGTCGATAGCCTGGATCTTGCCCTTCAGACGGCGCAGATTAAAGAACAGGCGCTTCTGATTGGCCGTCGTACCCATTTTCACGAGAGACCACGAGCGCAGGATATATTCCTGGATGGACGCCTTGATCCACCACATCGCATAGGTCGCAAGACGGAAGCCGCGCTCTGGGTCAAATTTCTTGACCGCTTGCATCAGGCCGACATTGCCTTCCGACACGACTTCACCGATCGGCAGGCCATAGCCGCGATAGCCCATGGCGATCTTTGCCACAAGACGCAAATGGCTCGTCACAAGCCTGTGAGCTGCATCACGATCGCCGTGTTCGGCGTACCGTTTACCGAGCATGTATTCCTCTTGCGGCTCAAGCATCGGGAACTTGCGAATTTCGTCGAGATATCGATTGAGGCCGGCTTCACCGGCAGTAATCGAAGGCAAACTGTTGCGGGCCATAAAGCACCCCCTTATCTATGTTCCGGGCTGGCTCCCCTCGCAGGCAAACCAAATTTGCGTGTCGAACTCCGACCCCGCACGAACCCACATGACAAATATGTATTGGAAACCCACGTTTCAAGCGCGCGCAATTGAAATGCGCGTTACAGAATAATGTCGCTCCAGTCTGCTGTTAAAAACAAATCAGCGATAAATTCGTTCCGAAAAATTCGTGAGCCCGGAACGGATCATCAACTCATAGATCATACGGCGACCCATGGGGTTGTGCAGGCGCGTAACTTTCGACCCCAAGAACTCCGTTTCCACATGATCGAATGCCAACAATTCCGGTGATTGCAGCACGACCTGCTGATAGTAGTCGTGATACTCGCGACGGCAGACATAGGTCTTGTATTTGGTCATGCAAAAGGCGCTAAAACGGTCGCCCTGCGCACGGAGAAAGTCAGAAACGCCAACGGTCACTTCGGGCCATTGCGGATTGAAGGTATCGTCGAAAGCAATAACCCCGTGATCTGCTAGAACCTCCATCGCAAGTTTGCTGTCAGCCAGAACGTGATGCAGCATATGGCCACCGTCGACGCTGAAAAAACGGACTTTTCCGACTTTCTCCAGCACTTCCTCCGGGTTGAGTTGCGTGCTGTCGCCCTTAATGACGAGGTCTTCGTCGACCCGCAAATCCAGACGCTTGCCATTGTCTATAAAGCGCTCGTACTGGCGACTTTCGCCATCGCCATCTTCGAGATCGAAAAGGTCTACCGCAAGAACACGGCAATCATCGCCAACCGCTTTTCGCAGGAGAAAATAGGAGCGCCCATAAAACACGCCGATTTCGGCGACGCCCCCCTCGAAAGCCCTTTTCTGCTGGGCATGCAGTAGCGACGTGAACACGAGGGCGTCAGGCGGATCAATATAGCCTTCTATTTTTTGTAGATCATGAAAGATGAATTTACGGTCATTAACATTCACGGCGATCAACCCCTAGTTTAAGCATTTTAACGAACAGGTTGCAAAGTAGATTTCAACCATCGGCTGCCTACCGCCGGAGGGAATACTGGCTTCGACTGAACGCTTTATTGCAATGCAAAAAAATAGGAGTAATTGAAGCAAAAATGAGACTGTAATACAGATCGTTTATTTACGTAATTATCATAAACTAATGTATAAGTGTAATTTAATGCTTACGAAAATTTTTGACGAGAAAAGCCACTCGGGGGACTGACGTCTCCCGGAGTGACTGTGTTGGTATTTGGGCAATTTCAGGCTCGAAGGGCCTGCGCCAGCTCTTCCATATCGGCTGGCATATCTGTTTCGAACTCCATGACCTCGCCTGTGCGGGGGTGTTCGAAAGCGAGCAGGTAAGCATGCAGGGCCTGCCGCGGGAACCGGTTGACCACCTCTTTCGCCTCGTCCGGCAACAGGTTGGCCTTGGTGCGGAAGGCCGCACCATATTCAGGATCACCGATCAGCGGATGGCCGATATGCGCCATGTGAACGCGGATCTGATGGGTCCGCCCGGTTTCGAGACGGCATTCCACCAAAGAGGCGAGGCAGGTCGCATCCGGCTTCTCGTGATAGCGCTCGACGACTTCATAATGTGTGATGGCCTCACGCGCATCGTCTGTATCCTCCCGCTTGACGGCGCGTTTGGTTCGGTCAGCACCCCGGCCCAAAGCTGCATCGATCGTGCCCCGCAAGGTCTTGGGGCGGCCCCAGACAATCGCCTTATAGGCGCGTTCCAGCGGCCCGGTGCGACCGTGGTCTGCAAATTGGGCGGCGAGCTTGCGGTGGGCGTTGTCGTTTTTGGCCACGACCATGACACCACTGGTTTCCTTGTCCAAGCGGTGAACAATGCCAGGGCGCTTGACGCCGCCAATACCCGAGAGACTATTGCCACAATGGTGGATCAGCGCGTTGACAAGCGTTCCCGTCCAGTTACCGGCGCCGGGGTGCACGACGAGACCAGCCGGCTTTAGTAGCACGATCAGGTCTTCGTCCTCGTACTCCACGTCGAGCGGAATATCCTCGCCCTTGGGTTCCGGATCTTCCGGTTCCGGCATGGTGATCTCGATGCGATCGCCGGGATGGACCTTCTTTTTGGGCTCGGTCACAGGCTTTTCGTTGAGGAGAACTGCGCCCTGCTCGATCAAGGCCTTGATGCGGCTGCGCGACAGATCGCCTTCGACTTCGGCTGCGAGCCACGCATCGAGGCGGCCCTCGGCGTTTTCCCCGGCAATCAGGACTTTCCTTGCGTCTCCGCCTTGTTTAAAGGGGTCGTTCATTCTTATGTTCCGATCAATCAACAATATCCAAGGATCCCGATGACGCAGATCGAGCAAGCCGAACAGGACGACCAGCCGTTAGACCCGGCCATGGAAAAAGTTCGCCGCAAGATGATCCGTTTGCAGATCGTGTCGGGCGCCGTAATGTTCATCAGCCTTATGGCTGTCTTCGGTGCGGTTGTCTACAAGGCGGTCGGTCCATCCAGGACCACGACGACAGCCACGACGAATGCAGTCCCATCCGACGCGCCGGTTGCTGCCACTGCCAGCTTGCCGCAAGGCTTTACCATCGAGACCGTCTCGTTTGCCAACGGCGATATGCTGTTCTACGGACGGCTCGCCAACGGCACACGCAAGGCACTGGTGTTCAACGTACAGGCTGGCCGTTTCGTGGCAGACATCACCATCGATGCCCGGTGATCTTGCTCTTAACCCGATCACCGAAGCAAACGATCCACGCATCGCCGTCTTTCGCGACATCCGTGAGCGTGACCTGACCGGCAGGCATGGTCGTTTCATTGTCGAAGGCACCGTCGTGCTGCGCATGTTGGCTCAGGCGCACAAGGCCGGTCTCGATTTTGAGGCTGAAAGCATCCTGATCCTCGAAAATCGTCTTGCGGGAGTGGCGGAGATTCTGAGCGAATTTCCGTCTGAAGTACCGATCTACGTGGCCAACGCATCGGTGCTGGACGAGATCGTCGGCTTCAACCTGCATCGCGGCATTCTGGCGCTTGGAAAGCGCAAGAGCGAGACAGACCTGGCGGCAACCATCGGCCGATTGCCGCAATCATCCCTCGTGCTCGTCGGCTGCGGTATTTCCAACCACGACAATCTCGGTTCCATGTTCCGGAATGCAGCGGCCTTCTACGCAGATGCCGTCTTCATGGATAGCACCTGCTGCGATCCGCTTTATCGGAAGTCGCTGCGCGTCTCGGTCGGCTCGGTGTTGTCCGTACCCTATCATCGTGGCGGCGATGCAGTCGAATTGCTGGAAACACTGGCAGCAAAAGATTTCGACATTTGGAGCCTATCCCCCGCAGGCACTAAGGAAATCAGGGAGATACCAGCTTCCAACCGCATGGCCCTCGTCATAGGCACGGAAGGCGATGGCCTTCCGCCGGACGTTCTGAGCCGTTTCCACACCGCTCGCATTGCCCAGTCGCCGCAACTGGACAGCTTGAATGCCGGTACCGCCTCAGGGCTGGCACTCTACCAAATGGCAAGCACTATCGGCCGTATCTGATTGTCAACAAAACCTTAACAGATCGCATTTGTATTAACCTTGTCTCAAAACCGAGCGTTAACATTTACAATTTAGTAATGGGCGGAACGAGAGGTTTCGCGATGCGTGGCGTATTTGTCGTCGTTTTTCTTTTGACTGTTCTGGCTGGCTGCGCGACAGCGCCGTCGCAGATTAGCAATGCCTGTGCGATCTTCGAACAGCGAAACGGCATCTTCAACAACTGGAAGAAAGATGCGCAGGCGGCAGAACGGGAGTTCGGCGTGCCGGTGCCGGTCATGATGGCCACCATCTACACCGAATCCAGCTTCCAGCCCTACGCCCGTCCGCCTCGCAACAAACTCTTCGGCTTCATTCCCTGGGGACGCAAATCAACCGCCTATGGCTATGCGCAGGCGCTGGATGGCACATGGAAGGTTTATCAGCGCGAAACCGGACGCTGGAACGCCAGCCGCACGGATTTCACGGACGCCATTCACTTCGTCGGCTGGTACCATGCCAAGAGCAACCGCCAGAACGGCATTGCGCTCAACGATCCCTACAATCTTTACCTGGCCTATTATTCCGGACATACGGGCTATGCGAATGGCGTCTGGCGCAGCAATACCGCTATCAAGAATGCGGCCCGCCGCTCTGCCAACATTGCGATGCGTTACGAGAAGCAGTTGCAGGATTGCGGCTACCGGTAGACATGTCGCAATCTCCGGCGCACCGTGTGCTTAAAGCGGATTCGCATATCGTGCGCCCTTAGATGGCGGCCATGGCATCCTCGGACTTGGCCCGAGGATGCCGGCGGCGGGTTTGGCCAAAACTATCTTGAACACCTACACGTATCGCGCCAGAAACGCCTTCGCCGCCTCAATCTCATTCCCGCGAATTTCATGGCCGCCAGAGTGCCACTCCATCTCAACCTCACCGCCCTGGGCTTTCAGGTAGTCCACCAGACCGTTGGTCAGGGGCACGGGGCAGATCGGATCACGTTCGCCCGCCGTGATCAGCACCCGTCGTGAGGCAGGTGCGGGTGCAGGTTTCGGCTCGAACGGGATCAGCGGGTGCATCAACACCGCGGCATCGAACAGATCAGGAAACTCGATCAGTGTATTGGCCAGAATATTCGCACCGTTGGAAAAACCGAGGCCCAGTACGAGACCTGACGCATGATAATCGCGGTTGGCTTTGACGAAGGCCGCCATTTGCTGCGTGGCACGACTGAGATCGGCCATATCGTAGACGCCTTCGGCCGTCCTGCGGAAGAAGCGTGCGGCACCGAATTCCGAAACGTCGCCACGGGGCGAAATGATGGTCGCGCTTGGCAACAGCCGGGTACCGAAATCGAAGAACTGGTTCTCGTCCCCGCCCGTGCCGTGAAAGACGAAAAATGCTGGCTGGCCCGGCGCACCGGCGCGAACCTTGTGGGAATAAGCATCTTTGCTCATGGCAATATCTCCTGAGAACGACCTGCGGCGCTCAAGCCGCAGGCATCCTCTTCTTTTCGAAAAAAATCAGTTTTCAAGCGACTCGAGATGTTGCTCAAGCGTCGCGCGCAGATGTGCGTGCTGCGGTGGCAACTGCAGTGCCTCGCCCAGATGTGCCGTGTCCTCGTCCCGGTCGAAACCGGGCTCGTTGGTGGCGATTTCAAACAGCACGCCACCGGGTGTGCGGAAATAGATAGCCCAGAAGTAATCGCGGTCGATGACCGGCGTGACCTGATAACCCGTATCCAGGAGAGCTTTCCGCACCTCAAGCTGCGTCTGACGATTATCGACGGCGAATGCGATGTGGTGAACCGAACCGGCCCCTAGACGCGCGCCAGAAATATTCGGCATCGTCTCTATGTCGATAAAATCGGCACCATTGCCGCCGGGCATGCCCAACCGCAGCACACCATCCTGCCGGTCGACCTCCTGATAACCCATGAATTTCAGAAGTTCAGCGGTAGCCCCCTCATCCGCAAGCCGCAGAGATGCACCTTGAAAACCCCTGATGGCCTGGTCTTCACCAACGCCATTGCCCGTCCACTGCGCCCGTGCGTCATCCTTGATTTCGACAAGCGCAAAACCATCACCGTCGGGACCCGCAAAATGCAGGCGCTTGTTACCAAAGGCGTCATCGACTTTCAAACCGTCCACATTGGCTTTGGAAAAGCGGTCCTGCCAATAGGCAAGCGAACCCTCGGGCACAGAGAACAACGTCGTGCCAACTTCGCCGGTGCCTTGGCGACCGCGTGCAATGTGTGGGAACGGGAAGTAGGTCATGACGGAGCCGGGCGTGCCGACCTCATCGCCATAATAGAGGTGGTAAACGTCCGGCGCATCGAAGTTGACGGTCTTCTTAACCCGGCGCAGGCCAAGCGTGTCCGTGAAGAAACGGTTGTTCCCACTTGCACTCGCTGCCATGGATGTGACGTGATGCAGACCTCTGATCTGGTTCAACATTTTAAACCCTCCGATTGGATGAGCTCGCAGGAAAGCGAGGCCCTTCTTTCATGGGTTCAAGATGGTGCAGATCAGGGCGCGCGCATAGACTGGACGTTCAGAACGGATTGTTCTCAATTTGTGGACAACGAACGGAACTGTTCAGCAAATGACATGATGGTCAGTGGTCATCATTCGCACCCCTGACCCAGTAACCCGCCGTCACGAACGCAGTCTTTGGAAGACGTGCTTCTTCGCCAAGCATTTTCTTGACGGAACGTGCTTCGCCCTTCTCGCAGCCAACGAAAACATGCAGTCCATCAGCACCGGACCATGGACGGGACCGCAGTGCCCGCTCCAGCAATCCCGCCGTTCCAGCCTCTTGACCGTTGCGATAGAGCCAGTGCCAATTGACGTTCGCTTGAGACGAAATCTCCTGCCGCTCCTGGGGATTGTCGATTTCGGCATAAACCGTCAGCGTCTTGCCCGCTGGCATGTCTTCAGCCATTCGCAGCATCACAGGCAGCGCGGTTTCATCACCGGCAAAAACGTAATGATCTGCATCCGGTAGCTCGCCACCGGGACCAACGATGCCGACGAGATCGCCTGGAGAAGCCGTTGCACCGAAATGTGCACCGGGCATATCATCGCCCTCGTGCATGACAAAATCGAGATTGATCTCCCCGCGCAAGACACTGCCCGAACGGATGGTATAGACACGGCGCGACTGCTCGTCCTCGCCCTTGGCCCAAACGATGGCACCGGTTTTCGACAGATATGGCCACACCGGCGCGCGGTCCTGATCGGGAAGGATCAGGATGCGGACATGCAGACCGCCACTCATCAGCCGCTCGATGCCCTTATCGATGGCAATCACGACCCGTCGCATTCTCGGCGTCAGATTGTAAGCGCGCGCGACCCGACCGCTGAAGAGGTTGGGCATTTCCCGCATATCCGAGCCATGGCCTTCCCAGCGAAAGTCTAGAGACGTATCGCCGGTAAACTCAACGATATGTTCAGCCACCATGGCTTTGACGGACAGCAGGACATTTTCCGAAACACAATTGATCCTTGCCGCAAACCGCCCATTCTCGGCACCGAATGTGCCATTGCCGTAATCAGCTTCAAAGTGCAGCGCTTCACCCTCGCGGGTCATCGTCATGTACTCGGCGAAATGTTCGTGGAAAGCATCCACGATGGCGGCTGGATCGGGAAGAACGACAGATGTTTGCGCAGACAGAAGCACCGGCTTAAATCCTTCAGATTACAGTCCGGTTATCTTTAGATCACCCTTGTTCAAAGTGCAAAGCGGTTTTTGCCAAGTTCGATCACAGTTTTTCGGGCAATTGCCAATCGATCGGCTGGCGGCCACGCGAAACGAGAAATTCATTGGCTTTCGAAAAGTGGTGGTTTCCGAAAAACCCGTTATGGGCAGACAACGGCGACGGATGCGGTGATCTCAGAACAAGATGTTTCGTCTGATCCACGAATGCAGCTTTCTTCTGCGCGTAAGAACCCCAAAGCAGGAAAACGACACTATCGCATTGGTCATTCACGGTGCGGATGATGGCATCCGTAAACTTCTCCCAGCCCTGCCCTTGATGGGACGCAGCGCGCGCTTCTTCTACCGTGAGAACGCTGTTGAGCAACAAGACACCCTGACCGGCCCAGCTCTCCAGAAAGCCATGCTTCACCGGTGAAATACCCAGATCACTCTGCAATTCCTTGTAAATATTGACGAGCGAAGGCGGCGTTCGCACGCCTGGCTGTACGGAAAAGCAAAGTCCGTGTGCCTGTCCCGCGCCGTGATAGGGGTCCTGGCCCAGAATGACGACCTTCACTTCATTCAAGGGCGTCAAATCCAAAGCGCGAAAATATTCGCTCCCTTTGGGGAAAATATGCTTGCCGGCGTTCTTTTCAGCTAGCAGGAACTCTTTGAGCTTTTGCATGTAGGGGCTGGTGAATTCGACAGAAAGCGCACGCTTCCAGCTCTCGTCCAGTTTCACACCAACCTTTGCCATGAAAGTCCTCTTGATTATTTAAAACGTTCGCTGCGCTCGAGCACTTCGATCTTGTAGCCATCGGGATCGCAAATGAAGAAATATTTTGCGAAAGGGCCGCCCCTGTAGGCAGCGTTGATGATCTTACCCACGACAAGACCAAGCTCCGTCAAGCGGGCGTGTTCTGCTTCCACATCGTCGACGCTGACGGCTATGTGGCCGTAGCCATCGCCCAGCGCGTACGGCACCTCGCGACCCTTATTGATCGTCAGCTCAAGCTCGAAATCACCCTCGGCATTGCTGAGATAGACCAGTGTGTACGTGTCGAACTCGAAGCGTTCTGCAATGCCAAGACCAAAAGCCTGGCTATAAAAACCGACCGAACGCTTTTCGTCCAGCACCCGGACCATAGAGTGAATAAGTTTGGCCATGGTGTTTCCTTTGTCCTGCATCCTGCTGGCCCGCTTAAGCCACGGGCGTCCGGGCAGCCAAATAACGGCTGGAGCCCAGAGTTTCAACCCTTGAGGCCATTTCGCGTCTCACAGCGGATCGTCACACACCCGTTTGGCGTCACGCTTTCACACTATCATGACATGGAAACTCATGATAACGGCAGGCATGCGCGTCCTCTATCTCTGTCTTGGCTGGCTCATGGTTGTCACCGGTATCATCGGTGCTGTCATGCCTGTTTTGCCGACGACACCGTTTCTGCTGATCGCGCTCTGGTGCTTTTCCAAATCATCGCCAAAGCTTGAGGCGTGGCTTTTATCCCACCCCAAATTCGGACCGTCCTTACGCAGCTGGCGCGAAAAAGGCGCCATTCCCCGCAAGGCAAAAATCGCCGCCGTATCTTTGATGACAATGAGTTACGCCATTTTCTGGTTTGCTACGGAGCCAACGCCTCTCAGAGCCACACTCGTTGCCGCCTTGATGCTGGGTGCAGCGCTGTTCGTCACAACCCGACCGGAACCTTGACAGCCGACCTCAGCGGTGCCGCGATTGCGGCAGCACATAGGGAATGTGCCGCGCAGGAATGCGCCCGACCGTGCCGCCGATGCCATAGACCCGCGCAATGGTCTCGTCGTTGATGGTGTCGATCGATGGGCCGCAGGCTGTGATTTTGCCATGATGCATGACGATAAGTTGATCGGCAAACTCGGCGGCGAGATTGAGATCATGCAGAACCGCAAGCACGGTCCCACCATCACGCGCAAAATCGCGCGCGGTCTCCAGCACGGAAATCTGGTGGCCAAGATCGAGGCCTGATGTCGGCTCGTCCAGCAAAAGCGCTCTCGCTTCGCCGCTCTCCACCGCATAAGGCACCTGCGCCAAGGCACGCGCAAACTGCACCCGCTGTTGCTCTCCTCCGGACAGCATATTGTAGGACCGCCCCTCGAAACCGCTGAGGCCGACCTTGGCAAGCGCCTGCCTCGCCTGCGCCTCAGGCTTCAGCGAGCCTTGCGCCACAGCCCCCATGCGCACGATTTCCAGCGCCGTAAAGGGAAAGGACAGAACTGTACTCTGCGGTAAAACGGCACGAATGCGTGCCAGTTGCGCAGGTTTGAAGACGCCAACATCGATCTTGTGATAGGTGATATCCCCAGCATCGGCGGTCATCTCACCTGACAGCACCTTCATCAGAGTCGATTTTCCAGCGCCGTTCGGCCCGATGATGACGCTGAATGTGCCGGGCTCAAGCCTGATCGTGACCTCGTCCAGCAATCTACGCCCTGAACGGATTACGGTAACGCAACGTGTGGAAATCATGACACGTTCCTCAAACCAAGACCGTTGCCTTTACCCAGAAGCAGAAACAGGAAAACCGGCGCGCCGATCAGCGCGGTCACGACACCAATCGGCAACTCGGCGGGCGCGGCGACCGTGCGCGCAAAACTATCAGCCAGAAGCAGCAACCCTGCGCCACCAATGGCAGACGCGGGCAATAGAAAGCGATGAGAAGACCCGATCACCAGCCGCAACAGATGCGGCACGACGATACCGACAAAACCGATGGACCCGGCTGCGGCGACACTTGCCCCACAGGCAGCGGCGACCGCCAGAATGACGATGCGCTTCAGGCGTTGAACCGGAATACCCATATGAAAAGCAGCCGCATCCCCCAGGATCAGCGCATCCAACCCCTTTGAAACAAAGGGAATGCTGGCCATGATGACGATGAAAAACGGCAACGTCGTCCAAATCTTGAGCGGCGTCGCGCCACCCAGTGAACCCAAGCTCCAGAAGGTGATGTCACGTAGGGCACGGTCATCCGCCATGAAGATCATCAATCCCATAAGAGCGGCACTCAACGCTGCAACGGCAATACCGGCGAGGATCAGAACAGTGGTCGACGTCGCGCCGTTCCGGGTCGCGATCATGTAGAGCAGCAGCGTGTTCATCAACCCGCCGAAAAACGCCATCAGCGGCAGAAAGTGAACGCCGAACAAGGCGGATAGAGGCGTGAGCAGACTGCCACCCAGGGCCAGAGCGGCCACGGCACATAGTGCGGCACCCGACGTGACGCCGACAAGGCCGGGATCAGCCAGCGGGTTTCGGAAAAGGCCCTGCATCATAGCTCCGGAAACCGCCAGTGCAGCCCCGATCATGAGACCTAAACCGGTACGAGGCAGGCGAACGGCTTCTAGGATCACCCGGTCGCGTGGCTCCATGGTCTGTGAATGCCCGGTGAAATAGAGCCACAGCTCATGCAGGCCCACCCCAGTCGGACCGCTGGCGAGGGAGACGAGACTGGCCACGACGAGAAAAATACACAACGCCCCAAGGGTGATAGCGCCCTTGCGCGAACGATCGCCGGGAATGGGACCTGCGACCTCGGTCACAGCCAGCGCGCTCACGGTTTGATGACCTCGGGATACAGTTGCGAAGCCAATTCACGAGCGGCAGCGGGCGTGCGCGGACCAAAGCCGATCAGATACAATCCATCCATGCTGATCAGCGATTTGGAGGCCGCCGCCGGGGTGGACTGGAAGGCTGGAAGCGCAAAGATCTCATCGGGAGTTCCCGCATGATTGCCGCGCTGCATGGTTAAAACGACATCGGGCGCCGCGGCAATCACGGCCTCATCGGTCAGGGGCTTATACCCAGTTATTTCCTCAGCAGCGTTAATGCCACCGGCGAGTTCGATGATCGCTGCCGCTTCGGTGTCTTTTCCCGCTGCCATGATGCGTCCGCCAGCGGTAGAAAGAACGAAAAGTACCCGCTTTTTCTTGTCGCCAACAGCGCCAACGTCCTTGGCGAGCGTCGCGAGCTCGGAATTGACCTGCTCTGCAAGCACGTTTGCTTTGTCATCAAGGCCGACAGCCGCGCCGACATCCTTGATTTTCTTTGCGATGGCACTGCCTTCAGGCGGCGTGTCGACGGTCACCATCGGCACTTCGCTGGCTTTCAAAATGCCGATCACATCTGCTGGGCCTGCCCCATCCTCCGACAAAATGAGATCCGGCTTTTGCGACAGAATGCCTTCGGAGGAGAGCGCACGCATATAACCGACATCCGGTTTGGACAACGCGTCAGCGGGAAAACTGCTGGTCGAGTCACGCGCCACGATTCGATCTCCGGCACCCAGCGCGTATAGAATTTCCGTCACCGTGCCGCCAAGTGCAACGATCTGCTTCGCCTCGGGATTGCCCTTATCAGAAGCGTGGGCAGCGAGCGAAGACAATGCCAGCGCAACGGGAAAAGTGGCACCAAAAGCAAGCGAGCGAAGCAAATACGGCATGACATGATCCTGAACAATGCGGCGCGCGACAGCCTGCACGCCATATAAGTTGAGTTAATTACACATCTTTTAAAGCCACACAATCCGATAAGTTGACTATTTCCGTTATCTTTTATATCTCCGCTTTTCAGGGGTAGCGTGCCGGTATCCGGTACCGCACATTCAAAGGGAGACTATCGATGTTTATTGCCATGAACCGATTCCGCGTCGTGCCAGGCTTTGAGGAAGCGTTCGAAACCATCTGGCGCGAGCGCAAGCGTCATCTGGCTGAAATGCCCGGCTATCTGGAGTTCCACATGTTGAAGGGTGCGAAGGCTGACGATCATACGCTCTATGCCTCCCACACCCTGTGGGCCACGAAGGATGACTTCACCGCCTGGACGAAATCCGAGCAGTTCCGAGCAGCCCACGCCAATGCCGGTAACAATCGCGGCAAGGTCGAATATCTCTCCGGCCCGCATTTCGAAGGTTTTGACGTGATCATCCACGAAGACAAGGATGGGCAAGATCGTCCAGTTGCGGCGTGATGACGACCATGAGCGCAACAATTGAGAACGTCGATACGCGGCTTGAGCGCGCGAAAGCCGCTCTTGCCGAAAAGCCGGATGGCGTCGTGGAAGCCATTGCCGCCAAGGCAGATGTGACACCGGCAGACATTCTGGCACTTTTGCCGCGTGGCGCAGCCGTCTCAGCGCCTGCCGAAAAATTCGATGACATCTGGAATGAATTGCGCTCCTGGGGCGAAGTCCTGATGATCGTTCAGACGCCTGATATCGTCTTCGAGGTTCCCGGGCATCTGCCCGAGGGAACGGACGGACATGGCTGGTTCAACATTCATGGCGACAGTCCTATCGGAGGGCACATCAAGAAAGACAATTGCGCGTCGATCACGTTCATCGATCGGGAATTTCATGGGCGCCGGTCGCTTTCGGTCTGGTTCATGAATGCCAGTGGCAGCGCGATGTTCAAGCTCTTCGTGCGCCGTGACGAGAACAAGGATCTGCTGTCCGACCAGCTCTCGAAATTCGAGACGCTGCGCGACAGCTTTCTCGCCTGACAAGGATTGCAAGCCGCCACCGGAAATCTGGTGGCGGCTTTTCCTTTGAACATAGAATGTCGCTTCCGGCATGTCTCACCCCTCCCAACATGCCCTATCAATTCAAGGCCTTGGTAAGGCACGAGAGTGCTTTGCGCCAATCTCGACCTGCGCTATAGGCCGTTGCGACACATCATGAGGGAAAGCCGATGACGACCTATGTTTTGACCGTGGCCTGCCAATCCAAACGCGGCATCGTCGCTGCTATCTCGGGTTATCTGGCGGCGAAGGGTTGCAACATTGTCGACAGCTCCCAGTTCGACGACCTCGAAACCGGCAAGTTCTTCATGCGCGTCTCCTTCATTTCCGAAGAGGGCGAGAGCATGGAAGCGCTCCAGGCCGGCTTTGCTCCCATCTCCGTAGAGTTCGGCATGGATGCTGCTATCTACAGCGATGGCGAGCGCACCAAAACACTGCTGATGGTCTCGCGTTTCGGGCATTGCCTCAACGACCTGCTCTACCGCTGGAAGATCGGCGCACTACCCATCGACATTGTCGGCGTTGTCTCCAACCATTTCGAGTATCAGAAGGTCGTCGTCAATCACGACATTCCCTTCCACCACATCAAGGTGACGAAGGACAACAAGCCGAAGGCGGAAGCGCAGCTGATCGACCTGATCGAAACCAGCGGCACGGAACTGGTGGTGCTGGCCCGTTATATGCAGGTGCTGTCCGATGAAATGTGCCGCAAGATGTCGGGCCGCATCATCAACATCCACCACTCCTTCCTGCCGAGCTTCAAGGGTGCGAACCCCTATAAGCAGGCCTATGACCGTGGCGTGAAGCTGATCGGCGCCACGGCCCATTACGTCACTGCCGATCTCGATGAAGGTCCGATCATCGAACAGGACACGGTCCGCGTCACCCACGCGCAATCGGCGGAAGATTACGTGTCGCTGGGGCGCGATGTCGAAAGCCAGGTGCTGGCCCGCGCCATCCACGCCCACATCCACCATCGCACCTTCATCAATGGCAACCGCACTGTCGTCTTCCCACCCAGCCCCGGCTCCTATGCGTCAGAGCGGATGGGGTGACCTGACGGTAAACCATCGATCTTTATTTTTGGCGAGGAGCAACCGAGTTGCTTTCGAGGCCGTTTGTCCTGCGTTGTCACACACCAGAGGTCTCCCTCATGAAAAAGTTGATTATCGCCGGTGCCGCGCTCTTGCTCGCGGCAGGTTCGACGTTTGCCCAACAACCACCGCCGCCACCGCCAGCCGGTGGACCAGATGCTGGTCAACAGACGGACGCGCCACCGCCACCACCTCCGCCGCCAGGTGCTGGCCCCAGAGCGGAAGCCCCTCCTCCACCGCCCCTACCGCCTGGCCATTGGGGTCCGCGCGAGGGTGGCCCGAGAGACGGCGGCCCGCGTGAGCGTATGATGATGCCGCCACCACCTCCGCCATCGAAAGGCGCTCATTTCCGCCTCGAACAGGGCGAGACCAAGATCGACATCAAATGTGCCGATGACGAGCCGATGAAGGCGTGCGCCGACATCATGATGCAGTTGATCGACAAGATTAACGAGTAAATTCGCCTGATAGAGACGGAAGCGGCGCCAATACGCCGCTTCCTTAAAAGCGAACGGTCGCCTTCAGGCCTTTTCCAGACGCGCCGTCTTCCAGCATAAGCCGCCCATTGAAAAGCGATGCAATCTCCTCGACGATCGCAAGACCAAGACCCGCACCGGGTGCTGCGTTGCCGTCTCCTCTGGCAAAACGCTGGCGCACCACGCTGCGTTTTTCGGCTGAGATGCCAGGGCCGTTGTCCTCCACCTCGATGTAGGCCAACCCCTTGGTCTTCCCTACCCTGACCGTCACTTCCGCTCCGCGTCCCGCATAGGCGATGGCATTGCTGATGAGGTTACCGAGGAGCTCGCCGAGCAAAAGCGGCTCTGCCGGGATGCTGGCCGTTTCTACGTGTTCGAACCCCAGATCGATCCCTGCCTCGGCGGCGACAGGCACATAATCGGCGGTCACGGATTGGGCCAACGAGACAAGATCGACATCGACAAGGCTCTGCTGTTCCCCTGATCCGGCAGCGTCAATGTTCGCCATGCGTAAAAGCTGCGCCAGAATATGTTCCGCATGCGCGACTGAAGCATCACCTTTGTGCGCCGCGGCCTGCGCCTCCTGCAAGGTGGATGCCCGCGCCGACAGCGCAAGCTGGGTGCGGATGATGGCCAGCGGTGTTCGCAGCTGATGGCTGGCATTGCCGGTAAAATGCCTCAGCGCATCCAATGCCGATTGCAGCCGCACCATGAAGGAATTGACGGTTTCCACGAGGTTCTCGACCTCAACCGGCACTGATTGGCGGATGGGGTGCAAATCGTTGGGGCTGCGTTCATCAATGGCTTCGCTCAGCCGATAGAGCGGACGCAGCGAAATCGTCACGGCAATCCAGACGATGATGGCGGCACCGACAATCATGAAGAGAAGACGCAAGGCCGAGCGAATGATAATGGCCTGCGCTAAGCGACTGCGGGCAATCGTAGTTTCCGCAACAGTTACGGTAAACGGCACGGAATTCACACCCGTCGATGCAAAACGCTCGATTGCGGCCACACGAATAGGCTCGCCGCGAAATTCGGCATCTATGAAAATAGGCGTGTCGCTGCGCGCCTTTTCCACCGAAGGCAGGTTTTGATAGCCGGTCAGAAACTGACCGTTCGGGCCATCCACCCGGTAAAACACCCTGTCTTGCGCCGCCGATGTCAGCATTTCCAGTGCAACATATGGGATATCCACCTCAAGTGACCCATTCTCGGAGACGACGACCCGCTCGGCGATGGCCAAGGCGGAACCGGACAGCACCCGGTCGGAGACGATATTGGCCGTGTTGATGGCTTCGCGATAAGTATCGGCCAGCGCCACGCAGCCGATGATGGCGGTGGAAATCAGAAGCCAGCCCAGCAGACGCCGCCGCAGCGAATAGGCGGCTTGCCTCATTGCGCCATCTCCGGCAACTTTTCGAGATAATAACCGATGCCGCGTGCCGTCTTTACCGTCAGCCCATGGGGAGCAAGTCGCTTGCGCAGACGGCTGACATATTGCTCGATCGCATTGCCGGACAGCTCGTCGTCGAAACCCGTCAGCGATTGCACGATGGCTTCCTTTGCCACCACCTTTCCGGCCCGCATGAACAGCACTTCCAGAAGCGCTACTTCACGCGCAGGAATATCGAGCGGAATGCCCTCGGCGGAAAATGTGCGCGATGTCAGATCGAAAGAGACCCCTCCGAAATTGACGAGCGAAGAGCGCAAACCGGCATTGCGACGCAAAAGCACCCTCACCCGCGCTTCGAACTCGGTTATATCGAATGGCTTGGTCATATAGTCGTCAGCGCCGAGATCCAGTCCTTTCACCCGCTCTTCCGGCGTGCCACGCGCCGTCAGGATCATCACCGCCGCCTTGTCCTGGCGGTCACGCATCGAGCGCAGCACCTCGATGCCGTCCATTTCCGGCAGGTTAAGATCGAGAATGACCAGATCGAAATTTTCAGCGGCAATGGCGGCGTCAGCCGAAGCGCCGTCGGACACCACATCCACGGCGTAGCCGCTACCCCGCAACAACGCAGAAAGCCCTTCCGACAGAACCTGATTGTCCTCCACAAGCAGAATTCGCAAGCAGACGCCCTCCATTTGGATCGAATTTATCGAAGCCGTTCCGTCTTGTGAATGGCAAGGGCCTGCGGCATGATCTTTTCCATGCGTATTCTTCTATCCCTCTGTCTTTTCTTTGGTGTCGCCACCTGTTCGCAGGCGCAGCCGATGGTGTTTCCTGCCCTGTCCGGCAAGGCGGATGCAGAAACGCTCGTGGTCTATTCCTCGTTGGACGAACCTCTGGCAACCCCTATGATCGAGGGCTTCCAGAAGGCGAACCCGGATGTGGCGGTTTCCTACGAGGATATGCTGACGGGCGAGATTTACGACCGCATCGTCCGGGAAACAGATGCGGGTGAAAAAACCGCCGATTTCGCCTTCTCCTCCGCCATGGATCTTCAGGTCAAACTTAGCAATGACGGCTATGCCCAGCGATCCGACCTGCCGATGAGCGCACGCTGGCCCGCATGGGCCAACTGGCGCAACACGGCCTATGCGCTAACCTTCGAGCCCGCCGTCTTCGTCTACCATAAGCCGAGTTTCACCACGGAAAAGCCACCGGCCAGCCGCGCCGAATTCGTGGATTATCTGGAACGCCACGCGAAAGAGGTGCACGGGCGCATCGCGACCTATGACATCGAACGCTCCGGCGTCGGCTTCCTGTTCATGTCGCGCGATCAGGAACAGTTCGGCGATATCTGGAACGTCATCAAATCAATGGGAACGGCGGGCGTGAAGGTTTACTCCACCAGCTCCGCCATTCTGGAGCGCATTTCCGATGGCCGCTTTGTGCTGGGCTACAACATCCTCGGCTCCTACGCCGCGGATTGGGCCTCTCGGCATCCTGATGTCGGGATCGTGCTGCCCAAGGACTATACCGTCGTCATGTCGCGCATAGGACTGGTGCCGCAGGCGGCCAAGAATGCTGAACTCGGTCGCCGCTATCTGGAGTTCTTCATGTCCAAGGAAGGCCAGACCATCATGGCCCGGCAGTTGCAGATACCCGCCGTCAGCCCGGATGTGGCGGGAGAAAACACCGCCAACATGATGCAGGCCATCCACGGCGCACAATTGCGGCCGGTTCCCGTCAGTCCGGGATTGATGGTCTATCTCGATCAGGTCAAGCGCGCCCGCATTATCGAGCGCTGGAACGAAGCTTTGCGCGCCCAGTAGACGGATTTCAAAAATTAATAGAGAGTAAATACGCTGAGGAACTGCCAAGCGTCAGTTAGATGACAGCTTTCTATGGTGCTGTGCAATTCTTCGTTCATCCGTGGAGGCGGGCTGAAGAAGCGGGAGGAAAATCTCACAGGACAGATGGTTCGGGTTGCTATTGCCACCCTTGATGTCGTCCGTGCGCGCCCCTTCCGCGATCACAACAACAGTGCCGAAACGGCATACAAGGAGGGTTCCCTTTGAAGCATTTCCTCATCGCTTCGCTTCTCGCAGGCGCAATCGCACTTCCAGCAGCAGCAGCTGACTACACCATCATCGCACCGGCAAACCCCGGCGGTGGCTGGGACCAGACCGCGCGTTCGTTGCAGAGCGTGCTGCAGGAAGAAGGCATTTCCAAGCGCGTTCAGGTTCAGAACGTTCCAGGCGCTGGCGGCACCATCGGTCTCGCCCAGTTCGCAAGCCAGCAGAGCGGCAACCCGAATGCGCTCATCGTCGGCGGTTACGTCATGGTCGGCGCGATCCTCACCAACAAGGCTCCGGTTACGCTGAAGGAAGTCACGCCAATTGCGCGTTTGACCGGTGAGTACGAAGCCATCGTCGTTCCTGCATCGTCGCCCATCGAAAACATCGGCCAACTCATCGAGCAGCTCAAGAAAGATCCAGGCAGCGTATCATGGGGCGGCGGCTCCGCTGGCGGCACCGACCACATCACGGCTGGACTGATTGCCAAGGCTGCGGGTGTTGACCCGACGAAGATCAACTACATCGCCTATTCCGGTGGCGGCGAAGCGCTCGCTTCCATTCTCGGCGCACAGGTTACGGCCGGCATTTCCAGCTACGGCGAATTCGAAAGCCAGGTCAAGTCCGGCACCGTTCGCATTCTCGCCATCTCCAGCGAAGCAAAGCTCGACGGTATCGACGCCCCAACGCTGAAGGAAAGCGGCCTCGACGTCGTGATCCAGAACTGGCGCATGGTTGCTGCCCCTCCAGGGCTGACACCTGAGCAGGAAAAGGCCGTTGGTGCCGATATCGAAAAGCTGGTGAAGTCTGCCAAGTGGCAGGAAACACTGAAAACCAAGGGCTGGATGGACACCTATCTTGCTGGCGATGCCTTCAAGGCACAGCTTGAAAAAGACACCGCTTCGACAGAAACCATTCTCAAAGATATCGGACTGGTAAAATGAGCCAGGGTTCATCCCCTTCCCAACCCACAAAGCGCCGCCCTGATTGGGCGGCGTTCGCCATCGCCGTGTTTCTGGTCGCCATTGCAGCCGTCATTTTCTGGGATTCGGCACGGCTTGCCAGCGTCACCGGCTATTCTCCGGTTGGCCCGGCAACCGTTCCCTACGCCATTGGTGCCTGTCTTATCGGGCTGGCGATCTGGACGGCGGTCGAAGCGTGGCGCAACGAGTTTCCGACCCGTGAAAAACAGGAAATGGGACCTGTGTTCTGGGTTATCGCGGGTCTTGCCGCACAGATGCTGCTCCTGAAAATCGCCGGGTTCTCGATTGCCACAGGCCTGCTCTTCGCGTTCACGGCGCGCGCCTTCGGTAGACGCAAGCTCTGGTATTCGATCCCGATCGGTATCGTTTTCAGCTTCGTCATCTGGGTCATCTTTGCGCAACTTCTGCAATTGTCGCTGCCCGCTGGCCCATTGGAACGGCTGTTTTTCTAACGGTCGATCCACTCGATAAACAACGAAGATATGAAGCCTTGGCGCCCGCATTCTAAGGGCAGCGAGGGCTTCACCCGACAGGGGGACAACTGTCCATGAGCACTTTTGAGTTTCTGCTACAAGGTATCGCGATAGCTGCGCAACCGATGAACCTTCTCTACGCGCTGATCGGTGTCACGCTTGGCACAGCCGTGGGCGTTCTGCCCGGCATTGGCCCTGCGCTGACCGTCGCGCTGCTGCTTCCGGTCACCTACCGGCTCGATCCTGCCGGATCGCTCATCATGTTTGCCGGTATCTATTATGGCGGCATGTATGGCGGCTCGACGACATCGATCCTCCTCAACACGCCCGGGGAAAGTGCGTCCATCGTTACCGCGCTGGAGGGCAACAAGATGGCCCGAGCGGGGCGCGGAGGACCGGCCTTGGCAACCGCTGCCATCGGCTCCTTCGTTGCGGGGCTGATCGCCACCATCGCGCTTGCCTTCGTCGCACCTTACATCGTTAAGCTGGCGCTGGTTTTCGGTCCGCGTGAATATTTCGCGCTGATGGTGCTGGCCTTCGTCACCGTGTCCTCTGCCTTCGGTGATTCCGCCCTGCGTGGCCTCACCTCACTCTTCATCGGCTTTACGCTTGCCATCGTCGGCATCGACCAGTTGACCGGCCAGACACGCATGAGCTTCGGCGTTCCCGATCTGCTGGATGGCGTGGAAGTCACTACACTGGCGGTCGCCATGTTCGCCATCGGCGAAACACTGTTCATCGTCGCACAAGGCCAGAGCGGCGACGAAAAGGTCGAAGCCGTCAAGGGTTCGGTCTGGATGAGCGCGCAGGATTGGGCACGGTCGTGGAAGCCATGGCTGCGCGGCACATTGATCGGCTTCCCGATTGGCGCAATGCCTGCAGGCGGCGCTGAAATCGGTACGTTCCTGTCCTATGCGACGGAAAAGAAGCTGTCGAAGCACCCGGAAGAATTCGGCCACGGCGCCATCGAGGGTGTCGCCGGTCCGGAAGCGGCCAACAATGCATCCGCTGCCGGCACACTCGTGCCGCTCCTGACGCTCGGTCTGCCGACAACCGCAACCGCTGCCATCATGCTGGCCGGCTTCCAGCAGTTCGGCCTTCAGCCAGGTCCTCTGCTGTTTGCGACCAACCCGCAGCTCGTCTGGGGTCTGATCGCCAGCCTGTTCATCGCCAATGTCATGCTGCTGGTTCTCAACCTGCCGTTGATCGGCCTATGGGTAAAGCTGCTGACCATTCCCAAGCCTTGGCTCTATGCAGGCATTCTGCTGTTTGCAACGCTCGGTACGATTGGTGCCAACCCGTCGGTGTTCGAACTCGGCATGCTGCTCGCCTTTGGTATCCTTGGCTACATCATGCGTATCTTCGGCTACCCGATTGCGCCTGCCGTCGTCGGCCTCATCCTCGGACCACTCGCCGAACAGCAGTTACGCCGTGCGCTGGCCATCGGACAGGGAGATCCCTCCGTGCTGTTCACATCGTGGATTGCGGTCGCGCTGTTTGCCGTCGCAGCTGCCGCCTTCCTCATCCCGTTGATCATGCGCATTCGCGGACGCGGCCAGGTGCTGACACAGCTTGCTGCCAACGAAGACTGACAAAGCAATCCTCCCAAGGACCCTGCCCCGCATTCGAAAGAATGCGGGGCTTTTTTATGTCTGGAACGCAAATGCTACGGGTTGGTTATGATTGTATGACTGAGCTTGAACCGAGGAACACGGGAATGAACAAACTCGCTGCTCTCTTGTGCGCCGTCGCACTTGCCTCATGCACGACCGCGACATCCACCGTTGAACCCATCCCTGGCAGCATCACTTATGGCGGACAGCCGCGAACGAAGCTCACCAAGTCGCCCGTTGGAAGCACGTTGAGCCACGATTTCAATATGGGAGATGGTCGGCGTGCTCACGAGACGTACCGCATTGCGCCGGACCGCTCCCTCATCCTGATGAACCGTGTGATCATGAGCGATTTACCTCCTGACCGGTAAGCACCACACGAAATGTTTCAGACACAGATAGATTTTGGAACGACTGCCGCTCCCACTCGTTGCTTTCTCGAACGTCCCAAAACAATAAAGTAACGAGCGGTGTTTCAGGAGAAGAAAATGAGAACCCATAAGACCAGAAACGATTTACCCTCCAACGCAAAAGCAACGGTCATCGGACTTCTGAACGAGGCACTAGCCTCTGTTATCGACCTGTCGCTGGTCACCAAGCAGGCCCACTGGAACCTCAAAGGTCCACAATTCATCGCGATCCACGAACTCTTGGACAAATTCCGCACATCACTGGACAAGCACAGTGACACGATCGCGGAGCGCGCTGTGCAGCTCGGGGGCACCGCGCTAGGAAGCGTCCAGTCGGTATCTTCGACCTCCAAGCTCAAAGCCTACCCGACAGACATCTTCAAAATTCACGACCATCTGGATGAACTCATCGAGCGCTACGGCGACGTTGCGAACCTGATCCGTAAATCCATCGATGAAGCGGACGATGCCGGTGATGCCAATACCGCCGATATCTTCACTGCCGCATCGCGTGATCTGGATAAGTCGCTTTGGTTTCTGGAAGCCCATGTTCAGGAAAAAGCCTGATACAAACAAAAGCGCCCGGGCAACCGGGCGCTTGGACTATTCGTACCTGTAGACGTCAATGACGTCTGAGAACCGCTTTACCAATATCACGCAACATATCGTGATCCCAAATACCCCGTTGAGCACTTCGGATTAGAACGGCTGCACATTTATTGGCGACGTCACTGCTGCGGTCTTCAAGGCATTCAAAGCACACGCCATCGAATATAGTTTGCAGATCAGTGACCTGCTGGGGCGACAACTGTGCGCCGACACGTTCAAAAGCCACATAAGACAAGACTTATCCTCCCAAGACATGCCAAATGCTGACGTTCATTTTACTGAACGCTTAAGTTCTACACCGCATCGAATCAGATGTCGAATCTGATTTTAACGAATTATCAATGATTGATTTCGTGAGTTTGCAGAAGATGTCCGACCGTTGCTATATTGTCGTCTCTGAAAATCGCCAGCAGCGGTGCGTGGAAGGAATATATATTTTTTCTAAAGCGAGAGAACACCAATTGCCGAGAGCGCCTTTTCAACGCTTTGCTGTGAAACAGGCTTGGTTATGAATATCGCCCCAGGTGGCAAAATACCCTCCGCGGGAGTGTAACGTCCGGAAATAACCACGACCTTGATATGCGGCCAACGTCGATGCGCAACGTTGGCAAGGCCCAGACCGTTGATTGACCCAGGCATGTCGATATCGGTCAGGATGGCGCTGATAGACTGCTGTCGCTCGAGTACCATCACCGCCTGATCAGCCGTCGAAGCCTCATATGCCAGACAGCCAAGATCGGAGATCATATCGACGAGATCAAGTCGGATGAGCCCATCGTCCTCAACGACGAGAAGGCGTGGTTGCTCTTGCATTGCTAATGCTCCCGCTGGAAACTGACCAGCTCTGCCGAAATCCGGCAGCGCACGCCGCGTGCGTCATAGTCGATCTCGACGCGGCTGTCATCGGCGCCGGCAAGGCCCGCCTTGATCAAACGAGAACCGGACCCTTCCTTTTCGGGCGCGACAACCGCAGGGCCGCCTCTTTCGCTCCAGACAAGCTCAAACCGTTCGGGATGATGCTCAACGACGTCCCAATGAATATTCACCTTGCCGTCCGGCGATGACAGCGCTCCATATTTGATCGCGTTGGTCGCCAGCTCATGCAGAATGAGTGACAGCGAGAGCGACGGGCGCGAACCGACCCTCAATTTCGGTCCTGATACAAAAATCCTTGGCGCCATGGGATCGTCGTGCAGTTGCATCATCTGGTTGACGAGTTTGTGGACCTCGGATGTTCCTATTCCGCCCAGAATAACCGTATCATGCGCTGCGCTTAAGACACCGATACGATCGGAGAGCGTCCGCCTGGCGGATGAAATATCCTTGGCCGTCCTCAGTGTTTGCGACGCAATCGCCTGCACCATGGCAAGTTGGTTTTTCAGACGGTGGCCGAGTTCGTGGGATATCAATTCCCGGTGCTTCTGCTCTGCAAGACGCTCGGTCACGTCCTGGGCTTGGACCAGAATACCAATGATCTCTCCGCAAGACGATCGCATGGCCTGATAGACAAGGTCGATCATACGCTTTTGCCGCTCGCCGGACGGCCCACGATTAAGCTCGACCGGCACGGCACGCGCAGAAAAAGGCTCCCCTGTCCTGTACACCGCGTCAAGCAGATCGATAAAGCCCTGCCGAACGACCTCAGAAACGGCCTCAGCCACCGGCTTTCCGATAATGTCGCGGCCAACGCCGATCATCGAGTAATATTCCTCATTCGCAAATTCGAACACATGCGTCGGGCCATTCAGCATGGCGATACCCGCAGGCGACATTTCGAAGATTTGAAGCAACTTCTCCTGCTGGCTCTTCTGTTCTCGCCGAAGCATGATTTCGGTGGTGATTTCAGAGCATGCGCAGAACATGCCCAGAACCACACCATCACGGTCGCGGACTGGGGTATAAGAGAAAGAGAAATGCGTTTCTTCCGGATAGCCCTTGCGATGCATGATGAATTCGATGTCATCCATCGAAGTCCCCTGCCCAGCATAGGCCGCCGATATGATCGGCTCGACACCATCCCAAATGTCGAACCAAAGATCTTTGAATGGATGTGCAAAGGCGGCAGGATGACGATTGCCGCACATCTCTGCATAGCCATCATTGTAAAGTGTGATCTGCTCCGGTCCCCACACCATCAACATGGGCTGGAGTGACCCGAGCATCACGTTGACGAGCGTCTGCAATTCAACGGGCCATTCATCCGGCAATCCCAGCGGACTTTGCTCCCAAGCAAAATCCCGGAATAAATCCCCGCATTCGCCACCGCCGATGAATTTCAAAATAGTCCCCGCACGTACTGCACCCAAACGCTACAATTCCCAGCGCCGGATTTCGTTCCAAAAAAAGACAGGCTTTCCGTCGTATGTAAAAAATTGCGTTAATCCCTTAAAACGCAAGCGCTTCGGAGGTCATCAACGAAAGATCAGACTGCATATCTCAAGTTGAGGTAAGCACCCAAAACAACATTCGCCACCGCGTTAGGCATAGGTCAATTTTTTAAACTGCGGTGCGTTACTTGGCAAATGCGCGTTCGAATTGTCCTCGAGATTATCATCCTCCCTTGTCAAAGTTCCGGATACCCAGAATCGCGGTCGTTCCAGGATGCGAGGGAGCGACGCTGGGGAGAGCTTCTTCGACGATGCCTGTCCCCTGCCTTGATTTCTGCGAGAGCTTAGCTGTTTTTGTCACCGCAGATGTCAGCGAAACGGATGCTGTGACGAGGGAAGGACGCAAATGTCCTTTCGAAAAAAACATGACGTGGCATCGCCGCGACCGCCTGATTGAACCAAGGATAATGGCGGGAAGGCGACATTGTTGGACAATAGTGCGCCGCGCCATGCTTATTCATTTTATGTAACTAATATGGAACGAAAGACCGTAGAGGCGGTTAGATCACCACGGAGCCGCAGAGACTGGCCCGCATGAGAGGAAACCACCATGAAGAAGATCATTGTTGCGGCAGCGCTGCTTGGCGCGTCCGCTCTTTCCGCTATGGCCCAGACGACACCAGCACCGACCGCTGACGGCAGCACCCCCGCAGTCGCCACGCCGGGTGCAAACAATGCACCCGCCCCTGTAGAAGGCGCCAACAGCTTCACGGAAGAACAGGCCAAGACACGCATGGAAGAAAACGGCGTGACGGGTGTCAAAGAGCTCATGAAGAACGATAAGGGCATCTGGATGGCATCGGGCATGAAGGACGGCAAGACCGTCTCTGTCGCTCTGGACTACCAGGGCAACGTCGTCGCCAAGTAAGCCAACACAATTTGAGGATGAATCCATGAAAACTGTCACAGGACTATTCGACGACCATTCCGATGCGCGCGCTGCGGTTAACGCCCTTGAGGCACATGGTGTGCCGTCGGGCGACATCAGCATCGTTTCGAACAATCACAACACCGATGGTCACCACCGTGGCGATGTCGATGGCGAATCCAAAGCCGCCGAAGGTGCGGGCACTGGTGCCGGTATCGGCGCAGTCGTTGGTGGCGCAGGCGGCCTCCTGACAGGTCTCGGTATTATGGCGATCCCGGGTGTAGGTCCCGTTGTCGCAGCAGGCTGGCTTGCAGCGACGGCCGCTGGCGTTGTTGCAGGCGCGGTCACTGGTGGTGCAGCAGGCGGGATCGTTGGCGCGCTCACAGGCTCCGGCGTATCCGAGGAAGATGCACATGTATACGCCGAAGGTGTACGCCGCGGCGGTACGATTGTCACCGCCCGTGTCGATGAAGCAATGGTACCCGAAGCAGAAGCGATCCTGCAGCGATCCAACTGGGTCGACCCAACTGAACGCAGAACAGCCTACAATCAGGAAGGCTGGAAGCAGTTCGACGACACACTCGATCCGTACGATGCAGACCAGATCGCTAAGGAACGCGACCGCCACCCCCGCCCTGGCCTGTAAGCCTTAATTGGAGAGCTCAGACCTTGCCTCATGCCAAGGCTGACACGCTCGACCAGCAAGATCGAATAGAGGGTCGCCTGCAAAGGCGGCCCTTTTCGTTGCGTGAGATTTTCGCTGGAAATGCAAAAAAGGCTTGAGAACGAGAATCGGATATCACAGCCGTGTGTGGCCGCGCCGACACTTCGGCAGACGCTCCAAACAGATCAGCCTGCCTTGGCAAGGTGTTACTGAAAAGCAAAAATAACAGGCGAAGTCATTCTTTGACACGAGACTTGGAAAAGTGAGAAATTCCGGCTTCCTGTGTCAAAATTCCGAAACGCGCTACAGCCTACAACCGTGACTAATTCGCTCTAAATATTGAAATCATTGAGAGATTAATGGTAGCGGGAGAGGGACTTGAACCCCCGACACGCGGATTATGATTCCGCTGCTCTAACCACCTGAGCTACCCCGCCACAGAGGGACGTGACAGTTGCGTTACTATCCGTCCCTAAGGATGAGCGGCTTATAAGGTGCCGCTCCCTTGAGTGTCAAGCGCAAGATGCGTAAAAACGTCGCTTTATGTCTTGCGACAAAAACCTCAGCGACTTCAGGCCGCAACCTTGTTTTGGAGTAGGGCTTTCAGTGCTGCTTCGGCGTCTGCGGAGCGTTCCGAGCGCTCGATGAAGCCACCACCGTAGACCCGCGCGTCAGCACCGGGGGCAGAGTAGAGAACGCAGGCTTGTCCCGGTGCCACACCCGCCTCCCCGACTGCGAGATCCACATAGATACCCTTGTCGTCGGCATGCAGCACCGCTTCTCCCGGAGGGCGTGTGGAGCGGACCTTGGCGAAGCAGGAAAAGCCTCCGATGGCGTCGTCCAGAAGTGCATTGTCTCCCAGCCAGTTCATGTCCCGCAGATAGACGCGGTGGGTTTCCAGCGCCTCGCGCGGGCCAACGATGACGCGGCGACCACGGGCGTCCAGATGTACCACATAGAGCGGCTCGCCAGTGGCGACGCCGATGCCGCGACGCTGTCCTATCGTGTAGTGTACGATACCATCGTGACGACCCAGCACGCGGCCGTCGAGATGGACGATATCGCCCACCAGCGCCGCATTCGGTTTCAGCTTGTTGATAATATCGGTATATTTGCCCTGCGGCACAAAACAGATGTCCTGACTATCGGCCTTCTTGGCGACGACCAACCCCATCTCTTCCGCGAGCTCACGCGTTTGCGCCTTGGACAACCCACCCAGCGGAAAGCGCAGATAATCGATCTGCTCCTGCGTGGTGGCAAACAGGAACCAGCTTTGGTCACGGTCGCTATCGATAGGGCGATAGAGCGCACGGCGGTTGGGATGCTCGGGGACGGGATTGAGGCGCGAGCGGATGTAGTGGCCGGTCGCCAGCGCGTCCGCTCCCAATTCCTGCGCAGTCGCCAGCAGGTCAGCAAATTTGACGGTCTGGTTACAAGCTACACACGGCACCGGCGTTTCACCCATGGCATAGGCTTCGGCAAAGGGGTTGATCACAGTCTCGCGAAAGCGCGCCTCGTAGTCCAGGACGTAATGGGGGATGCCCAGCGTTTCGCAGACGCGGCGGGCGTCATCGATATCCTGTCCAGCGCAACAGGAACCTGCACGGTGAACGGCCGAACCGTGATCGTAGAGCTGAAGGGTTATACCAAGGACATCATAACCCTCGCGTTTCAGGATGCCTGCGACCACCGAGGAGTCGACCCCGCCAGACATGGCAACAACAATACGGGTGTCTTCCGGCTTCTTATCAAAGTCGAGCGTGTTCACGAGTTTTCCAATCGTCAGTCATACCGAGGTTCAAGGCCCCGCCGCCTGTCGTGTCTGGCCAGCCGATGAGGGATCACGCGATCCACACGGGCTTCAGCCAGATTTTTCTGGCCTGCATATAGAAAAAATTGAGCGAAGACGCAAGTAGAGGGCGGCAGGGCCGCCCTCTACGCATTAAGAATTCGGATTTTAGTGCTTCAGGCGCCAGCTGTCTTCTGACCGCTGCCGATCCACTTGTCCCGCTCACGCCACAGGGCTGGAAGAGCCAGCATCGCCACGCCAACCAGCGCAATGATGGTCTTTTCAAATTGCGTCAGTTCCGCTGTACGGCCATCGAGATAGTAGATGCCGTAGACGATGGCGACGTGCCAGACATAGACCTGAAGCGAATGGCGACCCAGCAGTTGCAGGAACTTCAGCGACAGAACCCAGATCACAGCGCCGGCAGCCTTCTGAACCAGCGGGTTGTGGTGCTTGGGGCCGGCAATCAGCAACCACGTCAGCCCGACCGCAACGGCCAGGAAGTTAATGAGGTAGACCGGACCGAAGTCTGCACGGATTTCCATGGTGGAGAACTTGCCCAGCATGAATTCAGGCATCAGGTTCCAAGCGGTTGCGATCCGCAACGGTACAAAGAACAGGCAGACGAGAAGAGCAGCCTTCGGAATCCAGCTACGCTGAGGCGAGAAAATCTTCGTCCAGGCAATCTTGTTCTGCGCAGTCATCGCGCCCAGGACCAAGCCCGAGTAGAACACGAGCTGCCAGCCGAAAAGATTGAAGCTGACGCGAATGCCTTGCTCGTCGGCACCCTTGACAAGCTCGTTGAGCGGCGCGGTAAACAGCTGCTGCAAACCAAGCTGACCAGCCATCCACACCAGCAACGAACCGGCGATGACATAGGCCCACTTGCCATCAAGGCAGAGCTTCACCAACAGCGGAGCGAAGATCATGTAGACGATGTATTGTGGGAGAATGTCCATGAAGGTGGGCTGGAACAGGAAGGTCGCAATCGCTGCAAGGCGCAACGGATCGTCGAACGACGTCATGCCGAGCCAATTGTACCAGATGTAAGGTGCGTGCGGGATAATCATGCGGACAAACATCACCGCAATAACAAGGCCCATCGCATATTTGTAAAGCTCAAGTGCACGCGCCCAGATGAGGTCGCGGCCCTGCTCATATCCGTATTTCATCATCTTGCGAGCGTAGACCATACCGATCAGCAGACCGGACAGGAAGACGAAGCCCTGAGCATCTTCAACAAAGGCAAGCTGTCTGTGGTTGATTTCCATCAGCCACAGACCGCCCGCAAAAACGAGGTGGTTGATTAGCATGAAGACGAGGAAATACCCGCGCATTCCATCGATCAGGTCGAAGCGTTTCATCTTGCTTGCTCTCCATACTCGCAGGAACCTAACGAGCTAAGGTTGCCTGATCCGGTTGAGGGGATGGTTCTTGGGGTACCATCCGAACTTGGATCGTGAACGCCGTTTTAGAGCTACGGTTCCGCTGAAAAACGCGTTTTGCTGCTCGCGTCAGTTTCACATTGCTGTGTTCCGGCTCTGGTTAGAGGGGAACGACTGAACGCTGGATGAACGGAAAAAGGCATTTGCGTGGAAAGATCGAGCCCAGCAGAAACAAGCACTTGATGGCCGACAATGCGCTTTTCCCTGCCCTGCAAGGCATCTGAAAACGAAAAGGCCGGTGCAGAACACGTCCTGCACCGGCCACAATTCCCGCGAGATTTATTTCAAACGATCAAGCAGCTTCCTGAATGGCGGCAACCTGCCATTCCGCCTTGCCGTTGCGGACAAACGTCCACATCTCGACTGATTCTTCCGGCTCGTGCTCATTGCCCTGAACGATCTTGCCGGTGTTACGATCCCGCATGACGTCGATCGCGGAATACCGCATGGCGACGGTTGCGTAATCCTTGCCCTCTTCGTGCCAGGCTTCGGCGACGTCACCCTGCAACAGCGTCACGTCGCGAACGTCGTTCTTCACGCCACTCGTGGCATTGTCGCTCAACTCTTCGGCCAGATAGGACATGGCCTCCGGCGTGGTCAGCTTGCGAAGCGTGCCATAATCCTCGGCGGCATAAGCCGACTGAACGTCTTGCAAGGTTTTCTGGAACGTTTCGAGATCAACAGGCGTCACACCAATCTCATCGCCCTGCGAGACCGCATTTTCATGCGGTGTCGCCCGGGGCGCGGCTGTGGCTGCCGCAGCACCTGCAACAGCACCGGCCTTGGAGCCCATCTGCGGGATTTTGAACCCGCCCGTCGAACCCTGATTGGTCTGCGGTGCAGAATAATCATGACGAGACGACGTGTTGCCGGGTGCACCACCGAACGCTGGCTGACCCTTACGGCGCGATGCGAAGAAACGCATCGCCAGCATGATCAGACCGCCGATCAGCAAACCCTGAAGCAACATGCCGAAGAAACCGGCCATGCCGCCGAAGCCGCCGCCCATGAGCATGCCGAACAGGCCGCCCATCAGCAAACCACCCATGAGACCGCCCATCATGCCACCGAACATACCGCGGCTCTGTTGCGGGGCCTGCGCACCCGGACGTGCCGGCTGAGCAGCACCCGGCTGGGTCGCCTGGTTGGTGTTGGGCGTCATGCTACGATTGATAGGGGCAGATTGACCAGGAGCGGTGTTGGTTGTCGGCGGCGCAGAAAAGGTGCGCGTGCCACGGCTGCCAAATCCACCGCTCGCACGTCTGGCCTCAGCCATGTCAACGGCAATGAATGAAACGGCAATGCCCAGCGCGGCAACCGCAAACACACCCCTAAAGCGCCTGATGGCAGCAAACATCGTCTTCTCCTGTTACGCCACCCTCCCATTGAGCGGCTCGTTATCGTCGATATAGCAACTATGGATCATCATTTTTAGGGACATGGCATAAAATTTTTCGTGATATGCAACCATAGATAAATCTCTGGTCGTAAACATAAAAAACCCGGCACAGAATTTCTTCTGTGCCGGGTGATGATTGCCGTGTGTTGATATCAGAAGTGCTCAGTCGATGTTGAACGACAGCGACTTGACCTGACGGATGGCCGGGTTGGCGCGCAGCTTGTCCAGCACCTCTTCGGACACGGGACCATCGACGTAGAGAAGCGCGATCGCATCGCCGCTTTCCTTTTCGCGGCCCAGCTGGAAGTTGGCGATGTTGACGCCCGCTTCACCCAGCGTCATCCCCATGAAACCGATCATGCCGGGAACGTCGGTGTTGGTGATGTAGATCATGTGCTGGCCGACATCGGCATCCATGTTGATGTTCTTGATCTGGATGAAACGAGCCTTGCCGTCCGAAAACACCGTACCGGCCACCGAACGAACCTGATTCTCTGTCTTCACCGTCACCTTGATGAAGCCATCATAGACGCCGGTCTTGTCGCGCTTGACCTCGGAAAGGATGATACCCTTCTCCTTGATCATGATCGGAGCGGAAACCATATTGACGTCTGCCACCTGCGGACGGATGAGACCGGCCAGCAGCGCGGATGTCAGCGCCTTGGTGTTCATGTTGGCGGTTGCGCCATCGTAGAGAATTTCGATTTCCTTGGTGGCGCTTTCCTGCACCTGACCCACGAAAGAACCGAGAACGTCTGCCAGCTTGATGAAGGGCTTGAGGCGCGGTGCTTCGTCAGCCGTGATCGACGGCATGTTGATGGCGTTGGAAACGGCACCCTTGACGAGGTAATCCGACATCTGCTCGGCAACCTGAAGTGCAACATTTTCCTGTGCTTCGGTGGTCGATGCACCGAGATGCGGCGTGCAGACGACGTTTGGAAGACCAAACAGCGGGCTTTCCGTCGCAGGCTCAACTTCGAACACGTCGAAACCGGCACCGGCGACATGGCCGGACTTGATGGCATCGGCAAGCGCTGCCTCATCCACCAGACCACCACGGGCACAGTTGATGATACGAACGCCGGGCTTGGTCTTGGCGATATTTTCAGCGCCCAGAATACCGCGCGTCTTGTCGGTCATCGGAACGTGCAGCGTGATGAAATCGGACTGTGCGAGCAACTCGTCCAGTTCGACTTTCGTCACGCCCATTTCCTGCGCACGCTCTGGCGACAGGAAGGGGTCGTAGGCCAGGACGTTCATCTTCAGTCCAAGCGCCCGCGAGCAGACGATGCCGCCAATGTTGCCAGCACCGATGACACCGAGCGTCTTACCGGTGATTTCGACACCCATGAACTTCGACTTTTCCCACTTGCCGGCCTGCGTGGACGTGTCGGCGGCAGGAAGCTGGCGAGCGACGGCAAACATCAGCGCAATCGCGTGTTCGGCTGTCGTGATGGAGTTGCCGAACGGCGTGTTCATGACAATGATACCGCGGCGCGAGGCTGCTGGAATATCGACGTTATCGACACCGATACCGGCGCGGCCAATGACCTTCAGATTGGTCGCAGCTTCAATCAGCTTTTCCGTTGCCTTGGTGGCGGAACGGATAGCGAGACCATCGTAATTGCCAATGATTTCGGCCAGTTTGTCCTTATCCTTGCCGAGCTTCGGCTGGAAATCGACGTCGACGCCGCGATCACGGAAAATCTGGACGGCGGTTTCCGACAGTTCGTCAGATACGAGTACGCGAGGTGCCATTGTATGGGCTCCTTGAAAATGGGTTTATTCTTGAGAGTGAGGCATGAGCGGCCCTACCGGAGCAGGGCCGGAATAGGTCAGGCAGCAGCCTTGAAAACCGCAACTTTCTGCGTTTCGAAAGCCCATTTCAGCCAAGGCATGACAGCTTTCATGTCAGCCGTTTCGATGGTGGCACCGGCCCAGATGCGAAGGCCTGATGGCGCATCGCGGTAAGCGCCGATATCGAGTGCCACGTTTTCTTTTTCGAGAAGGGCAACCATGCCCTTGGCGAAATCGGCCTGCGCGGCAGCATCGAGAGCCGCCACGTCCTTGCAAACGATCTTGAGGCAAACGGACGTGTTGGAACGCGTCTCGTCAACCACCGCCAGATTGGCGATCCAGTTATTCTCGGCGACAAAGTCGAAAATAACTTTTGCATTGGCATCGGCACGCGCCATCAGGGCGTTCAGGCCACCGAGGTTCTTCGCCCACAGCAGCGCATCGATGTAGTCTTCGACGCAGAGCATGGACGGTGTGTTGATCGTCTCGCCGGTGAAGATGCCTTCGATCAGTTTGCCGCCAGAGGTCATGCGGAAAATCTTCGGCAGCGGCCATGCGGGAACGTAGGTCGTCAGACGCTCGACGGCACGGGGCGACAGAATGATGACGCCGTGGCCACCCTCACCGCCCAGAACCTTCTGCCAGGAGAAGGTCACAACATCGAGCTTGGAGAAATCCATATCCTGCGCGAATGCGGCAGATGTCGCATCGCAGATCGTCAGACCCTGACGGTCTGCCGGAATGAAATCAGCATTGGGAACGCGAACGCCTGAGGTCGTGCCGTTCCAGGTGAAGACCACGTCACGGTCGAAATCGATCGTGGAAAGATCAGGCAGAACGCCGTAATCGGCTTCAATTCTGCGAACGTCCTTCAGCTTCAGCTGCTTGACGACGTCCGTGACCCAACCGGCACCGAAGCTTTCCCACGCAACCATGTCCACACCGCGCTCACCGAGCAGCGACCACAGAGCCATTTCAACGGCACCAGTGTCGGACGCCGGAACGATACCGATGCGATAATCGGCGGGAACATTGAGAACTTCGCGAGTAAGATCGATGGCCTGCTTGAGCTTGGCTTTGCCAACCTTGGCGCGATGCGAGCGACCGAGCGGTGCATCAGCAAGAGCGTCGAGCGACCAACCGGGGCGCTTCGAGCAGGGACCAGAAGAGAAATGAGAATTTTGCGGACGCAGGTCCGGCTTCGTAATCTGTGTCATCATGCTATCCTTCCAGATAGAAAGCCTCTCGTTAGGGAGAGGTGGCCTGCCGTCGTTGCTATTCCTCTCGCCCGATCCGGTCAAGTGGAATATGTCGCCGCCGACAAGAATTTCGACACAGCGACTCCACGCAACCAAAAGCCCAAACAGCAAAAACCGCCCGCATCCAGCATGGACACGAGCGGTTCATCTCTAAAGCTTGAACGTGACGGTTATTTGTAAACCGCAGGCTGAAGCGGAATGTCTGCGGGCGGAATATACTGGGCGGTATCGCAGCCGTTGAAGACATAACGGCCACCGATGCGCACTTCATGCGAGGTCAGACCCTTGTCACGACCTGGACTGACAGCACCACGGCCACCAAACATGTCACCACTGCCGATCTGTCGGAAACGATAACCAACGTCGGCCTTGAGATTACACGTCACATCGATGGATGCGCCGGCCATCAGTGCGTAAGCAAAGCGCCAATCGCCCTTACCTTCAAACTCGCAGCAACCGCTATCAAGTTTGACTGTGTCCCACTTCACGTGTGCTCCACCGATACCCGCACCCAGATAAGGGGTGATGCGACCGTATGTCCCAAGATCGACATAGGCGTTGGCCAACAGGCTGTAGGCACGCAGCGACGAGCTGAAATTATCAACACCGCCTCCCGCCGCACTTGCCTGACCGTGAAAATCTGATTTCGCCATGTAGTCGAACGTCAAGTCCGTGCGCAGGTAATTGTTAATCTGATAGCCAGCACCCGCGCCGAAGAGGAAACTGTCATCCGCGTCGGTTCTGGAAGAGTGGATGAGAGTGTTCGTTCCGCCACTCGCACGGCTAAATTCGAAGCTACGCGCCTTGTTGAACGAATAGCCGACATCACCACGAAGATACCAGCCGCTGGCTTCCTGAACGGCGACTTCAGGCGCCTGATCGACGAATGCCGGTGGTGGCTCTTGGTAGACATCAGCTGCAAATGCGGTGTGGCTCGCAAATAATACGGCAACAAGACCGATCAGGCTCTTCTTCATGATTGCGGCTCCATAAACGGTAAAGGCGCCCAGCGCGGCAAGACCCGTTAATTTGTTCATGTATGAAATCTGAAGGAAAATAGTTAAATCACTCTTAAAATCCCGATATGGCCGCCTCATTTCCTAACATTCACGGTTAATGTGCGGTGAACGCAGGCTGGAAGCCCTTGCAACGCGCTCGGGAATGTTTCGTTACGGCGCCTTTAAGTAATAATATCAATATAAAATAATGTTTCGTTAGCTAATATTATTGTGCCAATCGCAACAATCATAGGACATCATCAGTATAAGCCCTGTGATCACTTAACCGATCCACGGTTTAAGGCAGCCATGATGCGCTGACCGGTCAAAAAATAACATTCCACACGACCGCGCGATGCATTCTCGCGAACATCACCGCAACGACGGCAGGATTGTCACGCATTGAGCAGGACCTTGAATCACATTATCGAATTCCTCCGCATTCCAGACAACAATCCGGATATGCTGAAGGCAAAATATCGCGCGTTCTGCAAGCAGATGCCGATGATGTACTTCATCTTGATTTCCAGCACTTGGGCGCTTGCGGCAACGCATATGTCGGTTGCACCGGCGTTACTGACCATCTTCGTGCCATCTCTCTTCACGTTGATCAGCGCCATCAGGGTCGTCTTCTGGTGGACATCGCGCAAGCAATCCCCTTCTGCAGCTCAGGCGCTTTCGGCTCTCAAGCGCACCCAACTCCTGTCCATCGGCATAGCGGGCGCATTCACGCTCTGGTCTTTCCTGCTTTATCCCTATGGCAACGCCTATCAGCAATCCCACATCGCTTTTTACATGGCGATCACGGTCATTTCTTGCATTTTCTGCCTGATGCATGTTCGCTCTGCCGCCTTCATGGTGGCGGTCATCGTCAACGGCACCTTCATCGTCTTTTTCGCCACCACCGGCCAGCCGACTTTCCTCGCCATCGCGATCAACATCCTGCTGGTCAGTTTTGGCATGCTTGCGGTGCTGACCGTGAATTATGGCAATTTCGAACGGATGATCGTTGCGCAGCAGCAGACCCAGGCACTCAGCAACGAAAACCTTCGGCTGGCAAATATCGATAGCCTCACGGGATTGCCGAACCGACGGGCATTTTTCCAGCACCTCGCGGACGCATTTGAATCGGCGAAGGCCGAGAACAAACGGCTCGCGGTCGGTGTGATCGATCTGGATGGTTTCAAACCCGTCAACGACCTCTACGGGCACTCGGCGGGGGACCGGCTTCTGGTGGAAGTCAGCAACCGGCTTGGCCGGCTTTTCGCTTCATCGGACCTGTTTTTATCCCGTCTCGGCGGCGATGAGTTTGCGTTCGTCATTTCGGAGGTCTCGCATGACCATGATATCGTGGGAGACGGCAACCGCATGTGCGACCAACTGCGCTCGCCGTTCAACCTTCCCGACGCCACGATCATGATCTCCGGCTCCATCGGCATCGCCGTTTTTCCAGACCTTGCATCCACGCCTGACGAGCTCTTCGACCGGGCCGATTATGCGCTTTATCACGGCAAACGAAGAAAGCCTGGCAACAGCACGCTCTTCACCGCACAGCACGTTGCAGAAATTCATCGCGATGCGCGCATAGAGCAAACGCTGAAGCAAGCGGACCTGACCAGGGAACTCTCCACTGTCTTCCAGCCTATTGTCGATATCGCGCAGCATAGAACGACGGGCTTCGAGGCGCTGGCCCGCTGGAACAGTCCACATTTGGGCCCGGTTTCCCCCGGCCAGTTCATTCCGATTGCCGAACGCGCAGGCATCATCGGAAGTCTCACGCGGCCGCTGTTGAAAAAAGCCCTAGATGCAGCCATCAAATGGCCGGCCGATATCCGTCTGTCCTTCAATCTGTCGGCTCAGGATCTGAACAGTTCCGAAGCCGTGATCAGCATCATCGCGATCATCGAGACGAGCGGCTTTCCCGCTTCACGCCTCGATCTCGAAATTACCGAAACGGCGTTCATCCACGATACGTGGCAAGCACGGCAATCGGTGGAGATGCTAAGACAGATCGGCTGCGGTATTTCACTGGATGACTTCGGAACCGGCTATTCCAGCCTCACATCGCTCCATTCGCTGCCGCTCACAAAGATCAAGATCGACCACAGCTTCGTCCATGAAGTACAAAGCAATCCGGCCAGCTACAAAATTGTCAAATCCGTGCTGATCCTCAGCCGTGAAATGGGGCTGGACGCTATTGTCGAAGGCGTTGAAACCGCAGAACAAATGGCTGTCATTCGCAATCTCGGGGCCACATTGGTGCAAGGATATTACTTCTCTCGCCCCATGGCGGAGAGCGATATAGCCGATTTCCTGTGCGCGGAGGAAATATCGAGGGCTGCAGAACCGCTGGCCTCCTGACGGGCAAAAAAGGCCAGCACCCCTCTGACACAACAGCCTTTCCGTTCCGGGCAAACCTGTTTGGACATAAACCGAAAGCAAGCTCGGCCTCGGTGCGCGTAGCATGCCGCATGCTAAATCTAGCTATTTCCCAACCGCGCAACTTTCGCTATGGTTGCAGTGAGACCGGAGATAACGGGCCGGTCTTGGGGCATAGAAACCCCTTAACTGGCGGCCGGTGTCGGCCGTGATGACACCCCTCAGCCATATTATCTGTGGCTGAGGCGGTCCATTGTGACTATATAGCTTCTCTGCCTCTTATATGGCTGGGGAGGTCCTGACGTATGTTCAAGGCTCACGCCTAAAGGTCAGGGCGGTCGTCCAGTTACGGCTTTCTAACTCCCCGGCCGCCAGAGGTCCGTCCCTCCGGCGGTCGCTTCCGTTTCAACAGGATGGCGTCCAGCCGCCAAATGGGGAAATGAAATGGAAACATACAGTTTCTGGGCCGATCTTCTGCAAACGTTCCGCATGATGTCGGATGGTGTCAAGGTGCTGCTGATCTATATGCCTTGCGTCTTCGCGCTGGGCTTTGCGGCACTCTATCTCTATCATTTACGCAAGCTTAACCCACCCGTCTGGAAAGACCCGCAGCCTTACACACTGCTGCCGCCGGACACGATCGCGCGTCACGAACATGGTCTTGCAAGCCTGGAGCGATTGCGCAGGCGGGATGGCCAGATGGCCGAGATGAAGGTCGAGCGGGAAACGCGCCCATAGGCGCGTACTCCTTCGCCTCTGGAAGGTCTTCTTGTCAAATGGACAGAGCGAAACAGCTATGCCGCCGTCTTGGCGTTGGATATCACACCAACGAGATCGTTGACGATACGCTCGACCTGCGCGCTATCATCGCCTTCTGCCATCACACGGATAAGCGGCTCAGTGCCCGATGGGCGGATCACCAGACGACCATTATTGGCGAGAGCACTTTCCGCATCGGCAATAGCCTGCTTCACCACCGGGTTTTCCAATGGCTTGCCACCGGAAATACGGACGTTTTTCAGCAGCTGCGGCACCGGCTCGAACTTGCGGCAGACTTCGCTCACCGGGCGACCTGACCGCTTGACGCGCGCCAGCACCTGAAGCGCTGCGACCAGGCCATCGCCTGTCGTGCCGTAATCCGAAAGAACGATATGGCCCGACTGTTCACCACCGACGTTGAAATCGTTGTTGCGCATGTGCTCGACCACGTAACGATCGCCGACCTTGGTGCGCGCAAGCGTCAGACCCTTGTCATCCAGGAAACGCTCAAGCCCGAGGTTGGACATGACAGTCGCAACGATACCGCCGCCGCGCAGAATATCGTCGTCGGCCCAGCTTGCGGCAATGGTCGCCATCAACTGATCGCCATCGACAATCTGGCCACGCTCGTCCACGATGATCACCCGGTCCGCATCACCATCCAGCGCGATACCGATGTCTGCCCGGACTTCATGCACCTTCTTCTGCAACGCATCGGGATGGGTCGAGCCACATTCGAAATTGATATTGGTACCATTCGGCTCATTACCGATCGTCACGACTTCGGCACCCAACTCCCAAAGAGCGGCAGGCGCAACCTTGTAGGCGGCCCCATTTGCGCAGTCGATGGCAATCCTCAAACCGCTCAAGGTCACGTCACGCGGCAAGGTGCGCTTGACGAATTCGATGTAGCGATAGATGTCACCATCCACGCGCTTGGCACGACCGATTTCGTGCGGCTTGGCAAGCTGTGCGTAGAGATCGCGGTCGAGAAGCTCTTCGATCTCGAGCTCTAACTCGTCGGACAGCTTGTAGCCATCAGGCCCGAAAAGCTTGATGCCATTGTCGGCAAACGGGTTGTGAGAGGCGGAAATCATCACGCCGATATCCGCCCGCAAAGAGCGCGTCAGCATGGCCACCGCAGGCGTTGGGATCGGTCCCAAAAGGAATACATCCAGCCCGGCGGCCGTGAAACCGGCAACCAGCGCATTTTCCAGCATGTAGCCGGAAAGGCGCGTATCCTTGCCGATCACGACACGGTGGCGATGCTGACCACGTCGAAAAATCGTACCCACCGCAATACCGACACGCATGGCCAGATCCGGTGTCATCGGGAACACATTGGATTCCCCGCGAATTCCATCGGTTCCGAAATAGCGACGTGTCATGTGAGCTCCAGATTGTTCCACGGAAGGGGCTGCGATCATACGCGCCACGTCCCTTTTTCGCTCAATGCCATAAAAGGCTGCCGACAGCACGTCAATTACCGCTAACAGCCAATATATGTTGTTACCAACCATTGAGTGCACGCAAGACACGTTAAAACGCGAAAGGGCCGCCCTGATGGACGGCCCTTAAATTTGGATCATGAAGAGATCAGCGAGGCTGTGGTTCCATGCCGTCTTCGGCCTCACCGCCATCCTTGGCTTCCGTTGGGCCGTCCTTCTTGGTACCGGCCTTCGGTACGGCAGAACCACGACCACTCGGCGAATCGTCGCCCAGATCACGCGCGGGCTTTTCGCCGCGGATCAGCCCCTTGATTTCTTCGCCGGTCAGCGTTTCGTATTCCAGAAGACCTTCCGCAATGGCAACAAAGCCATCGTGATTTTCCGTCAGGATACGACGCGCTTCCGTATAGGCTTCATCAATCAGACGACGCACTTCTGTGTCGATGGTCTGCGCGGTTGCTTCGGACACGCTCTTGGACTGCGAGACGGAGTGACCGAGGAAGACTTCCTGCTGGTTTTCACCATAGGCAACCTGACCCAAGGCATCGGAGAAGCCCCACTGCGTCACCATCGCGCGGGCAAGCTTGGTGGCTTGCTCGATATCGGAAGACGCGCCGGAGGTGATGTTCTCCTTGCCAAACGTCAGCTCTTCGGCAACACGGCCACCCATCATGATGACGAGGCGCGATACCATCCACTTGTAGCTCATGGAGTAGCGATCGCCTTCCGGCAACTGCATGACCATGCCAAGTGCGCGACCACGCGGAATGATCGTTGCCTTGTGCAGCGGATCAGCGACCGGAACTTTTAATGCGGTGATCGCGTGACCGGCTTCGTGGTAGGCCGTCAGCTTCTTTTCGGCTTCGGTCATGGCAGACGAGCGGCGCTCGGCACCCATCATGATCTTGTCCTTGGCGTCTTCGAACTCAGCCATGGTCACGACACGCTTGTTGCGACGTGCCGCCATGAGCGCTGCCTCATTGACCAGGTTTGCAAGATCCGCACCGGAAAAACCGGGCGTTCCACGCGCCAGAACCTTGAGATCGACGTTCGGTGCCAGTGGCACGTTACGGGCGTGAACCTTCAGGATGCGTTCACGGCCAACGATATCAGGGTTTGGCACGACAACCTGGCGGTCAAAACGGCCTGGACGAAGCAGTGCGGGGTCGAGAACATCAGGGCGGTTGGTCGCAGCGATGAGAATGATACCCTCATTGGCTTCGAAACCATCCATTTCGACCAGCAACTGGTTCAACGTCTGCTCACGCTCATCGTTACCGCCGCCAAGGCCAGCGCCACGATGACGACCGACTGCGTCGATTTCGTCGATGAAGATGATGCAAGGCGCATTTTTCTTGGCCTGCTCGAACATGTCGCGGACACGGCTGGCACCGACGCCGACGAACATTTCAACGAAGTCCGAACCAGAAATCGTAAAGAACGGAACATTGGCCTCACCTGCGACAGACCGTGCCAGCAGGGTCTTACCTGTACCTGGAGGACCGACAAGCAGAACGCCACGTGGGATTTTACCGCCCAGCCGCTGGAACTTCTGCGGGTCACGCAGGAATTCAACGATCTCTTCCAGATCCTGCTTGGCTTCGTCCACACCTGCGACATCGTCAAAGGTAATACGGCCATGGGCCTCGGTCAGAAGCTTGGCCTTTGATTTTCCAAAGCCCATCGCTCCGCGTGAACCACCCTGCATCTGGCGCATGAAGAACAACCAGACGCCCAGAATAAGGAACATCGGCAGAAGCGTGCCCAGATAGCTCAGGAAACCAGAGGAACCATCGCTTTCCGGACGCGCGTTGATAGCCACGTTCTTTGCCTGGAGACGGTCCATCAGCGCATCATCGATCACAGGCGAATAGGTCTGAAACGCCGTGTTGCTTTCGGTGTATGTGCCGAGAACGCGGTTGCCGGTAACGGTCACCTCACGGACGCGCCCTGCGTCGACATCACTCAAAAACTGCGAATAGGCAACCTCTCGTGACGCCGATTGTGACGGCGACGTCTGGAACATGCTGAACAAAGCGATCAGCAACAGAGCGATCACTGCCCATAGGGCGAAATTTCTAAAATTTGGGTTCATCGAACTCCCCGAACTGCAACGGGCGAATGTGCGCCCGCCATTATGTTGCGCTTAACATAAGGAGGACAGTTGCCGTTTCCAAGGCAGGCGAAGAGATGAGTTGCGATTTGCGGTAAAAACTCTGAGAAAAATCGTTTTTCTCGCCATTGCACCTTCAAACAGGCGGCTGCGGATAGGCAGACCGGCCGACAAGCCTCGCAATGGTCTTCGCCAATTCAAAATCAAATCGCGTGAGAAAGAGATCATAAGGCGCGAGCCTGAATTGACTGGTCACCCCAGGCGGTGGTGTCAACGATGGTGCGGCGCCCTCCCCCCCGTAGATCGGCATCGCCTGAACGGCGCGCTTGACGATGCTCAGCGGAACGGAAGATGCATTGTCATGAGGCGTCGACATATCGACCGTGCCAAATCCGCGAACCACAACATCCTCGTTTGACCCATTCGTGATATCGAAACGTTCATCCCATCGAACGCTCGCACCTCTGACCACCGTCACGTCGGGAACATCTCTGTTTTCACGCATCAGATAAAGGGCGCCCTTGCGTCGCTCGAACACTACCCGGCTGGCCGTCACCCGTCCCTGCTCGCCAGCAAGGGCGAAGGACAGGACCTTGTCCATGCTCGCAGCGGCCAAAGCGAACCGCCGACCACCGATGACACAGGCAAGAGCAGAAAGCGCATGTCGAAGCGTTGTTGAGTTCCCACTCAGACACCCTGCATCCAGTGCAACGAGCCCATAGCTGCAACATATTGCGTATTGTCCGATGAGTTGGGCGGCGTCCGATGATGCCGCCGCCCGGTTGATTGACTGATCAATCAACATCCCCTCGGCGTCGCGAGGTGTATTGCGCACCCGCACGCGTTCGTATTTCGCATCGTCATTGCTGGGGTCGTCGTACCAGGATTGTCCCTGCGCAACGAGGAAATCTCGAATGTCCCGTCGTGTCACGTTCAAGAAGGGACGAATGACCCAGTGGCGCGCGTCGTAGAGCACCGCATCCGCCATGCCAGCGAGACCTAGATTGTCCGGTCGCTCGCTTCGGGCACCGCGCATGGCGATCGTTTCCTGCTGGTCACCCAGGGTATGGCCAACGACGACCATATCGGCCTCGATCTCATCTGCGACCGTTCCAATGAGCGCATAACGCTCAAGCCGCGCCGCCGCAGACAATCCTGTCTTCGGTTTCTGACCCTCCCAACGGCGAAGGTGATGCGGGACACCAAGGGTCCGGCAAAAAACGGCAACGCCTTCGGCTTCCTCCCCCGATTCAGGACGGAGCGTGTGGTCGATCGTAACGGCCTTAAGAGAAACATCCTGCCTGCCGAGATCGCGAATGGCCTGATGCAGCGCCAACAGCAATCCGGTGGAATCGCTACCGCCGGAAATGGCGACGAGAACACAGGACGGCCTTGAAATTTTCTGGATAAAAAGCCGAGCAGCCTCAAGGGGCGCAACCGGCGTCACTGAAGACGACCTGCCATGGTCAGCGGTCGTCACTGGCTCAGCAGCTCAGGCGTTTCTGTTCGCTGGTAACCTTGCCCAGGACGGTCTTGGATGCGCTGGGGTAGCGCTTGGGCACTTCGCGAAGGGTCGCGCAGGCAGTTTCCTTGTTGTCGAGCGCGGCCAGCGACATTCCAAGCTTCAAAAGCATTTCGGGTGCCTTGGGCGACTTGCTGTAGGTCTGGTGAGCATTCAGAAACGTCTTGGCAGAATCGGTAAATTTGCCTTGGCTATACTGGGCTTCGCCCAGCCAGAAATTGGCATCCGCTGCTTTTGCACCCTTTGGGTAGCCCTGGATATATTGCTCGAAACCCTTTTCCGCAGCCTTGTAGTCGCCGGACAGAACGTGGCTGTAGGCGGCTTGATAGATATCGTTCTCGCTGGTGAGCGCCGCTGTATTGACGGGATCGGTAGTCGTTGAACGGCCGGTCTCGACACCAGGCAGCTTGCCAGCCGAGTTATTGGCGTTCGGGTTCATCGAACCACCAACGGGCAGTCCACGCGAATCCAGTTCGATGGAACCGAGCGTGCTTGCTCCCGGAGCCGCATTGCTGCGTGGCGCTGCCGCCAGCGGACCTGTCCCCTGCTCACCGCCACCCACTGAAGCGCCGCCCTGGGACGGCGTTTCAATGATGGTTGCAACGTCATCCTGCGGGCCGACCGATGGAATGTCGGCTTCCGCCTTCTTCTTCGGTGCAGGTGCGGCGCCCTTGCCACCTTCAAGCTCCTGGAAACGGAACTCGTTGTCTTCCTGGGCTTTACGGATCGTTTCCTGCATTTGCAGCAACTGGAAACTCATTTCCTCGATACGGCCGTTCAGCTGGCGAATCTGCTCCTCGAGTTGCTGGACACGATAGGCATCGTTTGCTTGCACCTTCACGACAGGTGCATTTTGCGTATTCAACGTGCCGAAGGCCCCACCCGAACCGAACAACGGCCCCGAGACGGCCACGCCGCCCAAGCCGGTGCAGGCTGCAAGCCCCAGCATTCCCGCCACGACAAGTTTCTTCATGTTGCGTCCTGTCTGGTTGATTTGCGCCCCAACGACGCAAATCCGGATTTTTTCCATTTGGCGTCAAAAAGCAACTTAAGTTCGGCCAAACTATGGAAAAAAGAAAGGCGGCCCGAAGACCGCCTCTCAAAAATCATCACACAATCGCGAGACCGTTAGCGAGCGCCGCCCAGAACGGTGACAGCGCGACGGTTCTGCGACCAGCAGGAAATGTCGTCGCAAACGGCAACCGGACGTTCCTTACCGTAGGAAATAGTCCTCATGCGGTTTGCAGGAACACCTTGCGAAGCGAGGAATTCCTTGGTGGAGGCTGCACGGCGTGCGCCCAGTGCAAGGTTGTACTCGCGTGTGCCGCGCTCATCGGCGTGACCTTCGACCGTGATGGCGTAGTTCGGGTAACGGGCCAACCACTGGGCCTGGCGCTGCAGGGTCTGCTGCGCGTCTGCGCGGATCGACGTGCTGTCGGTATCGAAGAAGATGCGGTCGCCGACATTGACGGTGAAGTCCTGTGCGGACCCAGGCGTCGCAGAACCTGCACCACCACCAAGGCCAAGTTCGCCGGCGCTGTTGGGCATGTTCTTCTTGTTGGCGCAACCAGCCAGCGCAAGCGCCAGCGTCAAGGCGATAACAGCCGGGTTACGGGCAATTTTCTGCATCGGGCCGAGTGCCGAAGTGTTTGTACGGCTCATAGCCGGTCTCTCCTTAGAATTTCAGTAACGTTGCCAGACAATAACCGAATGCAGTTAATTGCCCCCAAACAATTATGGTTAACAGAAAGGAAATGTCCCGCTTTTTTTTGCGCCCTCACAACAACTTGGCAGCAAAAGCAGAGACAGCTCCCGGTATCACAGGTGTAGAAAATATGGCGGCATGCTTGCAACATCCCGCCACAATGGCGTTATCAATCCAGAAGCGGCGACCATGCCGGATCGGATGCAAATGTCGGCGTCTTGATCATCTGCTCGTTGTATCCGGTCAGATCGATCGAATAGAGCTGCGGACCACCGGCACCTGCTGCCTGACGGAAGAACATCAGCACGCGGCCATTTGGTGCCCATGTCGGCCCTTCGTTGTGAAAGCCCGAGGTCAGAATACGCTCGCCGGAACCATCCGGCTTCATCACGCCAATGGAGAACTTGCCACCCGACTGCTTGGTAAAGGCGATCAGATCGCCTCGTGGAGACCAGACTGGCGTGGAGTAGGAACCATCGCCGAAGGAGATGCGGTTTTGGCCGGAACCATCGGCATTCATCACGTAAATCTGCTGACGGCCACCACGGTCGCTTTCAAAGGCAATGCGCTGTCCATCCGGCGCATAGGACGGCGCCGTGTCGATGGCACCAGTATTGGTCAGGCGCGTTGTGGTGCGCGAACGCAGGTCCATGGTGTAGATGTTGGCATTGCCTTCCTGCTGAAGGCTCATGATGACCTTCTGCCCGTCGGGCGAGAAGCGCGGGGAGAACGTCATGCCGGGGAAGTTGCCGACAACTTCACGCTGTCCGGTTTCCAGTTGCAGAAGATAGACGCGCGGCTGCTGACCCTCGAACGACATATAAGTCACTTCCTGACGGCTCGGCGAAAAACGCGGCGTCAGGACGAGATCCTTGGTGGTCGTCAGATTGCGAACATTGAAGCCATCCTGGTCCATGATCGACAGCGCACGCTTGCGGTCGGTCTTCGGACCGCTTTCGGAGACGAAAACGACACGGGTATCGAAGTAACCCTTTTCGCCCGTTACGCGCTCATAGATCGCGTCGGCAATAATATGGGCCACACGACGCCAGTTTTCCGGTTGGGTGAAGAACTGCTGGCCGCTCATCTGCTGACCTGCGAACGTATCCCAAAGGCGAAACTCGGCGCGCAGGCGGCCATCAGCTTCTTTCGTCACACGACCGGTGACCAGTGCCTGAGCATTGATGACCTTCCAGTCTTCAAAACGCGGCTGCTGATCGGGATTGCTGATCTTTTCAATAAACGCATTTTTGCCGATGGGTGCAAACAGCCCGGAACGCTGGAGGTCGGCTGCGATGACCTGCGAGACTTGCGCACCGATACCGTCACCCGACATGAAGTCGGTGATGGCGATCGGCAACGGCTGCACACTGCCCTTGTTGATGTTGATTTGAACTTCGGCACTGGCGGGTGTGACTGCAACGAAAGACAACAGCATGCCGGAGGCAACCATCATCGCGCGCAGGAGAGAGAACTTGATCATTGAGACAAGCCTTTCAGCTTCATACAAAAATTGGACATCGAGTTGGGTTTATGTGTCGTCATCGGTCCCAAAACTGTCGGTTTAAGTCGCAAATTCGGATGGGTCAAAGTTCAGAACCAGGGTGTTCCATCCCTTTTCACCGTCATATTTCTCGCGAGGCAGGTTTTTCAAAGGCGCAGACCTCAAAAGAGCACGGCGCGAACTGCTTTCGACAGCGCGACGCGTTCCTTCCGGGCCACCTGTCGCAGTGATCTCGGGTGTCCCCACAATATTTCCGGCCTCGTCGAGAGATACGCGAATGACAACCCGCACCTCTTCAACCCCTGTCAGACCAGCAGTCAAATTCCAGTTGTTTTGAATCTGGCCTCTGACATTGTCGATTTCGCTGGCGCTCAAGCCGGTGCCAATCGTCTTCTTGCCGCCCAGCGATGCGGTTTCGGTCGACCGTTTCGCACCGCCGCCGGACGGGGCCTGCTTGTTCAGTAGCTTTGAGATGTCGTCGGCGTTGAACTCGCTGGCCTGCGAAGCGGCAGACTTGGCGGTCTCTTGCTTGCGGTCTGCTGGTTTCTTGTCGGACGGCTTCTCTGTCGACTTGGCCTGCTCCGGCTTCTTTTCCGCAGGTTTTTCAGCAGGCTTCTGCTCAGCCGGTTTTTGCTCGGCTTCCTTGGGCGGTTCCGGCTTCGGCTCAGGCGGAGTTGGCCGTGAATTCGGACGCGGCACATTCGGCGGCACGGGAATTTCCGCCGGTTCCTGATTTTGCGGCGTAGGCTCCTGCGCCTGTTGCTGCGCTGGAGGCTGTGTTGGCGTCGGCGGCGTTGCTATTTCCGGCTTTGGAATAGGCAGTGACGCCGTTTCCTGCGGCTTTGGCGCAGACGTCTCTTCCTTGACGATGTCTTTGACGTCGTTGGGCTTGGTATCCACAACAGGCGCTGGCTTCTCCTGCTTGGGAGGAGCCGCGGCACTGTCGTTATTGTTGGGTTTTTCCGTCGGCGTCGGCGGCGCGTCGAGATCGGCGCTGTTGTTGCCGGCGTTTTGGGCATTGGGAACGATGTCAGGACGGGTGGTCGGAACAGGAGCAGCCTTTTCGGCCTTGGGCGCGTTCTTGTCGCCCTGCTGGATCTGCGTCATCTCTTCGACGGACACGAGTTCGACGGGCATCGACTCAGCCTGAGACACCTCCAAAGGTGCCGGCGAGCCCAGGGAAACCAAGGCAATAGCCAGCACGGAGGCGTGCACGATCGCAGATGTGGTGACGCTGCCCTTCATACCGAGATCAATTACCCTGTTTCTGCTGCGTTACGAGGCCGATATTCTTGAAACCCGCAGCCTGAATACGCGCCATGACATCGGCCACAATGCCATAGGCCGCAACCGAGTCGGCACGCACGAAAATGCGCTCATTGTAGCCGGTGGTCGCAATCGCTTGCAGCTTGTCGGCAACTTCCGCCGCCTCGATCGGGGTTTCCTGCAAATGGATCACACCCTCTGCATTGACCGAAATGGTAATCGGCTGCGTGTCCGAGTTCAGCGCATTGGCTGATGTCTGCGGCAGATCGATAGGCACGCCGACCGTCATCATCGGTGCGGCCACCATGAAGATGATGAGCAGCACCAGCATGACGTCCACAAGTGGCGTCACGTTGATTTCGCTGATCGCGCCACCCTTGCGGCGACCCCGGCCTCGACCACGGCGTCCGCCGGATCCACCGCCGCCACCGCCTGCTGACATTCCCATCGTTTTACTCCACTCGCTCGGAAGCGCGTTTACTGCGCGGCCTGGCGTGTCTGCAGCTTCTCATCGATCTGGCGCGAAAGGATAGCGGAAAACTCATCCGCAAAACCTTCCATGCGCGCCGAGAGCTTGCCTGCATCGCCTGTGAATTTGTTGTATGCGATAACGGCCGGAATAGCGGCGACAAGACCGATGGCCGTTGCCAGAAGCGCTTCCGCGATACCAGGTGCCACGACCGCAAGGTTGGTGGACTTGGAACCCGCAATCGCCTGGAACGACGTCATGATACCGATAACAGTCCCGAACAGACCGATGAAGGGGCCTGCCGAACCAATCGTTGCCAGCGACCCGAGACGCGCCTCGAAGGTCTCGCCTTCACGCGCCATGGTCACGTCCATCGCCCGATCGATACGCATCTGAAGACCGATAGGAGACCGCGCACCACGCTCGAATGACTTTTTCCATTCGCGCATCGCCGCCACGAAGATGGCCGCAAGACCCGTATTCTGGCGTTCGGCCAGCGTCCGGTACAGCTCTTCAAGCGACTGGCCAGACCAGAAAACCTGTTCGAACTGATCGAACTGGCGCCTTGCCTTGCCGAAGGACACATATTTGTCGATGACGATAGCCCACGTCCAAACTGATGCGGCCAGAAGACCGATCATAACCAGCTTGACGATGAGGCCAGCTTGCATGAACAGAGCCCAAAGACTTACGTCGTGCGTTGCCGCGGCCAAACCTGCCTGTTCCATAAAAATCCAATCCCCGAATCCAAACGCCCGGTGCATGACCGGGCGATCTAAACGCGCATCAACGTTTGAAGTCCTGCGGCGATTGCCGAAAAACCCTTGAGCCGTGCCCCGATATTACCATTTAGCCTTCCTTGACCGTAAATTTGGTAAAAGGAAGGCGTGTGGCGCACAAATACCGAATGGTTAAGGTAGACTACACTATGGTTAAGAGAGTGTTACGAAATAGGCACGTCTAACAGCCGCCGCGTATTTCTCAGCTCTTACTTCAGAAACTTCTCTGCAATCGCGTCCGGCAGACGACGCGGTCTTCCCTTCGAATTGATCACGGCAATAATCACTTTTGCGGCAATGAGTAGCGTTTCGCCGCGTCGTATTTCCTGATTGAGAACCATTTTCGCCCCGCCCGCCTTTTCGGTCAGCGTGGTGATGACAAGCACATCGTCCATGCGCGCGGGCGACTTGAAGTCGATTTCCATGCGGTGAACGACGAAAACCAGCCCTTCGTCATCGGCAGTCAGAAGCGTGCTTTGCTCGCAGCCAAGGCAGCGCAGATAATCGGTACGGCCACGCTCCAGAAAATGCAGATAGCGCGCGTGATACACGAGGCCGGAAAAATCCGTGTCCTCATAATAGACGCGCTGCGTCAGCCGGTGGCCGTGTTCGATCAGCTCACCCGATAGGGGTACGGTAAGGTCAGTCATATGCAGGTCCCGATTGCAGTGTGTCTGGCGTTTTTCCCTCACGCACGATCAGATGTTCATGCCGGTGTGGCAATGTCTCGATCCGTTGTGCAATGAAGGCGGGTCTCAGATCGTTCGCCTTCAACGCCGAAGCCGTTGCTGGCAACCATCGAAACTCGATTTCCACGCCATCCACGACGCGATGGACAATGTCGGTTTCATGAAAGGGAAAAGCCTGTTCGAGATGGATCAGATAATAGAATGCCAACTCATGTGCGTCATATTCGCCGTAGGGAAAGAAGCTCTCGGCTGACCACAGAAGGCGTTCGATCCGCGCTGTTACGTGCAGCTCTTCCTTGATCTCGCGCAGGATGGTTTCTTCAGAGCTTTCGCCTATCTCGACGCGACCACCGGGAAGCGCCCAATAACGGTCCGTCGTACTGCGATTGACCAGAAGATGGCCGTTTTGAAACACCAGGCCAGCCACACGAAAGCTGAAAAGCTGCGGCTTGTGATCCAGTCTGATCATGTGCCGTGAAGATATGACATCGCTCATTTGTCGTCCAGATTGCCGTCATCCCAGACGACATGCCGGGTAGAGGCAGGAAGGTTTTCGATCTCACCGGCAATGAAATAGGGCGGAATATCCAGCTGCGTCAAGGCTTCGGTTGTTGCTCTTACCCAGCGGAATTCCAGCGGGTGCTTGCCATCCTGGATGCGGTGGACAATGTTTTCGTCGTGGAAAGGAAACGTCTCGGGCAATTCCATCAGATAATAGAAACCAAGCTCGTGCCAGTCCTTGCCCTCATAATGGAAAAAATTCTCCGCAACCCAAAGCAGCTGCCCGACCTTGGCCTCGACACCAAGCTCTTCCACCATCTCACGCGCCAGCGTTTCCTGCGATTGCTCGCCCATTTCCGCCCGGCCACCGGGAAAACTCCAGAATTTCTCGTGCGTCGCCCGGTGCACCAGCACATGGCCATCCCGAAAAGCGATGCCCGCTACCCGCATCTGAAAAATGCGTTTCAGCTTGAATTTGATGCGGATGCGAAGATCTTCAGTCATGCGTTTTTTCTTCCGGGAACAAGAGGTCACGTTCAGACCAACCTAGCGCGTCCAGTTCGGCTTTGCGAACCCCTGCGTCGTCGCTCACAATAAACTCGTCAAGTTGCGGTGGTTTGACAGATGTTCCGGACAGCATTGCGTGCACCTGCCCGCGGTGATGAGTCTGGTGCTGGAAAAGATGGCTCAAAATATCGTCGCAACGGTCATGTTGAATCCTGCCTGCGCGATGAACGTCAACGGTCGCTGCCAGATCGACGGCCTGGAGCCTGTCAACAAAGGCAATCAATCCCTCGTCAAGCTGCGACTGGGCGTTATGCAAGGCAATCATGTCGGTGTAAGGTTCGTCATCAGCAAATGCCGCATATCCCAGCGCGCCGCCTCTCAAAGCGTCGGTGTAAAACAGATCGACCAGATAGATGTGGTTCAAAGTCGCGCAGATCGTCGGAAAAAAGCTGGTGCGCGGCGCCACGAAGTCATCAAGAGACAGCTGAAGACATGCCTCATGAAGCCTCAGATTGGCCAGACGATTGTTACGCGCCAACTTCTTGAATGCGCGCGCGGGATCATAGGCCACAGTACTTTCCTCAACCTGCAAAACAATCAGGAGCACCCGTCACCCGTGACGGATCAATCCATCTTTTCCAGTTCCGAATGGCTTTTCAGGACCTTCCCGCCATCTTCCTGCTCAATCAGGTAGGCGGGTTCATCCGCACTTGCCTTGCGCTTGATGACCGAGCCTTCGATCTTCCGCTCGACGTCTTCGGTAAAGCTCTCGGCGACTTTGCCTTCTCCTTTACCCGAACCCCATTTCCACTGGACTTTCGTACCTCTGCGGAATTTCGTCATAACGCGCTCCTCGCCAAAAAACGGTGAATGGCACAAAGTGCGGGATGGTTCCTTATGCCTCGCCCAGATCGATCACCACGACCTCTGGCGGCGACATGAATCGAACGGGTGCGATGGAGCATCCAAGCCCGCCGGAGACGACGAGGTGCCTGTCATCCTCGACAACGTGACCATAGACGAAACGCTCGCCAAAGCGCGACGGCACAGCTGGACGCCACCCGAACAGATTGACCTGTCCGCCATGGGTATGGCCAGACAACGTCAACGAAACACGATCCGGGACCGAAACGAAAATGTCAGGCTCGTGCGCAAGAAGAATGACGGGAGCGTCATCCGTGACCTGTGCAAGCGTGCCGGGAAGATCGTCCAGACCCGTCGTGCGGCGTCCGGTCAAATAGGCCCATTGGTCCTCGATCCCCGCAATCCAGAACGGTTGAGTGTCGGAACCGCAACGGACAGCACGGTTCGAATAGGTCTGAATGCCGACCGATCGCAGCGCCTTATGCGCGACCGTTTCCTTCAGCCGCAGTCTCTGCGCTTCAAGGTCCTGCCACCAGTCATGGTTGCCGCACACGGCATGCACACCCTGCGGCGCTTTTAATCCCGAAAGAGCCTTTGCCCAGTCTTCCGGTGGAACGACACCTGTCACCAGTTTCATGCCGGACATATAATCGCCCAGCAACAGCATGACATCGCCACCCAGTGTGTTGGCGTAATCGCAAATCTTGGCAATGCGCTCAGCGGGCATCCATGGCTCGCAGGCGTGAAAATCCGCGAGCGCCACGATCCGCAGCCTTTGCCCCTTGGGCCAGCCAGGCGGGTTGATGCGATATCGCGTGGTCGATAGCCGCGCCAAAGGCTCGATGCCACCCGCATAGGCGCCAAGAGAAACCAGACCCGCCGCCATGGTGGCAGCCGTCTTGAGCAATGCGCGACGGGTAATCACGATCAGTCGTCCTCGAGCGTCAAACGAAACTGCGCCGCTTCGATATCTTTCGGCGGCTGCAGGCCCAGATGTTTCCACGCCGTTGCGGTCAAAATACGTCCGCGCGGCGTGCGCTGAATGAAACCCTGCTGGATCATATAGGGCTCGATAATGTCCTCGATGGCATCGCGTGGCTCAGACAAGCCAGCTGCGATCGTTTCGATGCCAACGGGACCACCGCCGAAGTTTACGGCGATCATCGTCAGATAACGCATGTCCAACTGGTCAAGACCCATATTGTCCACGAGCAGCCGCGTCAGCGCCTCGTCGGCAATCTGTCGCGTCACGGATTCTGCCCGCGCCACCTCGGCAAAGTCACGCACACGGCGCAACAGCCGCCCGGCGATGCGTGGCGTGCCACGCGAACGACGCGCGATTTCTCGAGCACCCTCTTCCGTCATCGGCAATCCCATGATGCGCGCACCACGCCGGACGATCAGTTCAAGTTCTTCCACCGTATAGAAAGACAGGCGAACGGGAATACCGAAGCGATCTCGCAACGGGTTGGTCAAAAGCCCGAGCCGGGTGGTGGCCGCAACCAGTGTGAATTTCGACAGATCGATTTTCACGGACCGCGCAGCCGGTCCCTCACCGATGATGAGATCGAGCTGAAAATCCTCCATCGCCGGATAGAGGATTTCTTCCACGGCAGGGCTCAACCGGTGGATTTCGTCGATGAACAGAACGTCCCGTTCTTCCAGATTGGTCAGCAACGCCGCCAGATCACCCGCTTTTGCGATCACGGGTCCCGAGGTGGACTTGAAGTTCACCCCCAGCTCCTTGGCCATGATCTGCGCCAGCGTCGTCTTGCCCAGCCCCGGCGGCCCGACGAACAGCACATGGTCCAGAGCCTCGCCACGGTTCTTCGCCGCTTCGATAAAAATCTTGAGGTTAGCCCGCGCCTCCGCCTGGCCGGTAAAATCATCCAGCGTCTGCGGGCGCAGCGTCGTATCGATATCTTCGCCGCGCTTTTCCGAAGAAATCAGCCGTGCCGCATCGCTCATGCCAAAAGTTCCATTCCGGGTATTTTACGCGCCGCTTTCTGGTCGAACGTATATGTCACCCTGCACTCTTCGCTCGCGGACCGACACGCAATCAACGCGTCGGTAAAGTCCGCATTGTTCTTTTCGACCAAGCGCAATGCCTTGACCACAAGGTCGTGACCTTCGACAAAAAGCCCCCGGGTGTGCAACAGCTTTTGTAAGGCGACCGTGACCTGCTTTCGATCGTATCCATATTGGGATCGCAGCGCCCAATCGAGCTCTATCAGCGTAATGAGCGTGACGAAAACAGTGTGGCTTTTCCCGATTTCAGCACCAAAACGCAATGCTGCCTGATGTTGCCTCGGGTCATCCTTTACGAAAAGTCTCAGCACAACATTCGTATCAAGACCAAACATATTCATGCGGCAGCTTCCGCGCTCTCGTCGTCGGTGTCGACAACATTACCGCCAGCGGTTTTCAGCACGACCTCATCGATCTCTTCCAATGTGGCGCGTCCCCTTGGAGGCGTACCCAGCACACCTGCCAGATCGTTGAAATCGACATTTTTGGGTGTCAGCACCACTTCGCCATCGATGATCGAGTAGACGATCTGGTCTCCGGGGCGAAGGTTCAAAGCCTCACGCATCTCTTTCGGAAGAGTCACTTGCCCTTTGGACGAAAGCGTTAATTCCCACCCCAAATCAAAAATCCTCCGAGAAAATCGCAATTGTAGGAAATTTTATCATTTCTCCAACAGAACATCAATCTGACATTACCGCGAAAGCTCCCTCAATCCCAACCGGATGAGTTTCGCACTATCTCCACCCTCCCCACCGTTCTTCAGCGCCGCAGCAACCGCGTTGGCGGCCTGATCGCGGGAATAGCCGAGATTGGTAAGTGCGGAGACGGCATCCGCCACCGGCGCGGATGCGACCCCTTCGCCCAGTTCCTGCTTGAAGCCGATGGAGGACGATGCCTCCCCGGCAAAGGCAGGAGCCTTGTTGCGAAGCTCTGTAACGATACGCACGGCAACTTTCGGCCCGACGCCGGGCGCACGCGACACGACGACCTTGTCTTGAAGGGCAATCGCGTTGGCAAGCTCGGATGGCGTGAGCGTCGACAGGACGGCTAACGCGACCTTGGCACCGACACCCTGAACGCTCTGCAACAGGTTGAACCACTCCCGCTCCAGCGCGGTCAGGAACCCGAACAGCCGCAACTGGTCTTCGCGCACATAGGTCTCGATGAAGAGGACCACGGCCTCGCCTGCGGAACCCAGGCGCGACAGGGTGCGCGCCGAACAGTAGGCCACGTAACAGACACCGTGAACATCGACGACCACATGGTCATCGCCGATTTCATCGATCGTGCCTTTGAGTTTTCCAATCATGGGAATGCCTGTGAAAAGAGGAAATCAGCTTGCGGCCAGCACGCGGCGCATGCGCTCGCCTGCTCTGTTGTGTGCGTGGCAAATGGCGATGGCAAGCGCATCAGCCGCGTCATTACCCTTGAACTCCGCCTTCGGCATCAAAATTTTCAACATCATGTGAATCTGCTGCTTTTCACCATGCCCGACACCGATCACGGCTTTCTTGACGGCATTCGGTGCATATTCCGCTACCGGAAGACCCGCGCGTGCCGGAACCAGCATCGCGATACCGCGTGCCTGACCAAGCTTCAGCGTTGCCACAGCATCCTTGTTGACGAAGGTCTGTTCCACCGCCGCCTCGTGCGGTTGGTGGGAATGGACGATTTCGGACAGGCCATCATGCAACTGGCACAGGCGCGACGCCAAGTCCATATCGCCATCGGACGTGACTGTCCCGGAGGCCACAAAACGCAGGCTGTTGCCCAGCGTTTCTATGATGCCCCAGCCCATTCGCCGAAGCCCTGGGTCAATCCCGATAATTCGAATCGCATTTGTCATGTGGCACCCTACCGTTCAGGCGCAAAACCTGCCAGCGATAAGTGAACAAAACGACAACATTGCAAAAGGTCATGCGAACGCTCTCGGGTAGACTGATCAAGACGGGCTCTATCCACCGCCGCATATCTGCACCAGTTTTTTTTGATCCATCGTTCAATTCGGCGCGATTGCACTGGCAAATTTGGCCACAAAACTTACATCTTTCACAACACGAAACGCATCAGGAGCGTCCTATGATTCCCTTTTCCATTCTCGATCTGTCGCCCATCGGTGAAGGCGAGAACGCGAGCAAGGCGCTTGAGAATTCGCGCCGCATGGCCATTAAGGCCGAAGAACAAGGTTACGAGCGCATCTGGCTGGCCGAACACCACGGCATGCCTGGCATCGCCAGCGCCGCCACTGCCATCGTCATCGCCCATGTCGGCGCCGCGACATCGCGCATCCGAGTCGGCTCCGGCGGCGTCATGCTTCCCAACCATTCGCCGCTCGTTATCGCTGAACAATTCGGCACGCTGGATGCCTTGCTGCCAGGCCGCGTCGATCTCGGTCTCGGTCGCGCACCCGGCACAGACATGCGCACGGCGCGCGCGTTGAGACGCAATCTCGATGCCGGTGCTGAAAACTTCCCGCATGATATTATCGAACTGCAACAATATCTGGGTGCACCGCAGCCAGACCAGATGATCCTGTCTGTACCCGGAATGAACTCCAATGTGCCGATCTGGCTGTTGGGTTCCAGTACCTACAGCGCGCATCTGGCAGCGATGCTCGGTCTGCCCTATTCCTTCGCGTCGCATTTTGCGCCCGATATGCTGATGGACGCCATCGCCATTTACCGTGAGCGCTTCCAGCCGTCGGCAACGCTGAAAAAACCCTATGTAATGGTTGGCGTGATGGGCGTGGGCGCTGACACGGACGCTGAAGCAGAGCACCTGTTCACTTCAGCGCAACAGCAATTCGTCAACCTGCGAAAGAATATCCGAAGCCAGTTTCCACGGCCGGTCGAAAGCATGGATGACTATTGGAGCGACATGGAGCGCATCACGGTCGATCATACGCTGAGATACGCGGTTGTCGGCTCCCATGCGACGGTCGAACACAAACTCGGTGAGTTCCTGTCCGCCACTGGTGCAGACGAACTGATCGTCTCCATGCCCGTTCACGATATTCAGAAACGGCTTCGCTCCGTCGAGGTGTTCGCCGACGTCCGCAGCGAGTTGAGACAAGCTGCCTGATCGCCAGTCGTCAGGGCGATCCTTCTTTCATAAGGGGTCGCCCACGACATCGCTCAAATCGACGATGTATCGCTCGGAATTTTTTGGATCGGTCAAGACACGGAGTTTTCGTCCCTCCAACTCAGCGGTGGGGTCTACCCAGATAGCTCCACTTTCATAACGCCTCGTACGACCGGTCTTCGGGTCGGTTCCCTGCGTGACGACCCGGAACGGATTGGCACCGTTAACGACCACCCTTTCATCACGGAAAACATGCAGGAACTCCGCCTCCACCGGCTGGCCGAAGCGCAGCAGCCAGGCAGTGCGACGTTTCTTCAGCAGAATCACAAAAAGCGTGCCGCCGCCAATGAGGGAGAACAGGAGCCCAAAACCGCCAAACATGCCGGGCAGAAAGTAGCGGCCCATCATATCGTTGATGATGGCGCCGGATGGCGATAGCGGGTCGTAGAGAATAGTGACCGCTTCCCCCCGCGAGAAACGCGGCGGAGAAGATATCACGCGGTCTGCCATTTCCTGCGGCTGGCCTTTGGCATCGGTAAAGCGAACGATGGCGGTGTAGCCGGTTTCGTCTCTCTTGCGAACGAGGTCTGAGACGACGCCTTCGGCCCGCAAGGCCCTTGCCGCAAACTGTCTGTCCTCATGCAACATGCCGACGCCGATTGCGGCAAAGACGAGCCCAAAAACGAGAAAGCTCCATCCAAACAGCTTGATAATCTTGTTCACGCTCCGCCTCCCTTTCCGCATGCGTTTGAAGGGTAAGACAAAAGAAAAATTAAACCAAGGGTGGAAATTATATTTATCGTATGACGAGGGCACCATAAAGAAATGCCCCCCGGCATTGCTGCCGAGGGGCTTCAAAACAATAGGAGTGAGACACATCAGGCCGAAAGCCTGGCCATGATCTCTTCCGATACTTCGAAGTTCGAATAGACGCTCTGAACGTCGTCGTCGTCTTCCAGGTTGTCGATCAGCTTCATCAGCGACTGCGCTTTTTCCTCATCCACGGGTACCGTGTTCTGTGGCTTCCAGATGGATTTGACGCTGTCAGCTTCCCCGAGAACCGCTTCGAGAGCCTTGGACACCTCGTTCATCGCTTCGAAACCGCAGATGATCGTGTGGCCGTCTTCGCTGCTTTCGACGTCGTCGGCACCAGCTTCGATCGCCGCTTCCATGACGGTATCGGCATCGCCGACAGAGGCCTTGTAGGTGATTTCGCCAACGCGGTCGAAGGAGAAGGACACCGAACCGGTTTCACCCAGCGCACCACCAGCCTTGGTGAAGATCGAGCGGACGTTTGACGCCGTGCGGTTGCGATTGTCCGTCAGCGCTTCGACGATGACCGCCGTGCCGCCTGGACCATAACCTTCGTAACGCACATAATCGTAGTTTTCTGCATCCGCACCGGATGCCTTCTTGATAGCGCGGTCGATATTGTCCTTGGGCATGGACTGCGCCTTGGCGTTCTGGACAGCCAGACGCAAAGCCGCATTCATGCTGACATCCGGCAGACCGGACTTCGCAGCAACGGTGATTTCACGCGCAAGTTTGGAGAACATCTTCGAACGGATCGAATCCTGTTTTCCCTTGCGATGCATGATGTTCTTGAACTGTGAATGGCCGGCCATGGCACCCCTGATCGGATCGTTTGTTTGGATTGCGGTGCTTATAAGTGCGATGGCCCGGCTGTTCAAGCCCAGATGCCCACTCTTCTCGCAACACATGAGACGTGGAGCCGCAAGCGGTTGTCAGGGCTGAGGGGCCACATCTAAGGGAACTGAAATGTACTCTCTTCGTTTGGTTACCAGGACGAAGCGGGCAGCCTTGCTTAGCTATCGTGACCGATAATGAGAAACGTGAAGGAGACACATCAATGGTCAGTCTGAGTGAAGCACGCGAAGCCCCTGCCCGTCAGCTTTGGGACGAAATCAATTCCGTGCATGCCGGGATGCTGGGCCTTGAAGGCTTTCACAACCACATGCAGCCAATGGCGCCCCACGCTGATCCCAAGACCAACACCATCTGGTTTTTCACCAAGAAAAGCGCAGATCTCGTCCAGACGCTGAAATCCGGTGCCCGCGCCCATTTCTGCGTCATCGGTAAGGACCACGATTACCATGCGTGCCTGTCTGGCATGCTGGAAGTGCGCGAGGACAAGACGAAGCTCGACGAATACTGGAATTCCGTCACCGCCGCATGGTATGAACACGGCAAGAGTGACCCTGATCTGACGATGCTTGCTTTGCACGTAGACGATGCTGAAATCTGGGCATCCACCGACAGCACGCTGAAATTCGGCTGGGAAATCGCCAAGGCGAACCTGTCCGACGACAAGATGCCGGATATCGGCGTGCGTCAGCATCTGACCTTCGCATAACACTATCCCCGCCACCGCTCATTCACATGCCTTGTGGCACCAGAATTTGCGGCTGGCGGGGAAGACTTCGCATGGAGACGCTGATGACAGGATCGCTGGCGTAAGCGATCTTGAATTGGGGACCGAACGTCACCAGGAATTGCTCGAGACCGCTCGGCTGGTGCATGGGCAGGATCAGCGCAGATCGCAGCCGTTTGACGATACGGCTCATGCTATCCGCTCCCATCGTCAGCCCTCCGTCAACGGGCACCATCAAGATATCGAGACGTCCGATCTCGGCATATTGGGTCTCCGTCAACTCGTAATGAAGATGACCGAGATGGCCGATGCAAAGGCCCGCCACCTCGAAGATAAAGATCGAATTCCCGTCCTTTTGCAGCAAGCCGCCACCACCCCAGCGATTGCGAATATCGGACGTGACATTGCGAATATAGACATCCCCTACCTGCAGTTTATGGACGGCCTTCTCGCCAGGCACATCGCTCCAGCCATGCAGCACGTTTTTGATCGAGGGGTCGGGATATAACGTATAGTGCGTTGAATGAGCGTTGTTCATCGTCACGACATCGGGCGTTACAGGTGGCAGATAGACACCGTTATAATCCGTCGCGATCGTCACACCATCCGGTGAGGTGATCAGAAAGGTCGAGTGACCAATATACTGGATTTTCACCTCTTCCTTGGTGGCTTGGATGCGCTGCACATCGGAAGGTTTGAAGCGCGCAAAAGTGGCCCCGGGCATTGACTGCGCGATAGCTTGGCATTGACTGATTGGCGGGCGATTGATGGAGGGGCGACTTGGCTGTTGCTGGGCCTGCGTCGAGGCTGCACCCAACAGAAATCCGGTCAATGCGAGCATCAGCATGCGAAGCATTACGCCACTCCCTTCACAAGGTGAATGGTCAGCACGATGCGGCAAGGTGCCGGCATCGTAAAGAGTCGATCAGGTCCGGACGCTCACATTCACGTCATTTGAGGTAAGACGAGTAAGGCCGAGCTCTTTGCAAGACTTCAAACGCCTCTACGCACAAACGCAATCAAACCCAGAATGGCGGGACCGTCTCTGCAAGCCTCGGCCCGATCCGCAGAGGCGCTATCTTTTCGGCAAGACCTGTTCGGTCGGAAATCTCGACGCCCACGCCGCAGATCGTTGCAGGTCCGCTGGCAGCTTCAAACCGGCCTTTCGGCATTTTCGAGATGAAGCGGTTGATCGGTTCTTCCTTTTCCATACCAAGGGAAGAATCGTAATCGCCGCACATGCCGGCATCCGACATATAGGCCGTGCCACCGTTCAAGATCTGCGCATCAGCCGTTGGCACGTGGGTATGGGTGCCCACGACAAAGCTTGCGCGACCGTCGACAAAATGGCCAAAGCACTGCTTTTCGCTGGTCGCCTCGGCGTGGAAATCAAAGATGATGGCATCCGCCTGCTCACCCAGCGGGCAGGCGCCCAGAATGCTTTCTGCCGAGGAAAATGGATCGTCCAATTCCGGGTGCATGAAGACGCGACCCATGATGTTGGCGACGAGAATGCGGGCGCCGTTGCGGCCGTAGAACAGACCCGAACCCTTGCCCGGCGTTCCCTTCGGATAATTGGCAGGCCGCAAGAACTGGTCGTGCCGCTCGCAAAACGTGACGGCCTCTTTCTGATCCCAGACATGGTTGCCGGTCGTCACGACATCGGCACCGGCATTGATCGTCTCAAGGTAGATTTCCTCGGTAATGCCGAAACCACCAGCGGCGTTCTCGCCATTGACGATGACGAAATCCAGATTGAGATCGGAGATCAGTCCCGGAAGACGCTCCCACACCGCCGTGCGGCCCGCCTTGCCAACCATATCCCCGAGAAACAGTAATCTCATTCCGTCGTCCTGCCGTTGAAATATCGTAAGCCGCTCTCGGTCAGAACGGCATGCAGCGCCACGTCATGCGCTTGCGCGGGCACTGATGGCACTTCCTGGAAGTCGAATGCAATGCCGACAAGGGTTGGTGCAAGTCCTTTTGCATGGAGTTTTGCGATTGCGCGGTCGTAATGTCCGGCGCCATAGCCGATTCTGTGACCCGCCGCATCGAAAGCGGCGAGAGGAACCAGGAGAATATCGGGGTCCAGCACCTCCGAACGTTCGTCCGGCCCGGTCGTGCCGAAGCCGGTCCTGACCAGCGGAGTGTCGTTTGAAAACTCTCGAAACGCGATCGTCTCGCGGTCCAGAATGACCGGCAGGCAGAGGCGTGCGCCGCGCACGCGCAAACCATCCATCAAGGGTCGCAAATCTGCCTCTGAGCGAATGGGTAGAAAGCCGGAAATTGTCGCCCCCGCCTCGAATTTCAGATCCGCTGCACCATGGGCGGCGATGCTGAGACTTTTGTCGAGGCGGTCCTCAACGGAAAGAGCGTCCCGCAGGGCGAGACGCTCAATTCTGATCTGTGCTTTATCGAGGTGACCCGACGTCATCAGGCTGCCCGGCTGACCAGCACCTTGTCGATGCGGTGACCGTCCAGGTCGATGACTTCGAAACGCCAGCCGTTGCGGGTGATGTGTTCGCCCAGCTCCGGCAAACGACGGAACTCGTCCAGCACCAGACCGGCCACCGTTTCGAATTCGGCATCATCGGAAATCTGGAAACCCATGCGATCGGCAAACTCGTCGGCGGGCATCCAGCCGGCCACAAGGAAGCTGCCATCTTCGCGCTCCACCATGGCTGGCTCTTCACCGTCGTCTTCCTGGAAGGCACCTGTAATGGCCTCCAAAACGTCGCCGGAACTGATGATGCCTTCGAAATGACCGTATTCGTCGTAAACGAGAACCATGTGAACCGTCGAGCGGCGCAGCGATTGGATGACATCGACCGCACTCGTCAGGTCCGACACGACGGGGACTTCGCGCAACAATTCGCGAATATTGAGTTCCTTGCCGAAAGCAAACGCATCGAACGCATCCTTGACGAAGAGAACGCCGAGAATTTCATCGGAGGCGCCATTGCGCACGGGCAGACGCGAGCGCTGCGTGGCACGCAATTGCTCACGGATTTCCGCTGCCGAATCCTCGATATCCACGACTTCCACGTCGCGGCGTGGCGTCATAAGACCACGGGCATTGCGATCTGCAAGCCGCATGACGCTGGTGATCATGGCGGATTCTTCGGTCTCGATCACGCCGGCGCTGTGTGCCTCGGCCAAAACGGTGCGAATTTCATCGTCGGTAACGGACGCGTTGGACTCGCCGCTATGGCCGAGGATCGCGAGCAACAGTTTGCCGGAGCGATCCAGCAGCCAGACAACCGGCGCACCGATCTTCGACAGCATCACCATGGCGGGCGATACCCGCACGGCAACCTTCTCAGGGTCACGCAAGGCAATCTGCTTGGGCACCAATTCGCCGACGATCAACGAGAGGTACGTAATCGCAAGCACCACAGAACCGACACCGATGGCGTCGGCGGCGCGGTCGGGCACACCCTGTTCCAAAAGCCACCCGGTAAAGCGGGCACCCAGTGTCGCACCGGAAAACGCACCTGAGAGAACGCCGACAAGCGTAATGCCGATCTGCACGGTGGACAGAAAACGTCCTGGGTCTTCGGAAAGAGTAAGCGCCATTGCGGCGCCTCTGCTGCCTTGAGCGGCAAGCACTTTAAGCCTCGCCGGTCTTGAGGAGACAACGGCAAGCTCGGACATGGCAAGCACACCGTTCAGTACGGTGAGCAGGACCACGGTCATAATTTCAATAAACAAGTTTCGCTCTTTTGGGCTGTTGAACGGCGTGTCGCGGCTGCAACCACAATCGCTAGAGTTGAAAGCGGGAGCGGACATACCAACACGGAGCATAAAGAATTGTTCCGCCAATGCAATGACCGGAAGATGAAAAACAAATTATACAGTCGCTAGACCGTGCATCAGCCGACGCAACCACACGTTTAAGGTGCGCAGCACGCCTATTTCCTCGGCGGAGGGACGAGCAGCAAAGCTCGGTCAATCAATCAAAAGAGTGCGATCCGCGGCGACCGATGGAGTTTTACGATCCTGGGTGCCTACAAACGTAGGTGGGCGCCATATGTCCAAGCCCACGGGCCTGGCCAGGGACAGCTCCCTTTGGATCGAGTATGGCCCCAGGGATTGAGTTTCCTGTCGAGAAGCGCAGAACGCAACTTCTATATAGGGCGGTTTGATGAAATGCGGAAGGGGCAACCTACTGCAATATCGCCGAAAATAGCTTGCCGCTTCAAAAAACAGGCTTTGCAGTAAACCCTTGAAGCGCTCTAATTCACGACCGGCTTCGGACGCGCCACCAGCTTTTCGGTAATGCCGTTCAAGCGGGTGGACAATTCGGAGATAGCGTCCACCAGCATCTCTTCTGTCTTGGCCTTGCTTTCCGCCATTCCATCGCGGTTTTGCTGCAAGGTCGCGACCTTGGCCTCCAGCGCCTCGATCTTGCGCGAAAGGTCCGACATCTCGTCTGTAATCATGATACCCGCCATGACAGTCAGCCTGAGATCACCGATTTCGCCGAACTGGCTTTTCAAATGACCGACATACTGGTCGAACTGGCTGGCGAGATCGGTCAGATGCGCTTCCTGCCCGGCCTCGCATGCCATGCGGTATGCCTTGCCGTCGATCATCACTGTGACTTGAGCCATGATATCCTAAATCCTTATCGATCCAGCACTGCGCGGATGGTCTCCATTGCGGTCACCAAACGGCGGGAAACCTCACGGTTGACTTCCTCCAAACGGTTGGCGCGAAATTGCGACTGGTCAAGCTCCTGCGCCAGCCGCGCGCGGTCCACATGCACGCGCTTTACCTCGTTTTCGACCTCACCGCTTTCGCGCTGACGCTCGATCCGCATGTCGATCGCGTTTTCAAGGCTATTCATGGCGGAGCTGAGCTCCGTCAACGCGATCTGTATGGTTTTTTCCGCCGTCATCGTTTCTTCCAAACCGCCAGAGCCAAGCCGAATCGTTGTCTCTTGGTGTCAATCAGGGCGCTTGCACGATATGACCTGATTAACGCCCACGTCAATCAAACCAATACATTCAAGCACTTTGCGCTGTGGATGAATGCAGCACGGCAAGGGCCGAATGTGGGCGGCGGCCCGAATATTGCCAGAATAGGGAACGATTTTTGTTGGCTATAGAACCGCAAGCACCCCTCGTTTTATTGACAGCACCGCCCTACCTGCTATGCATCAACCCGCTTTTTGGATAGTCATAATGGCTATCTCCTTTCACCCGGAACAGACGGAAAAGCCATGATTTCTCGCGACAAACACGACCGGATGGCCAATGCAATCCGATTTCTTGCCATGGACGCTGTGGAGAAGGCCAATTCCGGCCACCCAGGCCTGCCATTGGGCGCTGCAGATGTGGCCACGGTCCTCTTCACACGCTACCTGAAATTCGATCCCAAGGCATGGCAATGGCCAGACCGCGACCGTTTCGTGCTGTCCGCCGGTCACGGCTCGATGCTGCTCTACTCGCTCCTTTACCTCACGGGGTATGAGGACATGACGATCGACGAGATCAAGCGCTTCCGTCAGTTGGGCTCCAAGACCGCAGGTCACCCGGAATATCACCACGCGACCGGCATCGAAACCACCACTGGTCCGCTGGGTCAGGGCATTGCCAACGCCGTCGGCATGGCCATTGCCGAGCGAAAGCTGGAAGAAGAGTTCGGCTCCGATCTTCAGAGCCACTTTACCTATGCGCTGTGTGGTGACGGTTGCCTGATGGAAGGCATCAGCCACGAAGCGATTGCGTTGGCTGGCCATTTGAAGCTCAACAAGCTCGTGCTCTTCTGGGATAACAACAACATCACCATCGATGGCGAAGTCGGCCTTTCCGACAGCACCGACCAAATCGCGCGCTTCAAGGCCGTTCACTGGAACACCATCGATATCGACGGTCACGATCCCGAAGCAATCGCCAACGCCATCGAGGCTGCTCACCAGTCCGACCGTCCGACCTTCATCGCCTGCAAGACCATCATCGGTTTTGGCGCGCCGAACAAGCAGGGCACACACAAGGTGCACGGCAATCCGCTGGGGGCCGAAGAAATTGCCGCGGCCCGCAAGAGCCTGAACTGGGAAGCCGAACCCTTCGTCATTCCAGAAGACGTCCTCGACGCCTGGCGTCTGGCTGGCCTGCGTTCCACCAAGACGCGCCAGGAATGGGAAGCCCGCCTCGAAGCGACAGAGACCGACAAGAAGGCTGAGTTCAAGCGCCGCTTTGCGGGCGATCTGACCGGCAACTTCGACAGCTCCATCGACGCTTTCAAGAAAAAAGTGGCTGCGAACAACCCGACCGTTGCGACCCGCAAGGCATCCGAAGACACGCTCGAAGTCATCAACGGTATTCTCAATGAAACGATTGGCGGTTCCGCCGATCTGACGCCATCCAACAACACCAAAACGAGCCAGATGAAGTCGATTACACCGACCGACTTCTCGGGCCGTTATCTCCACTACGGCATTCGCGAACACGGCATGGCAGCAGCCATGAACGGCATCGCGCTGCATGGCGGTCTTATTCCCTATGCTGGCGGTTTCATGATCTTCTCGGACTACTGCCGTCCGTCCATCCGCCTCGCCGCTCTCATGGGCATTCGCGTCGTTCATGTTCTGACGCACGACTCCATCGGCGTTGGCGAAGACGGTCCGACCCACCAGCCGGTCGAGCAGATCGCAGCCCTGCGCGCCATTCCAAACCTTCTGGTCTTCCGCCCTGCGGATGAAACAGAAACGGCTGAAGCCTGGCAGTTTGCCCTTCATCAGAAGAACCGCCCGTCTGCCCTGGCGTTGACCCGCCAGAACCTTGCGCCGGCCCGCAAGGATTATGAGGAAAAGAACCTCGTTGCCTACGGCGCTTACGAGCTGGTTTCGGCAAGCGACGCCAAAGTCTCGATCTTTGCTTCGGGTTCGGAAGTCGAGATTGCGCTGAAGGCTGCCGCAGACCTCAAGGTCAAGGGTATCTCGACCCGCGTCGTTTCTGTTCCGTGCTTTGAACTCTTCAAGGAGCAGCCGGAGACCTACCGCAAGGCGATCATCGGCAATTCGCCGGTTAAAATCGGTGTCGAAGCGGCCATCCGTCAGGGCTGGGATTACTTCATCGGCAACGATGGTGCCTTCATTGGCATGAATTCCTTCGGTGCATCCGCACCGGCCAAGGATCTCTACAAGCAGTTTGGCATCACGGCCGAAGCCGTAGTTGCTGCTGCAGAAGAAAAGCTCGGCTGACCGCCTGAAGAGAACCGGGAGCGGCGCGACGTGTCTTGTCGCCGCTCCAAGCATATCAAACAGAATTCGACGATATTGACAGGGAGTAGCTCAATGACTGTAAAAGTTGCCATTAACGGCTTTGGCCGCATCGGCCGTAACGTCCTTCGCGCCATCGTGGAATCCGGTCGCACGGATATCGAAGTGGTCGCCATCAACGACCTCGGACCGGTCGAAACCAATGCCCACCTGCTGCGCTATGACAGCATCCACGGTAAATTCCCGGCTGACGTGAAGGTCGAAGGCGATACCATCATCGTCGCCGGTGGCAAACCGATCAAGGTCACAGCCGTGCGCGATCCGGCACAGCTGCCGCACAAGGGACTTGGCGTCGATATCGCACTGGAGTGCACAGGCATTTTCGTTGCCCGTGACAAGGCCGCCGCCCACCTCACCGCAGGTGCCAAGCGCGTCATCATCTCGGCACCTGCCGAAGGTGCAGACCTGACGGTCGTCTTCGGTGTCAACCACGACCAGCTGACGAAGGACCACCTCGTCATCTCCAACGCATCCTGCACCACGAACTGCCTCGTGCCGGTCGTCAAGGTTCTCGATGACGTCGTCGGCATCGATCATGGCTTCATGACCACGATCCACTCCTACACGGGCGACCAGCCAACACTGGACACCATGCACAAGGACCTGTACCGCGCCCGCGCCGCAGCCCTGTCCATGATCCCGACCTCGACTGGCGCCGCTAAGGCTGTCGGCCTCGTTCTTCCGCACCTCAAGGGCAAGCTCGACGGCACCTCGATCCGAGTTCCAACACCCAACGTCTCGGTCGTCGACTTCAAGTTCGTGGCCAAGAAGGCAACGACGATCGAAGAAATCAACGAAGCCATCAAGGCTGCTTCCAACGGCAAGCTCAAGGGCATCCTTGGTTACACCGACGAGCCGCTGGTCAGCCGTGACTTCAACCACGACAGCCACTCTTCCATCTTTGCAACGGACCAGACAAAGGTCATGGAAGGCAACTTCGTGCGTATTCTGACGTGGTACGACAACGAATGGGGCTTCTCCAACCGCATGTCCGACACGGCAGTGGCACTGGCGAAAACCATCTGATTTTTCGCAGAGTACGAGTAAGCAAAACCCGGCGGGAGCGATCCTGCCGGGTTTTGTGTTTTATTGCGTTTTGTTTATATTATTTCAGATAAATCGAATTGTTGACCGTGCTGTGCAAGTCGTAGGATGATAACACTGTCATGCTCGACAACGAACGCCACACTGATGCTGCGCTCAAACCCCACGATCCGTAGGCCTTCTCTCACATCGCTGCGCAGGCTTCCACGCTCAGGGAAAACATCAAACGATTCCAGATAGGATGTGAGACGACCGACATACTGTCGCACGACAGGAGTCGACATAGAAGTGGCGCTTACATAACGATAAATCTCAACGAGGTCGGCCTCTGCCTCCGGCGACAAACGGACAACGTAACGCTTCATTTCTCGCCGTTATCGATGTCATCAAAATGACGGCGCAGATTTGAAATGCTGTCCTTCAACAAAGATGCACGTTGGGGTCCGGTCTTATGCGCATCATAGGCAGCCGCAACGTCTTCCTTCAGCCATCGCTCCACGGCCAAGTCACGCGCGGCTAGCGTGCGCAGTCCATCACGAACAACTTCGCTTTCCGTCGCGTATTCACCAGACGCGACCTTCGATTTTACCATCTCCGCCATATCGAGGGGCAAAGTGACACTCAGTGATCTCGTCGTCCGCATCGTGTTGCCTTTCCGTGTTTAAACGCATCCTACCATACGACACGATTAAATCCTACACATCGCCTCGCCGTCAGAAACTATCCTTCGCTTCCTATCCCTCATTTTTTCCGCCACCGCCTTGCTCTGGTCCACTTTCCCCCGGAAAAATCGAGGCTAGGGATTCGGTCGCGTGCAATGCGCATCGTGCCCTGCCGTATCAATCGATACACCCGCCTTGCCCTGCCCTGCGCACATCCGTGCGCCAAGGCCGTCCAACACCCGGGCCGGATTGACTGCTGACGTGCAGAGCATGCTTTGTAACGACCTTGGCAAAAGGACGTATGCTTGGAATCGTTTTACATATTGCTGCTGGTCGCCACCGTCCTTGTTCTCGTTGCCGCATTTTCAAGCCTGATCGCCTACCGCTTCGGCGCGCCTCTTTTGCTTCTTTTCCTGATGATTGGTCTCGCCGCAGGTACGGATGGGCTGGGCATTCATTTCAGCAACAACCCGCTGGCCTATATGCTGGGATCGCTGGTCTTGGCCGTTATCCTGTTCGATTCCGGTTTTGGCACCTCCCTCCAGTCCTTCAGGCTGGCGGCAGGTCCATCTATCGCGTTGGCCACCGTTGGCGTGGTGCTGACCTCGGTCTTTTTCGCGGGCGCTGCAGCGCTTCTGCTTGGCTTTTCCTGGCTGGAAGGCTTGTTGCTCGGGTCCATCGTGGCCTCCACAGATGCAGCCGCGGTGTTCTTCCTCCTGCGCATCGGCGGCATCCACATCCGCGATCAGGTGCGTTCGACACTTGAAGTCGAATCCGGCACCAACGATCCGATGGCCATCTTTCTGACAGTCGCGCTGGTGGAGGTCGTGGCCAAGGGTCAGGGCCTCGCAGGTTTCGACACCAGCTTTCTTCTGTTGTTCGTGCAGGAAATGGGGCTTGGCGTCATCTTCGGTGTGCTCGGCGGACTGATGATCGCCAACGTCGTCAACCGCTTCCAGGTGGACCGAGGCTTGGTGCCGATCCTCGTACTGGCGTTGGCGCTGCTCGTCTTTTCCTTCACCGGCGCGCTACATGGCAGCGGCTTTCTGGCGGTCTATGTGGCGGGCATCGTTGCTGGCAACCGCACCGTCTTTGCCAAAGGCGCCATCCGCAGATTTCACGAGGGCATGACGTGGCTGGCGCAGATCATCATGTTCCTGATGCTCGGCCTTCTCGCCACACCCTCGCAATTTCCGGCCATTATCGTGCCTGCGGTCCTGCTAGCACTGTTTCTGATCTTCATCGCAAGGCCACTTGCGGTCTGGCTTAGCCTGCTGCCGTTCAACTATACCCAGCAGGAGACGACTTTCGTTGCCTGGGTCGGCCTGCGTGGCGCGGTGTCCATTCTACTCGCCATCCTTCCAGCCTTGGGCGGGCTGGACGGCGCGGAGACCTATTTCAACGCCGCCTTCATCATCGTGCTTGTCTCGCTTCTGATACAGGGCTGGACCATCAAGCCAGTCGCCACACGGCTGGGTCTCATCGTCCCGCCACGCATGGGCGATGTGGACAAGCTGGAGGTGGACTTGCCCGGCACTGCCAACCACGAACTCATCTCCTACAGGGTCGCCAAAGGCAGTGCCGTGCTGCAGGGCGAGCGGATTCCACGTTGGGCCATGCCTTCACTGGTGGTGCGGGACGGCAAATCCATCCGTTATCAATATGCGGGCCGACTGCGGGAAAAAGATCTGGTCTATCTCTTCGTCATGCCCAGCTACACGCGCCTTCTCGACCGGTTATTTGCCAGCGCCAAGCCGGTGACAAAGGACGACGAGGATATTTTCGGTACCTTTGCCATCTCGCCGCAACGTCCGGCAAAAGAACTGGATGCATCATACGGTCCCGGCCTGCTCTCTCCTCAGGAACTATCGCTGACCGTTGGCGAACTCATCCAGAACCGCTTTGGTGGGAAAGCGGAATATGCAGACCGGGTGCGGCTGGGTTCCCTCATTCTGATTGTCCGCGATCTCGATGAAAACCATGCCATCTCCAGCGTCGGCATCTCGCTGGAGCCCGTGGAGCCGGCCACGGAACTCCCCGTCTTCATCAATCTGAAGGAAATCGTCCAGCGCAGCCGCGCCCGTCTGGCGAAACGAAAACGAACCCGCACGATGATGGCCTCCGGTAACAAGATACCGGTGCAGACACCCAGTACGGGCCAGGCAGAAAATGATGACTGAGCGACTTGCACCACCGGTCAGGCATAGTATGGTCGCGCGCAAAGCCATTCCGTTCAACGATATCAGGATCGATATATGCCCGCCTTCAAGACCCTCGATCACCTCACCGACATCTCTGGAAAGCGCGTCCTCGTCCGCGTCGATCTCAACGTTCCCGTTGCTGACGGCAAGGTAACGGACAAGACCCGCATCGAACGCGTTGCGCCGACGATCCTCGAACTGTCGAAAAAGGGTGCGAAGGTCATTCTGCTTGCCCATTTCGGTCGCCCGAAGGGTGAGCCCGTTGCCGATATGTCGCTTTCCCTCGTCGTTTCATCAGTCGAAGCCGTCCTGGGTCACACCGTTCACTTTGCTTCCGAAGCCATCGGCTCACAGGCCGCAGACGCCGTCGCCAAGATGAACAACGGCGATATACTGCTTCTAGAAAACACCCGCTTCCACAAGGGCGAGGAAAAGAACGATGCCGCCTTCGTGGCAGAGCTTGCCAAGAACGGCGACATTTACGTCAATGACGCGTTCTCCGCTGCTCACCGCGCCCACGCCTCCACCGAAGGCCTCGCCCGCCACCTGCCTGCCTACGCTGGCCGCACGATGCAGGCTGAACTTGAAGCTCTGGAAAAAGGCCTTGGCGCGCCTGCCCGTCCTGTCGTTGCCATCGTCGGCGGCGCAAAGGTATCGAGCAAGATCGATCTATTGATGAACCTTGTGAAAAAGGTCGATGCTCTCGTCATCGGTGGCGGCATGGCCAACACCTTTCTTGCGGCGCGTGGCACCCATGTCGGCAAGTCGCTGTGCGAGCATGATCTGGCCGAAACCGCAAAGCAGATCATGATCGAGGCCGCGACCGCAGGCTGCGCCATCGTGCTGCCGGAAGACGGCGTTGTGGCCCGCGAATTCAAGGTTAATGCCGAAAACGAAGTCGTTGATATCAACGACATCCCTGAAGACGCGATGGTCCTCGATGTCGGCCCGAAATCCGTCGAGGCCATCAAGGGTTGGATTTCCCGCGCTGAAACACTGGTCTGGAACGGCCCGCTCGGTGCCTTCGAAATCGCCCCCTTCGACACGGCGACCGTTGCCGCGGCCCAGCACGCTGCAGAATGCACGAGAAACGGTAAACTCGTTTCCGTCGCCGGTGGTGGCGATACGGTAGCAGCGCTGAACCACGCAGGCGTCGCAGACGACTTTACCTATATCTCCACCGCAGGCGGTGCGTTCCTGGAATGGATGGAAGGCAAGGTTCTGCCAGGCGTCGCTATTTTGAACGAACAGAAGTAAGAATATCGTCTTATCCACCACACTCACCGTCATCCTCTGGCTTGACCCGAGGATGACGGCGGAAAAAATCTGCCAACCCCACATTTAAAAAATTTTAAAGATTTCCTAAAGTTTCAAACGATTGAAATCATTTCAATCGTTTCAATGATTTAGCCTGCCATTTTCCTGCCTCGGAAGTTCTGTTAACCCGAATTCATTGTGCCAAGGGAGATTGAAAATGACTGAGCGTCTTGAAGATATCGCAGTGAAAATGGTTGCTAATGGCAAGGGTCTGCTGGCTGCGGACGAATCGACCGGCACCATCAAGAAGCGGTTTGACGGCATCGGCCTCGAATCCACGGAAACCAGCCGCCGCGATTACCGCGAAATGCTGTTTCGCACAGACGAAGCGATGAAGGAGTGCATCTCCGGCGTCATCCTTTATGAAGAAACGCTTTTCCAGAAGGCTGCCGACGGAACGCCTTTCGTTGACATCATCAAGGCCGCGGGCAGCATTCCGGGTATCAAGGTCGACACTGGCGCGAAGCCGCAGGCGTATTTTCCCGGTGAGACAGTCACCGAAGGCCTCGATGGCCTCGCTGATCGCCTGAAGACATATTACGAGGCCGGTGCGCGCTTTGCCAAATGGCGCGGCGTCATCAACATTGGTGATGGACTGCCAACATGGGGCTCCATCAAGGCTGATTCACAGGCGCTCGCCCGTTACGCAGCGCTTTGCCAACAGGCTGGCATCGTTCCCATCGTTGAGCCTGAAGTGCTGATGGACGGTGAACCCGGCACCCATAGCATCGACCGTTGCGCCGAAGTCACCGAATGGGTCCTGCGCACCGTGTTCACCGATCTCTACGACGCCCGCGTAAACCTCGAAGGCATGATCCTCAAGCCGAATATGGTCATCGACGGCAAGAACGCCCGCAAGGCATCTGTCGATGAAGTGGCGGAAAAGACGGTCAAGGTTTTGAAAGCCACCGTGCCATCCGCCGTTCCGGGCGTCGCCTTCCTGTCCGGCGGCCAGTCCGCGGAAGAAGCAACCGCGCATCTCTCGGCCATGAACGCAGGTTACGACCTGCCATGGGCGCTGACCTTCTCCTACGGTCGTGCACTGCAGGATACGGCGCTCAAGGCTTGGGGCGGCAAGGCTGAAAACGTCGCCGCTGGCCAACGGGCCTTCCAGCACCGCGCTGAAATGAACTCGCTGGCGGCGCTCGGTAATTGGACACAGGACGTCGAAAAGGCCGCTTGAGCCAACCTCTTCACCAAACTGACCAACCACACCGCTCGCAACCCTGTTGCGGGCGGTTTTGTTTGTGCAGGCAGGTGAAACCAAGCACCTTTCATAGACCCTCAAGGACGCAGCAACAGCACCAGGGTCCAGATGACAAAAGCAGAGACGGCGATCTTCCAGCAATCGCCACGCTTACGCAAACCTGGCAGGCCGAGCGGGCGGATGATTTGGATGCACATCGCCAAAAGCAGAAAAAGCCCGATTGCCTTCGTCATCCCGAAACCTTTTGGCTTTATTGAAACAGCGTCACAGGCTGGACATGTTTAATGTTCACCAAGGACCGGCAACCTATTCGCGCGTCGTCGACACAGATTGACATCTTGAATCGCTTAGCATGAGAGTGGCTTATGAGCAGAAACCTTCTACCCGTATTCGCTCTTTTATCCAGCACCTTGTTTCTGTTTCTGGGCAACGGCCTTCAGGGCCTGCTTCTACCGGTCAGAGGATCGGCAGAAGGGTACTCTAATGAAGTGCTGGGTTTTCTCGGTACCTCGTGGGCCGCAGGCTTCGTTGTCGGTTGTTTCGTGGCGCCCGCCATCGTCCGGCGTGCCGGTCATATCAGGGCATTCGGCAGTTTCGTCGCACTGATCTGCCTGACCATATTGCTGACCGGGCTCTTCATCGACGACGTGTCATGGGTCGCCCTGCGCGCGTTGACGGGTTTCTGCACCGCAGGCACATCGATGATCATCGAGAGCTGGCTGAACGAACGCGCCACCAATGAAAGCCGTGGGGCGATCTTTTCGCTCTACATCGCCATTACCTTGTTCGGGGTCGTGGCGGGTCAGTTGATCGTGCCCTTTGGCAATGTGAGCACCACATCGCTCTTCATGGTCTGCGCCATCATCTATTGCGTGGCCATTATGCCGGCCATGCTGTCAAAAGCCGAAAGTCCAAAACCCCTGAAGAAGGTGAAGCTGGACCTCCGAGCGCTTTACCGAAACTCACCGGTCTCATTTATCGGCATTCTGCTCATCGGCATCGCCAATGGCGCATACGGAACGCTAGGCGCGGTGTTCGGCGCGCGTGCGGGACTTGATCCGACCACCATCGCAATCATGGTCAGTGTGACCATCTTTATCGGCGCCCTGGCGCAGTTTCCCGCAGGTAAGCTGTCAGATAGGATAGATCGGCGATATGTGCTGGCGGGTCTTTCCGGTGTGGCGGCACTTGCAGGCCTTGCGGTCACACTGATCCAGCCCGGCCATGTCTATGTGCTGATCGGCATGATCGCGGTCTATGGCGCGACTGCAAACGCGCTGTACCCCATCGCCGTAGCCCATGCCAACGACTACGCGTCATCGGAAGATTTCGTCAAAGTATCGGGCGGGTTGTTGCTGCTCTACGGCATTGGCACCATCATTGGCCCAACGCTGGGCGGCCCGATCATGACATCCTTTGGCCCCTATGCCCTGTTCTGGGTCACGGCCATCTCGCATCTCCTCATCACGGCCTACGCCATGTTCCGATCCAGACAGCGTGCGGCGCTGCCAACGGAAGAGAAAGACAATTTCTCGACCACGGCCATGGCGCAGATTACACCTGAAAGCGTCTCGCTCGATCCGCGTGCACCGCAATACCCCGAGGATGAGGCAGAGTTGGAAAAAGGAGCTGGAATATGAGCGTCTTCGATGATGAACCGTTGAAACAGCAGGCCACGACTCACGTGATCGGTGGCGACCTTGCACTTTTATCCGTCGATGACCTGACCGCCCGCATCAATGTTTTGCAAGACGAGATAAAACGTCTGGAGGTCGAGCGGGACAAGAAGTCAGCGGGGAGAAAGGCAGCAGAAAGCCTGTTTCGATCCTGATATCCTTAGCAACGTTTTATTAAGGTTACACGAAGGATCAGATTTCCGTTTACCATTAACGAAAAATTAAGCTTTTTAAGTGAATATTATACATGTTCAGTCCTGCTGAACCTCAGGCAGTTTCTCCTATCGGCGATTTGGTCTGATTTTTCTCCCTGTTTTACCTTGAGAGCCGCTTTTGCGGCTCTTTTTTTGTCTCGCCCTAATATTACCAAAGCTGTGGGTATTAACCTTTCTTTAATAATCAGCTTGCGCATTTGCGTTATTGATATCATCCTGAAAACACAAAGAGGCCGGAACTATTAAGCCTCTGTCCCGTTGCCTTAGTATGGTGCGTAAGCAGGATCCGAAAAAATGTCAGAACAGGTTTTGAATACCATAAGTTTTGCAGGCCGTGCTGCGGCATCCAACCAGTTTAAATCTCTCTATTCCGAGGGAATGACTTTGGTGGAAGAAACGGCGACTTACCTTGACGGTTCCGGACGTGCTGCTTCCAAAGTATTGCCGAGGATGGCCTCGGTTCTCTACGCGGCAGAGTCGATGCGTCTGACCACGCGCCTCATGCAGATGGCGTCTTGGCTTCTTCTCCAGCGCGCTGTGAACAACGGCGAAATGAGCCGGGATCAGGTTCTGAGCGAAAAGAACAAGGTTCGTCTCGACAACTTCAACGTTGATCGTAGCGCACCGGGCTGGGGCGACCTGCCTGAATCCTTCCGAGATCTGGTCGAGCGTTCGCTTCGTCTTCAGAACCGCGTCGCTCTGCTGGATCGCGAAATCTACCGTCCATCTGAAGCCAACAAGGTTCCAGACAACGAAAACAGCGTACAGGCCCAGCTCAACCTGCTGCGGACTGCGTTTTCCGGCAACTAAGCCGTTGGATACTGAAAATGAGAAAAGCAGGCTTCGGCCTGCTTTTTTTGTTTCCGCAATATCCACATCGTAGCCTCTCCTCTTGAAATCCGCGGCATCGTTTCAATCTGGGGCCGATTTGCAGACTTCTGTCTCAAGAGCAGAAACGCAACCAATCCCAACATCCAACAATAAAAAACCCCGGATCACTCCGGGGTTTTTTGCAGTCTCGATATTCAAGAGGATTAGAGGCCGAGGCCGCCAAAGCGCTTGTTGAACTTGGAAACGCGACCGCCACGGTCCATCAACTGCTGGTTGCCGCCGGTCCATGCTGGGTGCGACGTCGGATCGATTTCGAGGTTCATGACCTGACCCTCGGAACCCCATGTGGAGCGTGTTTCGTATTCTGTGCCATCGGTCATGACCACTTTGATCATGTGATAGTCGGGATGAATTTCAGCCTTCATGACAATCTTCCTGCTTTGGTGACGTGCGGACCATTTGCCGCAATTGCGTCAACTGAGCCAATTCAATAATGAAGCTCCAGACCATTTGGCCAGGGCTTCCCAATTCGATGCGGAGCCTATACATGAAGGTCGCCGAGATAACAAGTGCCTGCCGATGCTTGGCTTCACACTTGGCGACATACAAAAAGATGCTGAGCTTTGCGGCGGGCTGGCAAAAGCCATTCGTCCAGCCGGCAGATGCAGGAGTAGATCGTGGCAGACATTCAGGACCAGAAACCGTCCGCGCGCAAGACGCCGAAACCGCTGGCCAGCCTGCTGCCTTATCTGAAGCGATATCGCGGGCTGGTGGCTGCTGCCGTCTTTGCGCTCGTCCTGTCGTCGGCCACCACGCTTGCCCTGCCGCTCGCCGTTCGTCGCATCATCGACCATGGCTTCGAAGGAGCAGATGGGGCGATGATCAACAGCTATTTCGCCGTCCTCCTGGCCATTGCCGTCGTGCTCGCGCTGGCCAGTGCCATGCGCTATTATTACGTCATGTCGATCGGTGAGAGAATCGTGGCCGATCTGCGCCGTGATGTGTTTACGCATCTCACATCGCTCTCCCAGGCTTTTTTCGACGTCAACCACTCCGGTGAACTGGCCTCTCGCCTGACCGCAGACACGGTGCAGATCCGCTCGGCCTTCGGCTCGTCTGCGTCGCAGGCACTGCGCAACATCCTGCTCTGTCTCGGCGGAGTGGTGATGATGGTCTATACCAGCCCTAGCCTCTCTGGTCTGGCACTGCTGGCTATCCCCCTCATCGTCTTCCCGCTGATCGCCTTCGGTCGTTCGGTGCGTTCGCGGTCCAGAACGACGCAGGATACGCTGGCGACCTCCTCTGCCTTTGCAGCCGAAACCATATCCGCCAGCCGCACCATCCAGTCCTTCAATGCCGAAAGCCTGGCAAACGCACGCTACAATGACGCCGTCGAGAAAGCCTACCTTGGCGCCCGTTCTGCCATCAGCGCTCGCGCGGTCCTGACGGCTGTCGCCATCAGCTTCGTCTTCGGCAGCGTCGTCGCCATCCTGTGGTATGGCGCGCATGGCGTACTCATCGGCACGATTTCTGCCGGTACACTCAGCCAGTTCGTCCTCTATTCAGTCATCGCTGCGAGCTCGCTTGGCCAGCTTTCCGAAGTCTGGGGCGAGCTTTCACAGGCAGGCGGTGCGGCCGAACGTCTGTCTGAACTGCTTCAGGAAAAATCCGCCGTCACGGATCCAGCAACGCCCGTTCCCCTGCCTGCCCCGGCTCGCGGCGAAGCGAACTTCGAAAATGTCAGCTTCCATTACCCGCAAGGCGCGGGCAGACCTGTTTTGGCCGATCTGTCCTTCAAGGTTGCGGCGGGCGAAACGGTTGCCATCGTTGGCCCGTCCGGCGCGGGCAAAAGCACGATCTTTTCGCTGCTGATGCGGTTTTACGACCCGCAAAGTGGACGCATCACGGTCGATGGCACCGATGTTCGCTCGGTCACGCTGGAAGCGCTACGCTCCCGGCTGGCGATCGTACCGCAGGATGTCGCGATCTTTGCCTCTTCCATCCACAACAACATCGCCTTTGGCAAACCCAGTGCCAGCAGAGAGGATGTCCGGGCGGCGGCCTTGGCCGCACAGGCCGATGGCTTCATCACCAATCTCGACGAAGGCTATGACACCATCGTTGGGGAGCGCGGCGTAACGCTCTCCGGCGGGCAGCGTCAGCGTATCGCCATTGCCCGTGCCATCCTTCGCGATGCACCCATTCTGCTGCTCGACGAGGCAACCTCTGCACTGGATGCCGAAAGCGAGACGCTGGTGCAAAAGGCACTGGATCAGTTGATTGCGAAGCGCACCACCATCGTCATCGCTCACCGCCTCGCCACCGTGCTGAAGGCCGACCGCATTCTGGTCATGGACGAGGGCCGGATCATCGAGGAAGGCACCCACCAGAGCCTCACCAGACAGGGTGGCCTCTATGCAAAACTTGCCCGCCTTCAGTTCGAAACACCCGGAAGCGAGGCGGTCGTGCCACTGGTAAAAACGAGTTAGCTGCCCAGGCGCCTACCCGCGACCCTACCTGAAAACAGGCAGCCTCCCAAAAATGTGCCTTCCAGCGCGTTATAGCCGTGCATGCCGCCGCCGCCGAACCCGGCAACTTCACCCGCTGCGTAAAGTCCAGGCACGGGCGCACCTGCCCCATCCAGCACGCGGCCATGAAGATCGGTATGCAGACCGCCCAGCGTTTTGCGGGTGAGGATGTGCAGCCGCACCGCAATCAGCGGCCCGGCAGCCGGGTCCAGAAGACGATGCGGCTTTGCGGTGCGCATCAGCTTGTCGCCGAGATAATTGCGCGCACCGCGTATCGCTGTGATCTGCGCATCCTTGCTGAAACCATTGGTGAGCTCGCGGTCCCGCGCTTCTATCTGAGTGCGGATATGACCGGCATCCAACGCTCGCTCGCCGGTAATCGCGTTCATCGCGTCCACCAGATCCTCCAGCGTTTCGCGAACGGCGAAATCTTCGCCACGCTCCATGAACGCCTTGACCGGGGCCGGCGGCTCCTTGCCCAGACGTTTCAGCAACAAGCGGATGTTCTTGTCCGTCAGGTCAGGGTTTTGCTCGGAACCCGATAGTGCGAATTCCTTCTTGATGATCGCCTTTGTCAGAATGAACCAGCTGTAATCGCTGTTCCGTTCGCGCAGGATTTTGAGCGTTCCAAGCGTATCGAAACCCGGCATGGCGGGTGCTGGCAGGCGATCACCGCGTGCATCGCACCAGAAGGACGACGGGCCGGGCAAAATGCGAATGCCGTGATTGGGCCAGATAGGGTCGTGGTTCTTCACACCCTCGGTATAATGCCACATGCGGTCACGGTTGATGACGTTGCCGCCTGCCGCCTCGGTGATGCCGATCATGCGCCCGTCCACATGCGCTGGCACACCGCAAACCATCTCCGCTGGCGGTTGGCCCAGCCGCTCAACCGGCCAGTTCTGCCGTACCAGATCATGATTACCGCCGATGCCACCCGATGTGACCACCACAGCCGAGGCATCAAAACGGAAGGTGCCGATACTGTCGCGGTTGCTGGTTTCGCCGCGCTGGACTGGATCGTTGTCCAGAACAGTCCCGGACACCCCGGTGACCACGCCATTGGTATTTTCAAGCGCATCCACCTGATGGCGGAACCTGAAGACGATTTTGCCGTCGGCCTCCAAAGCTTTTGCTTTCGTCACGAAGGGCTCCAGAACCCCTGGACCGGTGCCCCAGGTCACGTGAAAGCGCGGCACGGAGTTGCCGTGCCCGTGGGCATGCGACCCGCCACGCTCTGCCCAACCGACGACCGGAAACCAGCGCATGCCAAGCTGATGCAGCCATGCCCGCTTTTCACCAGCGGCAAAATTCAGATAGGCTTCGGCCCACAGGCGCGGCCAATGGTCTTCTGGCCGGTCGAACGCCGCCGAACCCAGCCAGTCCTGACGCGCGAGATCGAGGCTGTCTCTGATACGCATGAAACGCTGCTCCGGGCTGTCAACGAAGAACAACCCGCCAAGTGACCAGAACGCCTGCCCACCCAGGTTCTGCTCGCCTTCCTGATCCACCAGGCAAACCCGCAGCCCACGTTCCGCTGCCTCGGTCGCAGCCACCAGACCGGCAAGTCCCGCGCCCACGACAACAACGTCAAATCGCTCCATCAACCCCTCCCGGATAGAATCGATTTACTTTTACGCAAACGTCAAAAGGATGCAACGGGTGAGAGTGGGACGACATGTGGTTGTGGCATCGAAGTGATCGTTACTGAGCCAACGAGAGGCGGGCGATCTCCCTTTGCTGCTGGGCAAAGCGACGCGATCCATCAAACTTATGCAGAGACGGTAGCCAGTCCAGCGGCGGCACCTCTCCCCTCACCGCTCCGTCAGTTTCAGCTCGATCCTACGGTTCTGAGAACGGGCCTCCGGCGTGTCGCCCTCTGCCAACGGCTGGTATTCGCCAAAACCGGCAGCGACGAGGCGATTGGCCGGAACGCCTTTGGAAACGAGGTACTTTACCACCGAGGTCGCGCGTGCTGACGAGAGTTCCCAATTGTCACGGAAACGGCCATTGCCTGAAAGCTGGACGTTGTCGGTATGGCCATCCACACGCAGCACCCAATTGATTTCGGGCGGAATTTCCTTGGCGAGATCAACGATGGCAGTCGCGAGCTTGGCCATCTCGGTCTGACCATCCGGGTTCAGATCGTTACCACCGGACGGAAACAGCACTTCCGACTGGAAGACGAAGCGGTCACCGACGATACGGATGTTTTCCCGATCCGAGAGGATTTCCCGCAGACGTCCGAAGAAATCGGAGCGATAACGGTTGAGTTCCTGCACGCGCTGGGCAAGCGCCACATTGAGGCGGCGACCGAGATCGGCAATCTTGACCTGCGAGGAGGTATCTTTTGCTTCGGACGCCTGCAAGGCAGATTCGACCGAGGCGATCTGGGCACGAAGGGCTGCGATCTGCTGGTTGAGAAGATCGATTTGGGCCGAGGCGCGTGCGCCGGACTGTCTTGCGTCCTCGAGTTCACCAGACAGTTGTCCAACGCGGGCATTGGCGGCGGAACTGTTGCCTGCGCCGGAATCCAGCAGGGACTGCAGCCGCGAGCGTTCGCTTTCCGATACGGCAAGTGTGGATTGCAGATTGGCCAGCGTATCTTCGATGTCCTGCTTGCTGCCCTTTTCCAGTGCCAGCAATTCTGTCAGTTCGGAAATCTGATTGTTCAGCCGGTTCAGCACCTCATCCTTGCCGGAAATTTCCCGCGAGAGAATGAACTGAGCCAGCACGAAGACCGTGAGCAGGAACATGACGGCCATGAGCAGCGTCGACAGGGCGTCGACGAAGCCCGGCCAATAATCGACACTACGATCGCGACGGCGATTGCGCCCAAGCGCCATGATCAATCGCTCCCGTTGTCGTGGCGAGCGGAGCGGCCGGTGTTTTTCTGCTCGGCGTCCATGCGGGCCGACAGCCTGTCCAGCGTACGGCGCAGGGATTTCGATTCCTCCTGCTGCGCTTCGATCCAGTCACGCAGCATCTGCTGTTCACCGCGCATATTCTTGACAAGACCCTGAATACCCTCAGCAAGGCTGGTCATGGCAGCGAGCGAACGTTCTGTGCCGACGGCACCGTGACTGGACGAGCGGCCCTCACTGACGACGTCATTGCCGGGATCGGTCACGGACGACAACCAGTTTTCCAACTCGGTATAAAACCGGTTCTGGGCGCGCCCGGCCTGGAGATCGAGAAAACCGAGGATGAGCGAGCCGGATAGGCCCAACAGCGAGGACGAGAACGCCGTACCCATGCCAGAAAGGGGCGCGGTCAGACCCGATTTCAAAGAGGAGAGAATGTCGTTGGTATCACCCGCTGTGGGGTCAAGCCCCTGAATGACGTCGCTAATGGCAGCGATGGTGCCGATCAAGCCCCAGAAGGTGCCGAGCAGGCCCAGGAAAACCAGGAGACCGATGAGATAGCGAGATGTGTCGCGCGACTCGTCCAAACGCGTGGCGATCGAATCCAGCAGCGAACGTTGCGTGACGGTGGACAGGCGAACCTCGGCGCGTCTGTCGAGAACCGAGCGCATGGGTGCCAGCAGCTTGGGCGCTCGTCCGGCCTTGTCCACGGTGCCCGCCGCCTGAAACCGGTTGAACCAGCTCACCTCGGGGCGAAGCAAAAGAATCTGGGTGAACACCAGAATGATGCCGATAACCAGAACGCCGAGAATGAAGCCGTTCAGGCCCGGATTGGTCATGAACGCCGTTTGCGCCTGCCGAAAGAGGATGGCAGCGAGGAAGGCGACGATGATCAGGAAGAGGACCATAGTCCACAAAAACGGCGTGGGGCTCGACAGCTTGTGATGATATTCTTTCGTTACCGACCTCTCGACGCCAACATCGAGCCGTTCCGTATCCGCCATAATGCTCATTCCCTCTGGACCTGCCGCAACGTCCGCGTGAACGCGTCTGAAAGCGGTTCGGCATCGCGTCATCGCTGTTACGACGGGACGCTAGTGGAAAATTACGACGAATTGAAGTGAAAAGCCGGAGGCCAAAGTGTTTATGCAAGGTGTGTTGATAACAGGGCCGTCGAGAGGACCGTTTGCGTCATCCCGCATCTTATGCGGGACCGGTACGATCAACCCCTTGATCGCACAACATTACTTTGCACAGTAGACGCAACACTGCTGAATTCCGGCTCAAGGCCAGGATGACGGCATGACAGCAATCAACGCCCCGGTATCGGGCGGTTGATGACTTCGCTCAGCGCTTTGTGGATATATTCGTTTCCGGCAACGACGCTCCCTGTCCCGAGAATGTCCTGTCCGCCCTTCATGTCGCTGACGAAGCCGCCAGCTTCACGGATCAGAACGAGACCAGCGGCCATGTCCCAAGGCGCCAGCTCTGCTTCCCAAAAACCGTCAAGACGGCCAGCCGCAACATAAGCGAGATCCAACGACGCCGCACCGAAGCGGCGGATGCCAGCGACTTCGCCCATGGCGTGACGAAGCTCGACGAGAAACTTGCCGTGATTGCCGCGACCCAGATGCGGAACGCCGCAACTGACGACGCAATCGGTAATCTGCTTGCGCGCGGCGACACGAATGCGGCGATCATTGAGGAACGCGCCGCTGCCACGCTCGGCGGTGTAAAGCTCGTCTGTCGCGGGGTTGAAGATCACGCCGGCAACAACTTCGCCGTTGCGCTCCAGCGCGATGGAGACGGCAAACTGTGGGATGCCGTGCAGAAAGTTGGTGGTTCCGTCCAGGGGATCGACGATCCAGCGATGGGCGCCGTCGGAACCCTTTTCCTCGCCGCCTTCTTCGCCAAGGAAGTCGTAGGTCGGGCGGGCCTTCATCAGCTCGTCATGGACAATCTTCTCAGCCTTCAGATCGGCCTGCGAGACGAAATCGCCAGGGCCTTTGACCGAGACCTGCAGGTTCTGCACTTCACCGAAGTCACGCGACAAAGATTTTCCAGCCTTGAGAGCGGCCTGAACCATGACGTTGAGAAGGGCTGAACGGGCCATGACGATGTTCCTGAAAGGTGGCTGAACCTGCTAGCCGAGATTTCCGGCAGGCACGCAAATGCGGTTTCTGATTGAAAGTTTGCGGTTCAAGACCACAAAACGCGCTGGAATTCAAGGTAAAAAGCCGAAAGACGATCTGAACTCAAGTTGGGCGGAAACGGTTCGCGGCGTCGATCGCTTGTCTCTGCTGATCCTCTTCGATGCCAAGATAGAAATCCTCTAGGCTTGCGTCCTTGAGGCCCGCGCGGCGTGACAGCACGTACCATTTCGCAGCTTCGACGGGATTGGGCTTGGTACCAAGCGCCTGAATGTAAAGATGGGCGACCTTGTTCTGGGCAACCACATTGCCGCGCTGGGCAGCGCCATAGAGCCAGCGGAAGCCGTCTTCCAAGTTCCGCTCGCCGCCCACGCCGTTGATCAACCAGACGCCGAGATCAACCTGTGCCGTATCAAAACCGGCTTTTGCCGCGCGCGTCAGCCAATCACGGGCTTTTGCCTTTTTGTCGGCCGGGATGTCCTTGAGGTTCCAATAGATTTGCGAAACAGCATATTGCGCGTCGGCTATGCCCTTTTCAGCGGATCGTTCGTAAAATGGAAGGGCGGCCTGCAAGCCGTTGGGTCCGGGCGTCTGCGATACGAGGATTTGCGCCCAGTTGAATTCGGCCTCGCCATTTCCCGCTTGTGCAGCGCGGCGCATGTAATCGTCAGCCAGTGTCTTGTCATGCTTGACGATCTTGCCTTCCATCAGCAGCAGGGCATATTTGAACATGGCGACGGCATCGCCACCCTTGGCAGCCTGCTCGTACCAGAAGGCTGCGGTCTTGTCGTCGCGCGCAATACCGAACCCACGCGACATCATTTCAGCAACCAGCGTCTGCGCCGCTGCGTCGCCAGCCTGTGCGCGGGTCAGCGCTTTCGACAACGCCTGAACATATTCGCCGCGCTGATAGTGACCGAAGGCTTCATCGACCTTGCCTAAAAATTTCTTTTCCCGCGGAAGCGCAGGAAGATCGGCGCCCATACGCTGGTAGACGTTCACACCTTCGGACGGCTGCAGATCCTTCTGGTCGCCCGCACCCACGCGGCCCTTGCGGATCGGATCGGCATTCGGATCGGAGGGACGCGACAGAACCTCAGGCGCATCGGGCTTGGCCGGGCCAAAATCCGTATCCCCATCCGTCGGCGTCACGTCAGGCTGCGGTGCGTTCGCTCCGACACCCGGCAATAAATCGGCCTGTGGCTGGGCCAGGGTCGCATCTTGCGCAAAAACGACGTGCGGGATCAAGGCGCAAGCCAGCGCAAGAGCCAAAACAGACGGGTGGAAACGAAGGAAACGAGCGATCATCGCCTGTATCAACCGCCAAACCGTGGCGCTTTTTCGTCAAGCAACGCATTCGCTTCGGCAACTGCCTGTGCCACGCCGCCAGCGTGACCAAAAACCGCCTCGCGCAGGGCCACGAATTCGACGCCGCTTTCTGCAACGGCAACCACCGAAGCAACATCCGAACCGCCCATGACGACGGCCGGGATTTCGATCATCGAGGCCCACCATTCGCCAAGCGCCACATTCTTGGGATGCGCTTCCGGCTTGATATCGCCTTCCAGCTTTCCGAAGAACATGTAATCCGGGTTGCTTTCACCCTGCTCAAGCGCCTTGTGACGATCATCGGCATTGCCACCACCGACGATGAGTTTTGGCGAAAAACTCTCGACGGCTTCGGACAGGGCTTCTGCACCGCCATTCACGTGCAAACCATCGGCCTTGACGCGACTGGCCGTCCGGCTATCGCCCGCCACAAGCGCTGCGGCACCCGCTTCCTGAACGATCGGCACCAAAGTTTCGGCCAGCTTCTGGAATGTCGCATCATCGAGACCGTATTGCGGAATGATGACGGAGGCCACGTCGCCGCCGCGCAATGCATCCTCCAAGGTTTTGGCCTGATGATCGGCGTCGTCGTGCGCAGGAACGATCAGGACGAGTCGGCAGCGGTCTTTGGGTGCAGTCATCGGTTTTTCCATTTTCCGCAGACCGGACGCTTCCTGCGTTATCTGCACTCGTTTTCATGTGATACTTCCGATAAACCGGACTGACGAAAGGATCAACCGTCCATCCATGCTGACCGATTTCCATTTTTTCCTCGTCGCCATACCGGCAGTCATCCTCGTCGGCCTTTCCAAGGGCGGGCTCGGGGGCGCTTTGGCATTGATGGGTGTACCTTTGATGGCGCTGGCCGTCCCGCCTGTGCAGGCGGCTGCAATCTTTCTGCCGATTCTGATCGTGATGGATATGGTCGCGCTGATGGTCTGGCGTCACTACAATCACCGCCAGACACTCTTGATCATGCTTCCGGGGGCGATCGCGGGCATCACCCTTGGCTGGGCAATGTCGAGCATGATTTCTCCCGATACCATGCGCCTTATGGTGGCGAGCGTCACGATTATATTCGTCGCACGCTATTTCTTCGAAGCCTATGCAACCGCACGCGGCGGGCGCGAAATCCAGCCAAAAGGCCAGAACCCGGTAAAGGCCACGATCTGGTCTACCCTTTCAGGTTACGCCAGTTTCGTGGCACATGCCGGTGGCCCGCCCTTCCAGATCTACGTGCTCCCGCTGAAACTGGACCCGAAAGTCTATACCGGCATGAGCGTTCGCTTCTTTGCAATCATGAACGCAATCAAGCTCATACCCTATTTTGCCCTTGGTGCACTGGATGCCACCAACCTCACCACCTCAGCCATGCTGTTGCCCGTTGCCATGGCCGCAACCTTCGCGGGGGCAAAAATTGTGAAATACATGAAGCCCGCGATTTTTTATCCGCTGATGTATACGATGGCGCTTTTGGCAGCGTTGAAGCTTCTGTGGGACGGGTTGCCTTTTTAGAACTGAGACAATTACAGAAACAAAAGGCCCTGATCGCGAGAGCAATCAGAGCCGGGCTTTCAGGCTGCGACGTAAACTATACTGACGTCAGGCAACAAAGATATGATTCGATCAATGCTTGGTCGAGGCTTGCAGCCTCTGCATTTCATCCTTCAGGCGCAGTTTCTTGCGTTTTAGATCCACAATCTGCTTATCATCCGAAGAGGGGGAAGCGAGAACAGTTTCGAGCTCCTCCTCAAGAGCACCGTGTTTCTTTTCCAGCGATGCTATATGAGCCTGAATGGTCATGCGGCCCGTCCTTCCTTGTTGAACCTACCTCCAGCGCTCCATCGCTGGAGTTTCAGGTTTACGACACCAATGTGACATGGAAGACAGCCGTTGTCGAAGGAGAAATCAAGGCAATATCGGGGCAAAATGCTGACACGGGAAACTTCCCGTTACCGTCATTTGATGGTACAGGCACGAAGACCGAAAACAAAATGGCCGGATGGCGGTCCGGCTGTATCAAATGGGGACGACAAGAGATGCCCGATCAGGATCAGGCCGACGTTCGGCTGGTGCTTGCGCGACTTCGCCAGGAGCATGAAGACTATGATGTCGCGATCAATGCCATGATCCAGACCAACTGCGAGGCATTGCGCATTCAGCGAATGAAAAAGAAGAAACTGGTCATCAAGGACAAGATGACCCAGATCGAAGACCATATTATCCCCGACATCATCGCCTGATACGGAGAGACCGTTGAGCACAGAGACACCGCCCGTCGCCATCATCATGGGAAGCCAGTCCGACTGGGAAACCATGAAAAACGCAGCCGATACGCTGGATGCGCTGGATGTGGAATATGAAGCCCGCATCATTTCCGCTCACCGCACGCCCGAGCGCATGTTCAGCTTCGCCAGCGGCGCGCGCGAGGAGGGTTTCAAGGTCATCATCGCCGGTGCAGGTGGTGCAGCCCACCTGCCAGGAATGACAGCAGCCCTCACCCCGCTTCCTGTGTTCGGCGTCCCCGTGCAATCGAAGACGATGTCGGGCCAGGATAGCCTCTATTCCATCGTCCAGATGCCCGCAGGCATTCCCGTCGGCACGCTCGCGATAGGCCGCGCCGGTGCCATCAACGCAGCCCTTCTCGCTGCAGCCGTTTTGGCGCTGTCCGATGAAGACCTTGCCGACCGGTTGGATGAATATCGCGCCCGCCAGACGGCTGCGATTGCGGAATACCCCATGGACACCCCGCAATGACCTTGGCAGTAATCGGAAAATCGGCAACCATCGGCATTATCGGTGGCGGTCAGCTGGCGCGAATGCTGGCCATGGCAGCAGCCCGCCTCAACTTCCGCACCATCGTGCTGGAGCCACAGGCAGACTGTCCGGCAGCACAAGTCTGTAACCGCCAGATCGTCGCTGCCTATGATGACGAAAAAGCGCTGGCTGAACTGGCAAACGTGTGTGACGTCGTAACTTACGAGTTCGAAAACGTCCCTGTTGTTGCGGCTCAGACGTTGGCTGCCTCCGTTCCCGTCTATCCACCAGCGCAAGCACTCAGCGCCTCGCAGGACCGGTTGACCGAAAAACGCTTCCTCAATGATTGCGGCATTCCCACAGCCGACTTCGCTCAAGTGGACGATCAGGCAAGCCTTGAAGCCGCGCTGATCGATTTCGGTGGCAAGGGTGTGCTGAAGACCCGCCGCATGGGCTATGACGGCAAGGGCCAGCGCGTGTTCAAGGGCGGCGAAGACCTGACCGGTGCTTTCGACGCATTGGGTGGTGTGGCTCTCATTCTGGAAAGCTTCGTGCCTTTCGAGCGCGAAATCTCGATCATCGCGGCGCGTTTTCAGGATGGCACGGTGACCTGTTACGATCCGGCAGAAAACGTGCACCTAAGCGGCATTCTCCACACGTCGACAGTCCCGGCGCAGCTTTCCGACGCCGCGAGAACCGTTGCAGTGGAATCGGCGGAAAAGCTGCTGGCCGCTCTCGACTACATCGGCGTGGTCGGTATCGAATTCTTCGTATTGCCGGATGGTTCGCTGGTGGCAAACGAGATGGCACCGCGCGTACACAATACCGGCCACTGGACCGAAGCAGCCTGTGTGGTCTCCCAATTCGAGCAGCACATTCGTGCCGTGGCAGGTCTTTCTCCCGGCTCTACGCAGCGCCATTCAGACTGCGTGATGACAAATCTGATCGGCGATGACATCAGCGCGGTGCCGCAATGGCTGGCGAAAAACGATTGTCTCGTTCACCTTTACGGCAAGACCGAAGCACGTGCAGGCCGCAAGATGGGCCATGTCACACAGCTGATGAACCCCGGAAAACCAAGTCTTTCCTGGCAAAATACGCCTTAGCGTGTTGACAGGCTGGGACTGACGAGGTATTTGCCTGCCAACCGAAAAAAGCGCGCCCTCGTAGCGCGTTTTTGATTGTTTATACATGCGTGGCAAGAAGCGTCACGCCAAACTGCGGACCAGAAAAATGAAAATCAAGAACTCGCTTAAAGCGCTTAAGGCCCGTCACCGCGATAACCGTCTGGTTCGCCGCAAGGGCCGCGTCTACATCATCAACAAGATGAACCCACGTTTCAAGGCCCGTCAGGGCTGATTACCGATTGCACGCGTGCCCGTCCGGTCGAGACGGATCACATTGTTGATAGACTGCAGAATTTAATTCCATAATTGGCGCAGGCGGATTACGTTAACCGCATGCGCCAATTTCGTTTTCAGACCTGCCTTGCAGTCGCCCTCGGGTTTTTGACCTTCAGCCCCCTGCCCTCCGGCCATGTTACCGCAGCGCTGGCTGCCGAGCCGGCAAGTAGCGCGCCCACGGAACAGACGGCGGTTGCACCAGAAGCAGCGCCCAAAACCTCCATCGACAATTTATTCTCAAGTTTGAAGAAAGAGCGCGACGCCCAGAAAGCTCGCGTCATCGCCAACGAGATTGTCAGCGAATGGACTGATTCTGGCAGTGCCACCATCAACCTGATGATGACATGGTCCGAAGAAGCCGCGGAAAAAAAGCGCAAGGCGGCAGCTTACGATTTTCTTGATCAGGCGATCTATCTCGATCCTGATTTTGCACAGGCCTGGTACCGCCGCGCCCTCGTCCATTATTCCGATGGCGATACCCGCAAGGCCATGTCCGACCTGAACAGCACCCTGGAAAAAGAGCCTCGCTATTTCCCAGCACTCGCCAGTCTTGCCAATATTCTTGAGAGCAACGAGCGCAATGAGCTGGCGCTGAAGGTTTGGGAGCAATATCTGGCGCTCTACCCGGCAGATAAGGACGCCCAGAAGGAAGCCAGCGACCTGACGGAAAAACTGGCGGGAACACGCAGTTAATCAGCGTGCCCGATAGGATATATCTTACGCCACACCGATGCGCAGCAGGTCGTGGAAATGCACGAGGCCAACGGGGCGGTTGTCGTCATCAACAACGATGAGCGCGCCGATATGATGCTTTTCAAGCGTGGCGAGAGCCGCCGTCGCCAACACGTTTTTCGTCACCACCTTGGGTGCCGTCGTCATGATGTCGTCAACGCTGAGTTCTGACAGATTGCGCGTGAGATTACGCGCCATGTCGCCTTCGGTCACAATCCCGCACAAGCGACCATCTTGATCGAGAACAGCGACGCAACCAAAATGTTTGCGCGCCAGAATGCTGACGGCTTCGGGCATGGATGTGCCCTTGGAAACCAGCGGCAGACGTTCGCCGGTGTGCATGATATCGCCCACCAGCGTCAGTGATGCTCCCAGTTTTCCACCGGGATGGAAAACCCGGAAGTCGCCAGCGGTAAAGCTGCGCGCTTCCAGAAGCGCGACGGCGAGCGCATCGCCCAGCGCCAGTTGCATCATCGTAGACGTCGTCGGCGCCAACCCGTGCGGGCAGGCCTCCTGCTCATCGGGAATGAGAAGCACGATATCCGACGCTTTGGCGAGCGAGCCCTGCTTTGCGCAGGTCAACGCGATCAGCGGAATGGAAAAACGTCTTGTATAATTAATGATGCTGCGAAGTTCGGCACTCTCACCACCCTTGGATATGGCTAGCACCACATCGTTGCCACCGATCATGCCCAGATCGCCATGGTTGGCTTCAGCCGCATGAACAAAAAAAGCGGGCGTTCCGGTGGACGCAAAAGTGGCCGCAAGCTTTGAGCCGATGTGGCCACTCTTGCCAACGCCCGTAATGATGAGGCGACCGCCCGATTTGCCAATGGCGTCGATGGCGCGGCAGAACTCGTCGCCCAAGGCCCCTTGCAACGCGTCTTCCAGCGCAGACAGACCACCCTTTTCAATCGAAATGGTCCTCAAAGCCGATTCGACGGCGTGATTTTCCACCAGTGTGACAGCTCTCGTAATCATGGCGCGACTGATACTCCTTTCGAGAAATCATGTCTATCGGCCAATATCGATGACCACGCCGTTTTATCGCGTCATCGCTTTTCACGGACTGTTAACCATAAAATAACCCGGCGCGGGCACCATGGCAGTCCAACGAAGCGTTACCGAACGTGTATTCTGCCAGGAAAACCATGGGCTTATCCCGTTCTTCGGCAGAGCGTGCGAAATGAAAATGCAGCGTCTGCGATTGGTTGAAAATTCGAACTGGATGGGTAAGAGCACGTATGGTTCACGATAACACCGCAAAACGTCTGGTGACGTGGCGGAAAGCAGCTGCAACGCTGCTGGCGTGCGCCATATTGTGCCCGGTATATCCGGCTTTTGCTCAGTCCTCATCGTCTCAGCCTGCGGCCGCAACATCGCTGCGAACCTTGACGAGTTCCGATCCCAACATTGGCCAGAACGATCTTTCTGTTGTCGACCCGGAAAGTGCAGCCCGCGACGCTGCGCGAACGGAGGCCGCCGCCGACAATGTCACAACAGGCAGTCTTCGCCCGAGCTCCACCGCAGGTGAAGCTATATCCGAACCACCGGATGAAGCAACGGTGGTGTATGAAGAGCCGCAAAACCCATATGAGCCGACGGTCGATGGCGGCGAAAACATCCAGGCCGACGACGGCCAGGCACCGGGCATCCGCATCGGCACGATGACGCTGCGCCCTTCCATCAGCCAGTCCATAAACCATGAGAACAAGACGTTTCCCGGCGGATCGAGCAGCCGCAATTATCTGACGACGGGCATTCGCGGCACGCTGGCCAGTGACTGGTCGCGTCACGCATTGACGATTACCGGCGACGGCGCCTATCAGCGCAATCTGGGTGGCGGCAGTGCGGGAGAAGAGCCGAGTGCGAACCTTGGCGCAGATCTGCGCCTCGATCTGGGCGACGGCACGCAGGCCAATCTGAAGGCCGGTTATGCCTTCAGCCGTGAAGATACCAATGATCCCAACGCCGTTTCCGGCGCCTCCGTGCAGGGCGGCGAGCACGTGTTTACCGCTGGCGCATCGGTGGAGCGCAATGTCGGAATCTTGAAAGCGCTGGCGGCTCTCGACCTCTCTCGCACCCTCTACACAGACGCCAAGGGCGTCAACGGCCAAGCCATCAGCTTGAGCGACCGTGACCGCTACGGCGCAGGCCTTCGCGCCCGTGTGGGTTATGAACTGTCACCTGCACTGGTTCCGTTTCTGGAAGCGACGGCAGGCTTGACCAATTACGACCAGACCCGCGACAACACAGGCTATGAGCGCTCCTCGCAAAGCTATGGAGCAAAGGTCGGCACGCAGATCGATCTGGGTGAAAAGCTACGCGGTGAAGCCGCCATCGGCTATCTGCGCAAGGAATATGACGACAGCCGACTATCGGCGGTCAACGCCATGTCACTGGATGGCAACCTCGTGTGGTCGCCACAACGCGGCACCGATGTCAGTCTTGGTCTACGCACGACAATCGAGGACTTTGCAGGCGGCGCACAAGGCGGTTGGGTTTCGCGCGAACTCATCGCCGGACTGACACAGCAATTGCGTCGGGATCTCGTGGCGAGGTTGTCCGCAGGTTTGGAACGCCGAAACTATCTGACATCGGCTCTGCGAGACGAGACCGAATATCTCATCGGTGCCGGGCTGACCTGGAGCATCAATCGCTATCTCGATTTCACCACCGACATCAGCTACGAGACGACGCCGGTGACCGATAACAGCACATGGCGCATCGGTGCAGGCCTGACGTTGAAGCGTTGAGGCATAAAAAATCCCGGCACGAAGGCCGGGATTTCTTCACTTCAAGCCAGAGAGCTTACTTCAGCTTGCTGACCATTGCCTTCAATGGTTCTTCGATGGATGCGCGAATATCGGCGCGTTCCAGTGCGAAAGCAAGGTTCGCGAGAATGAAGCCATCCTTGGCACCGCAGTCGAAGGTTTCGCCGTTGAAACGGTAACCGGCAAATTCCTGACTCTTGGCAAGGGCCAGCATGCCGTCCGTCAACTGGATCTCATTGCCAGCACCGCGTTCCTGATTCTCGAGAATATTGAAAATCTCGGGCTGCAGGATGTAGCGACCGTTGATGTAGTAGTTCGACGGTGCGGTTCCCTTGGCAGGCTTTTCGACCATTTCGGTGATCTTGAAGCCTTCGCCGACGGTTTCGCCAACGCCGACGATGCCGTATTTGTGCGCCTGATCAGGTTCGCATTCCTGAACCGCAATCACGTTGCCGCCGGTCTGGTCGTACAGATCGACCATCCCCTTGAGGCAGCTTTTCTGCGAATGCATGATCATGTCGGGCAAAAGAACCGCAAAGGGCTCGTCGCCGACGATATCGCGTGCGCACCAGACCGCATGGCCCAGACCCAGCGGCACCTGCTGACGGGTGAAGCTGGCTGTGCCTGCCTTGGGCAGAATGTCAGCCAGAAGTGTCAGCTCGGCATTCTTGTTGCGTTCGCGGAGCATCTGCTCCAGTTCGAACTGGATGTCGAAGTAGTCCTCGATAACGCCCTTGCCGCGGCCGGTCACGAACACGAAGTGCTCGATTCCCGCTTCGGCAGCTTCATCCACCACATACTGGATGACCGGCTTATCGACCACGGTCAGCATTTCCTTCGGAACAGCCTTTGTTGCAGGCAGGAAACGCGTTCCAAGACCGGCCACGGGAAAAACTGCTTTCCGAATTTTTTTCTGTTCTACCACACATCCCTCCTAAGAGATTTCATCAATGTCATTAAGCACGCACGACTTTGTTATCAAGAAAGTGGCAAACTTTTGTAAAGGTGACGTTACCTTTGGTTAATGGTAAAGAATTTGTTGACCTTGAGTTGGTATTACATCGTTAAGCCCGATGCGTATCTCGCAATCGATATGAAATTCGAGAGAAACGAAAGACTGCCGATGAAAAAGCTGATCCTTTCCCCCATCCGCGCGCATGTCCGCAAACTTGGCTGCATCGCATTTGCCGGTATAGCAATAGCGCTTGCGCCTGCAACCGCCAATGCCGACGCGGGGTTCCGCCAGTGGATCAACCAGTTCTATGCTACAGCTGCCAAGGAAGGCATCACCAAATCAACCTACCAGAAGGCGTTCGCGGGCGTGACCGAGCCGGACCCGGACGCTCTGCGGAAGGCCACCTTCCAGCCGGAATTCACCACCAAGATCTGGGATTACGTCGATAGCCGCGTCAACCCCTACACGGTGCGCATCGGCCGCGAAATGAAGATGAAGCATGCTACGACGCTCAACTGGATCGAGCGCAATTTCAAGGTGGACAAGCACATCATCCTCGCCATCTGGTCGATGGAATCCAATTATGGCGCGGTTCTGGAAAAGCCCGAACGGCTACACAACATCACACAGGCCTTGGCGACGCTCGCCTACTCCGACCCCAAGCGGGGCAAGTTTGCCCGCAACCAGTTGATTGCGGCACTGAAAATCTTGCAGAACGGCGACGTGACGCCAAAGCAACTGACCGGCTCCTGGGCCGGTGCCATGGGCCATACGCAGTTCATCCCCACGAGCTATCTGCTGTATGCCGTCGATGCCGACGGCAACGGCAAGCGTGATATCTGGCACTCCATTCCCGACGCGCTGGCAACGGCTGCGAACCTTCTGGCCAAGAACGGCTGGGAACCGGGCCGGACCTGGGGCTATGAGGCGGCCGTGCCGAACGGCGGCGGACGCTATGAAGGCCAGACAAAAAGCATGGCGGAATGGCAAAAGCTCGGCTTCGCCCGCCCCAACGGCAAGGGCTTTCCGCGCGGCGCAGACCGCGCCATGCTGAAAATGCAAGGTGGCGACAACGGTCCCGGCTTCCTGATGACGAAAAACTTCTTCACCATCAAGAGATACAATGCCTCCGACAGCTACGCACTCGCCGTTGGCCTTCTGGCAGACGAAATTGCCGGCACGGGCGGCATGCAGCAGCGCTGGCCGCGTCCGGACAACACGCTCGACGTCAAGGAAAAGTTCGAATTGCAGTCGCGCATGAAAGAACTCGGCTATTATGATGGCGAGGTCGACGGCAATTTCGGCTCCGGCTCGAAGGCTGCCATCAGCGCGATCCAGAAACGCATGGGCATGGAAAACGACGGCGAACCGTCCCGCCTGTTGCTGCGCGCGCTACGCAATTGACACCCGCCTGCGGCGGAACCAGAATAAGAAAAACAATAGGACCCGTCCGGGAGGTTCATCTGTGGTGAAAAAGAGAGCGGGCCATTTTGCAGGCATGACGCGGCGGAGTGTCGCCGCGTTGATCGCGCTTGTCATCTCTCTGCCCGTCACATCGCATGAGGCCGACGCGCAGGAAATGCGTGAACGCCGCACTCTGTTTGAAATGATGTTCGGTTCCCCCAACAGGCGCAACGACCGCATGTATGCGCCCGACCCCAACCAGCAACGGATGCGACGCGCGCCACCGCGCGACAACCGCGCAGTCACCCGCCCCTCTGCCCCGCGCAAGACGCCATCCGTTGTACAGATGCGTACCGAAAAGCCCGCACCCGTGGCCAAGCTTGAAAATGCCCAACGTGTTCTCGTCATCGGCGACTTTCTGGCGGGTAACATGGGTGAAGCGCTGGTATCCACCTTCCAGAGTTCGCCCGCGATTACGATTGATGTGCGCTCAAACGGCTCATCCGGCCTCGTGCGCACGGATTATTACGACTGGTTTGGCAACCTGCCGCAATTCTTGACGGAGACGAAGCCCGCCACCATCGTCATCATGATGGGCTCCAATGACCGCCAGCAGATGGATATCAACGGCACGAAAGAGAAATACGGCACCGATCTTTGGTTCAAGGAATATGAGCGTCGCATCGATGCGCTGATCACCCTTGCCAAACGCCAGCAGGTCCCGGTTCTCTGGGTCGGCCTGCCCGCCTTCCAGTCCCCGTCGCTCACCGCAGATTTCGTCGGCTTCAACCGCCTTTATCGCAGCCACATCGAAAAGGCAGGTGGAGAGTTCGTGGACGTCTGGGATGGCTTCGTGGACGAAGGCGGAAAATTCGTCACCACCGGCTATGACGTCAACGGCCAGCAGGCGCGTCTGCGCGAAGCCGATGGCATCGGCATGACGCAGGCCGGCAAGCAGAAACTTGCCTTCTACGTCGAAAAATTCGTGCGGCGCCATCTGGATGGCGCAAGTCCAGACCTCACGACACTCGACGGCAGCAACCTGCCAGCCCTCACCTCTCTGCCAGCCCTCGGCATCGACGCCCAACAGGTCCGCACCCAGCCCATCAGCCTGACCGACCCCGACCTTGATGGCGGTGACGTACTGCTGGGCGACAAACCCGCCAACAAATTCTCAGTGGTGCCTTCCCCAAGAGAACGGCTGACGAAACAAGGCTTGATGGGCGACGCACCGCTTGGACGGGTGGATGATTATCGCCTGCCAGCGCCTGGAGAAACGGCTGCGAAGTAGGGGGTGCTCACGGGTTAGCAGTCCTCAAATCATGGCTTGGTATCAATGGACGCAATATCATACTGCGCCAGTAAATTCTCACGTTCCACGCGAGACCGCTCGATTCGGCTGCGTGCCTCGGTCACGATGCCAGGTAATGCTTGCTGCGGTGTTCCCGCAGTAAAGGGTGGGGCTGGAGCATATTCGAGACATAGTTGAACCACCTCCGCTTCGTGCTGACCAAACAATTCAGCAAGCACGCTAAATCCAAAATCGATACCAGATGTCACGCCACCCGCCGTGATGATATGTCCATCCCGGACCACCCGCTCATGTACCGGTATTGCACCAAAGCTTGGCAGAAAATCCATCGCATTCCAGTGCGTAGCGGCTCGCTTGCCTTTCAGAATTCCGGCAGCGCCCAGAACGAGTGATCCGGTGCAGACCGAGGTCACATAACGCGCGCCTTTGGCCTGATTGCGAATGAAGTCCAGCACGACCGGATCTTCCAACAGCGCATTGACTCCGCCGCCGCCCGGAACACATAGCACATCATATTGCGGACTTTCGTCGAAGGTCATTGTAGGCGTAAATCCGAGACCGGTCACGGACATCACTGGATCGCGACTTTTCCAGACAAGATCGACCTGCGTATTTTTGGCTGATGCAAAAACCTCGTAGGGCCCCGTCAGGTCCAGTTGCTGAACATTTGGAAAGATCAGAAATCCGAAACGCACCGTCATTGTAAAGCCTCCTGCTTGACTGTGCAGAGCATAACGGATCATCATTTGGCCTTACTGCCAACAAACCCTCGGTTTCAGCCAAAATGCTGCGTCGTATCGAAATCCTGAGTTACCCACATGTTCAACTTCTTGATGTTGCCGGACCTTTGCAGGTGTTTGCCTCAGCCAATGATCAGCTTCAGGCCATTGGTGCGACACCGGCCTACGATCCCGTGGTCGTGGGCATGGCTGGCGATGTCACGACCTCATCGGGACTGAGCATCAAAGTGCAGCCATTCACAGACTCACCGTCCTCAGTCGACACCCTGATTGTTCCGGGCGGTTGGGGCGTAAGCGAGGCGTGCAACGACGACGGATTGCTGGCGTGGATCAACAAGCGTGCAGCAACAACGAGGCGCACGGCCTCAGTGTGCAGCGGTGCATTTCTGCTGGCCACGGCGGGTCTACTGGATGGGAAGCGGGCTGTTACTCACTGGCAGCGATGCGGGGAGTTCAAGGAGAGATTTCCCTCGGTGCAGCTGGACCCGGATCCCATTTTTATTCGCGATGGCGATATCTGGACATCGGCAGGCGTGACAGCCGGAATCGACCTCGCTCTGGCATTCGTGGAAGCCGATCTTGGCTACGAAACCGCACTCGCCGTTGCCCGCCAGCTGGTGGTCTTCCTAAAGCGCCCGGGCGGCCAATCGCAATTCAGCGCGGCTCTCACCCTGCAGGACCGCACAGGACGCTTCGAACAGCTGCATACCTGGATCATCGAAAACCTGAACAGTCCCCTGACCCTTGCCGATCTGGCAGACCGGTGTGCTATGAGTGTTCGAAGTTTTTCGCGACATTATCGACTATCCACAGGCTCGACACCCGCCCAAGCTGTCGAAGAATTGCGCCTCGAAACAGCGCGACGCCTGCTCGAACAGGGCGCACAGGTGGCCATCACGGCGAGGCGCTGCGGCTTTGGCACGGAGGAGACCATGCGCCGCGCTTTCCAGCGCCGTTTCGCCGTCAACCCACGGGCCTACCGTGAGCGCTTTTTGGCGTAAGTCTCCAACCCCAAAAACCTCCGACGGCCAAGGACGATCGGAGGCTTTTTTTCTTTTAATCGCTGTACGTCAACGCGGCAGAAGCGTCTCACCCATCAAAGCCTCGTCAATCGCACGCGCCGCCTGACGGCCTTCGCGGATCGCCCAGACGACCAGTGACTGGCCGCGACGCACGTCACCGGCAACCCAGAGCTTGTCAACCGAGGTCTTATAGTCGCGGTCGTTGGCAACGACGTTGGTGGAACCACGCCGGTCGGTGTTGAGCGTGAGTTTTCCGTCTAGTTCCTTCAGAACGCTGTCGGTAAACGGACCGGAGAAGCCAATGGCGATGAAGGCGAGATCGGCCTTGATGATGAATTCCGTACCGGCGATCGGCTTGCGGGCATCATCCACCTGGCAGCACTTCACGCCCGTCAGCACGCCATCTTCGTCACCGACGAATTCAAGCGTCGCGACCTGGAATTCGCGCGCCGCACCTTCGGCCTGTGAAGACGATGTGCGCATCTTGGTTGCCCAATAGGGCCAGACAGCAAGCTTGTCTTCCTTTTCAGGCGGCATCGGGCGAATGTCGAGCTGGGTGACCTTCACAGCACCCTGACGGAACGCCGTGCCGACGCAGTCCGATGCCGTATCACCACCACCGACAACCACGACATGCTTGCCACCGGCGAGGATCGGGTCGGAAGGCCAGCCGATGCTGTCGATGTTTTCGCGGCCAACGCGGCGGTTCTGCTGCACGAGATACGGCATGGCATCGTGAACGCCGTGAAATTCGGTGCCACCGATACCGGCTGGACGCGGGGTCTCCGAGCCACCACAATACAGCACGGCATCATGATCCGCCGTCAGCGTTTCAACGGTCACATCCACACCGACATTGACGCCGTAATGGAAAGTCACGCCCTCACCACTGATCTGCTCAACGCGGCGGTCGATGAAGTTCTTCTCCATCTTGAAGTCTGGAATACCGTAACGCAGCAAGCCGCCCGCCTTTGATTCACGCTCGTAGACATGCACGTCATGACCAGCGCGACCAAGCTGCTGAGCAGCAGCGAGACCTGAAGGACCGGAACCGATGATCGCGACCTTCTTGCCGGTGTGAACGGTGGCAGGCTTTGGCACGATGAAGCCAAGCTCATAGGCCTTGTCGGCAATCGCCTGCTCGACAGTCTTGATGGCAACCGGTGCATCTTCGAGGTTCAGCGTGCAGGCTTCCTCGCACGGCGCAGGACAGACACGGCCTGTGAATTCCGGGAAGTTGTTGGTGGAATGGAGGTTGCGGATCGCCTCCTCCCAGTTGTTGTTATAGACCAGATCATTCCAGTCTGGGATCTGGTTGTGAACAGGGCAGCCGGTCGGGCCGTGGCAATAGGGAATGCCACAGTCCATGCAACGCGCGGCCTGCTTCTGCACTTCCGGGTCCGACATGGGAATGGTGAATTCCCGAAAATGGCGAATACGATCCGACGCCGGCTGATACTTGCCAACCTGACGGTCGATCTCCAGAAAACCTGTAACCTTGCCCATGGTATATCCTCACATCAAAGCAGGGCACCCGTCGGGCCCCAGTACAGTCAAGCGCCGCCCACGGCTGCTCCCAGTACGATGAACTCAAGTCTGATCTCGCCGCCCGTCCAAGAGGTCGCCGTGGGAACGGCGATCGTGATCATGAGCGAGACCAGTCGGTGGTGTGTCTTCACGTGTCGGATTACTCCGCAGCCACGCCCAGCTTCATCCGTTCCATATCCTCAAGCGCACGGCGGTATTCGACCGGCATGACCTTGCGGAATTTCGGGCGGAACTCGCTCCAGCGGTCCAGAATATCCTTGGCGCGGTTGGAGTTGGTATAATGGAAGTGGTTGGAGATCATCTGGTAGAGGCGCTCCTCATCGTGGCGTGTCATGTCTTCGGAAACGTCCACACGTCCCTTGTGCATGAGATCGCCACCATGGTGGTGCAGCTTTTCGAGCATATCGTCTTCTTCTGGAACCGGTTCCAGCTCGACCATGGCCATGTTGCAGCGCTTGGCGAAGTCACCCTGCTCGTCCAGAACGTAAGCCACGCCGCCGGACATGCCAGCCGCGAAGTTGCGTCCGGTCTCACCCAGAACGACCACGATGCCGCCCGTCATATATTCGCAGCCATGGTCACCCACGCCTTCGACAACCGCGATGGCACCGGAGTTGCGTACGGCGAAGCGTTCACCCGCCACACCACGGAAATAGCACTCGCCCGTGATGGCGCCGTAGAGAACGGTGTTGCCAACGATGATGGAGTTTTCTGCAGCGATGCGGGAATTTTCCGGCGGACGCACGATGATGCGTCCCCCCGAGAGACCCTTGCCGACATAGTCGTTACCGTCACCCACCAGATCGAACGTAATGCCACGAGCAAGGAACGCACCAAACGATTGACCCGCCGTGCCGCGCAGAGTGACATGAATGGTGTCGTCCTTCAGGCCCTTATGGCCCCAACGCTTGGCCAGCGCACCGGAAAGCATCGCACCGGCAGAGCGGTCCACGTTCTTGATCGGCACTTCAAAGACAACCGGCTCGCGGTTTTCGAGCGACGGCATCGACTTCTCGATCAGCTTGCGGTCGAGAATATCGTCGATCGGGTGCTTCTGGCGCTGCGTCCAGTAGGTCGCTTCCTTGGGTGCTTCGACCTTATGGAAGATACGGCTGAAATCGAGCCCTTTGGCCTTCCAGTGGGCCAGCATCTCATCCTTTTCGAGCAGTTCCGAAGCGCCGATGATCTCATCCAGCCGGGAAACACCCAGCGATGCCAGTATTTCGCGCACTTCTTCTGCGACGAAGAAGAAGTAGTTGATGACGTGTTCCGGCGCACCCTTGAAACGCTTGCGCAAAACAGGGTCCTGCGTGGCAACGCCGACGGGGCAGGTGTTCAGATGGCACTTGCGCATCATGATGCAACCGGCAGCAATCAGCGGCGCTGTCGCAAAGCCGAATTCATCTGCACCCAAGAGAGCACCGATGATGACGTCACGACCCGTCTTCAAGCCACCATCGACCTGAAGGGCGATGCGCGAACGAAGGCCATTCATAACCAGCGTCTGCTGTGTTTCAGCGAGGCCGATTTCCCATGGGGAACCGGCATGCTTGAGCGATGTGAGCGGCGAGGCACCCGTCCCGCCATCAAAACCGGAGACGGTGATGTGGTCGGCGCGCGCCTTGGCAACACCGGCGGCGACCGTACCGACACCGACTTCGGACACGAGCTTGACGGAAACATCGGCTTCCGGGTTGACGTTCTTCAGATCGTAGATCAGCTGCGCCAGATCTTCGATGGAATAGATGTCATGGTGCGGCGGCGGCGAAATAAGGCCGACACCCGGCGTGGAGTGGCGGGTTTTGGCAACGGTCGCATCAACCTTGTGGCCGGGCAACTGACCGCCTTCGCCGGGCTTGGCACCCTGCGCGACCTTGATCTGAAGCATATCGGCGTTGACAAGATATTCCGTCGTCACACCGAAGCGGCCGGATGCGATCTGCTTGATGGCGGAGCGTTCGGGGTTCGGATTGCCATTGAGCAATGGCAGGTAGCGGTCGGACTCTTCGCCGCCCTCACCCGTGTTGGACTTGCCGCCAATACGGTTCATGGCGATGGCCAGCGTGGTGTGCGCTTCGCGGCTGATGGAACCGAACGACATGGCGCCGGTCGAGAAACGCTTGACGATATCCACCGCTGGCTCGACCTCATCGATGGAGATCGGCTTGCGGCCCAGCGCTTCGGCAGACTTGACCTTGAACAGACCGCGAATGGTGTTCATGCGCAGGTTGGTGTCGTTCACCATCTCGGCGAATTCGCGGTAACGTTCCTGGCTGTTGCCACGCACGGCGTGCTGCAACGTGGCAACCGCATCCGGGCTCCAGGCATGGCTTTCGCCGCGCATGCGGTAGGCATATTCGCCACCGATATCGAGCGTGCTGGCGAGGATCGGGTCCTTGCCGAAGGCGTCGGTGTGACGCGAGACGGTTTCCTGGGCGATCTCCGTCAAGCCAACGCCTTCAATTTGCGTGGCGGTGCCGGAGAAATACTGCTCGATGAACTCTGATGACAGGCCAATGGCGTCGAAAATTTGCGCGCCGCAATAGGACTGATAGGTGGAGATGCCCATCTTGGACATGACCTTCAGGATGCCCTTACCGACAGCCTTGATGTAGCGGTACACCACTTCATCATCAGACACTTCCTTCGGAAATGCATTGTGCTTGTGCATATCCAGCAGCGTATCGAAGGCGAGATAAGGGTTGATGGCTTCTGCACCGTAACCGGCCAGCAGGCAGAAATGGTGCACTTCGCGCGGCTCGCCGGTTTCGACAACGAGACCGACAGAGGTGCGCAGACCCTTGCGGATCAGGTGGTGATGGACAGCAGCCGTTGCCAGCAACGCAGGAATGGCGATGCGATCCGGTCCGAGCTGACGGTCCGAGAGAACAATGATGTTGTACCCGCCGCGAACAGCGGATTCCGCACGCTCGCACAAGCGGTCGAGCATCTCGGGCATGCCTTCTGCACCACGTTCCACTGCATAAGTGAAGTCCAGCGTCTTTGTGTCGAAACGGTCTTCCGTGTGGCCGATGGAGCGGATCTTTTCCAGATCGCCATTGGTCAGGATAGGCTGGCGGACTTCCAGACGCTTGGCGCGGGCTGCACCCTCGTGGTCGAGAATGTTCGGGCGCGGACCGATGAAGGAGACGAGGCTCATCACCAGCTCTTCGCGGATCGGGTCGATCGGCGGGTTGGTGACCTGCGCAAAGTTCTGCTTGAAATAGGTGTAAAGCGACTTCGACTTGGACGACATGGCCGAAATCGGCGTATCCGTGCCCATCGAGCCGATGGCTTCCTGACCGGTCGTCGCCATGGGCGACATCAGCAACTTGGTGTCTTCGCTGGTGTAACCAAATGCCTGCTGACGATCCAGAAGCGACACGTCGCGACGCAAAGCGCGCGGCTCCACGGGCTTCAGGTCTTCGAGGATCAGCTGGGTGCGATCCAGCCATGTGCGGTAAGGGTGCTTGGTCGCAAGTTCGCGCTTCACATCCTCATCGGAGATGATCGCGCCCTTTTCCATGTCGATCAGAAGCATCTTGCCGGGCTGCAAGCGCCACTTCTTAATAATGCGCTCTTCCGGCACCGGCAATGTGCCGGCTTCGGATGCCATGATGATGCGATCGTCATCGGTCACGAGATAGCGGGCGGGACGCAGACCGTTGCGGTCGAGCGTCGCACCAATCTGCTTGCCATCGGTAAAGGCAACGGCAGCAGGACCATCCCATGGCTCCATCAGCGCTGCATGGTATTCGTAGAATGCCTTGCGTTCCGGCGACATGGACTGGTTGCCAGCCCACGCTTCGGGGATCAGCATCATCACGGCATGCGCCATGGAATAGCCACCACGCACGAGGAATTCGAGCGCGTTGTCGAAGCAGGCCGTATCGGACTGTCCCTCATAGGAAATCGGCCAGAGCTTGGAAATGTCGTCGCCAAACAGCGGCGAGGCAACGGAGGCCTGACGCGCCGCCATCCAGTTGACGTTACCGCGCAGCGTGTTGATTTCACCGTTATGGGCAACCATACGATAAGGGTGGGCCAGCTTCCAAGATGGGAAGGTGTTGGTGGAGAAACGCTGGTGGACCAGTGCCACCGCGCTTTCGAACCGCGGATCGGCCAGATCCTTGTAATAGGCACCGACCTGATAGGCGAGGAACATGCCCTTGTAGACGATGGTCGAGGAGGACAGCGAAACCGGGTAGAAATCCTGCGCCTCCTTGCCGCCACCAGCGTCGTAGATGGTGTTGGAAATGACTTTGCGGATCAAAAACAGCTGACGCTCGAAATCCGCATTGGTAGCCGCATCGCGGCCAGCACCGATGAACACCTGCACATGATGCGGCTCGGTGGCGGCAATCTCGGGCGCTTCCGACAGCGATGAGTTATCGACCGGCACATCGCGGAAGCCGAGGAACTGCTGTCCCGCATCGGCGACGACATCGATGATGACCTTCTTGTAGTGCTCGATCTGATCCGCGTCGCGCGACATGAAGATGTGGCCAACGGCGTATTCGCCCGCCTTCGGCAACGTCACGCCCTGAAGCGCCATTTCCTCGCGGAAAAACTTGTCAGGGATCTGTACCAGGATGCCCGCACCATCACCCATCAACGGATCGGCACCGACGGCACCACGGTGGGTCAGATTTTCGAGAATGAACAGGCCATCCTTGACGATCTGGTGCGACTTCTGGCCCTTCATATGCGCCACGAAGCCGACGCCGCAGGCATCATGCTCGTTGCGCGGATCGTAAAGACCCTGCTTGGGAGGCAGACCACCAATCGTCGCGCGCGCGCCAGCCTTCGGCTGCGCGCTCGTCGGACAGTCATTGGTCAAGGTAGCAGTGGCGTTTTCGCCTTCCAGCTTGATCGTCATTTTTCGTCCCTCCTGCAACAGGTTGCATGGCTTCACGCAGAGAGGCGGATGCTCAACCACCTCACCGTTTCCGATGGTGGCTTTGCGTCCGCTTGTCAATTTAGGACAGCAATGCTGTCTCAATTCTCAACGGATTTTGACAGAAACACTCGCACTCTGCAAGTCCATGCCAACATTTTATAGGCACACAGAATGACGGTAAATGTCTCGCTTGGGATTCCTCGCGCAATTTTCTTCCGACAACCAAGCGAAATCGTTGCTTTCATTGCCCGATTTGCGTTCCCAAGGATAAGGCCATAAAACGACAATCGTTTGGCAGACCAGCCACTCCCGCCATCATCAACTCATCGAAAGTGCAGACCCCATGTTTTTTGCTTCCGACAATTGGGCAGGCGCCCACCCCGCCATCAATGAGCGGCTGATGAAGGAATCCACCCGTTTCGCCGCCGCCTATGGCACCAGCGAGCTGGACCGCGCCATCGAGAAGCGCTTCAACGAGATTTTCGAGCGCGAAGTCGCCGTGTTCTTCGTCGGCACCGGGACTGCCGCCAACTCGCTGGCCATGGCCAGTGTCGCCCGCCCCGGCGGCATCGCCTTTTGCCATTCCGAAGCACACGTCATTGAGGACGAGTGCGGCGCGCCGGTCTACTTTTCCAACGCCTCGCGCCTGATGCCGGTCGCTGGCCCCAATGGCAAGATGCTGCCGAAGAACCTCGAAGCTGCCATTGGCCGCTTTCCGCCCGGCTCCATCCACCAGGGCCAGCCCATGCTGGTGACGGTCACGCAGGCAACGGAACAGGGCACGGTCTACGAACTCGATGAAATCGACGCCATTTCAAAGATCGCCAAAAATGCCGGCGTTCCGCTTCATATGGACGGAGCCCGGTTCGGCAACGCGCTGATCGCGCTGGACACGACGCCTGCCGAAATGACCTGGAAGCGCGGCGTGGATATCCTGTCCTTCGGTGCCACAAAAAATGGTTGCTGGTGCGCGGAAGCCATCGTCTACATGGACCCGAAAACGGCAGAAGACCTGCCCTTCATCCGCAAGCGCTCAGCCCAGCTTTTCTCGAAGACCCGCTTCATGGCGGCGCAATTCGATGCCTATTTCAAGGACGATCTGTGGCTGGAACTCGCCGCCCACGCCAACGCCATGGCCACCCGCCTGCGCGATGGCCTCTCTGCCTCCAACAGCGCGAGATTGGCTTGGCCGACGCAGTCCAACGAGCTGTTCGTGGTGCTGAACAAGGATAAGGCAAAGGCCGCCAAAGAGGCTGGGGCCAGCTTCTACGACTGGCCCGTCCCGCACGACATGCCGGAACCAGTTGGCGACAACGAAAAACTCATCCGCCTCGTTACCAGCTTTGCAACGCTGGAAAACGACGTGGACGATTTCCTGCGAATTTGCGGCGCGGCTTGAGGCCGATTTGGTCGCCGATGTGCGGAAACCCAAGCCCAAGGCGTCATCCTCGGGCTTGAGCCGAGGATCTATCCACCTCTCGGTTTTGACAACGTGATTGGATCCTCGGGACAGGCCCGAGGATGACGTCGTTGGGCTTGGCAACGTTCGTCATTTCAGCAAACAAGGCCGGAATGACGGAAGGGAAACTTAAACAAAACTCCCCGGCACCATGCCTTTCGCCATCACCAGCTTGGATAAGGCCTCTACCAGTTCAACATCTGCTCCTTTTCGCGGCTGAAGCACGAATTCCACGTCTTCCAGTGCGGGCAGCGCGCCCTTTGGCAGTTCCCGCAACCCTGATGGGGCCATGCTGCGGGGCTGGACGAGAACACCCATTCCGGCGCGCGCTGCCGCCGTCAGGCCGCTGAGGCTGGCGCAGGTGCAGACGATACGCCAGGCGACACCAGCGCGGTCGAGCGCTTCCTGGGCTGCCTTTCGGGTAATGCTGGGCGGCGGAAACGCAATGAGCGGCAGGGCATTTTCCCGCGACAACAGGGCATCGGGGTCTTTTGCCAACCACACCAGAGGTTCCCGGTACAGAAAGTGGCCGAGCTGATCACCCAGCCGCCGCTTGGCGAGCACCACATCCAGCTCGCCATTATCCTGCATTTCGTAGAGAGCGCCGCTCAACGCCACCGTCAATTCCAGATCGACCAGCGGATAAAGCCGCGTGAACTCCTCCAGAATAACCGTTAGACGGCTGGCGACAAAATCTTCTGATACGCCGAGGCGCAAGCGGCCGCGCAGCCTGCTTTCCCCAAAAAGCGCAGCGACCTTGTTGTTGATATCCAGCATGTTGCGTGCGTAACCGAGTAGCGCCTCGCCCTCCGGCGTCAGACGGACGCGGTGGGTGTCGCGCGCGATCAGACGTTGGCCGAGAAATGCTTCCAACCGCTGAATATGCTGACTGAGCGTCGATTGACCGATGCCTAACCGTTCGGCGGCATGGGTGAAACTCATGGTCTGTTCCAGCGTCACGAAGCTGGCGAGGTGCTGAAGATTGAGCATTGTTATCTCATATCACGATAACTGTTAGTTTTTGCATCTACTTTCATGATGAGCGATAGTACTGATCAATTCAACGAAAAACCGGAAACACGAGAGCACGCTATCATGAGCCGCTTCCTGCCCGACCGCTTCACCATGATGCTGGTGGCCACGGTCATCATCGCTTCCTTACTTCCCGTCAGCGGGCAAGCCGCAGAGTATTTCGGCATCGCCACCAAATGCGCAATCGCTCTGCTCTTCTTTCTTCACGGCGCGAGATTGTCGCGCGATGTGGTGATTGCCGGTGTCCTGCACTGGCGTCTGCACATTGTAATTTTGCTCGTGACCTTCGGCCTGTTTCCATTGATCGGCGTCGGCTTGGGCTACATTCCGCAGAGTATTCTGCCCGCTCCGCTATATATGGGCGTCCTGTTTCTGTGCGTGCTGCCGTCAACCGTGCAGTCGTCCATCGCCTTCACCTCCATGGCGGGCGGAAACGTTCCCGCAGCGATCTGTGCCGCGTCCGCATCGAATATATTCGGCATGTTCCTGACGCCGCTGCTCGTCGGCTTTCTGTTTACGGTGGGCGGCCATGGCGGCGGCTTTTCGCTCGAGGCTTTCGGCCAGATTTTCCTGCAATTGCTGGCACCCTTTATTTTGGGCCAAATCCTCCAGCCTTGGATCGGCGGCTGGATCAGAGCCCGCAAGACTCTGCTGGCACCTGTCGATCGTGGGTCGATCCTGATGGTCGTGTATCTCGCCTTCAGCGAAGCCGTCATCGAAGGCATCTGGCACCAGTTCACCCTGCGCGACATCGGCGTCGTCATCGGCATCGACATGGCTTTGCTGGCCCTCGTCCTCTGCATCACCATGTTCGGCAGTCGCCTGCTCGGCTTCAAGAAGGAAGACGAGATCACCATTACCTTCTGCGGCTCCAAGAAGAGCCTGGCGAGCGGCGTGCCCATGGCAGGGGCCATCTTCGCAGGCCAGAGCATCGGTGCAATCGTTTTGCCCTTGATGCTGTTTCACCAGATCCAGTTGATGGCCTGCTCGGTGATCGCTCAACGCTATGCCCGCAAGGCGCAACAAATCGAACAGCAAAAAACCGCCGAGGTGATGCTAGCGCCCGAAAAAACAAAAACGGCCCTGCAATGAGGGCCGTTTCATCAAGGTTTGTGCAACAGGCTTAGTTGACCTGGGCAGGCGTGACCTGCGCTTCGATCTGCCTTGGCTCGTCCGTAACGTCTGAAACAATCGCGATGCGACGTGGTTTCATGGCCTCGGGAATGTTGCGGAACAGATCGATATGCAACAAACCGTTCTTCATGGAAGCGTTCTGGACCTCAACGTGATCGGCGAGCTGGAAGCGACGCTCGAAGGCGCGTTTGGCGATGCCGCGATAGAGGAATTCGCCTTCGCTGTCCTTGGTCTCATCAGCCTTTTCAGCCTTGACGGTCAGCACATTGGCACGCGATTCGATGCTGAGTTCGTTTTCATCGAACCCGGCAACCGCCATGGTGATGCGGTATGTGTTCTCGCCGGTGCGCTCTATGTTGTAGGGCGGGTAGGCTTGCGCCTGTTCCGGCTGTCCAAGGCCATCGAGCATGGAGAAAAGGCGGTCGAAGCCGACTGTTGAGCGGTAGAGAGGGGAAAAATCAACGTGACGCATGGTGTCCTCCTAGGAAGCGACTGTTTGCGGTTATGGCCCCCACCCCGATTGGGCGATGAGGAACCGGATACGGCCCCGTTCTGGCGACCGTGACAAAGAGATGGGAAGGGGTTTGCTCGAGTTCAAGAGTTTTATGCGCCTGAACGACAACTGAACGACCAGTTCCGAAATCATTCATTTTTACGGCGCTACTAATGGACATATCGGAGGCAATCTCCGGCGGCAGAAGGATAACGTCCCTTCTTCTTCTGTCATCTCAGCCGGAACCGCGACTGCTAAGACCGACGGTTCCGGCATTTTTCGTTTGACGCGCACCTTTTCCTTTGACGCGCAAGAGCGCGCCTCTTATCCCGTTCTGAAACACCTCAGTGCCAAGTCGGAACCACCATCATGACCGAAGCCATATTGCACGCGACCACGGGCAACCCTGTGCCCGAAAACCACATCGCAGGCTATTTTACCGGTCATAAAAACAAGAAGCTGCGCTATGCGATCTTTCGCTCCAGCCAGTCCGTGGCGCGCGGCACCATCGTGCTTGTGCATGGTCGCAATGAGTGTATCGAGAAATATTTCGAGACGATCAACGACCTGACCGCAAAAGGCTTTTGGGTCGCAACCTTCGACACCCGCGGACAGGGTGGCTCGGATCGAATGCTGAAGAAGGTCCATGCCGGATATGTCCGGCGCTTTTCAGATTACGGCAAGGATATCGCGCTGTTTCTGGAGCATGTCGTCCTGCCCGATACACGCCTGCCCTTCTTCATGCTGGCGCATTCCACCGGCGGACTTGCAGCCCTGTCCATCGCGCCATCGCTGTCAAACCGCATCGAGCGCATGGCACTCAGCGCGCCCTTTATTTCGTTAAGCGGACAATCCATGCCTGCCTGGTTCATTAGGCTGGTCGCCACAAGCCTCAGTCTGATCGGGCTGGGTGGCGTTCAACTGGGCAAAGACCAGCGCGAACGCGCGTTCGAGGACAATCCGCTCACGTCTGATCCCGTCCGCTTTGCCCGCAACGCCTCCATCGCCATAGAGCATCCCGAACTCTTCGTCGGCGCACCGACCGCGCGTTGGCTTTTCGAAGTGCTGAAAACCATGCCCTGGGTGACGCGGCAGGATCATCTGACGAAGATCACGGTACCGACGCTGCTGCTGGCACCCATGCGCGACACGATCTCGCCTTATGCCGGGCAGGAGGAGCTGTCACGCAACTTCCGCGCGGCGCAACTCATCCCGGTCACAGGCGCGCGGCACGAGCTTTTCCTGGAGCGCGATGTCTACCGCAGCCAGGCGCTAGCCGCCATAGACGCGTTCTTCGCGCCCGCTGAATAGAAAACGGCACTGGCCACGAGCACAGCGCCGTTTTCCAAAGCGTTGATTATTCCATGCCCAGTGCAGCCATGTAGGTCTGCAAAATCGTTTCTTCCTCGATGCGCTCGTTGGCATCCTTCTTGCGCAGACGGATAATCGTGCGGATGGCCTTTGTGTCGTAACCACGACCCTTGGCTTCCCCCATCACGTCCTTGATATCGCCGGAAATCGCAGCCTTTTCTTCTTCAAGACGCTCGATGCGCTCAATGAACTGGCGCAGTTCGGCGGCGGCTACGGTTTCGGTTGTGGCTGTTTCGTCCATTGTGTCGTCCTTTGCGTGGGGCTCTGCGCGCAGAACCGCGTGATTCGAAAGTGGTCGAGGCGAAGGCCTCCGGGCTGCGGTGGCAGCGAATTTTTCAGGTTGGTGAACTGCCTGTCTCAGGCCGCCACGTCAAGCCGTTTCCGGTCCTGGCACTTTATTCCTGCGGCTTGTTTTGCTCGAATGCGACTTTCTGGGCATCGCTGGCTTCGCCCTGATGCAGCTTTTTCCAGTCGTCATAGGGCATACCGTAAACGATCTCCCGGGCGGCATCCTTGCTGATCTCCTGACCAGCGTCCCTTGCCGCATCCGCGTACCAGTTGGACAGGCAGTTGCGGCAAAAACCGGCAAGGTTCATCAGGTCGATGTTCTGAACGTCGCTGCGGTCTCGCAAGTGCTTGAGCAGCCTGCGAAACGCCGCCGCTTCCAGTTCGGTGTTTCTGCTATCGTCAACGTCGCTCACAGCACTCTCCTGTCAGTAGGGCCCGGTCCGCGATGCGAACTGCTTGTAGTCGTGCAAGGTCAGATCATCATTCATTGCGGCAAAAATGGGAGCAAGCCGCGCGGCCCACTCGGCAATTCCTGCCTCATCAGCGATCAAATCCTGCCGCACCTCTAAAAGGGCATGAGGAATACCCTTGACCATACAGTGGCGATACATCGTGTCACCCTTCAGCGCGCCGTCATAGGGCTCATTATCTCCCACCAGAACATCGCCGGGTGCCCGCAAATGCGCAATCAGCGGCGTGACGGAGCGATGGTCCGTGTCCCAAAGCACGGCTGCATGCCAGGGGCGCGGCACATCTTTCCAGAATGGTGTGTAAGAATGCAGTGAAAACACCAGCGGTGCTTTTCCGGATTGGTCGGCAACCTTCTCGAGCACAGAACCCACAGCACGATGATAAGGGCGGTGATAGGCATTCAGCCGCACGTCCCATTCATCTTGCGTTATAGGGTGATTGCCTGGAATGATCGCGCCATCGGAAATCTTCATGATCAGCGTCGGGTCGTCCTCACCGCGATTGGGATCGATCAACAGACGCGAAAAACGGCTCATGACTGCGGGCACACCGAGGCGTGCCGCAAGATCACGTGTCAGGCCCTCGATGCCAATGTCGAACGCGATATGGCGTTGAAACGCCTCTGCGGGAAGCCCCAGACGACCGTATTCCGGCGGCAGAAGGTTGGTGGCGTGATCGGCAAGGAGAACCATGCCTTTGTCATAATCGCCTTCTATGGTTTCATATGGCTGGAAGTCAGGCATCTTTGATTTCTGGCGATGATGAGGGAGAGACGCTTGATGCCATGGCTCAGCGCCACGCGCAAGTTGAGACGGTCTGAACACGCCCCGCCGCACGACCGCAGATATTCCATACAGATACAATCGATTGAACTTGCGTTGACTTTCTTGGGCGTCCGCGCCAAGAAGTGTTCTCATTTTATAACCATGGAATCCGGATGGAAGCCGTGACACAGACATTCTCCGCTAAGCTTCGAAAACACCGGCGCGCGATCCGCTTTTTCTGCGCTGCCACCCTCTTCTCCACACCGCTTCTTCTCGCAGAGCCGGCATTGGCGGATTTCCGTGTTTGCAACAGCACACAGAACCTTGTGGGCGTGGCCATCGGCTACCGAGCGCAGGATGGCTGGATCAGCGAAGGCTGGTGGCAGGTTCCCGCCTCCACATGCGCCACGCTGATCGAGGGCGAGTTACAGTCGCGTTACTATTATCTCTACGCCGAAGATGCTGCTCGTGGTGGCAGGTGGACGGGCGACGTGAACATGTGCGTCGCGGAAAACGAGTTCAAGATCACCGGTGTGGACGATTGCTACGCCCGTAGTTTCCAGCGAATGGGTTTCAAGGAATACGATACGGGCAGACAGGGAAGCTGGATGGTCCAGCTTTCCGACACGCCAGGTACACAGGAAAGTCAGAACTGATGAAGCGTAATCGCAAAGTCAAAATCCTTGCAACTCTCGGCCCAGCATCCTCCGATGAAGCAATGATCGAGAAGCTCCATCTGGCCGGTGCCGATCTCTTCCGCATCAATATGAGTCACGCCAGCCATGATGTGATGCGCACGCTGATCCAGCGCATTCGCTCGGTCGAAAGCCGCGTAGGCCGCCCCATCGGCATTCTGGCCGACCTTCAAGGCCCAAAGCTGCGCGTCGGCAAGTTCGCTGACACCAAAGTCGATCTCGTGGCAGGCCAGACGTTTACGCTCGACAACAATGAAGCCCCCGGCGACAAGAACCGCGTGTTCCTGCCGCATCCCGAAATTCTCGAAGCCGTGAAGCCAGGCGACCGCCTGTTGATCGACGATGGCAAGCTGCACCTGCGCGCTGAAAAATGCGATGGCAAGAGCATCGTGACGACCGTCGTTTCCGGCACCAAGATTTCCGACCGCAAGGGGATCAGCCTGCCGGACACCCTGCTCGGCGTTGGCGTTCTGACCGACAAGGACCGCGTCGATCTCGATGCCGTTCTCGAGACAAACGAAGTCGATTGGGTTGCGCTCTCCTTCGTGCAACGCCCTGAAGATCTCGTCGAAGTGCGCAAGATTGCCGGTAACCGCGTCGGCCTGATGTCCAAGATCGAAAAGCCGCAGGCTGTCGAACGCATCGAAGAAATCATCGCTTTGTCTGACGCCCTCATGGTTGCCCGTGGCGACCTTGGCGTCGAGATGCCGTTGGAAGCCGTTCCCGGCATCCAGAAGCAACTGACACGCGCTTGTCGCAAGGCAGGTAAGCCGGTTGTCGTTGCAACACAGATGCTGGAATCCATGATTTCGGCGGCCGTTCCGACACGCGCCGAAGTCTCCGACGTGGCAACCGCCGTCTTCGAAGGTGCCGACGCGATCATGCTGTCTGCCGAATCGGCTTCGGGCGACTACCCGGTCGAAGCAGTCTCCACCATGGCATCCATCGCCAGCACCGTGGAGCAGGATCCTTACTACTCCAACATCATCTATGCGCAGCGCCCGCAGCCGGAAGCGACAGGCGCAGACGCCATTTCGCTGGCAGCCCGACAGATTGCCGAAACGCTCGGCCTGTCTGCCATCGTCACCTACACATCATCTGGCACAACGGGACTGCGTGCTGCACGTGAGCGTCCACAGGTTCCGATCATCGCCCTGTCGCCCATCATCCAGACGGCTCGCCGCCTGTCTGTTGTCTGGGGCCTGCACTGCGTCGTCACCGGCGATGCCAGCGACCAGGACGATATGGTCAACCGCGCCTGCCGCATCGTCGTCGATGAAGGCTTCGGCCAGCCCGGCAACCGTATCATCATTTCGGCAGGCGTTCCCCTGGGAACACCGGGCGCCACCAACATGGTGCGCATCGCCTATATCGGTTCCGACGGCCAGAGCGGCGTCTGATCTGAAAAGCAGAATGAATTCAAAAGAAAAAGGCGCGGTGTTTCGACCGCGCCTTTTTCGTATCAGGGATTTAGCCCTCAATTATCCTTGTAGGCGGCAATCACGATGTTGACCTGCGCGGCGCTCATGGCCTGAATTTGCGTCGTCGTAAACGATTCGATCTTATCCTCCTCCATCCCGCCCAAGGCAGCAACCGACAGTCCGGCGAGCGCGGATTTCTTGATCGATGCAATCTCGGACGATTCGAAACTGTTCAGCTCGCTCGCATCCAATGTTGCAACCTGCTGGGCATTCAACGCCGCAACCTGCACATCCGTGAGCGCTTCGATACTTTGCGAACTCAAAGCGGCAAACTGTGCTGTCGTCAGCGCTGCGATCTGTTTGGAACCCATGGCCGCCAACTTGTCGCCACCCAGCTGGCTGATGGCAGCTGTCGAAAATCCGGAAATCTGACGTGGCGTCAGACCCGCAAACTGCTCGGGTGTCAGTGCCGCCAACTGATCGGATGTCAGCGCTTTCATCTGGGTGGTGGACAGCGCGGCGATCTGACCCGTCGTCAAGGCCTGAATGAGATCCGTCGAAAGGCCTGCAATCGCCGAGGTCGTCAGCCCGACAATGGCGACTTTTTTGATCGACGCGATTTCTTCGGCGCTGAAACTGTTCAGCTCTGCGGCCGACAGGGTTGCGACCTGCTTGGAATTCAGCCCTGCAACCTGGGTTTCTTGAAGAGCTTCGATGCTCGAGCTTCTCAATGCCTCGAACTGTGCAGCCGTTAGGGCTGCGATCTGCTTTGTATTGAAAGCCGCGAAAACATCGTCATCCAGACTGGCAATGACGGCCGTCGACAGGCCGCCGATCTGTTTGGCCGATAGCGCGCTCATCTGGTCCTGCGTCAGCGCCGATAGCTGTGCCGACGTGAGCGCCTGCATCTGCTCGGCGGAGAGGCTGGAGAGTTGCGCCGTTGTCAGCGATGGTATCTTGTCGGTAGACAGTCCAGCCAATGCAACGGGGGTCAATCCGGCAATCGCTGCCTTCTTGATGGCCGCAATTTCCTCCCCCGTGAAACTGTTGAGCTCATCCGCAGACAGGGTTGCCACCTGTTTCGCGTTCAGCCCGACAACCTGCTGCGCATCGAGCCCGGCAAGGCTGGTGGAGTTCAATGCCTCGAACTGAGCCGTGGTCAACGCGGTGATCTGCTTTGTGGAGAGCCCGCCGAGCCGTGCGCTGCTGAGATTGGCGAGCACGTCGCTGGAAAGCCCTGCAATCTGTTTGGTGGTCAGTGCGGAGAACTGGTCCGCTGTCAACGCCGAGAGCTGCGTGGATGTGAGCGCCTTCATCTGCGTCGATGACAAGGCCGCCACCTGCGTTACCGTCAGGGCTGCAATCCTGTCGGTAGTCAGACCCGCAAGCGCCACCGTCGACAAACCGGCAATGGATGCCTTCTTGATCGACGCGATCTCTGCGGCCGTAAAGCTGTTGAGCTCGGCGGAAGACAGCGTCGAAACCTGCTGTGAACCCAGGCCGGAGACTTGGCCTTCGTTCAACGCAACAAGACTGGTTGAACTCAATGCTTCGAACTGGCCGGTGGTTAAGGCGGAAATCTGCTTGGTGCTGAGAGCAGCGAGCTTATCGCTGTTCAGCGTGCTCATCACCGCCGTGGATAAACCGGCAATCTGCGTTGCGGTCAATGCCGAAAACTGCTCCGCCGTTAGCGCTGTGAGTTGCTCGGAGGTCAGCGCTTTCATTTGCGACGACGTCAGTGCCGCCACTTGTACAGTGGTCAGCGCGGTGATCTTGTCGGTTGCAAGACCAGCAAGCGCCGATGTCTTTATCCCGGGAATGGAGGCCTTCTTCAAGGACGCGATCTCTTCCGAGGTGAAGCTGTTGAGGTCGTCGGCGGACAAGACACTGACCTGCTGACTGGTCAGCGCCGAGACCTGCGCGGTGTTGAGTGCTTCGATCAGCGGTGCGGAAAACCCATCGAGTTGGCTGGCATAGAGCGCATTGATCTGCGCAGTCGATAAGCCGGACACCTGCGTCGTTCCGAGGGCGGCGACCTGCGACAGGCTCAGCCCGGTGATCGATTTGGGCGCTAACGCACTCACGGCCTGCGTGGAAAGTGACGCCACGACCGTGGTCGTCAGCGCACCGACCTGGGTTGATGTAAAGGCTTTGATTTGCGCAGAATTGAGTTGACCAAGATCGGCACTGCTAAGCCCAGCAATCGTGGATGTAGACAGTTGGGCAATCTGCTTGGGAGCAAGGTTGGCTATTATGGTCATGAGCGTGCGACACCATCGATTACTGGTCAGATGATAATCTTCTACGCAACGAATCTTGCCCCGACATTGCGATAAACACGACCTATCGGCAGGTCTATTGCCGATCTCTAATGAAATTTGAAGGGAGTTGCAAGCAAGCGGCCCAAAACAGCCAAAACGAAAACCGCCCGGTCATCTCCAAGGAGATCACCAGGCGGCATTTCGATAATCAAATGTTACGACAGCTGCCTTACGGCATCTTCACCGGAGTGCTGAAGCGGCTGGAATCGATCGCTGCTGCACCGGGACGGAAGCTGGCCGTGGCCGCAGAGGCCGACATATCGTGGCTGAGCATGCGATTCTTGACGACGCGTGGCGCCTTCACAGAGCGACCGGTGACGCCCTTGTCCTGGCTCAGAGCCCAGTCCGAAATGGCTTCCTGGGTCAAACGACCACCACTCACCATCGCCTCCTCGGCGACGGCAGCGTCCTTCTTGCTCGGACGACCGCCCTTTGTAGGAAGGCCAGCAGTCAGACCGCCAGTATTGGCCTTTGGCTTTACATCGAACTCGTCGCCATAGTCCTGCGACGTCGCAGCAGGCGCAGCTTTCGCCGTCTGGACAGGCTTTTCGGCAGGCTTGGTGCTTGTGACGGAAGCCGGAAACTGTGCAGCGCTCGGCATCGCCGTTGCGATCATGGCCGAGCGAGCATCCTGTCCGCTCTGCTCGAGAGCTGCAACGACGACAGGCGAAAGCGATGATTGCTCCGCTTCGTCTTCCTGGCCATCCGTCTCGGAATTGGCGTTGGCAAGCAAGGCTTCCGCGACAGCGGGACGGTTGGCAGGAACCGGAACATGAGCTGCAAGCGCATCGCCCGGCATGCTTTCAGAGCCCAGCGCCGCCATGACTGTGCCATCGGCGTCACCCTTCATGCGGCGAGGCCCGAGCAGGGTCGGCACAGGAATGGAATATTGCGCGAGATCGGCAAACTGCTGTTCTGCAGGGGCAGCCATAGGGGTCGGTGTCGTCGCCGCCTGAAGTGCGTCCTGCGCGGCGTTACGCGCTGGAGAGTAAAGCGCTGTCGCAAGCCCTGTCGCGCCTTCCTGATTGCGGAAAGTTGGGCGGGCTGTCGGCAACGGTGCATTGACGCCACCGGGTAGCGGCTCAGCAGAGGCAACGGCCACTGCCGTTGGCGGTGCCACTTCTTCTTCAGCGTCCTGCGCTACAGGAGCAACCGCAGGTGCCGCCGACCGCGTGGTCGGTGCAGGCGTTGCAATGCCTTCGGAATCTTCGTCCTCATCACCGCCACCAAACAGGGCGGCGAGCAAGGTCTTGCGCTTGCCACCCGATGAGGAAGAAGCAGGGCCATCGCCAGCCGTGCTGGCAACCTGGATCGAAGAGGAGCTCACACGTTTGCGATAATCGGCCAGCGCCTGGTCGTAACCCGGCAGGGGCTTGCCGTCGGATGGAAGGTGAATGGTGTTGCCCTTGGGGAAAATACGCACCAGTTCCTGGCGGCTCATGCGGGGCCATGCACGTACGTTGCCGACATCAAGATGGACGAAGGGAGAGCCGGAAGTCGGATAAAAGCCAACGCCACCAATCTGCATCTGCATGGCGATTTCGCGAAGGCGACCCAGCTTCACGCCGGGAATGTAGAAATCCATCGCTTTGCCAAGCGTGTGCTGGCTGCTCTTAGCGACACCTTTGGTGCGCGAGCGCAGCATGCCGTTTGTTTCTGGCGAGCGGAAAGCGGAGACGACGTTGATGTATTCATTGGCACCGGAACGGCGATAGACTTCCCACACCAGATCGAACAGACGCGGATCCATCTTGGTCGGCTGATTGCGACGCCAGTCACGCAAAAAGCGGTTCAGCTCCTGCAGACCCTTCTGATCGTACTTGCCGTTTCGCTTGAATGTGATGACGGCTTTTTCTTTTGTGTGGATATAATAGAGCTTCAGACTGCGGGTTTCGGCAGCAGCTTCCGTCGCCGAAACACCAAGAGCGGGCAGACCGGCCATCAGCAAGCACGCGCAGGTCACAACGCGCGCCGACAGCTTTGCGCATATATCTTTGATCAAGCCGCGCGCGACCTTGGCGGTCGTCGCGCTATTCCGATACAGATAAGGCAATTTGATCCCCGCCTGGCAGACAATTCGTCACGTTGTCCTAATGAACCTGAATTACGGTGACACAATGGCAAATTTGCCACACACGTGCAACCTTCCTCTATATAGTGAACGCTCCACTAACAAGAGGTTTACAGACCGTAAGCGAATATCCTTGCTCAGGGGTTAACAAAAACTGCAATTGCTCCTTCAGGGCCTAGTCTGCCGCATCAAGCGGCATCACGCAGCGGATCATCAGGATCAATGCCATAATCCTTCAACTTTCGGTAGAGCGTAGAGCGTCCGATGCCGAGTTTGCGCGCAACCTGGCTCATCTGACCACGATAGAACCGCAACGCAAACCGAATCAGCTCCTCTTCGATATCGGCGATCTTGCGAACGTCGCCGCTGTCATCCGTCGAGGCAATCAGGCTACCGCCGGGGAATACAGAAGCCGACCGCTCATCATCCGTCGCCATGGCTTCCATCACCGACATGATGTCGGCGGCACTGCTTCTGTTTTCCACGGCAGGTGCCACAAGCAGCGAGCGCTCTGTCGGGCGGTGCGGCGTGTCGTGGTCGACAACGTCACCCGCAAATTCGGGCACCTGAAGCGCGATCTGCGGGAAATCCGCTTCCGTCAATTCGTCGCCCTGGGCTAAAACGACAGCGCGGAACACGGCATTTTCCAGCTGGCGGATATTGCCCGGCCAGTCGTAGGCCGTCAGCAAGGCCAGTGCACCGGCGCTGACACCCAGAGAATGCGGCAGTTTCTGCTCGATGGAGAAGCGCTCGGCAAACACACGCGCCAGATAGGGAATGTCTTCCTTGCGACGACGCAGAGCTGGGATGGTGATGGGGAAGACGTTGAGGCGGTAATAAAGGTCCTCACGGAAGCGGCCTTCCTTCACCTCTTCGATCAGATCCTTGTTCGTAGCCGAAATCAGCCGCACATTGACCTTCTGAACCTTGGCAGAGCCAACGGTCTCGATTTCGCCTTGCTGCACGGCGCGCAGCAGCTTCACCTGCACCTCCAGCGGCAGATCGCCGATCTCATCCAGAAACAGCGTGCCGCCATCGGCTTCCATGAACTTGCCCATGTGCTTTTCGGTGGCACCGGTAAAGGCGCCCTTCTCATGGCCGAAGAGAATGCTTTCCACCAGATTGTGCGGAATGGCCCCGCAATTGACGGTGATGAAGGGTTTGCCCGCCCGGTCGCTGCCTGATTGGACAGCGCGGGCGATCATTTCCTTGCCGACACCGGATTCGCCCTCCAGCACGACAGGAATATTGGATTGCGCCGCACGCTGCGCCAGTTCGATCACGCGCAGCATGGCAGGGCTTGCGGAAGCGATATCGTTGAAATTGACGGTGTGGTTGCGCGAGCGCTTGCCCGTGCGGGCCTTTGCTTCGCGCTGGTCGAGCTTGAGTGCGTTGGCGATCGCAGAGCCGATACGCTCAGGCGAGACGGGCTTGACCACGAAATCGAAAGCCCCGGCGCGCATGGCCTGCACCACCGTATCGATGCCGCCCTGTCCGGTCTGCACGATGACAGGCACATCCGTTCCCAGTTCACCGACCGCTTTCAGGAAAGACAGACCGTCCATCTCCGGCATCATCAGATCAAGAACGATGACGCTGATATCGCCGCTGTGTTGTTTCAACAGCTCCAGCCCGACCCGGCCGTTTTCGGCAAGGATTGGATGGTGTCCATAACGCTCCACCGCTTGTCTCAAAAGGCGGCGCTGAACAGGATCGTCATCGATAACGAGTACTTGCGCTGTCATGTCAGGCTCCGGTTTCCGGTTTATGGACCTGCTTCATGCAGACCCTTTGAACCGAATGTGGCACGGAAGGCTTGAACATCCAGTTTTGAGATTTGCTTGCATTTTATGCATTGCCACGGGAAACAGAGCCCCCATATGCTTTGGCGAAGAGATAAAGAGGAACGCCCGACATGACCTTGAAGACATCGATCTCCCTGCCCGCCTTTTCTCCCGCGGAAGCGGGCACCGCAGCCCTCGGTGACCTCCCCACATGGAAGCTGTCCGATCTCTACCCGTCCGCTGAATCGTCCGAATACAAGGGCGCGCTGGAAAAAGCGGCAAAAGATGCGAAGGCGTTCGAAGCCAAGTGGAAGGGCAAACTGGAAGCAGCAGCCACGCTCTCGGGCGATCAGGGTCTTGGCGCCGCGCTGAAGGACTATGAAGCGCTGGACGATCTTCTTGGTCGCATTGGCTCCTTCGCAGGCCTTACCTATTTTTCCGACACCTCCAATCCAGCAAACGGCAAGATTTACGGCGACGCACAGTCGAAGCTGACCGAGATGTCGTCGAACCTGTTGTTTTTCGCGCTGGAACTCAACCGCATCGAAGATGCGACAATCGACGCGGCCATCGCCAACGATCCGCTGACCAGCCATTACAAGCCCTGGCTCGTTGACCTTCGCAAGGACAAGCCGCACCAGTTGGATGACAGGCTGGAACAGCTGTTTCTTGAAAAGTCGATGACCAGTGCCGCCGCCTTCAACCGCCTGTTCGATGAAACCATGTCCGAGTTGCGCTTCGACGTCGACGGCAAGAGCCTCGCACTGGAAGAAACGCTCAATCTTTTGCAGGAACCGGACACGGAAACCCGCAAAAAGGCAGCGCAAGCGCTGAGCGCCACCTTCAAGGACAATCTGCGCGTCTTCACGCTGATCACCAACACGCTCGCCAAGGATAAGGAAATCTCCGACCGCTGGCGCAAGTTCGAAGACATTGCCGACAGCCGCCATCTGGCCAACCGCGTCGAGCGAGAGGTGGTCGATGCGCTGGCAAAGGCAGTGACGCAAGCCTATCCGCGCCTGTCGCATCGCTATTACAAGATGAAGGCCAAGTGGCTGGGCATGGACCAGATGAACTACTGGGACCGCAACGCGCCCCTGCCCGATACGTCCAACGCCGTCATACCGTGGGACGACGCAAAGGACATGGTGCTCTCGGCCTATGGCGATTTCGCACCTGAGATGGCCGATATCGCCCGCCGCTTCTTCGATGAAGAATGGATCGATGCCCCTGCCCGCCCCGGCAAGGCACCGGGTGCCTTCGCCCACCCCACCGTGCCTTCGGCGCATCCTTACGTGCTGGTCAATTACCTCGGAAAGCCGCGCGACGTGATGACGCTTGCCCACGAACTGGGCCATGGTGTCCACCAGGTGCTGGCGGGCGGACAGGGTGCGCTGATGTGCGCCACACCACTGACCCTTGCCGAAACGGCGTCCGTCTTCGGAGAAATGCTGACCTTCCGCAAACTGCTGGATGGCACGAGAGACAAACGCGAACGCAAGGCGCTGCTGGCCCGCAAGGTCGAAGACATGATCAACACGGTCGTGCGCCAGATCGCTTTTTACGAATTCGAGCGCAAGGTGCACACCGCCCGCAAGGACGGCGAACTCACGGCAGACCAGATTGGCGAGCTGTGGCTTTCCGTCCAGCGGACAAGCCTCGGGCCGGCCATCAAGATTTCGGAAGGCTATGAGAACTGGTGGACGTACGTTCCCCACTTCATCCATTCGCCGTTTTATGTCTACGCCTATGCCTTCGGCGATTGCCTCGTCAACTCGCTCTACGCCGTCTACCAGAATGCCGACAGCGGCTTTCAGGACAAATACTTCGAGCTTCTGAAGGCTGGCGGCACCAAACATCATTCCGAGCTGCTGAAGCCCTTCGGTCTCGATGCGACCGACCCATCCTTCTGGAACAAGGGCCTGTCGATGATCGAGGGCCTGATCGATGAGCTGGAGGCACTGGACTGAGATTAGGAGAAATCCGGCGACGCTCCCATTTCGGGCAAGCTTCGCCGGTTCATATACCTTACCTTACGTAAACAGCATGACGGACGACAATCATGAAACGCAAACCGGCCGACCTGACCTTGCGGGAAACGCTGCGCTGGGAGCCTGCCACCGGTTTCCAGCGACTGGAGCAGCACACGCGTCGTCTGCTGCGCTCGGCCGACGCGCTGGGTTTTCGTGCACCCGTCGATACGGTCAAAGCGCTGAACGCAGTCGTCGGCGGCAGGGAACCGATGACCGTGCGCGTGGTCATGACCTACAAAGGCGAGCTCGACATCGCCGCTGAGCCCTTCGTGCCACTGCCTGTCAATGCCGTCTGGCGCGTGAAGATTGCGGAAAAGACACGGCTGGATTCCAGCGATACCTTCTACCGCCACAAATCCTCGCGCCGCGAACCCTATGACGCCGCACGGGCCGAATTCTCGACCAGTGAGGCCGACGAGGTCCTGCTGCTCAACGAACGCGGCGAAATCTGCGAGGGATCGACCACCAGCATCTTCGTTGAAGCTGCCGAGGGCCAGTTGCTGACCCCACCGCTCGACAGTGGCATTCTACCCGGCGTCCTTCGCGCCGACCTCATCCGTGAGCGCAGGGCACGCGGACAGGCGTTGAGGCCGCAGGATCTGAACGGACGAAAGCTGTTCGTCGGCAATTCGCTACATGGATTGGTGGCAGCGGAATTGGTTTGACGCAATCGACGCGTTACTCCAGAACCCACTCCACCCGGGCACGGCCCTTTTGCTTTGCCGCATACAGCGCACGATCCACGCGTTGATAGAGATCGGCACCCGTTTCTCCGGCCCGGTAAAGCGAAAGCCCCGCCGAGCAGCTGTAGGAAAAATCGGCAGCGCCGGGAAATGGACAGGATGTCGCGACCTTGTCCAGCAGTCGCTCCACGATACCGATACAATCCGGCAGGCTGGTGCGCGGCATGATCAGCATGAACTCCTCGCCGCCCACACGCCCGAAACAATCGGACCGACGGATGGTGGAGTGAGCGATCTTGACGAAGTCCCGCAGCACGGTGTCGCCGCCCTGATGACCGAAGCGGTCATTGATGACCTTGAAGAAATCGATGTCCATGACACAAAGCCCGAACGGGCATTCCGTCCCGTTCTGGACCTTTTCCATCTGGACATCGAGCTTGGCGAAGACGAAGCGGCGATTGGCGGTTCCGGTCAGTTCATCCGTCTGCGCGGCCCGCATGGCGATGTCACGATCCTGGCGCAGGCTGCGCTGGTTTTGCCGCAGCGCGGTAATGTCGCTGCCCACGCACAGCATCCAACCATCGTCCTGAACCGTTTCAGTCATCCAGATCCAGCGGCCGTCATGCAGGTCCAGCTCCAGTCCCCGAAACGGCAGCTTGCCCCGACGCGATTGCGCTGACAGTAACCACGCCTCGAAATCTGCGGTGGTGATGATCAGGCCTTTTCGGTCATGATAATTATCGCGCAGGATATCGGCCCATGGTGGGAATGCATCGCTGGCCAGATTGAAGGCTTCCCGGAAGGCACGGTTGGCGTGACGCAGCCTGTCGTCGGTGTCGAAAAGCGCGATGAAGACGGGCGTCATATCCTGCAAGGCAATGACCCGCTCGATAAGACCATCCAGGCTGGCAGTCTCTTGCCTCACGATATCGCTCTCCTAAAGGTCGTGACGGGTTTCCCAACGATTATTATACAGCCTGCAATCGAAAAGCGTAGCCCTAAGCTGTATGGATGATTTTACAAGCTGGGCACAGATATCGGTTTACCTTTTCGCCAAGCTTCATACGCCCGTCATCCGGCTACCCTTTATTGTTGGGGACTAATCATCTAGCTTAAGCCTTGTCTTCAAACAGGAAATGACAGAATGACGGACGTTGAATACCCGATCTACGGCGAAATAACCGGTCCCATCATCATGATCGGTTTCGGCTCGATCGGGCGTGGTACGCTTCCGTTGATCGAACGGCATTTCAAATTCGACATGTCGCGCCTCGTCGTCATCGATCCGAGAGAAGACATTGCCGAATATCTGCAAAGCCGCAACATCCGCCACATCCGATCGCACCTCAGCAAAGACAATTACAAAGATGTGCTGAAGCCGCTGATCAAGAACGTCGAAGGCCAGGGCTTTTGCGTCAACCTGTCCGTCGATGCCTCCTCCGTTGACCTGATGAAGCTGTGCCGCAAATACGGCATGCTCTACATCGACACGGTGGTCGAGCCGTGGCCGGGCTTCTACTTCGATACCGACGCCGACAATTCAGCGCGCACCAATTATGCGCTGCGCGAAACCATGTTGAAGGAAAAAGCCAGGCGCCCCGGTGGCACGACTGCCGTTTCCACTTGCGGTGCCAACCCCGGCATGGTGTCGTGGTTCGTCAAACAGGCACTGGTCAATCTGGCAAACGACACCGGCCTTGAATTCGAAGAGCCCGCAGCCGATGACCGCGAAGGCTGGGCGCTGCTGATGCAGACGCTCGGCGTCAAGGGCGTCCACATTGCCGAACGCGATACGCAACGCGCAAAGGATCCGAAACCCTTCAACACCTTCTGGAACACATGGTCCGTCGAAGGCTTCATCGCCGAAGGTATGCAACCAGCCGAACTCGGCTGGGGCAGCCACGAGAAGTGGATGCCGAAAAACGCCAAAAAGCAGAAAAAGGGAAGCAAGGCCGCCATCTTCCTCGATCAGCCCGGCGCGACCACCCGCGTGCGCACATGGTGCCCGACGCTCGGCCCCCAATATGGCCTGCTGGTCACCCACAATGAAGCGATTTCGATTTCCGACTACTTCACCGTGCGCGACAAGCGCGGCCATGTCGATTTTCGCCCCACCTGCCACTACGCCTATCACCCCTGCAATGATGCAGTGGTGTCGCTGTACGAGATGTTCGGCAATGGCGGCACGGCCCAGCCGGTTCAGCATGTTCTGACCGAAGACGAACTGGCCGATGGTGCGGACGAACTGGGGGTCTTCCTCTACGGCCACGAAAAGAATGCCTATTGGTACGGCTCGCGGCTGACACTGGAAGAGGCACGTCAACTTGCCCCCAACCAGAACGCCACCGGCCTTCAGGTTTCCTCGGCCGTTCTGTCAGGCATGGTCTGGGCGCTGGAAAACCCGAAGGAAGGGATCGTTGAGGCCGACGAGATCGATTATCGCCGCTGCCTTGGCATCCAGAAGCGTTACCTCGGCCCGGTCGAAGGCCATTACACCGAGTGGACGCCGATCGATGGCAGACCGGGTCTGTTTCCCGACGATATCGACACCAGCGACCCGTGGCAGTTCCGAAATATTCTGGTGCGCGGCTAAACACTTGGCGACCACTGGTGCCGGTTTGCAACGCCTCTGCTTTTGTCAGGCATGCTGGGAACCCGTGCATAGAGGTCGTCGTTCGCTTGCATTAGATTAAACTTCCATCCATGGTCTTTCAAAGAGATCGGAAGAATCGCAGGAGACGAAAGAGATGAATTTCAAGACAGGCGCAGCCTTGGTTCTGGCCGCAATTGCCGCCTCCGCATGCGTTCCTTCCACGCAGTCCCCACGCCCCATGCCGTCTGCCATGTCGCAGGGTCCGGCGGTCGACGGCCGCTGGGTCGACAAGAACGGCATCGTATCCACGTTCCAGGCGGGCGCTTTCTCTACCCGTTCGACGGACAGCAACACGCTTCTGGCATCGGGCACCTATGTGACCCTGTCGCCAACGCTTTACGAGATCAACATGACCTCGCTGGTGCGCAATACACAGTCGCGCGTCAATTGCGCTCTCATCTCCCGTTCGCAGCTCAACTGCACGACGGACAGCAACAGCCAGTTCACGCTGACGCGTCAGGGCTGACCCCGACTTCAAGTCTCTCTAGAGCGCTTCCTTGCTAAATGGCAACGGTTCTGTTGGTTCAAACGGGATCAACTGATTGTCCGGGCGGCGCGTGCCGTAGCCGTAGCATACGGCCAAGCTGTCCGGGCAAGCAGGTGGCCCGTTTCAACCAACCCGAAGGGCCGGGCATTTTTCCGCCAGGATCAAAGGCGACTGGCTCGGACGTACCTTCGGGTATGCCCTTCGCCAATCGCCTTTGCCCTGTCGAAAACCTGCTCCGGCAGAACGTTTCCATTTAACAAGGAAGCGCTCTAGGGCGTTTCTTTCAACGCGCGCGTGCAGCGCGCGTTTTTATTTGCGCAATCCTGTCATAATTCTACTTGCGGCAGATGCTGCGAGATGAAAACATCATCGTTGAAAGACTGACACACTTCCACATTAGCTATGATGGCCGGGACGAGCCCTTCAGCTTTTCGCTTAAAACAGGAGAGACAGAACGATGAACAGGATTTTGAGATTTGGCCTGATGACCGCCTCGGTCGTTGCGCTTTCCGCCGGTGCGGCTCTGGCCGATTACCAACTCAATATTCTTCACATCAACGATCTGCATTCGCGCATCGAAGCGATCAACAAGTTCGACTCCACCTGCTCCACGGCAGAGGCTGACAAGAAGGAATGCTTCGGCGGCATCGCCCGTGTGAAAAGCGCCATCGACGCCCGCCGCGCAGAACTCGGCGCCAACGCCAATATTCTCGTGCTCGATGCCGGTGATCAGTTCCAGGGCTCGCTGTTCTACACCCAGTATAAAAGCGGCCCCGTGGCCGAGTTCATGAACGGCATCGGCTTCGATGCCATGGCCATCGGCAACCACGAGTTCGATGACGGCCCCGCCGAACTGCTGAAGTTCATCAACGCATTGAAATTCCCCATCATCTCCGGCAATACCAAGATCGCCGACGGCTCCGAGCTGAAGGACAAGTTCAAGGGCTATATCATCAAGGAGATGGGCGGACAGAAGGTCGCCGTCGTTTCCGTGCTGGCCAAGGACACCAACGAAACCTCGTCGCCCGGCGACAAGGTGACGTTTGAAGACGAGATCGAATATCTCAAGGGTGCCGTCAAGGAAATCCAGGATCAGGGCGTCAACAAGATCGTTGTTCTCTCCCATGTCGGTTATGTCAAGGATCAGGAAATCGCCCGCTCGGTCGATGGTATCGATGTCATCGTCGGCGGTCACAGCCATACGCTGCTGTCCAGCACAGATCCGAAGGCCGCAGGCCCATACCCAACACTCGTCAAGGATCCTTCCGGCGTCGACGTGCCGATCGTGACAGCCTATGCCTATTCCAAATATCTCGGCGACCTCTCGGTCACATTCGACGATAGCGGTGTGGTCAAATCCACCAGCGGCGCACCCAAGCTGCTCGACGCATCGGTCACCCCGGACGAAGCCTTTACCAAGCGCGTGGCCGAACTGGCCGCACCGCTGGAAGAGATGAAGCAGAAGGAAATCGGCACCAGCGAAGCCCCGATTGAAGGCGCGCGTGAAGTCTGCCGTGTCAAGGAATGCACCATGGGCAACCTGGTGTCGGATGCGCTGCTCGACCGCGTGAAGGATCAGGGCATCACCATCGCCATCCAGAATGGCGGCGGTTTGCGCGCCTCCATCGATGCCGGTCCTGTGACCATGGGCGAAGTGCTGACGGTTCTGCCGTTCCAGAACTCCATCGCCACCTTCCAGATCAAGGGCGTCGATCTCGTCGCAGCCCTTGAAAACGGCGCAAGCCAGATCGAGGAAGGCGCAGGCCGCTTCGTTCAGACGGCTGGCCTGAAATACGCCTTCGACCGCTCCAAGCCAGCGGGCAGCCGCATCGTCTCCGTCGAGGTCAAGGAAGGCGACGCGTTCGTCAAGCTCGACCCGGAAAAGACCTATGGCGTGGTGACCAACAACTATACCCGCACGGGCGGCGATGGCTTCAAGACCTTTGCCACCAAGGCCATCAACCCCTACGACTTCGGACCAAGCCTTGAAGATGCCGTCGCGGCCTATATCGGTTCGCACAGCCCTTACAAGCCCTACACCGATGGTCGCGTCACGGACGTAACGCCAACCGATTACGTAGCGCCTCCGAAGGAAGCCGCAAAGCCAGCCACTCCCGCCCCGGCAACACCGGCGCAGGCACCAGCGGCGACAACACCAGCCGCCCCGGCAGCCACCACCACAATGGCATCATCGGCTGCGAAATATACAGTCGCACGCGGTGACTCGCTGTGGAAAATCGCCGCTGAAAAATACGGCAATGGTCTCGAGTGGAAGAAGATTGCGGAAGCCAACGCGCTGAAGCGTCCAAACCACATTGAAGTTGGCGAGGAGCTAAACGTTCCTGCACAGTGATTGTTCGATATCACTCTATCGAAGCCAGCTCCCGTGGACTGGCTTCGATAGAAGACTTCATTTTTGATCGCCTAAACTTAACTGCCGCTTGCAGCAGAGGTCAGTGTGCGTGGCTCACCCCCTCTGTCCTGCCGGACATCTCCCCCACAAGGAGGGAGATCGGCAAGGCGAGAGACCTTCGCTAAAACTACAGACGCTAAAGATGGCTGCGGCGTTGCCGCATATCGATCTCCCCACCTGTGGGGGAGATGTCCGGCAGGACAGAGGGGGGTGAGCCACGCACACCGACGTCTGCCGCATCACTATTCAACTCTCAGATGGCTACATCTTATATCTATATGTCACTCAGCCATCACAACGCGTTGAAATGCCGCGCAGGTTCTATCAAAAATAAATTCAGATTGGCGGATCAATGTTCTACAAGTTGATCCATGACACATGCGCGGACGTAGAGCGTCGCACCCCTTAGAGATTTCAGGACGATTTCATGATCGCAGACAATTCCACGCTTCAAACAGCACATTTCCCGCCAGACCACCCGAAGGTCGCCTTCGGCAAGGTTGGCGTTCTCCTCGTCAATCTCGGCACACCCGATGGCACGGATTACAAATCCATGCGCCGGTATCTGGCGGAATTCCTGAGCGACAAGCGCGTCATCGAATGGTCGCGGCTGTTCTGGTACCCTATTCTCTATGGCATCGTGCTGAACAAGCGCCCGCAAAAGGTGGGTAAGGCCTATGAGGAAATCTGGAACCACGATCTCAACGAAAGCTATCTGCGCACCTACACCCGCAACCAGGGCGAGGCGCTGGCCAAAATGCTGACCGACCTGCCCAATGTCGTCGTCGATTGGGGCATGCGCTATGGCAAACCAAGCATTGCTGAACGCATGGACGCGCTAAAGGCGCAAGGGTGTGAAAAAATACTGCTGTTTCCGCTCTATCCGCAGTTTGCGGCGGCAACCACAGCGACCGTCAACGACAAGGCCTTCGAATATCTGATGAAGCAGCGCTGGCAGCCTGCATTGCGCACCGTGCCGCCCTATCATGACGACGACACCTATATCGATGCGCTCGCCAACTCGGTCAAAACCCATCTGGCAACGCTGGATTGGGAGCCGGAAAAGATCATCGCCTCCTTCCACGGCATTCCGCAATCCTACTTCAAGAAGGGCGATCCCTATCATTGCCAGTGCATGAAAACCGGTCGTCTTCTGCGCGAAAAGCTGGGTCTGGACAAGGATCGTTTCATGATCACCTTCCAGTCCCGTTTCGGACCGGAAGAATGGTTGCAGCCCTACACCGACAAGACGGTGGAGCGGTTGGCCAAGGAAGGCGTCAAGCGCATCGCGGTGATGAATCCCGGCTTCGTGTCGGACTGTCTGGAGACGCTTGAGGAAATTGCAGGCGAAGCAGGCGAGATTTTTCACCACAACGGCGGCGAGAAATTTTCCCATATCCCTTGCCTGAACGACAGTTCTGAGGGTATGCGGGTTCTCGAGAAAGTTGTACGCAGGGAGTTGCAGGGCTGGGTGTAACCGCAGCCGACACAACGCCTGCCAGCATATGAGGGAGATGGGGATGTTTGATCTGGGTGGTTTCGATATTGTCGTGATCGTTGTCGTGGGGCTCGTCATTCTGACGCTGTTTGCCGGCATCAAGACGGTTCCGCAGGGGTATCGCTACACGGTGGAACGCTTCGGGCGCTACACGCGCACCATGGAACCCGGCCTCAACATCCTCACGCCCTATATCGAGCGCGTCGGCGCAAAGCTGAATGTGATGGAACAGGTGCTGGATATTCCCACCCAGGAAGTCATCACCAAGGACAATGCCAGCGTTTCGGCAGATGCCGTTGCCTTCTATCAAGTGTTGAACGCGGCACAGGCCGCCTACCAGATCACCAATCTGCAATTCGCGATCCAGAACCTGACCATGACCAACATCCGCTCGGTCATGGGCTCGATGGATCTCGACGAACTCCTGTCCAACCGCGATGCCATCAACGACCGCCTGTTGCGCGTGGTTGATGAAGCCGTTGGCCCATGGGGCATCAAGGTCACTCGCATCGAGATCAAGGACATCGCGCCACCAAAGGATCTGGTGGATTCCATGGCCCGCCAGATGAAGGCCGAGCGTGAAAAGCGCGCGCAGGTGCTGGAAGCCGAAGGTTCGCGAAACGCACAGATCCTGCGGGCCGAAGGTGCCAAGCAATCCGCCATTCTCGAGGCCGAGGGCCAGCGCGAAGCCGCCTTCCGCGATGCCGAGGCGCGCGAACGTCTGGCCGAAGCCGAAGCCAACGCCACCCGCATGGTGTCGGAGGCCATCGCTGCCGGTGACATCCACGCCATCAACTACTTCATCGCCCAGAAATACACCGAGGCCATGGCCGCCATCGGCACCGCCAAGAACTCCAAGATCGTGCTGATGCCGATGGAAGCGTCGTCGCTGATCGGCTCGCTCGGCGGCATCGGTGCTATCGCCAAGGAAGTGTTCGGCAAGAACAGTGACGCTGCCGCATCGCCGGAAACACCGGCCCCGGCAAGACAGCGCAGCTCCGTTCCGCCGTCCTCCAGCCGCCCGACAGGCCAGACCATCAACGTGACCATCCCCAACAATCCGTTCGGCCCGTCCTCGGAGAGATGAGATGATCGCAAGGCTCGTCACCGATCTGGGGCCGTGGAGCTGGTGGATACTGGCCGCCATCCTGCTGGCCGCAGAGCTCGTTGCCCCCGGTGTGTTCCTCATCTGGATCGGAGCCGCCGCCCTCGTCATCGGCGCGATTTCGCTGGCGCTGTGGGATACGGCACTATGGAGCTGGCACGTCCAGCTGCTGCTGTTTGCGGTGCTCTCAGTTGCCTTTGCCATTCTGGGTCGCCGCTATTACGGCCGCGATTACGCCAAGACCGATGAGCCCTTCCTCAACCAGCGCGAAGCCAGCCTCATCGGCCGAACCGCAACCTTGCAGGAACCCATTGCCGAGGCGCGTGGCCGCATCCGGCTGGATGATACCTGGTGGCCGGTTCAGGGCGACGACCTGCCCGCAGGCACTCGCGTGCGCATCGCATCCGCCCATGGGCGAACACTGGTGGTCGAGAAAATCGAGAACTGAGGCTTCAGCGCGTTTCCTTGGGCAAGGGAAACGGACTAAGCCACCCGCCGCCATGCAAAGCGTTTGCCATCCACTGTCGAGACCAGCCCCATGCGCGATAGCGCGTTCAGCACGGCTTGAACGGCACCAAGGCACTTGCGACCCTGCTTGAAGCTGCTGGCGATATCAGCCGCATCGATAGGGCCTTCGGCGTCCATAAGCTGGTGCAGAACGGCAGGCGTCTGGTCGCGCTCGTCGGTCGGGAAACTCGGCTTCGGCCCGGCTTTCGCCACCGCCGCCTCACCGAAATCGGCATCGATCTGCTCGGCCTTTTCCTTGTCGGAACCGAAGCGCGGGATCTGGTAATCCGGCCGCAGCCAGCGCACCAGACCGCGCTTTTCTTCCTTGGCGCGCTCCTTGTTCAGGGCCACCAGCCGCGCCAGCACCTCTTCTTCCGCCAGATCCACCGGCCAGCCATAGGCATCCGCCACCGCAGCATCCAGCCGCTCGTGCAACTCCTTGATGATCAGCACCAGCCCATCATCAAAAATGCGCCGCTCCTTCTCATTCAGCTCATCTGGCCTCGCCCCCGCCTTCAGCCGCTCCAGCACATTGTAAAGCCCTGTCAGCGTTAGATGCGGATGCTCGTCCAGAACCCGCTTGCGGTGGGCATCGAGTTCCTCGGCGATGGCACCGATGGTGGCTTTCTGGGTGTCAGTCGCGTCGGGGAACGGGAAGGAGTCGAAGCAGCGGGATTTGACATAAACGGAATCGTTGCCGACACCTAACCAGCTGCCAGTGCGGATCGCCCAAATCACATGAGATCCAGATGAAAGTACACCAAGCGAAAAATCGTCACTGAGGCCGATGGCAACCAACTTGTTATCAGGCACAACAGATGTATCAAGAAACTGGAAAATACGGTGCTTCATTGTCTCAACCGTGGCGATATATTTGGTCTCACTAGCCAAAAATCCACGCGTTTCGGTATTTCTTCTTCCAAAAAGCCACCAGTTTAGTCGTCGCGAAACCTCCGGGTTCTTATCGCGCTCTGGCTTCACCGTAACCAAGAGGTGTTGGTAAATGCGTGGAAATTCTGATCTTACTTCTTCAAGATCGAATCCATCCAAATCAATTACTTTCAAGTTCCTTGGGCGAGAAGTAATATCTCTACCGTTCCTGTAGTCTTTTATTACATTTTCTAATCCCTTTACGGCGCCCAACCCCAAGGCAACTGCTTCACTCGCAGTTAATAGAAATCCGAGTCCGACTAGCATCATACCTTTTGATGACAAGCCTTCATTCGCTTTCATTGGCACAGCAGAGGCCACATCCACCCCAACCGTCAAATCCGAGTTGATCTTCCCCTGCTTCTCCGCAAACAGGATCACCGGGCTGTCCGTCTCGACCGCCTCTTCCGATGTCACCTCCAGCAACCGTCCTTCAAACTTGCCCGCCTGCGCCACCGTCATGGCAATGCGCACGGCGGCGCTGTCGCGGGTGACCTTGGTCCAGGGGTGGTCGGGAATGGTCATGGTCAGCGAGAGCGGCTTCTTGGCATTGAGATGCGCCTCCATCACCCGGCGCTGAAAAACCTGGCTGATGGAATTGGTGGTGACGAAACCGAAGCGTTTGAGCGTGCTTTTGGGTTTCAGCAGAATTTCCGCCGAACGATCCCACCAGTACATGACGAAATCGGCGCTTTCATTCATGTGCTTGTGCGCTTTCCACAGCGCCTCGGCATAGGCGCTGCCCATGCGCGCGCGGATATCCTTGCCGCCCACAAACGGCGGGTTGCCAACGATGTAATCCGCCTTGGGCCAGTCCGGGCGGCGCGGGTTGGGGTAGGCTTCCCTGCCATCCACCACCTTGGGCATGGGGTAACCATCCCATTTCAGCACCGCATCCATGTTCTGGATATTCCTGAAGGCTTTCAGAATGGGTTCTGACGGCGCAACGCCGCGGTTGCGGAAGTGCCATTGCAGATGGCCGATCCACAGCACCAGCTCGGCAATGGCGGCGGCGCGCGGGTTGACCTCGATGCCTAAAAACTGGTGCGGATCGACCGTGTGGGTTTCCAGCGCCAGCCCTTCCTGTCCACCAAGGTTGACCAGTGCTTCCAGCACCTCGCCTTCCAGACGTTTCATCAGTTCCAGCGAGACATACAGGAAGTTTCCCGTGCCGCAGGCCGGGTCCAGCACGCGGGTTTCGCACAGCGTATCGTGAAAGGCCTGCACGGTTTTGATGGCCGCATCCGCCTTGCCCTCGGCCTTCTGCCGGTCGGCGGTGGAGCGGGCATTGTCCCATTCAGCGCGCAAGGGGTCGATGACGGTGGCGATGACCAGCCGTTCCACATAGGCGCGCGGCGTGTAATGCGCGCCCAGCTTGCGCCGGTCCGTGGGGTCCAGCGCCTGTTCCAGAAACGTACCGAAAATGGCGGGTTCCACGTCTTTCCAGTCGTGGTTGGCGGCTGCCACCAGCTCGCCGATTTCTTCCTTGGCGAGCTTCAGCGCCTTGCGGTTCTTGAAGAACTCGCCGTTGAACTTCTTCACCTTCTGGCGGATGGTCGCGGTAAAGCCGCCCTCATCCATCGCCTTCCACAGGTCCTCCATCATGCCGGGGAAAATCTCCGGCTTTTGCGCGCAGTCCTTCAACAGGTCCTTGAAGCAATCCTTCGGCAGAAGCTGCACGTCCTCGGCAAACATGGTGAAAAGCATGCGCATGAGGAACATCGCCACTTCTTCCGCCGCATAGCCGGATTTTTCCAGCGCCTGGCTGACCTTGGCAATGCGGGTGGCGATATCGCGCGTGACCTTTGCCGCATGCAGCGAAGGATCAAGCGAAACCGGGTTGGTCCAGATGGCTTTCAGCCGCGCCCGCACCGTCTCGTCACGCAGATCCTCCAGGTAGATGCGGAAGGAACGGCGGTCCGGGAACTGGTCGTAGGCTTTGCCATCACGGCGAAAATTGCCATAGATTTCAATGCAGTGGCCGACATCGCAGACCAGCACGAAGGGTGGCGGCCCGTGCGCTGCGGGCAGCAGCCGCACATAGTTTTCGGCCTGCGCACGGGCGTTCATCATCAACAGGTCCCAGGCGCGGTTGGCACTGGCGCGGCGTCCGCGTGGCGCGCTTTCCAGCCCCGGCAGAGCGGGCGCATCAGCCAATTTCTTGTCGCCGGACAGGCGGCTCTGCTCCAATACGCCAAGAGGAGGAGGAGGCGTTGCAGCGATATGATCCTCCACACGCACAAAAAGACGCCCCCTCTTCTATCGGGAAAAGGGGGCGTCGATCATTGATATCAAGTCTTAGCGAACGGCGCGCAGCTGCAGGCGCGAAACACCCGCGGCGACGTTGACGCCCATGCCGGATTCTGCGCTGAGTGGCTGGAGGCCGAAGTTCTTGGCGTTACCGCCGACCAGCGCGTTGGCACCGAGGCCGATGCCCAGCGAAGCGCGGGCGGATGCGCCGACATAGGTGCCTGCCAGGCTACCCTGACCTACGGTTGTTGGTTCGGTGTTGACGACCACCCAGCTGATGTAGGACTTGCCGGTGACGCCGACGTCAAGACCGAGCTTGCCGATGGTGCCGGTGTAGCGTTCCACCTTGCCAACGCGCTGCTTGAACTGGCAATCGACCGCACGGCTGGAACCGACCAGAAGGCCGATGCCGCCTGCCACTTCGCAAGACAGCGTGCCCAGACGCTCCTTGGGCTGGCTGACAACCTTTTCAACAGGCTTTCTGGAGTGCTGGGTGCCCGCGGCGGATGCGGCTGAAGTCATGGCCATTGCGCCTGCAAGCGCGAGGATGAGTGTCTTTTTCATGTGATGTCTCTTTTCATCTGAAGAATTGTGCCGGATGTCCGTTGAACCCTCTTGGGGCCACGAGCAGACTGCTTGGGTGGGGTCAGGCGTGTCTCGCGCACATCGATGTCGCTGAAGACCGGCATGGACGAAATGTCGGCGGCAATCCCGATCGCCTTGTCCACGGCAGCGACGCAAGTTGCTTTGCCGGTGAGCGTGACGATACCCGAGGACACCTCGACGTCGATCTGGCAGTCTTCAAGACCATGTGCGTAGGCCAATAACGATTTAATCGCGGCACTGGTTGCACACTGGCCGGAAGATGCGTCTGATGACGGGGAGAAGACGGGGAAAAACATGGCGGGCTTGCCTCCTTTGGTCTGGCCCGCCAATGCTGGCGAGCCCGATTTCTGGATCGACGTTTACTTGAAAACGCCCTTTACGGCGTCCACACCCTTGCCCACGGTGCTCTGCACTTCGCCCGCGATCTTCTCGCCCCGGCCTTCGGCTTCCAGCTTTTTGTTGCCGGTCAGTTTGCCGGCAGCTTCCTTGATCGTGCCCTTCAGTTCCTTGGCGGCACCTTCGATACGGTTCTTATCCATGATGTATCCTTCCTAAAACTGTGTTTTTAACGGTCTGACGTCGGTGGGGAGCCCGTGTGGGAGCCAACGTCATGCCATAGGAGATACAGCCGCCCGACAAGGTTTTGTAGAGCGGGAAATACTATTGGAATTGGTAGAAAATGACCTTTTTTACGAAATCTCGCCCGTTTTTTGGTTATTTTTTGGCTTTGGCCTTGGCGCCTGTCCCGGTTTTGCTGTCGCTCACGCCGGTAAAACCCCGTTCGCGTGCCCAGATTACCGCCGCCGCCCGACGGTTGACGCCGATCTTGCCGTAAAGCGAGGCAATGTGATTGCGGATCGTGTTCTTGGACAGATGCAGCGTGTCGCTCATTTCGGCATCGCTCTGGCCGTTGCAGATCAGGCCCAGAATTTCACGCTCGCGGTCGCTCAGCTCCATCAATTGCGCGGTGGGTGCCGCCGTCGACTGATGCTTGAGCGTCGCCAGACGGTCAACGATGGACCGGCTGAACCAGGACGTATCGGCCATGACGCTTTCGATGGCTTCGACAAGCTGCGCTTCGCTGCGCCTGCGCTCGGTCACGTCCTGAAGGGCCCAGATGACGCATTGCTCGTCATTGATTTCCACCCGCTCGGCGGAAACGAGGCAGTCGGCCATGCCGCCGTCCTTCTGGCGCATGCGCATCGCTTCGTTGCGAACGAAGATATTGTCGCGCAGCTTTTCCTCCAGCGCACGGCGTGCGGCAACATCCTCCCAAAGGCGAAGGTCGCTTGCCGTGCGCCCGGTGATCTCGGTCACACCATAACCGGAGACCTGCAGAAACGCGTCGTTGACCTCCGTAAACACGAAATCGTCCAGCCGCGAAACGGCAGCGGGTGCGGGCGAAAGCTTGAAGGATTTGGAAAAGCGCTCCTCGCTCTGGCGCAGGGCGTTCTGGGCTTTTCGTCTGGCATCGAGATCAGCGAAGGTGAAGAGCATGCACGGCTCCTCGACCACGGAGATCGGTTCTCCGGCCACGATCACCAGCCGGTCACCACCATCGGGCAGCGGCACCAGCGCTTCGCGGTGGCGGATCACCCGGCCGTCGTTCAGCTTGGTCAAGGCATCCTCACCCGTGTCGCAGTTCGAAAACAGACCGATGGCCTCGACCGTCTTGCCGACCACGTCCTCCTTGGAAAATCCCGTCATTTCCAGAAAGCCTTCATTGACGCGGATGAAACGGTGGTCATCCAGCCGGCAGATGAGACCCGGCGCGGGATTGGCGTTGAAAGAGCGCTCGAACCGTTCTTCAGCCTCGAAACGCGGCGTCTCGTCGCGCAGGATCAGCGCCAGAACATCCGGCTTGTCCGTGCCATCGGAAATGATCATGCTACGCACGGTGTGCACCCACACCAGATCGAGATCGTCCGCAGGCGATATTTCCACCGTCACATCGTCGATCGTTTCACCCGCCAGCAGGCGTTCGAGCGGGTATTGCCCCTCGTCCAGCAGGTGGTTGTTGCGATAGCGCAGCGTGAACCGTCGCCGATATTCCCTGGCGTCGGCACCCAGATCTTCGATTCTGTCGACCCGGTGCATCTCGAGCGCCGATCCGTTGGCCCAGGCGATGTCGCCGTTCGGCTCCACAAGGATGATGCCGTCGCTCAAACCGCCAATCAGTTCCTGAAGACTGCCGCGGTTGATCCTGGGTGGCTGCTGGGGAGCGTCGTTCATATCGTGTCTCGGCTGAGTGGGGCAAATCATGTGCGGTCATCATGCCGTCTCTCGATGCGAAAAGCGAGCGGTGGAGACACGAAGACCATGGTTATAGCGCAGAAGTTGTGACTGACAGCACGGCGGCAACAAAAGCTTAATCCCTTATCCTCTAATGTGTCGAAAATATCGGAAAGAGAGAGCTTGCCAATGCCCACACAGTGCAATGGTTGCCGCGACGGCGCAGCATTTGACGTACCATTTTCCATGGCTTTCCAGCCGATTGTCGATATCACCACAGGCAAGGTCTTCGCCCACGAGGCGCTGGTGCGCGGACCGACTGGCGAAGGTGCAGGCTCTGTTTTAAGTCGCGTCAGTGATGACAACCGCTACGCGTTCGACCAGCAGTGCCGCGTCAAGGCCATCGAGCTTGCAGCAAAGCTTTACGATCCCGAAGACGACGCGAAACTGTCGATCAATTTCATGCCGAATGCCGTCTATGAGCCGCGCGCCTGTATCCGCCTGACCTTGCAGACGGCAATGAAGACGGGGTTTCCGCTCAACCGCATCATCTTCGAATTTACCGAAAACGAAAAGCTCGATACGAAGCATGTTCTCGATATTCTGCGGACCTACCGGGACATGGGTTTCAAGACGGCCATCGACGATTTCGGTGCAGGGCATTCTGGCTTGGGCCTGCTCACCCATTTTCAGCCCGATATCGTCAAGCTGGATATGGACATCATTCGCGGCATCGATACCGACATTTTCAGGCGCACCATCGTCAAGCACACCCTGAACATGCTGTTTGAACTCAACATCACGCCGCTGTGCGAAGGCGTGGAAACCTACGGGGAGATGTCGGTACTGAGAGACCTCGGCGTCAGCCTCATCCAGGGATATCTGCTGGCCAAACCGAGCTTCGAGGCTCTGGCTGTTCCCGCCATGTTTGCTCCGCCGCTTGCGCACGCGGTTTGACAAGCTTGTATGATGGGTAAAGGCCGGGCGCTTGACACGCGCCTGTCATGAACGCGTTATAATTGCTGTATCAACACAAAGCCGGTTCTCGCTCGTGAACCGAAGCGCGGAGGTTGATCTCGCATGGACATTGCCCTTGGCGTTGGCGCGCTCATCCTGCTCTTCGTGCATCTTTTAAGCATCACGATTGCGGCAGTCCGGTTGAAACGAACGCCGCCCCCCAATCGAATTGCGACATCGAAACCGCCTGTTTCCCTCGTCATTCCCCTGCGCGGCATCGAGAATTTCACGCAGCTGACGATTTCCCGCGCCTTCGCTCTGGAATGGCCGAACTACGAAATCATCTTCTGTGTGGCGGACAGGAACGATCCCGTCATCAAAGAGGTCCAATCACACTTGGCAGCCTTTCCGCATATCAGCGCGAGAGTGCTGATCGGCGATGACAGGATCAGCGCCAATCCCAAGCTGAACAATTGCGTCAAGGGCTGGCGGGCAGCGGCCCATGACTGGGTGGTGCTGGCCGACTCCAATGTGTTGATACCATCAGACTACATCACGACGTTGATGGCGGCCTGGCGCAACGATACCGGCTTGGTCTGCTCCCCGCCCATCGGCTCGCGCCCGCAAGACATCTGGGCCGAGGTCGAATGCTGCTTTCTCAACACGTTCCAGGCCCGTTATCAATACTCGGCGGAAGCCTTGGGCAATGGTTTCGCTCAGGGCAAGACCATGCTGTGGAACAAGCCGTTTCTCGATGCGCGTGGTGGTATCGAGGCGCTGGGGGCCGAAATTGCCGAGGATGCAGCGGCCACCAAGCTCGTGCGGGCAGCAGGGCTGAATGTTCACCTCGTGCCATCTCCGTTCGAGCAGCCGCTCGGGCAACGCAGCCTTGGCGAGATATGGTCGCGCCAGACGCGCTGGGGCAGGCTGCGGCGCGTCACGTTCCCGCTGTTCTTCGCGCCTGAAATTTTCGTCGGCGCGGTCCCGCCGCTACTGCTGGTCATTGTGGCACTCATCGCCGCTGGAGCCGGTACGGCCCTGGTTCTCGCGGGCGCAGTCGCTGTCATCGCCAGCTTTTACCTGCCGGAACTCTACCTCGCCAAACGCGCAGGCTGGCACACCTCATGGCGAAGCGTCCCGGCGATGATGATCCGCGACATTTTCCTGCCCGCCGTCTGGACCAAAAGCCTTCTGGGCTCCTCCGTCTCATGGCGCGGCAATATGATGACGGTGGCGACCGACCAGAGCAGCCTTTCTCCCTCCGCCGCCGAGCTTTCCTAACGGGGAACACCAAACCGTGTGAGAACCGAGGGCATGCGTTTTGCGTTCACCCTGCTCACAGTGAGGGTTGAAACCGTGAGAAAGCTTTTTCTGGCCGCAGCCCTGCTGCTGGCATCGAACACACAAGGGTGGAGCATGGATAGCCTGGCGCATTTCACATGGAAAAACCGGGTTCTGGTGGTCTTCGGCCAGACGGAAGACGCGAAAGTCCAAAAGCAGATCACCACGATCCGCGCACAAGAAGCAGAACTGGCAGATCGTGACATGGTCGTGCTGCATGTGACGCAGGATAAGGTGACGCCGATCTTCGGAAATGCAGGAGGTATCGACGCGCAAGCGCTGACCCGCGAAGCTGGCGCCGATGGAAAATCCTTCGAGGCTGTGTTGATCGGCAAGGATGGCGGCGTCAAGCTTCGCAGCGAGGATGTCGTCGGCAGCGTTGCGCTGTTTGATCTCATCGACCGCATGCCGATGCGCCGGGCCGGCCAGAAGTAGAGAGAGACTTACTGCGCCAGCGCAACCAGACGTCCGCTGGATGGCTGGTGAAGAACGTCCACGCGCACATCATAGATTCGAAAAAGCTCATCTGCCGTCATCACCTCCTGCGGCGTGCCGTGGGCAATCAACCGTCCTGACCGCAGGGCAACGATCTCATCGCAGAACCGCGCCGCCATATTGACATCATGCAGCACGGTGATGATGGTAATACCCTTCTTGCGGCACAGATCATGCGTGAGGGATAAAACCTCCAGCTGGTGGCCGATATCGAGGGCGGAAATCGGCTCATCCAGCAACAGGCATGATGCATCCTGCGCAACCAGCATGGCAAGCCAAACGCGCTGGCGCTCTCCGCCTGAAAGACTATCGACCATGCGTTCGGCAAAGGGCGCTATTCCAGTCAACTCGATGGCCTCGTCGACCTTTTGTTGATCATTCGCTCCGAACCGCCCCAGCGCACCGTGCCAGGGGTACCGCCCAAGTGCCACCAATTCCTTGACCAGCATGCCAGGCGCAGCCGGTGTTCTCTGCGGCAGATAGGCCAGCCGCCGGGCGAAATCCCGGGCGCTCCAATCATCGAGAGGCTTGCCCTCGAAATGGATGCTGCCACCGCTTTGTTTCTGCTGTCGCCCGATCAGTTTCAGAAGCGTCGATTTGCCGGAACCGTTATGGCCGATCAGCGCAATGGATTTTCCCGCGTCCAGTTGAAGCGTCAAAGGATGCAAAAGCGTGCGTCCCTCGATGGAAAAGCTCACCTCCGTCAACGACAGAACAGGCGATTTTCTGGCTTTAGACACGTCGGGCATAGGGCATATCCACGCGGACTTCGTTTGAGGATCGGAACGGGCCGGTTGAGCCGAACCATCGATATTGACGCCATACACAAAGTTGATAAACGAATGCAAGTTTATTGAAGCCCGGTGTCTGGATATCGAACCATCCGATACCGGCAAGGAGAGACACCGGACATGCCAAGCCTGACCCGCAGGACCCTGCTTGCAGCAACGGCTGCCACCTTCGCCGTTGCCAGTCGCGCAGGCGCTCAGCCTGCGGTCCCACGCGTTGCAACGCTTGACTGGGCACTTCTGGAAACGCTGCTGGCCATCGGGGCACATGTCGTGGCTGCAACCGAGCTTCGGCAATTCGCCCAGGTGGCGGTAAAGCCCGACGTGCCGCCGCAGACATCAGACATCGGCCTGCGCGGCACACCGAATATCGAAGCGCTGTATGCGGCCCGTCCCGATATCATCTTCAACTCGAATTTCTACGCCTGGGCGGATTCGCTGATCGAGCGAATAGCGCCCGTGGAAAGCCACGCCATCTACGTCCCCGGCAAAAGCCCCTATCAACTTGCACAAAAGGCAACACTGGAAATCGGCGAGAAGCTACAGCTACCGACAGCAAAACTGTTGGTCGATCATTTCGCAGCGAGGCTCGAACGTTACAAAACCACATTTTCCAGCGGCGACGGCAGACCTGTTTTGCTGATCAATCTGGGAGATGCGCGCCATTTTCGCGTTTTTGGCGCAGACAGCATGTTCGGAGAGGTTCTGACACGCGTCGGCCTCACCAATGCGTGGACAAGCGCCACCAGCTATTCGGCAACGGCACCTGTTGGCATCGAGACGCTGGCCTCCATGCCGGACGCCACCATCATTCTGATACCACCGCACCCGCAGGACGCCTTGGAAACGCTGACCAAAAGCGCTTTCTGGAACGCCCTGCCTGCCGTGCGGAAGAAGCGCGTGCTCACCATCGGGTCCGTCAACCCCTATGGCGCTTTACCTGCCGCAAGCCGCTTTGCCGATCTGCTGGCGCAAGGATTGTCCCATGTCCAGAACGGCTAGTCTGATTGTGCCGGAGAGACCACACACATCAGGACCGATCTTTGCCATCATGCTTGGCCTTGCCTGTATCGCCGCCTTCGTGCTGCTGGTGATCTCGCGCCCGCATGTTCCACCAGACACATCCTCCGCCGCCGCCCTCGACACGATCTTGTTGTGGGACAGCCTCCTGCCGCGTGCCAGCATCGCGCTTCTTGCCGGTGCGGCTCTTGGTCTGTCGGGCGCTTTGCTTCAACGGGTGCTGCGCAACCCCATCGCCGATGCATCGACGCTGGGCATCGCTTCAGGCGCGCAGTTGGCCCTTACCCTCGGCCTCGGCGTCGTGCCTGTCATGAACGGATTGTCGCGGGAACTGATCGCGCTCAGTGGCGGCTTCGGGGCCGTTGCCATCGTCCTTGCACTGAGCTGGCGGCGTGGGCTTGAGCCGGTCACGGTAGCGATCTCGGGCATGATCGTCAGCCTCATCGCCGCCTCTCTCAGCATCGCGCTCATTCTGGCACGCGGCGAATATGCGCTCTCCATCCACATCTGGGGCGCAGGCGCGCTGAACCAGCAGGATTGGAGCGGTGTGATCTCGCTCGCGCCCAAGCTTACCGCAGGCCTTCTCGCAGCCTGGGCGCTGATGCGCCCGCTCAATCTTCTCGCGCTTGATGATACCAGCGCCAAAAGCCTCGGCGCGGCCCTCCACGCCACCCGGTTTGCCGTCCTGCTGCTGGCCGTCTGGCTCTCGGCATCGGTCACGGCACTCGTCGGCATCATCGGCTTTCTGGGGCTGGCGGCCCCCAGCGTCGCACGCCTATGCGGCGCGCGCACCACTGCACAGATTATGACCGTCGCACCACTCACAGGTGCGGCCATCCTGTTTCTCACCGATTGCCTGACGCAATTGCTGGGTCCGGGTTTTTCCGATCTCGCCCCGACCGGTGCTGCAACAGCGCTTCTGGGCGGCCCGCTTGTGTTGCTGCTGCTGCCCCGTGTGCAGGGTTTCGCGATGGCGACAGCCAGTGCCGCCAACGCGCTGCGACCGCTGCGCAAACCGATGATGGCACTGGCTGCTCTGGCAACAGCCATCACCATCCTGTTCATCGCCGTCATCGCCTTGGGCCCATCCGCTCAGGGGTGGGGCGCAGCCTTCGGGCAAAGCTTCACCGACCTCCTGCCCTTCCGGCTGCCGCGCATCGTGGCAGCGGGCGGTGCCGGTGCCATGCTGGGCGCAGCCGGTTTCATCATGCAACGGATAACCGGCAACCCCATCGCCAGTCCGGAAGTACTGGGCGTTTCAACAGGCGGCGGCGTTGGCCTGACGCTCACGCTTTTCCTCTTCAGCTTCCCCTCACCCATGGTGATGATGGCAGGCATGGCCGTGGGCGCTCTTACAGCTTTCCTCGTCATGATCGCCGTCGCCGGACGCTCGGGTCTTTCTGCAGAACGCCTGCTTTTGGCAGGTATCGCCATCAGCGCCTTTTCCATGGCCATCATCAGCATCGTATTGGCGCAGGGCGATATGCGCAGCTTCACCCTTCTGACGTGGCTATCCGGATCGACAAGCCGCGCAGGTGCGTTCGAAGCCTGGACGGCGATCGCCTCGCTGGTGGTGCTGACGGTGCCGGTGCTGTTCATGACCCGCTGGCTCACCATCCTGCCGCTCGGCACCGCTGTATCCCGCAGCCTCGGTGTGCAGACAATCTCTGCCCGGCTGGTGCTTGCGATGTTTGCCGCGCTGATGACAGCGATCGCGTCGTTCCTCGTGGGACCCTTGAGCCTGGCAGGCCTTATCGCGCCCCACCTTTCCCGGCTCATTGGCTTTCAGAAACCGAACCACCAGCTCATTGCCGCCATCCTCATCGGCGCAGGCATATTGATGGCGGCCGACTGGCTGTCGCGGGTCGTCATATATCCATACCAAATCCCGGTTGGCCTTTTTGCCTCCCTGATCGGCGGCCCTTACCTGCTATGGCTGATGGCCTCGAAAAGATCGGGATAAGCCAGACGCAAAAACGCCCGCGACAGGCGCAGGCGTTTGACATCATCAAATCTGAAATAAAGGCGGTGTTAGCGACCGACAGACGCGCGAGCGACCGTGTGGATGTCGGAGCGGTTGATGCCGAGGTCCTGAAGCTCACGCGAGCTCATACGGCCAAGTTCGGTAACGGTCTGACGGTATTTGCGCCAGTTGTTGAAAGAGCGTGCTACGTTCATGATAATCCCCTTTCGTGAGGCTTCTTGACGCCAGCAACCTTGCTTCGGTTCCAACGTCGTTTCGATGATTGGAATATAGCTCTCAACTCGCCCCGCGATAAGACACAAGCTCTCACGTCCGCTATGCATTAAATGCATAGATCATCGGCGCGATGATGAAAAGCCGTGCATCAGACAACCAATATCGGTGGAAGATAACAATGGGAAACTGACGTATTGGTCGATGCACAAAAGCTTGACCCAAAAAGCAAAGGCCTCGCGATGTCTCGCAAGGCCTTGATACTTTTGAATTAGGATGGTGGGCGTAACAGGGATTGAACCTGTGACCCCTACGATGTCAACGTAGTGCTCTCCCGCTGAGCTATACGCCCATCCGTTGCGGCGCATAAATCACGAAACCGGATGAAGCGTCAACTGCTTTTTTTCCGTTTTGTGAAAGCTTTATGCGAGGCCTTACGCCACAAGGAGTTTGTTCACTTCGTCGACGAGATCGCGCAGGTGGAAAGGCTTGGAAAGCACCTTCGCATCCTTCGGAGCTTTCGAATCAGCGTTGAGTGCGACCGCGGCAAAGCCGGTGATGAACATGACCTTGAGGTCAGGGTCTAGTTCGGTGGCACGGCGGGCGAGCTCGATGCCGTCCATTTCCGGCATGACGATATCGGTCAGGAGAAGAGAGAAGGGCTCTTCACGAAGCCGGTCATAGGCGCTTGCGCCGTTATCGAACGAGGAAACCTTGTATCCGGCTTTCTCCAACGCCTTCACGAGAAAGCGGCGCATATCGTTGTCATCTTCTGCGAGAAGAATTTTCTGTACCATTTAAATGACCGTAGCTTCTGGATTAATTGGAATACCTTATCCCGATCATACCGCATCTTCAGTAAATATCACGTGAACGGTAGAATCATGACTCGGGCGACTGTTGCACAGTATGGACTTGCTCTGCCTTAACTGGCAACATGAAGCTTCTGGCAGAATTATGACATGGTAAACGGGGCGGAATGGACTGGGTTACGGGCGAGTACGAACTCTTCGAGGTGCACGAACCAGCCGTTCACAGCATTCCGTTCGTTTTCAACTCCCCCCACAGTGGGCGCTGCTACCCGGTCTCCTTCCTCGAATCATCAAGACTGAATTCCTACGAGATCCGCCGTTCGGAAGATCATTACGTCGATGAGCTGTTTTCCGGCGCCGTCGATATGGGCGCACCGCTGCTCAAGGCCAACTTTCCGCGCGCCTATCTGGATGTGAACCGCGAGCCCTACGAGCTCGATCCACGCATGTTCGAAGGCGCCCTGCCGTCCTATGCCAATATCGGCTCTATGCGGGTCGCCGGCGGGCTGGGCACCGTGCCGCGCATCGTCGCCGAAAACATGGACATCTACACCCACCGCCTGCCGGTGGACGAAGGCCTTGCCCGCATCGAGGGAATCTACAAGCCCTACCATGCCTGTCTTCGCAAGCTGGTGTCGCGCACCCACGCCAATTTCGGCATGGCCGTGCTGGTCGATTGCCACTCCATGCCGGGCAATATCAGACTTGCGGGTTCCAACATCCGTCCTGATGTCATTATCGGCGACCGCTTCGGCACCAGCGCATCGGGTGAAATTTCCCGCGCGGCCCTGCACTTTCTCGAAGAACTGGGCTTCACCGCCGTCTGCAACAAGCCCTATGCTGGCGGCTTCATCACCGAACATTACGGCCGCCCCGTCCGTTCACTGCATGCCTTGCAAATAGAGGTCAGCCGCGCACTTTACGTGGATGAAAAGACGCTGCTGAAAACGCGGGAGTTCGCAGCCCTGCAAGCGGCACTCGAAGCCTTCATGCGCCAGCTTTCCATGTTCGTTACGGAATATGCGATCGACATGGCATTTGCCGCCGAATAGCGGCCCCAATCACGGACAACCACGGATCCCTTGGCTCGCACTGACAGGCGAACAAAAAAAACCGCGCCTTGGCGCGGTCAAGTCTAGGGAGGAAACACCCAAGGAGGGTATTTACAGTCAAAGACTGTGACCAAAAGTTATGGCCAAAGTGCTTAATTGTCAATCATATTTATTTTTGCCCATATATTATTCAAATTAATACAGATTGCTCACAATTCGCACCAGCTGACAAAAAACGTGCTCGCTTTTTGAACAGTTGCACATGAGTAGACGCGACCGCTAGAAGCACGCTATGACCTGATGACGTTCGCAATAGTGAGGTTCTGATGCTGCCAAATCGCGATTTCTTCTTCCGTCTTGCCGATGCCGCCAAGGCGGAAACGCTGCCCCGCTTTCGCACCGGCACCGCCGTCGCCAACAAGCAGGATGGTGGCTACGATCCGGTAACAGAGGGCGATCAGGCCGCTGAAACCGCCATTCGCGCGTTGATCACGCAACACTTTCCAGACCATGGCATCCTGGGCGAAGAGCACGGCAATGTCGGAACGGACCGCGAGCATGTCTGGGTGATAGACCCCATCGATGGCACCCGCGCCTTCATTTCGGGCCTTCCCGTCTGGGGAACGCTGATCGGCTTTCAATCCTCCGGTCGCGCCGTCATGGGTGTCATGGATCAACCCTTTACCGGCGAGCGTTATTTTGCCGATGGGCAGAAGGCCTGGTATTTCGGCCCCGGTGGTGACACGCAGATCAAGACCCGCAAGTGCGAAACGCTATCGGACGCGATCCTTTTCACCACCTCCCCGCATATTTTCACGCCTGAGGAAGCCGCACGATATGGCACCGTCGAGGAGAAGGTTCGCCTGTTCCGTTACGGTGTTGATTGCTACGCCTATGCCCTGCTGGCTGGCGGCCATGTCGATCTCGTCATCGAATCCGGTTTGAAACCCTATGATGTCGGCGCGCTCATTCCCATCATCGAGCAGGCGGGTGGCGTCATCACAAATTGGGACGGCGGCAGACCGGAAGCCGCGGGCCGCATCATTGCCGCCGGCAGTAAAGCCGTTCACGAACAGGCGCTGGCGCTTCTGTCAGGCATGTAGGCGCACGACGCCTCGTCAGCTTCAAGCTTCCACCGATGCACAGATTTACACGCGGTAATTGTCATCGATGACCCGAAGTCTGCGCTCCACATTCTCCCAACGCCTTGTCAGCATGGAATTAACCCGACTGGTAACAATCTATTAACCATAATACGGCACTCTTGCGTTGAATTCTTTCATACTAATATACGCGAGGACCGCTATGGCATATGATTGGAGTGGCAATACCGTCAGACAAAAGCGCGACGACCGGGTCGTCGTTCTGGCTGTCGTTGCGCTGGTTTTGTTGATGACGCTCGCGCCGATGCGGATCATGCGCGTCGCGTCACCGACAGTACACATCATCGACACGACGTCGCTGAATTTCAGCCCACCGCTGGCAAAGCTGTAAGCATCAAACCTTTACCAGATCGAGGTGAACCACGCGTGGCGACAGCACCTGCAAAATGGTTTCCGAGCGGCCGATATAGACGATAGCCGTGTCCGTCATCCCCGCCAGCACCGATGCCAGCCTTTCGACCGTTTCCGTTTCAAGCCCTTCCAGGAGATCGTCGATGAACAGCCAGCGGGGCTTCAGCACCAACGCATTGGCCACGCGGACGCAGGCTTGCTCATCGGAATCGAGCTTCTTGTCCCAGCGGATATTTTCGTCCATGCGCGGGATGATGTGGCCAAGGCCGCACTTTTCCATTGCATCCAGAAAATCCTGTTCCTGGAATTTCTGCGGGCTGCGGGGATAGCACAGGATTTCGCGCAAAGGGGTTGCCGGCAGATAGCCGTGCTGGGCGATGAACAGCATCTCCTCGCGCGGTGGCATCGTGATCTTGCCCTGGCCCCACGGCCATAGCCCCGCAACGGCTGCAAAGAACAGACGCCGGTTGACGCCCTGATCGCCGTTGACCATCAGCCGGTCACCGATATTGATCTCCACGGGCGCTTCCCGTAGCCGGAAAATACGGGACAGGTCCTGCCCGCCCGCCTCCGGGCAGATTTCGACGGACGTCCAGCGGATCGGTCCCGAGGTGGTGGTTTCGATCTCGATGGTATTGCCGTGCCGCTCGATACTATCCATCTGGATCAGCGCATTGCGGAACACCGAGACGCGCTGCAAGTTGGCCTTCCACGCGGCAATGGGACCGAAATTATCGATGTACCAGCGCAACGCCACATTGACCTGGTTGAACGCACCCACCGCCATCATCAATCCGCCGAAGCTCAGATTTCCCGTAAAATAGACGGGCGCGGCAATGAGAATGGGGGCAACGATGGCAAGCCATCCATAACCGGACGAGACCCATGTCAGATGGGTCAGCGCCATGGCAAGGCCCCTGATGACAACCAGCACGGCGTTGATGTCTTCACCGATGCGGTGGCGCTCGTTCTTCTCTCCGCGCGCCAGCGTGATCGCGGTGACGTTTTCACTGGCCCGCATCAGCGAAAAGCGCAGTTCCGCCTCTTTCGAATAGCGCTCCGAATTCAACGGTACCAGACGGTGGCCGACGAGGTTGCTGAGCAGCGAGGCCGAGCCCGCATAGATGAGCGCCGCCCAGACCATATAGCCTGGTATTTCAACCATCTTGCCACTGATCTCGATGGCAAAACCCGCCGACAGGCCCCAGAGAACGCCGATGAAGCTGACCAGCAGGATCGTCGCATTGACGAGACCGATGGCAAGCGCCGTGCTGCTTTCGGCCAGGTTGCGCACATCGTCGTGCAGGCGTTGATCGGGGTTGATGGCGATGGCACCGAACCCCGCAAGCCGTGCGGCACGGCCGGGCCTGAACCATTGGTCGACCATGTCCTTGGCCAGGCCTTCGCGCATGTTGAGCGCCGTCATCTGGTTCAGCCATGTCTGGAAGACGTTGAGCAGGAGCAATGTCCCCGCAATCATCGCGAACACTTCCAACTGGTGCAGGAATGCGTTGAGGTCGCGCCGTTCGAGCGCGTTGTAGAACGGTGCGTTCCACTCGTTCAGCTTGACCTGACCGTAAGCCGTGACGAGGATGATGGTCAGCAGCGCGCACATCAGAAGAATGAGCCTGCCCCGCACCTTGGATGTCCAGAACGCGCTGCCCATCATCCCCAGTTGCGCTTTGAATGTCAGATCGAACGTGGGATGGCCGACCGTCTCGGTGGACAGATTACCTTGCGCCATCAGTACCTTGCCGTTTCCGTGAAATTTTGAATTCTGAGGCTCCTGCAGGCATCGACCATAAGTGCGTATCGTGACAGCAATAGCATGGCGTGCATGCTTGTCCATGTGCAACGGGAAACCCGGATGGAGACCGTGGCGCTGCAATGCGCAACGGGCTGGAAATGTTCCTTGCTTTCTTTGCGTGCATTGCACAAAGTCGCAGCAATCAAAGAGGGGCGGCATGATCCGCGCGTAAACCGGAAAAACCGGGCAAGGGCCAGAATGTCAATCAAAGCAAGCATCTATCATCTGACGCATTACAAATATGACAGTCCAATTCGCCTTGGACCGCAAATCATCAGATTGAAACCTGCGCCGCATTCCCGCACCCATGTCATCAGCCATTCGTTGAAAGTCACGCCCGCCAACCACTTCGTCAATCTTCAACAGGATCCTTACGGCAATTTTCTGGCGCGCTACGTCTTTCCAGACCCGGTGACCGAATTCCGCATTGAGGTCGATCTCGTCGCCGATATGACGGTCTACAATCCCTTCGACTTTTTCGTGGAGGAAAGCGCCACCTACTGGCCTTTCGAATATCCCGAGACGCTGCAAGCCGACCTGTCGATCTACCAGACGCCGGAACCTTCAGGTCCGCTTCTGACCGACTATCTGAAAACGCTCGACTGGACGCAGGGACAGCCGACGGTCGATATGGTCGTTGGCCTCAACGCCCGCCTGCAAAGCGAAATCGGCTATGTCATCCGCATGGAAACCGGCGTGCAGACGCCAGAGGAAACGCTGGGCACTGCAAAGGGCTCATGCCGCGACACCAGCTGGCTGCTGGTGCAGATTCTGCGCCACCTCGGCTTTGCTGCCCGCTTCGTCTCGGGCTACCTCATTCAGTTGACGCCGGACTTGAAGGCGCTGGATGGTCCCTCGGGAACAGAGGTGGACTTCACCGACCTGCATGCCTGGGCAGAGGTTTATCTGCCGGGTGCTGGTTGGGTGGGGCTTGACCCGACATCTGGCCTTCTGACCGGTGAAAGCCATGTCCCGCTGGCCGCAACACCGCATTTCAGCAATGCCGCGCCCATTTCCGGCGGCTATTACGGTGAGGCCAACACCGAATTCGCCTTCGACATGAAGGTCACACGCGTGGCCGAGCATCCGCGTATCACCAAGCCGTTTTCGGACGAAAGCTGGGACCGCCTGAATGCGCTCGGCGAACAGGTGGACAAAGTTCTGAACGAACAGGACGTGCGCCTCACCATGGGCGGCGAGCCGACCTTCGTCTCCATCGACGATTTCGAATCCGGCGAATGGAACACCGATGCCGTCGGTCCGACCAAACGTGAAAAGGCCGATGTGCTGATCCGCAAATTGCGCGAACGCTTCGCCCCCAACGGCTTCCTGCATTACGGTCAGGGCAAGTGGTACCCCGGCGAAAGCCTGCCCCGCTGGACGTTTTCGCTCTATTGGCGCAAGGACGGTCAATCGGTCTGGCATAATCCCGATCTGGTGGCGCGCGAGGGTGCCGATACCGGCGTGACGTCGGAAGATGCCGAGAAACTCCTGACGAACATCGCCAACAACATCGGTATTGCCCCCGAACTGGTGCTGCCAGCCTATGAAGATCCGGCGGAATGGCTGATCAAGGAAGGCAACCTGCCCGACAATGTCGATCCGTCGAACTCCAAGCTGAAAGACCCGGAAGAGCGTAACCGCATCGCCCGAGTCTTCGAGCGTGGCCTGACGACACCGACGGGTTACATCCTGCCGGTGCAGGCGTGGAATGCGAAGGCCACCTCCGACAAGCGCTGGATGAGCGAGAAATGGAAGACGAGGCGCGGCCGCATCTTCCTCGTGCCGGGAGATAGCCCGGTCGGATACCGCATTCCGCTCGGCACCCTGCCCCACGTTCCGCCATCGCAATTCCCCTATATCCACCCGGCCGATCCATCGGTTCCGCGCGGTCCCTTGCCGGATGCCGTGGCACCGACAGAACGCGTCCTGCCGGAAGCATCTTTTCAGGCCTCGGAAGGGGCGACACAGGAGCGCATCGAGCAATCGATCAGCGATATCAATGGCGAAGTTCGCACCGCCCTGTCGGTGGAAGCGCGCGATGGACGTCTCTGCGTTTTCATGCCGCCTGTTGAGCGCATCGAGGACTATCTCGATCTCGTGGCTGCTGCCGAAAAAGCCGCGACCGATCTTGGCCTGCCTGTCCATATCGAGGGCTACACCCCGCCGCATGACGAGCGCATGAACGTCATCCGCGTCGCGCCGGATCCCGGCGTCATCGAGGTCAACATCCACCCGGCTGCCAGCTGGAAAGATTGCGTCGATATCACCACCGCCGTTTATGAAGATGCCCGCCAGACCCGACTGGGTGCGGATAAATTCATGATCGACGGTCGCCACACCGGCACCGGCGGTGGCAACCATGTGGTGGTGGGCGGGGCCAACCCCAATGACAGCCCGTTCCTGCGCCGTCCCGATCTGTTGAAAAGCCTCGTGCTGCACTGGCAGCGGCACCCGTCGCTCTCCTACCTGTTTTCCGGCCTGTTCATCGGCCCGACAAGTCAGGCACCACGCATTGATGAAGCCCGTCATGACAGCATGTATGAGCTGGAAATCGCCATGGCGCAGGTGCCGATGCCCGGCGAAGGTGCGCCTCCCCTGCCATGGCTGGTGGACCGCCTGTTCCGCAATCTGCTGACCGATGTCACCGGCAACACCCATCGCTCGGAAATCTGTATCGACAAGCTGTTTTCACCGGATGGCCCGACCGGTCGCCTCGGCCTCGTGGAATTCCGTGGCTTCGAAATGCCGCCGAATGCCCGCATGTCGCTCGCCCAGCAATTGCTGGTGCGCGCCATCATCGCCCGCTTCTGGAAGAACCCGTCCGGTGGTCGTTTCGTGCGCTGGGGCACGGCGCTGGCCGACCGCTTCATGCTGCCGCATTACATCTGGGCGGATTTCCTCGATGTTCTCGCAGACCTGAAGGACAACGGCTTCGACGTGAAACCGGAATGGTTCGCCGCCCAGCTGGAGTTCCGCTTCCCCTTCTTTGGCGAAGTGGAGTATGAGGGTTCGAAACTGGAGCTGCGACAGGCGCTGGAGCCATGGCATGTGATGGGCGAACAGGGTGCCATTGGCGGCACCGTGCGTTATGTTGACAGCTCGGTCGAGCGTTTGCAGGTGCGGCTGGAAACATCCAATCCGGCCCGTTACACAGTCGCCTGCAACGGTCGCGCCGTACCGATGAAACAGACGGAAACATCCGGTGTTTCGGTCGCGGGTGTACGCTTCAAGGCGTGGCAGCCATCGCAGGGTCTGCATCCGGCGCTTCCGGTCAACACACCGCTAACCTTCGATATATATGATACATGGTCGAACCGATCGATCGGGGGCTGCATCTATCATGTTGCCCATCCGGGCGGTCGCACCTATGAGACGTTCCCGATCAATGGAAACGAAGCGGAAGCCCGCAGGCTGGCCCGTTTCGAACCGTGGGGGCATACGGCTGGAAATTACCCTCTGTTGCCGGAAGCGGCTTCGCCGGAGTTTCCGTTGACGCTTGATTTGAGACGCCCACAGGGAGTGTGACTTGGCAAAGGCACCGGCGATGAAACGGACGAGCGGCAAAACCGGCATGGCATCCATGCTGGGATATCGCTCCATGCCCGGAATTGCCGATGAGATGCTGGATATCCATGGCAATATTCGCCCGGTCTGGCGGCACTTCGTCAGTGCGCTCGGCCACATGGAGGAGCGCGAGCTACATGAGCGCTTCGCCCGTACCGACCGCTATCTACGAGATGCCGGCGTCTTCTATCGCGATTACAGCGCGCAGGGAAATACAGAGCGCAACTGGCCGATTTCCCACATTCCCGTTCTGATCGACGAGCAGGAGTGGGAGGCGGTCTCCCGAGGGCTCGTTCAGCGCGCCAATTTGCTGGAAACGATCGTTGCGGATTTCTACGGCGAAAACCGTCTGGTCCAGCAAGGCTATGTCCCACCGTCCTTGCTTGCCTCCAACCCCGAATATCTGCGCCCACTGGCTGGCGTCAAACCGGCCGATGGCCACTATCTGCATTTCTGTTCGTTCGAAATCGGACGTGGGCCAGACGGCAACTGGTGGGTGCTGGCGGACCGCACGCAGGCGCCATCCGGCGCAGGTTTTGCGCTGGAAAACCGCGTTGCCACCACGCGCGCCTTCTCCGATATCTACGCCGAATCCCACGTTCACCGCCTCGCCTCCTTTTTCGGCGCCTTTCGCGATACGTTGCAATCGCACCGCCAGCATCCGGATGACCGCATCGCAGTTCTGACGCCCGGACCTGCCAGCGAAACCTATTTCGAACACGCCTATATCGCTCGCTATCTCGGCTTCATGCTGCTGGAAGGCGAAGACCTGACCGTGGTCAACAACCGCGTCATGGTCCGCACCGTGGCGGGTCTCAAACCGATCGGCGTTTTGTGGCGGCGGCTGGATGCGTCCTATACCGACCCGCTGGAACTGGACCAGAACTCCCATATCGGCACCCCCGGAATGGTCCAGGCGCTCCGTGCTGGTTCGCTGAGCATGGTCAACGCGCTGGGAACCGGCATTCTGGAAACCCGCGCGCTTCTCGCCTTCCTGCCCGCCATCTGCCGCCATCTCCTGGGCGAGGATCTGGCCATGCCGTCCATCGCCACATGGTGGTGCGGGCAGCCGGCGGAGCGTGAACACGTCGCGCGCAATATCGAGCGCATGGTCATCGGTCCAGCCTACTCGCGCCTGCCCTTCTTCGATGATAACGGCCAGTCGGTTCTCGGCTCGTCGCTGCGGGAGACCGCCAAGGATTCCATTGGCGACTGGCTGGCAAGCGATGGCCACAAGCTGGTCGGACAGGAAGTCGTCACACTCTCTACGACACCCGCTTATGTCGACGGCAAGCTGGTCCCGCGCCCCATGAGTCTGCGCGTTTTTGCAGCCCGTACGCAGGACGGCTGGCAGGTCATGCCCGGTGGCTTTGCCCGCATCGGTCGCAGCAATGACACGGCCGCCATCGCCATGCAGGCAGGCGGCAGTGCCGCCGATGTCTGGATCGTCTCCGACAAGCCGGTGGAGCGCACAACGCTTTTGCCTGCAGAAGAAAACTTCATCCGCAACATGCCCGGCAGCCTGCCAAGCCGTGCTGCAGACAATCTGTTCTGGCTGGGTCGTTATATCGAGCGCTCCGAAGGTGCCCTTCGGATTTTGCGTGCCTGGCACGCCCGCTTTGCCGAATCCGCCGATCCCAAGCAGCCGCTTCTGGCCCACGTCACCGCCTATCTCGAAACCGTCGATATCGACGTGGAGGAATCCGTTCCGGCAAGCCTGATCGCCAACCTCAACAGCGCGATCTATTCCGCCAGCAACATCAGAGACCGCTTTTCCCCGGATGGATGGCTGGCGCTGAACGATCTGGCCAAAACTGCCCGCCGCTTCCAGAGCAAGGTCGCAGCAGGCGACGACGCCACCCATGCCATGACGGTTCTGTTGCGCAAACTGGCGGGCTTTGCCGGGCTGGTGCACGAAAACATGTACCGTTTCACCGGCTGGCGCTTCCTCTCCATCGGTCGATATCTGGAACGCGGACTGCATCTGACACGCCTGCTCGGCCACATGAGCGGCCCAGATGCACCGGATGGTTCCTACGACATGCTGCTCGAAATCGGCGACAGCGTCATGACCCATCGCCGCCGCTACAATGTGAATACGGCCGCGCTGACGGTGATGGACCTGCTCGGCCTCGACCCGCTCAACCCGCGCTCTATTCTCTTCCAGCTCAACGAAATCCGCACCGAGGTGGAGCAACTGCCTAACGCCTTCGTCAACGGTCAGATGTCGCCTTTCTACCGCGAGGTGATGCGGGTCCACTCAGGCCTTGCGGTCATGACCCCGGAAAATCTGTCGCCGGCCGTCTTCGTGCAGTTGGAGCAGGATCTCGAACATCTCTCGGACCTTCTTGCCCAGACATATCTCGGATAACCCATGCTCTACGATCTGACGCTGCACATGGGCTATATCTACGATACGCTGGCGTCAGGCGCGCGCCACATCATCCGCGTGATGCCGCTGTCAATTCCCGGCAGGCAGAGGCTGATCGCGGGATCGCTGAGCGTCTCCCCCGCACCCGAAGAGCGCACGGTTTTCAACGATTTCTTCCAGCAAACCGCGACCTCGGTCTTTCTGCGGGCGTCGCATGACAAGCTGGATATCCGCATGCAAGCCCGCGTTTCGGTGGAAAGCACCTCACTGACGGCTGATTTTTCGCCCGAGCTTTCAAAACTCCCGCGCGATCTCGCCACCGTCTGGTCGCTCGATCCGCAATCGCCACACCACCTCGCAGGTCTCAGCCCCCGCATCGGTGAAAACGCCGCCATTGCGGCTTACGCACGCGAGACGATAAAGCCCGGCATGACGATCCGTGAAATTGCGCTGGCGCTGTGCAAACGCATCTATAAGGACTTCAAATATGATGGCGAGGCGACCACCGTCGATACGACACCAGCCGAAGCCTTCAAGCTGAAGCGGGGCGTCTGCCAGGATTTCTCGCATATCATGATCTCGGCGCTGCGCAGCCTGGGCATTCCCGCAGGCTATGTCAGCGGCTTTCTGCGCACCATTCCGCCTGCGGGCAAGGAACGGCTGGAGGGCGCCGACGCCATGCATGCCTGGGTACGCGTCTGGTGCGGTGAGGCGACGGGCTATATCGAACTGGACCCCACCAACGACATCGTCGCGGGCAACGACCATATCGTCGTGGGTTACGGACGCGACTATGCCGATATCGCTCCTGTCATCGGTGTCTTGAAAAGCTACGGCAACCAGCAGACCACACAGGCCGTGGACGTCATCCCCGTCAAGGCCTGATTGTCCCGCAACGTGACCGGCCTCGTATCGGGATGGCGCACAGCCTCGTTTCACGACAGAAATCCGTCCCGTTTTGAACACTCGTTCAATTTGTTCAGATTGCGTTAGGAAAATCTCCATCGCCCCGCAGTAGATGTGATTTCATCTCACGATCGAACAGGCGGACATGATGTTCAACGGTGCCGGAATGAAAACACGGATGCGGGCGCTGCTGAGCGACAGGCAGGGCAACTTCGCCATGATGACAGCGGTGGCATTGCCGCTGTTGATGGGGGTTGCAGGCGCCGGGCTAGAGTTGACCAAGGTCATGCAAACCAAATCGGATTTGCAGAATGTCGCCGATTCGGGAACTCTGGCCGCCGCCACCAAATTCCGGGAATCGGAGGGTGCGGAGAGCGATGAGCAGCTCAAGGCGGAAGTCAAACGTTTCATCGGTGCCGCCGATTTCGCGCAGGAACTAAGCCAAGTCGAACAGAAGGCGCTCGATGAGAACATCGGCTCGGTGGCAACCCGATTTAAGACCGCCAAGGGAAACGGTTTCCGCATCGCCACAACCGTCACCTACCAGATGCCGCTCAACCCGCTGCTCGGCCTGATCGGCGCGAACTCCATGACACTCAGCGCCACCAGCACGTCGGAGAGCAGCTTCAACAACGGCTCCCCCATGTCGATGTATCTGGTGCTGGACCGTTCCGGCTCGATGTCTTTCAAGACCGATACGCTCGATAAAAGCAAGAGTTCGTGCCAGAATTTCACGGCCCAAAACTGGAGCAACAACTCTTCAGCACTGAAGGCAACGAGCCCGTGCTACGTGGCGAAAAGCACCTCACTGAAAACCGCTGTCAGCTATCTCGTGACGACCCTCAACACCTCAGACACGACTTACAGGGCCTCCGGATCGCCTGAATCGACCTTTGTTCGCACCGGTGCAATCGCCTATAACGACAAGAGCTTTGCCGGGCAGGACCTCGACTGGGGAACGAAGAAGGCCAACACCTATGTGCAGGCCATCCCGCTCGTCCCGCAGGGCGGAACCAATGCGGATGCAGCGCTCACCACCGCTTTCGACGCATTGAAAAGCACCAATACCAAAGAACGCGACGAGCATAAAAAGAAGGGCAATCTGTCCTTCAAACGCTACATCGTCCTGATGACGGACGGCGAAATGACGGGATCGAGCAGCGACTGGAACGCGCCGGTAGATGCTGCGGTTCGCAGCACATGCGCAAAAGCGAAAGCCGACGATATCAACATTTTCACGGTCGCCTTCATGGCGCCCGCCAGAGGCAAGTCGCTTCTTCAGGCCTGCGCCACCAGCGCCGACAACTATTACGCGCCGGAGAATATGGAAGAAATCGTCGAGGCCTTTGGCGATATCGCCCGGAAAGCATCTGGCGATGTCAGCCGTCTGACAAACTGAAATCCATAACCGCCGTTTTACAGACCATGCAGACCACACCGGTTTGCGTGGTTTTTTCATTATTTTCATACAACAAGCACACGCTTGTCGTAACACTCTAAAGTCATTCATATTTTCGACAAGACGGCTGTTGCCACAACCCCGTATCGGTGCATAAATTGCCGGGATGACAGCCACGCCGATCGACAGAATCAGACACTATCCTCCCACCAAGGTGCTGACCGACCAATGATCAATAAACTCGAAACAAACGATCTTCCTCGCCCCGCGCCGCGCAGCTCGGAGCCGGACGTTCTCGCCTCTGAAATCATCGAACGACTGACCTACCGCATCGGCAAGGACGTCAAGGTCGCAAAGCCGCATGACTGGCTCACCGCCACCATTCTGGTCATTCGGGACCGCGTCATCGACAAATGGATGGAATCCACCCGCAAGGCTTATGCGACCGATTCCAAACGCGTTTATTATCTGTCTCTGGAATTCCTCATCGGCCGTCTGATGCGCGACGCCATCTCCAATCTCGGCCTGATGGGCGAGATCAAGGAGGCGCTGACGTCGCTCGGCGTCGATTACGATGTCATCGCTGGTCTGGAGCCGGATGCAGCGCTGGGCAATGGCGGTCTTGGCCGCCTCGCCGCCTGCTTCATGGAATCCATGGCAACCGTCGATATCCCGGCATACGGCTATGGTATCCGCTACGTTCACGGCCTTTTCCGTCAGCAGATGGCCGATGGCTGGCAGGTGGAACTGCCAGAGACGTGGCTTGCCCACGGCAATCCTTGGGAATTCGAGCGTCGCGAAAGCTCCTACGAAATCGGCTTTGGTGGCTCGGTCGAAACCGTTGGCGGTTACGAAGACCCGGAGCGGTTCGTCTGGAAACCATCCGAGCGCATGATTGCCACTGCCTTCGACACACCTGTGGTCGGCTGGCGCGGCACCCGCGTCAACACGCTGCGTCTATGGTCGGCCCAGCCCATCGACCCGATCCTCCTCGACGCCTTCAACGCGGGCGACCACATCGGCGCGCTGCGCGAAAGCAACAAGGCGGAAGCCCTGACCCGCGTGCTTTACCCTGCCGACGCCAACCCTGCCGGCCAGGAACTGCGCCTGCGACAGGAATATTTCTTCTCGTCCGCTTCGCTCCAAGACATTCTGCGCCGCCATTTGCAGCAGTATCCTGATTTCACCAACCTGCCGGACAAGGTGTCCGTCCAGCTCAACGATACGCATCCAGCCATTTCCATTGCCGAAATGATGCGCCTTCTGTGCGATGTCCACGGCCTGACATTCGATGAAGCGTGGACGCTCACGCGCGGCACGTTCTCCTATACCAACCACACGCTTCTGCCCGAGGCTCTGGAAAGCTGGCCGGTACCATTGCTGGAGCGTCTGTTGCCGCGCCATATGCAGATCATCTACGCGATCAACGCGCAGACACTCGTCTTTGCCCGCAAGGAAAAGAAGCTGGTCGACCAGCAGATCCGCTCCATCTCGCTCATCGAAGAAGGCGGCGAACGCCGCGTGCGCATGGGCAACCTCGCCTTTATCGGCTCGCATTCCATCAATGGCGTGTCGGCGCTGCACACGGAACTGATGAAGGAAACGGTGTTTTCCGACCTTCACATGCTCTATCCGGACCGCATCAACAACAAGACCAACGGCATCACCCCTCGCCGCTGGCTGATGCAGTGCAACCCCGGCCTCACAGGCCTCATTCGTGAATCCATCGGCGATGAATTCCTCGATGACGCAGAAAAGCTGGTGGCGCTTGATCGCTTTGCAGACGATGCGGGCTTCCGGGAAAAGTTTGCCGAAATCAAACGCCAGAACAAGGTTCGCCTTGCCAATCTGGTGGCGCAGCGCATGGGCATCCGCGTCGATCCCTCCGCCATGTTCGACATCCAGATCAAACGTATTCATGAATATAAACGCCAGCTGTTGAACCTGATCGAGGCCGTTGCCCTTTACGATCAAATTCGCTCGCGCCCGGAACTGGATTGGGTGCCACGCGTTAAGTTTTTTGCTGGCAAAGCAGCGCCGAGTTATCACAACGCCAAGCTGATCATAAAGCTCGCCAATGATATCGCGCGTGTCATCAACAACGATCCTGCAGTTCGCGGTCTTCTGAAAGTGGTCTTCATTCCAAATTACAACGTATCCCTTGCGGAAATCATGGTTCCGGCGGCAGATCTGTCCGAACAGATTTCCACGGCTGGCATGGAGGCGTCAGGCACCGGCAACATGAAGTTCGGTCTGAATGGCGCGCTCACCATCGGCACGCTGGACGGTGCCAACGTCGAAATGCTGGAGCATGTCGGCGCTGAAAACATCATGATTTTCGGCAAGACGGCGCAGGAAGTCTCCGAGGCGCGTTCCGAAGGGCACAATCCGCGCGCCATCATCGAAAATTCCGCCGAGCTGTCGCAAGCTCTGTCCTCCATCGCATCAGGCGTGTTTTCGCCAGATGACCCATCGCGCTTCGCCGGGCTGATGGACGGCATCTACAACAATGACTGGTTCATGGTCGCTGCAGACTTCGACGCTTACGCACAGGCACAGCGTGACGTCGATGCCATCTGGAGCGAACCGGCAAGCTGGTACGAAAAAACCGTACGCAATACGGCGCGCATGGGTTGGTTCTCGTCCGACAGGACGATCCGGCAATATGCGTCCGAAATCTGGAGAGCCTGATGAAAAAACCGCTCAATTCTGCCGAAGAGAAAAAGACTGGCACCATCGCTAAGGCTGAGATCGAGGCAATCAAGAGCGGTTTGCATTCCAACCCCTTTGCCGTCTTAGGCGTCCACCAGACGCCGGACGGCTTTGTGGCCCGCTGCTTCATTCCCGGCGCGGAAGAGGTGACGGTCATGGCACTCGATGGCACCGTTGCTGGCGACTTGATCCGCACCGATGCCGATGGTTTCTTCGAAGGCCCCATCACACTGTCTAAACGTCAGCCGATCCGTTACCGCGCGTTGCGCGACGACGCGGAATGGGCGGTGACCGACCCCTATAGCTTCGGTCCCGTACTTGGGCCGATGGACGATTATCTCGTGCGTGAGGGCTCGCATCTTCGCCTTTTCGACAAGATGGGCGCACATCCGCTAAAACTCGAAGGCGTGGAAGGCTTCCATTTTGCCGTCTGGGCACCCAACGCCCGACGCGTGTCGGTGGTGGGTGATTTCAACAATTGGGATGGCCGCCGCCACGTCATGCGCTTTCGCAAGGACACCGGCATCTGGGAAATCTTCGCCCCGGATGTTTATGCCGGTTGCAGCTACAAGTTCGAAATCATCGGCCCACATGGCGAATTATTGCCCCTGAAAGCAGACCCCTATGCCCGCCGCGCCGAATTGCGCCCGAAAAATGCCTCCATAACCACACCCGAACTCGTGCAGGAATGGGATGACGACGCGCATCGCAAGCATTGGGCCAGCATCGACCAGCGCCGCCAGCCCATCACTATCTACGAGGTTCACGCCTCATCCTGGCAATATGGCGAAAACGGCGCGTTTCTGACATGGGATGAACTGGCAGCACGCCTCATTCCCTACTGCGCCGACATGGGCTTCACCCATATCGAGTTCATGCCGATTTCCGAACATCCCTATGATCCGTCCTGGGGCTACCAGACAACAGGCCTTTATGCGCCGACCGCCCGGTTCGGCGAGCCGGAAGGCTTTGCCCGTTTCGTCAACGGCGCCCACAAGGTCGGCATCGGCATTCTCCTGGATTGGGTTCCCGCCCACTTCCCGGTTGATGAGCACGGCCTGAAATGGTTCGACGGGTCGGCCCTTTACGAACATGCCGATCCGCGTCAGGGCTTCCACCCCGACTGGAACACCGCGATCTACAATTTCGGTCGTGTCGAGGTCATGTCCTACCTCATCAACAACGCGCTCTATTGGGCCGAGAAATTCCATCTCGATGGCCTGCGCGTCGACGCCGTCGCCTCCATGCTCTACCTCGATTATTCCCGCAAGGAAGGCGAGTGGGTGCCCAACGAATATGGTGGGCGCGAAAACCTGGAATCCGTACGTTTTCTCCAGCAGATGAACACGTTGATCTATGGCAACCACCCTGGTGTCATGACGATCGCCGAAGAATCCACCTCGTGGCCAAAGGTGTCACAGCCGGTCCATGAAGGCGGACTAGGCTTCGGTTTCAAGTGGAATATGGGCTTCATGCACGACACGCTGAGCTATTTCCAGCGCGAGCCCGTGCACCGCAAGTTCCACCATCAGGAACTCAGCTTTGGCCTGCTCTACGCTTTCAGCGAAAACTTCGTGCTGCCGATTTCACACGATGAAGTGGTGCACGGCAAGGGCTCGATGATTGCCAAGATGCCGGGCGACGACTGGCAGAAATTCGCCAATCTGCGCGCCTACTATGCGTTCATGTGGGGTTACCCTGGCAAGAAGCTCTTGTTCATGGGGCAGGAATTCGCGCAGTGGAGCGAGTGGAACGAAAAGACCTCGCTCGACTGGAACCTGCTGCAATATCATATGCATGAAGGCATGCGCCGCCTCGTGCGCGACCTGAATTTCATGTACCGCTCCAAAGGAGCACTGCATGCACGTGACTGCGAGCCGGAAGGTTTCCAGTGGCTGATTGCCGATGACCACGAAAATTCGGTTCTGGCATGGCTGCGCCTCGCACCGGGTGAAAAGCCGGTCGCGGTCATTTCCAACCTGACGCCTGTCTACCGGGAGAATTTCTACGTGCCGTTACCGACAGCCGGGCGCTGGCGCGAAGTGCTCAACACCGATGCCGAAATCTATGGCGGCACAGGCAAGGGCAATGGCGGACGCGTGCAGGCTGTGGATGCAGGCGGCCAGGTCGGCGCGACACTGACACTGCCGCCGCTCGCCGTCATCATGCTGGAGCTTGAATAAAAAGGGGCGCTGAACACACAATCGGCGCTTTGATATTATGGGAACAGACGACATTTTTCGGGAGGAATGCTATGAGTGAGAAGAGAGTTCAGCCGCTGGCACGTGATGCGATGGCATATGTGCTTGCGGGCGGCCGTGGCAGCCGCTTGAAGGAATTGACGGATCGACGCGCCAAGCCAGCCGTCTATTTCGGTGGCAAGGCCCGCATTATCGATTTCGCGCTCTCAAATGCGTTGAATTCGGGCATTCGCCGCATCGGCGTCGCCACACAGTACAAGGCTCACTCGCTCATCCGCCACCTTCAGCGCGGCTGGGACTTCTTCCGCCCGGAGCGTAACGAAAGCTTCGATATTCTGCCGGCCTCCCAGCGCGTATCCGAAACGCAATGGTATGAGGGCACCGCTGACGCGGTTTACCAGAACATCGACATCATCGAGTCCCACGGACCCGAATACATGGTCATCCTGGCGGGCGATCATATCTACAAGATGGACTACGAATACATGCTGCAACAGCATGTGGATTCCGGTGCTGACGTCACCATCGGCTGCCTCGAAGTGCCGCGCATGGAAGCCGTCGGTTTCGGCGTCATGCATGTCAACGAAAAGGATGAAATCATCGATTTCATCGAAAAGCCTGCCGATCCTCCGGGCATTCCCGGCAATCCGGATATGGCGCTTGCCTCCATGGGTATCTACGTCTTCCACACCAAGTTCCTGATGGAGTGCCTGCGCCGCGATGCCGCCGACCCCAATTCCAGCCGCGATTTCGGCAAGGACATCATTCCCCACCTCGTGCGTCACGGCAAAGCGGTTGCGCATCGCTTTGCAGCGTCCTGCGTCCGCTCCGATTTCGAAAATGGCCCCTACTGGCGTGACGTCGGCACGATCGACGCCTATTGGCAGGCCAACATCGACCTCACAGACATCGTGCCCGACCTCGATATCTACGACAAGTCGTGGCCGATCTGGACCTATGCGGAAATTCTGCCGCCTGCCAAATTCGTCCATGACGATGACAAGCGCCGCGGCTCGGCCACCTCGTCGGTGGTTGCAGGTGACTGCATCATTTCCGGCTCGTCGCTCAATCGCAGCCTGTTGTTCACCGGTGTCAGGGCCAATTCCTATTCGCGCCTTGAGAATGCCGTCGTTCTTCCGAGTGTGAAGATCGGTCGTCACGCTCAACTCAGCAACGTGGTGATCGACCATGGTGTGGTCATTCCCGAAGGACTGGTCGTGGGAGAAGACCCGGAACTGGACGGCAAACGTTTCCGCCGCACCGAAAGCGGCATCTGCCTGATAACCCAATCGATGATCGACAAGCTGGATTTATAGACCTCATGAATGTTCTTTCGGTTGCGTCCGAAGTCTATCCACTCATCAAGACAGGGGGGCTCGCCGATGTTGCTGGCGCGCTTCCCATAACACTCAAGACGTTCGGCGTTAACACGCGCACGCTCATTCCCGGTTACCCCGCGGTCAAGGCGGTGACCACCGACGCGGTGAAAATCGCCGAAATGGAACTGCTGGGCGAACATGCCGACATTCTGGAAGCATATCACGAAGGCCTCGACCTTCTGATCCTCGATGCGCCCGCCTATTATGATCGCCCCGCCGGTCCCTACCTGGATTCCACCGGCAAGGATTTCCCCGATAACTGGAAGCGCTTTGCAGCGCTGTCGCTGGCCGCAGCGGAAATTGCCGCTGGCAAGCTTCCGGGCTGGAAACCGGACCTGATGCATGCCCATGACTGGCAGTCCGCCATGGCGCCGGTCTATATGCGTTATGGCGAAACGCCTGAAATTCCGAGCATTCTGACCATCCACAATATCGCGTTCCAAGGACAGTTCGGCGCCAATATCTTCAGCCAACTGGGCTTGCCCCCGCATGCCTTCAACACCGAAAGCATCGAATATTACAACGACATCAGCTTCCTGAAGGGTGGCGTGCAGACCGCAACGGCCATTACCACTGTCAGCCCGTCTTACGCCGAAGAAATCCTCACGCCGGAATTCGGCATGGGGCTGGAAGGCGTCATTCGCAGTCGCGCCCATGTCATGCACGGCATCGTCAACGGCATCGATGCCGACGTCTGGGACCCGGCAAGCGACCACCTGATCAACCACAATTATTCCTCCGCCAATCTCAAGCTGAGAGCGTTGAACAAGCTTGCCGTCGCCAGCCATTTCCGCATCGATCAGGACAGCGGGCCGCTGTTTTGCGTCATCTCGCGGCTGACCTGGCAAAAGGGTGTCGATCTTGTCAGCGAAGTCGTTGATGATATCGTCGCCATGGGCGGTCGTCTGGTCGTTCTGGGTGCGGGCGAAATCTCGCTGGAGGGTGCACTCTTGGCAGCCGCCTCGCGTCATCCGGGCCGCGTCGGCGTCGCCATCGGTTATAACGAGCCGCTGTCTCACCTCATGCAGGCGGGCTGCGATGCCATCATTATCCCCTCGCGTTTCGAGCCCTGCGGCCTGACCCAGCTTTACGCCCTGCGCTATGGCTGCATTCCGGTCGTGGCACGCAATGGCGGACTGAACGACACCGTCATCGATGCCAACCACGCCGCCATCGCTGCCAAGGTGGCGACCGGCGTGCAGTTCTCCTCCATCACCGCCGACGGTTTGCGGCACGCCATTCGCCGCACCGTGCGCTTTTATCGCGAACCGAAATTGTGGACGCAAATGCAGAAGCAGGGCATGAAATCGGACGTTTCCTGGGAAAAAAGCGCAGGCCTGTATGCCGAGCTTTACGCCCACCTTATTTCGAAAGGCCAATAGATGACGATCACCACCGTCCAGACAAAACCATTTCAGGACCAGAAACCCGGCACATCGGGCCTTCGCAAGAAAGTGCCCGTTTTTGCGCAGGAACATTACGCCGAGAACTTCATCCAGTCGATCTTCGACAGCCTGGAAGGCTTTGCGGGCCAGACGCTGGTGATCGGCGGCGATGGCCGGTATTACAATCGCGACGTCATCCAGAAGACGGTCAAGATGGCAGCGGCGGCCGGTTTCGGCAAGGTTCTGGTCGGTCAGGGCGGCATTCTTTCCACACCTGCGGCATCCAACATCATCCGCAAGTACAAGGCGTTCGGCGGCATCGTTTTGTCGGCCAGCCACAATCCCGGCGGCCCCAACGAAGACTTCGGCATCAAGTACAATATCGGCAATGGCGGCCCGGCCCCTGAAAAGATCACCGATGCCATTTTCGACCGCACCAAGGCCATCGAGACCTATCGCATCTCCGACGCGGCCGATATCGACCTCGACACGATCGGCACCTCCGATGTTGACGGCATGACCGTCGAGGTCATCGATCCAGTCGCCGATTACGCAACCCTGATGGAAGAGCTGTTCGATTTTTCCGCTATCCGCAACCTCATCGCCGGTGGCTTCAGGGTCGTGGTCGACAGCATGAGCGCCGTCACCGGCCCCTACGCTGTCGAGATCATCGAAAAGCGCCTCGGTGCCCCCTCGGGTTCGGTGCGCAATTCCGTACCACTTCCCGATTTCGGCGGCCACCATCCCGATCCGAACCTGGTCCACGCCAAAGACATGTATGACGATGTGATGAGCGCCGATGGCCCGGATTTCGGCGCGGCCTCGGATGGCGATGGCGACCGCAACATGGTGGTCGGCAAGGGCATGTTCGTGACGCCGTCCGATAGCCTTGCCATCATCGCTGCAAACGCCACGCTAGCGCCCGGCTATGCCGCTGGTATTTCCGGCATTGCACGCTCCATGCCGACAAGTGCCGCCGCTGACCGCGTGGCCGAAAAGCTCGGCATCGGCATGTATGAGACACCAACGGGTTGGAAGTTCTTCGGCAACCTTCTCGACGCCGGCAAGGTCACGGTGTGTGGCGAAGAAAGCTTCGGCACCGGCTCCAACCACGTCCGCGAAAAGGACGGTCTCTGGGCCGTGCTGTTCTGGCTGAACATCGTCGCTGCCCGCAAGGAAAGCGTCAAGGATATCGTCACCAGGCACTGGGCCGAATATGGCCGCAACTATTATTCCCGCCACGACTACGAAGAGGTCGATAGCGATGCGGCCAACACGCTGGTCTCGATCCTGCGCGAAAAACTCGCCACCCTGCCTGGCACCACCTACGGCGCGCTGAAGGTGAAAGCTGCCGACGACTTCGCTTATAACGATCCAGTCGACCAGTCCGTCAGCAAGAACCAGGGCATCCGCATCCTCTTCGAAGGCGGCTCCCGTATCGTCATCCGCCTGTCCGGCACCGGCACGGCGGGCGCGACGCTTCGCCTTTATGTCGAGCGCTACGAAGGAGACGCATCGCGCCACACTATCGAGACGCAGGAAGCCTTGGCCGACCTGATTTCGGCAGCCGATGCAATTGCCGGGATCAAGAAGCACACGGGGCGTGACGCACCGACGGTTATTACGTAACGGTTGCGGTTTTCGGTTAGGGTAGCGGGTGGGGCTTACCCCCCTCTGCCCTGCCGGGCATCTCCCCCTCAGGTGGGGAGATCGACTCGCAGCAACCGTCCGGCCACCTGTACCGTCGAGATTGAAGTGACGTCAGCGCGCCCAGCTAATCTCCCCGCTTGAGGGGGAGATGTCCGGCAGGACAGAGGGGGGTAAGCCCTACCCATAAACCAATTGAACGGAAACCCCATGCCAACTCCCACCGTTTCCCCTCAAGGCGCCATCACCATGGAAAACGGCACGGCATTCTCCGTCTACTCCCGCCACGCCTCCCAAATCGATCTCTGCCTCTTCGACCCCACAGGCAACACCCAGACCGCCCGCATCCCCATGCAGCGCGGGGAAAACGACATCCACAGCATCACCACGGACGCACCCTCCGGCACACGCTACGGTTTTCGTGCAGATGGCATCTACGCACCCGACCACGGCCTGTGGTTCGACCCGTCGAAACTCCTGCTCGATCCCTATGCCAAGCAGATCGACCGACCTTTCACCCATGACCCAGCCCTGTTGACCTTTGGCACAGACACGGCAACCATCATGCCGAAGGCCGTCGTTTTGCAGGACCAGCCGGTCAAGCGCCAGCCACCCTTGTTTTCGCCGGGCGGCCTCATCTACGAAGTCGCCGTCAAACCCTTCACCATGCTGCACCCGGATGTGCCTGAAGCGATCAAGGGAACGGTCGCCGCTCTCGCCCATCCTGCCATCATCGCTCATCTCAAAAACATCGGCGTCGATGCCATCGAGCTGATGCCGATCACAGCCTGGATCGATGAGCGTCATTTGCCACCGCTTGGCCTGACAAATGGCTGGGGCTACAATCCCGTCGGCTTCATGGCGCTCGACCCGCGCCTGTGCCCCGGTGGCATCAAGGAACTGCGCGAGACGGTAGCGGCCCTGCACGACAATGGCATCGGCGTCATCCTCGATCTCGTCTTCAACCACACCGGCGAGAGTGACCGCTTCGGCTCGACGCTCTCGTTGCGCGGTCTGGATAACCTCACCTATTACCGCCATCTGCCTGATGATCCCGGCACACTGGTCAACGATACCGGCACCGGCAACACCGTTGCCTGCAATCACCCGCAAGTCCGCCAACTGATCGTCGATACGCTCAGGCACTTCGTGGCGCATGCTGGCATCGACGGCTTCCGATTCGATCTTGCGCCCATTCTTGGGCGAACTGCTGATGGCTTCGATACGGCGAGCGAAACGCTTGCCGCCCTTCATACCGACTCGTTGTTGCACGACCGCGTGATGATTGCAGAACCCTGGGACATAGGCCCCGGCGGTTACCAGCTCGGCAATTTCCCGGAAAACTTCCTCGAATGGAACGATCGCGCTCGCGATGATCTGCGCCGGTACTGGCGCGGCGACGCCTCGACCACCGGCGCGCTCGCCGATGCGCTGGCTGGCTCCTCGCCCGTCTTTTCCCGCCACGACAGAACCGAAACCCGCAGCGTCAATTTCCTTGCCGCCCATGATGGTTTCACACTGTTCGATCTTGTGTCCCATACCCACAAACACAACGAGGCCAACGGCGAAGACAACCGCGATGGCCACGATGAAAACCACTCGTGGAACAATGGCGTCGAAGGCCAGACGGATGACGAGGCCATCCATGCGGTCCGCATCAACGACGTCAAATCCATGCTTTCAACGCTGTTTGCCACACGCGGCACGATCATGCTGACGGCCGGTGACGAAGGTGGACGCAGCCAGCAGGGCAACAACAATGCCTATTGTCAGGATAACGCGATCACATGGGTCGATTGGGAAGCACTTTCGCCAGAACTGATCGAGCACACGGCGTTCCTGTCCAATCTGCGAAAGCGCTTCAGTGCTTTCAGCGAGATGGATTTCTTCTCGCCCCACACCGATGACATCTGCTGGCTGTCGCCGTCTGGAGAGCCGATGACCGCGACGGACTGGGAAAAGCCGGAAGGTACTCCGCTTGCCGTTATCGTCAAAACCCATGACACCGTGACCGATGAACCGGCCCGGCTGGCCATTCTGTTCAACCGCACCCACGCCGTCGTTCCGTTTTCGCTTCCCGGAGAGGGTTGGCAAGCCATCGGCACGGATTTCGGCAATCCCGCCCATCTGCCAGCCCGTTCGGTGGTGTTCTATCTGAAGCCTTGAATGCTGCATTGCAAAAGGCCATTGTTCTTTGGGCCCGCCACTGTAAAGTTCGGCACGTCACAGTGATTAAATGCCATGTCTTCGCGAGGAACCATGCCCAAGGAAATTTCTCTGGCTGACGTTAAAGACCTGGTCGGCTCCGAAGTTGGTGTATCGGACTGGATCACCGTCGATCAGCCGATGATCGACGCCTTCGCCAAGGCGACGCTCGACGACCAGTTCATCCACACGGACCCGGAACGCGCCGCCGCCGAAAGCCTCTTCGGCGGCACCATCGCCCACGGCTTCCTGACGCTTTCGCTGCTTTCGGCCATGAATTATAGCGCCCTGCCCAAAATCCGCGAACAGACCATGGGCATCAATTACGGCTTCGACAAACTCCACTTCGTCGCCCCCGTCAAAAGCGGCGCCCGCATCCGTGGCCACTTCACCCTCGCCGAAGCCCGCTTCCGCGGCGGAGCGATGCTGATGAACACCTATGACGTGACGGTGGAAATCGAAGACGAAAAGAAACCAGCACTCACGGCGCGGTGGACAACGATCAGCCAGTTCAACCCGGAAGACAGGCCGGAGGACGGGTAACGCGCACTGCATCTTGATGTCTTTCGCCGTTGCAAGCAGCCAGCGGTCAGGCATTGCGCACAAAGTTCTCTCGCCCAAAACGGGAACCTAGTCCCCCTTTCCGCGTTCAATGCAACACATTGCATGGGGGACAATTCAATGGCGCAAAATGTGACGCAACCCGACGACTCCGCTGAGCCGCAAACGGAACTCAAGCGCGTCATAGGCCCGGGGCTTCTTCTGCTGTTCATAGTCGGGGATATTCTCGGCACCGGTATTTATGCACTAACGGGTCAGGTTGCCGCAGAAGTGGGTGGCGTCGTCTGGCTGCCGTTCATGATCGCCTTTGGCGTCGCGCTGTTGACCGCATGCTCCTATCTGGAACTGGTGACGAAATATCCGAAGGCCGCAGGTGCCGCACTTTACACGCATAAGGCGTTCGGCGTGCATTTCATCACCTTCCTCGTCGCCTTCACCGTCATGTCGTCGGGCGTCACCTCCGCCTCCACCGCCTCGCGCGCCTTCGCCGCCAACTTCACGACGGTGACGGGCTTTGATTTCGGTGCATTCGGCGTCACCGGCGTTGCCATCGCCTTCATCGCCGCCATCGCGCTCATCAATTTCCGTGGCGTGGGCGAGAGCGTGAAGATGAATGTCGTCCTCACCATCGTTGAATTGACCGGCCTTCTCATCATCATCGGCATCGGCTTCTGGGCCATCGGCAACGGACAGGGCGATGTGTCGCGCGTCTGGACGTTCGAGCCTGCGGGAGATCACGGCGTTATCTGGTCGGTGGTTGCGGCCACGACGCTCGCTTTCTTCGCCATGGTCGGCTTTGAGGACTCGGTCAATATGGCCGAAGAGTGCAAGCAACCCTCGCGCATCTTCCCGAAGGTGCTGTTGGGCGGCCTCGTCATCACCGGCATCATCTACATTCTGGTGGCGATCTCGGCCATCACGCTCGTCTCCGCGTCCGATCTTGGTGAGGGCGAGACGCCGCTCCTGAAGGTCGTCGCGGCAGGCGCGCCCAACTTCCCCATCGGTATTTTCGGCATCATCACCATGTTTGCGGTCGCCAATTCTGCGCTCATCAACATGATGATGGCCAGCCGCCTGATCTACGGAATGAGCCGCGAAGGCGTGTTGCCCGCAGCGCTGGGCAAAGTCCACAAGGGCCGTCAGACACCCTATATCGCCATCGTCTTCACCTCGATCATCGCCATCGGCCTGATCGCCTTCGCGGGCGGCGTCCCAGCGCTTGGCGGCACCACGGCGCTGCTGCTGCTCGGCGTCTTCACCATCGTCAACATCGCGGTTCTGGTGCTGCGCAAGGACAAGGTCGCCCACAAACACTTCCGCACCCCCACCATCCTGCCCATCATCGGTGCCGCCAGCTGCTTCTTCTTGGTTGGCCCATGGACGGGGCGCGACATGGTGCAGTACTCGATTGCCGGTGTCTTGCTCCTGATCGGGGTTGTGCTGTGGCTGGCGACGGTCGGGTATATGCGGATGCAGGAGAAGGCGGCGTAACACGCCCTTTCTTCATCCCGGCCCGGCCCATCCACTCCGTCACCCTCCGCACTGGAGTGCGGGGTCCAGCGACGTGACGTCCGTCAGGTCGGAAAACTCTTCCGACACGCAGACGCGCATCTGATGGATTCCGGCTCAGGGCCGGAATGACGAAAGAGGGAAACGTCAACTACATTCTACCAGACACAAAAGATCGCAGTGTAAACAAGCACGGTTGCAATCCGCCGCAACGGTGCTACATCGGAATTCCGGCTCCCATTTCAAAAGGAAATCATATGCCGGACTTTTCCACTCTCATGCTTTTTTCCGCCGCAGCGCTCGTTCTGACTGCGACGCCCGGCCCTGATATGCTTCTCATTGCCTCTCGTAGTGTCAGCCAGGGTCGATCCGCCGGTTTTCTCACCTATGCGGGAATAGCCGCCGGAACATATTGCCATGCAATCGCCGCCGCGCTCGGCCTGTCCCAGCTTATTCTGAGGGTTCCCATGGCCTATGAGATCGTACGTTGGGCAGGCTGCGCCTATCTGCTCTACCTGGCGTACAAGACCCTTCGCACACGAAGCTCAACCTTTGCGCCATCGGCGGGTCTCAGAAAACTATCCGTCAAACGGATTTTCAGCGAGGGTCTTGCCACCAACATCCTCAATCCGAAAATGGCACTGTTCGTGCTGGCGCTTTTTCCGCAATTTATCGATCCGAATGGCAGCTCGATGCTCATCCAGATGGTGCTGCTCGCCAGCATTCTGAACGGCATCGGTTTTCTGGTGAATGGTGCCGTCATTCTGTTGGGAACCGGCATCCGTCGCCGTCTGTCCGCAGCCAGCCGCTTTCCCAAACTGCCGCAATATCTGCTGGCAACCATGTTTGCCGGTTTGGCATGCCGTTTGGCGCTTGGCGCCAGAAACTGAGAAGGTGCGTCAGGCAGTGCATAATTCCTGCCTGACCTGTCCTAAGATCAAGCGGCCTCAAGCGTCCCGCGCGCCCTCATCCAGCAACCCGAACACATAGTCCGCAAACGAGCGCCAGCATTCCACCCGGAACGTATCGTCCGTCACGCGCAACAACACGACTTCGGCCTTGCCGAAAAGTGTGCGCGTGCAGGCGCCAACCGGAAACGCGGCCAGAGACAAATCCTGCGGGCAGCCCGTATTCAGCGTGGCTTCCGCGCCATCCCCGGAAACGGTGATGGCCGTGTTGCGGTGGGAGACGTCGGTTGCGGAATGGGCGGCGGAGACAGTGGCGCAGGCGTCCATCAGGTTGCTTTCGCCCTGATCGATCACCAGCCATTCATCCGGCCCCAGCCAAAGTGCGGCCCGCAAGGCTGATGTGGTGGACGTTTTCGGAACCTGCGGCAGGCTGATATCCAGCGCTTGCGAAAGCTCGGTCACCGCATCCGCCTTGGCTCGCAACGACAGCCGATAAGCGGGTGCAGCCATCTTGATGGAGACGGTTGCGGACCCGGCGCGTGCGCCGTCCAGAACCAATGTACGGTTTGCCATTGCGATATCAGCCATTGATACGGCCTCCTTCCTTGTCGAAGAACACCATGTCCGTCACCTCCACCGCAATCGTCTTGTCGGCGAGCGGAATATACAGCGTTTCGCCCATCCGCGCCCGGCCACCGGCCACTAGCCCGAAGGCGATGGAACGGCCGAGATTTTCCGACCAGTAGGATGATGTCACATGGCCCAGCATGGTCATCGGTTTGGGCTGGTTCGGATCGGCCACGATCTGCCCGCCCTCTTCCGGCACGTCATGCGGATTTTTCGGCAAGAGGCCTACCAGTTGCTTGCGGCCTTCACGCATCAAATCCGGGCGCTGAAGCCCGCGAATACCGACGAAATCGGTCTTCTTCTTGGAGACCGCCCAGCCAAGCCCCGCATCGTCAGGCGTCACCGTGCCATCGGTATCCTGCCCGACGATGATATAGCCCTTTTCGGCGCGCAGAATATGCATGGTCTCGGTGCCATAGACGCACCCGCCGATAGCCTGCGCCCGCTCGGAAATTTCCTTCCAGACGGCAGGGCCGAAATCGGCGGGTACGTTGATTTCGAAACCGAGTTCGCCCGTGAAAGAAACGCGGAACAGCCGTGTCGGCACGCCACAAATCGTACCCTCGGCAATCGCCATATGCGGGAAAGCCTCAGGCGAAAGGTCGATGCCCTCGACCAGCGGCGCAATCACCTCCCGCGCCCTAGGCCCCTGCACGGCAATGACGGCCCACTGTTCGGTGGCAGATGTCAGCCAGACATTGAGATCAGGGAATTCGGTCTGGAGATAATCTTCCATGTGCTGCAACACGCGCGGTGCACCGCCGGTCGTCGTCGTCACATGGAAACGGTCCTCGGCCAGACGTCCCACCACGCCGTCATCATAGACGAAACCGTCTTCGCGGGTCATGATGCCATAACGGCAGCGGCCGGGTTTCAGCGTGTCCCAGGCGTTGGTATAAAGAAGGTTCAGGAACTTCGCCGCATCAGGCCCAACGACCTCGATCTTGCCCAGCGTCGACGCATCAAACACGCCCACCGTTTCGCGCACCGTCTTGCATTCGCGGTTCACGGCCTGGTGCATGTCTTCACCGGCACGGGGATAGAACCATGCGCGTTTCCAGTTGCCCACATCCTCGAAGGCGGCACCGGCCGTCTCTTCCAGTGCATGCATCGGTGTCTTGCGAGCCGGGTCGAACAGTTTTCCGCGTGAATGGCCGACCAGCGTGCCGAAGGTAACCGGGGTATAAGGCGCACGGAATGTCGTCAGCCCCACCTTGGGCAAATCACGCCCCAGCGCTTCGGAGGCGATGGCCAGACCATGCATGTTGGACATCTTGCCCTGATCCGACGCCATACCGTTGGTGGTGAAGCGCTTAATGTGCTCGATGGAGTGCATGCCTTCGCGCACCGCAAGGCGAATATCCTTGGCGCAAACATCATGCTGGAAATCGATAAAGGCCTTGACGTTGTCGCCTTCGCCCGCCCCTTCGGCAGCACCGATCATGCCGCCAGTCCATGTATGCGCGTTGCTGGCGGAAAAATCCGCCGTTCCACCACCCGCAGATGCGGCCTCGGCAATCAGGGCGGTCAGATCATCGGTACCATTGCAGGCACCGATGGAAACGCACTCCTGCACATGCACATCCGGCAGAAAACGCTGGTTTTCCGTGTCATATGTCAGCTTGCCGCGAGATTGCGAGAAGAGATGCACCGAAGGCGTCCAGCCGGCAGAAACCACCAGCGCATCCACCTTGATCTTGCGCTTGGAAGACCCGCCAGTGCGACCGACAGTGATGGAGGAAACGCGCAGACGCCCCGACGTATCGTAAACGCTATGGCCCGCCAGCACCTCGATGCCCAGCGCCCGCGCCTCGTCCAGAAGCGCCGAGTCCGGGTTGGTGCGGCAATCCACGATAGCCGCAATTGCCACCCCCGCCCGCTTCAGGTCGAATGCGGTTTCATAGGCACTGTCATGAGCGGTATAGACACCGACATTGTGGCCAACGGTCACGCCATACTGGTTGAGATAGGTCCGCGCCGCAGAGGCCAGCATAATGCCGGGTCGGTCATTATTGGCAAACACCATGTGCCGCTCGATGGCACCGGTGGCCAGCACCACTTTCTTCGCCCGCACCTGCCACAGCCGCTCGCGTGGCGCATGTCCCGGTGTCGCCAGATGGTCGGTCACACGCTCGGCCAGCGCTATGAAATTATGATTGTAGTAGCCGAACACGGTCGTGCGTGTCAGTACCTGCACATTCGGCATGGCTTTCAGCTCGGCCAAAGTGCTCTGCGCCCAGTCATAGCCGTTGAGACCATCGATGGTCGTGCCGGTGTCGAAGCGAAGTGCACCACCCACCTCCGGGTTCTCATCCGCCAGAATAACCTTGGCACCCGTCTTCGCCGCAGCCAGCGCCGCCGTCAGCCCGGCCACGCCGCCGCCTGCGACCAGCACGTCGCAATGGGCATAACGGCTGGCATAGTGATCGTTGTCGCCTTCCTTGGGCGCGTTGCCCAACCCCGCCGCACGGCGGATAATCGGCTCATAGAGCTTGTCCCACGCAGCCTTCGGCCACATGAAGGTCTTGTAGTAGAACCCCGCCACGAACAGGGGCGACAGGAAATCATTGATAGCGCCAACGTCGAAGGACAGCGACGGAAAGCGGTTCTGCGAGGAAACGATGGCACCATCGAAGACCTCCTGAACCGTTGCCCGCACGTTGGGCTGCTTGCGGCTGCTGTCTCGGGAAACATCGATCAGCGCATTCGGCTCTTCGGGACCTGCGGAGAGAAAGCCGCGCGGACGGTGATATTTGAACGAACGACCGATCAGATGCACGCCATCGGCCAAAAGTGCGGATGCCACCGTATCGCCCTGCAAAGCCGTGTGGATCTTGCCGTCAAAGGTAAAGCGCGCGGTGCGCGCAGGCGTCATGCGACCAGCGCCCTTGATGCGATAAGCGCCGCTCATCGGACTGCTCCTTCATGTCCGGCCAGAACGGTGGCCTCATCCGGCTTCGGCTCCCCCGCCTTGTAGGTCAGGTGGATCGTGTCGGTCACAGAATGGCGCGCGGCATTGAAGAACCGCCCGCAACCATGAATATGCCGCCAGCGCTCGAACACCATGCCCTTGTCATTGTCGCGCATGAAGAAATATTCGGCAAATTCCTCATCGGAAATGGCAGCGATGTTTTCGGGCCGCGCAATATGCGCCTCCCCCGCCCAGCGGAACTCCAGTTCGGAACGCTCTTCTTCACAATAGGGACAACGGATCAGCAGCATGTTTTGCCTCAAAGAGAGCTTTCCGGAACGACAGTTCCGGCGGGTTGGTCACACAGGCGCTTTCCCATGGTGATATAGGGAGATAGCCTGCCTATCAGGTCTTCAAAATTGGCGTAGGGCCGGAATGCATCCCCGCGCCCGATATTGATCAACGCCATCGCCATGACATTGGTATTCAGATTGATCGCGAACACGTTCTCGCCGGGTGCACCCTTGGGCACGAAATAGACCAGACGCTCTCCCCCGCCCGGCACGCAGGACAGAAAGCCCTCATCCGCCACGAAAGGCCAATTCGTCTCGCCCTGCGCTTTGCGGATCGTCTGCAAACGCACGTCCTTGGCCTGCGGCATAAAGCCGTCGGCTCTCGCCGCGCACGCCGCAAAAACAGCAGCAAGAAGCGCGACCGCCCTTTTCAATGCGCCACCGCCGCTGCCGCCGCCTCATCGATCAGCCGTCCCGTGCGGAACCGGTCCAGATTGAGGCCTTCTGCCAGCTTGTGCGGCTCCCCACGCGCGATCAGATGCGCAAAAAGATGCGCCGAACCAGGTGTCGCCTTGAACCCGCCTGTGCCCCAGCCACAATTCAAGAACAGGTTCGGCACCGGCGTCACGCTCTGAATGGCGGATCTGTCCGGCGTGTTGTCGGTAATACCGCCCCATTGGCGCATCATCTTGACCCGGCGGAAGATCGGAAACAGTTCGCAAATGGCGTCCAGCGTATGGGTGATAATCTGCAACCCGCCGGTCTGCGAATAGGAATTATACTGGTCGGTTCCCGCACCGATCACCAGCTCGCCCTTGTCGGATTGCGAAATATAGGCATGCACCGTGTTGGACATGACCACGCAAGGGAAAATCGGCTTCAGCGGCTCCGATACCAGCGCCTGCAACGGGTTAGAGGCCAGCGGCACCCGCACATCCGCCATCTTCATGACCACGGAAGAATGTCCCGCTGCCGAAACGCCGATTTTCTTGGCGCCGATAAAGCCGCGATTGGTTTCCACACCCGTCACCGCGCCATCCGGCCCGCGCCGGATGGCGGTAACCTCGCAGTTCTGAATAACGTGAACACCGCGATCGGATGCTGCACGCGCATAACCCCAATTTACCGCATCATGGCGCGCCGTGCCGCCCCGGCGCTGCAAAGCCGCGCCATTGATGGCGTAGCGCGCATTGGCGGAAATATCGAGCGGCGGACAATAAGCTTTCGCCTGCTCCGGCGTCAGCCATTCATTGTCGATGCCGTAAAGACGGTTGGCATTGATGTGGCGCTTGAACGACTGCTGGTCGTGCACATTGTGCGACAGCATCATCACGCCACGCGCCGAATACATGACGTTGTAATTGAGGTCCTGGCTCAAGCCTTCCCACAGTTTCAGGGAATGCTCATAAATATCCATGCTCTCTTCATAGAGATAGTTGGAGCGGATGATGGTGGTGTTGCGTCCGCTGTTGCCGCCGCCGATCCAGCCCTTTTCCAGCACCGCAATATTGGTAATGCCGTGTTCTTTCGCAAGATAGTAGGCAGCACCCAGCCCATGACCGCCACCGCCGATGATGATGACATCGTATTCCTTGCGTGGTTCGGGTGAAGCCCACTGCGCATCCCAGCCCTTGTGCCCGCGCAAAGCCTCGCGAGCGACGGCGAAAACCGAATATTTGCGCATGGGCGAACCACTCCTCAGATGGCCGGATCATAGCGCCCGGCGTAAGTCAGAACATGACAAATCAATAAGCACAGTCATGTCCATTTTGCGACGCCGCGACAGACAGTATCGACATTGCCGAAAAGCCTTGCGGAAAGGTGGCCGGAACGCCTTGATGCGCGTGACACGGAGATCGTGTTACGACACGTCAGCGCTGCGGCAGATGTCGACCCATCTGTGACGGACTCAGATGACCGTTGATCAAGGTGGATCCCTCTTGAAAACGCTGGTAATCTCACAACCAACCAAGGGTGGATGCCACAGTAGGTGGATTAAAGGCCCAAAAACATGCGTTTCCCGTGGTGCATTTGCGTTAACGGCTGGACTTCGCAAAAATGATCTGATATTGCACGTCACCAATCGCGCGGCCAAACGGCCAACCGAACGATTTTTTGTTTGCTTGCGAATGCCACTATTCACACGGCAAAATAACCAACCAAAGGAACGGGATTCACGTGCAGGTACTAGTCCGCGACAACAACGTTGATCAGGCGCTTCGCGCTCTTAAGAAGAAGATGCAGCGCGAAGGCATTTTCCGCGAAATGAAGATGCGTGATTTTTACGAGAAGCCTTCCCAGAAGCGCGCTCGCGAAAAGGCTGAGGCCGTTCGCCGCGTTCGCAAGCTGGCACGCAAGCGCATGCAGCGCGAAGGTCTGATTGCTGGTCCGCGCGCTCCGGCCCGCTGATAGGTCGTCTTTTAGACGTTTTTGAATGCTTATGGGGCGGGGGCGATTTTTTTCGCCGCCGCTCTTTGAGTTTATGGCCACGCAACGGGCTTGCTAGAGGGAACCCAAATCGCATGAACGCTGTTGATACCCGTGATTCCAGAAATCCGTTTTCAAGCGGTGTATCCCAGAGAGACAAAATGCGGTTTCGTTCTTCCCTGATCGTCTGTGGCGTGTTGGCGGCTTTGTCGGGCTGCGCCACCACCACGCAAACGAATGATGTCTTCCAACTTGATCGCGCACAGGGCTCGACGGAAAACATCACCTCGCTGACGTCGGTCATCAACGCCAATCCGCAGGATCCCGAAGGCTATAACGTCCGTGGTTCTGCCTACGGTCGCGCCGGTGATTCCAAGCGCGCAACCGCCGATTTCGAGCGCGCATTGCAGCTCAATCCGCGCTTTTATCAGGCCTATGCCAACCGCGCGCTCGTCTACCGCAACAGCGGCCAGCAGCAGCAGGCGCTTCAGGATTACAACAGCGCCCTTCAGATCAACCCGAGCTATGACGTAGCGCTGATCGGTCGAGGCAATCTCTATCGCCAGACGGGCCGCGTCAACGAAGCCTTCAACGACTTCTCCGCCGCCATCAATCTGGATACGACAGATGGTCGCGCATGGCACAATCGCGGCCTGATCTATCAGCTGCGCAACCAGCACAATCAGGCCATCGAAGACTTCTCGAAAGCCATCTCGTTATCACCGAACTCGCCGGAGCCGTATAATGGTCGCGGCATCTCGTACGTCGCCCTGAATGACGACGAAAACGCCTTCGCCGACTTCAACCACGCGATTGCGCTCGACGGAAATCTGGCCGAATCCTGGGCGAACCAGGCGCTGGTCTATGAGCGCCGCGGCGAAAAAGACAAGGCCGCCAAGTCCTACGGTCACGCCGCTCGTCTGGACCCGAAATACAAGCCAGCCGTGGATGGCCTTGCCCGCACACGCGGCGCCCGCGCTTCGTGAAAGGCATCGCTGCCGTCTGACAGAAAGGCCGGACCCAGTCCGGCTTTTTCATTTTGACCATCACTAGAGCGTTTTTTAACAGGCAACCGACCTCATCTCATTCAGCTTCGTGTCAGCATAGATCCTTACTCATGCGTGCATCCACGAGGAGAGATCATAAACATGAAACACACCCGCTCCACACTCGCCGTCGCCGCCGTTCTCATGATGGCATCGCAAAGCTTTGCCGCGACCACCGTCAAGGTTACCGAAGGCGGCGAAGGTGGTGGACCGATGACGTTGACGCTGGACAAATCGACCATCACGGCTGGCGAGACGACATTTCTGGTTCACAATGACGCCATGTCGGAAGAACATGAAATGGTGTTGGTAAAACTGAAATCGCCCGACCAAAAGCTTGAAGTCGTTGCCAGCAAGAACCGCATCGATGAAAGGAAGCTGAAAAGCATGGGCGAGGTTTCCGATCTGAAACCGGGCGCAAACGGCGAGTTGAAAGCCAAGCTTTCCCCCGGCTCCTATGTGCTGTTGTGCAACATCAAGGGTCACTACCAGGCCGGAATGCACGCCACCCTCACCGTCACGAAATAAGCATCGTGACCAGACATGCGGTCCGTTTCTGCTCCATAAGGGCAGAGCGGACCCGCTGTGCCGGAGCGGTGGTGATCCCGCCTTCTCGCGACCATCTGTTCACCTTGTCGGCCATGAGCGTGATCGAACCCTTGTACCGGCAAGGCCACTCATGCCATGAGAATACCATTCCGTGGAGAATGGTACATGACGAAGACTATATTGGCCGGACGGCTTTGGGCCCATCTGGCGTTTGCGGCGTCCCTGTTGGCAAGCAGCGTGGCCAGCGCCACACCTGTGCTGGTCGCAGATACGGCAACACGCCAGGTGCTGTATCAGGAAGATGCCGGCGTGCCCTGGTATCCGGCCTCCACCACCAAGCTCATGACCGCACTCGTCGTCTTTGAAGCCCTGCGATCCGCGCAGGTGACGCTGACCACGCCGGTCATGATGACGCGCAACGCGACGAAACAGGCCTTTCTGGAATCGGGTCTGACCTATGGGCGGACCATGACGCTCGAAGACGCCCTGTTTGCCGCCCTCACCGCCTCCGCAAACGATGTGGCCGTGGCACTGGCCGAAGCCGTGGCCCCGGATGAAGCCACATTCGTTCAACGCATGAATGAGCAGGCCACACGCCTTGGCATGACGGGAACGCATTTTGCCAGCCCCAACGGCCTGTTCAACAAGACCAATTATTCGACAGCTCGCGACCTTGCGATCCTCGGTATGGAAATCGACAAGACGTTTCCCGAATATGCGCGCTTCTTTCAAGGCTCGGCCGTCATCATCGACGGCAAGGAGGTCAAATCCAACAATGCTTTGCTGACGCGGTTCAACGGCACCGTCGGCATGAAGACCGGCTTCCTCTGTGCTTCGGGCCGAAACTATGTCGGCCTTGCCACCCGCAATGGAAAGCGCATCATGGTGGTGATGATGGGGGCGACGACGGAACGCGAACGCGACGAACGCGCCGCGCAATTCCTGACACAGGCCTTTAACGGTCAATTGACCCCGTCCGGCCCGGTAGACACAATCCAGAACCGCCCGGAAGTCGCGCCGCAGGACATGCGCATCCGCCTGTGTACGGACAAGAGTATCCCCTACGAAGCCGAACGCGAAGCGCTTTATCCGATGGGCCTGCCGGGTCACGAATCCTTCCTGACCGACCAGATCCCCGGACAGGTCCGCGCCATCACCACATGGCAAAGCGAAACCGCAAACGACGTTCCCCTTCCAACACCACGGCCCATGCAGCCATAGGATGATGTGAAGTTACCGATGCACGAAACCGAGCCGACTACAGCATCCAAGATCGACGTGACCGCGACGACTGCCGATCATATCGAGAGCTTTCACCAAGCGCTCGACATCGTGGCGAAAGAGAGAAAATATCTGACGCTTCTGGAGGCGTTTCCACTGCCGGAAACCCGCAAATTCGTTCTTGACATGATCGACCGCGGCAACCCTCACGTGGTCGCCACAGTGGAAAATCGTGTCGTCGGTTGGTGCGACATCTCACGCCACGTCTTCCCCACGCATGCACATCGCGGAACTCTAGCAATGGGAATCATCCCTGGCTTTCGAGGGCGTGGGCTTGGGGCGAGACTTGTTGCAGCAGCTTTGAGCCAGGCACGGGACGCGAGATTTATCCGCATAGAATTGGCGGTGCACGCAGATAACACATCTGCCATCAGCCTCTATGAAAAGGTCGGATTTGTCAGGGAAGGCGTTCAGCGGCGCAGTGTGCTCATCGACGGCTGCTTTCTCGATACAGTGACTATGGCTCTCATTCTTGACGAAGATTGACCGCAGACCTCACTCGACTTCCTTCATGGACCCCACAGGAAGCTCTGCCTTGGCAAAATCCGGATAGACGTCCCGCAAGATGTCGATCTGCGTGCCATCATCCACCCGCAGAAGATACCATTGTCCGCCATCGATCAGCCCGAGCGTGTGAGACAGTGCCTCGATCTTTTTCCCGTCCCGCTCCATCAGTGTACGGGTGGGTATCAGCACATAGGGTTCCCCGCTCGCTGTTTGTTCAACGACGATAGTCTTCTCATCCATGTTGAAATCGATGAACTTCACCGACATCATCAGCATCTGCATCTGCGTCGTCAGGGCGCTGCGCAATTGCTCCACCGTGACACCCGATTTATCAGCAATGGCCTGAAACACCTTTGGAGGAACGGTGCCGGTGATGGTTGTGAAATCATTGGCCTTGAAGGCCACATCGAACTGCTCGATCTGGCTGTGCAGTGACGCACGCTCCGCTTCGCTCAGGTCTCGCGCCGTGGCAGGACCGGCGAGGACCAGCACGAGCAGTGAAAATATCAACGCCTTCATCCGCAGATCTCCCTCATTCATCTTTATCGGCTAAGTATCCGCCGGTCTGTCTGCGCCACAGCTGGGCGTAAAGTCCGCCTTGTTCGAGAAGAGCCGCCGGCGTGCCCTCCTCCACGATCTGCCCCTTGTCGAGCACGATGATCCGGTCCATCCGCGAGATGGTCGACAAGCGATGAGCGATGGCGATCACTGTTTTGCCTGCCATCAGCACATCGAGCTTCTCCTGAATGGCGGCTTCCGATTCGCTGTCGAGCGCAGACGTCGCTTCGTCCAGAATGAGGATCGGCGCGTCCTTCAAAAGCACGCGCGCAATGGCCACGCGCTGGCGCTGGCCGCCCGAAAGCTTGACGCCCCGGTCGCCCACAAAGGCGTCATAACCGCTGCGCCCTTCGCTATCGGTCAAATCGGCGATAAAGCCATCCGCCTGCGCCGCCCGTGCAGCCGCATCGATCGCCTCGAACGAGGCATCCGGTTTGCCATAACGAATATTGTCGCCAACCGAGCGGTGCAGCAGCGACACATCCTGCGAGATGACGCCGACATTCTCACGAAGGCTTGCCTGCGTGACGGACCGAATGCTCTGGCCATCGATCAGAATGTCACCAGCATTCACGTCGTAAAACCGCAACAGCAGGTTCACCAGCGTCGTCTTGCCAGCCCCGGACATGCCGACCAGACCGACTTTTTCTCCAGCAGCAACCCGCAGCGTCAGCGTCTCGATCACCTTTTTCTCCGTGCGATAGGCAAAGGAAATGGCCTCGAAGCTGATGTCTCCGCGCTTGACAACCAGGTCTTTGGCCTGCAGCGCATCCACGATGGTCGGCGGCGTTGTCATCACCGGCATGGCATCGCGAATGGTACCAATCGCCTGGAAAATTTGCTGGCCCATTTCCACAAAGGCACGGCCATTGGCCGCAAGGCGTTGCGCCAGATAGACGGCAGCAAAAAACTCGCCCGTCGTAACAAAGCTGCTTATCATGCCCCTGAAGCCGACGGCCATCATGGATATGAGCAACACAACGTTCAGGGTCACGACAGCGGTGTCCACGCTTAGATAAACGCGGCGCTCCATGTGCTGCGCGTTAACCGCATCTGCGAACGTGCGCCGCAGAGCGCCCGCCTCACTGTCTTCGGCGGCGAACTGCTTGACCATCTGTATGTTGCTGTACAGATCGGCCATTGTTCCGACCAGCAAACTGCGCCGGCGTGCTGATGTCGCGGAAAGCTTGGCAAAGCGCGGTGCGACCAGGGTAGACATCGTCGTGACCGCAATCATCCAGACGAACGCCGGAATGGCGAGTGGCCAGGCAATGGCGCTTAACAGAATGATCGTGCCGGTGAACTGGACCAGATAATAGGGGATGGCCCGAAAGGCGACCGCCCCCTGCTGCTGTACAGCAGATGCGACCTGAGACAGACGCGACGCGACCTGACCGGCAAAGAGGTCTTGAAAGAACGACAGATCCTGCCTCTCGACCGCCTTATGCCCCTGCCATTGGATGGCGACCGGCAGACAAACCGCCACAACTTGTGACGACAGCGTGTTTGCACAGAAAATCAGGGTCGGCAGCACTGGGAAAATTAGCACGCCAAGCACTGCCAAAAGCGGCCAGCGATCTTGAAGAAAGGCTGCAGCGCCCTGCGCATTCACCCCGTCAACGATGACCGCAAGCCCCCACACTGTGGCGAGGTTGATGAGCTCTGAACAAACGATGACAACAGTGACCATAATCAACGGCCAACGAAACATCCGCACGAAATGCATCAGCAGATGGAACGGCCCCTGCGAAGGCAGCGGCGTGTAGGGAATATCAAGCGGACGGATCAACCCTTCGAACGGGCGATAGACGAAGTCTGAAAAAGCCATGGTACCCAACAGAAAAACTGAAAAGGAAAGGCGACATCATCGAGAATCGCCAGGATTTAACCATGGATTGCTTCCCCAGACAAAATTTTATCTGAGATTGTGCGAAATAATTGAAACTTGCAGAGATCACACGCGCACGACAAAGGGGTGAAAGGCAAAGGCCTTTCACGATCCCGATCAACAAGGTCGAAAACGATTAGCTGAGCAGGACGAAACCAGCCGCTGTCAGGATAACGAACACAAGCAGTCCGCCGAAAAAGCCGCCAGTCGTGAAGAAGCCCACGGCCATGGCGAGCATGAGAACGCACACCATCATCGTGCCGTATTTCGAGGCAGTCAAAAAGCCATTATAGGTCTTCTCGTGCTCGGAATAGTTCATCGGCGCGCCGACTTCGAGTGGACCGGTGTGATGTTCGCTCATGCCATTTCCCCTTCAATCATACGATGCTCAGCCCCTTGTGACCCGCCGCATGGGCGGCCTCACGAACGTGCCGGGAACATCGAACCAACTCCATCGGCAGACGTAACATGAAGTTTGCAAAACACGCAATCCACCCGCCCCCATAAGGTTGGAAGATATAGGAAACCCTTATAAGCAAGATAAACACGCAAAATCGGATTGTTAGACCAATAGACAATGACTGGTATGCTGTAAAACTCTGCCGCGCCATGGTGTCCCAGGCAAAAGCAGTGCAACATGCTAATAAGTGATGTACCGCCAAAACGGTATTCAGCAGGGTGGATGTGATGCGACGTGTTTCATTTGGCAAAATGCGCTCTAAGAGAACAGGGCTCTGATCAAGCCACTTCATGAAGATGCAAAATAAGAGGGTGGACGGCGAAACGTCGATTGAACGACGAGCCGCAAGCATAAGGAGGAGGGGAAATGAAATTTTTACTCGTGCTCAGCGCAACCGTAGACAAAGTTACGGAAGCCATCGGTAAATCTGTTTCATGGTTGCTGTTGGCCGCAATTCTGATCAGCGCCACAAATGCCGTGGTTCGCAAGGCTTTCAATGTGTCGTCCAACGCCTGGCTTGAAATCCAATGGTATCTCTATGGTACCGTTTTCATGATGGCGGCAGCCTATACATTGCTGAAAAACGAGCATGTTCGCATCGACGTTCTCTCGGCAAACTGGTCGAAACGCACGCGCGACCTTGTCGATCTGGTTTTGCACATCCTGTTCCTCGTCCCATTTGCAGCCTTGATGACCTATCTGGCCTGGCCCTGGTTCTGGTCGTCTTTTCTTTCAGCAGAGGTCTCATCCAACGCAGGCGGTCTGCCCATCTGGCCGGCCAAACTTGTCGTGCTGCTGGGCTTCGGACTTCTCCTCCTCCAGGCATTCTCGGAGATCATCAAGCGATATGCGGTGCTGACCGGGCGGATCCAGGACCCGCGAGAGATAGAGGATAGCAGCGGCAAACCAGAAACAGTGGGGAACTGACATGATCGATTTCATCGCTCACAACCTGCCACTGGTTATGTTCAGCAGCGTCATGCTGATGCTGCTGCTCGGTTACCCCGTTGCTTTTACCCTTGCCGCCGGTGGATTGATCTACTTCGCCATCGGTGTGGAACTCTCGTGGATTTCACCTGAAATCAGATTGTTCTGGCCCCTGCTGCAATCCCATCCGGAACGCATTTACGGCATCATGTACAATGATACCCTGCTGTCGATCCCGTTCTTCACATTCATGGGCATCATTCTGGAACGATCGCGCATGGCGGAAGACCTGCTCGACACGATCGGGCAGCTTTTCGGACCTATCCGTGGCGGTCTGGCCTATGCCGTTATTCTGGTCGGCGCGCTGCTGGGTGCAACGACAGGTGTGGTTGCCGCGTCCGTCATGGCAATGGGCCTGATTTCGCTGCCGATCATGATGCGCTATGGCTACAATCGGCCTCTGGTTGCCGGCACGATTGCCGCCTCCGGCACGCTGGCGCAGATCGTGCCGCCATCTCTGGTCCTGATCGTGATGGCAGACCAGCTCGGTCGTTCGGTGGGCGATATGTATGTCGGCGCCCTTTATCCAGCACTGCTGATCATCGCGTCCTATTGCCTGTATATCTTCGCCGTTTCGATGTTCCGTCCCGCCATGGTTCCCGCTCTTCCCATCGAAGCGCGCACACTCGGAAACGGCGTAACATCGCTGATCGTCATGATCGCCGCTGCCTGCGCCCTGTATTTTCTGGGAATGCATGTGCTGTTTGCGGGAATTTCCAGCCCCGAATGGCAACTGGTGGCATCGCTCGCCTTTGCTGTTTTTGTCGTCTATGGCGTGGCCCTGGCCAACAGCGTTTACAAGCTGAACATCATCTCGAGACTGGCAGAACAGGTCGTCATCGTCCTTGTACCGCCACTGGCGCTGATTTTTCTGGTCCTCGGCACCATTTTCCTCGGCATCGCAACGCCGACAGAAGGCGGCGCCATGGGCGCGACCGGTGCGCTGTTGCTTGCCTTGGCCAAAAGACGACTCTCGATTGGCATCATCAAAAACGCCCTGGATGCGACGACGAAACTCTCCGCTTTCGTCATGATGATCCTAATCGGCGCACGCGTCTTTGGCCTGACATTCTACGGCATCAACGGCAATGTCTGGATCGAGGAACTGCTTCTGGCACTGCCTGGCGGCGAATATGGTTTTCTGATCGCCGTCACCATCATCATTTTCATTCTGGGATGCTTTCTCGATTTCTTCGAGATCGCCTTCATCATGGTGCCGCTGCTGGCACCTGTCGCAGAAAAGCTCGGAATCGATCTCGTCTGGTTCGGCATCATTCTCGGCATAAACCTCCAGACATCGTTCCTGACACCACCGTTCGGGTTCTCGCTGTTTTTCCTGCGCTCGATCGCTCCCAAATCGCCTTGGGTCGATAAGGTCACCAAAAGGACCATGCCGGGTGTCAGGACGATGGAAATATACAAGGGTGTTTTCCCCTATATCGTCATCCAGTTCATTATGATCATGGTGGTGATCTTCTTCCCCGGACTGGTTATGCACTACAAGACCGACAATCCGACAGCGGATCCGACCACGATCAAACTGGACATACCTGACGGTTTCGGCACCGGTGGTGGGCTTTCACTGCCACCACTCGGTGGCGGCAATGGAACACAGTTGCAGAACGGCCTTGGCTTGCCACCACTGAACTTCGGGGGACCACAGCCAACCCAGCCTGCTCCAGCCGCGCCCAATCTCAACGAGCCACCAAAGATCGGCCCGTAAGGCAGAACACTTGTTACGTGTGTGAAAACAGATTATATTGGTGAAGTGGAAGGCAGAGCGCGAACTCTACCTTCCGGTTTACCTATAGTTTGAAATTGAGCCGGACAGTCACAGACCAGCCTGTCCGGCTTTTTCTCACTATAAACGTAATGCTCAGCGGCTTTCGCATCGCATCACCTCCACAGTTGAACAGCAAGGCCGTTGCCAAGGTCGGCGGGGCCCGTCTCCGCCGATACTCCGTCTGGCCCCGGAGTGTGCTGCTTTAGCGCTCAACCATCGCGATCATAGGGTTGAGGCTGTATTTGTCGAGTACCGACAACCATTCGGCGCAAAATAAAACCCGGACCTTTCGATCCGGGTTTGCCATTTTTGCCCAATCAATAACGACGTTCAGAGCTTGCCGTTGCGCTGCTGGATCATCATGAAGGTGTCGAACGTATATTCGGCCAGCTGCATCCAGAGATATCCTTCGCGCTTGAAGGCGACCTGATCTTCATAGACCTTCTTGAAATCAGGATTGACGGCTGAAATCTCGGCATAGACCTCCAGCGCCGCCTTGTAGCAGGCATCGAGAATATCCTGACTGAAAGGCCGCAGCACAGCGCCTTCGGCGACGATCTGCTTGATCGCAGTCGGGTTCTTGGCGTCGTATTTCGCCATCATGTTGGTGTTGGCAAAGGAGCAGGCGTCCTCCAAAACGGCCTGATAGTGCTTCGGCAGGCTGTTCCATTTGTCCAGATTGACGAAGGAATGGATGACCGGACCACCCTCCCAGAACGCAGGATAATAGTAGTATTTCGCCACTTTCTGGAAGCCCAGCTTGTGGTCGTCGTAAGGTCCGACCCACTCTGCGGCATCGATCGTGCCCTTTTCGAGCGCCGGATAGATGTCACCGCCCGCAATCTGCTGTGGCACGACGCCAAGCTTTTCGACCACCTTGCCGGCCAGGCCCGCAATGCGCATCTTCACGCCCTTGAAATCCTCGACGGTGTTGATCTCCTTGCGGAACCAGCCTCCCATCTGCACGCCGGTATTGCCTGAAATCAGGCCGTAGAGATTGTGCTTGGCATAAAATTCGTTGAGCAGCGTGTTGCCATTGCCCTCATAGAACCAGGAATTCGTCAGACGGGCGTTGAGACCGAACGGAATGGCGGTGCCGATCGCAAAGGTCGGATCCTTGCCGACATAATAATAGGAGCATGTGTGGCACATTTCGACTGTGCCGGAAGTCACGGCATCTGCGGCCTGAAGGCCGGGCACGATTTCGCCTGCGGCAAACACCTGAATGTTGAAATTGCCGTCGGTGGCTGCCGAGACATGATTGGCAACATCCTGTGCGCCGCCAAAAATCGTATCCAGCGATTTCGGAAACGAAGAGGTCAAACGCCAGGTAATCTTGGTATTCTGCTGTGCAAGGGCCGGTGCTGCAAGAACGGTCGCAGCGGCTGCTCCGGCACCCGAAACAGCACCTTTTTTGATGAATGAACGACGATCCATAAATATCCTCCCAGATACGAATCTTGAGCCTCCAGCCGAATTCCCCTCCGCTATCAGGCATGTCGCAAGCAAAGCACGGGTCTGAGATGCTGACAAGCATATCGATCAAGAATAAGCTCTACCTAATACTTTAGAATAAAGAGATGAGCGAAAACAGGGAGCGCAAAGCTTGACGAATCCCCCCGTAGGGCCTCACACTACATGACATTGACCTCGGAGCCATCATGTCCAGACCCATCATCGCCATCCCCGCAGATATCAGATTTCTTGCTGGTGCGGAATGGCACGCGGCCCAGACGCAGTATCTGTCTGCCGCCCTCAAAGTGGCCGGTGTCATGTCCTTCATCATCCCGGCCTTCGAGCAAGGCAATGATATCGATGCTATTCTGGACCGCGTCGATGGCCTGCTCGTTTCCGGCTCCGCGACCAATGTGCACCCCTCGCTTTATGGCGCAGAAGCCAAGGAGAGCGACGGCCCCTTCGATCACGGGCGCGATGCGACCACCCTGCCGCTGATCCGCCGCGCGATCGAGCGCAGCATTCCGATGCTCGCCATCTGCCGTGGCATTCAGGAACTGAACGTGGCACTGGGCGGCACGCTCGCCAGCGAAATTCAGGAACAACCCGGCAACTGGGATCACCGCAAACCCGAAGATGTCGACCGTGACAAGGCCTTCGCCATCCGCCAACCGGTCTTCATCCGCGAAGGCTCCTGCATCGCCCAGCATCTGGGGATGGCAGGCGAAGTCCAGATCAACTCCCTCCACCGCCAGGCTATAGCGCAAACGGCACCATCACTTCGGGTGGAAGCAACGGCTGAAGACGGCACCATCGAAGCCGTATCCGTCATCGACGCGAAAGGCTTCGCTGTCGGCGTACAATGGCACCCGGAATACTGGGCGCAGACCGATGCGCCATCCCGGGCTTTGTTCGAGGCGTTCGGACGGGCCGTTAGGGACTATCAGGCAAGCAAAATTGAATCCAAGTTTTCGACGTTTATCTCTCCCCGTGTGGGAGAGAAAGCATTTTCAACATCTTAAGCTTGCTTACGTGTTAGACATCGCAAGCTAGGAGGTGCAGTATCCTCCACGCACCTCTCGCCTGAAAAATCCATGACTTAGCGAAAGCCAAGATCGCGATTGTCTTCCTCTCCCACAGGAGAAGAGACGATCGAACCTTCACACCTCAACAGGCGTTTCCGGCACCGGCGTCACCACCTTGCCGTTGGTCACCCACCCCAGCACATTGTCCGCCACCAGATCGGCCATGGCATTGCGCGTCGGCACGGACGCCGATGCCACATGCGGCAGCAACGTCACATTCGGCAGAGACAGGAAGCCCTCCGGGACCTTCGGTTCTTCGTAGAACACGTCGAGACCAGCAGCCCCCAGCGTGCCGTCCTGAAGCGCCGCCAGCAGCGCGTCTTCGTCCACGCTGGAGCCACGACCGACATTGATGAACACCCCATTCGAGCCGAGTGCGGCCAGGATGTCGGCATTGATGGCCTTGTGCGTTGCCGGCGTGCCTGGCACGATGCAGATGAGGATATCGACAGCCTCGGCCATCTCCTTCAGCGAACCGTAATAGGTGTAGGACAACTCATCGCGCTTGCTGCGCGTGTAATAGCCGATCTCAAGCTTGAACGGCTCCAGCCGCTTGGCGATTTCCTGGCCGATGCGACCCATGCCGAACAGGCCGACCTTGCGGCCGCGCAGCGAAAACGGTGAAAGCGCGAACGGCCCTTCGGCCACCCATTTTCCATCGCGAAGATGTTTCTCAGCCTGATAAAGGCGCCGGACCGTGCTGATCAGCAGGGCAATCGTGGTATCGGCCACCTCGTCGTTCAAAACGTCGGGCGTGTTGGTAACCACGATGCCGCGAGAAGCGGCGTGCTTCACGTCCACCCCATCATAGCCGACGCCGAAATTGGCGATCACCTTCAGATTGGGCAGCGCGTCCATCCATTTGGCATTAAAGCCGCCGGTGACGGCAACAGCCGTCACGCGCTGCGCATCCACAGCAGAGAGTGTCGGCTCTGGTCCCGCCGGTGCCTTGATGACCTCCACCTTGCCTTCGAAACGCTCGAGAACACGAGGATGGATTTTTCCCGGAACGAGAACCACGGCTTTGCTGTCTGACATGCTTTTGTATCCTCCTGCGATGCATGAGGCCAAGCTAACCGATAGGGTTACAAAGCGGAACCCAAAAAGCTACTTGCGCGGAACGCAGGGACTGGTGGACTGACGAATGCGCATTTCCGGCTTGATGAGGTGGATACCATCCGGCTCGTGGCTGCCCGCCAGCCTGTCCAGCAGCGCACGCGCAGCCAACCGTCCCACTTCCGCCTGACCGTTGGAAACGGTCGTCAGCGCCGGTGTCGCAATCGCCGCCTCTTCCAGGTCGTCATAGCCGGTCACAGAAATATCCTTGCCCGGCACGAAGCCGGCACGGGAAACGCCGTTCATCAGGCCGATGGCGACAAGGTCGTTCCAGCATACGGCCGCGGTCGGCTTTTGTGGCAGCGACAGAAAGTTCACTGCAGCCTCGAACCCTCCCTGCTTGGAGCGTGCGCCGGGAATGCGCAGGTTCGGGTCCACCTCGATGCCAGCCTTGCGTAACGCATTGACGTAGCCCTGATAGCGATCACGACCGGTCGATGTCTGGTCGGTACCGCCCACCATCGCAATGGTGCGGTGGCCAAGGCTGATCAGGTGGTTGGTGGCAAGCGAAATCCCATAGCTGTCATCGCCCCGGAAGGTCGGCATATCCACCCCATCCATGGAGCGCGCCACCAGAATGGCGGGCATGCCGTTTTCCTCGGCCAGTGTCATGTCTTCCAGCGGCGTGCCGATGGCAGGTGACATGATGATACCGTCACTGCCCAGCTGCAGCAGCGTCTCAATGAAGGTGCGTTGCTTTTCCACGGAATCGTAGTGGTTGGACAGGATGAAGGTCTGGCGACTACGATCCAGCTCGCTTTCGATGGCTTTGAGGATTTCGCCGTAGAACGGGTTCATCACATCGTGGAACACCACGCCGATAATGCCGGATCGTGAGGTGCGCAGGCTGGCGGCGCGGCGGTTGTAGATATAACCCAGTGCGCGGGCCTGTATCTTGATTTTCTCGCGCGTGTCGACCGCCACCAGCGGACTGTCGCGCAATGCCAGCGATATGGTCGCGGTGGAAAGCCCAAGGCTTTCGGCAATGGTCGATAGTTTGATTTTTTGCGCCACAGGTCCCTCCCACAGTCACGCAAGCCGCCTCCGCAGCCTTCAAATTGTGACTAAACAATTTAAACAAAGCGCGCAACAATTTTAAGGGGTTAAAGGCGATCGTAGATCGAAATTCAAAAATTTAATCGATTGATTCAAATGATTGCAGGTTCGCGTCGATGGTCCGCAGCAGCTTGACCACCGTTTTAACCTCCTTGGCGGACAATCCATCCACGGCGCGGGCGTTGCAGTCGGCCAGAGACGTGTTGATGTGCTCGACGCTCTTCAGACCTGCCTCCGTCAGCTTCACCATGGTCAGCCGCCCATCACCGTCGTCTGCGCTGCGCTCGACAAACCCTTGCGCTTCCATCCGGCCGATCGTGCGCGTCATGGTCGGCGCCTTGACGCCGAGCTTCTGGGCAATCTGCCCCGGCGTCATGCTTCCTTCCTGCGCCAGCGCAAGGATCACCCCGTCCTGTCCTGCATAAAGACCGCTGGCGGAGAGGTTGTGGCTGAGTGCCGTGCGCATGGAGCGCGCGGCCTGCGTGATGGACTGGGCCAGCTCTTCCGGGTTGAAAGACACGTCCTTCTTTTTGCCAGACTTGGCTTTCTTCTCGGACTTGTTCTTTTTGGCCAGCTTATCCTTGCTCATCAGCAAATGCCTTTCCTGAAGCCCCGGACGACGATATGTTCTTGGTAACACTTAACGAATGCACGCGCAGATCGCCAGATGTCAGACACATATACGCATATTCACGACAATAACGTAACAAGTGCGCCCTCAGCGCAAAACGAGATCGTCAGCGTCCTGCCTTTAGGGGCGCACGAACAGCACGGACCTCACCTGCCGTTCGAAACGGATACGCTGATCGCGCAAGGGCTGGTGGAGCGATTGAAACAGGCGCTTGCTTCGTCCTCCCCCATCCATTTCCTGCCCACCGAACCTGTCGGATACTCCATCGAACATATGGACGTCACCGGCACCAAGACGCTTGCCTTCGATGAAGCCGTCCAGCGCTGGCTTAAGATCGCTGAAGCGCAGCGCGATAAAGGTATCCGCAAATTCGTGATGCTGAACGCCCATGGCGGTAATTCTCCGCTGATGACCATCGTTGCCACCGAAGCGCGGGTGCGGTTCGGCATGCTCGCGGTTGCTACCAGCTGGACCCGTTTCGGCATGCCGCAGGGCGTTGTCTCACCGGAGGAAAAAGCCATCGATATCCATGGTGGCGACATCGAAACCTCCGTCATGCTGGCCTTGCACCCGGAGCTGGTGCGGATGGAGAAAGCGGAAAATTTTCCGTCGAACCAGTCGCAATTTGTCCGGCGCTTCACACACCTGCGCGCCTATGGCCCGCATGCCTTCGGCTGGCGCATGGCGGACCTGAACCCGCAGGGCGTGGCAGGCAATGCAGCCGCCGCAACGGCTGAAAAGGGTGAGGAGATCATCGCCCATGCGGTCGCAGGCCTGCTCGAGCTTTTAGAAGACGTCTGCGCCTTCGACATGAATTTGCTTGAAAGCTCGGATCAAAAATCTTCGGCAGATTCTCTTTGAACTCATTCCGCCACGCGCCTATATGAACGGCAACACATTCAAAGCCGCATCGCGGCCCATTCTCTTCAGAGGTTTCTCATGACCGAAGCAGCACCAACCATCAAGCCGATCCCTGTTACCGTGTTGACGGGCTATCTGGGCGCGGGCAAAACCACGCTTCTCAATCGCATCCTGTCGGAAACTCATGGCAAGAAATACGCCGTCATCGTCAATGAATTCGGCGAAATCGGCATCGATAACGATCTCATCGTCGAATCGGACGAGGAAATCTACGAGATGAACAATGGCTGCGTCTGCTGCACCGTGCGCGGCGATCTCATCCGCGTGGTAGAAGGCCTGATGCGCCGTCCGGGCCGCTTCGATGGCATCATCGTCGAAACCACCGGCCTTGCCGATCCCGTCCCCGTGGCACAGACCTTCTTCATGGACGACGATGTGCGCGCCAAGACAGAGCTCGACGCCGTCATCGCGCTGGTGGATGCCAAGCACCTGCCGTTGCGCCTGAAGGACAGCCGCGAAGCCGAAGACCAGATCGCCTTTGCCGATGTCGTGGTCATCAACAAGACGGATCTCGTGACGCCACAGGAATTGGCCGTCATCGAAGATGTCGTGCGTGCCATCAACCCGTCTGCCCGCATTCACAAGACCACCCGCTCCGGCGTCGACCTCGCTCATGTGCTAAACCAGGGAGCGTTCAACCTGGAACGTGCGCTGGAAAACGATCCGCACTTCCTGGAACAGGAACATGACGACCATGTCTGCGGCCCCGATTGCGGCCACGACCACAGTCATGATCACGGGCATGACCACCATCATCACGACCATGACCACAGCCACGGGCATGATCACGACCACGATCACGCGCACCATGACCATGGGCACCAACACGCCCCCTCGCCGATCCACGACGTCACGGTACAGTCCGTGTCGTTGCGCGGCGGCGAAATGAATGCCGACCGCTTCTTCCCATGGATTCAGAAGGTCACGCAGACCGATGGACCGAAAATCCTGCGCCTGAAAGGCATCATCGCCTTCAAGGACGATGCCGAACGTTACGTCGTTCAGGGCGTGCACATGATCATCGAAGGCGATCATCAACGGGCATGGAAAGACGGCGAGAAGCGCGAAAGCCGCCTCGTTTTCATCGGTCGCGATCTGGACCGCGAGAAGCTGGAAAACAGCTTCAACGCATGCGTCGCTGCGGCCTGATATAAAGGTTTCATCATCCTCGGGCTTGTCCCGGGGATCTGACCACCTCGCCACCGTCGGGAGTCTTGAGATGCTCGGGACACGCCCGAGCATGACGACGGATACGAGCGCACGGTCTGCGGAACCTCCCGCAACCCCATAAAACAAACCACGGAAAGACCCGATACCCATGCCCACCGTTGCTCCTCTTGACCTTGAAGGCCACGTCGTCGCGACGCATTTTCTGGGCGAAGTACCACTTTTTGCCACCGCCTCCGGCAGCATTCATCGGCTGGATGGTGGCGAAAAGGTTGTCGAAGCGCATCAGGGCCTGCTCACCTGCATCCGCGATCCCCACAGCGCCACCCTTTTGACCGGCGGCGAAGATGGCAAGGTGCTTCGCATCGGCCACGACGGCTCCGTCACTGAGCTTGCCCATGTGCCGCGCAAATGGATCAGCGTCGTTGCAGGCGGCCCTCAGAACGCCATCGCCTATGGTGTCGGGAAATCGAGCTTCGTGCGTCTGGGCGACGGTACGGTCAAGGAATTCAAGGAAGAGCGCACCGTCGAGGCCATTGCTTTCGCGCCAAAGGGGCTGCGCATTGCCGCTGCCCGCTACAACGGGGTCACGCTCCACTGGGTGGCAAGCGCTGGCGACCCGATCGATCTCGACTGGAAGGGTGCCCACACCGGCGTCACCTTCTCGGCAGATGGCAAATTCCTTGTCACCACCATGCAGGAAAACGCCCTGCACGGCTGGAAGATGGAGGCGACCAAGGGCGGCATGGAAACGCGCCACATGCGCATGACCGGCTATCCCGCCAAGGTGAAATCCATTTCCTGGTCGCACAAGGGCAAGTGGCTGGCCTCCTCGGGCGCACCGGCAGCCATCGTCTGGCCCTTCGCCGGAAAAGATGGCCCGATGGGCAAGGCCCCGCTGGAGCTTGGCACACGCGCCAACATCATGGTCACACACGTCGCGTTCCATCCGCTGGACGAAGTGCTGGCCATTGGTTTTGCCGACGGCATGATCCTCGGTGTTCGCATCGCCGACCAGAAGGAAGCGCTGCTGCGCCGCCCAGGCAAGGGTGCCATCACCTCGATGGACTGGAGCAACAACGGCAACCTGCTGGCATTTGCATCCGAAGCCGGCGACTGCGGCATCATCGACATCACGGCCTGATCCCATCGACATAGATGTATGCACGAAAAAAGGGGAGCTTTTCAGCTCCCCTTCCGCAACAGGGTCAGCAGATAATTGCCCGTTTCTGCGCCATGCATTGGGGATCAGGCGCAGAAGAGGTTGCCCTAGTGGCGACGCTTCTTCTTGTTGTAACCACGGTCGTTGTCGTTGCCGATACCATCGACCGATGTAGTGTTGCCGTTCAGAACGCCGTTCAGCAAACCTGTCTTGTTGCCGTTCAAAATGCCGTTGCCGGACAGGATGTTGCCCACCCCGAGATCGACGCTGGGCGCTACTGTCACTAGCCCGCCCTTGTTGCTGTTGCCGGAAAGAAGGCCACCCAGCAATCCGCCGGCATAGGCAGGAGCCATGGAAGCAACGGTAAGAACAATCGTAGCACATGCGATTTTCGTCAGCATTTCTCTCTCCTCTGATCTGTGAAACAACGCCGTTTGGCGTGGTTGAACAGTACAATTAGGATTATCTAATGCAAGTAAATGCTAATGTTATAATAAACCGTTAAGCCTAATATTCGTAAATTGAATAAAACGCTGCGGAAGTGCTGATATCGAACTGGTTTCCGCCTCGCCGTTCGTGCCGCCGCAGATCAGTATATGTTATTAACCATCTATCTATAAGATATCATTCAATTAGATATTGGAGATGTTGATGGTTTCCCGCATCGTGGTCGCGCTGCTTGCATGGAGTGCCGTCGCACAAAGCGTCGGCGCCGAACAGCGCGTCACCTATCAAGCAGAAACGAGCTACGACACCAACTATTTCAGCGACATCAACAAGATCGCGGTTCTCAGCCTGCGCAGCAGCATCGGTGTCGAAGGCGAGACCAAGCGTGAAGGCACGACATTCGGCTATTCCGTCCTTCATCAGGAGGTCCGCGTCCCGCGCTATGGTTTCGCCGATGAGCACAACAGCTCCGTCTCCCTTTCCCTGTCGCACACAATCTCCGACAGGCTGGAATGGAGCGCGCAGATGCGTGGCACGCGCAGCGATGCGGGCGACATCTTTTTCAAACTGTCCGATGAGGTGATCGGATTTCGCCGCCTCGATCACAAGCTCGATCTCTCGACAGCGGCCACGCTCACGGCGCTTGGCGGCAAGAATACCGTCACGGCCAGTTATACGAGCCTCATGAAAGGCAAGGCACGCTTTCGTCCGGCCTATTTCCTGCCTGCAAGGCTGGAAGCCAACGAGGCGCTGCTGGGCCTGAAAGCCGACCATGTGCGAGCGCTGGCGGGAGGCGAAGTCGGCCTGACGCTTGCCTACAATACCAGCATCATACCCGGCGATCAGCAAAAGACCTATGAGCGTTTCCCTGCGACCAACCTGCGCGGTTCGCTGGCCTATGGCCGCAAATTCGGAGACAAACTCGCCATTCTCATGGAAGCAGGCGTCACCACGATTTCGGGCGACGACATCAGCGACCAGGTCAAGCGTGTCAGGCCCTATCTGCGCGCAGAAGCCGAATGGGCGGTCAATGATCGGCTGGCCTTCGGTGCGGGCTTTTCGCAGGATTACGCGCTCTACGATCTGGATGATCCCCTGGGCGAGTTTCAACGCCGCTGGAAGGCCGTCATGAAAACCAAGCTCACCAGCACGCTGGGCGTCGACGTCTCCTTGGAAAGATCGCAGAAGGACTGGATTTTCTACGATTACGAAAGCAGCGAAAGACGCCTCGTCGCAACGCTGGCGCTCGATACCGGCAAGGACCGCAAGCTCGAACTCGAATTTTCCCGCCTGCTGCACGACGAAGACGATGGCGATGCCGCCTATCGCGGCAGTGCCGTGTCGTCGCGGTTCAGCGGCAGTTTCTGACGCGAAAGGTCACACAAAGTTGAAAGGCGACAGGTCATTTTAACTCAAATTTAAAAGGAAAGCATAATTTAGAAAAAACTACATTAAAACAATGATTTAGATCTTTCGATCTCTTAATGGAAAATAAATAGCTGGTGGTGAAATATGACCCCGCAAAGCTTGTTGTGAACTGTTCGACAGCCGCCTCGTTATGCCAACATACATACCAGTGATCTGGAGCAAGATAGGCGGCCGTATGGCAGCTTGGCTCGAAATCATTCAATGCCGCCGGTTTTCGGCAGATGATACATTCCTATTCCCCAAGCCACGCGCTCCGTCTCTGGAACTTTCGCAATGAAATTGTCAATTTCCGCACTCGTCACCGCAACCGGCGTCGCTCTGGCCACCGGCGTCATCCTCACCCTTCTGACCGGCGGATATGCGCTGGACAAGCTGAAGGTCAACGGTCCAATCTATCAGGAAATCGTCGATAGCAAGGATCTGATCGCAGACATCCTGCCGCCGCCGCTCTACCTGATCGAGACCTATGCCCTGACAAACGAGGCCGCGCTCCACCAGGACCGGTTGGCAAAGAATGTCGAGCGGATCAAGGTGCTGAAAGGTCAGTATCAGGAACGGCGTGAATACTGGAAGACGACAACGCTACCAGACACGCTGAAGCAGAAGCTGCAAAACGATGTGCTCATCAAGGGCGACGCCTTCTGGACCCTTCTGGAAACAGATACCCTTCCAGCGCTTGCATCAGCAGACGCAGCGAGGATCACCACCTCATTCAACGACCTCAGCACGGCGTTCCATACGCATGAGGATGCGGTCAACCAGTTGGTGGACATGGGTACGGTCTATGGCAAGGCGAAGGAAACCGAGGCTGCCGCACAAACCACCTTCCTGCAAGACACCAATTACATCCTGGGCGGCTTGCTCATCATCCTGTCCATTGCAACCACCATCTTCCTTCGTCGTCGGGCCATCACGCCGATCACCCAGATCACCCAGACCATGACCCACATGGCCCAAGGTCACCTCGACGAAGCGCCGCCACACCTCAAGCGTCACGACGAAATCGGCGCCATGGCGCGCGCTTTGGCGATCTTTCGGGATGCGGGTCTGGCCAAACGCCAGCTTGAAAGCGAAGCCGAGCAATCGCGCCTGGCAACCAACGAAGAGCGTGAAAACCGTGAAAAGGAACGTCTGGCGGAAGCAGATGCTCTTCGCTTTGCCATCGAGGAACTGGGAAGCGGCCTGAACAACCTGTCCAATTGCGATCTGAGCAAGACGCTTGATCGCCGCTTCGACGCCAAATTCGAAACCCTGCGTCAGGATTTCAACGCCTCGGTCCTCAATCTTCAGTCCACGCTTGGACAAATCCTGGCCGAAGCCGATCACCTGCGCGGCCAGGGCCACCAGATGAATGGCGCCGCCAGCGATCTGGCACGTCGCACCGAACAGCAGGCCGCGGCTCTGGAAGAGACAGCCGCCGCGCTGGAAGAGGTGGCTTCCACCGTCAAGACATCGACGGCACGCGTCAACGAGACACGCGATCTGGTCAAGCAGGCACGTGTGTCCGCCACCCAGTCCTCGAGCGTCGTCAACGAGGCAATCTCGGCCATGCAGCGCATCGAAAGCGCCTCGGGCGAAATCAAGTCCATCATCAGCGTCATCGACGAAATCGCCTTCCAGACCAATCTTCTGGCGCTGAATGCCGGTGTCGAGGCTGCGCGCGCCGGTGAAGCCGGCAAGGGCTTTGCGGTGGTCGCACAGGAAGTGCGTGAACTGGCGCAACGTTCCGCCAAGGCATCCAAGGAAATCCGCGATCTCATCGGCAAATCCGGCGTGCAGGTGGAAAGCGGCGTCAGACTTGTTCAGTCCACCGGCAATGCGCTGACCGATATCGAGGATTTCGTCTCACGCATCGACACCAACATCGACAGTGTCGCAACCGCCGCCCGCGAGCAGTCCACCGGCCTTCAGGAAATCTCAAGCAGCGTCAACTCGCTCGACCAGATGACCCAGCAGAATGCGGCCATGGTGGAAGAAACCAACGCGGTCAGCCAGACGATTGCCGAAGCCACCACCTCGCTGTCGGCCATGGTCGGCCAGTTCAGGCTACAGCCCGCCAACACCACGCGCCGCGCCGCCTGATGCCATTTTCGCAGACAACAGGGGATGCCCCGAACCCAATCCCCTGTTGTCTTTACCACCCGCCTACCGTAAGTCTTTTTCGTCATTTTATGAGGAAAAGAATGCGCGATCTCAGCCAGTTCAAGGGATGTCCGGCCCCGCAACCAGTCACGCTCGACGGTCGTCTCGTGACGGCCGCGCCGTTTGAGCGGGCACAGCACCTCGACAAGCTCTGGAACGCGCTGGGTGGTCTTGGCATAAACGACCTGTTGAAATATTTTCCGCAGGACGGCTTTTTGAACTCGCAAGCCTTCGGCGACTGGATCGAAGGCGCGCAGACCGCGTTCGGTTGGGTTACCCTGGTCTTCATCGAGAACGCCACAGACGATGTCGTGGGGATGGCAAGCTATATGCGCCCCGACCCCAAGAACGGCGTGGTCGAAGTCGGCTCGGTCGCCCATGGCGCGGCGATGAAGCGCACCGCCCTTGCAACCGAAGCGCATTACCTCATGGCACGCCACGTGTTTGATGACCTCGGATACCGTCGTTACGAATGGAAGTGCCACAACGAAAACGAAGCGTCCAAAGCCACCGCCAAACGCTACGGCTTCCTGTTCGAAGGCGTCTTTCGCCAGCACATGATATCCAAGGGTGCCAATCGCGATACGGCATGGTTCTCGATGATCGACGGCGAATGGCCAGTGCTGCGACAAGCCTTCGAAACATGGCTCGCGCCAGAAAACTTCGGCCCCGAAGGCCTCCAGAAACACAAGCTCGAAGACATTCGCGCAGGCCTGTCCGCATGAACAGCAAAAGCATATCGGCCGCCATCGCCGCCATCGCCATCGTTCTGGGCTTCGGCATGCTGTTCTACCTCATGCCGACCATCACGCTCTGGCTGGCAGAACGCTACTCAGTCTGGGTCGCCGCCGTCTTCGACACCGTGGCCGTGCTGGCATTCTTCCTGATCTTCTGGCTGCGGGCGCGCTATCAAAGGCGCAATCGCTAACTAAAGCGACCATATCGGAAGCGCGTATCCGGTAAACAGACCGTAGATAATGCCCCAAATAAACGCGCTGACAACTGACGTGTTGATCCGCTGCATTCAGGGAGATGTATATATCTGCTGCACTCAAGAGCGCAAATGGAACGACAAGCAAAACGAGGGCCGCAGAGCCAAATATAGAAACAAAGGCGAAGACCGCCATGATGAGGGCCAGCACGGCCCCTCTCACAACACGGCTACGGGTCACACTGAAACGAGGCTCAAGAGGCTGGTCTGAACTCGAAGCGTCGTTGCTGACTCCAGATGAAGCGGGTGCCAGATAAAATTTGCGGATGTAATATTCGATGACCATGCCGACGAGAAAGGCAACACCGATACATGCCGTGGCGATCAGCCAACGTTTGCCATAGGTGAAACCCGACTGAACATCACCATCGAATATACGGTACCCAATAACAAAGCCCAGCGCTTCGGTTGCGATTGCGCCGAACTTGGCAGCATTTCGTTTTGTTAAAAGACGATTTACCAGAGATGGTTTTCCCTCTGCACGCACGACCATCAAGAAAAAAATCCGAATAACAGAGCCAGGCAGAAACCGGAGAACGTCCAGCCAATCAACGATCCAACGCCGTATCTTGTGCTTGCGTTGAAGGTAGTGAAGACACTTTTGGCTAACCAGAGAAACAGCAAGACAATAAAAGCTTGCACGGTCCATTCCCCTACGAGAAAAAGCATCGCGACTAAAACAATCAGCGCTGTTGGCACAAATAGCCCGTTCTCGATCCGTCGATATTCCTCGTCGGTGCGGTCTCGTTTCAAACGGCGCTGGAGAGACAAGCGTACTTTTTTGATAGCGGAACCGAATTTGGCAAAGATGGGTGCGTTGATCAATCTGGATAGGAGATGATCGCTAATCAGGCCCAGAGCGAAGGCCGTCCACAAGCATACCGTCATCAAAAGCCAAAATTCTGCATAGTCCGACAAGGGAAGACTTTTACCGAAAACGGCGAGACCCAAGACAATGCCGAGCGCGGTGCTGGCAATCGCGCCGAACTTGAAAGCATATTGTTTCACCGACCCCTTGCTAACCACAGCGACCTCGCCTCTTCACTCAAGCACAACCTAGAGCTTAGCGGGCAATAATGGTAGCGGGAAATCGCGACCTACGCCTGAAGTGAAGCGCCCAACAAAGCCAGGCCCATCAGCATCACGACGAGTGCCCCTGCAATCTCGATGCCGTTGGCGAGTCTCATCGCTCTGGTGCTACCGGAACCGGCATACCGCACGGCGATATCCTTGGCTTTGACGGCAAGGCTTGCCAGAGCTGTGACGGTGATGGCAGTACCCAGCGACATGGCGAGCACGGAAAGAATGCCGCCCAGCAGCAGGCCGTTCAGCACCGAAAAGCTCATGACGATGATGGCGCCGGAACAGGGGCGTAAGCCGACGGCGATAATGGCCGACCACGCCTCCTGCAAGCTGAAGTCGCGCGATTGCAAAAGCGATGGGTCCGGCGCATGGGCGTTGCCGCAGGTGGTGCAAACCTCGCCATTGCCGCTTGGGGCGTGATCGGCAAAGACCGGTTGACCCTGAAACCGCAGACCTGTGCCCATGCCGGTTCTGACCGGTGCTGTTTTCTCCTCGACCGACGAAAAGCGGCTGGTGTTGAGTGCCATCACGGGGGATGGGCCGGGCTGTTGCACGGCCACCACCGAAGCGGGCTCGCGAGCTCTCACGAAGCTGCGCAGCTTACGAAACAACAGCCAGGCCCCGAACAGCGCGACCATGGCGAAGCTGGCAATTTCCATGGCCTGGGTGGCCTTGGTCATGGTGATGGAGGTGCCGCGCAAGACCAGATAGGCGGCACCGACCAGCGCGATGGCGACGGCACCTTGCAGCAGTGCCGAGATGAAGGAAATGAGGATGCCGCGCTTGAGCTGGATTTCATTGGCGATCATATAGGACGAGATGACCGCCTTGCCGTGGCCGGGGCCTGCCGCGTGGAAGACGCCATAGGCAAAGGAAAGCCCGATCAGCGACGTCAGTGCCCACGGGTCTTCCCGCATCGCCTTCAAGGCACCCGTCAGCGCCCGGTAGAAGCTTTGCTGGTGTACGTTGATCCACTGAAAGAACGGACCAAGCGGCCCACCCACCGAGATAGACGGTTCGGCGGACCCGATCCCCAACGGAGATTGGGCATGCGCCACGGTAATAGCAGCCGCTAGCAGCCCGCATGCGATCACGAGGCTGGAAGACTTCCTCAGCATGTCAACTCCAGCCGGGTCGCAAAGAGTTTGGTCATATCCGTGCCCGTGGGATCGTTGAAGAAGGCATCCGTCAGATTGTTCTGGTTCTGGGCAATGATTTCATCGGGGTTGGGGCGCACCACCGTGTGCTTGCACGCCGCCAGATGCGTGCCCTTGACCACGATATCGCTGTCCTTGGCGAAATCGATGGCCGTGTACATGGTCGGGTCCCAGGCCCCGAAAGAGAGTTTTCCCTTGGCTGGCATGGGGGTCTTCGGCCTGACGGAAAAGAACATCAGGATTTGATTGTCCTTGTAATCGACGTGAATGGCTTCGGGCTTGTCGACATCGACGCTCTTTCCGTTGACGGACAGGAAGGTGTAGTAAGAAAACTCGGCCAGAGATTCGACGACCGTCTTGCCGATTTCCGCCAACTCTTCCTTGTCGAGCTTGGCATCGCTGTTCTTGTCGTAGTCGAGCACGACGCTGGCCGAAAACATTTCGTCGAAACGCCAGATGTTGCGCACTTCCTGCACGTTGCCGTCAGCTCCCTCGATGACTTCGAGCCGTGCTTCGGCAAACACATGCGGGTGGGCCATGGCCGCAACCGGGGCAAGACAGGCGGCCAGGCATGCAGCCAGTGGCAAAATCGCGTTTTTCATGAATGTCCGTCTGTCCGATGAAAGAATCTGTTGACCGACTCTAGCGCAAATTGGGACCGAATTTCGACCCCTCGGTCAGGACCATGCAAAGGCTCACGTGTTCTTTTTGAACCAGCCGGTCAGATAGTCTACGAAACTACGCACCTTGGCGGGGAGATAACGACGATGCGGATAGACCGCGTAGATGCCACGATCGCGTGAAATGTAATCATCGAACAGGGTCACAAGTTCGCCCGAGAGTATGTAGGGCTTGGCGATGAAATCGGGCACGATCGCCAGTCCGAGGCCCGATCGGGCCGCACGAAGCGTCGCCTGCGGGCTGTTGACTTCGATGGGACCGGTAATCGCCACCGAATTCGTGCCACCGCCAGGCTCGAAATAACGAATGTGATTGTGGAAGCGGGAGTTCGTATCCACGATGCAGGGCACCTTGCCGAGATCCTGTGGCGAATTCAGCGGACCGTACTGCTCGACAAAAGCGGGGGTGGCCACGGCATAGACCCGAAAATCGGCGAGCTTCTTGGCAATCATGCCGGAATCTTCCAGCTTGGTGATGCGGATCGCCATATCGAAGTTTTCCTCGATCAGGTCGACAAATCGATCTTCGGCGACGATCTCCAGCGAAAGCTCCGGGTTTTCCTTGGCAAAATCGATCAGGCTCTGGCCAATATCGGCATCGATAAAGGTACGAGGCACTGAAAGCCGCAGCTTGCCCTTCAGGTCTGCATTGTTTTCGCGCACGAGGTCGGCGAGATTATCGATTTCCTTCAGGATGTCGGCTGCGGTGCGATAATAGGTATGTCCCGCTTCGGTCATCGAAAACTGTCGCGTGGTGCGGTTCAAAAGCAGCGCACCGAGATCGTCTTCCAGCTCGCGTACATATTTGGACAACAGCGCCTTGGAACGCCCGGTCTTGCGGGCGGCAGCGGAAAATCCTTCCGCTTCGACAACATCGATAAAGGCCCTGATACGGGTGAGAGTGTCCATCGAAGACTCCAGTTTGTTCCATATAATTGAACGATCGACCGTTAGCGTTCAAGAATAAAATGATTTGCCGAAAAAATCCGCATCATGATGAAAATTTCCCTTGATTATGACTGCGAATATTCCTATCTCCCGGTTGCCCAAAGTCGCACGTGCCCATGTGTGTCCGCCGGACCCTCGATGTGGTGAGGAGTTTGGTAAGGTACCTGGAATTAACCCCTCCAGTCGCTATTCCGGCCAACCGGGAAATGCGAGGACATATGAAGCAACGACGGTGCGGGCCTTTCTGGTTCTCTGCCGGCTTTCCATCAGCCGGGGTACTAAAGAGGCACACCATCATTGCCGTAAGTGCGGTTGGGGATGATTCCCGCCAATCCCATGGCAGACAAAGCCGAATAATGCTCTTGGCAGGGCGTTGTTCACATTTGCGCCTTGAGCGTATGCGATTGATTCCGCGTCTCCACCGGCGGATCATACTGCATATCTTGAGCGCCCTTTGTCCTCTGGATTTTATCCAGAGCCGGAACATTCGAGGGAATACAACGATGACGACTGCACGCATCATTGACTTCATCAAGACACGCCGCCCCGAAGGCCCATGCCTCGTGGTCGACCTTGAGGTTGTGCGCGATAATTTCCATGCGTTCCGGCATGCTCTGCCAAACAGTGCGATCTATTATGCCGTCAAGGCAAACCCGGCTCCTGAGATTCTCAAGCTGCTCGCCGATATGGGCTCCAACTTCGATTGCGCCTCCGTGGCTGAAATCCAGATGGCGCTCGACGCAGGTGCGACCTCCGACCGTATCTCCTACGGCAACACCATCAAGAAGGAACGCGACGTTGCGCGCGCCTTTGCACTGGGCATCGATCTCTTCGCCGTGGACAGCCATGAAGAAGTGGAAAAGGTGGCCCGTGCAGCCCCTGGCGCCCGCGTATTTTGCCGCGTTCTGACCGATGGCGAAGGCGCCGAATGGCCGCTGTCGCGCAAGTTCGGCTGCGTACCGCAGATGGCTGTCGACGTTCTGGTCTATGCCCATCAGCTGGGTCTGGAGTCCTACGGTGTGTCCTTCCACGTCGGTTCGCAGATGATGAACCTCGACGCATGGGATGCGGCTCTTGGAGATGCAAAGCGCGTCTTCGCGTCGCTGTCCAAGCAGGGCATCCACCTGCAGATGGTCAACATGGGCGGCGGCTTCCCGACGAAGTACCTGCGTGACGTGCCTGCTGCCGAAGAATACGGCCATGCCATCGACACGGCGCTGCGCAAGCACTTCGGCAATCAGATTCCGCGCACCATCATCGAGCCTGGTCGCGGCATGGTCGGCAATGCCGGCGTCATCAAGGCGGAAGTCGTTCTCGTCTCGCGCAAGTCCGACAACGACAACCACCGCTGGGTGTTCCTCGACATCGGCAAGTTCGGCGGTCTGGCCGAAACCATGGACGAAGCCATTCGCTATCCGATCCGCACCGAGCGGGACGAAGACGCGATGGAACTCTGCGTTCTGGCCGGCCCAACCTGCGACAGCGCCGATGTGCTGTACGAGAAGAACATGTACCCGCTGCCGGTGTCTCTGACCATCGGCGACGATGTTCTGATCGAAGGTACAGGCGCCTACACGACCACCTACTCCGCGGTCGCGTTCAATGGCTTCGAGCCGCTGAAGTCCTATGTGATCTGAGTGAGCGACGCCTGTCTGGGGGCAGGCGTCAATCTTTAGGATCCTCCCGTTCCGGCTTGGCCATCCACGCTCAGGCGCAAACCATGCCCGCGTTCAGGCGCAAGGAAAGTTTGCCGCACCTCTGTCCAGCCGAGGATAAGGCGTGGTCTGACGGGCCGGAACGGTTTCACATTTATTTTAGGGTGCCGCTTTCGTGGGCGGCTTGGTAACGGGAGGCCGGGATGGCCGCTGTTCTCAATTCTGTACGTGCTTTCTTCACACCACAGACATTTCATATCGATGCGGAAAATCCCGGCGATACGGTTGCCCGCGAGAACCTGCTGGACCGCGTCATGGGCGCCGGTCGTCGTCGCAAATCGTCCGAGAAGCTGCGCGCCGGTCGCGTACCGGCGCAGGGCCTGGCACTGGTCGCGCGCGATGCCGATGGCCACGTGATCGGCACTGTCCGCCTATGGAACGTCGAAGCAGGCGTCACCCGCGAGGGACGTCCAGTCTCTGCGCTTCTGCTCGGACCGCTGGCTGTCGATTGCGCCCATGAGGGCAAGGGCATTGGCTCGGCTTTGATGCGTGCGGCCATCACCGAGGCTGCAAGGCGCGAGCACGGCGCGATCCTGCTGGTGGGCGACGCGCCCTACTACGAGCGCTTCGGCTTCTTCGCGAGCCAGACCCAGCATCTCGTCATGCCCGGACCGTTCGAGCGTTCGCGCTTTCTGGCGCTGGAACTGAAAAAGGGATGGCTGGACGGCGCCGCCGGCATGCTGGTTGCCAGCGGTCGCAAGCTTTCCTGAGAAGGGTCGAGGCGGAGCAAATAACAGGCAGAGAGGGCTTGCGGCATAGGCCGAGCCCTCCCGCATGATCAGACCTTGGCGGCAGAAACCGTCGCCTCGATATGCTCCACCAGCGCATCCGGCAGACCAAGGCGACCCGCCAGAAGGTCGAGATAGCCGCGCTCGGCACGGCTGTCGGGTTCGATGGTCAGGCGCGAGGCCGTATAGATCTCGACCTTCTGCTCTTCGGTCTGCGCCGCCGATACGAGCGCGTCGATATCCAATGGGTCGGCCAGCTCCTTTTCGATGAAGGCTTCCGCCTCGCGGTCGAGTTCCGAAACCTGCAATTTTTCCATGATTCGCGCGCGCTCGGCAGCGTCGATATGGCCGTCAGCCTTGGCGGCGGCAATCATGGCCTGCACCAGCGTCAGCGCAAAATTGTTGGAAAGCGTCGGAGACTGCGGATGAAAGGGCGAATCGACCGGTGGCGGCAAAAGCTCCTGCGTCGGCTGTGGTTGCTGCACGGCCTGCGGCTTTTGGCCGGACTGATAATTCTTGTAGGCGAGATAGCCCAGACCTGCGATGGCGGCGATGCCGCCCACGGCTGCGGCGTTGCCCGCCAGCTTGCGCCCGGTCTTGGTGCCGAAGATGGCGGCGGCGATGGCACCGGCCTTCATCGGATTGTTCTTCGCGATCTGGGTGGCCTGCCCTGCCCTGTCCCGCACGCTTCCCGACAGGCCCGGTACGTTGGAGCCCAAAAACTGGTCTAGAAGCTTTTTCGCGTCGAACATTCAAATCTCCTGTTTTGTTCACGATCAACACAGGAGATAGGAAGTGCGGCGGAGAATACAAATGGCAGGCAGGTTCACGCCGTCGTGAACACGCCCGCGTCAGCCGCGAAGAGCGAAGGCCTCAGCCGCAAGTTTGGTGATGCCGTCCCAGTCACCGGCAGCGATGAGGTCCTTGGGCGCAACCCAGGAACCGCCGACGCAGACGACGTTCGGCAGAGCCAGATAGTCCTTGGCGTTCTTCAACGATACGCTGCCTGTGGGACAGAACATGACGTCCGCGAGCGGAGAGGACAGTGCCTTCAGGTAAGGCGCACCACCGGCCTGTTCGGCGGGGAAGAATTTCAGAACCTTGTAGCCCTTGTCACGCAGATGCATGACTTCGCTGGCGGTCGCGGCGCCCGGCAGAAGCGGCACCTTGGAACCCTTGGCCGCTTCCATGACGCTCTTGTTGACGCCGGGGCTGACGATGAAGGTTGAGCCTGCCTTGACGGCGGCGTCGAAATCCTTGCCGTTGAGAATGGTACCGGCACCCACATGAGCACCTTCGACCTCATCGGCCACCGCGCGGATCGCATCCAGTGCGGCTGGAGTGCGCATGGTGATTTCGATGGCTTTCAGGCCACCGGCAACCAGCGCGCGCGCAAGCGGCACGGCCGAAGCGGCGTCTTCGACGATGAGAACAGGTACGACCGGCTGGAGTTTCAGGATGGAAAGCAGCTTTTCATAATCCTGGGCCACGACGGTGTCTCCTCTATTGAATCGATTGAATTGCGCAATCAATTACCGCGCAAAGCCTGACCTGTCGAGGCAAAACGAAATATTTCAGTTTCATTGCTTTTTCATGACAGTGGCTTGCGCTAGGGTGCCCGAAAATCAGGCAGGGCGTTGAATGGCAAAAGAAATCGAACGCAAGTTTCTGGTGGCAGATGAGAGCTGGCGCGAAGAAATCGTCACGCGGACCCGGTTTCGTCAAGGCTATATCGTGTCTCTGGACGATCGCTCCGTTCGTGTGCGGATCAAGGGCGACGATGCCGCTACGCTGACGATCAAGGTCGGCACCAATAGTCTGGTGCGCGATGAATACGAATACGACATTCCCGTCGCAGACGCCGAGGAACTGTTGAACTCCGCTCCCGGCTTTATCATCGAAAAAATCCGCTACACCGTCGAGCACGAGGGCTTCGTGTGGGAGGTGGACGTGTTCGATGGTCTCTACAGAGGTCTTGTCGTGGCCGAGGTGGAGTTGAGCGCCGAGACAGACCAGCCTGCGCTGCCCGCATGGATCGGTGAGGAGGTCACCGGCGACCACCGTTATTCCAACCAGCATCTGGCGACGGATGATCTCAGCACCGAGCTATGCCATGTCATTCCGGATTGATCCGAAAAAACCCTTCACTGACGAACTGCAGCGGGCAGGCGTGGAACTGATCGATGACGCCATGTCGGCACTGTCGCATCAGCCCGATGGCCCGCATGCCGCCGTGCATGATGCCCGCAAGAAGTTCAAGCGCCTTCGCGCCCTCTATCGCTTCGTGGCAGATGAAGACCCGAAATTCCGCAAGGCCGAAAACATTCGCTTTCGTGATATAGCCCGCTCGTTGTCGCAGGCCCGTGAGGCCGCGGCACTGGTGGAAACCATCCATCACCTCCAGCAATTCAGCCGCTCGGAAGCCGAAACCCAGGCGCTTGCCTCTGCCCATGATGCGCTGGCCGAGCGGCGCGATGCGATGACCAGCGATAACGGCGATCTCCCCGCACGCATTGAAGCGGCGCTGACCGAATGCGAAAAGGGCAAGCACGCCTTGCTGCAACTGTCCCTGCCCTCGGGCAAGAAGACGGCGGCAAAGCGCATCAGGCAGACATGGCAAAAGCAGCGGAAGAAAGCGCTGAATGCCGTCAGCCAGTGTCACGACCAAGCCCATGACGAGGATTTCCATGACCTGCGCAAGAGCGGCCAGGTCTACTGGATGCATCTGGCGCTGATGCGCAGGCTGTGGCCTTCGGCCATGCGCGCCAAGAAGATCGATACCAAACGTCTGGTCGATCTGCTCGGCCACGAGCACGACCTGTCCGTGCTGGCAGCGCTTGCAAATCACGAGCCGGAGCGCTTTGCAGGGGGCGATACGCTCGCGCTGCTGCGGGAGGCCATAATCCACCGCCAGCAGGCGCTGCGACAGGAGTGCCTCGATCTGGCCGACCATGTGTTCGCCGAATCCGCCAAGACCGAAAGCCGCATCGTCGGACTCTTGTGGGAACACGCGGCGACCTGACCGATATCGCGTGGTTTTGCCGAATTCAAATCGTCGTGGCCATAAGGCAGACACGCGAAATATGATTGCGCAAAAGCCCATCTGGCTGTATTTCAGCCGCCATGACCGACACCTCTACCCTACCCCGCCCGGAAGCCGCCGGTGATTATCTCGTGGCTGCGCTGTATCATTTCGCCCGCTTTGCACGGTTTGAAAGCATGCGCGTGCCGCTGTTTACGCTGTGCCAGCAAAACGGCGTCAAAGGCACGCTGCTTATAGCTGCGGAAGGCATCAACGGCACGATTGCAGGCACCGATGCGGGTGTCGGAAACGTCCTGGCCTTTCTGCGCGCCCAGCCGGAATTCGCCGCGCTGGAGCACAAGGAAAGCCGCGCTTCCAAGATGCCCTTCGTGCGCATGAAGGTGAAGCTGAAGCAGGAAATCGTCACCATGGGCGTGCCGGATATCGATCCGAACCAGATCGTCGGCACCTATGTCGATCCGAAGGACTGGAACGCATTGATTTCCGATCCCGATACGATCCTCATCGATACGCGCAACGATTACGAGACCGCTATCGGCCTGTTCAAGGGCGCGGTCGATCCGCAGACCAAGACGTTTCGCGAGTTCCCCGATTGGGTGAAGAACAATCCCGGCCTGCACGACAAGCCGAAGATCGCCATGTACTGCACCGGCGGCATCCGCTGCGAAAAGGCCACCGCCTTCATGAAGGATCAGGGCTTTGACGAGGTCTACCATCTCAAGGGCGGCATTCTGAAGTATCTGGAAGAGGTGCCGGAAGAAGACAGCCTTTGGGAAGGCGCCTGCTTCGTCTTCGACGAGCGCGTGTCCGTGGTTCACGGCCTGGCTGAAGGCGACCACCAACTCTGCCACGCCTGCCGCAACCCGATCACCCCGGAAGTTCGCCTGTCGCCAAAGTTCGAGGAAGGCGTCTCCTGCCCCAGCTGCTACGACGACCGCACCGAAGAAGACCGCCAGCGCTTCCGCAACCGCCAGAAACAGATCGATCTGGCGAAGATGCGCGGCGAGAAGCATATCGGCCGGTGATTGTTTGGTCGGAGGGGATCGCACTGGCTACCTCTCCCCTTGTGGGAGAGGAAGAAAAATCATGATCTTGGCTGAAAGCTAAGTCATAGATTTTTCAGGTGAGGAGTCCGCTGAGGGTGCGGCAAACCCCTCACTTGCGATTTCTAACACTTAAGCAAGCTTAAGATGTTGAAATTGCTTTCTCTCCCACAAGGGGAGAGATAAAGGCACCGGGCCTCACGAAACCTTCCGCTGCTCCACAGGCGCATCCTGGGCGTCCAGCAGCGGCAATATCTGTTCCGCCGGCACAGGCCGCGAGAACAGATAGCCCTGCAATTCATCGCAGCCGCACAGTTGCAGGATGGCCGCCTGGTCTTCCGTTTCGATGCCCTCTGCGGTCACAGGGATGCCGAGCGAACGGGCGAGCGCGACGGTGGCTGTCAGCATTTCCAGCGAGCGACCACCCTCGTCCAGTGCCACCACCAGCGATTTGTCGATCTTCATGCGGTTGAAGCCGAAGCGGCGCAGATAGCCGATGCTGGCAAAGCCGGAGCCGAAGTCATCCAGGGCGATGCTGACGCCGATCTGTTTGAGCTTTTCGATGGCAGTCCCTGCCCGCTCCGGCTGGTGAATGAAATAACCTTCCGTCATTTCCAGCATGACCCGCGTGGGCGCGATGCTGTTTTCGTTTAGAATAGCCAGAACCTGGGCGGCAAAGAGTGGGTTTCTGAACTGGACAGGCGACACGTTGACCGCAAGCTTCACGTCCGGCCACGCGACTGCCTCATGACAAGCCTTGCGCAGCACGGCGAGCCCAAGCTGGTCGATGAGCCCACTGCTTTCCGCAGCAGCAATGAAAACATCCGGCGACACCGGGCCGTAACCCGCGCGGTTCCACCGGGCCAGCGCCTCGACACCGGTAATGCGGCGGGTGAGTGTGTTGATCACGGGCTGGAACACGACCTTGATCTCGTCCTGCTCGATAGCGTATTTCAGATCGGCCTCGAGCTGGTTCTTTTCCTCACGGCGCGTATCCATATGCGGCTCGTAGGCCATATAGCGACCTCGGCCGTTTTCCTTGGCCTCATACATCGCCATATCGGCACGGCGCAGCAGCTCCTCGCCGTCGATATCGCCATTCTTTGCAACGGCTGTGCCGATGCTGCACCCAATGGCGGCAACCCGCTCGCCGATCATAAACGGTTCTGAAAACAGCGTCAGAATGTCATCGCAAAGCTTTCGGCCCTCTATGCGGGCATCCGGGCCTTGCAGGACGACGGCGAATTCGTCTCCGCCCAGCCGCGCCAGCAATGTCCCGTCTGCCACGAGCACCTTCAGGGCCGCCGCAACACCCTTGATCAGCAAGTCTCCGGCACCGTGGCCGAAGGAATCGTTGACCTCCTTGAAACCATCCAGATCGAGATAGACGAGATTGACATAGGTGTTGTCTTGAGCCGATTGCAGCAGGTGCCTCCGAAGGCCTTGGAACAATCCGGTCCGGTTGTAGAGACCGGTCAGCCGATCGCTCAACAGTTCGAGACGGGCAGACTGCTCGTCGCTTTTCAGCTTTTTCAGCGCCGCACTGCCAATGGCAATCAGCGCCAGGAAGAACAGGAGAGTAATGGCGTTGGCCGCCAGTATGCGCGGTTTTACTTCGCGCATACTGATGTCACCCGGCATTTGCGACTTCCAGGTCAGATTGCCCAGAACCTGCCCACCCGGATCCACGATGCTGACGAAATAATCCGGTTGCGTATGGGCGGGCTGCAGGGACAGCCCGTTGATGACGTAGGTATGCGCAAGCTTCTCGACCGTTTCCGCCGTCAAATGACGCGCGAAAATCAGATATCGCCGCGCGGCTTCAGGCACGTCAAGCAGGCCGGATTTGTTGCGCACCAAGGCAATACCCACGGCGGCGATACCGTCCTTCGTGCGCAAGAAGCCCGCGACTTCAGGTTCCTGCCCCAGTGGAACAGAGCGTGCCTTCTCGATCATGCCTGTCAGGCCGTCTCCGAAATAGTCTGAAAGAGACCACTCCGTCGGCATTCCCTTGCGGTAGGACATCAAGACCTGATCGTTGACGTCGATAAGGACAGCCGTGTCGAAAAGCTCGCTGTTGACGGTCATGTCACCGTAATTGCTGATGAGCCATTCCAGACCATCGGGAGCATAGGCAAACCGTGCAGCGTCGTCCCAGGCCGCGTAGTCGTTGAGGGTTGCGGTCAGCTGGTTGAGGAAGGTGGAAAGGGCACCGGATGTCGTTTCCAGCGAACGCTGTTCATCCAGCGCATTGGTGTTCTTGGCGACATCGCCCAGAGCGGACAGAATGAGGACGGTGACGATGACGACGACAATGGCAAGCGCAGACAAAACACCAGCCACGGCGGTGCTCCGGCCGATCGACAGTGTTCTGGCATGCTTACGCGACATCTGGCAGCATCTTTTTTCCCCTGAAGGCTGCATATTCCGCATCAAGTCTTCAAAAGGTATTAAAATACCGCCGGACGCTGCTCCCAATCGCACCATGCCGATGGCAAACATCGGAACGTTTGTTGTTAGGGATAACCAGACGTAAAAAACCTCCCCCACAAGCATGGAGGAGGTCGTAAAAAAGGTCTTTGAAAGAGCCGATTACCAGGACGGAATGACCGTTCCGTTGTATTTCTCGACGATGAAGCTCTTCACTTCAGGGCTCTGGTAGGATTCCACCAGCGTCTTGACCCACGGTGCATCCTTGTCCTGCGAACGGACGGCGATGACGTTGGCGTAAGGGGATTTCTCGCTTTCGATGGCGATGGAATCCTTCTTGGGATTGAGACCAGCGGCTGTCGCGTAATTGGTGTTGATGACCGACGCGTCGGTATCGTCAAGCGAACGCGGCAACTGGGCAGCGTCGAGTTCAACAATCTGGATGTTCTTCGGGTTTTCGGTGATATCGGCAGGCGTGACCTTGAGACCCACGTCCGGATTGACCTTGATCAGACCCTTGGAAGCTAGAACCAGAATGGCGCGGCCGCCATTTGTCGGATCGTTCGGAATACCGATGGTCGCGCCGTCTTTCAGCTCGTCAAGGCTCTTCACCTTCTTGGAATAGACGCCCATCGGTGTCGTGATGGTGGTGCCGACGCTGACGAGATCGAACTTGCGATCTGCGACCTGGTTGTCGAGATAGGGCTGGTGCTGGAAGGAATTGGCCTGAAGCTCGCCATCGGCCAATGCCTGGTTCGGCACGACATAGTCTGAGAATTCAAGGATTTCGATATCGAGACCTTTGGTGGCCGCAACCTTCTTGACCTGTTCCATGATCTGCGCGTGTTCCGCTGGTGTGACACCGATCTTGATGGTTTCGGCCAGCGCGCTACCCGCAAACAGGGCCGCGAGCGAAGCGGCGATGATGAGTTTTTTCATGTAGATGTCTCCTTTACCTAGACGTGTTTTAGTTTTTGCGATTGCGCTTGTCGAAGCTGCGCGCCAGCGCGTCACCGGCGCTTTGCACGATCTGGACAAGCACGATGAGAACGACGACGACGACCAGCATCACATCCGGCATGAACCGCTGGTAGCCATAGCGAATGCCAAGGTCACCCAGACCACCGCCGCCGACAGCGCCGACCATGGCCGAATAGCCGATGAGACTGACGAGCGTCAGCGTTAGCGCCAGCGTGATACCGGGTCTGGCTTCCGCCAGCAGCACCTTGGTGACGATCTGAAGCGGAGTCGCGCCCATGGCGCGCGCCGCCTCGATGAGGCCCTTGTCCACCTCACGGATAGCCGCTTCCACCAGACGCGCTACAAACGGCACGGTGGCGACCGTCAGCGGCACGATGGCGGCAGACGTGCCGATGGAGGTTCCCGCCACAAGGCGCGTGAACGGAATGATGGCCACCACCAGAATGATGAAAGGCGTGGAGCGGGCGGCATTGACGACGAGCCCGATGATGCGGTTGATCATGGGTGCTTCGAACAGCTCTCCCTTGCCGCTGGTGGCCAGAAAGATGCCGATGGGCAGGCCGAGCAAAGAGCCGACGAGGCCTGACACCGCCACCATGTGCAGTGTCTGGATCAACCCCTTCCAGAGAACGGTAAACAGCATATCAGGCGACATAACCGAGCACCTCCGTGGTAAGGCCAGTTTCGGCATAAAACCGTTGGGCACGGTCCGTGACATCAGGCGTCGCCGGATAGGACACCACCAGCGAACCGTAAGGCTGGCCGGAAATCTCCTCGATGGTGCCGGCAAGGATGTTCACATCGGGACCGATTTCGGCGACCAGCCGCGCCGTCAGCGGCTGAAAGGCCGTATCGCCGAAGAAGACGAGACGCACCAGAACGCGATCACCCGGAGCAGCATCCAGCTTCAGACCAGACGTGACCCAATGGGGCAGCTTCACGCCGACAGCGGAAGACAACAGGCTGCGGGTCGTCTCGTGGCGCGGATTGGTGAAGATGTCGAAGGTGCTGCCCGCTTCCACGATCAGACCCTTGTCGATGACCGCAACCTGGCTAGCGATGGTTTTCACCACCTCCATCTCATGGGTGATGAGAAGGACGGTAAGGTTCAGCTCGGCATTGATCTTTTTGAGCAGTTCGAGAATGGATTGCGTCGTCTCCGGGTCGAGCGCAGATGTCGCTTCATCAGACAGGAGAAGCTTCGGCTCGGTCGCCAGCGCACGGGCAATGCCGACGCGCTGCTTCTGACCGCCGGATAGCTCTGCCGGGTAGCGCTTGGCCTTATCGCCGAGCCCGACCAAATCGAGCAGCGGTCCGACCTTCTGTTTGATCTCGGCCCGCGACACACCGGCGATTTCCAGCGGCAGGGCGACGTTGTCGTAAGCCGTGCGGGAAGACAGAAGATTGAAGTGCTGGAAGATCATGCCGACGGAGCGGCGAAGGGTGCGAAGGCCCGCTTCATCAAGCGCTCCGACATCCACACCATCAACGGCAACCGTGCCGGAACTTGGACGCTCCAGACCGTTGACCAGGCGGATGAGGGTGGACTTGCCCGCACCGGAACGGCCGATGATGCCGGAAATCGAACCTCTGGGCACGATGTAATCGACACCGGCGAGGGCCGTGAAGGATGTCTGTCTGCGGGGATCACCAAAGGTCTTGGTCACCGCCTCGAACGCGACCATCGGATCGCTGTTCGCCGGACCAGATGGCGCGGAACCGGCCGCTGAAGTGTGAGGTGTCATAAAATGCTCTTCGAACGAAATCTGTTATGTCGAAACCCGGCGGCAGGGAAAGCCGCTTTTCATGCTGCCGTGAGGCACATTCGACCAGGCAAGACATTCCTGAGCATTACGATGGACTTTCCTTGGACAAGCCGGGATCGGCTGCGTGTATCGCAAACATGCCTGTCTGCGATACAATTTTATAGGCATGATTTTTCAATTATGAGCGACTGCTGGAAAAATCGACCTTATTTCACCATCAGCTGATCACTTGATCGTCGTGACGAACTCGTCCAGCGGACGGCGTACCTTCTTCAGATTGACGAGCCAGTCGCCCTCTTCCTGACGATAGCCGAGAGGCAGAATGACCGCCGAACGCAGGCCCTTCTCACGAAGGCCGAGGATTTCGTCCAGCTTGTCGGGATCGAAACCTTCCATCGGCGTGGAATCCACGCCCTCGAATGCAGCCTGCGCAACGGCCATGGCGAAAGCGATATAGGCCTGACGCGCCGCGTGCTGGAAGTTCACTTCGGCATCACGCTGTGGATAGGACGACAGCAGAGACTGACGATAGTTTTCCCAGCCTTCGTTCTTGAAACCGCGCTCGTCATTGGTCAGATCGAACATATGGTTGATCCGGTCCGCGGTGTAATTGTCCCAAGCCGCGAACACCAACAGGTGGGAGCCTTCGGTCACCTGCGCCTGGTTCCAGGAAATTTCCTGGATCTTGGCACGCGTTTCCGGGTTGGTGACAACAATGATTTCGAAAGGCTGCAAACCGCTCGATGTCGGCGCCAATCGCGCAGCCTCGATGATGCGGCCTACCTTGTCCTGCGATACGGACTTGGCAGGGTCCATCTTCTTGGTGGCGTAACGCCAGTTCAATTTTTCGATCAGCATAGCAATCTCCTTGGGGGGACCTCACGACGTGGCGCGCATGCGCCCAACCGGGCTCTCCGTAAAACCCCACACAGATAGGTCATGTTGCGCCGCACACAAGACGGCACACAGAAGTAACCATGCAAAATCCTCTCCGGTTCGCCTTATGAAAAAAGCGAACCGGAGGGATAATGAATGTCCGGCAAATGCGTGTTGCATTGGCAGGTATGGTAGAGGTCGTGGCATTTGCCGGACCCTGTAACAACGCGACTTTCACGATACCTATCGGAACGCCCGGTCCCTTGCCTGGCCAGTGGCAAGAGGTGGGTCCACGGAAACGGCCCTCTTTTTTAGAGCTGCCGCTTGTCAGCACCGGCCTTCGAACCGCAAGGGCGCCGCGCGTTGCGCCCCATTGTTTCGAAAGCACGGGGATTATGCGGTGGGTTGAGAGCGTGTGGAGAAAAAAATAAGAATTATTTTTTGCCGCGTTATAGGCAGTGTCAACACGCCCACTGCCGTTACCCTCGGGCTTGTCCCGAGGGTCTATCCACGTCCCGGTTTTGGCAACGTGGTTGGATCCTCGGGACAGGCCCGAGGATGACGTCGGTGGAGGGACGGATGCGCCTACCACTGGGGCAGCCGACAGCCTTAGACGTAACGGTTGACCACGTTCTCAAGATATTCCTGACGACCGGACTTCGGTTCAGGATTGATGTTATCGCGCTCGACCATCGCCGCGATTTCATCCAGTTTCACTTCACCACGCAGTAGCTTCTGCGCGTCTGCCGAATCCCACTTGGCATAGCGATCTGCCAGTGGCTGCGACAGGGCCTTGTCCTCGACCATCTTGGCCGCAGCCTTGAGGCCACGGGCGCAGCAATCCATGCCGCCGATATGGCCGATCAGCAGATCTGCCGGGTCGAGCGATTGACGGCGCAGCTTGCTGTCGAAGTTGGTGCCGCCATTCTTGAAACCGCCGCCTGCCAGCACGTGGTAATAGGCCAGCGCCATTTCCGGCACATTGTTGGGGAACTGGTCGGTATCCCAGCCGGACTGGTAGTCGTTGCGGTTCATGTCGATAGAGCCGAAAATGCCGAAGGCATTGGCCATGGCCAGCTCATGCTCGAAGGAGTGACCGGCCAGAATGGCGTGGCCCTGTTCGATATTGACCTTCACTTCCTTGTCCAGACCATGCTTTTGCAGGAAGGCGTAGACGGTGGCAACGTCGTAGTCGTACTGATGCTTTGTCGGCTCCTGCGGCTTCGGCTCGATCAGGATCGTGCCTTCGAAACCGATCTTGTATTTGTACTCGACCACCAGATTGAGGAAGCGGCCAAGCTGGTCCAGCTCACGCTTCACATCCGTGTTGAGCAATGTCTCGTAGCCTTCGCGACCGCCCCACAGCACGTAGTTCGCGCCGCCGAGGGTCTTGGTGGCATCCATGCAGGTTTTGACGGTCGCGGCTGAATAGGCGAACACATCCGGGTCAGGGTTGGTGGCGGCACCGGACATGAAGCGGCGGTTGGAAAAGAGGTTCGCCGTGCCCCAGAGAAGCTTGACGCCTGTGTCTGCCTGCTTCTGACCGAAATAATCGACGATCTCGTTCAGGTTCTTCGTGTTCTCCGCGAATGTCTTGCCTTCGGGGCGCACGTCTGCATCGTGGAAGCAATAAAACGGCGAGCCGAGCAGCGAGAAAAATTCGAACGCGACATCGGCCTTCAGCTTGGCCGCCTGCATCGTGTCTTCAAACCACGGACGCTCGAATGTCTGGCCGCCGAAGGGATCGCCGCCCGGCCATGTGAAGGTGTGCCAGTAGGCCACCGCGAAGCGCAAATGGTCTTCCATGCGCTTGCCACCAACGATTTCATCGGGGTTGTAATGCCGGAAGGCCAGCGGGTTGGTGCTGTCTGGACCTTCATATTTGATTTTCTGGATGTCGCCGAAAAAGCCTGTGGTCATGGTTCTCTCCCTAGGATGGTATTCATGTCTTTGATGTCGCCGGGGGCGCTCACCCCCACCAAACCTCAATGTGAAAGTGGCTTGATCGCCGGATAAAGCCCCCGATAACGCCCATAAGCCTCCTCATAGGCATCGCCCAGCGCCGCCACCGGCTCGATCGTCTCCTGCGTTTCCGGCTGAGAACACACGGCAACCGGGTCAGCCCCGGTCGCAGCAATCAAGCCGAGACGCGCAGCGCCAAAGGCTGCACCAAAATCGCCCTCCGCCGGAATATCCACGGGGACGCCGAGCGATGTGGCAATCGAGGCCAGCCAGTAGCGCGAGCGCGAGCCACCGCCGATGGCGGTGACTCGGGAAATCGAGGTGCCTGCGGATTTCAGCGCTTCGAGATTGTCTCTGATGGCGAAGGTCACGCCTTCCATGACAGCCTGCGTCAGCGCCTTGCGGTCGCTTTCGTGGGATAGACCAATGAAGGAGCCGCGAATGGCGGCGTCATTGTGTGGCGTGCGTTCGCCCGAAAGATAGGGCGCGAAGGTGACGCCTGTGGGTGCCTTCAGCTGGTCGCCCAGTTCCGTTGAAAGATCGCCTGCGGATTTGGCAGCGATACCGGAATACCAGTTCAGCGCATCCGTGGCCGACAGGATGACGCCCATTTGATGCCAGGTGTTGGGCAAGGCGTGGCAGAAGGCGTGAACGGCGCTTTCGGGCTTCGGAAGATAGGATGCGTTGGCGGCAAACAGCACGCCTGAAGTCCCGAGCGAAACGAAGGCGTGGCCTTCCGAGACCGTGCCCATGCCGCAGGCGGACGCGGCATTGTCCCCTGCTCCACCCGCAACCACGACCTTGGCAGAAATGCCCCATGCGGAGGCAAGATCAGTGCGCAGCTTGCCTGCTTCATCGGTTCCTTCCACAAGAGATGGCATATGGTCTTCAGTCAGGCCGGTAGCCTCCAGCAACTCCGGCGACCATGTGCGTGCGCCGGTATCAAGCCATGAGGTGCCAGCGGAATCCGACATTTCCGAGATGTATTCGCCCGTCAGCCACAGCCGCAGATAATCCTTGGGCAGCAGAACCTTGGCGACTTTCGCGAAAATTTCCGGTTCGTTATTGGCAACCCAGGCGAGCTTTGGTGCAGTGAAGCCGGGAAAGACGATGTTGCCGGTGATCTTGCGGAAGCGCGGGTCGGCGTCGAGCTTGGCGGCTTCAGCGTGAGAGCGGGTGTCGTTCCATAGAATGCAGGGACGCAGGACATCGCCTGCCGCATCCACCAGCGTCGCCCCATGCATATGGCCCGACAAGCCAACGCCTTTGACCGCCGAAAGCTCTTTAGGGTGCTTCGCCTTCAGGCCGGCAATCGCTGTTTCCGTGGCGGTGATCCAGTCCGCCGGGTTCTGCTCGGACCAACCATGGTGGAGGCGTGAAACGTCCAGCGAACCATTGGCCGAACCGATGATCTTTTGATCACCATCGATCAGCAGCGCCTTGACGCCGGATGTTCCCAAATCGAGACCGAGATACATGTTTCCTCCATTCCCTATGTCGTTGTCAGGGGAGATTATCCCGCAAGAATATGTCGATACGAATGCGCTCCTGCGCTTCGATGACGGCAAGGCCATCGGCGCGGGCTTTCAGCACCCTGATAGCGCTGCGCACCTCGTGCCCGGCATTCTGGTTGAGCACCGCGTCCAGCACGCCTTCCGCCAGCGCGTTGGTGGTATTTTCGGTCAACTCGTGGGCGATAACGCAGGGCGACGACGGCTGGCGCGATGATTTGAGCGCCTTGATGAGGCCGCGATTGCCCGCACCCAGGCTGTAAAGTCCCAGAAGCTGCGGGTTGGCCTTGAGACACTCCGCCACCAGTCGCTGGACGGTTTCAGGGTCATCGCGACCTTCCAGAACCGGCAGAAGGCGCAGATCGGGAAATTCCTCTTCCATCACCGCCTTGAAACCGGCGAGCCGCTCGCGGTGGTCCTTGACCAGCATGGAGCCTGCCAGAACCGCGACATCTCCGCCTTTTTCCGGCAGAAATCGGCCCATCAGGCTGGCAGCGGTGCGTCCGGCGGCGACGTTATCGACGCCCGCGAAATGGTCGCGTCGCGAACCGGTAAGATCGGAAACGAGCGTGACGGCGGCAATGCCGCTATCGGTCAGCCGATCCACGGCCTCCACCACATCTTCAGCATCGATGGCGACAAAGGCGACCCCGGATGGCTTTTCCAACCGCGCCACATCCAGCGCCTGGCTCAGGGCCGCCGCATCGAAGGGTGGCACCTCGATGATGCGGATCGATGTCCGATCAACATAGGAGCGGGAAGCAGCCGCCCTCACCTCGGCACGCAGACCGGCCATGAAGGAATTGTCGTTGTTGGGGAGAATGAAAACCAGCGCGTAGCTGCGACCCTTTGCCAGATTGGCGGCCGCCATATCGCGGACGTAACCCAGCTCCAAAATCGCCGTTTCGACCTTGGCACGCGTCACCGCATGCACCCCCGGACGCAGGTTGATAACACGGTCAACGGTTGCCAGGCTGACGCCTGCCTTGGATGCGATATCGTGAACAGTCGGCTTCATGGTTTCTCCCGGAGCAGTCCTTAGCCGAGATTCTGAGGTACGTAAATCAGAAAATGACGTACGTACCTCAGAAAAGGATTGCGAGGATGAGAGTTGGCGGTGCGGGTGTGGTTTACCCCCTCTGCCCTGCCGGGCATCTCCCCCTCAGGTGGGGAGATCGACTCGTGCTGACCTCCGGCCCATCTTGAGTGCTGCAGATTGGGTGATGTGCATGCGCCTTGCCGATCTCCCTCCTTGTGGGGGAGATGCCCGGCAGGGCAGAGGGGGGTGAGCCAAGCCCTCTACGCTGGATAAATCCACCCCTAACGAAAAGGGCCGCCATTTCTGGCGACCCTTCAGCGCTGCGGTGGATCGGTGGAATTAGTGCCCGGCACCGGGCGGCGGCGCAGCTTTGGGTTTCTTGATCAGCACGGTGAGGAAAATCAGCCCACTGAAGAGAACCGTCAGCGCCAGGAAGACATCGGCGAATGCCTGCAGCCATGCCTGTTGCGAGACGACGCCGACGAGTTTCTTGATGGCGACGGACGAGCCATCCAGACCGTAGGAATCGTAGTTGGCACCGACATTGTTCAGCCATTCCAAGGCTGCCGGATTGCCGTAGTTCACGTGTTCGGCGATGCGGAAATAGTGATCGTCGGTGCGCTGGCTGAGCATGGTGTTGATGATGGCAAGACCGACCGCGCCGCCGAGGTTACGGGTGAGGTTGAAGAGGCCGGATGCGTTCTTCATGCGCGCAGGCGGAAGCGTGCCGAGCGCGATGTTGTTGATCGGCACCATACACATCATCAGTCCGAAGCCGCGCAGGATCTGCGGGATCAGCAACTCGTAGAAATCCCAGTCTGCGGTCACATGGGTCATGATCCATGTTCCCGAACCGAAGCTGATGAAGCCGATGGCCATCATGACACGCGGATCGAGCTTGGTGGAGAGCTTGCCCGCCACGGGTGCTGTGAAGAACATGGCCATGCCGGAAACGAACATCGTCTCGCCGATCATCAGCGCATCGTAACCGCGCACCCGCCCCAGATAGAGCGGATACATATAGGTCAGGCCGTAAAGCCCGATGCCCATGACGAAGGAAAACAGCGAGCCGATGGAGAAGTTTCGGTCGGCAAAGGCTTTGAGGTCCACGACCGGAAAATCGACGTTGAAGGCACGCCAGAAGAACACGACCCCGCCGATTGCCATCGCGAGTGCACCGATGACAATGTGGGTGTCGTTGAACCAGTCGTTGTTGTTGCCCTCTTCCAGCACATATTCCATCGAGCCGAGGAAGACGCCCATCGACAGCAGTCCCCACCAGTCGAACCGCTTCCACAAGGAAAGTTCCGGCTTATCAAAATCGATGAAATTCCACGTGACCAGGGTCACGATGATGCCGGGGATTATGTTGACGAGGAACAGCCAGTGCCAGGAAAAGGCATTGGACAGATACCCGCCGACCGTTGGGCCGATGGTGGGTGCCAGCGTTGCGACAAGGCCGATGATGGGGGACACCACCGAGCGTTTCGAGGCCGGGAAAATGGTAAAGGCGGCGGCAAATACGGAGGGGATCATGCCGCCGCCTATGAAGCCCTGAATGCATCGGTAGACGATCATCTGGTCGATGTTCGTGGCTGTCGCACACAGGGCGCTGGAAATGGTGAAGCCTGCGGCGCAGGTGGCAAACAGCACCCGCGTCGACAAGATCCGTGCAAGCGTTCCCGACAGCGGGATCATGATGACCTCCGCAATCAGATAGGAGGTCTGAACCCAGGCGATTTCATCCGAACCGGCACCGAGACCAGCCTGAATTTCAGCCAGAGACGCCGAGACGATCTGAATGTCGAGGATCGACATGAACATGCCGAACACCATCGCGAAGAACGCGATGAGGCGTCGGCGATCCATCGGAGGATCGATCGCCGCGACGCTGCCGCCTGCCATACTGGCTGTTGCCGCCATGATCTTGGTCCTTATCGAAGATTACTTCGACTGATTGTCTGCTGTGCGGGTATTATCGGGTGCCGTACGGGTATCGATATCGACCACCACACTCAAACCGGCACGCAGCTTGTGCTTGGCCAGATCTTCCCTGGAAAAGACGATGCGAACCGGCACGCGCTGGATGACCTTGGTAAAGTTGCCCGTGGCATTTTCCGGCGGAAGCATGGAGAAGACCGAGCCGGACGCCGGCGAAATCGACTGCACCGTGGCTTCGATATCGTGTTTGCCAAAGGCATCCACATGCACGCGCACCTTGGAGCCGGGCTCGATATCGGCGAGCTGCGTTTCCTTGAAATTGGCGTCGATATAGAGATCGTCCATCGGGACCAGAGACGCCAGACGCTTGCCGACCGATAGAAGATCGCCCGTCTGAACCGAGAGGTTGCCGATGACACCATCATAAGGCGCACGAAGAACGGTGAAGGACAGATCACGCGCCGCCTTGTCGCGGGACAGTTCCAGCGACTTCACCGAACCTTCGGCTTCCTTGCGCTGGGCTCTGAGGAGATCGATATTCGCCTGAGCGGATACGACGCCTGCCTCACCAGCGACCAGATTGGCCTTGGCTTGTTCCATGGCGATCTGCGCGTTATCCGACGATGCAGCCGTGCCGACGTCCTTGGCCTGAAGTTCGCTGGCGCGTTTCAGGTTGATGTCGGCACCCCGCAATGCGGCATCCAGAGAACCCTTTTGGGCAATGGCCTGCTGCAACGACGCCTCAGCGCCTGCAATCTGCGCATCGATGCGGTTGAGCGAGAGCTGCTGTGTCTGAAGCTGGGCTTCCGCCTGTTCCAGGGCGTTTCGATAATCGCCATCGTCAAGCGTCACAAGCGTGTCGCCCGCCTTCACCGTCTGGTTATCGACGACCTCGACCTTGGCGACATAGCCGGAGACCTTCGGTGCGATAACGGCGATATCGCCCTGTACATAGGCATCATCCGTGGAAATGAGGAAGCGGCCATCGGTCCAGTATTGATAACCGTACCAACCACCGGCAGCCAGAATGGCAATGGCGACGATCGGCAAAACGAAAGATTTGCGCTTCTTCTTTTCAGGCGCGGCAGCCTGAGCAGGTGCCGCGGCTGGCTGCGCGTCAGCTGGCTTTGCCTCTTCGACACGAGCTTCGGTTTCATCTGACGAATTGACTGCTCGGACTGCACCGTTCTTCTGGGCCGACATGGTAACACCATTCACTGTAAACGAGATAAGAATTGTCGAACTGAACCGTTCGGTTCGATTGACTTAATCTCTTTTCTGACACATATCAAGTCATATCGAACCGATTGGTTCGATATATGAGGTAAGATTTAAAAACGATTGGCGGATCGCAGCGTGACCAACGAAACATCCATGGAGGACATCTCCACCGCATCTCCTGCGGGCCGGTTTGCAGCGGGCGAAGACCCGGCAAAGCGCGAGCAAATCCTCGATGGTGCCTGGCGCGTGTTCAAGCAAAAGGGTTTCGATGCCGCCAGCATGAATGACATCACCCGCGAAGCCGCTGTTTCCAAAGGAACAATCTATGTTTACTTTGAAAACAAGGATGAGCTTTTTGCCGCCCTGATCGACCGTCACCGCGCCGAATTTGCCCTTTCCATGCGCGATATTCTGGCCGGAACGGAAGAGGTTAAAGACGGCCTCTGGCAATTCGGCGCCGCGTTTATTCATAAAGTGACATGCACGGACATGATACCTGCCATGCGCTCAGCGCTTGGCGTGATCGATCGCATGCCCAAACTCTCGCAGCGCTTTTTCGTCGCAGCACCGAACAATGTTCGCGTCGTTCTGCGTGACTTCCTTCAGCACCATGTCGAGCAGGGAACGCTCGTCATCGACGACGTGGACCTTGCCGCACGCCAGTTCATCGAGCTTGCCACCGGTACCTTCTTCAAGATGCGGTTGTTTGGCGAATTGGCAGGCGATACGCCACCACAGGACGCGGACCGTGTCCTCAGCAGCGCTATCGCGGTTTTTATGGCGGCCTATGGAACCAAGACGATTTAGCCCCATTCAGCATCCGGGTTTCTCGCAATGCGCGAATTATCGAGAAAATAGAGCGTAACACATCTGTCATACGCTTGTTTCTCGCGCATTCGAATATAAAACTACGGTGTTTCGAATTGTCGAACCTGGATAGCTGAAAAGGAAAACAGGCCCGATGGACTCCATTGTCCCTCTATTGTCAGACCCCGCCGCATGGGTGGCGCTCGTCACTCTTATCGTCATGGAGGTCGTGCTTGGCATCGACAACCTGATTTTCATTTCCATCCTGACCAACAAGCTGCCCGAGCATCAGCGTGAAAAGGCCAGAAAGATCGGTATCGCCCTGGCGCTGATCATGCGTCTGGGCCTGCTTGGTACCGTTGCCTGGATCGTCCAGCTGACCGAACCGGTTTTCGAGCTCTTCGGTCAAGGCTTCTCCTGGAAAGACATGATCCTGATCGGTGGTGGCCTCTTCCTCGTGTGGAAGGCAACCAAGGAAATCCACCACAATGTGGACCCGGAAGATCACAAGGAAGACTTGGTCGGCACCGCCGTTGCCAGCTTCTCTTCCGCCATTGCCCAGATCCTGCTGCTTGACCTCGTCTTTTCGCTGGACAGCATCATCACCGCCGTCGGCATGACACCGCATGTTCCGATCATGGTCGTGGCCGTCGTCTTCGCCGTCACCGTCATGCTGCTGGCCGCAAACCCGCTGGCCAGATTCATCGAGAGGAACCCGACTGTCGTCATGCTGGCGCTGGCATTCCTTCTGATGATCGGCACGACGCTGATCGCCGAAGGCATGGGCTTCGAAGTCCCCAAGGGCTACGTCTATGCCGCCATGGCCTTCTCGGGACTGGTGGAAGTGCTCAACATGGTGTCGCGCAATGCACGCCGGAAGAAGAAGGGCACATTGCATTAGGTGCGATTGTCGATCTGATGAGACCGAAGGCCCGCGTCAAAGCGGGCCTTTTTCCTTGCGGTGCAAAATGCGAGCAGACGGGCGACGTCGGTAATTTTCTTGACGCATGCGACGTAATATGGCCTAAGCCATGCCCAATGGAACCGTGTGAAAGCGGCGTGTCTGCGCCTGTTTTCATCACTTTCCGCCGCATCCAACGTCAATTTTCGTGATATCGGGCATCTTCTGCCTTCTGTCACTATCAATCACGACGAGTGAATTTCATGAACACTTCCGGCGTCCGCGTCCGTATTGCACCTTCCCCAACCGGCGAGCCGCATGTCGGCACTGCCTATATCGCGCTTTTCAACTACCTGTTTGCCCTCAAACACGGTGGTGAATTCATTCTGCGCATCGAAGATACCGATGCCACGCGCTCCACGCGCGAATATGAAGACAAGGTGCTGGAAGCGCTGAAATGGACCGGCCTGAAATGGTCCGAAGGTCCTGACGTCGGCGGCCCATACGGCCCCTACCGCCAGTCCGACCGCAAGGATATGTACCAGCCCTATGCCGAAGAACTGGTGACCAAGGGCCATGCCTTCCGCTGTTTCTGCACGGCTGAGCGCCTGACGGAGATGCGCGAAGGACAGCGTGCCGCTGGCAAGCCGCCGAAATATGATGGTCTGTGTCTTCACCTGAAAGCCGAGGAAGTCACCTCGCGCATGGAAGCTGGTGAAGCATCCGTCGTGCGGATGAAAATCCCGACGGAAGGTTCCTGCGATTTCAACGATGGCGTCTACGGCGATGTGAGCATTCCGTGGGACAGCGTCGACATGCAGGTTCTGATGAAGGCCGATGGCATGCCGACCTACCACATGGCCAATGTCATCGACGACCATCTGATGAAGATTACTCATGTGGCGCGCGGCGAAGAGTGGCTGGCATCTGTGCCCAAGCACATTCTGCTCTACCGTTATTTCGGTTGGGAACAGCCCACGTTCATGCATCTTTCGCTGATGCGCAATGCCGACAAATCCAAGCTTTCCAAGCGCAAGAACCCGACCTCGATCTCCTATTATTCAGCCCTCGGCTATCTGCCGGAAGCGCTGATGAACTTCCTCGGCTTGTTCTTCGTGCAACTGGGTGAAGGCGAAGAGCTTTTGACCATGGAAGAGCTGTCGCGGAAGTTCGACCCGGAAGCGCTGTCCAAGGCCGGTGCCATCTTCGACATCCAGAAGCTGGACTGGCTGAATGGCCGCTGGCTGCGCGAAAAGCTGACCCAGGACGAGTTCATTGCCCGCACGCTGGAATGGGCGATGGAAAATTCCCGGCTGACCGAAGGCCTCAAACTTTCGCAGAGCCGCATTTCCAAGCTTGGCGAATTGCCAAACCTCGCAGGCTTCCTGCTGTCGAGCGATGTCGGCCTGACGCCTGCCTCTTTCGCTGGCCTGAAAACCAAGCCGGAAGAAACCCACGAAATCCTGACGACCGTTGCCGCCGATCTGGAAAAAATGCCGGACTGGACGCTCGAAGCCATCGAGGCGGAACTGCGTGAGGTAGCCGAACGCACCGGCAAAAAGCTGCGCGTGGTGACGCCACCGCTGTTTGTCGCCATGTCCGGCTCGTCGCGTTCGCTACCGCTGTTTGATAGCATGGCGCTGCTCGGCCGTTCCGTGGTGCGCCAGCGGTTGAAGGTAGCAATTGCTGTGGTGGCGTCGATGGTTGGCGCTGGAAGTTGAGAATAAAGGGCCTTCATTCGTGAAGGTCGGTACCTGAGATACCCCCCTCTGCCCTGCCGGGCATCTCCCCCTCAGGTGGGGAGATTCGCAAGAGGCGCTGCCTCGCGCTCCAACGCACGTTCCATGCCAGTCATGGGACGATAACGGGAAAGCGATGAGTGCGCTCCATCCGATCTCCCCCCTTGAGGGGGAGATGTCCGGCAGGACAGAGGGGGGTAACCGCAACGAACACAGCCCGAAAAAGGCCCCGACGATGACCGACAAGACAACCGAAACAACCGTCCTCTCCTCCGACGTGACCGAAGTGCGCCGCCAGAAGCTGGGGATGCTGCGTGAGAAGATCGGCGATGTGTATCCCGCCCATTTTCACCGCACGCTGACGAACGCCGAACTTGCGGAAAAATATGCGGACATCGAGCCTGACGTCGAGACCGGCGACACGGTGACGGTGGCTGGCCGCGTTTATTCCTCGCGCAATTCCGGCATGTTCATGGATATCCATGACGCCTCCGGCAAGGTGCAGATCTTCTCGCACAAGGATACCACGCCGGAAGCGGCACGCGACCTTCTGCCGATGATCGATATCGGCGATATCATCGGCGTGACCGGCAAGGTGCGCCGCACCAAGCGTGGCGAGCTGACGATCAATGCCGAAGAGATCACCATGTTGACCAAGTCTCTGCTGCCAATGCCAGAGAAATGGAGCGGCATTTCCGATATCGAAATTCGTTATCGCAAGCGCCATCTGGACATTCTGTCCAACGAAGAATCGAAGCTGCGCTTCCAGCAGCGCTCGAAGATCATTTCCGGCATTCGCCGCTTCATGGAAGACGAAGCCTTCCTCGAAGTCGAGACGCCGATGTTGCAGACCGTCTATGGCGGCGCGACGGCCGATCCGTTCAAGACCTTCCACAACACGCTAAAGATGGACATGTATCTGCGCATTGCGCCGGAACTGTTTTTGAAGCGCACGCTGGTGTCTGGCCTGTCCGACAAGGTATTCGAAATCAACCGCAACTTCCGCAACGAAGGTGTTTCCACCCGGCACAATCCGGAATTCACCATGCTGGAATGCTACTGGGCCTATGCCGACTACGAAGACATCATGGGTCTGGTCGAGCGTATGTTCGAGACGCTGGCGCTGGCCATTCACGGCACGACCGAACTGGACTTCCAGGGTAAGACCATTTCCTTCAAGGGTCCGTTCAAGCGTGTGCCGATGCCGGATGCGGTGAAGGAAGCAACGGGCATCGACTTCCTTGCGATCAAGACCGACGAAGAAGCCCGCGCTGCTGCCAAGGCTGCCGGTTTCGAGGTCGAGAAGGACTGGACCTGGGGCGAATGCCTGGCCTTCATCTTTGAAGAAAAGGTCGAGGCGACGCTGATCCAGCCAAGCCACGTCACGCATTTCCCCAAGGACATCTCGCCCTTTGCCAAGGAAGTGCCGGGCGAGCCGCGTTTGGTCGAGCGTTTCGAGAGCTATTGCAACGCCTGGGAAGTGGGCAACGCCTTTTCCGAATTGAACGACCCGGAAGAACAGCGCCGCCGCATGGTGGAGCAGCTGGAACAGGCGCATGCCCGCGGCGAAAAAGACAAGCAGCTGGACGACGAGTTCCTCGACGCCATCGACCAGGGCATGCCGCCAGCCGGTGGCCTCGGCATCGGCGTGGACCGTCTGGTCATGCTGCTGACCAACGCGCCATCGATCCGCGACGTCATCCTGTTTCCGGCCCGTCGCCAGAAGGCGGATTGAGTCTCCTTAAGTGGACCGGAAAGCCGGAGACACCTGTATTCGCTGAAGGCTGAAAACAGAGCGCCAAAACAGACTCCACCGTCATCCTCGGGTTTGTCCCGAGGATCTGCAACGTCTCATATGTTGCGACGTGATTGGATCCTCGCCACAAGGGCGAGGATGACGGATGGAGAGGTTTGCACCCTCCAAACGACAGTTCTCAATTGCCGGATTTCGCGGGTTCTTCCGCAGGTGCGGCCTCGCCATGCGCGGCGGGATCTTCGGTGACCGGCGTTGCTCCGTGGGCGGGCTCGGCTGCGACGGCTTCCGTCTGGCCTTTGCCGAAAATCAATGATTTCAGATAGGCAAGACTGAACATGCTGACGCTTTCAGGCTCCGGCGTGGAGGTCAAAAGAGCGGGATCGTCGGCAGCGACTGGCGCGCCTTCATGCACCGATTCCGGTGCTGGCGCATCATGGCCCTCGGCGGGTGCAGCCTCGCCGTGCCCTTCACCCTCCGCCGGTGCTTCGTGGTCCTTCGGTGCGGCGCCGTGCCCATCGGCCGCAGCGGCCTGGGCATTGGGGTCGATGCAATCGGTAAAGTCTTTGAGATCGGCAGCAAGATGCTGTGTATCTTCCAAAGGTAGATCAATCCGCAAACCATAGAATACCCCCTCCCCGCTTGGGGGGCCATCGTAATAGAAGGCGGAATAGGGTTTGGCGTCGGCATCGGCTGGCAGCTTGGTGACATCGGGTATGTAGACAACCTGCGCGGCGATGGCACGCCCGCGCATATCCGAGCGCATGGTCGGGCCATTCTGATCCAGGATGGAGACCTGCACGAGGTCGGGCTTCTGCTTGTCATAAACGGCCTTGGCCACACGCAAGGCGGTTTTGACCCGCTCCGTGCCATCGCCACCATCGGTGCGAATGAACTTGCGAACCCACAGGCTACCGGCTTTTTTGATGTTGACGGTTTGCACCATCTCGCAGTCGAGACCGTTGACCGAGGCATTGGAGGGACCGAACAGGGCGTCTTTACCGACGAAAACGGCGGCAAGGCCGGACGCGCCCCCGAAAAGGAGGACAATGCCGCTCAACAATACGAACTTGCGAGAAAACCGTATTCTCTTGAACACTGCCTTCACGTCGAGCGTCCCGACATGCATTACCCCGTTAAAGCTGATCGTCCGCAGAATGCACAAGCAGTGTCACTGCTAAAACGATAGAGGCACGGCGGCTTGCGCCTATCACCATACATGCATCAATTCTGACGTGTTCTCGTTGAAGAAGGCTTAATTCGACAGCGAATCCGAGCATCAAACTGACCCATTTTTGGACTCCGTCAAAAAAGTGACCATCACTGTGACAAATCAATTATTGCGAATGATTTGCAATAGCGTTGACAAACCCAATTTTGGTGGCCAGATTGATATTGCGAATTAATCGCATCAGGAGTTCGATAGGCCTATGATATTGTCATCGCTTCGATATGTGCTCTGTGCTGCGGTGCTTTTGCTGCCAATTGCAGCGGCGGCGCAGGAGAAGCCCAAGGTCGTGACCACCTTCACCATCATCGCCGACATGGCGCGCAATGTCGCGGGTGACGCAGCCGATGTGGACAGCATCACCAAGCCCGGCGCGGAAATCCACAATTACCAGCCGACACCGCGCGATATTCTGAAAGCTCGCAACGCCAATCTCGTTTTGTGGAACGGGCTCAATCTGGAACTGTGGTTCCAGAAGTTTCTGGCGAATCTGGCCGACGTTCCCAATGTGACGGTGAGCGAAGGCGTGACGCCGATGTCGATCAGCGGCGGCGCCTATCAGGGTAAGCCCAACCCGCATGCCTGGATGTCGCCCGACAATGCGTTGATATACGTCGAAAACATCCGCAAGGCTTTGACACAGATCGACCCTGATCATGCAGACGTCTATGCCGCCAATGCCAAGGCCTATTCCGACAAGATCAGCCGCGAAATACAGCCGATCCGCGATGCTATCGCCGCATTGCCGGAGGACAAGCGCTGGCTGGTGACGAGCGAAGGCGCTTTTTCCTACCTCGCCCGCGATTTCGGCATGAAGGAACTGTTCCTGTGGCCCGTCAATGCCGACAGCCAGGGAACGCCCCAGCAGGTGCGCGGTGTGATCGATGCCATGCGCCAACATAAGATCAAGGTCATTTTCAGCGAAAGCACCATCTCCCCCGACCCGGCCAAGCAGGTGGCCAAGGAAACCGGTGCTGCCTATGGCGGCGTGCTCTACGTGGATTCGCTCAGCGAAGCCGATGGTCCCGTGCCGACCTATCTCGACCTCTTGCGCGTGACCACCGAGACGATTGTGAAAGGCCTTTCCAAATGATGATGGGAAAGCGAAAGACCATGGAAACGGGACTTGCTGTCGATGATGTGACAGTGACCTACCGCAACGGCCACACTGCGCTGCGCAGCGCCAGCTTTTCTATTCCGCGTGGCACCATCACCGCCCTTGTCGGCGTCAATGGCGCGGGAAAATCCACCATTTTCAAGGCCATCATGGGCTTCGTTCCGCTGGCGGCCGGCTCCGTTTCGATCTTCGATGTACCTGCCCGCGATGCGCTGAAAAAGAACCTCGTCGCCTATGTGCCGCAGGCGGAAGAGGTGGACTGGAGCTTTCCGGTTCTGGTGGAAGACGTGGTGATGATGGGCCGTTACGGCCACATGAATTTTCTGCGCATTCCCTCCAAGCGCGACCATCAGATGGTCGATGAGGCGCTCGCCCGCGTCAATATGGTCGATTACCGCAAGCGCCAGATCGGCGAACTCTCCGGCGGACAGAAGAAGCGCGTGTTTCTGGCGCGGGCGCTGGCGCAGGAAGGTCAGGTCATTCTGCTGGATGAGCCCTTTACCGGCGTGGATGTGAACACCGAAGAACAGATCGTCACGCTTTTGAAAGCGCTGCGCGACGAAGGCCGCATCATGCTGGTCTCCACCCACAATCTTGGCAGTGTTCCTGATTTTTGCGACCGCGCGGTTTTCGTGAAGGGAACCGTGATCGCGTCGGGCAAGACGGAAGACACCTTTACCGAAGAGAACCTGCAAAAGGCCTTCGGTGGCAGTCTGCGGCACTTCATTCTCGGCGGCACGGATCTGCATGACGATGCCGATCCGCGCCACCTCAAGGTCATCACAGACGACGAGCGGCCCTTCGTGATCTACAGCAAGGATGGTTCGGCAACGACGACCACGAAAGCCAAGAGCCATGATTGATACTCTGATCGAACCCTTCACCTATTCCTACATGCTGAACGCCATATGGGTCAGCGCGCTGGTAGGCGGCGTTTGCGGCTTTCTGTCGTCCTATCTGATGCTGAAGGGCTGGTCGCTGATCGGCGATGCCCTGTCCCACGCCATCGTTCCGGGTGTGGCCGGTGCCTATATGCTGGGCCTGCCCTTTTCTCTCGGTGCCTTCATTTCCGGCGGGCTGGCGGCAGGCTCGATGCTGTTTTTGAACCAGAAGACGCGCTTGAAGGAAGATGCGATCATCGGCCTGATCTTCACCTCCTTCTTCGGGCTTGGCTTGTTCATGGTGTCGCTGTCGCCCACATCGATCAATATCCAGACCATCGTACTGGGCAATATCCTGGCGATCACCCCGCAAGACACGCTTCAACTGGCGCTGATCGGCGGCATCAGCCTTCTGGTTCTATCGTTGAAGTGGCGCGACTTCATGGTGGTGTTTTTCGATGAAAACCATGCCCGCACCGTGGGCCTTAACCCCGATCTTCTGAAAATCATCTTCTTCACCTTGCTGGCGGCTTCCACGGTAGCAGCCTTGCAGACGGTTGGCGCGTTTCTAGTGGTTGCCATGGTGGTGACGCCGGGTGCCACTGCCTATCTGTTGACGGACCGGTTCGAGCGCCTGATCGGGATGAGCTTCGGCATCGGAGCAGGTACCAGCTTCCTCGGCGCCTATCTCAGCTATTTCCTTGATGGTGCCACCGGCGGCATCATCGTCGTCCTGCAGACCGCGATCTTCCTGACGGCTTTCGTGTTTGCACCCAAACATGGCTACCTCGCCTCACGTGCCAAGGCCAAGGCTGCTCTGAAGGCCGCGCCATGAGCGAAAACCTGCAACTGGCGATCCTGCCGTTCCAACTGCCTTTCATGCAATACGCCTTCATCATCACGCTGATGATTGCCGTGCCGATGGCCATGTTGTCGTGTATCCTAGTGCTGAAAGGCTGGTCGCTGATGGGCGATGCCGTTTCTCATGCCGTGCTACCCGGTGTGGTGATCGCCTATATCGTCGGGATTCCCTTCTCTATCGGCGCATTCGTTGCGGGCATGATCTGCGCGCTGGGCACCGGCTTTCTGAAGGAAAACAGTCGCATCAAGGAAGACACCGTGCTTGGCATCGTGTTTTCCGGCATGTTCGGGCTCGGTTTGGTTCTTTACGTCAAGGTGCAGAGCGATGTGCATCTGGACCATATCCTGTTCGGAGACATGCTGGGCATTGCCGTGAGCGACATTGTCGAAACCGGATTGATTGCCTTGGCCGCGACGTTGTTTCTGGTGCTGCTGCGCAAGGACCTGCTGGTTCACGCCTTTGACGCCCAACATGCCAAGGCCATCGGCCTGCCGGTTCGCCTGCTGCATTATGGCTTGCTTGCGGTGCTGTCGCTAACGGTGGTGGGCGCGTTGCAGGCCATCGGCATCATTCTCTCCGTCGCCATGCTGGTGGCCCCCGGTGCCATCGCCTTCCTGCTCACACGACGGTTTTCCAGCATGATGATCGCGGCCATCGCCGTATCTGTCACCTCTTCGATCATTGGCATCTGGGCCAGTTTCCTGATCGACAGCGCACCGGCACCGACCATCGTTCTGATCATGAGCGGTTTCTTCATCCTCGCCTTTGTGCGAACGACCTGGAAGGCGCGGGCCGTGAACAGGGCGGAAAGCACTGTTTGAAAGACAATTGTGGGCAATTGAAAAGATTATTTCAGAATGTTCGGAACTTCCTACCCGGGATTCGCGTCATATCTGCAGGTTGAAGCGTAGGCGCTCGACCGCATCAATTGACGCAAAGAGGTACGACCATGTTGAAATGGGCTCTTATATTCTTCGTAGTTTCGCTGATTGCCGGTGTTTTCGGCTTTACGGGAATTTCGGCGGCGACAGCGGGCATCGCCCGTATTCTTTTCTTCATCGCCGTGGTCGTGTTCCTGATCTTCCTGGTGCTTGCACTGATGGCTGGTCAGGCGATCCTCTGATCGTGCCGGGTATGACGAAAAACGGCGGGTCGAAAGGCCCGCCGTTTTTTTGTTGTGAAAAGCTGAGTCCTCTCCCGCGGCGCGGCTAGCGTCTCGACATCAGGCTGTCCACCCACCGTCGATCACGTGGATCTGTCCCGTGGTAAATCCGGCCTCATCGGATGCCAGATACGTCACCAGTGCTGCAATCTCCTGCGGCGTCGCGATGCGGCCCATGGGTTGGCGAGCGATGAAATCAGCGAGTGCCTGCTCGTAATTGCCGGTGGCGCGTAGACGGTCATGCAAAGAGGGGCTGTCCACTGTGCCGGGGCAGATGGCGTTACAGCGAATGCCTTTGGTCACGAAGTCCGACGCGATGGATTTGGTCAGGCCGATCACGGCGGCTTTCGAGGCCGTGTAGGCAAACCGGTTCGGCACGCCCTTCACGCTGGATGCAACCGACGACATATTGACGATGGCACCCTTGCCGTATTCCAGCATGGTGGGAAGGAATGCGCGGCAGGTGCGGTACATGGCCTTGGCGTTGAGATCGAAGGAAAAATCCCAGTCCTTTTCTTCGCAATCGAGAATGGTGCCGGCGTGAACGAAACCGGCGCAATTGAACAGCACGTCGGCGCGACCGATATCCGCCGCCAGCGCTCTCACCGCATCGCCATCCAACACGTTCAAGACGCGCGTTTCGGCCGCAGGCAGCGTGGCGAGTGCCGCCTCGTTGATATCAGTCGCAATGACGCGCGCGCCAAGTTCGATGAACCGTTCCGCCGTGGCGCGGCCAATACCCTGGCCTGCCGCGGTGATAACCACTGTCTGACCGGTGAAATCCTGCGCCATGCGCTTGCTCCTCTTGGCGCCAAGGCGCACCTGAAAATCGAAATGGATCGACAATTCATAAGTAAACAGCGTATTCATATGACGTCAAGGGAACCAGACCAGGAGATGGCGCGGTGTGCCATCGACCTGAAACCGCAGAGGTTGGATGATCGAGGACGACAGTGAAAAATACCGCGCGCCTGCCTTGGACAAGGGCCTCGATATCATCGAGCTTCTGGCGCAGACAGATGGCGGTCTGACGCAGGCGGAAATCGCCAAGGCCATCGGCAAAAGTCCCAATGAGTTCTACCGCATGCTCGACAGGCTCGTCCGCCGGGGCTATGTGGAGCGGCAGGATGGCGACCGGTTTTTCCTGACCTTGAAACTCTTCGGTCTGGCGCATTTCCATGCCCCCTTGCGAAGGCTGGTCTCTTTTGCGGCACCCGTGATGCGAGACTTTTCCAACAAGGCGGGACAGGCTTGCCATCTGGCCGTCTATGATCGCGGTGTCGCGGCTGTCATTGCCCAACAGGATAGCTCGACCTATTGGGCCCTGTCGATCCGCGTCGGGGCGCAGATGAGCCTGTTCAACACCGGCTCCGGCCATATTCTGCTGGCCTTCCAGACAAAAGCGCAACGGGAGATCATGATTGGCGAGCAACTTCGCGGCGGCGACGAAACATCCGTGCCCGAAGGCCTGATCGAGCGTCTGGAACAGATCCGGGCGAACGGCGTCGAGAGCATGAACAGTTTGCAGACCGCGGGTATCAGAAACATATCCGCCCCCGTGCTGACGCTTGATGGCACCGCGTTGGCCGCCATCACCTGCCCTTACATCACGCCCTTAAACAGCGATGTACCAAACGTTGATGACTGCGTCGATCTTATTCGGCAAGCAGGCCGGACGATTTCCCAAGTGGCAGCCGGACAATAAAAAACGCGACCGGCAGGGGACCGATCGCGCTTTCTTGACTGGAGGTATTATACTTTAATAACGAGCGACTATCGCTATGGTTCCAGAATTATTCTGGAAGCTTAAGCTGCCAGTTGCTTGCGGATGATGCCCCGCAGGGATTCGAGATCCTTGGCAAACTGGCGGATACCTTCCGACAGCTTTTCCGTTGCCATGGCATCTTCGTTGAGGTGCCAGCGGAAGGCCTTCTCGTCAAGGCTCTGCAAGGGCTCGGCCTTGGCATCGTCAGCGGAGAGCTTGCGCTCCAGCGTGCCGGTGTCCTTTTCCAGCTCTTCCAGGAGCGCCGGGCTGATGGTCAGACGGTCACAACCCGCCAGCGCTTCGATCTCGCCGACATTGCGGAAGGACGCGCCCATGACGACGGTGGAAATGCCGTTGGCCTTGTAATAATTGTAGATCTTGCGAACGGATACGACGCCAGGATCTGTTTCAGCCGTGTAGTCTTCGCCCGTGGACTTCTTGTACCAGTCGAGAATGCGACCGACGAAAGGCGAAATGAGGAAGGCTTTGGCTTCCGCACAGGCAATGGCCTGAGCCTGCGAGAACAGCAGCGTCAGATTGCAATCGATGCCTTCGGCCTGAAGCACTTCGGCAGCCTTGATGCCTTCCCATGTGGAGGCCAGCTTGATCAGGATGCGGTCTCGCTCGATGCCACGGTCCTTGTAACCGGCAATGATCTGATGCGCCTTGGCGATGGACGCCTTGGTATCGAAGGAGAGATCGGCATCGACTTCGGTCGAAACGCGGCCGGGTACGAGCTCGACAAGCTTTGCGCCGACCGAAATCGCCAGCCGGTCCGCAATCGCGCCAACCACGGCATCGGAATCGCCGCCCTGTTTCTTTCCCCAGGAAACGGCTTCCGTTACCGTATCGGCAAACATCGGTGTGCCGAGCGCCTTCAAAATGATCGACGGATTGGTGGTGCAATCCACCGGCTTCAGGCGGGCAACGGCCTCTATATCGCCGGTATCGGCGACAACCGTCGTGATTTTGCGAAGTTGGTCAAGTTTGGATGTCATGCTGATTGATCCTCGTCATCTTTGGAAAACCGTTTCAGCCGGGTTTCGTTCCTGCCCTCGCCTGCTTGCGCGCGATGTCGGAACCAAGCTGTTTTCTCATTGTTAAGTATCGCGCAGCGCCAAACCCAAAGTCAAGACATTTGCGCAATGCAATTGACATAAGTTTCACGCCTGCCATAGTGGACGCTCCCTCCAAGCATGGCGAAAACAGTGGCGAAACTGCGAAGAGACACCCATACAGCCTATTCCGAAGCGGCATCGCTGCGGCTGCGGGCGGCGTGGCTCTATTATAACCAGGGCATGACGCAGAAGGACGTTGCGGAAAAGCTGGGTATCAGTCGCTCCACCGTCATCCGCCTTCTGGACGAGGCGATGAAGCGATCCGAGGTACAGATCTGGATCAACGAGGGCATCGATGACTACGTCGAACTCGCCATCAAGCTGGAAGCCGCCTACGGTCTGGACGAAGCGATCATCATTCCCTCTGCATCATCGAAGGCGGAAGATATCGCCAAGGCTGTCGGACTGGCGCTGGGTCAATTTCTGTCGGAGGCGGTTCCCGACAATGCGACGATCGGCGTGGGCTGGGGCCGCACCATGACGGCCTCGCTTTCCAGCTTTCGCCCACCGCGCCGGGAAAACTGCAAGGTGGTGTCGTTGCTGGGCGGCATCGTCGCCGTGCACCAGACCAACCCGCTGGATTACACATGGCGGCTGGCCAGCGCGCTGGGCGCGGAATGCTATATGTTCCTCGCACCGCTTCTGGTGGACTCAGAAGAAACGCGCCGTTCCCTGATCGAAAAATGTGGGCTGAACACGCTGTTCGAGCTTGCCGAAAATCTCGACCTCGCCATCGTCAGCTGCGGCGATATTGGCCCCCATTCCACATCGCTGTCGGAAGGCTTCATCTCCAGAGAAACACATGATGAGCTGGTGGCGGCAGGCTGCGTCTGCGACACCATGTTCAATTTCATCGATGCGGAGGGGCGCTCGGTCGACCACCCCATCAACCAGCGCGCCATGGCCATAGGCCTCGACACGCTGAAGAAGGCCAAACACATAGTCCTCGCCTCCGGCGGCGCCCACCGCGCCACCGCCATCCGCGCCACCATCAAACGCATCGGCTGCAACACGCTGATTACCGATGAAGCGGCGGCGAGGGCGTTGCTGGAGTTGGGGGAAGCGGCCCCGTAACCAATATCAGTCAGAAAGAGCAGTGGGCCATTCGCGGGCGCCGTGTTGCACGAACAAAACCTGGATTTCATCGCCCGAAACGACATAGGCAACAATGTAGGCCGTGCCGGATATGACGAGTTCTCGCGTCCCATCAATGTCCCCTCTCCGTCCGATGAACGGGTTGGATGAGAGAATATCTCTGGTCGTCTTGTGAATCAGGCGGACGATGCGGGCCGCCGCCCGAGGGTTCTGTTCGGCACTATAGTCGCCGATGGTCGCGAGTTCTCTCAGATATCGCCTTGTCCAAACTATGCGAACGACCGATCAAGCCTGATCGTAACGGTTCAAAACCTCGGCAATATCCTCCTCGCTGGCGAAATTGCCTTTTGCAGCGTCGTCCAAACCCTCTTTCACGCCAGTGATCCACTGCTCCTGCCAAGCGATCGATCGACCTTGGCCAAGAGATTCCTCAATGATCTGGCTTCGTGTCAAACTGCTCTTAGCCGCAATCAGATCGAGACGGCGGTCTATATCGTCGGAAAGTTGGATGGTGCTTTTCATGTGCTTTCCATGGTTTCACACGGCAGATGTGAGTTTCACATCTTATATCACATGTGCCACAACTGGATCAAACCTTGCCCGTTTCCCAGCCCAGCATCGCCCGTTTGCGGGTCAGTCCCCAGTGGTAGCCGGTGAGCGCACCGCTTTTGCCGACGGCGCGGTGGCAGGGCACGACAAAGGAGATGGGGTTAGCACCGATGGCGGCACCCACTGCGCGCGACGCTGTCGGCTGGCCGATGTCGTGGGCGACGTCGGAATAGGTTACCGCCTTTCCGAGCGGGATTTTCAGGAGGCTTTGCCAGACGCGGACCTGGAAATCCGTGCCGAGGAGGACCACGCGCAAGGGTTGTTCGCTCTTCCATTTATCGGCGTCGAAAATTCTGCAAGCATAGGGTGCAGTTGCCGCAGTGTCTTCGCTGTAGTGAGCGTTGGGCCAGCGGCGTGCCATATCCTCGAAGCAGGCCGTCTCTTCGCCCACATCGGCAAAGGCACAGCCCGCAAGGCCACGGTCGGTGATCATGATCAAGGCCAGACCGAAGGGCGACGGGTGGAAGCCGTAGCGGATGGAGAGGCCCGAACCCTTGGCTTTCCACTCCCCAGGCGACATGGCTTCATGCGTCACGAAGAGATCGTGCAGACGGCCCGGCCCAGACATGCCGACTTCGATGGAAGCTTCCAGAAGCGGCAGGCTTTCATCGCGCAGCAGACGCTTGGCGTGATCAAGCGTGACGGCCTGAAGAAAGGCTTTCGGCGACAGACCGGCCCAGCGGGTAAAGGTTTTCTGCAATTGCGTGGGTGACTGCGAAAGCCTGGCGGCAATGGTTTCAAGCGACGGCTGATCGCGGTAGTCCACCGTCAGGACTTCGATGACCTGCCGAACGGTTTCGTAATCTGAGCCGACCGGGGTGACGTCTTCCTTTAAGGTGATGCTGGCATTCATGGCGTGTCTCCTTGCAAAGTCGAGACAACCACGATGCGCACCCTATCTCCACCCGTTTCTTGCGCTCTCACCTAAATTCGAAGCCGAACAGTGGCCAAAGCCCCACGAAAGGCCTTCGCGAAGCTTTCGCGGTCATCCGGGTTGAGGAAGGAGCCGATATCCGTCATTCGTCCCTCGCCCGAAACATGCATCGAGAGAATGCCGATCTCATTGTGACGTTTGACGAAAAAGCGCGCCCAGAACGGGTTAAAACGATGCTCGACCATGCGGCCTGTTGGTGAGAATTTTCGGATGGAAAGGCTGGTGCGCGATACGATCACCTCTTCACGGGCTTTCGCTGCCCGGTAATTCACGCGGAAAGCGACGTAGAGCAGCAGAAAATCGACCCCAAGAAAAAGGCCGATAGGCCAGGCGCCGGTGACCATGAAGAACACGCCATAGAGAAGGCAGACGGCACCGGCGAGCGCCAGCAGAACCCGAAACCCCTTGCGTCCGAGGGAGCGATAGGGAACAAGTTCCGCTGCGAAAACCGGCTGCTCGTTAACGCTGTCCACCGTGTCGTCCTCGTCCAGTGCTTCACCAAAGCTGGCATCAGATTATAGTTAGACCATGACAATTGCCAAGAAACGATCCAGCGCCCAAACGTTGAAAAAGTCAAATGCGACCGCACGTCGCAAGCCGCCACGCGTCAAGACGGCTTACTCCCAAGACGAGATCAAAGAGATGTTCCGTCGTTTCTCCATCCAGCGGCCGGAGCCGAGGGGCGAACTGGAACACTCCAACCCGTTTACGCTCGTGGTGGCCGTGGCCCTGTCGGCGCAGGCAACCGATGTGGGCGTGAACCGGGCGACGCGCGGCCTGTTTGCGGTGGCCGACACACCGGAAAAGATGCTGGAGCTGGGTGAAGAACGCCTGATCGGCCACATCAAGACTATCGGCCTTTACCGCAACAAGGCCAAGAACGTCATTGCGCTATCCCAGATGCTGATCGACACTTTCGGCGGTGAGGTTCCGCGCACTCGTGAAGAGCTGGTGATGCTGCCGGGCGTGGGCCGCAAGACTGCCAATGTGGTGATGTCCATGGCCTTCGGCGTGCCGACATTGGCGGTCGATACTCATGTGTTCCGCATCGCCAACCGGCTCCGCATGGCACCGGGCAAGACCCCCGACGAGGTGGAAGAGCGGCTCGTAAAGATCATTCCAGACGAGTATCTCTTCCACGCGCATCATTGGTTGATCCTGCATGGGCGTTACTGTTGCAAGGCGCGCAAGCCCGAATGCGAGCGCTGCGTGATCGCCGATATCTGCAAATCCCCGGAAAAGACCTGGGAGATTCCGGCACCGCTGGTGGAATTACCGCAGCTGTTTCGGGGCGAATGACGGATCACGCCGACTGATCGATTTGTGCAGATGGACCATGAAAGATGCAGCAAACAGCGGTGTCAGGAGGTTGAGGAAGGGGATGGCGAGAAAAGCCGCGATCACCAGACCAGCCATGAACACCGTTGTTCCGTGCTTGGCGCGGAAAGCGCGCGCGTCGGCGGGCGTGCGGAACCGCATGGCGGCAAATTCGAAGAATTCCCGGCCCAACAGATAGCCGTTGACCAGAAAAAACGCGATGAGGTTGATGCCGGGAACGAGAAGAAGCATCAGCGCGATGCCGTTGCCGAGGGCGACGACGCCAAAGAATTTGAGTGATGAGGGTATGGCCTCGCTCAGAGGCATGGCCGTACCCAGGGGGTCGTTCGGATAGTCCTTCTTTTCGATGACCTCGGCGACATCGTCCAGGAACAGGCTGGCAATGATGGCCGTGACCGGAGAGATCAAAAGGGCCAGCACCAGTGCCAATCCGATGCCCGCGAGGATGGCAAAGATGAAGCTCATCCAGCCCGCCCATTCCGGCATGCTGGGCACGAGCGAATCAATCCACGGCACTGCAAGCCAGATAAACACGCCCCGAATGGCAAACCAGAGGCCCACAAGCACCAAAATCGTCAGCCCGAGCGACTTCCAGAGCACGGAGCGGGTTTCGGAGGCGAAAAGGTTGCCGAAAGCATATCTCGCAGCGCTAAAAATCATTGTTTTGCCTCCATTTAGGCGGATTTCTTGTTGATGGATAACCATCCGCCAGTGCGTGGCAAATAGGGCGTTTTACGACCCTTCACAAGAAACGCTTCCCGTTAAATACAAGAAAAAAACACAACCCACTATTTTACGCTTGAAGAAAAGCAACTACTAAACTATAAAAACAAACAGGCAAAAAATCGTATATTCTTACGGAAGTGGGGATCAGTGGGGTAACGATAGGCCTTTTTTTACAACCTAGTCGACACGATTGGCGGCGAGATAACTCGCTAGATCACCATCGTCCGCTAAAGACAAGAAAAACGAGGCGTCGTTGGAAAAATTGCTGATTGATCTCACCCGTTCGCTGAAAACCGGAACGCCGTCGGAACGACGGATTGCGAAGTATCTCATCGAACACCTGGCAGAATTGCCGTTTGAAACAGCGGCTACGCTGGCTGAAAAACTCAACCTCAGTCCGATGACTGTCGGGCGGTTTCTGCGCTCGCTCGGCTACCGTCAACTGAGTGACATTCGCGAGCATCTGCGCGAAGAGCCACGCGTGGCGGAACCGGTACCAGCAACCAAGCAGGACGTGGCGCAAACGCCGTTGTCTTCGCTCATGCTGCAACAGATCCAGGCCGTGCAGGCCGTTTATGATTTGGCAGGGCAGCCGGTCTGGAAGACGGCACTGAGCAACATCGCCGAAAGCAGACAGGTGTTCATCGCCTCCTCTGCGGAAAGCTTTGGAATTTGCCGGTATTTCTACACCAAGCTGTTGGAATGTCGCGAGCATGTTCACTACCTGCAACGTGATGGCGCTACCTATATCGCCCTGATGGACGAGCCTACCGACGGTACGCTGCTGATTCTGATGGATTGCGGTGGCGATCTGGCCGGATTGCAGCGTCTGGCGAAAATGGCAACGAAGGCCGGTTACAAGACCGTGCTGATCACCACCCGCTTTTACGAGTGGGGCCCTGACAGCGCCGACATCTGCCTGACTATCCCGCTCAGCCAGAACGGTGGACATAGCATGCTGCAATTGGTGGCAATCACCGAATTCATGCTGCATTCCATGCCGCAGAAGACAGAAACGGGCCGCAAGGACCGCTACCGTCGTATCGGTGACATGCAGCGCGTTTTGCACGGCTAAAAAGCCCAAACGACAATCTCACCCCGCATTCCGTGCGGGGTGACGAAACATCGAATGGCAGTCAGATCCGTTCCAGTTCTTCGCGGTGGCGGTACATGGCCAGAAAACGACGATAGTCGCGCTCATAACACTCTGTGGCCTGCCCGCTTCCCCGCCTCTCCTCCCCGCCGGAATACATGGCCGCGCCGGCAGCCGCCAATCCCTTGTGGACGCCACCCGCAGACGCCGCATTCATGGCTGTACCGAGCAGCACCGCATCTGCCGTAGCGGGAACGACGATGCGCTTGCCCGTCACATCGGCGTAGAGCTCCATCAGAAGCGGATTATGCACATGGCCGCCGGTGACATGCAGCGTTTCCACCGCATAGCCGAACCCTTCCATCGCATCCAGCACATGCCGCGCGCCAAGCGCAATGGAAACCGCTGTTCGCCAGTAGAGGCGGCACAGGCTATCGAAGGACGTATCGAGCGTCAGCCCGCTAATGACGCCCCGCGCATGCGGATCTGCCAACGGCGAACGGTTGCCGTGGAAGTCCGGCAGGACGTGCAAGTGATCGGCAAAGCCCTCCCCTTCAATGCGACGCAAATCCAGCACCCTTTCAACGATGCGGGCATGGAGTGCCGAGGTGGGCTCGCCACCCGCGGCATGCATGCGCACGACGTGGTCCAAAAGCGCGCCGGTCGCCGATTGCCCGCCCTCGACCAGCCAGTGGCCGGGCAAGACCGCTTCCCAATACGGCCCCCAGAGACTGTGTCCGGGCATACGCTTCGGTGTGAGCGTCACAAGGCAGCTGGAGGTTCCGGCAATCAGCGCGACATTGCTGCCGACATCCGATTGCAGGCTGCCGCCGAGAGCACCCAGCGCGCCCGCATAGGCATCGATCATGCCCGCGGCGACTTCGCAGCCCGTATCCAGGCCAAGCTCTTCAGCAGCCTGCGCTGACAGCTTACCGACGCTCTGGCCGGGCGCGACTGTTTCTGTCGGTAGGTTGCCGCGTTCCAGCAGATCTCCGATACCGGCAAGGTCAAGATAATCACGGGCCCAACCCTGCCTCTCATGCGCCAGAAAATTCCACTTGGCCGTCAAGGTACAGTTGGAGCGCTTCGCACTGCCGCTCGCCTTCCAGGTCAGAAAGTCTGCCAGATCGAAAAAATACCCGGCCTTCGCCCAGCTTTCCGGCAGATGTTTTTTCAGCCACATCAGCTTGGGCATCTCCATCTCCGGAGACATCGAGCCGCCTGCAAAGTCCAGCACGGAATGGCCGGATGCGGTCAGGAAATCAGCCTCGGCGATACCCCTATGGTCCAGCCAGACAATGGTATCGAAGCGGTCTTCGCCAGACGTGGACACCGTGACCTGTTCACCCTGTGGCCCGCGCACGACGAGCGAACAGGTGGCATCGAAACCGATAGCCGCGACGCAGGACGCAGCAATGCCGGCATCCATGATGGTCTGGCGCACGGCGATACAGACGGCGTTCCAGATATCGGCTGAATCATGCTCGGCGTGGTTTTCTCTCGGCCTTTGCATGATGATGGGATGGGTTGCGCGTGCAATCAGCCTGCCCTTGGCATCGAAAACGCCAGCGCGAGCGCTGCCCGTGCCGACATCGACAGCAACAAGATATTGACGCATCAGGCTAAATTCCCATCCCTCAATCGCGACCAGACCACGTAGCTGCGGACAGCACCGGCAGCGTTAAATCCGCGCAGTTTCGTCAGCCACAAGTTGGACCAAATCCGGCATGGCGTCAAACACCAGATCGGGTTCCAGACTGGCAATATGCGCCCGAAATGCGGGGAAACGGGCGTGTGAACCGCCTGTGAACGCAAAGACGCGCATTCCCGCCGCTTTCGCCGCAGCTATTCCGGCAGGACTGTCTTCGATGACGATGCAGTCGCTTGGCTCCATCTGCATCTCGTTGGCAGCATGCAGGAAGAGATCGGGCGCGGGCTTACCGTTCTTGACCATCGTGGCGCTGAAGATATGCGGCTCGAATTTGTCGAGAAGACCGGTCAGGCCCAGCGAATAGCGAATACGTTCCGGCTGGCTGGAGGAGGCGACGCAGCGCGGAACCGACAGGCGATCCAGCGTCTCGGCCATGCCATCGATGGCCTTCAGCTCATCACGAAAGCGCTGGAAGAGTTCGGCGCGCATATGTTCGAGAAAGTCGATGTCGGTCTCGACGCCGTATTCGTCCCAAAGCGTCGCCGTCATGCTGGCAACGCTGCGGCCGAGGAAGCGCTGATAGGCTTCCTCTTCTGTGATCTGGACGCCCTGATGGGCGACCATGTCGATGAGGACAGCGATGGAAACCGGCTCGCTATCCACGAGAACGCCGTCGCAATCAAAGATCAGCAAAGGCGCGTTCCCGGTTTGCATGGCACATCTCTTTTCGTCAGCTGACGAGTTTGTTTTGCAGATAAAGTTCAAGCGTTTCAGCCGTACCCTTCTCCCACAACGTCTTCAAGGCATGGGCGAAGCGTTTCTGGAACAGTTCGGATTTGGCGACCTCGCCGAAAATATCGTCAAGGGCGAGAAACGCCATCGGATCGTCCTTCGCCTTGATGGCGGCGGCCTGCAGGCGCTCGGCACTGCCATCGTTGAAGACGATCTGCTTGCCGCTGTCGGTCGTGCCATGGAAGTAACGGCACCACAGCGCAGACACCAGCGAAAGACCGACGATATCGTCGCCCTTCTCAAGCCGATCTGCCGTGGATGGCAGGATGAATTTCGGCTGACGGTTGGAACCATCCTGCGCCAGACGCGGGATCGTGTCACCGATCTTGGGATTGAGGAACCGCCGCTCGATCAGGTCAAAATAGTCGTTGAGGTTGGTGTCCGGCACCGGCGGAATGATCGGGATGATCTCCTCCTTCTCAAGCTTCGCCAGAAACGCGCGGATCAGCGGATGCTCCATCGCCTCATGCACGAAGTGAATGTCGAGAAGGGCTGCCGGATAGGCAATCGCCGCATGGCCGCCATTCAGAATGCGGATTTTCATATGCTCATAGGGTGCGACTTCGGGAACGAACTGCACGCCGACCGTCTCCAGCGCTGGACGGCCAGCGGGGAAGTTGTCTTCCATCACCCACTGCTTGAACTCTTCGCAGAAGACCGGCCAGTTGTCGTCGATGCCGAAATCATCGCGGACAATGTCGCGCTCGCGATCACCGGTCGCAGGTGTAATCCGGTCCACCATGGAATTGGGGAAGGAGACCGTGTCGCTGATCCAGTTGGCGAAAGCCGGATCGGAGAGTGCCGCGAGACCGACGACGGCGTTCTTCGTGACCTTGCCATTGTGCGGAATGTTATCGCAGGACATGACGGTGAAAGGCTGGATACCCTTGTCCTTGCGGGCCTTCAGACCGGCGACGATGAGGCCGAACACGGTCTTGGGAGCAGCAGGATTTTTGCCGTCTTCGGCAATGGCCGGATGCTGCGGATTGAACGCGCCGGAGGCGTCGATGAAATAGCCACCTTCTGTAATCGTCAGCGAGACGATGCGAATTTTCGGATCGGCCAGCGTCTCGATGGTGGCTGCCACATCGCCGATCTTGAGGATGTCGATCATCGGGCCGGTGACGCGCGCGCCGGTGCGGTTGTTATCCTGCTCCACAACGGTGGTGAGGAAATCCTGGGCGGCGAGCTTTTCGCGCATGACGGAGTCTGATGGAAGAACACCCGCACCAATGATCGCCCAATCATGGTCGGCACCGGTGTTGAACAGATCGTCCAGATAGATCGCCTGATGGGCGCGGTGAAAATTGCCGACGCCGAAATGCACGATACCGGCAGAGAGGTCAGCACGAGAGTAGGACGGAACAGCCGCCGTTGCCTTGGCCTGATCGAGCGTTGCAAGCGAGAGTTTGAATGTCATGGGACGATCCTCGAAATTCCTGTCATGGAGCAGCAGCCATGCTGGCCGTAAAGAGGGCCAGCCATTTGGCGGTGCGGTCTGCCAATCAGATGGCCAGACCCTTGCTATCGAACTTGTGGATTTTGGTGTCATCCGGTGTGATGAAGACGGTATCGCCATGCTGGCAGGCGAACTCGCCGCCGGCACGGGCGGTGATCATGCCGATCTCATCCACATTGATGTGAATGAACGTGTCGGAGCCCAGATGTTCGGCAACCGTAACCTTGCCCTGCCACAGACCACTATCCTTGGACAGCAGCAGATGTTCCGGGCGAACGCCGACCGTGTCTGCACTTTTGGCCTGCGCGTAGGCTCCCTTGACGAAATTCATGCGGGGCGAGCCGATGAAACCGGCGACGAAGAGGTTGCGGGGTGTCTTGTAAAGCTCCATCGGCGAGCCGACCTGTTCGATATTGCCACGATTGAGCACGACGATCTTGTCGGCCATCGTCATGGCTTCCACCTGATCGTGCGTCACGTAGATCATCGTCGTTTTCAGCGTGTTGTGCAGCTCGGAGATTTCCAGCCGCATCGTGCCACGCAAGGAGGCGTCGAGGTTCGACAGGGGCTCATCGAAGAGAAACGCCGAGGGTTCACGCACGATGGCGCGACCGATGGCGACACGCTGGCGCTGGCCGCCCGACAGTTGCGAGGGGCGACGGTCGAGATAATCGGTGAGGTTCAGCACGCCTGCAGCGTCGTTGACCTTCTTGTCGATCACGGCCTTGTCGAGCTTCGCCATTTTCAGGGGAAAGCCGATATTGTTGCGCACGCTCATATGCGGATAAAGCGCATAGGACTGGAACACCATGGCAAGGCCCCGTTCGGCGGGTGCCTTTTCGGTCGCGTCCTTGCCATCGATGATGATTTGGCCGCCGGTGACGTCTTCAAGGCCTGCGATGAGGCGCAAGAGTGTGGACTTGCCGCAACCGGACGGACCGACGAAGACCACGAACTCGCCATTCTCGATATCAAGATTGATGGACGGAATGACCTTGGCTTCACCGAAGACCTTGGATACGTTTTTAAGGGAAATGCTGCCCATTTTCTTATCCTTATTTCACTGCGCCGAAGGTCAGGCCGCGAACGAGTTGTTTCTGGCTGAACCAGCCAAGCACGAGGATCGGCGCAATCGCCATCATCGACGCCGCAGACAGCTTCGCCCAGAACAGACCTTGCGGGCTGGAGAAGGAAGCGATGAAGGCCGTCAGCGGTGCTGCATTGGTTGTCGTGAGACGGATGGTCCAGAAGGATTCGTTCCACGCCAGAATGATGTTGAGAAGCAGAGTGGATGCAATGCCGGGGATCGCCATCGGTGTCAGCACGTAGACGATCTCATTCCACAAGGACGCGCCGTCCATGCGGGACGCTTCGAGGATTTCACCCGGAATTTCCCGAAAATATGTGTAGAGCATCCACACAACGATCGGCAGATTGATGAAGGTGAGCATGATGGTGAGGCCGATGCGGGTATCGAGCAGACCGGCATTGCGGAAGATCAGGTAGATCGGCACCAGAACGGCCACCGCAGGCATCATCTTCGTGGACAGCATCCACATCAGAATATCCTTGGTCCGCTTGGTCGGCGAGAACGCCATGGCCCAGGCCGCCGGAATGGCGATGATGAGCGCGAAGATCGTCGAGCCGACCGACAGGATCACCGAGTTCATGAACGGCTTGAAGTAATCCCGTTGCGTGTTGACGGTGATATAGTTTTCAAACGTGCCCGAGGGCCAGAGGCTGAACCCCGCAATGGCTTCCGGCTCCGTCTTCAGCGACGTGAGGAAGGCATAAAGGATCGGGAAGAACAGCAGGAGCGCGATGACCCAGGCAGCGATGGTGAAGCCGATGCGGGAGCGTGTCGAGACTTTGCGAGCCATGATCCTGTCTCCTATCGATCGAGGTTCTTGCCGACGGCGCGCATCAGGAAGATGGCGACGACGTTTGCAAGGATGACGGCGATGATGCCACCGGCGGATGCTCCCCCCACATCATAGCCCAGCAGCGCCGTGCGGTAGATGAGGAAGGCGAGATTGGTCGAGGCGTAGCCCGGGCCACCATTGGTGGTGACGAGGATTTCCGCGTAGACGCCGAGCAGAAAGATCGTCTGAATGAGAATGACGACCGTGATGGCGCGGGCCAGATGCGGCAGCGTCAGATAGATGAAGCGGCTGAAGAAGCTTGCGCCGTCCATTTCTGCCGCTTCCTTCTGCTCGCCATCCAGCGACTGAAGAGCTGTGAGCAGAATGAGCGTTGCGAACGGCAACCACTGCCACGCCACGATGATGACGATGGACAGAAGCGGAAACTGCGAGAACCAGTCGATCGGCTGAAACCCGAAGAAGCGGCTGAGGTCCGCCAACACCCCGTAACCGGGATGCATGATCATGTTCTTCCACACGAGAGCTGCGACCGGCGGCATGACGAAAAACGGCGAGATGACGAGAATGCGCACGATGCCCTGGCCGAAAATCGGCTGATCCAGCAACAACGCAATACCGATGCCGCCGATAACCGTGATCATCAGCACGCCGCCGACGATGACGAGCGTGTTCCAGATGGACTGGAAGAAGGCCGGATCGGTGTAGAAATACTGGTAATTGAACAGACCGCCAAAACTGACATTGGCCGGGTTCAGAAGATTGTAGTTCTGGAACGAATACCACAGCGTCATCGACAGTGGCACAATCATCCAGACTAGAAGCAGGATGACCGACGGCGCCATCATCAGCCGTGCCAGATTTTTGGTGTTTTGCGTCGCCATACGGCTCCCTCCCAATTCCGAACCGCGCCTTTAAATGCGCGGAAACGCTTGGCATTTTCTTGTTCTGATCGGGTAACAATACTTCTTTTTTGAAAACGCTTGTCTGGCAAAAGCGCCGCCCGGTCATTCAGACCGGACGGCGATCTTCGGGAGGATTACTTGATATATCCCGAGCGCGTCATTTCGCGCGTGGCCGTGGACTGGGCGCTGGCGAGAGCATCGTCAACGCTGGACTGACCGGCGACAACCGCCGAGAACAGCTGACCGACCGTGGTGCCCAGAGACTGAAACTCGGGGATCGCTACGAACTGGCCGCCTGTGTAAGGCACCGGCTTGACGGTTGGCTTGGTGATGTCGGCAGCGTTCATGGCAGCGAGCGTCGGCGCTGCAAAGCCTGCGGCCTTTTCGTAGTCCGCATTCTTGTAGAGCGATGTGCGGGTGCCTGGGGGAACGTTGGCCCAGCCATCCTTGGACGCGACGAGCTGCGTGTATTCCTTGCTGGTTGCCCAGGCAATGAACTTCTCCGCGGCTTCCGCCTTCTGCGAGCTCTTCGGAATGGCAAGGTTCCAGGACCAGAGCCAGTTGCCGTGGTTCTTCATCTCACCATGCGTCGGGAACAGCGCATAGCCGACCTGATCGGCAACCTTGCTATCTTTCGGGTTGGACACGAAGGAGGCAGCCACAGTGGCGTCGATCCACATGCCGCATTTGCCCTGCTGGAACAGCGTCAGGTTTTCGTTGAAGCCGTTGGAGGAGGCACCGGCAGGACCGGCATCCTTCATCAGGTCAACGTAGAACTGAAGGGCGTTCTTCCATTCCGGCTGATCGAACTGCGGCTTCCAGTTTTCATCGAACCAGCGACCACCGAACGAGTTGGTGAGGGCTGTGATGAAGGCCATGTTCTCACCCCAGCCAGCCTTGCCACGAAGGCACATGCCGTTCACGTCGGCCTTGCGGTCGGTGATCTTGCGGGCTGCATCGCCGATGAATTCCCAGGTCGGGTTTTCCGGCATCTTCAGGCCTGCTTTTTCAAACAGATCCTTGCGATACATGATCATGGCGGATTCGCCATAGAACGGTGCAGCGTACAGCTTGGAATCGACAGTCAGGCCACCCTTGATGGATGGCAGCATGTCAGCGACATCATAGTTGTCGCCGAGCTTTTCGAGCGGCAAAAGCCAGCCCTGCTTGGCCCAGATCGGAACTTCGTAGTTGCCGATGGTCATGATGTCGTACTGGCCGCCATTGGTGGCGATATCGGTCGTGACGCGTTCGCGCAGGACGTTTTCTTCCAGCGTGACCCACTCGACCTGGATATCAGGATTTTTAGCAGTGAATTCGGATGTCAGTCCCTGCATGCGGATCATATCGCCGTTATTGACGGTGGCGATTGTCAGCGTTTCTGCGGAAGCGAGGCCCGAAAAGGCGAGAGCCGAGCACGCGCCCAGCAGAAGTGTCTTCAAAGTCATGATCTTCCTCCCAGAAGAAGTTATTGAGCATTCGCTTTGCTCTAGGGCAAATACTCACTTATGGGAGGCAAAAGTCAAGCACCTACCTGCGCTGCGATGCACAAGGATTATCTAACATGCTGGTTTTAAAGTGATATTTCTGCTCAATTCGCGAGCAAATACTCAGCCGAAACCTCGTCGGTAATGACGCCGTTCAAAAGGCCACCTCTGAGAGCAGCGAGGATGGCGGGCGATTTTTGCTTGCCCTGGGCAATACCGATCACCGTGCTCGTCTCGCGTGGCGGTAGGGGAACAGAGGCGACACGGTCATTGATCGGCGTCTCAAGAATTCGACCATCCCGGTCGAACGACCAGCCGCAAATCTCGCCCGCACCGCCTTTGGCGATGAGGTCCCGCATCTCCTGAACCTCAAGAAAGCCATCGAGGCAGAGCGGCGCATCCTCTGCCAATTGCCCGACACCCACGAAGGTGACGTTGGCGGCAGCACCCAGTGCCAATGTGGACCGCACCATCGACTGGTCGTGCAGCAATTCCCGTTCTTCTGCCGAAGAACAGAGAACCGGCAGCGGCATGGGAAAATGCCGCGCCTTGATGGCATCGGCCATGGAGAAGATAACGTTGTAGTAGGCGGCAGAGCCATCCGGCCCGATATTGCCGGTGAGCGACACGATGCGATGTTGCGGACATTCCATCGGTGGCAATTGATCGACTGCGGCCTTCAGGGTTCGGCCCGTGCCGATGGCGAGAACGATGGGTTCCGACTTGCGCAGCCAGCGTTCGATTTCAGCTGCCCCCGCCTCGGCAATGCCCACGGTGGAGGACGTACCCACCGGGTCGCTCGGCACCACTTCCACATACTTCAGAGAAAACCGTTCTCGCAGAGCCTCACTTTTTTCGAGGCAGGCGGCAATGGGGTGGTCGAGGCGCACCTTGATGAGCCGTTCGGTGACCGCCAGCGAAACGAGCCGTTGCGCCGATTGGCGGGAGATGCCCATGGCACTGGCAATCTCGTCTTGCGTGCGGCCCGCAACGTAATAGAGCCACCCGGCTCTCGCCGCGTCGTCTAGCCGTCCACCGGTTTCGGATCGTCTGGCCATATGCCTGCCCTCACGTCGCATTTCCACTGTGCTGACATTTTTCTAGAGCCGATGTCAAACGCGGCAAGGCACACTCACCCCAGCAATGGTCCGACCACGAAATAAAGCGCGGCTTTGACGATGCCGTAAATCACGCCACTGACGACAGCCACCGAGATCACCCCGAGAACACCGCCGATGAGCGCGAAGAGACCATCCCGTTCCAGAAGAGCAAAGGAAAAACAGCCGATCGCGATGGCTGGCAGAATGTTGCCAAGCGGGATTGGCAAGGCCAAAATGACGGCAAGGAGCAAGCAGACGAGGCCGATGACACGTTCGAACACCGGTGACAGCAGACCCTCCAAGCGTGGCTTGAGCAGTTTTTGAACCCGCAGCAAAACCGGAACGATCTTTTGGACGACGCGGGCAAAATCTTCCCGTGCCAATGACCGTTCGGAGATGACACGCGGGAGCCACGGGCTCTTACCGGCAAACAATTGCGCTGCCAGAAACACAAGAGGTGTGCCTGTGATGGCAGATGTGCCTGGTGGTGTCGGCACGATGTTGGGGAGAGCAAAGACCAGCATCAACGCGCCGAAGGCACGGTCGCCCATGGCAGACAGGAGATCGCCGACAGCGATGCGGGTCCTGCTTTCGTCGCCGGCAAGCGCGTGCAGAATATCGACAAGGCCGACTTTTGGCGCATCGGGTTCCGTCAATGCCGGATCGGCATCATCGACCGAACCGGAAAAAGCAGAATTATCCGACAGGCGCAGCATAGGTTTTCAACTCCAGAAGTGTGGTCCCGCTGTAACAGAACAATGGCGGCAGCAATACGACAAGAACCGGAGATTGTCGTTGTTTCCACTAGCGCCGTAGCCTTGGGTCGAGCAGATCGCGAAGGCCATCGCCCAACAGATTGAAGCCGAGAACCGCCAGCGCGATGGCAAGGCCAGGCAGGATGGCAAGCCAGGGCGCAAGCGACAGATAGGTCTGCGCGTCCCACAACATCCGCCCCCAGGTGGGTGCGGGAGGTGGCATGCCGAGACCGAGGAAGCTCAGTCCCGCCTCGGTCAGGATCGCAAGCCCCAGCTGGATGCTGACCTGCACGATGATGAGGTTGGTCAGGTTCGGCAGAATATGGGTAATCGTAATGCCGCCCCTGCCCCGCCCCAGGCTTTCCGCTGCCAGCACGAAATCTCGCGCCCATAGTTGCAGGGCCGCCGCACAGGTCAGGCGCGCAAAGACCGGCACCATGAAAGTGGCGATGGCGACGATGGCGGTGAAGCGACCGGAACCGATGAAGGCACCGAGCATCATGGCCGAGAGAATGGGTGGCAGCGCAAAGATGATATCACAGAGGCGCATCAGCAAGGCTTTAACGACACCGCGTTGGGCAGCCGCAAAAATACCGACCAGCGTACCGATAGTGGCGCCGATGGCAACAGCAAGGACGGCGGTGGACAGCGAGTTCCATGCCCCAACCATCAGCATGGAGAGAAGATCGCGGCCGAACTGATCCGTTCCCAGCAGACCATGGGCCAGCGGCGGCTGAAGCTTGGCGACGATCTGCATTTTCGTCGGCACCTGCGGCGTCCAGACGAGGGATAGCAGCGCGATGGCGACTAGAGCACCGGTGATTGTGGCGCCAGACAAAAGGGTGCCACTACGGGCTTTGAAGCGTCTCATGCGGCACGCGCCCGCAAACGGGGATCAATCAGCAGGTAGGCCATATCGACAAGGAAATTCATGGTGATGACCAGCGCGCAGAAGAACAACACGACCGATTGCATGACGACGATATCGCGCTGCGTCAGCGCCTGAAAGGCGAGGCGCCCGAGACCCGGCAGGTTGAAGACATTTTCCACCAGAACGGTGCCAGCGATCAGGAACGTGAATTGCAGGCCGACCATGGTAATGACGGGGATGAGCGCATTGGGTAAGACGTGCTTCCACAGCGTAGCCGTCTCACCGATGCCCTTGGCCCTGACGGTGCGCACGAAATCCTCGCTCATCACCTCCAGCATGGCCGAGCGGCAGACCCGCGTCAGCACGCCGGCCTGAGAAAAGGCCAGCGCGACCGCTGGAAGCACCAGCGCCTTCAATGCAGTTGCGAACCCTGCCTGCCAGCCGGGAAAGCCGCCCGCTGGCATCCACCCAAGAGTGGTGGAAAAAACCAGGATCAGCAAAAGCCCGACCCAGAAGCCGGGAACGGCAATGCCCGCATGGGAAAACAGGCCGCAGAAACGGTCGATCACCCCTCCCCTGTGCCTCGCGGCCATGACACCGAGTGGCAATGCAATGAGAACGGAAAGGGTGATGGCGATGCACGCCAGTGGCAACGTCACCGCAAGCCTGTCAAGGATCAACCCCGCTACCGGTACGCCGTACGTATAGGATTGCCCCAGATCGCCACGCGCCATGGCTGCCAACCAGGAGAGGTAGCGCAACACCAGCGGCTGATCGAGCCCCATCTGCTTTTGCAGCGCCACCAGCGTATCGGGGCTGGCCGATGTGCCGAGCATGATCGCGGCGGGATCACCTGGCAGCAGACCCATGACGGTGTAGATGAGGAAGGAGACCGCGAGCAAGGTGATCAGGAGGCCGAGGATGCGTCTCAGGATGAGGGCGATCATGGTGAGGCCCGGTCTGTAGGGCGGTGGGTGTGGCTATGCTGCAAACTCACCATCACTCTTCCCAATGCACATCCGTCAGCACGTTGGACGGGATGGGCTCGTTCTCCCATAGCCCCTGAATCTTCTTGTCCCAAACGCCGAGCTTCGGCATCACGAAGAGGAATAGCGCTGGCACATCCTGCGCCAAGATCTTCTGCGCGTCCTGATACAGATCCTCCTGCTCGACCGGATCGGCTGTCAGCTCGACGTTCTTGATGATCTCGTTGAAGGTCGGGTTCTTGTAATTGAAATAATAGGGGTCACGCGAGAATATATCGATATCCATCGGCTCCGCATGAGCGACAATGGTCATGTCGTAATTGGCGCCTTTGAGCACATCCGACACCCATTTGGCCGGGAATTCCGTGGTCTCGATGGTCATCGTCACACCGACTTCGGCAAACATGGCTTGCAGGATCTGCGAGGTCCGTTGCGCATAGGGCATCTGCGGCGCCTTGATGGTGAAGGAAAGACCGTTGGGATAACCAGCCTCAGCCAGCAACGCCTTGGCTTTTTCAGCATCGTAGGGATGGACGCCGGTTGTATCGACGTAACCGCGATCATTGGGGGTGTAATGGCTGCCGATGGGCGTGCCAAAGCCGGACCATGCGCCTTCGATAACCGTCGCGCGATCCACCGCCATCATCAGGGCTTGGCGCACGCGCTTGTCGTTGAAGGGCTTGACGGCATTGTTCATGCCAGCCACGACCTTCAGTTCGGTGTTGCCGATGAAGGTGCCGAGCCGGGCATGCCCTTCGAAGGAGGCCATCAGTTCCGGTGCGCCGAATTCCGGGAAGGCATCGATGTCGCCGGATTTCAGCGCGGCGGCCTGGGCCTGCGGATCGGGAATGAAGCGAAAGGTTGCCTTGTCGAGCCCAACATTCACGGACGTGTTCCAGTAATCCGTGTTGCGGGCCATCTCGACCTTCTCACCCTTGGACCAGTTGACGAACTTGAACGGGCCGGTGCCGATCGGCGTGGTCTTGTTGCTGTCGGCAGATTTGGTGCCGACCATGACCGAGGCGGGCCAGCCGAGCCAATAGAGCAGGCTGCCGGAGGGCTGCTTCAGCTTGAGAACGAGCGTTGTCGCGTCTGGCGTTTCGATGCTGTCGATGGCCGAGAAGAAGCGCTTTTGTGGATTGATGGAGGCTTCGCCCCGCGCACGGTCCAGCGAGGCCTTGGCGACGGAGGCATCGAAAGCCTCGCCATCGTGGAATTTCACGCCCTCACGCAGTTTGAACGTATAGGTCTTGCCGTCTTCGGATATCTCCCAGCTGTCCGCCAGCTGCGGCTGGATCTTGCCGTCCTTGTCGATCGTGACCAGACCTTCGAAGATGTTCTGCCACGTCACCTGCCCAATGAAGACGTTAGCGCCGGCTGTCGGGTCTAGCCCTGCAGGCTCTGTGCCCATTCCGATGGTGATGGAGTTTTTTGCTGCTGCAAAAGCCGCCGTGGCGGGCAGCATGGCTGAAAGAGCAGTCGCGACGGCAAGGCCTAACGCCAAACGGCGTGTGAGGGTTACCGATTGCAAAAGCATGCTGCGCATCATCATCGTCTCCAGTCGAGTGGCGCCAACATTGTGTGTCCAGCGCGTTGCTGAAATCGCTACACGATATCAGGCGCGCAAATCAACTGCCTATTTTGGCAGGTTACCCATGAAAGTTTCGATGAAACGGGAAAGCGTAGCGGCGGCAAAGGACAGATCACGCTCCGGTGCCACGCAAAGTTCGATCTGTGTGCGCACACCCTTCGAACCGCTCAAGGGTATGGCAACCATCTGCCCGGACTTGATGTCGCGGGCAACGGCAAGGGCCGGAAGAAGCGTGACGGCCGCGTGGTCCAGCACCAGCTCTCTCAGCAGTTCAAGTGAGCTTGCGGTGAAGACCGGATCGAGCGCGACGCCGGCTTGCGTAAACAGCGCATCAAAGGCCTGCCTTGCCGCAAAGGTTTTTTCCGGCAGGGCCAAGGGCATGTTGGCGAGTTCTTTCAGTGAAATCGACGTTCTGGCTGCCAATGGGTGGTCTGCGGGCAGAATGACGTCATAACAGATCTCGCGCTTTGCAAGGATTTTCACCTCCGTTGTTTTTGGTGCAAACAGCGTGATGGCGATGTCGGCCTGTGAAGAAACCAGCGCATCGATGGCCTGACGTGCCGAGGTGATGTGCACCTCGAAACGCAGTTTCGGATAGGCTTGGGCGAACTGCGACAGTGCCGGTGCCAGCAGGCTGGCGACGGTGGCGCCATTGGAATAGATCGTCGCACGCCCGCGCTCCAATCCCTTGAGATCGTCGATCAGCTGGTGGACATGCCCAAGCTCGCGTAAGGTCTTTCCGGCCCGTTCTGCCAGAAGCTGCCCCGCTGCCGTCAAGGTCACGCCACGGCTGGATCTCTCCACCAGCGGCGCACCGAAATATTCCTCGAGATTGTCGATCTGGCGACTGACGGCCGTCGGCGCGACATTGAGATTTTCCGCCGCAGCCCGCATGGAACTGGTGCGGACAAGCTCATCGAAATACATCAATGCGCGTAGATTCATGGTGACGGTGCCCCCTCATTCCTGTGCCTGTCACAGGAATGAGGGGAGTATGTAACAGTGTCCTCGCCCTATCTCAATCGCGGACAAACCCTTCACTCGCCACCAGCAACTGCCGGGTATAATCGGCCTGGAACTTCCGGCTTTCCAGCGCCTCCACATCCAGCATCTCCACCACCTTGCCGCTTTTCATGACGGCCAGACGGTCGCACATGTGGCTGATGACGCCGAGGTCGTGGCTGACCATGAGGAAGGTGAGGTTTCGGTCATGCCGAGCCTGTTCCAGCAGGTTGAGGATTTCGGCCTGAATCGACGCATCGAGCGCCGATGTCGGCTCATCCAGCAGCAGGATTTTCGGCTCCAGAATGAGCGCACGCGCAATGGCGATACGCTGGCGCTGACCGCCGGAAAGCTGGTGCGAATAGCGGAAACGGAAACCGGTTCCCAAGCCCACCTCATCCAGCGCTCGGGTGATGCGGCCTTCCTTGTCGTCCATGCCGTGAATGGTCAGAGGCTCCAGCAGCAGCGCATCTACCGTCTGGCGCGGATGCAGCGAACCATAAGGGTCCTGAAACACCATCTGCACATCACGGTAGAAACTCTTTTCGCGGAACTTGCTCTTGTAGGTCCGGCCTTCCACCATGAGGCTGCCCTCATCGAAGTGGTTGAGACCGGCAATGGCGCGCAGCAGCGTGGATTTGCCCGAACCGGACTCGCCAACGAGACCGAAGGATTCGCCCTTGATAACATCGATGCTGACACCATCAAGCGCGATGTGACCATCGAAATCGACCAGCAGATCGGAAACGGAAAGAACTGAGGTCATAGGCGCCACTCCACCTGACGGTCCAGAACCGGCAGCGGATGCCTGTTATCGCCGATCTTGGGCAGGCAGTTGAGCAGCCCGCGCGTGTAAGGGTGCTGCGCGTTGTCGAGATTGGCCGCCTGAAGCTCCTCCACCACGCGACCCGCATACATGACAAGAACGCGGTCGCAGAAGGAGGAAACCAGCCGCAGATCATGCGAGATGAAGATGAGGCCCATGCCGCGATCGCGCACCAGCTTGTCGAGAATGTCGAGGACTTCCAGCTGCACCGTAACATCGAGCGCCGAGGTCGGTTCGTCGGCAATCAGCAGTTCGGGGCCGCAGACCAGCATCATGGCGATCATCACGCGCTGGCCCATACCGCCGGAAACTTCATGCGGATAAAGGCCGAAAACACGTTCAGGTTCGCGGATCTGCACCGCCTCCAGCATGTCGAGCGTGCGCTGCTTGGCTTGCGATGAACTGATGCGCTCATGCGTCCGCAACGTCTCGACAATCTGGCGGCCGATGGGCATGACCGGGTTCAGCGAATATTTCGGGTCCTGCAGGATCATGCCGATGCGCTTGCCGCGAATGCTGCGGCGCTGCTTGGCCGAGGCTTTCAGCAGATCGATATCGCCGAAACGCAAGGCATCCGCCTCGATTTTCGCGGCAGATGGCGTCAGCCCCATGATGGCGCGACCGGTCTGGGATTTGCCGGAACCGGATTCGCCGACGATGCCGAGACGCTCCTTGCCGAGCGTGAAAGATACGCCGCGCACCGCTTCCACCAGCCCGGTGCGGGTGGGGAAGCTGACACGCAGGTTTTCGACGGTGAGAAGCGGAGCGGTCATTGGCCTGCCTCCTTCGGGTCCAGCGCATCGCGCAGACCATCGCCCAGCAGGTTGAAGCCCAGACTGACGATGAGAATGGCGATGCCAGGCATGGCCGCCACCCACCATTGATCGAGAATGAAGCGGCGACCCGATGCGATCATGGCACCCCATTCCGGCAAGGGCGGCTGAGCGCCGAGGCCGAGGAAGCCGAGACCGGCGGCGGTGAGAATAATACCCGCCATATCCAGCGTCACACGCACGATGAGCGAGGACATGCAGAGCGGCATGACATGCTTGAGCACGATGCGCCACGGCGACGCGCCCATGAGCTTGATAGCCGCGATGAAATCGGAGTTGCGAAATGTCATGGTTTCGGCGCGGGCAATGCGGGCATAGGGCGGCCATGAGGTGACGGCAATGGCCAGCACCGCATTCTCGATGCCCGGCCCCAAGGCTGCCACCAGAGCCAGCGCCAGAACAAGCTTCGGGAACGCCAGAAAGATATCGGTGATGCGCATCAGGACAGCATCGACCCAGCCACCGGCATAACCGGCGACGGTGCCGACGATGAGACCAACAGGGGCAGCGATGATGGCCACCAGCATGACCACGAACAGCGTCAGCCGCGAACCGTGGATGAGCCTGGAAAGAATGTCGCGGCCCTGATCGTCCGTGCCGAGCCAATACCCGGCACTCCCGGGCGGCAGCAGGCGGGCATTGCGCAGATCTCCCTGCACGGCGGAATGCGGGGCAAGCATATTGGCAAAGATCGCGACCAGCACCAGTGCGAGAATGATGCCGAGCCCTGCCAGCGCCAACCGGTTTTCCGAAAACCGCCGCCAGATGACATAGGCGCGGCCGAGCCGGGCTTGTCTGCGCGATGCGGGACGGTCGGACAGCAGCCATTCGCGGCTGTAGGGTTTCAACGGTGCTACGGCTGTGGTCATCGGCTGCGCGTCCTTGGATCGAGCGTCCGGTAGAGCAGATCGGACAGAAGATTGATGCTGATGAACACAGCGCCAATCACGATGGTGCCGCCGAGAACGGCGTTCATATCCGCATTCTGCAAGGAATTGGTGATGTAGAGGCCGAGCCCCGGCCAGGAGAAGATGGTTTCCGTCAAAACGGAGCCTTCCAGCAAACCGGCATAGGACAGCACGATGACCGTCAACAGCGGTACGGCGGCGTTGCGCAGGGCGTGGAACCAGATGATGCGGGTTTCCGACAGCCCCTTCGCGCGAGCCGCGACGATATACTCTTGGGCGAGCTCATTGAGCATGAAAGAACGCGTCATGCGGCTGATATAGGCGAGCGAGAAATAGCCCAGCAATCCGGCGGGCAAAATGATGTGCCGGAAGAGGTCCCACAACACATCCCACTGTCCCTGCCAGAAGGCATCCAGCAGGTAAAAGCCTGTTACTGGCGTGAAGGTGAATTCGTAGACGATATCCATGCGGCCGGGATAGGCAACCCAGTTCAGCCTGGCGTAAAACACCAGAAGCGCCAGCAGGCCGAGCCAGAAGATTGGCACGGAATAACCGACAAGACCGATGATGCGGACGATCTGGTCGATGATGCTGCCGCGCTTGACGGCGGCGAGAACGCCCAGCGGAATGCCGAAGACAGCGCCAATCAGCGTACCGATGGTGGCAAGCTCGATGGTAGCAGGGAAAACGCGGATGATATCGGTCATCACCGGGTTTGTGGTCAGTACCGAGGTGCCGAAATCCCCCGATAGCGCCTGCTTGATGTAAAGGAAAAACTGCTGCCAAAGCGGCAGGTTCAGGCCGAGCTCTTCGCGCACACGCTCCACCACATGGGCAGGCGCACGGTCACCCACGATCGCCAAAGCGGGATCGATGGGGATGACGCGACCAATAAAAAAAGTAACCGCCAGCAACCCCAAAAATGTGGTGATGACGGTGACGAGGAAGCCAATGATGGCGGTCAGGCGCTTGTTGGCGCGGCTTTTGCCGCGCCTTGGCCTTGGTACTGTTTCAATGATGGTCACTGTATCAATCCTGCCGGACTATTCCTTGGAGACCGGGAAGACGTAGTTGGTGTCGAAGCTCGGTCCGAGCTTCAGACCTTTGACCTTGTTAGAGAAACCGGCAATTTCCGTCTTCTGTTCAATCACGACGAACGGGCCGCTTTCCAGAACCTTTTTCTGAAGGTCCTGATACATGGCCGCGCGCTTGGCATTGTCCTTTTCCAGAAGCGCTGCCTGTGTCTGCTTCGTCAGTTCAGGGACGTCCCAGGCATTGCGCCATGCCAGCGTCTTGGTCTTGCCTGCATCAGAATTGTCGTAATTGATGGTGAAGGTTTCGGCATTCGAGTTCGGGTCGAAATAGTCAGAACCCCAGTCGCCGATATAGATGTCGTGCTGACGGGCACGATATTTCGTCAGAGTCTGCTTGCCATCACCCGGAATGATGCTGAGCTTGATACCGGCTTGCGCCAAGGTCTGCTGGATATTCTCGGCAATGCCGGTCACTGGCTGCGTATTGCGCACATCCATGGTTACCGTAAACCCGTCCTTCAGGCCTGCCTTTGCCAGCAATTCCTTGGCCTTGGCAACATCGAGCTTGTAGGGATTTTCATCCAAGGCACCAAGTTGACCCTTGGGCAGGAAGGTCTGGTGCACCTCACCAATGCCCTTGATGATGGTCGCACCGATGCCCTCGTAATCGACCAGATACTTGAAGGCTTCCACGACCTCGGGCTTCTTCAGGTTTTCGTTCTTCTGGTTCAGGCCGAGATAATAGACCGTGCCCTTCGGTGCCGAGATAACGGTGAAGCCTTCTTTCTTGGACACCGCTTCCATATCGCCGGGCTCAAGGTTACGGGCAACATCGATATCGCCATTTTCCAGCGCCAGACGCTGGCCCGAACTTTCCTTCATATGGCGATAAACGACGCGCTTCAGCTTTGGCTTATCGGCATAATAATTCGGGTTGGCTTCCAGAATGACCGCTTCATTGGCCTTCCAGCCAAGGATTTTGTAAGGGCCGGAACCGGCATAACCGGTCTTCAGGAACTCATTGCCGAAATCGCTGTCATATTTGTAATCGGCGCTTGGCGTAACCGCTTTTGCCTTTTCCATCACCAGCTTCTTGTCCACGACGGAAGCAACGGTTGCCGTCAGAACGTTGAGAACGAAGCTCGGTGCATAGGCCTTGTCGACAGTCAAAACGAAGGTGTTAGCATCCGTAGCCTTCGCCTTTTCCGTGACGTTATCGCCCTTGAGACCGAACTGGGTCAGAAGAAACGCCGGAGATTTGTCCAGCTTGACGGCACGCTCGAAAGAGAAGGCAACATCGTCTGCCGTCAGCGGATTGCCGGACGCGAATTTGAGGCCCTGCTTGAGCTTGAATGTGTAGGTCAGGCCGTCTTCGGAGGTCGTCCAGCTGTCGGCCAGATCGCCCTTCACTTTGGAGGTGTCGGCGATGTCGATGGAGACGAGCTTGCTATAGGTGTTGCCGGTAACTTCCGCAGTCGTGATTTCAAAGGCTTCGCCCGGATCGAGCGAGATGATGTCATCGATAGCGAAACCTTCGACCAGCGTGTCGGCCGGCGTTGCTGCAAAGGCTTGCGGTGCAGCGAGTGAAAGCATCGACAGGGCCACGCTTGTGGCAAGGATGCGGGCGGCTTTGTTGAGCGATTTGTTCATCGTCTTCCCCTGTTTGTATCTCGGTTTATACTCGGTCTCAGGCTGGCGCGTGCCATGCCTGAGCCAAAACGCGCAGCCAGTTTTCCCGGCAAATTTTAGCAAGGTCTTGATCAGCGTAGCCCGCAGATTTCAGCGCCGCAACAAGATTATTGTTGCCCTTGGCATCGCCGATTTCCGCTGGAATGGTGGCACCATCGAAGTCGGAACCGAGCGCCACGCAATCGATGCCCATGCGCTTCACCATATAATCGATATGCTGCACCATGGCGGAAAGCGGGGTGTTGGCGTCATCACGCGCATCCGGGCGCAGCATGGTCACGGCGTAGTTGAGACCAACAAGTCCGTTACTCTCCCTGATCGCGTCCATCTGCTTGTCGGTGAGATTGCGCGCCACCGGCGTCAGCGCGTGCGCATTGGAGTGGCTGGCGATCAGAGGCTGGTCGGTGGTCTTTGCCACGTCCCAGAAACCCTTTTCTGTGATATGCGCAAGATCGATGAGAATGCCGAGCTGATTGCAGCGTTTCACCAGTTCGAAACCGGCATCGGTCAATCCCGGCGCGGTATCGGGCGACATGGGATAGGCAAAGGGCACGCCGTGGCCGAAAATATTGTGGCGGCTCCAGACCGGACCGAGCGACCGCAGACCTGCGGCATAGAACACATCCAGCGCATCGAGATCGGCGGCAATGGCCTCGCAGCCTTCCATGTGCAGCACAGCGGCGAAGACGCCGTCATCCATGGCCTGGCGGATTTCGCCGGTCGAGCGGCAGAGCTTCCAGCCACCGGCCTGATCCAGCCGCAGCGCAATCGCAGCCTTCTCGAGCGCGATATCGAGCGATGGCTGGCGTTCCAGCGGGCCTGCAAGCGGGGTAATGTAATGGCCTGACGCATCCGGCTCCTGAAGGATCAGATCACCGGAGGGGATATAGATGGCGCAGATACCACCGGCCAATCCGCCTGCCTTGGCGCGCGGCGCATCGATATGACCCTCAACGGTGCCCTGCACGAATTCCGCGACGGGATCGCTCCCCGATTTGGCGTTGCGCCATAACCGCAAAAGCACATCGTTATGACCGTCGAACACAAGTTGCATGCAGGAATTCCAAAAAGTAGGTTCGTATTTTTATATTTAAAGCCATGGGCTTAGCGGGAAGCTTGATATCGTGTCAATCGGCTGGTGATGATCCTAGGCCCATCCTTCACGGCTTCGCAAGTCAAAAAATATGCAGGATGAAAAAATGAACAGTCGTCGCCTACCGGCGATTGGTAACAGTCAGAAATGCCACCCGTCACCCGCCTTTTTCAGCATCTGCGTTCGGAAAACGCCCCGCACCCTATCAGGCCAGCGGCTGTCGAAATTCGCCAGTTTTTCCACCCACCTGTCGGATTGCAGCATGGCCGCGCCGATGACGACGGGCTCGATGCTGGAAGCGGCCAGAAGCGAAAGACCCGCGACAATAGAGGTGCCACTGGAAATCACGTCATCCACCAAAGCAACCCGCTTGCCGTCCAGAAGCGGCAGCATGCGTGGATCGATATAGAGCCGCTTCTGTTGCTGTGTGGTGATGGATGACATGGGCACGGAAAGCGCGTCCAGATACCAGAATTTGCGAGACGTTCCGAGCGGGACGTAACGGCTGTGGCCAAGGCGTTTTGCCACCTCAGCCGCAAGCGTCAGGCCGAGTGTGGGAAGGCCAACGACGACATCTATGTCGACGTTTTCAAGCTTTTGCGCCAAAGCGTCGGCCAAGGCTTCGACAACCGGAAACGACGCCTGATTGATGATGAGCGATGCAAGCGCATGTTCCCCATCCGCCAGCGGACGGATCGGCAGGCGCAACTGCCTGCCATCATCGAGCGTGACCGGGAAAAAACCGGAATGGGAACCGGTGACGTCGAAGCTGCCGGGCGCATGGATCTCCTGCCAGAATTCGTGCGGCTTCATGACCATTCCTTTCACGGCAATAATATTTCGTTTTTCCAAGCAGGTTTCTATTAATTTTCAGGGGCTTCTGCACTAGAAAAGATAAGTGTTTCGATGTTGCAAGGATATGCCGCCCATGACCCCGCTTGCCCGGTTCGGAAACGACCTGCCCTTTCTGACCGCTCTGCGGCGAGACCTGCACGCCCACCCGGAGCTCGGCTTTGAGGAAGAGCGCACGAGCGCGCTGGTCGCCAAGCACCTGGAAGAGGCGGGTATAACGGTTCATCGCGGTTTGGGCAAAACCGGCGTCGTCGGCACGCTGCAAGTCGGCAATGGCACGCGCCACATTGGCCTGCGCGCCGATATGGACGCGCTGGCCATGCCTGAGATCGCTGACCGCCCCTATAAATCGACCGTGCCCGGAAAAATGCATGCCTGTGGCCATGATGGTCACACGGTGATGCTTCTGGGTGCCGCCCGCCATCTGGCCGAAACCCGCGATTTCTCCGGCACCGTGCACTTCATCTTTCAGCCCGCAGAAGAGGGACGCGGAGGCGCAAAACGGATGGTGGAGGACGGGCTGTTCGATCTTTTTCCCTGCGACGCGGTCTACGGATTGCACAATATGCCGGGGCTGGATGTAGACGAGATGGCCGTGGTCGAAGGACCGCAACTGGCGTCCTCCGACAGCTGGCGTGTGACGTTCAAGGGTATCGGCACCCACGGCGCAAAGCCGCATCTGGGCCGCGACCCGATTACGGCGGCGGGAAGCTTTCTGGCAGCGCTGCAAAGCATTGTCGGACGGGTGGTCGATCCGCTGCAACCAGCCGTCGTCAGCGCCTGCTCGGTACAGGCGGGCGATCCGAAAGCGCTGAACGTCATTCCCGATCTCGTCGAGATCGGTGGCACAGCGAGGGCCTATTCGGCGCATGTTCGCGATCAGCTCGAAGAAGAAATCGGCAGGCTCGCCAACGGTACCGCAGCCATGTTCGGCATAGAGGCGAAGTACGACTTCATCCGCCGCATTCCGCCCGTGATCAATGATGCTGAAACCACCAGCCGTGCGTTGAAGGCCGCACAGAGCATTTTTGGTAAAAAAGCACGGACAGCCTTTCCGCCTTCGACGGCTGGCGATGATTTCTCGTTCTTTGCGGGCGAAGTGCCGGGCTGCTACGTCTGGCTCGGCAACGGCCCCGCCGTGGATGGCGCGCTGCACCACAACACGTCCTATGATTTCAACGACGATGCGATTGCGTCTGGCGTCGCGTTCTGGACGACGCTGGTGGAGCAGGAACTGGCGGCTGAATGACGGCCTTTAGTCCAAAACCTTGATCACCGGCGTTTCCATCACCCTCCCCGTCAGCACGTCGGCAATGCCCATATCCGTCTGGTGCGGGCCGGTGTTGCAGGCCAGTGTGGCGCCGAAGCAGGCTTTGAAGACGAGATAGGGTGGCTGCCATTCCACGACCTTGCCAACCGCGTCGCGTACGGTTTCGAAACCGGCGGCGATGTCGTTGAGGGGGGCGGACGAGACAAGGCCGGAGAGTGGTAGCGGCAACAGCGCCATAACCTTGCCGCCGGATGCAACGGCCATGCCGCCGCCTGCCTTGATGACGGCGTTGGCGGCCACCGTCATATCATCCACGTTGCCACCGAAGACCGTGAGATTGTGGCCGTCATGGGAAACCGTGGTGGCGAAAGCCCCGTCCCATTTGCCCCAACCGGTCAGAAAACCGGTTCTGGTGACGGGATCGGCCTTGCCATGGCGGTGAGTGACCGAGATCATCGTCGTTCCCGCCGGCGGAACGACGAAACCGTTTTCCACCGCAGCTTCCGCCTCGCCCCACTGCGTGAAACGCGGCTTGTCGATGATGGCGAGCTTGACCCTTTTGCCCTCGGATTTGACCTTGAAATCAGACGGCGAACGAGGCGACAGCTTCACCGAATTCTGGAGCGGTGCGGCGTCCATCTCCGTCAACTCGACCAGCATCTTGCCAGCTTCTGCAACGGGCGTGCCGCTGGCCAGCACATGGCGTGCGGAGAAGTGCGACAAGTCTTCGAAGACGGCGATATCGGCACGGCGACCGGCGGCGATGAGACCGAGATCGTTGCGTTGCAGACGCATGGCCGCGTTCAGCGTGGCGGCGCGCAGGGCCCATTCCGGTTTCAGGCCGTAGCGCACCAGCCGCCGAACCACATCATCGAGACCGCCGTTTTTAAGAAGGTCATCCGGGAAAACATCGTCGGTGCACAATGTGACGGTTTGCGGCAAATGGCCAAGCGCGTTCAGGGCTTCAACGAATTCCGGCAGGAGATGGTCGTGCGATCCGCGCAGCTCTATCGTCAGCCCTGCCCGCAGCTTCACGATCAGATCTGCAGCCGATGTCAGCTCGTGATCCGAGGTGATGCCCGCCGCCATGAAGGCGTTGAGATCGGCCCCCGAAAGCCCACGCGCATGGCCGCAGATCAGTTTGTCGGAAAACAGGCCTTCCTGAAGAATGGCGCTCATGCGCGGATCGCGATCGATAACGCCACGCATGTTCATGACCTCGGCAACGCCGCAAACTTCCGGCCAGAACAGCATTTCTGCCATGGCAGAGGCATCGAAATCCGCACCCGCCTGCTCCAGCCCCGGTGCGGATGGCACGGACGAAGGGGCGAGGAGAACAGCCCTCAGCGGCAGACCCTTGGCAGCCTCCGCCGCCCAGCGTACGCCATCGATGCCGTGAACATTGCCGAACTCATGCGGGTCCCAGACGATGGTGGTGACGCCGCGCGGCACGACGGCACCGGCATAGGCCGCCGGTGTCACCATGGAGCTTTCCACATGCATATGGGTGTCGATCAACCCTGGCGAAACATAGGCACCCGTCGCATCCAGAACCTTTGCGGCATCGGTTCGGGTGCCCGCCTCATGAACGCTGGCGATCAGCGGCCCGACAATGCCGATATCGGCGGGGCGAAGCTCGCCCGTCACGATATCGACAAGCATGCCGCCGCTGATCAATAGATCGAAAGGCTGATCGCCACGTGCTGCCGCCACGGCACGGGCGCGCAACGTATCCTCGATCATCCCGTCACGATCTACGATAATGGCTTGCTCTCTCATCGGCTGGCCTCCTGAAGCAGGGCATCGAGAATGATGGATTTCGCACTGGGAGCATCGACCGTCTCTGCGTATTGCGCGTTGAATCGTGACGCATGGGCAGCCCGCGCTTCGACCACGGTTCGGCCACGCGTCAATGCGCCGTGAAGCTCGACATCGATACGCGCATTTTTCCAGCCGATGCAATCCGGCGCGACAAGAGCCACCGCCGCACAGGGATCGTACAGCGCCATCGCATCGCGCCCACGGCTTGTTGCGATGGTGATGAAGCCTTCCAGCATATCGGCGATCAAATCGACATTGCGGCCACCCGCTGCGCGAATGGGCGCGATATCGGACATCCCGGCCGTCACTTTGCGGCAGAGATCGAGATCGACCATTTGCAAGGGAAGACCGTGGGCGATGACGATGGAAAGCGCTTCGGGATCGGCAAAAGCGTTGAACTCGGCAGAGGCGGTATGATTGCCAGCCGTGACGCCGCCACCCATCCATACGAGTTGCGTGATGCGGGCGGCAAGATCGGGTCTTGCGAGACAGAGGGCGGCGATGTTGGTGAGCGGACCAAGCGAGAGAACGCGTTTGTCGACGTGACCGTCGGCCAGCCAGTTGCACAGGGCCGTGAAAGCATCGCTGTGGGGCAGATCGGCCACGTCGGGCAAGCCTGCGCCAATGGTGGGAATTCCGGTGTCCCCAAGGATGGTTTGCGCGGTTTCGAGCTTTCCGAGCACAGGTCGTTCCCGACCTGAGTGAATGGGAAAGCGCCAACCGAAGGCAGCGGCGGCACCGGCGGCATTTTTGCTGACCTGCGCAAGCGGGGCATTGCCGAACACCAGCGACACACCGTCGATCTGCAGCCCATGAGACGTGACCACCATGATGGCGGCGATGTCATCGAACCCCATATCGCAATCGATCCAGATACCCATGCTCAACGGAACACCTTCAGGCTTGCTGCTTTCTGGACAGGCAGATCGAATGCGAGCGCCGTGCCGATATCCTGCACCGGCAGCGCGGCATCGACCTCTGCCTTGATGGCCCCGAGCGGCGTATCCAGCAGATACTCGCGCGTGTTGCCCGCAAAAGACGTGCCGCGCACGGTTCCCTCGAAAGGTCCTGAACCGAGGGTGATCATGCGCGGCCTCCAGGCCAGTCCCGCCGTACTCGGAACAGGGCCAGAAAGGGGGATGCTTCCGTTATCAGTCTTGAGCAAACCACCCTCCAGACGGAAAATGTTTTCAAAACCGACGAAATCAGCCACGAAAGACGATGCCGGTGCGTTATAAATGTCCTCCGGCGTGCCGATCTGCTCGATGGCGCCGTTTTTCATCACAACGATACGATCGGCCAGCGCCAAGGCCTCGATCTGGTCATGGGTGACGAAAATCATGGTGACGCCGGTTTCCTTCTGCACGCGCTGAAGCTCTGTGCGCATTTCAAGCCGCAGCCGCGCATCGAGGTTGGACAGCGGCTCGTCCAGAAGCAGGACCTTTGGGTTCATCACCATGGAACGGGCAAGCGCCACCCGCTGCTGCTGGCCGCCGGAGAGTTCCGCCGGTTTGCGCGAAGAAAAGCTCGAAAGACCGACGGATTTGAGGCCGGACGCGACCTTGTCATCAAGGGTCGAGCCCCTCATGCCCTTCAGCTTCAAACCGAAGGCGACATTCTCGTAGACCGTCAGGTGCGGAAACAGCGCGTAGGACTGGAACACCAAGCCCACCGCCCGCTTGTTGGCGGACACGCGGGTGATATCGACACCGTCAAGATCGATCCGGCCACCGGCCACCGGCATCAGCCCGGCAATGGCGCGCATTGTCGTGGTCTTGCCGCAGCCGGAGGGGCCGAGCAGCGCCAGCAACTCGCCCTTGCGGATATCGAGATTGAGGTCCTTCACGGCAACGGAATTGCCATAGGCCAGCGACAGGTTCTGGAGCGACAGATAATTTGCGTCAGACATAGCGGGAGAACCCCAGAAAACGTTCGGCCATGAAAACGATGCCGATGGACAGGAAGGCGAGCAGCGACGACAGCGCTGCAACGGATGGGTCGAAGACGATTTCCATGTAGCCCAGCATATCAATGGGCAAAGTGCGCACGCCGGGACCCGACAGGAACAGCGAGACGGGCACCTGATTGAAGCTGGTTACGAAACCGAGAATGAAGGCCGAGAGAATGCCGCCACGAATATTCGGCAGCACGACGCGGAAGAAGGCGCCGATGCGGGACGAGCCGAGCAGCACGGCCGCCTCCTCGATATCGGAGCGCAGATTGGTGAGGCTGGCTGAGACCACACGCACCGCATAGGGCAGGATCAGCGCTGTATGCGCCAGAAACAGCGCCAGCGTGATGCCGATGCCGAACGGCACGACGAAGTAGCGCAGCAACGCCAGGCCGACGATGATGCCGGGAACGATGATGGGAGCTGAGACGATGGTGCGGATGGTTTCCGAAAAAGGCAGCTTGTAGCGCGACATGGCATAGGAAGCGGGAACGCCGAGGATCAGCGCTGCGAATGTGCCACCGATGGCCAGAAACATCGACATGGCGAAGCTTTCGCGGAAACTTTCGACGGTGAAGACCTTGGCGATCCATTTCAGGGAAAAGCCCTGCGGCGGGAAGGCCAGCGTATCGCCTGCCGAAAACGAGGCCGCGACGATGATGAGGAACGGGCCGATCAGAAAGCCGATGACGAGAGCCAACGTCAGGGGAATGAAGAGGTGCCGGGTCATGTCTTGTTCCTTGCCGTGGCGATGCGCTTGAGCAGGATGTTGGCGGCAAAGCTCATGACGATCAGGATGAAGGCGATGACGCTGGCTGCGACGAAATTGTTGGACACCGTCACCTGCTGATAGAGCAGCGTTTCCAGCATCAGAACCTTGGAACCGCCCAGAATGGCGGGCGTGATATAGGCCGTCAGCGAGCCGGTGAAGACCAATGTGCCACCCACGACGAGACCTTCCTTGGTCAGCGGCAGAATGACCTTCCAGAAAACCTGAAACCAGTTGGCGCCGAGAACGCGCGCGGCGGCAATCACGTCTTTCGGCATGTTTTCCAGCGCGCTGATGAGGGAAATGATCATCAGCGGCAGGAACAGTTGCAGCAGGCCGATGAAGACAGCCGTTTCGGAAAACAGGATGCGGATCGGCGCATCGGTCAGCCCCACAAGTTTCAGCATCTCGTTGACCATGCCGGTGCGCCCGAGAATGACGATCCACGCATAGGTGCGGGCCACGGGCGAGATCATCAGAGGCAGAATGACGAGGTTGATCATGTGGCCCTTGGAGTTGGAAGGCAGGCTGACGATGGCAAAGGCTGCCGCGTACCCAATGATCGCGGACACAAGGGTCACGATGGCCCCAAGCTTCAGGGTGCGCAGAAAAACGGCCCGGTTCAGAGGATCGAAAAAGAAATCCACATAGGCCTGAAATGTCCAGCCACCTGAGGTGCGAAACCCTTCCGACAGAAGAATAAACACCGGCACAAGAAACACCGCCGCCGCAAAGATCGCGGCGGGCAAGGCAAGCGCCAAGGCTTCAGCCCGGTTTTGAAACATGGAGTCTTCTCCGGTGTTGAAATGTCTCCGCCTTTGCTTGGCGGAGGATTTGTTATTGAGCGTCGGTGGGTGCCAGCCCCCCTCTGCCCTGCCGGGCATCTCCCCCACAGGTGGGCAGATTGGTTAGGCGAGACGTTACAGTCCAACTACGACGCTCACTGGAAGAGGAAGGCTTGCCGCGGACAGAGGGGGGGTGACGTGCGTCAGCATGTAGCCCCCACACCCAACAACCTTCCTTACTGCCCAACCTTCGCGTTCCACTCCGACAGCCACTTGTCGCGGTTATCCAGCGTCGTTGCGGACGGAATGAGCTGCAGGCTCTTCGCCGTTTCCTCGCCATAGGTGATGTTGTTGGCGACCTCGTCAGAGACCTTGACCTCCTTGTTGGTCGGGCTATCGACCAGCTTTTCGGCCAGCGCCTTCTGTACATCCGTCGAGAGCCAGAAATCCATGAACTGGAGCGCCAGGTCTTCGTTCTTGCCGTTCTTGGGAACGATCAAAACGTTCATGCCGCCCGTCTGGCCTTCCTTTGGCGTGGCCCATGCCAGCGGCAGGTCCAGCTTGGTGAACGGTGCCCAGGAGAAACGGCCGATGGGTGCCGCCCAGATTTCTTCCTGCTGCATCAGCTGCACGAGCTGAGACGACTTGACGTAGAAGGTGACGATCTCGTCCTTCTTCTCGCCGACAGCCGCAATGGCTCCAGACAGATCCGGTGTATCCTTGCCGATGGCCTTGCCCAGCATATAAAGCGCAGGCGGGCCTTGATTGGTGGTGACATTCGGGAAGGCGACGTGGTCGACCACGCCGTCCTTCAAAAGATCGGCCCATGAGTCGATCTTCATCTTGTCGGTGCGGTAGACGATGGAGGTGGCGTAGAAATTGACGCCCACGCTCATGCCATCGCCATTCGGGTCCTTGGCGATATCATAGAGCTTCTCGACATTCGGCACCTTGGACGTGTCGATCTTCTGGATCAAATCCTTGCGGGTGGCGGACAGTGCATCGGCCATGGAAACGATGGCGAGGTCAATGACCGGATTGGTCTTGTTGGCTTCCATCTTGGCCAGACGCTCGACGCTATTGCCGGTTTCGACCACCAGCTTGCAGCCGCACTTGGCTTCGAACGGCGTATAGACCAGTTCCTTGAATTCGTCCTGCGCGAAGGCATAGACCGAAATCGTCAAAGTCTTGTCCTGCGCCTGCGCGGCACCCATGGACAGCATCAGGGCGGTGCCGGATGCCAGAATGATCTTTTTCATGATGCGAGTTCTCCTGCTGTCGAGGTTGTGTTGGCGGCCTGCTTCTTGTTGTTTGGACCGCAAGAGCGTCTGACGATGAGCTCCATTGCGACTTTCGAGATATCTGCGACGACGCCTCCCGAGAGCGGGCGGTTTTCCGCATCGATGCTGCGCACCAGCGCCGTAATCGCCAAATCGGCAATTTTCGCCATATCCATGCGGATGGTGGTCAAAGCTGGTGTAACGACGGGTGCCCATATGAGGTCGTCAAAGCCCGTGACGCTGGCCTGTTCCGGCACATTGATACCATCACGCTGCAATTCGGTGAGAACGCGCAACGCATGAAGATCCGACACCGCCGCGAAGGCGGTAAAGCCGTGCATCACCTTTTGGGCGACGCCTAGCGGGCACCCTGCACCGTTCCGCGTTTCCAGAGACGCGATCCACAGGGTTTCCGTCTGCGCACTGCTGCCGAGGCCGGACTTGATACCGCCGATGCGGTCGTTCTGAACGTTGGAATCTGGATTGTTGCCGATGATGACCACGTTGCGGTGGCCGAGTTCCGCCAGATGACGACCGATCTGAAAACCACCATCCCAATGATCAGCGGAGACAGTATTCCCGGGTGTGGAGGGCGAATCGATGACAGCAACGGGGCAATCGACGTTGCCGATGCGGGTGCCGCGTCGTGGCACGACGACCATGCCTTCGACGCCGCGCTCGATAAGACGATTGATCGCCTCCGTCTGCTTGGCGACATCCCCGTGGGAGTCGGCAATCAGCACGCCGTAACCGGCGTCGTCGGCAGCCTTCTCGATAGCCTGAGCGATTTGCGGAAAAAGCGGGTTGGCGATATCGGGCAGGACGAGACCGACGACACCGCTTCTTCCGGTGCGAAGCGCGCGACCAGCGATGCTGGGCACATAACCCAACTCGTCGGCCTTGAGGCGGATTTTCTCGGAAAGCTCTGTGGAGACACGCCCCTTGCCGGAGAGCGCATTGGACACGGTCGCCGTCGACACACCCAGTGCCGACGCGATTGCCGTCAGATTTGCGCCTGCACGACCCGAGGTCATGATTATCCCCATGATTAAACGTTTAATCAACGTAAGTCGAAAATACCTATTTGTCGAGTCGCAAACGCGTGCTTTTTGAGAGGGAAGCCCTAAGTAGCATGAAGACAGAAGGGATTACTTAGGAGACCAAGGCACGAAACGCTTCGACTTCCGCTAGCAGCCACTGCTTGAACAACACGACGGGCGCGTGATTGATGCGTGAAAGCGGCGCAACGGCGTAATAGGAGCTGGGGCTTTTGACCTGATGATCGAAGGCGGTCACGAGTTGCCCGCCCTTGAGTTCGATATCGATCAGAAACAGCGGCATCAATGCGACGCCCAACCCGGCGATACAGCCCTGTGCCACGCTGGAGAACTGCTCAAACCGCATGGCGGGCGCATTTTGCGCGCCGAGCCCAAGGCTCTGGAACCAGTGATCCCATGCGCCGGGGCGCGATGCCATATGCAGCAGTGGCAGGGTGGAGATATCCTGCGCCTTGGCAATCGGATGTGCGGATAGAAAGGACGGGCTGCACACGGGCGCCACCATCTCGTCCATCAAAAACGTGCTTTCCGCCGCTGGCCAATCCGGCTGACCGATATGGATTGCCATATCCAGACCTTCCTTCTCGAAATCGAACTGGCCGATGCGGGTGGCGAAATTGAGCGTGATTTCCGGGTGTGCCGCCACGAATTTGGGAATACGCGGCAAAAGCCACCGCGTGCCGAAGGTGGGCAGCATGGCAAGGTTCAGCGTGTTGCCATGCGTTTTGGTCATAATCTGCAGGGATGCGGAGCGGATATCACCCAGTGCCGTGCCGATCGCTTTGGCATAGGTCTGGCCTTCAGCCGTCAACGAAACGCCGCGCGCGCCACGCTCGAACAACCGCACACCGAGCTGGTCTTCCAACGACAGAACCTGCCTGCTGATGGCCCCTTGCGTCAGCGACAACTCATCTGCGGCCAGCGAAAAACTGCCCAGTCGCGCCACGGAATCGAAGGCGGCGAGAGCGCTGGTGGAAGGCAGAAGTTTACGGCTGAGCGAGGTCATGGCGCATTCCTATCGGTAATAGCAAAATGAGTAAACATGGCTTGCCGCGATGGTGCCAAAGGCCAATAATCGCATCAGCAATTTTGGAGATTTACCGTGAGCGAACGCACAGCATTCAATTGGCAGGACCCGTTTCTTCTCGAGGACCAACTGACCGAAGACGAGCGGATGATCCGTGATACGGCAGCGGCCTTTGCCCAATCGGAGCTTCTGCCCCGCATCAACGAAGCCTACCTCTCTGAAAGTTCAGAGCCTGAGCTGTTCCGCCTGATGGGTCAGACAGGACTTCTCGGCGTCACGCTCCCAGAGAAATATGGCGCCGCCGAAGCCAGCTATGTCGCTTACGGCCTTGTTGCCCGCGAGGTCGAGCGCATCGACAGCGGCTATCGCTCCATGATGAGCGTGCAGTCTTCGCTCGTCATCTACCCGATCTTCGCCTATGGCTCGGAAGAGCAAAAGGACAAATATTTGCCCGGCCTCGTGTCCGGCGAATTGATCGGCTGCTTTGGCCTGACAGAGCCGGATGCGGGTTCCGACCCCAACGGCATGAAGACCCGTGCCGAGAAGATTGCAGGCGGATATCGCCTGCGCGGCTCCAAGATGTGGATTTCCAATTCGCCGATTGCCGACGTCTTCGTCGTCTGGGCAAAGTCCGAAGCGCATGACAACCAGATCCGTGGCTTCGTGCTGGAAAAGGGCATGAAGGGACTGTCTGCACCAAAGATCGGCGGCAAGCTGTCTCTGCGTGCATCGATCACCGGCGAAATCGTCATGGATGGCGTCGAAGTCGGTGAAGACGCGCTGCTTCCGAATGTTTCCGGCCTCAAAGGTCCGTTCGGCTGCCTCAACCGTGCGCGTTACGGCATTTCCTGGGGTGTGCTGGGTGCCGCCGAAGATTGCTGGTTCCGCGCCCACCAGTACGGCATGGACCGCAAGCAGTTCGGCAAGCCGCTGGCCGGCATGCAGCTTTACCAGAAGAAGCTGGCCGACATGCAGACCGAAATCACGCTCGGCCTTCAGGCCTCGCTCCGCGTCGGCCGTCTGTTCGACGACCATAAGATGGCCCCGGAAATGATCTCCATCGTCAAGCGCAACAATTGCGGCAAGGCGCTGGATATAGCCCGCCAGGCTCGTGATATGCACGGCGGCAATGGCATTCAGATCGAATACCACGTCATGCGCCACGCCCAGAACCTTGAAACGGTCAACACCTATGAGGGGACGCATGATGTGCATGCCCTGATATTGGGCCGCGCCCAGACCGGCATACAGGCGTTTTTCTGAGACGGACCAACCAGAGCATCCGGCGGCAACATGCCGCCGGTTTTGTTGCGATGCGAAATAAATAATACTTTTTAACGCCCTGACCGGTTGAAACCGCCGCCGGGCGAATTAATATAGAGATGTCATTCATCGTCTCTGGCAAATCCATCTGCCATATCCGGTATCGCTGCCCTCGATTGTCCCGCCACGGAAGACATGTCATGCAGCGCCGGTAAATTCCGAGACCGCAGTTCAACGCCAAGCATCGGCACGTTGCCGGTGGGTCAAGTTACGAAGGTATTTCACATGCACAGCTATCCCGACATCAAGCTTCTCATCAACGGCGAATGGCGCGATGCGCTTTCCGGCAAGACCATTGCCGTTTCCGACCCTGCGACAGATGAAATCCTCGGCAACATCGCTCACGCCGAAAAGGCCGATCTCGATCTGGCGCTCGACGCTGCCGACAAGGGCTTCAAGGTCTGGCGCGAAACCTCTGCCTACGAACGCTCCAAGATCATGCGCAAGGCCGCCGACCTGCTGCGCGAGCGCAAGGACACGATTGCCTGGCTGATGACCCGCGAACAGGGCAAGCCGCTGGCTCAGTCCGCCATGGAAGTCATGGGTGCTGCCGATACCATCGACTGGTTTGCCGAAGAAGCCCGCCGCACCTACGGTCAGGTCATCCCTGCCCGCGCAACCGGCGTTTCGCAGCTCGCCATCAAGGTTCCGGTCGGTCCCGTTGCAGCCTTCACGCCGTGGAACTTCCCGATCAACCAGATCGTGCGCAAGCTGTCCGCAGCGCTGGCCGCCGGTTGTTCGATCATCGTCAAGGCTCCTGAGGAAACACCGGCATCGCCTGCCGAACTCATCCGCGCCTTCGTGGATGCGGGCGTTCCCGCTGGCGTCGTCAACCTGGTCTATGGCGTACCATCGGAAATCTCCGAGTACCTCATTCCGCATCCGGTCATCCGCAAGATTTCCTTCACGGGCTCCACGCCCATCGGCAAGCATCTCGCAGCACTCGCTGGCAAGCACATGAAGCGCGCCACGATGGAACTGGGCGGCCACGCACCCGTGATGATTTTTGATGATGCCAACATCGAAAAGGCCGTCGAAATCATGGCCATGTCGAAGTTCCGCAATGCCGGTCAGGTCTGCGTCGCCCCGACACGCTTCCTCGTGCAGGAAGGCGTCGCCAGCCAGTTCCTCGATGGCTTCGTCAAAGCCGCTGAAGCCGTCAAGGTCGGCAACGGCCTGGAAGACGGCATCACCATGGGACCGCTTGCCAACGAGCGCCGCATCCCGGCGATGGAAGCGCTCATTCAGGATGCCGTCACACACGGCGCAGAACTGAAGACCGGCGGCAAGCGCATCGGCAACAAGGGCAACTTCTTCGAGCCGACAGTGCTGGCCAACGTGCCGACATCTGCCAAGATCATGAACGACGAGCCGTTCGGCCCTGTCGCCATCGTCAACACGTTCAAGTCCTTCGACGACGCGATCTCGGAAGCCAACCGTCTGCCCTTCGGCCTCGCATCCTTTGCCTTCACCGGTTCGGTCAAGACGGCCCACGAACTTGGCCGTCAGGTCGAAGCTGGAATGCTGACCATCAATCACAATGGTCTGGCCCTGCCGGAAGTGCCTTTCGGCGGCATCAAGGATTCGGGTTACGGCACGGAAGGTGGCTCAGAGGCCGTTGGCGCCTATCTGGAAACACGCTTCGTCAGCCAGATGAACTGATATTGATAGTTTGCACATTGAACCCGGCGCCCAAAGCGCCGGGTTTTTCTATGCCGAATCCGCCGGAAAAATCTTGGCGCGGCGAATGACGATGTGGCCGTGGTCACCGGCTTCGACGGCAGTTTCAGGGGGGACGTCGAATTCCAGCAGATCGCCCTCCGTGGTCGAGGCGATGACGCGGCGGTCGCCTGCGCGGTCCAGCACGCGGGTCACCTGGGCCGGAATGCCGTCATGCAGATCTTCCCACTCCAGATCGTTGGGGCGGGCATAGATATCAACAGGGCCATCGGCCTTGCCATAGGCGAAGGGTACTTCGGCTGAACCGACGAAAACCTTGCCCGCGCGGGCCGTGCCGGAGATGCGGTTGGCATCTCCCAAAAACTGCATGACGAAGGACGAGTTCGGCTGGCGGCAGACGTCTTTTGGCGTGCCTTGCTGCACGATCTCGCCCTGATTGAGGATGACCACGCGATCGGCCAGATCCAGCGCCTCTTCCTGATCATGCGTCACGAAGATGGTCGTGATACCGAGTTCCCTATGGATTTCGCGCAGCCAGCGGCGAAGATCGCGCCTCACATTGGCGTCCAACGCGCCAAAGGGCTCGTCTAGCAGCAAAACCTTGGGATCGACTGATAGCGCACGGGCGAGTGCCACACGCTGGCGCTGGCCTCCTGAGATTTGCGCCGGGAACCGCTCGCCCAGACCATCCAGCTTTACCAGCCGCAGCAGGTCGTCTACCCGCGCATCGATAGCGGCCTTGTCGCGCTTGACTCTGGAGACCTTCATGCCGAAGGCGATGTTTTCATGCAATGTCATATGCGGGAAGAGTGCGTAATGCTGGAACACGAAACCGACGCCGCGGTCGCGCACCGGAATGTTGGTGGCGTCCTCGTCCCCGAAATAAATCTGGCCGCCATCTGTATATTCGAGCCCGGCGACCATGCGCAGGATCGTCGTCTTGCCCGAACCCGACGGGCCGAGGAGCGCCAGCAGTTCCCCGCTTTCGATATCCAGCGAGACATCGCGCACCGCACGAAAATTATCGAAGGTCTTCACCACGTTTTCGAGGCGGATTTTCATGCGCTTGTCTCCGGCATAGCGGCGGTTTTCTTGGTGCCACGCCCTGCCCCGCGCTTCTCCAGCGCGACCTTGGCAATGATCGTAACGACGGCGAGAGCCGCGAGGATTGATGCCGAGGCGAAGGCGCCAGCGGCCTGATAATCGTGATAGAGAAGTTCGATATGCAGAGGCAGCGTGTTGGTCTGGCCGCGAATATTGCCTGAGACGATCGACACCGCGCCGAATTCCCCCATGACACGCGCATTGCACAGCACGACGCCGTAGAGCAGCGCCCATTTGATGTTGGGCAGGGTAACAGACCAGAAGGTGCGCCAGCCGGATGCGCCGAGCGAGGTCGCTGCCTCCTCGAGATCCCTCCCCTGCGCCTGCATCAGCGGGATCAGCTCCCTCGCCACGAAGGGTGCGGTGACAAACATGGAGGCGATGACGATGCCCGGCAGGGCAAACAGCACCTTGATGTCATAAGCGGCGAGGAACGGACCGAGCAGACCTTGGAGGCCGTAAACGAAGAGATAGGCCACGCCCGCCACGATGGGCGAGATGGAGAAGGGTATCTCGATGAGGACCAGCAGAAAGCGACGGCCCCTAAAATCGAATTTTGTCATCGCCCATGCGGCGGCGATGCCGAAGGCGGTATTGACCGGCACCGCAATCAACGCCGTGATCACCGTCAGCATGATGGCGTGGCGTGTATCCGGGTGATTGATCGTCGCGGTATAGGTCTTCCACCCCTGAGAAAAGGCTTCGACGCCGATGATGAGCAGAGGTGCGACGACGAGGAAGGCACCGATCACGAGAACGAAAGCGATCAGTGAGCGGCGCACCCACGGCGCATCGCCCACGCGTGGCGGCTTGCGAGCGGAGGAATGAGCATTCATTGCTAGCTCCTCACCGTATAGCGCAGGGCGCGGGTCTGGAGATAATTGGTGACGGCGAGCATGACGAAGGCTGTGATCAGCAACACCGAGGCAATGGCGGCTGCGGCCTGATAATCATATTCCTCCAGCCGGATGAAGACGAGCAGCGACGTGATCTCGGTCGAAAACGGCTGATTGCCAGCGATGAAGATGATCGCCCCGAACTCGCCAAGGCTACGCGCAAACGATAGTGACAGACCGGCCAGAATGGCGGGGGTCAGCAGAGGTAGAATGACCTTTCGGAAAATCTCGAAATCCGAGCCACCTAGAGACTGCGCCGCCTCTTCCAGCGCCGGGTCCAGATCTTCGAGCACCGGCTGCACCGTGCGCACGATGAAAGGAAGGCTGGTAAAGGCCATGGCGATGATGATGCCGAGCGGCGTGTAGGCCACCTTGATACCGGCATGGCTAAGGATCGATCCGAACCAGCCATTGCCAGCAAACAGTGCCGTCAGCGCGATGCCCGCGACAGCCGTGGGCAGCGCAAACGGCAGATCAACGATCGCATCGACGATACGGTAGCCTGGAAAGCGGTAGCGCGTTAAAACCCATGCCAGCGCGAGGCCGAAGACGACATTGAACAGCGTGGCCGCAAGAGCGCACAGCACGGTGACACGGTAGCTTGCGACGGCGCGCGGTGAAGAGATGATGGCCCAATATTCGGCAGGCCCCAGACTTGCCGCCTTGAAAACCAGTGCGGCCAGCGGCAGGACGACGATGATGCCGACATACAGCAGGGTCACGCCGAGCGACAATCGCAGCCCCGGCAAAACATTGCGTCTCAAACCCGTCCCCTATCATGCCAAAGCGACCCGGCAGGAGGCCCGCCGGGTCGAACGAAACCCAAGATCAGCGATCAACGGCTGCCGTAAAGCGTATCAAGCACGGCACCGGATGCGAAGTGGTCTTTCTGGATCTTGTCCCAGCCGCCGAAGACGTCGTTGACATTGACGAGCCGTATCTGTGGAAACTGGTCCTTGAATTCGCCCGCGACCTTTTCGTTGTGCACGCGGTGACCGAACTGCGCAGCGATCCGCTGGCCTTCCTCTGTGTAGAGGAAATCGAGATAGGTCTTTGCCAGTTCACGCGAACCACGCTTATCGACCACCTTATCCACGACGGCCACCGGGAATTCCGCGAGAAGGCTGACGGACGGAACGACGCTTTCGACTTTGTCCTTGCCATATTGCTTGGCAATGCCGCGCGTTTCGGCCTCGAAGGTGATCAGCACGTCGCCGACTTCACGCTCGACAAAGGTCGTGGTGGCAGCGCGGCCTCCGGTATCGAACACAGGCGTATTGGCAAAGATTTTCTTGATGAAGTCCTCAACCTTGGCCTCGTCGCCGTTGAACTTTTCCTTCGCGAAAGCGGTCGCCGCCAAGTAAGTGTAACGGGCGTTGCCAGATGTCTTCGGGTTGGGGAAAACGAGCTTCACATCGTCCCGGACAAGATCGTCCCAATCCTTGATGTTCTTGGGGTTTCCAGCACGAACGAGGAAGGACGGAAACGAGTAGAAGGGCGACGCATCATTGGCGAAGTTCTTCTTCCAATCGGCGGAAACGAAACCCTGCTTCACCAGAAAATCGATATCGGTCACCTGGTTGAAGGTCACGACGTCGGCTTCCAGACCCTCTACGATGGCACGCGCCTGCTTGGATGTTCCCGCATGCGACTGATCGATAGTCACACCCAGATGCGTTTTGGTGAAGGCCTCGTTTTCGGCGGCAAAAACCTCACGCGCCACGTCATAGGATGCATTGAGAAGCGTTTTCGGCTCCTGCGCAGAGGCAGAGGTCGACAGGAGCGCTGCAACAGCAGCACCGATAAGCATGATCCGTTTCATGGAATTCCCCACAGCACCAATTGTACCGGCAAGATAAGGAAGCGGCCTCCCAGCTGCGAGGAATGGCCCTGCGCACCGCAAGTGGATTTTAGAATATTTTGCTGCAACGACAGTCCAAGTCGAACATATGTTTCACGCTACAAAAATCACAGGCGATGATCGCGGAACAGGGGCGGTTCTGTGGCAACAAAATATCGATCAAGCTGCGCATCGCTGACCTGCGCCAAGGTGTCGGGACGCCATAAGGGCTTGCGATCCTTGTCGATGAGCGCCGCGCGCACGCCCTCGTAAAAATCGTGGTTGTGCAACACCGCGCAACCCGCAACGAACTCACGTTCCAGACACTCGACCAGACCGGAACTCTCCCGCCCCAGCCGCAAAAGGCGTAAAGTGAGCTTGAGGCTGGTCGGCGACCGCGATTGCAGCGCGGCAAGCGTCTCTCGTGCGAAATCACTCTCGGTCGATGCCACAGCATCAATGATCTCTTCAACCGTGTCGAAGCCGAACGCAGTATCGATCTCGTTCCGGTGAAAAGACAGAAAACCTTTATCTTCCGGCCTGCTGGAAAAATGTTCGATGACAGCACCGATATCGGCGGCAAATGATACGTCGGCCAGTGCATCCACCAGTTCGGGCAGACGGTCGGATGCGACATGATAATCGGCAAAACCCGCATAGCTCGCGTCGGCTGCGCCGATCTCGCGCCCGGTCAGTCCGAGCCAGCATCCCACTTCGCCTGGCGCCTTGGGCAAAAGCCATGTCGCGCCGACATCCGGGAAATAGCCGATGGCGGTTTCCGGCATGGCAAGGCGGGTGCGTTCGGTCACGATCCGATACCGGCCATGGGCGGAAATACCGACGCCACCGCCCATGACGATGCCATCCATCAGCGCGATATAGGGCTTGGGATAATGGGAGATCGTGTCATTCAGCGGAAACTCATCCCGCCAGAATCGGGTGCGGTCCATATCGCCAGCTGATTTCATGGCATGGATCTGGCTCACGTCGCCGCCAGCACACAAACCGCGCTCCCCCTCGCCGCATAAAATGACGCATGTTATGGCGGCATCGCGTGCAAAAGCGTCCAGCCCAGCCTTCATGCCTGACACCATCGCCTGGTTGAGACTGTTGATGGCTTTGGGCCTGTTGAGGCGGATCAGCCCGGCATGACCGCGTCTTTCGACGATAACCTCATCTGTCGTTGAGCTCTGCTGCACCATGTCTCCTCCTCAAAAGCAATGCGCTGCAACAGCAATGTGGAGGGCGAAGGAACTTCACGCAACATTTATCGTTGGGTATGCAACAACGGAAGCAATCGAGCGTTGAAATTGCTCGATAAACGGGAATGCCAGAGCTCTTGCAGCGCAGCAAATTAACTTGACGCCCATGCGAATCATGGCATGTAATATTTTGGTAAAATACCGGCGCGCTCATTTTTTCAAGCGTTGCAGCCGGCGCATTCAGATAGCCATCCCATGGCTGATGACATTCTAACGGGAGATAGAAATGCCGGTTTCAGAAAATGATTGGATCAGCAAACGCGCCTATACCTTGTGGGAAAAAGACGGACGTCAGCATGGCCGTGATGCCGACCATTGGGAGCAAGCCAAGCGGGAATATGCACTGTTGCAGAACTCCAAGGCCACCAAGCCAGCACACCGCAAAAAGGCGGATGTGAAGCTGGCGCTTGCCGCCGAGGCAGCAAAACCAAAGACGAAAGCCCGCAAATCCGCATCGAAATAAGTGAACTCCCAAGCAAGACAAGCATGCAAAAAAGCCCCGCGAGCGGGGCTTTTTCAATGTCTTTCATCGGATCAGAATGACAAAGCGCGGTCGCCGTTTTCATCCTTGATGCGGCTTGGCAGGCCAATGCGATTGAGAATGTTCAGGAACGGCTGCGGTGGAAGTTCTTCCACATTCGCCATCTGCTTCACGTCCCATTCGCCCGTCGCAATCAGCATGGCCGCCGCAACCGGTGGAACGCCTGCCGTGTAGGAAATACCCTGGCTGCCGACCTCGTTATAGGCATCCTTATGGTCGGCCACGTTGTAAATGAAGACTTCGCGCTCCTTGCCGTCCTTGATGCCCTTCACGACATCGCCGATGCAGGTCTTGCCGACGTAATCGGGTGCCAGCGACGATGGATCGGGCAGCACGGCCTTGACGAGCTTCAGAGGGACGACTTCCAGACCCTCAGCCGTCGTGACAGGTTTTTCAGAGAGCAGGCCGAGGTTCTTCAGCACGGTGAAGACCTTGATATAGTGGTCGCCAAAGCCCATCCAGAAGCGCACATCGGCACCATCCATGTTCTTGGATAGCGAGTGCACTTCGTCATGGCCAGTCATATAGGCCTTCTGCTTGCCGACGACAGGCAGGTCGAATTCCTGACCGACTTCGAACATCTCGTTCGTCTGCCACTGGTTGTTTTGCCAGGAGTAGACGACACCGGTAAATTCGCGGAAGTTGATTTCCGGGTCGAAATTGGTCGAGAACCAGCGGCCGTGGCTACCGGCATTGATATCGACGATATCGACCGATGTGACCTTGTCGAAATACGCGTCCTTGGCCAGACGCGCATAGGCGTTGACCACGCCCGGATCGAAACCGACGCCGAGAATGGCGGTGACGCCCTTTTCCTTGCATTCGGCTGCGCGCTGCCACTCGTAGTTTCCGTACCAGGGCGGATTTTCGCAAATCTTGGTCGGATCCTCATGGATGGCCGTATCCATATAGGCAACACCTGCATCCATGCAGGCACGAAGAACGGACATGTTGACGAAGGCAGAACCGACATTGATGACGATCTGCACGCCAGTCTTCACGATCAAGGCTTTCGTCGCCTCGATATCCATCGCGTCAAGCGCATGGGCCTCAAGCTTTACGTCGGACTTGAGGCTGTTCTTTTCGCGTACGGACTCGACAATCTTGCGGCACTTTTCAACTGTGCGTGACGCAATATGAATGTCTCCCAATACATCGCTGTTCTGGGCGCACTTATGCGCCACGACCTGTGCTACGCCACCGGCGCCGATGATGAGAACGTTCTTCTTCATTTCAGGTGATGCCCCCTTTATCCCCGCAGGGATGAGCTGTTGATGTTAAGACAGGCTTTGCTCGAAATCGGCAAAGTCGAATTCACGGACAGCACGGACAGAGCCGTCCAGTTCCTTGATGGCGATGGTCGGCATCTTGACGCCGTTGAACCAGTTTTTCTTGACCATGGTGTAACCGGCCGTGTCCTGGAAGGACACGCGGTCGCCCACCTTCAATTCGTTTTCGAAACGAAACTCGCCAAACACGTCGCCTGCAAGGCAGGACTTGCCGCAGACCATGTAAGCATGGTCACCCTCGTTGGGGGAGACCTTGGCCGTCTCGCGGTAGATCAGCAAATCCAGCAGGTGCGCTTCGATGGAGCTATCGACGATGGCGAGGTTCTTGCCATTGAACAAGGTGTCAAGAACGGTGGTTTCCAGCGTCGTGCTCTTGGTGATCGAGGCTTCGCCGGGTTCGAGATAGACCTGAACACCGTATTTCTGCGAAAATTCCTTGAGGCGGTCGCAGAAGCGGTCGATCGGATAATCGTCACCGGTGAAGTGAATACCGCCACCGAGGCTCACCCATTCCGCGCGCGTCAGAAGCGTGCCGAATTTTTCCTCGATCTGGCCCAGCATGCGGTCGAACAGTTCGAAATCGCCGTTTTCGCAATTGTTATGGATCATGAAGCCGGAGATGCGGTCCATGACCTTTTCGACCTTCGTCACATCCCACTCACCCAAACGGCTGAACGGCCGCGCCGGATCGGCAAGATCGAAGGTCGATGAGCTGACCTGCGGATTGAGGCGCAGACCGCGCGTGATGCCGGACGCCTTATCCGCAAACCGCTCCAACTGACTGATCGAATTGAAGATGATCTTGTCCGCATTGCCGACGACTTCGTCGATCTCGTAGTCGGCATAGGCAACGCTATAGGCATGCGTTTCGCCGCCAAATTTTTCGCGGCCCAGACGCACTTCGTAAAGCGAGGACGATGTGGTGCCATCCATATATTGCGACATGAAATCGAACACCGACCACGTCGCGAAACACTTCAGCGCCAGCAATGCCTTGGCACCGGATTTCTCGCGCACATAGGCAATCTTCTCCATGTTGCGAAGAAGCTTGGTCTTATCGATCAGGTAATAGGGTGTCTGCAGCATCGGTCTGTCACGTCGTTCTGTCATGGGTGGGTGATGGCGTCTTGAGAGGGGCCTTATATGATGCTTGTGACAGGAAAACAAACCCGCACACGAGATTCTGCAATCACTCTGTTTTTTATATCTGCATGCTCTCATTGAAGGAACAAAACGCTGCTCGGTACGTTTTTGCAGCAAGTGTAAGCCGTGGACACGGCGTTTTTGACTTAATTCAAGCAAGGGAAACATCATGGCGACGGTTCGCAACGTGGAAGACAAGGTACGTGAAACTCTAGAAGGCGGCGATGCTGCTGAAGTATCTGCTCAGCTGGCTCAGCTGCGCGAAGATTTGGCCAATCTGGCCGGCAGCGTGAAAGCGCTCGGCGCTGGCGTATCGCACGAAGTCAAGGCCCGCGCTTCGCGCGCAGCCGACGACGCCATGGCCGCCGGTGAAGAAACCGTCGCCACGGTTCGCAATGAAATTCAGTCGCTCAACGACAACCTGACCTATCAGGTTCAGAAGAACCCGTTGCAGTCTCTGGGTATCGCAGTTGCTGCGGGCTTCCTGATCGCGCTCGTCACCCGTAAGTAAGGTAGCAACATGCTTCAAACGCTGCTGCTTTACATCGGCGATACCCAGCGTGAAGGCCAATTGGTGACACGTCGCATCAAGTCCACGATCATTCTGTGGACGTTGGCTGGCGTGTTTTTCCTGATCGCTTTCATCGCGGCAATCGTCGGTGGCTCGATTTACCTGGCAAAGGAAATTGGTGCCGGACCCGCAGCTCTGGTAATCGCGGGTTCCGCTTTTCTGCTGGGCGTCATCATGCTGGTCACTCTTGCCATAAAACGTAGACCTCGGGTCTACGCGGCGAGGCCGATTCTGCCGCTGGCAGCAGCGCCCCTCGCGGTACAGTCACTGTTAGGGAGTGCCCTTGGTGCCAGACCCTTTGTGGCGTTGCTGACAGCGGTTGCGCTTGGATATGTCGGCACCAGAACGACAATCCTGAAGAAGAAATAATCGCATCAAAAGCCGCCCTCGACCAGAAGGCGGCTTTTCATTTTCATCCGCAATAAATTCCGCTGCCCTTCTGCCGACAAAATGTTAGGCAGTTTGCCAACACATCTTTTAACGGAGAGAATGTTGGATGCGGAAAAAAGTCCTTGTCGTCGGCGGTGCCGGATATATCGGTTCCCACACATGCCTGCTGCTTGCCGAACGGGGATATGAACCTGTCGTCATCGACAATCTGTCCAACGGTCACGAAGAGTTCGTCCGCTGGGGACCGTTCGAGCAAGGCGATATCCGAGACAAAGCGCGCCTCGATGAGGTCTTTGCGAAACACCAGCCTGAAGCCGTACTACATTTTGCCGCTTTGATCGAAGTTGGCGAATCGGTCAAAAATCCCGTCGCTTTTTATGACAACAACGTAACCGGTGCACTGACGCTGCTTTCCGCCACCATGGACGCGGGCGTGAAAGCTTTCGTTTTTTCTTCGACCTGCGCTACCTATGGGTTGCCCGAACGCGTACCGCTGGATGAAACGCACCCCCAGGCGCCGATCAATCCCTATGGCCGTACCAAATGGGTGGTCGAGCAGGCGCTGAAGGATTACAGCACCTACAAGGATCTGAAATCCGTCATGCTGCGCTATTTCAATGCAGCGGGCGCGGATTTCGAAGGTCGTATCGGCGAGTGGCACAAGCCTGAAACCCACGCCATTCCGCTGGCAATCGAGGCGGCGTTAGGCCGACGCGAGGGGTTCAAGGTGTTCGGCACCGATTACGATACGCGCGACGGCACCTGTGTGCGCGACTATATCCATATTCTCGATCTGGCGGACGCACATGTGCGGGCTGTCGATTACCTGTTGAATGGTGGTGAAACGGTCGAACTCAATCTCGGCACGGGCACCGGCACAACCGTCAAGGAACTTCTCGACACGATCTCCGAGGTCTCGGGCCGTCCCTTTCCCGTCGAATATGCCGACAGGCGCGAGGGTGATTCAACGACGCTCGTTGCCAATAACGACAAGGCCCATGAGGTCTTGGGCTGGGAACCGCAATATACGCTGACCGATATCATCCGCTCGGCATGGCGCTGGCATTCGTCGCGCAATGACAGCGTATAGGCAGTATCCTGCCAATCGTACGAAAAAAGCACCGGCCGTTTGGCCGGTGCTTCCCGCTACAAGAACGCTCTCGTAGCTCCTCTCCCAGGTAAGCGTATTATGGCTTGGGCGCTGTCGTTGTCGCACCGCCGGTAGCAGATGGAGTTGCAGCTGGAGCCGCAGAACCTTCTTCAGCCTTCTTTTCCTTCATCGTCACGAATTCCGGCGCCGCTTTCAGCGTATCGGCGGTCTCCGTGGTTGTCAGGCGAACGGTACCATCAGCGGTGTCGCGTGTGACTGTCAGCTTGTCCATGGGAACCGCGACGTCCTTGGCACCGATGCCGAGGAAACCGCCGACGCCGACCACCGCCGCAACGATGCCGCCATTTTCCTCCAGAATGAGGTTCGTTACGCTGCCGATGCTCTCATCAGCGGATGTGTAAACGGCGTTGCCGATATAATCGTTTGCACTGATCTGGTTTGCAGCTTGCTCAGTAAGGTAGGCGCCACCAGAAGATGCTGTCGAGCCTGGCATCGCTGGAGTTGCAGGTGCAGTCGCGCTTGGCACGGCAGGCGCCGTCGTCTGGGCGATTGCCATCGGAGCGAATGCGGTCGAACCCAGCAGGGCGGCAGAGATGAGTGTCGCAAATGTCTTTTTCATTGTAAAACCTTTCCTTGTTCCTCGATATGAACCGGCTCCGAACGGTAAATCCGTTTCTGTATGAGCCTGTTGATCTGCAAACGGGGGAAAAAGGGATTGGTTCCGCCAAAGTTTTAGGCATATTAGAACGAATAAAATTTCGAAAATGACCTATACTCTTGAATATAAGTAGGGATTGCACGGCGCAATCGCTTCGGACATTCTACGGCTCGCCCACCTTGACCTCAGCTCCAGCCTAACCCGGCGAGACAATGCCAAACGCACTCATGACCAAATTCAGACAGCGCCTAGCCAATTTTTTCCCTACGGCGACAATAAGCGTTTATCTCGTTGTTATGACTGCGGTAATCACACTTCCGCTGATTATATTCGTCGGTTACCTAATGCTGAAACTGGAGGCGGGCGAAAGAGACGACCTTCAACGCGAAGCCGTCGAGGATGCGCGCTCGATCAGCCGCAACGTCGATCGTCGTCTGCAGGAAATGGCAACATCCCTCAATCTGCTGTCGCAGTTTCCCGAGCTCGAAAACGGAGACCTCTCGGCATTTCACAAGCGAGTGAGCGAGAGCCTCCAGCGACAGGGGCTCTATGTCATCGTTGCAAAATCAGATGGCAAACAACGACTGAACACGCGTGTGCCTTTCGACCAGCCGCTGGGAAATGTGCCAGAGGACCTGAAAATTAAAGACATCATAACCGGCGCCCGGATCGTCGTGTCAGACATATTCTTCGGCAAGACCAGCAAGGAGTGGGTCTTCAACGTCATGCGCCCGCTTCCATCTGCGCTGAGCGCCACCGGCGACGTGTTGATGATGACCCAGAATGCGCGAGATCTGAGCGGGCTAATCAACGACGACGGTTTGCCGCCCGGATGGACGATTGCCGTTCTGGACAGCGACAACCGTGTCGTCGTCTCGAGCAATCCAGACGCCGCAACCACGGGCAATATTCTTACCCGACCAATCGCACTTGACCAGATGCGGGCTTTAAGCGGTAGCTTCGAGGATGAGGACGGCACGATTCATGCCTATTCGCAGCTGGCCGGATGGTCTTGGAAAGCAGTCGTGTGGGGGCCAGCTGATAACACGCGGTCGGCGCTTGCAAGCACATGGCGCAAAATGATGGCGGGCAGTCTGTTACTCGTCATCATCGCCATCACCGGCGCCTATCTGGTCGGCGTGCAATTGCGCGGTTCGATCCGGGAACTGGTGGAGATGGCGCAAAGGATTGGTGAAGGCAAGATTGTCGCGCCCATCGATACCAAGATCAAGGAAGCGAACCACGTCGCGGTCGCCTTGTCCAATGCATCCTTCGATCGCAGCCAGGCCGAAGACCAGACGCACCTCATCTTGCAGGAGCTCGTCCATCGCTCCAAGAACCTGCTAACGCTGGTCCAGGCCATGATGCGACAGCTGGCGCGGGAAAATACCACCGTCGAGGAATTCCAGAAAGCTGTCGATTACCGCCTTCGTGGCTTGGCCATGTCGATCGGCGCTCTGGCTGAGGTACAATGGCAAGGCGTACCGATGCGTCGACTGATCGAAAACCACATCCAGGTTTTCGGCAGCGCCATCGATCAGGTCACGATCAGTGGCCCCGACTTCATGTTGTCACCGGAAGCCGCCCAGAATTTCGGCCTCATTTTGCACGAGCTCGCCACCAACTCGATGAAATATGGGGCTTTGTCCACAAAAGGTGCTTTTGTTGAGCTGACATGGACCCACCCTCAAGGCCGCAAGGACGATCACGATCTGTTGACTGTCTCCTGGAAAGAAGTCGGTGGTCCCCCGGCTATCGAGCCGACATCGACAGGCTTCGGCAGCACGATTATAAAACGCCACGCAGAAACGGCTTTTTCTGCAAATATTTCAATAGACTACACCGAGGCTGGGTTTCGCTGGACACTAACCGCACCCATCCGCCACTTCCTCACCCGGAAAGATACATCCACGATCGATTAAAAAAGAATGGGTGGCTTGGAACAAACAATCGGGTGCGTCGTTATTGATGCAAGCCAAGCCACTCCCCGTCCCCGCCTGAGGCTTGGCGTCGCAGGTTTTGCCCCTGAAAACCTGCCATGAACAGCACGGCTCTACGGAGCCGTGCTTTTTCGTTTAGCGGACCGATCCAGCCTTATGTCCAATCGAATCCACCTGCTTCAATAGGCCATGGCGATACCGACACCAATCGCCCGGTGAAGGACACCCAGCTCAAATATTGATATCAGGTCGGGAGAGGTGCGGGGAAACGTAGAAAATAATCGATGTTGTCGGTCGAGACGCCGTATTTTGCCTCGCCACCCAATGCTGCGGGAACAACCTTTTCTAGAACAACGCTGCCAAAATTGCTGCGTTTGCTGCCATCTTCGGACGACATCAAGATCGCGGAACCGCCCAGAGGCTCGGTCCAGCGCACTTCGAAGAACTCGCCGTCCTTGCGACAATCAAGTGTAATCGGTGAATGTTGCAAAAGGTTGCCGCCGTGGCTGACGGTATTGACCACCAGCTCGTGGAACGCCAGACCCACATAGAGTGCGCCGTTCGGGTTCAGCAACAGATTTTCGCCCACCATCTTGATCAACTGCGGGTATTCCGGGAGATAAAGATCGGACTGCTGTTTCAACAGATCAAAAATTTCGGCACCACGCCAATCCGAATCCGTGATGAGATCCTGTGACTGTGCTAGCGCGTGCAGGCGCCCCCGAAATTTGCGCAGAAAATCGTCTTTGGTGAAACTGAAGCGAGCCGTCTGGGCAGACAGGCTCTGAATGATGGCAAGCAGGTTCTTGGAGCGGTGGCTGACTTCGCGCAAAAGCGAGCGCAGCAGTTGCTCACGCCGACGTTCGACGGTCATCTCCCGGATCGTCGTCTTCAACACGCGCAGGCCGGACATATTGACCGTGGAATAGACGTGGAACTGAAAGACCCTGTCCTTGCCAGCTGTGACTTCCAGCATGCCGCGGCTGCCTGCAGCGGTCAGATCCTTTTTGAGCTCCGCCAGACGACCAGCAATGTCCTTGCCGAACATCGAAAGGTCGGTTGGCGGTTCGGCGGAGCTCGATGGGAAAATCCAGACATCGGGAAGGTTTGCGATAAAGATGTACTCCTTATCGCGGTCTTGAAGCATGACCGTTTCATCGGAATCCAGGAGGGCTAGCACGAGTGAATCGTGAAGCTCCCCCTCGTCCCGCTCACCATTATGCCACGCCAGCCGATGCAATACGATCTCCTAACGGGGAACAGCGATGGTCGTCGCTACGCTTGAAACAACATAACGACGTCAACGCCGGACTATAACCCGGGTTCCAAATTATTATCGACGATGAGTTTTATGTTTCAAGCGGCGACACGGGAGCTTTCATTGAAGAAGAGAGCCTGGCTGATAAGCGCCTTGACCATATCCGGATTAAACGGCTTGGTGACCAGAAATGTCGGTTCAGGGCGTTCGCCCGTCAACAGGCGCTCGGGGAACGCGGTGATGAAGATGACCGGCAGAGTCGTCATCTGCAGGATTTCCTTCATCGCTTCCAGACCGGAGCTTCCATCGGCAAGCTGGATGTCGGCAAGAATCATTTTTGGCTGCGTGCGGTGGAAGAGTTCAAGCGCTTCCTTGTGGGTGCGCGCAATGCCAGTCACGTTATGGCCAAGGTCGGTGACCATCTGTTCGATATCCATGGCAATCAGAGGTTCGTCCTCGATGATCATGATATCGGTCGCGACCTGACGGGCGATTTCAGATGCCGCTTCGTCGATCAGCTTGCCAACCTGCGATTCGGGAACGCGCAAAATCTCCGCAACCTCGGAAACCGAAAATTCTTCGACTGTCGTCAACAGAAAAGCCTGACGTGGCACAGCGGGAACGGCCGACAGGTTTGCCGATGCACGCTTTTCCCAGCCCGTGAGGTTTTCGTCGCTCTTGATGTTGAGCGTCACGGAACTAAAGATCGATACAAACAATTGATAAAGCGAAACACGGTCATTGCTGGTCTGCGGGAAAATGCTGACATCGGCAATAAGTGCTTCGAGGCTGGCGGCAACATATGCATCGCCAGTGGATTGTGAACCGCATACGGCACGTGCAAACCTGCGGAGATAAGGCAGATGCGGTGCGATGCGTGTAGAAACTGACATGGAATTCTCCCCTGGCTCATGCGGCTTGCACTGCAAACCTAAACGAACAAACTCCACACTTCAAAAAAAGTTCCGCGGGATATGGAACTATTTTTTCCTTTGTGCATTGTTAGCTGCGTCACCAAAGGAATACCGGAAATCATGAGCATGTTTCAATCGGACCAGGATCCATCTGACAGAGGAACATCTCCCAATGTTCCCGATTCGGGTCGCGCTGTCATATCCAAGAAATTACGTGAATTGTACGATGCAGTTCAGGATGAGGGCATACCCGACAAATTTCTCGACCTCCTTGAAAAGCTTGACGAAGCTGAGAACAACGCAAAAGCTTCGAGGCGCTGATGGTCACGGAAACGAATACGAACGAATACAATTTCAAGCGCGAAATGTTGGCCGCCCTGCCTAACTTGCGTGCCTTCGCCATCTCATTAATCAGATCACGCGACCGGGCTGATGACCTTGTGCAGGATACGATGATGAAGGCTTGGGCAAAGCAGGAAAGCTACCAGCCCGGCACGAACATGCGGGCTTGGCTGGTCACCATTTTGCGCAACGAATTCTACAGCCAAATCAGAAAATCAGGCCGCGAAGTTCAGGACACAGATGGCATATACACGTCTCGTCTGTCGGTACCGCCAGAGCAGCACGGATCCGTCGATTTGCAGGATTTCAAAACCGCTCTCGCAAAGCTTCCCGAAGACCAACGCGAAGCAATCCTTCTAATCGGCGCGTCTGGCTTTGCCTACGAGGAAGCAGCGGAAATTTGCGGTTGCCCGGTCGGTACGATCAAGAGCCGGGTCAGCCGTGCTCGCCTTCGTCTCCAGGAGCTTCTCGGCATTCAGGATGAGAACGAGTTCGGCCCCGATGCGCAGGTGGCGGCCGTCACCTCCGTTGCGGCCATTCGCTAAAACCTAAAAACAATGAGATGGGTGCGGCCACAAAGCTGCGCCCTTTTTATATTCCAACGTCTTTGACCGACTGCATGACGACGAATGTCGATGTGTTGGCAACACACGGCAGGCTGGAGATTTTTTCGCCCAGAACCTGTCTGTATTTGCGGATGTTCGTGGTTCGCACCTTCAAGAGATAGTCGAAGGCACCAGCGATCATATGGCACTCCTCCACTTCCTTGATCTTGCGGACGGCTGTGTTGAACTCCTCCAACGCCTTTTCCCGCGTATCTGAGAGTTTGACTTCCGTGAACGCGATATGCTCGAGCCCCAACTTTGCCGGATTGAGTATGGCGCGAAAGCCGAGAATGTAACCTTCATCCACCAAACGTTTCAGCCGTGTCTGACACGGGGTCTTCGAAAGCCCGACCTTCTTGGACAATTGAAGCATGGACATGCGCCCATCGTCGCTCATCTCCTCCAGAATCTTCAAATCGAATTGATCCAGATTGCCTTCTTCTTCATGTTTTGCCATCCATATCGCCTTTCAGATCGATAATTATAAGTCTATCTGACCTGATGTATCGCTAAAATAAGACCATGGCAATTTCAGCAGCAATGATATTCTGATGGAGAAAAACGGCGCCGAGATCGAGAGCGCACGTGACCGATATCAGGGACCGGACCGATGGCCGAAAATCTAGCTGGACTTGCGACCACAAACACCCACGAAGCAAGCGATGTTTTCGCCCAGTTCGCGCCACCGCTGCGACCACAGAGCGAATTGCGCCAGGCCATTACATCCGCCTATCGCCGCGCGGAGCCGGACTGTGTTGCCCCCCTCATCGAAGCAGCGACCGTTTCACTTGAGCAGGCTGAAACCATCCGCACCACAGCCCGCAAGCTGGTCCAGGCTTTGCGTTCCAAAGCGAAAGGCACCGGTGTCGAAGGTCTGGTGCAGGAATATTCGCTGTCCAGCCAGGAGGGCGTAGCGCTGATGTGCCTTGCGGAGGCACTGCTGCGCATTCCCGATGCGGCCACCCGTGACGCGTTGATCCGCGACAAGATAGCCACTGGCAATTGGCGATCGCATCTGGGTGGCGGTCGCTCCCTCTTCGTCAATGCCGCCACCTGGGGGCTTGTGATCACCGGCAAGCTGACATCCACCGTCAACGACAAGAGCCTGTCGGCAGCCCTGACAAAGCTCATTTCCCGTGCCGGAGAGCCGGTCATTCGTCGTGGTGTAGACATGGCCATGCGGATGATGGGTGAGCAGTTCGTGACCGGTCAGAACATCGCCGAAGCCATCAGCCGCTCCAAACCTTTGGAAGCGAGAGGCTTTCAATATTCCTACGACATGCTGGGCGAAGCTGCGACCACAGCCAAGGATGCAGAGCGCTATTGTCGAGACTACGAGCAGGCGATCCATGCTATCGGCAAGGCCTCCGCCGGGCGCGGCGTCTATGGCGGGCCCGGTATTTCCATTAAGCTGTCTGCCCTCCACCCGCGTTACGTTCGCGCACAGGCACAGCGCGTGATGGATGAACTTCTGCCGCGTGTGAAATCGCTGATGCTTCTGGCAAAGCGCTACGACATCGGCCTCAACATCGATGCGGAAGAAGCCGACCGACTGGAGCTGTCGCTCGACCTTCTGGAAAGTATTGCGCTGGATCCCGAGCTCGGCAACTGGCAGGGCCTCGGCTTCGTCGTGCAGGCCTACAGCCGCCGCTGCCCCTTCGTGCTGGACTACATCATCGACCTTGCCCGCAGATCAGACCGCCGCATCATGGTGCGTCTGGTCAAGGGTGCCTATTGGGACGCAGAAATCAAGCGCGCACAACTGGATGGTCTCGAAGACTTCCCCGTCTTCACCCGCAAGGTCCACACGGACGTGTCCTACATCGCCTGCGCCCGCAAGCTGCTGGCGGCGCGCGACGTAATCTTCCCGCAATTTGCGACCCATAATGCACAGTCGATGGCGACGATCTACCACCTTGCTGGACCGGATTTCAAAATCGGTGATTACGAATTCCAATGCCTGCATGGCATGGGCGAGCCGCTCTACAATGAGGTCGTCGGCAAACACAATCTTGATCGCCCCTGCCGCTTCTATGCGCCAGTCGGAACACACGAAACACTGCTCGCCTATCTCGTGCGCCGCCTTCTGGAAAACGGCGCGAATTCCTCCTTCGTCAACCGCATCGCCGACCCGAACGTGCCCATCGACTCGCTGCTGGAAGACCCGGCGGCCGTGGTCGAAGCCATGCCCGCACCCGGTGCACAGCATGACAAGATTTCAAAGCCTGCCGATCTCTATGGCGCCCGCGCCAACTCTTCGGGGCTGGATCTCGCCAACGAAGACACCCTCGCCTCGCTCTCTCAAGCACTGTCCGCAAGCGCTGAACATCAATGGAGCGCGGCGTCGCGACATGGCACTGGTCCTGTCCGACCGGTTCTCAACCCCGGTGATCGGGATGACGTCGTCGGCTTCGTGACGGAGCCGACCGAGGAGGATGTTAGCAAGGCGCTTGAGACAGCCGCCGCATCCACCTGGCCACAGACCGGTGTCGAAGATCGTGCCGCATGCCTCGAAAAAGCGGCCGATCTGATGCAGGCGAGATTGCCGACACTGCTCGGTCTCATTATGCGCGAAGCCGGGAAGTCGGCGCCCAACGCCATTGCCGAAGTGCGCGAAGCCATCGACTTCCTGCGCTATTACGCAGCCGAAGCTCGCAACACATTTGGCACGCAGCAACATGCGCTTGGACCCGTCGTCTGCATCAGCCCGTGGAATTTTCCGCTGGCGATCTTCATCGGTCAGGTCGCGGCGGCACTGGTTGCCGGCAATCCGGTTCTTGCAAAGCCTGCAGAAGAAACGCCACTGATTGCTGCCGAAGGCATTCGACTTTTGCATCAGGCCGGCGTGCCCGCAGATGCGGTACAGCTTCTGCCCGGCGACGGCAAAACCGGCGCACAGCTGGTGGGTGCGACACAGACCGCGGGCGTAATGTTCACCGGCTCCACGGATGTTGCCCGCCTTATCCAGAAGCAGCTGACCGCACGTATCTCGAGCGATGGACAGCCCATTCCGCTGATTGCCGAAACCGGCGGTCAAAACGCCATGATCGTCGATTCCTCGGCTCTGGCCGAACAGGTCGTGGCCGATGTCATCGCCTCAGCCTTCGACAGCGCCGGTCAGCGTTGCTCGGCGCTCCGGGTTCTGTGCCTTCAGGACGATATCGCCGAGCGGACATTGACGATGCTCAAGGGCGCTTTGCATGAATTGCGCATCGGCAGGACAGACCAGCTATCGGTCGATGTCGGCCCGGTGATTACGCTCGAAGCCGAGGACAATATCGAAAAACACATCGAATCCATGCGTGCCCTTGGAAATCGCATCGAGCAGATTACACTTGCCGGAGAGACGGACAAGGGTACTTTCGTGCCGCCCACCATCATCGAGCTGACATCGCTATCCGATCTCAAGCAAGAAGTCTTCGGTCCGGTCCTGCACGTCATCCGCTTCAAACGCGAAAAACTCGACCGCTTGATCGATGACATCAACGCCACCGGCTATGGTCTGACATTCGGCCTGCATACCCGCCTCGACACGACCATCGCGCATGTCCTGTCCCGCGTCAAAGCAGGCAATCTCTACGTCAACCGCAACATCATCGGCGCTGTCGTTGGCGTTCAACCCTTCGGTGGGCGCGGTCTTTCCGGCACCGGCCCGAAGGCCGGTGGCCCGCTTTATCTCGGACGTCTGACGAGATCAGCCCCTTATGTCGCGCGCAACAGTCAGCAGAACGACACGTCCGTGACAGACTTGGCCAAATGGCTGGAATCCAAGGACAAGAAGGGGGCGGCGGAAACGGCGCGCCACTCCGCCAAGCTCTCCGGCCTTGGTTTCGAGACGGAACTTGCAGGCCCGGTGGGTGAGCGCAATCTGTATGCCCTCCACCCGCGCGGCCATGTCCTTTTGGCGCCGCTAACGGCGCAGGGATTGTTCCGACAGCTGGCGGCAGCGTTCGCAACCGGCAATACGGTGGCAATCGACAAGCAAACCGGTCTGGAGACGGAACTGAGCGGCCTGCCATCCAGCGTCGCCGCGCGCATCACATGGTCGGATAATTGGGCCAAATCCGGCCCGTTTGCCGGTGCGCTGGTGGAAGGTGATGCCGACAGGGTGCGGCAGGTCAATGCCCGCATCGCCGAACTGCCAGGCCCGCTTCTTCTGGTTCAGGCGGCAACCACCGCGGCGTTGCAGGGCACGGAGCAGCCATACAATCTCAATTGGCTGCTGGAAGAAGTGTCCGTCAGCGTCAACACGACAGCGGCGGGCGGCAATGCCAGCCTGATGTCGATTGGCTGAACCAGATCGGCTGGCGAGGTATCTCGCCAGCCGATCTCTTTATTATTCGATATCGAAGGTCACGCCCTGAGCGAGCGGCAGCGCCTTGGAATAGTTCACCGTGTTGGTGGCCCGGCGCATATAGGCCTTCCAGGCATCGGAGCCGGATTCGCGGCCGCCGCCGGTTTCCTTCTCGCCACCAAAGGCTCCGCCGATTTCAGCGCCCGATGTGCCGATATTGACATTGGCAATGCCGCAATCGGAGCCGTCAGCCGCCATGAAACGCTCGGCCTCCTGAAGATCACGGGTGAAGATGGATGAGGAAAGGCCAGCGGCAACGGCATTGTGGTCGCTGACGGCCTGATCGAAATCGCTGTATTTCATGACATAGAGAATCGGCGCAAAGGTTTCTTCCAGAACAGGGCCAACCTGCTTCGGCATCTCGACCAGCGCAGGCTTGACGTAATAGGCCGTCTCTTTGCCAGCTTCGGCAACACGCTCACCACCGGAAACGACGCCACCATGCGCCTTGGCGTCTTCCAGTGCCGTCTGCATTCCATCGAAAGCAGCCTTGTCGACCAGCGGGCCGACAAGTGCGGAGGTTTCCAGCGGGTTGCCGACGGACACAGACGCATAGGCCTTCTTCAGACGCGGAACCAGCTGGTCGTAAACGCTGTCATGCACGAAGAGGCGGCGAAGCGTGGTGCAGCGCTGACCGGCAGTACCCATGGCACCGAAGGCGATGGCCCGCAGCGCCATGTCGAGATCGGCAGAGGAGCAGACGATGCCGGCATTGTTACCACCCAGTTCGAGAATGGCACGGGCAAAACGCTTGGCCAGACGTGGACCGACATCGCGGCCCATGCGGGTGGAGCCGGTGGCCGAAACGAGCGGCACTTTCGGGTGATCGACCAGCGCTTCGCCAACGGTGCGGTCACCGATGATGAGCTGGCTCAGACCCTCAGGCGCATCGCCGAAGCGGGCGACGGCACGCTCGAAAATACCCTGAACGGCAAGAGCGGTCAGCGGTGTCTTTTCGGATGGCTTCCAGACCACGGAATTGCCGCAGACGATGGCGAGTGCTGCATTCCATGCCCAGACGGCGACGGGGAAGTTGAAGGCGGAGATGACACCGATGACGCCCAGCGGATGCCAGGTTTCCATCATGCGGTGGCCGGGACGCTCCGTTGCGATCGTCAGGCCGTAGAGCTGGCGGGACAGGCCGACCGCGAAATCGCAGATATCGATCATTTCCTGCACTTCACCCAGTCCCTCGGACGGAATCTTGCCAGCTTCGAGCGAGACCAGACGACCAAGGTCATCCTTGGCGGCACGCAGCTCTTCACCCAGCAAACGCACCAGCTCGCCGCGCTTGGGCGCTGGCACCAGACGCCATGTCTTGAAGGCGGAATCTGCCTTTTCGACGATGGCAGCCACATCGCTTGCCGATACGGTCTTCAAGCGGGCAATCTCTTCGCCGCTGACCGGGCTGAAGGAGGCCATATCGCCGCCCTGGTAGAGCGCGGGAGAAACGCCCATCTTGGCCAGAAGCGCTGCGGCTTCCTTGACGACATCGACGTTGGCTGCTGATTGGCTCATCACAATGGCTCCTTGGTTTTTGAAAGCTGGATATTGACGTGAGACAATACCCGTTTCATTCTCTTTCCTGATCATATACGGGTTCAAGTGCCGTTTTCAAATGAGGAAAGCGGTTCTGTTGATGCGAGACTGGAATGGACACACGCAGACGGCTTGTTCCCGATATCGTCACCTTACAGGCGTTCGAATGCGCTGCAAGGCACGGCAACTTTACGCGTGCTGCCGAAGAGCTGAACCTGACGCAAAGCGCCGTGAGCCGTCAGATCAGCGATCTTGAGGCGCAGACCGGCATGCTGCTGTTCGAGCGCATTCGTCGCCGTGTGGTGCTGTCAGATGCAGGCCGCAAGTTTTTGCCCGACGTCCAACGATTGTTGCAGCAATCGGAGCAACTGATGGTGCGCGCGGTTACCGCCGGAGCCTCCAGCGCCTCGCTGTCGATTGCCACGCTGCCGACATTCGGAAGCCGTTGGCTCACCCCTCGCCTTCACAAATTCATGGCCGCACGCCCCGATACGGTGTTGACGGTGGGCTCCCGCTCCCAGCCCTTCGATTTTGACGAAGAGGGTTTCGATATCGCCATCCATTACGGCCAACCGATCTGGGCGCACGGCACCTGTGCCTTCCTCTGCAACGAGGTCATCGTTCCCGTTGCGAGCCCAGCCCTCATCGCATCTCGCCCTGTCGAAAGCCATGCGGACATGCTGGAAGGCCCGCTTGTGCATGTCACCACACGCCCGAAATTATGGACCGAGTGGTTCGAGATGAACGGGCTCACCTCCGAAAACGCGTATCGCGGCAGCCGTTTCGACCAGTTTTCCATGCTGATCGAAGCCGCCGTCGGCGGTCTCGGATTTGCGCTTTTGCCCAAATATCTGATCGAGCCCGAACTGAAATCCGGATTGTTGAATGTGGTGTTCGACGTGCCGCTGCAAACCGAAAACAGCTACTACATCGCCCTGCCCGAAGGGCGGCAGGACAACGTTCTGGCGCGCGCGTTTCAAAACTGGTTGCTGGACGAAGTGGGGACACCGGTTTAACCAACCGCCCTCACAGGCGATTGCGGAAAAACGGATTCCAGCGCACGACACCGAGGCGGATTTTCTCGCGAATCATGGTCAGCAATCCGGCAGAAGCGATGACAACCAAGCCGGAAATCGCAAGCGTATCTGGATATTCTCCGAAGAAGGACGCACCAATGGCGACCGCCCATAATATCTGCGAGTAATGCGATGGTGCGATCTGACTGGCGGGTGCGATCTTCGTCGCTGTCAGCAAGGTGATCTGGCCGATGGCGGTACACATGCCGATGACGATGAAGGCACCGATCTGGTTCAGCGTCGGCACCTGAAATTCCGGGATCATCAGGATGCCATTGAATGTCAAACCGTAGATGATCAGCACACCCATGATCGATGTCCGCTTTTCGCGTCCGGCAAGCGAGCGCAGGAGAACGATGGTCAGGCCTGCCAGAAAGGCCACGCAAAGTGCTGCGAAATGCCCAAGCTCCAGCGTTTTGAAGCCGGGCCGCACAACCAGTATCACACCAACGATGCCTGCCATGACGGCCGACCATCGCCAAAGCCCGATGTCTTCCTTCAGCACCAGCGCCGACAGAATGGTAACGAAGAGCGGAGAAAGGAAAATCAGCGCATAGGCTTCCGCCAGCGGCACGCTGGTAAAGGCGTAGATGCCCAGAATACCCGCAAACAAACCGGAAATCGCGCGACCATGCACCGCCCAGGGCCGGCTCATGCGCCAGAAGTACCGCCAGCGCTCGTCTTTCGGCTTTAAGAAGAAGATGAGGGATGCCGACGACAGAATGCTGAAAAAGCCGATTTCGAAGACGCTGACGTGCGAACCGAGCGACTTGATGGTGGCGTCTCCACAGGAAAAGCTGGCATAGGCGAGCAAGCCCAGTAGAAAACCTTTTTGCATGATAATGGCTCCCGTCGCGACAGCCGGGTGGCATGGAAAGAGACTCAAATGCCCGGCGTGAACGCTATCTCCGCATTCTGGCTACGCCTCGCATGGCAAGGGCGCAAGGCGTCAAGCCGCGAAAACCGTTCGGCTATCTGCCTTGTCGAACATCAGCACATTTCTGGGTCGATCGTGTAAAGTTCATGCGCCCGCCCAAACCCGCGCAAAGCGTAGCGTCCGATGGAAACCATGAGGCTGCGCATATTTTGCGGGCACATCGCCATAAACTCGCGCGACATGACGGTATCGCGATCGACCGAACTGCACAGGCTGCTGATGCGGCTGACCATGTTGACCGCAGGTCCCACGACGGTAAAATCCAGCCGGTTGCGGCTGCCTATATTGCCGTAGAAGACTTCTCCCACATGCAGGCCGAGATAGACGTCCGTCGTTGGCAGACCTTCCAGGCGCCGCCTGTTGTTCAACACCGTCAGGTTGGTCCGCATGGTGATTTCCGATGCCAACGCTGCCGCACATCCGGAGCTTTGGTCGACATCGCGAAAAATGGCCAGCACCCCGTCCCCGATCAGTTTCAGCACGCTGCCGCCATGCGCGTGGATCGCGTCGATGACGAGACCGGCATAGTCGTTGAGAAACGGTATGATCTGGTCTGGTTCGGCGCGGTCGGAAATACCGGTAAAGTCCCGCAGATCGGAGAACCACAGGACAGCATCGATCCGCTCCACCTCGCCACGGGTAATCGTGCCGCTCATGACCTTTCTGCCCGCATCGCGACCCAGATACACATCGCTGATCGTGCCGATGATGCGCATGCAGGACGCGGCTTTGAATGCCAGCGCAAGCGTTGGCAAAAGCATGCGCAACGCGGCAAGTTCATCGTCGTGAAAGCCTTCGGGGTGCCGGGTCAGCCATTGCGAATAGAACGCATTCATTTCGCCGATGCTTCCACTTTCGGTAAAGCGGTGGATCGTCGCCAGATAGTCAGTGTGGCCTGCGCTTTTCAGCTCTCCGAGTTTTCGAAAGGCCAACTCCTCCCCGAGAAAAAAGCGATATCTCGCTTCGTTGGCATTGTCTGTGATCAGGCGGAAGAACACCGAACTTTCCCAGGCCTCGCGCGCTGTCCCATCGTCGGTAAAATCATAGACGCTGGAGGATTCGAAAACGTCGTGGCTGTCCCAACGAAAGGCATGGCCTTCGAAATCCGGGTGCAACGTATCCATCAGGATCAAGGCCGAGGAAATGCTGATACCGGCAGCGTTGCATCTCTCGCAAAACCCAGAGAGCAAGACCTCCTCCACCTGTCCTTCATAACCCTGCTGCGAAAGCCAGAGCGCGATGTCCGAAAGGCTGGATGGATGGACCATGGGTGCGGGTATTTCCTCGGAAAAGCAGCGGGACGATAGTGCAAGAACGGCGAATGCCGACCAAGCGTTGCCCTGCTTTCCCTAGGTTTACAACAATTTCTTGAAATCGTCCGTTGAAAACCGGCTGCACGCTTGGCCCCGGCAGCGAAGGCGGATAAACAGCTAGGCAAAATGGAGTGGCGGTGCGCGCATGGCTTGCGCATTTGCCTGCCTTGATCCTGAAAGGTCTTTTGATGCGTATTGTAATGATTGGCTCTGGTTATGTGGGGCTTGTTTCAGGTGCCTGTTTTGCCGATTTCGGTCATGACGTCATCTGCGTCGACAAGATGCCCGAAAAGATCGAGGCGCTGAAAAACGGTCAGATCCCGATTTTCGAGCCGGGTCTGGATGCAATCGTCGCCAGCAATGCCAAGGCTGGCCGCCTGTGTTTTACCACCGACCTAAAAACTGCTGTTGCCGATGCGGATGCCGTGTTCATCGCCGTTGGAACACCGTCGCGCCGGGGTGATGGCCATGCGGATCTGGCTTACGTCTATGCCGCCGCCCGCGAAATCGCCGCAGCCGTGACCGGCTTTACCGTCATCGTCACGAAATCCACCGTACCGGTCGGAACCGGCGACGAGGTCGAGCGCATCATTCGCGAGGAAAACTCGAGCGCCGATATCGCCGTCGTGTCCAATCCGGAATTCCTGCGCGAAGGCGCTGCCATCGATGACTTCAAGCGCCCGGACCGCATTGTCGTCGGTCTGTCCGATGAGCGCGCGCGCCCTGTCATGACCGAGGTTTATCGCCCGCTCTACCTCAACCAGTCGCCGCTTCTGTTTACCACACGCCGCACATCCGAACTGATCAAATATGCGGCGAATGCTTTCCTCGCCATGAAGATCACCTTCATCAACGAGATGGCCGATCTTTGCGAAAAGGTCGGGGCCGACATTCAGGACGTTTCGCGCGGCATTGGTCTGGATGGGCGCATCGGTGCCAAATTTCTGCATGCCGGTCCCGGCTATGGTGGCTCGTGCTTCCCGAAGGATACGCTAGCACTGGCCAAGACCGCGCAGGATTTCGACAGCCCCGTTCGACTGATCGAGACGACGATTGCCGTCAACGATACCCGCAAGCGCGCCATGGGCCGTAAGGTCATTGCCGCCGTTGGTGGGGACATCAGAGGCAAGAAGGTCGCCGTGCTTGGCCTGACCTTCAAGCCGAACACCGACGATATGCGCGATAGCCCCGCCATTGCCGTCGTTCAGACATTGCAGGATGCGGGCGCAAAAGTCACCGGTTACGATCCCGAAGGCATGGTCAATGCCCGTCCGTTGATGGAGGGAATTGAATATGCTGATGGACCTTACGAGGCCGCGCAGGATGCCGATGCGGTGGTGATCGTGACCGAGTGGAACCAGTTCCGCGCGCTCGACCTCGACCGGCTGAAATCCATCATGGCCTCACCCGTTCTGGTGGATCTGCGCAATATCTATCGCCCGGATGAAGTCACCGCTCACGGCTTCACCTATGCTGGCATCGGTCGGTCATCATAGGAAGGCGAAAACATGCGATATCTGATTACCGGTACGGCTGGCTTCATCGGCTTCCATCTGGCGAAGCGTTTGCTGGACGACGGCCATTTCGTCGTTGGCTTCGACGGAATGACGCAATATTACGACATTGCGCTGAAGGAAAAGCGCCACGCCATTCTGGCCCGCTCCAACGGCTTCAAGGCCCAGATCGGCATGCTGGAAGATGTCGATGCGCTGAACCGTGCAGCAGACCTGGCAGAACCGGAAGTCATCATCCATCTGGCCGCGCAGGCCGGTGTTCGCTACAGCATCGATTGCCCCAAGGACTATGTCAATTCCAACCTGATCGGCTCGTGGAACATTTTGGAGCTGGCAAAGACGCTGCAACCCAAGCATCTGCTCTTGGCATCGACATCATCCATCTATGGTTCGAACGAAAAAGTCCCTTTCGCGGAAAGCGACAAGGCCGACGAGCCGATGACGATCTATGCAGCCACCAAGAAGTCCATGGAACTGATGGCGCACAGCTACGCACATCTTCACAAGGTACCGACGACGGCGTTCCGCTTCTTCACGGTCTACGGACCCTGGGGCCGCCCGGACATGGCCTTGTTCAAATTCGTGGACGCGATGTTGAAGGGCCAGCCGATCGACATCTACGGCGAAGGCAAGATGAGCCGTGACTTTACCTATATCGATGATCTGGTCGAAGGCATCGTAAGGCTCAGCCATATCCCGCCATCGGAAGACAACCGCGTCACGGACGAAGGTGTGATCGATACATTGTCGAAACACGCACCGTTCCGGGTCGTCAATATTGGCGGCGGTCAGCCGGTGGAATTGATGCGCTTCGTCGAGACGGTCGAGGACGTTCTCGGGCAAAAAGCCATTCGCAACATGCTGCCCATGCAGCAAGGCGATGTGCCTCGCACCTTCGCATCGCCCGACCTGTTGCGCGCTCTGACCGGCTACGCACCTGATATCACGATCGAAACCGGCGTTGCCGCTTTTGTGGAATGGTACCGCAACTGGCAGTCCGGCAAAGCCTGATCTCTCGGGCCGCCGGATATTCTCTCAGTATCAGCTATTGGCTTCTTCGCCCTCACCGGCCTGCAACAGACGGGTGAGTTCTGCGCAATTCGGATCACTTGCATCCAGCAACTGCACCGGTGAGGTCCAACCGAGCGTATAGCCAGCCACAGTCGCGATGGCCCAGGACGGGTCTTCACCGGCGCGCTGGAGCAGCTTTGGTCCCTGCGCAGATATACATTGCTGGGATTGCTGAATGGACTGCGCCGACGCGTTGACGCCTTGCATACGCTCCTGCACGTCAGCCTGAATCGGATTGAGAACGAAAAGCGTGATGAACCACGCGGCAATATCGGAAATCATGCGAAAACCTCTGCACACTCGGCGAAGACATCGGAAAAGGTCCGACATCGTAAAAGCGCCGAGACTTTCACCAGAGGGGCCCGGACCAGCGGGTTGACCCAGATGTGGGAGGCCGCTCGGCCAATTCAAGGGACGCGCATCCGAAATCGAACACGCGCCGCGCCGATAAGCTCATACCACGCTTTTGATGCCACGTATTCGCAGCGACAACCGCATCACATGCCTTTGAGTACGGATTGGTTCTCATCAACCGGAAGCCGGTAACGGATGTGGCAGATCCCGCCCTCCCCGCGCTCCACATCCACCTCCACGCCAAAGACGTCGCTGATCAGATCGGCTGTGAAGATAGTCGATGGCTTGCCGAGAGCCACCAGATGTCCGTTTTTCATGACGGCCACCCGGTCGCAGAACATGGCAGCATGGTTCAGGTCATGCAGGGCCGCAGCGACGGTCAGTCGCTGCTTGCGAACAAGATGGAGAAGCGCAATTTGATGGCCGATATCAAGATGATTGGTCGGCTCATCGAGAAGCAGAATATCAGGCTTTTGCGCCAGAGCACGGGCAATGTGCAGCCTCTGCCGCTCGCCACCCGACAAAGTGTGCCATAGGCGCTCGGCAAGATGCTGGGCATCCACATCCAGCAGGGCCTGATCCACGATGGCATCGTCCTGCGAGGACCATGGAGACAGTGCGCCCTTGTGCGGGGTACGACCAAGCTCGACGGCTTGGCGAGCATTGATCCGTTCCTGCGTCTCTGCCTGCTGTTCAACAAGCGCAATGGAGCGCGCAACATCCCGGCGGTTCAGGCTCTGCATGGCCTTTCCATCGAGCGTGACTTGACCGGATCTCGCTTTCCTGATTCCGCAGAGAAGCGACATGAGGCTGGTTTTGCCGGAGCCGTTCGGACCAACGATACCAAGAAATTCGCCCGGCCTGATCTCGAGACTGACATTCTTGACGATTTCAACACCGCCCGCAGACCAGCATAGATCGTGTGCACGAAGCGTCATACCGATCTCCGTCGCTGGCTGAGAATGAGCGCGAAGGCCGGTGCCCCGAACAGTGCCGTGATGACGCCGATGGGCAGCACCTGCCCTGTAATGATGGTGCGCGAGACGATATCGGCAGCGATCATGAACACGGCACCCGTCAGTGCGGCGGCCGGCAACAGACGACCATGTCGAATACCGACGATCATGCGCGCCGCGTGAGGTATGACGAGGCCGATAAAACCGATGGAACCGACGATGCTGACCATAATGGCGGTCATCAAAGCGCAGACCCCTGTCAGAACGATATAGACCCGGCGCACCGGTATGCCGAGGGACGCAGCGGATTCGGAACCGAAAGTGAAGGCATCCAGCGCACGGGCATACCATAGACAGACAACGAAACCTCCCAGAGCGACAGGCAGGGCCAGCCAGACATCCGGCCAACGGACACCAGACAGGTTGCCCAGCAGCCAGAACATGATGCCGCGCGCCTGTTCGGCATTGGCTGCCTTGGTAACGATGAAGGAGGTGATGGCGTTGAAAAGCTGTGAACCGGCAACGCCCGCCAGAATAATGGCGCTGTTACCGCTGCCCGCTCGCAACGCCAAGAGACTGACGAGCGCAAACGCCACCAGAGCGCCGAGAAATGCGCCGAGTGGCATGGTCAGCATACCAGCACCAAAACCCAGAATGGCAACCCCGACTGCGCCGGTAGACGCACCGGCAGAAATGCCGAGAATGTAGGGGTCGGCCAGCGGGTTGCGCAAAAGCGCTTGAAGCACCACCCCAGACAGCGCAAGGGCGGCACCACAACAGGCAGCAACCACCGCCCGGCTGAGGCGGTAGTTCCAGATGATACCTTCATCGATCGCATCGAGAGGATAGCCCGCATGGAACACACGGTTCGCCACCGTCTTGGCAACGACATCCAGTGGAATGGATGTCTCGCCAACGGCGGCACCGAGCCAGAGCGCCAGGGCTAACAACCCGATCGCCAAAAGGACGGCGCGGGTCAGGGTGAAACAAGCGCTCATGGCTTACTTGGACAGTCCAAGCTGGACGACGGCGTCGGCCAGAACTTCGATGCCTTCGATGGTGCGGATCGTCGGGTTCATGGCCTGGGCGTCCATGACGACGACATGGCCCTGCCTCACCGCTGGCATGAGGCTTGCGACCGGGTCTTCTCTGAGGAATGTCTGTTTGACGACAATGTCGTCTGCCGGGTATCGCTTGCGGTCCATCTTGCCGGCGACAATCAGCGTCGGCTGTGACTTCGCGATGGTTTCCCAACCCACCGTCGGCCACTCCTCGTCGCTTTCGATGACGTTCTTGATGCCCAGTGCCGACATGATGTAACCGGGCGCACCATTCTTGCCCGCGACATAGGGGTCGATATCCAACTCTGCGCTGGAGAACCAGAAGACGGCGGAAAGTTTGCCGTCCACGGACGCCATCTTCTTGCGCGCCGCCTCTTCGCGGGCCTTCAGATCAGCCACCAGCTTTTCGCCCTTGTTCTGAACATTGAAAATCTTGGCGAGATCGGTCACTTCCTGATAGATCAGGTCCATGGTGAAGACGGAGTGGCGAACCCCATCACCGCCGCTGGAATTATCCTTACCCGTGCAATCGGCAGGTGATATGTAGACCGGTATCTTCAGTTCCTCGAATTGCTCGGGCTTACCGACCACACCTTCCGGGCCGATATGCCACTGGAATTGTGCCGTCACCAGATCGGGTTTCTTGGCCAGAACACTCTCGAAGCTCGGATCATTATCCGCCAGACGGTCAATCTTGGCATTGGCCTCCTCGTAACCCTTCAGGACGGGGCCGATCCAGACCGCGGTTCCGACAACCTTATCGGCAAGGCCGAGCAAATAAAGAATTTCCGTGGTGCTCTGGCCCACAGATGCGGTGCGCTCGGGCGCATGCGTGAACGTCACGTCTCGACCGCAATTCTTGAGCGTCAGCGGATAGCTCGTCTCAGCCGCTTGCACAGCGGGCAACCATGTGCTGAACGCCGTAACGGCCAATGCCGCAGCACACATCGTCTGTCTGAAATGGAATGTCATTTTCGATAGTCCCCGATCGTCATGGGCGCCACAAAGGCAGCCGTGTATGAACATGTTTAGACAGTCAGTCCGCAACGACGCGACACTGGGACTCTCTGAAACCGGGACATGGCAGATGGAATAGGCGCTGAGCAGCGCTCGATGCAATCACGACGTCTCCTGCTCCGGGCATCCCCGCCCGTGAATTGGAATGAACTTACGACGGCAGGTCTCCTGGCTCACGGATTTGCGTCTTCACCCGACCTTCCCGCGATATCGCTTCGCAGTGGCATGACGCTTTTTAAGAAAAGCGCCAATGGGTTCGACAATCCGCTCACAGTTGCGGGGGCAGCCACGGCATCGGACCGAAATCCTCACCGTATTCCCTATTATTCCTCACGATTGCTCGCTCGAAACCGTCGCGACCAGATAGACGGAATGCGGCCACGTGGTCAAGCATCTCTTTTGTTATGTTATTACATTTTATATTACAAGGTGGTATTTTCTCTAGGCTTCACATCGCCAGCGATCATAACGCGAAAGGCCGGGAATCTCTTCCCGGCCTTGATAGCGAAACGCTCTGCTGTGCTTAGGGCAGCGTGTAGGCAATGACATAGTCACCGGGTTTCGTACCCACCGAACCGTGGCCGCCCGCGACCATGACGACATATTGCTTGCCGTTGTCCATCGCATAGGTCATCGGCGTCGCTTGGCCACCAGCTGGAAGACGTCCCTCCCACAGCTGTTTGCCGGAGGTCAGATCGTAAGCACGCAGATAGTTATCGACGGCGGCACCGAGGAAGGCCACGCCACCCTTGGTAATCATCGGTCCACCGATGCCGGGAACACCAACCTTAAAGGGCAGTGGAAGCGGCGTCATATCGTAAACGGTACCGTTCTTGTGCTTGTAGGCAACGTCACCGGTGCGCAGATCAGCACCCGCGACATAACCCCAGGGCGGCGCCTGGCAGGGCACGCCGAGCGGTCCGAGGAACGGTCCCATCAACACGCCGTAAGGCGCTCCGTCGTTACGGTTGAGGCCCTGCTCGCTGCCTTTTTCATCCTGCCCCTTGGGCGGAATCTGTGCGCGAGGCACAAGTTGCGACGTGAAGGCCAGATAGGTCGGCATGCCAAACATGACCTGACGCTCAGGGTCGACCGCCACGGAACCCCAGTTGAAGGTACCGAAATTGCCAGGGTAGATCAGAGAACCATTCACCGACGGCGGCGTGTAGCGACCTTCATAATTCAGCTGATGGAACTTGATGCGGCACGCCAGCTGGTCGAACATGGAGACGCCCCACATGTTCTTTTCAACCAAGGGCTCGGGCTTGAAGGACAAAGCAGATGTCGGCTGTGTCGGCGCGCTGAAATCTTCCGGAATGGCACCGCCGGGTGCCTTCTCTTCCGTCACGGCCAGGATCGGCTCACCATTGCGTCTGTCGAGAACGTAGATATCACCCTGTTTGGTCGGCCCGACGAGTGCCGGAACAGTCTGGCCGTCTTTTTTTGTGATGTCGAGCAGGACCGGCTGCGCTGGAACGTCCATGTCCCAGAGGTCGTGATGTACCGTCTGGCGCACCCAACGATCTTGTCCCGTGTCGATATCCAGCGCGACGATAGACGAGGAGTATTTCTCAACGCTCTCGCTGCGGCCCATGCCCAACTGATCGGGAACCTGATTGCCGAGCGGAATGTAAACGAGACCAAGCGCTTCATCGACGCTGAACACCGACCAGCTGTTGGGCGAGTTCGTCGTATAGGTTTGGCCCGGCTGCAAAGGCTGCGTCTGCGTCGGATTTCCCGAGTCCCAGTTCCAGATCAAAGCCCCGGTGTTGACGTCAAACGCTCTGATAACGCCGGACTGTTCCTGCGTGGAGTAGTTGTCGTTGACCGCACCGCCGATGATGATCTTGTTGCCGACGATGACAGGTGGGGATGTCGAGTAATAGTAGCCAGCCGGATTGTGCTCCATTCCGGATGCGAGTTGCAGCGTGCCGTTCTGTGCAAACGAATTGCACACCAGACCCGTCGACGCGTCCAAGGCAATCAGACGCGCGTCAGAAGTGGGCAGATAAACGCGCTGTGCGCAGGGCGCACCGGCTTGCACGGCAGGATCGGCATAATATGTCACACCGCGGCATGTCTGATGCTGACGGTCAGGATTGAGACCCGCATTCGGATCGTACTTCCACTTTTCCTTGCCTGTGGCAGCGTCGATGGCAATTGCCCAATTGTGCGGTGTGCAGAGATAGAGCGAGTTTCCCACTTTTAAGGGAGTCACCTGATAGGTTGTTTCGCCCACATCGTCCGGCAGCTTCACGTCGCCCGTCCGGTACCGCCACGCTTCCTTCAGGCCGCTGACATTGTCGGTGTTGATCTGCGCCAAAGGCGAGTACCGCTGACCATAAGAGGTGCGGCCATATTGATACCACTCATTGTCCGGAACAGCGTTTCCATAGGATGGCGACGCCGTTACCACCTCCGTGGGAAGAGCCCCCTCCATGTCCTGAGGATCCTGCGTCATGGCAAAAGCAGCAGCACCGACCGAAACCAGAACGGCCGTCAACAATGGGACAGCGTTTGCGCCATAGGTAATGCCGGTTGGACTGGTAAAGCCCAATGGCTTTCTGATCCAAGGCATCAACAGCCACATGCCGATGACGATGATGAAGCCGCCACGCGGTCCAAGCTGCCACCAGTCAAAGCCGACTTCCCAAAGCGCCCACAGCAACGTGGCGATGACGAAGGCGGCATAAAAATGCAGTGCCAGCTTGTTTCGTTGAAACAACAAAACGGCAGTGATCACGAATGCGATACCCGCCAATGCATAATAAAAGCTTCCGCCCAGCATAACCAGCTGAGAACCGAAACCGAAAATTGCAAGTCCAATGAGCGTCAGGACGACTGCAGTGGATGTGACTGCCATAAAAAGCCCCCGGTGGTCTCCCACGCGGGAAACACGATCAGGCCTTAAAGGTTCCCGAAAAAATCACGATTTCGCCACTTTTTCGAAATCGCCAAAAGCAGCTTGCATATCGCCGGTGTTTTTGGCCGCAGCAATCATCGCCGCAAGCAGAATTCTGGCCTGTCCGGGCCGCAATGTCTGCGCGTGGATGGCGCCTGCCGCACCCAAATCATGGCCTCCACCGCCGCCGCCGTAACCGGCGACAAGCCTGCCAGTGGGCACCCGGCTGGAAACGACCACAGGCACACGAGCATCTCGGCATCGGCCAACAGCTTCGACAATACGGACATTGGCATTACCCGAACCCAGCGCCGCCAGAACAATGCCATCGACGCCAGCCTTGAGGCTGGCATCGATATGGGTCGCTTCGCAGCCAGGATGGATTGCTACGATGTCCACTCTGATATCCTTGACGCTTGCCGAAAGGCCGAGGCTGTGAGGACAGAGGGATGTGCTTGCCAGATCGAACGCGTCGCGCTCATCCGACGAGCGTTTGTAGAGACCCCATGCCGGCAGAAGCTTTCCGCCGAAGCAGACCAGAACGCCTTTTCCGACGTTGGAAGGATCAATGCAGGCTTGGATGGCGGACGACAGATTATCCGGCCCATCCGCCTGCGGGTGATCAGCAGTAAATTGCGCACCGGTAAAGATCACGGGTTTCGTCAGATGGTGCTGGAGATGAACCAGAAGTGCGCTTTCCTCCATGGCATCTGTACCATGAAGAATGACGACGCCGGACACGGCGGGATCGGCAAGCTCCAAGCCCACCGCATCGCTGATATGCTGCATGTCCGACAGCGTCAGGCTGGACGAATCCTTCGCCATCAACTCGACGGGCTTGACCAATACATTGGCGATGGTGAGGCCGGAAACCAGCGTCTCGCCAGAAAGCGCTGGCTTGGCCGCGCCGGTGTCATCGCGCGTGCTGGCAATGGTGCCGCCAGTGGCAATCACAGCCACCTGCATTGTCGTATTCTCAGCGCTCACGCATCGCCTCGAGGTCCAGTCTGCCTGGACGTTTCGGCTTTCGCCAGTTCATGAATGCGATTTCGCAACACATACCATCCCGCAACGAGAGCTGGCGCAATGATGACGAGCGAACCGACCGTCAACGTGCCAGCAGGATAATCCAATGCCATCAGCACCAGAACGCCGAGAAGAAAGACAAGTGTCAATATGCCGGTGTAAGGCGCGCCAAACATTCTGAAATCAGGACGGCTCATTTCTCCCCGCCGCGACAGGTGCCACAGCTTGAGTTGGCATAACACGATGACACCCCAGGCGCAAATAATGCCCAGAGCCGAAAGATTGAGAGCAATTTCAAAGGCCTCGGACGGTATGATGGCGTTGAGAATGACGCCGATGACGGTCACGACAGCGGTTACCGCAATGCCGCCATAGGGCACACCCGCTTTGTTCATCTTGGCCAGAGCGGCAGGTGCCGAGCCGGAAACGGCCATCGAGTGCAGGATGCGCCCCGTCGAATAAAGCCCCGCATTAAGCGATGACAAGACCGCCGTCAGCACAACGAGGTTCATGATGATATCGGCACCTTCGATGCCGATGGAGCCGAAGAAGGTCACGAAAGGGCTCTCGCCGGCCTTGTAGGCCGTATAGGGCAAAAGAAGCGTCAAAAGCAGAACCGAGCCGACGTAGAACACCAGCAACCGGAACACCACGGTGCGGATCGCGCCGGGAATGACCTTGCGCGGATCTTCGGTTTCACCCGCCGTCGTGCCGATCAATTCGATGGAGGCATAGGCAAACAACACCCCTTGAATGATGATGAAGGCGGGCAGGATGCCGTTGGGGAAGAAGCCGCCATTGTCGGTAATCAGGCTGAAGCCCGTGACATGCCCTTCGATCGGTGTGCCGAAAATGACGAAGTAGACGCCGACGATGAGGAATGTTGCGAGCGCGACAACCTTGGTGAGGCTGAACCAGAATTCCAGTTCACCGAACACCTTGACCGACAGCATGTTCATGGCCAGCACGATGATGAGCGCGCCGAGCGCAAAGACCCATTGGTCGATACCCTGCATCCACGGCACATATTGCTTGAAGAAGTTCATATAGATGGCAACGGCAGTGACGTCTGCGACAGAGGTCATGGCCCAGTTCAGCCAGTACATCCAGCCAACCGCAAAGGCCATTTTCTCCCCATAAAACTCGCGGGCGTAGGAAACGAAAGAGCCGGAGGACGGACGATGCATGATGAGCTCGCCCAAAGCGCGCAGCACCAGAAAGGCGAAGAAGCCGCAAGTGGCATAGACGAAAACCAGAGCAGGACCGGCAGCGGCCAGGCGCCCGCCAGCACCGAGAAACAATCCGGTTCCGATGGCGCCGCCAATGGCGATCATCTGAATCTGACGAGGCTTGAGAGCCTTGTGATATCCAAGCTCTTCTTTGAACTGCGTATCGCGGTCGTGATGGTTCTGATTTGGCTGGTTCACTGACAATCGCCCCTCCCTCAGAGCTTTAGTCAGCCGCGCATTCCGATCAATCAGCCAGCAAATCCCAGCCTTACGGTGTCGGCGGCCTTGGCGTTAAAGTCCAAATAAACGATATGCTTCTGTTATGCTGTTAGACAGATTTCCCGGTCCAAATACTGACCATCACTTGCGACGTCAAGCGCTATTGCCATGAAACCGCGACGGAGATCTGGCCACCGAAATGCGACAGCGGACAGCGACGACAAGAAAAATAGGATACCAACCGAACGCGCTGAGCACACACGCATTATCTCTATTGAAATGGCCTGGAAGGACGGATCGGCGCTTCAAAACAACGACTAGCGCAGCGCTCTTTCGCCGCCCAGAATGGACGTGACGATCTGCTTGACCTCACTCAGATGCGCATCCATGGCGCTTCGGGCGGTCTCGTCGGACCCGGCGGCGATGGCTTCGGCAATCAAACGGTGCTCGACATTGGAGGCGATGCGGCGCGGCGCCATGATATTCAACAGCTCCGATTGCTGGCTGAGCGAGCCGCGCGCATCCGAAACGATCTTGGCAAAGACGGAATTGCCGGACGCTTCGGCGATGGCGCTATGGAATTCGGAGTCAAGTTTGACCCATTTGGGCGGGTCCTCCTGCGCATCCATCGCGTCGCAGAGGCTGAGGATCCGAGAGAGCTGCTCGCCGGTTCGCCTGACCGCCGCCCAACCCGCAGCGGGAACCTCGATATAGGGTCTGGCCTCGAGAAGATCGCGGGCGGAGTAGCCGCCGTAACTGAGCCCGGGACTTGGCCTGTCGGTCAGAACGAATGTACCGCTGCCAGTCCGTGTCTGGGTCATGCCCAACGTTTGCAGGGAACGGAGAGCCTCACGCACAATGGGTCGGCTGACGCCATATTTGCCGGCCAGGTGCGTTTCAGCAGGCAAGCGCGTCCCCACGCTCAAACGCCCGGAGACGATTGCCAACCGCAAATCCTCGAAAACCGATTCCGCCGCGCTTTTGCGGGTAATCGGGCTTGCTTCTGATAACCAGTCCACCCCTGCACTCATGTGACAACCTTTTATAAACCCGCGATCGTTGTCAAGGCGTGGACGTGCTGGCTAACGGGTTTTACTGAAACAAAAAAAGCCAAATATGCCCGATTTTTAGTCGCGATGAAAAAGATTGCAAATGATTGTGCGCTGCGTCATCAATGCCCGCATGACGCTGCGCGACCTGACCATTCTAGTGATCGATGAAAACGCCATTCGCGCCTCCATTATCGAGGAGGGTTTGCGAGAGGCGGGACATGACCGTGTCACCGTCATCCACGAGGTCCACGGCGTAGCGCGTATCATCGACACACTCTGTCCCGACGTCATTGTCATCGACATAGAAAATCCAAACCGCGACATGATGGAACATCTGTTTCAACTAACGCGAACAGTGGGACGCCCGATCGCGATGTTCGTGGATCGCTCGGATACGGCCTCTATCGAAGCGGCGGTTGAGGCAGGCGTTTCGGCCTATATCGTCGATGGCCTGAAGAAGGAGCGCGTCAAACCCATTCTGGATATGGCCGTCAGCCGTTTTAATGCGTTCAGCCGCCTGAAACGGGAACTGGCCGACGCCAAATCGGCGCTGGAAGACCGCAAGATCGTCGAGCGCGCCAAGGGCATTCTCATGAAGATGCGCGGCCTGTCTGAAGAAGAAGCTTTCGCACTTTTGCGCCAGACGGCGATGAACGAGAAGAAAAAACTGTCCGAGATCGCGCAAAGCGTGATCACGGCTGCCGGTTTGCTGATGTGAACGGGCGAGGACAGGAAAGGACGTATAGGATATGACGAGCATCGTCAGCGAGAAAACGAAAAACGGTCCGGCAGACACCGCGCCCGCCCTTATCGGCAATGACCGCCAACGCACATTGCGGGCAGGCTTCATTCCGCTCGTCGACGCGTCTGTTCTCATTGCCGCCGCCGAATTCGGTTTCGCAGAGCGGGAGGGGTTGAAGCTCGACCTCGTCAAGGACGTGTCCTGGGCCAATGTGCGCGACCGTCTGGCATTCCGTCAGTTCGATATCGCCCATATGCTATCGCCCATGCCGGTCGCCTCGATGCTGGATCTGGGCTCCAATCCCTCCCCCACCATCACACCGTTTTCTCTGGGGCGCGGCGGCAATGCGATTACGCTTTCGACCAGACTGTTTGCCCGCATGCGCGAGGTGGCGGGCATTTCAGAGACGGCGAGCGCGCTTAACAATGCGACGGCACTGAAAATCCTTCTCGATGAGATGCGCGCGCGTCGCGAAGGCGCACCGACCTTTGGTGTCACCTACCCTTTTTCTTCGCACAATTACGAGTTTCGTTACTGGCTGGCGGCTGGCGGCATCAATCCCGATGAGGACGTCAAACTCGTCGTCGTGCCGCCACCATTGACATCCGATGCACTGGCCGCCGGTGCCATTGACGGCTTCTGCGTCGGCGCACCCTGGAACATGATCGCGAGCGAACGCGGCATTGGCCGCATCGTTGCCGCCAAACAGGACATCTGGCCATCGGCCCCGGAAAAGGTCGTCGGCATGCGCCCTGAATGGGCAGAGGCACAGCCCGAAGCAGTTTCCCGCCTGATCGTGGCGCTGGATGCCGCCGCGCGCTGGTGTGACGATACGGAGAACCATCGCGCTCTGGCCGAGATGCTGGCAGATGCAAAATACATCGCCGCGCCCGAGGAGATCATTCGCCAAGTGCTGGCTGGACGCTTCAGCGTCGATGCGCAGGGCAATCAACGCGTAATCGAGCGCTATTTCACCTTTCATGATAATTTCGCCAACTACCCCCGCAAAAGCCAGGCGCTTTGGATCTACAGCCAGATGATCCGCTGGGGCCAAGCGAACTTTACGCCGCAATCGGCGCAAGCCGCGGCATCGGCCTACCGCAGCGACCTCTATCGTAACGCTCTGGGTGCCTCCCATGCACCGCTGGAACCGGACTTGCGGATTGAAGGCGACATGGACGGCGACCGCTTCATGGATGGCCATGTCTTCGACCCCAGCGCCATCGAGGACTACGTGAACAGCTTCCCCGTCAGCGCGCGCAATCAGTTTTCTTCCGCTTCGGACGATGTCTAACGGTGGCGCACTGCACAAATGCTGCGCATCTAAAATGCTCCACTCACACCATATGCGCAAAATATGAGCCATATAATGCCTGATGAAACTGAGAGAGAACCGCTGTGATTTTAGAAATACCCTTTTTATTTCAAAGGCATAATTTGTGAATATCAAACTGGCATAGCGCTTGCTTTGTAGAAAGCACTCGGTCAACGGCGATCGAGGATAAAAGCGCTTCACTGCTGCTTACCAACGACACAGACGTCGCAAGGTTTTTGCTGACCGGGACCTCCCTCCCGGCAAACGCAATCTCCGAGCGGCGTTTTTTTGTTTTTTACCTTTCGCAAACAGCGCCGGAACGGCGGATCAAAAATGGGGAACATGCGAATGACACCGACATTCACCGGCAATCTGAGCCGCCGCGGCATGCTGAAAACCACTGCCACAGCAGCGCTGATCACGGCCATGAAATCCGCTTTCCCCTCCGGCGCTTTCGCCGCAACCGCCACACCGGAAGTCACCGGCGCCAAGCTGGGCTACATCGCCCTGACCGACGCAGCGCCGCTGATCGTCGCCTTGGAAAAGGGTCTGTTCGCGAAATACGGCATGCCCGATGTCGAGGTTGCCAAGCAGGCATCCTGGGGTGCCACGCGCGACAATCTCGTTCTCGGCGGCGCTTCGAACGGCATCGATGGCGCGCATATTCTCACCCCCATGCCGTACCTCATGCACACCGGCAAGGTGACGCAGAACAATGTGCCCGTGCCGATGGCGATCCTTGCCCGCCTCAATCTCGATAGCCAGGGCATTTCGGTTGCCAAGGACTATGCCGAGACCGGCGTGCAGATGGATGCGTCCAAGCTGAAGGCTGCTTTCGAGAAAAAAAAGGCTGAGGGCAAGGAAATCAAGGCGGCCATGACCTTCCCCGGCGGCACGCATGATTTGTGGCTGCGTTACTGGCTGGCCGCTGGCGGCATCAATCCGGACAAGGATGTGTCCACCATCGTCGTTCCACCGCCGCAGATGGTCGCCAACATGAAGGTTGGCAACATGGACGTCTTCTGTGTGGGCGAACCTTGGAACGAACAACTGGTCAATCAGGGCATCGGTTTTACTGCCTGTACAACCGGCGAGCTTTGGAAGGGCCATCCCGAAAAGGCGCTCGGCATGCGCGCCGACTGGGTGGAAAAGAACCCGAATGCTGCAAAGGCCATCTTGATGGCCGTCATGGAAGCCCAGCAATGGTGCGACAGCATGGACAACAAGGATGAAATGTCGGCCATTCTCGGCAAACGCCAATGGTTCAACGTACCGCCAAAGGACGTGCTGGGCCGCCTGAAAGGCGACATCAATTATGGCAATGGCCGCGTGGCACACGGCACCGATCTGCAGATGAAATTCTGGAAGGACGCGGCGTCCTATCCGTTCCAGAGCCACGACACATGGTTCATCGCCGAGAATGTGCGCTGGGGTAAATTTGCACCTGATACTGACATCAAGGCACTGGTCGCACAGGTCAACCGTGAAGACCTGTGGCGCGAAGCCGCCAAGGATCTGGGCGTTGCTGCCGCTGATATTCCGGCCTCCAAGTCTCGCGGCAAGGAGACCTTCTTCGACGGCAAGGTTTTCGATCCGGAAAACCCATCCGCCTATCTCGACAGCCTCTCGATCAAAGCTGCTTCCTAAACGCGACAGGATAGAACCATGACCGCAACAGCCCGCAAGACAGAGAATACGGCTATCACTGCCGCTGTACCGAAAAGCGGAACCGTTATCGCCATCAACCGCCGCCCGGTGCAGGGCCTGAACGCCAAGAAGATCGCGGCTTCCATCGCCCGCAATGTCGTTCCGCCGTTTGTCGTGCTGGCGCTGTTGCTGGGCATATGGCAGGTGCTCTGTTCGGGGCCGGGCGCAACCCTGCCGCCGCCAAGTCAGGTGTTTCAGGAAAGCTATGACCTGATTGCCTATCCATTCTTCAGCTATGGAACGCAGGATATCGGCCTTGGCTGGCGCGTGCTGATTTCGCTGGAGCGCGTGGCCTACGGTTTTGGTCTCGCTGCCATCGCCGGTGTGATCATGGGTGCGGTGATCGGCCAGTCTATCTGGGCGATGCGCGGTCTCGATCCGATCTTTCAGGTGCTGCGCACCGTGCCACCACTCGCATGGTTGCCACTTTCGCTGGCTGCTTTTCAGGACAGCAACCCCTCAGCCATCTTCGTGATTTTCATCACGTCGATCTGGCCTGTCATCATCAACACCGCCGTCGGCGTGCGCAACATTCCGCAGGATTACCGCAACGTGGCGAAGGTACTGCGGCTGAACCAGCTGGAGTTTTTCTACAAGATCATGCTGCCATCGGCGGCACCCTACATCTTTACCGGCCTGCGCATCGGTATCGGTCTGTCATGGCTTGCCATCGTTGCCGCTGAAATGCTGACCGGCGGCGTGGGCATCGGCTTCTTCATCTGGGACGCGTGGAACTCCTCGCGCCTGCCCGACATCATCGTCGCTCTCGCTTACATCGGCGTCGTCGGCTTCGTGCTGGACAAGCTGGTGGCGGCGCTCGGCAATGTCATCACCCGTGGCGCAGCGACAAATTGAGGGAGACCCCTATGAACGCCTATCTCAAGCTCGACCATATCGACAAATATTTCGACAAGGGCGGCGTCCGCGCCGAGGTGCTGAAAGGCATCGATCTCACCATCGGCAAGGGCGAATTCGTCTCCGTCATCGGCCATTCCGGCTGCGGCAAGTCCACCATGCTGAACCTGATCGCCGGCCTGACGAAGGTGTCGTCCGGTGTGGTTCTCTTGGAAAACCGCGAGGTCAACGAACCCGGTCCGGAACGCGCCGTGGTGTTCCAGAACCACAGCCTGCTGCCGTGGTTGAGTGTCTATGAGAACGTCAATATCGGCGTCGAAAAGATCTTCCGCTACACCAAGACCAAGGCGGAACGCCACGAATGGGTGATGCGCAATCTGGACCTCGTGCAGATGGCCCATGCGAAAGACAAGAAGCCGTCCGAAATTTCCGGCGGCATGAAGCAGCGCGTCGGCATTGCCCGCGCGCTGGCCATGGAGCCGAAAATCCTGCTACTGGACGAACCCTTCGGCGCGCTGGATGCCCTCACCCGCGCCCATTTGCAGGATGCGGTGATGGAAATCCATGCCCGTCTCGGCAACACCATGATCATGATCACCCACGATGTGGATGAGGCTGTTCTTCTCTCGGACCGCATCGTCATGATGACCAACGGCCCCGCCGCCAACATTGGCGAAATTCTGGATGTGCCGCTGGCAAGGCCGCGCAACCGCATCGACCTTGCATCAGACCGAACCTATCTCAAATGCCGCGAAGCCGTGCTGAAGTTCCTCTACGAACGTCACCGCTTCGTCGAAGCTGCGGAGTAATTCCCCATGTCCGAAACAAAGACAGAAAAACTTGTCATCATCGGAAACGGCATGGCACCCGGACGCATGCTCGAAGAACTCTTCGAGAAGGCACCGGGCCGTTTTCAGGTCACCATCTTCAACGCAGAACCCCGCGTCAATTACGACCGCATCATGCTTTCACCCGTGCTATCGGGTGAAAAGTCCTTTGAGGACATCATCATCCATGGTGACGGCTGGTACATTCAGCACGGCATCACGCTCTACAAGGGCCACCGCATCGTCAACATCGACCGTGCTGCCAAGACGGTGACATCCGATCACGGCGTGACCGAAAGCTATGACAAGCTCGTCATCGCCACAGGCTCGGTGCCCTTCATCATCCCCGTTCCCGGCAAGGATCTGCCGGGTGTCATCACCTACCGCGATCTGGATGATGTGGATGCGATGCTGCTGGCAGCGCAATCCCGCGAAAAGGCCATCGTCATCGGCGGCGGTCTGCTGGGTCTGGAAGCGGCAGCCGGTCTTTCCATGCGCGGCATGGACGTCACGGTTCTGCATGTTATGCCGACGCTGATGGAGCGCCAGCTCGATCCGGCAGCCGGATATCTTCTGCAAAAGGCAATGGAAGATCGCGGTATCAAGGTCATCACCAAGGCCAACACCAAGCAGATCCTCGGCACCGATAAGGTCGAGGGCATCGAACTCGACAATGGTACGATTATCCCGGCCACGCTGGTGGTGATGGCGGTCGGTATCCGTCCCAATGCCGGTCTGGCAAAGGACGCCGGCCTTGCGGTCAATCGCGGCATCGTCGTGGATGCGGGCATGCAGACATCCGACGGTGATATTCTGTCTGTCGGCGAATGCGCCGAAGTGGGCGGCATGGTCTATGGCCTCGTCGCGCCGCTTTACGAGATGGCCAGAATTGCCGCCTCGCATCTGGCTGGCGATACGACACCCGCCTTCGTGCACGCCGATACGCCCACCAAGCTGAAGGTCACGGGCATCAACCTGTTCTCCATCGGTGATTTTGCCGATGGCGATGACCGCGAGGAAATCGTGCTGCGTGACGCCACCGCTGGCGTCTACAAGCGCGTGATCTTGAAGGACAACCGCATTATCGGCACCGTGCTTTACGGGGAAACAGCCGATGGTGCCTGGTTCAACGACCTGAAGAAAAAAGCGACCGACATTTCGGCGATGCGTGAAACCCTTATCTTCGGCCAGGCCTATCAGGGAGGGTCCCCACTGGACCCCATGGCGGCCGTTGCAGCCTTGCCGGATGATGCGGAAATCTGTGGCTGTAACGGCGTTTGCAAGAGTAAAATCACCTCCACCATCACGTCGAAGGGGCTGACATCGCTGGACGATGTTCGCGCACACACCAAGGCGTCGGCCTCGTGCGGCTCCTGCACAGGCCTCGTTGAGCAACTGATGACACTGACACTGGGCGACAGCTATAATCCCGCTGCCGTTCAACCCATGTGCAACTGCACCGACCTCGGCCATGATGACGTGCGCCGTCTGATCAAGGCGAAGGGTCTGAAAACCATTCCTGCCGTCATGCAGGAACTGGAGTGGAAGACATCCTGTGGGTGCGCGAAATGTCGCCCGGCACTGAATTACTACCTCGTCTGCGATTGGCCGGATGAATATGCAGACGACTACCAGTCGCGCTACATCAACGAGCGCGTTCACGCCAACATCCAGAAGGACGGCACTTATTCCGTCGTGCCACGCATGTGGGGCGGCGTGACCAATGCCAACGAGCTGCGCGCCATCGCCGATGTTGTCGACAAGTTCGAGATACCGATGGTGAAGGTCACCGGCGGTCAGCGTATCGATTTGCTGGGCATCGAAAAGGAAGACCTGCCTGCCGTCTGGGCAGATCTCGGCAAGGCCGGTTTCATCTCCGGTCAGGCCTATGCCAAGGGCCTTCGCACCGTCAAAACCTGCGTCGGTTCGGACTGGTGCCGCTTCGGCACGCAGGACAGTACCGGCTTCGGCATCCGCATCGAAAAGTTTATGTGGGGTTCGTGGACACCGGCCAAGCTGAAGCTGGCCGTATCAGGCTGTCCGCGCAACTGCGCTGAAGCCACCTGCAAGGATATCGGCGTGATCTGCGTTGACAGTGGCTTTGAAATCCACTTCGCGGGTGCGGCCGGTCTCGATATCAAAGGCACCGAGGTTTTGGGTCTGGTGAAGACCGAGGACGAGGCGCTGGAGCATATCGTGGCGCTGACGCAGATGTATCGCGAACAGGGCCGTTACCTTGAGCGCATCTACAAATGGGCCAAGCGCATCGGTTACGATGAGGTTCGCCGCCAGATCATGGGTGATGCTGAAAAGCGAAAGGCTTACTTCGAACGCTTCGTCTTCAGCCAGAAATTCGCGCAGGTCGATCCATGGTCGGAACGCGTATCCGGCGAACATAAGCACGAGTTCAAACCGATGGCGACCATCGGGTTCAATCAAGCCGCAGAGTGACCACCCGCTTATCGAAGTGGGTCGGACGCAGGGCGTCGGGTGGGGTGGAAAAGAGGAGTTTTCGCCCCACCCAAAATTCTAACCGCGAAGGATAGGACGAAAACAATGAATTGGGTCGATATCGGTGACATCACAGACATTCCTCTGCGCGGCGCACGATGCGTAAAAACGCCTGCAGGCAAGATCGCGATTTTCCGCACGGCTGACAACGATGTCTATGCCATTGAGGACCATTGCCCGCACAAGGGCGGCCCCTTAAGCCAAGGCATCGTGCATGGCGCGTCGGTCACATGTCCCCTGCACAACTGGGTCATTTCTCTGGAAACCGGCAAGGCGTTGGGTGCGGATGAAGGTGCGGTGCGCACCATTCCCGTGCGCAATGTGGATGGGCAGCTTTCGATTGCCATCGAAAGCCTGATGATCGCAGCGGAGTAATCATGGCAAAAGAGGTCAAGACCACCTGTCCCTATTGCGGCGTCGGTTGCGGCGTCATTGCCAACATTGCGGATGATGGTGCCGTCTCCGTGAAAGGCGACCCCGATCACCCTGCCAATCTGGGACGGCTCTGTTCCAAGGGGTCGGCACTGGCGGAAACCATCGATCTGGACGGGCGGCTGCTCTATCCGCAGATCAATGGCGAGCGGGTGGAGTGGGACAGCGCGCTTGATCTCGTGGCCTCGAAATTCTCCGACGCCATTGCCCAACACGGACCAGATTCCGTGGCTTTTTATGTCTCAGGCCAATTGCTGACCGAAGACTATTACGTCGCCAACAAGCTGATGAAAGGTTTCATCGGCTCTGCCAACATCGACACCAATTCGCGGCTGTGCATGTCGTCTTCCGTCGCCGGTCATCGCCGCGCCTTCGGTTCGGATACGGTCCCGGGACTTTACGAAGACATCGAACTCGCCGATCTCGTCATCCTCACCGGCTCCAATCTGGCATGGTGCCATCCCGTCATCTACCAGCGCCTTGCCGCCGCAAAGGCTGAGCGCCCAGACATGCGCATCGTGGTCATCGACCCACGCCGCACTATGACCTGCGATATCGCCGATATGCATCTGGCCATCCGCGCGGATGGTGATGTCGCGCTGTTTACCGGTCTGCTGGCTCATCTGGCAAAAGGCCCGGCGATTGACCGCGCCTATGTCGATAGCTTCACAAACGGCTTCGATGAGGCCACTCGAGCCGCAACCGCTTTCAGCTCTGACAAGATTTCCGAAGCGACCGGGCTGTCCATCACTGAGCTGAAACGCTTCTATCAGCTTTTCGAGAACACCGAAAAAGTCGTCACCTGCTATAGCCAAGGCGTCAACCAATCGGCCAGCGGCACGGATAAAGTCAACGCCATCATCAATTGCCACCTCGCCACCGGTCGCATCGGCAGGCCGGGCATGGGACCGTTTTCGCTGACCGGCCAGCCCAACGCCATGGGTGGCCGCGAAGTCGGCGGTCTCGCCAACATGCTGGCCGCCCATATGGCCATCGAAAGTGCCGATGACCGGGATCGCGTCCAGCGGTTCTGGAGTTCACCCGCCATTGCCAACAAGCCCGGCCTGAAAGCGGTCGATCTGTTCAAGGCTGTCGCAGATGGCCGTATCAAGGCGCTCTGGATCATGGCGACCAACCCCGTGGTATCCATGCCGGATGCGAGCGCCGTCGAGGCAGCGCTGAAAATCTGCCCCTTCGTTGTCGTCTCCGACATCATGCAAGACACCGACACCACACGCCACGCGCACGTTCTTCTGCCCTCACTCGGCTGGGGCGAAAAAGATGGCACGGTCACAAATTCCGAACGCCGCATCTCGCGCCAGCGCGGCTATCTGGATGCACCGGGTGAAGCGACCGCAGACTGGTGGCAAATGGCCGAAGTCGGCCGTCGCATGGGGTTTGCCGAAGCGTTCGACTACGCTGGCCCAGCCAGCATCTTTGCCGAACATGCCAATCTCTCGACCTATGAAAATCACGGATCACGGGATTTCGACATCGGCGCATATTCTGATGTGGGCATGTCAGATTATGACGAGATGGCTCCTTTCAACTGGCCACAGCCCGCCTCTGCCCGAACAGAAGCCACACGCTTTTTTGCCGATGGCAAATTCTTCCATGCCGATGGCAAGGCCCGCTTTATCAGCCCAGTTCTGCCGCAGACGCGCCAGACATCAGCGGATTATCCCCTGACACTCAACACCGGCCGCATTCGTGACCAGTGGCACACGATGACGCGAACCGGAAAAAGCGCCCGCCTATCATCCCATATCGCAGAGCCTTTCGTGGAACTGCATCCACGCGACGCCATGGAAGCGGGCATCGAAAGCGCTGATCTCGTCGAAATCAAAAGCCCGCTTGGCAGGATCATCGTTCGCGCGCTGGTCACGGACCGGCAGGCGCGGAGCAATGTTTTTGTACCCATGCACTGGAACGATCAGTTCGCCGCCAATGCCCGTGTCGACAAACTTGTTCCGTCAATAACCGATCCATTTTCCGGCCAACCGGCATCGAAAAACATCGCCGTTAAGGCACAGCGTTTTCAAGCAAAGGCCTATGCTTTTGCCGTGACGCAGATCAAGCCGCAGGGCCTCGATTGTGCCTATTGGGCGCTGGCAAAAGCAGACGGCGGTTATCGTCTGGAAATGGCATTCGAAGAGGTTCCAGAGGACTGGATGAGCTGGGGGCGTGCGGTGTTTGGCATCGATCCGCGTATTGAGCCCATTGGTTACGCCGATAACAGCGCCGGTCAGGTGCGTCTTGCCTTTTTTGATGGCGAAACGCTGCTTGCGGCTTTGTTCATCGCCAACACGCCCGTGGCCGTCGCCCGCAACTGGGCCATTTCCCAGCTGGCCACCCACCATGAAGATTTGCGCACACGGTTCGCGCTGGTCGCTGGTCGCCCCGGCGCTGGCAAGGCAGACCCCGGTGCAACGGTCTGCTCGTGCTTCAGCGTTGGTGTAAATCAAATCACGGCAGCAATACGCAACGGATGCCACACCGTTGAAGCCATCGGCAAAACCCTGAATGCCGGAACCAATTGCGGCTCCTGCCGCGCTGAGATCAGGGGCATCATAGATGGCTGCCTCAAAACCGCAGCGGAGTGATTGGCAGTGTATGCCGCTTTAAAGGGGTTGTGATTATTCTGAATATGGAATGAGGTGCCGCGCGAGCGAATCTTAAAGAAGACATCCGTGAATACTGATCCATTCCATATTCTGAAAACCATCTATGGCTACGATACCTTCCGGGGACAGCAGGCAGACATCGTCCAGCACGTCATCGCCGGTAACAACGCGTTTGTGCTGATGCCGACGGGCGGCGGCAAGTCTCTCTGCTACCAGATTCCCGCGCTCTCTCGGCCTGGCATGGGCCTCGTCGTATCGCCGCTGATTGCATTGATGGTTGATCAGGTCGCCGCTCTGCGACAGGCCGGTGTCAGGGCAGAAGCGCTCAACTCCAACCTGTTGCCAGATGAGCGTCGCGCCTTGTGGGCCGATATCCGCGCGGGCAAGGTCAGCATTCTCTATGCAGCCCCCGAAACCTTGCTGAAGACCGATGTTCTGGATTCTCTCCAAAACGTGCCGCTATCGCTCATCGCCATCGACGAGGCCCACTGCCTATCGCAATGGGGACACGATTTCCGGCCGCCCTATCGCCAGCTCGACCTGTTGATAGAGCGGTTTCCCGATACACCGCGCATGGCGCTGACAGCGACTGCCGATGAACCGACCCGCGCGGAAATTCTGGATCATATGCGCATTGATGGCGATGATGCCTTCATCGCAGGCTTCGACCGCCCCAACATTCGCTACGCCATCATGGAAAAGGACAATCCGAGGTCGCAGGTCAAACGCTTCCTGAGAGATCACAAAGGCGAAAGCGGCATCATCTATTGCCTGTCCAAACGAAAAACCGAGGAAACGGCCGAATGGCTGCGCAGCGAAGGTTATGACGCCCTTTCCTACCATGCCGGCATGGACAGGGCAGATCGCGAAGCCAACCAGACCCGCTTCCAGCACGGTGAAGCGATCATCATGGTCGCCACGATCGCATTCGGAATGGGCATCGACAAGCCGGACGTCCGTTTCGTCGTCCACATCGATCTGCCCAGCAGCATCGAGGCCTATTATCAGGAAACAGGCCGTGCCGGTCGTGACGGCCTGCCATCCGATGTCCTCATGCTCTACGGCTCCGACGACATCGCGCTGCGCAACCGTTTTATCGAAGGCTCGGATGCCTCGGACCAGCGCAAACACATGGAGCGACAAAAGCTCGATGCGCTGCTGGGCTTGGCCGAGACGGCGGGGTGCAGACGACAGGCTCTCCTCTCCTATTTCGGAGACAGTTGCGAACCCTGCGGCAATTGCGACACCTGCGCCCAACCGCCAGAACTGTTCGATGGCACGATCGCTGCCCAGAAAATCCTGTCCTGCATCTACAGAACGGGCGAACGTTTTGGCCAAGCCTATATTATCACCGTTTTGCTGGGTGTCGAAGACGAACGAATTACCCGCTTTGGCCATGACAAGATCACCACCTATGGCATCGGGAAGGAGCATGACAACAGGACCTGGCGCGCCATTTTGCGCCAATTGATTGCGTCACGCCTGCTAGAAGTGGATCTTGAGGGCCATGGCGGCCTTTCCATGTCTGAGACTGGCCGGCAGTTCCTGAGGGAAAAGCCGACGCTGATGCTGCGAAAACCTCAAGCTCCTCGCAAGGCGAGCCGCGACCGAAATCTTAGTGGAAACAAAACTGTCAGTCTTCCCGATGAAGATGCAGCACTGTTTCAGGCCCTGCGCGAACGCCGCATGGAAATCGCGCGTACCCAAAACCTGCCGCCCTATGTCATCTTCCATGACAAGACACTGATCGAACTTGCCGGTGCACGACCGACATCGCGATCCGAGATGGCCAAAGTGCCGGGCGTCGGCGAAGCGAAACTGGATCGCTACGGCCCGGCATTTCTCGAGGTGATCTCGCAGTTTATGTCTCAATAGACACCAGACGAAAGCATCGTCCGCGCTCGACGACGTCGAACGCGGTCAGATCGCACCAATAGGGTCAGGGCGGTTACGCCTCTACCTTCTCGCTCACGTCGTCCAGCAGAAAATAGGTGACCACATAGGGTGTCTGAAAAGGCTTGCCACTATCGGAAACACCTTCCTCTACGCCTCCATCCACAGGGTGCCATTTCTGATAATGCGGATTGTTCGTAATGAGGGTAATCGCCTTGCCTGAAAATGACCCTTGGACCCGGTAACGGGTTTCGGCAAGTGGCCAGATGCGTTCATAATCGGCCTGCGTCATGCGCACCTTGAGCGCCTGACGTTTCGTTATCTCTCCACGCACATGACCCGCTGGGTCGATTGCAGGCACATCAAGCGTGACCTCCTGCGCATTGTCCAAAACAGAATTGAATTCGTCCGGCCACATCCGTCTCATGAAACGCTCCTCCCAAGCTTTTCCTCGTCGTGACTGGAAATATAGCCCCTATCGGCGAGCGCGCAATCCCCCTATCCACAGAGAGAGCAGCTCAGACCGAAACGGCCTCATAATCCATAGAGAGGGTTATGATTTTTACGCGAGAACGATTCAGGTGTTCCTGACAAGAACTTCTGTTTTATATTTTGTGATTGATATGTCTGTATTTTGGTTGCGGGGGCAGGATTTGAACCTGCGGCCTTCAGGTTATGAGCCTGACGAGCTACCGGGCTGCTCCACCCCGCGTTACCAGGTTTTTGCGTTTGCAAAAACCGCCATAGCAAACTCGCAGAGTTTGCGTCACTACCCGACTTTTGCGTTAGCAAAATGTCGCTTTTTTCCCGGTTTTTGCCTTGGGCAAAATACCGATCATGTACACCGCAAGGCGGTTTACATGGAGTGCCGGAGCAAATTGCGTAGCAACTTGTCTCCTGTAAGGGACGCACCTCTTTTTTTGGTACGCCGATCTTTGATTTGTTTTCGGCTTATCGCTTCAACGACGAAAGGCCGCTTGATGCGGCCCTTTGTATCGGCTGGGCCGAAGTTTGTTTATGTTTGAGAAGATTGTTGTTTTATGATGTGTTGCGTTTTGCAGACCTGGCAGCGACCTACTCTCCCGCGTCTTAAGACGGAGTACCATTGGCGCAGGGGCGTTTCACGGCCGTGTTCGGAATGGGAACGGGTGCAGCCGCCCCGCAATAACCACCAGGTCGGCAAAACGCAACATATGTTCATGCGGAGCATGAACATATGATTGCTTGTGATTGGTGTAGCTTATCCTGTTCGCTTGACGCTCACAGGGCACACCAATGGTCGATACGGCACCCTTTGCGAGTGTACGTTTGACCAAAGCAACATGTTCATGTTTTCACATGGAAACTGTTGTTTCGAGAAGCTGGGTGGCATTGCCACTTTTTGTCTTAATTACACGTCTTCCTGTGACCTGTCCGTATGGTGCCTTGCTCGAAGTTCGAGCGTGCCACCCATACAGGACGATAGTCCGTCGCGCCCTGTGGCGCGCGCCGTCTGCAGGGCTTTTGGCCCGTGAAGACAGAACAGTTGATGTTTATCTTCGATAAACATGAACATAATCAATGGGAACGAAGAAGTCGATCGAGCTATTAGTAACGGTAAGCTTCATGCATTGCTGCACTTCCACACCCGTCCTATCAACGTGGTCGTCTTCCACGGCTCTGATAGGGAACACTCGTTTTCAGGTTGGTTTCCCGCTTAGATGCCTTCAGCGGTTATCCATTCCGTATATAGCTACTCTGCTATGCCCTTGGCAGGACAACAGATCCACCAGAGATACGTCCATCCCGGTCCTCTCGTACTAGGGACAGATCCTGTCAATATTCCTACACCCACGGCAGATAGGGACCGAACTGTCTCACGACGTTCTGAACCCAACTCACGTACCGCTTTAAATGGCGAACAGCCATACCCTTGGGACCTGCTCCAGCCCCAGGATGCGATGAGTCGACATCGAGGTGCCAAACAACCCCGTCGATATGGACTCTTGGGGGTCATCAGCCTGTTATCCCCGGCGTACCTTTTATCCGTTGAGCGATGGCCCTTCCACACGGGACCACCGGATCACTATGACCGACTTTCGTCTCTGCTCGACTTGTCAGTCTCGCAGTCAGGCGGGCTTATGCCATTGCACTCGACGACCGATTTCCGACCGGTCTGAGCCCACCATCGCGCGCCTCCGTTACTCTTTCGGAGGCGACCGCCCCAGTCAAACTACCCACCATACACTGTCCCGGATCCGGATAACGGACCGCGGTTAGACATCCACGAAGATAAGGGTGGTATTTCAAGGATGGCTCCACGAGAACTGGCGTCCCCGCTTCAAAGCCTACCACCTATCCTACACATGCCTTGGCGAATGCCAGTGTAAAGCTATAGTAAAGGTGCACGGGGTCTTTCCGTCTGACCGCAGGAACCCCGCATCTTCACGGGGAATTCAATTTCACTGAGTCTATGTTGGAGACAGCGGGGAAGTCGTTACGCCATTCGTGCAGGTCGGAACTTACCCGACAAGGAATTTCGCTACCTTAGGACCGTTATAGTTACGGCCGCCGTTTACTGGGGCTTCAGTTCAGAGCTTGCACCCCTCCCTTTAACCTTCCAGCACCGGGCAGGCGTCAGGCCCTATACGTCGTATTGCTACTTCGCAGAGCCCTGTGTTTTTGATAAACAGTCGCTACCCCCTGGTCTGTGCCACCCTGACATACTTGCGTACAACAGGGTCACGCTTCTTCCGAAGTTACGCGTGCAATTTGCCGAGTTCCTTCAACATAGTTCTCTCAAGCGCCTTGGTATACTCTACCTGACCACCTGTGTCGGTTTCGGGTACGGTCTATACGGTGGAGCTATTTCCTGGAACCTCTTCGCCGCCCAACCAATCCAATAAGGTTGAACAACACACGAGATCCGTCACTACCACCAGGCCCACGAATATTAA